>NZ_JAFEKF010000001.1 GCF_016888445.1 Marinomonas ostreistagni
CTGTTTCAAAAGACAATTGTTGAAGACATCAAGTTTATGAACTTGCGTGTTTTGGAAAAAGCAACAAGCTACCCAAAACGAACGCAAACCCGTTTGCTTGACGATCATAGAGGCGTTGAACCACCTGATCCCATCCCGAACTCAGAAGTGAAAGGCGCCATCGCCGATGGTAGTGTGGGAGATCCCATGTGAGAGTAGGTCGTCGTCAAGCTTTTAAATTAAAAGAACCCCGTCCTGCGAAGCAGGGCGGGGTTTTTTAATTTCAGAATCCCGTCACCTATCTGTCCACTACAACGGATCCATGTGATGACACGATGCTCCGAAGGAGCCAGTGGCAGACATCCGAAGGATGCCCGCAGGGGATGAAGCGAAGCTTCAGATCATTGTGGTCGTCGTCTCATAACCCTTCATCATTTCGAGTATCGTCGGTCAGGGCTTTTTTACGTCTGGCGAAAAAGCCCAGGCTTGAGAGATTTGTGGTTGAGCGTCGGCGCCAAACACCTTTTGCGCGCCACATATCGGCACCACGCGCCAATATGAAATGGGCGCTGCAAAAGGGTTATGACGCCTACCTCAAAGTTTCTTCAGGGCTTCGGTTCTTGTACGAGGGCGTTCCACGCGCGATCGCAAGCAACGCTTGCTGGGCTTAAGCAAGGCGGCTAGCGCTGCCGATCACGGGCGCAGCATATTGTAAAAAGTGTTTCTTAGAGATCTTACTATTGTGGAGCAATGAATATTACGACAAGCTTAGCGCGTTGTATAAAAGTCGTTATAATGAACGAATTCAAGAATTCCACTAGTGTAGAGGACGTTATGGCGAAATCACTCCAAGAGCAGTTGCTGGGTGCAGGCATCGTTGATAAGAAAAAGGCGAATAAAATCAAAGCCGAGAAGCTGCAAACTAAGCAAAAGGCGAAGAAAGGCCAGGTAGACAATAGTGAAGAGCTGGCTCGCCAAGCAGAGCTGAAGCGTCAAAAAGAAGAGAAGGCAAAGCGCGATAAAGAGCTTAACTTAAAACGCCAAGCTGAAATTGAACATAAAGCTATTTTGGGGCAAATTCGTCAGATCATTCAGCAAAATAGAGTGGCTAAAGACGACGGTGATATCGCTTACAACTTTACTGATGATAAAAAAGTGAAGAAGCTCTACGTCTCTGAAAAAATGCATAAAGACCTATCAGAAGGGCGTTTAGCGATTGCTAAACTAGAGGGTCAATACGAGATCGTACCAAAAGGGATTGCCGAGAAAGTACAGGAGAAAGAACCTGACATGATCTTGGTGTTAAATACATCCTCTCAAGCAGAGACGCTTGACGAAGATGATCCGTATGCAGAATTCCAAATCCCAGATGATTTGATGTGGTAAGTTTTTAAAGGGCCTTCATGGCCCTTTTTTATTTTCGACTATTCGCTGATTTTAATGCCTAGCTGCTTACGTGCAGCTTTTACCACTGCTGGATCCACTGGTGGTGGAGACATGTCCATTTCTTTTGATAGCGCGTCTATAACCGTATTAAGTACTTCGACGCGGGCAAACCATTTTTTATTGCCAGGAATAATGTGCCATGGTGCTGAAATGGTTGCTGTGCGCTGAAACATCTCATCCGTAGCACTTTCATATGCATCCCATTTGCTACGATTGCGGATGTCTTCTTCTGTTAGCTTCCACTGTTTAATCGGGTTATTAAGGCGCTCTTCAAAACGTTTTAGCTGTTCGTCCTTGGAGATGTGCATAAAAATTTTGATGATACGTACGCCGTCATCGGTCAGCATACGCTCGAATTCATTAATTTCTTGATAAGCCCGTTGCCATTCTCGGTCAGACGCAAAGCCCTCTATACGCTCCACCAATACCCGTTCGTACCAAGAGCGGTCGAAAATCGCAATGGATCCAGGCTTAGGTAAGCGAGCTTGGAAGCGATACAAATAATGTCTGCCTTGCTCCTCTTTAGTTGGGGAGGCTATCGGATGGACGCGATAACCTCGAGGGTCGAGCTTTTCCGTTATGCGCCGTATAGCGCCCCCTTTTCCTGCCGCATCCCAACCTTGAAAAACAATAATGGCACGCTTGTCTTGATGATAGTAGGCCTGCTGAACTTGCAGCATTAGATCCTGTGCTTTTTTAAGCTTTTTTTGGTAGTGATCTTTGTCTTTGAGTGCGTATTCCTTTTGCTCGATATCAAGATCGCTGAGGCGTGGTGGATTGGCCATCAAAGTAATTGTGCTAGGGGTGAACATTCCATGCTCCATGTAGTGTGTCCAAAAAGAAGGCCCACAGGAACATTCCTGTGGGCCTTCTTAGCGTACTCTAAGATTATTCTTGTGAACAATCTCAAGGTTCTTTATTGCTGATTAAACTCAGCTAAAATTTCATCGTAACGACCAGAGCCTTGAATCGAGATCAAACCCTTGTTGAACGCATCACGTAGCTCTTCTGCATTAGGTACTGATTTAGAGATCAGTAGGTATAGATCGTTTTCTTCAAGTGGTGGTAGCAGGATTTGTAACTGTGAGCCATCAATGCCTTCAGCTTTAGCCGCTTCTTTGGCTACTGCTAGGCTATCCGCGTATAAGTCAAGTTCACCCGCTTCAAGTGCTTTAACCGCATCTGTTACTTCTGGGTATTCACGTAGGTCGTTGAACGGGTAATTATCAAATGACTCGCCAATAACGGTACCTTCAAGTTTACCAATGCTGTATTCATTAAGGGTTTCGAATGATGCGTAGTTATTAAGCGGGAAGTCTGGTTTTTTGATTAGACCTGCTAATACAGTGTAGATAGGAATTGAGAAGTAGTAATCTTGGGCACGCTCTTCTGAGTAATAGCCACCCACGATCGCATCTTTCTCACCGCTTTTAGCAGTGTCCAGAGCGGTTTGCCATGCAGTAAATTCGATGGTGCTGTCATAACCTGATTCTGCCAATGCTTCCTCTACGATGGCTGTAATAAAGCCGCCTTTTTCAAGACTTTCACCGTAGAACGGTGGCCAGTTCATGGTAGTAAGGTCAACTGTTTGGGCTTGAGCTGTCAGGGGAAGAGCAAGTGCTAGGGCAGAAAAGAATTTGGTTATCTTTTTCATAAGGTGATCCTCTTTTTATGATACGTTCCTGTTGTTTTCATATTCTATGAACATTGTTGTTTATTCTATAGTCAAGCTGTCGTAAATAGATAGCCTGTGGTCGTAATTATTATTTTTTAATCGTTTCTAGCTTAGATCAACAGTATAAAAATGTTAAATTCTTGTAAAGCTAAGCTAAATCATTGTTCTGGAGTAGGTATTGTCTGTTGTCTTGTATAGTTTTCGACGTTGTCCATATGCTATCCGCGCCCGTTACACCTTAGATATGTTGCAGGTGCGTGTGCAGTTACGAGAAGTAGTGCTTAAAAATAAGCCTCAAGCTTTGCTGGATTTAGGGGGGCGTTCTACGGTTCCCCAATTGGTGACGCAGGATGAGCGTTACCCTGAAAGTCTCGATATTATCTTTTGGGCTTTAAGGGCTACCCAAGATCAAACAACGGCACAGCAGTTATGGCCTCAATCTGCGACGACTCAAGCGAAAATACGAACTTGGCTATCTTACAACGATCACTGTTTCAAACCTTGGCTTGATCGTTATAAATACGCCGATCGTCATCCTGAGCATCCTCAGAGTTATTATCGCCAGCAAGGGGAGCGTTTTTTACAACGGCTAGAACAACGTTTAACGGCGCAGACGTATTTAATGGGGCAGAAGGTGAGCCTCGCGGATATTGGCGTGTTTCCTTTTATCCGACAGTTTGCTGGTGTGGATCACGCTTGGTTTGAACAAGCGCCTTATCCAAAGTTAAGGGCTTGGTTGGAGGGGTTTATGTCAAACGAGCGCTTCGCTCGTGTGATGCAGAAATTCCCAGCTTGGGATGCGTCCCAAGCTGTGGTGTATTTCCCTTAGAATGGCTCAAAAAGCCGTTTGAGTGGTTAGGCGTAGTTATTAGTCGCCTCAAATTTGTTGAGGAGATAATCAATGACATAAGCCACCATAAGGACCATTGTCATTGCTACGATAACAGAGCTAAATCGGTAGAGTGCAGTGTAGAAAATATCGCTATGTGGCGTGAGGTATTGGCCATAAAGGATTCCGATGGTCGTCAAGGCGCCAAAACCTATGCCGGAGCCGGAGCGCTCGACTAGGTGAAAATAGGCGGTGATCATTACGGTAATAAATAAAGAGATAGTGACGAGAAAGAAGTTACCAATCAGTGTGTACATGAAAATCTGCATAATCAAGGCTAGGCCACAGCCGTAGGCGACACCTTTTGAGCGCTTTTTGGCGCTGCCTATCGAGCCTTGATAAGTCATGGGAAACAAAATCAGCATGGTCGCCACTTGAGCCGAGAGCGAGTCTTTTAGATCAAATACTTGGAAGACAATGAAAGATAATGTCGCCAAACTTGCACCCAATAACGTGCGGTGATTAATTTGTGCTGCGGAAGGCTTAGGAGGCGGTGAACCTTTAAAAGGCTCAGTATCCGGAATTAACCAATAGAGTAAGTAAGCACTGGCAACAGAGATCAGTGCTGCTAGCATGGTCGCAACGACCATATCTGTGGCTTGCCCAGCATCGTAACTGCCAAAATTAACTAGAGTAGATAGCGTAATTAAGCCTGACGCCCACATCAAAAAATGACTGGTGGTCAGCATAAACCGGAAGTGATAACCAAAGATGAAAAAGATCGCCAGCATCATCGCGGTTGGAAACGGCTTGAAAAAGGTCTGCAAAATCCACATCTCTGCAGCACTGATGAATGCACCGACGATGAACTCAATGGCCAAGGTACGGTTAAATACGGGGACCATGCCTAGCAATAACATCGGGAACACTGTGAAGAAGACCCCGTAAGGCCAATCCATCAACTTGCAGCATGCAAAACCAATGGTAGTGCCAAAAGCGATGCGCAAGAGGCGTCGCTTTTCGCTGGCTTTCATCTCAATAAACATAGTGCAGTAGGCTCACAATACGCATTTGCAAATGACCAATCCAGCGGAAGATAGCGTTGTCACTAGACTCGACCATAACCGTTGCCTTAGAGCCACTGACTAGGGAGCTTGGTGTCTCACCGTGCTGTTTAACATAGACACGGATACGTTGTGCATCACGTACCCAGCGATCGCTATCGTCCGGCGTAGCCAATACACCATTTGCCATGTTTTGGCCTTGGGCAATACCAAAGTCTCGACTTACCAGCTCACCTTCAAACAATCGTCCTGGAAAGGCATCGTAGACAATCAATGCCGCTGTACCAGGCTCAACATTGGTGATACTTTTTTCACGAAAATCTGCTGTGATTCGGTCTTTTCCTGTGACCACTAGCGATAACAGAGATTGGCCCGATTGAGTGATCATGCCAGGGACGAGCTGCATATTTGAAATAACGCCATCTTGAGGGGCGTAAATGGCGGTTCTTGCTAGGTCAACTTTGGCATCTGCTAGGGCGTTACGGGCACTGTTCACGTCGAGATTATTATCTTCATCTTCCCCCAAGGCTATTAAAATGGCGGATTTGCGCGCTTCGATGGCTTTTAAGTTTGCGCGGCTGGCTTGTACTTGTGTTTGGGCTTGATCGACTTGCTGCTCGCTAACCATATCCTGCTGTCGCAGTTTACGAAGACGCTGATATTCACGTTCATTCTCCTGTAGCGTGACTTTTGCTGAGGCTAACTCTGCATTCGCCTCAGCGATATTCGCTTTTAAGGTTTGGTTGCTTTGATGCGCTTGTTGGAGCGTAAGCTCCGCTTGACGCATGGCCAGCCGGTAATCGGTATCGTCGATTTTGAACAGCAGGTCGCCCTTTTTGACGTGCTGATTGTTTTCAACAGCGACCTCTACAACTTGGCCTGAGACTTGGGGCGCGATGCTCAGTACAGGTCGTTGTAAGGTAGAGTAACTGGTCATAGGGATAGTGACGTCTGCGATGACAAGGTAGGCAAAAATCACAAAAAAAAGCGCGATGGCGCGCTTCATCCAACGGTTAAAGTGAACGTCTGGTGTCATTAGTTTTGTCGACTCATAGTTTGGGCATTAGAGATAATAGTGAGCAGGGCATCGTCGAGAAGCTCGCGTTGCTCAGTTGACAATCCATTGAGTAAGGCAGCTCGGCCTTCATCGGCCATTTGTTGCATTTCAATCAATTGCGTTTTGCCAGCATCGGTAAACCATAGTGTTTTGCGGCGAGCGTCGCTTGGCGACTCTTTGCGCTTAATGAAACCGGCTTGCTCTAGTTGATTGAGAGTACGTATAACGGAGGGTTGCTCAATTCCCATGGTGTTGGCTAAATCACTTTGTGTGCATCCTTCGCCTAAGCGGTTTAAGTGCATCATAGCGATCCATTTAGATTGGGTGAAACCTATCTGCGCCATCCGGTCATCAACTACATGACGCCAATTAAGCGCTGCGCGGGCGAGGTTCCAACCGATATTTTGGTCCATAATGATAAATTCTTATTTAGTTAGCATGCTAGCTATTTTATGTAATACATAGCAGGCTAATCAATTAGGAATGAAGACTTGCGTAATCTTTGTCAGTTTGTGTTGACGATTAAGGGGGGAGGGCTACCTAACATTAAGCTTTTCTTTACAACATAAACGTGCAATTGTTATACAGAATATTACGTTAAAGCAAAGCCTGCTTTGCTAAGCTCGTACCAAGGAAAAGGCCACCAACTAGAATAAGAAATTCAGGATTGGAGTTAAGCGTATGTCTTTACAAAGAAAATTCATTTTTACCACGTCAGCTATTGTCGCAGTCATTGCTCTGATCATAGTGGCACTTGTGGTTTCCAATACACAAAGCACTATCAGTAAAAGCGTTGAGCAAGAAAAGGAACGTTTGAGCGCCGATATCACACGACTACTAGATGTCACAGACAGCTTAGTGTCCTCTAAAGTGCAAAGTAGTATGAAGTTGCTGATCCAGCGAGGTCAGTCAATTGGTCAGCCCACCCAAGGTGAGCGTGTTGCAGTGGGTGAGCGCAATCCGCCAAACCTCCTATTAGGTGGGGAGCCACAAGCAAATAATTACGATTTAGTCGATGGCCTGACCAGTGTGATGGGAGGGACAGCTACTTTATTTAGTCGTGATGGCAGTGACTATGTGCGAGTCACGACCAACGTTATTAAAGGCGATGGTCAGCGCGCGACAGGTACTATATTGTCGCCAAATGGCAAAGCGATTAAAGCCATTAATCAAGGCGAAGCCTACTACGGCCAAGTGGATATCTTAGGACGTCCTTTCTTGACGGGCTACGCACCGATCAAAAATGGCAACGACACTATCGGTATCTGGTATGTCGGCTACTCTGCAGACTTAAAGGAATTAGAAAGCGTGATCGACACAACCAAGATTCTAGAGTCTGGGTTTGTGGCGTTGCGTGATGGCAAAGGCAACATCCGTGTGCATTCCTCACACGTTACGCCAGAGCAAATCGAGCAAGTGGTGAACGGTGATAGTGAAGATTGGGCTTACACAATCAAGCCATACAACAAGTGGGGTTATGACGTCGTTTTGGCCTATAGCAACAAAGAGGTCAATCAGCTTGCTACACAAGAAGCCATTAACGCAGCCATATTTGTCATTATCGGTGGTGTTATTTTAGTTCTGGTGATTGCTTACCTAGTGAAATCTTTTGTCGGTACTCCGCTACGCCGTTATGTTGATTCGATTCGTGATATCGCTGAGGGAGATGGGGATTTAACCACGCGTTTTGATGCCAGCAGTCATGATGAGCTAGGGCAAATGGCGCAAGGTTTTAATACCTTATTGGATCGCATTCAAAACACTGTACGTGAATCTAAAGAGGCTTCTCGCCAACTTGCTGGCTCAGCGACGGTGCTGTCAGACGCCTCAGCGAAGGCAAGTCAATCAGTACAAGCTCAAGAAAATGACATTGAGCAAGTGTCTGCTGCGACCCATGAAATGAGTATTGCTGCTGAAGACGTGGCTCAGAATGCTTCTTCTGCCGAGCAACAAGCGCACAGCGCAAATGATAAGGTTAATGAAGCCAATCAAACGCTGAGTAATACGATCATGAACATTGAGCGTCAAGCTCAAGCGATCGAGAGCTCAGGCCAAGTGGTACAAGAGCTGGTTAATGCTAGTGAAGACATCAGTAAAGTATTGGAAGTAATCAGTGACATTGCTGAGCAAACCAACCTACTTGCTTTAAACGCTGCGATCGAGGCGGCTCGTGCCGGTGAGCAAGGTCGAGGTTTTGCTGTGGTGGCGGATGAAGTCCGCTCTCTGGCGAGCCGTACACAGGCGTCTACCGAAGAAATTCGAGAAATGATTGAGCGTCTACAACGCGGTGGCCGCGAAGCATCGACACAAATGGAAAGCAACAAAAAAGGCGCTTTAGAAAGTGTTGAAAGTGCCAAGCATGCAGGCACTATGCTGGAAAATGTCTTGGAATCTGTGCGCATGATCTCAGAATTCAACACGCAGATTGCCAGTGCCGCTGGTCAACAACGCCAAGTGTCTAATGAGTTAAGCCAGAATATTGAGTCCATTAAGCGCGCGGGTGAAGACAGCTCGACCTACTCACTACAAACCATGGAGGCGAGTAAGCAGCTTAATGCGCTGGCCCAAAATCTTAATAACCAGCTCGGGTCTTATAAAACCGACTGATTTGAGAATAGAAAAAGCCCACTTTAGAAGTGGGCTTTTTATTTCACCAAAGCTTTTAGTCTTATGAGAGTTTGTTGGCCAGAGCACGAATATGGTCTGGTCCAATACCGCAACAACCACCAATTAAGGTCGCCCCTTGCTCTTTCCAGTGTTCAGCCCACGTTAAATAAGATTCGGGGGTTAGATCTCCACGTAGTTCATCCAAACCATCATTCGCTGTTGCATCTTTAGGTTGTGGCGGGAATGCGTTGGCGTAGGCCCCCAGTTGAATAGCTTGATTAGGAAGCACTTGTTTTGCTACTCGAATTGCGTCCGCAATAATTTCAGGCTGGCAGCAATTAAACAAAATACCTTGAACGCCAGCATTGGCCATAGCAATAACAGCTTGCTCGACTGATTCGCCTGAGCGTAGGCGCGGTATGTCTGATACGTCAGCATCTTCTAGAGTAAATGAAACCCAATAAGGTTTATTGGCCGAGCCATCGATTTCATCAACCAGAGCTTTCATTTGCAGCGTTTCTGCCAGCAAACTTTGTGTCTCGTTGAGCCAAAGATCAACGCGTGGCGCCAACGCTTCAATGATAGGGCGTGCAATTTGTTCAGCACGATCTGCTTTATAAAGATCTGCGCGATAAGAGCCAAACAATGGTGCCAAGGAACCTGCTACCAATACAGGCTCAGGGCATTCCTCTGCCGCTTCGCGCGCGACGCGTGCTGACTCGATCACCAGTTCTGTTACGCGTTGCCCAAAAACGTCTTCACCAATATGAAAAGGGACCAGCGCATAGCTATTGGTCGTAATAACTCGTGAGCCAGCATCGATGAAGGCTTTGTGGACTTCTTTAACTATTTCTGGCGCTTCCATCATAGCTAGAGCTGACCACTCAGGTTGTTTAAAAGGTGCGCCACGACGCTCCAACTCACGGCCCATACCGCCGTCTAAAATAGTGACCGATGATTGCATAATAATTTCCAAGACTTTGTGTCGTATCGCTTAACAGTGGACAATGGCGAGCATAGTACTTTAATTATAAAATATTGGTCAATCTGTAGTTTTTTAGCGATATAATGGCTTAATGATGAGTAATTAGCCTATATCTATTAAAAAAATTTGGTCTTAGGGGTGGATTAGATAGTTACTCTTAGCACATTTTTTCCGCTATATTGTTGCGCCAATTATGCTTGAAACACTCAGTATCCACTGTTTATTCAGTGCGGTTATCGATGCGAGGAATACTATGAAATTTGGTCTTAAGAAGGCGTTCTCTGGACTGGCAGTCATCGGAGCATTGTGCTCCTTAAATAGTCATGCCGCCGAACCTGCTATCGACAGTATATTGTCTAGCGGCGAGCTGAAAGTGTGTTTTGAAGCCGGTTATATTCCTTTTGAAATGAAGACCAAAGATGGCCGCTTTATTGGCTTTGATATCGATATTGCTAAGCATATGGCACGCTCAATGGATGTGAAGTTCACACCTGTTAATACCGCTTGGGATGGTATTATCCCCGCTTTACAAACAGGTAAGTGTGACATCATCATTGGCGGCATGGCCATTACACCGCAGCGTAATCTAAAAGTGATGTTTGCCGATACGTACATCGAAATCGGTCAGACCGCGTTGATAAAGCCAGAGCTTGTAGGGCAGGTTGAGTCTTATCGTGATCTTAATGATCCTAAGTACACATTGGTGTCGCAGATTGGTACAACTGGTGCGCAAGCCGCAAAAAAATATTTCCCTAAGGCGAAGTTAGACCTGTTTGAAACCTCAGCCGATGCGGTGCTTCAAGTGTCTAATGGCAAAGCAGATGCGTTCATATATGACCTTCCTTACAATGCTTTGTACGCCTCTCAGCATAAAGACAATGTGATTCATTTAGACCAGTCTTTTACTTATGAGCCGCTGGGGTGGGCGATTCGTCAAAACGATCCGAACTTCCTAAACTTCTTAAATAACTATCTTGTACAGATTAAACAAGATGGCTCTTACGATCGTATCTATTCTAAGTGGTTCGAATCCGATGCGTGGGTCGATAGCATCCAGTAAGTTCGGTCGGTACATTTTTTATATTTCCAAGAGTCTATAGATTTATAGGCTCTTTTTTATTTAAGAGAACTCATGCAAACAAACTCTTCACGTTGGTCCGGCCACGCGTTGTATTTACTGATCATGGCCATGCTGCTTTCGGGTGTGTATTTCGCAGGCCAGAAAATCGATTATTCCTGGCATTGGGAACGATTGTGGCCTTACATTGTAAACACCGAGTCACAAGATATTGTGGCGATAACAGATGGCACCGCTCTGGTTGATGAATCCGGGCAGTTAACCATACAGCCTGACTTTGGTGGCGACCCACAAGTCGTTCAGCGATACGATACGTTAGTGTCGCGCAACGGCGATCTGATTTTTCAGGGCGATACGATAGCGCGTATCGATGGATGGCGCTTTGGCCCCATTGCGCAGGGGCTTTGGGTGACGATAAAGATTTCATTTATCTCGCTTATTTTTGCTGTGTTGCTGGGCATTATCTTTGGCTTAATGCGTGTGGCACATGGTCAAGTTTGGCGTAATTTAGCGTTGACCTATGTCGAGGTGATACGCGGCACGCCACTGCTGGTACAGATTTTTATAGTCTATTTCTTTATCGGCACTGTATTTGATTTAGATCGCTTTACGGCGGGTGTGGCTGCTTTGTCTATTTTTACGGGGGCTTATGTGGCTGAGATCGTACGCGCAGGCATACAATCAGTCCCTGTTGGTCAAATGGAAGCAGCACGCTCATTGGGCATGAACTACGCCCAGGCCATGCTTTACGTCATTATGCCTCAAGCGATTAAGCGCACTTTACCGCCACTTGCGGGGCAATTTATTAATCTCATCAAAGACTCGTCGCTCGTGTCCGTTATTTCTATCACGGATCTTACCAAGGCTGGTCGTGAAGTCGTGAGCGGTAGTTTTGCACCTTTTGAAGTATGGTTTACGGTGGCTGCTTTATATTTACTGGTAACAGGTGGGTTGTCTTGGATGATTCAGCGATTAGAGAAGAGGTTAGCTGCCAGTGACTGATATCAATGAAACGGTAAAGCCCTTACCGCTTATCCAAGCAAAGCAAGTTAATAAAGTGTTCGCCAATGGCTGCCATGCACTGAAAGATGTGTCGCTTGATATCTTCCCCGGGGAAGTGGTCGTCATTATTGGCCCTAGCGGTTCTGGTAAGTCAACTTTCTTGCGCACGCTAAATCAACTGGAAAGTATTTCGTCTGGCCATATTCTGTTAGATCAAGTCGATCTCACGGACTCTCGCACGGACATTAATAAAGTGCGTGCTGATGTAGGCATGGTATTTCAAGCATTTAACTTATTCCCACACAAAACGGCTTTGGGGAATGTCATGCTGGCACCACTTAAAGTACAGCGACAAAGCAAAGCAGAAGCTCAGCAAACGGCACGAGATCTGTTGACCCGAGTTGGCCTTGCCGATCGATTTAACAACTATCCATCTCGATTATCTGGCGGACAGCAGCAGCGCGTCGCAATCGCTCGTTCGTTAGCGATGAAGCCTAAAGCGCTGCTGTTTGATGAGCCTACTAGTGCACTGGATCCAGAGATGGTAGGTGAAGTGCTAGATGTGATGAAAGAGCTAGCAAAAGAAGGTATGACGATGGTGGTCGTCACCCATGAGATGGGATTCGCCCGAGAGGTCGCTGATCGTGTTGTGTTCATGGAAGACGGCGAGTTAGTGCTTGAAGAAACGCCCGAACGCTTTTTTGATTCGCATCATCCGCGCTTGCAACGTTTTTTAGGTCAGGTACTCTAGCGCTTCGTTTATCGACTAAGTGCGACTTATTAGAGTAATCATGAACCAGAAGTCTTTACCGCCGCTCAATTGGCTGCGTACCTTTGAAGTGTCAGCGCGTAGCTTGAACTTTACCAAGGCAGCGCAAGAGCTGCACTTAACTCAAGGGGCTGTGAGCCAACAAATCCGTTTGCTTGAGGCGCATTTAGGTGTGCCCTTATTTAAACGTTTGCCCCGTGGGTTAGCACTTACTGACGAAGGAATGTCTTATCTTCCTGTGGTGCAAGACTCAATCTCGCGTCTGGCCGCGGGCACTCATGAATTGTTCAGTCAGGATCAATCGGTGCCAGTTAAAATTCGTGGCAGCTTATCTTTTTTTGTACATTGGCTAGCTCCACGCTTACCAGACTTTCAGCGTTTGTATCCTAATACAGATTTACGCTATATAAGCTCCCTGTGGGTCAAAGACAGCGAGGCAGATGATGATTTTGAAATTCGTTGGGGCAATGGCCAATGGTCTGGTTACATCTCACAGCGATTAAGCTGGGATACTTTATTTCCGGTGTGTGCGCCTGAATTATTAGAGCGCCTGCCAATCCAAGTTATCGATGATTTAGCAAAGCATACTTTGCTGCATGTGCTGGGCTATGAAGAAGGTTGGGGGTACTGGCTTTCTATGGTCAATGCGAGTGATGTGGATTCTTCTAGAGGCATGCAACTGGACACTATGTTAGCGTCGTTACGCATGGCAGAACTAGGGATGGGAGTAGCTTTAGCACGCTCATCTATGGTCGAAGATATGTTGGCTGACGGTCGCTTAGTCGCTCCCTTTAGTCATCAGATTGAAGCCGGGGAGTCATTTTACTTGGTAAAACGGTCTGGTACCCAATTATCCAATGAGGCACAACAATTTTGGAATTGGCTAGAGCGGAAAGTTAGGTCAAATTGATAAAAATGCGGTAGGAAGACCATACCTACCGCATAATTTTGACTTTTTGTATGACTACATACGGTAGGTAGCGCTTAAACCAATGGTTCGAGTTTGGCCAACCGATGCTCGATCACCATTGTTTTGGTAGATGATATCTTCGTCTGTTAGGTTTTTGATATAACCATCAATAGTTAAGTCACCTTTTACATATTGTAAGCGCGCATCTGTGCGGACATAGTCGCCGGCTTTAGTTTCTTCATCATTGCTCAAACCAGAGTAGTACTCACCAACATAAGTCACATCTGCACCAAATGACCAGCGCTCACCAATATATTGGGTAAAGCCTGCTCCGATATTAGTGTTGGGGGCGCTGGGAAGCTCATTGCCGACATCACTAGTTTCATCTTGGTCAATTTTGCTATCCAATAAGCCTAACGAGCCGCGGAGTTCTAAGTTGTCGCTAGCCCATGTCGTTGCCTCTACTTCTAAACCGTAAGAATGCGCCGCATCGATATTGTTAATACGGTCATTGTACATAGCTTGGTAGTCACTATAGTCGTTGTAGAAAAGAGAGGCATTGACTGTTGAGCCATTACCGAACTGACTTTTACTACTAAGTTCGTAAGTGACGACTTCTTCACTGTCATAGGTATAGAATTCGCGTGTTGAATCCCATTGGTAAGCTGAACCCCCTGGGCTATAGCCCTTGCGTACACTGGCGCCAAGCGTTGTGCTATCGGAAATAGCATGTGTTAGCCCAAGCTTAGGTAATAGGTTCGTTTCGCTGTCATCGTGGTCTACATCAACACGTCCATCATTAACAATAAAACGTTCAGCATCTTCTTTCTCTAATCGAGCGCCACCAATAAGACTGGTGCGCTCAGTGAGAGCATAGTTGCCTTCAGAGTAGAGGGCTAGAGTGGTTGTAGTTGTGTCATTGGTGGTGTACCAATCTCGTTCGCGATAAGTAATATCAGTATCGGCGTCTTTTTTGGAAGCATAGAAGCCAATCACGCCCGTTAGAGCAGAGTCTTGATTATTAAATATAATGCGGTTTTCCAACGTGGTGGTATCTTTTACCAAATCCAGCATGGTGTTACCTGGGTATTCAGCAAAGCTAATATCACTTTTGCTCTGTGATATGCGTAGTGAATTACTAACGCCACCTCCTAGATCGTAATCGATATCTGCTGCAATAGAATCGGTAGTTGAGTCTTGTAGGCGGGTGTTACGACGACTTTCACCTAGGACCATTGTCTGACCTTTAAAGTCATCTTCTGCATCATTGGCCCAACTCAAGTATTCACCATCGTACTTGTGATGTTCCACTGTTAATTTAGTTGTTAGGTTGGGGTTGCCGGCTGGCTCCCAAAGCAACTTACCACGAATATTATAGTTCTCTGCATCATTTACATCAGGGCCTGTGTCCAGTTGATCTGTCTCCTGATCGTAATTCATCCAGCCTTCGCCTTTCGTACCATCTAAAGCGATACGATAGGCAAGCTCATCATCAATAAGCGCGCCTGAAGACATCGCCGCCAAGTTATATTTTAAATTACCATTTTCGTAATTTTCTAATCCAGCACGTACCGCAGCCTCGTCCGTGTAAGTAGGATCGTTAGTCTGAATGACGAGAGCACCGGCAATGGAGCTGGTGCCTTGAGTAGTGGACTGCGGACCTCGAAGTACTTCTACTTGCTGAGCATCCCAGACACCATTCGGTGTGAAGTTGTAACCAGCCCAGTCTTGTGTGCCACCGTCAATCACGGTGGCAACTCGTGATCGAGCGCCCGTGATCAATGCATAGCCACCTGATGCAGCACCATTACCACTCATGCCTCGAATCGCCACATTACCAAAAGCTGAAGTCGTCACGTTAGGAGCTTGTGTTGCGACTTCTCTAAGGTTTTTGGTCTCGCCACTGGCGAGATCTTCACCGTTGATCACTGTAACAGCAGTGGTGGTGTCCTTAATATTTTTATCTATTTTCTCACCCGTCACCATCAGTGCTTCCATGGTGATTGGCTCTTCCGAGTGAGCTTGAGCAGAGATCAACGCACTATTAATTGAAATAACGGATAGTGCGACAAGAGACAGTGTGCTTGGTCGTTTATTGGGTGCTTTCGAACTGAGTGGCATGATGTTTCGTCCTTTATTAGCCAGTTTTAGTTATTAATTTTGCTGTTTATTGGTGCAAAACAATTGTAAAGCGGGAAACACTATATTGATAATGAGAATGATTAGCAATACCATTTGTTTGTTGTTGCCACTTTTCTATACAGGAGACCCTATGCTTAAGGACGATAAGGCAAACCTTGGCTTTGCTCTGCAAGCTACGCCAAGCTGGTTGTTAGACCACAATATTGGTAGTGACGAATGGTGGATAAGGCTTGCCGAGCAAGGCATGCCTTTTCAGACACTCTTAGCATCTAAATACGCGAGAGTCGACTTTTGTTGGCGTGACCCTGATGGTGTGTCATCTGATGTGCAATCAGTTCTATTAGAGGTAAATGGAATCACTAGCCATCGAACTTGGGAGCCGGTTTCGTTAAACCGAATAGAAGGTACGGATGTTTGGCATGGCATGCTTGTCATGCCAGCCGATTGGCGAGCAAGTTATCGCTTTATTCCTTTGACTCAATATCAGTCTCCAATATATGGCAAACAACACAGCGACGGCTCGTCAGCTTCACAGCGTCGTTGGTATATGTCGATCATACAAAATAGCTGTCATGACCCTTTAAACCCTTTGCCGCTCATCAATGAGTGTAAGTCTGCTTTGCATGGTTTGGCGGCAAAGCCTGAGCTTGGTTTTCAAGACTGGGAGAAAGGAAGCTTCGTTCGCGACGATGGCCAGATCCAAGCGTGGCAGTGGTTTAGTAAACGTTTGTCCAATACGAGAGCTATTCAATACCTTGATACGGCCCCTGCTGATTTAGGCAAAAAACGTGTTGTGCTGCTATTAGATGGCCAGAAATGGGGCGGGGCTTCTGGACTACCGACCGTACTGAAGCAGCTAACTAATGACAATGTTTTGGCATCTGCTCATTACCTTTTTATCGATTCCATAAGTGATGAAGTACGTAGTCATGAATTAGCGTGCAGTACTAGTTTTTGGCAGGCCATTTTTGAAGAGTTAATACCGGCACTCCGATCGCAATTTCCGATCCCTGTGCTAGCGGCTAATACCTTGGTGGCTGGTCAGAGCTTGGGTGGTTTATCGGCTGCTTTTGCAGGGCTTTATTGGCCCCAGTTAGTGTGTCAGATCATTAGCCTATCGGGATCGTTTTGGTGGCCAAATGGACGTCCTGGTTTTTGGCCAGAGTCGGGATCAACGAGCCTGTTTGAGCGCCTTAATTTGGGAGAGGTAAGTGCTCAGCATCTTCAGGCCTATTTTAGTGTCGGTAATGGTGAGTTGGACATGCACGCTGACAATGACCAAATAGTGGCTGCTATGCGAGAAGAAGCCTCTGTAGTGTACGAGCAGTTTCAAGGTGGACATGACTGGCTATCTTGGCGATCTGAACTGATAAATGGTTTAAAGCATTTAATCCCAGCTGCGCAGACAGCTTAAGCAAGGAGTGGTTATGAGTGACATTCAGGTAAACCCATTTGATGATGAAACACAGACATTTTATGTATTGGTTAATCATCTGTTGCAGCACAGTCTATGGCCCACGTTTGCGCAAATGCCCGCTGGCTGGAAAAGTGTTTTTGGCCCAGCCAGCCATGGCGAATGCTTGGCTTATGTCACGCAACACTGGACGGATATTCGTCCCCAATAAAGCCCAAAAACCGCTGAGGAAGGATCTAGTATGACCGTAGAGTATGACCTACAAACGACGCTACAGAGCGAACTTGGGCAGACGCTGACTGATGTTCAGTTGGGAATTTGGTTGGGAGATCAAGTGTCGTCTCAATCCAATGCATTCACCATAGCCCATGCTTTAACGTTGCATGGGACAATAAATGTGGCGGTACTTAGTGCTGCAATTGGGCAAGCCTTAAAAGAGTCGGATACCATTTGCGCACGATATTTAACGGATGAAGACGGTGCGCCGCAACAGTATTTAAACCAGCAGGAATGCTGGCTGTTGCCCGAAATCGTCGAGCTCGAAGCAGGTCAATCAGCGTACTGGGTGGACGAGCAGATGCGTCAGGACTTAGCTGCACCATTGCGCTTGAATGCCAATGAGCCTTTGAGTCGCCAAGTGTTGTATGTTCGACCTGACCAGAGCGTCGTATGGTATCAGCGCTTCCATCACATTATGTTGGATGGGTACAGTTTCAACCTGTTTACACAGCGCGTGGCAGTACTGTATGAGCAAGCTCTTCAAGGTTGTATGACGTTCCAGCCTTTTACGTCGTTTACAAAAGTGGTGACGGAAGAGGCAGCTTATAAAGCCTCGTCTGCCTATGGTGAAGATGCTGCGTTTTGGGAACATTATGTCGCACAGTTGGGTGCTCCTGTTTCTCTATCCAGAGGCTCGCAACAGGAAGTTGAACAGCAATCTCTAATTCGTCACGTTTGTGAAATTTCTAGCAAGCGCCTTAATGAACTACGTCAATTCACCAAGCTAAAAGCCAGCCCCGCAGATCTTGCGGTTGCTGCGGTTATGATCTATCTGCACAAACTAACTGGCGCTAAAGATGTTGCTATTGGTTTTCCTTTTATGGGACGCATAGGGAGCGTTGGGGTTGGTGCGCTAGGGCCGATGGTTAACGTCCTGCCACTGCAAGTCACGATCACACCTGAACAGAGTTTGGCGAATGTGGTTCGATCGGTGAAGCAGCAAGTTAAGCAAATACGTTCCCACCAGCGTTACAACGCAGAGCAAATTACCCGTGACAGCGGTCGTAGTGGTCAGCAGTTTCCGTTGTTTGCTACCACAGTAAACTTGCGTTTGTTTGATTATGACATCTCGTTTGCAGGGGTAGCGACTAGTATCGAACATCTAGCCGCAGGCCCAGTTGAAGATTTAGACATTGGGCTGCATTTCTCTCAGGGAACGTTGCAGGTGGAGTGGGTCGCGAATCACTCTCGTTATAATACAGAGGAGCTAGTGCAACATGGCCAACGTTTAACGCAATTATTTGAGCAATTAGCAGATAAACCGGAGTGCCCAGTCGCTCAGTTAACTTTATTAACCGATCTTGAGTCTACTCAGTTAGGTCAGTGGCAAATCAGCCCAGATGGCCTAGAAAACTATCCCTACCAAGATATTATGAGTAGCTTTTGGCAGCGTCCAAAGCAGGATACTAGCTTAGCACTTGTTAGCCTAAATGGTCGTTTCAGCCACCAATGGCTCAATCGCAAGGTGTTGCAATGGAGCCGTGCCCTGCAGGTGTTAGGGATTAAGCCTTATGATCGTGTTGCATTGTCTATGCCGCGTGATGAGCGCAGTGTCTTGGCAATTTTGGCGCTGATGAACTTGCGAGCCAGTTTTATTCCAATGGACCCTGAGTATCCAATTCAGCGATTAGAGTGGATGTTAAGTAACTCAGAACCGAGTTGCTTGTTGACGATTTCATCGCTCACAGCACAGTTACCTGCTTATAAGCAGCGAGTATTGGTGGATGAAGAGGCGTTTTTGACATTGATTGACGCGCAATCTTATCAAGCATGGGGTGAGCTGGCGACAGATCTTTTAGTCCCTTGCGATGCCGATGATGAAGCTTATGTCATGTATACCTCCGGCTCTACTGGCCAACCAAAGGGAGTCGTCATTCCCTATCGTGGAATCAGTAATTTATGGGCGGCCCACCAGCATGCTGATTATTTACCCTTACTCGCCGAGCGCGATCAGAAAGCCGTTGTCTTACATACCGCCTCGTTTTCATTTGATAGCTCTTGGGATATGTTACTGTGGTTATGGCTAGGCCAAACTGTGCATATTGGCGATGAGGTGCTGCGCAAAGATGCCTTGGCAATGACGCAATACATAGAGCAGCACGAAATTGATAGCATTGATGTACCGCCTTCCATGTTAACGCAGATGTTGGAATGCGGCTTAGCCGAAGCGAGCACGCATCGGTTGCATAGTGCTTGGGTAGGAGGGGAGGCGACATCGCCAGCACTTTGGCAGAGGCTGCGCCAACTGCCATGGTTGACGGTGAAAAACTATTATGGGCCCACAGAAAACAGTGTCGATAGTGTTGGGTGCTCTGTTAAAGATAGCCCAGAAGTAGTCATTGGCCGTCCGATTCTGGGGACTCAAGCGTATATACTCGACAGTACCCTTCAGCCAGTCCCTGCGCAAACGATTGGCGAGCTGTATGTGGCTGGGGCTGGTCTTGCGCAGGGCTACTTAAAACGGCCGGATCTTAGTGCGAGCCGTTTTGTGGCTAACCCATTTATCGCGGGTGAACGTATGTATCG
Organism: Marinomonas ostreistagni; assembly: GCF_016888445.1. Lineage (GTDB taxonomy): Bacteria > Pseudomonadota > Gammaproteobacteria > Pseudomonadales > Marinomonadaceae > Marinomonas > Marinomonas ostreistagni. The sequence goes on from NZ_JAFEKF010000001.1 coordinate 19,763, forward strand.
TACCGGTGATTTGGCTCGTTGGCACAAAAATGGTCTGATTGAATATCTAGGTCGTAGTGACCATCAGGTCCAGATTCGCGGCTATCGAGTTGAGCTAGGTGAGATTGAACGCAGTCTAGCTCAGCTAGCTCATGTGACGGAAGCACTAGTTATGATTCGTCAGCAGGGGGCGGTCGAACGTCTAGTTGCCTATTGCGTGTGCCCAAAAGTCATCGATGAAGCCCATAGAGTGCAATTGGAACAGGATTTATTGAACGCTTTAGCACAACAGCTACCTGAATATATGGTGCCAAGTGCGCTGGCAGTGTTGCCGGCTTTTCCTCTCAACGTCAATGGCAAAGTGGATCGTTTACAGCTACCAGAGCTGATGATAAAAGCTCGATCAACTGGGCGTGTACCGCAAACACCGCAAGAGCAATTGGTTTGCCAAGCAATGGCTGAATGTCTTGGGCTTGAGCAAATATTCGCCGATGAAGACTTTTTCCAACTCGGTGGCGATAGTATTAGTGCCATGGCGTTGGGCTCCAAACTTCGCCGTGAGGGGTACTTGCTGAAGCCGCAGGACGTGTTTAACGGTAAAACAGCCTGTCAGATGGCGCAAACGATGCAGCCCATTGAAGCGGCTAATCAGCCAGCCATCGAGCAGCAGCTGGCCGCGGGGCGCTTGACGGATTTGCCGATGATACATTGGCTGAGTTCTGTCGGGGGATTGGAGCAAGCGTATGTGCATTCGGTATTTATCAAGTTACCTGATCAGCTGCCTTTAGCGACTATCGAACAGGCCTTGTCCTATCTAGGTAAGCAGTATCCCATACTAGCTGCCAAAGTCGTTGATGGCGGACTCGAGATCCCAGAAACAGGTGCCCATGCGAAGTTTATGGTAGCAGCGAGCGAGCGCCGATCCTTATCATTAGCAGATCGAGCCGAGCAAGCGTTTACACAGACTGTGTCAGCATTGGATGTGGACTCTGGTCCTTTAATGCGCACGCAATATATTGCCGCTGAAGAACAAATCGGACTAGTGCTCAGCGTCCATCACTTAGCTATTGATGGGGTCTCATGGCGCATCGTATTAGATGCGTTAAAGCGTTACTCGCAAGCGTTAATGCAAGGCCAAAAGATCGTCGAGCAGGGTGAGTATACGACGTTGCGCCAATGGCAGAAAACTTTGCAAGATTATCGCCAAAGTGCCCAGCAGCAACGATCATTTTGGCAAGCGCAGTTGGTTCCACAGTCGCCCTCTAAGCCACAAGTCAACGCGGATGCAAGGCGTGCTGATCTCCACCATGCTCGAATCGAGTGGTCGCAAAAGCTGAGTCAGGCGCTACTGGATACATTGCCCAAGCAGTTTCGTATTACCCCTGAAGAAGCATTATTAGCCGTATTTGTCCTAGCTTTATCTCGCCAATTGAATAGCTCGGCAGTGCGTGTGGATTTGGAATCACATGGTCGTGAAAGCCTAGTGGATAAACAAGGAGTGGTGGCAGATTTGAGTCAAACTGTGGGCTGGCTGACAGCAGAGTACCCATTGAATTTTGTGGTGCCAGATGAAGTGACTAGCACTAAGTCGCGCTCACATATTCCATTTGAACTCTTGGTACGCACTATCTGCCGACGCACGCACCTTGTGCCGGACCGTGGCCTTGGTTATGGGGTGTTACGTTATTTAGACAATGATGGTCGAGCTTTGTTTGAAGCATTAGCAGAGCACAGTCCTGCGGATGCTTTATTTAACTTTTTGGGGCGCTTTGTTGGGACAAACGATCAAGCTTGGTCGCCATGTCGCACCACGAGTGTTTATCAAGATACCTTTGCTGTGTACCAAGATCAGCGCATGGCACAAAAACATCCATTGGAACTGAATATATTTGTGGCTGAACAAGAGGCTTCCCCCCAGTTAACTCTAAATTGGAGCTGGATGGAGGATTGTCATAGTGACGAAAGTATCGCAGCCCTCAGTGACAGTATGGCAAGCATCGCTAATGAGATGCTTGCTTATGGTGAAAACAATCCCGTGATGAGTGCGGATTGCTTGGTAGAGCATACGATAAATGATTTACACATCAGTGAATCGGCATTGGAGTTATGGCGCTTAAAATACGGGCCTTTGCATACGGTGCTGCCAGTACTGCCGTTGCAAGCAGGCTTACTGTTCCATGAGCAGATTATTCGAACGGGGGCAGCGGTAGCGAAAGACAATGGCTACAGCACGATGGCGCGACTGACGCTTGAAGGTGTTTTGGACTGTGATCGCCTACAAAATGCACTGAATGCGGTGTTAAGCAAGCACCCCCAATTAGCTGCGGTCTTTGATGTCAGTACGCTAGATGCCCCGGTACAGTTAATACTCAAACAAGACTCTCGTTTGCAGTGGCCGCTACATCAGCAAGATCTAAGGGCCTATAGCAAGGCTGAGCAAGACCAACGTATCTGTAGCATCCTAGAGCAAGAGCTTTGTCGTGATTTTGGCGTATTCGAACAAGATCCCCAAGCACTGGTAAATGCCTGTTTGGTTCGTTGTGCTGAGCAGCGCTATGAGCTAATTCTTAATGCTCATCACTTAGTCGTAGATGGTTGGTCGACACCAATTCTGCTACAAGATCTGTGGCAAGCTTATATGCCACCATACACATTAACGGCTCCGAGTACTGCCTATAGCGAGGTAGTCAAAAGTGCATTGTCACGCGATAAGGAGTTGATGCGTCATGCTTGGCAGGCCGCATTAGAAAGTGCTGAGCCTACTTTAGTATGGGGCGATGATACTTCCCAAGAAGCGGTTGTTAGTCGCACGCTTTGCCTTGATGAACAGCAGTTTAGTGCTTTGAATGTTCAGCTTAAGCAACACGGGATTACCTTAAATTCCTTATTGCAAACCGTGTGGGCATGCTTGTTACACACCCTAACCGGCAAAACAGATGTTATTTTTGGTACGCCTGTATCGGGGCGCTTTAATGGTGTACAGGGGGCGTCGGAACATATCGGTCTATTCAGCAATACCGTACCGGTAAGGGTGACCTTAGCACCAGAATTAAGCCTTTGGCAGCAGGCGCGCCAAACTCAGTCAGAGCAAGTCGCATTGCTTGAGCATGATGGCTTAGGATTAGCCGAAATCCATCAGTTAACAGGGCATGCGCGTTTATTTGATACTCTGCTTGTGGTGGAGAACTATCCTGATCAGGCGGCTTTGCTGGATGATCCAGAGCTATGTATTTCGGCGCTTGAAAACCGAGGTTACACTCATTATCCACTAACGATTTTGGCATTGCCCAGTGAGACACTTTCCTTAGTGTTTGAGTACCGTGGAAGCGAGTTGGCATTGCAAACCTTAATGACACGTTTCGAACAGTGTTTGTTAAGCGCGTTATCGGATGAGGCTCAAGTACCTCAAGCACGCCATAGGTTACTAAGCCAACGTGAACAGGAAATGATCGAAGCCGTAAACAGCACCTACCAGCCTTTAATGTGGAAGACCTTGCGCGAAGGTTTACAGAGCCAAGCTTTGTGTACTCCAGATGCCATTTGTTTGGCGGATGAGCGCTATCAGCTAAATTATCTAGAGGCGCGACATCAAGTGGTTGCCCTAGCGCAACAACTACAGCAACAGGGTGTTGCGGTGGGTGATGTTGTGGCGGTGGCGCTACCTCGCTCAGTGCAGCTTACTTTGGCCCTGTGGGCGGTGATCGAAGTAGGAGCGACCTACTTGCCGTTGGATACGGGATATCCTGATGAGCGTTTAAACTTAATGTTAGAAGACGCCCAGCCTAAGCTATTAATCAGTACCGCAGAACATAGGTCACGCTTTAGTAAGACACAGTCTAGCCTGTTGTTTGAAGCACTTTATGATGAAAATATCAGTCTTGAAGCATGGCAAGCGCCACCTCTCGAACCAGAACAGGGCGCCTACTTATTATATACATCAGGCTCTACTGGCCGCCCTAAGGGTGTGTTGGTGTCTCACCAAGCCATAGTTAATCGACTAGAGTGGATGCAGTCAGCTTATCCGCTCTCTAGCAATGATTGTGTCCTGCAAAAAACACCGTGTAGCTTTGATGTCTCGGTATGGGAATTTTTCTGGCCAGCATTATATGGCGCACGTCTCTATATGGCGCCGCCTGAAGCACATCGGGATCCACAGCAGTTATTAGCCTTGATGGCGCAACAGGCAGTAACAACCTTGCATTTTGTACCTTCAATGCTTTCTGCACTGTTGCTAAGTTGTGATGATGACATTTCGTTATCTTCTTTACGCCAAGTTTTTTGTAGTGGTGAAGCCTTACCTAAGGCTCTAGCGCAAAGCTTTGAACAGCGTTTTGCTGTGCCGCTGCATAACCTTTATGGCCCCACTGAAGCGGCTGTTGATGTCAGCTTTGCCCCTGCATTTGGCTCTGAGTTGCTTCAGGTTGAAGGGACAAATGTGCCACTTGGCTGGCCGGTATGGAATACTGAATGGTGTATCTTGGATCACTTCTTAAGACCCGTGCCACTTGGTGTGCCAGGGGAGTTGTACTTATCGGGAACGCAGTTGGCCCATGGTTATTGGCAGAGGTCTGATCTTACCGCGACCCGCTTCGTTGCGCATCCTACCAAAGCAGGTGAGCGTATGTATCGTACTGGCGATATGGCACGTTGGTTATCTGATGGACAGGTAGAGTATCTAGGGCGCAGTGATGATCAACTAAAAATACGTGGACAACGAATTGAACTTGGAGAAATTGAGCGTGTGTTACAAGCTCAGCAAGGGATCAAAGCCTGTGCGGTTGCGGCGAAAAGCTGGGATCAGTCAGGTTTACAGGCTACGTCGGATTCGCGTCAATTAGTGGCCTATGCGGTGTTAGAGGCTAACGTAGGCGATACGGCGCTCACAGAGTGTAAAGCGCGATTAGCTGAACAGCTTCCTGCGCATATGGTGCCTGCTGTATGGCTTGAGTTAGAAGCGTTGCCCCTAAGTGCCAACGGCAAATTAGATCGCAAAGCGTTACCTCTACCGACAATCAGTCAAGCTAGCCGTGCCCCAGCTCCTGGGCTAGAGAGTCAGTTGGCAGCTGCCTTTGCAGAAGTGTTAGGTCGGGATCAGATCTTGGCTGACGATGACTTTTTTGCCTTAGGTGGCCATTCATTAATGGCTGTACGCTTGGTGGCTCTACTGCGTCAGCAGTGGCGTTTGGAGGTTTCCGTTGGTCAAGTTATGACATCAGCGACGGTTGCTCAACTAGCACAAGTGTTATCCGATGAGAGTTTAGGCGACAGCCGAGAATTATCAGGTTTCGGCGAGCGTTTACCGATTCGCCCTGGGAGCGGAGCGCCGATCTTTTGTATTCACTCAGGCTCTGGTTTTGCCTGGCAATATACGGCGCTGCGTCGTTACTTAAGCCAAGACTGTCCGCTGGTTGGCTTGCAGTCACCAAGACCGGAAGGGGCTCTAGCCACTAAGCAAACGCTGCAACAAGTGGTGGATCATCATTTGACATTGCTAAAAGCTGAGCAAGCACAGGGGCCCTATCGCTTGATTGGTTACTCCTTAGGGGGCGTGGTGGCGCATCAAATGGCTGCCACACTTCAGGAGCAAGGGGAAGAAGTCAGCTTTTTAGGCTTGTTTGATACCTATCCACCAGATGAGCAAGATTGGAGTGGGCCGCTTGATCAAGAGGCCGAGCAGGAAATTGCTCGTGAGCAGGCGCAGTTTTTAAACGATGGTAATACGCCGGCGCAGGTGCAACTGGAGCAGGAAAAAGGGGAGATGTTTGCAGACATCGTGGCGAATTATGCGGATTCCATTCGCTTACTATCGCAGGCGCAAAGTAAGCGTTTTGAAGGGAAGGCCATCCTTTTTGTCGCCGATCGCACAGTACCTGTGCAGATGAATATCGATGTGACTTGGCAGGCTTATGTAGCTCAGTTAGAGCTTCATCATTTCGATTTTTCCCATGAAGATATTTTATCGCCGGATGCGCTCGAACAGATTGGCCCAGTGCTAAATCAACACCTAAACGCTCTGTAAATTCCTCAAAAGACTCAAGCGCAGCTTACGCTTGAGTCTTTTTGTTTGAGAAATAATATGTCCAAAAGTATTTTTTTAGATTTTAGTTTATTGAAAACGAACAAGAACTTTCGTGCCATTTTTATAGCTCGTCTGATGTCAGTACTGGGTATTGGCATGTTAAATGTGGCGGTACCGATTCAAATCTATGAGTTAACCGGGTCAAGTTTACAAGTTGGCCTTGCGGTCACTTTAGACGGTATCGGTATGTTCATCGGTTTGATGCTGGGGGGAGTATTGGCTGATCGCTTTGATCGACGTCGATTGATCCTCTTTTCTCGCTCTATCTGCGGCATAGGTTTTATTTTTCTTGCCCTAAACAGTTATCTAGCCGCACCCTCCCTATGGGCCATTTATGCAATTTCAATCTGGGATGGTTTTTTTAGCGCCATTGGCATGACCGCGCTATTAGCTTCTATCCCCAATCTTGTTGGTCGAGAGAATGTGCCTACGGCTGGCGCACTGAGTATGTTAGTAGTGCGTATCGGCTCGATTATTTCTCCGGCGTTAGCGGGTATTGTTATTGTCTCCTTTGGTGTAACTTGGAACTATTCATTAGCAGCAGCAGGGACCCTTGCAACCTTGTTATCGTTGGTTTGGTTGCCGCCCATGAAACCAGCGACTGATAGCCCTAAAGAACATCCGCTTCGTTCGATGATGGGCGGCTTTCGCTTCGTGTTTGGTCATAAAATCATTCGCTCTGTGGTCGCACTTGGTACGCTTGAAGCGGTGGCTAAATCTATACGAATCTTGTTTCCAGCGCTGGCCTTAAGTGCGTTTGGAGGGGGCGCTTTTGAAGTAGGGCTAATGTATGCCGCGGTCCCCGTCGGCTCAATGATCGGTGCATTGACCAGCGGTTGGGTACGCAGTGTTGCTCGACCTGGATTGATCATGCTTTACACCGCATTAGCTGCTTTCGTTAGCATTGCGGGTCTTGCTGTGGTCGGGCACTTAATACCTATGTTGCTGTTGCTGGCGCTGTTTGGTTACTTTAGCGCCACTGGTGGATTGCTTCAGTATTCGATCGTGCAAGGTCATACCCCGGATTATATGCTTGGGCGGATCGGCAGTTTCTGGACAGCTCAGGAAGTTATGGGGGATTCGTTTGGTGCTTTAGGGATTGGTGCAATCAGTAAAGCATTAACACCATTAGCAAGTGTTATGTGGCTTGGGCTAGGTGGTGCTGGCATTGCGCTTTTAATGGCGGGAGGTTTTCGGTCATTACGCCAAGCGAGCCTAATTGATAGAGCGTTAGTATCTGAACCAGAGGCAAGTAAAGCGCCTCAGTCAGCCTAGATAAGATGGGTGAGTAGCGCCTTCTGAGCAGAAGGCGCTAGTTCAGTAGTGATAACGTCCTTTGGGCACAATCATTGGGGTATGAGAAACAGGGTCATCAATGATCAAGGCTTCGAGTCCAAAGACTTGTCTCACCAGATCGGCGGTAATGATCTCGCTAGGGTGCCCAGTCGCAACAATCTGCCCATCTTTCATCGCAATCAGGTAATCGGCATAGCGGCAAGCGTGGTTCAAGTCATGTAGGACTGCCACCATTGTTTGACCGTTGTCATGGTTAAGCCGTTGAAATAAATCGAGCAGTTCGATTTGGTGTGCGATGTCTAAGTAAGTGGTGGGTTCGTCGAGTAAGAGTAAAGGTGTTTGCTGGGCCAGAGCCATCGCGACCCATACCCTTTGACGCTGTCCTCCCGACAGTTGATCGACGGGTTGGTCGGCAAAGTTCTGGGTATCTGTGGCACGTAATGCTTCATCTAAAGCTGTTTGGTCAGCGTCACTCCAAGGTTGAAACCATTTTTGGTGTGGATAGCGTCCACGAGCCACCAGGTCTATGACGCGAATGCCATCTGGCGCGGTGGCAGTTTGTGGTAATAGCCCCAATTGAGTGGCAACGGTCTTTGTCGCTTGCTGTTGAATGTCTCGGCCATTTAGTAAAACCTGGCCAGATTGCGGTACTAGCAGGCGGCTAAGAGCTCGTAATAACGTCGATTTACCACAGGCATTTGGACCAACAATAACGCTGAATTTACCTTCTGGTATAGCCACAGATAAATCTTCAGCGATGCATTTTTCTTCATAAGCGAGTGTCACGGATTGAGCGGCTAAAGCGATCGCGCCAGAGGATAATATGCTCATTATTTTGCCTCCCTTCGAATTAGATAAACGAGATACAAACCACCTAAGCTAATGGTGACAAGCCCCACAGGTAGGGTGATCTGTCCCAGTGCATATTGCGCAATAAAATCAGCGCCAAGCAATAAGGCAGCCCCCATCATAGCGGCGCCAGTTAAGGTGCTTTCATGATGTGGATGCAGGCGTTTAGCAATCTGCGGCGCACTTAATGATATAAACGCAATAGGACCTGTTATAGCGGTTGGAATAGCTGTCAAACAAACCCCCACTAGCATTAACTGCAGGCGTGTGCTGTTTACTGATATGCCTAACCCTGCAGCACTGTCATCGCCCATTTCTAATAGACGCATGCGCTTTTGGCAAAGTGTCGCAGCGCCAATCAGTAGTAATAATAAAATGAGGCAAGGGAGCAGTTTTTGCCAAGTAATACCGTTGAGCGAACCTGCGCTCCATAGGGCGGCTGTCATAGCAGTATCGAGTGACACCGTCAACGTAAGCCAGAGATTGAATGCCCCTAGCATTGCACTGATTGCGATCCCGACAATGATCAAACGAAATCCAGACAAGCCGTTACGATAGGCAAATAAGTACACCAAAATAGCCGAGCACAGCCCGCCTAAAATCGCCCCTGAAACTGTCCATACAAAGCTGGTGCCCAACAGCGCCATGGCCAGTAATACCCCCGTGTAAGCACCGACATTGAAGCCAGTGACATCTGGACTACCGAGTGGGTTTTTCACCAAAGATTGAAAAATGGCGCCACTGAGTCCTAGGGCTGCGCCAATCACCAAAGCGGCGATGATACGAGGGGCGCGCCATTGCCAAATAATGACTGACTGATAATGCGTCAGTGACTGGGTAAAAAACTGTGATAGCCCTTGTAGGTCCAATGATACTTGTTCGATCAGCAGTGATACGGTGGCCAGCAGCAACATAGAAATTGGCAGTGTCCAGCGCCAAGCATTAGGTTTCTTTAAAGCAAGGGATGTCACAACGAGGAAGCCTTCTTTTGACGGACAAGGTAAATCAGAATAGGGGCACCGATGAAGGCAGTAACGACCGATACGCGTAATTCTGAGGTGAGGATGATGCGTCCGATCATATCGGCCCACAGCAACAAAATAGGAGTTAGCACACAGCAAAATGGCACGATCCAACGTTGGTCAGGTCCAACCATCCAGCGCGCCACATGGGGCATCATTAGGCTGACAAAACCGATAGGACCAGCAGCTGCGGTGGCAGCACCGCATAGAAGAGTGATGATGGCCAAGCCAATGAGCTGGGCATAGAGCATGCGAATCCCCAGGCTGGTCGCGAGGGCTTCACCTAAGTTCAATGCATTCAATGAAGGGGTCAGGGCAAAGGCCGCGGCACAGCCGATTAAGACAAGTGGCGCAATAAACATAGGAATATCCAGATTGCGGATGTCTAAACTGCCTGCAACCCAAAAGCGAATAATATCGAATGCGGCCGGGTTAAACAGAGTGAGACCTGAACTGATGCCACTGAGTACTGCGCCAATCGCAACACCTGCTAAGGTGAGTTTTAGTGGGTCAGGACGACCAGCACGACTGCGACCTAGAATAAACACCAAGACACTGGTGCAAAAGGCACCAAGCGAAGCATAGAAGAAAAACTGAGGCATGCTAGTGGCGCCAAGAAATACGATAGCGATGGCAACAGCTAAACTCGCTCCTGAATTAACACCTAAAATCCCTGGATCCGCTAATGGATTGCGGGTAAGCGCTTGGATTAAGGCGCCGCATACCCCTAGAGCCATACCTACAAATAATCCATTCAGGGTTCGCGGTAAGCGACCTTGCCAGAGAATAGTGCTGTCTAAGCCAAGATGATGGCCTTGAAATGTTTGCACTAGAGTATTCCAGTCGATCGGTCGAGCACCAATACTGAGGCTAAGTAAACATGTCACGACCAGCGCAAGCACACTAATGCACAGCCACTTCAAACGTGTGGAACGGCGCGCTTGAGTGACATGAGCCGTGATCGCCTCAGTGTTCATTGTGCGCCACACTATCGTTTACGAAATAGTTAGCTAAACGTTCAACCAAGTTGCTTGCACTATAGTAATCCATACGGAACGTATCATTACCAACCGCATAGATTTGCTGTCCTAACACTGGCGCAGTTTCAGACAGGTAGCCATTACTCATAACTTGTTTTACTTGTTCCGATTCAGCAGAAAACAGCAGTGCAGTATGGCCAGTCACCGCATCTGGGAAGCGTTCTCCTGAGACAGTTACTATGTCACTGCGCTCCCCCATACTAATGTCTCCTTTAACAGACTCAGGTAACGGTGCCAGAGTAAACCCAAGTTCGCTGAGAATCTGCCCTTGGGCGGAAGCTTTTGTCCAAATATTGGCGCCTGTATTGTCTTTGTAATACACCATGGCTGTCGTTGGCTGAGGCGGTAAGGTTGCATTGGCTTTGAAGTACGCAACATTTTCTTCAAATGTCTTCAAGCGCTCTTTTGCTTGTTGTTCGAGCCCTAAAAAATCTCCAAACAGCGTTGTTAATGTCATCCAGTTTTTATCGTCATAATGCACAACAATGGTTGGAGCAATGGCTTGAAGCTGTTGGTACAACGGCAGCGCGGAGTCTGCACCTGTTGCAGCAATGACGATCAAATCAGGATTCGCCGCCACGATGGCTTCAGCATTTGGTTCGGTAGTGTAAAGCGGCTTAATTCCGCGCGACTTAGCCTGTTCAGACCATTGACGAAAGAAGCCTTGAGCGTTGGCTACTTCAGTATTGGGAGTCGTGGCGCCCGAAGCGACGACAGGAGCATCCAGTGCGATCAAAGTGCCAGTTAAGGTGACGCTAGTGGAAACTATACGCTTAGGAGGACGCTCTAAAGTTACCGGTCCTTCAATGGTCATTAACGTTCGAGGCCAACCTTGGTCGGCTTTATGTACGCTATCAACGGCCAAGGTAGATGGAGCCGAATCGTCTTCTTGGCAACCACCGAGTAGGGTGCCAATCATTATTAGCATGGCTAAGCTGCCATAGCGCCAAGCATTCATCATAGAGCTTTTCTTCCTTAATTCACGTACGAAGACCGACATAGTACCGCGATAAATTTGTTGTTAATAGAGTTGATAATGATTATCGATAATAATTTTTTCTTAAGATTGACTGTTTTTTGTAAAGTTCAAAAAATTTAAAACTGTGGGGTAGATTTATGTAAATGATATGCATTATCGTTTGCGTTAATGGATGGCTTGCAAATCATTAATGCAATTGTTTAGGAGATTTTCATGGATACGCTCATTGCGGATGAATCAGCATCTCAAGCTGCTCACGAGATAGCATCCGATTTATTTTTGTTCTATTCGGATAGCAGCTCAGTGCGAGCGATGGGAAAGAAAGCGTTACTGACGACGCCTATTAACCATCCGAAGTTCCAACAAGATTTGCAGGCTTTGTTTCAACAAGAAAAGTTGTCTGGCGTAGAGAGGCCGATCATTGTTGGAGCCATCCCGTTTGATCTGGATCAGCCGTGTTACTTGATTGTTCCTCAATGGAATTCGACGCAAAGTGCACCCGCATTTGATGTGGCTGAGTTTAATGATAAAAGCTTCGTTAACCGTGCTCAGAGTTCACGCTATATGCCGGAGTATGAGCAATTTGTGGCTGGGGTAGATGATGCCTTAGCGCGTTTTGAAACTCGGCAATTGGATAAGGTTGTTTTATCTCGAGTGTTAGATATCGATTTTGAAAACAACCTTGATGTTGATCGATTGATGGGCAATGTCATGGCGCAAAATCCTAATGCCTTTCATTTTCGCGTGCCTCTTCAAGAGGGGGTATTACTGGGAGCAAGCCCTGAGCTGCTATTGCGCAAACAGGCCGAGAAGATTTTTTCTAATCCGTTAGCTGGGTCAGCAAAACGTTGTCAAGATTCGTATCAGGATCAGGCAACGGCCGAAGCGTTAAAGGCTTCAGATAAAGATCAGTTCGAGCATCGTCTAGTCGTTGACAGTATCCGTGAGGCTTTGCATGGATTCATAAAGCAAGATCATATCCCACGTACTCCTAGCCTTATACACACTCCCACCATGTGGCATTTATCCACTCGTATAGAAGAAGAGTTAATTGATCCTTCAACCTGCGCTTTTGAGTTAATCAAAGCACTGCATCCAACTCCTGCCATGTGCGGATCACCTAAAGCCTCGGCTTTGTCTGCCATTCAAGCGATAGAGCCTTATCAGCGTCAGTTTTTCAGTGGTTTAGTGGGCTGGTGTGACGATGAAGGTAATGGGGAATGGGCGATTGCTATTCGTTGCGCACACGTGTCGGGTAATAAAGCTCGATTATTTGCCGGAGCAGGCATCGTGCCAGGCTCTGATCCTGATAAAGAGTGGCGTGAGACCGGTGACAAAATGCGCACTATGTTAAATGCGTTTGGTATTCAGTGAGGAATTTATGAGCATAAGTTTTACCCCGTGGCCAGCAGAGTTTGCGGCGTGTTATCGCGAAAAGGGCTACTGGATTGACCGCCCTTTAACAGAATTAATTGAATTTGGTGAGCCGCAACATGTCGCTTTGATATGTGGTGAGCGTCAATTTACCTACGATAGCCTACGTCAACAGTCAGACAATCTTGCGGCAAACCTATATCAGATGGGGCTCAGAGCGGGAGATACTGCCGTCGTGCAATTACCGAATGTGGCGGAATTTTACGTTGCCTTCTTTGCTCTATTGAAAATCGGTGTGGTGCCAGTAAATGCCTTGTTCAACCACAACGAGCGTGAGCTTGAGTCTTATACTGAGCAAATTCAACCTCGTATTATCATCGCATCTGAACGCCATAAGCTGTTTCGGGATGATGTTTTTTATCAGCGTTTGCAGTCGCTTGCCCCCGCTCTTGATCATCTAGTGTTACTCGAGTCTGACAGTTGGGCGCAACACAATATTACCTCGCTAGCGCATACGATTGCGACACTCCAATTTCACCGTTTTGAGCCTTCTCAAGCGCATGAAGTGGCCTTCTTTCAACTCTCCGGCGGTAGCACAGGGACACCTAAACTGATTCCTCGTACACATAATGATTACTATTTTAGTATTCGCCGTAGTGCTGAGATATGTGAGTTAAATAGCAACACACGATTTTTATGTGCTTTGCCTTGTGCACATAACTACCCAATGAGTTCCCCTGGTGCTTTTGGGGTGTTTTGGGCAGGTGGCTGTGTGGTGATGGCGCCGAATCCTGATGCTTTGACTTGCTTTGAACTGATTGAAAAACACCAAGTAAGTATGGCCGCATTAGTGCCTCCAGCCGTTGCGCTCTGGGTGCAAGCGGCAAGCCGCTATCAAGAGCAACTTAAGACCTTAACATTGATGCAGGTGGGTGGCGCTAAGCTCAGTGAGACAATCGCGAGGCGTATTCCCGAAGCATTAGGTTGCCAGCTACAGCAGGTGTTAGGCATGGCAGAAGGGCTCGTAAATTACACCCGTCTTGACGATGATTTGGAAACGATTATGACTACTCAGGGCCGACCAATGTGTTCCCTTGACGAAGTGAAAGTGGTCGACAGTCATGGCCAACCGGTCGCTAATGGTATCGCTGGCCAGCTAGTCACTCGTGGGCCTTATACGATACGTGGTTACTTCAATGCACCTGAGCACAATAAAAAAGCGTTTGATCAAGACGGTTTTTACCATTCAGGTGATCTTGTCACGCTGAATGATCAAGGCTACTTGACTGTGGTGGGGCGTGATAAAGACCAGATTAATCGGGGTGGTGAAAAGATTGCTGCGGAAGAAATTGAGAATCTACTACTCACTCATGAGCAAATAATGCATGGCGCATTAGTGGCCATGCCTGATGCTTTAATGGGGGAGAAAAGCTGTGCTTTCATTGTTCCGTTTAACAAACATCACACATTAAAAGGCGTCACCTTACGCAAATATCTGCGAGCTCAAGGGGTCGCCGATTACAAAATTCCAGATCACTTCGAATTTATTGACCAACTGCCTTTAACACCTGTTGGAAAGCCAAACAAGGCGCTTCTTAGAGCGCAAATCAGCGCAACATTAAATCTAGAATCGATGACGGAGAAGTCGAAATGAGTATCCCTCGCATTGCATCATATCCGATGCCGAGTCCTGAGCAGTTTCCTAAAAACAAAGTGAATTGGGCATTTCAGCCAGATCGAGCGGTGTTTTTGATTCATGATATGCAAGCGTATTTTTTACGTTACTACGACCAAGAGTCTGAACTTATACAGACACTAAAAAGAAATTTGGTTGCTATTAAGGCATTCTGCCAAGCGCACAATATTCCGGTGATTTATACGGCCCAGCCAAATGATCAGGCTCCCGAAGACCGAGCCTTGCTCAATGATATGTGGGGTAATGGGGTGAACGATTTCCCTGAGTTGCAGCCTGTTATCCCAGAACTTGCACCAACCGAAGCGGATACGGTATTGGTGAAGTGGCGTTATAGTGCGTTCCATCGCTCAAATTTGCAGGAACTTATGCAAAGCTGGGGACGAGATCAATTATTAATCGGCGGGGTATACGCGCACATCGGTTGTATGGTCACGGCCACGGATGCCTTTATGCGGGATATACAGGCGTTTATGGTGGGCGATGCGTTAGCTGACTTTAGTGAAGCTGAGCATATCCAAGCGCTGGTGTATACCGCTGGACGCTCGGGCTCGGTGATTGCGACACAGGACGTTTTAAATAGTGCTCAAGGTGGCGTGCAGAAAATCACTTACGCTGATCTGAAAGCACAAGTGCTTGCCCAGTTAGACGAAGAAGATGCCGCGGAATTTGCCCCAGACGAAGCATTGCTAAACTTTGGTTTAGATTCCATTCAGATCATGAACTTTGTTAGCCATTGGCGCGAACAGGGGATTGAAGTGAGCTTTGCTGAGTTAGCTCAAGCGGAAACACTCAACGATTGGTGGGCGTTGATTGAAGCGCGTCAGTCTATGGAGCTTGCTTCATGAACGCATTAGATTTTACCGGTAAGCAGATTTGGGTTACCGGTGCGGCGCGTGGCATTGGGGCTGAAGTTGCACGCCAGTGCGTGGCTTTAGGGGCTTCTGTGGTGGGGTTTGATCGGACGTTTCCAGAGAGTGAGTTACCTTACCGTTGTATTGAACTTGATGTTAGTGATCAAGTTCGCGTACAACAAGTGACAAAGGAATTATTAGCTCAGTGTCCAAACGTTGATATTTTGATAAACGCGGCCGGAATTTTGCGTATGGCGTCTTTTGCAGAGACATCTTGGCAAGACTTAAATGACTGTTTCTCTGTGAACACCGGCGGTGCTTTTAACATGATGCAGGCTCTGTTTCAGCAGTTTACAGCGCAAGGCAGTGGTGCCATTGTCAATGTAAGCTCGAATGCTGCAAAGGTACCGCGTATTAATATGGCGGCTTACTGCGCTTCAAAAGCAGCTCTGTCTGCTTTAAGCCATAGTGCTGCATTAGAGCTTTCTCAGTATGGCGTTAGATGTAATGTGGTCTGTCCTGGTTCAACTGATACCCCAATGCAACGTATGTTGTGGCAACATGATGATGCTCGAGAGCGTACTATTGCAGGTTTTCCTGAACAATATAAATTAGGTATTCCTCTAGGACGCATTGCTGAGCCAAGCGATGTCGCTCAAGCGATTTTGTTTTTTGCCAGTGATATGTCACGCCACATTACCATGCAAGATATTGTGGTTGATGGCGGTGCGACGCTAAACGCCTAGGATCATAATTAAGCCAAGCCGTGTGCTTAGCTTGGCTTAGTTATTTTATTGCGATGTCTTATGACTTTTACGACACTTACATTACCTTTTTGTAACATACCTTTAAGCATTTCACATTACGCCTTTTCTGCACTGACGTGCGCGGTCGGACAACAGCTTTTAAACGAATACATGCCAACAGATTTTTATGCTTGGAAACCAGTGCGTCGTAGCAGTTTTTTGGCCGGACGAGCGGCGGTTAAGCAATGGCAAAAAGTGTTTGCAGAGACTTCTTTTATTGTGCCAAAGGCTGTAGACGGAAGTCCCCATTGGCCCGATGGTTGGCTAGGGAGTATTTCACACTGCACTGACGAAGCCATCGCAGTACTCTACTTTCAGAGAGAAGATATTCAACCTAAAGCGCTTCTAGGGCTGGGCGTCGATGTGGAATATTTATCGCAGGCTAAACAGTTAAAAGCCACGGAGGATCTGCTCTGCGTTGCCTCGGAGCGTTTGTTGATCCGGGATCAGGGATATGATTTGGAAAGCGAGCTACTGGTTCTTTTTTCAATAAAAGAAAGCATCTACAAAGCCATTTATCCTTCTTTAAGAAGGTTTGTCGATTTTTTAGAAGTAGAAGTGATTTTGCTTAATTCGCAAGGGCACTGGTGTGCTAGGCCTAGAGCAGCATTAGCAAAAGAGCTAGATCAAAAGTGTGAGTTGTTTGGGGTGTTTTGGCAAAAGCAGGGCAAGTGCTATTCAGTTTGTGGTTGGGTGTAGTGCCCCAGTTTTTTCGACATGATCGTTAAGCGGTACCATGGTACCGCTTAACAAGGCACATAGGTTATTGGTTAGTAGGCGTTAACTTACGGTGTATCAAAAGTAACAGCAAGGCTGAACCAGAAAGGATTGCGGCTGCGCTCGGGATCCACGCGTAGCCGAGTCCAACGGTAATTACGGCTCCGCCTAACACAGCCCCTAGGGCGTTGCCTAGGTTGAAGGCGCCAATGTTGATCGAAGAGGCTAATCCCGGTGCTTGGTCTGCGACTTTCATCACTTTCATTTGCAGTGGTGGCCCAATCATAAAAATGACACAGCCCCATAAGAAAACGCTGATAAATGCCGTGATGATGTTGACGGTAAAGACGCTGAAAAAGAGCAAGATAATGACTTGCAAAGTTAGTGCGACAAATAAAGAGAGATCCGCCGAGCGATCTGCCAATTTACCACTGATAAAATTACCCACCGTAAAGCCGATACCCGCGATCATTAGCAGATAAGCGATGGTTTGTTCTGGTACCAAGGCGATGGTTTGTAAGATGGGTGAAATGTAAGTGTAGAGCGTGAACATGGAGCCTGCGCAGAGCACAGTCGTTAAAAAGATACGAAGCGCAGCCGGCTGTAAAATCGCTTTAAGCTCTTGCTTTACATTTGGACGATCTGGCTTTTCCATGACAGGGAGCGTACGCATAAGGCCTAGCATCGCCACTAAACCTAAGACCGACGTGGCGGCAAATGCGATGCGCCAGTGTATGGTTTGACCCAACCATGTCACCAAAGGCACGCCGACAATATTCGCGATGGTTAAGCCTAAAAACATCGCAGCAACCGCCGAGCCTTGTCGACCAGGTGGCGCCAGTTTCATGGCGACGACCGCACCGATACCAAAGAAAGCGCCATGGGAAAGACTGGTGACGATGCGCGAAATCAGCAAAATCGTATAGTCAGTCGCCAAAGCAGAGAAGACATTGCCAGCAAAGAAGATCGCCATCAGTACCAACAATGAAAACTTATGATTAAAGCGCGTCATGTAAAGCGTGACTAAAGGCGCACCAATCATAACACCCACAGCATAGGCGCTGATTAACAGACCTGCGGTCGGAATAGAGACGGCGACCCCTTCGGCGATAGTTGGCAATAAGCCCATCGGGAAAAACTCCGTGGTCCCGATACCAAAGGCTCCAAGAGCGAGCGCAAACACGCCCCACTTATAAAATTGCATGGGTATTCCTTGTGAATTAACTGGAAAGGTTTAAGAACTGTTGTTCAAGCTTTGAAAAAACGTGCAACCTACGCGTATAGGCTCCGTAATACAATTGTAATGGGTATATTTACGCAATATTGTTGAATTCCGATAACGTTAGGGAGAATGTTGTGTTACAGCGAAACGGCTTAATCCTGATGGCAGTTGCGTTTGTCGCGGTTGCCTTCATTGCCTTGGGCGATACCAGCTTATTTGATCAACATGGCTTAACCTTGGTACGTACGGGTGAGCAGCAAACGTTGATGGGACCAGGCTGGGTCGGCAGTATGTTGCGCGATATCACCGCCATGGGCAGTAATTGGCTGCTGGTGTACTTCACTTTGGCAGCGGCATTAGCACTTGTCTGTGTCAAGCGCTTTCAACATGCGTTAACGCTTACCCTTATGCTGGTAGGTGGCTTGGTATTGAGTTTGGGAGGGAAGTACGTCTTCGCGCGCCCCAGACCCGACATCGTCGAAAGCCTGACGCATGTCTACACCTCAAGCTTTCCTTCAGGGCATGCGACTATGTCAATGGTGTGCTTTTTGGGGGCGGCCTTAGTCTTTGCTAGTCTCACTAAGCATCAAGCGTTACAGCGTTTACTAGTGGCAGTCGGATTGTTAAGTGCCTTACTTGTTGGGCTAAGCCGAATTGCCTTAGGGGTGCACTGGCCGACGGATATTCTTGGTGGTTGGTTGTTAGGGGCTTTATGGGTTGGCAGTCTGTTTCACATTAACCGTAAAAAACTACAGTCTTAAACGGCTAATATGAAACGTGAGTCAGACACATTAAGACTTAAAACGGTTGATGGTCTTATCTAGTTCTTCTGCGATGTGCGCGATTTCTTCACTTTGCTGAAGTGTGTTATGAGCGCCAGCTCCTGTTTGCTCTGAGATCGTACCAATCGCCTGAATATTATTATTGATCTCATTAACCACGGCACTTTGCTCGGATGCCGCAGCAGCAATCATGGTATTCATACTACGAATCTTCTCCACACCTGCTGCGATTTCTTCTAAGGCATGTCCAGCTTTATTAGCGTCTTCAGCGCCTTCGTCTGCTTGCGTTTTGCTGGCCTCCATTGCGGCCACCGCTTGTTCTGAGATCGCGGCTAAGTTTTCAATGATGGCACGAATTTCTTCCGTCGATTGCTGAGTACGGCTGGCTAGGCTGCGAACTTCATCGGCGACCACGGCAAAGCCTCGACCTTGCTCTCCAGCTCGTGCCGCTTCAATGGCGGCGTTTAATGCCAGCAAGTTGGTTTGCTCGGCGATATCACTGATCTCCTGCGATACTCGGCCGATGCCTTCGGTCCCTTCGGCAAGCTTTTTCACCACGCCCGTGGCGTTGTCGACTTGATCCGCTAAATCCGCATTGCCTTGGGCGACATGCAGAACCATTGCTTTACCGTTGTCTGCAAGATGCTTAGCATCGCGAGCAGAATCTTCGGCGTTAGCAGCGTTCTGAGCGACTTCTTCGGCAGCATTTGAAAGCTCTCGGATAGAGTTCGCTAGCAGGTTACTTTCATTCTTTTGGCGATCCACTCCTTTGGTCGTGTCCCGCGTGACGTTCGCCAATTGGTCAGCCGAAGCACTTAGGTTATCCATGGTTCGAGTCAGGTCATGAATGGTCGGTTGGAAGGTATCTAGCATATTATTCGTGGCTTGTCCGACCAAACGGAATTCATCATGTGCGCCAAGCTCAATGCGAGGGCGTAGGTCAGCATTTTCACCTATTTCAAGCATGGTGTCTTTGAGGCGGTTCAATGGCTGGATCAGCACCTTCAACATGATGGCGTAAATCACGCCCAGTCCTGCGAAGATGGCTAAGAAGTTAATCGTCGACGTTTTGATAATAGCGGACTCAATTTCTTGATCGCGGCTGGCCATAGAATAGGTGATACGCGCTGCGCCTAAAATGGTGCCTTCTGCCACTGGGTGACAGGTAAGACAGTTGGTGCCGTGGCGGTTGCTTGAGGCTTCAAATGGAAGTAGGAGAGTTAGTAAACGCTCACCATCAACAGTTTCTACATCAATAATCGTTTCACCTTCAAGGGCACGGCGATCGAGCTCATCTTGCGGTTGCTCGTGGTCAAAACCTGGTCCATATAGGGCACTGACCGCTTCACCGCGAAGCATGCGTGCTTCAGCGATGCCTTCGCGCTGGCTAATTTTGTCACGCAAAATATCACGGCTGGCCATGGCGCCAGTAAACATCAGCGCATTCATGCTGTCCATGTAACCATTGGCAATATCGAGCAGCTGATGCTCGGTTAAGTCGAGTAGACGTTCTTTTTCTTGATACGAGGCGTAAAGGTTAAGTACTGCAATAATAAAAATCAGAATGCCTGCCATCGGTAAAAGAATTTTCCAGCGAACTGATAAATATTGACGCATATACCTACACTCCGTTACTTAAGGGTCATAGACTGAGTGTCACATAGTTTTGATTAATGTAGGTTTTAGTCCGCTGAACTATTGATGCAGGTCTATACTTTTTTCTTTATTAGGAAATGATTAACTAAGATGCTTGCGGCGTAGAAGGTTTCATCTAAGGCGTAAAGGGGACGCCTTAGATGAAGATCTAGTTTGATCTGAACAGTGTTAGAAATGCTTAACCGTTGGAGAGAGCCTTGTGAATAGTACTGACTAAGTTGGTATCTTCCACGGTAGTGTTGGGTGCAAATCGACCAATCACTTGACCTGAGCGACAAATGACAAATTTCTCAAAATTCCACACCACCTCTGGTTCTGGTGTTGGGCTGATGTCGTAACGCTCTAACTGCGCCACCATCTGCTCTCGGTTAACGGCTTCTGGCGCTTGTTCGATAAGGTATTGATACAACGGGTGCTTATTTTCACCAATGACTTGGATCTTACTAAACATGGGAAAAGTAACGCCGTATTCTGTGCTGCAAAAATTTTGAATCTCGCTCTCGGTACCAGGCTCTTGTCCCGCAAAATCGTTGGCGGGGAAGGCGAGAATCTCAAAACCTAGATCCTTGGTATGCTCGTAAAACTCTTGCAAAGCTTTGTATTGAGGCGTTAGCCCGCACTTAGAAGCAACGTTTACGATCAGTAGCACTTTATCGCAGAAAGGCTCTAACGTGGTCTCGTTGCCCTCAATGTCCTTGACTTTGATGTCGTATAAATCGGTCATGCTGTTACCTCTTGCGCTGCTGCATATCGGCCGTTAAGGGAAATGCTAAAAATGTGTAGGGCTGTAAAGAGCGTGCTGAGCCAAAGGGCTTGCTCTATCAGTGTAGTGGTGTGATGGCTGACGTCAAATAAAAAAGGGCTGCATAAGCAGCCCAAAGGGAAACCAAATCTGACTGAGATATTAGGCAAATTGATTCATAGTGTTGTCCTTACCAGAGGCTTTAAGTGCAGCCTCACCAGAGAAGTACTCCTTATGATCATCGCCCATATCTGAACCGGCCATATTCTGATGTTTTACGCAGGCAATGGATTGGCGGATCTCTTCACGTTGTACATTTTTTACATAGCCCAACATGCCTTCATCGCCAAAGTACTCCTTGGCTAAGTTGTCGGTCGATAGTGCCGCCGTATGGTAAGTCGGTAAGGTGATTAAGTGATGGAAGATTCCTGCCTCTCGCGCGGCATCCGCTTGGAAGTTACGAATACGATTATCCGCTTCTTTGGCCAGCTCACTGTTGTCGTATTCTTCGCGCATTAGTTGCTCGCGATCGTAGCTTGCTACATTACGGCCTTCTTCCTGCCATGCATCAAACACTTGCTGACGGAAGTTCAGCGTCCAGTTGAACGATGGTGAGTTGTTGTATACCAATTTAGCGTTCGGCACGGCTTGGCGAATTCGATCCACCATGCCTTTGATTTGTCCGACATGGGGTTTTTCTGTTTCGATCCAAAGCAGGTCGGCACCGTTTTCAAGAGAGGTAATACAATCCAGCACCACACGATCTTCGCCAGAGCCTTTCTTAAATTGGAATAAATTGCTTGGTAAGCGTTTTGGGCGTACCAGTTTGCCATCACGCACCATGAGTACATCGTTTTCGGTCGCCTCAGCCATATTGATTTCTTCAACGTCCAAGAAAGCATTGTATTGCGCACCTAGATCACCTGGTTGTGTCGATACTGCAATTTGCTTGGTTAGACCTGCGCCTAATGAATCGGTACGGGCGACGATAACACCATCTTCTACACCTAACTCTAAAAAGGCATAGCGCACAGCACGAATTTTGGCTAAGAAATCCGCGTGGGGCACGGTGACTTTACCGTCTTGGTGGCCACATTGTTTCTCATCAGATACTTGGTTTTCGATCTGGATACAGCAGGCACCTGCCTCGATCATTTTTTTCGCTAATAAGTAAGTCGCCTCGGCGTTACCAAAGCCAGCATCAATGTCGGCGATGATTGGCACAATATGTGTTTGGTACTCATCTACCTGCTTTTGCAAAGAGGCTGCTTTAACCTGATCGCCTGCTTCGGTTGCTTGATCTAACTGTCTAAATAACCCCCCTAACTCGCGCGCATCGGCCTGACGTAAGAAGGTGTATAACTCTTCGATCAAGCTTGGCACTGAGGTCTTCTCGTGCATCGATTGATCCGGTAAAGGGCCAAACTCAGAGCGCAGCGCCGCAATCATCCAGCCTGATAGGTATAAGTAACGACGATCTGTGTTGTTGAAGTGTTTTTTAATCGAGATCATTTTTTGCTGACCGATAAAGCCGTGCCAACAACCAAGTGATTGAGTGTACTGGCTTGGATCGCGGTCGTAGCGCTCCATATCATCACGCATGATCTTGGCTGTGTAGCGGGCGATGTCTAAGCCGGTTTGAAAACGGTTTTGTGCACGCATACGGGCCGCATACTCGGGATTGATCGCTTGCCAAGCGCTGCCATGTTGAGCGATTAAACGAGCGGTGTTGTCAGTATCTTTTTTGTAGTTAGACATAGCGAGTTCCTCATTCTGAAATGGAATGCTGGGGAGCCTGAGCTGCCAGCCGTATGTTTTTTGAACATGTTTTCAGTCTGGTCTCTCGGTTTTGATTCGGCTAATTTATGTTTGTTATTGTAGCGATACATAATGTGAATGTGATTTATGGTGTTTTTTTACTCATAGTGGTTACTAAGTGACTTAAAACGGTTTGCAGAGAATATGGTTATTTATTTTATGTATAAGTGTATTCATGAAATAAATGGAGTGAGTTTCTGGCTGCCACGCCCAACCATCGAATAAAAAAGGAACCCATTATGACTGAAACAATAAAATGCCACGGGCTCACCATTGACGCGGATTTATACAATCTGGTTGAGCAAGAAATGCTGCCAGATTCAAAGGTGGATTCAGATGTGTTTTGGCAAGGCATGTCGACATTGATAGAAGAGCTTGGGCCACAAAATGCCGCCCTGCTAGCACAGCGTGATCATCTGCAGGCGCAAATTGATGACTATCACCAGGCACGCAGTGGTCAGCCTCATGATGCCGACAGTTACCAACACTTTTTACGTGAAATAGGTTATTTGGTAGCGGAGGGCGCTGATTTTCAGGTCCAAACTGAGCAAGTGGATGAAGAAATCGCCAAACAAGCCGGCCCACAGCTAGTTGTGCCCGTCAAAAATGCGCGTTTTGCGCTGAATGCTGTCAATGCTCGCTGGGGCAGTTTATACGATGCTTTATATGGTACAGACGCTATCCCAGAGGAAGAAGGCGCGGAGCGCAGTGGTGCGTTCAATCCAGTGCGTGGCCAGCGAGTAACGGCTTATGGTCGTCAATTTCTAGATCAAGTGGCGCCTTTGGTGGCTGGCTCGCACGCCCAAGCGCTCACGTACCAAATAGTCGATCAAGAACTCGCTGTTACGCTTAAAAATGGTGACGTAGTGCAGCTACAAGATACCCTGTTGTGTCGCGGTTTTCGTGGCACTGCTGATGCACCTGAAGCGATCTTGCTATGTCATCATGGTCTGCATATCGAGCTGTTGATTGACCGCGCTGGCTTCATCGGTAAAGACGATCCAGCTGGGATTCAAGATATCATTGTGGAAGCTGCCGTTAGTACGATTATGGATTGTGAAGACTCAGTAGCGGCGGTTGATGCTGAGGATAAAATCGAGGTGTATCGCAATTGGCTGGGGCTGATGCAAGGGACCTTAGAGGAGAGCTTTGTCAAAGGCGGTAAAACCATTACCCGTAGCATGAACCCTGATCGTGAATACTGTGATAAGCGTGGTCAAGCGCTCACTCTGCATGGGCGCAGCTTGTTATTTATCCGCAATGTTGGGCACTTGATGACCAATCCAGCGATTTTGGACGCGTCGGGCCAAGAAGTGCCGGAGGGTATTTTAGATGCCATGATGACCGCCTTAGCTGCCAAGCACGACCTCTTAGGGAATACCCAACGTAAAAATAGCCGAGCAGGCAATATTAATATCGTTAAACCTAAGATGCATGGGCCTGAGGAAGTGGCCTTCACGGTGACCTTATTTGAGCGGGTTGAGCAAATCTTGGGGCTTGCGCGCAACACCATCAAAGTTGGCATTATGGATGAAGAGCGTCGTACTACGGTGAACTTGAAAGAGTGTATCCGTCAGGCTAAGGAGCGCGTGGTATTCATCAATACTGGCTTCTTGGATCGTACCGGTGATGAAATCCATACTTCAATGCTCGCTGGGCCTTTTGTGCCGAAAACTCAGATGAAGCAAGCGGCCTGGATTCGCGCTTACGAAGATTGGAACGTTGATATCGGGATCGAGTGTGGCTTGCCTGGTAAAGCGCAGATAGGTAAAGGGATGTGGGCCATGCCTGATGAAATGGCTGCCATGTTAGAGCAAAAAATAGCACACCCAAAAGCTGGTGCGAGTACGGCTTGGGTACCATCGCCAAATGGCGCTATTTTACACGCTACGCACTACCATTTTGTGGATGTGTTTGCGCAACAAAAAACGCTAGCAGAGCGACCTCGAGCTGCTTTAAAAGACCTTTTAACCTTGCCTCTCATGACAGACCCTCACGCGCTTAGCGAAGAGGAGATTCAATTTGAGCTCGACAATAACGCCCAAGGCATTTTGGGCTATGTGGTGCGCTGGATTGATCAAGGCGTGGGTTGTTCGAAGGTGCCTGATATTCATAATGTTGGCCTTATGGAAGATCGCGCGACACTGCGTATTTCATCTCAGTATTTAGCCAACTGGTTACATCATGGTATCTGTTCAGAAGAGCAGGTAATGGCTTCGTTCAAACGCATGGCGCAGATTGTCGACCAGCAAAATGCAGCGGACCCTAACTATATTGCTATGGCACCAAACTTTGATGGCATTGCCTTTAAGACAGCGTGCGATTTGGTATTGCAGGGCAAAGCTCAGCCCAATGGCTACACTGAGCCTCTGTTACATCAACGCCGTCAGGCATTT
Source organism: Marinomonas ostreistagni (assembly GCF_016888445.1). Lineage (GTDB taxonomy): Bacteria > Pseudomonadota > Gammaproteobacteria > Pseudomonadales > Marinomonadaceae > Marinomonas > Marinomonas ostreistagni. The sequence continues at coordinate 45,067 of NZ_JAFEKF010000001.1, forward strand.
AAAGCGCAACGCTAAAACCTACGTAACGGCTAGCCGCCTACCGATTTTATCGATAGGCGGCTTTTTTATACTTGCAAGCGTTACATATGCGTTTAGGTTGGTTATATTGAGCGCCGATACGATTGAAATAAAGGGTTTGCAAAGGAATGAAACAAGCAGCATTGGGCAGCGTAATGTGCTTACTACTAGGCAGCGCACAAGCCACAACGACCCAGACTCACACCAGTAATGCCGCCTTTTTATTGGAGTACAGCAAGGGCGCAGAGCTTGAGCAGTTTGGCGTTGGCGTTGGCGTTCACCCTGAGGATGCGCGCTCTGGCTTTGGCGGTCTGTATTATTCAGAAAAGATCCTGCGCCAAAGCAGCAAAACTGAGCTTCAGACCTTAGGTTTTCGCGGTTTTAGTACCGAGGGGGGTGTTGATGATCCCCGTGGGGCAGACATCACGCTGGGTCTTAGTCGAACCGAGACCGACACAGGCTATAAACGCAGTGGTTTTAGTGCTCGAGCCATGCTCTATACACCCATTATGGCACGCACTACTTGGTACATAGGTGCTGATGTGCGACCGACGTTTTTGTCGTTTGACTGGCATAACGATGTTTTGTCAGAAGTTGGCTTTGAAACGGGCATCAATGTGCGATTGCTGGATGATTTAAGCCTTTACGGTTTTTATTACCATGAGACTAGATGGTTGGACGATTTGAGTACAGATATGTTTGGTGCTGGGGTCGCGGCAGGCGTTAATTGGGTTTGGTAAAAAAATGGCAGCTTAGCGCTGCCATTTTTATTGGCTCGATTACGACTTAGCCAACTCCGTAAGCATCATGGCACGGTTAGCCGCTTGCGCTAGTTCTTGGCCTTTCTTAACGAAGTGACGCTTGAAGTAGCTTGAGTGCTCGTCATGCTCGTGGAAGTTATGTGGCGTTAGTACGGCTGTCAAAACCGGCACTTCGGTTTCTAGTTGTACTTGCATAAGGCCCGTACAAACCGCTTGCGCGACAAAATCATGACGGTAGATACCACCATCCACGACCAAACCGCTGGCAGCGATTGCATGGTATTGGCCAGTCTTCGCAAGCAGCTTGGCTTGCAGTGGGATTTCGTAGGCGCCCGGTACGGCGATCAACTCAAGGTTATCTTCGCTGTAGCCATTAGCCAGCATCACTTCTTTAAAACCTTCCCAGCACTGTAGCACGATGTCGCTGTGCCAAGACGCGTGCAGAAAAGCGATGCGTTTGTTAGACGGATTGTATGTTTGAGTATTCGTTGAGCTCTGATTCATTGTATGTATATTCCACAAATAATGCTTGAATCAGGGCGAACGGGAGGCAAGCCGAAAAGCTTTGAAGTACGTTCAAAGTCTGAAAAATCTTGTCTACGCCGTCCTCTATCATCCGGACTATAACCGTCGGCTCTGGAATCACACCAGATCTGCTGACCTTACCCCTAAGAGTAAGCGCTCGCGGGCTTTGAGTTAACTCATTACCGCCGGTGGGGAATTACACCCCGCCCCGAGAACGAAGTCACCTAAGTGACGCGGATACTTTAGATTTTGTCGCCGCCTCTGTCAAAGCAAAAAACACGGAAAAGTTGCACAAAAACGAACAAAAAATTACGAATAATAAGAATGTCTTATGACAAAAAATTGATCTATGACAGATTTTTTGATGACGAGATCATTACAATGGCAGCGATTGTGCTGGGTCCAAATTGAGGAATGAGTAAATGCTAACCAATCAAGCGATAGGTAATGGCCAAGAGGTATTACTCGAACAAGACGATCTGCTCGTCAGTAAAACCGATACCAGGGGCAAAGTAACGTACGCTAATCGCCGCTTTATGAATATTTCTGGCTACTATGAGCAGCATTTATTGGGCCAGCCGCATAACATCATTCGTCACGCTGATATGCCGCGTGCGGTGTTTAGGTTGATGTGGCGTATGTTACAAGAGGGCAAAGAGTTCTTCGGCTTTGTCAAAAATAGTTGTGCCGATGGGCGTCATTATTGGGTATTTGCCAACGTGACGGTAGACCTAGATGAGCATGGCGTCTCTAAAGGCTATTTTTCGGTGCGACGTTGCCCACCTCGCTCCGCCGTAGACTATTGCGAAAAACTATATCGCGATATGCGATCCATCGAGGCCGGAACTCCAGGAAACGGAGGCATTGATAAGTCATTGGCTTACTTACAGGAAGTGGTTTCTGAGCAGTACCCATCGTTTAATGAGGCCATGCTGGCACTCTACAACCAAAGTAAGTAGGTAATAGATGTCGATCTTAAAAAATCACTCTAGTCGAAGTATCCCCTTTTTACGCACACAGATTATCGGTTTAAGCATTACGGGTGTGGTGGTGTTGCTGATCGCAGCGGTGAATCATTTTTTGTTAAATGGCAACTATTGGATTTCGTCATTTTGTATCGTCGCCCTGTGCGCCATTTTTGCCGTACTCGCACGCCAAGGTTTGCGCTTAGTGGATACGTTACAGCGTTTATCTTTTACTATTTCAGCCTGCTGTAAGGGCGAGCTGCATCATCGCATCACTAATACTAAAGGTTTGGGTGAGCTTGGCATGGTGGCTTGGGAGCTGAATGATCTACTGGATCGCATAGAAACCTATTTCAAAGAGCTGGATACCAGCTTTGCTTATGTCTCCAGAGGAGAGTTTCACCGCAGTCCCTTAAGTGTAGGCCTACCAGGTAACATGAAGCGCTCGATTCAATCGGTCGAGACATCAGTGGAGGCGATGAAAGCCAATGTTGGTTTGATCAATCGTAATGAGCTGGCCTCGAACCTTCATGCCCTCAATACCGAGAATTTGATCAGTAATTTGCGTGAAGCGCAGGCGGATTTGATGCGCGTCGATCAAGAAGTAGGGCAGGTCGGTGAGCAAGCGGGCGCCAATGCTAGTTCAGCACAAGAAAGTCTTGCGGCTGTTGAGAAAATTCGCAGTTCAATTGACCAAGTCAGTAAGACCATTACTCAAGTTTCCAACGTAGTGGATGCTCTAAGTCGAGACTCACAGCAGGTGAATGCCTCGCTAGTCACCATCAAAGACATTGCCGAACAAACCAACTTATTGGCGCTTAATGCATCGATCGAAGCGGCGCGCGCAGGGGAAGCCGGGCGTGGTTTTGCCGTGGTGGCTGATGAGGTTAAGCAGCTGGCAAATCGTACCAAAGAAACTGCTGAGTCGGTGGATCAGGTGTTATCGACCTTTAGTCATCAAGTCACAGAAGTGTCGCGTATTACGCAAGAGTCGCAAGCACTGAGCAGTGGCATGCAGGAGCTTGTGAGTGGCTTTGAGCAGCAGTTTACCCAGTTAGCGAAGTCTTCGCGTGTGTCTGCATTAAGCGTCGATGGCGTGGGTACGGTTATCTATCATGCTTTGATTAAGTTGGATCACGTTATTTACAAGCAAAATGGCTACGTTGCTTTGCATGCCGCTGAAGCAGGCCATGAGCACGAAGCGGCGCGCGTTGATCATACTATGTGTCGTATGGGTAAATGGTATTACGGCGAAGCGCAAAGCGAGTCCTATGCTAAGAGTGAAGCGTTCAAGCGCCTAGAGCAACCGCACCAGCAGGTACATAGCTCAGTTCATGCAGCGATTGAGCAAGTAGACAGTAACTGGGAGTCGGATGCGCAAATACGCAATGACATCGTAGATTCTATGCGCTTGGCCGAGGAAGGCAGTGAGCAAGTCATGTATTGGGTGAATCAATTAACCGAACAACGCTTAGAACAGATGCACGAGCAGATAAAAAACGTATAGAATACGTCCTCAACAAATTGAGTGTTAAGTGCCTAGCGTGATGCGCTAGGCACTTTTTGTTTGAATGGATGGTGAATGAAAAAACTCCTGCTCATAGGATTACTGAGTTACATTGGCTCGACGGGGGCGTACTACTCTTACCCAAATGTCTCCGCTAAAGTTACTCACTATGTTTGCGATGGCTTAAGCGTTGAAACCACGTCAGAGCCTGGTAAGTTGTACTTACAAGTAAGCCACTACACCTATGTATTGCTATTAAAACGTTCTGATAGGGGCGCCCTGTATCAGAATGATGTCTTGTCATTTGTCGATCATGGTGACACGGCAACGCTCAATATCAACAAACGTGTTCGACACTGCGATAAGCAAACGCTTTAGTCACTCTCTCCTGAATATCCTTCACTACTTTGCATAAGCTTTTCATCCTTTCTTTAAGACGAGTGTGTACAATAACGACCATTATTTAGAGTGGATGGTTATGAGTAAGCTATTTGTGATGGGCATGGGCCCTGGAGATCTTGGGCTGGTTGCCCCGAATGCAACCAAAGCATTAGCAGCGTGTACGGACTGGGTCGCTTATGGCTACTATTTGGACCTATTAGGTGAATTGAGCGAAGGGAAAACCTTCCATAACCTACCGCTAGGTGAAGAAATTGGGCGCGCACGTTTAGCACTGGATTTAGCCGCTTCAGGTAAGACCACCGCTTTGATCTCAAGTGGCGACATCGGCATTTACGCCATGGCAACCTTGGTGTTTGAGCTGTTAGATCAGCAGCTGCAGGGCAAAGAGACACATCCTGAGTGGCTTGATGTAGACATCGAAGTCATTCCGGGTATCTCGGCGATGCAAGCTGGTGCAAGCTGCGTCGGTGCCATGCTAGGTCACGATTTCTGTACCGTTTCACTAAGTGATTTGCTAACCCCTTGGGAAACCATCGATAAGCGCATTCACGCCGCAGGCGCTGGCGATTTTGTTATTTCCTTTTATAACCCTGTCTCGAAAAAGCGCGATTGGCAGCTTAATCACGCCCGTGATGTACTACTGCAATATCGACCCGCTTCGACGCCCGTTATGATCGGTCGTCAGCTGACGCGTCCAGAACAAGACATTACCTTTACCACATTGGGTGAGCTCGATGCTAAAGACGTCGACATGTTTACCATGGTTAGCGTGGGCAACAGTGAATCACGCCATATCGTCAACGGTGAACGTCACTGGATCTATACACCGCGTGGCTACTCTAAAAAGCTTTAAACGAAATTAATCTATCGGTAGGTAGTGTTTATGACGGTATATTTTATTGGGGCAGGGCCAGGTGACCCAGAGCTGATGACAGTCAAAGCGGTGAACACCATTGCGCGCTGTCCGGTGGTGCTATACGCAGGCTCTTTGATTCCAGAGCAAGTGATAGCAGGGGCACGGGACACCGCTGAGGCTGTTTACGACAGTGCTGAACTCAACTTAGATGAAACCACAGCGATCATCGAGCAAGCTGCTAAAGAAGGTAAAGACGTGGCACGTCTGCAATGTGGCGACCCAGCATTATATGGTGCCACGGGCGAGCAAATGCGGCGTTTGGATGCATTGGGTATCGATTATCAAGTGATTCCAGGTGTCAGCGCGGTGGCTGCTTCTGCGGCCATGCTGAACAAAGAGCTGACCCTGTCGGGTGTGTCACAGACGGTGATCATGACCCGTTATGAGGGCAAAACGCCATTCCCTGAGCGTGAGCGTTTGCCACAACTTGCTCAAAGTGGCGCGACCTTGGCGATTCATTTAGGCGTTACGCGTATTCACAAGATCGTGGAAGAGTTGGTGCCACATTATGGGGCTGATTGTCCGGTAGCAGTGTGCTATCGCACCAGCTGGCCGGATCAAGATTATGTGACGGGCACCTTGGCTGATATTGTCGAAAAGGTTCGTGCTAAGAAGTTTACTCGTACTAGTTTGATTTTGGTGGGACGCGTATTGGACTGTGATGATTTCGCTGATTCCTATCTATACGATAAATCCCAAGCACACATCTATCGCAAAATTCATCAACAAAAATAACCACTGAGTAGCAGGATTGATCATGCAACTGAATAAGATTCCCACTACCGTTGTCACAGGCTTCCTTGGCAGTGGTAAAACCACTTTATTATCCAACGTTTTACAACAAGCGGCTGGCAAGCGCATCGCTGTCATTGTTAATGAGTTTGGCGAGCTGGACATCGATACCGATTTATTGCGTTCGTGCCCACTTGATTGCGATGACGAAAGCGGCGCAACGCAAACCGAAGAGGGTTTTTATGAGCTGGCCAATGGATGTATCTGCTGTACGGTAGAAGAAGAGTTTTTACCGGTCATGAAACAGTTGGTTGAGCGTCGTGATGACATTGACCATATCCTAATCGAAACCAGCGGTTTGGCCTTGCCAAAGCCATTGGTGCAGGCATTTAACTGGCCGGGCATCAAAGAGCATTGTACTGTCGATGCAGTGATCACTGTGATCGATGGTCCTGCGGTAGCAGCGGGGCGTTATGCTCACGACGAAGACAAAGTTCAAGCACAACGCTTGGCGGATGAATCCCTTGATCACGACCCTTCACTGCGAGAGTTGCTGGATGATCAATTGAGCGCAGCGGACTTAGTCGTGGTGTCTAAGAATGACTTATTAGATGCTGATCAGCGTGAGCGCGTGGCCAGCATCATCGAAAATGAAGTGGCGTCGAGTGTTAAGATTGCCTACATCGAACGCGGCGAAGCGGCACTTGATGTGTTACTTGGTCTTGAGTCGGCGACTGAAGCGCGCATCGAAGCTGTGCATAACCATCACGACCATCACCATGCTCACGGTCACGATCATGATCATGCCCACGATCATTTTGACTCGTTTGTCGTAAAGCTTGGCGAAGTGGATGCAGACATTCTGCAAGAGACCTTAGAACGTTTGGTAGAAAACAATAACATTTACCGTATCAAAGGTTTTGCCGCAGTGAATGGCAAGCCGATGCGTCAAGTGTTCCAAGTCGTGGGGACACGCTTAGATCGTTATTTCGATCGTTTGTGGCAACCAGAAGAGCTCCGTCAAACGCAGTTAGTATTCATTGGCAAAGGTATTCATCAAGCCGATGTGGAAGCGACGTTGCATGAGGCGTTATCGGCTTAGCCATGTGTGAACGTTTAGATTAAGAGGCTTCTGTGCATTTATTGGCAGCCAAACCGGGCGGCTTTGTCGATGACGAAGGCATCATCGACTTAGCGCAGACGCCTGCAGACATTGTGGTCTTAGCCGCAGCCGACTCGCTGCTGTATGCGCTTGGGCAATCCTTACACGCCTTGCCTGAGGGGGCGCCGAGTGTCAGGCTAGCTAACTGGATGCAACTGGCGAAGCCTGCCGCCTATGACCTTTACGAAGCCAATGTGCTTGAGCAAAACGACTCTAAACGTGCTCAGGTGGTGGTGTTGTCGCTCTTAGGCGGCCAGCACTATTGGCCATACGGTTTTGAGCGTTTGCAAGCATGGGCAAAAGCTAAACCTAACCGTCATTTGGTGGTGGTGCCGGGGGATGACAGCCCAGATCCAGATTTATCAAAAGCCTCCACTGAGGCGCCAGAGGTGGTTAATCGCGTGTGGCGCTATTTGCGTGAAGGCGGTGTGCGCAATGGCGAGCAACTGTTTAAATTTGCTCACCACCATTGGTTTTCAGGCTCTAATGATTGGCTTGATCCGGTCGTATTACCGAATGCGTTTATGGTGCTGTCTGGGCAGGCTAGCAGTCTAGAGCAGTGGCGCGCCCATTATCATGAGGCCTTAGCGACACAGCTGCCTGTAGCCTTAGTGCTCTACTATCGTTCGCACTTTCAAAGTGGTAACACCGCCGTTTTTAGTGAATTCTCTGAGGTATTGCTAGAGCAAGGAGTGGTGCCATTAGAAGTGGCGGTCAGCTCGCTAAAAGACGAGGTCAGTGTTGAGCTGGTCAGTTATTTGGCACAACAAAGTGCGAGCTGCTTGGTGTTAAACGCAACAGGCTTTTCTGCCAACCGTGCGGGCAGTCCAAGACTTGCCTCAGAACCGACATTTTTTGCGTCCACTTTCGCTAACGATTTACCGGTTTTACAGGTCATTTTATCGGGCAGTACGCAAGAGGATTGGCAGCAACAGAGTCAAGGTTTGCGCAGCCGTGATGTGGCCATGCAAGTGGTGTTACCAGAAATGGACGGGCGGATCATCACCCGTGCGATCAGCTTCAAAACGCTGGCCGAATACCACCCGCACGCACAAATCGACCTGATTCACTATCAGTTGCATCGCGAACGAGCAACGTTTGTGGCGCAGCTAGCCAAGCGCTACGCAGCCCTTAGCCAAAAGCCTAATGGTGACAAGCGTGTGGCGTTTATTTTGGCCAATTACCCTACCAAAGATGGCCGTATCGGTAACGGCGTCGGGCTTGATACGCCTGCGTCGACCGTAAATCTGTTGCAAGCGTTAGCGCAAGCAGGTTACCCGATAGACAATATTCCTGAGCACGGTAATGCGCTGATTGAAGCCCTGCTGGGCGCAGTGACTAATAATCCCAACACCCTGCATGAGCGTGGCTGCTGGCAAAGCTTAGCGTTAGATGATTATTTGCATTACTTCTACCAGCTGCATCTAACGGTACAGCAGTCTGTATGGGAGCGCTGGGGGCCGCCCGAAGACGATCACAAGTGCCGTGCCTATCAAGGACAGTGGCGCATGATGCTCGCGGGCATTCGTCTTGGCGAGACGTTTATAGGCATTCAGCCTGCACGCGGCTTTAACTTAGATTTAGCGGCTAATTACCACGATCCTGACTTGATCCCGCCACACAGCTATCTAGCGTATTACTTTTGGCTGCGCCACGTTTATCAAGTGGATGCCATTGTTCATGTGGGCAAGCACGGTAACTTAGAGTGGTTACCCGGCAAAGGCATTGCGCTGTCGAACACTTGCTGGCCAGACATTGCTATGGGGCCGGTGCCGCACTTTTACCCATTTATCGTCAATGACCCAGGTGAAGGTGCCCAAGCCAAGCGACGCGCACATGCGGCCATCATTGATCACTTGATGCCACCCATGACGCGTGCGGAAAGCTATGGCGATATGGCTGAGCTAGAAGCATTAGTTGACGAATACTATCAAGCCATGGGCATGGATGTGCGTCGTGAAACTTGGCTGAAAGAGACGATCTTAGACAAAGTGCAAAGCACGCATTTGCTTGAAGAACTAGGCGCTGTGGAAGCCTCAGACGAGGCAGCGGTGCTCGAAGAGTTAGACACCTATTTATGCGAGATCAAAGAGTCGCAAATTCGTCATGGTTTGCATCGTCTGGGTGAATTGCCCGAGCCTAGTAAGCTTGCAGATACCTGCGTGGCCTTATTGCGCTTACCACGTGGCTCAGACCCTGCGCACATGGGAATCTTGCATGCCTTGGCCGCTGATTTAGGCCTAGCTGATGACAACTTTGATCCACTCGCCAACAGTACGGCAGTCTGGCAAGGGGCAAAACCTGAGCCCTTACAACACTGCATCCAAGGCAGTTGGCGTACTCATGCTGATACCAAAGAGCGCTTGGAAATCTTAGCGCAGCAGTTTGTTGTGCAATACGTTTTAAACGATGACATCCCCGATGCTGGCCAGTGGCCCACGACCGTGCAACTCTTAGCCCACGCTAAAGAGGTCATATTAGCGGCGCTTAAGCAAAGTGCTAACGATGAAATACAAGCGTTGTTAAACGGTTTGAATGGGCAATTTATCCCACCAGGCCCAAGTGGTGCACCGACTCGTGGGCGTTTAGATACCTTACCGACAGGGCGTAATTTTTTTGCCGTAGATAATCGTGCGATTCCATCACCGGCGGCATGGGCTATTGGTGCGAAGTCAGCCGAAGCGCTGGTCATGCGCCATTTACAAGAGCACGGTGATTATCCGACCAATCTTGGTTTGTCCGTCTGGGGCACAGCCACCATGCGCACCGGTGGCGATGACATTGCCCAAGCATTTGCTTTGATGGGCGTGCGACCGATTTGGGCACCAGGTTCCAATCGAGTGACCGATTTTGAAGTCTTGTCGTGCATGCAATTAGGGCGCCCAAGAGTGGATGTGACCTTACGTGTGTCGGGCTTTTTTCGCGATGCGTTTGCCAATGTGATGCGCTTGTACGATGCCGCGGTGCAGGCGGTGGCAGAGTTTGAAGAGCCAGGGCAAGGCAATACCGTGCGTGCTAATATTTTGGCGCGTGAGCAACAGTTAGTCGCCCAAGGGATGGACGTGACTGAAGCTAAACGCCAAGCCAGCTATCGTGTGTTTGGCAGCAAACCTGGTGCCTATGGTGCGGGCCTGCAAGGCCTAATTGATGAGCGCTGTTGGGATACTCAACAAGACTTGGCTGAGGCTTACCTTAACTGGGGCGGCTATGCTTACGGCGAAAATGGTGGTGAAGGCGTCGCGGCGCAGCAGGCGTTTGCAGAGCGGTTAGCCAATCTTGAAGCCGTGGTGCAAAACCAAGATAACCGTGAGCATGATTTACTTGACTCAGACGATTATTATCAGTTTCAAGGTGGCATGACCAATGCCGTGACGCAACTGCGTGGCGCAGCGCCCGCGGTGTATCACAGTGATCATTCAAATCCGGCAACGCCTAAGATCCGTACGCTTCAAGAAGAGCTGAATCGTGTGATTCGTGGGCGCGTGCTCAATCCGAAATGGATCGAGGCCATGCGTGAACACGGTTATAAAGGTGCGTTTGAAATGACTGCCACGGTCGATTATTTGTTTGCCTACGATGCGACCACAGATTTGATTGCCGATTATCAGTACCAACAAGTGACGGATACCTTGTTACTTGACCCAGATAACCAAGCGTTTATGGCCGACAATAATCCCGATGCGCAGCTAGAGATGGCGGAGCGCTTACTGGAAGCCATCCAGCGTGGTATGTGGCAAGCCCCTGAAGATTATGAAACACGGATAAAATCACTGTTACAAGCGCTGGATCAACGCCAAGAAACAGCACATCCATAGAATACCTATTACCCATTTAATGTAGCGGCACTGATCGCATTAAAAGCAGAGAGATAAGAGCATGACAGAACAAGCCAAAAAGAAAGGCATTATGATTTGCGGGCATGGTAGCCGTGATAAGGACGCAGAGCGTGAGTTTGGCTTAGTAGCCGCCGGCTTGAAGGCACGTTTTCCGGATCTGCCTGTTGAGTACGGATTTTTAGAGTTTTCCGCACCCAATATTCACATGGGTCTAAACAGCTTGATCCAACAAGGAGTAGAGGATATTTATGCTATTCCTGGGATGCTGTTTGCAGCCACCCATGCCAAAAATGATATCCCATCAGTGTTAACGACCTTCCAAGATAAACACGATAACTTAAGCGTGCATTACGGCCGTGAGCTGGGCTTACAAGATGATATGATCGAAGCCTTCCAAGCGCGTATCTATGAGTCATTAGGGCTGGATCCAGAGAATCCACCTGCGGATTTGTACGACACTATGCTAGTGGTCGTAGGGCGCGGAACTTCTGACACCTCTGCCAATGCTGAAGCGGCGAAATTAACGCGTATTGTTAACGAAAACATGGGCTTTGGTTGGGCCGATACGGTGTATTCTGGTGTGACTTATCCTTCAGTCGGCGTCGGTCTTGAGAAACTGGTGAAACTTGGCTTTAAGCGTATCGTCGTGGCGCCATATTTCTTGTTTACCGGGCGTTTGATTAAGCGTATTGAAGGTTATGTCGATAAAGTGGCGGCTGAAAATCCAGCCATTAAGTTTATCAAAACGCCATATCTTAATGATCATCCGCGTGTGATCGATGCGTTTGAAAACCGTGTTAATGAAATTATGGATGGTTCGCTGAGCCAAGCCAGCGATGAAACTTTAATGAGTTCATTTAAGCGTCGCTTGGCGGCCGGTGAGGTCGATGTGCATCATCACCACGCCGAATATGTAGATCCTGAGGACGACACTCAAGGCTTAGCAGCCGCGGATCATGCCCACGATCACAGCCATAGCCATTCGCATAGCCACGAGCATTCGCATAGTCACGAGCATTCGCATAGCCATGATCACTCACATGACCACGGGCATGCTCACAGTCACGATCATTCGCATGGTCACAGTCATTCACATGGGCATTCACACGATCATGGCCATCATCACCATGGCGTGTATCAGCATATTGGTCACCCATTAGGCCCACGCACCATGATCGGTGAAGGGGTCTGTTGTTGCTTTATGGGACAATTCACCCAAGAGATCCTTGAGCAAGAACAAGACCGTATTGAAGGGGATTGCTCGAAAACTGCGCTGGCGCACAACGCTTAGACAACACTGACCTCAGAGTGGAGTCGTCTCTGCTCTGAAGTTTTCGAGCGAGGTAGGTGAATATGTTATGTTAGCGCCAGCCACCCCATCATCAGAGAACCAATAAGGGAGAAAACCGTGTCCGATTCGCAAACCATACAGGTCGAAAAATTAGAGAAATTACGACAAGCTTGGCTGCCAGCTGTTGAATTCCTATTTGGCCCTGCTGCCCCTGGAGTGACCTTTACAGGGTTTAAGATTGATGCCGACTTGCCCAAGCCGCAAGCTTCGGTGACACAAACGAACGATCAAATCAGCTACGCTATACATATGCCAGCACGTAGCTTCACCAACGATGTCATGCTATTAGCGGATATTGTTCAAGAAATGGTACGTGGCTTGTACCCTCTGACTGAGCAAGCTACGCCAATTGCATTAAGTGAAGGTTGTGCCGTGTATGGTGCAATCACTGCCGTCAAACAAGTGTTTGGTGAAGAAACACTAGGTTCATACTTGGATGCACTGAAGGAAAACGGTTTTGCTTACTATGACGCCTTTTCTTATGTGGCGGTCCTGTTGACTGAAGATCCTGAGGCCATTAAAAAATTGCGTGAGCTGAAACCTTTTTTATATCAAGTAGAACGAGCTGATTTCGCGCAAGTAGGCATTAGTTTAGATCGAAAAATTGAAGATATTCTGACCTATACCTTCCGCCAGTAAAATTATTTCTCCCGCTTTTTTCGTTACCGTCTAAAATAGAAGTTAAAGCCATTTAGTATCGTGACTTTAGCTTCTATTACTGATCTATGAGTTTGTGTTGTTAAAGTGTAATAACCGATAGTAAATGGATTTGGAGTTACATAACATTTATTGCACAGACGACCTATGGATGGGACCTTTACTTTGAAAAATACGGCTATCCTCTGATAACCCATATTTATAAAAGCAAAGGAATACTAAGGCAGAGGCCTTTTTCATCCTTGAGGTAGCTATGACGGTTCGCGCTAAAATCATCGCCCTGATTATTGCAGGTGTGACCTTACCCGTTTTTATTATTGCATTGGTTATTATTTCGAGTATTCGAACAGAAGCCATCGATAATTTTGAGCATCAAAGCCAGGCTGAAATGGGCCATATCGATGCGCTTTTCTCCATGTATTTAAATAACCTAGCCGAACAAGCGGCGTTTTTTGCACGCGCCGATGCGGTGACAAATTTAACCGCAGGAAGTCTCAAATCGTATGCTAATGCGCCGACGCAAAGAATGACGCCAGAGCGCAACTCGTTATTAGAACAAAATGCTTATGCACTGTTTGATGATTTTGGTTCGACACATCCTAATCTGGCTTATATTTGGGCGGGATTAGCAGACACTGGTTATGTTTCTTGGCCAAAAGGCGAAAGTTCCGCCAATTATGATCCTACTCAACGTAGTTGGTACCAGAAAGCCCAAGGTACCAACTCTCCCGTTCGTATTCCCGCTTATCTAGACGCTTTTACTGGAGCGCCTTTGATTGATTATGTTCACACCTTCACAGGAGCAGATGGAGTGCAAGGGGTCGTGGGTGTTGATGTGACTTTAAAAAGTCTGACAGAACTATTGGCAACGGTGAAGTTCGGTGGAGAAGGCTATGTCGTGATGGTCGAGGATAGTGGCACCATCCTAGCGGACCCGGCAGATGCTGAAAATAACTTTAAGTCGATCGCTCAAGCGTCCCGAGCCTATAGTAAGCTTTCGTCCGAACCAGGCATACAATCCATTGCTATCGACGGTGAAGATTGGTTTGCCACCGTATATCTCTCTTCTGATTTAGGCTGGAAGTTCATAGGTCTGATTCCTGAAAATGCGGTGTTTGCTCAAGCGGATCGTTTGACTCTTCACATTGCCGCCATTGCAGCGCTAATGATTGCGCTGTTTGCCGTGATTGGTGTTTATCTTTCCACGTTGATCGTGAAGCCAATCAAGCAGATGGCTCAACGCTTAGCCGATATTAGTACAGGCGAGGGGGATTTGACTCAGCGCTTGGACATGCATAGCAAAGATGAAGCGGGCCAGATGGCTACAGCATTCAACGATTTCATTGGCTCCATTGATTCGATAGTCGGCCATACTAAAGGATCTTGTCAGCGCATGGGGCAAGTCGCGCACAGCTCTGAAAGCTTGTCTCACGAATTGGGCGGTATTGTGGCGAAACAAGCTAATTCAGTGGACCATTTATCTACCGCCTTTAATGAAATGGTGGCGACCGCCAATGAAGTGGCGTCAAACTGCAGTTCGGCCGCAGCATCTGCTGAGCACAGTGAAGCGCAAGTACAAGAAGGTAACCGACTGATTAAGCAAACCATGGAGTCGCTACATAAACTCGAAGCAGAGCTGAATGGTTCGAATGAAGCCATGACGGTGTTGTCGCAAGAATCGAGTAACATCGTGACCATTTTAGATACCATCAAAGCCATTGCCGAGCAAACCAACTTACTGGCGCTCAATGCAGCCATCGAGGCGGCGCGTGCCGGTGAGCAAGGACGAGGCTTTGCCGTGGTAGCGGATGAAGTGCGTACCTTGGCAGGTCGTACGGCTCAGTCAACAGACGAGATTGATACCCTGCTGACACGCTTGCAGCAACAAACGCAAATTGTCGCTGGTAAAATGCAAACCAGTTTGGGAGTGGCAAATAGCTCGGTCGATCTAGCGTCTGATACTTACCAAGTATTTGAGCAAATTTTGGCATCCGTATTGGCAATAAAAGATATGATGATCCAAATTAGTGCGTCCGCAGAAGAGCAGCATTTAGTGGCAGAAGAAATCAATAATAATGTTCTTGTGATCCATAATGGTGCAAATGAGTCCAATAGTTTGTCAGAACAAGTTGCGCAAACCGCCAGTGCGTTAAATGAGTTGGCCAACGAATTGCAAAATATGGTTAGCCGATTTAAAGCCAGTTAAGTGAGATATTATAAAAAGAAATATCAGTAAGTTGTTATTTCGCTTGGCGAAAACATCGGTAGTAATTAAAATCGATGAAATTTATTTTCCGCTATCCCAAGTCGCAAAAAGACTAGATTAAATAGCGATAAAAAATTACAGTACTTATAAATTATTTTAATAAAAAGCCAGTCAATTTGCTTTTGCTACAGTGAGGTTCTCTATGACGGTTCGTGCAAAAATCATTGCATTAGTCGCGGCTGGGGTCATTCTCCCCGTCTTTTTGGTGTCTTTAGTGATTATCAGTACCGTGCGTACCGATGCCGTCAACTCGTTTGCCAGTCAAAGCGAGTCGGAAATTCACTACGTTGATCGTTTGTTTTCGATGTATTTGAATAACCTTGCCGAAAACGTTGCGTTTTTTGCGCAAGCGGATGCGGTACAAGCGTTAACGCCTAACAGCCTGCAAAATTATGCCGGTCAGGCAGCCCAACCTATGGATCCTGCTCAAGGTACTTTGTTGGAGCAACAAGCCTATGAATTGTTTGAAGATTTCGCCGAAACACACCCAGATCTAGCGTACATCTGGGTGGGGACCGAAGCGAAGGGGTACCTGCAGTGGCCGTTAGCTGAAAGTATCGAGAATTATGATCCAACCCAGAAAGGCTGGTACACCCAGTCGATCAACTCAACCACCCCTAAGCGTATCCCTGCTTACAAAGATACCTTTACTGGTGCACCGCTAGTGGACTACTTGCAGCGTTTTGAAGGGGCTGAAGGTACTGTTGGGGTTGTGGGCGTCGACGTTACGCTACAAAAGCTGACTGAACTACTGGCGACCGTTAAATTCGGCGGTGAAGGTTATGTGGTGATGGTCGAAGATACCGGAACTGTTCTTGCGGACCCTTCTAACCCGGATAATAACTTCAAGCAACTGGCTGATACGTCACGCGCTTACGCTGATCTTAGTGACTCGCAAGAGATTCAAGAAATCACTATCGACGGTGACACCTGGTTTGCCAAAGTGTACACCTCACCAGAGCTTGGCTGGAAATTCATCGGCTTGATTCCAAGCTCGGTCGTGTTCGCACAAGCAAACGATTTGATGGTGAAAATCGCCATCATTGCTGTGTTGATGATTGTCGTCTTTATTGCGATTGGCTCCTTCTTAGCTGGCGTGGTTACGAAACCGGTTAAAATTATGGCTGAGCGTTTGACCGATATTAGTCAAGGGGAAGGGGATTTAACTCAACGTCTTGAAATGTTGGCAAAAGATGAGTCGGGTCAAATGGCCCATGCTTTCAATGATTTCATCGGCTCCATTGATTCGATTGTTGGGCGCACCAAATCTTCGTGTGAGCACATCGGTCAGGTAGCGCATGAGTCAGAATCGTTATCGCATAACCTGAGTGAGATCGTATCGAAGCAAGCAAATTCGGTAGATCATCTTTCCACAGCGTTTAATGAGATGGTGGCGACTGCCAACGAAGTCGCCTCTAACTGTAGTTCTGCTGCGGCGTCAGCGGAGCACAGTGAAGCACAAGTGCAAGAGGGTAACCGTTTGATTCAGCAAACGATGAGTTCGTTGAATAATCTAGAAGAGGAACTTAACAGTTCTAACGAGTCGATGGTCACCTTATCGCAAGAATCTAATAACATTGTCGGTATCTTGGATACGATCAAGGCGATTGCCGAACAAACTAATTTGCTCGCCTTAAACGCAGCCATTGAGGCAGCGCGCGCGGGTGAACAAGGTCGAGGCTTTGCCGTGGTGGCGGATGAAGTACGTACCTTAGCCGGTCGTACCGCAGAATCGACCGATGAGATTGATAAACTACTGACACGCTTGCAGCAACAAACCGATGTTGTGGCAGGTAAGATGGAGCACAGTGTGAGTGTGGCGCACAGTTCAGTCGGTTTAGCGTCTGAGACCTACAAGGTATTTGAACAGATTCTGGATTCGGTACTAACCATCAAAGACATGATGATCCAAATCAGTGCGTCAGCAGAAGAGCAGCATCTCGTCGCCGAGGAAGTGAATAACAACGTACTTGTGATTCACGATGGTGCAAACGATGCCAACAACTTATCTTCGCAAGTTTCGCAAACGGCTGCTTCCTTAAATGAGCTGGCCAACGAACTGCAAGACATGGTGAGCCGCTTCAAGTCCAGTCGTTAGACCAGATATTGTTAAGTAGTCGCTAGATAGCAAAACATCTTAAAGCCCTTAGTATCTCACTAAGGGCTTTTTTTTATCAGTCGATGTTATCTGTAGGTGCCTTGGTATAGTATTTGTTCAATTGATGCGCAGGTTAATAGGAGCGAGCGGTGTTAAAGGGGGATCGTATGACACTTAAGTCGGTCAAAACATGTGTAAGCATTGGGCTTATGACCCTATTTTCAGGCGTCAGCCACGCCGCTGCTGATTTGACGTTGTACGTTGTGGATTATCCACCTCATATCTTTGCCGCGGACAAGGATAATGTCTCCGGTTTAGATGTAGAGGTAGTTAAACAAGCGTTTGCAGTCATGGGTGTGAGTGTAGATACGCAGGTTATGCCCTGGAATCGTATTGTAAAACTAATGCAGCATGGTCAAATCGCTGGCACGATTGCTTGCTCAAGACGTGATTACCGAGAGCAGTATATGCTGTTTAGTGACCCGATCTCTTATGTCGAACCTATTGCTTTAAGCAAACAGTCATTAGAGGTCGGCGAGTTTAAGGATTTGCAAGCACTCAAGAACTTTCGCGTGACGACCGTAGAAGGTTGGGGCATGCAAACACAATTGGTACAAGCCAAAATTCCGCATCGTACAGCGCCAGATATCGAAAGTGCTATTCGTGCGGTACAGTTCCGCGATGTCGATATCTTATATATGGCCCGCTATCCCGCGCTTTACTATGCCAAACAGATGCAACTTGGACAGGAGGTAAAAGTGACGTCTTTCCAGCAAGATAACGCGTTGGCATTGCATCTATGCTTGAGTAAAGATTACCCCGGTGCCAAGTCACTAAAAGAGACATTCAACCAAGGGCTGCGTGCAATCAAGCGGCAGGGTGATTACAATGACCTGCTTGATCAATATTTGTCCATGCAGTAAAAAAGGATGTTTTACCGGTGAAGTTAGGTCATAGGATTGCCTATAAACAAGCTAAGATTATATTGCTCTCTGCCTTTTTATTGGGGGGCTTATCCGCTCTAGTGCAACTGTCCATCGACCTTAAATTGGTACGCGCCAATTTTGTCAGTGACATAGAGCGCTCAGTTAATGTTTATGTCCCAAGTTTGCAAGGGGCTATCTATAATCTTGATAGCGAACAAGTCCAGAGCATTGCTAAGGCACTCACTAAAGACCCGTTATTTTTGTCGGTCACTGTCTATGACGACTTCGGTGATCGCATGAGTGTCATGCGGCGCGATACTAAGGAGCAAGCATCGATTTTCGACAGTCTTGGTTTTGCTGCACTCAACCTGCCTGAAATCTACGAATACCCGATTGAAATCCGCTCTGGGCTCAATCATTCATCTGCTCGCTTAGTTCTGCAATTAGATGCACGTTATATGTCCCATGGGTTAGTCCAGCGAGCCTTGACGCTTATTTGGCTAGGACTGATTTCAACGCTGTTACTAAGCATTGTCTTATTCGCTATTTTTTATCGTGTGCTTTCTAAGCCTATTCAGCATATTGCCCGCTGGGTAGAGAGCTTGGACCAGCAACAAGGGGCTCTGGTATTACCCTACAGTAAGCAAGACGAGCTAGGGTTGTTGACCCGCAATGTAGCAGATATCTGGCGCAAAAAAGACGTCGCCAATCAGCAAGTACGCAGTCTGGCATACTATGATCCACTGACGGAGCTGGTAAACCGACGCATGTTTATCGAGCGGTTAGAGGCCACCCTAGAGCAACAATCTGCGTCACAATCGATCGGCGCGGTCATGTATTTGGATGTCGATCGCTTCAAAAGCATCAATGACTCGTTGGGACATGGTATTGGTGATCAATTATTGATCATTATCGCTGCCCGACTGCGCCAAGTATTACCTGACTTTGTCACTCTGGCACGTTTTGGTGGTGATGAGTTTGTGGTTTTGATCCCAGATTTAAGTCATGACTTAGAGCTGGCTACGCAGGCCGCCACCGCACTAGCGGCGCAGCTGATTGAAGCAGTCGCTGAACCGATTAAAATCGAACGTAATCTGATTCACTGTTCGACCAGTATGGGCATTACGACCTTCCCACAGCAACCAGACAGCAGTAGTGACGTTTTGCGTCGCGCCGATACTGCTTTGTACCGTGTCAAAGCGGAAGGACGTAATGGATATCAGCTGTACGATGATACCATGCAGCAGCAAACGCAAGAGCGCTGGCAAATAGAAGAAGCGTTGCATGAGGCGATTGCGAAAGAGCAGCTAGAGCTTTGGTGGCAGCCTCAGGTATCGACACGCAATGATATTACTGGGGCTGAAGTGTTATTACGCTGGCGCCACCCGCAAAAAGGTATGATTCCACCGGACGAGTTTATCAGTATTGCCGAAGAGTCTGGGCAAATTCATCATATTGAAGAATGGGTGATTGAAGCGTCGTTAAAGCAACTCGAACAGTGGTTGGCAGCAGGACTACCGGCCACGTTCAAACACTTGGCGATAAATATCAGCCCTGCGCACTTTATGCAGGCGGATTTTGTACAGCGTATCTTGCCTATTATTGAGCGCTATAATATTGCCGGCGTGAAGCTTGAATTTGAGATCACAGAAAATCTATTGATTGATAATTTTCATCAAGCGTCCAGTACCATGGCGACGCTTCAGCAACACCATATTTCCTTTGCCATTGATGATTTTGGTACTGGGTATTCATCGTTGCGCTATTTAAATCAGCTACCGCTGAATATTCTCAAAATTGATCGCTCTTTTATTCAGCGTATGGAAGACAGCGCCGCGGAGTTGGCCATTGTCGATGTGATTTTGCTGACCGCCAAAAAGTTGGGGTTGGAGGTGATTGCTGAGGGAGTGGAAACTGCCCATCAGCAGCAGTTATTAGAGGCCAGAGGCTGCCAGCTTTACCAAGGTTTCTACTTTGCTAAGCCGCAACATCACGAAGACTTTTATCGCTTGTTGACTCGGCAAAATGGTCGTTTAGAGCCTGAGCAATAGCGGCTCTAAACGACTCTACCTTGGACTTAACTTAGTCGTGCATTGACCTTAGTTAGTAACGATCTGATCTCTTTTTGGCGACCTTGGTCGGCCAATGGCCTGTCAGGGCGTGGAGCGGCTTGTTGCGCTTTGAGTAAATACGCTTTTGCCGCAGCATACTGTTTATCGTCATAGAGAAACTCGGCATAGAAGTAATTGCTATCGATGCCATCGGGATTGATCTCTAGCGCTTGTTTGAGCAGCTTTTCTGACTTTTTATCGCTACCAAAGCCGATCGGCCAAGCCGGTACCTTGTGATATAACACTCCTAAGCTTGTGTAAGCAGAGCCGTTAAGGGCATTAGCGTTTACTTCCATGGCTTGTTCAAAGCTCTGACGTGCCTCTTTAGCCAGAGACAGTGCGCCTAAGCCGCCTTTAGCGCCAGCGGTACTGGACTGAATGATACCTTGCCAAATCAAGTAGTTGGCGTCATTAGGGTGTTGTTGCACTGCTTCTTGTGCCTTAGCTAACAGTTGTATGAAGGCGTCTTCTTGCTGCTGCTCGGTCATTCTGTATTGAATTTCAGCCCAGTTACGCTGCAATACGTTAAGTGGCGTTTGCAAGGATTCTGCCCAGCTGGTGGCAGGAATACTGATGGCTAATAGCACTGTGCCAATCAAAGTTTTCATAGTTTGTTCTCCTCGCCAAGTGGGCGGCTACTGTAATGTTTGATGAGATTGAGTTTGGATTTTAATGCTCGGTCAATAAGACTGGGCATTAGGCTGTTGAGTAGTACGAATAGGCGTTCAGGAAAGCCGATGAAAGTACGCGCCCGTTGTGCATGTAACTGTTTTAGCAAGGCTTGCGCGACTTTCTCTGGGGTATCAACGGCGTTACCTAAGTGTTGATTCATGGCCATAGCGGCATCACTGTTGATCGAGGTTTGGGTCGCGCGGGGCGCTAGGTACAGTACTTTGATAGACGTATCAGCGAGCTCGCGACGTAGGGCCTCGGTAAAGCCGCGCAAACCAAATTTACTGGCGCAATAGCTGGTTTGAGCGGCGAAGCCGATACTGCCAAAAGTGGAGCCGACATTGACAATCGTACTGCTTGGCTGACGTTCAAGTAGCGGCAATAATCCCTGGGTGATCAGCATGGGGGCAATCAAATTTGTCTGCATGATGCTTTGTAGCAAGGCTTCCTCAGTCTCTTCCAGTAGTGACAGATGGCTAATACCTGCGTTGTTAATCAGCATTGAGAGCTCGCCTAAAAGATAAGCTCTACGGATCAGTTGTTGACGCCCAGTGGCCGTTGCCAGATCGGCTACGATGATTTCATGTTGCCCAGGTAATTGGGCCCGAAGCTGTTCTAAGCCAGCCTCGTTACGGCCTTGTAATAAGAGCTTAATGCCTTCATTGGCAAGCGCTTTGGCAATGGCTTGGCCAATGCCCCCCGTGGCGCCTGTTAGCAGACAATAGGATTGAACTGAGCTCATGGGATGCCTCCGCGTTAGGCGACTTGTGCGCTTGGAGCGCATTCAAGTTGACGAAAGATATTGGCGTATAAGGTAAAGAACACTTTGGCGCTGTGAACGATCAGATCTTGCTCTTGCGGATCCGTGATTTTGTTCATCAGGTTTTCAAAAAATACAATGTGTTCTTGGTCTAGGGCGCCATGAGAGCGCAGGTAGCTAAAGGCTGTGCTAGGCAGCTGAAGCTTGTCTTGAATATGTTGCGCTGCTTGATCGGCCAGCGCTGTACTCGTGCCCTCTAACACAAACACCATGCCGAAAAAGCCTAATGGATTGATACGCTGAACCATATCGTAGGCATAAGCCACCATGAGTTCAGTGGCGAGTGCAGGCTGGCTCTTGCGTACGGCTTCTTTGTCGTAACCGCAGGCAGCAATATCGTTTAGGATCCATTCTTGGTGTCCCATTTCTTCTTCGATGTATTCGCCGACGGCTTCTCGAAGCCACTCTTTGTCTTCACTTAGACGGCCACCGACGCTCATTAGTAACGGTACAGTGTGTTTGACGTGATGATAGGCTTGGCTTAAAAAGTCGACGTATTCTTGGCGTTCGATGGCGCCATTGAAGCAGCGCTCAATGATTGGGCTTGAAACAAGGTATTGGCGTTCTGCTTGGGTTTCATTTTGTAGGCGTTGGTATAAAGACATAATCTGTTGCTCCTAAGCTTGCTGACAAATGGCAGGCTGATAAAGTGATTCGATAGCGCTTTGGTAGTGCGCTAAGATGTTGTTGCGAATAAGTTTTCCGGTTTGAGTAATGGCACCAGGCAGTTGTTCAAAGGGCGTCTTGGCAACCAGATAATGGTGCAACTGCGCATAATCCGGTAAATGTTGATTGAGCTTGGTAAGGACGTGCTCGATGGTGTCGGTTGCTAAAGTTGGTTGATGTGGTACGAGGATGACGCCACAGCTAGGCAACGCGTCGCCAAACACTAAGACATGACGAAACAGCTGGGTCGCCAAGAGCTCAGCTTCAATCCATTCTGGCGAAAGGTTGCGACCAAACGAATTGATAATGATGTTCTTCTGACGACCTGTAATGCTAAGCCAATCCCCCTCGAGCGAGGCTAAATCGCCTGTTGCAAACGAGGTTGGATAAAAGCTCTCAGGCTGATTTAGATACCCTAAAAATACGTTACCAGAGATGATTAGCTGCTGGTTCTCAACCCTAAGCTGATTATGTGGCAAGACCTTACCGACACACTCTAAATGCGTTGCTTTGGGCGTATTTAACGCAACCACTGAAGCGCATTCTGACAAGCCATAGCCTTGGTAAACAGGTAAGCCAAACTCATGAGCGGCGCTGAGCAATTGTGCTGATACTTTGCCACCGCCGACGGCAATAAACGTCAATGAGGTGGGGGCTTGCCAGCCTTTAGCGCACGCTGCAACCAGTACAGAAAGTAATTCTGGTACTAGAATTAAGGTGCTTGGTTGCTGGACTTGAATCAGTTGCAACAAGGCGCTTGGGTCCACCAGTCGGCTGCCGGAAAAGCCGCGTTCGCTGGCGCTGGCAAGATAAACACAACCGCCACGTAGTAAGGGCGCATAAATTCCTGCGATGTTTTCCAGCAAGGTCGCCAAAGGCAATAGGCATAAATGCTTAGGGGCATCTAACGCCACCGCATCCGCCAAAGAGCGGGCCACAGTGAGTTGATTGTCATTGCTTAAGCAAACGCCTTTTGGTGTGCCTGTGGTGCCAGAAGTAAAGGTGATTTTATGTGTCCCATGGGGGATCTGTGGCGTTCTCTTAGGGTAATGTGTTTGTGCACTGATACCGTTGAAGGGGGTAGGTCGTGTGTTGACATAGTCCTCGGGGGCCAGGCTTTGGTCCATTAATAGTACTTCAACAGCGCTGCTTGCTAAGGTGTGTTGGCGCTG
Organism: Marinomonas ostreistagni; assembly: GCF_016888445.1. Lineage (GTDB taxonomy): Bacteria > Pseudomonadota > Gammaproteobacteria > Pseudomonadales > Marinomonadaceae > Marinomonas > Marinomonas ostreistagni. The sequence goes on from NZ_JAFEKF010000001.1 coordinate 68,630, forward strand.
CTCGACGCTAAAGAAAGCCGGTACTGGAATGCAGCAGATAGAGAGTGATTGGCAGGCCAAATCAAACAGCACCCACTCAACTTGGTTATCCATGCACAAGGCGACACGCTCAACTTGAAGGCTGGCGAGCCAATCACGGCGTGCGGCCACCGCTTCGGCCAGTTGCTTATAGGTCAACGATTGATGTTGATCAATAAGAGCGATACGAGCTGACCACGTAGAAGATTCAAACCACATTATAGGCTCCTTAGCTGTGGTAGCAGTGTTTGCGCATGGCTTTGAGCGAGTGCCAGCACGTCGTGTAAAAGGCTTTGTTGGAAAGCCACTTTGATAGAGTCTTCGATATCAAGCGCCATGACCTGCGGCTGATGTTGGTAGTAGGTGCCCCATTCGCTGGCCTGAGTGACCAGCTTTTGCGCAGAAGCTTCCCCTAAATAAACCATTGAAAAGCCCAGATGGCTCAGTAAGTCACGTACCTTTTGCGTGCCTGCAAAAATTAACTGACGCACATTGGTTAAATACAAACCGATGACGACTGTCATGATCAGAGGCAAGGTAAAGCGATGACTAAGAGAGTAGAGATTGCCCATTTCAGCAATTTGATGGCGTTCACAATGAACTCCATGCTTGGCCAAGACAGCGTTTATGTCATGGCTGAGATATTGTTCGATAAATAAAGGAGAGGTCGCTCTTCGCACCCCGACAGCAGCACGCAATTGCTTACTTTTAATGCCCAGTAACAAGGGCAGATAAGTCTCTACGTTGGCGTCATAGCAACGTGCAAAGCCGCTATGAATGAATTGTTCAAGCGTGTCGCGTGCTGAACTGTTTTCCTGTGCCATGACAAACTCAAACGCTTGTGTGGGGCCTTTTAATCGATTGGCTTTGATCGCGGGTAAGGTAACCACAGGTGACTGTTGCATGATCTGCTCCTTTATATTCATAGGATCAGACTAGAACGCGAACCTTATGGAAATCTTAAGGCTGCTTAGGTGGGCTAAAAGGATGTGAAAAGTTTTGTAATTTAGGCGTCGACCATGGACATTTCCTATACAGCCTTTATAGTACGCCCATCGTTTCATTGAGCACATTTTTGTGCCTTCTCAACTATTGGATTTCCCCCATGATCGTAGCTTCTAACGTTACCATGCAGTTTGGTAGCAAACCTCTTTTTGAAAATATCTCCGTCAAATTTGGCGATGGCAATCGCTATGGTCTGATTGGTGCCAACGGCTGTGGTAAGTCGACCTTGATGAAAATTTTGGACGGCAGTTTAACGCCAACCTCTGGTAACGTTTCAGTAACGCCAAACCAACGTGTGGGTAAACTAAACCAAGACCAGTTTGCGTTTGAAGAGTACAGCGTCATCGATGCCGTGATCATGGGCTACAAAGAGCTGTGGGAAGTAAAAAAAGAGCGTGATCGTATTTACAGCTTGCCAGAAATGAGCGAAGACGATGGCATCAAAGTCGCTGAGCTTGAAGGTGAATTTGCTGAAATGGACGGTTACAGCGCCGACAGCAAGGCGGGTGAAATCCTATTGGGTGCAGGTATTGCAGAGTCTTACCATTACGGCCCTATGAGTGAGGTGCCGCCAGGTCTTAAGCTGCGTGTGTTGCTGGCACAAGCGCTGTTTTCTAACCCAGATATTTTGTTGCTGGACGAGCCAACCAACAACTTGGATATCGACTCGATCCGTTGGCTTGAAGATTTGTTGAACCAATACGATTCAACCATGATCATCATTTCCCACGATCGTCACTTCCTAAACTCGGTCTGTACGCATATGGCAGATATCGACTATGGGGAATTGCGCGTTTATCCAGGCAACTACGATAACTTTATGCTGGCATCGGCTCAAGCACGCGAATCCATGATGGCGTCGAATGCGAAAAAGTCGGCACAGATTGCTGAGTTGAAGCAGTTTGTCGCACGTTTCTCTGCCAATGCTTCGAAAGCAAAACAGGCCACCTCACGTGCACGCCAGTTAGAAAAAATTGAGCTGGATGACATCAAACCTTCGAGCCGTCAGAACCCATTTATTCGCTTTAATCAAACCAAAAAACTGCATCGTCAGGCGTTGATCCTAGAGCAAGTGGGCCACGGTTTTGATGACGGTAAGTTATTTAGCGATGCGAGTCTGATTCTGGAAGCGGGCGCGCGTCTTGCTGTATTAGGTGAAAACGGTGTCGGTAAAACTACCTTCCTACGTTGCTTAGTCGGAGAGCTGGAAGCCCAAGAAGGGGTAATCAAGTGGTCAGAAAATGCAAGCTTAGGCTACTGTCCGCAAGACAGCAATGATCTGTTCGATAACGATCTGAATTTGTTCGATTGGATGACGCAATGGCGTAAAGATGGCGACGATGACCAATCAGTGCGTGCGGCATTGGGTCGTATGCTGTTCTCAGCGGATGATTTTAAAAAGAAAGCCAAAGTGTGTTCTGGTGGTGAAAAGAACCGCCTCATCTTCGGTAAGCTGATCATGCAAGAAACGAACGTCTTGATTATGGATGAGCCGACTAACCACTTGGATATGGAGTCGATTGAATCGTTAAACATGGCGCTTGAAATGTACCCAGGTACATTGATTTTCGTGAGTCACGATCGCGAGTTTGTATCATCGCTGGCGACTGAAATCTTGCATATTAAGAATCGTAAAGTGGAACATTTCCAAGGTACTTACGACGAGTTCTTAGCGTCGCGCGAACTTTAAAAAGTACTTAGGCGTTCCCTAAATATTGGGGAACGCCTTACTTGCTTAGATTAGATATCAAAAGCAAGCGTTAAGGTGCCGTATTGTGTGCGGTTTTGGTATTGCTCAGAATGATGTGGCATTAAGTCTGAATGATTGATAGCAAACGTGATCGAGCCACCGCCCCAAGAGTAGCTGGCGCCTAAATTAAGGCCGACAAAATCTCTTTCGTAGTCAGACATAGAGCGGCTGTTGCGGAAGGTGTTACCATCGGTGAAGATCTGGTTGAAGACGTACTCACCTTTAAGCTCGGCATACACATACCACTCTTTTTCGACCGCAATCGGGTTACTGGTACGAGTGCTCATTAGTAATAAGCTAGGATAAGAGTTCTCTAAGTCTCGACCATAACGCACCATCACACTCGAGTTGACTGAACTACGAAGCGTACCAGCAGAAGCATAGGCTGTGGTTAGCACATCAAAGTCATCGGCATTGGTCGCCCATTGGCGCCACACTCTGCCACGACCCACCTGAAACACTGGCTCATTATGCAGCTGGTAATCCCAACCCTTAGGATCGTCGGCGCCCATAATCTTGTGTACAGTTTTTTGCGACTGTTCGCCTAAAGCGGCTGGGCCGACAATACCGACTGTGGTGTGAACTGCATCCGCTTGATTGCCACCAACCGTAATATAGGTATTGGTAAAGGTAAGCGCTGCCGAGTAAGGCACATCATCAGGATCTGGGTTTTCAACCGTAATGTCATCAGGGGTGAACATCGACTGCCCAATGCTGTAGGCATTAATGGCACCGCCATGATTGCTTCGAGGCATCGACCACATTAGCGGCGTCACCCAAAAGGTTTCTTCAGGTGTGGCTTCGTCTGGATTATTAGGGTTGAGACCGCCGTATTCGTAAAGCGCTAAACTCACACCATTGGTGTAGCCTGTGTCTTCCCCGACAAAGCTATCGTTATCCAAGGTGCCGGAGATGGAATAGTTGTAGTCATCAGCGTGTACTGTGCAACTAAGTGCTGCAAAGAGAGCAACTCCAACAGAATAAAGCGGTTTCATAAATACCCCTTATGAATAGGATTAAATTAACCAAAATTTTATATTAATTTATCGCGCGCAAAGCATAGCTACTAAGAATTATGGTGATTAGTTTTTGACACAAGAGGCTTTTCATACATCCTTTTAGCCAATAGTCATAAATTATGGTTTAAGTGACTAGAGGGATGTCGGTTTAAATACGCAATTATTTCACAAAAATGCTTTCTATTTGCGCGCAAGGCATCACAAATGCGCCAAACCTTCTGCGCATCCTTGTACGATGAAACGGCTCACGTATATTTACCGTAGGAGCAGAGCTCAATAAGCAGTCCTTATTATTTCCAATTTCTCTGTAACAAAACTGTCACCAAACCGTAATAACGTTGAGGCGCTAAGGAGCTGTTGCAAGCTTAAGGCAAGCTCTTCGTCTGTATATCGCAATATCAGAGAAATGGTTTTTTCTCAAATAGGTAGTCTCGTGCAAATCAAGCAAAAACTTTTTTTAAACACCAGTGTGGTCGTGGTTTCCATGTTGGTTCTTGTGGTCGCTTTTTTCTTAGCTGAAGAAAAGCTAAAAGATCTTATTGATGGCAAAGAGCGTGCTCAGCAGCAAGAAGTTGAAATGTTGTTGTTACGTCGACATGAAAAAGACTTTTTAGCACGTCAAGATATGAAATACGTGCAGCGCTTTAATCAAGTAGCAGAGCGTATCATCAGCCAACAACAACAGCTGGATGAATTGTTTGATAAAAATGGCATGAATACGCAGAGTTTTGCAGGTTTAGGGGCTCTGTTTGCTGACTACCGCCAAGACTTCTCACAATTAGTGAGTGCCAAGCAAGCCATGGGACTCACTCAAAATGAAGGGCTAGAAGGTCAATTACGTAGCGCAGTGCATGACATCGAAAGCTCACTTGAGCGCTTAGATAAGGACGCGCTGTTAGTCTTAATGCTGCAGCTGCGTCGTCATGAGAAAGATTTTATGCTGCGCTTGGACATGAAATATCCACAACGCTTCAACACTACCTTGGCTGAATTAAAGCAAGGCATTGATAGCGCATCAGATATCTCAGCAACCGAGCGTACTAATCTGCTCGCGCTAGCGGATAGATATCAGCAACGCTTTGCTGCGTTTGTGATGCAGCAGCAGCGCATCGGTTTGGACAGTGAGCAAGGTATTTTGGGTGAGATGCGTACTACCATCCACAAGACAGAAACGCGCCTGACAGCCATGGCGCAAGCTATGGAAACCCAAACTAATACACTGTTAAAGCGTATGGAGTGGATTCTGACGACGCTGTTTATCGCCGTGGTAGTGTTGTCGGTTGTCATTGCTTGGCGCATTGCTGCCTCAATCAATCGCCCGTTGGCGTTGATTCACAAGGCCATGGTCAAAATCGATCAAACCCACGACTTGAGTATGCGTGTGGCTTACGATGGCAAGGATGAAATCGGGGATGTATCGCGCAGCATCAATCAAATGCTGACAGGTTTTCAAGCGGTGGTACGTTCAGTGAATGACACGGTCATTAACATGAATCAGCAAACCGACAACTTATCACAGACGGCTGCACGCACGGCCAATGATGCTGAGCGTCAACGCGATGAAACCGATATGGTCGCTACCTCGGTGACCGAAATGGTCGGTACCATCGAAGACATCTCGCAAAACATGGAAGCGGCGGTAGGCAAGACTCAAACCGCGCAAAGCAGTGCCAGTGAAGGCCAAGCCAAAGTCAGTTCGGCGATTGAGCGGGTAAATGGGTTGTCGCAGCGCTTACAGAGTTCTATGTCGACGGCAGACCAGTTAGCAAAAGAAAGTCAAAGCATTGGCTCCGTTTTAAGTGTGATCCAAGAAATTGCTGAGCAAACCAATTTGTTGGCGCTCAATGCTGCCATAGAAGCAGCGCGAGCGGGCGAACAGGGCCGCGGTTTTGCCGTAGTGGCTGATGAAGTACGGGCACTGGCCAGTCGTACCCATGATGCGACCGTAGAAGTGTCTGATATTATTGAGTCGCTGCAAAATCGCTCCAAGAGCATTGTGCAGATTATGCAAGAGTGCAGTGAAGAAGGGCTAACCAGCCGTGACGAAGCGTCTATGATCGGTGATGTATTGACTAATATTACCCGTGAAGTAGACGAAATTGCCGACATGGCGCATTCGGTGGCATCCGCCATTGGCCAGCAATCTATTGCAGCCAATGAAATCAGTCGAAATGTTGAAGTGATCCGTGAGATTACCACAGATACCAGTGAAGCGGTCCGACTCAACTCGCAAGCCAGTGATGATATTTCTGTGCAGGCCCATCAGCTCGAAGATGTGGTCTCCAAATTTAGACTTTAAACAATTACACGGCATACCAATCAAAGCCAAGCGATGTTCGCTTGGCTTTTTTTTGGGCGGGCGTTCTTCATATTGTTTTAGTTTTTTTTGCGCAAGCATGGCTTCAGAACCTGTTTTAATGAAATGGAATTCATTCAAGTGATTAAGGAGCAGTTCATGTCAAACGTATTTATCGTCGGCGCGACAGGTGGAGTAGGGAAACGTCTAAGTCCAATGTTGGTCGCATCGGGCCATAAAGTTACAGGACTGTGTCGTGATCAAAAACATGCTGATTGGTACGCTCAAAATCAAGTCGAACGTGTTGATGGCGATATAGCAAAAATGTCTGTTGCGGAGCTCACAGAAGCACTTGAAGGTCATGATACTGTTGTCTTTTCTGCTGGTGCGTCCGGCGCAGGCAAAGAAGTAACCGATGCAGTGGACGGGGATGGACCGCTAAAATTGATAGAAGCGATGAAGCAGCAGGGTATTGACCGCTTTTACTTAGTTTCAGCTATTCCCGAAGCAGGCCGAACCAAAGGCCTTGGTGATGGCTTTGAGCACTACATGCAGGTGAAAAAGAATACCGACGCAGCCGTCGTACAAAGTGATGTAGATTGGGTGATTTTACGTCCTGGTACATTGCAAGATGAGGAAGGTGATGGTGCTGTCAGTCTAGCCAAGGCATTGCCTTACGGTCCAGTTAAGCGTGGTAATGTAGCCAAAGTGTTGTCCACGCTGATTGATACACCAGAAGTTAAGCGTGAGATTGTGGAATTGACAGACGGGGATATTCCAGTAGATGAAGCGGTCAACACTCTGGCTAAGGGCTAGTCGGCTGGCAAGAAATAGGGGCTTACTCTAAGCTAAAAGAGTCTCGCTTTTAATTGTGATTTTAATCCTTTAAGGAGAGTATTATGGACACACAAGTACACTCAATGAGCACGTTATTTGAACAGCTTGGGTTAGACAGTTCCGAGCAGGGGATCGAGCGTTTTGTGGTGTCAGCTGACCCCATTCCTAGCAGCATGGCGCTATGGGAAGCTCCTATGTGGACAGAATCTCAAGCCCGCACTTTGAAACAAATGAAAGATGAAGATGCTGACTGGGCGGTGATCGTTGACGAACTGGACGTCATGCTACGCTAAAATTTTCCAAGTCTATCTTCAAAGGCCCTACTGCCTGGCAGTGGGGCCTTTTTTGTGGGGCTGTGTTCGATAACCGGTTTAAAGGGTTAAACTTTATTCGGGACGACGTGTCTTAGTGAGCATCACGTGAATAATGCCTGCCGTGCTTTTAAAGGACGGCAGATCTGTTTGTAGGTGCCTTTGATACAAGGCACAATAATTTGGTATTGGACGAATTTTGTATGTCTATGTTTACTCGTATTTTCGCTGGGGCTTGTGTGGTTGCCAGCGCTATTTCTACCTCAGCTATGGCGAAAGACTGGCAGGTTGAGATGCTTAACTTTGGCGAGCAAGGCCCGATGGTATTTGAACCGGCTTACATTCATGCCGAGGTAGGTGACACGGTGACCTTTGTACCGACACAGCCTGGTCACTATAGTCAGTCTGATCACGTGCCAGAAGGCCAAGAGGCTTGGCAATCTAAGCTAAATCAGCCTTATACCGTTGAGTTAACTGAGCAGGGCGTAACCCTGTACCATTGTCCACCACACTTGGTCATGGGTATGGTCGGAGTCATTCAGGTGGGTGAGGCGAATAACCTTGTGGAGTTTAAGGAGGCTTATGAGGCTTTGCGTGAGCGAATCTCACTAAATCCTGAGCGCGTCGATGCGATCGTTGAGCAAGTACAATAAGACCGCTGCAGTAAGTTAAGTAAGTACATCACATAAAAAAAGCCTGCTTGGATCAAGCAGGCTTTTTAGTGTTAGGAGATAAGCTTGGTTTAGAAGCGGTACTCGACACCCACACTGGCTTGGTTGAATTTAGAATCAAATTCAGTGTCATCGATGTCTTCAGACGCTGCATCAGCATCTAGAGACGTGTCGTACCAAGTGTATTGTGCGTTCAATAGTAGTTGCTCTGATAGCTTAAAGTTCAAGCCAGCACCTGCAAACAAGGCTTCGTCGTCAGAGTCGCCGCTAAAGCCAGCTACAGAGTAGTCTGTCTCGTACCAAAGCTGACCGGCTTTGGCGAAGAATTCAATGCTTTCAGTCAACGGTAGGATACCTTTTACCGCAGCACTGTAACCGTCTGTCTCAGCACGTGCTAGACCGCTGCCGTAGCTACCAAAATCCGTGTAACCACCTTCGATGGCGAAATACTCGTTAAAGCGGTAACCCACTAGACCTTGCCAAACGTCGTTATCGTCGTCGAAGTCATTATCACCGTCATCACCATCAACCTTTAGGTAACCATAGTTACCACCGATGTATAGACCGCTGTCGTGCATGCTCATATCGTCCGCGTGAGCAACAGAGGCAAAGGCAGTTAGGGCAGCAGTGCTGGCTAGTACAGGCATTAATTTTTTCATTTTAACTACTCCTTGTGACAATCAAATGTTTACGAGATTCAGTTTCATCCGATTGTGATGGGGAGTAAAGCGTAAAACTAAGGTCTTCTTTTTTGCTGTGCTGTTTAGCCTGCATCTGTGCAACAAGCTCACGATTTGGGACGCATATAAGGGCAATCTTGACGCTTTTTTGAAGACCAAAAAAAGCCCCATTGGCGTACCAATGGGGCTTGAGCGGAGTACATAATAGAGGGTATTAGAAAGTGTAACCGATCGCTGCCATAAAGCCGATTGGGTCGATATCTAGATCGCCTGTAGATGCGCCATTAACTTCTACATCTGTATTGATATCCATGTACCAAACCGAAGCGTTCAAGAATAGATTCTCATCCACTTTGTAATCCACACCAGCTTGTGCGGCAAAGCCAAAAGAGTCATCAAGTTTTAGGTCATCATTACGACCATCGTTATTTAGATCAACAGTAAGCTTTTCTTCAAAGAAAACGGTGTAGTTCACACCTGCACCTACGTACGGGCGGAATTGGCTTTCTGAGTTACCGAAGTAGTATTGCACCATCAGTGATGGTGGTAGGTGAGAGGTTTCGCCTACGTTTGTACCACCTGCTGTAATATCGTGTGTAAACGGAGTCGCCAGCAACAGCTCAGTACCGATGTTGTCTGTGTACATGTATGTAGCAGTTAAACCAAGTTGTAGGTTGTTTTTAACATCAAGGTCTAGGCCAGCACCTGTGTTGTCATCAACACTTGGCATAACATTGATCACACCGCCACGGATAAAAGCATCACCTGCTTCGTGTGCTAGGGCAAGTGGTGCGCTGACAAGCGCAGCAGATACTAGGGCGAATTTAGCTACAGTTTTCATTGCGAGTCTCCTACTGGACATATCTTAGATGGGTCCACCATACGCTTCTGAAAATAAAAAAAATTAATCTAGATCAATTTTTGGAGCGGGCAAGCAATTTATAAGCAAATTTTATTAATCTATGTCATGAAAATGCGATTCAAAGACAAGGTCTTGCGTATGGTTAAGTGTCTATGCACGATTCATGGGCACAAAAAAAGCCGTTAATTTCAAATCAATTAACGGCTTTAAAAAAGGGATGAAAGAGGCTACGAGTAGACTTGATTGTCTGGCATAGATAAGAACTTACTCAGCTGCTGAAACAGTGAGCGGTGCTTAATAATAGCCAAGCGCTCTTTTTCATTAAGGCTGGCCAAAAGCTCATCGATGTTTTGACTGTGCTCGATCTGCCATGCGGCACAGACTTTATCTCGATCTAACTCTTTGCTCTCCTCAAGGGGTAGTTGTGCCAAATGCCACTGGTAGAATTCGACGTCGTCCACGTAGGCTTTTAAAGCGGGTGCGTCACTGTCAACAATGGCACGAGTATGTTGCTCAAGTTGATCGATTTGCTGTTCTAGAATTTGGCAAATTTTGGCAGGTTTACGCTCTTCAGGGCCTTTAAGTAAGCCAAGCTTAGAGAACAAGTTGCCACGCTTAGCGCCACCGCTTAACCAAGACAGCGGAATCGAGAAGATCAAACCGAAGGTAATAGGCAGAGACCAAAGAAACAGCTGTGGGCCTAAGAAGTAAGCGCTCACAGCCATCAAGATACCAAATAACGTATGATAAACATGCGCACGTGCGGTCTCTGACCATGCGTTGGCACCATCGTCACGGGACTGAGGTTTCCAACCACTATCGCGACCTTTAAGGACGTCCATCACCACCAAGAACTGAGAAAACATTAGAATCGGAGCATAAAGAGCCGAGACCAAGATCTCCAACAAGGTATCTAAGGTTAGCATGATGGGGCCGCCAAATCTTAGGCATTGGCGCCAATGCAACATGGCATTGAGCCAGCCATAAATTTTCGGTGCCAGGACTAATGCCATCGACAGCACAAACAGTGAGCGGGCTTTTTCGAAGTCAAACACCGGCCAATTTGGGAACAGCGATAGGTTGTTAAAATATTCTGGTCTGACAAAGTGCGCCTGAACAGCCAAGGCAAAACCGACCGCGATGAGGGCAAACCAAAATACAGCACTAAAGTAAGAAAAAATGCCCGTCATCAGGTGCATACGCGTGGCAAAGTGTAACCCTTTGGCTTTGACAAAGGCTTTGTGCTGCAAGTTACCCTGACACCAGCGGCGATCGCGTACCATCACATCAATCAACGATGGTGGCGCCTCTTCATAAGAGGCTTGCAGGTCCGTGTCAAAGCGTACGCCCCAGCCAGCACGTCTTAACAGCGCCGCTTCAATGAAGTCATGGCTCATTACATGACCACCAAACGGGGCTTTGCCTGGCAGAATCGGCAAACCACAAGATTCTGCAAAGGCTTTGGTACGAATGATAGCGTTGTGGCCCCAAAAGTTTGATGCGTTACCATGCCAAGTAGTGAGGCCAGCGGCATAGATAGGCCCAAAACATTGGTTGGCAAATTGCTGGATGCGGCTGTAAAGCGTGTCTGCTCGAATAATAGTCGGCAAGGTTTGGATTAAACCAAGGCTTGGCTCGGCGGCCATACGGCGAGACATTGACAGTAAGCATTCAGCGCTCATTAAGCTGTCGGCGTCTAACACAATCATGCACTCGTAATCGTTACCGAAGCGCGTGACCCAATCCGCGACGTTCCCCGCTTTACGTTCAGCATTGTTGAGGCGGCGGCGGTAGTAAATAGGGCAGCCTGATTCATCTTGATTAAGCAGTGGATAGAAGGTTTGCTTTTCCTTAATGCTTTCTTCTGCGCGATTAGTATCACTTAGAATAAAAAAGGCGAACTTGCCGGGTGCTTTGTCGAGCAAGTCTTGATGCATCGCTTGAATGCTGGCACGAATTCGGACCGGATCTTCGTTGTAGACTGGCAGCAAGATGGCTGTCACACCTTGCGCGTCAACTTCTTTGCGTTTGAAGTGAATGGGCGACATCTTAACAATCAGCCCTAGTGTCGCTTGAGTAAAGGCGAATGAAATCCAGGTGAAGTTAATGCAAAACAGCCCTAAAAATAACCACTGCAGATAGGTGATTTGGTTGGTGCTCAGCACCTCGTACATTTCTTTCGCACCATAGCCTGCCAGTCCTAAGGTACCGAATAGAACGAATAGTCGTGACAGCAGTGTGGTTAAGAAGAAACGCTGATTCTGCTTTTTAGCCTTTTGACGACGCTCATTGACCTCGTGTCGTGGCATCGTAAGGTGCGCTTCTTGGGGAAGCGCATAATGTTTACTGTTCATATGAGTCGATTCCATCATTCATTTAACCAGCGATATAGCCAAGTTGAGGCGAGTGGTCGGTCATCCAGTTTAAGTTGTACGCGTAGCTCCGCTGAGTCCGCATCATTTGGATTGAAGGTGACATAAGCACGTACGCCATTAGCGTATGGATTGGCGGTCACGTGAGACTCTAGGATCTCCCCTTCGCTAATACTGGCTTCTACTTGGATGTTGCTTGGGTCTGCGACATCGATGTTATTGAAGTCGATGACAACTTCGGGTTGATCATTATTAAGCTTATTGCCCTTAGCGCTGCGAACCACGTGCGGCTTGCCAGCTAGCGCAGGGGTGTCATTGGGCAGCGTTAGGCGATAAGAGTACTCAAAGGGCTGGCCTTTTTTGACCCCTTCTTTGGGCTGCCAGTAAGCGACAATATTGTCGTTGCCTTCTGAATTGGATGGGATTTCAACCAGCTCAATGTGGCCTGCGCCCCAGTCATTTAAAGGTTGAACCCACATAGAAGGACGCGTTTGGTAACTCGCTTCTAGGTCTTCATAATCATCAAACTCACGATGACGTTGGATCAAACCAAAACCTTGCGGTGACTGGTCCATGAAAGCGCTAATTTGTAGGGTTTCTGGGTTACGTAACGGACGCCAAAGCATTTCGCCGCGTCCGGTGTGAATTTGTAAACCTTCCGAATCATGTACGGCTTGACGGTAGTCTTCGGTACGTGAGTGGTTGAGTGCACCATTAAACATGTACATAGAGGTCAGAGGCGCTAAGCCAATATGCTCAATATCACGGCGAGGGAATAGTGTGGCGTCTACATCGATACGTGTTGGACTGCCAGGATAAATGCCAAAGCGGTAGGCGCCAGTGACGCTCTTACTGTCAAGCAAGGCATGAACTACAATGGCTTGCTGGCTAGCAGAAGGGCGCTCTATCCAAAAATGGCGGAACATTGGGAATTCTTCGCCCTTAGGCTGCGCTACATCCACGGCCAGGCCACGTGCTGAGGCGCCATAGGTTTGGCCCTTGGAAACCGCGCGGAAATAGCTGGCTCCCTGAAACACGATAAACTCATCTCTATAGTCGGACTTATTAATGGGATAATGTAAGCGTAGCCCAGCAAATTTGCCCACTTGGGTAATCAGCTTATCGATTTCTTCGGTAGGTGTGTGAAAGGAATCTTCATTTGCTTGGATTGGAAAAGCTTGGCCATTTTCTACGGCATCAATTTCGACCAAATCTTGGTACAAAAAGCCTGGTGCAAACAGTTGAATCGAGAATTGCGTTTGGGTATTACCCCAAACAGCTTGGTTTTGCTGAAAGTTAATTTGACGGTAGGTAGAGTAGTCAAGTTCGTTGAGCGCGGCTGGCGCTTTGCTAGGTGCCTGCATAGGTTGCTGCGCCAACTGACGGGCGAGTTCCGTCACGGTGTTTTTGGTAAAGCGATAACCTTGGTTCTCTGAACCATCTTGTTGTGGGCTTGATTGTGCTAAATTTTTAGCGGCGCTATTAGGCTCGTCAGAGGGCGCGGCGTGAGCGGCTAAGCTGAGCACCATAGAGGCTAAAACCGGAATTGCTCGATTCTTTAAAGTATTAATTTGCATAAAGTTTTTTAAGCTTCAACAGATAGTATAGAGTTAATAAAGGCGTGGATTGTAGCAAAATTACACCTTTTAGATTACCTCTAATCATAATGATTCTTGGCGATTGTTGTGTGGTTTTGCTGTCGAGAAAACGCAAAGAATGCGAAATATATAACGGTATTTATCAGTATCGGGAATGCCCCTGCATAATTGCTATTTATCAGTGTTAATTGCTTACAAAAAGTGATCTTTATGCACCATCTTGTCTTGCTGTGCTTTAATAGGGCGCAGTCAAAATAACCCTTACAAACTGGAGAAAATATGGCGTTGTTATTGGTGGGCTTGCTGTTGTTTATCGGGATTCATTCGTTGCGTTTATTTGCCAACGAGTGGCGTGAATCTATGATCGAGCAATTAGGTAAGAAGAACTGGCAGTTGCTGCATGCGGCGGTAGCCATCATTGGTCTACTTACAATCATTATGGGCTATGGCTACGCGCGTTATAGCGCTGAGTGGTTATGGTTTCCTCCTGTATGGACACGCCATTTAGCGGCGCTGTTGGTGTTGCTGGCATTTGTGTTTGTGGCCGCGGCAGCGATGCCTTATAGCAAGCTGAAATCATGGGTGAGTTATCCTATGGCGCTGGGGATTAAGCTATGGGCTTTTGCTCACCTGATCAGTAATGGTACCAGTGCCGATGTGGTTCTTTTTGGTGCATTTTTAGCATGGGCGATTTGTAATTACGCTATTTCTCGTCGTCGAGCTCGCGCCCAAGGCTTAGAATTTAGCGCGCCAAATTTTAAGTTTGATGCGCTTGCCATCATCGTTGCGTTGGCTGCCTATGCTGTATTTGTGTTGTTCTTACATGAGTTTTTGATTGGTGTGGCACCACTGCCCATGTAACCTTAGATAAAAAAGCCCCGCTTGAGTGTGTTCTCAGGCGGGGCTTTTTAATGTTGGCTTAGTTTAATTAACTCTTAAAGTGGTGAATGTTGTCACGTAGTTCATGCGTAAGCTGTTCAAGTTGCGTGGCGATAGCGGAATTTTCCTGTGCAAAGCTGACCATTTCGCGCGCGCCATTATCGACTTCCGTGGTGTTATCACTGATGCCTTTGGTGACGCTGGTTTGCTCTTCGGTTGCACTGGCAATTTGCGTTGAGCGATCACTGATGTTAGTGATTAACTGTTTGATGTCATCAAAGTTATTACGCGCCACGCTAATGTCTTCAACACTCTGGTTGGCTTGTTGATGACTGCGTTGGATTTGGCTGACGGCGTTACTGCTGCTAGATTGCAGGTTTTCAATCATGCTTTGGATTTCTTCAATCGAACTGTACGTTCGTTGACTCAACACCCGCACTTCATCCGCCACTACCGCAAAGCCTCGGCCTTGTTCACCGGCACGTGCCGCTTCAATTGCCGCGTTTAGGGCGAGTAGGTTGGTTTGCTCGGCAATCTCGGAGATGGTGTTCAAAATAGAGTTAATGTTGTCTGCATCTTGGCTCACTTTGCTGATCACTTCTGAGACGCTACTCACTTCATCGGCCAAGCGTTGAATGCTGTTTTGGCTGGCATCAATTTGCGCTTGTCCAGACTCACTAGACGATACGGCATTGTCGGCATTTTTCGCCGTTTCTAGGGCATTGTCAGCAATTTCTTGTGTGGCTTGCGCCATTTCATGCACGGCGGTAGCGACCATAGTGATGCTGCTTTGCTGTGATTGTAGGCGGTCAGTATTGTGGGTTGTGGTGGCATTCATCGATTGTGCTTGTTCAGAAAGCTTGCCGCCGATATTTTTGATGTTGTTGATGGTGCCTTGTAAACGCTCGACAAATTGATTGAAGGCTGTCACCAGTTGTGCCACTTCATCTTTAGAGTGAACACTGATGCGAGCGGTTAAATCCCCTTCGCCGTGGGCTATGTCTTGTAGACGGGTGGTCACCGTTTTAAGGTCTTTAAGCAGTAGTTGCGAGACTTTAAAAATAATTAAAGAGGCCACTAAAAGTAGCACTAGCACAGAAATACTAGCAAATGTGGCAAAGTTATTAATCGGCGCCTGCAGCACCTCTTTATCCATAATCAGGCCAAGGCGCCAGTTGGTGCGACCAAGCTCTGAAAAATAGGCGTATTTGGGCGTGCCCGCAACTGAGATTTCTTGGAATTCTTTCGACTCCAATCCTTGCTCAATCACGGTTTCAGAAAGGCCATAGTCCAGCTCTGTGATGTTTTTCTGAATCAAAGATTTGTCTTGGTGGGCCAGTAAAAGTCCCTCTTGATCAAGCAAAATAATCTCACCGTTACCGAGCACATCTAGCTCTAATATACGGTTTAGTAAGTCGTCTAAAAAGACCAAGCCACCGATGGCACCGACGAATTCACCTTGCACATAAATAGGCTCGACAAACGTCATAGAAAGCTTTTGCGTGGAGGCGGAAATGTAAGGGTTGGTCACGTATTCTTGCTGTGATGCTTTGACGTTGGTATACCAAGAGCGCACGCGAGGGTCGTAGTCAGCGCTGTTTAGGCTTGGATCATGGCGGTACATATGGCCATTCTCAAGACCTAGAAACGTCATGCCAAAGCCCAGACTCGCTTGAGCTTGCTGCAAGACGGCCAAAATATCGGCTTCATTTTCGCCCTCCTCGGTCAGCACAGTTTCAAGGTGGCGTCGTACCGTTTTCATGGTGGCTTCGCGGTCGCTGTACCAGTTCGACAGATAAATGCTTACAGCAGAGGCTTGCGAGGCGGATTCAGAGTTGATGCTGTTGTGATTCGACTCATTGAACTTGGCAAAAGCCAACCAGCCGATCGTCACTGCGACAATCAGTGTCGCGATAATACTTTGCAGGGTGATTTTTGTTTGAAGTGATAATTGCATTCGGCTTCCTTAGGCAATTTAAGACGTGTCTAAATCATAGAAACACAGATGGTGCAGCGATACACCTTTTATTCCATGAAGGTTATCGCACATCAATGTTACAAGTTCCTTAATGCAATAATTGTGCGCACTTTATTTACTAAAGTTAATTTATTTTAGTTGCTCTTGGGCAATTAAAAAGTTGAGAAAGGTTTGGTTCGCTTTTGATAAGTAACTGTCTTTGCGCCAAGCAATATTCAGGTCAAGCCATATAGGCTCAGAAAACGGCCGTGTGACCAGTCCATCACTGTCATCAATCACCATGTTTAGCAAAGTGGAAACACCAAAGCCTTGTTTTACAATGGACTTAATAAGTGGGATGAGGTTTGTTTCAAAGCCAATATTGGGTATTAAGTGCTGCTGTTTAGCTAACCGATCAATGACTTTTCGGTGAAAGTAGCCTTCTTTAAACATGACTAATTCTTGTTGGAAAAACTGCTCGGGGGTCACGCTCGATTGTTTGGCAAAAGGGTGATCTTGGTTGATGGTGACCATCATTTGCTCTTTAAGTAGGGCATGGCTGCCTAAATGATCGACTGGGTTTTCGGCGACAATGACGCTTAAATCAATCTCACCAGCTTCGAGCATTTGTTGCAGTTTCCAAGTGCCACCTTCAATTACCTGTAGCGATAAACGTGGGTAGCGATGTTTAAACGCCATTAAAATCGGTGGGAAATAATAAGAGCCTAGCATGCTTGGAATACCTACTCTTACTTCACCTGAGCTTAAGTCATGTAATTCATTCATGGCTGTTTGTGTTTCGTCGGCAACGGTCATCAGTCGGCGTGCGTGGGCTTGGAGTACTTTGCCTTCATCGGTCAGACTTATCTTACGTTCATAGCGATGAAATAGGGCGACACCAAACTCTTGCTCCAGTTTTTTGATCGCCATACTGATGGCGGGTTGAGCTATGTGCAGCTGCTGTGAGGCGCGCGTGAAGCTCAGGTGGTCGGCCACGCACAGGAAATATTTTAAAGGTTTAATTTCTATCAATTTTTATTATCCATATAATAATTTATATATATTTTATTGATAGTTTAGGCTGGCGTATAGTGAAAGTCTCTTTTTACGACGACAAACTAGGTGGTTAGTGTGATTGAAACAGGCGGTTGGGCATTTTGGCGCGGCACATTAGCGCTAATCATTGGCTCGTTTATGGTGTTTGCAAATGTCTATGTGACCCAGCCATTATTACCTATGATTGCCGAGCAGTTTGCTATCAGTGAGCTGCAAGCGGCCAGTAGTTTCACCATTACTACCCTGACACTAGGGATTTCGTTGTTATTTTATGGCCCTTTATCCGATGCCCTAGGGCGCAAAAAAATCATGCTGCTAACATTGGTGGGCGTTACATTGACCACGGCAGCGCTATCTTGGGTACAGGACTATCATTGGTTATTAACGCTCAGAGCATTACAGGGCTTTTTCTTGGCTGGGTTGCCTGCCATTGCGGTTGCTTATTTAGGGGATGAATATACGCCACATGCTTTGGCCGTGGCAGTCGGGTTATACATCAGTGGCAATACTTTAGGTGGTATTGGCGGTCGTTTGATCGGCGGCTTTGTGGGCGAATGGCAAGGACCTTCTGCGGCGTTTTTGGCGATGGCGCTGATTAGTGTCGTGTGTGTGGCGATCTTTGCACTGTTGCTACCTGCCTCGCGGCACTTTGAGCCGAAGCGCTTTCGCGTGAGCTCGATCGCATCCAATGTCAAACTACATTTAAGTAATCGTATTTTGCTACTTTGCTATGTAATCGGCGGTTTTAACTTTTTTATTTTCATCAACCAATACAGTTACATTACCTTTGTATTAGAAGATGAGCCATTTTCGCTGTCGGCTAAATATGTCAGTTTACTATTTCTGACCTATTTAAGTGGCACCATCGGCTCGGCCTTCTCTGGACGTCTGGCAACCATTTTGCCTCAGCCTCGGATCATGACCTTAGGCACACTGACGTTGATGCTGGGTACTGTGATTACGCTTCATAGCTCCCTTTGGGCCATCATTTTGGGCTTATTAGTGAATTGCTTTGGCTTCTTCCTTTGCCATTCCACCGCCAGTGGTTATGTCAGTAAGCAGGCCAAGCAAGCCAAGGCCAGTGCGTCTTCACTCTACTTAGTATTTTATTATTTGGGCGCCAGTTTAGGAGGCTTTTACTTAGATCCTTTCTGGCAAGCTGGGCGTTGGCCTGGGGTCGTGCTGGGCTCACTGCTTATTTTGACCTTTGTTTTATGTGTCACCTTAAAACTAGGACGTGCTTCGCAATCTTGCCCATCCTCACCGGCATTGGCAAAGCGTTAGTCAGAGAAGTGTCAAAATTAAGTCATGTAAAGGTGTATTAGTGAGGGATAGATAAAACCTTTCAACGAGTAGGGGTTCTATGTATAGTCAAGGTTATATCACAACAGGGACTCCAGTGTTCACTAGGGCTAAGGTTATAACGTATCTTGATGACGACAGCATGGAATAAGTCGCTTTTCTTAAAGCAAGCATTGGCGACCATAGGGCTAGCTTTAGTGTTAAGCCTTGCGCTGAGTGGGCTTAAAGCTTATGACACATTAGGCCATGAACCACAACGCATTCGCGCGGAATTCAATCAAGTTCTGACACTGGTTGAGCAGCCGTTAGCGCAGGCGTTATTTCGTTACGATCAAGCCTCGGCGCAACAACAGGCGAGCAGTTTACTTTACCATCCTGCGATTGAACGTGTGCTTATCCTTGATGAAAACCAAACATTTTTTGCGCAAGCAAAAGCCGCCACTGAGCTCGCCAAAATAGATGAAGATTGGGTGAGTGAGCTCTTGCCCAGTGAGTTAAGTGTTTCCCGTCAGTTAGCATTTCCAGGCCGAGATGCCGCATTGGGGTTTGTGGTACTCGAGCTTGATGAGTCCTACCTAGCAATGCAAATATTGCGACAAAATGGCCAGCTGTTGATTCAAAACTTAGTCAAAGATGTGCTTTTGGCTTGTCTCTTGTCGCTGCTATTTTATGTGTTGATAACACGTCCAGTGAAGCAGCTCACACAAGCAATATCTAAGGTGGATGAGACCCAAAACGTACAAATGCCAAACGTTTTTAGCCGCTGGCACAGTCATGATGAATTAGGCCATTTACAAGCTGAATTTAGTCAGATGTGGCGGCGTATGAATGGCGCGTTAGAGGATCTAGATCACAGCCATCAACACGCCAAAGCTATGATTAAGCACGCTGCAGACGGCATTTTAGTACTGAATAGCGAACTCACTATTATGGTTGCCAACGAAGCGGTGGAAGTGCTGTTAAACAGAAGTGCTCAGGCGCTAAAAGGGCAGCATATTACCGCGCTGAATCATCCTGATTTTTGGCAAGTATTTGAACAGAACTTGCAGACTCTAGCGTTAGATAAAGTAATGACCTTAGAGACCAGCTTTGAGGGCGCGCAGCAGCGAGTGCCCGTTGAAATTCGCACCACCAAGTATTCGGTTCATGATCAAGTGGAAACGGTTCTGCTTATACGTGATCTATCAGAGCGTAAAGAAGCGCAGAATCGCATCAATCGCTTGTCTTTTTATGACTCATTGACGCATTTACCCAACCGTACGCTTGTTACTGAGCAACTGCAAAAGACCATTGCTAGGTTGGATGGCGCTACCTCTGGCGCGTTGATTCTTCTCGACCTTGATCGCTTCAAAACCATCAATGATGCCCTTGGACACAATATTGGCGATCAACTACTGGTTAAGTTAGTGGACGATTTATTGCCCCTAGTACCTCCCAACACGACCTTTGCTCGCATTGGCGGAGATGAATTTGTATTTTTATGGGAGCAGGTGCGTGGTAAGGCTGAAGAGCATAATGTCGCCATCGCCAACTTTATACAGCGAGTGTTATACGAATGTTCCAAAGTCAAAGAGGTTGCTGGTCATGAGCTACATGTGACAGCAAGTTTAGGAATTTCTTTTTTTGATCGACAGGCTGAATCCCCTGACGAAGTATTGCGCCAAGCCGATACGGCGCTTTATCAAGCTAAAGCGATGGGCAGAAATACGTTTGTCTTTTTTCAGCAAGATATGCAGCGTATGTCTGATGCACGTCTGCGTATCGAGCGTGCTTTGCATCGTGCGCTTGAACAGCAGGAGTTTGAGGTCTATTACCAACCGCAATTGGACTCGTTCGGTCACCTGATCGGAGCAGAAGCTTTATTACGCTGGCATTCACAAGAGTTGGGAGCGGTTTCCCCTGTAGAATTTATCCCAGTGGCTGAGGATATTGGTTTGATTAGTGAGATCAGTAATTGGGTTATGTATCAAGCCATGCAACAAGTTATGCAGTGGTCCCAAGCAGGTCTTTGGCAAGACAGCTGGCGTATTTCCATCAATGTCAGCCCAGTACAGTTTTCGCAGCAGGATTTGGTGCACGATGTCGAATCAGCACTGGCTAAAACGGGATTGCCAGCAACCTTATTGGATCTTGAAATTACCGAAAACATGCTGATGTCAAATATAGATATGGCGATCAGCAAAATGACCCAAATTCGTCGTCTCGGCGTGAGCTTATCGGTTGACGATTTTGGCACTGGCTACTCTTCTTTGCGCTACCTTAAGGATCTGCCGATTGACCGTTTAAAGATTGATCAGTCTTTTATTCGTGAGTTAAGTGCCGACAATAACAGTGAGACGATTGTCAGAGCGGTTATTGCGATGGGCCATGCACTACATTTAAATGTGCTGGCTGAAGGTGTGGAAACATTGGCGCATTTTGAACGATTGAACGCCATGGGATGTTATACCTATCAAGGTTTTTATTTTAGTCGGCCTATCTCAGCGCAGGGGTTTACCAACTACTGTCGCAAGCAGACGCAACTGGTTTAAAATTACCCCAACAGTACTGGGCGAGCCCTGAGCTTTAGAATCATGGTATATTAGCTGCAATGACCCAAATGGAGAGCTTTAGCGTGCGTGCTGCCATCCCTTTTGTATCCCAAGAAAACCCTGAAAAAGAGCGAGTTTGGTTGGAGACCTTGTCAAAGTATCTACCCGATGAGGCGATTTTACCGTTAGACAAGTTGTCAGAAGGGGAACGACAATTAGCTGATGTGGCGATTGTAGCCAATCCTGATCCACAAGCTCTAAAGCAACTGCCAAATTTGGTGTGGGTGCACAGTGTATGGGCCGGTGTGGAGCGACTGGTCAATGATTTAAGCGAGCAGAGCTTTAGCATCGTGCGTTTAGTGGACCCACAATTGCAAGAGGCCATGGCCGAAGCGGTGCAGGCGTGGAGCTTATATTTGCACCGAGATATGTTCGAATACGCCAAGTTGCAACGCCAAGCTACTTGGCAGCCACTGCCATATGTACCTGCTTCAGCACGAACGATTGGTGTGCTGGGGTTGGGCGAGCTGGGGCGTGCCAGCGCTGAGCGCTTGCTGGCGACTGGGTTTAATGTCATTGGTTGGAGTCGCAACGAAAAAATCATCGACCAAGTGACGACCTACACCGGTGATGAAGGGCTAGAGACGGTTCTTAAAAGCAGTGACATTGTTGTGTGTTTACTGCCCTTAACAAAGGACACACGAGGACTATTAGGCTTTGAAGCGTTGGCAATGATGCAACCCGGTGCCTGCATTATTAACTTCGCCAGAGGTGATGTGATCGATGAGGAAGCGTTGCAGTATGCTCTTAATACAGGTCAGCTTAAGCACGCGGTGCTAGATGTGTTTGCGATCGAACCTTTGCCTAAGTCACACCCGTTTTGGACCCATCCCAATATCACTGTATTACCGCATATATCCGCGCAAACCAATATCGATTCGGCCTGTCAGATAGTGGCGCAAAATATTCGTAATTATCGCCTGTTAAATTTACTGCCGGATGTGGTCGATACAAAGCGCGGCTATTAAGCCTTGCTGTTGCCTAAATAACTACAACAAAGGAGATCGTCATGCCCCATTGCATCGTCGAATATAGTCATAACCTAGAACAAGAAGTCCCTCCTCATGATTGGATCGAGGCGGTGCAGCAAGCTTGTTTAGCGACCGAATTGTTTCAACCGAGTGACATTAAGCTGCGCGCCTTTGCTTGTAAGCACTTTATTACGGGGGGCGTACAGGACGCTTTTGTACACGTAACGATTCGCATGCTACCAGGGCGCTCTGTGGAGCGTAAAAATGAGTTATCCCAGTCAGTTTTAGACGCCTTATGCAGTTTTTCGATTAAACAAGTCAGCCTCTCTGTAGAAATCATTGAGATGGACAAAGACAGCTATGCAAGGCGAATAATCCCAGCTTAATGCTAAACCGCCTATAGATTTACACAAGCGTCTAAGGACAAGGCGCGTGCTGTCATAAAAGCATCACGACACTGCCACGAAACTGACACTCCTAGCTTCTATTTTGAATATATAAAAGAAGGGAATGAGGGTGCTCATGAACATTTTGAACAGTATTCATAATATCGATGTATCAACGTTCTACTGGCTGATGGCAAGGAAGAATCGCCAGTTTCTAACCCGTGTTAGCCGCGGGGTGTCGCATTCTGCAGACGGACCCTTGTATGTGTTAGTAGCCCTTGGTCTTTGGTGGGCAGATTACACCCAATGGGCAATGATCATCGCCACCGGTTTTATTGTCGAACGACTGTTGTATTTTGTTTTGAAGAAAAGCTTCAAGCGTAATCGCCCCGCCGATATCTTGGATGACTTTACCAGCTTTATTCACCCTTCCGATCAATTTTCTTTCCCATCCGGCCACACCTCTGGCGCCTTTTTTATGGCCTACTGCTTAAGTGAATGGTTTCCAGAGATCAGTTTGAGCTTATACAGCTGGGCCACAATGGTGGGCATGTCACGTATATTTTTGGGCGTACACTTTCCGACTGATACCGTTATGGGCGCCTTATTAGGCACGGCGTGTGCGATCCTAGCGTTTGGAGTGGTTGTATGAAGATTTTATATGGCGTGCAAGGCACGGGAAATGGACACATCACACGTGCTCGTGCGCTGAGCGTAGAGTTTGAAAAGCTTGGCGTTGAGGTGGATTACGTGTTCTCAGGTCGAGCCGAGCAAGAGTATTTTGATATGGCTTGCTTTGGCGATTACCGCACCTTTCAAGGGCTATCTTTTGTCGCCAAAAATGGCCGCGTCAATATCTTTGAGACCTACAAGCAGGCACAGCTATTGCGTTTGATGAAAGACATTAAAGCCTTGGATCTTAGTGACTACGATTTGGTATTAACCGACTTTGAGCCGATAACAGCATGGGCGGCCAAGCGTCAGGGCAAGCCTTGTTTAGGTGTGGGTCACCAATACGCGTTTAATTACGATATTCCAAAACATCAAGGGGATTCCTTTGGCGCTTGGATTTTGTCACGTTTTACACCTGTAACCCAATCAGTTGGTGTGCATTGGCATCATTTTGGCGAGCCAATATTGCCGCCAATTATTCAACATCATAGTGACTGCGAACAGGCCGAAGATGATCAAGTGCTGGTGTATCTGCCGTTTGAAAACAGCGAAGATGTGCTGGAGTGGTTAGAAGCGGTTCCTAATTATCAGTTTCGCATGCACTGTAAAGACATCGAGCCTGGTCAATATGGCAATGTGCGTGTGTATCCATTTAGTCGTGATCAGTTTCAGCTTAATCTGCGCCAATGCAAGTCGGTGTTGTGTAATGCTGGGTTTGAGCTGAATTCAGAAGCGCTACATATGGGGCGTCGTATCTTGGTGAAGCCGCTGCACGGCCAAGTCGAGCAATTATCTAATGTCGTGGCGCTGGAGCGCTTAGGGTTTGCGCAATGCGCCCAGCAATTAGATGCCGAAGTCATCGCCAATTGGTTGGAACAGGCGAAGGTAGTAAAAGTCGCATTTCCAAATGTCGCCGCTGCCATTGCTAAATGGATTGCCGGTGGCGCTGAGGAGCCATTGCAATCGTTGAGCCAATCACTCTGGCAGCAAGTCGCGCCAACACCACATGTCAGTTTTGATTATGCACCGGCGGTAACCTTTTCAGTAGCGAGTTAATGTATTGCTGCAAATGAAGGCCCCAAACGGGGCCTTTTTTCGTTTAATGTGGCGTAAAAGGGCAGGGAACTCTGGTTTCGATACGTGCAAAGAAAAGCATAACGCTGCATGTTCTAGTAAGCTTCGCCGTTATGTGAGAGTAAATATAAGTGACGACTAACACCTGTTAGCCAGCTTGTCATAACGCCAATGACAAAGATTATAAGCAGAAATCATTAAAAAAATGGCTTTTAAGGTTACAATCAGGTGAACACGAGGGGCAAGCAGCGGTACAATAGCCCTAAGTAGTCGTTACATGACAGGGCGAACCTTAGCATCAGATGGAGGTCGTCATTTGGCACGATATGGATGATCTCTCGCTCTTAGCATCATGAATGAACGAATTAGCTAGTTAAGGTATAGATATGACAACTGCAATGGCAGAAACCAGTAAAGTTAGCAGTATTGCGCTTTCTGATGAGGCGGCTCGAGTTCGTGATGCGCTCATCAAACACGGCTTAGAAACCCCAATGATCGATAATGGCTTCTCAACAGAAGAGAAATACCAGCGTATCAAGGCGGCTTTTGAAGATGTGGTGTACACCTTGGGCTTGGATCTTTCGGACGATAGTCTGGCTGAAACACCGCACCGCATCGCGAAAATGTACGTAAAAGAGATCTTCTCAGGTCTGGATTATGGCCAATTTCCTAAGATCACTGTCATTGATAACAAAATGAAAGTTGATGAAATGGTTAAGGTCAGCGACATTTCTTTTACCAGCACCTGTGAACATCACTTTGTCACGATTGACGGCTTAGCAAAGGTCGCTTATCTACCTAAGAATAAGATTATTGGTTTGTCCAAGATTAACCGCATCGTGCGTTTCTTTAGTCAGCGTCCACAAGTACAAGAGCGCCAAACGCAACAGATTCTAGTCGCGTTACAGACATTGTTAGAAACGGATAACGTGGCGGTCAGCATTAATGCAACCCACTACTGTGTCAAAGCACGTGGTGTGATGGACGCGAGTTCGTCGACACAAACTACAGCGCTAGGTGGTTTGTTTAAGCGCAGCGATAAAACTCGCGGCGAGTTTTTAGCGAATTAAGCTTATATTAAGCAGAAAAAAGGAGCCATTGGCTCCTTTTTTATTGTCTGAATGTTGCTGCGTAAGTTAGGCCGTTTTTGCGTCTTGGCGTTTAACAAACCACTCATTAAGATACAGTGCGGCGATAATAATGCCACCACCAATCGCCAAGCGGGTAATGTCGGCGTCACGGTTCCAAAACAGTACATTGACCAAGATCCCAGCTGGGATGAGAAGGTTGTTCGCCACAGCGAGCGCACCGACGTTGACCAAGGTCGCGCCTTTGTTCCAGGCAAAATAACCAAACCCCGAAGCCACGATCCCTAGATAGACAAGAATGCCCCATTGGGTAGGAGTGCTCGGTAATTGCTCGATATTCCCAAGTGCTAAGAAACACGGCAGTACGACTAAAAATGCGCCAATAAAGAACCAGCCAAATAAGGTAAGCTGCGGTAATTTAACCTCTGTTTTAGCCATTAAGCGCTTATAAGCCACTTGGCCTAGACCGAAGCTAAGGTTAGCGCCCTGTACCAATAAGAAGCCCTGAATAAAGCCTTCATCGATGCCTTGATAACGAATACTTACCGCGCCAGCTACGGCAACCAAAGCACTGATGATAAAGCCTGGGTTAAAGCGCTTTTCTAGCAAATCGTTGATCACGGCAATGTAAATAGGCGTCATCACGGTGAAGAGCAATACTTCTGGTACCGATAAATGCAAAAACGATTGGTAATAAAAGCCATACATGATGCCTAACTGACATGCGCCAATCGCCATCAGTTTTAGCGCCAAAGGCCAAGGTGTTTGTTTAAATTTGATAAAGGGTAAAAAGACCAGCATCGCTAAGCTGATGCGCATGAGTACCGAAAACCATGAGTCGACTTGGCCAGCTAAATAGACGCCAATGAGGCTAAAAGAAAACGCCCATAAACCGGTAATAGCCAATAAAATCCACATAGAACCTGCTCCTGTAAATGTTGCGCGCATTATAAAGTGAACTCACCATAGTGTCAGTAAACCTTGCGGCGATTGATTGGTTTACTAGCGGCTCATTGCACGTGCTTTCCCGTGAAAAATAAAAATCCTTTTAAAAAATACTTGACCCTAAGTAAGAGATCCCTATAATACGCATCCATTCCAAGCGGGAGTGGTGGAATTGGTAGACACGCTGGATTTAGGTTCCAGTGCTTCACGGCGTGAGAGTTCGAGTCTCTCCTTCCGCACCAAATTAAAGAAAGCTGAGTTACTGAGTGACTCGGCTTTTTTTATGCCTAAAATAAAGCATTGATTTACTTAAAGTTTATTTAAAAAATTGAGCGCGATCTTTTTATTAAAAAGTTATCTAAAGCGCTTGACCTATGGCCGCGCTTCTCTATAATACGCGTCATTCCTTGCGGGAGTGGTGGAATTGGTAGACACGCTGGATTTAGGTTCCAGTGCTTCACGGCGTGAGAGTTCGAGTCTCTCCTTCCGCACCAAATTTAAAAAAGCCGAGTTACTCAGTAACTCGGCTTTTTTTATGTCTGAATTTTTTGCTGACGCAGCAGCTTAGTCGAGCCAGATGTGGTAATAGTCATTGTGCTTATCAAGCTTCACTGGCGTATCGTACAGATCACTGAGCACTTCGCTAGTCAGTACCTCTTCTTTTGCCCCATCGGCAATTACCGCCCCATGTTTGATCAAAATGACACGTTGAATTTCAGGAATAATCTCACCGATATGATGCGTGGTCAGCAGCAGGCTGTTATCAGGCTTGGCGTAGTCACGCATGATATTAAGCAGCAGAGCAGAGGCTTTGATATCTAAGCCGTTGGACGGCTCGTCAAAAATCAAAGCTTGCGGCTTGTGGATCAACGCACGCCCAATTAATAGACGGCGCTTTTGTCCGGTTGAGAGGCGCTGAAAATGTGTCTCTTTGTAGTCTCCCATGCCAACATAGTTAAGCATCTGTTTAGCTTGATCAATTTGCTCGGCACTGGGCGTTAGATGTCCGTGTTGTCCAATCGCACCAAAGAATCCCGATAGAATCACTTCTATGGCCGTCGTGTACGGGGTGTAGTCTTCTTGTAGATCCTGTGAGATCAGACCGATTTGTTTGCGCAGATCCCAAATAGTGACGCGCTCCAAATCAAACAGCTTAATGTGGCTATCATCTTTAACGACCGGGTAGAGCTCGCGGGTAATGAGCTTTAGGAACGTGCTTTTACCGGCCCCGTTAGGGCCTAAAATAGCGACCTTCTCCCCTTGGCCGATGTGCACATTAAAGTTCTCAAATACTTTTTTGTCGCCTTGAAACGCGGTGATGTTTTTTAGTTCGATCATTTTTCTTCATTCTCTAAGGTGTTGCGGTGCAGCAAGCTTGGGAATAGCACCATCCAAAGACCGACGACGGCGATGGTACCAAAGCCCCCTAAGACGATTGCGGGCACCGTGCCAAATAGGGCTGCTGTGGCGCCTGATTCGAATTCTCCTAGCTGATTCGAGCTGCCGATGAATACCGAGTTGGCGGCGCTGACACGGCCACGCATTTCATCGGGGGTTTCAAGCTGTACTAACGTTGAACGCACGACCACGCTAATCATGTCCGAGGCACCTAGTACAAACAATGCCGCCATAGATAAAATCAGGTGTTCAGACAAACCAAAGGCAATTGTCGCAACACCGAAGACCGCCACCGAGGCATACATGATTTTACCGACGCTATGAGTCAAAGGGCGGCGTGATAAATACAGCGACATTAATAGTGCCCCTAAAGCCGGGGCGCAGCGCAAGAGCCCAAGCCCCCATGGACCAGTATGTAGAATGTCTTTGGCGACAATCGGTAGCAGCGCGGTTGCGCCCCCTAGTAACACGGCAAACATATCCAATGACACTGAGCCTAAAATTAACTTGTTGTTTTTAATAAAACGTAAGCCGCCCAACAAATGGTTGAGATCGACCGGCTGCTTGCCTTTAGCAACGTAGTCATAGCGCAAGAAAAACAAGATGCAACAAGAGATCAGAAAGCAGGCCATGCTGGTGAAATACAGCGTCGGAGCGCCTAGCAAATAAATGACACCTCCCAGTGCTGGTCCAGCAATAACACAAATCTCACGTGCGGATGCGATAGCGCTGACGGCCCGAGATAGCAGAGCGGCTGGAATTAGGTTAGGTAAAATAGACTGTGCCGCAGGCATCTCAAAGGCTCGTGCGGTGCCCAGTAATACCGCGCAGGCATAGATCATATTGGCCGAAATAGTATCGCTAAGATTGCCGTAGGCAAGAATGGCAACAGTAGAAGCCATAGTTAGGCGGGTACACACACAAATAAGGCGGCGATTGTAGCGGTCAGCAACATGCCCAACGACAAGAGTTAGCAGCAGTTGTGGCAGAAACTGAAACAGACCTACCAGGCCAAGTGCCATCGCACTGTCGGTCAAATCATACACTTGCCAGCCGATGCCCACTGTGAGCATCTGAAAAGCAAACGATGAGGCGATTTGACCCACCCAAAAATGCACAAAGTTGCGCTGCTTGAGCAGCGAAGTTGGAATGCTCGACATGAAAGTCCTTTTTGACACAGAAAGGGAAGTTAATAGAGTTTATCAACGAACCTGTGAGAACACTAAGGGAGTGTAATAACTTGCTCCCTTTAATCCATATTCATTACAACTAGCTTGGTTGGTTCTGTGCTTGGCGTGGCGACA
The DNA here is from genome assembly GCF_016888445.1 of Marinomonas ostreistagni. GTDB lineage: Bacteria > Pseudomonadota > Gammaproteobacteria > Pseudomonadales > Marinomonadaceae > Marinomonas > Marinomonas ostreistagni. The sequence goes on from NZ_JAFEKF010000001.1 coordinate 97,672, forward strand.
TGCCGTAGTGTTGATGAAAACGGCGACTGAAGTGACTGAGGCTCTGATAGCCTAGCTCCATGCTTACTTGGGTCACGGAATGGTGTTGTTTGAGCTTGTCTAAAGCAACCGTCATACGGCGTTGATGCTGATATTCGCTCGGCGTGCAAGCGAGATGGCGTTTGAACTCTTGATAAAAGCGGCTGCGACTCATGCAGGCCAATCGACTTAAATGATCAATATCCAGTGGCAGCGCCAAATTCGCTTCGATAAAACTTAATGCCGCACTCAGACCATTGTTATCTGGCATCGAACGAATGAAGTTCAATAAGGTTTCTCTGCCATGATAACGCAAGATACGAGTAACCAATTCACTGACGCCAAAGTCCACCAACAGGTCTCTATCGGGATCGTTTTGCACGAAATCACTCACCAGGCGATTGATCAGTTGTTGTGTGCCCTGAGTGTGTAAGGTGTGCAACGGCTTGTTGGCGTCTAAGAGCGGTAGCTGGGCACCGAAAGACTGGCTGTTGATATCGTTCATGCGATCGCATATCTGCGCCACGCGCTCTTCGGAGATTTCGACCGTAAGACAGGTGGTTGGTGCTTCCATTTGCGCTTCTGGAAAATCAATAAACACTTCTTCCTTAGGCGCTAATATAAACGACTCGTGAGGCATAAATGGGATGTCATGCTGATAGTGGGTATGCATGACTTTGGCACCTTTGATCATGCCACAGTAGAGTAGCGCATCGGACTTTAAGCTGACTTTTTGTGCTTGTTCGTAGGTGTCATAAATACTCAGCTCAGCATTGGGCCCAGCAAAGCATATACGGTTTTCGACAAGCTGGCTTGGGCGGCGTAGTGCCGCCAAACTGGCTAAATGTTGCGACATACACACCTCTTAATATTGTTTTCGGTGATAGTGCGGGTAAAGAATAACTCTAATCATTAACCCAAGAGTCTGTGGGGGTCAACTTTTATGGACTGGCAGACAAACATTTTAGACTGTCAGGCAAGTAAGTTGCGGATTATCCGACTACATTGAAAGTATAGCTATTGTGCTTACAACAACAATAATGGAGTAAACAGTATGATCTATGCGAAACCCGGTTCAGAAGGCAGCATCGTTTCTTTCAATGAACAATACGAAAACTTCATCGGCGGCGAATGGGTCGCGCCCGTCAAAGGCGAATATTTTGATAATGTGAGCCCAGTTGATGGCCAGCCATTTTGTCGCATTCCACGCTCTAGCGAAGCCGATATTAACCTTGCCTTGGACGCAGCACACGCCGCCAAAGATGCGTGGGGCAAAACCTCTGTTCAAGCGCGTTCACTTGTCCTGCTAAAAATTGCCGATCGCATTGAGGCCAATTTGGAGGCCATTGCCGTGGCCGAAACTTGGGATAATGGTAAGGCTGTGCGTGAAACCCTAAACGCAGACGTACCGCTAGCTGCTGACCACTTCCGTTACTTTGCCGGCTGTATTCGTGCCCAAGAAGGTTCGATCGGTGAAATTGATGAAAACACGGTGGCGTACCACTTCCATGAGCCATTAGGTGTGGTCGGACAAATTATCCCGTGGAACTTCCCACTACTCATGGCGGCATGGAAGATTGCGCCAGCGCTTGCAGCAGGTAACTGTATTGTGCTTAAACCGGCTGAGCAAACGCCTGCATCAATCCTAGTGCTGATGGATTTGATCAAAGATTTACTGCCTGCAGGTGTGTTGAATATCGTGAACGGTTACGGCGCAGAAGCCGGCCAAGCGCTAGCGACCAGTACACGTATCGCTAAAATCGCGTTCACCGGTTCAACGCCAGTAGGTTCGCATATCCTAAAATGTGCCGCTGAAAACATTATTCCATCGACGGTAGAGCTGGGTGGTAAGTCACCTAATATCTACTTTAGTGACATTATGAATGCGGAAGATGAGTTTATCAGCAAGTGTGTTGAAGGCACGGTGCTGGCGTTCTTTAACCAAGGGGAAGTGTGTACTTGTCCTTCACGATTGTTGGTACAAGAAGACATCTACGAAGATTTCATCAAGTTAGTCATCGATCGCATTGGCAAAATCAAACGCGGCAATCCACTTGATACTGACACCATGGTCGGTGCTCAAGCTTCACAGGAGCAGTACGAAAAGATTTTAGGTTACCTAAATATTGGTCGTGATGAGGGTGCTGAAGTGTTGGTGGGCGGTGACAAAGAAGTTGTCGAAGGCTTTAATAGCGGTTACTACATCAAGCCGACATTGCTTAAAGGCTCTAATGACATGCGCGTGTTCCAAGAAGAAATCTTTGGTCCTGTCGTCGCTGTCACGACTTTTAAGGATGAAGCTGAAGCACTCGCTATCGCCAACGATACAGAGTTTGGCTTGGGTGCGGGTGTGTGGACACGTGATACCAATTTAGCTTATCGCATGGGACGTGGCGTTCAGGCTGGTCGTGTATGGATGAACTGTTATCACCAATACCCAGCGCATGCAGCATTCGGTGGCTACAAAAAATCTGGTGTAGGCCGTGAAACGCACAAGATGATGCTGGATCACTACCAACAAACCAAAAATATGCTGGTCAGCTACGATATTAACCCTATGGGTTTCTTCTAACGCATCGCATAGTGCGTTTACCCTAGAATTGGTCCTCCCAATTCGCCTTTTAGCCCCTTCGGGGGCTTTTTTATTGGCAGAGATTTAAAAGCAACTACACTAATATTTCATACCTGTAACATAGCTGTCATATAACGGACATATACTGGTCACCAAATTGAAATGAATCAAAAAATTGGCCAGTTGCTCAGAAATAAACCGAGTTCGGGTTTTTATGCCTAACAACTGAGTGTAAAATGAGCGCGTTTCAATTTTTGAACTACTTTTGACGGATTAATGTGCAGAGCTAGATAGGCAGTCTAGGAAGAGGATTGCTGCGCTACGAAGCAATCTAGAGTCGTTTAATTAATAAAGAAGTATTGTTATATGAATCTTGCTGATTACGGATCGAGCGCTAAACCTTCTCGCGGTGGTGAAATTGTTCGTATTTTAATTGCCTTGGCATTTGTTGTACTAGCGGGTGCTTACGCAGCATCTCATGGCGAATTGGTGTCAAATGTATCCATTCTTGCGATTGCCGCAGCGTTTGGTGCTTACATGGCTTTGAACATCGGTGCTAATGACGTAGCTAATAACGTCGGCCCAGCCGTCGGCTCAAAAGCCTTGTCGATGACAGGGGCAATCCTAATTGCAGCCATCTTTGAGGCATCTGGTGCCTTGATTGCTGGTGGCAGTGTGGTTGGTACGATCAAAAAAGGCATCATCAATCCGAGTGCGATCGGTGATGTTGCCACCTTTATTTGGGTGATGATGGCGGCGCTTTTGGCGGGCGCTATTTGGCTGAACCTAGCGACTTACTTAGGTGCGCCAGTGTCAACGACACACTCTATTGTCGGTGGTGTGATGGGCGCAGGTATCGCAGCAGGTGGCTGGGATATCGCTAACTGGGACAAGGTCTCTGCTATCGTTGCCAGCTGGGTGATTTCACCAGCGCTGGGCGGTTTGATTGCGGCGGGCTTCCTTATCTATATCAAGCGTTCGATTACCTATAAGAGCGATATGATCGCTGCGGCGAAAAAAGTTGTCCCTTTATTGGTCGCTTTAATGGTATGGGCGTTCTCTACCTACCTAGCACTAAAAGGTCTAAAACAAATTTGGAAGTTAGATTTTGTCACAGCGATGTTGATTGGCTTTGCTTTGGCGATGACTGCTTACTTTATTGTGCGTCCGCTAGTGGATCGCGCTGCGGCTTCCTTGAAAAATGAAAAAGATGCCGTTAATAGCCTATTTACGATTCCTCTGATTGCCTCTGCAGCGCTATTGAGTTTTGCCCACGGTGCGAATGACGTAGCCAACGCTATTGGGCCTTTGGCTGCTATCAATGATGCTTTGCTGCACGGCGGCGTGTCTTCTAAAGCGTCTATCCCGCTATGGGTAATGCTGCTAGGCGGTCTAGGTATTGCGATTGGTTTGGCATTGTTTGGTCCAAAACTGATTCGTACGGTAGGTTCAGAAATCACTGAGCTTGATAAAACGCGTGCATTCTGTGTGGCGATGGCGGCAGCGATTACCGTGATCATCGCTTCTCAACTAGGTTTGCCTGTGAGCTCTACGCACATTGCTGTAGGTGGTATCTTCGGTGTGGGCTTCTTGCGTGAATACTTGAAGCTGTCTTACGAGAAGAAACTGGCGCAAATCGAGAAGCACTCGCAGCGCTCAGGTCTAGGTGTCGATGAAACCCATGAATTCCTAGAGCGCTTTAAAGTGGCGGACGTGGAAGAAAAACGTGCCATCTTGCGTGAAGTCAAAGCTCTTCAAGGTGCAGCGCCGATCAGTAAAGAAGAGCGTAAGAGCCTTAAGAAAGCGACTAAGAAAGAGCTGGTTAAACGCTCAGCCTTGTTGCGTATTGCGGCGGCTTGGGTCATCACAGTGCCCGCTTCAGCATTGCTAGCTGCTTTGATTTTCTATGCGTTGCTAGGCTACTCAGTCGCTTAATTTTGATACTTGTTTCGTTTTTATTAAAAACCGGCCATGCGTAATGGTCGGTTTTTTTATATGCTTAAAAGATCCCTTTAACCTTATTTAGGTATGACCGTGACGCAAAGTTTTTTGGTGACGATGGTGGTGTTGGTGGTGGTTTTGATCGCTTTAGGCGCAATGGGAATGGCGCTGTGGCGGTTTTATGCCGAACAAAAGCTTAAGCAGCACAAAGAGCTTCAAGCTCTAACTGCGCGCTGCTACAAAATTATCGATCTATTGAATCTCCTTTCTGATCGCTACCTGTCACTGATGACTAAGACGGTCTTGATTGAGTACTTAATTGCGTCCATACACACCATCGAGCGCCATGGTTCAGACCGTGAACTGGCGTCGTATTTACCACAATATTTGCAGTGGCTTGCTGAATTAAAGGACGGAACGCAAGCAAGTTTGAATGACAAAGTGCAAACACATCTACAATTGACGCAAGTACAGGCAGGACTGCAGGTAGTTCCATTACTATTAAGGGGCTTGGTGACCAGTAAAGTTATCGATCAAGCGACCGCTAAAGAAGAGGTAAGTAATACACGTTTTGCGTTTTGCCTCGCGCATCATGATCTCTTGTTAAAAGAAGCTGAAGTTAGCTTAGATGATGATAAAAAAGCTCGTGCGCTTGAGAAAATGCGACTGGCGTTGGCCGAAATGGAGAAGGTCGTTAACCTGAGTTGGTCTGAGCCATACATCGAAGCGTTGCAAATTCGCATCAAAAGCATAGAAGCAGAACTATTTGGAAAAAAGCCTAGAGCAAGCTAAGTCATTCTGCTATAAGAATTATTTGAATATTAATATTTACCTATAGGGTATTTATGCATCGGAAACGCATTTTATGACTGCCATTATTGTTACTCTGCTGTTGCTCGTGATCGGCGGTTTTATTGCGTTCGCGATTTACCTGCAGATGAAAGAGCAGGCACGTATTGAGCGTTTGCGAAAGGTGGCTCTGCTCAATAATCAGCTCAGGCAGGTGCGCCGCTATCTAGATGAGCTACCGGCTCAGTACCAGCCGAAGGATATGCGCTTGTGGCTTTATAGTCGTATGATTGCGATCTGTGACGAACTGTTGTCCATTCAGCCAGATGAGCCGTTGTCACGTCGTCGACGCTTTTTGCACGAGGAGATGGTGCAGTTTCAAGAAAGCAAAGAAAAGCGTCGTGCGAAACCCGTGGTTGATGAAGTACAAATCATGGAGTTGAAGCGTATTTTTGAGTCCTTCCACCAGTACTTACAGTCTGAAAAAGCCAACAAAAAAATCTCCGATGAGGTGTTTGCGCGCTTTGATGAGTTACTGCATTGGTATAAATACAAAGTCACTGCAGACCACCATGCTTACACAGCGCGACAGTACTTTTTGACGCACAAGATGGAAGAGGCGATTCAAGAATATCGCTTGGCCATTGGTCACCTTAAGCCAGTGGAAGAAAGTGCGGAAGCGGCTGCTAAAATCCTTGAGTTTGAAGAAACTATCGCAGAGATTGAAGAGGACATTGCACTGCAACAGCGTGAAGCAGAGCTTGAGGCTGAGGCGCAAGAGGATGAGCAAGGCGAAGAAGAGCTCAATGATGAGTGGCAGAAATTCATGGAAGACAATGAATTCCAAAAGAAAAAGCACTTCTAATTTTAACCACGCGGTTATTTTCCCAGTTGTTCCCAAGTTCACCTGTGCGCAATTGATATACTGCAGACATCTAAGACCCGCTGCAGCTCATAATTTCGGTTAACGCAATGACCCTTACGCTTCTTTCAGTATTTGTACCTACCTTCTTTTTTGTCTCGATCACCCCAGGTATGTGTATGACCTTAGCGATGACGCTAGGCATGACCATAGGCGTTAAACGCTCATTATGGATGATGCTGGGTGAACTCGTCGGTGTGGGGTTGGTGGCTACTTTGTCGGCCGTCGGTGTTGCAGCGTTACTACTGAATTATCCAACGGCTTTTGTAGTATTCAAATACGTAGGTGGTGCTTATTTAGCCTATATAGGGGTGCAAATGTGGTTGTCGCGGGGCAAAATGGCGATCAAAAACGAAGCGGAGTCCCAGCCTGCTGGAGTATTTGAGTTGATGACGCAAGGCTTTGTCACGGCGATTGCTAACCCTAAAGGTTGGGCGTTTTTCGTTGCGCTACTGCCACCTTTTCTTAATGCATCAGCACCGCTGGCGCAGCAGTTGGTGAGCTTGATTGCCATTATTTTAACGCTCGAATTCTGCTGTTTGATGATTTATGCAACCGGCGGGCGCACATTGCGTTCGGTGCTTTTAAAAAGCGGTAACGTACGCATTATGAACCGTATTGCCGGTACTTTGATGATTGGCGTCGGTATTTGGCTCGCCTTCGGCTAAGCGCTAAGTCGTTTTTTTAGTACGCTTCGGCTTGCGGCTGTAGCGTTTTTTAGTGCCGCGTTTGGGGGCTTGAGGCAGGTTGCTAAAGTTGCTCAATTGGCCACTTCGAGCGGTAGTTACTAAGGTGTTAAGTCCGCTTACAAGCTCATCCATAAAGGTTTGATAGTGTTCAGTATTTTTACTGATACCATCGAGCATCGCTTCCCATTTTGCCGTCATATCCGGTACGGTCGTTTGTTCGGGTAAGGCCTCGATTAATGCCGTACCTGTCGCCGTAGCATGGATTTGTTTGCCGTCACGTTGTAAAAAACCGCGCTTGAACAGCAACTCAATGATACTTGCTCTTGTCGCTTCAGTGCCCAAGCCATCTGTCTCTTTAAGTATGGCCTTAATATCGGCAGCGGTGACGAAGCGGCTGATACCTGTCATTGCGGCTAGCAAGGTGGCATCGGTAAACGCGTCTGGCGGCGTGGTTTCTTTATCTAAGACTTCCCCTTTCTGACAATGTAAGGTTTGGCCTTCTATCAAGCTTGGTAGCTCTGGTTGTTCTTTTTTGTTGGCCGGCATTAATGCTTTCCAACCCAATTTCGTCACCGTTACTCCTGAGGTAGTAAATTCACCGCCTTCGATGGTGACGTGAATCTTAGTCGCTAAGTATTCGTAGGCCGGTAAAAACTGAATCAAGTACTGGCGTGCAATCAGCTCAAAGACTCTACGTTCATCGCTATTAAGCTTGCTGAATGCCGCTAGCTGACTGGTCGGTATGATGGCATGGTGCGCGCCGACTTGTTTGTCGTTCCAAGCTTTGCTTTTCTGCTGCGGGTTGGCGTCTTGTGCTGCGTTTTGAAAAGGGAGCTCAAGTTTTTTTAACTGGCCGACAATGGTTGTAGCTTGTTTAAATTGTTCGGTTGGCAGGTAGCGGCAGTCCGATCGTGGATAAGTGATCATTTGGTGGCGCTCGTACAGCGCCTGACAGGTATCGAGTACTTTTTGCGCCGACATAGAAAACGCTTTAGCGGCGTCAATTTGCAGGGCTGACAAATTATAGGGCAGTGGCGCAGTCTGTTTTTTGGGGCTTTTGTCGTAGCCTGTGACGGTCGCTGGTTTATCCGTGATACGACGTGCGACATTTTCTGCTAATGGCTTACTGAGTACACGGCCTTCTTCGTCTTGATAGGGCTCACAGGCTTTGCTGGGTTGCCATTTGGCTTGAAAGCTTTGCTGTTGTTCAGTGAGCAAGTGTGCGATGACTTGATAATAAGCCTTAGGGACAAACTCAGCGCGCTCTTTGTCTCGGCGTACGACTAGGCCAAGTACGGGCGTTTGTACGCGACCAACGGACAGTACGCCTTGATAGCCTGCTTGGCGGCCTTTGACGGTATAAGCGCGTGTTAAGTTGATGCCGTAAAGCCAGTCAGCTCTGGAGCGCGCGAGGGCTGAACGCGATAGCGCGGCAAATTCTTTATTAGGACGCAGCTGGTTTAGGGCCTTTTTGACCGCAGGTAAGGTCAGGTCGCTGATTAATAAACGTTGCGTATGTTCCAGTTTTGCTTTGCTAACTTTACTAAAGTGTAAGACTTCATCGACCAGTAGTTGACCTTCACGATCAGGGTCTCCTGCATGCACGATTTGATTGGCTTGTTTGAGGAGTCGCTTAACTACCGCAAGCTGTTTTTTAGTGTTTGCTTTGGCTTTCCATTGCCAGTCATCTGGCACAATCGGTAAGTGATCGAGACTCCATTGTTTGTAATGGGGAGCGTAATCCTGCGGTTCAGCAAGCTCGAGAAGATGGCCGATGCACCAAGTGACGCAATCACCATTAGGCAGCTCAATGTAGCCATCGTGCTTTTTTTGTGGGTTGGGTAGGGCGCTGGCGATAGCGCGAGCAAGGCTTGGCTTTTCGGCAATGTATAAGATCATGGATACACAAGAAATCTGTAAGTATGGTTATTTATACAGTATTTTGTGTATCCAAGTCCAATCTCGCTAAGTGGTTACTTTAAAATCGGAACCACAAGAACGGGTACGCGGCTATGGTGAACCACTTTGTTAGCGGTTGAGCCAATGACCATTTGGCCAATACGGCTATGGGTGCGGCTGTTCATAACGATTAGGTCAGCGCCCACTTTCTCTGCGGTAAGCTCGATGGCTTCGGCTGGGATGCCATGTACGACTTCAAGCTCAGGCGTCGCTGGTAGTTCTTTAACATCTTCTGAGTGCGCTTCCATAAAATCGCGCAAATAAGTTTGCATGCGGTCGAGGGTTGAGCGAACCGCGTCTTCACGCATTTCTTGAATGCTTTCGTCTGAGATGTAGTTATGGATCATGTTGGCTGCTTGGGCAGTGATTGGCTCCATCGCATGCATGATGACAACTTTTGCTTGATTTGAGATCGCTAGATTCATGACCATCTCCATGGCTTGATTAGTTCTAGGCTCTAAATCGCAAGCATATAGAATAGTGCGGACTTTAGGTAACATCTGATTTCTCCTCATTCGGATGATAACTTAAGTCTAAACATTTCATATTAAGGTGGCGTGACGCAAGTCAAACTAGCGTTCTAGCACCAATAAAAAATTCTTATTGGGGCTATCAAGATAGCCATCTGCGATGAAGCCAAGGGCGGCAATACTGAGGATTAGAGTAACAAAGGCGACGTTCAGCCACAGTTGGCTTTTTTGTGTTTTAGGTGTGAGTGTGGCGAGCAATTTGGACATATCGGTCTACCTCCTTAGTCAGTCTATGATATTAATGATAATCAATATCATTAATAAAATCTAGTGTTTCAGTGCCTTCCCTAGGTCGGCAATGAGAGACCGTTGTGGTAGACTTTTGACCTCGATTTTTTAACTGTACTTATAAAGAGATTAAGTTATGTCTGAACTGTCTTACGCGACAAATGAAGCGAAAATTGCCTACGGCATCGGCCGTCAAATCGGCGACCAACTGCGCGGTAGCGACTTAGGTGAGTTGTCTTTGGATCACTTGTTCGCAGCGATCCAAGATGCGCTAAACGATCAGCCAATGGCAGTACCAGCTGATGAGCTAGAAGCCGCTTTTGCCCAGTTGCAAGAGAAAATGGAAGAGAAGTCTCGTGCGGCAGCGGCTGACGAAATTGCTGCAGGCGAAGCGTTCCTAGCAGAAAACAAAGCGCGTGATGGCGTTCAAGTAACAGAATCTGGTCTTCAATACGAAGTACTGGAAGAAGGTACTGGTAACCAGCCAGTTGCGTCTTCAACAGTGCGTGTTCACTACGAAGGCCGTTTGGTTGATGGTCAAGTATTCGATAGCTCAATTCAGCGCGGCGAGCCAATTGAGTTCCCACTTGCTGGTGTTATTGCTGGTTGGACAGAAGGTCTACAGCTAATGAAAGAAGGTGCTAAATACCGCTTAACGATTCCTGCGAATCTGGGTTACGGTGCCCAAGGCGCTGGTGCGGTCATCCCACCTCACGCAACTCTAGTATTTGATGTTGAGCTGATTGCGATCCTGTAAGGTTTGCCCAGTTAAACACGAAAAAATAGGAGCCAAGGCTCCTATTTTTTTATCTTTAAATAGTCTTGCTTTTACACCTGGCGCGTCATTTTGACATGCGGTTTGCCGGCTTCCAGAAAGATGCGACCATCGGTTTCAAAACCGTGTGCATGGAAAAAAGCTTGCGCATCGACCATGGTATGTAAAAAGATTTCTTTTACCTGCATCTCACGAGCAACTTGTACCGCACGATTAAGCAGCATTTTGCCGTAGCCTTGATGGCGATAATTCGGCAATACCGCTAGATGACCGATTTGGCCGGCCATCGTTAAGCGACAAACGCCCATCGGCACGGCGGTGGTGCCAAAGGCCACAAAATGCGTGGCGTCCTCATCAAGCCCATCCCATTCGTCTGCCTCATCAAAGCCGTGTTCTATGACGAATACCTGTTTGCGCACAAAGGTAAGTTGCGCTTGGCTGCTGTGCCAGTCTGACGTGAGTACTTTCATGTACGTTATTCATCCTCAAAGGGCAGTGCCACAATCGCTTGGTGCTGCAATAGAAAACGCAGTGTCTCAGCGAGTTGCGGATGCTGGTTGATTTCAAGACCGCTAAAATCAAATTCTTCTTGATCACAAATGGCCTCGATAAACGGGATAAGCTCGGCGGCAATAGCCAGTGATTGACCGTTGCAGAACAGCAGACAGGTTGAGTGTTCGTTGTAATAGCTTAAACGAGCATCCCCAGGGCGAATGAAGGTGTCACCGCGAAGGGCTTGAGTGTACACATCGTCCAATTCTTTTTGATTAAGTTGTGCGGTGTACTCAGGGTACTTGCTCTCACTCATGGTCTCGCCTAACCATTGTGCCAGCAACGCTGGATCGTCGATTAGATCTAATAGCTTGTTGCGTAAATGATCGATATCGCTGACTTGAATCTGGGCATGGTGATCGCGTTCTAGCGGCTCAGGTGCGGCAAAGCGATTTTTTTCATCGACTTCTTCGCACAGCTTATCCGTCACGCCCTGTAATGCGGCTTGCACGGAAGGCGCACGAAAACCGACGGAAAAGGTCATGCACTCATTGTCGAGGGCGCGGCCATTGTGAGCAAAGTTGGGCGGCAAATATAAAATATCGCCCGCTTCAAGTTCGTAATCCTGTTTGGGGTCGACCTCAAAAATATCCAAAATATGCAGCTTGGTGCCTTCAAGGTTAGTGTCTTGGTACTGTTCAGGAGCTAACACCTGCCAGCGACGCTTGCCAGCCAGCTGAACTAAAAATACATCGTATTGATCATAGTGTGGGCCAACACTACCACCTTCGGTGGCGTAGCTCACCATGATGTCATCGACACGCCAGCTTGGTAAAAAGTTAAAACGTTCACGCAACGCTTGAACTGCTGGCACCCAATGATCGACTGCTTGTACTAATAGCGTCCATTCAGATTCTGGAAGTTGGGCAAAAGTGTCTTCTGTGAAAGGTCCTTGTTGAAGTTGCCAAGGTGTATCACCTTGCTCAATGACTAGGCGTGATTCCACTTCTTCTTCCATTGCTAAGCCGGCAAGCTCGTCAGCACTGATGGGTAGCTCGATGTCTTTTGCGCCACCACGGATCAGTAATGGCTTTTTCTGCCAGTACTCTTGGTAAAAGGTTTTTGCGCTGATGCCAGCTAAGATAGAAAGGGGCGTGTCGATATTCATGTTCGCTCTCGTCGTAAAAAAAAGAGCCGTAAACGGCTCTTTGAATGTAGCGGATTGTAGCGGCAATGCCTAGCTTAGTTGCGAATCGCTTTGGCTTGGGCTACAGCGTTACCAATGTAGTTTGAAGGTGTTAGGGCCTTCAGTTCTTCTTTGGCTTCGCGAGGAAGCTCTAGCTTCTCAACAAACGCTTGCATGATCTCTTGATTGATCGTTTGGCCACGAGTTAGCTCTTTTAGCTTCTCGTAAGGGGCTTCGATACCGTAGCGGCGCATCACAGTTTGGATTGGCTCTGCTAGTACTTCCCAAGAGTTGTTTAGGTCTTCGTTTAGACGTACAGCGTTGATTTCTAGTTTGCTGATGCCTTTAAGTGACGCTTGGTAAGCGATCAAGCTGTGTGCCATACCAACACCTAGGTTACGTAGAACCGTTGAGTCAGTTAGGTCACGCTGCCAGCGAGAGATTGGCAATTTAGCGCTTAAGTGGCCCATGATCGCATTGGCGATACCCAAGTTACCTTCTGAGTTTTCGAAGTCGATTGGGTTAACTTTGTGCGGCATAGTTGAAGAGCCGATTTCGCCTGCGATGGTCTTCTGCTTGAAGTAACCAAGAGAAATGTAGCCCCAAACGTCACGGTCGAAATCGATCAAGATAGTGTTGAAACGACAAATCGCATCGTATAGTTCAGCGATGTAATCGTGTGGCTCGATCTGAGTCGTGTATGGGTTGAATGTAAGGCCTAGAGACGTTACGAACTTTTCAGCATGTGCCTGCCAATCTACTTGTGGGTAGGCTGAAAGGTGGGCGTTGTAGTTACCAACTGCACCGTTGATTTTGCCTAGGAACTCGACGGCTTCTGCTTGTTTGATCTGACGACGTAGACGCGCTGCTACGTTGGCCATTTCTTTGCCGACCGTACTTGGCGAAGCGGTTTGGCCGTGTGTACGAGATAGAATAGATTGCTCAGCGTGCTCAAGTGCCAATTCTTCGATCGCAGCAAGCACTGCTTTCATTTCTGGCAAGATTGCTTCGTCTAGAGCTTCACGTAGCATCAATGCATGCGATAGGTTGTTGATGTCTTCTGATGTACAAGCAAAGTGTACAAATTCAGAGATTGCTGCCAGCTCAGCGTTATCAGCCATATGGCCTTTGATAAAGTACTCAACCGCTTTGACGTCGTGGTTGGTGGTTTTCTCGATATCTTTGATAGCTTGCGCATCGGCTTCTGAGAAATCCGCTGCCAATTTATCTAGGATGGCACTGGCTTCGCTAGATAGTGCAGGAACTTCAGTGATTTCTGGGTGCGCCGCTAGCGCTTGAAGCCAACGAACTTCAACAATCACGCGCATGCGTAGTAGACCGTACTCACTAACAGAGCGGCGTAGTGCGTCTGTTTTAGATCCGTAGCGACCGTCGATAGGAGAAATCGCGTTTAAGCTGGTTAATTGCATTGAGTTAACGCCTCGAACATGGTTTCAGGGAAAGGCGCATTATAAGCGAAAGCCCGCTTTTGCGCTACGTTAACCCTTTGTAATTAAAATCGGCAAAGTAGACAATTTGCTACATTTCTTTGATTAAGGACATCTAGGGCTTGTCATACTATGGGGGCTTATTACCCACAATTAAGGATAAACGATGACCATTAATCGCTTATACGGCTGTGTGATCGGGGCTGTTTTGTTAGTAATGTGCGCTCTGTATGCCATTACTGAGTATGGCCTGATCAATAATCAGGCCACTATTAAAAAAGAAGTACAACTGGCGAATGCGATGGGAGCAATGAAGGATGCTCGTTATTACACGGTACAGGTGCAGCAATTTTTAACCGATATGGGGGCGACCCGTGGTGACGATGCGTTACCAGAGGCGCAAGCGAGTTTGGCTGGCGCCAAGCAGAGTTTGGATGTGTTGCTCTCTTATATGCCAGATTATGCTACGCAAGTGGCGGCGTTGAAAAAGAGTCTTGATGCTCTGTATCAATCCGGTTTTGTCATGGCAGAGGCTTATATTGAGCAGGGTACGGACGCGGGTAATGCTCTGATGAAGGGGCCAGGCGGACTTGATGATGCATCGGTAAAACTGTCTACCGAGCTGGCTGCAGTCTCCGATGAAATTGAGCGGCGTCTCGAACAAAGCTCTAATAATGCAATCAATAACATCGCTGAAACCGAGCAAGTGGCTCTTATTAGCTCATTAGTGTCGGCTGTGGTGGTGATCGGTTTGCTGCTTGCTTTGCGTCAAAAAACCTTACCAGATATTCGTAAGCTGGAGCACTCTTTGCAGGATATTGCTCAAGGCGCACGCGATTTGACAGTACGCTTAAATGAGGCGGGTGATGATGAGTTGGCGGACGTTGCGAAAAGCTTCAACCGTTTTATTGCCAATCTGAATACCTTAGTGGGAACCGTTCAAGGGCAATCCCAAGAATTAGCGAGTGTTGGTGAGCAAATGCTAGCGGCTTCAGAGCGTACTCGCACAGGTATGGCGTCACTTCAAAATGAAACCTTGGGCATCGCGGGCGCGATTGAAGAGATGCAAGGTACTATCCGTTATGTTGCAGAGGGGGCTGATGGCACGGCGCAGGCCGCGAAAGAGTCGGATGAATACACCCGAACGGTAGCGGGTTTAGTTGATAACAGTGCGGCCTCAATTGGCAAGTTAGCGCAGGGAATCGATGAGGCAGCCCTTGCGTTACAAAGCTTAGAAAAACAAACCAGTGATGTCGGTAGTATTCTAGATGTCATTCGCGACATTGCAGATCAAACCAACCTACTAGCTCTTAATGCCGCGATTGAGGCTGCGCGAGCAGGCGAGCAGGGGCGTGGGTTTGCTGTTGTAGCAGATGAGGTTCGAACCTTGGCGCAGCGAACTCAAGAGTCAACCGAGCAAATTCAGGCGATGATCACTAAGTTGCAGGCTGGTGCACATGAGGCGGTTGTCGTGATGAACGGTAGCAAGCAGCAGGCAGAAGAGTCAGTGACCAAGTCCACTGAGGCGAATATGGCGTTGGCGAAAATTTCTGGCTCGATTAGCAGCATGTCTGCCAAGGCGGCAGAGATTGCGACAGCGATGGAGCAACAGGCCGCCAGTGCGCAGAGTATCGATACGCGCATTCGTTTGATTCGCGATGAGGC
Source organism: Marinomonas ostreistagni (assembly GCF_016888445.1). GTDB lineage: Bacteria > Pseudomonadota > Gammaproteobacteria > Pseudomonadales > Marinomonadaceae > Marinomonas > Marinomonas ostreistagni. The sequence continues at coordinate 112,886 of NZ_JAFEKF010000001.1, forward strand.
AGAGCAAACCAGTGCCAATGCGGTGCAATCAAATCAGGCCAGTGAAAGCGTACAGAAACAGGCGGCAGCTATCAGTAATCTGGTCTCTGCTTACCGAGTTTAAGGCTATAATTAGGGCTATATGAGAGTCATTTTCAAGTGGCTCCGCCCCCTAACATCATTTACCGATGTGTGTCGCATTTAGGGTCGGTTTTAGTACTGCCATGGTCGTTTACAGCCACTAATAGTTTTATGCATAGTCATAAACTGACCGCATCGGAAGGTGTTTCTTCCAAGTAATCCTATATTTGATATAAAGGAAAAAGAACGATGAATGCAGCAGAATTACATGATAAGGCTATTGTGATCGATGGCTTAATTTGTGCGAACTGGAACCGCGAATTATTTGAAGACATGGCTAAAGGTAAGCTGACTGCGGCGAACTGCACGATGTCGTTCTGGGAAAACTTTGAAGGCGCCGTCCAAAACATCGCTGACATGAACAAAATGATCGACGAAAACAGCGATCTATTGCTAAAAGTCCGCACAACTAAAGACATCCACCGCGCCAAAGCAGAAGGCAAGACGGGTGTTATGATGGGCTTCCAAAACGCCCACCCTTACGAAGATCAAATTGGTTACGTACAAATTCTTAAAGACCTAGGCGTGGGTATCACACAGATGTGTTACAACACGCAAAACCTAGTAGGTACAGGTTGTTACGAGCGTGATGGCGGCCTATCTGGTTTTGGTCGTGAAATCGTAGCTGAGATGAACCGTGTCGGTGTGCTATGTGACCTTTCTCACGTAGGTGCTAACACAGCGAAAGAAGTTATCGAAGAATCAAAAAAACCAGTTGCTTACTCTCACTGTCTGCCTTCTGGTCTTAAAGAGCACCCACGTAACCGCTCTGATGAAGAATTGAAATTCATTGCGGACAACGGCGGCTTCGTAGGCGTGACTATGTTCACACCTTTCCTACGTGCGGGTGTTAATGCAACGGTTGATGACTACGTTGAAGCGATTCAATACGTTTACAACATCGTAGGTGAAGATGCGATCGGTATCGGTACTGACTTTACTCAAGGTCACGGCGAAGATTTCTTCGAGTACCTTACACACGATAAAGGTTATGCTCGTCGCCTAACGCGCTTCGGTGAAATCATCAATCCGAAAGGCATCCGTACTGTCGGTGAATTCCCTAACTTGACTGAAGCGCTACTTCGTCATGGCTTCACTGAGCGTCAAGTACTTAAAATCATGGGTGAAAACTGGGTTAACCTACTTGCTGAGGTTTGGGGCGAGTAATTTTTTACAGTTTGCCAAAAAACGGCTTAAAAGCAGGAAAAGGGAGTCGATAAATGCAAAGTTTATCGACTCTAATTTTGTTCTAATAAGATTTAGAGAATGCACAGGCATTCCGCTTAATTAATTTTGAGGTGTAAGAAATGGGTTCACATGCTCCAGAAATGCCAATCCAAGTAGATGATGAAACAGGCGTATGGACAACGGATGCGTTGCCAATGCTTTACGTTCCACGTCACTTCTTCGTTAACAACCACATGGGTATCGAAGACGAGATCGGCGCAGAACGTTACGCAGAAATTCTTTACAAAGCAGGTTACAAGTCTGCTTACTTCTGGTGTGAACAAGAAGCAGCGTGTCACGGTATCTCTGGTGCAGATGTATGGCACCACTACCTAAAACGTCTGTCTCAACGCGGTTGGGGTTTCTTCATCACTGAAGAGCTAGACATCGAAAAAGGTACTGCTAAAGTACGTCTAGAAAATTCAGCGTTTGTTTACCATTACGAAAAAATTCACGGCAAAAAAGTAAACCGTAAGATCGATTACATGTTTACTGGTTGGTTTGCTGGTGCAATGGACCAAATCGCAGAAGCGCAAGGTCTGTCTGTTCGCACTAAAGCAGAGCAAACGCAGTGTGCAGCCGAAGAAGGTTGCGATGTGGGTTACTTCGAAGTAACACCGCTTTAATTATTATTATTAATTGTCAGTCTATCGTTAAAAAAAAGAAGGCGGGGTTCCACTATGTCCCAGTTTGATGTGCTGTTTCAGCCACTGAATATCAATAAACTAACCATTCGTAACCGTATTGTCAGTACGGCTCACGCAGAGGTTTACGCAACCGACGGTGGTATGACTACCGATCGCTATGTTAAGTACTACGAAGAGAAAGCGAAAGGCGGTTGTGGTTTGTGTATCTGTGGTGGATCAAGTGTTGTATCCATCGACAGTCCACAAAGCTGGTGGAGCTCTGTCAATCTTTCGACAGATCGCATCATCCCTCACTTCCAAAATCTTGCTGACGCAGTGCACAAGCACGGCGGCAAGATCATGATCCAAATCTCACACATGGGTCGTCGTTCTCGTTGGGACGGTGAAAACTGGCCTAACCTAATGTCGCCATCTGGTATCCGTGAGCCGGTTCACCGTGCGACATGTAAAACGATTGAAGTAGAAGAAATTTGGCGTGTTATCGGCGACTTCGTGCAAGCAGCTCGTCGTGCCAAAGAAGGTGGTCTTGACGGTGTGGAACTGTCAGCGGTACACCAGCACATGATCGACCAATTCTGGTCGCCACGTGTAAACAAACGTACTGACGAATGGGGTGGTACTTTCGAGGGTCGTATGAAGTTCGGTCTAGAAGTAGCGAAAGCCGTTCGTGAAGAAGTAGGTCCAGACTTCGTTGTGGGTATGCGTATCACGGGTGACGAGTTCCACCCAGACGGTCTAAACCACGACGACATGAAACAAATTGCTAAGTACTACGACGAAACTGGTCTAATCGACTACTTCGGTGTAGTAGGCTCTGGTTGTGACACGCACAACACACTAGCAAACGTAATTCCAAACATGAGCTACCCACCTGAGCCATTCCTACACTTGGCAGCAGGCATCAAAGAAGTAGTAAGTGTTCCTGTCATTCACGCTCAGAACATCAAAGATCCTAACCAAGCGAAACGTATCGTTGAAGCGGGTTACGTTGACTTTGTTGGTATGACGCGTGCACACATCGCTGACCCACACTTGATCGCGAAAATCAAAAACGACCAAGTTGACCAAATTCGTCAGTGTGTTGGTGCTAACTACTGTATCGACCGTCAGTACCAAGGTCTTGACGTTCTTTGTATCCAAAACGCAGCAACTTCTCGTGAGTACATGGGGCTTCCTCACATCATCGAGAAAACTGAAGGACCTATCCGCAGCGTAGTAGTTGTTGGTGGTGGCCCTGGTGGTATGGAAGCGGCACGTGTTGCAGCAGAGCGTGGTCACAAAGTAACACTACTTGAGCGTAATGAAGAGCTTGGTGGTCAGATCACAATCGCAGCGAAAGCGCCACAGCGTGACCAAATCGCGGGTATCACTCGTTGGTTGGTAATGGAACTTGACCGTCTAGGCGTTGAAGTTCGTACAGGTGTAACAGCTGATGCACAAATGATCCGTGATCTGAAACCTGATGTGTGTGTTATGGCCACTGGTGGTCGTCCATACATGGATCAAAACCCAGCATGGGGCGCTGAAGAAGGCCTTGTAGTATCAAGCTGGGATATCCTAAATGGTAAAGTTGAGCCAGGTAAGAACGTTCTTATCTACGATACAATCTGTGAATTCTCTGGTCTGTCAGCAGCTGACTACCTATCTTCTAAAGGTTCATTGGTTGAGATCGTGACAGATGACATCAAACCAGGTGTTGGTATCGGTGGTACAACATTCCCGACTTACTACCGTTCTCTATACGAGAAAGAAGTAGTCATGACATCTGACTTCCTACTAGAGAAAGTTTACCGTGAAGGTGACAACCTAGTAGCCGTACTAGAAAACGAGTACACAGGTCAGCATGAAGAGCGTGTTGTAGACCAAGTAGTCATTGAAAACGGCATTCGTCCAAACGAAGAGCTTTACTACGAACTGAAAGAAGAGTCTCGTAACAAAGGTCAACTTGATGTTGAAGCAATGTTCGACATCAAACCACAGCCAATTCTTTCTGAAAGTGGCGATGGCATGATCTTGTGGCGTCTAGGTGACTGTGTATCTCAACGTAATACACACGCTGCGATGTACGATGCTCTACGTCTATGTAAAGACCTATAATCGTTTAGCCATTCAAAACTAAACCAACAAACCGAACCCAAGAGGCGGCAATGCGGCCGCCTCTTTAATGCTATATGAGGGTTGAAAGATGGTTATCGACTGGTTACCTTCTGTTCTTATTGTTGTCTTGCTTGCACTGGGTGTGATTGGTGCGCTGCGCCGTGTCAGCCTATGGCGTGCGGGTCAACCTGAAAAAGTCAATTTGATCGCTGGCTTGCTAGCGATGCCTGGCCGTTACCTTAAAGATTTGCACCATGTGGTAGAACGCGACAAATACATGTCACGTACACACGTTGCGACGGGTGGCGGTTTTGTTTTATCTATGGTGCTGGTACTGGTTGTACACGTATTCGATGTCAATGAGCAGATCGTTGCTTGGGCATTGTTGGGTGCGCTACTAATCATGCTGACCGGTGCATTCTTCGTCTTCAAGCGTCGTCTAAACCCACCTGCGCGCCTTTCTAAAGGCCCATGGATGCGTTTACCTAAGACGCTGATGATTTACGCACTTACGTTCATCGTACTAACGCTTCCAGCTGCAGGTATCCTGCCTGAGGGTGCTGGTGGTGTCGTATTGACCGCGGTATTGAGTGTGGGTGTGGTGATCGGCCTTGGCGAACTATTGTTCGGCATGGGGTGGGGCGGCCCAATGAAGCACGCGTTCGCGGGTGCTTTGCACTTAGCATTCCACCGTCGCCCTGAGCGTTTTGGTGGCGGTCGCTCAACGGGTCTTAAGCCTGTAAACCTTGAGGGTGATGTTCTTGGTGTTGCTAAACCAAGTGACTTCAAATGGAATCAGCTGTTGGGTTTTGATGCCTGTGTACAGTGTGGTAAGTGTCAGGCGATGTGTCCTGCGTTTGCTGCTGGCCAGCCGCTAAACCCGAAAAAACTTATCCAAGATATGGTGGTAGGTCTTGCTGGCGGTACTGATGCCAATTACGCGGGTAGTCCTTACCCAGGTAAGGAAGTAGGTAACGCTAAAGGTGGTCCAGATGAGATCATCACAGCAGGTCTTGTGAGCCAAGAAACACTTTGGTCTTGTACGACTTGTCGTGCTTGTGTGGAAGAGTGTCCAATGATGATCGAGCACGTTGATGCGATCGTGGACATGCGTCGTTTCCTAACCATGGAAAAAGGCGAAACACCAAACAAAGGTTCTGAGGTTCTAGAAAACATCATTGCGACAGATAACCCAAATGGTTACGCGCCAAGTAGCCGTACTAACTGGGCAGCTGACCAAAATCTAGCCGTAATGAAAGAGAAGCAAGAAGCAGACGTATTGTTCTGGGTATCTGATGGTGCCTTTGATATGCGTAGCCAACGTATCTTGCGTGCGTTCGTAAAACTGATGAAGCATGCCAACGTTGATGTGGCGATTCTAGGTGATGAAGAGCGTGACAGTGGTGACGTTGCACGTCGTCTAGGTGACGATGCGACCTTCCAGAGCTTAGCTAAACGCAACTTGGCCACACTTGGTCAATACAAGTTCAAGAAGATTGTTACGACCGATCCACACGCTTATCACTGTCTACGTAATGAATACGGCGATTTTGATACAGACGGTGCATTGGCGGGTGTTGAAGTATTGCACCATACTACGTTCTTAAACCAGTTGGTTCAGTCTGGTGCCTTGAAGCTTGATGCATTCAAAGGTGGCAAAGTGACTTACCATGATCCATGTTACTTGGGTCGTTACAATGGTGAGTACGAAGCACCACGTGAGTTGTTGCGCTCGTTAGGCATCGAAGTGGCTGAAATGGAGCGTTCTGGTTTCCGTTCACGTTGTTGTGGCGGTGGCGGTGGTGCCCCGATCACGGATATTCCAGGTGAACGTCGTATCGCTGATATGCGTATGGAAGATGCTTCTGAAACCGGTGCTGAATTAGTCGCAGTAGGTTGTCAGCAATGTACAGCCATGCTTGAAGGTGTAGTTGAGCCTCGACCAGAGGTGAAAGACATCTCCGAGATCCTAGTTGATCAATTAGTCGAGGAGGTTCACTAATGAGTGACATCATTCGTCGTGACCCGCGTGCAGAATGGATTATGCGTAACCGTCTGCACCCACTACATGATCAATATGTAAGCCAAGAAGAGGGCGGCGAAGTTCGCGGTCCATCTGGTTTGATCCGTAAATTCCCACACAAAGTTGGTTTTATCGGACCAAACGGCATCAAGCGTATTGACCGTCTTAAAGGTAACTCTTCTGCTCCTCAGGGCCGCCGTTCATCGGCTGCCCAAGAGGTTCAGTTACCGCTACATACTGTTGCGAACCCTGATTACTACATCATGGTTGCGGCAGATATGGTCGGTGGCCGTCTAACGAGCCACGATAAAGATATTTTGGGTCTAGCTCATAAACTTATTGCTGAAGAAGGCGGTAACGGCGCGGTCGTTGCGGTGTGCTTTGGCGAAGTCAAAGAAGAGCACTTTGATACTGCTGGCGCTGACCGCGTCTTGCACATTGAAGGTGAAGAGTTTGAAGGTTATGCACCTGAAGCTCGTATGCAAGCGCTGGCTCAGGTAGAAAGCCAATACACAGTTAAGCATTGGTTGTTCCCTGACAGTATCCATGGCGGTTGTGATTTGGCTTCGCGCCTAGCAGCACGTCTAGGTGAACGTCCGGCGACTCAAGCTTGGCAAGTTAACGCTGAGCAAGCGGTTAGCCGTGGTGCCTCTGCAAGCCTAGATATCACCCGTAAGACACCGAAGATTCTAATGTTGTTAGAAGAGTGTGCGGATGCGATTGACGAAACTCGTCATGAAGCGACACCTCTGACTCTAGAGACCTTCTCTGTCGCTGCGCCAACCATTACTGATCAAGGTCTAATGGATGTGGATCCAAATGCTATCCCATTGGGTGAAGCAGAGTTTATTTTGTCTGCCGGTAACGGTATCCATAACTGGGATCAATTCCACGAAGCAGCCAAAGTGTTGGGTGCAACGGAAGGTGCCAGCCGTGTGGCGGTCGATGATGGCTTCATGCCACGTTTCCGTCAGGTGGGTGCAACCGGTACTTGGGTTACCGCTCGCGTTTACGTAGCAGTCGGTATCTCTGGTGCGATCCAGCACATGCAAGGTATTGGTCAAGTTGACAAAGTTGTCGCGATCAACACCGATGCGGGTTGTGACATGGTGAAACGCGCTGCGCTAAGCGTTATCGGTGACAGTGAGGAAATCCTTGCCGAACTGATGAAGCTAGTAGCTGAGCACAAGCAAACCAGTCTAAGTGATCAAGCGGAGGAGAATAGCAATGCCGCATAAGGTTGTTTCATTAATCTCTGTTGGTCGCCACCCTCAATCAGGTCGCTCACGTCGCGCCGAGCAAGACAGCCGTGCTGTCGAGCTAGGTCTTAAACTAGCGGGCACGGATCTTGACGTGGTCCATGCTGGTAACACTGAAGAACCAACCTTGCGTCAATACGCAGGTATGGGTTTGCCAAGTGTGACTGTACTTGAGCAAGACGAAAAAGCGGACGCTGTTGAGTCGTTGCAGTCTTACTTGCAGTCTGAAAAAGTAGATATCGTTTTGACGGGTGTACGCGCTGAAAGCGGCGAGTCTTCAGGCATGACACCATATTTGCTAGCAGAAAGTTTAGGTTGGCCAATGGTGTCGCGCGTTGCGGATATCGTTGAAGTAAAAGATGGTGAAGCGCAGGTTTTACTTGCTCTTCCTCGTGGTCAGCGTCGCCAAGTAACCGTTAAACTACCTTTCATTGCATCGATCGATAATGCAGCACAAGCCGCTCGTCAAAGTGCGTTTGGTCCTGGTCTGCGTGCTAAGATGGAAGCGCAACAAGGTTCAGAAAGTGTTGATGAGATCCGTCTTAATTGGGAAGAAGTGCCTGCAAAAGCACGCCCTAAACGCTTGAAGGTTGTTAAAGCTAAAACCGCTGCAGACCGTTTCAAGGCGGCAACTGCGAAACCGCAAGGTGGATCTGGTAAGGTAATGAAAAACGAAAGTGTCGAAGAAAAAGCGAAAGCAATTTTCGACTTGTTAGTGGAAGAGAAAGTTATCCGCTAATTTGTGACATAGTCGGTTTTTTTAAAGGGCCTTAGTGTTAAGCTAAGGCCCTTTATTCGTTTTGTGTTCTCTGTTTTACTATTGCCTTCAGAAAGGTGATCGAGGTCTCAAGTTATGATGATTGTAGAGCTAATCGACGAAGTAGATTTCAAAGATAAGCTATTGGGTATTGGCGCACCGATCGAGCCAAACGATACCCTTGAGGAAGTGACTACTAAAGTGGATGCTTGGTTGGTGCAAAGCCCTGAGCAACTGGCAGCGGTGAAAGAAGCGTGCACCGAATTAGAAGCCTCGGGCGCGACGATTTTGCCAGAAGTATTGGATGTTATTCAGGCGCTTCAGGCGCGCTAGCTATATTTTTCCAGTATCTTTTTCTTATATCAGTAAAAAGCATGTCTTCAATGTGAGGATATGCTTTTATTTTATAGGTTCATTGTTTAACCTATTGTTTTAGTTATATATTTTTTATTTTCTTGCCATATTTAGCCGTGCCCAACGATTGTGCTTCGTGCTTCATTACGTTGCACTGGAAGGAATATCTTCACAGCTGTCAATTATTTGCTTATGCTTAAATTTAATATTTGTCGTAATTGGTTGATATGAGTTGCTTATCTGTCGTTATTGGATAGCAAATGCGCAAATACTCGTCGTACTATCTTTTTGGGGTGTAAATAAATACACTCTTAATTGAAAGCTAAGCTTTTTAATTAACACGAAGTCGCTAATATCAAAAATAATGGACTGTTCACCTAGATCAGCAATTGGTGTTTCTAGGTGAGCGGTTGATGACTTAAACTAGGTGGAGTATCACAATGGATCCAAAAACTAAAAAGCGCCCTAAGTCGACGGATTATACGTCTGACTATAAGGCGGGACAGGATAACGTCCAAATACTAGGGATGGATGTTCACAACCCTGTTTTTACAACAAGTGCTGTCTTGGTTATCGCGTTCATCGCGCTAGCTTTGATTTTCCCTGCGCAATCTAACGAAGCTCTTCTTGGAGCTCGTGGCTGGGCAATTTCAAACTTCGACTGGTTATTTATGATCGGTGGTAACGTGTTTGTATTGTTCTGTTTGGCGTTGATCTTCTTGCCAGTCGGTCGCGTACGTTTGGGTGGTGATGATGCACGACCAGAATTTACAACCATGTCTTGGTTCTCAATGCTGTTCGCAGCAGGTATGGGTATCGGTCTGATGTTCTGGAGTGTAGCGGAGCCTGCGGCTTACTACACAGACTGGTGGGGTACGCCACTAGGTGTTGAACCTAATACACCTGAAGCAGCTAAAGCGGCGATGGGTGCTACTATGTTCCACTGGGGTCTTCACCCTTGGGCGATCTACGGTGTCGTTGCACTAGCACTTGCATTCTTCTCTTTCAACAAAGGCCTGCCTTTAACGATCCGTTCGGCTTTCTACCCACTACTGGGTGAGCGCTGCTGGGGTCCTATCGGTCATGTGATCGATATCATTGCGGCAATGGCTACCATCTTCGGTCTAGCGACTTCTCTAGGTTTGGGCGCGTCACAAGCGGGTGGCGGTCTTGAGTTCCTATTTGGTATTGAAAACAACATCTCGACTCAAATCGGTATTATCTTTGTAGTGACAGCGATTGCTGTTATCTCTGTGGTACGTGGTCTTGATGGCGGTGTGAAACTGTTGAGTAACATCAACATGATCATCGCTGCGGTATTGATGCTGTTCGTTATCCTATTCGGTTCTATCTCTGGTTTCTTTGGTCACCTATTCAACACGACTGTTGCCTACGCTGAATACGTGATTCCTCTAAGTAACTGGATTGGTCGTGACGATACTAAATTCTACGAAGGCTGGACTGTATTCTACTGGGCTTGGTGGATCAGCTGGTCACCATTCGTAGGTATGTTCATCGCGCGTGTATCAAAAGGTCGTACGGTTCGTGAATTCATGATCGCAGTCCTATTGGTACCAACCATTGTTTCTATCTTCTGGATGTCAGCTTTCGGTGGTCAAGGTCTTGATCAAATTCAAGCGGGTATCGGTGAGTTGGGTGCAAATGGTCTAACAGATGTAACATCTGCGATGTTCCAAATGCTAAATGAATTGCCAATGGTTGAAATCACTGCATTCATTGCAATCATCCTAGTATTGGTATTCTTCATTACCTCTTCTGACTCTGGTTCATTGGTAATCGACTCAATCACTGCTGGTGGTAAAGTTGAAACGCCAGTGCCACAGCGTATCTTCTGGGCTACTATGGAAGGTTTCATCGCTGCGGTGCTATTGTTTGGCGGCGGTTCTGAGGCGCTGACAGCACTTCAGGCAGGTGCTGTAACAACAGGTCTACCGTTCGTTGTTATCTTGCTACTGATGTGTGTAAGTATCTACAAAGGTCTACGTACTGAAGTACCTTCTAAGCGCTAATATATTTAAGCTCTGACAAAAAGCCGCGCTAGCTCTCTAGCGCGGCTTTTTTGTGTTTTTTATCTTTTATGTCAATTGCTTGGTATGTTGTTATGGTGTTAACTGTACATGTCTATATAATATGACGTGCACTTTCAGTGCTCTCTATGGAGAAGACTGGATGCTATGTAATCAATAATAGTTAAATGGAATTCGAGGAATTACCTATGAAAAAAGTACTTTTGTCAGTTGTATTAGCTTCTGCTTCATTCTCATCTTTTGCTGCATACGGCCCAGCAGGTTGTGGTCTAGGTACAGAAGTTGTATTCCAGAATGCAGATGAGTGGCATGAGCATGTGTTGGCGGCAACAACTAACGGTACTTCTGGTAACCAAACGTTTGGTATGACGTCTGGTACACTAGGTTGTGACGTGCCTGATGCGCCTCTAGCGGGTGGTGTGGCATTGTTCATCAATGATAACCTTGAGCCTCTAGCAGTAGATTCTGCCAAAGGTGAAGGCGAAACATTGAATGCCCTAGCAGATCTTATCGGTGTTGAGTCACAAGACAAAGCTGTGTTCCAACGAGAAATGCAAGCTAACTTCGATGTGATCTTCGCGTCTTCTCAAGTGACTTCTCAAACAGCTTACGAAGACATCGTAGGTGTTATGGCTAAGTCTCCAGAGCTATCTAAGTACCTAGGTTAATCCGTGCTTGCACGTTGACCGATAAAGAGCGGACTTGTCCGCTCTTTTTGTTTAAACGGATTTATATGCGTAATCTAGCTTTATTTTCCTATGCTTCCCTAGCGACCTTGTCGCTCTCCACTTCTGCAATCGCATCGCCAGCCCTCGAAGATTTGGCACAAGAGCGTCAGTGGCGCAGTATGCTGCACTACGACCAAATAGGTGTGCTACGTCAGTCTGGAAGCCAAATTGAAGATGCCAGTTTTTTTCTTGCTGCAGACGGTCAGTATTCAGCGTTAGCTGAGCTTAAGGCAACCGTTGCTGCGATGACTCGTCAGCCAGTGGGCGATGTGAATGAGTCAGCCCAGTGTCGCTATCCCGCACGTTTAGCTTGGCTTCAGGAGCATCTCCCAGAGACTCAATTTGAGTCAGTTGACTGCCCTGAATTTGATGAGTGGCGGCAGCAGCTTAATGCGGAAAAGGTGTTTCTGGTGTTTCCAGCGGCGTATTTGAACAGTCCGTCTTCTATGTATGGGCATACATTATTTCGTCTAAAGAAGAAGGGCAATGACACGCCACTGCTCGACTTTGCGGTGAATTACGCTGCCAATACTGATCCTGCTGACAACCAGCTTGTGTTTAGCTACAAAGGGCTTTCAGGGGGCTATCCTGGCGTGGTGTCGGTAATGCCTTTCTATCAAAAGGTCAAAGAGTATAATTTTCTCGAGAACCGCGATATTTGGGAGTATGAGTTAGATCTCACGTCCGAGGAAGTCGATCAGTTTGTGCGTCATATATGGGAAATGAAGCGTACTTCGATGCCCTACTACTTCTTTTCGCAAAACTGCTCCTACCAGTTGTTGACGATGTTGGATGCGGCGAGTCCAAGACTTAACTTGGCTGCACAATTCGATATTTGGGCGATTCCTGCCGATACTGTGCGAGAGATTAAGCGTCAAGGTGTGTTGGGTGAGGCCTCTTATCGGCCTTCAACGCTCAATAAAATCGAAAACATGCTGGCTCAAGTGTCGCCAGAGCAGATTGCTATAGCCCGTGAGTTGGTTGAGCAGCCAGAACTTGATTTGGCGGCTGTGGCACCTTTGACGCCGGTCGAGCAAGCGCGTGTGTATGATGTCGCTTATGAATACAGCCGCTATTTATCCGCCCGCAAAAAATCCACGCTTGCGCATTTAAGTGGCAGGTCCATTAAGTTGTTGTCTTTGCGTAGTAAGCTTCAAGTTGATGATGTGTTTGCGCCGGTAACTACGCCAAGTGTGCGTGATGATCAAGGGCACAGCACCTCGCGTATCAGTCTTGGTGGTGAGCGTCGTCTTGGCGAGAATTACACGATTCTAGACTATCGCCCTTCATATCATGACGTGCTTGATCCTAAGGGGGGGTATCTTGAGGGGGCAGAGCTGTCTATGTTTAGTGGTGCTTTGCGTTGGTCGGAACAAGATGGTCTCGAGATTGATCAGATTAATTTCCTTAATATTCATTCAATGGCGCCAGCCAATGCGTTGATGCTGCCTAAGTCTTGGCATATCAATGCCAGTCTGCTGCGTGATATTGCGTTAGACGATGAATTGGTGTTTCGCTTACATGGTGGGGCAGGGGTGACCCAGCGTATCGGTGATAATAGTTTGTTGGCAGGCTTTTGGAATGGTCGCGCTTCTCTAGATGATGAATATAAAGATGGTTATCAGCTTGCGACAGGCCCTGAGATCAAGTGGCTGGCGTCGTTTGAGCAAATCAATCTATCTTTGAGTTATCAGTACTTGGAAGATGTTAATCGCCATGATGGTGAGCGCCAAGAGGCTCAATTTGGTGTGGCACATACATTTGCACAGGATTGGCAATGGCGTCTTGAGGCTGGCCACACTAAGGTTTCGGAAGATGAGTGGAGCCATGTCAAAGGAATGGTTAATTACTATTTTTAAGCCTTTCTTTAGATATAAAAAAAGCCAGCTGGATGCTGGCTTTTTTGTGCCTATCGAATCATCTTAATTATTTTTTAAGATTTTTCTGGATAGTGTCTGTGTACCACTCTAGGAAGTTCATAACACCAAATTCGTACGTTTCAGAGTACTGACCTGGTTGGTAACCTACAGAGTTGATACCTAGTTGGTTTTGCTCGCCAAGGATACGGTCTTGGTCGTTTGTTGCATCCCAAACCTGACGTAGACGCTCTGGATCGTAATCTTCGCCTTCTACTGCATCTTTGTGTACGAACCACTTAGTAGTCACCATAGACTCTTGCGCAGAGATTGGTAGTACACGGAACACGATGAAGTGGTCAGACTGCATGTGGTTCCAAGAGTTTGGAAGGTGAAGGATACGCATAGAACCTAGTTCTGGGTTCTTGATGCTGCCTAGCATCTTCTTACAACCGGCTTCACCGTCGATCGTCATTACTTTCGTGCCTTTTTTCAGTGGCATACGAACGATACGGTTACGCTTACCTGGGCCGTAGCTCTTGTGCTCGTGTGGAATGCCTTCAGCGTCCCATTTAGCCGCTTGATCAGCGTAGTGATCTAGGAAGTCCTGTGGTGCGCGTGGGTCGTTTGTGTCGTCCCATTCTAGGATTGTGTTAAGTAGCTCTGGGTGGCTACCGGCACAGTGGTAACACTCACGGTTGTTTTCTAGTACAAGCTTCCAGTTAGCTTTTTCGTACATGTTAGACTCAGCAGCCAACTTAGTGTTTTCTACGTCGTAAGGAGCCATGTACTCTTCTAGAGTTGCTAGGAACTCATCGAAGTCGCCTTGTGGTTCTTCTTTACCTAGAGAGATAAAGATGAAGCCGCCTGCAGTTTTGCAGTGTGCTTTCTTAAGGCCGTGCTGAGACTTATCAAAGCTATCGCCCATCTCAGTACCAGCAAATAGTAGGTTACCTTTAAGGTCGTAAGTCCACTGGTGGTAAGGACATACTAGGTTTGCTACTTTACCGCGGTGCTCAAGACATACGCGTGAGCCACGGTGACGACAAGTGTTGTGGAAGGCATTCACAGAACCATCTGCATCGCGTACGACTAGGATAGGGTTTTGCGCGATTTCTACTGTGAAGTAGTCGCCACGATTAGGGATTTCGCTGGTCATACCAACGAATAGCCATTCTTTCTGGAATATTTCTTCCACATCAACGCGGAACATGTGAGGGTCGTTGTACAGTGGCGCGTCCAACGAGTAGTTTGCTGGGCGAGCCTCAAGCAATTTAGACATTTCTTCGCGAGCTTCGGTGATAGTCGCGTAACGCATATTTAGCAGATCATTTTGATTCATTAGAGTGATCCTCAATAACAAAAGCCGAGTTGATGTTGTTTCCCTCGTCGGAGCAACAAATGTGGGAGTTGCTTTAGGCGTTCCCGTTTATCGTTATAATAATGACGCTATCCTCACCTATGTTTCGAAAATTAAAATGACCAATTGCGACATGGTCACATACATAAATCGACTCTTCTTGCTATATCAGGGGGTTAGCGGTATTTTCATGGCCGCTATGAGCAACTTGGTGTCGTAAATAGTTAACTTAAATAAGGGGACTCGAACGACAATTGCTCGAATAGGTGAAACGTCAACGCCATCAAGAGAGAATAACCATGACTAATCCTTCAACAGTCTCAACTACTGCAGACTACTTAGCACCCGTTAACACCCAAACTTGGGTGAATGGCCGTCACAACGTACGTTGTGTTGCCGTCATTCAAGAGTCTTGGGATGTGCGCACATTCTGTTTCATGGCTCAGCAGCCAGTGATGTTCTTCTTTAAACCAGGTCAGTTTGTGACGTTGGAGTTAGAGATCGATGGTAAGCAGGTGATGCGCTCGTACACTATCTCAAGCTCGCCATCAGTACCTTACAGCTTCTCTATTACTGTTAAGCGTGCACCGGGTGGTCTGGTTTCTAACTGGCTACATGACAACATGGAAGTAGGTACCGAGCTTGCCGTTCACGGTCCAGTAGGTAACTTCAACTGTATCGATTTCCCAGCTGATAAAGTATTGCTTCTATCTGGTGGTGTGGGTATTACACCTGTGATGTCTATGGCACGTTGGTGGTTTGACTCTAACGCAGACGTTGATGTTTCTTTCATTCATAGTGCGCGTTCGCCACGTGATTTGATTTACGCTCGTGAGCTTGATCACATTGCCTCACGTCTAAGCAACTTCAGCTTGAACGTGATTGTTGAGCGTATGGAAAACGGCCACGCATGGCATGGTTACCGTGGTTACCTAGATGCGGTTAAGCTTGAAATGATTGCCCCAGATTTCATGGAGCGTGAGATCTTCTGTTGTGGTCCAACACCTTACATGAATGCTGTGAAGAAGCTTCTTAAAGAGAAAGGCTTCGACATGACGCGTTACCACGAAGAAGCCTTCGGTGCGACGCCAGATGAGATCGTTGAAGATGCGATCGAAAACGCAGAAGTGGCACAAGCTGAAGCGGATGCGCTAACATCTGAAGATATGCATCGCGTGGAAGTAATCAGTGGCGGTATGAACATGAGTGTTCAGGTGCCACCTAACGAAACGCTACACAACGCAGCAGCGAAACTGAACCTACACATTCCAAAGGCATGTGGTATGGGTATCTGTGGTACATGTAAAGTACTTGTCAAAGAAGGCGAGACACACATGGAAGCCAACGGTGGTATCACCGATGAAGACGTTGCAGAAGGCTACGTACTGTCTTGCTGTACAGTAGCGAAATCTGATGTAGTAATTGAATACTAATTAACTGTCAGACTAGGCGCCCTAAATGGAAGCAGAACAAATTGAGATAGCGGAATTTTTAGGGCGCTATCCTCCTTTTACTTTTCTCCCTGAAAAGACCTTACAGCGTGTCGCAACCTCGGTTGAGATAAGCTACTACCGTCAAGGTACGGATGTGTTCCGCTTTGGTGATGAGATACATGACTTATGTATCATTCGCAGCGGAGCCGTTGAAATTTATCGTCGTAATGGCAATCTTTATAATCGCCTCAGTGTCGGGGACGTGTTTGGGCAGTTGGGCTTGTTGATGTCCAATCGTGTGCGTTTGCCTGCCCGAGCAATGGAAGATTCACTGCTATACTTTTTGCCAGAAAAACTGTTTCACGAGTTGTGTGACGACTTTGAAGAGTTTGCCTATTTTGTCGAAGTGGATGATAAGCGCAAACTGAATAAAGAAGTGGAGCAGCAACGTGGTGAAGGTGCGCTCAGCAGTGAAAAAGTTGCCACACTGATTACCCGTGCTCCGGTCATGATTAATACCAGCGCTAGCATTCGTCATGCAGCCTTGAAGATGACCGAAGATTCCGTGTCATGCTTGTTGATTGTCGATGAAATTTCGTCTTATGAAGATGATGGTGAGCCGCAATACGACTTAGTGGGTATTTTGACGGATCGTGATTTAAGAACGCGCGTGGTGTCTCAAGGCTTGGACTTAGATGGTTCGGTTGCTGCGGTCATGACACCGCACCCCAAAACCATCGACAAAGACACCTATGTGTTTGAAGCCATGCTTATGATGCTGCGCTTCAACCTGCACCATTTACCTGTAGTTGATCATGGCCGCCCCAAAGGCGTACTTGCCATTTCTGACATCGTTCGCTACGAATCTAAAAACAGTCTTTACATTGTTAGTTTGATTCATCGTCAACACAGCCAAGAAGAGTTGGTGGAAGTGGCAAAAGATGTGTCCGATTGCTTTATTCGCATGGTGCGACAAGATTCGAGCGCACATATGATTGGCAGTGCCATGTCGGTAATTGGGCGTAGCTTCAAGCAACGCTTGTTGGAGCTTGCGGAAGAAAAGCTTGGGCCGCCGCCGGTACCGTATTGTTTTCTTGCGCTGGGCTCTATGGCCCGTGATGAGCAATTGTTAATTACCGATCAAGACAACGCCATTATCCTTTCCAATGAGTATGACCATGCCAAGCACAATGCTTATTTTGAAGCGCTTTCAGCGTTTGTCTCAGACGGTTTAGATAAGTGTGGCTACCCATATTGTAGTGGCCGCATTATGGCGACCAATCCGCGTTGGCGTAAAACGATATCGGATTGGCGTGCTTGTTTTGCGGATTGGATCGATACGCCCAATCCTGATGCCTTGCTTAACAGTTCCGTGTTTTTCGATTTAGAAGGTGTATGGGGCAAAACCGAATGGGCTGAAGAGTTGTACCGATTTGTTGTGAATCGCACTAAGTCGAGCCCTAAATTTTTAGCCAGTTTAGCCCGTAATGCACTGCTGCGTACACCGCCACTAGGCTTCTTCAAAGAGTTCGTGATGGAGCAAGATGGGGAGCATCGTCGAACTATTAACCTTAAGCGCCGTGGTACAGCGCCACTGGCTGACTTAATTCGCGTTCATGCGCTCGCAGTGGGTTCAATGTCACGCAACTCTTTTAGCCGTTTGGATGACATAATTCGTGCTGGTATCTTGCCAGATAAGCGCGGTCAAGAGCTCAAATATGCGCTGGAGTATTTGGCGATGGTGCGCATTCGTCATCAAGTGGAAGATGTCGAAGAGGGGCAGGAGATTGATAACAATATCGAGCCAGATACCTTATCTGATATCGAGCGTCGTAATCTTAAAGAAGCCTTCAATGTGCTGAATAACAGTCAGCGCTTCCTGAAATATCGATATCCTTTCTCATAATGGAGTCCTGCTGTGGGTCGTGTGAAAGATGAGTTTTCTTGGCGTGCATTCCTAACACAACAAGCCAGTGCTTGTGAGCAGCCGGTCGTACAGCAATTTATTGAAAGTCAGATCTTTCCTGAGCACTTAACGGTCGCTGAAGCGGAGTTCGTAGCATTAGATTTTGAGACGACTGGCCTTGATGTAGAAAACGATGAAATCGTTAGTATCGGTTTAGTACCTTTTACTCTTGACCGCATTAAGGTCTCCCAAGCTCGTCACTGGATCGTCAAACCTGAGTGCAATCTTAAAGATGATTCCATCGTGATTCATGGTATTACGCATTCTGCGATTTCTGATGCGCCCACGCTTGATGAGGTGCTAGAGCAGGTCCTGAGTTGCTTGGCTGGCCGTGTAGTCGTAGTTCACTATCAGTACATAGAACGTGAATTTCTTAATCGTGCGGTTCAGCATCGTTTTGATACTGGATTAGTCTTTCCTATGGTGGACACCATGTGGCTTGAGGGAGTCTTGTATCGAGCAGGCTGGCGCAACAAGCTAAAGCGTCTACTAGGTGGGCGACTGCAGTCCATTCGTTTGGCGGATAGTCGGCTGCGTTATGCTCTGCCAAGGTACCATTTGCACAGTGCCATGAGCGATGCGATTGCGACGGCAGAGTTATTGCAGGCACAAATAAAGCACCGTTATTCTAACAACAAAATTGTGACAGAATTATTTCTGTGATCTAGATCATTGCCCTTCAAATGTGTCGCAAACAGTGCGAACACCCCCTTCCAGTGCACCATTCTGATGCGGTCTTGTCGTAATTAGTTAAATTGATTGGGATTACTGTATTAAAAACGACCAATTATTAGGATCTGATAGTGATTCTCAGTTGTCGCTTTTGGTTAAAATGGTTGCTTATCTTGTCGCTAACGTGATATTTATAGTGGGTGGGTCAATTATTATACGCTTTCCGTTTAGCCCCTAGTGTTAGGTGGCAGTGGAAAAAAAGCGAAGAGACGTAATTCCAACAGCTACTGTCGGTCCGTCATAATAAAAATGGTGTGTATGGCAAATTGGCCTACTAATTGCTTACGCTATATATCACGTATAAGAGGGCACTCTCATGGTCTCATCTTCCCCTACCCAAGTTGTCGCGGCCAAGAAAGTCACTCGTGTTGGCTTCTTGCTGTTAGATAACTTTACTATGATCGCGTTAGCGTCTGCTCTAGAACCTTTACGTATGGCAAATCAGCTTTACGGCGAGGAGCTTTACAATTGGCATATGATTTCTGAATCTGGCGAAGCTGTGGTAGCCAGTGACGGTTTGAGTCTAGCGGCAGATACTTCGATCGCAGATTGTCCTGAACTCGATATGATTATCGTGGCAGGTGGTCTGGACATCACTCGTGCTTTTACTTCAAAGCAAGTGAGTTGGTTGCAGCAAAGAGGGCGTAAAGGAATTACGCTTGGTAGTATTTGTACAGGGGCGTATGTGCTTGCACATGCCGGGTTATTAGACGGCTACAATTGTAGTGTGCACTGGGAATGTATGACTGCGTTGCAGGAAAGCTACCCTAAAGTACGCTGTAATAACCGTCTGTTCTCAATGGATGAGGCGCGTTTCACTGCCACAGGTGGCAGTGCACCAATGGATATGTTCTTGACGATCATCGCCCGTGAGCATGGAGCGAAATTGTCTAGTGCCGTGTCTGATATGTTTATCTGTGACCGTATTCGCAGTGAATATGATCAGCAGCGTGTGCCGTTACGTCAGCTTAATAAAGGTGGTTGTAAACCTAAGTTGGTCGATGTGATCGAGCTGATGGAAAACAATCTTGAAGAGCCGATTGATTTAGACGAGTTAGCTGCGTTTGTTGATGTTTCTCGTCGTCAGTTAGAGCGTATGTTCCACAAGTACTTAGATTGTTCACCGTCACGTTACTACCTGCGTTTGCGTTTAGATCGTGCGCGTCAGTTATTAAAGCAATCGAGTATGTCGATTGTTGAAATTTCTGCAGCTTGCGGTTTTATTTCAACGCCGCATTTCAGCCGTTGTTACCGTAAACATCTTGGCATTTCGCCACGAGATGAGCGTAAAGTCGCTTGGATGGGGAATATCACTCCAACTGAGCAGGGTGTTGGTAATCTGGTCTACATGCCACATTCTACCCATGCCTTAAGTAATGCTCACTCTGAACCAAGTTTTGGTTCGATTGTGATGTAAGCACAAAGTTTAGAAATGAAAAAGGGAGCTAAGAGCTCCCTTTTTTTGTGCTGATTTTGCTTGGTTTAATAACTAGGGCAGCGAGTGTCGCTGCCCTAATGACAAGCTTATAGTGATGCCAGCGCTTCGTTTAGTGTTTGACTTGGGCGCATGACTTTCCAAAGTTGCTCAAGATCCATGTGGTAGTAACCTTCAAGATCTGCAGGCTTGCCTTGAACAGCGGCCAATTCTTCTACGATTTTCGCTTCGTTGTCAGTCAATGTTTTCGCCAGTGGCGCGAACTTAGCTGCCAATGCTGCATCATCAGATTGCGCTGCCAATTCTTGTGCCCAGTACATGGCTAGGTAGAAGTGGCTGCCGCGGTTGTCGATGTCGCCGATCTTGCGTGAAGGTGACTTGTTGTTTTCAAGTAGCTTGCCTGTCGCTTTGTCCAAGCATTTAGCCAGAACTTTAGCCTTTTCGTTGCCTTCTTTGATACCAAGCTCTTCGAAAGATACCGCAGTCGCAAGGAATTCACCTAGAGAATCCCAACGTAGGTAGTTTTCTTCAAGTAGCTGTTGTACGTGTTTAGGCGCAGAACCACCTGCACCTGTTTCGTACATGCCACCGCCATTTAGCATTGGCACGATAGACAGCATTTTCGCTGAGGTACCAAGTTCCATGATTGGGAATAAGTCTGTTAGGTAGTCACGTAGAACGTTACCTGTAACAGAAATAGTGTCTTGGCCGCGAATGATGCGTTCTAGTGAGAAGCGCATTGCTTCGTTGTAAGACATGATACGAACGTCTAGACCTTCTAGGTCGTGGTCCTGAAGGTATAGCTCAACTTTTTTACGTAGCTCGTTATCGTGGGCACGCTCTGCGTCTAACCAGAAGATAGCAGGAGTGTCAGAGTTGCGCGCACGAGTAACACCCAGTTTTACCCAGTCTTTGATCGCTGCATCTTTGGTTTGACAAGCGCGCCAGATGTCACCTTTCTCAACATCGTGCTGCATTAGAACGTTGCCGTCAGCATCAACAATGCGCATTACGCCATCTTCTTTTGCTTCAAACGTTTTGTCGTGTGAGCCGTATTCTTCTGCTTTTTGCGCCATTAGGCCAACGTTTGGCACGGTGCCCATCGTAGTTGGGTCAAATGCGCCATTGGTTTTACAGAAATTGATTACTTCTTGATAAATGCGAGCGTAAGTTGATTCAGGCATTACTGCTTTGGTTTCTTTCAGCTTGCCGTCACGGCCCCACATTTTGCCAGAGTTACGGATCATTGCTGGCATAGAAGCATCAACGATTACGTCTGACGGTACGTGTAGGTTGGTAACGCCGCGCACAGAGTCAACCATAGCAATTTCAGGGCGGTGCTCGTAGCAGTCGTGAATCGCTTGTAGGATCTCGTCTTGCTGAGATTGTGGCAGGGTTTGAATCTTGTCGTAGACGCTACCAAGGCCGTTATTTGGGTTAACGCCGATTTGATCAAATAGGTCGCCAAATTTATCCCATACTTCTTTGTAGAAAACCGTTACCGCGTGACCAAATACAATCGGGTGAGAGACTTTCATCATGGTCGCTTTTACGTGCAGTGACCACATGATGCCGGCTTCTTTGGCTTCTTGTAGTGACTCCTCGAAGAACTCACGAAGTTTTTTCGCACTCATGTTCATGCTGTCTAGTACTTCGCCTTCAAGTAGCGGAAGCGTCTTTTTCAGCTCAACGTTGCCAGACTGGCTCACGAATTCAATGCGAACATCCTGCGCTTTGTCCATAGTCACAGATTGCTCAGATGAGAAGAAGTCACCGCCACGCATGTAGTCTGCGTGCGTCTGTGAGGTTTTTTTCCATTCGCCCATTGAGTGCGGGTGTTTGCGAGCAAAGGCTTTTACTGCAGCCGGTGCACGGCGGTCAGAGTTACCTTGACGCAATACTGGGTTTACTGCGCTGCCTAGTAGCTTAGCGTAGCGAGATTGGATTTCTTTGTCTTCTTCTGACTCAGCTTTTTCAGGGTAGCTAGGGATGTCGTAGCCTTGTCCTTGTAGCTCTTTAATGGCTGCGTGCAGCTGTGGGATTGAGGCAGAGATGTTCGGCAGCTTAATGAAGTTAGCTGTTGGTTCTGCTGTCAGTTCGCCTAAAAATGTTAGACCGTCTTCTACGCGTTGATCTTCAGGTAGGCGATCAGAAAATGCTGCCAAAATACGGCCAGCTAGAGAGATATCAGTAAGTTTAAGCTCGATATCTGCTTCTTTTGCGAAAGAACTGAAGATTGGCAGAAGAGAAGCGGTTGCTAGCGCTGGTGCTTCGTCTGTCAACGTGTAATAGATCGTTTGTTTTGACATGTAATTCCCCTAACGTTCTGGCTAGTTAGCCGATTGGATAGAAGGTGACTTGTGGCCGCCATTCTCAGTAAATCAAATCGTTTGATTAAAATTTTGGTCAGTATACTACCGCAAATGGGCTTTGAAGAAATATTGACCTCGAATATAGTCAAGATTGATCTGAATGATTGTGACGAATCAAGGAATGAAAACGCAAGAGGGCCAGCTTAAGCTGACCCTCTGTTAGATGCTTAGAAGCGTGCATCCAGTTGTTGCAGGATGGCTTTACGTTTAAAGATCAAGTGCCAGCGACGCCCGCCGACCTGACGCCACAGCATGGCCGCACGTACGCCTGACATGAGTAGGGCGCGTACCTGGTTAGCGATTTGAGGTTGCTGCAGATGACGGCTGTCACCATGCACTTGGATGCGAAACGACATTTTGCTCAAGGTGTCTTGATACATGCCAGAGATGCCCGCAACCATGTTTTCATGCAACACTGACTCAAAATGCTCTTTTTGGCGCTCTACTTGCCCAAGCTGACGGCCAATAGCACTGAGCATAGCGTCATCTTTTTGCAGTTTGGATTCGAGGTGGATCATGCTCAATGCATAGCGAATCGTATCGGGATTCACCGCTTCGCGCTCTTTGCCCATTACTTGCTTAGCGATGCGACGGCCTAATGCCAAGTTGCCTTGGCAATCAAACTGGCCACCGTAGATGTCTTCAGTACGCTCAGCATTGACCACCAAAATACTGTTGAGCAATGGCTCAGCATGCGTTTCATCAAGCGTGCCTTTGCGGGCCAAGGTCGCCACAAGTTCTGCCGCTTGGAAGATAGCAGACAGCGCAATCGCTTGTTCTTTTACATCGTGTTGCATGGGGCCTCCTGCCATTATTTATTAAAGGCAACGTTGATAATGCCGCCGCCTAGACAGTGCTCGCCAAGGTAAAATACAGCCGACTGGCCTGGTGTAATGGCGCGCTGTGGCTCTTTGAAGCTTACTTCCACACGACCGTCGGCGAGTTCCGTCAAGGTGCATTCCTGATCTGGCTGACGGTAGCGGCACTTCGCCATGCAGGTTAATGGCATGGCTGGCTTCTCACGGGCCACCCAATCAAAGTTGTCGGCAATCATGTGCGTTTTGTACAGCGACTCATGCTGACCACCTTGGGTGACGACGAGTACGTTACGCTGTAGGTCTTTTTCAACCACGTACCAAGGCTCATCTGGGTAGTTTGACAGTCCACCAATGCCCAAGCCCTGGCGCTGGCCGATAGTGTGGTACATCAGGCCATGATGTTTGCCGATTACATCGCCTTCGAGGGTTTCGATGTTGCCTGGTTGGGCGGGTAAATATTGCTCTAGGAAGTCTTTAAAGCGACGTTCGCCGATAAAGCAGATACCGGTGCTGTCTTTTTTATTGTGGGTAATGAGGTCATGCTCTTCCGCTAGGCGACGTACCTCTGGTTTTTCAAGCTCGCCAACTGGGAAGAAGGTGCGACCAATTTCTTCTTTACCCACGGCATATAAGAAGTAGCTTTGGTCTTTGTTGTTATCCAACCCTTTAAGCAGCACTGGCTCGCCATCAATTTCACCACGACGCACGTAGTGGCCTGTGGCTATGTAATCAGCGCCCAGCGCCAGAGCGTATTCTAGAAACGCTTTGAATTTGATTTCTTTGTTACACAAAATGTCTGGGTTGGGCGTGCGGCCAGCTTTATATTCGGCTAAGAAATGCTCGAATACATTGTCCCAGTATTCTGCGGCAAAGTTAGCCGTATGTAGATGAATACCAAGCTTGTCGCACACGGCTTGGGCGTCCGCTAGATCTTCTTTAGCGGTGCAGTATTCTGTACCGTCGTCTTCGTCCCAGTTTTTCATAAACAGGCCTTCGACTTGGTAGCCTTGCTGCTGTAGAAGTAGGGCCGATACAGAAGAGTCGACACCGCCGGACATGCCGACAATAACTTTGATGGAGGCGTTAGGGTTTGCTTTACTCATGAGATCTCTCTAATAGTGGAAACGGGGTAAAGGCCCGTCATTAGAATGTGCGCTATAGTGTAACGGATGTTGCGGTTAAGGTCTTTAGCTTGGCTCAATATGCACGTTGTTAATGGCGCTGAGTGGTAGGCGTTGGCCTTGCTCAAAGTCTTCAATGCATTGCATGATGAGTGGGCTGCGATGGCGCATCTTGAGTAGCTCAGGCTTACTCAACCAATTGGCGGCTAAAATGTCTTCATCCAATGTCTCGGTAACGTATTTTTGTGGCGTACAGACAAAGCAAACGCGATGATAAGTATCGGCGCCTTGATAAGGCGTAAAAGCGTAAATGCCTAGTAGTGCCTCAGGCGTTACCTGCCAACCAGACTCTTCCAGTGTCTCACGGATTACAGCTTGTTCGAGGGTTTCACCGTTTTCCACGTGACCGGCGGGCTGGTTGATGACGATTTGTCGGTCCTGAGTTTCGGTGACCATCAGATACCGTTGTTGCTCGTCCACTACTAGAGCGGCGACGGTTAGATGTGGAAGTCTTGCTCGCTTTGTCTCGTTCAAAATCTTGTACCTGCTGAGTCAGTTCTGGTGTCGGCTGTATGATTAAATATTGTCCAGGAGACAGGTTTTCAAGGGTATAAGGACCTATCGCTGCACGAATTAAACGTAATGTAGGGTAGCCAACGTGTGCCGTCATGCGTCTGACTTGACGATTTTTCCCTTCACTGATGACTAACTCAATCCAGCTGGTCGGTATGTTAGCGCGCTCGCGGATCGGAGGGTTGCGCTCCCAAATATCGGGTGGTGCTATTTTGCGGCATTGCGCAGGGCGTGTCGGCCCATCTTTTAAAGTGACACCTTGTGACATTTGCTCGATGGCCGCAGCGTCAATGTCGCCTTCCACTTGAACCCAATAGGTTTTGGGCAATTTAAATTTAGGTGAGGCGATTAGATGCTGTAAAGGGCCCTCGTCGGTAAGTAGCAGTAGCCCTTCAGAATCATAATCAAGACGTCCAGCAGGATAGATGTCCGCAATATCAACGTACGAGGCGAGTGTGTCTTTGTCTGAGTCAGTGGTGAATTGACTCAATACCTGAAAAGGTTTGTTGAGAATTAACAGCATAAGGTCTCTAGTATGAGGCTAAATACTGGTGCACGCGTGTGCACCTTTGCGATGTATGATAACAAAGGTGCCAGTTGTGGGGTGAAAAACTCTAAAAGATTAGGCGGTTGAGCCTGCGCTTTCCTTTTCCTCTGCTTTTACTGGTGTGATCTCAATAGCGTGCAAGCCACGTTTGCCTGGTGTTACGTCAAAGGTAACGGACTGACCTGCTTTAAGGGTTTTGTAGCCTTCGACATTGATGGCAGAGTAGTGGATGAACAAATCTTCATCAAAACTGTCTGATACGATAAAGCCATACCCTTTTGCGTTATTAAACCATTTAACGGATCCACGGTGCATGAGTCACTCCTTCAATACTCTTAAGGCTGGGAAAGCCGAACTACAAATCAACGCTGTTGGTAAATTCGGTTCAATATCGATGGCCAAAATTTGATAAACTTTTACCACAAGCGCAAGCTAGGGTTTAAATGATCAACTTTTGACCACACATAGATCAGAGTAGAACCCTATTGCGTATTTGTAAAATCTTATTGTTTTCCAGTTTTTGTTGTTTCAGGGATTGTGAAAATGCTAACTAACGTGAATATTTGTAGTCTTTGAGGTCCAGATGTTTGCATCGAAGCAAATTAGTCTAAATTTAGAGGACGATGACAACGGTCACTCGTCGGTTGCCATTGCACCGGATGAAACCGATCTGCAACCACCCTCTATGTATCAGGTGGTACTGTTTAATGATGATTACACGCCAATGGATTTTGTCGTGTTCGTTCTCCAGCGCTTTTTTAACATGGATTCAGAAAAAGCCCAGCATGTAATGATGGAAGTACATACCAAAGGCAAGGGTGTTTGTGGCATCTACCCTTACGGTATTGCGGAAACCAAAGTAGCTATGGTGCAGCAGTTTTCAGAGCAAAACGAGCACCCCCTAATGTGTGACTTGCAAAAAGTCGACTGATTTTTAGTGAGGGATAAGCGATGCTAGACAAAGAACTAGAACAAACCTTGAATAATGCGTTCAAAGCCGCCCGCGATAAGCGTCATGAATTTATGACGGTCGAGCACTTATTGCTGGCTTTAATCGACAATGCAGCAGCGGCCAAGGTGCTTGAAGCCTGTGGCGTGACCTTAGAAACCCTAAGCAAGGAGTTAGAAGAGTTCGTCGACAGCACCACGCCCCTTATCCCTGAGGATGACCAAGAGCGTGAAGTGCAGCCAACACTGGGCTTTCAACGTGTACTACAGCGCGCCGTTTTCCATGTGCAGTCTTCTGGCAAGCGTGAAGTAACGGGCGCTAATGTGCTGGTTGCTATGTTTAGTGAGCAAGAAAGCCAAGCGGTCTACCTATTGCGTCGTCACAACGTCGCTCGTATCGATGTTGTCAATTTTGTGGCGCATGGCATTTCTAAACTAGGTGGTTCAGCCCAAGACGAGCCGATTGAGCAAGATGAAGAAGACGGTGAAGAGTCTGCTAAAGCGCCACTGCAAAAATACGCTACCAACCTTAATGAAGAAGCCAAATCAGGGCGTATTGATCGTCTGATTGGCCGTCAATACGAAGTTGAGCGTGTGGTGCAAACCTTATCCCGCCGTCGTAAAAATAACCCGTTATTGGTGGGTGAGTCTGGGGTTGGTAAAACGGCCATTGCCGAAGGCTTAGCCAAACGTATTGTTGATGGTGAAGTGCCAGATGTGATCGCTGATGGGGTCGTGTATTCTCTTGATTTGGGGGCTTTACTCGCCGGTACCAAATACCGTGGCGACTTTGAAAAACGCCTCAAGCATTTGTTGGGTGAGCTTAAGAAGCAGCCTAACGCGATTTTGTTTATCGACGAAATTCATACCATTATCGGTGCCGGTGCCGCATCAGGTGGTGTTATGGACGCCTCAAACCTTTTGAAGCCGGCACTAAGCTCTGGTCAGTTGCGTTGTATTGGTTCAACGACTTTCCAAGAGTTCCGTGGGGTGTTTGAAAAAGACCATGCCTTGGCGCGTCGTTTCCAGAAGATTGACGTAAACGAACCGAGCGTTGACGATACCTATGAGATTCTCAAAGGCATCATAGGCTCCTTTGAAGAGCATCATAAGATCAAATACGAAGATGCGGCGTTGCGAGCAGCGTCTGAGCTTGCGCAGCGTTATGTGCCTGATCGCCACATGCCAGACAAAGCCATCGATGTGGTGGACGAAGCGGGGGCTTATCAACGTCTTAAGTCCGAAGATGAGCGCAAAGAGATGATTACCGTCGAGGACATCGAAGAAATTGTTTCTAAGATTGCGCGCGTGCCAGTGAAAGCGGCTAACTCGGATGACAAACAAGTGCTGGGTAACCTAGAGCGCAATCTTAAAATGGTGGTGTTTGGTCAAGATGGCGCGATCGAATCACTCTCCGATGCGATTAAATTGTCTCGAGCTGGTCTAAAAGCTGACCAAAAACCGATTGGCTCGTTCCTAATGGCCGGCCCAACCGGTGTGGGTAAAACTGAGGTGACGCGTCAACTTGCCAAGATCATGGGATTAGAGTTAATTCGCTTTGATATGTCCGAGTACATGGAGCGTCATGCGGTGTCACGTTTGATCGGTGCGCCACCAGGTTACGTTGGTTTTGACCAAGGTGGTTTGTTAACCGAAGCGGTTACCAAAAATCCACACAGTGTGGTGCTGCTGGATGAGATTGAAAAAGCGCATCCTGAAGTCTTCAACCTACTTTTGCAGGTGATGGACCATGGTACCTTAACGGATAATAATGGCCGTAAAGCTGACTTCCGTAATGTGATCTTGATTATGACCTCCAATGCTGGCGCTGAAGAGCTTGCTAAGCGCTCGATTGGTTTCTCGCTGCAGGATAACTCAACCGACGGTATGGAAGTCATTAATAAGACTTTCACACCAGAATTCCGCAACCGCTTAGATGCTGTGATTCAGTTTAAGCAGCTAGATGAGCAAGTAATCTTTAATGTGGTTGATAAATTCTTGGTTGAGCTGCAGGCGCAGTTAGATGCCAAAGGCGTTATGATCGAAGTGAGTGATACCGCGCGAGGCTGGTTGGCCAACAAAGGTTATGACCGTCAGATGGGCGCTCGTCCGATGGCGCGCGTGATCCAAGAGCATCTTAAGAAACCCCTTGCCAATATGATACTGTTTGGCGACCTGGTCGAAGGTGGGGTAGTAAGCGTCTCCCTTAACGAAGAGAAAGACGAACTCGATTTCTCGGTTAAGAAAGAGGCTGTGAACTGTTAAATCAGTGTTAGGGGCTGTTCACACAGTCCCTAAATACAAAAAGGCCGCTTAACCTAGGTTAAGCGGCCTTTTTGTTGCCTAGCGTGCTCGAAATTAACGAGAACGGTAAACAATACGACCTTTGGACAAATCGTAAGGTGTTAGTTCTACCTTAACTTTGTCACCAGTCAAAATTCGAATGTAGTTTTTACGCATCTTGCCAGAGATATGCGCTGTCACAACGTGACCATTTTCAAGTTCCACACGGAACATAGTGTTTGGCAAAGTGTCAACGATGACACCTTCCATTTCAATGCTATCTTCTTTTGCCACAATCAGTGTCCTGTTCTTAATTAAGGTTAAGCATTCTCTCGCTATTTAGGCTAAAAATAGGCTTTTGATTGGCGAGTTTGCTAAAATTTCGGCGCTATTTTGCCCAAAATAGCGCGAAAAAGCAAATTTAGCCTTAAGCGATATGTACTGCTTGAAGAGTATTAGAGCCTGCCAGAGCCAACAGTTTATGGTTTTGGCTAGGGGTTGGGATGAGTTTGTGCAAGTCATCGACAAACGATTGCTTGGATTGCATCTGAGCACCCAATGATATTAAGTGGTCAGAATGCACCTGACAGTCAATTAAGTCAATTCCAAGCTCGGGGCAAAGCTGACAAAACTGCCAAAGGGCAACCTTTGAGCCATTGGCTTGCAACGAAAACATGGACTCGCCAAAAAACATCCGCCCCATGGCTACGCCGTAAAAACCACCTGCCAGCTCACCGTTGCAGAAGACTTCCATAGAAAAGGCATAACCTTTTTTTTGTAACGCGCTGTAGGCGGCGATGACATCTTTGGAGATCCAAGTGCCTTCTGCTTGGGCTCGCAAACTACGGCAGGTTTCAATCGCTTGGTCGAAATTATGGTTAACTTTCCAGCTCCAAGTCTCTCTATTGATAGCTTTTTTCAGCGATCGACTTAAGTGAAAGTCGCTTGGAATGAGTGTGCAGCGCTCCAAGGGATGCCACCAAAGAATTGGGTCGGGGTCGCTATACCAAGGGAAAAAGCCATGTTGATACAAATGAATAAGCCTTTCTGGCTTTAAATCACCACCTACTGCAGATAGGCCCTCTGGGTCCGTGAGGGCTCTAAAAGGATCTGGCGTGTCTTGCACTGATTCGGTAAGTAGGACTAATTCAGGCACTACGAATGACTCCTCAGTAGAGTTTTTATGCATATCTTAGATAACCCCTAGTTATTGATGCCTCTCATATTATCCAAAATCTAAGCCTATGGCGTCTATGGAAATACGCTCAATGGTGAGCTTTTCATGTTGTGTAGAGCTTTTGTGCATTTTTTAGCCTTAATTTAATCACTTTAAGTGATATTTATTTGCTTAAATATAGTTATTTTGTGAATAGTGCAAAAATAATTCATAAAAAGTGTCAAAAATACTTGACCGTTCATATGTTACTCCGTTTTAATCAATCTATCTCAGCGAAACGTGCAAAAAAATCACACAAATAAGTGCGTCTTATGACTGGGGGTTTGGTTTTATGGGGTGCCATAAACTTGAACTGATAGCGCTTAAAATTCTTCAAGTTATTGATTTAAAAGAAAAATAAGAATTTAAGCCTGTTTTTAGGTCATTGACCTATTTATAAAATTACAAGGGGAATCTTGAATGAAAGCGATCAAACTAGCTTCTGTCTTTGCAGTATCAGCGGTAGCAGCTGCGGTATCTACTTCAACATTGGCAGCAGAACCAGTTTTCTCTGGCGAGGCTGGTCTTAATTACCATGCAGAAAGTGGTAATGAGAATTGGACTTCAGAAGGTGAAGTGAACATCATCATGGATACGGGTCTAGTGTACTTCGACCTTGACATGGAAGGTGGTGATGGTGCTGAAAATGCCGGTTTCGACCTTGATGAAGCTTACGTGAAAGTCGGTGCGGTATCGTTTGGTGACTTTGATGGTTCTGTATCGGTCGATGCAGCCTACAATGCTGCAGTTTGGGAAGAAGGCGAGTACGAAGACGGTGAAAAAACCGATCTAGGTGTACGCTACAAGGTTACGGACAATTTTACAGTCGCAGCTGAAATGGCGGAAGGCTTTGATGGTGTGGGTGGTGCATTCTCTTACGAGCATGACCTTAACGGCGCAACGCTAGGTTTATCTGCGGGTTCTTACGAAGGTGATAAGAATGACGAAGGTAATGTTACTGAAACATTAGAAGTCACTGATTACTCTCTAGGTTTGAAAGTGCCAATGGGCCAAGCTGTGCTGATCGCATCTTACTCAGGTGGTGAGATCAATGATGCTGACTTCGAATCCGCTGTGCTCGGTGCCGATATTGCCATTACTGAAGCGTTTGCGATCTCTGCTCAGTTCTCTGCAGATCTTGAAAACGACGTAGATAACGCTGAGTTGACCGCTTACTACACAGTGGGTGATATCACTTACTTCGCGACCTACCTAGATGGCGACCAAATTGACTCTGATACGGGTAATGAAGTCGAAAAAGAAGCAACCACCATTGGTGCGTACGTTTCATTCTAAGATTCTCTGTTCTTTGTAAAACAGCAAGCCAGCCCTTCGGGCTGGCTTTTTTTATGGTAAGCTAGCGGTCCCTATAGTGAGTATTTAGTTTTTGGAAGGTGGCTTTTGACACAAGCACGGAGTGAGTCAGTCGGATCGCCCATCTGGGGGACGTTTGCAAAGCAAGCTGCGTTTATTACTGCGCTGCTGTTTTTTTTATTTTTTGCCTTTGCGACATACAGTTACCATCCTGGAGATGCTGGATGGTTTTATTCGGGCAGTGGTGCTGCCACACAGAATTCAATGGGCGTCATCGGCGCGGTTTTGGCAGACTTGATGGCAGCGTTTTTTGGCAGTCTGTTTTATTCGTTACCATTACTGTTTCTGTTAGTCGCCTATATCTTGTGGCGCAATCCACATCAATTAATCCCCCTCAATAACGCCTTAATCTGTGTGGTTGGCAGTATCTTATACCTGAGCTTTGGTTCTGCGCTTTGCTTCTTGCATACAGTGGGTGATGGAGCTTTGCAATTTGGCGCAGGCGGCATTTTAGGCCAAGCGCTGGGGCAAACCTTATACCATTGGATCGGCTATGATGGCGCCACTCTGGTGAGTTTGGCGCTTTTTGTGTTGGCCTTTACTTTGCTGGCACAAATACATTGGAGTCAGTTACTTGAATTTATTGGTGAGCGTGCTACCCAGGCTTATCAGTGGTTACAGGCGAAGCTGGCCCGTGAGCCAAAAGAAGCCAAGCCGGAAAAAGTTAAAAAAGACAAGCAAGCAGAAGAGGCCAGCAGTGATATTGATAAGCCGGCTATTTTCCGCAAAAAGCGTATTAAAGACGCGCTGACACCAGGTGGTGCGACTAAGGTTGATGAGCCAGAAGAAGATACAGACGAATTGCCCTCAGTATGGCAGCGACTGAAAGCCAAACTACGCCGTTCTGATGTCGACGATGAACCTAATGAAGATGAAGTGTCCTGGCGCCAAGCGCCTGCCGCTAACTCAAGCCAGGCGCATGTAGAACCAAGCTTTGCTGGGTTAGATGGCGTGGCAATCGACGATGATCAGCTGGATTTTGGTGATACGCTCTATGTAGAGCCTGCTGCCGACGAACTGCAATTTGACGATGTATGGGGGCAGCGTAAATCGACCCCAGCAAGCGACACGGCAGCACCAGACGACTTGGAAAACTGGCAGCCTAGGGCACAAGCGCCTGACGTAACACCAGAGCCAGAAGTAGCACCAGAGTCTGAGCCAAACGAGGAACCTTCAGCATACGCTGAGCCGCAAACAGCGGAGGTGCAAGTGCCTGAGTCTGCTGTGGCGCCTAAGCCAAGTACGCGTCAGGCTGCGCCAGTGGAAGATGTATTGCAAACCTCGGGTCATAAACCGGCGGTAAAAACCTTATCAGAAGCCAAACGTTTAGAGAGTTTAGGTGGGCCCAGCGCTGAAGTTGAGCGCACTGAAGCCGCTTACACGTTGCCAGATCGCAGTGTATTGACTCAGCCTAAGCCAAAGCAAGGCGGCTACACGGAAGAGGAATTACTGAACTTATCCGCGCTTCTCGAGCAGCGTTTGCAGGACTTTGGTGTTAAAGCCGAGGTGGTCGAGGTGAACCCTGGTCCTGTGATTACACGCTTTGAAATCCAGCCAGCGCCGGGTGTTAAGGTTTCGCGAATTACCAACTTAGCCAAAGACTTAGCGCGCTCTTTAAGTGTGATGAGTGTGCGTGTAGTAGAAGTCATTGCGGGTAAATCGACCATCGGTATTGAGATTCCTAATCAGATTCGCGACACCGTTTATTTCTCCGAAGTTATCAATACTCCGATGTATGACAACGCCAGCTCGCCGTTAACACTTTCATTAGGTCATGATATTTCCGGTGAACCTGTGGTGGTGGACTTGGCGAAAATGCCCCATGTCTTGGTCGCGGGTACCACAGGCTCGGGTAAGTCTGTGGGGGTGAATGCTATGATCTTAAGTATGCTGCTTAAGTCGACACCAGACGAAGTGCGTATGATCATGGTCGACCCTAAAATGCTTGAGCTGTCAATCTATGAAGGCATTCCACACTTGCTCACGCCAGTGATCACCGACATGAAAGATGCGGCCAATGGCTTGCGTTGGTCGGTGGATGAAATGGAGCGTCGTTACAAGCTGATGGCGAAGTTAGGGGTGCGTAATATCGCCGGTTTTAACAAAAAAGTGCGCGAAGCCGCGGCTGCCGGAGAGCCGATCGAGGATCCACTTTGGACGCCCGAAATGGCGATGTTCTCAGAAGACGGTGTGGCCCGAACGGTGCCACATCTTGAGCCACTTCCTTACATTGTCATCGTTGTCGACGAGTTTGCTGACATGATGATGATTGTCGGCAAAAAAGTGGAAGAGCTGATTGCGCGTATTGCACAAAAAGCACGTGCCGCCGGCATACACTTGGTATTAGCGACTCAGCGTCCATCGGTGGATGTAATTACTGGTTTGATTAAAGCCAATATCCCGACGCGTATGGCATTCCAAGTATCATCCAAAATTGACTCTCGTACCATCTTAGACCAAGGTGGCGCTGATCAGCTATTAGGACAAGGTGACATGCTGTATTTACCAGCAGGTTTGCCTACGCCGATTCGAGTGCATGGTGCTTTCGTATCCGACGATGAAGTTCATGCCGTGGTAGAAGAGTGGAAAGCGCGTGGTGAGCCACAATACATCAATGATGTGACCGTGAGTGCCGAAGAGTTAACTTCTGGCGGTGGCGAAGATAAAGATGCGCTCTACGACGAAGCTGTGAAAATAGTGATAGAAACACGTAAAGCTTCTATCTCCTCTATCCAGCGACGCCTTAAGATCGGCTATAACCGCGCGGCCAATCTAGTGGAAGCGATGGAATCCGCTGGATTAGTGGGACCAATGGGAACCAATGGCCAGCGTGAAATTCTAATACCAGAATAAACATCAACGTAGGAGTGATTATGGGTAGCGTGAAAGTCGTACGTCAGTGTGTTGGACTGTTGTTGGCGTTACTAAGTGTGTCGGTGTGGGCCGATGGTGAGCAGGCCTTGTCCAAGTTGTTGGATCAAAACCGTAATGTTGAGGGTGAGTTTCGCCAAACGACCTACAATGAGCAAGGCGATGAAGTGCAAGCCAGTAGTGGCGTCTTCCTCCTCGCCGCGCCAAATCGCTTTGTCTGGGATACGGTCGCGCCGTTTCCACAGCGCATTGTCTCAGATGGTGAGTGGGTAACGATTTGGGATGTGGATTTAGAGCAAGCCACACGTAAACCGATTGCCGGTACGCTTGGTGAATCGCCTGCAGCGTTGTTAGGTGAATCATCTGATAAGGTCATTGCGCATTATCAAGTGAGTGAGCTTAGCGGTGAAAAATATCGCTTAAAGCCACAGGGCGAAGAAGATATGTTTGATACGCTGACCTTAGCTTTTGATGATGGCGAGATCAGTGCCATGAGTATTCGCGATGTGCTCGGTCAGACCACAGTGATTGAGTTTGCCAGTATTGAGGCTCATGAAGGGGTGTCAGAGGAAAACTTTGTAGTTGATCTGCCTGATTCCGTTGATGTGATTGTCGAGCAGTAATAGATGGACGATTTATTTAGCGCCAATGAAGTGGATATGATGCAGCCGTTGGCAGCACGTATGCGTCCCAAAACTTTAGATGAGTATGTCGGTCAACAGCATTTAGTTGGCGAAGGCAAACCTTTACGTAAAATGGTGGAACGACGCCAAGGGCACTCGTTTATTTTGTGGGGCCCGCCAGGCGTTGGTAAAACCACTTTTGCGCAGCTGTTTGCGCACTCATTGGACGCTAAATTTATCGAATTATCGGCAGTGATGTCTGGTGTGAAAGACATCCGAGCCGCAGTGGATGACGCCAAACAGTGGCGCTTGATGACCCAAAAGGCGACCTTATTGTTTGTCGATGAGGTGCATCGCTTTAATAAATCCCAGCAAGATGCCTTTTTGCCGTTTATCGAAGATGGCACGTTTTTGTTTGTCGGTGCAACCACCGAAAACCCTGCCTTTGAGCTTAACTCAGCGTTACTGTCTCGGGCGCGTGTGTATCGTTTGCAGACCCCTGCTAAAGAAGACCTACTAGCCGTGATGCGTCATGCCTTAAAAGATGAAGTGCGTGGCTTAGGGCAGCGCGATATCCGTATTGATGAGCGCCAGCTTGATATTCTTGCCCAAGCGGCTGATGGTGATGTGCGCCGCAGTTTAAACTTTTTAGAAATCTTGGCCGACTTTGTCGAAGACGGTGAGTCAGTCACCGATGCGCAACTAGAAGATGTGCTAGGTGGTAGTATTCGTCGCTACGACAAAGGCGGGGATGTATTTTACGATCAGATATCAGCGTTCCATAAGTCCGTGCGTGGCTCTTCGCCTGACGGTGCTTTGTATTGGATGGCGCGTATGCTCGATGGTGGTTGTGATCCACTTTATATTGCTCGTCGTTTGCTTGCGATTGCTTCAGAAGACATTGGCAATGCGGATCCAAGGGCGCTGCAAGTAGGCCTTAATGCGTGGGATATATTCGATCGTGTCGGTCCTTATGAAGGCAATCGTGCGATTGCCCAAGCAGCCGTTTATATGGCTTGCGCCCCTAAGAGTAACGCTGTCTATCGAGGCTTTAGTCAAGCCATGAGTGATGTGGCCAGTCAGCCAAGTCTTGAAGTGCCCAATCATTTGCGTAATGCGCCTACTAGTTTAGCGAAAGAAATGGGGCATGGTGAGGACTACCGTTACGCTCACTCCGAAGAGCATGCTTATGCGGCGGGTGAAAAGTATTTGCCGCCAGAGCTTATCGGTGAGCGCTACTATCAGCCAACCGACCGTGGTCTTGAGAAAAAAATCGGTGAGAAGCTGTCTTGGCTTGAGCAACTGGATCAATTAAGTCCGCTACAGCGTTATCGTCATGAGGACTTTGGCCAGTGATGTATGTGATGATTGCCTTGGGAGGCGCCCTTGGCGCCTTGTCGCGTTATGGACTGACACGTTGGATCAACCAGTCTTGGGCGATGCATTTTCCCCTAGCTACTCTGACTATTAATGTGCTGGGCAGTTTTTTGATGGGGGTTGCGTTTGTGCTGATTAGCGAGCGTATGCCAGCCTTAGAGCCCTACCGGCCGCTAATCATGGTGGGCTTTTTAGGCGCTTTTACCACCTTTTCCACTTTTTCTTTAGAAATTGTGTCACTCTTTAATCAGCAAGCTTGGCTAACAGCGCTAAGCTATTTATCATTAAGCTGTTTGCTAGGCATTTTGGCGCTGGCCGCCGGAATCGGCCTAACACGCGCATTTTGATCTATCCCAAACGACATTTATTTTTAATTACATAAGGTTTTGTTGCAGCAATGTTAGACATTAAAGCTCTACGGGCGGACCCTGAAGCGATTGCCGCTTTACTAAAGAAAAAAGGCTTTGAGTTAGATGTAGCGACGTTCTCGAATCTAGAAGAGCGCCGTAAAGCCATTCAGATTGAAACGGAAACGCTGCAACAGTCCCGTAACTCCGTGTCTAAAGAAATCGGTGCTGCGATGAAGGCAGGTGACAAAGCCCTTGCCGAGGACCTTAAAGCTCAAACCGCCACATTGGGTGATGACTTGGCAAGCGCCAAGCAGAAGCTCGTCGATGTTCAGGCGGAAATGGACCGTTTGTTAGAAAGCATTCCGAACGTGCCACACGAGTCTGTGCCAGAAGGTGAAAGCGAAGACGATAACGTCGAAATTCGTCGTTGGGGCGAGCCACGCAGCTTTGATTTTGAAGTTAAAGATCATGTCGATGTGGGCGCTGCTCTAGGCATGTTGGATTTTGAATTAG
Organism: Marinomonas ostreistagni; assembly: GCF_016888445.1. Taxonomy (GTDB): domain Bacteria; phylum Pseudomonadota; class Gammaproteobacteria; order Pseudomonadales; family Marinomonadaceae; genus Marinomonas; species Marinomonas ostreistagni. The sequence continues at coordinate 149,914 of NZ_JAFEKF010000001.1, forward strand.
CGGCTAAAATTACCGGCTCTCGTTTTGCCGTCATGCGTTCAGACTTGGCGCGCATGCACCGCGCTTTGATTCAGTTTATGCTTAATACGCACATTGAGAACCACGGTTACTCTGAAATTTACGTGCCGTACCTAGTAAACTCTGCCTCTCTAAAAGGCACGGGTCAGTTGCCGAAGTTTGAAGCGGACCTGTTTAAAGTGCCAGTGGACAAAGACAGTGGCAACAGTGATCTATACTTGATCCCGACGGCAGAAGTACCCGTGACTAACGTGGCGCGTGATGAGATCCTAAATGATGCGGATCTGCATCAGAAATTTGTGGCGCACACGCCATGTTTCCGTAGTGAAGCTGGCAGCTACGGTCGCGATACCCGTGGTATGATTCGCCAACATCAGTTTGAAAAAGTTGAATTGGTACACATCTGTCGTCCAGATCGATCAACGCAAGCACTAGAAGAGTTGACGGGCCACGCCGAGACGATCTTACAGCAGCTAAACTTACCGTACCGCACGGTGATTTTGTGTGGCGGCGACTTAGGTTTCTCAGCACACAAAACCTACGACATCGAAGTGTGGCTACCAGGTCAGCAAAAATTCCGTGAGATTTCGTCTTGTTCGAACATGGGCGACTTCCAAGCACGTCGTATGCAGGCGCGCTGGCGTAACCCTGAAACCGGCAAGCCTGAGCTAGCACACACGCTAAATGGCTCTGGCCTTGCGGTCGGTCGTACCTTGGTGGCGATTCTTGAAAACTACCAAAATGCCGATGGTACAGTCACTGTGCCTGAAGTATTAGTGCCTTACATGGGTGGTAAAACCGTTATCGGTTAATTGCCCGATGGGAAAGTATTAACAAAGGCCCCTGACTAAGGGGCCTTTGTGTTTGAGTGAAAATGATGACAGGCAAAGTATTTTTAGTGGGCGCTGGTCCTGGCGACCCAGATCTTCTTACCATCAAAGCGCACCGCTTGTTACAGCAAGCCGATGTGGTGCTGTACGATCGTTTGGTGGGGGCGGATATTATTGCGATGATTCCCGAAGCGACCGAGAAGCTTTACGTGGGTAAGGCGAAGTCCTTGCACAGCCTACCGCAAGACCAAATCAACTCTTTGCTAGCGCGCAAAGCAAAAGAAGGTAAAGTCGTGGTGCGCCTTAAAGGTGGCGATCCCTTTATCTTTGGTCGCGGTGGCGAAGAGCTTGAGGAGTTGGTAGAAGAGGGCGTATCGTTTGAAGTTGTGCCAGGCGTAACCGCTGCAGCAGGCTGTGCCGCCTATGCTGGCATTCCACTGACGCACCGTGATTACGCGCAATCAGTACGTTTTTTAACTGGTCACCTAAAGGATGGTACGACTGAGTTACCATGGGATGAACTGGTACATCCGTCACAAACCTTAGTCATCTACATGGGCTTAACCGGGCTTGAATCGATCAGTCAGTCATTGATTCGTTTTGGTATGCGCCCATCTATGCCAGTGGCGATTGTGGAAAAAGGCACTTCTTCTGAGCAGCGTGTGTTTACTTCAACCATAAAAGATGTGGTCGGCGTGGCGCAGCAAAATGAAGTCAAATCTCCCGCTTTGTTGATCATCGGTGAGGTGGTGACCTTACAAGATAAATTGGCGTGGTTCAGCGCTTAATTACAGCACAGTGTAAAAAGGCAGCCATACGGCTGCCTTTTTTTATAAGCAATTGGCGGGCTTGGGCAATCCTGCTATCTTGGCGGCAAGCTTAGGTGGGCTACCAGGAAAAAGCTGCATCAGGTAAATGCTTTTGCCTTTGTCCGGGCCTAGCGCTTTGGTCACTGCTTTGACTAACGGTCGCATGGCTGGGGATACTTCAAATTGCGTGTAAAAGTCGCGCAATACATGAATGATTTCCCAGTGAGCGGGCGTCAAGTCAAGGCCTTCTTTGGCGGCAACTTCTTGGGCAAGCGACTCGTTCCAGTCGTTTAGGTCGAGTAAGTAGCCTTCTTCATCAAATAATTCAGGTGCAGTCATAGTTACCAGCTTACGATTGGGTGGCTGCGAGTAGTTAATTCAACCCATTCTTGGTCGGAAATGCCGTGACCAATTAGGGGCTTAACCGCGTAGCTATCAAGGTCTGATTGGCGATAAAAAATCAGCACGCCACGCTCATCAAGCAGTTCGATTTGCGCTCGACATTGCTGGACTTTTAATACGCCGGATTCCATGAATAAGACCGCATCGCCTTGTTGTAAGGTATTAAGCCAATCCTGTTCAACCGTAACAGGGTAGAGGCTCTGGTTGATCTGATAGAGTTTCATAATGGCCCTTAAAAACGGTAAATCGCAGCAGGTTGCTGCAGCATTGTGTGCCACTGCTCGTCGCTTAATGCCTGCACGCCTGACCAAAGAGGTGAGCTCAGCTGGCTTATCTCCGAGTCTCTAACGTAGACGTTTTCAATGTCATAAAATTCGAGGCCGTCGAGCAGTTTGAACAGGTGCTTACCGTGACGTTGGCTAGGAGCTTGGCCGTCACTTAATATCGCTAGTGCATCACCCGTGACACATAAACTCACCGGCTGCTCAAACGTGCCCAATACCAAGGCAAGATCTAATGCCTCTTTGGCCGCTGTGCTTTGGTATGGCGAGCTAGACAGATAAATCAGTGTATCTTTCATGCTACTTAAACCTCATCACTTTATCTGAGCCCAGAGACATATCGATAAAACTGCCTAGGCCTTCAAGCTCAAAGCCTTCACTGAGATTGTGATGGTTGAGCTCATGGCGCTGGGCTTCCGCCGGATTCAGAATGCCGCGACGAATAGCCGCTGCGATGCAGACTTTTAGAGGGATGTTGTGCTCGGTTGCGAACGCTACCCATTCAGCGCGAAGGTTGCTTTCATCACGCGGCGGCATGGCAAAGGCGTTGGCGAGCAGTACGGCTTCTTCATACAAGAACACCCCCTGAATGGTATGTCCGCTGGCGATGGCTGCCTCGGCAAAGCTTAATGCGCTTTGGCACGCGCGGGATTGCGTCGGGCTGCCCGTTATAAATATTGAATAATTCATCTGATATGCAAGTCAAATAGAGAAGTTTACACATAAAAAAGGCCGCAGTCAGCGGCCTTTGAAAAGCTTATCAAGCATGTTTAGTCGTCACTTGCCATGCCAAATAGAGATAGCAAGCTTAGGAACATGTTGTATAGTGAAACATATAAGTTCACTGTGGCGATGATGTAGTTGGTTTCACCACCACGAACGATTTCACTGGTTTGCAGCAAAATGATCGCCGCAGAGAACAAAGTGAAACCGACTGAGATGAAGATTTGCAACGCTGGCAGCTGGATAAAGAAGCCTGCGATCATAGCGAACAACAGTGCAAAGAAGCCAACTGTGATGAAGCCGCCTAGGAAGCTAAAGTCTTTCTTAGAAACAATGGCGTAAGCTGAAAGACCTAAGAATGACAGACCTGTCATACCTAACGCACTCATAATCAGTGCTGCACCGTTTTGCATGCTTAGGTAGGCGTTAAGGATCGGTCCTAGAGTTAGGCCCATAAAACCAGTAAGTGCAAAGACGCACAATAAGCCCATAGCGCTGTTGCGGCATTTGTGTGTTAGGAAAAGCAATCCATAGAAACCTACCAAGGTGATGATCAGGCCAGGATGTGGCAAGTTCATTACCATGCTTATGCCAGCCGTGAACGCACTGAACAGTAATGTTAAAGCCAGTAGGCCGTAGGTATTACGCAGCGTTTTGTTCGCCGCTTGGGACGTGTGTGTCGAAAGGGCATCGGTATAACGCATGATCGAAGTTCTCCTTTTAAGAAAATGCTTAGAGTTAAGACAAACTATGAGGGTAGGAGTTCAAAACTTCAACTGATTTTATACCGTGGTAACAACAAAAACGCCCACTTAAAAGAAGTGGGCGTTGCGATTTGTTTAGTGATGTACTGTTTAAGAAGCAACGGCGGCTTTATGGTTACCTGCGGTTTGCTTGTTTTTGTGCTTGTCTACCTGACGCGCTAGTTTTTCAATCATGCCATCGATGGCATGGAATAAACGGTCTTCTGAGGATGCGGTAGCAAACAGCTCTTTACCAGGCACGTGTATTCGCGCTTCGGCTTTTTGTTCTTTACTGTCCTGTATTAGGGTCACGTTAACTGAGGTGATTTGATCACTTAGCTTAGAGATTTTTTGCATTTTCTCATTGATGTGATCTTTGATAGCTGGAGTGACGTCGACGTGATGACCTGTGATATTTATTGTATACATACAACTTTCTCCTCGGTAAAGTTGGCCGATTTTTTGGAGGTTGGAAGGACTCTAACCTCGCGGCACATTTCCAGCATAGGAGCGTAAATTTGGCCTGTCAATATGATTTCACTGTAAAGAAATGTAGCGGTCATAATTTTATGTTAGGCCGTTTTGACAAAGCTTGATTCGCGCTTGGCGCGCGAGTTATCGTGCTTATGCGTTTGCCTTTTGTTAAACTGTTCCACCATCCAATGATATGTCGAGTTTATGGTTGCTTCTGATTTTACATTACCTGTTTCGTTTAATTTGGCGTGCGAGTTAGGGCTTGAAGAAAGTGTCTTGCTAACCTTCTTACAGCAGCGTGCTCATCATTTGGGCAGTCGCCAAATCAAAGTCTCGCATCGCGAACTGGTCGACATGTTGCCGTTTTGGACTGCGCCTTACACGGTGCGATTGATGACCACTCTGCAAGTGGCTCAGCGCCTTCAGTTTCGTCGTAGCGACGCAGGCTTGGAGATTATGTTAGAGGCTCCAGGTGAGGTGAAACCTAAGCCTTCGAGTAGCACCACTGCCGCGCAATCCTCAGAGGCGGACGGTGGTGAAATGCTGAGTAAGCTATCGCGTCTACAGCAAGAAGCCGCGCATAAAGAGCCAAGTAGTGCGCCGCAATACAGTCCGCGTGCGTCACGTGAACCCAGTGAGTCTTATGCCCCAGCGACGAGTCCTGCTCCGAGTGATCGCCGAGGTTTGACCGATTTTGATCTATATTTAGAGGCAAAAGAGCGTAACCGCCAACCGGATCAATGGCTGCCTGAAGAAGCGACGCTTGAACAAATTCAGCAGGCGGGTATTGAGCGTGGTTTTGCTCAAGCGCTGCTGCCGGAATTTTTGTTGCGCATCAAAGAGCAGCGCAAAAATGTGCGTACTTGGAACAGTGAGTTTTTTAAGTACGTAAAACGTCAATGGCAATACAAGCAATCGGATCGTCAGTCCCATGAAGGAACCGCAACCTATTCAGCAAATTCTAAATCCAGTCGCGAGCAAGTTAGCAACGCCCTCACCAACATCCACGACACAGACTGGTAGCGAACAAGGGCAGCAAAGCCAACAAAGCCAAGCTTCCCATGAGGCCGAGCAACGCACTCGCGTATTGGTCAATATGCTGTTTGCGCGATTTAAGGCGATTTACACTCATAAATTTGCTTCGGCTTATGCCACCACCGAAGAGGTCAAGCTTGCTAAGCGCGAGTGGGCGATCGCCTTAAAAGGCTTTCAAGAGCCGCTGCTGGCGTATGCGGTAGAGCGCACCAAAGAGCGTTTTGCTTGGCCGCCGACGATTTCCGAATTTTTGTCAGTAATCCATACGGCCTATCGTGCTTATGGTTTACCGGAGCCTCGTCAAGCCTATCTCGAGGCGTGTCAGTGCACCTATGACCCGCGCAAGGTGAAATGGTCGCATCCGGCGGTGTATTTTGCCGGTGCAGAGGCGGGTTGGTATCGCTTACGTACTGAAGATGAGCGAGTGACCTGGCCGCTATTTGAAAAGCATTATGTGGCGCTGGTGGATCGTGTGATCAACGGTGAGGCCTTGCATGTGCCAGAAGTGGTAATGGTTGAACATAAACCTGCCCCTGCGCTGGAAAACCTGATGCGCAGCATTGCTCAGGAGCTGCAAGTGAGTGAGGAGCAGGTTGCCCCGCATTTATACTATCTTCACAAAACGGCGGGCACAGCGATCCGCGCTCAGTACCGAGCACGCGCGCAACAGGCTTTGCAAGACATGGGCTACCAACAAGAATTACCCGCTTAAGCATGAATAACGGCTAGTAATAATTACTTTTAGTTATGTCTCTTACAATTCTCTACGATTTGTAAGTGTTTACGTGTTTTCGAAAAGTTAAGTAAACGGTAATATCTCATACTATATAGCAAAGCTCTAAATGAGGTTGAGATGCGTAAAATTCTAATCGTCGATGATCACACTGTGGTGTGTGAAGGGATCAAGCGTGTCATTGAAGACATTGAGGGCGTAGATGTGTGGGCCACCGTACACAGTGGTGAAGAAGCACTAGACATACTACGCAAAGAGCGTATTGATATTGTGTTGATGGATGTGCACATGCCCGGGATCGGCGGTTTGGGAGCAACGCGTGAAATCAAACGACTCTATCCAGAAACCAAAGTCATTGCCTTGTCGGCCAATGACGATGCGCCATACCCATCAAAAATGATGGAAGCAGGTGCCAGTGGTTACGTGGCCAAAGGCTCGGATATGCCAGAGTTACTAGAAGCCATTGATACTGTCTTAAAAGGTCAACAATATTTGTCACGTGTGGTGGCGCAAAAGGTCGCGTTATCTCGTACTATGAAGAACGGTGCTGAATCGCCTTTTGATGAATTGTCTGATCGTGAGCTACAAGTGGCGCAAATGATTGTTGATTGTGTCAAAACCAAAGTGATCGCGGATCGCTTACATGTATCAGATAAAACGGTCAGTACCTTCCGTAAACGTATTTTTACCAAGCTAGACGTCGAAAGCGATGTAGAGCTGGCGCGCTTGGCGATGCGTTATAACGTACTAGGTTTAGTTTAGAAGGCTGTTTACTGCGTGTCGCAAGACTTTGATCCAAAACATTTTGTCCAAAATTTAACGACCCGCCCAGGAGTTTACCGCATGTATGGCAAAGGTGAATTGCTGTACGTCGGTAAAGCCAAAAACCTCAAAAACCGCGTATCGAGTTATTTTCGAGCCACAGGGCTGACCACCAAAACCATGGCCTTGGTGAGTCGCATCGACGATATCCAGATCACCGTCACCAAGAGTGAAACCGAAGCTCTGCTACTTGAGCAAACGCTGATCAAGCAGCATCGTCCGCCTTACAACATCCTATTGCGTGACGATAAATCGTACCCTTACATTCTGATCTCCAACCATCCTCATCCGGCGATCTTGTTTCGACGCGGTCAAAAAAGCAAAGAAGGCCAGTTATACGGGCCTTATCCCAATGGTACTGCGGTACGCGAAAGCATGATTGCCATGCAAAAGGTCTTTAAGGTGCGCCAGTGTGAAGACTCGGTCTATGCCAACCGCACACGCCCGTGTTTGCAGTATCAGATTAAGCGTTGCTCTGGCCCTTGCGTAGGGCTGATTTCTAATGAAGAGTATGCCGAAGACGTACAGCACGCGCGCATGTTCCTACAAGGTAAAAACCAAGAGCTTACCGCCGAATTATCAGACAAAATGAGTACTGCGGCGCAAGAGATGGAGTTTGAGCGGGCAGCCGCCTTGCGCGATCAAATCGTACAGCTTAAGCATGTTCAAGAAGAGCAGCATGTTTACGGCCAAAGCGGCGATGCTGATGTGCTCGCGGCAATCATTCAGCCGGGCGGCTTGTGTGTGCACGTGATGATGGTGCGCCAAGGCAAGGTGATTGGCAGTCAAAGCCACTATCCGAAAATGCCGATCGAGATCACTGAGCCAGAGTTGCTTTCTTCTTTTATTGCGCAGCGCTACATAGGCGGTGCTCAAGAGCTGCCGAAGACGTTGATCTTAAGTCATGCGGTAGAGGATCAAGACGTACTCGAAAGTGCGCTATTTGAGACCACCAACAAAAAAGTTGAAGTCGCCGCCAATGTGCGTGGTCAGCGTGCACGTTGGCTGGATCTTGCTAAGCTCAATGCGGAGCAGGGGTTACAGACACGCTTAACCGATAAGCGCAATCATTTCAGTCGTATTACTGCGCTACAAAAAGTGCTTGGCTTTAAAGAGCCGCCGACGCATATGGAGTGTTTCGATATTTCTCACTCTAGTGGTGAGGCCACGGTTGCTTCATGCGTGGTATTTGGCCCTGAAGGCCCGGATAAAAAGCGCTACCGCTACTTTAATATCGAAGGTGTCGAAGCAGGAGATGATTACGCCGCCATGCGCCAAGCGCTGACACGTCGCTATAAACGCGTTAAAGATGGCGAGATACCGGCGCCAGACGTGCTGTTGATCGATGGTGGTAAAGGTCAGTTGTCGCAAGCAGAAGCGGTGCTTAAAGAGCTTGGCATTGTCGATATCTTTTTATTAGGCGTCGCCAAAGGGGATACCCGTAAGCCGGGTCTTGAAACCCTTTATGTGGGTTCTAAAGAAGACGAGGTGGTGTTGCCACCCGACTCTGCTGCGCTGCATTTGATCCAGCACATTCGTGACGAAGCCCACCGTTTCGCCGTCAAAAATCACCGCCGTCAGCGGGATAAAAAGCGTCGCCAGTCATCCCTAGAAAACATTCCGGGTATCGGGCCAAAACGTCGTAAAGAATTACTGACAGCATTTGGTGGTTATCAGGAGTTGATGTCCGCAAGCCAGGCAGACATTGCCAAGGTCAAAGGCATCAGTGGAAATAAGGCGCAAGAGATATACCTCTACCTCCATAAAAGTTAAGCTAAGCACTCTTGCGGTTGTTACTTATATTCAAGGCATTTATGAACATTCCAAATTTTCTTACGTCATTACGCATCTTTCTGATTCCAATCTTGGTAGTGATCTACTACTTACCATGGGAAGGGCGCTTTTACGCCAGTGCCGCCATCTTTGGTATTGCTGCGATCACTGATTGGTTAGACGGCTTTTTAGCACGTGCCTTGAATCAAACCACACCGTTTGGCGCCTTTTTTGATCCGGTGGCGGACAAAGTGATGGTCTCAGTAGCTTTGGTGCTACTTGTAGCCGAATACGACAGCTTGTTAATGACCTTGGCCAGCGCTGTCATCATTGGCCGTGAGATCGTGATCTCAGCTCTACGTGAGTGGATGGCCGAGATGGGCAAACGCGCCAGTGTCGCGGTATCGTTTGTTGGCAAGATCAAAACCACCATGCAGATGATTGCCATCTTTATTCTACTGTCGAACGCGCCGACCACTGGCTGGGCGACACTTGGTTTGTTTGTGCTGGTGATCGCAGCGTTACTAACGCTTTGGTCAATGTATATCTACCTTAAAGCTGCGTGGCCTGAGCTGACGTCAAGTCAGTCGGATAACGATTAGTCTTTGTTGTGCAAGGACTAATCAGGGCTGGTTAATACGTAAACGATGGCAAAAAAATTAACGAAATTAGCCATTTATTTATATTTTACCCTTGACGTATTAAGCCAGTTCTATAGAATACGCACCATCTTTTGAGACGCGGGAATAGCTCAGTGGTAGAGCACAACCTTGCCAAGGTTGGGGTCGCGAGTTCGAGCCTCGTTTCCCGCTCCATTCTCTAAAGATAGACTGATGATTGAGGCCGGATGGCAGAGTGGTCATGCAGCGGACTGCAACTCCGTGTACGCCGGTTCGATTCCGACTCCGGCCTCCATTTCATTCAGTACAAAGCCCGGGTGGTGAAATTGGTAGACACACAAGACTTAAAATCTTGCGATAGAAATATCGTACCGGTTCGATTCCGGTCCCGGGCACCATTTGGTGCCTTTTTTGTTTTTAAAGCACCATGAGGCCGGATGGCAGAGTGGTCATGCAGCGGACTGCAACTCCGTGTACGCCGGTTCGATTCCGACTCCGGCCTCCAATTCTGATACAAACTCCCTTCGTTATACTTCTCCCGTTATTGTTTATCCTTATTTTTGCTATATCTGTCTTTGCGCTTGCTTGATACGTGTTTTGGCGTCATGGGCATGTAAAATCGCGCTTCACCTATTGATAATGAGAATGAATATCAATAATGTTGTTGTAGTTTAACGACCGGAGGATGGCGTGGTGACTTACAACAGTACGGTGCGGGCGCGACGCCCAGCGTGTCTCGCGAAGAATAATGTCGGCAGTGATCGATGGTGGGCCGAGTTGGCGCGCAAAGGGACGCCACTGCAGACACCGGTCGACGATCAGCGTGTGCGGGTGGATTTCTTTTGGCGCGATCCACAAGGGCTTGCGTCTGACATTGCCAAAGTGCAGTTGGTATTTCACAGTGTCTCGTCAGAACCTCCGCGTGAGGTCTCATTATTGAAGCGTGTTGCTGGCACGGATGTGTTTCATGCGTATGTGATTATGCAGGCCAGTTGGCGGGCGAGTTATCGCTTTATTCCGCTGACCACAGCTGACCTTGATCAGAAACAAGCGCGCACTCGCGTCGCGGGTTACGAGCAGCATTATGATTGGCTGCAGCATCAATCGTTTACCGACCCTTGTAATCATCGCCCCGATATCTCCAACGCATCTTTGCCATCTGGCTCGCCGTTACATGGCTTAGAGGCAGGCTATGAGCTTGGCTGGGAAGAGTGGGACCGCGGCGAGTTGCTGTCGGTGAGTGTGCATACTTTAACGTGGGCCAGCCCATGGCTTGGCAATGAGCGCAACGTGACCTGCTTCGAAACCGGTACTACGGATTTAAGTGACAAGCCTGTGGTGACTTTGCTGGATGGCGAGTGTTGGTCAAAGGCGTCTGGCTTACCAGATGTGCTTAATTTTTTGACCCAATGCAAACTCCTGTCGCCAGCGGTGTATATCATGGTAGGCAGTGTGGGTGCTGAGCAGCGCGTGCAAGAATTTACCGCCAACGATGACTTCTGGTTAGCGTTCTTTGAGGAGCTAATACCCAAGCTTAAGTTAGAGTTTGGCCTGCCACCATTGGCGCAAAATATGCTGGTAGCAGGGCAAGAGTTGGGAGGTTTGTCAGCGCTGCAAGCAGGGCTGTATTGGCCGCAATACATCACCAAGGTGATCAGTTTATCAGGCGCCTTTTGGTGGCCGGATAAGCGTCGTGAGCCGTTGGCCAAAGCCGATGCCAATTCGGTGCGCTTGATGGATCAAGTGATGGCAAGTTGTAGTCCATTGGCGCAGTTAAGCGTGTATTTTGCTGCCGGAGAAGGTGAGCGAACTTTACTGGCGCACAATGAAGAAATGGCTTATGTACTGCAACATAAGCAGAGCAAAGTACTGTATGAGAACTACGCCGGTGGCCACGACTGGTTGTCTTGGCGCTCTAGCCTGATACGTGGCTTATCGGCGCTGTTGGACAATTAAAGTGATTTTATGTCTTGGGTTTGCGTGGTTCCGACATCGATTGTGTATTTTTAGACGTGCCCACAAAACGCCTATTGTCTAGCAAACGAACAGTTTCTATACTGCAAGGATGTTTCATTTTTAAGTCTGTGTCGGAGAACATATGGCAAGTGGATGGGCGCACGATGGTGCGGTACAAGATCAAATCGATGCGACGGTAGATTCTGCGGTGGAGCAGGCTCGCAGTCGCTTAGGTGTGGGCGAAAGTCTAGAGTTTTGCGAAGAGTGCGATGCCGAGATTCCAGAGCGTCGTCGCCAAGCAATCCCTGGCGTACGTCTGTGCATTCAGTGTCAAACAGAGATGGAACGCTCGGATAAAGCGCGCAGCTTATATAATCGCAGCGCCAGTAAAGACAGCCAATTACGTTGATCCTGCCGGGCTCCAGCTCAGAGCCCTTTGACTCCTTCATTATTGTTATTTTCTTGCGCGCTTCGCCTTAACCTTTATTGCTTATATTTGCTAAAAATAGGCAAATGTCACAACGATGTTATAAGCTTCAGGCACAATGATTGATTACAAAACGGTTCTAAGCCTTGCTGCTTGGTCCCAATGAACGGTGGCGGCTTTGATGAAGAATCTTGTCGCCATTAGAGAGAATTCTCTAAGAATAACTTATACTTAATGAATAATTTAAAACACATATACCAAAGAGGGCCGAAGATGATGCCCTCTCACAATAGGACGGTACCATTTGAGTAAAAACAACATTCAAGACCCACATCGAGATCGGGAAGCATCTAAATACGATAATCCCATTCCAAGTCGCGAATACATCCTAGAATTTATTGCTTCGCTGGGTCGTCCTGTTACTCACCCAGAGCTCTGCGAAGCCTTTGGCTTACAGGACGAAGATTCTATTGAAGCGGCGCGTCGTCGCTTGATTGCCATGTGTCGAGATCATCAGCTTGTGAGTAACAGTGATGATGCCTACGCACCGATTGTCGAAAGCGACTTGATCGAAGGCTATGTACAAGGCGGTAAAGATGGCCAAGGCTTCTTACTGCGCCCTGATGCGGACGATATTTTCTTGTCACCGCGTCAGATGCAATCGGTTATGGACGGCGATCTAGTGGTCGCACGCTTATCTGGCAAAACCATCAAAGGCCGCCTAGATGGCGTGGTGGTCGAAGTCAAAGAGCGTAAGCATTCAACGCTAGTCGGGCGTTATTACGCCGAGAGTGGCACCGCGTTTGTCACACCAGAAAACCCACGTATTTCCCAAGACATCATGATCGAGCAGGACTCTGGCTTGCAGCCAACCCATGGTCAGTATGTGTTGGTTGAGATCGTTAGCTACGCTGAGCGCCGCAGCCCAGCAAAAGGCGTGGTGAAAAAGATCCTTGGTGACTTTATGGCGCCAGGACTTGAGATCGATGTCGCGATTCATAACTACGATATCCCTAACGAGTGGCCGAAAGACGTTGAGAAACAAGTGCGCCATTTCACCACTGAGGTAGCGGAAGAAGACAAACAGCACCGTGTTGATCTGCGTGATACGCCATTTGTCACCATCGATGGTGAAGATGCGCGCGACTTTGATGACGCCGTGTACTGTGAAAAAACACCAGGTGGTTACAAGCTATATGTCGCCATTGCCGATGTCTCGCACTATGTGAAAAAAGGCACAGCACTGGACGATGAAGCCATCGCCCGTGGTAACTCTGTCTACTTCCCTGGTCGCGTCGTGCCTATGTTGCCAGAAGTGCTGTCTAACGGTTTGTGTTCGTTGAACCCAAATGTGGACCGCTTGGCGATGGTCGCGGAGATTTCGTTGACGTCCCGTGGCAAGATGCGTGGCTTCAAGTTTTATGAAGGTTTGATCAACTCCCACGCGCGTTTGACCTACACCAAAGTGGCGAAGATGATCGCGGCCGAGCCAGATGAACAAGGCCTTGAGCTACGTGAGCGCTACCAAAATATCATCACTCATATTGATGATTTGTATGATCTGTACAAAGTGTTGCGTGCGTCTCGTGAAGAGCGCGGTGCCATGGACTTTGATACGGTCGAAACGCGCATGGTGTTTGATGAAAATGCCAAGATTGATCAAATCGTACCGATCGAGCGTAACGATGCCCACAAGCTAATCGAAGAGTGCATGCTGTGTGCCAACGTAGCGACGGCCGAGCTATTGCTTAAAGCCAATATCCCAGCATTGTTCCGTATTCACGAAGGTCCACGTGAAGAAAAACTGATCGCTTTGCGTTCGTACTTGTCGGTGCTTGGGCTTGAGTTGGGCGGTGGTATTAAACCAACCCCAGCTGATTATGCTGAGCTGGCTGAGCGCATCCAAGAGCGCGCTGATTCGCGTAGCATTCAAACCATGCTGCTGCGTTCTATGTCGCAAGCGGTGTATCAGCCGGACAACGTTGGTCACTTTGGTTTGGCGTATGAAGCCTACACCCACTTTACCTCGCCGATCCGCCGTTACCCTGACTTATTGGTGCATCGTGCGATTCGTTATTTGATCCGCGGCGAAGGCGCTCCAAAAGTACGTCAAGCGTACAAAGTGCCGGGCAGCCCGACGATTAAAGCCAACAAGATCTACGATTACGATGACGCTGAGATGGACCAGTTTGGTGAAAGTTGCTCTATGACTGAGCGCCGCGCCGATGAAGCCACTCGTGATGTGGAATCTTGGCTTAAGTGTCAGTACGTTGAGCAACATATTGGCGATCACTTCGATGGCATTGTCACTGCCGTGACACCGTTTGGCTTGTTTGTTGAGCTAGGTGGTTTGTTTGTCGACGGTCTAGTGCACATCTCTGGTCTGGGTAACGATTACTTTGTCCACGACCCTGAACGTCAAGCGATCGTTGGCGAGCGTACGCATAAAGTATTCCGTCTAGGGGATCAGATTCGCGTTTCTGTGGTCAGCGTCAATCTTGAGCAGCGTAAGATCGATCTTAAGATGGAAGAGGGCCGTGCTAAGCCGAAACCGCGTATGGATCGTGATGAGCTAAGTGAGCTTGAAATGCAGCTGGCGCAATTACCACCGATGGAGCTTGGCGGCCGAGTGAAGCCAAAAGCCACAGGCGATCGTGCCGGGCAAAAAGCCCCAGCGGACGAAGAGTGGGACAACAAGCCCAAGAAGCAGTCTAAAAAGAAGCCTTTTAGCAAAGACAAAAAGTCTAAAACCGGTAAAGCTTCGAGCAAAGACAAGGGCAAAAGCAAAAAATCGAGTGCCGACAGCGCTAAAAAGTCGCCACTGAAAAAAGCTAAAAAAGCCGTGGGAACCAAAGCGAAAAAGCTGAAAACCAAGGTTAAGAAAAAGAGCAATGCCAAAGCGCGTGCTAACGATTAAAAGCAATTCCTGAATAAGAGTGTATGAGCCAGATGGCAGATTTAGATTGGGTTTACGGTATCCATGCCGTAGAAAACGCGTTGAGCCAGAAAGGCAAAGTAAAAGAAGTGCGCTTACAGGAAGGGCGTGACGATAAAAAGATGCAGCAGATCGCCAAGCTGTGTCAGGCGCAAGGCTTGCGCGTGCAGCAGGTGCCACGTAAAGAGTTGGATCAGCTGTTTAGCAAGAGTAAAGAGCGCATCGTTCACCAAGGTGTTGTGGCGCTGGCGGAAGTGACCAAAACCGGTGATGACAAAGATCTAGCGCGCCTAGTGGAAAACCTAGATGAAGTGCCGTTGATCATTATCTTGGACGGTGTCACGGACCCACATAACCTTGGTGCGTGTTTGCGTAGTGCTGATGCTGCTGGTGCCCACGCGGTGGTGATTCCGAAGGATAAATCTGCTCAGCTAAGTGCCACGGTCAGTAAAGTGGCCTGTGGTGCAGCCGAGAGTATGCCCGTTTTTGCCGTCACTAACTTAGCGCGTGCTATGAAAAAGCTGCAAGACTTAGGTGTTTGGATCTTTGGCACCGCAGGTGAAGCGACGCAAACCTTGTACGAACAGGATCTTACCATCCCGACGGCGATCGTGATGGGCGCTGAAGGTGATGGTATGCGCCGTTTGACCCGTGAACAATGTGATTACTTGATCAAGCTGCCAATGGCAGGTGTGGTCAGTAGTCTTAATGTTTCCGTGGCTACAGGTGTGTGTTTGTACGAAGTCGTGCGTCAGCGCGCCGCCAAAGCAGGCGCCTAGTCGCCTGCTTGGTCTGAGTTATGGTTAAGTCGATCGAGGTAAATGTGCTTAAACCCTTTCAAGTAGCGCCTTTAAGCGGTGAGTTGGATAGCGATATTCAACGCAAGATTGATCAAAAAACCAAGCCACCTGGGTCACTCGGTGGGCTTGAGTCAATTGCGTTTCAAATCGCGCGTATTCAGCGTACCTTGGCACCAAGCATAAAACGCGCGCAGATGCTGGTCTTTGCCGCCGATCATGGTGCGGTTGATCAGGGTATCAGTGCGTTTCCACAAGAAGTGACGCCGCAAATGGTGGGTAACTTCTTAGCGGGCGGTGCGGCTGTGAGCGTATTCTGCCGCCAACATGGCGTTGGGCTAAAAGTTGTGGACGTTGGGGTGAAAGAGAAACTTACCAATCATCCTTTGCTCGTACAAAAGAAAGTAGCCTATGCCAGCCAAGACTTTACCCAAGGAGCAGCACTAACCCTTGATCAGGTGAATCAGGCGCTAGAGGTTGGGGCTGATCAGGTGTCAGCCATCGAAGCCAATGTGGATTTATTGATGTTCGGTGAAATGGGCATTGGTAATACCGGTGTAGCGTCTTGTATGTTTAGTGCCTTAACGGGGCTTGCCCCTGAGCAAACTACAGGTCGTGGTACTGGCCTTAATGAGCAAGGTGTATCACGTAAAGTGGCAGTGATTGAGCAAGCGCTTGAACGGGTAACTCAGCAACTAAAACGCCCTGCGGGCGAGTGGGCGCCATGGGAAGTGGCGACTCAGGTCGGTGGCTTAGAAATCTTGGCCATGTCGGGTGCGATGTTGCGCACAGCTGAATTAGGCAAGCCGTTTGTGGTGGATGGTTTTATTTGTACTGTGGCGCTGTTGTTTGCTCAGCAAATACAGGCGCAGGTGGTGGACTATGCCATTTTTGCCCATCAGTCTGATGAGCAAGCACATGCTCGTTTGCTGGAGCACTTTTCAGCGACACCGATCTTAAAGCTCGACTTGCGTCTTGGCGAAGGCTCGGGGGCAATTTTGAGCTATCCGATTATCCAAAGTGCGGTGGCGTTTTTTAATGACATGGCAAGTTTTGATGACGCAGGAGTCAGTGGTGCGAACAGCCCTCATTGAGGATTGGCAAGGCTTCCTACGAAGCCTTGCTACCTACACGCGAATCCCCCTCAACATTGATTGGGACAGTCCACAAAAGCACACGCCAAGCGTGTGCTTTTTGCCTTTTGTTGGCGTCATCGTAGCGCTGTTGAGTGCTTGGCCGCTATTGATCGGGCACTGGTCCGCAGGCTTGCAAGCGTTATTGATGATGTTATCCGCCGTGCTAGTCACTGGAGCTTTCCATGAAGATGGCTTGATGGACGCTTGCGATGGCTTAGTCGGTGGCTGGACGCCAGAGCAGCGCTTGCAGATTATGAAAGACTCCCGCGTCGGCAGCTACGGTGTGCTGGCGGGTATTTTCTCGTTTGCCCTGAAGTGGTGGTTGTTAAGTCAATGGCTAACGGAGGCACTTTGGGACGGTTCTCAGTGGTCTATTTTAGCTGGCTGGATCGTAATGCATAGCGTGGCACGTTGGCTGCCATTGCTACTGATGCAAAGTCTTTCCTATGTTAGCCAAGGGCAAAGCAAAGCTCAGCAGATGATTCAGCGACTCAATCTTCGTGCTGGTTTGTGGTGGCTCGCTTCATTAGTTTTAGTCTGGTTATTAGTAGGCAGTGCGACTGTCCTTGAATTGCTGGTGGCGCTGATACTGCTTGGCTTAGTCATCGGCTGTTATCTTAAGCGTCGTATTGGCGGCTACAACGGCGATACCTTGGGGGCCAGTGAGCAGTTGGCGGAGCTATTGGTGTTGTTTGTGTTATTAGGTTGGAGCGCGTAATGAAGTTGGTGATTATTCGACACCCAAAACCCGAAGTGCCAAAGGGGCTTTGCTACGGTCAGAGTGATGTTCCGTTGATTGAAAACTGGCAAGCGGATGCCAAGGCGATCGCGCAATTTATGGATAAGTGTTATCCAGAGCATAATTTTGCTTGGTATCACAGCCCGTTAACTCGTACTCAGTTGTTGGCTTATGCTTTAGCGCCACAAAGCACGCCAGTTGATGCGCTTAAAGAAGTAGATTTTGGTCGCTGGGAAAATTGTCTGTGGTCCGATATTCCCAAAGCTGACATTGATGCCTGGCGTGATGATCTAATGCAGGCCGCTCCTTATGAAGGGGAATCTTTAGCGGTGTTGCAAGCGCGTGTCTTAGCTTGGTTTGAGCCATTGATCGAAGCCGACAAAGATGTGGTGTTAGTCACTCATTCGGGGGTTATTAAAGTACTCGTGGCGGCGTTATGTCAGTTTTCCATGACCGAATGCTTTCGTTTAAATCCTACTTACTCAAGTATTACCGAACTCGATTTGGGCCCAGGGTTTGCTCTATTAAATCGTCTTGGTGCAGGTGATTGGGCAAGGGGATAATCCTCAAGACGAGAAAACGGTGGATTGCTATGAGTAGATCTACATTTACCTAGTGTGGTGCACCTTTATAATGAGTTGCCTAAGCAGGGCAGCTAAACGCCCACACAGAGATTGATAAAGAGAGCGAAGCGAATGTCGAGAAGTGCAGCGGAACAAGCAGAAATCGAAATGGCCAAGCGCCTGAAAAAGAAGCAAGTGGTCGATGAGCGCATTGCTAAGGCGACTGAGGAGCGTGGCGTCACTATCTTGTTAACGGGTAATGGCAAAGGTAAAAGTTCTAGCGCCTTTGGTACCATGGCGCGTGCCTTAGGTCACGGCCATAAAGCGACGGTGGTGCAGTTTATTAAAGGGCGTAAAGAAACGGGCGAACAGCTATTTTTTGGCCAGCATCCGCAAGTAGACTTTCACGTGATGGGACATGGATTTACTTGGGAAACACGTAATCCAGAGCTTGAAAAGCAGGCCGCTGAGCAGGCTTGGGAAGTAGCGAAGCGTGCATTGGCGGATCCAGAAGTGCACTTTGTGCTGCTCGATGAACTGACCTATATGTACAAATACGGTTATCTCGAGGTCAATGACTTAGTGACGGCTTTGGCGGCGCGCCCAGCCCACCAAAATGTCATGATGACAGGGCGAACCGCACCACGTGAGTTACTCGACAGTGTAGATACCCATAGCAAAATCGCTAATGAGCGACATGCCTTTGAAGGGGGCGTAAAAGCCCAGCCTGGTATTGAATGGTAGTAATGAGAATTTTTCTCATTTAATTGGACTTTCCTGAATTTGTGGATGATAATGATTTTCATCATCTGAGAAGGAGGGTTCTATGATTTACTGGCAACATTTAACACGACAAGCAAACGAAGCCCACACACGAGCATCTTTTGCGGATGCTCAAGAGCTCAATCAAAAAGCGCTCGCCTGCGCTAAAGCCACCTTTGAAGATGACTTCAAAATCGACGCAGAATCTGCGGTGTCGGCGGTGATTGTCAGTTATCTCAATCTTGCTGAAGTCGCCATCTCAATGAAAGAGTGGCGCCATGCCAATGACTATTTTGAGCGTGGTGTGCACTTCCTACAAACCGTGCTGGTATCCAGTGATATTCTGCACGAGCACCGTGATCTGATTGAGCGTATGGCCACCCATATTCGTTTTGAGTGGGAGTTGTTTTCCACCACTTACGGCCACAGGTTGGAGCAAGCTCGACGTCAACACGCTTTGCTCTGGCGCTCCAAAGGTCTTTTAGATAATCCTCAAAATGCTTCAAGCTGGGCAGTGTAGATGCTGATGATTGATGTGCTAACCGGCATATTAGTGCTGATGTTACTGGTGCTCGTATTGCATTTGGTGTTTCGCTAAGGTGTATAGTTTTTTGTACACTTTGGCGAGCACAAGCGTTTCCATGTTTGCCCGTGCCATAGTGGCAGGAAGCGACACAGACTAAAATACGCTCTCACATTAGATCAGTTTTTAGAGAGGATAATTATGTCTGTGGCGGCCCCTGATATTCAACGGCACACTTGGCTTGAAGATGCTCAAGCCATCATTGCGGGGACCTTGATGATTGCCCTAGGAGTGAACTTTTACACGCAAGTGGGGTTGCTCACAGGGGGGACAGCGGGTCTCGCCTTTCTATTTAGCTACATTTCTCAGTTTACCTTCGGCCAAGTATTTTTCGTGATTAACTTGCCATTTTACTGGCTATCGATTCGCCGCATCGGTTGGGACTTCACCCTTAAAACCTTTTTAGCGGTGTTTTTGGTGTCGGCTTTTTCTGATATCACGCCGATGTTTTTACACCTAGCCGATATCAATCCTTTTTACGCCACCATCGTTGGTAGCTTTTTGATCGGTGTAGGCTTTGTGATGCTGTTCCGTCATAACGCAAGCTTGGGCGGACTAAACATTTTGGCGCGCTATCTATTCCAAACCCGCGGTGTGCCGATTGGTAAGTTTATGATGACAGTCGACTGCTTAGTGGTGGTGCTATCGATCTTTATCGTCGATTTATCTTTGATCGCTATGTCTATTTTTGGCGCTGTGTTGTTGAACTTCATGTTGGTGATGAATCACAAACCAGGCCGCTACGCTGTCTCCCCATAGTCCGCTTTAAACGCCATTCCTTAAACGGTGCGGGTCAGGTATGATGGACGCCAAAGTCATCTGTCACTGATCGCGCCGTTGCAGGGCCCTTGTGCCTGCCGCTTATATATCGGTGACATACCAAACTGAGTGTGTACTAGGATGCATTTATGCTTGCTTAGTACCACCTTCTATTCATCGATTGAGCCGATTCAAATACTGTATGTCGAAACCTTTTACTGATGCGGTTGTACGCTTAGATTTTTATATTTCCCACACTCTAGGGCTGTCTCGTAAAGAGGCCAAAATGTTGATCGGCAAAGGTCACGTTAACGTCAATGGCGAGCTGGTGAAAAAAGCCAATCATAGCGTCACTCGTGAAGACACCATCGTCTGCCAAGAAGAAGAGCTGTCGTGGCCAGCGGAAAAATACTTCGTGCTGAACAAGCCCGCAGGTTTTGTATGTGCGACCGAAGACGATGTTCATCCGGTGGTGCTGGAGTTGATCGAAGCCCATGAGCAAAAAGATTTGCGTGTGGTGGGGCGTCTGGATCTTGATACCACAGGTTTGCTTTTGCTTACCACCGATGGCCAATGGCTGCATCGTATTACTTCGCCGAAGAGCCAATGCCCTAAACAGTACCGAGTCTGGACGGTTGACGATGTCACTGATGAGGCCATGCAAGCGTTGCAAGAGGGCGTGATGTTGAATGGCGAACATGCTCCGACGCAAGCAGACGCAGTCGAGCGCGTTGATTGTGACGAGATTCTATTGACCATCAGTGAAGGCAAGTACCACCAAGTGAAGCGAATGTTGGCAGCGACGGGTAACCGAGTTGAAAAGCTGCATCGTGAAACGATTGCGTCCCTGAGCATCGATGATCTAGCTGAAGGGGAGTACCGTGCCCTGACAGATGAAGAAATTGCGTTATTTTAGTCCTTTAGAGAGTCTGTATTATGAGCCAAGAATTATCCCTTGATCAGCGTATTCAACTGCTTGCATCGCCTGATGACGTGCGTCTTGAGTACTTTGTAAATACCGTCAAAGCGACGCAAACGGTTTGGAGCCTCAGCAATGAAGAAGGCTTTGTCATGGTGGAAACGGATGACGGTGATTGTGTCATGGTGTGGCCAGACGCCGAATTTGCTGCTCAGTGGGCGGTAGAAGAATGGGATGACTGTGAGCCAGTGGAAGTGTCGATGGAAACCTTCCAAACCATGTGGCTGCCGAGTCTTGAGCAAGACAACATTACCTTGGCGATATTCCCCAATATCGAGGATGAAGGTAAGTTAACCACCGCGGTAGAGCTCAAAGCTTTATTGGCTCAAGCCGAATAAAAGCCGAAGGAGGCGCGATGAAAAATCAGCGATTGGCTCAAGAACTGGTCGAAGAAATACGTACTTTCTTAACCTCTCAGTTGACCTTATCGCTGGGCTTGGTGATGCCGGATGGCAAACCTATCGCGTCTTATGCGCCTTTTGCCGAACATGAAGCAGGGCTGATGATCCTAGTCAGTGAGTTAGCCCAACACACCCAAGCGTTACAAACATCCTCTCTTGCGTCGGTAATGATCATGGAGGATGAGGCGAATTGCGCTACTGTATACGCCCGTCGACGCCTGCAGTATGAGATGCAAGTGACCGCCATTGCGCGTGAGACAGCTTTGTGGTCGTCCGCTTGCGCGGCATTGCAGCAGCGTCACGGTGAGATCGTTGATCAATTGATGCAATTGGGCGACTTTCATTTATTTAAATTAAGTCCTCTGTCAGGACGGTTTGTAAAAGGTTTTGGGCGCGCATACGAGCTGCCACAAAACGTTTTGGTAGGTGAGCAACTGGCTCATTTACGTGGTTAACTAAGGAATACAAGTCATCATGAGTAAGCGCCAAGCCAATCGCGAAGAAATTTTCTCGCGCATCTTAGAAGCGGCTGAAATTGAATTTGGGTTAAAAGGGTATGGCGGCGCAAGCTTGCAACACATTGCTGAGCGCGCTGGTTTGCCTAAGCCAAATATCGTTTACTACTTCCATTCAAAAGCCAATCTGTATAAGCAAGTGCTGAATAATATTGCCGACAGTTGGAACGACCTATTTGATAAAGCGACCCCAGAAGACGACCCAGCTGTGGTGCTGGATAGCTTTATTCGCACCAAGCTGCGCCAAAGCTTTGAGCATGGCCGCTCGTCGCGTATTTTTGCTCAAGAAGTCATTCAAGGTGCTCAGCACATTGGTGATTACTTAAAGCAAGATTTACGCCCATGGTTCGAGTCACGTGTTGGTGTGATTGAGCAATGGATTGCAGACGGCAAAATGCGTCCCTTAGACCCTGTAGCACTGATTTTTATGATTTGGTCGACGACGCAGCATTACGCCGATTTTGAGGCGCAAATCTTTGCTTTAACTGGCAAAGAGCGCTACGAAGAAGCGGATCTTGAGCGCATCGGTGATACGCTCAGTGATGTGATCTTGCGTGGCTGTGGTCTGTCTCTTGAGGCACCTTCAGTCAATTAAGGTTGCCGTTGGCTAACGATATGCTGTACCAAAGCCCGTAATTTTGCGGGCTTTGCTGGTTTTGGCATATAAGAAATATCATTGGCTTGGCAGCGCTCTGCCAAATCGTTGTCTCGTACCGCAGTGATCAGAACCGCAGGGATTGTCTGGCCAAAGCGTGCCCGTAGCCGTGCGATCAGTTCCATACCGTCTTGTTGATCATTAAGTTGATAATCCATGAGTAGAAGTTCAGGTGCACTCTCTGTACTGGCATGCAGCGCATCCTCATAGCGAGCAAAAGTACGGTACGAGCAATGCCACTTATCTAGTAAAGTACTCATCGCTTCTAGATTATTGCGGTCATCATCGACACACCAGACATGGCACATGGCGAGGGCTTTATCGATTTTGCTGGGCGCCGCGATCGTTGGGGCGACGCTGCTCTGAGCGGTACTGCGAGCCGCAGGCACTAGGATGGTAAAGCAACTGCCCTTATGTGGTGTTGAGCGAACTTCAGTGGTGACGCCGAGCAATCGCTGCATGCGTCGTACTAAGCCTAAGCCCAAACCCATGCCTGGCTCTTGGTTGTTTTCCCAGCGGTAGAAATCTTCGAACACTTTCTGTTGCTCAGCGACCGGAATGCCAACGCCCGTATCCCAAACTTGAATGCAAATCTTATCTGCTTTAGGACGCACCGAAATCAACACGCGTCCATGTTCTGTGTATTTGACCGCGTTGGAAACAAAGTTTTGAATAATACGGCGCAGATACAGCGGATCACTGTGTACACGGCAAGGGCGAATATGCGTGCTTAAGCGTAGCTGCTTACTCTGGGCAATCACATCAAACTCTGCCACGATCGGATCGATAATCGGTGCAATGTCGCTATCTACTAAGGTGGGGGTGATCGCGCCTTGGTCTAAGCGTGCGATCTCTAATAATGTCGCAATCAAGGTTTCGGTGGATTCTAATGAGTCACTTAGCTTGTTAAGCGTTTGGCCTGATTCTTGGCTTAAGTCACTGTCTTGCAGCGCACCAAGGTAGAGCTTAGCCGCGTTTAGTGGCTGTAAAATATCATGACTCGCCAGCGCTAAGAATTCGGTTTTGGAAGCGTTCGCCCGTTCGGCTTCGGCTTTAGCGCTGATCAGTTCTTGCTCAGCTTGGGCGCGACGCTCGATCTCTTGTACCAACTCCTGGTTGATGCCTTGTACCTCTTGGGTGCGCGCGACGACACGTTTCTCAAGGTCAATGTTGGCATCTTTGAGAGCTTGCTGGCTTTCGATGTGTTCGGTGACGTCGGTAAAACTCGTCACAAAGCCGCCATTAGGTAGCGGGTTGCCGACCATTTCGATGACGCGCCCATTCGCGCGGCGCCGTAAAAATCTATGTCCAGTGCCTTTACGTAAATGTTCTAGACGTTTGTTAACCAGAGCTTCGACATCGCCCACACCACATTCGCCGTTTTCGGCATTGAAACGAATCAGCTCTTCGACGGGCAAGCCGATTTTAAGCATGCCCTCAGGATACGGGTAGAGCGCTTGATAGGTTTTATTCCAAGCGACCATTCTTAGATCTTTGTCGACCACACTGATGCCGTGATCCAAATTGTCCAAGGAGATGAACAATAGGTTTTGGTTAAACTGAATCGCCTGTGTGGCTTCATCGAGGTAGGTCACCATTTCCTCAACGTTGATCTGCTTATCTACCAGCAAAGAATTTACGATGGTGCGTGCCGATGAGCCGCCTAACACACCGCCTAAAACACGTTCACAGTAATCCACAAAGCGGCGCGAAGGGCGCTCATTAGGCGTGAGGGCTTCGTCATAGGTAGACTCAAAGGTGTGGATTACCTCGGCGCATTTGCGCTCACCTAAGAAGGTTTCCAGTAACACAAATAGGTCGCTGTTAAAGGCTTTGCTTTTCGGTTTGAAAAAGCGGTTTTCAATCTCGGATGTGGGCGTGACAAAGGCCGTGGCTTGGATGCGATCGACCAAACGTTCGTTGGCTAGCAAAGAGCCAAAGACATAACCGATGATGTTGGCAATAAGACTAATCAAGGCGCCAAAGCTGATTAGCTCCGAGCGCGTCCCATAATTACCCAAGGTCAGATCGTCACCACCGGTAAACGGCAGCAGCATCCACAGGAACCAGCATAGGAAACCTAGGGTTAAACCCGCATACACGCCGTAGGCATGGCCGCGTTTCCAGTACAATCCACCGATGACCGCGGGTACTAGTTGAAACACTAAAGAGAAGGCAATCAGGCCGGTGCTGGCCAAGGATTCACTATTGGCCATTTCTTGGTAATAAATAAACGATAGGCCTAAGATGCCTAACATGGCGATACGGCGGATCAGCAGGATACGGCGATTATAGGTAGGCAGGGCTTGGCCTTGGTTTTTATTACGTGCCAGCATTAGCGGCAAAATCACATCGTTGCTGATCATGATACTGAGAGCAAAGGTGGCGATGATCACCATGGCTGTGGTGGCCGACATACCGCCCAAAAACATCAGCATCTGCAGCGGCAGGTTTTCTGATTCGAGAGCGAATTGGATAACGTAAGTGTCGCCATTGACGTCGCCACCAAACAGGGTCTGTCCGACGATCGCGATCGGCGGAATCAAGGCGGCAAAGATAGTAAGGTAAAGCGGAAACACCCAACGAGCGGTTTTGGATTGGCGCTTGTCTTGATGATCCACGACGGTTACATGGAATTGTCTTGGCAAGCAAATCACCGCCGCTGCCGCCATCGCTGTTTGCATTAAAAATGGGAAAGAAAAAAAGGTATCCAGGGTCCAAGCATCAAGGTTAGCCGTGTGATAAAAACTCTCCAGCGAGTTATGCGAGACGGCAAAAATCGCCACCATACCCACAGCAATGATCGCGATCAGTTTAAATAAAGACTCGCTGCCGATGGCGAGCATCATACCTGAGCGATATTCGGTGACTTCCACTTTGCGGGTACCAAACAGCATGGCAAAAATACCGATCAGTACCGTCGCTACAAATACTACCAAGCTTGCTGAGCTTTCGTCTTGGTTAACAAATAGGGCGAAATTGAAGCCGATGGCTTTAAGCTGCAGGGCAATGTACGGAATGATCGCCAGCATGCAGATTAAAATAACCAACGGTGCGGTTAGCGGGCGCTTGCCATAACGAGAAGAGATAAAGTCTGCCACCGAGGTGATGTTTTGACGATGGCTGACAAAAATCATCTTCTTTAGAATGCGGAAGCCAAATGTATACAGCAGAACTGGGCCTAACAAGATTGGCAGGTATGTCCAGCCAGAGCGGGTGGCTTCGCCAATAGCGCCATAAAACGTCCAAGCGGTACAGTAAATGGCGAGCGATAAGCTGTAGACCAGTGGGTGGCGGGTGAGGCGTTTAGCAATAGGTCCTTCTTTGTCGCCCCAGTTGGCAATCCAAAAAAGCCCTAAAATATACAGAATTGCTAGTAGTACCCAAAAAGCCGTCATAAAGGCGCTGATTTCCATTGCTAACTAAATGATATGCCAACTAATTTAGCACAGTCAGTGGCGCTTGCCTTTAGACAATAGTCGCGCTCATGACGATTTCATTCTAGGTAATAGTGCGTTGCTTTATCATCTGTCTATTTCAAATGTGTGAAATGATAAAATACCCTCAATGAATACTTGGAGGGCCTATGAACACAGCAGACATTCAGTTTTATCATGCACACATTTATTACGATGATGAGGCAGGCCTTGCGCAAGCGCAGCAATTGGCAGCGCAAATCGAGCAACAGTTTGAGGTCAAAGTAGGGCGCTTTCATCAGAAAAAAGTGGGTCCCCATCCAAAGTGGAGTGTGCAGATTTCATTTGCAGCCCCAGAATTTGCTCAGGTGATCCCATGGTTGATGCTTAACCGTGGAGACTTAGATGTGTTTTATCACCCTCTTACAGGCGATGAATTATTCGATCATACCCAAGGAGTGGCTTGGCTTGGCAATGCACATGATTTGGATATTCGCCAATTTTTGACTAAAAACTAGTCGATAAATGACAAATTGCAGAGAAAACGCCTCCTACGGTAGTCATCGCTTTCTGGCTTCGTTACCATTAGTGGTGAAGTTAACTTAAGGGTTCGTGAAGTGACGGTGTTAGGCAAACTTATTTGCTGGTATCAGACACTCGTTCCCAAACCATTATTAGGAGAAGAGAATGCAAATCGCGCCAAACACAGTTGTGAGCATGCACTACACCCTGACTGACGAGGGTGGCCAAGTACTAGATTCATCTGCAGGCCAAGAGCCTCTTGTATTTTTGAGCGGTGCTCGCAACATCATTGAAGGCTTAGACAATGCGATCCAAGGTAAGTCTGCTGGCGATGAGATGAAAGTTGAAGTAACTCCTGAAGAAGGTTACGGCCCAGTTCATCAAGAACTTATTCAACAAGTACCACGTGAAAACTTCCAAGGTGTTGATACCATCGAAGTTGGCATGCAGTTCATGGCGCAAACGCCAAACGGTCAACAGCCTGTTACAGTAATCGGCGTTGAAGAAGATGGCATCCTACTAGACGGTAACCACCCTCTAGCGGGCAAATCTCTAAGCTTTGACGTAGAAATCGTTGAAGTTCGTGAAGCGACTTCTGAAGAAGTTGAGCACGGCCACGTACACGGTGAAGGCGGTCACGAACACTAAGTTTGTAGACGCAATTGCTGACGAAGAAGGCTGCTTAGTTCGCTAGGTGGCCTTTTTTGTGTCTAAAATAGATGGACATAACTGAAAGGATAAAACAAGGAGGAAGCCAGACCAGAAAGCGCTTGTTAATGTTATTTTAGCGCTCGTCCCGTAGTGACGGTCTGATTAGGGTGTTGCAGTAAGGATTAAGCGTGAGATTGTTTGGTTGGGTTAAATGGAACGCGTTTGCCAACTAGTTGAGTTTTAACCCAAGTAAAAGCTGAGTGTAGCAATTCAACTGTGTATTCCGCAGCGCGAGCACGTGCAACCGCTTCTTGTTTCTCTTGTTCTGTTAGGTAGCTAGTATCGATGTCATTAATCATTTCGACCAAAGTTTTATTACTCATAATGTTCTCCTTAGAACGTTTTCGATATGAATAAGTTTAGTGGTCTAAAGGCCTCACAACAAACGATATATTTTTGTCTAATAGTTTAGTTTTTTTCATCTATTTGGGTTGCCACGCTTCATAATGAATGGCGTCTTGTAACGGTCGGCGATCTTGCCAACCATGGCGCTCAAGGTCAGGGGTGGTTTGAAACTGCTCGACATAGCCGATGCAAAAGTAACCGATAATATCGAGTTCACGTGGGATATTTAGCGCCTCATACAGCACTTCATCCTCTAAAATGCTGACCCAGCCCATGCCTAAGTTTTCAGCGCGGGCAGCCAACCAAAGATTTTGCACGGCACAGACAGCACTGAATAAATCCATTTCTGGCTTAATCGTTCGCCCCAGTACCACATCCCCTGTACGACGACGGTCGCAAGTAATACAAATGCCTAGAGGGGCTTCTTCGATGCCTTCCAGTTTGAGTTGACGATAATGTTGCTCCCGCTGTTCATCAAACATTTTGGCCGATTTTTCGTTGGCTGCTAAAAAGCCCTGTTTGATCTGTTCTTTGGTGTGGTCGCTTTTGATGACAATAAAGTCCCAGGGCTGCATGAAGCCAACACTGGGGGCATGGTGAGCAGCGCTTAGAATACGCTGAATGACATCATCAGGAATCGGAGTGGGCAAAAACTCGCGGCGCACATCTCGGCGGCTGAAAATAATGTTATGTAAGGTTGCGCGCTCTTCAGGGCTGAAATGCATGGGGGACTCCTTCAACGAAGTCCCATATTCTATTGGAAATTACTCAGACAGCAACTTTGTCTAGGTGGAATCAGGTGAGTAATGCTCATGATGCGCGTTCTGAGCAAACGGCTTGCAATAGTGGGTCATTGGTTGGCAGATCACGCCATAGCTCAGGATCGACCGCATTACCATGAGGGACTTGCAGTTGATTAGTAAAGTCAGCTCTGGCTTGAGCGCCACAATGCACCACCTGAGTGACACGTTTGGCGGCTAAACGACGCTCGAAGAAGTATAAGTCAACCAAGTAAACTTGCTGGTTGTTTTGATTTTGCGCGGCATTGTCGATGTCCGCAGCAATGAAGCGCGTGGTTTGTGGGTACACCAAACTCCAAGGGCGCCAAGGGGCTTGCTCTTCAACAGTTTTAACCACCACAACGCCGTCTGGCAAAAGACTTGCTTGGTGTTCGTACCATGTGTACTCACTTTGAATTTGAAAACCTAACATGCCAAGGCCGGCTAGGGCAGGGATGATCCATTTAGGGGTTTTACCTAATGTCAGCTTACGTAGAAACAGAGCAATACCCGCTCCGGCTAAGCCTGCACATACAGTCGCGATTAATTCCCAAAGCATAAGCCATCACCTTTTTTATTATTGTTTGATCTTTATAACGCGCTAAATCATGGCTGCATCATCCGCACTGGGGATGCAGCCATGATGGCGCTTGTGTTGCTAATTATCGATTAATGGTCAATCGCACCGCCAGCCCCTTTCGGGTAACGGACGCTCTCTACCAATTCTTGGATCTCTTCTGGCACATCGTCGGTCATATTTGACACGATGAAGGCTACCGCGAAGTTAATCACCGCACCAATCGCACCAAAAGACAGAGGCGACACACCTAGTAACCAATTATCTGGTGTATTCGCCAGTGTATTGGTACCTGGGATGAAGAACCAACCTAGGTAAGTAAAGATGTAGACCAGCGTAGACAATAGACCTGCTAGCATGCCGGCAATGGCACCTTTGTTGTTAATGCGTTTAGAGAAGATACCCATCATCAATGCTGGGAAGATCGACGCTGCAGCAATACCAAAGGCGAGTGCCACCACCTGTGCCGCAAAGCCTGGTGGGTTCATACCTAAGTAGGTTGCCACAAGGATCGCCACAAACATGGAAATACGCGCTGCCAGCAACTCGCCTTTCTCAGTGATATCAGGGTTAATCGAGCCTTTGATCAAGTCATGACTGACCGCAGAAGAAATCGCCAATAGTAGACCTGCTGCCGTTGATAGGGCGGCGGCCAAACCACCTGCAGCAATCAAACCGATTACCCAGCTTGGTAGGTTGGCAATTTCAGGGTTTGCCAATACTAGAATGTCACGGTTTACGTCTAGCTCGTTGCCAGCCCAGCCACGCGCCGTCGCTTCAGCTTCAAACGCAGGTGTGTCGTTGTAGAACTGCACACGGCCGTCACCGTTTTTATCTTCGTATTTGATCAGACCGGTTTGCTCCCAAGTTTGGATCCAATCAGGGCGGTCGGCGTAAGCGATCGCTTCTTGATTTGGGCCATCAGGGTAGATAGTGGTCATTAGATTCAAACGTGCCATAGAGGCTACTGCAGGCGCTGTTAGGTACAGTAGGGCAATAAAGACTAGCGCCCAACCTGCTGACCAGCGTGCATCGGCAACTTTAGGTACGGTGAAGAAACGAATGATAACGTGCGGCAGACCCGCTGTACCGATCATCAGCGATAGAGTGAACAGCACCATGTTGAGTTTGTTGTCCACATCAGCGGTGTAATCTTGGAAACCAAGCTCACGAACTACTTCATCAAGCTTTTGCAGTAGTGGCATGCCTGAAGCTGTGTGATCAGAGAACAAACCAATCGCTGGGATAAACGTATCGGTAAGTTGTAGCGAGATAAACACCGCAGGGATCGTGTAAGCAACGATCAATACACAGTACTGTGCCACCTGAGTGTAGGTAATTCCTTTCATACCACCTAATACTGCGTAGAAGAATACGACTACGGCAGCAATCATTAGGCCGGTATTGTTATCAACTTCAAGGAAGCGAGAGAACGCTACGCCCGCACCAGTCATCTGGCCGATGACGTAGGTAACAGAGGCCGCGATCAAACAGGCAACGGCCACTAAGCGAGCCGTTCTAGAGTAAAAGCGGTCACCGATGAAATCAGGGACGGTAAATTTACCAAATTTACGCAGATATGGGGCCAGTAGCATGGCGAGCAAAACGTAGCCACCGGTCCAGCCCATAAGGAAAGTAGAGTTAGCATAACCACCGGCGGCAATTAGACCCGCCATGGAAATGAAAGACGCCGCAGACATCCAGTCGGCCGCGGTTGCCATGCCGTTCATGACAGGGTGAACACCACCACCGGCGACATAGAATTCTTTAGTTGAGCCGGCACGAGCCCAAATCGCGATACCAAAGTAGAGGGCAAACGAGGCCCCTACAAACAGCAAGTTAATCGTAAACTGACTCATGGTGATTACTCCTCAAGGCCGTATTCTTTGTCCAGTGCATTCATACGCCATGCGTAGAAAAACACCAAGATGATAAAGCTGATGATGGAACCTTGTTGAGCAAACCAGAAGCCTAAGTCGGTGCCCCCGACTTCTATTCCGGCGAGCATTGGACGAAGCAGAATGCCAAAGCCGTAGGACACCAGTGCCCAAACGATTAAACATCCGAAGATTAATCTGACGTTCGCCTTCCAGTAGTTTTCTTGGTTTTGAGTATGATCCGACATAGTCGTCTCCTTTGTTATTTTTATTTGCACATTGAATGTAGCAGTGCCGTTGTAAAGAAGAAGTGAGACTTTAGTCGAAGAGTCGGAAAAATAACGTTTTGATAGGCAATAAAAAACGCCAAGGCCGCAGGGCACTTGGCGTGAAACAAATGTAATAATTTGTGTTGGTGCGCCGTTAAGGAGCTTGCTCGACAGTTTGACCGCTTACTTTGCCTTTGAGGCGACTGTATAAATTGTGCAAGTCTTCCTTGATCATCAATAACACTGGAATCAGCACTAAAGTGATCAGGGTAGCAAACAGGATACCGTAAGCTAATGAGACGGCGGCGGGCACCATGACTTTGGCCTGACGCGAGGTCTCACCCAAAATTGGGATCAAGCCCGCGTAGGTGGTGACAGACGTCAATAATACTGCGCGTAGGCGACTTTGACAGGCTTCCACGACAGCTTTGCGCAAATGCACGGTTTGTTTGCGCAGCTCATTAAAGCGCGAGGTAAGCAGTAGGCTGTCGTTGACCACCACCCCCGACAGCGCGATGATGCCATTGAGTGAAAAAATCCCCAGCGCTAAGTCATTGAACCAATGGCCTAAGAGGGCACCGACTACGCCAAAGGGAATGGCCATCATGATGACAATTGGTTGGCTGTAGGACTTTAGCGGAATGGCCAGCAAGCCGTAGATGATCAGCATGGCGATGGCAAACATCTCAACCATAGACGACTCAGTTTCTTCGCGCTCTTCTGCTTCGCCCGAGTAATACATATCGACTGCTGGGAAGCGCTGTTTCATTTCCGGTTCGACAGCATTTTTAAGATAGGCCACTACCTCGGTAGCCGACATACGCTCTTTGTCGACTTCGGCTGAGAGGTATACCGAGCGCTTGCTATCGATGCGTGTGATTTTGGTTTGTGCTACTTCCTGGGTGAGATAAGCGACTGATGCGAGCGGCACACGGGCGCCGTTTTCGAGAATGATCAGTGTGTTGAGTATGTTGGCTGGGCTTTCTTGTTGGGCATCGGGATAGCCCAAGCGAACTTCAACTTCGGAATTATCACGTTGGTATTTTTGCACCACTTGGCCATCAAAGTTGCTCATGATTTGACTCGCCAGTTCATTGGTGGTGAGCCCTAAGGAGCGCCCTTGATCGTTTAGGTTGAGTACAATACGTGACTCCTTAGCCGAGTCATTTTCTTCGATTCCTTGCACGGCTGGTACGGCATCTAGCTTCTTGATCAGTGTTGCCATGGCGGCATCAAGTACACTGTTGTCACTGCCACGTAGTTCAACTCTAAGGGCATCGACTGAACCCCATGAGGTGCGTATACGCAAGTTGCTGACGCCTTCTGGTTCACCGATAAGCGTTTGCCAAGTGCGTGCGAACTCGGCGGCACTGTAATTGGCTTGACTGCCCAGCTCAATGCGCAGGCTTCCGGATTGGTCATTGCTAGCGGTCACTTGTAAGTTTTCAATGCCAGCTTGTTCTTGCTCACCACGTAATTGGCGATCAGTTGCCAGCGCGCTTTGTTCAAGGTGTGTTAAGACCTTGTGCGTTTGCCCATAGCTGGCATCGTTGTGCATGGTGAGATTTGCACGGATGGTGTCGCCCGGGATGTCGGGGAAAAAGCTGATGCGAATGGCACCAGTAAAGGGCATCGAGGCCACCAGTGTGAATACCGCTGCAAACAGCACAATCACCGCGTAACGGTGATCAATGGCGCGATGGATTAGGCCATAATAGATTTTATGGTTGAACCATTGCAGAGCACCATCCGCTGTCTGTTGCACTTTACTCCAGAGTTTTAGTAGTGGATTTTCCGCACGACGCTTTTGCGTGTTTAAGTGGGCCAAGTGAGCGGGCAAAATAAGTTTCGACTCGATCACAGACAACAACAAACAGATGGTCACCACCGCAGCGAACTGAGCGTACAGTTGGCCTAGGCGACCTTCGATATTGGACAGTGCCCAAAACGCTGCCACCGTGGTAAAGACGCCAAATAGAGTCGGCACCGCCACCTGCATGGTGCCTTTGATGGTGTTGGCGAGGGTGTCGCCTTCTTTTTGTCTGACGCTGTAAACGCTCTCACCGATGACCACCGCATCGTCGACAACAATCCCTAGGGCCATGATAAAGCCAAAGGTGGTCAGTAGATTTAGGGTTAAGCCGACGCTCTCAAGTCCCATGACATAAAACGTACCAAAGAAAATAAACGGTAAGCCTAGGGCGACCCAAAATGCGACGGTTAAATTCAAAAATACCGCCAACATGACAAACACCAATAAAATACCGGTAATGGCATTTTTAACCATCAGTGCGAGGCGATCATTGATGGATTCACTGCGATCATGCCAAGTGTCTAAAGACACGCCTTGGGGTAAACGATTGCTGTCGAGCCATTGTTGAATGATGTCTCGCGCACCATTGACGGAGGCAGTGATGTCATCTTCGCCGGTGGTAATGACTTCTAAGGCGAGGCTGGACTCGCCATTAAAGCGTGATAAGACAAAATCGTCTTCGTCATAGGCATCACGAATAATGGCTAGGTCACCAAGGCGCAAGCTACCACCACTGGCAAGCGAAACAATGCGAATGTCGGCGAACTGCTGTTTGACATAGGCTTGCTCAGAGGCGCGCACGTGTAAATAGACATCGGCGTCGCGAACGGTAGCGACGCGAGAGGGCGTAGACTCTTCGTTGATCGCATTAGCGATGTCCGACAAGGTGAGATTGTAAGCTTCCAGCTTGGTCTTATCGACCTCGATCAACATAGTGGGATCGAGCCAGCCTGAAATCGAAACAGCATTGATGTACGCACTGGTCAACAAGTCTGACTCAAGCTCTTCAGCCAAAGTTTGTAGGGTGCGTCGATCGGCGTCGCCATACAATTGAATCCACAAAGCATGCTCTTCACGGCGTGAGCGAGAGACCACCGGTGGGTCGGCTTCATCTGGAAATGAGGTGACTTGGTCGAGTTTGTCTTTGACATCCTGCATCAGCTTTTCGATGTCATAGCCTTCTTGCATTTCAATGGTGGCGCTTGCTCCGTTGGCCGTGGATTGGGTGGTCAGGTCATCAATGCCCAAAACATCTTGGAGCGCCTGTTCGATGGGGATGGCTACCCCTTCTTCAGAGGCTTGCGCTGAACCACTGTCGTAGTCGACGGAAATGGATACACGATCGGCAGGGAAACTTGGGAAGGCCTCACGATTTAGATCGCCCACGCTCATGATGCCTAGGGCAATCACGAGTACGAGAAGTAGATTGGCCGCTACTGGGTTGTTGGCAAACCAAGGGATGATGCCGCGAGCTTGTTCAGAGTTCATTCTTGTGCCCACTCCACCGGATTTACCAACATGCCTTTCAGGTAGCTATTGTAAGGATGGGTTAGGACTTGTTGCGCTTGCCCTTGGAGTGATTCTGGCACATCCACATAGACATACTCTTGGTCGACAAAGCGGGGCGTGGTATCGAAATTCGCCAGACGGTTATCCGCATCGACGTACCAAATTTGGCTTTTTTGACTCAATGCAGAATTGGGCAGCTGCCAAAGATTCTCAAGTTGTTTGCCCGATAACGTGATACGAACGTAACTGCCTAATAATAAACTAGGTTGCTGAGCTAAGGGGTTATCGACCGCAACATAAAGGCTGCGTAAGCCTGTCTCAGTGTCCACATGAAGGCCGGCTTGCTTCACATACCCAGGCCAAACATGCTGACCATCCACCGCTCGCACTTGGGCTGGCCAATGTTGCTCGAGCATGGTCTGGGCGGTAGGTAACTTTTGCCAATCTTGCTGGCTTAGTTGTAGAGCGATTTCGACGCGATCCGAGCTATATAAGGTAGCGACTTCGGCACCACTGCTTAGGTAAGTGCCTAGCGAAATGGCTTCGGCGGCGATGACACCATCAAAGGGCGCGCGAATGGTTAGCTTTTCAACATTGTCTTGGGCGAGCGCCAAAGCGGACTCCGCGGCATCGACATCGGCCTGAGCGGCAGCCAGCTGAGGCTCGCGTAGCACTAGGTCGGAGTCGGGTTGACCTTCAAGTCCGGCAGCTTGCCATTCGGCGTTGGCTTGCTCTACTTGACGCTGTTCTTGTTTAAGGGCGAGGCGTGAAGCGGCGAGTTCATTTTTGGCGCTGGCCAGCTCAGTAAGCAAACTAAGGTTAGTCAGTTGTGCTAGAACTTCTCCTTGTTTGACTTGAGCGCCGGCTTCCAAGTTAGGCGACACTGTGGTCACTTCACCACTTACTTGACTGGTCAAGCTTAGATTGTAGTTAGGCTGCGCTAGACCGACAGCGGTCAAGGAGGCGGCATGTGAAGACGGTGTAACATTGACCACAGTAACATCCAGTGCGGTTTCGGGGGCAGCGGGTCTGCTACGACTGAATTGCGCTTGGTTTTGGCTGATGGCGTATTGAATATAGGCATAGACGCCAATAAACAAGGCAACGGCTAAGCCAAATACCAGCCAAGGTAATTTACGTCCCATTACTGTTGTACTCCTAGGCCAAGCGCCAGCCCTAAATCGACACGATTGGTCAGTTGTTGATAGTGTAAATCGTCTAATTCTGCTTGCAGGTCAAACACTGACTGCTGAGCATCAAGCAGATCCCTTAATTCGACTAAGCCTGAGCGATAGCGACGCTCGTACAGCTGACGGTTGCTTTCAGCATTGTCCAGCGCATCGGCGATATGGGCGCGGCGGGTCGCGAGTACGCGCTCTTGCCCGATGGCGTTTTCCACTTCGTTGACGGCGGTTAAGAGCGTTTCACGATAGTCTTGATAGGCTTGAGCTACCTCGATTTTTGCGACTTCGCTGGCGGCTTTTAGACGATTGCCTTGAAAGATCGGTGCACTGAGTTGACCTAATAAAGACCACACAGGAGAAACAAATAACGCGTCGCGTAAAGTGCTAGCGCTGTCTGATAAGCTAGCGCTTAAACTCAGCGATGGCAGCATGTCTTTGTAAGCCACCGCGGCGTTGTAATCGGCAGCTTCGATAGCAAGGTAAGCGGCCCGTAAATCCGGGCGCAGGGCTAAAGATTGGTTGGGCAGATCGGTTAAAGGCATGATGATCTCAGGATAATCAGTGGCTGGCGGCACGTTAAAGTCTTGATTGCTGCCGAGTAGTAATTTCAGGGCGCGATAGTTACTGGCGAGATTTTCTTGGTACTCGGCTAATGAGGCTCTTGATTGCGATGTGGAGGTTTCGGCTTGATCGAGGTTTTCTAGCGTGCCTAGACCGTTGCGAAAGCGCTGGATAATCAGTTTTTCATTGGTTTCAAGTAGCGCTAAGCGCTGTCGCTCGATGTCAATCGCGCGCTGGTTTGCAATCAGCAGAAGCCAGTTTTTCATCACATTAGCCGCTAAGCTGGCTTGACTGGCGCGATAGGTTTCACTGTCGCTAGCAAGGGTTTTAAGCGCGGCGGACTCCCGATCGGCAAGCTGTGCCCATAGATCAAGCTCCCAGCTTATGTTGGCGCTGGCGCTGTAGCGGGTATCGCTGTCTTGCTCGCGGTTAGCTGAGACACTGGTGTCTACTTGAGGCAGTTGTTCACCTTGCACGCTGCGAATATTCCAACGGCTGGCTTCCAGTGAGAGCGCTGTACGCTGCAGACTAGGGTTGCCAGCTAAGGCTTGTTTAATAAGCCTATCTAACTGGTCAGAAGCGATTAAATCGCCTAAATGTAGCGTGCTTTCGTCACCTTCGGGGCGTCCAAAAACGTGTTGTTGTTCGGTCTCTAGCTGGTTTTGGGCATCGGCTTGATAGTCATGACGCTCGGACAGATGATTACAACCTGTCAGCCCTACAAGGCAAAGCATCAGCAGTGGAAGTTTGGCGCTAGGTGTCATAGCCGCTCCGATCATTAAAACAACCCAGTTCTACAGTACAAGAAAGTTAATTATACCGAGGTGAATGACAGATTGTTTACTGTTTCAAATGCAAAGAAAAGTAAAGACCACTGAATCTTGACATAGTTGCAGTCTGCGGTCGTCGTTGGGCTGTTGCTAGGCTGGCAAAGCGCTAGCAGAGGTGCGACACTTACCGATTAATAGGAAAGCTTAAATTTGGTTATGTCTGATTGGTCTGTTTATATCATCAAAACGGGGCTTAACACCCTATATACGGGTGTCACGACTGATGTTACGCGCCGCTTTGAAGAGCATGCCTCGTCGGGCAAAAAGAGTGCGCGTTATTTGCGTGGCAAAGCGCCTTTGACGTTGGTGTGGCATGAGCGCGTAGCGGGCAAGCGTGTCGCCATGCAGCTTGAGTATCGCATTAAGCGATTGGCACGTCCGCTTAAAGACAAAATTGTTGCAGGTGAGATTGCTTTGGTAGCCCTGTTTCCAGAGGTTTTTGACGCGGCCGATGTCTGTGGAGCGGGCACATCAGTCGGCATCATTAGTGAAGTGACAAAATAGGAATAACGCATGATTCGAGGTATTGAACGTGTGGTTTTAACCGTCAGCAACCGCGCTCAGGCGCTGGACTTTTATCAGCGTGTATTGCAGATGTCGCGGTTACAGCAGACGCAAGATTGTGTCGTTGCGGGCACGCAAATTATTCAATTTCAGCTGTTAGGGGAAGAGATGCGCCATCACGCATTAGAAGGGGCGGCGCACCTTTGTTTGTCTACAGATTGGGGCATGGACGATCTGCTCCAGCACTTAGATAAGCATGCGGTGATGGTGCTAGAAGGCCCCATCAAACAGTCAACGGCGCAAGGGCAATGCCAAGCGGTGTTTTTTAATGATCTTGATAACAACCTGATTGAAGTACGTAGCTATTCCGTCTAAGACTGAATTAGCGCCAGTTGCCCCAATTTTTATAAATGTCCTCAAGATCGGCGATGTGTTGTTGCCAATACTCTTTTGTTTGAAAATGTGGGAAGAGTTTAGGGAAGGCCGGATCTTGCCAACGTTGGGCGATCCAAGCGGTATATACGACACTTCGCTCGGCCATAAACGCATCGATCAAATCGAGCTCGCGGGTATCAAATGGGGTGTAGGTTTCATAGCCTTCGATCAGCTCACTAAGCTGCTGGCGCTTGGTATCATGATCGGAGATATGTAACCACAAATCCTGTACCGCGTACCCCATACGACAATCGTCAAAATCCAGCAGCGTGAGTTGACCTTGATGGTTGAGGACATTGCTACGATGGCAGTCGCCGTGAATGCAACGCAGACGCTTAGGATGAGCATCCAGCGTTTGTTGGCTGCGTACGATTAATTGCTCAATTAGTCGTACGTAATCTGCACGCAACGAGGCCGGCAAGTGCTCACTTTGTAGCACCAGCTGACTTGCCTGTTGCATGCGCTCAACTGGGCTTAAGGTTGGGCGTTCTGTAAGCTCTACTGCAGCGCTTGCATGATGCATGGCCCCGATTAGTTCACCTAACTGAAACAGTTGATCAAGGTTACCCGCTTCAGGAGCATCACCTGGTAGTTTGGGCGTTACACTAAAGTAAAAGCCTTGGTGCTCAAACACTGACTGCTGCTCGATTAAAAGCGGTTTGGCTACGGCAATATCGTCTGCTGCTAGGCGTTGCAGGAGGTCGTGCTCTTCTTGGATTTGCGCTTTGTTCCAGCGGCCAGGGCGATAAAACTTGGCAATCACTGGCGTTGAGTCTTCGATTCCTACTTGGTAAACACGGTTTTCGTAGCTGTTTAAAGGATATAGGCGGTAGTCGCTGTAGAGGCCAATGGACTCCAGAGCGTCCATAATAAGATCTGGAGATAATTGACTGTAGGGATGTTGCATGAGGTACTCGATTTAGGGCGGTCGGGGCTACACTAGCCCCAAACGTTTTTTAAGGGTGTATTCTTGCGCTTCGGTTAAGGGGGAAGCTTTGCCGTCTTTGATTAACCGATTCCAGTTAGTCCAGCTTTTAATAGCTTCGCCAATATGATTGCGCGTCACGTATTGCTGTACTTCGATTCGGAAGGAGTTGGTAACAGCAACAGGGCTAGCTTTGCCGATAATGCGTAAACGTGTCAGTGAGCGTTTGAATTTATCGTTAAGCAGTTTACTGTTTTCACCTTCTGAGGCGATCAAATTAGTGATGGCTTGTAGATGATCATAATACATATCAACGGTTTCATCGACGGTATCGCGGCTTAAGCGAATCACGCGTGCGTAGGCTTGTTCTGCTGAGGCCCAGTCTTTGAGTTTGGCGCTGATATCGCCTAGGCGTTTGCTGCGCTCTGCTGAGCGTGGTGACACTTCAAGCACCGAGCGTAATGCTTGCTGCGCTTGTTCTAAGTTCCCCATCTGTTCTTGTGCATCGGCCAGTAAATCGTAGGCGGATAAAAAGTGGCGACTAAGGCTAATGGTTGTCTCAAGATTTTTGGCGGCGCCGGCGTATTGCCCCAGCGACATTTCACATTGGGCGATGCCATAGTAGGCCCAAGCCAAGTTTTTATGCTTTTGCGTGATCAGCATGTAGTGCGTTTTGGCTTCTTTAAAGCTGCCTTGCGCGTGCAAAGACTCACCGATCGACTTCAAACACAAATTCGCGTAAGGCTTGTGTTTGGCCATGATGGCCTTAGCCTCTTCGATAACTGCCGGCCAATCTTCGTTTATGCGTGCTTTATTGAGTTTATTAAAGGCTTTTTTCTGCTGGATCACGCGGCCCAAACGACGCATAAAGGCTTCGGGCGGGAAGGGTTTGACCAAGTAGCTGTCGGGTTGGTATTCAAGCACGCTGACTACTGCCTCATAGGCGGTATCAGCGGTAATCATCATGAAAATAGTCGAATGGTCTAGCGCATAGGTTTTGCGCGTGACTTCCAAAAGCTGCTGGCCATCCACACTGCCACCTAAATTGTAGTCAGATAATACGATGTCATAGCGCCCGTCAAGAATTCGCTTAAGTGCTGCTTGGCCGGATGGCTCGATATCGATTTTGGCATAACCTAAACTGCTCATTAGCGATTTCAGCATAATGCGCATTTCGCCAATATCTTCGACAATTAAAACCCGTTTATTTGCTACCGATTCTTTCTTATCCTCGCCTTTTTTAGCGAGGTTTTGAAAATCTGGCACACTGATATCTGCCACGTTTTATTCCTTACTGCCGATCGTTTTTTATGTTGTTGCTTAGTCGTTGGGGCAGGAAAGCTCAAAGGCTGAGCTCTCCATTCGACGGATCGGGTTAACTGATTTGATTAATTATAATACTACGACTCTAACTCAATTAGCAGAACGGAGCGAGTATCGATTGATAAATTGTTCGCTTCACGCTGATACGCACCGCTGGCAAATAAGACTTCTTTAAACTGATGCTGCGCTGGCACGGTTACGGTAAGCGGTAGATCCTCGCGGTAAAAAATTAGCCATAGGCAAGTATTTTGCTCACCCCGCCGCAGCGTTAAAGACAGAAAGTCTTGCTCGGGATTATCCCAATCTTGTTGCGACATGGGTTGCCCATCTTCATTAAACCAGTCGACTTGATCGCTTTGTTTGTGGGCATAGAGCGGATCATCTGGCAGCAGCGCTTCGGCCAAAATAGGATGCTGCTGGCGTAAACTGAGCAAATTACTAATCGTTGTTTGCAAGGTCTTGGCAGACTCAGGTACTTGCTGCCAAGCCAGCCAAGTAAGATCGTTGTCTTGGCAATAGGCATTGTTATTGCCATTTTGGCTGTGACACAGCTCATCTCCGCCTAACAGGTGAGGCGTTCCTTGGCTTAGCAATAGTGTCGCCAAGAAGCAGTTTTGCTGATTTAAGCGCGCGGCTTGGATACGCGGATCATCACTTGGGCCTTCAGCGCCGAAGTTTTGGCTAATGTTGTCACCGTGCCCGTCGCGGTTGTGCTCTTTGTTGGCTAGGTTATGACGACGGTGGTACGACACCAAATCTTGCAAGGTATAGCCATCGTGGTAAGTAATGAAGTTGACCGAGTGTAGAGCGCACTTGTGGCCTTTATGAAACACATCGCGTGAGCCCATAATACGGGTAGCAAACTCCGGCACCACGTCAGAATCGCCACGCCAAAAACGTCTAATGCTGTCGCGATATTTATCGTTACATTCTAAAAAGCCACGTGGGAAATGGCCCACTTGATAGCCATCTGGGCCAATATCCCAAGGTTCCATCACTAAGGTCGTTTGGCTCAAAATGGGGTCTTGTAAGATGGCTTGTAGCAACGGAGAGGTGGGCGAAAAGTCGTGTTGCTCACGCCCCAAATCAACGCCTAAATCAAAGCGAAAGCCATCTACGCCCATGCTTTCGACCCAGTAGCGCATGCTGTCACAGACGAGCCGCACGGTGGCTGGATGATAGGTATTTACGCAGTTGCCACAGCCTGTGTAGTTTAAATACTGACCGTCTTGGTGGCGGTAATAGATCGCATTATCTAGGCCGCGATAGCAACTGGTGCCTTGGCCGATCTCACCTTCTGCTGTGTGGTTGTAAACCACATCAAGTATGACTTCAAAGCCTGCTTCATGAAACGTGGCGATCATGGTTTGGCATTCACTGACCGCATCTTGCTGGGCATAGCGATCATCCGGGGTAAAGAAATTAATCGGGTTGTAGCCCCAGTAATTATTGAGGCCTTTGTCTTGCAGGTGTGGCTCGTCGGCAAAGGCAAAGCAGGGCATGATCTGAATGGTGCTGATACCAAGTGCTTTAAGATGCTCAAGCGCTGGCTCACTGCAAGCGCCTAAATAGGTGCCTTGTAAAGCTGGGTCAATGTCTAGATGTTGACTGAACCCTTTGATGTGCATTTCGTACAAGCAGCGTTGCTCGCGCTCTATATTGGGCTTATGGGCTCTGTCAGCCGCCGGTATTTGACGCACGATGGCTTTGGGGATGGAAGCGGCCGAATCATGCTGATCCATTTGCCCCTCGCCACTGACACTGATGTGTTCGGGGTGAAATGTCAGGCGGCCGCTGAGAGCCTTGGCGTATGGGTCGATCAGTAACTTGTGCGGATTAAACACATGCATGGCGGCGGGCTCAAATGGACCGTCAGCGCGCAGACCATAATGCTGCCCTTCATGCACGTCCAGTACTTCCATGTGCCAGATACCGCGCTGCTTATGCTCGAAGGGAAGGTGGGCTATTTCATCCCCTTGTTCATTAAACAGACATAGATAGAGTTGGCTAGCATGTTCAGAAAACACCGCAAAGTTGACCCCATTGGCGGTCGGTGTCGCGCCTAAGGGCAAGGGGGAACCTAATTCGATTTGCCAATGTCGGGTCATGCTTTTTTCCTTTATGACTGGGGGCACCATTTCAATGCAATCACACTTAAGGGCGGCAGAGGCACGCCAATACTTTGCTCGCGGCCGTGACTTGCTGGGCCATCGGCGATGACTTCTGTTGGTACCTGATAACCACTGCCGCAGTATTGCGCAGCGTCAGAATTGAAAAGCAATTCATAGCGTCCTGCCTGAGGCGTGCCGATACGGTAATGCTCATGAGGCGTTGGCGTAAAGTTCACCAGTACCACAAGGTGCTCCTCTGATTGCTTTGCTTTACGTACAAAGGCTAACGTTGAGTTGCTCGCATCATCGTAGCTGATCCACTCAAACCCTTGATATGAGTGATCCAGTTGCATTGCGGCTTGCTGTTGGTATAAGTGATTTAAGGTCTTAGTAACTTGCTGTTGGCCCGCATGATAGTCCACGTCTAATAAATGCCAATCTAAGGAGCGTTCGTGGCTCCACTCTTGGCCTTGGGCCAGTTCATTGCCCATGAAGTTGAGCTTTTTGCCTGGGTGGAAGT
This sequence comes from Marinomonas ostreistagni, assembly GCF_016888445.1. GTDB lineage: Bacteria > Pseudomonadota > Gammaproteobacteria > Pseudomonadales > Marinomonadaceae > Marinomonas > Marinomonas ostreistagni. Next base: position 192,595 of record NZ_JAFEKF010000001.1, read on the forward strand.
ACATATAGCTGGTAAATGCGCGTAAGTTCGCGAATTTCTGCCAAGCGTCGCCAGGCATTTTGGCAATCATTGAGCCTTTACCATGAACCACTTCGTCATGGGAGATCGGTAAAATGAACTGCTCATCAAAGGCATACACCATAGAAAAACTTAAGCTACCTTGATGGTACTGACGGTATATCGGGTCTTTGTTGATGTAGGCTAATGAGTCATTCATCCAGCCCATGTTCCACTTAAAGCCAAAGCCTAAGCCGTTCATATAGGTGGGCTTAGATACGCCTGGAAACGCTGTGGACTCTTCTGCCACGGTAAAACAGCGCGGATGGTTAAGGTAGATGGTTTCGTTGAGGCGACGAATAAAGCTGATGGCCTCATAGTTGTGATTGCCACCATCCACATTGGGAATCCATTCGCCTTCTTCGCGGGAGTAATCAAGATACAGCATTGACGCCACCGCATCGACGCGCAGACCGTCGATATGGAACTCTGATAACCAATAATTGGCATTACTGATCAAATAGTCGACTACGTGCTCTTTGCCAAAGTCGTAAATCAGTGAGTTCCATTCGGTGTGCCAACCCTTTTTAGGATCGGAATATTCGTATTGTTTGCTGCCATCAAAGTCAGCAAGGCCATGACTGTCGGTTGGGAAGTGAGCGGGCACCCAATCCATGATGACGCCAATGCCGGCTTGGTGAAACGCATCTACAAGCGCACGGAATTCATCTGCGGTGCCAAAGCGCGAGGTCGGAGCATACAGACCAATTGGTTGGTAACCCCAAGAGCCATCAAATGGGTATTCCATCACGGGCAAGAGTTCAATATGGGTGTAGCCCATCTCGACCACGTAAGGCACCAGTTGCTCTTTAAGCTCGGTATAGCTAAGTGAGCGACCGTCTAAGTGTTTACGCCAAGAGCCTAAGTGCACCTCATAGATGCTCATTGGATGTTCGTATACATCAACAACATCGCGCTCGGTCCAGGCTTTATCTTGCCAAGTGTATGTGTCTTGTGCGCAAACTACGCTGGCAAACGAGGGAAACTGCTCGATGCGTTTAGCAAACGGGTCGGTGCGATGTGGTAGCAGCTCGCCATTGGCGGCGCGTAGCTCAATTTTATAGCGCGCGCCTGGTCCCACATCAGGAATAAAAAGTCGCCAAACACCATCACCATTACTCGACATCGGGTGTAAACGACCATCCCAGCCATTAAAGTCACCGATGATGGAGACCGAGCGTGCCGCAGGGGCATAAACCCCGAAGCGGGTACCGTCAATGGCGAGGTCGTCGTTGATTTGCACGCGGCGTGGTAAGGCACCTTCTTTTTTATACAAGGTGGCACTGTGGTGCGCCTCATCGGAGAAGGTCGCCTCCGAAAACTGATAAGCATCGACAATGGTGAAGACATCATCGCCATAATGCACTTTTAGCTTGTAATAACCGGTTGGTACGGTATCGGGCCATGGCAGGGTAAAGAGCCCATCTGGCTCATGAGGTGTCATGACACCAATATGCTGGTCCGTGGTGATGTCGAGTACTTCGATCCGCGTTGCGTTCGGACGCCAAGCTGTCAGGGTAAAGCCACCACTGGTGTTAGGCTTCAGTCCAAGGCAACTAAAGGGGTCGGAACAGCGAGCGTTGATCACGTCGTTCAGAAGGTCCATTTACTTCTCCAACCGATTAGGATGTTTCATTGTGTGGCGCTGTTGGCTGTGTAATTTCGTCACTGCCCAGCCCAAATAGTGGTTCACTTTGTTTGGTGTCAGTTGCGCGAATTCGTCTAACGCCATGTCGACATTTTCGATCTCAGGGTGATCACTGTTGTACTGTTTTACATGATCTAGGGCGGCTTTGGAAACCAAAACCGGTAAATTCACCTCTTCGATGAAACTGCCTGTCGGATGTTGCTGGCAAAATTGAATGAAGGCGTACAGAGCTTCAAAAATCATGCATTTATACCAGCTGGGGGCGATGTCGCTGGTCAATGACTCGATTAACAAGGCGAAGGTATCTTCGCCAGGGGTCATTGAGTTTAGGGTCGGTTTACTTTGCAAAATAGTATTACTTTGCGGATCGCCAAATACGATACGGTCGGTTTGGTTTAAGCTGTTCCAAAGTTGCTGCAGCATCTCTTCTGGCAGCTTAGTGATGAGGCCTTGCCCAGTGCGCCATTCGAACCAATCAATGTCGCGGTTACGGCTGCCTTCGCCTTCAAGTTTTTTATGATAGCGAACGCTGGCCACCACGTGGGTAAACTCTTTGTGTTTTTCAATCAGCACCGCGCGCAAGGTTTGATAGAGCGCCATGGGAGATTGTTGGGCTAATACCGCGATCGGGTCGCAGTCTTCTGGATCATCGCACTCAAGTGACTTGTAAGCACACAATAGGCTTAAGTTATGCAAGCGGATGGTACGCACGCCAGCGAAGTACTCTGGGTGAATTTTCAGCAATGAGCCAGTGATGGCCAGCAATTCGTGGTTAACCACTTGCGCCAAAGCAGAGCCAGAGCACTTTTGGAATAGGTTGTAGATCTCATCGTGATGCAAGGGGGTCGAGATGGTGACTTGTTCTGCTTTGGGTTCGCCGATGACCAGTACGCGCTGGCGCACAGTAATTTCGGCGATATGTGTTGCCATATCCGTGGTGGGCTTACTCAGGATAGCAAACAGCTGACGCACACTGAGCCAGTGACGGTGGATCAAGGCATTGGTATACACAGAATCCAACACGTTGCGAACGCTGACCGTCAGGTTATCGGGACTGATCAGTGTTTCTTCTAATGCATCGCGCTTGCCAAGTTCAACGAGGATATCGGTCGCATCCATCAGTGAAGGTTGGGTGGCTAAGTAGGCAACCAAGGCGGAGGTTTCCCAGTTAGGGTAGTCAACACCGGTAGCATCCGGGGTTTTCGCCAATGGCCAAGGCGACTCATACACTGGCAGTTGCGCGCCTAAGGTGTGCTCGTGTGAGATATCAAAGCGCATCAAGCGTCGACTGCCAGATTTAAAGGCGTTTTTAGCGGATTGCGGTAACACGCGAAACTCATTGAACTCTCGCTTTTGCAGGCGACGAATAAATTCGAACAGCTCGGATGCGCCTTCCATTTCCGCCAGTGCTTCATCGATCAGTACGGTAAAGACAGCGTTGGCAGGGTAGTACCAATATTGCGACAGTATCGCCAGTTCATTACGAATATGCTGCTCAAACAAGGCTGGATCGGCTTTACGGTAATTGCGATCTTCGTTTTGAAACCAGCCTAAGCACAGACAAGGTTGTTCGTTAATCACAAAAGGTTGAGCCACGGCCAAGCTGTTGAGTGCGCGCGTCGGTCGGCCACTCAAACCTAGTGCTTGACTGGCTCCGACGTGACCATAGAGTTCGATCAATTGCTCTGAGCTGATGACTCGAATGGGATCGATCTCATCAATGGTCTGACACAAACAGCCGGCGTCGATCAGTTGTTGCTTAATCTTTTTGTTTTTCGCCAGTACCACCATGGAAATATTCACGCTTTTGCGTGAGTGCTGCTTGCGATGCAGTCCTAAAGGGTCCAGATCTGCGGTGGTGATCAGTTCATCATCCAGCATTTTACCGACAAGATAGAGGCTTTGCGCCCAGACCAGAGGCAGGTTGTCATTGGGTTTGCGCGGCTGGCTACCTGGATTGGCTTTTTCTTCTAAGATGTTTTCTTCTGGTACGTAGTACAGCTCAGGCAGTAACATTTCTCCATCTTGTTCAACCATTAAGCTTTCTAGTTGGTAGCGATAGTAGTTAGCGCTTTCCCAGTCGCGGGCAAATAGGCGATCAATGTACAAGTAAGTAAAAAAGAGCGGCCACTCGGATTCAATGTGCTCAAAGTTAATCAGCTCATCGTGTTCGTAATAGATACGGCTATGGTCTTCTATCACTGTTTGGTGGCCATCAAGAAGAAAGCGTTTGCAGCCATAATTGCCGCCCAGCTTGTCTAAAATCTCTTGGCGCGTACGGCGTTTCAGTGTTTCATCATTGACCGCAAAGGCTGGAAAACTGATGATACTGAGCAAAGCACCATCGACTTCTTTAGAGCGTGATTCTTTAGGCAACAATGACTCTAGCACTGAACCAGCACGAGCCACGGCATCAGCAAAGGAATGAATGACTGCCCATTCAGGGCCATTTTCGCCAAATAAATTGAGGCCGTCTAACGCTTCTAGCGCTGCTTTCGCCATGCCCACGGAGCTGGCATTGATTTCGGCTTTACCGTTGTTGACCTTATTGCCTCGCTCCCAAATGCCAAAGTCTGGGGTACGGTAGGTACGTGAGATGTAGTAAACCAGATTTTGGATGAAGTTCAGCTCATCCTCTGAGTAAATAATGGCGCTGCCAGATTTGGTCATCTGCGCCAAGGTCAGTAAGTAGAAGCTTGTGGCGTCGATTTGTAAGTGTCCCCAAGCATCGTCTGCCACGACTTCAAGACCAGTCTTAGTATCGTATTTCGCGTGTAAGGCATCTTTGGGGTCGAGCGTGTCTTTAAACGCTTCCACTTTATGGGATTGACGCATCATGGCAAACAAGAGGCCACGCATCATTTTGATGCAAGCGTACTCTAACTCGTGAGCACGTTTATTGGGATTTGAGGCACGTTTGTAAGCAAGTGAAAGTGCCCATACTGCCTGAATGGAGTACACATTATCACGCACCCATGCATCGGTGTAATCCCCGTGGTTATTGACACTCGTGCTCGCGGGAAAGAGTCCTGTCACAGGGTGTTGGCGTGATAAGATAACTTTATCAATATGGCGATACAGGGTTTCAAGCTCGGTTGCTTTATCAAACGACATATAAAAGATCCCTTTTATGAGTGAGAGCACTTTGGCTCATGCAATTTTAAGACCTTAATCAACAAAAGTATGATCGTGTTCTCATAGAGCATGACAGGCCAATGTTAACTTTTCATGTGCCTATCAATAATTAGTATCATGATTTGTGCTCAGGTTACGAGCAGTATTAGTGGGATTTGTTTTAACCCTTTTTTGTATCAGGTAGAGCATGCTTGAATCCTTATTAACGGCGTCACTTGGGTGGCAGTGGTTGGGTCTATTTGTCGTATCATTTTTGGCGGCTACCTTATTACCGCTCGGTTCAGAAGTGGTGTTATTAGCGGTGGTGACGCAACACCCCGAGGCTGCCTTGGGGTCTTGGTGGTGGGCGACGTTAGGTAATACCTTAGGAGGCCTAACCAATTGGCTGTTAGGGCGTTACTTTTTGGCGTATAAAGATCGTCGCTGGTTCCCGCTATCTAGCACGCAGCTGGAGAGAGTACATGTTTTGTTTACACGCTATGGTCAGCCGATTCTGTTATTAAGCTGGCTACCGGCGATAGGTGATGGCTTGTGTTTAGCGGCGGGTGTAGCTCGGTTAAAGCTGATGAATTGTGCAGTTTGGGTCATGATCGGGAAAGGCTTACGTTACGCAGTCGTGATTTGGGGGACAAACGCGGTATGGTTGTCGTAATATGCGTATAGCAATGGAGGTGGATGTATGAAACATAAGGTGTGGGTGATGGTAACTGGCAGTTTGTTACTGTCCGGTTGTTCGGTGTTTTCGCAACAAGACCAAGAGCCGAGCAATGCGCAGTTACAAGCGCAGCTTGAGCAGCAACAGCAGGAATGGCAAGCCATGAAGCCTCAGTTGCAGCGTGTATTGGCATTGGAGTCCGATTTAAAGTTGTTAGTTGAAGCGTTGGATACGGTGCCAGAATCGAGCGATGAGATCACCCAAGAGCTAACGCCTGACTCTGACCTAGCACAGTCTGAGGCTGGTGCGATTCAGCCGAGTGCCGCTTTGGCTGACTTAGATAAGACAGAAGCGCCTACGACGCAAGAGGTGACCGATGAGTCTTTAGAAAATGTTGGACGAGCGCAGTTTTACGAGCCACCTCGCACTACGACAGCCACCCCGGCGCCGACTGCTGCGCGCAAAACTGACACCCCTAAGTCTGCCGAACCAAATTACTTTGGTGTGCAGCTGGCTGCTTATGCCAATAAAGAACAGGCACTAACGGGTTGGCAAACCATCAGTGGTCGTTACGCTGAAGAGTTTGCTGAAGTGGCGCCACGCGTCTATCAAACCAGCATCAAAGGTAAGCAGTACCATAAGCTTATCGTGGGGCCATTTGTTGAAAAACCAGTCGCCAATAATTTCTGCAACATGCTTAAGCAGATGCAGGAAGAGTGCTTGGTGACTCAGTACCAAGGCGAGCCTTTGCTAACGCGGTAAATAATTTGGCTAACTAAGCTAGCGTCGTGCCATCTGCGTCACTTCGCAGCTAAGCTTGGCCAGTGCGTCACAGATAGGTTCTATAGCGTCGGGACTGTCAGTAAAGCCAATGTATAGGGTGTAACCTTGTTCAGAGCGGACATGATAGTAGCGTTGCTCAGCGAGTACAGGATGGCGCGCTTTTAAGATGCTCCAATAGCTGCGCAGCGTATTAAGGGATTGGAAAGTTTTAATTTGCGCGCTGTAGCCTTGTCGATCTAGTGCTTTTCGTAGATATAAATCCAGTCCAGCAACGATGTTATCGTCCCGTCCGTCAAGATTAATATTGCGTCCGGTCTGCGCTAAATAGCCACGGTTTTGAATATACTCTGGGGCCACGCGAACTTGGTAGCGTCGCGGTGGTACTGGGGCAAACAGGTAGTAACCGTCAAACTCGGTCATCACTTCATCGACAATCTTGCCATTAGCATCGATCAATTGTACTGGCGCATAAGATAGGGTGCGCGCAGGTTTATCTGATGACAGTTCATGCAAGGTTCCTTCGACCTCATAGGACGTCACCATAGGTAACTCGACTTGTTGGACCGTGCCTGATCTTGGAATCACAGAGAGACCGGCGCTACGAGGCATTAAAAATGGATCGTCGACCGAGTTTGGATCAATTTCTATATCGGTTTGCTGATAATTGGGAAGCGCCTTTAGCAAAGCGATGCCTTGATCGTTGCTGGTGGTTTTACGAAAACTTTGGCGACTGGTCACCTTAATATTCGGCAGCGGCTCATCACTGGCATCAAACACGCCATTATCATTGCGATCCCAATACACCAGAACCGCCACCGACCCTTGGCCCACCAGCGAGCGATTGGAGACAAATAAGCTGCTGTCAGTTTGACCAATACTCACTTGCCCAGATAGACGGGTACTCCAGCCAAGGATGTCGTTATAGGCGATATTAGAGGTCAGAGTGAATTCATTTGGGCGCCAACTGTTGGTCAGGCCAATACTGTTGATGTTGTCGTAAATGTTACGGGAGAGCGTCACCCGTGTTTGCACATCAGGATAGGGTGAACCACTTACCTCAGCAAAAATGCCATTGGCTGACCAGTCTGGGTCAGTGCGGTAGCTAAAGCCAAGCCGTGCGAAATAATTATCAAGATAGCGTTGTAGCTGTATTTGTCCGACGTTAGGGCGGTCATCGGTGTACCAATCAAATTGGTGGCTGACATAATACGATCCGACGCCGGTGGCCAGTTGGTTACGATAATTAAACGACTCATCACCATCCACCTCCAGTCGGCGGATATCTTGTTGGTATGAAAGATTAAGATCGCGCACCATTCCCGAGACGCTTAACTCTTCCAATTCGCGTTCTTGTGTTTGTTGATTTTGCTCATTCCAGGTATCGGCTTGATTGAGCGAGTAGCGTACCGCTTGATCAAATAAACGTGTTGATAGAGCGTACTCTGTAAGCGTCGAGTCGTCAGGAAAAAGTACGTAGTCGGTGGTAAATAAAGCATTGCCAAAAAGAGATGTCGACGTACCAAAAGCCTGACGATCAAATGCTTCGTACTGATCGTCTAGGTGTTGTGTTTGGCCAGCATTGACGCTAAACCAATCGCTCAGTGCGTAGCGTGCAAAACCACTTACCGTGGTGCCGTAGGACTGACGAAGACGCTGGCTGTTGAAGTTATCTTCAAACAGTTTGGTATTGTCTTCAAACACGCTGACATCGTACTCAAAATCGCCTGCTTTTTGGCCGGTGCCATCAATATAATAACTCTGAGTTTGGCGTTCGACTTGACCTTGTGGCCCGTAAAACACGAGTTCTATAGTGTTGGCGCCAAAGGTGAGTGGTACATTATCAAAGCGATATTCACCACCACCGATATTGGTTTGGCTGTCTATGAGTAGATTATTACGGTAGATCTCGATGTCCCAACCAGGCTGAATCTCGCCCGTTAAATCGACCGTAGAATCAGCTTGGCGACCAAAGCGCTCGTTACTAATGCGCAGGCCCACACTGTCACGGGTGGGGGCGTTGGAGTTCACTCGCGTCGGACGAATGTCACCAAATTCAATAATGCTAGCATTAAGCGGGCCGAGTAAATTGGCTTCTGGGCTGATCCGACTGGCTTGTAATGTGGCGTCAGTCAGCCCGAGCTCAGAGTTGCTGTTTGCATAGTAGCGTGTGTTGAAGTACGCCAAATCGTTACTGCCCAAAATAGACAGATTGCTGTTGCTTCCGCCAGTTTCTGTGTAAGTGGTGCTTGCTTGTAGGTCGACCACGGGTTTGGATAACGGGCTGTAGGTGGCAGAGTCTAATGGATGCTGCGCAATGTTCGATAGTGGGCTGATGTTGTCGGCGCGCTGCTGTCGGGCGATTTTTTCCTGTAAAGGCAAAGGGTCTTCACTGTCGACGCTGAGTGTTAAGGTTTGAAAATCGAGTGCCATAGAAATATCGAACCAGCGCTCAAGAGCCGCGCTGGTGACATAAAGCTCGTCAATATCGATGAGCGTGCCATCATCGATTGTTGTTGTGTCGTCACCCACAGTGACGCTGAAGTTTTGACCTTGCTGGCGCAAGACAAATGGCGTATCAGGACTGCGTATCCAACCTTGAGCTAAAACTGGTGCCTCGCCGACTGAAAGGGGAAAATCTAATGCACTGGCGATATCTAATAAACTAAATGCGGCCCCAGCGTCTGTTTTAACGCCCAGCACATCGCCAAGGGCATATTCTTCTAGTTGCACCGAAAAAATAAGCTCCTCACCCGTTGGAATGATACCGACGGTCGAGACCTCTGGTGTGTCAGCGACATTAAGTGCTGTCGCTGGGGGCTGCGTTAAGGAGGGAAGTTCGGTTTGCCCTTGCTCGATGGCGCGATAGCGTGCTTTCAGCCTTTGCAAAGCATCGCTAGCAAAACTGTTTGAGGCAACACATAGTAATAGCCCGTACGCCACGGCGCGCATTATTGTCATCTTAGAGAACGAATCATGTCGTTGGTGATGAGCAGTTGCTGGCGTGCGAGCAGATAGTTTCTAAACTCATTCTGTCCTTCGTAACGCACTTCAAGTAAGCCAGGCTCTAAGGCAAAGTCGGGCCAAGCTAAATGCACTTGTGCTGTGCGCAGCTCAGGATAGAAGTTGTAGCCATTGATTAGCGCCACTTGGCGTTGCTCGCCACCTTCAGGGGTCCAGTAGGCAATTAAACGACCCGAGGTGCTGTAACGATCTTGATGAGCCAGATCGACTTTGATGAAGGTCTTACCTAATTCTTGTTTGGTAACCAAGGATAAGTTTTCGATGCTCGGTGCAACGCGCACGGTACCCTTGCGATACAGCACTGGCATGGTGTAGTTCATCAGCACATTGATGTTAAAGGCAGCGGGTGCGTTTTGTTGGCGCTCTTGTGCCGGTAGCGCCGTGAAGGTTAAGTGCGAGCGGTATTCGCCTTCGGCTAGGTTACCAGGGTTGCGCACTAATAGCTTAATTGTCTGGCGTTGCTTAGGCGCCAGTGTTACTTGCTTGGGACTGATGCGCACCATTCGCTCAAGGCCCGCGTATTGGGCATCTTCTTCGGGCGTTAGATCACGGTAGCCGCCTTGAGGTAAGGCGATTTTTTTACTCCAACTAACGCGATAGCTGCGTGTCTCTTGGCCTGAGTTGATAAGGGTGACGGATGCAGATCGATCGCGCTCATCCAGCACCACTCTAACCGGTGAAATCAGTAGGTCTGCATAGCTGTTTAAGCTCAATAGCAGGAGTGCTAACAATGCACAGAGTCGGGTACAGCGGGAAAATAGCAACATAATAATTAGTAATCGATGGTGATTTGATAGCGAATGCGATATTGGGTATCGATGTAGCGTGTGCTGCCAGAGCCTGAGGTGCTAAGGGTGCCGCCCACTTGTATTCTGGCTTCACCGTTGCCGTCAGTGTCGATGGCTGAAGGTAGATCAATTGCCGTAAGACGAAACTGCTCACTGGAATATTGCACACTGCTTGATGTGGCTTGGGTAGGGCGTGCTGAAAGGTTTAGGCGCTGATAAGCAGGCAAATTCGAAAACAAGAACTCACCCACTTCAGGACGCTCAATAACCAGTATTGAGCCAGACGTAGAAACCACGCCGACATGACTAATACTGATGTATTCAGGGCTGTCATTATCAATGATAGCAATCCGTCCAAACGCCAAGGGCTCGATTTCTGTAATGTCGGCAAGGCAGACGTTTGCACAGAAAAAAAGCAGCAGCGCTTGGAGCGGACGACATGGCATTAAGGCTTCCTTCCTTGTCACGTAAACTCTTAGTAGGCAACAGTTATGCTATATTGACCATTGTAGGCAACGTCTTGGTAGTTAGTGGCATTGCCTGTGCTGTCTGTTGACAAAGTACCACCGACTCGGAAGGTGGCGCTACCTGTAGCATCGGTCGTTAAAAAGGTTGTGGTGCCATCATAAAGCTGATTCGCAAAGGTACCACTGGTGATGTAGGCTTCGGTAATCGCTCCCTCAAATGTTGGGCCGGCACCGCCACCGCTGCTGTTAAGTGTAAATGGACTGGCTGGCAGTGTGATCGTCAGTGCTGTATTAGGTGCTGCACCTGATACACTGAAAACCCCCGGCGTCCCAGGGGTGATAATGTTTAAGGTGGATAATCGAGAACTATCACCAGAGACACTCTCAGCAACGGTCGGGTTGCTACCATCGGCAGGTAGCGTCATCGTCATGACGTTAACGTTCGTGCCATCAGCACTGCCTATTTGAGCGCGAATGGTGCCAAAATCGATGCCCGAATCTTGACCAAAGGTAAAAGTGTTTTGCACCATTACAGTGGCTGTTCCGGTAGCGGTTTCGGCTGCGTGACTTAACGACATCGGAATCAAGGCGGTCGCAGCAACTAGGTAGGTCAATTTATTCATAATAAGTCCCTGTTTTGATTAACTCATAGCTTGATGACGGCTACATTTGTTAAATCTTTAGTCAATCTTTAGACAATAATGTGTCAGTCACCAAAATTCTAGCTTTTTATGGGCTTTGTCGTTGAGTAAGTGGTGCACTAGCCCGTGAGCGTGATTCAGCTTCCACTGCAACATAAGGAAAAGTATTTTGCAGACAATTAAAGTGGTTCTATTCGATCTTGGTCATGTGTTGGTTGATCTTGGGCCAAAAGAGCGTTTTACGCGTATTTTTCCACTGCAAGGAGTAAGTGAAGCCGAGCTCTGGGAGCACTGGCTGGCGTCACCGTCGGTCAAAGCCTTTGACGCCGGGCAAATCTCGCTTGATAGTTTTATTGATCGCCTGCTTGCTGAGCTATCGTTAGAGGCTGATCGGGAAGCACTTAAACAAGCGTTCATTGCTTGGCCGCAAGGCTTGTATGACGGCGCCATCGAGCTGGTGCAACGTATCCCTGCACATTATCATCGTGCGGTATTGTCCAATACCAATGATGCACACTGGGCACGCATTTTAGATGACATGGGCTTAGCAGGATTATTTCACCAGTATTTTGCTTCCCATCAAGTGGGGTTGGTGAAACCTGAGCTATCTTTGTTCGAGCATGTGATTGCTAAGCTAGGCGTCGCGCCCAATGAGATCTTGTTTATCGATGATAATCAAATCAACGTTGAGGCGGCACGCCAAGCGGGTATGCAAGCCGAATGGGGCAAAGGCATACAATGTGCACAGGAAATCCTTTTAACATATGGTGTGATAAGGTAGATACTGTTACTAAAACAACACAATCTACGGAAGATGTATGCGTATTTTTGATCCTTCAAGCGCCGCCAATTATTCACGTGTGCGGCCCACTTATCCTGCTGAATTGTATTATTGGCTGAGCAAGCAGGTCACGCATACAGATCGTGTTTGGGATTGCGCCTGTGGCACCGGACAAGCCTCTATCGATTTAGCTGCCTACTTTAATCATGTGGATGCTTCCGATATTTCTGAAGCGCAAATTGCCAGAGCCACACCGCACCGCCATGTAAACTACAGCGTCCAGCCGGCGGAGCAGACCAATTACCCAGATAACTATTTTGACGCAGTATGTGTGGCGCACGCGCTGCATTGGTTTGATCTTGAAGGCTTTTGGCAAGAAGTGAAGCGCGTCTTAAAACCTAATGGTAAGGTTTTTATTTGGGGGTATAACTGGGTTGAGTTCGACCACAGTATTGGCAGTGTTGTAAAAGAAAGTATTTTACCGGTGTTACAACCTTACTGGCCCGAGCAAACCTCGCTATTGCGCTGCCAGTACCAGAGCATTGAATTTCCGTTTGCTCAGATTGAAACGCCAAGCTTTGAATTAAAATGCCATTGGACCATGTCTCAAGCCTTTGCTTTTATGCGCTCTTGGTCCGCGGCTCAAATTATGGTTGAGAAGCATGGTGATGAGCAGCTCAAGCAAGCCGAGATCGCTGTTGAACAAGCATGGCACGCGCCGCAAGAAAAAGTCGAAGCGCGCTTACCTTTCTTTGTCTATGCCGGTCACTTTGAGGGCGCCTATTGAGGGTTAGACTAAAGTGGCATAGCCTGACCATATTCAGTCTATATAGTAGTTTTCAGCATCCTAATAAAAAATAACAATGGAGCACTTCTCATGTCACAGACATCCTACACCGAGCAGATGGATTACACTTATTCCAATGCTAATGTCAGTCAAGCTGAATTCGAGCAACGTTACCAAGAATCGATCTCCGATCCCGAGGCTTTCTGGCGCAAAGAAGGTCAGCGCCTAGAATGGTCTAAGCCTTATACTAAAGTTAAAAACACCAGTTTTGCCCGTGGTAATGTCAGCATTAAATGGTTCGAAGACGGTGAACTAAACGCCGCTTACAACTGTATCGACCGCCATCTTCCAGCCAAAGCCGATCAAGTGGCCTTTTATGTTGAAGGCGATACGGAAGGCGAAGACGGTGTGGTGACCTACCAGCAATTGCACGACGAAGTTGGTCGCTTGGCGAACCTACTTCGAGCTCAAGGTGTAGAAAAAGGCGATCGTGTCGCGATCTACATGCCAATGATCCCGCAAGCTACATACGCTATGCTGGCTTGTGCGCGCATCGGTGCGATTCACAGCGTTATCTTTGGTGGTTTCTCTGCTTCAGCGATTGCTGACCGCCTCAATGACTGTGGTGTGAAGGTAGTGCTAACCGCTGATCAAGGTAAGCGTGCAGGTAATGCCATTCCATTGAAAAACAACGTCGACAAAGCGCTTGAAAACAACGCTTGTCCGTCCGTCAAAAATGTCATCGTCTATCGTTACACTCAAGCGGATGTGAATTGGGTCGAAGGTCGTGATCTTGACTGGGCAAAACTTGCTGCTGAGCAGAGCACTGAGGCGACTCCTGAGCCAATGAATGCCGAAGATCCGCTGTTCATTCTTTACACCTCTGGCTCAACAGGTAAGCCCAAAGGGGTTGTGCATACCACGGGTGGTTACTTAGTCTACACGTCGTTGACCCATGAGCTGGTATTCGACATCAAACCTGATGATGTTTATTGGTGCGCAGCGGATGTGGGCTGGATTACCGGCCATAGTTATATGGTCTATGGCCCGCTTGCGAATGGTGTGACCAGTGTCTTGTTTGAAGGCGTACCTACGTACCCTGATTCGGGTCGTATTGGCCGTGTGGTTGATAAGTTCAAAGTGACCCAGCTGTACACGGCACCGACTGCGATTCGAGCTTTAATGGCCAAAGGCGATGAGCCGACCGCAACGAGTTCACGTGATTCATTGCGCGTATTAGGCAGTGTGGGCGAGCCAATTAACCCAGAAGCTTGGGTTTGGTATCACAAAAATATCGGTAACGGTAAATGTCCGATTGTCGATACGTGGTGGCAAACTGAGACCGGTGGTCTGATGATGACGCCACGCGTGACCGAAACCAATCCGAAGCCAGGCTCGTGTACGAGTCCTTTGTATGGCGTGCAGCCAGCACTGGTCGATGCAGAAGGTAATCTGATCGAAGAGACGGGCAAAGAGGTTGAAGGTGGTCTGGTGATTCTTGATTCGTGGCCAGGTCAATCGCGTACCGTCTATGGTGATCATGAGCGCTTTGAGCAAACCTACTTTAGTACATTTGAAGGTAAATACTTTACGGGTGACGGTGCTCGCCGTGATGCGGATGGCGCTTACTGGATTACTGGGCGTATGGACGATGTCTTAAACGTGTCTGGTCACCGCTTAGGTACCGCTGAAATCGAGAGTGCGTTGGTGGCTCACCCAGCAGTTGCGGAAGCGGCAGTAGTGGGTTATCCCCATGATCTTAAAGGTCAGGGCATTTATGTGTACATCATTCCTAACTCTGGGGTCGAACCAGATGAGGAACTGACCAAGTCCGTGAAGATGATGGTGCGCCAAGAAGTTGGCCCAATTGCAACGCCAGATTTGGTGCATTGGGCGACGACGGGCTTACCCAAAACACGCTCAGGCAAGATTATGCGCCGTATTTTGCGCAAGATTGCGGCCAATGAGCATGATGCATTAGGTGACACAAGTACCTTAGCAGATCCAGGTGTGGTTGATGATTTGATCGATAACAGGTTAAATAAGTAAAACCACATGTTGATGTTAAGGAAACCTAGTGATTTCACTTCTTATCGCTGATGATCATCCTCTGTTTCGTAGTGCGCTGGTCAGCGCACTACGAGATCAGCTTGGTGAAGTAGAGATCCAAGAGTCCCACGATTTAGAATCCACATTAGGGTGCCTAAAAGCCAATCCTGATGTGGATTTGTTGCTTTTGGATTTGAATATGCCAGGCAGTGGGGATTTATATGGATTGATACGCATTCGTTCGGATTATGCGGACATCCCCGTAGCCGTTATTTCAGGCAGTGAAGAGCTAACGGTCGTTGCTAATGTCATTGAGGCAGGGGCGTTAGGTTTTATTCCGAAAACCAGTGAGCCGAAAGTTTATGCCGAGGCTATTTCGGCCATTTTGGACGGTGATAGTTGGCTGCCGGAGCAAATTGCGCAGCAGTTAGAGCATTTGCCGAAGCCCGATCTGGATATGCAAAAACGCGTTGCTGAGCTGACGCCACAACAATATAAAGTCTTGTGTTATCTGCATGAAGGTCTACTAAACAAGCAGATTGCCTTTGAGCTCAATATCTCTGAAGCCACTGTGAAAGCCCATATTACCGCTATTTTTCGTAAGCTGAATATCAATAATCGTACGCAAGCGGTGTTGGTGGTCAGTGATTTAAACCTACAGCTTAACTAGGCTTTTGGTGATCATCACACTGACAGGTGTGCTTGTCTGGTACTGGGTCGATTCCTCCCTCATGAAAAGGGTGGCATCGGCTTAAGCGTTTTAACCCCAGCCATACGCCTTTGCATACGCCAAAGCGTTCAATTGCCTCAATCATATAAGCCGAGCAGGTCGGATAGTAACGACAGTTATTACCCAATAAAGGGCTGAGTATATATTGATAGGCTCGAACAAGTAGGATAAAAAGCTTTTTCATAGGGTGTGATGGCGCTCTGTTGACGCTTCGTGTGTTGTGCCACGCCGCTCTATACGCCTTGAAACCCGTATAAAAGGACGAAATTCATCTTATGCCAAACTGTGACACGCAAACTGCTGTTGA
Organism: Marinomonas ostreistagni; assembly: GCF_016888445.1. Classification (GTDB taxonomy): domain Bacteria; phylum Pseudomonadota; class Gammaproteobacteria; order Pseudomonadales; family Marinomonadaceae; genus Marinomonas; species Marinomonas ostreistagni. Next base: position 208,444 of record NZ_JAFEKF010000001.1, read on the forward strand.
TCAAGTAGTTGCTTACCAAGGTGAGCCAGGGGCTTACTCTCACTTGGCGAGCAAGCACTGCTTTCCTGAGTGGCAAATGCACCATTGCGCTAGCTTCAGTCAGGCTTTACGTAAGGTGGAAGAAGGCAGTGCTACATATGCCATGATCCCAGTAGAGAATTCTACTGCAGGCCGTGTGGAAGAGATTTATCGCGAGTTAAAAGGTACCGAGCTGTTTGTGGTCAAAGAGCACTTTGAGCCCGTCAGTCACTGCTTGATTGGCGTCGACGGTATGACATTGGATCAAGTCACTCATATAGGCAGTCATCCGCAGGCGTTAGCGCAGTGTGACCGTAATATTCGCGCACTTGATGCACGCCCAGTCGCCATGTATGACACAGCGGGGGCTGCGAAACAGCTGGCCGAGTCAAAAGAGTCAGGGCTTGCTGTGATTTCTTCCAGTTTGGCAGCAGAGCTTTATGGGCTGTCGATCTTAAAGTCCCACTTCAATGATGTGGACGGAAACACCACGCGCTTTTTGGTCTTCGCCAAAAGTCAGCATAAGCCAGATTATGTTGAGGGCGAACGCTACATCACGACTTTCTTATTTCGCGTGCGTAATATCCCTGCGGCGCTTTATAAAGCCATGGGTGGCTTTGCCACACATGGCATTAATATGTTGAAGCTTGAGAGTTATATGCTTGATGGCGAGTTTACCGCAACGCAGTTTTACATTGATGTTGAGGCGCATCTAGACGCGCCTAAAATGCAGGCGGCGTTGGCAGAGTTACGCTTTTTCTCAGAAGACGTGCGCATTCTCGGAACTTACCCTGCCGCTAGTTATCGTAGTTAACCTTGTAAAAAGCGTTTCACCAAGCTGGCGAAAGTAGTGGGCTTCTCGGCGTGCAACCAGTGCGCCGTATCAGGAATCATTTTGACGCTGGCATTGGGGAAGTGCTTTAGAGTTTGCTGCTGGAATTTAGCTTGGATATAGGGCGAATGTTCGCCTTTGATAAACAAGGTTTCCGTCTCGATGCCTTCGCGTAAGGGCGGCTGCTCAAGCAGAGTAGGGTAGCTGTGGTACAGCTCCTCAAGCCCCAAATCAATCATATGACCTTCACCGTCACGCTTCAGGTTCTTTAATAAAAACTGGCGAATGCCTTGGTTGTCTTCATAGGGTGCCAATAGGTCATCAGCGGCTTTACGGCTGCTTGGGCGTTGCTCATTAATGAGGCGCAAGCCTTTAAAAATCTCTGTGTGGCTCGGTTTATAAGTAACCGGAGCGATGTCTGCCACCACAAGTTTTTTAATCTTATCAGGGTAATCACTGGCCATCTGCATCACCACTTTGCCGCCGATGGAGTGGCCAAGTAAATAAATGCTATCGAGCTTATTTTCTTCTAACCAAGCATTGATGGCCTCAGACATCGCTGGAAACGTGACTGGGTCTAAGCGCGAGGATTTGCCATGATTCGGTAAATCTAAACAGTACACGGTGAAATGCTCAGACCATTTTTGAGCAATTGAATGCCAGTTATCGGCATTGCCAAATAGGCCGTGAAGCACGACTAACGGAGGTAAACCTTCCCCGTACTGTTTTGCATGAATCATATTAAATGTCCTCTAGTGGCGGATCACAAGGCGCTAATAATAGCAAAGAAAGCTTATGCCGCGAATCATAAGGAGGGCGGTGCCCGTTAACAGGCTAGGGTGAGCAATCAAAAAAAGCCGATTTCAATATCACTTTTGACGATCGCACAGCAGGCGAGCATGGCGCCGCTATGTATCCAAGCTAGCGGTTCCACTGGGTATTCAACTTTGCCCCAGAGTAATTTGATGGCGCAAGAGGAGCAGTACCCCTCGCGACATTGGTATTCGATGGTGACGCCCGCACGCTCGAGCTGGGGCAGCAGAGGCTCATCTTCGCTGACAAGAATCTGCTGTTTGCCCAATAAAACTCGGTGTACTTGTGGGTCTTCAGGCGCTTTGTTAGAGGTCGCCAAAATCGTCAAAATCTGCTCCATCTAGATCGTTGTCAATTTGCCCAACTAGGTAAGACGTGATTTCCGCTTCTTGTGGGGCGACTTGTACGTTGTCACTGACAAGCCATGCATTGATCCATGGGATTGGGTTGTTCTTGGTCTCAAATTGGGCTTCTAGACCAACTGCCTGCATACGCACATTGGTGATGTACTCAACGTATTGACCAAGGATTTGTGCGTTTAGGCCAATCATTGAACCATCTTTGAATAGGTATTTAGCCCAGTCTTTTTCTTGCTGTGCCGCTTCGACGAAGATATTGATCACATCGTCTTTGCATTCTTCAGCGATTTTCGCCATTTCTGGATCATCACGACCCAACGCCATCAAGTTCATCATGTGCTGCGTGCCGTTTAGATGAAGAGCCTCATCGCGGGCAATTAGCTTGATGATTTTAGCGTTACCTTCCATCAAAGTACGCTCAGCAAAGGCAAAGCTACAAGCAAAGCTGACGTAGAAACGAATCGCCTCTAGCACGTTCACAGAAGCAACGGTCAGGTAGAGGGCTTTTTTAAGCGAGTGCATGCTGACAGTTACGTCACCACGCTCTGGCACATGGTGTACACCTAGACCAAGCGTGTTGTATAGATTGACCAGTTCAATCAGATCGTCGTAGTACTTAGAGACACTGATAGCACGCTTGGCGATCTCGTCATTAACGATGATGTCGTCAAACACTTTAGTCGGATCATTGACGATGTTACGAATGATATGAGTGTAAGAGCGGCTGTGAATCGTTTCTGAGAATGACCAGGTTTCGATCCACGTCTCAAGCTCAGGCAAAGACACGATCGGCAGCAGGGCAACGTTTGGTGAACGACCTTGGACACTGTCCAGCAAGGTTTGGTACTTAAGGTTACTTAAGAAGATGTGTTGCTCATGCACTTCTAGTTTCAAGAAGTCTTTGCGGTCATTAGATAGATCCACTTCCTCTGGACGCCAAAAGAACGACAGTTGCTTTTCGATAAGCTTTTCGAAGATCGGATGCTTTTGCTGGTCGTAACGTGCAACGTTAACGTTTTCACCAAAAAACATAGGTTCTTGAAGGCTGTCGAATTTTTTACGATTGAAAGTAGAGTAACTCATTGCCGAAAGTGATCCTTAACTGTGACCGCATATAACTATTAAAATGAAAAATAGGGTGGCCCCGCGCATTAGTACGCAGGGCCAAAGGTTTTAGATCTTACAAGCGCCGCCAGCACAATCATCAACCATGTCGTCTTGCTTGTCTTCTGCACCGTCACGAGTGTTGTGGTAGTACAGCGTTTTTACGCCCAATTTGTAAGCGGTTAGAAGGTCTTTTAGGATCACCTTCATAGGCACTTTGCCCGCTTCAAACTTAGTTGGGTCGTAGTTAGTGTTGGCAGAGATCGCTTGGTCTACGAATTTTTGCATGATGCCGACCAATTGTAGGTAGCCATCGTTTGATGGAATGCTCCACAAAAGCTCGTAGTTGTTTTTCAAACGGTCAAACTCTGGCACAACTTGCTTCAAGATACCGTCTTTACTGGCTTTGATGGATACAAAACCACGTGGTGGCTCAATACCATTGGTTGCGTTACTGATCTGCGAAGAGGTCTCTGAAGGCATCAGCGCGGTCAATGTAGAGTTACGCAAACCGTGCTCTTTGATCTCACTACGTAGCGTTTCCCAGTCGTACTGCAAAGCGGTAGAAACGACGCTATCTAGCTCTTTTTTGTAGGTATCAATTGGCAAGATGCCTTTTGAGTACGTCGTTTCGTTAAAGCCAAGACATGGGCCAAACTCTTTTGCTAGCGTGTTAGACGCTTTTAGCAAGTAGTACTGGATCGCTTCAAACGTCTCGTGTGTCAGGTTGTTGGCACTGCCATCTGAGTAACGCACACCGTGCTTCGCTAGATAGTAAGCGTAGTTGATGACGCCTACACCCAAGGTACGACGTTGCTCAGTGGCACGTTGTGCCGCTGGTACTGGGTAGTTTTGGTAATCCAGTAGACTATCTAGTGCACGTACGATCAGCTCAGACAGTTCTTCTAGTTCGTCTAGGTTTTTCAAAGCGCCCAAGTTGAAAGCGGACAGCGTACATAGGGCAATTTCACCTTCTGGATCGTCGATGCGATTAAGCGGCTTAGTCGGCAGCGCAATCTCAAGACATAGGTTACTTTGCTTAACCGGTGCAACGCTTGGGTCAAACGGACTGTGGGTATTACAGTGGTCAACGTTTTGTAGGTAAATGCGACCAGTGCTGGCACGTTCTGAGGCGAACAAAGTAAACAGTTCCGACGCTTTAACGGTTTTCTTACGGATGCTCTCGTCGGCTTCGTATTGAGTGTATAGGCGGTCGAATTCTTCTTGGTCAGCGAAGAAAGCGTCGTACAGGCCAGGTACATCAGATGGGCTGAACAGTGTGATGTCACCGCCTTTGATAAGACGTTGGTACATCAGACGGTTAAATTGCACACCGTAGTCAAGGTGGCGCACACGGTTTTCTTCAACACCACGGTTGTTCTTCAGTACCAATAGGCTTTCGACTTCAAGGTGCCAAATTGGGTAGAACACGGTTGCTGCACCACCACGAACACCACCTTGAGAACAGCTTTTAACCGCTGTTTGGAAGTGTTTGTAGAATGGGATACAGCCAGTGTGGAACGCTTCACCGCCACGGATTGGGCTACCAAGGGCACGCAAGGCACCCGCATTGATACCGATCCCCGCACGTTGGCTGACGTATTTTACGACTGCGCTTGAGGTCGCGTTGATTGAATCAAGCGAATCACCACATTCGATCAAGACACAGCTACTGAACTGACGCGTAGGGGTACGGATGCCTGACATGATTGGCGTCGGCAAAGAGATCTTAAATTGTGACACCGCGTTGTAGAAACGGCGAATTAGGTCTAGGCGGCTTGCTTGGTCGTACTCGGCGAATAGGCAGGCAGCCACTAAGATGTAGATGAACTGCGGACTTTCGTAGATATCACCTGTCACACGGTTTTGAACAAGGTATTTGCCTTCTAGCTGCTTCACTGCGGCGTAAGAGAAGTTCATGTCACGTGAGTGATCAATAAAACCATTGATGATGTCTAGGTCTTCAGCTGAGTATTTCTCTAAAATTTGCTTGTCGTAACGACCTTGTTCAACCAAGTTGCGCACGTGGTCATGCAAGTGTGGCGGCTCAAAATCGCCAAACGCTTTTTTACGTAGGTGGAAGATCGCTAAGCGCGCAGCAAGGTATTGATAATCTGGTGCGTCTTCAGAGATAAGATCCGCCGCAGACTTGATCAGTGTCTCGTGAATGTCTGTGGTGCGGATGCCTTCAAAGAATTGAATTTGAGCTTTTAGTTCAACCTGCGAAACGGAAACATTCTCTAAGCCTTCAGCTGCCCAAGTGATGACTTTGTGGATTTTATCTAGGTTTATGTTTTCGGTGGTGCCGTTCCGCTTGGTGACTGTCAGAGTGCTCATGCCTTAAATTCCCGTTATGGCAGTAAAACCTGTGGATATACTGTATATAGTATTTTGGGTTACTGCTTGATACTAGATGTAGTGTTAAATTGCTTATCGATGGCACGAACAATAGTGCTCATGTGGCTGAAAATCAAGCCTTGAAAAATACAAAAATTTGCGCCTCAGCCTATAGTGAAGTGGTCACTTACGTCACCGCGCCCAAAAGTTCTGAAACGAATAAATGCAACCCTTAAAAGATTTTTTTGCATCCTCTTTTTGGCGTTATTGATTCAGCTTGGGTGGTTTAAAACGTGCGCCTTAGTCTTTCTAAAGCGGGCTGAGCAATAAGCGGATTAAGGGCTTAGACGGAGGAATGTATAACCGCGCCTGAGCGGCACTGCATGAGTGCTCACAAGGTATTAAATTATGGTAGGGCGTTGGCCTAGGCCAACGCCCTAAGAGGCTTATGGCGCTTTACGCACGCGACTCCAAGCATCTCCTTCGCGCTCGAAGCAAATGCGGTCGTGTAGACGGCTCGGACGGCCTTGCCAAAATTCAATATAGGTTGCTTGCACCGAATAGCCTCCCCAGTTCTCAGGGCACGGGAGTACATCTTGATCGGCAAATTGTTGTTCAAGTGCGGCAAACTCGTTGGCTAAGACATCGCGAGATTCGACTACTTGGCTCTGGCGTGACACGCTAGCGGCAATTTGACTGCCTTTAGGGCGTGTTGCGAAATACGCTTCAGAGACTTCTCGTGCGACTTTGGTCGCGATGCCTTCAATGCGAATTTGACGTGACAGCGCGGGCCAAAAGAAAGTCAGTGAGACGTTGGCATTGTGCGCAATATCTTGTCCTTTATCACTGTCGTAGTTGGTAAAGAAAGTAAAACAGTCTTGGTTGCGCTGTTTTAATAGTACCGTGCGACAGTGTGGCTTGTTGTCAGCATCCACAGTGCTCAATAGCATACCAGTTGGGTCGTCAGGGCAGGTTTCGATGGCCTGATCTAACCAAGCGTCAAACAAAGGAAGGGGATCGTTGCCAGCTTCTTGTTCGGTTAAGTCGGCAAACTGATAATCACGACGTAAAGATTGTAAATCACGATTCATAGCTTAGATCCGGTAAGTTGAGTGAGTCATTAATTTGGACACCATAGTCATAACACGCATCACAGGCTGTGGAAATTGGTAGCCACCAGAGTCCAAGGCCATTTGTTTGTGTTTGGCTTCATCAATGTGCATTTGTTCGAGTACTGCACGGGAGCGGGCGTCTTGTTCGGGGAGTGCAGCCATATGCTTATCAAGGTGGAGGCATACTTGATCTTCGGTGGCGGCGACAAAGCCTAAGCTGAGTTTATCGCTGACTAAGCCAGCCCCAGCACCGATGCAAAAAGAGGCGCCATAAAATAGTGGGTTGAGAATACTTGGTCGACTGCCTAGCTCATAAAGTCGTTCTTCGCACCACACCAAATGGTCGATCTCTTCGTCGGCCGCATGCTCCATGTCCGTTCGCACGCTGGCTAACTTGGCGGTCGTCGCTTGGCCAGCATACAGAGCTTGGGCACAGACTTCGCCAGTGTGATTGATGCGCATCAGGCCTACTGCATGTTGTCGCTCAGCGCTGTCTAGCGATGCGTCTTCGTGGGCTTGTGCCGGCGAAGGCCGCGCCGCTTTGGCGGCTTTAGGGACAAGGGTTTGCAGAGCTCTATCCAGTTGAAGTACTGCTTTATCGATTGCTGTTAGCTGCATGGTTGAATCCTCTGCTAGCCTGGAGGCCAAGTCATCGCACGGCCGCCGAGTACGTGCATGTGAATGTGATAGACTGTTTGACCGCCCATTTCATTGCAGTTCATGGTGACACGAAAGCCGTCTTCAGCGATGCCTTTTTCTTTGGCCACGCGTGCTGCCACGATCGGTAATTTACCTAATAGGGCTGCATCGTCATCGCTAACATCATTAAGGGTGCTGATGTGGCGCTTAGGAATCACTAGAAAATGCGTTGGGGCTTGAGGGGCGATGTCCTCAAAGGCGATAACATCATCGTCTTGGTATAAAATCGTCGCCGGAATATCGCCTTGTACAAGTTTGCAAAATAGGCAGTCCATGGATATCTCCTAATCGTGTATTCATTATTCAAAGAAGCGGCTAAGGCTCAACTGCTTAATAAGTGTCTATTGACCCGCGGCAGGATTAGCTTATCTTCTTTATTTAAACGCTCTAGTTCAGCGATCAGCATACTCTCAATATTGGCGCTGTAGATGTAGCTGTCAAAGCCTAGATTACTGGCATATTCTTTTGACATTTTAACATCGTTTGAAATCAATAGGCATGTGTCGCGATCGTGTAATTCGCTCTTGAAGCGCTCCAGTTGTGAAGTGCCAAAGTTTTCTTTGTCTTCAAACAGCAGGATGCTAAAGCGCGATGTATCATGACGATAGTGTAATAGTGACAGCAGCTCGTCCAGTTGGTCGATGTGTGCCACCGAGAATAAGCGCGAGTGAAGAATGTTTTGCGCGCGTTCGATTTCGTCCGAATCTTGTCCCACGATCACTAACACCAGTTCTTCGTTGTGGGTTTTCTTAGCCAGCTCACTGGCTTCAATGTAATTGAGAGCCACAGGGATATCGAAGATCATTTTACGATTACGGCCCTCACCCTCGATTTGAATCGTGCCTTCTAAATATTGCACAAGTTCATTTAGATAGCGGCAGCCCAAGGTGTGTTGAGCATTCACCTCGATAGAGCTAGGGAGAGGATACACTTCTATGTGTAAGTTTTTGAGACTGTCGCGCTCTAGTATTTCGACCTCGGTGTCGATGCTTAATACTTGGTCGGTATGGTGTTTCAGCTCTTCCATAATGGTTTGAAACATATGCTTAAACAGCGCGCTTTTGGCCGTTAATTCCCAGCAACTAATGTCATTGTAGTGCAGCTCTATCTCTGAGTCGTTTTGATCCAGAGACTGAAACCCCGTGAGTGCTTGTTCGATTAGAATTTGTAAATTGATGGTGCTGTACGAATGTGACGGTGGCGTATTGGCATGAATGCGGTGCATGTTGGTGAGCTTTTCTGCCAAATGAGTTAGGTTGGCATGCGCGCGTTTGATTTTCTCGCTGCCGTGCTCGTGCTGATTTTGTTCGTAGTACTCGACGATAGCGGTTTGGTTTTTAATGCGTGTGGCAATGTCGTCCAGTAATGCGGTGTTGTCTGCGGCAAATACTTCTGTTTTGGTTTGGCTATTACGGCCTGGTGTTAAGTTAGTCATTAAGCCAGTGAAGTGAATCAATGCTTCTAAAATAATCGATACCGTCAGTCCCCATTCAAACCACGAAGGCAGCGGTACGATGCCATAAGCACTGAGTACCCAAGTAATATAGCCCGACGTGAGTACCAGTCGGGCGGTAAAGTAGTATTTTGAGTAGGGCAGTTTTTTGCTCACGGCATAAATGGATAAGCCAAACAAGAACAGCAAAGTAAAGGCCGCGGCCAAGGTTAGTAGGGCGATATTTAATTCACTCGGCGCGAGGCTGTAGAGCACCGCTAGCACCAAGTCAATAAAGCCGATGGCCAGAAGCGCTCGATCGGTGCGTGGTAAAAAGTCCTTGGTGCTCAAGTAGGAGCGAGTGAAGTAGGTGATAGCTGCTGCACACGCCAGTGAGTTGAAGTTGTACAGCCGTTCTTGCAGCCCAGAGAAAGAGGGCAGTAACTGATAAATAAATCCATGCATAGACAGGTGCAGCGCAGCAATGCCAATCAGTAGTAAGCTGTAGACGCCATACATAGAGCGGCGAGTTTTAATAAAGAAAAACATGTTACACGCAAACAGCATAAACAAAATGCCGAGCAGTAGACCTGTGATGGTTAGATCTTGCTCCATATCCATGGCTAAAGCCGACAATGTCTTAATTTCAACGAGGAAGTTGATCGGCAGATGCGAGTTTACTTTTACATACAGTGTATAGACTGGCGGCACATTCGCAGGTAGCGGCACCACATAATCAGGATAAGATACTGAACGGTTGTCAAACGCGCGCGCCTCGCCCATTTCTTTAAAGATTTGATTGTTCGTTAGGCCGGGCGTATATACATCAATGACCTGCACACGGGGAGCCTTGATATGCAGCACAGCGGGCGTGTTAGCAGGAAGGTTTTGCGCAATATCAACGCGCACCCAGACGTTGCCTTTTACTAAACCAAACTGTAAAAATTCACTTTTAAGTGGAATGAAACTTTTGCGCAATGCTTCTGAGTCTATATCTCGAAGCGTTAAGTTGCTGGATTGATCAATATAGTAACTGCCTACATCAGCGACGTTCACACTTTGATTTTGCTCGTCTAATATAGCCATCACAGGGGCGCTGTATGCAAAGCTTGTGAATAGCGTGAGCGTCATGAATATAAGTAGTTTAAAATAGTGCTTGATCAAAATGGCCTCCAGAGGCCTACATTATTAACTAGTTAGGGTGTGAAATGCTATATCCAATCTTGGTGGAATATTATGTTTGGTGGTGTATTGCCTTGTTGGTCATCACCTGGTTTACACGGGTGCATCAAGGGCAAACACGAACCAATTTTTTATATGGTTACGCAATGCTAGGCACTGTGGGCTTTTTGCTCGACTTTGATTGGATGGCAGGCGTGATTTTTGGTTTGATTGTTTTGGAGTTGGGTAAGGTATTTAAGGCGTGGCTGGATAAGAAGCAAGCCAACTTAAAAAAGTAGCCTAAAGCAGGCTGCAAGGGTGCTAAAGACAAAAAAGGCCACACACTGTGTGGCCTTTTTGGATAACGCTAAAGCTTACTTCTCTTGCTCGCGTGACACGGCGCGATGACCGATGTCTGTGCGGAAGTAAACCTTGTCCCATGATAGGTGTTTGACCACTTCGTAGGCACCAGCTTGTGCGTCAGCAACAGTATCGCCTAGTGATACCGCGCAAAGTACACGACCACCGCTGGTGACGATGTTGCCATCTTTTTCAGAAGTACCTGCGTGGAACACTTTTTGGTGCTCTGGCAGTGCAACATCGTAGCCAGAGATCGCATCGCCTTTGTTGTAGGACGCAGGGTAGCCACCGGCAGCCAAGACAACGCCAAGGCTAGCACGAGGGTCCCAGTCCGCTTCCACGGTATCCAGTTTGCCATTCACCGCAGCAAGACACATGGCTACAAGATCAGAGCGTAGACGCATCATGATAGGTTGTGTCTCAGGGTCGCCAAAGCGGCAGTTGTATTCCAGCACTTTTGGTGTGCCGTCAGCGGCGACCATGACACCGGCGTAAAGGAAGCCACGGTAGCGGTTGCCTTCAGCGTTCATGCCTTTTACGGTCGGCATAACGACTTCGTTCATGATGCGATCATGAATTTCTGGCGTCACCACAGGAGCAGGTGAGTAAGCCCCCATGCCGCCTGTGTTTGGGCCAGTGTCGCCGTTATCACGGGCTTTATGGTCTTGGCTTGATACCATCGGTAAAACAGTCTCACCGTCAACCATGACGATAAAGCTGGCTTCTTCACCCACTAGGAACTCTTCAACCACTACACGTGAGCCGGCATCACCAAATGCGTTACCTGCTAGCATGTCTTCTACGGCAGCAATGGCTTCGGCTTCCGTTTGTGCAACGATAACGCCTTTACCAGCAGCCAGACCGTCGGCTTTAACAACAATCGGTGCGCCTTTGGCTTTGATGTACTCGATGGCTGCTGGAATTTCAGTGAAATTCGCATAATCAGCCGTCGGGATATTGTGACGCTCTAAGAAGTCTTTGGTGAAAGCTTTTGAGCCTTCTAGCTGTGCAGCCGCTTTGGTTGGCCCAAAGATTGGCAAGCCTGCCGCTTCAAATGCATCCACGACACCGATCACTAGCGGTGCTTCTGGGCCAACGATGGTTAGGCCGATTTGCTTTTCTTGGGCAAAGGCCAATAACGCATCGATGTCTTCAACGCCGATATTAACGTTTTCTACTTTGGCTTCGAGGGCGGTACCTGCGTTACCTGGTGCGACGTAAACAGTGTCTACGTCGGCAGATTGAGCGGCTTTCCAGGCCAGCGCGTGTTCGCGCCCGCCGTTACCAATTACAAGAACATTCATGCTGGAATCCTATGTCTTTATTAGTGGCGGAAGTGGCGCATGCCAGTGAAGACCATTGCCATGCCAGCTTCGTCAGCCGCTGCGATGACTTCTTCGTCACGCATTGAACCGCCAGGCTGGATAACAGCAGTGATGCCTGCTTCAGCCGCCGCATCGATACCGTCGCGGAATGGGAAGAATGCATCAGAGGCCATAACAGAACCTTCTACTTGTAGGCTTTCATCCGCCGCTTTGATGCCAGCGATTTTCGCAGAGTAAACGCGGCTCATTTGGCCAGCGCCCACACCGATGGTTTGACCTGCTTTGGTGTACACGATCGCATTAGACTTAACGAATTTCGCTACTTTCCAAGCGAATAGAAGGTCTTTTAGTTCTTCTTCAGAAGGTTGACGCTTCGATACAACTTTCAGGTCGTCCATGGTAACCGCACCGTCATCACGGTCTTGCACCAATAGGCCGCCATTTACGCGTTTGTAGTCAAGCGCTGCTGGCTTGTCTTTTGACCATTCGCCACACTCAAGAAGACGTACGTTTTGCTTCGCTGCTACCACGTCAATCGCACCTTGGCTAACTTTAGGGGCAATAATGACTTCAACGAATTGGCGCTCAACGATCGCTTGTGCCGTTTCTGCTGTCAGCTCTTGGTTGAAGGCAATGATGCCGCCAAAGGCAGACGTTGGGTCGGTTTTGAAGGCTAGATCGTATGCTTCTAATTGGTTGTCAGCGATCGCAACACCACATGGGTTAGCGTGCTTAACGATGACACAAGCTGGCTCATCAAAGCTTTTCACGCACTCAAGTGCTGCATCGGTATCAGCGATGTTGTTGTAAGACAGAGCCTTACCTTGTAGCTGTTTAGCGGTGCTGATAGAGGCTTCTTGTGGGTTAGATTCAACGTAGAAAGCCGCTTTTTGGTGTGGGTTTTCGCCGTAACGCATCTCTTCTTGCTTGTCGAATTGCAAGTTGAACGTGCGTGGGAAGTCTTCGCTGCCACCGTCGACTTTTTTGCCTAGGAAGTTAGCGATGTTACCGTCGTAGTTAGACGTGTGTTCGAATGCTTTTACAGCTAGGTCGAAGCGCTGCTCGTAAGTCAAACCGCCGTCAGCTTTAAGAGAAGCAAGAATGCCTTCGTAGCTTGCAGGATCTACCACAATAGCCACATCTTTGTGGTTTTTCGCTGCTGAGCGAACCATAGTTGGGCCACCGATGTCGATGTTTTCAATCGCCATAGGCAGATCGCAATCAGGGCGTGCGATGGTTGCTTCAAATGGGTAAAGGTTCACAACCACCATATCGATTTCGTCGATGCCGTGCTCTTGCATAACCGCACCATCGATGTCACGACGACCTAGAATACCGCCGTGTACTTTTGGGTGAAGTGTTTTAACACGGCCATCCATCATTTCAGGGAAGCCTGTGTAATCAGACACTTCTACAGCTTTTACGCTGTTTTCAAGAAGTAGTTTGTAAGTGCCGCCAGTAGACAGGATTTCTACGCCTTGGTTAGCCAATTCGCGTGCGAATTCAACAATGCCTGATTTGTCGGATACGCTGATCAGAGCGCGTTTGATAGGTGTTGTATTTGAGTTTGCCATTATGCTTCTCGCAATGTGATTAACGTCAATAAATGTTGGGGAACGGGTAAAACGAAAAAAGGGCGTAAAGCGCCCTTTTTTAACTTACAGCATACCGTACTGCTTCAATTTTTTGCGAAGTGTACCGCGATTTAAGCCTAAAATCGCAGATGCCTTAGTTTGATTGTCCTTAGTGTAGTGCATGACGGACTCAAGTAAAGGAGCCTCAACTTCAGCAAGTACAAGTTGGTACAAATCAGTAACAGGCTGGCCATCTAGATGAGCAAAGTAGTTTTGCAATGCTTTTTCTACATTGTCGCGCAGAGTTTGCGATTGCTCAGCAGAAGCTGTTTGAAACGTTTGAGTATGTGTTTGATCTACCACAGAATAACCTTCTATTTTAAAGCTAACCATTGTTGAACAGTGGCAGGGCAAGCTCGTGGCTTGAGGCACTGTTCAGTTACCAGAGATGCTGCTTAGTAGTCTAAGAAGCAAAGAATTCATTCAACAGATCGAGCTGTTCTTGTGCATCTTCGATGCGATTAAACTGGCTTCGAAATGGCGTTGTGTCTGCCAGTGTTTGCAGATACCAACCCACGTGTTTACGGGCAATGCGTGTTCCCATGTGCGTACCATAAAAGTCATGCAGCGCGGCGACATGGCGCATGACAATGGCTTTAACTTCATCCTTTGAAGGTGCTGGTAACAGTGTGTTGTTTTCTAAGTAGTGATTGATTTCCCGGAAGATCCATGGGCGTCCTTGGGCTGCGCGTCCAATCATGACAGCGTCCGCTTGCGTATAATCAAGTACATGTTTGGCTTGTTCAGCGCTACATATGTCACCATTGGCAAATACCGGAATGGCGATCGACTGTTTGATCTTGGCAATGGTGTCGTATTCAGCTTGGCCTTTAAATTTGCAGGCACGCGTACGACCATGTACGGCAAGGGCTTGAATACCAGATTGTTCGGCAATTTTGGCGATACGTGTACCGTTACGCTCATCTTCGGCCCAACCGGTCCGAATTTTTAAGGTGACCGGCACATCGACACTACTTACAACAGATTCGAGTATTTGTTTGACCAGAAGCTCATCGCGCAATAAGGCCGAACCAGCGGCTTTATTAAGCACTTTTTTGGCAGGGCAGCCCATGTTGATGTCAATGATTTGCGCCCCAAGCTCAACGTTTTGACGCGCGGCTTGCGCCATCATGTCAGGATCTGAGCCTGCGATTTGCACTGAGCGTGGCGCCACTTCCGCATCATGAACCAAGCGCATACGGCTTTTGTTCGAATGCCACAGGCGCACATCAGAGGTGACCATTTCTGACACCACTAAGCCTGCTCCATGTTGATGACAAAGGCGTCGAAAAGGTAAGTCTGTTACGCCTGCCATAGGGGCGAGAATAACAGGCTTTTCGATGCTGTAATTGCCGATGTTGAAGGCCATGATGTGTTATACCGAATCTGTTTTGTTAAAGATCTGCTACACCGTCGAGCGGGCGTGAATAATACCTAGGCGATAGGTGTTTTTGAAGTCTTGACAACAAAGAAATTGGCTAAAAATTGTGCTTATTTTGAATGTGTATATTAAATGCACATTTAGTAGGACTGTGTTTGATTAGAGAACACTTTAATCTGGTGGGTCACTGCACGTGCGCCTGGGTCTTGAATTGGAATAACCACGTGGATGGGAGTGCTTGGGGGCATGTAGGTGATGTCGAGGAAATCACGGTGCAAATAGCTTTGTGGGGCGAACAATCGCGCGGCCACAGGCATGCGGTTTAGGTCGTAAAACTCCAATGCGAGTTTGGGCATGGGCTGAGCAAACTGGCTGGTGTTGGTCATGATAGCATTGACCTGCAAGGTGTTTGGCAGGGTCGGATGGCTTTGGATGCGCACATGCTCGATCTCGATCGCACTGATGTCTTCGAAGGCCGGTAAAGAGCAGCTTAGGTAAGAGCAGGCGGCGCGATAAAAGCCACGAAATTCGGGGGAGCGGCTACCTTGGTCGAAAAAGCCAATCGCAATTTGAATTAGGAGTAAGAGCAGGGCAGCGACGCTTCCCAGAGACCATAACCAGCCGTATTTGGTTTTCTTTGACGCTCGCTTAGGGGTATCAGAGTCTGTTAGTGATGCCAAACTGTACTCAGCCGCCAACTGTTTCATGCTTTCTTGCGATTGATAGTCGTCTTGGCTCAGCTGATCTTGCTTAGAAATATCATGGGCCAGTGAGTGCAGCGCTTGCATGTAATCTGGCTCATGACTTGAAGTGCTGGCGTGACTGGTGCGGGTTGGCTTAGTGGTGCTAGGCGCGGCACTTGGTTGTGTAGGGTGTTCTACTTTGAGTTGCTCACTGAACACAGGCTCATGTTCAGGTGCTTGGCGCGAGAACTCGTCTTCGAGTTCTGCCAGTTCAACTTCCCATGGGGCCAGTTCATCGGCATTGTGGCGCGCCGGTTGGTCCTGAGTGTTGCGGTTCGTGGTACCCTGCTTGGGATTACTTGCCTGAGTAGAAGCGTTTGTATTGACGTCTTCGCTAAGTGGATCTGTAGCGGGTTCGGGCGGCGTATACGGCGCTAGGTCCTCTTCATGAAATAGCGTGTCTAGCCAATCAGGGTTGACGCTGCCATCTTCTTGCACTGGCGCAGTGACAGTTTCCACAGCGGGTTTTGGCTCACGCTTAGGGGGGCTTTCTGGCTCGGCATACTGATAAGTAGGGGCTGGATTGCTTGGTGTTGGCTGGCTTTGCGGTGTTGCTTGGCGCGCCGTTTTGGTTGCAGTAGAGGTTTCAGTGGGCTGCGCGGCAGCCGTGAAGATGTGGAAGCATTGACCACAGCGTACCTTGCCTTTTGCCATACTGAGCACTTCTTGAGTGACGCGAAAGGTGGTGGCGCATTTTGGGCAGCGTGTGATCATGCTATCGGACATAGTGGTGTATTCTTTCCTAGTACACTAAAGCTTCTTTGCAACGATGCGAATCCATTCTTCTTTTTCACTGATAGATTCAATACTAAACCAAGGCTTGTAAGCTTCAACCACTGAATGGGCTTGGCTTTCTAAAATGCCGGATAGGGCAAGCAAGCCCCCTTGTTTAACCAGCTTAGAGATGGTTTCAGACAATTCAGCTAAAGGGCCAGCCAGAATATTAGCCACCACGATATCGGCTTCTACATCCGTATCATGGGGTGGTAGTTTAACTTCATAGCGCTCCGCTGTGATGTGATTACGCTCAGCGTTTGCTTGGGTCGCTTCGACTGCTTGTGGGTCAATGTCGATGCCGACCATAGACTTGGCTCCTAATAATAAGCCTGCAATGCCTAAGATACCAGAGCCGCAGCCGTAGTCGATGATGGTTTTGTCTTGGCAATCAATCGAATCCAGCCATTCTAAACACAGTGCTGTGGTCGGGTGTGTACCTGTACCAAAAGCCAAGCCTGGATCAAGAATTAGGTTAACCGCATCCGCATCCGGTGCTTCGCGCCAGCTTGGGCAGACCCATAAACGTTCACCAAATTGAATTGGGTGGTAGCTGTCCATCCATTCACGAATCCAATCTTTGTCTTCTAGGATTTCAATCTTAAGATCAATCTCAGAGTCGCCTAGGTGTTCGGCTTTGTGTACCACGGCGCTGCGGATGTGCTCAATATCTGCATCGGCATCGAATAGGCCTGTGACACGGGTGTTTTTCCAAAGTGGCGTAGTGTTTAAATCTGGTTCATAGACCGGATCATCGTGTACGTCTTCGAAGGTGACGACCAGAGCGCCACACTCAAGTAAAGTGTCTTCGAAAGCAGGAACATGTTCTGGCGTTGTATGAACGCGGATTTGCAGCCAAGGCATGAGTAATAAGGTCCAATGCGAGTTTATTGAAGCGTGATTTTGAATCTTTAAGAAGGGAGGGTACTACACCTCCGTGCGGAGGTGTAGTAACTCGGCGCATTAAAGGCCGAGTTTCTTTTCCAAGTAATGGATATTAACGCCGCCTGCGATGAAGTTAGAATCGGTAACCAATTCTTTCTGCAATGCGATGTTGGTTTTGATGCCATCAACAAATGTCTCATCTAGCGCCACTTCAAGGCGTTTTAAAGACTCTTCGCGAGTGTCAGCAAAACAGATGACTTTTGCGATCATAGAATCGTAAGTCGGTGGTACAGAGTAGCCACTGTAAAGGTGTGAGTCGACGCGCACGCCCATGCCGCCCGGTGCGTGGAAGTAGTTAACTTTGCCTGGGCTTGGCATAAAGGTTTGTGGGTCTTCAGCGTTGATACGTGCTTCGACCGCGTGACCTTTGATTTTCACATCTTCTTGCTTGATCGATAGCGGTAGACCGCTGGCAATGCGTAGCTGTTCTTTAACGATGTCCACGCCAGTCACCATTTCCGTTACTGGGTGCTCTACTTGTACACGAGTGTTCATTTCGATGAAGTAGAAACGGCCATCTTCGTATAGGAACTCAAACGTACCAGCACCGCGGTAGCCGATCTTGATACAGGCGTCGACACAGGCTTGTAGACATTGTGCGCGAGCGTCTTGATCTAGATGTGGCGCTGGCGCTTCTTCCAATACTTTTTGGTGGCGGCGCTGCAAAGAACAGTCACGGTCGTAAAGGTGAACCGCATTGCCTTGACCATCTGCCAGTACTTGCACTTCAACGTGACGTGGGTTGGTTAGGAATTTCTCCATGTAAACCGTGCTGTCACCGAAGTAAGAGCCTGCTTCAGATTGTGTGATGCTGATCGATTTTAGTAGGCTGCCTTCATTGTGAACCACGCGCATACCACGACCACCACCGCCAGCTGCGGCTTTGACGATCACTGGGTAGCCGATTTCACGGGCGATACGCATACACTCGTCTGGATCGGTTGGCACAGGGCCGTTTGAACCAGGTACGGTTGGTACGTTCGCTTCACGCATCGCTTCGATAGCAGACACTTTGTCACCCATCAGGCGAATCGTCTCTGCTTTAGGGCCGATGAAAGTAAAGCCAGAGCGCTCAACCTGCTCAGCAAAATCTGCGTTTTCCGCCAAGAAGCCGTAGCCTGGGTGAATCGCACAAGTATCTGTTAACTCGGCTGCACTGATCAATGCAGGAATATTCAGATAGCTGTCTTTCGATGGGTTAGGGCCGATACAGATGGATTCATCTGCAAGGCGTACGTGTAATAAGTCGCGGTCAATTTTCGAGTGAACCGCAACTGTCTTGATACCGAGTTCTTTACAAGCGCGTAGAATACGCAGTGCAATTTCGCCTCGGTTAGCAATCAATACTTTATCTAGCATGATGAAACCTTTGGCCGTAAATTAAACGATAGTAACAAGCGGTTGATCGAATTCGACTGGCTCGCCGTCTTCTACAAGAATGGCACCGATTGTACCTGACTTGTCAGCTTCGATTTGGTTCATCATCTTCATCGCTTCAACGATACAGATAGTATCGCCAGCGTTAACTTTTTGACCTACTTCAACGAATGACTTCGCACCTGGAGCAGGTGACTGGTAGAAAGTACCTACCATTGGAGAGTTCACTGTGTGGCCAGTGACCGCAGCTTCAGCTGGCGCAGCTTCTGGAGCGGCTGCTGCAGGGGCTGGCGCCGCCGCTGGAGCAGGTGCTGCTACCATTTGAGGGGCTGCTACAGGCGCTCCGCCACGGCTGATTCGAACTGCTTCTTCACCTTCCTTGATCTCGATTTCGTATACGTTCGATTCTTCTAGTAGTTCGATAAGCTTTTTAATTTTGCGAATGTCCATGTTGACTCTCTTTTCTTTTGTCTAAGTAATCAGTCTTGTTCCGTCCTGAAATACGCTCAGGACAGGCGCTCCAAGGCAAAAGCGTATACAAATTTGCTTTTGTCTTTTTGGGAAATTCAATTAGCCGGAAATTATCAGTAAAAAGCACGATATTGTCCAGTTTTGAGGCTAAAAAACCTATAACTTGTTTTGCTGTATGTTTTTTGTTCTGCAGTAAACTCTTACTGGTTTGGCTGTTTTAAAACCGCCTGTAAGCGCTCTAACACCTCTTGTTTGGTTGGCTCCCCGACAAGGTTGTAATCATGAATTTGCTCTGCTTGGGCATCAAAAAATAGCATGGCTGGCGGTCCAAATAATTGATATTGATTCAAAAAGGCCTGATTGGCTTCGTCATTGTTAGTAACATCTACCTGCACAAAGGTGACTTGTTCCAACAGCGGCAGCACATCAGGGGCTTTAAATACTTCTTCTTCGGTGACTTTACAACTGATACACCAGTCTGCGTAGAGGTCGACCACGACCGGGCGATTGCTTTGTGCCAGTATGCTGTCTAATTCTTGCGAGCTAGTGATGGTGGCATAATAAGGTACTTGTTCGGAGTGCTCAGATGCCGAGTTGTTGGAGCCTAACCCTTGTAGTGGCTTAAGTGGATTATAGTTACCAGCAAGGCCGCCTACGAACTGAGTGCTACCGACAACTAGGGTGACCACAGCAATGAACCAGCGCACTGGGTGAGATAAACCTGTAACGGCACGATGTAAGAAATACGCGCCCAGTGCAATTAGCCAAGCCCCCCACAAATAGAGTGTGTACGGGCCACTGATCCAGCGAATGGCTAACCAGATGGCTAGTGCGAGCAGACCAAAGCCCATCAGCTTTTTCATATCTTCTAGCCATGGGCCATTTTTCGGAAGAACTTTGCTGCCCAACGCTCCTACGAGTAGTAGTGGAATGCCCATTCCTAGGCCCATCACAAATAAGCTTGCGGCCCCAAACATTGGGTCAGAGCTGGTGCTAATGTATAGCACGACCCCTGCTAGCGGCGCTGACACACAAGGTGACACCACGAGTGTGGCAAAGATGCCAGCTAAAAACACGCCTAATACGCGAGATTTGGTGTTTTGTGACTGACTAGCTGTTTGGTCGAGCTTGGTTTGAAGTTTAGCGGGTAAGCGCAACTCAAATACTCCAAACATGGCGAGTGCCAGCAATACAAAGAGTGCGCTACTGACGCCTAAAATGATCGGGTTTTGCAGGGCTGCTTGAAGGTTAAGTTGAGCGCCAAACCAGCCCGCTAACGCACCAATCACAGCGTAGGTCAGAGCCATACCTAAGACGTACAGAGCGCTTAGGTAAAATCCTCCCCAACCTTTAGATTTACTGCCGACCACAATAGCACTCACAATTGGCACCATGGGTAACACGCAAGGGGTAAATGATAACAACAGCCCTAGTCCAAACATGGCGAGCAGTGCTTGCCAAACACTTGCTTGGGCTAAAATGCCAGAGACATTTTGTGCCCCCGAAATATTTACCGTAGGTGTTGAGGCTTGGCCGGCACTGGACTGGGAAGTGGAGTCTTGAGCAAGCGTGGAAAATTCGGTCGACATGGGGACTGACTGAGGTGGGTAACATAGACCTTGCTCGGCGCATCCTTGGTATTGCAAGGTGAAGTCAACCACTTTAGGTAGTTCTTGTGCAGGGATTTGAACCGGTAAGCGCAAAGAGTCGTAGTAGACCTCAACGTCACCAAAGTATTGGTCGTGTTTGGTTTTACCTGGCGGAATGTGAGCGAATTCAATGTCGGTGTCTACGGCGCTGACTTTGAGTTGGTGACGGTACAGGTAATAGCCATCAGCGATGTCCCAGCTAACCCAGACTTGGCCGTTATCATCTTGGCTGACGGAGCTTTGAAATGCTTGCTCAACCGGTAAAAATTCAGGCTCTGAGCTAAACGGTGAGCTAAGGCCAAAGGCTAAGCTTAGCGTTGAGAGTGTTAAGGCAAACAGGGCAACAAGGGCTCGCATAAATAGAGTACGCCTAATATAAATTCTGCTGGGTGGTTTCTTCGGCTGCAAAGGCGCTATAGACTACCAATCGACATGAAAGTTTCCAAATATCTAGGAGATCTCTTGAGTAAAAAAGCGCTTTTCTTGCTTACTTCGTCAATGTTTTTGGTCGCGTGTAGTGGTTTGTCCGTACAGGATTCCTCGCGTTCGACGCCAACTGCCGATATTGGCGCAGATAGGCAAGCGACCATGTCAGATAGTGGCAATAATTCTGCACAGACGTCAGCGCTGACTTCCCAGCAACGTTTTGATCGCATTACCGCGAATTTATTGCGCTCAGGCCAGCAAGCATTGGCGCGCAACCACTTATTAACGCCCGAAGGTGACAACGCCAACTTATACTTTCAAGTGGTACTTGGGCGTGACCCAGGTAATTATCAAGCGACGCTAGGTATTGCTGAAATAGTCGATCGTTATTTAGCATGGGCGGTGGGCGCTGCCGAGCGTGGTGATAGCGCGACGGCCAAGCATTTTTTACAGCAAGCACGTACGGTAAACAGTGGCGATCCTGCTATTCTTGAAGCAGAGCAAAGAGTGCGTAATTTGGCTCAGACAAGCGCTGCCGAGCGTAAACAAACGGTGCAAAATCCGTCAGCTTCAAGCCAATCAGACGCTTTCTTTGGTTTACCAAAAGATTTATTCGAGCGCTCTGATGAACAAGTGCTCGCGGTATTGCAGCCCATTATCGATCAAGTAGCGGCCACCCAAGCGGCGATTGAAATACATTGGTCGAATGATCGAGAAGGGCGGCTGCTGTACCAAATCATTAATAGTCGAACACCCGAATTTCGAGTCCGCGCTATGATCCATCGTAGTCAGCAGCACTCGGTTGAAGTCAAAGATAACTAACTATGGGAACACATCAATGGCAAAATTTATGAATAAAGTCTCTGGTCGACTGCCAAAAATGGGCAAGGGCATTACAGTCGGTGTGGTCGCAGCGGGCGTGTTGCTGACAGGTTTGGGCATGTACTGGAATTCAGAGCCCGACCAATTTAACGTGGTAAGCGAAGCGAAACAGCGCGCGCAACGCCTTAATCAAAACCCAGAACAGTTAGTAACGGGTTATGTGATGACCAACACGCTTTACACCTTAGTAGACACACTGTTGACCAAAAACGGTGGTTTTATCTCTAATGATATGTTGCCGCCGGGTGTGTTTATGGACAACATGCCTTCATGGGAATTTGGTGTCATGGTACAAGTGCGTGATTTGGCGCGTGGCCTGCGCAAAGAGTTTAGTCGTAGCCAGTCTCAGTCAACCGAAGACGAAAACCTGAAAATCGCCGAACCACAATATAACTTTGATACGCGTAGCTGGGCGCTCCCTTCGAGTGAAAGCGAATACCGCCGTGGTAACGATGAGCTACTTAAATACCTAGATCGTCTGGCAAGCCAACGCAGTAATGCGCAGTTTTATGCCCGTGCCGATAACTTAGCAGATTACTTGTCAGATATGTCGACTCGTCTTGGCAGTCTGTCACAACGACTCTCTGCTAGCGTTGCCAAAGAGCGTGAAAACACGGATTTAGCAGGGGTTGCTAACGCTCGTCAATCGACTGCAAGCTCATCGGTTAAATACGTCAAAACACCGTGGCTTGAAGTGGATAATGTATTTTATGAAGCGCGTGGTGCTAGCTACGCGATGCTGCATATCTTAAAAGCGGTGGAAGTCGACTTTGCTAATACCTTAGAAGGTAAGAATGCGCTGGTTAGCCTACGTCAGATCATTCGTGAGCTTGAGGCGACTCAGCAGACCGTTTGGTCACCCATGATTCTAAACGGTAGTGGTTTTGGCTTACTGGCGAACCATTCTTTGGTCATGGCATCGTACATGTCTCGTGCTAACGCACAAATGATCGATTTGATTCGTTTGCTAGAGCAAGGCTAACTTGAATCGCTCGCCCTCATTTGTGGTGCGTTTGGCTGAGATTGCCGACGCACCACAAATCCTTTCTATCTTTTTGCAATCCGAAGCCCAAGCGGTATTTAAGACCGGAGTCAGTCTAGCGTCAGTGGTTGAGTGGCTAGACAGTGCATCGCCAGAGCATCCTTTTTGGGTGGTTGAAGCCAATGCCGTTGTCGTTGGTTGGTGTGCATTAGAGCCGTTTTATGGTTTGCCTTCTTTAGTGGGCGCCCAAGAAATCGCCATCTATATCGATCAAGCGTTTCATGGTCAGGGGGCAGGTCGAAGTTTATTAGAGCACGTGATTAGCCAGCAAGCGTCATTGAAGCTTCACAGTTTAGTAGCCTATACCTTGGCCAATAATCAGGCTAGCCAAGCGTTTTTTAGTGCACAGGGATTTTCGCAATGGGGCTGCCTGCCACAACTGGCTCGAAGCCAGGGGCAGGTCTGTGATTTGCTGATGCTGGGGCGTCAACTGTCTTAGCTTGGCTGCTACGTCATATGGGTTCAAAGACAGAACCAGAACTTGGCACAAACAGGGTTTTGTAAATACGGCTGGCGTAATCGTCACTCATTGACGCCATATAATCGCAAATGATGCGATGGCCATTACCGCCAGCGTCAGAGATGTGTTGCCATTCTTTTGCCAATTCTTTAGGTAACAAACGCGCAGGATCGGCAGATAAAGCTTCAAACATCTCTAGCAACATTTGCTGACCTTTATAGACTAAGATCTGTACCTCAGGGCGCTGGATAATATGACGCATCTCAAAGGCCTTAAGTACATCAAGGGCAGCACGCTCAGGGGCTGGGAGTTGTGCTTGGAAGCGCAGCAAAGGATGCTCGAAGTTCTCTTTCTCGACCACTAAGCAACGGGTGATAAACCAGCTCACCAAATCACCGATGGCTTTTTTACGCAGGTGACTTTGTTTGCTAAATAGCTGCGTTTCGATGCGTGCTAGATTATTTCGTAAAAAGTCTGAATCAATCGCCTTAAGCGCGGGTAACAGGTGTTGTTGCCACATGTCACGTGTGACCATGCCCAAGACGATGGCATCTTCTAGGTCGTGTACGCCATAGGCAATATCGTCAGCCAAATCCATAATAGTCGTATCAAAGGCGGCGTGCTGTGTACGCCCGTGGCGCTGGAATTCAGGACGAGTAACTTGCAAAAATTGCTCGCGATCCTCGTCACTAAATGGCGCTAAAATCCAGTCTAACAACGGTGCTTCTTCAGCATAAACACACTTTGGTGGGTGCCAATCTTGGGCCTTGTAATGGCGCAAGTTGGTCGGCTTTTCTGGATACTGACCCGCAACGGATTCGTATAAGGCAGGATATTTGAGTACCCCAAGCATAGTTCGACGCGAGACATCCATGCCAAACTCTTCAGAGTAAGAGCCACGCTTCCCTAGGATGCGCAGGGATTGGCCATTACCTTCGAAGCCGCCATGCTCTGTCATCATAAAATTAAGTGCTACTTCGCCACCATGGCCAAAAGGCGGGTGGCCGATATCATGACTTAAACAAATGGTTTCCATTAAAGAGTTGCTGGCCAACCAAGGTTGGAAGGGAGCTTGTTCATCGTGAGACGATTGCAAGTGATACACAATACCACCGCCAATTTGTGCCACTTCTAGTGAGTGGGTTAAACGTGTGCGGCTGTAGTCGTTTTGGCGAATGGCGAGGATTTGTGTTTTGGATTGCAGGCGGCGAAACGCTGCGCTGTGGATGATACGGGCGCGATCTCTTTGATAGACATCACGGTGATCGTTACTGCGTTCTTGTCGCGGGCCTGAGCGGCGAGCCATCCATTGAGATACATCGAAATTGTCTGTGGTCATGCTTTGTATTCCTTCAAATACCCTAGTAGCAGTCTTTCATTAAAATACGATATAGGTCAATGTCTGGACCTAAGCTTAGCGGCATAATGTTTAGCGACATAAGGAAACATTATGCTGAATACTCAACATCTCATCACATTTAGAACATTGGTTGAAACAGGAAGTTTCACGCAGACGGCACGTAAGTTGGGCTTAACTCAACCGGCGGTCAGTCAGCACATACAAAAACTAGAAAAAGGACTTGGGGAAGCGCTATTGATACGTCACGGTCGCTCGACAGAGTTAACCGAAGCTGGGGAAGTGTTGTACCAACATGTGATTGACCTAGGGCAGTGCTATGACAGCTTTATGGTCAAATGGGACGGCTATATGGCGAAGAAAAAGACGGCAGAGCCGTTGCGCACCAGTGCCTAGAGCTGCGCTCTAGGCAGGTGTCGTGATTATGCCTGTGCCGTTGGGATGATATTACCCACGTGCAGGCCACACTCTTTGTGTTCGGACTCTTCCCACCACCAGCGGCCTTCGCGCTCGTGTTGGTTCGGTAGCACTGGACGTGTGCAAGGTTCACAACCGATGCTGATAAAGCCTTTTTGGTGTAGCTCGTTGAAAGGTACTTCAAATACTTTGATGTAGTTCCAAACGTCTTCAGAGCTCCAGTTTGCAAGTGGGTTGAACTTGTAAAGGGTATGCTCATCCGTGCTAAACGCACTGTCTTTTTCTGCAAAATCTAGTTGGTTACGTGTACCATGGCTTTGGTCTTTACGCTGCCCTGTAATCCACGCGTCTAAGGTCGCTAGCTTTTTGCGTAGCGGCGCCACTTTACGAATACCACAACACTCTTTATGTCCGTCTTCGTAGAAGCTGAATAAACCTTTTTCTTTGGTGAAGGCTTCAAGCTTTTCGGCATCCGGTGACATGATGTCAATGTTGATATTGTAGTGTTTACGCACTTGCTCGATAAAACGATACGTCTCAGCATGAAGGCGGCCAGTATCTAGCGAAAAGACGGTGACATCTTTTTTAGCTTTTACGGCCATGTCGATCAACACGACATCTTCTGCACCACTAAAGGAGATGGCAATGTTGTCGAATTCTTTTAGAGCACTGTGAATGATCTTCTGCGCTTCGTCAGCCTTATGGCTGGCGACGAAAGCGTCTAAGTCAAAGTTAGACATAGGTTTCAATCCTGCTATTGATCAAATTGGCAGTACCTTACCAAGTTCAACGGCATAGATAAAATACATTTGCCGCCTAACCTTATAATGCATAAGGTCTATCAGCGAGAATGATTTTCAATCGCCTGATAGAGGCCGAAAATAATGCCAGCCGTGACCCCCCAGATACGTAAACCCTCGAAGTGAATCTCAAAGAAGCCGCGTTTTAAGGCGCCAATTTCTCGCTCAACATAACGAAAGTTTCTTGGGTCTAGCAGATGCTGGAGTGGTACCCAATGCACACTATCGACTTCGTCGACGCTTAAGCTAAGCTCGCTTAAGCGGATCACTTCGGCGACCACGGGTTGAATACAAAATCCCGAAATCGAGCAGTATTCGCCCAGTTGGCCGAGCAAATCAAAGCAATCCGGTGTTAGGCCAACTTCTTCCATGGTTTCACGCAGGGCTGTGTACTGGATGCTGGCGTCTTCAGGGTCATGCTTGCCACCTGGGAAGGCGATCTGGCCAGGATGATTGCGCATATGGAGTGCGCGTTGGGTCAAGAGTACTTGCAGCTGGTCAGTGTGGGGGCAGTGATAAATAGGGATTAACACAGCTGCCGCACGGTAATCATGATGATAGGCCTGCGGCGCGATGTGTTGATCAGGATTGTAGATTTGCGTTTCTTGGTAGTGATTTAAGGCCGTACGAATCTCGTCAATCGTGGGATCGAGTGGGCGAGATTCGAGGAAACGCGTGACATGCTTCATGGCCAAATTACTTCAAAAATTGTGTCTCTAAAGTATGAGTTAATTTGCCTATTTTGGTAAAGGTTTCTTGATACTCTTCAGCACAAATAGAATCCGCGACCAGCCCGCCACCAGCCCAGCAATGCATGCGCTCACCATCGGCGATCATGGTGCGGATGGTGATACTGGAATCCATTTGACCATTAGCACCAAAATATACGAACGAGCCGCAGTAAACGCTGCGCTCATGGGGCTCAAGTTCGTCAATGATTTGCATCGCACGCACTTTAGGCGCACCAGTGATCGAGCCGCCAGGGAAGCTTTCTTGAAACACTTTGATGGTATCAGCCGGTGTGGCAACGCGGCCTTCTACAGTAGACACCATGTGATGGACATTGGCGTAGCTTTCTAGAGCGAAAAGTTTAGGTACACGAATACTGCCAGTCAGGCAGTTTTTGCCAAGGTCGTTGCGCAAAAGGTCAACGATCATAAGGTTCTCGGCACGATCTTTTTCTGAGTTGAGTAACTCGTCGGCCAGTGCTTTATCTTGCTCGGGCGTCTCACCGCGGGGGCGCGTACCTTTAATCGGCTTAGATTCCACACGGTTATCATAGCTTTGAATAAAACGCTCTGGTGAGTGTGACAGCACTGCGCGCCCATCAGGCAGTACCATGTATGCGCCAAATGGCGTCGGACAAGCCGCTTTTAGAGCTTGGTAGGCTTGCCAAGTTTGACCTTGGTAAGGCGCGCTGAAGCGCTGTGTTAGGTTTACTTGGTAACAGTCACCGGCTTGAATATAGTCTTGTACTTTTTGAAAACGCTCGGCATATTCTGCCGCCGTCATGTTGGCCTCAAACGCAGCGTTTAATGCAAACGGTTGCGCTAAAGTCTGATCGTCCTCTTGGCCTAACAAATCGAGTAGCGTTTGCTCATCGAATTGACTCCACGGCGTGATGACCAGTTGTGTTTGCTGCTGCTGATGATCGGTTACGATGGCCCAGCCATAAAGGCCCATCAGAATAGTGGGAAGATTAACGTCTTCGATCACTGTTTGCGGCAGTTGTTCTACGTAGCGTCCTGCTTCATAGCCATAATAGCCAAGTAAACCACCGTTAAAAGGCACTTGGGTGTCATTGGCCCATGGCTGGCAAGTCATTTGCGCGACTAACTCAGTTAGGATATCCAGCGGCTGCTCAGCGTCGATCTGTACCACAGGTTCGACAAACCAATGAAGCTGGCAATGAGCGCCTTGGGCTTCCAGCATCGCAAGCGGTGCCGCACTGAGAATATCAAAGCGTGTATCCTTAAAGTGCGGATGATTACTGTCCAGTAATGTTGGGTATGGAAGATGACTGAACTTTGGGAACAGAGTTGCTAATGAGCTTTCATAAGGCAAACTAATGAGTTTGACTTCTGCCATAATGGGAACCACGTAAGTTAGAAATTGTATTAAAGCGTTTTCAGGGCGACATTTTACCCTGAAAAAAGCGATTGAGTGGGAAAGAATTAAAGTGTTTGCGACAAAATTTTTACCAAGGCCGGATTCTGAGCTGGCTTACCATCTGATTGAAATACCGAATAGCAAAACCGATCGTGCCTGCGTCATGATTCATGGGGCAGGCGTCGCTGGGCAATTGACCTACGAGCCAATGCTTGAACACCTCAATTATTGGCGTTGGGTGCTGGTGCCAGATTTAAATGGTATGGGAGAGTCGTATTTTCAAGGACAACAAGAAGCGCCAGTAACGATTGAAAGCTTATCAGCTGATATTCAAGCACTGTTAGCGCACTTAAACTGGCAGCAATTTGATCTGATCGGGTATTCCTTGGGCGGCTTGGTGGCGCTGCATGTGCAAGCTCATTTAGCCAATGCGGCGCAACAGGCTCGACGTCTTGTATTGATGGAACCTGCTTCTTTAGAGCGCGAGTGTGAAGAGACGCTCGCTAAAGTTCGTCAGCGCTATCGCAAGGCTTCACAAACCATTCGTGAGACCGGTGATGTAGAGCTTGGCATTGCCCATTTTATGGATGGTGTGTCGCCTAACCGTCGTAAACACCCTGTAGCTGAGCAGATGACCCAAAGCCGTTTGGCACATCGTCCGATTGGCTTTAGTTATGCACTGGATGCGGTGACAGATTGGGCTGAGCGTGTCTACCAAACACCTGAACTGCGTACAGAGTTATTCGAAGCAGCACCACAAGTATTGTTGTTCTCAGGCGCGTTGAGTCATGAATTGCTGCGTCAGCACTACGATGTATTAGCCGAGCGCTACCCAGCTTGGCAGCATGTCTCTGTGTCGGGCTGTGATCACTCGCTGCCATTTCAAAAGCCACGACAAATTGCCCGTCATGTGGCGCAGTGGCTAGAGAAATGCGATGGGGCGTAAAAAACTGTTATTTTTTGCTAAAGTTATTTTAATATTGGTCGATAATTGAACAAAGGTTCAATCTATCTGGAGGAAGTTATGTCTGATCCATTAAAGGGTTTAGGCGACTTAAATACGGCTTTTTTACCTCGACGGTCGCCCGCTGAGAATATGCTAGCGTCACCGCAAGGGCTGCAAAACCGCGGGGTGGATGGCTACAGTCCAGGTACGTCTATGTCTACGCGGTCATTGAGTGTCGTACAGCAGTCGATGTCCGCACGCTTGCAAGCGAGCTTTGCCACGCCTAATGCCAATGCCGCTGAACAAGCGCAAACATCTGCTAGCAAAAATCAAAATGATTTTTCGCCTGATAAAGTCGCACAGCGTATCTTGTCTCATATTGGCAATTATATGGAAAAACTGCAGCAAGAAGGTGCGGATAACGAGCGCCTCAGTTCGGTATTCGATACGGCTAAGTCCGCGGTTGCCCAAGGCATGGCTGATGCCAGCGAGAAGTTAGAGGCGCTAGGCTGGCTAACAACCGGTGTCCAGCAAGGTATTGATGACACGCAAGCGCTGATTGATGACGGCTTTGAATCCCTCGATAAAATGTTTTTGCAGTCTGCTGAGACCGTCATGCAAGCGTCTATGCAGACACAGCAAAGTTATCAGCGTGAAGACTATTCACAGATTCAGATGACGACCCAAGAAGGGGATGTTGTGAGCGTGAATCTGTATGCGCTACAGGCTAGTGCTCAAGGGCAAGCTGCGGCAATGGATGAAAATGGTGTCAGCTTTGTACGTTACGAAAGCTCGAGCCAGTCGTTTGCCTTCGACTTTAGTGTAGAAGGCGATTTGAACGACGATGAGCGTGCTGCGATCCAGCAAATGATGCAGTCTGTTGGCCAAGTCTCAGATTTATTTTACGACGGAGATGTCGCTGGCGCCTTGCAAAAAGGGTTGGATATGGGCTTCGATGCCTCCCAATTAGCATCTTTCTCTATGAGTCTGTCATCGACGCAAACGATGCGTTCATCGCAAGCAGTGTCTGCCTATGGTCAAGGGGCTGGCTCGGGAATGCGTTCGATTCAGGAACCGTTGGCTGATTACCGAGAAGCGCTGGAAGATACCATACAAAAAGCGTCAGAAATCTTCACAGATTTCCGCGATGTGGTGGATTCAGTGATGGGCAACATCATGACCATGCGAGAAGAGCAAGAGCAGAAAATGGATGATATGCAACAGATGTTTGCCTATCAAAGAGAAATGATTGATCGCATCAGTCAGTGGTTAATGCCAGACGCAGAGCAAGCCACTAACGATAGCCGTGAGGTTGAGAGCAACCAAACCAGTAATGCCTGATCTTAGCGGTTAATGAATGTTAGTAAGCAAGGAGGCTTACTCACATTCTGTTAGTGTTTTTAAAAAAGACATAAGGAGTGTGTCTTGAAGATATCTTACCACGCGTTTTCCCTAGTCGAAGTGCTGGTCGTCATTGTGCTGTTAAGCATGGCAGCGGCCGCTTTTCGAGCCACGGGCATGACACAAATGTTCCGTTCATGGTCCCTAGAACATACCTTAAGTGAGCAAAGCCAAACCCTCTTACGGGGAATTGAACGCGCCCGTACTCTTGCCATCAGTAGTGGTCAATCCGTAATGTTGTGTGGCGGGCGTGCCTGTAATGGCGCATGGTCGGACGCGCTTTATTTGACCTACGCCACAGGTGGAACCCCACTTTGGCGTAAAGAGTTTGCCGCCCAGACACGCATAAACTGGCAAGGATTTCCCCAGCAACGAGACTACATTGAGTTTTTGCCAACAGGTCTTGCCAGCTATCAAAACGGCTCTTTTTATATCTGCTTAGAGCAGTCTCACGCGCAACGAGTCATTATTAATCAAAGTGGTCGTGCCTACCTTGATGCGCCCAATTACGCTGCCAAGGAGTGTCTGTGAAGAGTTCGCGACGTGGCTGGATGTTGATAGAAACCATGCTTGCAGTGACTTGTTTGGCATTAGTATTGTCCTATGCCCACTTCCAGCAAAGGCAAGTAGATCAGCGTCTCAGTGAATTGATCCTGAACCAGCGTCAACAACAGCAACAAGTGATGCAAGATACCGCAGCGCGATTATTCGGCCGTAATATTGTTTTAAGGGAGGCAAAGCAGCGCGTACCGACTTGTCATAGTTGTCGTGGCAGTGATTTGATACAAGTGCTCAATTATGAGTTAAACCAATGGTAAGACCTCATTCACGCCGCGGGTTTATGCTCCTAGAGGCGGTTTTAGCCATCGCCATTTTAGTTACAGTAGTGGCATTGGTATCGCCTTTTATTGGCTCTGTTCAACAAGCCACTCATGAACGTGAGGCGATATTACAGCGCTTGGCTTTGGAGCGCGTTATTTCTGAGCAGTTACGCGCTCAGTTTGCTCGCCTAGGTCGAGTTGGCTGCCATAATGCGTCAGGCCAAATGACCATAGGTTCTAGTGCATCCCCACCCGCGATTTTACGTCAGGCGGATTTGGTTACAGGCAGTGATTGGCTGCGCGCGACAGATAGCGGGCTTTGTAATGGGTATGGCATCAAACAAGGTCAGCGTATCGAGGCGCAGCTACCGTGTGATGGACTCGATATTGGCGATCATCTGTTAATAAGCAGTTGTACTGGCGCGGCTCAGGCGCGAGTGCTGACACGTCAAGCTGAGCAGGTTATTGCGCAAACTGATGCTTCTGCGCTGCTCGATGGCACGGTATTACTCAGCACACAAGTGCCGTTTTATTGGTATTTGGCCCCAGGGCGAGCCCATGGGGTCACAACGCTATGGCGTAAGCCTGTGAATCAGGGGAATGCGACAGAACTGCAGCCCAATATAACCCACTTGCGTGTCTATCCTGTTGTTGATAGTGATCAAGATGGTCACGCTGACACCATTGAGACGCGGCTTAAGCAAGTGGCGTTGAATTCACTTGAAGGGATGCTGGTGGAATATCGCTTCCAAGTAAGCGAGTGTGTAGATGCTTTGTCTAACCACGCTAAGTTTACCTACCATTCTCTGAGAGGCGATACATGGCGATATGATAATCGCTGTAGTGCGGTATCAAAAATATTGATCGATTTGGGGCGCTGGTGATGAAAAACACGCGCTTAGGATGGGTGTCAGTGCCCATTATGGTGTTGATTCTGAGTGTCACTGGGCTTTTGCTGGCGTTGCAGTCATCCGTCAATGAGCATGTCTTATGGCAGTCTTACTTCCAAACCACGAGTGCACAACAGTATTGGCGTAGCGTGTTTGCGAAGTTACAGTCTGGCGCGGTTGCCAGCTTGCCTAGTGCTTGCGATGGC
This sequence comes from Marinomonas ostreistagni, assembly GCF_016888445.1. Classification (GTDB taxonomy): domain Bacteria; phylum Pseudomonadota; class Gammaproteobacteria; order Pseudomonadales; family Marinomonadaceae; genus Marinomonas; species Marinomonas ostreistagni. Next base: position 240,727 of record NZ_JAFEKF010000001.1, read on the forward strand.
TTCTGCTCACCTTGGGCCTCAGTCCAATCTTGGCAGAGCATGCAGCTCGATGGTGACACGCTATTTGTGCAAGTGCATCATCACGATAATTATGATGCAAAACGTTGGTGTGCGAGCCTAGATAAAAAGCTGATCTATTGCGCATGGCAGCGCGACGGACAAAGGTCTTTTGCGCAGCTAATACGCTAGCGCTTTTGCTGGGCTTGTTGGTGCTCTAAGGTACAAAAAGGTAATTGCTCGTGGTTATAAATAGCGTGGTTTTTAGGGATGAAAGTTCCGCAATGCGCGCATTTAACCATGGCTTCTTCGTGAGGTTGCTCTGATTTCTTGGCGGGTGTTTGGCTTTTCGAGGTCAGCACTTTCATAAACTGTCTATAAATTATCCAGCCAACAGCAAAAACTAGTATAAATAATAATAAACGTACGATCATGCCCTTTACCTTAGCAATGCAATTCCACGACAATAACACCATATCATCTAACAGACTCTCTGAGATAGCAACGAAATGACCATTCGAGTAGCCATGGCCCAACTGGATATGCTGGTTGGCGACATTAAGAACAATACAGAATCCGTAATCGAGCAATCCCTGAAAGCGAAGCAAGAGCATCAGGCTGATGTTATTGTGTTTCCTGAGTTAACTCTGACCGGCTATCCGCCAGAAGATTTACTACTACGCCCAAGCTTGGCACCGCGTATTGAGGCAGCGTTACAAGAAATCTTAGCGCGTGTTCAAGACATCTATGTTGTCGTAGGCTACCCGCGTGTTATCGATGGTGAGTTATTTAACTGCGCTGGCGTTATTTACCAAGGTGCTTTAATAGGCGAGTACGCGAAGCAGAAGCTACCGAACTTTAAAGTATTTGATGACAAGCGTTACTTCAGTGCGGGCACCGAGCCTTGCATTGTTACGATTAAGGGCGCCAAGGTTGGCTTGAGCATCTGTGAAGATGTGTGGCATCCAGAGCCGATCGCTCAAGCTAAAGCCGCGGGCGCAGAGCTTATCCTGAACCTTAATGCTTCGCCATTCCATATCGAAAAAATGGGTGTGCGTGAGCGCTTATTGCATCAGCGTGCCAGTGAAAATGAATTGCCGATCGTCTACGTTAACTTTATGGGCGCGCAAGACGAGCTGGTCTACGAAGGCGGTTCTTTTGCTGTCGATGCTCAAGGCAACAAGGTTTGCCAGGCGCCGTGGTATGAAGCAGGCCTTTACTGTGTTGATTTCAATATTGCAGAAGATCGCTCGCCGCGTGTGGTGCCGATGCAAGGCACCATTGCACCGACACTGGACGTTGAAGCCAGCGTTTACCAAGCCATGGTTACTGGGCTGCGCGACTATATCGAGAAAAACCGTTTTAAAGGCATCGTGCTGGGCTTAAGTGGTGGTATTGATTCGGCTTTATCGTTGGCTGTGGCGGTCGATGCGATCGGTGCCGATCGTGTTCAAGCGGTTATGATGCCGTACACGTATACCTCATCAATGAGCTTAGAGGACGCTGAAGAAGAAGCTAAGCTTCTAGGCGTTGAATATAGCGTGTTGCCAATTGAACCCATGGTCACTGCCTTTATGGAGACGTTAGCGCCTGAATTTGAAGGTTTGGCACGTGATACCACCGAGGAAAATCTACAGGCACGTACGCGCGGTGTGACGCTGATGGCGATCTCCAACAAGAAAGGCTATATGGTGCTGACGACCGGTAATAAGAGTGAAATGGCAGTGGGTTATGCCACATTGTATGGTGATATGGTCGGTGGTTATTCAGTACTAAAAGATGTCTTTAAGACGTTAGTATTCCGTCTATGTCGCTACCGTAATAGCTTAGGCTATGTCATTCCTGAGCGCGTGATTACACGTCCGCCGAGTGCGGAATTGGCCCCAGATCAGGTCGATGAAGATTCGCTACCAAGCTATGATGTGCTGGATAAAATCCTGCATCAGTACATTGAGCAAGATATGAGTGCCGAAGCGATTTTGGCAGCGGGCGAGTTTGATCGTGATACCGTGTATCGCGTGTTACGTTTAGTGGATTTAAATGAGTACAAACGTCGCCAAGCACCGACCGGCGTACGTATTACCGAACGTGGCTTTGGACGAGACCGTCGTTATCCAATCACCAATGGTTGGCACATCGGAGAATAAACCGAAAGCTTAAGCGTTTAAAAAGGGGCAATCTTCGGATTGCCCCTTTTTTGTGTTACAGCAATTCTAAGTCCATCATTGCTTGGCGAATCGCGGCTTTAGTACTGTCCTGCAGAGGAACCATTGGCAAACGGCATTCATCGGTACATAAGCCAAGCAGAGACAGTGCGTACTTCGCCCCAGCAGGATTGGGTTCGATGAACAGTGCTGCGTGTAGCGCAAATAGCTTGTCCTGCAGCTTTGCAGCAGCGACAAAATCACCTTCACGACAGAGGCGATGCATCTCGGCAGATTGCTTAGGTGCAACGTTTGATGTGACCGAAATACAGCCATTACCGCCACCGACGTTGTAGGCGATCGCTGTGACATCATCACCGCTTAAGTAACTAAACGGCTTCTGAATCAGGGCGCGCTCGCGAATTGGGCGAGTCAGGTCTCCGGTCGCGTCTTTGACTCCTACAATACGAGGGAGTTGAGCTAGTTGTGCTAACGTGTCTACTTCGACACCAACCACGGCGCGTGGTGGGATGTTATAAACAATGATAGGCAACTCGGTATGGTTGTGAACGTACTCAAAGTGCGCATAAATGCCACGTTGGTTTGGACGGTTATAGTAGCCAGCGACATGCAAGGTCGCATCAGCGCCTGCCTCTGCCGCGTAATTCGAATATTCAACCGCTTCAATTGGGTTGTTGGAGCCTGCCCCGGCAATAATAGGTACTGCTTTATTCGCTTCTTCAACAGTGATTTCAATCACACGTTTGTGCTCGGCTTCGCTCAGTGTTGGGCTTTCGCCAGTGGTGCCAACCGGCACAAGACCATCGATGCCTTGCTCTATTTGACGACGCACAAGGCGGCGCAGAGCTTCTTCGTCAAGTTGATTGTCACGAAATGGTGTTACGAGTGCAGTGATGGCGCCTTGAAACATACTGATACCTCTTGTTAGTGGACAGCATGTTGGCTTAGTAGGGGGCCCGTTCAGCAAACATGCTGTCGGGTTTTTGTTAGGTTACATCCACACGCCAGCATCGCAAGTTTGTTTCACCTTACGTTTATCGCCGTTGCGTTTTGATGGGAGTGTTACCTGGATCATTGGGTTCGCTTAAAACTAAAATTCTAATTCAGGTCATGCTGACGGTTTTTATTTGTTGAGTCAACCAAGAAAGTGGATAAATTGTCGTTATTAAGTTAGTAATTCGAAAGCTTTTTAATTAGCATGGATGCCGCCGACGTTAGCACATCGTCATGGCAGTTAAGCGTCGTTTGAGGAAGACTATGCACGATAAGATCAAAGCGTTGCTAGAAAAGCATTTGCCTGAGCAGTGTGCTTCAGAAACCTATGCACGACTCGCATCTGAGTTTGATCAGTTGCTGCAAGAAAAAGACGACGAGATTGCCCTGCTTGAGCGTACGATGGATTTAACATCGGATGCTATGAGCGAACGAGAAAGCTTTGCGGTTGAGCATTTGGAGCTGTTCGAAACCACTTTTTGGGGGGCTCGAGAAGGGCTGATCTTAGTGGATTTTGAGGCCCAGCGATTAACCTACAATCATGCCTTAGCGTGTTTGCTTAACGTCCCTGAAAGCTTTCAAGGTGAAATCAGCCTAGAGCAATTCCTTTCGCTATTGGCGACTCACTTAGAGAATCCCGACAACTTTTTAAGTTTTCTTAAACAAAGTCACGACAATATTAGTGAATTCGAAGGTGAGTTATTGCTACAAAATGGTCGTTGGCTGAAGTATTCAGTACGGCCTAGATTGCAACATGGCAAGCTTGTCGGTCGGCTGTGGACCCTCACAGATATTACCGATCACAAACAATCCCAACGAGCGTTGCTGGATTATCAGCAAGAGCTCCAAAATGCCCACGAGTTGGCTAAAATGGGAGCTTGGCGCTTTACCTTTGCCACGCAGATGTTTGAGTTTTCAGACGACATCATCCAGTTGTTACAGCTTGATTCTAATCAGCGTAGCTTGTCCCTAGAGAGTTTTTTAGCGCTTGTTGAAGATAGTCAGCGTGAAGAGCTAACGCGTCAATTCAGTCGCTGCCAAGAGCATGGTACGACCATTCAGTCTGAGCTGCAGTGCGTCATCAATGGGCAAGACCGTTACGTGATTTTGCGAGGCCGACTCAAGGTGGCCGATTTATCTGCTGAAGACCGTATTCACGGAGTGTTGCAGGATATTTCAGATTTGCGCACCTCCGAACATCTAGTAAAAGTGTCGTCACACTTTTTTCAGTCCTCGATGCAAGGCAATGTCTTGATGGACAGACAGCGCAGCATCTTGGATTTTAATGATGTTGCTTGCAGTATTTTTAAGCTCAATGAGCACGTGTTTGCTAAGCGCATCAATGAGCGTTTGGCGACCGCATGGACGCATGACATGTCGATCAACGATATTTGGCGTCATGTGGTTGAGCAAAATCATTGGGCGGGTGAAGTCTACTTTACCGCGCCAGAAATGGTCGACAAAACCTTATGGTTGTCACTTGAAGCTTTACGTGACAAACAAGGCAAAGTGATTAACTTTATCGCCATTTTTAACGATATTACCGATTCGAAAGTAGCAGAAGAACAGCTACATCATATGGCGTATTTTGACCCACAAACGGCCTTGCCTAATCGCTTTCAGTTTGAGCAATTCCTGCGCCAGAAACTCAGCTCTTCTACCTTAGCGCAACAACCCATCACGCTGTTTTATCTAGATTTAGACCGCTTTAAATTCGTTAATGACTCCTTAGGGCATCATGCTGGGGATGAGTTATTACGTCAGGTCGGTAAGCGTTTAACCTCAGCGGTGCCCAATGCGACCTTGGTCGCGCGACAAGGCGGTGATGAGTTTGTCATGTTGCTGACAGGACAGTTAAGCCGTGCGCAACAAGAGCAGATTGCTAGCTATCTGATTGAGCAGTTGGCGGAAGTGTTTGTAGTGTTCGAAACGCAGGTTTACATCGGCGCGAGTATGGGCATTGTCAATTTGCCAGCCGACGCGCAGGATTTGGTGTCGGCCATGCGCTATGCAGACATTTCGCTATATCAAGCGAAGAAGTCGGGTAAAGGCTGTTATACGTTTTGGCAGACAAGCTTCTTAAAAGACTCAACGCCTGAGCGCATACGCTTAGAATCTGAGTTACGTGAAGCGATTTTAGAAGATCAGCTGGTACTGCATTTTCAACCCAAAGTTGAAGCAAACTCCGGCAAAGTTTATGGACTTGAGGCCTTGGTGCGCTGGAATCATCCGCGTTTGGGCTTGGTCTACCCAGACCAGTTTATTGGCATCGCAGAAGAATCGAACTTGATTCTTGAGCTGGATCGCTGGGTTGTGAACGCAGCAGCGCAGCAGATTCGTCAATGGCATCAAGCTAAATTGCCTATTTTGTCGGTATCGGTGAATGTGTCTGCGGCCCATGTGACACGCTTAGAGTTGATTGACCTGTTTCAGCAGCTGTTGCGCGAATACCCTTATTTAATCAATTGCCTAGAGATTGAACTCACCGAAACGGCCATCATGGCTGACCCTGATAAAGCCACTAAGATTTTAAATGAACTGCGAGCGGCAGGGGTTAATTCTTCGGTAGATGATTTTGGCTCAGGCTATACGTCATTGGGGTATCTGAAAAAGTTAAACGCTAATACCTTGAAGATCGATCGTAGTTTTATCGATGGTATTACCTACGATGACTACGATCGTGATGTGGCTAAGGCCATCATTGCCTTGGCTACAAGTATGTCGATGGAAGTGGTCGCTGAAGGGGTCGAGACCAAAGCGCAATGGGATATGCTACGCTCATTTGGCTGTAAATATCTGCAAGGCTTTTTCTTTTCTAAACCAAGATCTGCTCATGATATTGAGCAAACTATTTTGCTACCGTTGAGTAGGCCTGAAAAAGCCTGCGATACCAGCCAGTAAGCGCAGGCTTACTGGCTGATGTTTGGCTATCCCAACAATGACGGTTTATGCGCTAACAGAGCTTGTGTCCATTTCTCATAGCCTTTTTCATTTAAATGCAGCAAGTCGCATTGAAACATGCCATGGTCAACGTTGCCTTGAGCGTCTAGCAGCATAGCATTGCTGTCGATGAAATAGGTGTTTGGACGTGCTTTCGCCAGCTGTTGTAGCTGCTTGTTGGTGTTATTCACCGTATGACGTAAGTGCTGTCGTGTAGGGCTTAGTTTGATACCCAAGATAGTCACTACACAGCCTGGCAGATAGCGATCTACTTTTTCCAGCAGGCTGACATACCATTCGATCACACGATTACTGCTTTGTTTATTACCAATGTCGTTGTCACCAGCGTAGATCACCAGTGCCGCAGGGTTGTAAGGCAGTACAATACGTTCGAAATAGTACACACACGCTTCAACGGTGGCGCCATTGAAGCCTAAGTTAACCGCATTATGGTCATCAAAATGCTCATTAAAGTCGATCCACGAGCGGATGGTCGTACTGCCAAAAAAGGCGGTTGGGCGTTGCTCGAAGGTACGATGGGCCAGACTGAATTCGAGCTGACGTACATCTGACTCAAACTCTACATCTAATTGGTTCACACTGCGTACGTTGGAAATACAGCCTTGCTGACCACTGAGTACAGGGTACTTTTTCATTTCTTGGGCTAAGCTTTCGGCTTCCTTAACCGCGTCTCTAAATTCGATTTGGTAGTCGGCTAAAAATTGCGTCAACGCGGCTTTATCTTGGATGTCCACGCGCTCCGAGATGCGAAATGCCGGTTTAATCACAACCGAATAAATATTGTGATCGGCACGCTTATCAAAGTTGGCGACCGCAATGGGCACGATCCAAGGTTCCTCTTCTGCATTAAAAGAGCCTGCTAGCTCAAACACATAGGGTAGTAATTCACCTGGAGATTCTTGTGTGGCAAAGCTTTTGCCTTCTGGCGAGATCAGCAGAGGCGTATGCTCGCGAAGGGTTGCTTGACCCTCTTCAATGAACTGCTCGTACGCCTCGGTACCATGGGTCAAAGCATCCCAGCTATCGACAAAAATATTGCCAAAGCGCTCATAGTAAGCATCGCGCCAGAATTCGTACTCTTTGCTACGGCGGACTACCCGTTGCGCCGCAACGCCGTATTGGCGCGAAATGACCATGGAGCTAATAAATTGTGCGTCCAATGAATAGCGGAAACCATTAGGTAGCTGCGTGCTTTGTGAGCCTAAAAGGTGGTTGTAAATAAACAAGCAGCCTTGGTTTTTAGGTAAATTCTCGGTGCCTTTAATGATATAGGGCACTTGTTGGAAGGCCTGCTGAAACTGCTCAGTGCCGACACGACGGATATCAATGGCGCTGAGGTCATTCGGTAGGCTGTTGACGGTATCGTAGATCTGAGTGAGCTTGCGGTAAAAAGCATTTTCACGCTGTAAGTCTTTTAAAATATCAAGACTCATGCCAGCGACCGTCCGCTCGGTGCGATTGCCGTAGTGCAGGCATTGATATAAGACACCAAACGCTTCGTCGGTGGTGACGGAGTTTTTAAGCAGAGCGCCGACCTTATACAGCGGCGAACTGACCGGCAAAATCGCCGCGCTTTGTTCAATCATGCTGTTAACGGCAAGCACTTCATCGCCCGCGATTTGCGATAGGTAACGCATGCGCGCAGACATCAGGTGAGTGCCGACCAGCCAGATTAAGCGGTACCAATATTTGATTGCAAACTTGGGCAGCTGCTCACAGATTTCAGCCAAGTCTTGCTTGGTAATAAACAGAACGGTGCTGTCACGTGAGCTAATAATAGTAGAGCGATTGCGTTGCTCAGTTTGCGGCGTACACCAAGCCAAGACTGTTCCGGGGCGGGCAATGGTTCGCGTGGTGAGAATGTCCCCAGCATCGGTTTGGTAACTGACAACCGCTTTACCTTTAATTAAAAAATACAGCCCATCTTCAGGTTGATCCTGCTGTGAGATGATGTCCCCTTGGTGGGCCAAAATAACGTGAGCGTGTTTCGCCAGCGCTTGAATCTCTGCTTGGGTAAATGTCTCACAAAAAGCCGTATCAGAGAGGAGGGCAAACGACTCTTTGATGGTTTGCTTAAGGCGCTCAGGCTCCAGCAATGGACGCGTTTCTTCAAAGGCCAAAGACTCGTTGGCAAAGAAAGGGCGTGTCAGGTTTTGAATAGTGGTGAGCACAGGTAAAGATTCGCGGTACACGAACGCTAAAAATTGCTGAGCAAACGTATTGTCATCGTCTAAAAGCTTTTGTAGCGCAACAATAGGGAAGGCGATCAGTTGGCTTTCTTTGGTAGCCTGAAAACTGGTGGCATAACGGGATGGATGACGAAATGCTGACCAACCTACTGGTGAATGTTTTTTACTAATCAAGCCAACATGATAGGACTTACCGGAGTCTTGCAAAGGAATAGAAATCGAAATTTCCCCTTCCAGCAAAAAGTATAGTGAGTGGCCGACCTCAAACTGTCTAGCGAGCATTTCGCCAGCTTTGAGCGTTTTGTAGTGGGCCAGCTCATTTAATGTCTGTATGACGTCGTCTGAGGCATGTTCGGCAAAAGGAAGTGCGCTCACATAGTTTGATAAATCCATTAAACCACCTTGAGTGTGATGTGTTGGCTAAGACCCTATTAGTTCGCAGATGACACGTTTAAGCTGGTAGCTGTGCCCATATCGGCGAGTGTATAAAATCAAAGCAAAATCTGTTCCTAAAACACCATTAACAACCGCTATTTAGCGCGAGGCAAGCAATTGTTTTTTCGTTAAATTACTACAAAAAAGACGATTTAGGAAAGGGTAGTTGCCTTGTTACGACCAAAATACCTGCAGTTTATGATGCGCTTTTAGGTTTTTGAGTAAACCTCTATGTGTAACTTCCTTAATCTTGTGCATAGATATTTGAATTGCTTACATTTCAGATAGTTAATGGCTTATCACTTTGTTTTACTGAACATTTATTTTTGTAAAAGCGCAGCATTCTTCCTTGAGTAGTCGCCAGACTATGCTAAACCTTAATTATCTTGTCTGACTATTTATTGCTCTTTTCTCCACGAGAGTTTGCTTGACACCCTGGGTAGCCGTTGCACTTGTGCGCGCCCATAGACTGTAGATAAGGGGATACCGCCATGAGTATTTTTGACCATGTTCAATCTCGTTTTGACGCGCAAAAAGAAGAAGAAATGTCTTTAGACGAGTATCTAACCCTCTGTAAATCAGATCCCTCTGCCTATGCTTCGGCGGCTGAGCGCTTGCTGTTAGCCATCGGTGAGCCCGAAATCATTGATACCTCAAAAGACACGCGCAGCAGTCGGATTTTTTCTAATAAGCTGATTAAGCGTTACCCAACTTTTGAGCATTTTTACGGCATGGAAGATTCGATCGAAAAGATTGTTTCCTTCTTAAAACATGCGGCTCAAGGTCTCGAAGAGTCCAAGCAGGTGCTGTATTTATTGGGGCCAGTGGGCGGTGGTAAGTCTTCTCTAGCTGAGAAGCTTAAAGAGCTTATGCAGTCGGTGCCATTTTATGCCATCAAAGGCTCGCCTGTGTTTGAATCACCGCTTTCATTATTTGATGTGAACGAAGACGGTGACATTTTAGAAGACGAATATGGCATTCCCAAACGCTACCTTAAAAGTGTCATGTCGCCTTGGGCCGCTAAGCGTCTTAAGGAATACAACGGCGATATCCAACAGTTTCGCGTAGTGAAAGTGTACCCGTCAGCCATTAAGCAAATTGGTATTTCCAAAACTGAGCCAGGGGATGAAAACAACCAAGATATCTCGGCGCTAGTTGGTAAAGTGGATATTCGTAAACTGGAATTCTTTGAGCAAAACGACGCCGATGCGTATAGCTATTCTGGCGGTTTGTGTCGCGGTAACCGTGGCATCATGGAATTCGTTGAGATGTTTAAAGCACCTATTAAGGTGCTGCATCCATTGCTTACCGCCACTCAGGAGGGTAACTACAATGGTACCGAAGGCTTAGGTGGCATTCCATTTGATGGCATTATTTTGGCTCACTCTAACGAATCTGAGTGGCAAACCTTTAAAAACAACAAAACCAATGAGGCCTTCATTGACCGTGTGTTTACCGTCAAAGTGCCTTATTGCTTGCGTGTCACAGAAGAGATGAGCATTTATCAAAAATTACTTGAGCATTCTTCTCTTCGACACGCGCCTTGTGCGCCGGATACGTTAAAAATGTTGGCGCAGTTCTCAGTACTATCGCGCATCAAAGAACCTGAGAACTCCAGTATTTTCTCGAAAATGCGTATCTATGACGGCGAATCTTTGAAAGACATCGACCCGAAAGCAAAATCATTGCAAGAGTACAAAGACGCGGCGGGTGTGAACGAAGGGATGGATGGCCTATCGACCCGTTTTGCCTTCAAGATTTTGTCACGGGTGTTTAATTTTGATCCGACTGAAGTGGCGGCCAATCCTGTGCATTTAATGTATGTGTTGGAGCAACAGATCGAGCAAGAGCAATTCGAGCAAGAGCGCCATGATCGTTATCTACGTGCCTTAAAAGAATTCATTGCGCCACGTTATGTAGAGTTCATTGGTAAGGAAATTCAAACTGCGTATCTTGAGTCGTATTCTGAGTACGGCCAAAACATTTTCGATCGTTACGTCACTTATGCCGACTTTTGGATTCAAGACCAAGAATACCGAGACCCTGAAACAGGCGATATTTTAGATCGTGCTGCGATCAATGATGAGCTAGAGAAAATCGAGAAACCTGCAGGGATCAGCAACCCGAAAGACTTCCGTAATGAGGTAGTGAATTTTGTGTTGCGTGCTCGCGCTAATAACAATGGCCAAAACCCAAGCTGGTTAAGCTATGAAAAATTACGTGTGGTGATTGAGCGTAAGATGTTCTCCAATACGGAAGACTTGTTGCCGGTGATTTCGTTTAGTGCCAAATCGTCTAAAGAAGACCAACGCAAACACAACGAGTTTGTGAAGCGAATGGTTGAGCGTGGCTACACTGAAAAACAAGTTCGTCTATTGTCTGAGTGGTATCTACGAGTGCGTAAATCCCAATAGGTAGTGGTTGAGTAGTTGCCTAATATTGGTTGATAGAGGAGGGTGCGAGCATGTCTTACATAATTGACCGCCGCCTGAATGGGAAGCACAAAAGTAGCGTCAATCGACAGCGTTTTTTGCGTCGCTATAAAGAGCATATCCGCAAAGCGGTTGAGCAAGCGGTGAACCAGCGCAGTATTCAGGATTTGGATCGCGGTGAGCAGATCACCATCCCCAAGCGTGATATTCACGAGCCCCACTTTGGCCATGGCCAAGGGGGCAAAGGCTCGATCGTGCATCCAGGTAATAAAGAGTTTGCCTCGGGCGATCGCATTCCTAAACCTGAAGGAGGGCAAGGGGGCGGTTCAGGGCAAGGCAATGCCTCCAATCAAGGTGAAGGCGAAGACGATTTTGTGTTTCAAATTTCTCAAGAAGAGTTTTTGGACTTTGTCTTTGAGGATTTGGCACTGCCTAATCTGGTGCGCAAGGATCTCAAGGAGATCAAAGAATTTAATTTAAAGCATGCAGGGGTGGTCTCTGAAGGTACCCCTTCCAAACTGAATTTGGTGCGCTCAATGCGCAATGCTTATGCTCGACGTATGGTCATGAGCAGCTCGTCACGTCGAAAACTCGCCGAAGCAGAAGCAGAGCGTGAGGCCTTATTAGACAGCGCAAGCAGTGCTGAAGAGAAAGCCCGCCTCGTCTGGCTTGATGAGCAGATTGAGTTGCTCAAGCAAAAGATTGAAAGCACGCCCTTTTTAGATACCTATGATCTGCGTTACAACCATCATATCAAAGAGCCGCGCCCGAGTAGCAAAGCGGTGATGTTTTGCATTATGGACGTGTCTGGATCAATGACGCAGGAGACGAAAAATATTGCTAAGCGCTTTTTTATTCTGCTGTATCTGTTTTTGCACCGTAACTACGAAAAGATCGATGTGGTCTTTATTCGCCATCACACCAGTGCCAAAGAAGTGACCGAAGAAGAGTTTTTTTATTCTCGTGAGACGGGCGGGACTATTGTTTCGAGTGCACTCAAGCTGATGCATAAGATTGTTAAAGAGCGCTATTCGCCTGATCAATGGAACATCTACGCAGCTCAAGCCTCGGACGGAGACAATTGGGACGATGATTCGCGTATTTGTAAGCAAGTATTGGCTGAGGATTTAGTGGATCTAGTGCAGTACTTTACCTACATAGAAATTACGCCAAGGGATCATCAAAGCCTTTGGTACGCCTATGAAGAAGTACAGGCAGCGCATCCAGACAGCTTTGCTATGCGTCATATTGTTGAGGTCGGAGACATTTACCCTGTGTTCCGTGATTTGTTCCAAAGGAGGCAACATGAGTCGAGCCACTAGTAAGTCCGACTACCTGTCTCAAGGTCCTGATTGGTCATTTGAGTCGATAGAGCAGTACGATATTGAAATCGGTAAAATCGCCCAAGAGTTCGGTTTGGACACCTACCCGAATCAAATTGAGATCATCAGCTCCGAGCAAATGATGGATGCCTATGCATCCGTGGGCATGCCGCTAGGCTACCATCATTGGTCCTACGGCAAACAATTTTTAGAGACCGAGCAAAACTATAAACGCGGGCGTATGGGGCTTGCGTATGAGATCGTCATTAACTCGTCTCCATGTATTGCTTACCTGATGGAAGAGAACAATATGATGATGCAGGCGTTGGTTATTGCCCATGCTTGTTATGGTCACAATTCTTTTTTCAAGGGTAACTATCTGTTTCAAACATGGACCGATGCCAGTGCGATTATTGACTACTTAGTATTTGCCAAAAAGTATATCTTGGACTGTGAAGAAAAGTACGGCATCGAAGAAGTAGAGCTTACGCTTGATTCGTGCCATGCGTTGATGAATTTTGGCGTTGACCGCTACAAGCGTCCTATCCCATTGTCTTTGACCGAAGAAAAAGCTCGCCAAGATGAGCGTGAGCAAATCTTACAGCAGCAGGTTAACGATCTTTGGCGCACCATTCCGGTGTCAGAGAAAGTAGAGCAGAGCAAACTTAAAGAAGCGGTTTTTCCGAGTGAGCCACAAGAAAACTTACTCTACTTCTTAGAGAAAAATGCGCCACTTCTAAAACCTTGGCAACGTGAGATTATTCGTATCGTGCGCAAGATGGCACAGTACTTTTATCCGCAGCGCCAGACGCAGGTGATGAATGAGGGCTGGGCATCTTTTTGGCATTACACTCTAATGAATGAGCTTTATAACCGCGGTAAAGTAGGTGAGGGTTTTATTCTTGAGTTTCTACAGTCCCATACCAATGTGGTGTATCAGCCTAGCTTCGATTCGCCATACTATTCGGGGATTAACCCTTATGCGTTGGGTTTTGCGATATATTCGGACTTAAAACGTATGTGTGAAGCGCCAACCGAAGAAGATCGTCGCTGGTTTCCGGACCTAGTGGATCGACCTTGGCTGGAGGTGTTGCATTTTGCCATGCATAACTTCAAGGATGAGAGCTTCATCCTGCAATTTCTATCGCCTAAGGTGATGCGAGATTTTCGCTTCTTTGGCATTGAGAACAATGAGGTTGATCCGTACGTAGAAGTCAAAGAGATTCATAATGATGAAGGCTTCCATGCGTTGCGCCAGCGCTTGGCACAGCAATACAACTTGAGCTACCGTGAGCCTAATATTCAGGTGCAACGAGTCGACTTATACGGCGATCGCAGCTTAACTCTACGTCACACTATGGATAATGGTCGCCCTTTGAATGATGACACCATGGAAGTAATCAAGCACTTTAAGCGCCTTTGGGGATTCGAAGTTCGCTTGGAATCTTGCAGTGGTGAGACTATTTTACAAACCTATAACTGCGACAGCACTTCTCTTTAGGAAGATGTAACTTTAAAGACAAATAACAAGGGAGGCTCAGGCCTCCCTTTTTTGATCAATCAAGATTAGAAATCTAGCTGATTATTCGACTTGAGGCGTGCGATCATGTCGACTTCTTGGTCGATCTCAACTACACGATGGCTCATCTCGTTAATCGACGCGATGCTCGACTGCACGTCTTGGCTGGCCATTTCTGAGGTGCTGTTTAAGCTATTGATCTGTTCTGACAGGGTTGTGGTACTTTGCAGTAGTTGCCCCATAAAGCTGTCTATTTTTTGAATGCTTTGCTCGATTGAGCTCACTGAGCCATCCACGGCATGGATGGTTTCGCCAGTCTGATTTAGGCTTTGCTGAGTGTTTTGCGACAGTTGACGTACTTCATCGGCGACCACGGCAAAGCCACGTCCAGCTTCTCCAGCACGAGCGGCCTCGATGGCAGCATTGAGCGCCAAAAGGTTGGTTTGATCAGCGATCCCAGAGATTACCTTGATGATGCTTAAAACGCGCTCAGCATTATCTTTGAGCTGTTTTACATTTTCCACCATCTCAATACGGTCTTTTTCTTGCGCTTGAATGGCTTGGCTAAAAGAGGCGAATTCAGAGCTTACGCCGGTGACTACGCTTTGCGTTGATTGCGAGTAATCTGTGACGCGCTCAAAGCTGGCGGTAGCTTCTTGGAGTAGTGGGCGGTATTCAGAAAGCTGTTGAATGAGATTTTCCTGCAGTTGATTCAGCTGACGGCTACTGTTGAGCTGTGTTAGCAAGAAGTACTCACGAAAGTTCGCGTAGTGAATCGGAAAATTATCGACGAAGTAGTCTTTAAATGTTTCACCAGGATTCACTTTGAAGAAGAATAATCCAGTCAAAGTTTGGTTCATATGTAAGCCGAGAATCTCACCAAAAGTGGAATACCCAGCGGCTTTGATGGCTTTGAAACTTTGGATGTTGTTAAGTTCTTTGCTGTTATTGAGGCGACGCAATATACAGTCATTGGCAATCATCGCTACAGGTTGACTTGGCTTGTCGCGCATAAAAGCTTGCGCCGCGCGTTCGGTACTGCCGACAAAATCTTGCGCTTTTACCAGAATCAGTTCATCGCCAAAATCTAAGTCACAGAAAAAGTGGATCAGACCTTGCTCGACATCGATGCCTGCAACAGAACGGATGAATAGCTCGTCGCGAATACTGACCGCAAACGTATGGCCAACAAGCTTGCTGTCTAATTCATGAGGTTGACACTGGAAGTGAGTGCATAAGTGCTCAATGATATTGACGACTTTGCCGGTCTTTTGGGAAATGACTGAGCGCACATTACGATTAAGTGCGTCCGCTTCGGCGATCACAAACGACTCGCTGGTGCGCTCAAAGTTGTGAGTTTTGAGAATGCCAAATCGAGTATTGGGCTGCATTTTTACAAACGCGACGACTGCACAATTATGCGCTACTTTATTGCCATCATGGACAAGGGCTTGTTGGAAATCGAGCTTACCACCGGCAGAGCCACCTAAAAAATGGCAAGGGAACTTGCCCGTAGCGTACATGCCCTGCATAAAAAAGTTTTCAGAGGATGATAGACCGTCAATAAAGGTTAGGGCGATGGTGTCATTGAAGTAAATTGGAAACGGCACATTGATCTTTGCCATGTCCTTCTCAATAGCATGGATGCGTTGGGCTTTTGAAAGAGTAGGGCTGCCGTTGCGTAAGTCTTCACAGTGCAGAGGAACCGAATGAATGCTCACCTCGGCAAATAAGTCGCTACTAAAGCTCTGTAATACCAAATTATCCCATTGGCCATCCGCAGCTTGATAAAGATTGCTACCACAGCTATTTAACTCACCTGCGGTCATGATGGCAACTACGTTGCGACAGAACGGCGCTGCAGCTTTGATCTTCTGAACGGTTGCTTCAAAATTTAAATGAGGTGATACATACGCCAAGATTAGACGGGTTTCCGCTTTGGTGAATGCTAAAGGTGCTAGATGCTCTGCATCGATCTGCGCTGAGCTTACTTGCACAATATGAGAGTATTCTAGGTCACGCTTTGGTGCTGAAGTGTCAGCAGAAGTACGTTTGAACCAAGCCATATTTTTATCCTAATAGTAGCAACCGTGTATTAGGTTAGTGTATGGGCCATGGGCTTCATGGCCTGTTGGGTTTTTGTAAACTTAGGTTGCTTTTCAGTGCGCGTCAAATGATGGGTGCACTGTTTAGGGGAGGCTTGGCTTAGGTCAGTGTGGCGCGATCTAATTCGGTAGCGACGGGTTTGATGCCACAAAACATCAAAGCTAGATTGCGAAAGCCCAGTTCGATATCGGGGCCATCAAGACCCTTAATGCTTTGGTCCAGAAGCGCGATATAGCGCTGCATGTACGCTAGAGAATTACCAGAATGGCGGCTGTAAGCACTTTCATAAATTGGAATGCGCTTATCCCAGATGCGCAGCTGCTGACAGGCTTGGCGAAAACCTTGTTGGCTGGCCATATGACCCAATTGACTAAGCGTGCTAAGTTCACGGTTAAACAGCCAGAGCAAGATGCTGTCTTCGATACCTTCTGCACGTAATTGGTGCAAGCAGTGCAAGGCCTCTTTTACTTTGCCCGTCAGTAGGCGATCGCTCAAATCATAGACCGTATAACGACTAGAGTCGGCAACCGATTCTTCGATGGTTTGAGCGTCTAGCTGTGTCCCAGGTCCGTGGCTCAACAGAAGCTTTTCGAGCTCTTGAGAAAGCGCTAGCAGGTTACCTTCACCACGCTCACACATTATGCTCGCCGCATCGCGTGAAAGCGTAAGGTTAAGGGCTTTCGCGCGCTGCTGTAGCCATGCAGGCAAGCGATTGGCATCAATCGGCCAGACTTGGACAAAAGCGCCTTGCTGCTCTAGCTGGCTAAACCATTTGGCTTTTTGGGTGCGAGCATCTACTTTAGGTAGCGTTAGCAACAGTACATTGTCACCATTAAGATGCTGTGCAACTTGCGCCAGCGCTTTGCTGTGTTTTTCGCCCAGTTTATCAATTTGGATATCAAACAAGCGCCGTGTCGAGAACAGTGACAAGGCTTGTAGCTCGTTGATCACCTCTTGCCAATCAAATTGAGCGTCGGCGACAAAACGCAGGCGCTCTTCAATGCCATGGTGAGCGGCCGCTTTGCGCACCGCATCACAGGCTTCTTGCATTAAAAGCACTTCATCGCCAGAGACAATATAAAGTGGCTGTAGCTGTTTTTCGAGTGCTTGATTAAGTTGGTCTGGGCGAATCTTCATCGTTATAGTGGCGCGTAATTCAAATCGTAAAGAAGCTCATTGGCCAGTAGACTGCCCGCGCGACGCATTTGCTCGTTGTTGTAGGCGGCTTTGACACTTTGCTCAGCATCTTGGTTATTCAGCATGATAGACGTACTGATGGTGCGCGGGCCCCAAAGTGCTTTGCCTTGTTCATCACGAATAAAGTAAATGGCGCTGATGCGACGCTCTACTTGCGTCACGTCGTTGTCACTGGCACGGGCCATAACCGTATCACTTGAGCTGATAGGATTAACTTTGAGCTGATACAGGTCAGCGGTCGGTTCACCTTCGACAATATTAATCCCCGCTTTGGCTAAGGCAATGCGAAGGTCTCGGTTAAACTCTGCTGAGCCGCTATCAAGAGACAATGTCAGAGTTTGTAGTTGAGGTGGAATATTGACTTCACCACGAAGGTGAAAACCACAGGCAGTCATCAACAATGCCAGCATCAATACGCCTAATAACCCAATGGTACGTGCTTGTAAAATCATAGAAATTCCTTAATAAAAAGGGTGGCCTGAGCCACCCTTTGTCGTCACTTAGTTGGCGACAATGTTAACCAGACGTCCCGGTACGACAATGACTTTACGTACTGTCTTACCTTCGATGAACTTCTGTACATTTGGGTTAGCCAATGCTTGTGCTTCCACTTCTTTGTTATCAGCCTTGGCTGATACGGTCATTTCCGCACGCTTTTTACCAAGTACTTGAACCACGATGGTCAGTTCATCTTTGACCAACGCCGCTTCGTCTACTTGAGGCCAAGGCGCATTCACCACGTTGTCACCGTGGCCAAGCTCTTGCCAAAGCTGGTGCGCAATGTGTGGCACGATCGGCGACAGCAATAGGATGGCTGCTTCGAGTGCTTCGCGCTCAACTGCTAGACCCAGCTCTGATTGGTCTTCAAATTTGCTGATCTCGTTGCACAGTTCCATCACGGCCGCGATAGCAGTGTTGAAAGTCTGGCGACGCTCGATATCGTCACTGACTTTACCAATGGTTTCATGGGTTTTACGACGCAGTGCTTTCTGGTCACCGTTTAACGCTTCGACATCTAGTTGACCTACTGTGCCAGCATTATTGTGGCGATATGCAAGTGACCATAGACGACGTAGGAAGCGAGAAGCACCATCGACACCTGCATCGTTCCACTCTAGAGATTGCTCTGGTGGCGCAGTAAACATGATGAACAGACGTACTGTGTCGGCACCGTATTTCTCGATCATCTCTTGTGGGTCAACGGTGTTGCCCTTAGATTTCGACATCTTAGTACCGTCTTTGTTTACCATGCCTTGCGTTAATAGGCGCTTAAATGGCTCGTCAGACGTTACAAGACCCGCATCGCGTAGCAATTTGTGGAAGAAACGCGCGTATAGCAAGTGCAAAATAGCGTGCTCAACACCACCGATGTATTGGTCAACAGGAAGCCAGTAGTTGGCTTCTTCGGTTAGCATAGCATCGTCAGACTCTGGGCAGCAGTAGCGTGCGAAGTACCAAGACGATTCCATAAAGGTATCGAAGGTATCTGTTTCACGCTCAGCTGGCTGGCCATTGTAAGTCGTTGCCGAGAACTCAGGGTTATTCTTGATCGGTGAATTCACACCGTCCATAACCACTTCGGTAGGCAATTCAACTGGCAGTTGGTCATGCGGTGTAGTAACCACTGTGCCATCTTCAAGGTTGATCGTTGGGATCGGCGCGCCCCAGTAACGCTGACGACTTACACCCCAGTCACGTAGACGGTAATTTACCTTACGCTCACCAATGCCTTGCTCGGTCATGAAGGCTGCAATGGCATCGAATGCAGCAGTGAAATCTAGGCCATCGAATTGACCAGAGTTGCAAAGAATACCTTTTTCAGTGAAGGCTTCTTTTGCGAGATCAATGGCTTCGTCACCCGCAGGTTGGATCACTTGTTTAACTGGTAGACCGTATTTCTCTGCAAATTCGTAGTCGCGTTGATCGTGGGCGGGTACAGACATGACCGCACCAGAACCGTAATCCATCAATACGAAGTTGGCTGCATAAACTGGAACCGATTCACCGGTGATAGGGTGTACGGCCTTAAAGCCGGTATCCATACCTTTTTTCTCAACCGTCGCAAGATCAGCCTCGGTAGTAGAAGAATGTTTGCTTTCTTCGATGAAGGCAGCAAGATCGGCATTGGTTTCAGAAGCTTCAAGCGCTAGCGGGTGCGTTGCTGCCACCGCCAAGTAGGTCACACCCATAACGGTGTCAGGGCGTGTCGTGTAAACCGATACGCGCTCTTCTTTGCCTTCTACAGCAAAGCTGAACTCTAGACCTTCAGAACGACCGATCCAGTTACGCTGCATCGCCTTAACTTTTTCTGGCCAGCCATCTAGCTGATCAAGGTCGTTCAGCAGTTCTTCTGCGTAATCCGTGATTTTAATAAACCACTGGGGGATGTGTTTGCGCACAACTTGTGTGCCACAACGCCAGCAACCACCGTCTTCAACTTGCTCGTTGGCCAGTACGGTTTGGTCTTCTGGACACCAGTTCACTGCAGACGTCTTTTTGTACGCTAGGCCTTTCTCCACTAACTGAGTGAAGAACCATTGTTCCCACTTGTAGTATTCAGGTTTACAGGTGGCAATTTCACGGTCCCAGTCGTAGCCAAAACCGAGCTTTTTCAGCTGGCCTTTCATGTAGGCGATGTTTTCATCGGTCCATTTGGCTGGCGCGGTTTTGTTTTTGATCGCCGCGTTTTCCGCAGGCATACCAAATGCGTCCCAACCCATTGGTTGCATTACATTTTTACCCAGCATACGCTGGTAGCGAGAGATCACATCACCGATGGTGTAGTTACGCACATGGCCCATGTGGAGTCGACCACTTGGGTAAGGGAACATAGATAGGCAGTAGTATTTCTCTTTGCTTGAGTCTGCCACGGCTTTAAATACTTTGTTTTCGTCCCAATAGCTTTGTGCAGCAGTTTCGATTTGCTGCGGACTATATTGTTCTTGCATGTGCTTTGCTCATCCCGTTATAGGCGTTAAGTTTGTTTGGCGTCTCAATACGTAGTAAAACGTTAATGATGGAATCGCTGCGCTCGGCGGCTAAATTTCGCCAACAGAAAATTGAAATATCCGCTATTTTATATAGATGGGGCGCACAATAGAAGGCGCATAATGATGGAGTTGTACATTCTATGAAAAAAGATTCAGATCAAGACCTAGATTTGGTCGAAGAAGCTAAGAAAACCTTAGTTGGTGCGAAGAACTGGTTCTTGGAAGATGTGGAGCTAGTGAAGGCGTATTGGCACGATAAGATGGGCTACACCGAAGCATGGATCGATGCCAACTGGCACTTGGTGCAAGACGAAAGTGAAGAACTTGTCGAGGACTTAGATCGTCGGGAAGATGCTGCGCTGCTATGGCTGATCAACCACGCCAACAATAATCCAGTGCCCCTAGAGCAATGCTCTGTGGCAGGCAAAGAGGCGCAAGCTGGGCGCTACATTTGTATGGACTGTGGGCACGAAAACACCCACCCAGGTGGCACCTTGGCCACCTGTGAGGTGTGTCATTACGGCTTGATGTACTATCAAGGCGAGTAGTACAAATAGTGCTTAGGGTGTTTTAACTCTATGGCGGGCTTGCTGCGGTAAGCTCGCCAACATAGCCATCGCGGCTAAAAGTAACCAGAGCCCCAAGTTGCCATACAACACATACGGGGTATTGCCTTGCATGCCTTTAACCTCAGCGTTTAGCACGGCTTGGGTGAATTGTGGCAAGCGTTGCTCAATCTCACCTCGCTCATTAATGATCGCGGTTACACCATTATTGGTGGCGCGAATCATATAGCGACCTGACTCTTTAGCACGAAATTGCGCGATCTGAAGGTGCTGTAGGGGACCGATAGAGTCACCAAACCAAGCATCGTTGCTGATCGTGAGTAATACATCGCTGTCGCGGACCATACTGCGTACCAGTTCAGGGTAAACCACCTCATAGCAAATAAAAGGCGCGACGCTGATTTCACCTGCCTGTAAAGTTGGCTGATTGGCAGGGCCTTTTTTGAACTGAGACATAGGCATGCCAAATAGGTCAAAAATAGGACCAAACCACTGTGCTAGTGGCACGTACTCACCAAACGGGACGAGCTTTTGCTTCTCGTACAAGCCAAAACCGTTGCCAAGTGCCCAGACGCCATTGAAGTACGCTTCACGGCGCGGGTCATAGACGGGCACACCCGTGATTAAGGTCGTCTCTTCGTCTGCAAGTTGCTCACCAAAGCGTTCAAAAAATGGTTTTACTTGATGTTGTAGATAAGTGATAGCGGTCTCAGGCCAGATAACAATATCACTATCAAGGTTTTCAAGGGTTGCCTGCTGGTAAAAGCTAAGGGTTTGCTGGGCTGTTTCAGAGAGCCATTTTTGGTCTTGGGCGACATTGCCTTGCACCAAGGTGACACGTTGCGTCTCAGTCGGGCTGACAAACGATGGGGATATCATGGATAAGACCCCAGCGGCTAGCCAAAGTAATCCAGCGAAGCTGGCCCAACGATATTGGCGGCAGATGAGTGCTTGGGCCACAGCCACACCGCTTAGCAGACAAACAGCGCTAACAAACCAAATGCCACCGATTGGAAGCCATTCAAACAGCCAGCTGGCTTCCACGATATAGCCCGGCAATAACCATGGAAAGCCAGTAAATAACCAGCTGCGCAGCCATTCGAACCCAAGTAGTGACGCGATAAACAAAAACGGCATGAACTTGATGGGCAAACGCTCGTTGAGGCGAAAAAATACGTAGCCAAATACGCCCCAGTAGAGTGACGCGGCCAAGATCAAGCCAAAGGTAATAAGAGCGGCGATTACTAGGCCTACTTGGCCAAAGTTAGCCACACTGATGTAGACCCAAGAGACCCCTGCGCTAAATAAACCTAGGGCAAAGCTAACGGCGCAGGCAAAGGCTTGTTTACGGTCTTTTGCCAGCATTAGGCTTAAAAACAGATAACCAATGCCAACTAGATAGCTAGGCCAGAAATAGAACGGGGCAAAGCTTAACGTGCCGCAGGCACCGAGTAAAAAGAGGATGAGGTAATTAAGCTTGGGATGCTGCTGAGAAAAGCTCAGGAGGCGTAAGCGCCACCCCGTAACATCCGCTGTGAAAGAGGTGGCGTTTTGATTCATATTATAAAATTGAGTCTTCTTTAACTTTGCTGACTTGCAGTGTTTTGACACGGCGACCGTCTGACTTCACGACATTGAAGTGGAAGTTTTCAAAGGTGATCTCTTCACCGCGGGTTGGTACATGGCCAAACTGCTGCACGATAATACCACCAATGGTGTCGAATTCTTCTTCGCTAATATGAGCATCAAAGAACTCATTGAAGTCTTCTACAGACACTAGCGCAGGTACTGAGAAAATCCCTTCTTTGTCTGTTGCTTGAATGTCTTCGTTTTCTAGGCGGTCAGTTTCGTCTTCGATTTCGCCTACGATCTGCTCCAGCACATCTTCGATGGTGACCAGACCGGACACACTGCCGTACTCGTCTAGTACTATCGCCATATGGTAGCGCTTGGTACGAAATTCATTAAGCAGTACATTAAGGCGTTTTGATTCTGGGATAAAGTTTGCAGGACGTAAGCGATCTAGAATGTCATCAAGAGTGATGTCACCGTCTTTGAATAGCAAAGGAAGTAGATCTTTGGCCAGCAGTACCCCTAAAATTTCATCCGAGTCTTCGCCCACGACAGGAAAACGTGAATGGGACGAATCAATGACTTTACGGATAGAGGTTTTAGGGTCGTCTTCGGATTTGATGACAATCATCTGTGACGGCGGGATCATGATGTCACGGGCTTGTACTTCGGACACTTCTAGAGCGCCCTCAACAATGGTGTAGGCATCACGGTCAATTACTTCAGACTTTACGGCTGTCTGTAGCAACTCAATGATGTCTCCACGGTTACGCGGCTCGTCATGAAAGGCTTGCGCTAAACGTTCAAACCAAGATTTCTGTTGATCGTTAGAACTTCCCGATCGGTCTTCGCTCATAGTAGTGAAACTCACTCGTTTACAATATAGGGGTCAGGAATCGACAAAGAAGCTAGGATGTGTGTTTCCAATGCTTCCATTTCCTCTGCTTCATCATCCTTTATATGATCATAGCCGCGCAAATGCAACACGCCATGTACGACCATATGAGCCCAGTGGTGCAGAAGGGGCTTTTGTTGCTCAAGTGCTTCGCGCTCGACCACTTGACGGCAAATCACCAAATCTCCTAATAGCGGTAGCTCAATTCCTTCAGGTACCTCAAAAGGGAAGGACAACACATTCGTTGGTTTGTCTTTACCGCGATACTCATGATTGAGCGTTTGGCTTTCGTCTTCGTCAACGATGCGGATGGTGATTTCAAACTCTTCGCCTTGCGGCAACGCAGCAAATGCCCACGCGTGAAGCTCAGCCTCACTAGGTAAGTCAGCTTGCTCTTCACAAGCAAGCTGGAGGTCTAGATACAGTTCACTCACCGTTAGTTACCTTGATCTGCTTGCTGGGCTTGTTCGCGCTCAGCTTTGCGTTGTGCTTCTTTCTCTTTGCGCTCGGCTTCTGCTTCTTCATCATACTTGTCGTATGCTTCTACGATGCGTTGCACCAATGGGTGGCGAACCACGTCAGAGGCTGAGAAGTTAGTAATGCTGATACCATTTACGCCATTTAAAACGTGTAGGGCATGCGCCAAACCAGAGTTGGTGCCGCGTGGTAAGTCGACCTGGGTGCGGTCACCGGTGATCACTGCAGTAGAGCCAAAGCCGATACGCGTCAAAAACATTTTCATCTGTTCGCGGGTGGTGTTCTGACTTTCATCCAGAATGATGAAAGAGTTATTCAGTGTACGACCACGCATAAAGGCTAGCGGTGCGATTTCGATGACGTTTTTCTCGATCAGCTTATCGACTAACTCAAAGCCCAGCATTTCATACAAAGCATCGTATAGCGGACGTAAGTATGGGTCGATTTTTTGCGATAAGTCCCCTGGTAAGAAGCCCAGTTTTTCACCGGCTTCCACGGCTGGACGTACCAACATGATACGCTCGACTTTGTCCGCTTCTAAAGCTTCGACCGCACAAGCCACCGCAAGGTAGGTTTTACCCGTACCGGCAGGCCCGATACCAAAGTTAATGTCGTGCTGGCGAACCTTTTGCACGTAACTTTGTTGGTTTTGGCCTTTAGGCTTGATAAAAGCCTTACGGGTTTTAATCACCACTTGGCCACGCTCTTCTTTACCTTTTGACAGCGCTTCGATCGCTGACTCTTGCAGGTATAGGTGGATCGCTTCTTTAGTGATTTCTTTTTGCGCTAGGGCTTCACGATAAATGCTCTCGAGTAGCGTTTTCGTTGCAGCGACACGCTCGCTGTCTTCACCGGTGATTTCAAACAGTTCACCACGGTGGGAAATCGATAAGTTTAAGCGTTGCTCGATTTGTTTTAAATGTTCATCGAATTGACCGCAAAGGGCGGCCAATGCTGGAGCCTCAGCAGGCTCCAGACGAATTTGTTGGGATATTGCGGATTGTTTGTCCAAGATAGACCTTATTTAGTTAATTCGAAATCTGCATCAAGTTCAGAGCCAACGAACTCACCAAGTAGAGAGTTAGAGTAGGCGTCTGTGATGACCACGTCGGCAAATTTACCGATCAGGCGTGGGTCATCCGCTCTGAAGTTAACGATGCGGTTGTTTTCTGTACGGCCTTGAAGCTGGCCTGGATCACGTGGCGAGTAGCCGCTGACCAAAATGCGCTCAATATTGCCGACCATACTTAGGCTAATGTCGAAGGCTTGTTGGCTAATACGGCGTTGCAAAATGGCCAAGCGCTGTTTCTTCACGTCTTCAGGTGTTTCGTCTTCTAAGTTAGACGCTGGCGTACCAGGGCGTTGGCTGTAGACAAAGCTAAACGAGTGATCGAAGCCAATTTCTTGAATCAGATTCATTGTATCAACGAAGTCCTCATCGGTTTCACCAGGGAAGCCAATGATGAAATCAGACGACAAGCTGATACCAGGGCGCGCTTCTTTAATCTGATTGATCTTATCAATGTAGAACTGACGCCCGTGACCACGCTTCATACCGGCTAATACGGCATCTGAACCGCTCTGCACCGGTAAATGTAGGTGGCTGACAAGCTTCGGCTCGGTGCGGAACGCTTCGATTAGGCTGTCGGTAAACTCAACTGGGTGCGACGTGGTAAAGCGGATGCGCTCAATGCCCGGAATACGAGCTGTAGCGTGAATAACATCTGCCAAATCCATTTCGTCGCCTTCGGCATTTTCACCACGGTAAGCGTTAACGTTTTGGCCCAGTAGATGAATTTCGCGCACACCCTGATCGGCCAGTTGTGACACTTCTTTCATGATGTCTTCAAAGTGACGGCTGACTTCTTCGCCGCGTGTGTAAGGCACAACACAGAAGGTACAGTATTTGCTGCAACCTTCCATAACCGATACAAACGCTTCAGCGCCTTCGACACGAGGGGCCGGTAGATGGTCGAACTTCTCAATTTCTGGGAAAGTGACATCTGTGATCGGAATCGAATTGTTCGCTGCATTGACCATCTCTGGTAGCTTATGCAGTGTTTGAGGTCCAAAGATCATGTCTACGTGCTTGGCACGTTTGCGGATGCTGTCACCTTCTTGAGACGCCACGCAGCCACCCACACCGATTTTAAGATTAGGGTTTTTCTCTTTCAGCTTTTTCCAACGGCCAAGCTGATGGTATACCTTGTCTTGCGCTTTTTCACGAATCGAGCAAGTATTTAACAGTAGGACGTCCGCTTCCTCTGCGTTGTCGGTTAGCTCCATTTCGTGAGATTCGCCCAATAGGTCTGCCATGCGTGATGAATCGTATTCGTTCATCTGACAGCCGTGTGTTTGGATAAAGAGTTTTTTCGCCATGTAAACAGTAAACCTAATAATTTGTGCGTCGTGTGACTTTGGCGCACATTATATTGAGGTTTTGGTCTGATTCCCATAGGGTGTGAGGATACGTCTGTACGATTTTCTTGGGCAGGTCGCTTTTATGCGAACGGAACTCTTTGAAATTCTGGTCATTTAGGGAACAAATACGTGTTTAATAACCCCATAAAGTGCTTCAAATCTCCATTTTTTATTTGTTTGTTAGGTGTTTCGCCAAGCTTGATGGCTGAAACAGAGTTGCCTAACTTCGAGCTCGGCATCGGCGGTGGCATTGCCAAAGACATACCGATGTTTAATTTGGACCTCACCATCAATATGCCATTTACTCAAGTTTTCACTGGGCAGCTAAATTTGGACAGTGAATACGTGTTTAACGATCCGGATTACGAAGATTATGCTATGTCAGAATTCAACGGCATTGGCTTTTACCGTATGTCTTCTGGGCGCGTCGGAGGTGGTGTCGGGGTATTAGAAAAGAAAGCTCGAGATGATGAGTTTGATACTGAGCGTACAGCGGTCATGCATCTATTAGGTGCGTACTACTTCCAAGACGTCACCCTTGATGCAAATTACCAACTGTATGAAGACGAGTTTGATGGCGTACGCACACTACGCGCTGGTGCCATTTGGTATCCAGACACCGAGCGCAGTCTGGCGGTGTATCACGAACGCTATGATGACAGTCACGGCTGGCGCATAGAGGGTAACATCCAGCCTGAAAAGTACGATCAGAAATTAGCCTTTGGGGCAGTGATAAGTGACCGCGAAGATTTGTCGTTCCCTTATGTAGGCCTTGAAGTCACCTATTTCTTTGATCGAGTGTATTCACTTAAACAGCGCGATCGTGCCTTTCACTAGAGATCGCGAGTTTGTCGCACTAAGGGTTCTAACACCTGCCAATAGGGCGGCTTGACGGGCATAACGCTCAGACGGCTTCGAGTGATTAGCTCGAAGTCAGCCATTGTGGGTAAAGACTTCAAATAGCGCAGACTAATGGTGTCTTGACACATAGACTCGAAGGTCAGCTCTACTTGATCCCAGCGCGGTTTGTTGGCGCTGGATTTAGCATCGTAATAGGGGCTTTCAGGGTTATAGCAACTCGGATCAGGGTGCGCGGTTTTTGAGACGGTTGCTGTGCCCACGATGCCAGGTGTTTTACAGCTGGAATGATAAAACAGCACCAAGTCTCCTAGCGCCATCTCGCGCATGTAATTGCGCGCTTGAAAATTGCGCACGCCATCCCAGTTTTCCCTACCTTTACGGTAAAGGTCCTGAATAGAAAATTCATCAGGCTCGGATTTCATTAACCAAACGTTCATTTGTAAAGCCTTGTTACGTGTGTGGTTTCAGAAAGATACATTGATTTTGTTCATTAGTCTTAGGATTGTATCTACAATTATGGTCATCAAGCGACAACAGTTGCAAACGGATCGTAAGTGGGAAAAGGTATGGGGCAATTTGCTTGTAAAGATTTCTCGGCCTTAGATAAGGAGCTCAAGGATGACTTGCTTGAGTGCTATCTAGAGGCGCAATTAGAAATTGAAACCATCGTCAATGATATCGAGGCAACCGGCTTTTCTCATGAGAAGCTGGATACGTTGTTTCGCTCGCTACATAGCATGAAAGGCAATTGCTCAGTTTGCTTTCTTGATCCGCTAGTGGATGCTTTGCACCGCTTAGAGGAAATTGTCGATGGCATGCGCGGCGGTTACATCGCTTACGACTCCATTTTAGGTGCATTGATCAATACGGTATTGGATCATGTCTTAACCTTGTTGCGTCAGTTGCATCAGTTTCATGGTGCGGATACGGCGTTGCTCAATATGCTCCAAGCAGGGCTTGATCAAGTCTACGCTTTAGAAGAGCACGATCTTCGTTTGCAAGCGGCTGAGGCTCTCTTGGCTGCCTTGCACAATGAACCTGAAGAGCCATCTACTAAACAAGATGATCTGGTAGTGCGTGTCGAGTATACGCCCATGCAAGAAACAGATATCGAGCAATTTCGTCATTTTAGCTATCGTTTAAATAAGCTTTTAGGTTACTCACCTGAGCGCGGCGAGCGCATTTTAAAACTGTGCCAGATCATTAACCGTGAGTGCGCAGATCCGACCGATCGTGCGCAATTATCAGCCGCGGCTTATATGCACAATATGGGGCTGGCCATGACATTAAAGTGTGGCGATGATGAAGCGGCGAAGCACAAAGCAGAGCTTAATCACCCTATGGTCGGTGCTCAGTTACTGAGTAAGCATGACGGTTGGGATCAGGCTTCAGATATCGTGATTTCCTACAAAGAGCGCTTTGATGGTACTGGTTACCCTGAAGGTTTGGTCGGTGGCATGATTCCGCAAGGGGCATTTGTATTGGCCATGGCGGTGCGCTTCATTGATGTGGTGTGGGGTAAGTCGGGTGACGAGTACAAGAAGAGTGCTATGCGCGCGATCCAAAAAGTCAACGCCGAAAGTGGTAAAGGCATTCCGCCGCATCTGGTGGATGCGTTTAACCGAGCAGTGCGCAAATTGCTGGTGGCGAAGCAGCGATAACGGTATCGTAGACGCACCTTAACCAAGATATTTTGTGCGTTGCTTTGAAACTACCGCTTGTTTACCACCCGCATTACAGTATTCCCTTTCCTGAGCGTCATCGCTTTCCGATGCCCAAGTTTCGCCTACTGGCGGAGCATCTAACCGAGCTTGGGATGTTAACGTCCGCTAACTGTTACACCCCCAAGCCTTTGTCACTGACGACTTTAATGCAGGCCCATGAGCCTGATTATGTGCAGCGCTTTATCCGTGACCAATTAACCCAAGCAGAGCAAAAAGCCATTGGTTTGCCGTGGAGTGAGTGGCTGGTAGAGCGAACCCTTAGAGCCGTATCGGGCACCTTGCTAACAGCGGACTTAGCCCTTGAACATGGGCTTGCCTGTCACTTAGCGGGTGGAACGCATCATGCTTTCCCTGAACGTGGTAGTGGCTTTTGTATATTTAACGATCTTGCGGTCACAGCACTGGCGCTGATTAATAAAGGGCAAGCCAACAAGGTAATGATCTTTGATTGTGATGTGCATCAGGGGGATGGTACCGCGGCGTTTTTTACCAATCAGCCTAATGTGATAGCGGTATCTATGCATTGCGAAGAGAACTTTCCGTTGACCAAGCAGCCTGGCGGTATCGATATTGCTGTGCCCAAGGGGGCAGGGGACAATGAGTATATGACGATATTACAAGCGCATTTGCCAAGCTTACTGGCTCAACATCAGCCAGATATTGTACTTTACGATGCGGGCGTTGATGTGCATCGCGATGACCGTTTAGGACATGTTCAGTTAACCGATGCTGGTATTTTTGCACGGGACCAATACGTGATGGAGACCGTACTAGATGCTGGCATTCCCTTAGCGGGAGTGATCGGCGGTGGCTATGACCATGTGCATGAAGTCGTGGCTAAACGCCACAGTATGCTTCATCAAGCAGCGCATAAAGTCTGGCAGCAACGCTATGAGGGCGGCCAAATAGTTACAAAAAAGACCTAGACGTGATCGCCGAGATGGTTAAGATAAAAGCTAAAGAGTGAGGTGTCAGCATGCAAATTACCAATTCTGGCGCGCTTAATTACGGCCAAATGGGCCTACAGCGCAGCCAAAATAATCTTGATCAAGCCAGTGCCCAAGTGGCGTCGGCCAGCACTCAGCTTGCCAGCGTCAATAACACTAATGGCACGACCAATGCTGGCGCTGAGATTCGCGATGGCTTAGTCAATGCTAACATCAGTGAGCTTAATGCCAAGGCCAATGCTAAAGTGATTGGCGCTGCGGATGACATGCTGGGCACCCTGATCGACATTAAGGTTTAGCGCCCGCTAGGCTTTTTTGACAAATTTAGCGGTAATATACATTTCCCCATGCCCATCGACTTTGCAGTCTAATTGATGGTCTTTGCCTTCACGAATGCGTTTGATCAGGGCCTTGGTGCCGATCTTAATGCCTTGGGAACTGCCTTTTACTTTCACATCTTTTGCTAACGTTACTTTATCGCCTTCTACAAGCAGTGTGCCATTGGCATCTTTGACGTTCAGTGCCTCATCGTCGGCATTAAGTTGATCTGGGTGCCATTCATAAGAACACATAGGACAGATAAAGTTTTCTTGATCTTGGTAAACGTACTCTGAGGCACATTTAGGGCAGGGTGGTAAGGACATAGTGACTTCTTGTTGGTGTAAAAAGCGCCCAGTTTACTGTCATCACCTCACTAGGTGAAGCGCAATGCACGCTTTATTCATAGAGCATGGTTGTAATTGTGCCCAAGAGCCGCAAAAATGATGACGATTGATACGTTTATTAAGGAACTCAAGATTATGAAAACCACTGTATTCAAGCTAGCTGGCGCAACGCTTTTGCTGACGTTAGCTGGTTGCCAGACCGCTTACTACAATGCTTTGGAAAAAGTAGGCATTGATAAACGCGATATCTTGGTGGATCGTGTCGAAGATGTGCGCGATGGTCAAAAAGACAGTAAAGAAGAGTTTCAGTCGGCTTACGAGCGCTTGGTCGAATTGACAGGCTTTGAAGGCCAAGAATACGAAGAAGTATACTCTCAACTAAACAGCGACTATCAAGACAGTAAAAAGGCCGCTGAGCGTGTATCGAAGCAGATCGACGATGTACAAGAAGTGGCAGAAGATCTTTTTGACGAGTGGCAAGACGAATTGGATATGTACACCAATGACCGTCTGCGTCGCTCAAGCCAAGCGAAATTAAAAGAGACTCAGCAACAATTCAACCAGTTGCTTCGTAGCATGCGTCAAGCTGAAGCGAAAATGGATCCGGTTTTAGCGACGCTCAACGACAACGTGCTGTACCTTAAACACAACCTTAATGCCGCGGCGATCAGCGCTATCAAAGGTGAATTTAACAGCCTGAAAACCGATATCTCTGGTTTGATCAATGAAATGAGCCAAGCGATCGACGAATCGGATGCGTTCATTGCCACCCTTAAGCAGTAAGGGTTAAGAGATTGAGGGTAACGCAGTAGCAAGCTTGGCTTGCTACTGCGTCTTAAAATGGACAGGGTGCGACGAACTTTACCCAAGCGTTAGTGAAAGGGTGAAAAAACTCTACTCGATAAGCATGTAATAATAGGCGCTCATCTTCATGGGTAGGCTCACAATCATAAAACTCGTCGCCTAAGATTGGATGACCTAGGCTTTGCATGTGTACCCTAAGCTGATGCGAGCGGCCAGTAATGGGTTTGAGACTAACCCGTGTGTGACCATCTTCATAACCTAGTGGCGTCCACTGGGTGATGGCATCTTTGCCCCACTGTGTGCAGATCATTTGTCGCGGACGGCGCTCCCAATCACAGCGTAAAGGTTTACGCACCTCTCCCCATTGACCTTGCAGTTGGCCGCGTACGATAGCGCGGTATTCTTTTTGCACATGGCGCTCACGAAACTGTGCGTACATGCGCTTTTGGCACTCCAAACTGCGCGCAATCAAGATGAGTCCTGATGTGGCATAGTCCAGACGATGGATGGCATGGGCTTCGCCAAATAAGGTTTGTGCCCGTGTCACAATTGAATCGTGTTTATCTGCGCCCCGACCAGGCACAGATAAACATTTGGCGGGCTTATTAACGACGACCAACCATTCGTCTTGGTACAAGATGTCTAGCACGTGACGCGTTACTCAGGCTTAGTCGTCAAGATAATACGAATGCCATCCAAACGGATTTGGTGCTCATCAATGCGCGCCAAGCCTTCTTCAAGATTGCTCTCGAATTCGGCAATGTGCTCGTCCTTGATGGCCGGGTTTTGTTGCTGTAGCTCGCGTAAGCGATCAATCTCTGCCTGCCATTTGCGCTGATAAGTCTCTTTCGCTGCATGGACCGTTGGTCGTGCTTGGTCCTGAGCGCTAAGCTGGTGCGCTTGCAAGATGTCTAAAAGCTGAGTACGCAACGCGGCGACCCACTGCTCGGCCACTCGGTTTGGCACGCCTTTAAGCTTTTCGGCCCATTTTTCTGGCGTAAATTGACCGTGCAAGAACTTGCCATTGGCATCTGAAAGCTGCCAAATCGGCGTCATAGGCAGAGATTGCGCAAGTTTCAAACGCGCATGGCCGCTGGTTTCAATGACGAACATACTTTCGACCAGTACGGTGCCTTCTGGCAGGGCGGCAATCGGTAAAATCGCAGATGTCAGCTTGCCTGAGTCAAAGCCTTGTACTTCATCCATCAGCATGGTGATAAGCGGGTGCTCCCAAGTCGCGAAGGCGACATCTTCACGCTGACTTGCTTGGCGGCGATCCAGCATCAAGGTTTTGCCTTCTTCTTCGATCCCCGGTAGCGCTTCAAGCATCATATCTGTCGAAGGGCGAATGAACCAAGACCCAAGCTCTGGCACATCGTTTAGACACTCGGCGTGAATGTTAAACGCATGGGTCACTTGTTCGATGTATTCGTGCAGGCCATGAGTTTCTTCGTCTTGAATCTGATCAATCAGTGCTTGAGCAATAGCAGGACGGCACGATGATAGCTCTAATAGACGGTTACGTCCTTCTTCCATTTGTTTGAGCAAGGCTTCATGGTAGATGTGCGCTTCGTCTAAAAGAGCATCATCTTCATCACTGCCGTACAAGAATGCTTGCAGTTGCTCTTGGAAGGCAGATTTGACTTTGTCACCTGAGCCTGTGGTGCGATTAAACGCATTTAGAGCGAGGTGATACCACTTGTATAGGCGCTCTTGAACACTGTTTTCCAAGTACGGCACGTGGATTTGTACAGTATTGCGTTGACCAAGGCGGTCGAGACGACCAATACGCTGCTCGAGCAAATCTGGGTGCTCAGGCAGGTCGTACATCACTAAGTTGTGGCTAAACTGGAAGTTACGACCTTCACTACCGATTTCTGAGCAGACCAATACTTGTGCACCTGCCGGGTCAGCAAAGTAGGCCGCAGCACGATCACGGTGAATCAATGGCATCTGTTCATGGAAGTCGGCACTTTGGAAACCTGCAAACGTCAGTTGATCATTCAGCCATTGCGCCATATCGGCGGTATGACAAATAACCAGAACCTTACTGCCAACTTTTTGATCGCCTAAGAATTCTTTTAGCCATTCCCAGCGAGGGTCTTGTTCCCAGTGACCTTCGTTGACCTGTGATTCAGGTAGTACATGATGGGCTGAGCTCTCAGCATAGGTGTCGTTATTGGCCAGTGGGTAAACATTAAGATTACGCTCTGGGAAACCACCAATGGCGGCACGTGTATTACGGAACATTTCGCGGCCCGTGCCATGGCGGTCGATTAGCCAGTTGACGGCGTCGCCAGCGGCTTGTGCTTGTTTGGCTTTATCATCGCTAGACAGCTCGACAAACCAATCTTTGGCTTGCACGTCGTGCGCGTAATCAGCAAACACATCGGACCAATCCAGATCAGCCAGGTTATTGTTCGCATCGGTGTAAGGCAGTAATTGCTCCGCCAGCTCAGCGGCCTTTTTGAACTCAGCCTGTTGTGCTTGGTACACCTCAAAGCTGTGGTAGTGCTCTGGATCGAGTAGCTGTAAGCGCGAGAAGTGTTCACGCTCGCCCGTTTGCTCAGGGGTTGCACTAAGTAGTAATACCGACTCGGTCGACATGGCTAGGTGCTGTACCAGTTGGTAAGCAATGCTTGGGGTCTCTGGGTCCCACTCAAGGTGGTGAGCCTCATCGACAATCACCATATCCCACTCAGAGGCCAGCATGTGCTTGGCGGCTTTGCCATTGGTAGAGACGAAATCAATCGGCGCAATCACAAAGGGTTGGGCGTCAAATGGATTGTCGTCACCTTCCATAAAGTCTTCGTAGACGGTTTCGTTGATCAAGGTGAACGGCTGGTTAAAGCGGCGCAACATTTCTACCAACCACTGATGCTGTAAGTTGGTTGGCGTCAAAATCAGTGCCCGCTCAGATAAGCCATTTAGCACGCGGTGGTGCAGGATCAGACCCGCTTCTAGGGTTTTACCCATACCGACTTCATCACACAGCAAGGCGCGCGCTTCAGGACGTTTGGCGATGTCATGAGCAAGATAAATTTGGTGAGGCAGCAGTTCTGCCTTAAGGCCCATCAGACCTCGCACTGGGCTGGCGGCATGGATGGCTTGATGCTCAAGGGTTTTACGACGCAGGTCAAACCACATACGACGCGCAGGCGATAACGCTAAAATAGCATCAAGCTCGTTTTTATCGTTGCGTGGGAACTGGATCTCGGACTCGTCGACCCATTCATCACCGATGCGGTATTCCATCAGTTCGTCAAATTCACGTACTTCTTCGACGATGTGTGGTTCGTCTTCAAATATCAATTGATCGCCAACCGTTAGGGTGCGGCGCACTAGGCTGGTTTGCGAGACGGCATAGTTGCGCTCAGTCTCGGCATCAGAAAAGTACAAGACAAAGGATTTTGGCTGTAAATCAATAATAATGCCGATGCCTAGCTGAGGCTCGTTCCGGCTGCTCCAACGTTGTCCAATTTGGTACATAACTACTCTTTGTCGTTTTCAATAATCGTGATATTGCCCTGACACATGTCGATCAAGGCCTGTCGTTGTTCTGGCCACGTGCGTTCGATGACCGCAAGCGTGAGCTCAATCTCGGCTGAGTATTGTTTGTCTTCTATTTCTATATCGCTACTGTCGAGCCAATATTCAACCTTACCTAACATAGGGTAGGCGATTTTTATGGCAACGCTTTGACGCGGGTAAATTTCTTGCCATTCAAGTTGCGTTAACGCTTCTTGAGTGGCTTGGCTGTAGGCGCGTACTAAGCCACCAGCACCCAGCTTGATGCCACCGAAGTAGCGTGTGACCACTACGGTGATCTCGCCAAAGTTGGAATGCTGTAGCACGTTTAACATGGGTTTGCCGGCGGTGCCTTTGGGCTCGCCGTCATCGCTTTGGTCCCAAAGGTGTACGTTGTTTGGTGCGCCGGCGACAAACGCCCAACAGTTGTGGTTCGCGTCTGGGTAGCGTTGGTTCATGTCCGCGATAAATGCCTTCGCTTCATCGCGACCACGGGTGCGACGAATCGTGGTAATGAACTGGCTATTCTTAATTTCCAGATCAAAGCGCTGTTCGTGTGTTGGGCTCTGGTAGTAATCCATGTAAACTTTGCTTAACGGTTGAATTTCAAAAGTTCTTGTTTTTAAACGTTCTTTTCAATGTAGTACTTTTTAAATAGTAAAGTGGCGGGTTAGATAAATGACAGACTGGCTTCAACAATCTGTGTGGATTGCTTTGGGATGTGTGATTGGTGTTGCTGTCGCGACCGCCATTGCGGGGGCTATTGTACAGAGAATCCGCCATAAGTGGCAGGTAGAGCATGAAAATTCTGTGCAGCAGATCCAAACCCTACGTCAGCAGCTTGAGTACACTCAGCAAGAGGTGCACCAGCTGGAAAAAGAAGCTCTAACCTTAGAGCAACAATTTGCCTCTGCCCAAGAGATTTGGCAGCAAAAAGAGCAGTTTTTAGAGCAACAACAGCGTCAAAATGAAGCCCAATTTAAGCAGCTCGCTCAAGAAGTTATGCAGCAGCAGGGCGCCCGTCTCGCCACTGAAAATGAGCGCCAGTTAAGCGCGTTGTTATCACCGCTTGGCCAGCAAATACAGCAATTTCAGCAGCGCGTCGAAAAAAGCTACGATCAAGAAGCTCGAGAGCGTTTTTCATTGGTGCGTGAGATTAAAAATTTACAGCAGTTAAATCAGCGCATTAGCGACGATGCGGTGAGTTTGACGCAAGCACTTAAAGGCCAAAATAAAGTCCAAGGTGGCTGGGGCGAGGTAATTTTAGAGCGTATTCTGGAGCGCTCTGGTCTGGAAAAGGGCCGTGAATATGATGTTCAGGTGTCATTAAACAACGAAGAAGGTAAACGGTATCAGCCGGATGTCATTGTGCATCTGCCAGACAACAAGCAAATCATTATCGACTCTAAGATGGTGTTGGTTAGCTATCTTGCCTATGTCGAAGCAGAGGATGAGCAGACGAAACAGCAGGCACTGCGTCAGCATCTAGAGGCGATTCGCCGCCACATGAAAGAGTTGAGTGGTAAAAATTACCATGATCTCAAGGGCGTCGAGTCGCTTGATTTTGTCATCATGTTTATCCCGATCGAAGCGGCTTATGGGCTAGCGCTACAAGCTGAAAATGGCTTGTTCACCGAGGCGTTTGAACACAACATTATCATCACCGGTCCATCCAATTTATTGGCGACTTTACGTACCGTACAAAACATTTGGCGTAATGAAAAACAAAGCCAAAATGCCATCGAAATTGCCCGTCAAGCAGGTGCTATGTATGACAAATTTGCCGGGTTTGTTAGCGACATGGATGACATTGGCGGACGTATTGATGCGCTGTCACGCAGTCATGAACAAGCGATGAAAAAACTCTCGGTAGGGCGTGGTAACTTAATGAGCCGAGCTGAACGCTTGCGGCTAATGGGAGCGAAAACCAATAAACAGCTCTCGCTCCCAGAAGATGAAGATGACACAGAAGATTAATCGAACTCCCAACGTACCTTAGGATCGGTGCCGTAAGGGATATTTTGCATGTCCATGAGGATGCTTTGGGATAGGCGCTCATAGTCTTGGGACGGCGCCAATTTGGCCTTGGCAATTAAGTGAATGTAGAGCGTACGATCGAGATAGTGTAGCTGCGTAGCGTCAAGATCCAAGTACTCACGGTGACTGCGCAGCATAAAGCCAAGATCAGCCAGCACTTGATCTCGTGCGGGTAACTTCAACGCTGGCGGTTTGCCTTGATGGCTGTCAGCCTGAGTATCTGATTGGATATGATCGTCTGTATCTACATGCACCATGACATCTTGCACATTGGGATGTGCCTGTTTGATGGTGTAAACCACAAGATCACTCAAGTAATGCCCTTCACTGACGGTGGCATGAGCGGGCACGTGAATGTGCATATCTAAGAAAATCTTGCCGGCCATGGAGCGGGCACGTACATCGTGTGGCGCCATTACATGTTTAAGCTGATCTGCTGTGGCTTTAATGTGCTCAATAGTTTTAGGGTCTGGAGAGGTGTCCACCAGCTCTGCTAAATTCTCCCAGATCATCTCAACGGCGATTTTACCGATCAAAATACCGACAATCACAGAAGCGACTTGGTCAGCCCAAGCGTAGCCAAAATAGACCCCGACTAAACCTGCCAGTACCGCCACAGACGACAAGGCGTCGCTGCGGCTGTGCCAAGCGTTAGCGATCAAGAGTTTACTGCCGATTTGTTTGCCGGCGCGATGGGTGTAATGGAAAATAGCTTCTTTAACAATCAGTGTCAGGATCACCGCCGCCACGCCATACCAAGTAGCCACTGGTTGTGTGTCGGCATTAAACGCTTCAAACACAATGCCGGTCGCCACCACGATCAGTACGACGCCTAAAATTACTGTCGTTAGCGTTTCAAAGCGTAGGTGGCCGTAGGGGTGTTTTTGATCAGGCGCTTGGCGGGCATTACTTGAAGCAATATAGACAAATACATCGGTGACTAAGTCCGATAATGAGTGGATACCATCCGCCACCAGCGCTTGGGATTGTGAGAAGAGGCCAGCGATGATTTTCAAAACCCCGAGTAGCGCATCCCAAATTGCACCGACTACGGTAACTCGTTGAGCTATTTGCGTTTCTTGTTTCAAGTTTGACATGTTTGAGTGTTCCGAGTGAGCCTAACTGTGAAAAACTATCGTGTCAGAGTGTTGCAAAAAAGGGGCGTTAACCAGCTTTGCCAGAGGTTCTCTGGCGTCGCCGCTGTTCTCCCCAGTGTTATCCACCTAAACTGTGGAAAAGTCTTAGTCGTCAGCGATTTCAAACCACTGTTGGTAAGATTCAAAGAACTCGCGTACGGTTAAAGACATGAGGGCAAAGTTAGCATCCATATCGGATAAGTCGCCGCCTTGTGAATCGTTAAATGCAGACTCTTTAAGGGTGTCGTCGAATTTTACTTTTTTCAAGGTAAGGTCATCATTTAGCACAAATGACATCTTGTCGGTCCAGCGTAGAGCTAGGTTTTTGACGGTCATGCCTTGTTCTAGGTGGCGTGTGACATCCTCAGAAAGTGGCTCCAATGACTTAAAACGGATCTTGGCACGATCTTCCGAGTTGTCTTGAATTTCGCACTCATCGCCACTTTCGAGGCTCGCGGGTAGCTCATTTTTCATGAGCCAATCAGTCATCAGTGATGCGGGTGATACTTGCGCTTGCAGCGGCACCATTGGGAAGCTGCCCAAGGTGGTTTGCAACAGTTTGAATAGCTGCTCGGTCATGCCAGCGTTGGTGCTGTTTAAGACCAGTAGTTTGGCTTTTAGGTCGATGTAAGCCCAGATATCAGAGCGTTTCGAAAATGCACGCGGACGTAATGTAAACACCAACTCTTCTTTCATGTCGGCTTTTTCTTTACGGCCCACTTTGCGCCCTTCGACCAACTCGATTTCAGCTACCTTAGTTTCAAGTTCTTCACGCACGACAGCGGTAGGTAGGACTTTTTCTTCTTTGCCAGCGCGGATCAATAAGCAGTGATTGGTCGCAACGCTCCATTGCTCGCTGTTACGAATGAGTGGCAGCCAGCCAAAGGTGAATTCTTCTTGCGAGCCACAGTCCCTTAGAGGGTACTCAGGTAGCTTGCTGATTAACTCATTGCTGCTGAACGTTTCCGTGTCTTTAAGCTGGAAAATCTGTAAATTTTTAAACCACATACCTTAATCCTTAATCGCCGCTTTAAAATGTTTGCGGCACACAGAGACGTAGCGATCATTGCCGCCAATCTCAACTTGTGTACCTTCTTTAATGGCATGGCCATCCGCATCTACACGAATCACCATGTTGGCTTTACTGCCGCAATGACAGATGGTTTTTAGCTCGATGAGCTTATCGGCCCATGCTAGCAGGGCTTGACTGCCAGGAAATAATTCCCCTTTGAAGTCTGTGCGAATGCCAAATGCCAGCACTGGAATATGCAAACGATCGACCACTTCTGACAGCTGATACACCTGCTGTTGTGTTAAAAACTGCGCTTCATCGACCAGTACGCACCCAATAGGCTGCTGGCCGTGTTGTGCCTGCACCAGTTGCAGCAGCTCAGTATTGGCAGTAAAAAGCTCGGCATTGGCGCTGATGCCAATGCGCGATGTAATGGTGCCTTGTTGATAACGATCATCAAGGGCCGCGGTCAGCAAAAGAGTTTGCATGCCGCGCTCTTGGTAGTTGTAAGCAGACTGCAGCAGAGTGGTGGATTTGCCTGCATTCATTGCCGAATAATAGTAGTACAGCTTGGCCATGAGGTTGAGAGGATCCTAGGAGTCTTTTGCTGTAATCTTGGCTTTGTTATAAGCCAGCGCGACTTGCATGGTGAGCCAGTCTGCACGTTTAATGCCTGACATATCACATAGCTGATCCAGCTTCTTTACGGTATCCTCGTCCACTGTCAGTTCGAGACGTTTCATTCCGAGGTTTTTTTCCTTTTCTCTTTGTACACGCTTATTGGCTTTGAGCTGATCTTTGCGAGGTAAGGGATGAGTACGAGGGCGGCCGCGAACTGTGCCAAAAAGGTCGATCGTATTGCGGTCAGAAGAAGCTTTAGCCATAACGTTGAATTTTAAATCTTAATTGTAGGTTTTAATGGAAATAGAAGAATTTGAATCCCTGATGATGACAGTGCTGTTAAGTGGCTTTTGCCTATTTATGTTGTTCATCATGTGGGACTTAGCTCGTAAGTCAAATGCCGGTCGTTTGGGCACATGCGTTATTATCGGCGGTTTGGGCCTTGGAATGCTAGCCTTTGTCGTGAAAGGTGTGGTGATTGAGTTAATTTTAGGGGTGTAAAGCTGGGAAAATCTCTTTTCCCAGCTTTATGGGCTTACTGATTCTGTTGGTATAGAGAAATGAAGTCCAATAACACTTCGGCCGCTTCATGGGCGTAGGCGTCTTGCTCTGGCTCTTCGATGTCCTCAACAGACTCTAGCGTCGGCAAATCTAGGGCTTTGCGACGAGTATTCTCACGCGCTAAATCTTTGGCTTCGTTGTCTTCACGTTGCTGCTCTCGGGTCATCTCGTTAAGGGAGATGGATTTAAAATGCTCTGCCTGTCGTTTGGCTTCAGCAATTTGATCCTCGAGCGCGACAAAGTTAGCGTCTTGCTTGATACGGGTGTCGTGTAAGCTAGTCAGTTGGTCAATGTACTCTTCAAAATTCCAGTACACAGGGTAGCGCGTTTCATGGATGTGATCCCATGGCAGCGGATTCTCGAGTGCGCTTTCACCGACGCTTTCAGTATCAATCAGCGAAGGGAAGTTGATGTCTGGCATCACGCCCTTATGCTGGGTACTTTCACCAGAGACACGATAGAACTTAGCCTGGGTGATCTTAAGCTGGCCTTGATCTACTTCCTGTAGTACTTGCACCGTGCCTTTACCGAAGGTTTGATCGCCGACTACGATGGCGCGACCATAGTCCTTAAGAGCACCAGCAACGATTTCCGAAGCGGATGCACTCATGCGGTTGACCATCACAGCCATGGGGCCACTGTAGGTAACACCACGATCTTGGTCTCCCAAGATACTGACGCGACCAGACGCATCACGAATTTGTACCACTGGGCCGCCAGGGATAAAGAGTCCTGTCAGCGAGTTGGCTTCTTGTAGTGAGCCACCGCCATTGTTGCGCAGGTCAAGAATCAGGCCGGTGATGTCTTCTTGTTGCAGTTCTTCAATCAGTTTCTTGGTATCACGGGTCGAGCTTTTGTAGTCTTTATCGCCACGCTGGATGGCGGCAAAATCCGAGTAGAAGGTCGGTAACTCAATCACACCCACTTTGAAGGTTTCACCGCCACGCTCAACTTCAACAATTTTCTTCTGTGCTGATTGGTCTTCAAGCTTCACTTTTTCACGGGTGATGGTGATCTTTTTACTGTTTTGGGTGCTGCTCTTAGCCGGGATGACTTCAAGAATGACATCTGTGCCACGCTCGCCTCGGATCATATCGACCACGTCGTCCAAACGCATGCCAATGACATCCACCATAGGCTCGTCTTTTTGGCCGACCGCAATGATACGGTCATTTGGTGCCAGTTCGTTCTGCGCTTCCGCCGGGCCACCAGGAATCAAACGCACCACCTTGGTGTAATCGTCTTCCATCTGTAGCACAGCACCAATACCTTCAAGTGATAGGCTCATATTGATGTTGAACGCTTCTGAAGCGCGCGGCGCAAAGTAGTTCGTGTGCGGGTCTAAGGCTGCTGTTACGGAGTTGGCAAAGCTTTGGAACACATCCACAGCATTGGTTTGCTCGATTTGACGCAGCTGGTTGTTGTAACGACGCTCAATCGCAGCAATGATTTCTTCTTGCGGCTCATCGTTGAGCTTGAGGGTCAGGGCACGGTTTTTAATGCGTTTACGCCAATATTCATCAAGCTGCGCTTCAGTGCTAGACCATTCAAGGGCATCTGGGTCGATATTAAGAGATTCATCGACCGTATAGTCGAAACCTTTGACCATTTCGGGCACGCGAGCTAGTACTTTTTCGATACGCGCTTCCGCACGCTCTCGATACAGGTTATAGATGTCGTAAGCTACTTGAGTGTCGCCATCACGCAGGGCGTCATCAAAGTCGTTTTGATAGCGTTTAAGCGCTTCGATATCGGCTTTTAGGAAAAAGCTACGTGAAGGGTCTAGCGAGTCCAAGTAGTTTTCAAACGCTTGCTCGGAAATTCGATCGTCGATGAGGGTTTTGTTATAGTGAACGTTCTCAAGTGTCGCGACGATTTCTTGTGCGACCTGATCATAGTCATGAGGGGGTTCAAGTTTTTCATACGCCGAAACGGAACCGCTAGCTAATGCGATACTGGGTAGCAAACTTAACAAGAGGCGTTTATAAAACATCCGCAATTGGTTCCTTTAAACAGTTTTGTCTACGTTGACCTAAAATCATATTAGACTAGTACCGACAAGACCAGTCCAGTTGTGAAAAAGTCGTTTTTTTATATCATTGACTTAGCAGGAAATTATGAATCAAGCCAGCTTTAATCAATCATTATTGTCATTTCTTGATGATTCCCCAACACCGTTTCATGCTGTTGAAACCATGAAACGCCAGCTCAATGCTGCTGGTTATCAGGTTCTTAATGAACAAGATGAGTGGGTCATCAGCGAAGGTGGTAAGTATTATGTGACACGTAATGATTCTTCCATTATTGCCTTTACTGCGCCGACATTAGATTTTGCCCATCGTGGTTTTCGTATGGTAGGTGCACACACCGATAGTCCATGCCCGAAACTTAAGCCCAATGCCCACGTAGATCGCTTTGGTCATCATCAGCTTGGAGTAGAGTTGTATGGCGGGGTATTGGTTCATACTTGGTTTGATCGTGATCTCTCTATTGCCGGGCGAGTGACCGTTAAAACTGCTCAAGGCTCACTTAAAAGCTGTTTAATTGACTTTAAAGATCCTATCGCTGTGATTCCTAACTTGGCGATTCATTTGAATCGTGGCGTTAATAGCGAAGGTTTTAAGGTTAACCCGCAAGAAGAAATTCTGCCGATTTTATGTGGTTCAGATAAAGATTTCGAATTAGAAGCATGGTTGATTGAGCAAGTACAGCGTCAACATCCAGATTTTAATGTGGCTGCGGTGCTGAGCTTTGAGCTGAGCCTATACGATGTGCAAAAAGCGGCTTTGACCGGTTTGCATCAAGAGTACATTTCGGCGTCGCGCTTGGATAATTTGTTAAGTTGCTATGTAGGCTTGCAAGCACAGCTTGATGCTAAAGCGACACAGCCATCACTGCTGATTTGTACCGATCATGAAGAAGTGGGCAGCCAATCTGCTTGTGGTGCCAACGGCCCTTTCCTAGAAGACGTGCTGCGCCGTTTAGTGCCGAACCCTGAGCAATACACGCAGACGGTTCAGCGTTCTATGCTGATTTCGGCCGATAATGCTCATGCCCTTCATCCAAACTATGCCGCAAAGCATGATCAGTTGCATGCTCCACAGATCAACCAAGGAGCGGTGATCAAGGTGAACAATAACCAGCGTTATGCAACCAATAGTGAAACGACGGCGGTGTACAAAGATATCGCGGCTGAGTTGGGTCTTGCGGTGCAAACGTTTGTGGTGCGTAGTGATATGGCTTGTGGCAGCACCATTGGTCCGATTACTTCAAGCGAAATTGGGGTGGCGACCTTGGATATTGGTTTGCCGACGTTCGCCATGCACTCTATTCGTGAGCTGGCCGGCAGCGAAGATGCCTTTAAGCTTTACCAAGTGCTGTGCAAATTTTCTGAGCGCGAGCATTTAATGGGCTAAATGCTCGGCCGTATTGGATTAAAAGGCCCATTGCTGAGCGCAATGGGCCTTTTTTATTAAGGGGTGATTTGACCAAAAGCCATGCCCATTTGGGTTGGCGTTTCTGCACGTAGGTGGCTTTCCCAGTTCGCAGCATCTTTGCCAAACAGCACGATAGCGGTGGAGCCAAGTTTGAAACGGCCCATTTCTTCGCCTTTTTTCAGCGTGATGTTTGCAAGCTTTTCATAGTCCCACGTTTGCACTTGTTTGCTAAACGGTGTGACTTGTCCAGTCCAGACCGTTTCGATACTGGCCACGATCATAGCGCCGACCAAAATAACCGCCATCGGGCCAACCGCTGTCTCAAAAATACACACCGTCCGCTCGTTACGAGCAAACACGTTAGGGATTTGTTCCGCCGTGACTTTGTTTACCGAAAACAGCTTTCCAGGTACGTGAATAGTCTTAATTAGCTTGCCATCAATCGGCATGTGCACACGATGGTAATCTTTAGGGGATAGATACACCGTGGCAAATTTGCCGTCCAAAAATAGGTTTGATAGCTCAGCATCGCCACCTAGCAATTCAGTTAAGCTGTAGCGATGACCTTTTGCTTGGTAGATGGTGCCGTACTCGATATCGCCAAGTTGGCTAATGGCGCCGTCAGCAGGGCAGGCAATAGTGTGTTCGCCTGAAGCAATTGGGCGAAGTTCTGGCTTGATAGCGCGAGTAAAGAAGTCGTTAAAGTTGCGGTAGCTGAACGGGTCTGAGTTCACCGCTTGCGACATGTCGACTTGGTATTTTTTGACAAACGGGCCGATAAAGGCGCGCTTTACCAGTGGATTAGTGCATTCTGCAACGCGTCCGATTAGGCGCGACAAGGCGTGTTGTGGCGTCATATGTTGCAGTAGGGCAAATAGTTTATCTTTGGTCACGTTGGGTCCTAATTCTGAAAATATTAATCGGCGAGTTTAATGATGCGCTTGAAAAGATCGAATTGTTTGCCATCCAGTGCTTCATTTCCGATCAGCCAATAAATGTAGGTTTCGGTGTCGGTGACTGGAGCTGAGGCTAAAAATAAATGTTGGCCAGAAGCAAATAAAGACTTAGATCCTGCTGGCATTTGTTCAAACATAGTGCTTAATTTGCTGTCGTTGAAATGCACGGCCACACGCTTGCTAATGAGTTTGTTGATCACGCTTGAGGGGGTATTCCACTGGACTTTTTTGATCAGTTCTAAGTCTAAACCGTACTGCAGCATTGGGCTGAGTTTATTAGTGGCTTGATCATGTTTGAGGATCAAAATCTGTTGGCTAGC
This sequence comes from Marinomonas ostreistagni, assembly GCF_016888445.1. Taxonomy (GTDB): domain Bacteria; phylum Pseudomonadota; class Gammaproteobacteria; order Pseudomonadales; family Marinomonadaceae; genus Marinomonas; species Marinomonas ostreistagni. The sequence goes on from NZ_JAFEKF010000001.1 coordinate 285,573, forward strand.
CGTAGCAAATAGTCGCAGCATGGCTTTCATGGCCAAACTTGCGCGAGGTTTAGGTTCTTGGGTGTGCTCTAGTTGTTTCTGCAAAGCGGTTAATGGGTCGCTTTTGACTTTTTTAGCAAGGTTACCCGCGCCGGATTCGCTCGGGCGAGTGTAGAGCATAGGTGAAAGCAGTTGTGCGGCCAAGCTCGGTTTGGCTGAGTAGCGTGCATCTTGTGCGGCTTCCACACAGGCATAGTGAGTCAACTGTATTGCATCGCCTAGGCGGATATGAAGAATCGCTGCGATGACGCGGTAAAAAAATGGCAGCTGTTTGCTGGCCCAGCCCATTACGTTGGCTTCTTGCGCGACGCGAGTGGCGCAGTAGGCCAAAATCAATGGGCTGTTCATGAGGATGGTTATGCGCTTATCTTCAGCAAAACCTGGCAATTGATCGGGCGTGTGCGTTAAGCGTGCGATACTTTGCAACTCTTCCGCAGTGGGCACTTGGTCAGTTAAGAAAGAATCAATGATGATGTTGGGCACTTTCCAGTATTTGAACAATGCCACGCTTAACTCATCGATACGACAACCAAGCAATTCCATTTCTGTTTTGATAGGGCTATCACCGCGACGTAAGCGTTGTGTGATCTGCTCCATGGCATCGCAAGCGTGATACCACAACAGCCAGCGCACCGCGTCACGAAAGAAGGTTAACCAAAAGACATCTTCAGTGTGGCTGATTTTCTTATCAATCGCCCAGCGTCTGGCCATGGCGGCGGCTTCGTAGCTGATTTGAATTTCACGCAAAAAACTTATATGTGCTTTGTTTTTCGAGGAAGGTGTGTAGCTATCAAGCTTGCTCAGAGACTGGCCGATACCCTTCATGCCAATCATTGAGGCTGCATGCAAAGGGCTCTTAATGTCGTTGCGCTTGTATTCAACAATGGTGTTGGCTTGATTCAAAATGGCGAACGCGAGCATCGGCTCAGAGGCAATGTTTTTTTGCATCCGATCCAAGGTTTCATCTGGTGTTTTTATCTGCTTGGTCAGCTTGGCAATGCTTTCGGAGCCAGCTGGAAACTTACGATCTTGCAGATAAAGTAACCATTCATTTAGACCAAAGGGTGACTTATTGTTCATAGCTCGTTACATTTAAGGCCAAGGCAGCGGTTAAAAGTTCATTTGCGTGCCAGTTATATTTGCATGGATTTAGCAATCATACTGTATATTCTTTTGCGAGAATACACCGTCGAAAATTAGGAATGAATTATGTTTGTATTAGCGGGCATGCTGGTCGTTATCATCAGTACCGTGACGGGCTATTTGGCAGCCCATGGTGAGCTGCTGGCGCTATGGCAGCCATTTGAAGTGTTAATTATTTGTGGTGCAGCCTTTGGTGCTTTCTTGGTGGCTAATCCGCTGTCGTTGCAAAAACGCGTGTTTAAACTGATTCCGCAGATGTTTCTGGGTAGTCGCCATAATCAGGCGTTCTATATCCAATTGCTTACCTGTATTTACTCCCTATTTCAGCGCAGTCGCCAAGAAGGTTTTTTGGCGATTGAACAAGACGTAGAAGCTCCTTTTGAAAGTGAGCTGTTTGCGCGCTTTCCCGATGTCTTGCGTGATCACGAATTAGTTGAATTTTTTACTGATAATTACCGTGTTTACACTATCACTGGCCTTCCAGCGCACGAATTAGAAGCCATGCTTGATTCTGAACTTGAATTGATTGCGGAAGAGTTAGTGGCCCCTGGTCATGCCGTGAATCGCGTTGCTGAAGCTTTGCCTGGCTTTGGTATCGTAGCGGCAGTTTTGGGGATCGTTATTACTATGGGCTCGATTGGCGGGCCGATGGAAGAAATTGGTTATCACGTTGCCGCGGCCTTGGTCGGTACGTTTCTTGGGGTGTTTTTTGCCTATGGTTTTGTGGGGCCGTCTTCGGCGCATATGGAGCGCTTGGGTGAGCAACATTTACAAGCGTATTTATGTGTTAAGTCTTGCTTAAGTGCCATGGCCTCAGGCCATCCGCCAGCGATTGCTGTGGAGGCGGGCCGAAAAATGTTGCCATCACATCTTCGTCCTAGCTTCTTAGAGCTTTCTGACCTTGTGAAGCAATTTCGCTAAGGGGCGTTTGTGAATAATTACGATCCAGTTATCCGTCGCGTTAAAAAAGTCAAAAAGGGTGGCCACCACGGTGGTGCCTGGAAAATTGCCTTAGCGGATTTTGCTTTGGCGATGATGGCGTTTTTTTTGGTGCTCTGGATCATTAATGTCTCTTCGCCTGAAGAATTGGCGGCGATCGAAGGCTACTTCAATGACCCTATGGGCATGTCGACGGCAGGTTACAGTAATCAGCCCATTGATTTAGGGGGCAGTCCAGCCATGAGCGCTGAGCGCAAGCTGGATATGGATCTGCCAGAACCTGGCAGCACTCCCACACCACAGGATGCCGACGAGCAAGGGCAAGGTCGTAAAGGCGATGAGCTTGAAGATATGAATAACCTGCTGGTAGAGCAGTTCCAGAGCATTGATCGTATCAATTCACAGCAGCAAAATATGCGCATTGAGATTACGCCTGATGGGGTGCGTATTACGCTGATCGACGATCCTGATAATCCAATGTTTGAGCGGGGCAGTGCGCGCTTAATACCGGACATGGAAAATACTTTATTGTCGATGGGGTCCGTTTTATCAAGGGTTCAGAATCCTTTAGCGATTACCGGACATACGGATTCATCGGTGTTCACTGGTGCGGGCTATATGGATAACTGGGATCTTTCGAGTGCGCGTGCCAATGCGGCTAAGCGCGCTTTGATCGAGGGCGGAGTTGCAACTCGGCGTATTGCACAAGTGACAGGGCTGGCAGATACCGTGCCTTATAATCGTCTTGAGCCGGATAGTGCAGAGAATCGCCGAGTATCGATTATGCTGCTGACCGATGAGGCTTATAAGCGCATGTTGTTACAAAGTCGCCGACGTTATGGCGGCGAGCAAGTAGAGCTTGATCCCGACATAACCCCAGCGGATGTATTTTAAAAGGCGTCATTGTCGCGAATAGACTGGCGAATGCGCAGGAAGCTCTCAAAGCGATGCGCTGAGATGTCGCCTTTCTCAAGTGCTTCGCGAATGGCGCAGCCAGGCTCTTGTTCGTGACTGCAGTCGCGGAACTTGCAGTAGCCTAGATGGGGGCGAAACTCGATAAAACCTTCCAATAGTTCTTCTTCACTGATGTGCCAGAGGCCAAACTCACGAATCCCAGGGGAGTCGATTAAATCACCGCCGGTAGGCATGTGGAATAAACGCGCTGTGGTCGTGGTATGGGTGCCTTTTTTGCGCTTCTGTGACAGTTCGCCAACACTGATTTCAATGCCTGGCAGTAAGGTGCCGATCAAAGAGGATTTACCGACCCCCGATTGGCCAACAAACACACTAATACGATCGGCTAGAAAGTCGTGTAGTTCAGCCATACCTTGATCGTCTTTGGCGGAGGTGCGAATCACCGAGTAGCCCAAATCAATGTAGGTTTGCAGCAAGCTTTCCAGTTCGGCGCGGTTGGCATCATCAATTAGGTCACACTTGTTTAATAGAATGACGGGCGGAATATCGACGGTTTCGGCAGCGACTAGGTAGCGGTCAATCAGGTTGGCGTGGGGCACAGGTTCGGCAGCGATCACCACCACAATGTAATCTATGTTGGCGGCCACAGGTTTGAGTCGGCCGTGCATATCAGGGCGTTGCAGCAAAGTGTCGCGATCCGCTCTCGCCACCACAACACCACCTTCGGTATGTTTGGGGCGCCAGACAACTTTGTCCCCTGTGACTAGCTGGCCAAGGTTGGCGCGCATATTACAGCGGGTGCTAACGCCAATATGGGGCGCAAGCGTGCCTTCCACTTCTACTTGGGTGCCAAAGTGGGAGATGATGATACCTTCCGTTTCAGGTCCTAAGTCTGAGGACTGCAGGGCTTCTTCGGCTTTATCTGCGCGCTTTTGCGTGCGCTCCATGCGTTCCTTGTGGATGCGTTCAATGCGCCAGGCTTGTTGTTTGGTCAGCTTTCGTTTCGACATGAGCTCACATGGGTCGTTAATTTAAACGCATAGAGTATAATGGCTAGCAATTAAAATACAGGATTAGGTGTTATGAGTTACAGCGAAGACAATTTGATCTGGATTGACCTAGAAATGACCGGCTTAGAGCCTGAGACAGATACGATTATTGAGATTGCCACGATCGTCACTGATAAGGATCTCAATGTCTTGGGTAAAGGTCCTAATTTGGCCATCCATCAGTCAAAAGCCACTATGGATGCGATGGACGAATGGTGTACAACACATCATGGTCAATCTGGCTTGACTGAGCGTGTGCTGACTTCAGAGATTTCCATGGCCGATGCCGAAGCGCAAACCATTGCTTTCTTGGAGCAGTTTGTGCCAGCTGGCAAGTCGCCAATTTGCGGTAACAGCGTGGGCCAAGATCGTCGCTTCCTGTACCGCTATATGCCTAAGCTTGAGGCGTTTTTTCATTACCGTTACCTAGATGTCAGTACGGTTAAGGAGTTGGCGAAGCGCTGGAAGCCAGAAGCTCTGGAGGGGTTTGAAAAGTCCGGAGCACATCTAGCGTTAGACGATATTATTGAGTCGATTGAAGAGTTAAAACATTATCGTAAAACCATGTTTGGCTTGGACGATTAAGCGTCGCTGGCTCTAGCGTTTTTGTTTTAACGTGTCTGCCATTAAAAGGAGTTATGTTATGTTGCCGAGCATCCCCAAGCGCTATTTGCAGCCATTGTTTGATATAGCGGCTATCCGGCGCCGTGAGCAAGCAAGCTTTGCTCAAGAAGGTGAAAGCTTTGCTATGATGCAACGTGCCGGCCATGCGCTGTGGCAGCATATCCTTAAGCGCTCGCCAGATCTTCAGCAGCTAGCGATTGTAGTCGGTGGCGGCAATAATGGTGGAGATGGTCTAATTGTGGCGTACTTGGCGGCTCAAGAAGGTGTTGCGGTTCGGCTCTATGATTTTGCTTCCAGTGCGCGACAAGGCGATGCCAAGCAGGCCATGGATTTGCTTGATCAACAGCCTAACGTGCTGTGGTGTGCGCCCGAAAGCTTAGCTGATGAATCGGCTGGGGTGATTGTTGATGCGTTATTAGGGATAGGTTTTAAGCCGCCGCTGAGTGCTCTGTACGCCGAAGCTATTGAGGTTATGAACGCTTTAGGTAAGGCGGGTGCTGAGCTTGTGAGTGTGGATTGTCCCAGTGGTCTTGAGCTTCACTCTGGTGCTGGCGAGCAGGCCATTAAGGCAGACTTGGTGGTCAGTTTTATCGCAGATAAAGTCGGTCATCATTTGCGTGATGGCGCTGTGTGTTGTCATCAGGTTGTCATCGAAACTTTACAAGCTGTTGACTTGGCTGATGCGCCCCAAGCATACCGCTTGGCCCCTTCAGCGCTAGACACCTTACTTCCTTGTGAGCGCTTTGCCAATTCACATAAAGGCAGCTACGGCCATGTGCTGGTGTTAGGTGGCGATATGGGAATGGGAGGTGCTGCAATCATGGCCAGTGAGGCGGCGGGCAAAGCTGGCGCTGGCACAGTAGCTTTATTGACGCAGCCTAGTCATCTGACGGCGTCTTTAGTGCGTAATCCCAATGTAATGTGTCACACAGATGCTGATATAGATCTTGAGCAAACTTTGCGCGGGCAAGATTCGGTTGTAGTGGCTGGACCAGGGCTTGGACGCAGTAAATGGTCAGAAGATCAATGGCTGGCGCTACAAAAGGTGAAAGCGCAATGGTTGGTGGTCGATGCGGATGGTCTGTACTGGTTAAAGCAGCAGCCCATTGGCGCTGCAAACTTGATTATTACGCCGCATCCTGGTGAAGCGGCCATGTTATTGGAGCAATCTGTGCAGGCCGTTTTAGAGAACCTCACTGAGGCGGCTAAGCAACTCGCCCGGCGCTATCAAGCGGTGGTTATTTTAAAAGGCGCCACGAGTGTGATTGCTGATGTGTCGGGGCAAGTGGTCATCGCTGGGCAGCCTTGCCCAGGATTGGCTAAAGGCGGCTCAGGTGATGTGCTGAGTGGGGTAGTAGGGGCTTGTTTGGCGTATTACAAAGAGGCTTTTGCAGCGGCGGTGATAGGGGCGGCATGGCATAATAAAGCGGCACAACAATGCGCAAATGACCTTGGTATGGTTACCATGCAGCCATACCAGCTATTGAATTATTTAGAATGAAACGGCGCACACGGGTGTGTGTAGAGAAGTGAGTAGGTTGTATATGTTGGAACGTGAAGTATTTGGCGAAGAGGCAATGGAGCTGTTTGGTGAACAGCTTGCTGCAGCGCTTAAAAATGGTGGTGTGGTGTCGTTAGAAGGTAATCTGGGCATGGGCAAAACCACCTTGGTACGAGGTGTATTACGTGGTTTAGGTTATCAAGGGCCGGTAAAAAGCCCAACCTATACCATTGTTGAGCCTTATGAATTAGCCGATGCTGAAGTGTATCACTTTGATCTGTATCGTATCTCTGATGCGGAAGAACTGGAATACATGGGGATTCGTGATTATTTTAAAGACGGTGCTTTATGCTTAGTAGAATGGGCTGAAATGGGAGAAGGCGTGTTGCCACGTCCTGATTTAGTGGTGCATCTGAGTCTAGTGCGCCACGGCCGCGCGATCGCCATTGAACCGAAAACACCCTATGGGGTCGAAACGCTTGCGGCGATCTCTGAACGGCTTGCCAATTAACCATTCGAGCAGGAGGCGCAAGCCTCCTTTTTTGTCTGGATGGCAGTTTGATTGAGATCGCCGGCAGCAACCGTTATAGTGTTTCCATATACTTGCTAGCTGTCTGATATGTATAAAAAAATCTTTTCAATTAATTGGCTGTTGCCAGTACTAATTTTGACGTTGTCTTCGGTAGTGCACGCTGCTCAGGTAAAAGACATTCGTGTTGGCACGCAAAGTGGCTCGACGCGTTTGGTTTTTGAGTTAAGCGGTGCCGCCGAGCATCGAATGTTCCCGTTAAGCAATCCGGACCGAGTGGTGCTTGATGTCAGTGATGCTGATATTTCCCAGTCAGTGGTCAACGATCTCAAAGCGTTGTCCTCGGATGCCTTGATGCGTGTGCGTTATGCTAAGCGCAATAATGGACTGCGCTTTGTCTTAGATCTGTCGCAAAAAGTGAAAGCTAAGTCGACGGTGTTGGCAGCGTCGGGGGAGTATGGTCCGCGTATCATGGTGGAACTGGAGTATGGCGCTAGCCAAAGCTCTACCAATGTGATCAAAAGCCTAGCGTCCATTTCCAATGGCAAGCGCGACATCGTGGTGGTGATCGACCCAGGTCATGGGGGCAAAGATCCAGGTGCCTTGGGGCAATTCAAGGTGCGTGAGAAAGATATTGTCTTATCAATTGGCCGTGAGTTGGCCGATCGTTTAAATGCTACGCCTGGTATCAAAGCGGTGATGACGCGCTCGACGGATGAGTACCTCCAGCTGCGTGAGCGTTCTCGAATTGCGCGTGAAGCCAATGCGGACTTATTGATCTCGGTGCACGCCGACGCGTTTACCAAACCTTCTGCTCGAGGTGCCTCGGTGTGGGCGCTTTCTCTAAGCGGTAAAACCTCAGAAATGGGTCGTTGGCTTGCGCAGCAAGAGAAGGAAACCGATTTAGTCGGTGGTATCTCGTTGGATGATAAAGATCAGCTGTTGGCCGAAGTGTTGCTCGATATGTCGATGAACTCGACGATTCAAATGAGTTTGGATATTGGCAGTAAGGTATTAGGCAACATGCGCCGCGTGGCGGTATTGCACAAAAACTCGGTACAACAAGCCGGTTTTGTGGTGCTGAAATCGCCGGATATTCCTTCTATTTTGGTGGAAACAGGCTTTGTATCTAATGCTACTGAGGCGAAAAACTTAGGCAGCCGTGCTTATCGTGTGCGTTTGGCAGCCTCGATTGCCAAAGGTGTGGAGGACTTTTTTACCGCTAACCCACCAGATGGCACCTTTATCGCTTGGCAGCAGAATCAACGCGGTGGTTCAACCTATACGGTGTCTAAAGGGGATACGCTGTCAGATATTGCGCGTCGTAACAATGTTACATTGGATGCCTTGCGTTCGGCCAACACCCTCAAAAATGATGTTATTTGGATTGGGCAAAAGCTGTCCATTCCTGCAAGCTAGTTAGCGACGCTTTTAGAAGGATATGCATGTCTAGAATTAATTTACTATCGCCTCGCCTAGCCAACCAAATTGCTGCGGGTGAGGTGGTTGAGCGACCCGCATCGGTAGTGAAGGAGTTGCTTGAAAACAGTCTTGATGCGGGGGCGACTCAGCTAGATATCGATGTCGAGCAGGGCGGTGTGCGCAGTATCAAGATTCGTGACAATGGTAGCGGCATAGATAAAGAAGATCTGCCGCTGGCCTTAAGTCGACACGCAACCAGCAAAATAGTCACCTTAGACGATCTTGAGGCGGTATCAACCCTTGGTTTTCGTGGGGAAGCATTAGCCAGTATCAGTTCGGTCTCGCGCATGCATCTTACCTCCTGCGCCGCCGGGCAGGAAGAAGCGTGGCGTGTTGAGGCGGAAGGCAAGGATATGGCCACTAATGTGCGCCCAGCGTCGCACCCCCAAGGCACGACTATCGAGGCGCGCGACTTATTTTTTAACACGCCTGCACGTCGTAAGTTTTTACGCACTGAGAAAACCGAGTTCAATCACTTAGAGGAAGTAGTCAAGCGTTTGGCGCTGAGCCGCTATGATGTGGGCTTTCGTCTCAATCACAATGGCAAGCAAGTGTATGATCTGCGTCCGGTGATGAATCAGTTGCATGCTGAGCACCGCTTGGCCAACCTGCTGGGTAAAAAGTTTATCGAGAACGCTCTGACGATTGATGTCGAGGCAGCTGGTTTACGCTTATGGGGTTGGATTGGTTTGCCAACCTTTTCTCGCTCGCAGGCGGATCTGCAATACTTCTTCGTTAATGGTCGTGTGGTGCGCGATAAGCTAGTGGCGCATGCAGTGCGACAAGCTTACCGTGACGTTTTATATAATGGTCGCCACCCCACCTTTGTGCTGTATCTAGAGCTTGATCCAGGTACGGTCGATGTCAACGTCCATCCTACCAAACATGAAGTGCGTTTTCGTGACGGGCGTTTAGTGCACGATTTCTTGTTTAGTCGTATTCATAAAGTCTTGGCCGATGTACGTCCAGAAGCTCAAGGCTCTGGTAGCGCCGAAAATCCAATTCAAGCGCACGTATCTTCTCAAACCGCGCAGCCTGAGCAAATGCGTGAACAGGAAAATCTAGGATTGGGTCATCCAGGTGCCGCACGTGATACCAGCTGGATGAGTGCGGCAGGCGGTGTAGCACCACAGCGTGAATCAATTGCACCAGGTCAAGTTGCTGGGCAATTGGGCGTGATGTCACAAATGACCGATTTTGCGCGCTCTTTCGGGGCCCAAGAGGTCGACCCTGAAACCGGCGAAATTAAAAATTATGTAGCCCAAGACAACGGGGAACACTCGGGCGTTGCTGAGGTGGTGCCACAGTCAGAGACGGGGACCGGGCGTGTGCGCGAGCCTTTACCAAGTGATGCGGTGACGCCGCCGCTTGGTTATGCGGTAGCGCAGTTGCACGGTATCTATATTCTCTCGGAAACTGCTAGCGGGATGATCATTGTCGACATGCATGCTGCACATGAGCGTATTGTTTATGAGCGTATGAAAGCCGCTTTCTATGCCAAAAATGTCGCCTCGCAGCCGCTTTTAGTGCCGATTAATGTGGCCATTTCTCAGGCGGAGGCAGATCTTGTTGAGGACAGCAGTGAGGTATTTACGCAGTTTGGTTTTCGATTGGAGCGCTCGGGGCCAGAAAGTGTCATGGTGCGTGAAGTGCCGGTTATTTTGATCAATGGTGATGTTGAAAGCCTAGTGCGAGATGTGGTCAGCGATTTAAATGTTAATGGCGCGAGTGATTTGCTACAGGCCCGTGCCAATGAGCTGATGGCGACCATGGCATGTCATGGCTCTGTGCGTGCTAATCGTAAGCTTACCATTGCTGAAATGAACAGTTTGTTGCGTGATATGGAGATTACCGAACGTAGCGGCCAGTGCAATCACGGTCGTCCGACGTGGACGCAGTTGTCCATGCAAGATTTAGATAAATTATTTTTACGAGGTCGTTAATCCAATGTCGAAGCCAAAAATTGTGTGTCTTATGGGGCCAACTGCATCGGGTAAAACCGGGCTTGCTGTTGAGCTTGCCAGTCAGCATGGCTATGACATTATTAGCGTTGATTCGGCGTTGGTCTACAAGGGTATGGATATCGGTACCGCTAAGCCTGATGCCGCTACGCTTGCGCAAGCGCCACATCGCTTGATCGATATTATTGACCCTAGTGAGAGCTATTCTGCCGCCGACTTTGTCCGCGATGTGCAGGTCGAGGTAGCCGATATTATTGCCCAAGGTAAGAAGCCACTGTTAGTGGGCGGTACCATGATGTATTTCAATGCGTTGCAGAAAGGCTTGGCGCCAATGCCCGCGGCAAATCCAGAACTTCGAGCTCAGTTGGCCGAGCAGATTGCCGAGCAGGGCTTGGTAAGTCTGCATGAGGAACTAAAACGCGTTGACCCGGTCTCAGCAGAACGTATTAGTCCTAATGACCCTCAGCGACTACAGCGCGCCATTGAGGTTTTTCGTCTTACGGGTAAGTCCATGACTCAGCTTTGGGCGGAACAAGATGCGCAAGAGCTGCCATTTGATTTGGTTAATATTGCCGTGATGCCAGAGGATCGCACCACCTTGCACAAGCGCATCGAAGCGCGTTTTGAGCAGATGATGGCGCAAGGATTTCTAGAAGAAGTGAAAGCCTTGCATCAGCGTGGTGATTTGAGTATCGATATGCCATCTGTACGCTGCGTGGGATATCGCCAGTTATGGCAATACTTGGAAGGCGAAGACACACTAGAAGATGCCGTATTTAAAGGCATCGTCGCGACGCGTCAATTGGCAAAAAGGCAGCATACTTGGCTGCGCGGCTGGGAAGATTTGGCGATTTTTGATAGTTTGCAGTCCGATCTTTTAGGACAAACCTTGAAATACCTTGAAAGCAGGATTATATAAAGGGGAAATCAAGAAAGATTTGGTGTATTATCTATAGTATTGTTTTGCCAATATTTTAATTATATGTTTGCTTGCTTAAGGAGAAACCGATGTCAAAAGGGCAGTCACTACAAGACCCTTACTTAAACGTTCTACGCAAAGAGAGAGTGCCTGTGTCAATCTTTCTTGTGAACGGTATTAAATTACAGGGACAAATCGAGTCATTTGATCAGTTCGTGATTTTGTTGAAAAACACTGTAAGCCAAATGGTTTACAAGCACGCGATCTCGACAGTTGTTCCTTCTCGTACGATTCGTCTGCCGTCTCCTGATCAGGCGGAAGACTCAGCAGAATAAATTTGTCCATACAGGACAAATGAGAGGTTATATAACTTGTTTTTCGAACGCCCTGAAAGTGGTGAAATTGCTGTCCTGGTTCATATCGATTTTCATGATCAAGCCGATAATCATGGGCCAGAAGAGTTCGTAGAACTCGCTATCTCTGCTGGTGCAGACCCTGTTGCCGTGGTAACAGGGTCGCGACAAAAACCTGATTCCAAGTTTTTTGTCGGCACTGGTAAGTTACAAGAAATCAAAGATTTAGTGCATCGTGAAGAAGCCCAAGTCGTGCTTTTTGACCATGCCTTATCGCCTTCTCAAGAGCGTAACCTTGAGGCCGAGCTCAAATGCCGAGTGCTAGACCGCACGGGTTTGATCTTGGATATCTTCGCTCAGCGTGCTCGTACCCACGAAGGTAAATTGCAGGTCGAGCTGGCGCAACTCCAACACATGTCTACTCGATTGATTCGAGGTTGGACCCACCTTGAGCGTCAAAAAGGCGGCATCGGTATGCGAGGTCCAGGTGAAACTCAGCTGGAAACCGACCGACGCTTGCTACGTGAGCGAATCAAAGCGATCCAAAAACGTCTTGAAAAAGTAAACTCCCAACGCGACCAGAGCCGTCGTGCTCGTTCACGCTCAGATGTGCCAACGATCTCATTGGTAGGCTATACCAATGCGGGTAAATCGACCCTGTTTAATCAGGCGACTGGTGCCGATGTATATGCCGCAGACCAGTTGTTTGCAACCTTGGATCCGACCTTGCGTCGTCTGGATATTGAACAAGTCGGCACGGTTGTACTAGCGGATACCGTAGGTTTTATTCGTAAGCTGCCGCACCGTTTGGTAAAGGCCTTTCAGGCGACCCTTAAAGAGTCAGCAGAAGCGAATTTGCTACTTCACGTAGTGGATGCGGCGGATGTAAATCGCGATGAAAATATCTCTGATGTGGAAGAGGTGCTAGAAGAAATCGGCGCCAACGAAATTCCAACACTACGAGTGTTCAACAAAATAGATGCTATGCCCACCGGCGAAGCTCGCATTGATAGGGATGAGCAGGGGAACCCTGTTCGCGTTTGGGTGTCTGCACGTGAAGGAACTGGCATAGAATTGCTAGAGCAGGCCATTGCGGAATTATTGTCCGATGAAATTGTCAAAGAAACGATTGTGCTGCCCGCGACTCAAGGTCGCTTACGAGCGATGCTGTTTGAACAGGGTGGTGTCAAAGGTGAATCTTATGACGAGTCAGGGCAATCCGTGCTAGAGCTATGCTTGCCGCGCAAGGATTATTTACAGATCCTTGCCAGAGTTGGTATGTCTGAAGAGCAAATTCAGGCAGCCTAAATCACCGGATTATCATTACAATAAGTGGAGATGTAGTATGGCCTGGAATGAACCGGGTAATAACGACAACGACCCTTGGAATACGGACAAAAACCGTAACAGCAATGGCGGTCGTGACCAAGAACCCAATAACGATCCATGGGGACGTCAAGGTCAAAAAGGTGGTAAGGATCAAGCGCCACCAGATCTTGATGAGGCCTTCGGCAAATTAATGGACATGCTCGGCGTTAAGAAAAAACGCAATGGCGGCGGTGGCTCCAATAATTCTGGTGGCCCAGGTCTTGGCGGTAAATTTAGCGGTGGCTTAGTTGGCATTATCTTGGTTGGCTTGGTGGCTCTATGGGTGGCATCTGGTATTTACCAAGTCGATCAGCAAGAGCGCGGTGTCGTGCTTCGCCTGGGTAAGTTCCACGATATTGTGATGCCAGGTCTGCACTGGAATCCACCACTGGTGGACTCTGTGACCACAGTTAACGTGACCAAAGTCCGTTCACATGATCACCAAGCACTGATGCTGACGGTAGATGAGGCAATCGTCGACGTTAGTGTCTCTGTGCAATACTCGATCGAAGATCCACGTAACTTTGTACTAAATGTTCGCTCGCCGGAAGAATCCCTCGCGCAAGCGGTGGAAAGTTCATTGCGTCACGTGGTTGGTACGACTGAAATGGATCAGATCCTGACCGAGGGTCGTGAAGTGCTGGCAGCCGATGTGAAACAGCGTCTGCAGTCTTACATCAATGATTACGGCACAGGCCTTTTGATCTCGAAAGTAAACGTTGAGAACACTCAAGCGCCTAACCAAGTGCAAGAAGCATTTGATGATGTCATCAAGGCAAAAGAGGATGAGCAGCGTGTGCGTAACGAGGCTGAGTCTTACGCCAACGGTATCATTCCTGAGGCGCGTGGTCGTGCACAACGTATTCGTGAGGAAGCAGAAGCTTACCGCTCAGAAGTGGTTGCCCGTGCTCAAGGTCAAGCCGATCGTTTTGATCGCTTATATCAAGAATACGTGAAAGCGCCAGAAGTGACGAAACGCCGTCTGTACCTAGAGACGCTTGAAAGCATCTATAAAGATGTTAATAAAGTGATGATCGATGCAGAGGGTGGCAACAACATGATGTACCTACCACTGGACCAACTAATGAAACAGCGTAAGGCGGATTCTGAATTGAGTCAGCTTGGGTCTTCCTCGTCTGTAAGCAATTTAACAGACCAGGTGATTGCTGAGATTCGTAAGCGTCAATCAGCGAATTCGGTTCGTGAGGGGAGAAACTAATGAGAAACCTATCATTTGCGATTATTTTTATCGTTCTTGCAGGTATTTTGATCGCCTCGCAGACGTTATATGTCGTCAAAGAAACCGAGCGTGCTGTCGTGCTTAAGTTCGGTGAGATTGTGCAAGATGATGTGCAGCCTGGCTTGCATTTTAAACTGCCGATCATGAACGAAGTGAAAAAGTTCGATGCGCGTATTCTAACCATGGATTCGCGTCCACAGCGTTACCTGACACTTGAGAAGAAGGCAGTGATTGTCGACTCTTACGTGAAATGGAAAATTGCGGATGTGTCACGCTTTTATCAATCAACCTCGGGTGATGAGTTTGTAGCGAACCGTGTCTTATCATCACGTGTGGATACAGGTCTTCGTAACCAGTTTGGTGAGCGAACCATGCACGAAGTGGTATCTGGTGAGCGTGAAGAGCTGATGACGGAATTGCGTGATCGTATTGATACTGTTGCTAAGAACGAGCTGGGTATTACGATTGTTGATATCCGCGTTAAGCGTATTGATCTGCCACCAGATGTCAGTGAGTCGGTTTATCAGCGTATGCGTACTGAGCGTGAGCGTGAAGCCCGTGAGCACCGTTCGAAAGGTCTTGAGCTAGCCGAAGGTATTCGTGCCGATGCCGACCGTCAGCGTGTCGTTCTTGAGGCGGAAGCACAGCGTGACGCTGAGATGATTCGCGGTGACGGTGATGCGCAAGCGGCGGCTGTTTACGCTGAAGTTTATCAACAGGACCCAGAGTTCTTTGATTTTTACCGCAGCTTACAAGCCTACCGTGAGAGCTTCTCGGGTAATGGCGACATGTTTGTACTTGATCCAGAAGGCGAGTTCTTCAAGTACTTCAAGCAAACAAATTAAAGGCTTGGTTTTTGGCTGACTTATTCAGGATATGCCTGTAAGTCAGCCATTAATTCATGCTAGAATCACAAAAACCGGGTCAAGCCCGGTTTTTTAATGGTCAAAATATAGTGAGTCCGTGCAGGAATTGTTGCATTCACTTCGTATCGGCTTCAGTTCGCTTTTGAAAGTCGACCGGGGATTGCCCATCACACTGTCCGTTTCAAGGCAGAGTGCGGTAAAGCCATCGCAAGTTCAAACACTCGTTTGCGAGCGCTTGGGGCGGTGAGTATGTTTCTTGGATTAATACTCCTATGACTGACCCGAAGCTAAGAGGATACAGTTTAATGACGCTAGCAGATCGCTGGTTGCTACCCGATGGTGTAGATGAAGCCTTGCCTCAGCAGGCTGCCAAAATTGAACACCTAAGACGAACACTGCTTAATCTACACGAAAGTTGGGGTTACCAGTTGGTAATTCCGCCACTACTTGAATACCTAGATTCCCTATTGATTGGGGCTGGTTCAGATCTTGAAATTGAAACCTTCAAGGTGATTGATCAGCTATCTGGGCGCTTAATGGGGATTCGTGCAGATTTCACTTCTCAGGTTGCTCGCATCGATGCGCATTGTCTTAAGAATGAAGGCGTGCAGCGCTTAAGTTACTGCGGTAGCGTGCTACGCACTACGCCTGCAGGGCTAGATGGTACACGTAGTCCAATTCAATTGGGCGCTGAGCTGTACGGTCATAGCACCATTGAAAGTGACTTAGAAATTTTGTCACTGATGCTTGAGACCCTCACCTGTGCTGGACTTAAAAAGCTGGTCTTAGACGTGGGCCATATTGATGTGGTACGCGGTGTCATGGCGGCGTCAAATTTGACGCAAGAGCAAGAAGCCAAATTAGCGCTGTTATACAAAGCGAAGGGCTTGCCAGAGCTTGAAGCCTTCTTGGCTAAGTCGGATATCGATGATCAAGCGAAGCATTGGTTGTCCGTATTGCCGCGTTTGTGTGGTGGTGTTGAAGCCCTATCGTTAGCTGAGCGTGAACTGGCAGGCGTGAGCCAATCTGTATCTGACGCACTGGCGCAAATTCGAGCAGTGGTAGATGTTGTATCATCTCGCTTCGAGTCTGTAGGTTTGCATTTTGATATGTCTGACCTTGAGTCATACAGCTATCACACAGGGTTGGTGTTTGCTGCCTACGTACCTGGTCACGGTAACGCAGTTGCTCGTGGCGGCCGTTATGATTACATCGGTGAAGTATTTGGTCGTTCGCGTCCGGCAACGGGTTTTAGTACCGATGTAAAAACACTGGTATCGATGGTGGATGTGGCGGTTGCCCAGAAGCCTAGTGTATTGGCGCCTGTGGCTGCAAAGAATGATGTTCTTTGGCAGCGAGTACAGGCTTTGCGTAACGAAGGCTACCGTGTATTAGAGCAGTTGGACGGCAGTGCTGACGCATCAAATTTTGATTTTCAGTTGGTCGCTGAGGGCGATGACTGGAAATTAGTTTCAGTTCAATAAATGATTTTCTGTTTAGAGCAATCTTAAGCGAGACCATAAAATGGGTAAGAACGTTGTTATTCTTGGCACTCAATGGGGTGACGAAGGTAAAGGTAAGGTCGTAGACCTACTAACGGAAGAAGTGGCTGCAGTCGTACGCTTCCAAGGTGGTCACAATGCTGGCCACACGCTTGTGATCGATGGTAAGAAGACTGTATTGCACCTGATTCCATCAGGTATCCTTCGTGACGGTGTTCAGTGTGTCATCGGTAACGGTGTAGTGTTGTCTCCTGTAGCACTACAAAACGAAGTTGAAGAGCTTCAAGAGCAAGGTATTCCAGCGGTTGAGCGCTTAAAAGTAAGTGCTGCGTGTCCACTGATTTTGCCATACCACATTGCGATGGACCAAGCGCGTGAAGTGGCCAAAGGCGATAAAAAAATCGGCACAACGGGCCGTGGTATCGGGCCTGCTTACGAAGATAAAGTAGCACGTCGTGCGATTCGTGTTGCGGACATCCTAGATAAAGACCGTTTTGCGGAAAAACTGAAAGAAGTACTAGCGTTCTACAACTTCATGCTAGAAAACTTCTACCAAGTTGAGCCGCTATCATACGACGAAGTATACGAAGAAGGCCTACGTATGGCGGAATTCTTGCGTCCTATGGTGGCTGATACAATTAACTTGCTACACGATCTGCGTAAAGCTGGCAAAAACATCATGTTTGAAGGCGCGCAAGGTTCTCTACTAGATGTTGACCACGGTACTTACCCATACGTCACGTCATCTAATACAACGGCAGGTGGAGCGCCAGCGGGTACAGGCTTTGGCCCATTGTATTTAGACTACGTTTTGGGTATCACCAAAGCTTACACGACACGTGTTGGTTCAGGTCCATTCCCAACAGAGCTTAACTGTGATGACGGTCAGCGCTTAGGCGAACGTGGTCATGAGTTTGGTGCGACAACTGGTCGTCAGCGTCGTTGTGGTTGGTTTGATGCCATGGTGCTGCGCCATGCGGTGCAAATCAACTCAATCTCTGGTATCTGTCTAACGAAGCTTGATGTACTTGATGGCTTTGAAACCATCAAAGTTTGTGTTGGCTACCAAGACGAAGCGGGCAACGCGGTATCTGGCTCGTTGGTTGACAGCGAAAGCTACGATCAAGCGATTCCAGTATACGAAGAGCTGCCAGGCTGGTCTGAGTCAACAGTGGGTGCACCGAGCTTCGATGCGCTACCTGCCAATGCTCAAGCCTACATCAAGTTCATCGAAGAAAAAGTGGGTGTGCCGGTGGATATCATCTCTACTGGTCCAGATCGTAACGAAACAATCGTTCTACGTGACCCATTCAAGGCTCAGTAATACTGAACTATGATACAAAAAAGCCGAGTGATTCACTCGGCTTTTTTTATGTCTATTATGTGGCGGGCGCGTCACACTGTGACGTGTTCACTAGAAGAAGTCGACCGTACCACCTTGCACAACCTTGTCTTGAGCTAATCCTGCTTCAACGATGTTGTCATAGAAAGTCACTCGATTACGGCCGTTTTGTTTGCTGTGGTACAAGGCTTGGTCGGCTTGATCCATCAGTGTGATGTGGAAAATATCATTTTTGAATTCACATACGCCGATACTCACCGTAATGTCATCAATGGTGCTCATGGCGATTTTGCTTACTTGGTGCTGTAGTCGCTCTAACAGCTCCATGCATTGTTCGCGCTTAAGGTTACGCATCAAGATTACAAACTCTTCGCCGCCAAAACGGAACAGCATGTCATCTTGGCGAAAGGTTTGTTGTAAGGCGCGGGCGACATGAATTAGAACTTCATCGCCATACAGGTGACCATAGGTGTCGTTGATGGTTTTAAAGTGATCTAGGTCGATGATGGCAATCCAGTTAGCGCTGTTTTGGTTGTGCTCGTCTAAGGCGCTGCTTTGGTACAGTTTGACAATGGATTCATCGAACGTTTTACGGTTCATTAAGCCTGTCAGCTCGTCCGTCTGTGCTTCCGCTAATAGTGAGCTGAAGTTGCTGTAAATGCTGAGCATGCCCTTGATGATATAGCTTTCTGAGCGGCTTGGTTTGTTGTCCAGATTGACAATCAAGTACTGTGATAATTGACGACTTTGTTTAAGCACGTGAAAGGCTGTGTATTGCTCTTCATGGGCTTCCATCAGTTCATCTAGGTGCCATTTGCTGATGTAATCTAAAGACGCTTTGATGTTCTCTGAGATGGTGATGTTTTGGTAGTTGTAATGGCAGGCGTCGTTGCCGTTAATTACAATTTCCATGATCGGCTCATCTTGGCCGTTGACGGTTAAGATTCGGGCTTGGGTGGGATTTAGAATGTCACGAATACTTTTAAGTAAACTAAACGCCAGCAATTCCTTATCCCGTTGCGCAGTAAAGTTCTCAATATGATGAAGGATATTGTTGGAGATGCCCAAAATGAAGCCCCTTAACGTGCGTTTACATTGATTATTACAAATTGTAATTATAAACGTAAAGATTCTATCAAGACACTTATAAGTCTAAGCTATAGCGAATACTTATGATTTTAGTCAGATTATGCTAGAGTCCGCGACCGTTTTTGTATTGAGTGAGGTTTGCTGTGTTTTGCGGATTTGATTACGGCACATCCAATTGTGCGTTAGGTGTCATGAATAATGGTGCACCAGAGCTTGCGAAACTGGAAGCAGAGCATTGCTATCTACCTTCAGCGGTTTACGGCTTAAGCCGCGACTTTATCACCGAAGGTGTTGCACGACAGTTATCCGGTGAAGCTCAGCGAGAGTTTATGACTTCGCGCCAAGGTATTTTAAGTCGCGCGCAGCGCTTTCGCCGTGAAGAGGATTATGAGGCGGACGATCAAGTCTTATTTTATGGGCGCGAAGCTTTTCAAGAGTATTACCAATTCCCGGATGAAGGTTACTTTGTTAAATCGCCTAAGTCATTTTTAGGCGGCTCTGGTTTGCGTGCTGAGCACATTCAATTTTTTGAGGATGTGGTCACCCTGATGATGCTTAATGTGAAGAGCAAAGCTCAACAAAGTTTAGGGCGAGAGCTGGAGCAAACGGTTATTGGTCGGCCGGTGAATTTTCAGGGTGTCAATGCCCAAGAAAGTAACACTCAAGCGTTGGCTATTTTGACTACGGCAGCACAGCGTGCCGGCTTCAAGTCGGTAGAGTTTCAATACGAGCCCATCGCAGCGGGGTTGGACTTTGAGCGCGGCTTGCAGCAAGATCGAACAGTATTAGTAGTCGATATTGGTGGTGGTACCAGTGACTGTGCGATGGTGCGCATGGGACCGAATTACCGTCATAAGCTTGACCGAAGCGATGACTTTTTAGCCTACACAGGGGAGCGTGTCGGCGGTAACGACCTAGATATTCAGTTGGCTGGCCGACAGATTATGCCGTTATTTGGTATGGGAGCTGAGCTGAAGACTGGGCTACCAATGCCAACTCAGCTGTTTTGGAACGCAGTGACAACGAATGATGTGACGGCCCAGGCGATCTTTAATAGCTTAGAGACCAAAACGCAAATTGAGCAACTTAGATTGGATATGCACCAGCCGCGCTTGATGGATCGCTTTGCCTATCTGCGTGAGCATAAGCATAACTTCCATGTGGTGAAAAATGCTGAAGAGGCCAAAATTAGTCTATCCGAACAAACGTCGCAGACGCTGGATTTAAGCTATATCGAAGCGGAATTAGCGTTAGATATTAGCCGCGATGAATTGGCTCAAGCGATCGCGGCACCGATCGAAAAAATGATCAAGCTGATGCAAGATGCAATTGATGAAGCGGGCCAGCAGCCCGATGTGATTTACATCACCGGTGGCTCGGCGAAATCCCCAGCCATCCAGGCTGCAGTTCGCCAGCATATCGGTGATATTGAAGTGTTGGATGGCGATCACTTTGGCAGTGTCGCAAGCGGTCTAACGGTATGGGCTGAGCACCTGTTTGCTTAAGCAGCGTCGTATGGAAGGTGACTGAGCGCCAGCCAGCGCGCGTACAATAACGCTAAAGTAAATAGACAAGCTGACAGCAGTGTTTCACTCATGCCGATGGGCCATAGGTGTGGGTGGAACCAGTGTGTGACACCGGCGGTAAAATAAAAAAGGCTGATAAAGCAAACGCCGATGGCGCCTTTGTAGCTACCGTTTAGGTTGGCCCACAATGCTAATAGTAAAGGCAGAATGACAACGCCGAGTAACAGTAAAGGATGTTGTAGCGTTAGTTGATTGAGTACCAAATGCCAGAGACTGATAACGCTGATCAGCGCACACAGCGCCAGTGTGATGAGGGGCTTGCAGAGTTTTGTGCGGTATTCGAAAAGTTGCTTTTCGCACACGCTTATATGGGTTCGTTTGCTCATTTAGATAATGGCCTATCAATGTTGTAGAGGCTGCATAATAAATGCTTATGACTACTACAACATTGATTTGCGTCGGCTACTTAGGCTTTTTTAAGGCTATGGGCAAGCGTTGCTAGGCGTTCGCCCTGCGCTTCGCATAAGGCGATCTCATCTTGGGTTAACTCTGTATCACGAGTTTGCGAGGCCAAGTGTGTCACGCCATAAGGTGTGCCTCCAGCTTGAGTGCTGATCAGCTCTTTATTCTTGTAGGGCAGTCCTGCCCAAATCATGCCATGGTGCAATAAAGGAATCATCAGCGACTGCAGCGTCATTTCGTGACCACCATGCATGGTGCTGGCGCTAGCGAAGCCACAGGCGGGTTTATCAGCGAGCTGACCACTCATCCAAATCGTACTGCTTTGATCCAAGAAGAGTTTGACCGGTGCTGCCATGCCACCAAAGTATGATGGGCTGCCAATGGCTAAGCCATCGCAGGCGGCTAGGTCATCGATATCGCAGTACGGATAACCGTCTTCTGGGATCGCTTGCGCGGTTTGCTCGTGCTCAAAAGAAGCGGGTGCCAATTGACGGATGGTGACGTCGGTATCGGCGACACGTTGCGCGCCTCGGGCGATATGCTTTGCCATGGCAGCGACAGAGCCATGGCGTGAGTAAAACACCACTAAAATATTGGTACTCATTAGAAGATCTCTAGTACAGCTTCAGGTGGGCGGCCGATTCTAGCTTGGCCGTTGTGTAGCACAATCGGGCGTTCGATCAGCTTAGGGTGCTCTAACATTGCATCAAGCAGAGCGTCTTCATCTTGCTCGTCTTTGAGGCCTAGGCTTTTGTAAATGTCTTCTTTAGTGCGCATCAGCTGGCGTGCAGAATCCATGCCTAGCTGTTTTAAAAGGCCTTGCAGCTCAGCTTTAGAGGGTGGGTTGTTAAGATACAGCTTCACTTCAGGATGAATGTCATTTTGCTCAAGTAAAGCTAATGTTTCGCGGGATTTGGAGCAGCGTGGATTATGATAAATAGCAGTCATAGAAAACCTCGTTGGTCAGCTGTGATGAAGCAATATAATAAAAAGCCGCATAAGTTAAGAGCTTATGCGGCTTAGGTATGAGTGAAATAGGTTTATTGACCTAGCTTCTCAAGGATGAAATCAATCGCATCTGCTTGAGTCACGTCTTCACCGTCACCTGTGGCGCGGCTCTTGTACTCAAGATTGCCTTCTTTTAGGCCACGATCACCGACCACTAGACGGTGTGGAATGCCAAGCAATTCACAGTCTGCGAATTTCACCCCAGGGCGCTCTTTACGATCGTCTAGCATCACATCAATGCCTTTGGCCTGTAGCGCAGCGTAAAGCTCATCACAAGCCTCACGAACGTCATCTGACTTCTCGTAGTTCATGCCGATGATAGCGACTTCATAAGGAGCGATAGACTGCGGCCATTTGATGCCTTTGTCATCGAAGTTTTGCTCAATAGCCGCCGCTACCACACGCGATACACCGATACCGTAACAACCCATGTGCATCACTTGTGCTTTGCCGTTTTCGTCAAGCACAGTGGCTTTCATGGCTTCAGAATAAGACTGGCCTAGTTGGAAGATATGACCCACCTCGATACCGCGTTTAATTACGATATGGCCTTGGCCGTCAGGTGACGGGTCACCTTCGACAACGTTACGGATATCTGCCACTTCAAACTCATCGCAATCACGTGCCCAGTTAAGGCCCGTTACGTGGTAATCGTCTTTGTTGGCACCAGCGCAGAAGTCAGATAGAACAGCAGCTGAGCGGTCAACGATCACGCGAATGCCTGCGGCTTTTAGACCACGAGGACCGATCGAGCCCGGCTGGCAGCCAATTTTGTTAATGATGTCCTGCTCAGAAGCAAACTCAAAAGGTGCCACGGCGCCTTCGATCTTCTCAACTTTGATTTCATTGATTGAGTGATCGCCACGCAAAACTAGCGCGATGATGTTTGGTTCACCGTCTGCATCCACGCCTTTGATCAACATGGTCTTGATGGTTTTCTCAACTGGAAGATCCAAAAACTCTGCTACAGCGGCGATGGTTTTGCAGTTCGGTGTGTAGACTTCGGCAAGTTCTTGAGTCGGTGCATCGGGTGCTTCTTTGGCGCACAATGCTTCTGCAAGCTCTACGTTGGCGGCGAAGTCAGACGTATCACTGAAAGCGATATCGTCTTCACCTGATTCGGCTAATACGTGGAACTCGTGAGAGAACGCGCCACCGATCGAGCCTGTGTCAGCGCGCACAGGACGGTAATCTAAACCAATACGATCAAACACTTTGCAGTAGGCTGCATGCATTGCATCATAGGTGGTTTGCAAACATTCAGTGTTGGCATGGAACGAGTAAGCGTCTTTCATCAAGAACTCACGCGAACGCATTACGCCAAAGCGTGGACGCACTTCATCACGGAATTTGGTCTGGATTTGGAATACGTTTAGTGGCAGTTGCTTGTAGCTGCTTAGCTCATTACGGGCGATGTCTGTGATGACTTCTTCGTGGGTTGGGCCAAGGCAGTAATCACGGTCATGACGATCTTTTAGGCGCAGTAGCTCTGGGCCGTATTTTTGCCAGCGACCCGTTTCTTCCCACAGTTCCGCTGGCTGTACGCCAGGCATGATGACTTCTAATACGCCCGCTTTTTGCATTTCTTCGCGAACGATGTTTTCCACTTTTTTCAAGACTTTGACACCGGTTGGTAGCCAAGTGTACAAGCCTTTTGAAACTTGGCGGATCATACCGGCACGAATCATAAGTTGGTGGCTAGCCACCACTGCATCGGATGGGGCATCACGTAGTGTAGAGAATAGATAATTGCTTGCGCGCATGATTATGTCGTCTTCAATTTTTTAGTATTAAATTAACCCGCAAAGCGGAATTCAATTTGACCTTCGTTTTCAACATCTAAGGCGAAGATGCCGCCGGCTGCTGGAAATTGTTCCAGTTCTTCGGCGCTTTGGGCGGCACGGCAGGTGGACACAAACAGGGTGTTCATGTCTTTACCACCAAACGCAACCATGGTCGGATATGTGGCGGGTACCGGATACTCTGCCAAAATGTCACCCGCTGGGCTGATTTTGACCACGCGCTGACCTTGGTATAGGGCAGACCAGTAGTTGCCATCACGATCAACAGCGGCGCCGTCTGGGCGGCCATTGCCACGTGGAAATTCGATAAAGGTGCGTTTGTTGCTGGCCACGCCGGTGCTCACATCGTAATCGAATTGGTACACGATGTGATTGGGGGTATCCGAGTAGTACATAATGCTGTGGTCAGGTGAAAACGCTAGCCCATTAGAGGTCCATGCGGCTTGATCTAGTAGACGCTGTTGGCCTTTTTCAAATTGGTAAAGCCCAGCCGCAAAAGCATCTTTGGGCGCGTACATAGTACCCGCTAAAAAACGCCCTGCAGGATCGCAACGACCATCATTGAAACGGGTCGTTGTGACGTCATAATCGGCTTGCCAGTACGAGGTCAGAGGCGCATCAAAATCTGAAAAGGTGTAGACACCGGAACGAAACGCAGCGATGAAGCCGCCGCCCTGAGCTAGAGAAAAGCAACCAATTTCTTCGTCAAAATGGCGCACTTTATGGCTCTCACTAGGTAAGTGATAAGCGTGTAGCGCAAAGGAGTCGATGTCCACAAAATACAAAGTTTGGGTCTGTTCATCCCAGCGGGGACACTCTGCGAGTTTGGCTTTTGCGTCCAAGACACAACGCATTTCCGTCATGGGAACTCCAAGTCGTAGGGTACAATTAAAAATAGAATGCTATAGTGCTTATGTAAGGCCGTAAAGTAAAGTAGGAGTACCGTTACATGTTTGAATTAGACGCCGTTTTGGAGCGTGATTCTGTGTGGGTGGGAGATTTTCCACTCAGTCAATTACGTCTTATCAATAATGCCAATGCGCCGTGGTTTATTTTAGTGCCTAAACGTGCCGATATTCGTGAGATTCATCATCTTGAGCCTGAGGATCGTCAACAGTTGATGGCAGAAAGTTGCCTCTTGGCGGAAACCATGCAGGATGTCTTTGCGCCCGATAAACTAAATGTTGCCGCTATCGGCAACAAAGTTCAGCAACTCCATTTGCATCACGTGGCACGTTTTACCCAAGACAGCTGCTGGCCCGAGCCTGTTTGGGGCAAAATTGCAGCCACACCTTATAGTGAGTCAGAGTTGGCGAGTATTTTGCAAAAGGTTAGAAGTTTATTGGGTGATGAGTTGGTCGCTCAAGCAGATTGATCTATAGTGAGTGCAGACAAAATTCGATTGAAATACGCGATCAACACGGGCAGGAATACTAAGTATAGGACGGCATACGATGAGTCTAAGACGAAGAAAAAAAGCGATTGGTAAGGTAGTAAAATTGTTAA
This sequence comes from Marinomonas ostreistagni, assembly GCF_016888445.1. Classification (GTDB taxonomy): domain Bacteria; phylum Pseudomonadota; class Gammaproteobacteria; order Pseudomonadales; family Marinomonadaceae; genus Marinomonas; species Marinomonas ostreistagni. The sequence goes on from NZ_JAFEKF010000001.1 coordinate 310,738, forward strand.
ATTTAGCGACCTCAGCTAACGCTAGTGAATCCTCAATGGCGCTTCGTCACGCTGAATCCATTATCATGCAAAATGGCCTGACCCAGGGCGATATCCCGATGTACCAGTTGTGTGATCGCAACACTTTATTCAAAGTGAGCTGGAATGGTGTCCCTTTGCATGCTAAATCTGCGGCGGATCAGCGGCCGCGTTCCGAATCCTTGTCTGCCCGTCGTTTTAGTGAAAAGCCAGTCGATCCCAGCAAGGCGTACGCCAGTGCGCGCACTATCTTGGACGATCTTGAAGAGGCACCTTTTGCCAAGAATGCGCCATTTGAATTTAATGTGGCTGCAGATCATACAGCAACTTCGGACATGGCATCAGCTACCGCTGATGCGGCGCATTTTAGAGAGCAAAACGAACCTGCCTGTGAGCCACAAGATCATGATTCAGCGCACACGGTTGAACCAAAAGCCTGCGAGCAGGAAGTAGAAGACTCGATACCGAGCAATAAAATGGATGAGGTCTTTGAAGAGGCCCTTACTGAAGTACATGAAAATGATCAAAGCGCATCCGTAAAACAGGATGAATCTACGCCAACTTCTAAGGATGACACAAACGTGAACGCCGAGCGTTTTTCTTCTTACGATAATGTTATTAATGCGGCTAATGCCTTTCGTCCAAGTGGCGAGCAATTTAAGGAGACACTGCGCAATCAGTATGCGTCGAGTAATCCTGATGTGCCGTTTGAAGAAGATTCTTATTGGCGCAAAGTGTACAACTTGTTGGCGGACTTTGATGAGTCGGATGTACTGTCACAAATTGATTCGCTTGAGCATGAGTTAAGCGCTGCTGAAGCAGAGCTAAGCAGTAAGCGCACTGAACGTGCGGCAGTGGAGCAGGAAGAACAGCGCGAACGCTCGGAGCGGGCGCGCATCGAGCAAAGTTTTGAAGAAGCCATTGAGCGAGCATTCCAAGCCCGTGCCCGTGCTTATGAAGCTTGGGAAAAACGCCGCGCTGAGCTGCGCGTCACATCAATGCGAGCTGAACAAGAAGCGCAGCAAGGCTTCCAAGACTTGGAAGGGCGTTTGGAGCATTGCAAAGAGCAGTACACCCAGCACCAGCAACTTAAGGAAGATTATCGTGCGGCTAAAATCATGCACGAGCTGCGTCGCCATTTAACCTTAGCTGCAAAAGGTGATGAGCAAGCCACAGGGTCTTACGAAGCAGTCATTGCGATCATGTCTGATAGCGGTTTGAGTCTGCGCGATCTGGAGTTTTCTGATATCCGTAACAAAAGCTTGTTTATTCGTCTTTTGGAACGTGAGTCAGCGCAGATTTCGGACGTCCACGAGCGCGAGCTGTACACCGAAGAAATGTTGGATAAATTTTTATTAGCCAGTCGTCAAACTGAAGTACCAAAACCTTCAGAAAACCCAGTTGAACGAGTTCAGCGTATGCTTAAAAGCATCGAGGGTGTGGGGCATTTTGAAAGTCAAAAAGTCATTGAGCAGGTGTTGCGCTTAATGGAGTCGCACCAAATCAGTGTGCGCGATTTGGATTATGGCTGCATCAATAAATACTCAGTCTTTGTATGTTTGATCAACTGGGAGGCGGAGCAGATCCATTCCTTGAGTGAGCGGGAAAAATTCACCTCATCCGTACTCGAAGAATATGTTCAGTATTCTTTGATGAATCCACCGTCGTCGCAAAAGGCCTGATAAGAGGCAATGTGAGTTTAGCGACATAGATCTTGTGAATAGACACTATACCTGCTGAAAATTTTGCTTTTAGCTTTTAAACCCCTGCCGCATCTTTTAACATTCTGCTTCCCCATAAAAGCATAATACTCGGCAGGAGAGGCGCATGAGCATTATTAAACAGGATGATCTGATCGACAGCGTTGCAGATTCCCTTCAGTTTATTTCTTACTACCATCCATTAGACTTCGTTAAAGCCGTTCACGAAGCTTACGAGCGCGAAGAAAGTCAGGCCGCAAAAGACTCAATGGCGCAAATCCTTATCAACTCACGCATGTGTGCCGAGGGTAAGCGACCAATCTGTCAAGATACTGGTATCGTGACAGTATTTGTGAAAGTTGGCATGAATGTTCAGTGGGAAGGCTCAATGAGCGTGACTGACATGATTAACGAAGGTGTGCGTCGTGCTTACTTGCACCCAGATAACGTTTTACGTGCATCGATTCTTGACGATCCTGCTGGGGCACGTAAAAACACCAAAGACAACACGCCGGCCGTCATTCACATGGAAATTGTGCCAGGTGACACGGTGGAAGTGCATGTGGCAGCTAAAGGTGGTGGTTCAGAGAATAAGTCTAAACTTGCTATGTTAAATCCATCAGACTCTATTGTTGAGTGGGTTAAGAAAACCGTACCGACAATGGGTGCTGGTTGGTGTCCGCCAGGTATGCTGGGTATAGGCATCGGCGGTACCGCAGAGAAAGCCATGGTCATGGCTAAAGAATCTTTAATGGAGCCCATCGATATTCATGAGCTGAAGGCTCGTGGTCCACAAAATCGTGTGGAAGAGCTACGTCTAGAGATTTTTGAAGCGGTCAACAATCTAGGTATTGGTGCACAAGGCCTTGGTGGTCTAACGACAGTGCTAGATGTCAAAATCATGGACTACCCAACACACGCGGCGTCCTTGCCTGTTGCCATGATCCCTAACTGCGCAGCAACGCGTCACGCGCATTTTGTGCTAGATGGTTCCGGTCCGGCGGATCTTGTGCCGCCTTCATTGGACGACTGGCCAGATATCACTTGGGAAGTAGGTGACAGTGTGCGTCGCGTCAATCTTGATGAAGTGACGCCAGAGATGGTCAAAGAGTGGCAACCAGGCGAAACAGTTCTTCTGAATGGCAAAATGCTCACGGGCCGCGATGCGGCACACAAGAAAATGGTCGAAATGATGGCCAATGGTGAAGAGTTGCCAGTTGACCTTAAAGGGCGCTTTATCTACTACGTAGGCCCAGTTGATCCTGTAAAAGATGAAGCTGTAGGTCCGGCTGGTCCGACCACGTCGACGCGTATGGATAAGTTCACACATACTATGCTTGAAAAGACAGGCCTACTAGGCATGATCGGTAAAGCTGAGCGTGGTCCTGTGGCGATCGAGGCGATCAAAGAGTTTGGTGCGGTCTATCTAATGGCTGTGGGCGGCGCTGCGTACTTGGTATCCAAAGCGATCAAAAATGCAGAGGTTGTGGCGTTCCCAGAATTGGGGATGGAAGCGGTCTACGAGTTTGACGTAGTCGATATGCCGGTAACCGTTGCTGTTGATGCAGCAGGTACGTCGGTGCATTTGACGGGCCCAGCTGAGTGGAAAGCGAAAATCGAAGCGCAAACCCTAGAAATAAAATAAACCTTTAATCAATGGTTTACACAAGAGCGCCCTCTGATTTTGTCAGCAGGGCGTTTTTTATGGGCTAATAGGTCAGCCGAATTGCAAAAATTGTCAGTTCTTTGAAAAGAGGGGTTTCTTTGTCGCATTACTACCTTACTATTGAATAGTCAAACAACTTTACAAATAGAAAGGGTTGATTATGGTTAAGTTGCTATTAGCAGACGATGATGCGCGTCTATCAGATTTGGTGAAAGAATACTTTGATGGCGAAGGCTATGAAGTCACGCATGCTTGGAATGGTCAAGAGGCGCTAGATTACATGGAGCAAGATCGCCCAGATATTGTGATTTTAGATGTTATGATGCCGGTGTTGGATGGTTTTGAGACACTGAAGCAGATTCGTAATAAAAGCTCTATCCCCGTGATCATGTTGACGGCCAAAGGTGATGACATCGACCGTATTCTTGGCTTGGAAATGGGGGCAGATGATTATTTGTCAAAACCGTTTAATCCACGCGAGTTGTTGGCGCGTATCAAAGCTATCTTGCGTCGTTCTTCACAAGAGCAAGAAGACGACCCAATGTCGGATTTGTTTTTATCAGACGTGTTGTTGCGTCGTCGCGATCGCACGGTATTTTTGCATGATGAGCCAATCGAATTGACTACCTCAGAGTATGCCTTGTTAGAATGTATGATGATGGTGCCTGGGCAAGTGTTGACGAAACAGGAACTGTCAGAAAAAGCGCTGGGCCGTAAGCTAACCATGTATGATCGCAGCCTAGATATGCATATCAGTAACTTGCGTAAAAAAGTCGGTGTCCTTGAGAGCGGTGAGCCGCGCATCAAGACAGTTCGAGGCGTTGGATATATTTTTGTTGATGGAGCAGAAGGCTAGCCAGTTGTGTTAGTTGCCTAATTTTATGAAGAGTACTTTTTTACGGGTTTTTTTGGTTGTACTGTTTTCTAACATGGTGGTTGTTACGATCGGCCTTGGGATTGTTAATTTTGTGCAAGACCAAGACGAGGTGTCAGCTGACTTGTTGGGGGATGTGGGTGTCACACTGGTATCAACCTATGAAAGCAGTGGAGTAGGTGCTCTTGAAGAAGAGGCAGCGAAGTACGAGAAGAAGTTACAGGGTAGTATCTTCATTTATCAAGAGAATGGGCGTCCTTTGTTGCGCCCTTTGCCACGCAACTTCCGTGAAAGCCCAGACTCAGGCGACCCTATGGATGACGGTTCAGCACAAGCTTCAGCCGATGCACGTCGTAGTCAATTTATCCAAGTTATCGGTGCGAGCAATACTCAGTACCTACTGGTGTTCCGTCCGCTGGATAAAGCAGGCCCTGTCAGCCCTTGGGCTATTACCTTGCTTTCCTTGCTTGGTTTATTGGTGTCTAGTGCGATTCTAGCGTATTGGTTGCTTGGTCCTTTGCTAAAGCTGCAGAAAATCACCCGCTTGTTTGGCCAAGGTGATATGACCGCGCGAGTGGATCAACGCTTGGTGGATCGTAACGATGCGATCGGTAATTTGGCCCGTGAATTTAACGAAATGGCGGGTCGTATCGAAACCTTGCTGAGCTCCAAAGAGCGCTTACTTAGAGATGTTTCTCACGAGTTGCGTACGCCACTGGCGCGTATAGAAGTGGCGCTTACCATTGCAGAAGACAAACAAGGCCAAGAAGTTCAACAGAATTACCTGCACCGTATTCGTAATGAGCTTCACGAGTTGGATGAATTGATCGGCCAAGTGTTGACCTTGTCTCGGCTGGAGGCGGCGTCGATGCAAAAAGAGCAGATCAAAGTGCAGCCTTGGCTCGATGATATTGTTGCGGATGTGCAATTTGAATCACAGTTGCGTGGTATTTCGATAGCCCGCACAGGCGATGCGCCTAAGCTTTTGTATGGCGACTCAGTACAGTTGCGTCATGCAGTAGAGAACGTGCTGCGTAATGCTTGCTTCTATTCGGGGGATAACAGCCGAGTGGAGTTATCTTCTGATGTGGTAGACGGTCGAGCGGTCATTTCCATCAAGGACAATGGCCCAGGTGTTGCCGATGAAATGCTAGACAAGATCTTCCACGCCTTTTTTCGATCCTCTTCTGCGCGTGAGTCCAATAGCGGCGGCTTTGGCGTAGGTTTAACGATCGCTAAGCGTATTGCTCAAGCGCACAATGGCGAAATACAGGCTTTTAACCGCCCAGAAGGCGGTTTAGAAGTACGTTTTTGTTTGCCAGTCTAAAAAATCCTCACGCAAGGGGGATTTCCCCTTGCATTTACCTCTACACACTGTAGTATGCGCCCCGCAAGTCGGCCAGACAGTCGCCGCTTTGACTCGTTCAAAGGGGAGGAAAGTCCGGGCTTCGCAGGGTGAAGTGCCAGGTAACGCCTGGGGGGCGCAAGCCTACGGAAAGTGCAGCAGAAAAAATACCGCCTAAGCAGTTTACTGCCGGTAAGGTTGAAATGGTGCGGTAAGAGCGCACCGCGCATCTGGCAACAGTATGCGGCAAGGTAAACCCCACTTGAAGCAAGACCAAATAGGAACTCATAGGTGTGACCCGCACTGAGTTCGGGTAGGTTGCTCGAGCCATGCAGCGATGTATGGCCTAGATGAATGACTGTCCACGACAGAACCCGGCTTATCGGCCGGCTTGCACACTTCCTCGTTTTTTACCTCTCTTCTTTAAAGTTCTCGCAAACGAATCCCTTGTTTAAAGAAAAAAACGTGCTTTTGGCGTTTTTTATCGGGATTTTTTTACCTATTTTTTATTTTAATGTTAAATTGTGGGGAATAGTGTCGATAAGTGGGATATGGACATGTTTCGTGGGATTCATCAAGTCAGTGTGGATGCAAAGGGGCGATTAGCGCTTCCGGCACGCTTGCGCGACGAATTTGAACAATACGAAGAGTCTGGGCTTGTCGTCACAATCGACCCGATGTCCTGTTGTTTGTTGCTTTACCCAGTACAAGAGTGGGAGCAGATTCAGGCGAAATTGGACCGTTTGCCGACGTTTCAGCCGCAAACAAGGCGTTTGCAACGTTTGCTGGTGGGTCATGCCACAGATTTAGAGCTCGACAGCGCTGGGCGTTTATTACTGCCTGCGCCGCTGCGAGAGTTTGCCAAGATTGACCGTAAGTCAACGTTGTTGGGGCAAGGTAAAAAAATAGAAATTTGGGGCTTAGAGGAATGGGAAGCGCAGCGTGATGCCTACCTCTCTGAAGCCGCTTCAGAAAACTTAGAACTCGATACAATGATGGATATTTCACTATGACAGATACGGCCCCAGAACATATTAGCGTAATGCTGAATGAGTCGGTGGATATGTTAGTGACCGATGATAATGGCTTATATGTAGATGGCACCTTTGGTCGTGGAGGTCATACGCGTTTGGTATTGTCACGCTTAGCGCAAGGCAAAATGTTGGGCTTTGATAAAGACCCAGTGGCCATTGGCCATGGCAAGGCGCTGGAAGCAGAAGATGATCGTTTTACCATCGTTCAAGATAGCTTTGCGGCCATGGCAGAGCACATTCCCGACGTGTTTGGGGTGGAAAAAGTCGATGGCATCATGATGGACTTGGGTGTCTCATCACCACAGCTAGATGATGCTGAGCGTGGCTTCAGCTTTATGAATGATGGTCCATTGGATATGCGCATGAACCCTGAAGCAGGTCAAAGTGCTGCCGAATGGATCGCTAGTGCGCCGGAAAAAGAAATTGCCGATGTGATGTATCAATATGGCGAAGAGCGCTTCTCGCGTCGCATCGCCCGAGCCATCGTCGAGTATCGCAAAGACACTTCGATCACGACTACCAAGCAATTGGCGAAAATTGTCGCCGAAGCCCATCCTGCATGGGAAAAAGGTAAAAACCCTGCCACACGTGCTTTTCAAGGTATTCGAATCCATATCAATAACGAACTAGGCGACTTAGAAGAGGGCTTAGAAGCAGCGGCGAAAGCGCTCAAAGTCGGCGGTCGCTTAGTAGTCATCAGTTTCCACTCATTGGAAGATCGAATTGTAAAACAGTTTATGAAGAAGATGTGTAAGGGGCCGGATTTACCTCGCCACTTACCCATCCAGAATGCACATTTAGATATCCACTTTAAAACCGTCGGCAAAGCCATTAAGCCGTCTAAAGGTGAGGTGTCAGATAATGTGCGTTCACGCAGTGCGGTATTGCGCGTAATGGAGCGCATCAGTGAATAGTGAGAATGGCAAAATTGCTTCATTTTTGCTGGGGCTTATAGCGACCGGCGCGATGGCAATCATTCTTGTAGCACAGGTTTACGACTTTCGTAGGGATTTCGCGTACCTACAAAAGCTGAAAAAGGATGAGGTTAATTATGAAGTGGTGTGGGGGCAGTTATTGCTAGAGCAGAGCGCGCTCACCCAACCCAGTCGCCTTGAACAGGCGGCCATAAAAGACCTTGATATGCATGCCCCGACCCCTGAAGAATTGGTAATAGTAAAGCCATGAGTGCACATGACCAAAAACACTTACCCTCAAGATGGCGATTGTATCTAGTCTATGCGATCGCGTTCGCCCTGTTTGCCGTCGCCGGTGGCAGGTTGTTCTATTTGACTGTGCTGGACAAGGAATTTCTTCAGTCACAGGGGGATATGCGTGCCGAACGCACCGAGTCGATCCCAGCGACGCGTGGCATGATTTTGGATCGTAATGGTGAACCGCTAGCGGTCAGTACGCCGACTTGGACGGTGATTGCCAATCCTAGAGCGCTGTGGAAACTGGACGAAGACCCCGTTAATTTGGCTAAGCCAATCGGTGAGCGTAAACAACCACGCGAGGAAATAGCGCGCCTAGCAGAAGCCATGGGGGTTGGTAGTGCATGGCTTGAAGAGCGCTTTGAAAGCAACCGTTCACGCGGTTTTATGTACCTTAAACGTCAGATTCCACCACATGAAGCCGAGGCAATTGTTGAAGCCGATGTCGTGGGTGTGACCAAGATTAAAGAATATAAGCGCTTTTACCCAGCTGGCGAAGTAACGGCACAAGTGGTTGGTTTTACTAATATTGATGATAAAGGCCAAGAAGGTATTGAGTTGGCTTATGAGCAGGCTCTGCAAGGCAAGCCTGGTCAGATTTCCTACATCAAAGACCTTAAAGGCAATATCATCCGCACACTAGGCCAAGAGATTCCAGAGCAAAGTGGTGAAACCATTGAGCTTAGTATCGATATGCGCCTGCAATACCTAGCTTATCGTGAGCTTAAGGCGGTAGTGACCGAGCAGCGTGCGTCATCGGCTTCGGCGGTGATTTTGGATGTGCGTACTGGGGAAGTATTGGCCATGGTTAACCAGCCATCTTATAACCCTAACGATCGTTCGGATATCGAGCCTGAGCAATTGCGTAACCGTGCAGTGATCGATTTGTTTGAGCCAGGCTCAACCATGAAGCCTTTTTCTGTGACCGCAGCACTACGCTCCGGTCAGTATTCGACAGAATCTGTCATTGATACCAACCCTGGTTACATCCGCTTTGGACGTTACACCATTCGTGATTTTCGTAACTATGGTGAAATTGATCTAGAAACGGTACTGGTGAAATCCAGTAACGTCGGTACGTCGCGCATTGCCTTGTCTTTACCGCAGGATACGATCTGGAACATGTTTTATGAGCTGGGGATTGGTTCGCCAGTAGGGTTAGGTTTCCCTGGTGAAACCACAGGTAAGCTGCCTATGCACCCTAAGTGGCACCCCTCGGAAATTGCTACCTTGTCATACGGTTACGGCTTATCTGTATCGACTCTGCAGTTGGCTCAAGCGTATATGACCCTAGCTAACGATGGTAACAAAGTACCTATTACGCTATTTAAACAGGACATTCCACCTCAGGGTGATCAAGTAGTGCCGCCAGACATCGCGCGCGATGTGGTACGCATGCTGCAGTCTGTGGTGATCGAAGGGTCGGGTAAAAAAGCGCAAATTCCAGGCTACAACGTGGCGGGTAAAACCGGTACGGTGCACAAAGTTGGCGCTGGCGGTTATGAATACGATCAATACATTTCGCTGTTTGCGGGTATTGCGCCAGCCACTAATCCGCGTTTGGCAATGGTGGTGATGGTGAATGACCCTAAAGGACGTAAATACTACGGTGGTGAGGTATCAGCACCAGTATTTTCACGGGTAATGGAAGGGGCTTTGACCACACTCAATATTCCGCCAGATCGCCCTGAAGGTCTGCGTGAAGTGCGCCTAGAAAGTGATAATGATGTGCCATATCGTGTGGTGCAGCAGGGAGGTTAGTCATGTTTACCGTATCAATGCTAGCGCAGTGGCTGGCTATTTCAGTAGATGACCAAGCTTGTCAGCATACCTTTCAAACGATCGAAACCGACTCGCGTTTAGTGGACAATAAGACACTGTTTTTGGCGCTGCCGGGGGTATCGAGTGATGGCTGGGAGTACCTTGATCAAGTCGCCGAACGTGGTGCAAACGTTGCGTTAGTGCCCGCTAACAAAGGCATCGTGCATCCGACACTAACACTGATTGAAGTGGACGATATCGAAGCGGCAGTGTCGGTCTTAGTGAAGCATGTTTACGGCCCGCCACCAAAGCATATTGTGGCGGTCACAGGCACGAATGGCAAATCCAGCATTTGTTTTTATGTGGCACAATTAGGGCAAGCGATGGGGCTTAAAAGTGCCATGATTGGCACCTTCGGTGTCGGTCTGTTGGGGCAATTACAAGAAGCCAAACAAACCACGCCAGATTTACTTACCTTACATAAGCAGCTCGCCGCGTTTGCGCATCAAGGTGTTGACTTAGTGGCGTTTGAAGCCTCTTCCCATGCCTTAGATCAAAAGCGTCTTGCTGGGGTGCCCGTCACCACAGCCATTTTTTCTAATCTCACCCGCGATCACTTAGATTACCACGGATCAATGCAGGCTTATGCTGAAGCTAAGCGTAAGCTATTGCGTTTCGAGACACTTGAGCGCGCGATTATCTGTGCCGATTCCGACTACGCAGAGTTTATGCAGCAAGGTTGTGAAGCGCCCTTGTGGCAGTACTCTGATCGTGATCTAGCGGTAGAGTTCGCGGTGATCAACAAAACCTTTGTGCAGTCTGGTGTTGAATTGGATGTGCGCGTCTTGGGTCAGCCTATACACCTGTTTTTGCCGCTACTGGGTGACTTTAATATTCAAAATGCGCTGGCTGCACTGGCGGCTATCGTCCACTGCAAAGGTATAAGTGATGACTTGGTGGTGGCGTTAGAATCGTTAGCGGGTGCGCCTGGACGAATGCAGCCGATTGTTATGCCACACGCGCCTTTGATATTGGTGGATTATGCCCATACCTCTGATGCACTAGAGGTCGCGCTTCAGGCGGTACGAGCTCATACCCCAGGTAAACTTATTTGTGTGTTTGGCTGCGGCGGTGATCGCGATACGGGCAAGCGTCCTTTGATGTTAGAAGTGGCGCAGCGTCATGCTGACAGTGTATGGCTGACTTCCGACAATCCGCGTAGTGAAGATCCTGATGCCATCATTAAAGATGCTTTGGTGGCTCGCACTCAACATTCTGAATTAGCGATAGAGGCCGATCGCCGCCAAGCCATTAAGCTTGCTATTGCTCAAGCCCAACCTAGCGATATTGTTTTGATAGCGGGTAAAGGCCATGAAACCTACCAAGAAGTAAACGGTGTGCGCCACCATTTTGATGATACCGAGGAAGCGCGTGCCGCGTTACAAGCCTATGTTAAAAAAGCTTAAACTATCTGCCATCGCTCAAGCCGTGGATGGCACTTTAATTGGTGATGATTGTGACATCATTGATGTCTCCACTGACTCTCGTGAGGCGCTCGAGCAAAAACTGTTTGTGGCTTTGGTCGGCGAACGATTTGATGGTCATGATTTTGCCGAAGCCGTGATGCAGCAAGGTGCAGCGGCTTTGCTGGTCAGTCAGTCCGTTGCGTTTGAGCCACGTATTGAAGTGGTCGATACGACTCTTGCTTATGGTGCGATCGGTCGCCTACAGCGCGAAGCTTTTACCCATCCTGTTGTCGCGATCACGGGCAGTAATGGCAAAACCAGTGTCAAAGACTGGTTGGCCAGTGCGCTAGAGCAAGAGGCGTGTGTGCTCAAAACGCACAGCAATTTAAACAATCAAATTGGTGTGCCTAAGACGTTATTAGGACTCTCTGACCAGTATGACTATGCGGTCGTCGAAGCTGGGACCAGCTTTCCAGGTGAGATCGAAAAGCTGGGTCATTGCTTAGCAGCGGATGTGGTGGTGCTGACCAACGCCAGTGGTAGTCATTTATCTGGCTTCGGCTCGATCCAAGGCATTGCCGAAGAGAAAGGTAAATTGATCGAAACTGCCAGAGATAATGCTACGGTGGTATTAAACGCAGATGATGCGTCGTTTGAGTATTGGTGCGGTTTGCTCGAGCAGCGTAATCTGCTGAGCTTTGCTTTTGATAACCCCGCCACCTTATGGGTGCGTGACATGCAGGTATCGGAGCAGGGCACCCAAGCGACATTAGTCTATGCTGGCGAAGAGTTTTCGCTGTCATTGGATCGTCCAGGCAAGCATCACGTTGCCAATGCAATGGCTGTTGCGCTGGCATTGTTGGCACTTGGGTTTTCTATGGCGCAGGCCTTATCGCGCCTGCGTCACCCAGCGCAAGTGCCGGGGCGAATGGAACTTGTCGATGCAAAAAATGAAGCTCTAATCATTAATGATTGTTACAATGCCAGCCCAAAATCCGTTGAGGCGGCCATCGATGTGTTGGCGTTGTATAAAGACCGATCAAAATGGCTAGTGTTAGGCGCTTTAGGGGAGTTGGGTGACCAAGAAGACGTCATTCATCAAGATCTAGGCAGCTACGCGGCACAACAAAAAATCGATCATATTATCACCATTGGTGAGCTCGCTGGGTTGGCGGCCAAGGCATTCGAGAGCGTGGCTGATCAAACCCAAACGACACACGCATGTGCGTCTAAAACTGAGGCTCTAGCGTTACTAGAGAAACTCGACTCGAATCACGTCATTTTGGTAAAAGGCTCGCGTTCGGCCAAAATGGAAGACATTGTTAACGCTTTGAAAATTTAGGACTACCCCTAACCATGCTATTGCTTTTGACTGCTTACCTAAGCAAGTACTTTACCTTTTTTACGGTGTTTAATTACCTTTCGCTGCGCGCCATTCTTGGGGTGCTGACAGCTCTGTTCATTTCTTTATTAATCGGTGGGAAGGTAATACGTTTGCTGCAGCGCTTGCAGATTGGACAAGCGGTACGTGACGATGGTCCACAATCCCATTTGAGTAAGGCGGGCACGCCAACCATGGGTGGCGTGATGATTTTATTTTCCATCACGATCAGTACCTTATTATGGGGCGATCTTACTAACGAGTATGTCTGGTTAACCTTGTTAACCATGATCGCGTTTGGAGCGGTTGGTTGGATCGACGATTATCGCAAAGTGGTAGAGAAAAACTCTCGAGGACTGCCTGCTAAGTGGAAATATTTCTGGCAAAGCTTTATCGGCTTATCAGCCGCACTGTTCTTATATTTTCATGCCTCTACACCTGCCGAAACTGAATTACTAATTCCTCTGTTTAAAGATGCTGCCATTCCTTTAGGCATATTTTTTGTGGTGCTAACCTACTTCGTCATTGTCGGTACCAGTAACGCTGTTAACTTAACGGACGGCTTAGATGGCTTAGCAATTTTGCCAACGGTGTTGGTCGGCGGAGCATTAGGTTTGTTTGCTTACCTTACTGGTAACGTTAAGTTTGCCGAATATCTATTAATTCCTTATGTGCAAGGTAGCGGCGAGTTAATCGTCTTCTGTGCGGCGCTGGTGGGCGCGGGACTTGGATTTCTTTGGTTTAATACTTACCCAGCTCAGGTCTTCATGGGCGACGTAGGCTCCTTGGCATTAGGGGCTGCACTGGGTGTGATTGCGGTGATTGTGCGCCAAGAGTTGGTGTTGTTTATCATGGGCGGTGTCTTTGTGATGGAAACCGTCTCAGTGATTTTGCAGGTGGCCTCTTACAAGCTTACCAAACGACGTATTTTCCGTATGGCACCGATTCACCATCATTTTGAATTAAAAGGTTGGGCTGAGCCTAAGGTGATTGTGCGTTTTTGGATCATCACGGTTTGCCTAGTGCTTATCGGTATCGCTACCCTGAAGGTAAGGTAACACCATGTCGCTGATTTCTTCTGACCGCGTACGTGCGGTAGTAGGTTTGGGGGTCTCAGGCGTTGCTACGGTGCGCTTTTTGGCACAGCAAGGTTTGGACTTTTATGTAGTGGATTCGCGCGAGCAGCCGCCGGGGCTAGCTGAGGTCGAAGCACTATGCCCTAAAGAGCGCATTTTTACTGGCGACCTTCAGGTGTTGACCACTCTTGGTGTGACCGAGCTTTTTGTCAGTCCTGGTATCGCCTTAGCGACGCCTGTATTGCAGCAGTTGGCCGCAGACGGTGTGGCGATGCGTGGCGACATTGATTTATTTCGTGACTATGCCAAGGCGCCGATTGTGGCGATCACTGGCTCTAATGCTAAAAGTACCGTCACAACCCTTGTGAATGAGCTGCTTTTAGCCAGCGGTAAACGCTCGGTAGCCGGTGGCAACCTTGGGTTGCCAGCACTGGATTTACTGGATGATGCAGTTGACTGCTATGTCCTTGAGTTGTCGAGCTTCCAATTAGAAACTACCCATGCCTTAAAAGCCGATGTGGCGTGTTTGCTTAATGTGTCGGCTGATCATATGGATCGTTATGATGATCTGTACAGCTACCAGCGGGCTAAGCAGCGTATTTATCGTGGCTGTCAGGCAGCGGTATGTAATAAGCAAGACATCCTAACGGCGCCACTTTTGCCACAAGATACACCTGTGCGAACCTTTACTACAGCGAGCCCTGATCTAAAAGAGTTTGGCTTACTAAAAGACAGTGACGGTACTTGGTTGTCTTACGGGGTGAAGCGTCTTTACAACACAGATTCAATCAGACTTAAAGGTGCACATAATCACGCGAATGTATTGGCTTGTTTGGCTATCTTGGATGTGATGGGCTTGCCGATTGATACGCCTGAAATAGCGCAAGTGCTGGCACAATATTCAGGTCTACCGCATCGCTGCGAAACGGTACGAGAAGTGAATGGAGTGACTTACATAAATGACTCCAAAGGCACTAATGTAGGGGCGACGCTGGCGGCCTTAGAAGGTTTGGGCAATAAGCAGCAAAAAACCTTGCACCTGCTGGCAGGTGGTGTGGGCAAAGGGGCTGACTTTGCGCCTTTAGCGCCGGCGTTAGCCAAGTTTGTCAAACACCTATATGTATTTGGTAAAGATGCACAAAACATCATCGACATTGTTCCTGAAGGCACGCCATACTCTCGAGCTGAGACGTTAGACGAGGCAATGCGGGCGTTGGCAACAGAAGTAAATGCTGGCGATGTGGTGCTGTTTTCACCTGCTTGTGCCAGCTTTGATCAGTACAAGAATTTCGAGACGCGTGGCCAACATTTTTGCCAGCTGGTTAGCGCATTATGAAATGGCGTGACATTCTCGAGCCAATTTCCTATCAAGAGTTTCGCCACGTCGATGCTTGGTTTTTAGCATCGGTAGCAGGCATCTTGATGCTAGGTATTGTGATGGTCTCAAGCGCTTCGATCTTTTTGTCGGAGACTAGCTACGGACATCCCTATTATTTTATGACGCGTCAGCTAATCTACCTAGGTTTGGGCTTGGTGTTTGGCTATTTCATGATGTCTCTGCCCACCGATACCTTACAGCGTTGGGGGGTGTGGCTCATGCTGTTTTCCTTGGTGTTGCTGATCTTGGTGCTGATGCCAGTGATTGGTAAAACGGTAAACGGTAGTCGTCGCTGGATCAATTTAGTGGTGTTTAACCTGCAAGCTTCAGAGGTAGCCAAAGTCTGTATGGTGGTCTACGTCTCAGGCTACTTGGTGCGTCGGGCTGATCGAGTACGTCAGCAGTTAATCGGCTCTGGCATGCCGATGGTGGTGTCGTTCTTATTTTTGATCTGTTTGATGCTGGAGCCTGACTTCGGTGCGTCCGTGGTGCTAGTGGGTACAGTGATTGCGCTATTGTTCATCGCTGGAGCGCCCATCTGGCAGTTTATTGGCTTGGTCATCGCAGTGGCGGGGGCTCTTACTGTGGTAGCGTTCTCAGAAAGCTACCGTGTTAAGCGTCTGATGAACTTCATTGATCCTTGGGCCGACCCTTACAATGATGGTTATCAGCTGTCGCAAGCGTTGATTGCTTACGGCCGTGGTGAGTGGTTTGGTCTAGGTCTTGGTAATAGTGTGCAGAAGTTGGCGTATTTGCCCGAGGCCCATACAGATTTTGTATTTTCCATTTGGGTGGAAGAAACCGGCATGATGGGCGGCTTGTTGCTGCTAGCAGTATTCGGGTTGATGGTCTCAAGAGCGTTTAAAATCGGTCAGCATGCCATGCGTTTAGAGCGTTTGTTCCAAGGTTATATGTGTTTTGGTTTTGCCATTTTGGTACTGGCTCAGGTGATTATCAATATCGGGGTAAATACTGGTTTTTTGCCGACCAAGGGTTTGACGCTGCCACTGATCAGTTATGGTGGCAGTAGTTTGATTATTACCTTGGCGAGCTTATTCGTGATTGCCCGAGTGGACATTGAAAACCGACGCATTGAGGCAGCAGCGGGTGACGTCACCAAAGCGTCATCAAGCCCGATTGAGAGCAAAGAGGTCGAAAGTGTTCCAAGCTAAAAAAGTATTATTGATGGCAGGTGGTACGGGTGGGCACATCTATCCTGCCTTGGCCTGCGCTGAAAAACTCATTGAGAAAGGTATCGAGGTTGAGTGGATTGGCTCAGCTGGCGGTATGGAAGAAAAACTGGTGCCAGAGCACGATATTCCGCTGCATACCATCGCTATCAAAGGGGTGCGTGGTAAAGGCGCATTAGGATTAGCATTGGCACCATGGCGCATCGCGCATTCTATTGGTCAAGCCGTTGCGATCTTAAAGCGTGTTAAGCCTGACGTGGTACTAGGTATGGGCGGTTTTGTCGCAGGGCCTGGTGGTATTGCAGCTAAATTGCTCGGTATTCCATTGTTAATTCATGAGCAAAATGCGGTCGCTGGTACCACGAATAAGCTCTTAGCCAAAGTGGCCAATAGCTGCTTGCAGGCGTTTGATGGCGCTTTGCCAAACGGTCAGACGGTCGGTAACCCTGTTCGCGGTGCGATTTTAGGGCAACCAGCGCGTGAGGTGCGTGAAGACGCGGCGCGTCCATTACGCTTATTAGTAGTGGGTGGCAGTTTAGGTGCCAAAGCCCTGAATGATGCGGTGCCGACGTTATTGGCAAACTGGCCTCACGAACAACGCTTAGATGTGTGGCATCAGACGGGCGCGAAAAATTTTGAAGCCGTGTCGCAAAGTTATGAGGCATTAGCAGTCGAAGCCCGAGTAGATGCTTATATTAACAATATGAGTCAGGCCTATTATTGGGCTGACTTGGTGATTTGTCGTGCGGGAGCGATGACGGTCAGTGAGCTAGCCATCGCTGGTTTGCCCTCGATCCTGATTCCTTATCCCTATGCGATTGATGATCACCAAACAGAAAATGCGCGTTCGCTGGCGAATGTAGGTGCGGCTATTTTATTGCCGCAGACCGAATTGACGCCTGCGGCTTTACAAGCGCATTTGACTGAATTGATACAAGATAATGATAAGTTAAAACATATGTCCCAGCAGGCTAAGTCTGCTGGTCGACCCGAGGCCACACAGATAGTGGTATCTCACTGTATAAGGTTAATGAAGAAATGATGGAAGCTAAATTTCGCTACGATATCCCAACCATGCGCCGCATTCAAAATATCCACTTTATTGGTGTCGGTGGTGTGGGGATGTCGGGGATTGCAGAGGTACTCAACAATCAGGGTTATCGAGTCAGTGGATCGGATTTGAAAGCATCGGCGACGACGGATCGTCTCGCTAGTCTTGGGGTAGATATCTTTATCGGTCACCAAGAAAGCAATGTCAAAAATGCCCACGTGATAGTGGTCTCCAGTGCGATTGATGAGAGCAACCCTGAAATTAAGTGGGGCAAAGAAAACCGCATTCCTATCGTTCGTCGTGCTGAAATGTTGGCAGAGCTGATGCGCTACCGCCATGGTATCGCAGTCGCTGGTACGCATGGCAAAACCACCACAACCAGTTTAATGGCGTCTATTTTGGCAGCCACTGATGAATCGCCGACGTTTGTCATTGGTGGACGTTTGACCAGTGCTGGTGCCAATGCGCAGCTAGGTGACAGCAAATACTTAGTGGCTGAGGCTGATGAAAGTGATGCGTCTTTCCTTCATTTGCAGCCACAAACCGTCATTGTCACCAATATCGACGAAGATCACATGGACACCTACAACGGTGATTTCGAGCAAGTGAAGCATACCTTCATCGAATTCATTCATAATTTACCCTTCTACGGCTTGGCAGTACTGTGCGTAGATGATGAAAATGTGTGCTCGATTATGCCGCACCTGAGCCGTCCTGTACTGACCTACGGTATTGAGCAAGAGGCCGATATTTATGCCACTGAAATCACGCAAAACGGTCGCTTCTGTGAGTTCTTAGCGCATCGCCCTGAAGGTGAACCATTGCGTATACGTTTACCTATGCCAGGCCGTCATAACATCTTGAATGCGCTGGCGACTATCGCAGTCGCTACCGATTTGGGTGTTGAGCCTGCGGCGATTCAAGCGGGTTTGATGGGCTTTGAAGGGGTGGGGCGTCGTTTCCAAGAGCAAGGTGCGTTAGCGGTTGAAGGCGGTGAGGTAATGTTTATCGATGACTACGGTCATCACCCAAGTGAGGTTAAGGCTACGATTGCATCGATCCGTGATGGCTGGCCGGACAAGCGCCTGGTCATGGTTTATCAGCCACACCGTTATTCACGTACTCGTGACTTATACGAGGATTTCGTCAGAGTATTGTCAAAGGTGGATGTGCTGCTGTTATTAGATGTCTATGCGGCAGGCGAAACCCCGATTAATGGTGCTGACAGTAAAACCTTATGTGGCAGTATTCGTCAGCGTGGCACGGTGGATCCGATTCATGTGAGTAGTGAGGAAGATTTGCGCGCAATCTTGGCAAATGTTTTACGCCCAGACGACTTGCTGATCACGCAAGGAGCTGGTGATATAGGGGCGCTATCGAAGAAGTTAGCGGCAGAGGGGATTTAATATGACTGTGCTGCAGGATAAAACCATTGCCGTTGTTTATGGTGGTCGCTCAGCAGAGCGTGAAGTATCTCTTGAAAGTGGCACTCGTGTTGCCCAAGCCTTGCTTAATAAAGGCTACCAAGTAGTCAAAATTGATCTATACGGCGAGCAAGCTGCGCAGGATCCAGTGCAACAGCTGGCCAGTGCAAAGTTTGATTTAGCGTTTATTGCTCTGCACGGTGGCGAAGGTGAAGATGGTCGTGTTCAGGCTTTACTGGACATGCTCAACAAGCCTTATACCGGAAGTTTGCCTTTGGCGTCTGGCTTTGCCATGGATAAGGCTTTGACTAAACGCTATTGGCAGGGCATTGGTATCGCAACGCCTAAATATCTATGCTTTAGTGCTGAGCCAGATGTAGCTCAGATTGAGCAAGAGATGCGTTACCCGTTGATCATCAAGCCTTCTCGCGAAGGCTCAACTATTGGCATTAGCAAAGTAAACGGCCCGCAGGAATTGGCTGCAGCTTTAATCGATGCGCGTCGCTATGATTCGGATATTTTGGTGGAAGAGTTTGTTTCTGGGCCAGAATTTACGGTCACCGTGATAAACGATAAAGCGTATCCTGCGATTGGTTTAAAACCATCACAAGGGCATGCTTTGTACGATTACGAAGCAAAATATTTAGCAGATGATACGGCTTACTTGTTGCCTTGTGGTCTTGCCTCAGAGCAGGAGGAAGAGCTTAAAGCACTAGCGCTCGAAGCATACCGATCGCTCGGTTGTCGAGGTTGGGGGCGTGTCGATGTGATGCAGACTGAGTCCGGCGCCTTTACGGTGCTTGAGGTTAATACCTCGCCTGGCATGACATCCCATAGCTTGGTGCCGATGGCAGCAGCTTATGAAGGCATTGCTTATGATGATCTGGTTGAGATGATCGCGCTGAACGCTTGGCAGGATTCAGAGGTAGCTTGATAGTATGCGCATAGCAGCGCTGATTGGCGCGATATTGCTGATATTGTTTGCGGTCTTTCAAGATGGGCCGGAATCGGCAACGACGGCAGATGAAACGCCGATGTTCGATATTCGCACGGTCGAGATTGTTGGGCAGCTGACTTACGCAGATGAAGCTGAACTGCAGCGATTTTACAATCAGTTGCTAGGTGAAGGACTGTTTGATCGTTCCATGGCCCAATTGCAAGCTTTTGCGACAGAACCGCAATGGGTGAAAAGCGCTCAGATTCGACGACTTTGGCCGCACACATTACGCATTGAGGTGACAGAGCATAGGCCCTTGGCGCGCTGGAATGACGGGAAGGTTATTACCGCAGAGGGGCAGGTTATTGCGCCTAGTAAAGGCCCAGAATTGCCACTCACTTGGTTGCGTGGTCCAGTGGATACCGAAGAAGCGGTGTTGGATCAATTCAGCTTGGTTAGTCAAATGCTGTCAACGTCGTCTTTAAGGGTGTCAGAGCTGGCGTTGGAAGATCGCGGTGCTTGGAGTATTAAATTCGCCAATGGAATCGCGGTAAAACTGGGTCGAGACCAGATTTTAGATCGATTACAGCGCTTTGTGGCAGTGTATAAAACGGATTTATCGGGTAGAATAGATCGGATTATCTCCGTCGATGCACGTTACCCACATGGTGTAGCGGTAAAATGGACGTCAGACGAGTAAAATTGGTCTGATTGTTGCTTTTTTGAACACAGGGTCATTGGACGTTAGTTAACTTAGGATTTTTCATGATTGTTGGATTAGACGTTGGCACTTCGAAAATAACCTGCATCGTAGGTGAGGTCGGTGTTGATGGTGTAATGGAAGTGGTAGGTATTGGCTCGCACGTCGCTAAAGGTATGAAGCGAGGTGTCGTTATCAATATTGAGTCCACGGTCCAGTCGATCCAGCGTGCGGTGGAAGAAGCTGAGTTGATGGCAGGCTGCAACATACACTCTGTGTATGTCAGTGTGGCGGGCAGTCATATTCGCAGCCAAAACTCGCATGGCATTGTGGCGATTAAGCACGGTGAAGTTTTTAAAGAAGACATTGAGCGAGTGATTGATGCGGCGCAAGCGGTACCGATCTCTTCTGATCAGCGTCTTATCCACGTTTTGCCTCAGGAGTATCATATCGACGCTCAAGAGGGGATTCGTGATCCGCTAGGGATGTCGGGCGTGCGTTTGGAAGCGAACGTACACCTGATCTCAGGCGCGGAGAATGCAGTGATGAATGTCGAAAAGTGCATCCGTCGCTGTGGCTTAGAAGTTGATGGTGTGATTCTGTCACAGCTGGCTTCAAGCTATGTATGTTTAAGTGAAGATGAAAAAGATCTTGGTGTGTGCTTGGTGGATATCGGTGCCGGTACAGCAGACATTGCTGTGTGGTTGGATGGTGCACTGCATCATACTTCCGTCGTACCTGTGGCGGGCGATCAAGTGACCAATGATATTTCGATGGCGCTGCGTACGCCGACTTTACATGCAGAAAATATCAAGATTAAGTACGCCTGCGCTATGTCAGATTTAGCGTCCGCGGAACAAATTATTGAAGTACCAAGTGTGGGCGATCGTCAGCCACGTTCTATTTCGCGTCATGCGTTAGCGGAAGTGGTCGAAGCGCGATACGAAGAAATTTATACAATGGTGCAAGAAGAGCTCAATCGCAGTGGATTTGCTGAGCGTATTCCGGCAGGTATTGTACTCACTGGCGGTACGTCATTGATGGAAGGGGCAGAAGCATTAGCTGAGCGTATCTTTGATATGCCAGTTCGTATTGCTCGGCCTGGACAGGCGAAGGGAGTCAGTGAGGTGGTAGATAACCCAAGTTATGCTACCAGTGTAGGATTATTAATGTATGCCGGAGCGAACGTGCCCGCTTCCGAGGCGTTTGAGACCACTGCTCAAACCAAAACATTAAAGAAAAAATATCTGCCCGATGTGGCAGCAGGTGAAACCAAGCCTGCTTTCAGTCCAACGAAAGCGTGGCACAAGGTTAAAGATTGGTTTCAGAGTTATATTTAGGTCAGGATAGACAGCAGAATTATAGGAGCTTAAAGCCCATGTCCATGAACGTATTTGATTTAGCCGAAGAAAACTTGTCAGACAATGCTGTCATCAAAGTAGTTGGTGTTGGTGGTGGCGGCGGTAACGCCGTTAAGCACATGCTTGAGAGCAACTTGGATGGCGTTGAATTCATTTGTGCAAACACTGATTCCAAAGCCCTGCTTGGCTTGGATTCTGGTATTACCTTGCAACTAGGTAATACAGTTACTAAAGGTCTTGGTGCTGGTGCGAATCCAAACATTGGTCGTGACTCTGCTCTAGAAGATCAAGAAAAGATTACAGAGTTGCTAACTGGCGCGGATATGGTCTTTATCACCGCTGGTATGGGTGGTGGTACTGGCACAGGTGCTGCGCCAGTGATCGCAAAAGTTGCGCGTGAATTAGGCATCTTAACAGTGGCTGTCGTCACTAAGCCTTTCCCGTTTGAAGGTCGTCGTCGAGCTAAGGTAGCCGAAGAAGGCATTAAAGAATTGCGTGATAATGTCGATTCATTAATCACAGTGCCAAACGAGCGTTTGTTGCCAGTCTTAGGCAAAAACATTTCGTTGCTAAAGGCTTTCGGTGAAGCGAACAATGTGTTGCTTAATGCAGTGCAGGGTATCACGGACTTGATTATGCGCCCTGGCCTGATCAACGTCGACTTTGCCGATGTGCAGACGGTTATGAAAGAAATGGGTATGGCCATGATGGGGTCAGGCTCTGCAACAGGTGAAGATCGTTCACGTGTGGCAGCTGAAGCGGCTATTCATAACCCATTACTTGAAGACATTAACCTTAAAGGTGCGCGTGGCGTATTGGTCAACATTACCGCCAACGACGAAGTGGGTCTTTCTGAGTTTACTGAGGTGGGTAATATCATCGAGGAATACGCTTCAGAAGACGCGACGGTTGTTATTGGTTGTGCGATCGATCCAAGTGTTGGCGAAGAGATGCGTGTTACGGTTGTAGCGACGGGCCTTGAAGGTAAAGGTGGCGTTGCGCAAATGCAATCTGCAGTGGGTTCAGGTGTGTCAGCAAGCGTAACGCATGCTGCGACAACGCCAGCACCAACAGAAGCGCCTGCGCCGAAAGCTGAGCCACAAGCGCCAGCAGCGAGTGCGGTGCAGCAGCCTGCAGCAGAGCCAGTTAAGCCTGCTGAGCCAGTGGCACCAAAAGTGACTGAACAGCCTAAAGCGCAAGCGGAAACGAACTCTGTTCAGGCGGAGCAAAATACAGAAGACAAGTTGTCATACTTGGATATTCCAGCATTTTTGCGTCGTCAGGCAGATTAAGTTTGCGCAAAAACTGCGCAGCTTGTGGGTCGTCAATTGTATAACGAAAAACTTGTTGCTATCATTGCAACAAATTTTCACTGTCATCATATTGTAGGAAAGTAATGGTACGTCAGCGCACCTTAAAGAACATCATTCGCGCTACCGGAGTGGGCTTACACTCGGGCGAGAAAGTTTATCTCACGCTTAAGCCAGCACCAGTTAACACTGGTATTGTCTTTGTGCGTACAGATATGGAACCGCCAGTAGAGATCATGGGCTCAGCTCAATCTGTTGGTGCGACCAACTTTGCTACAGCCTTGCGTGATGGTGAAACCACAGTGAGCACAGTTGAGCACTTGATGTCTGCGATGGCAGGTTTGGGTGTGGACAATGCTTATGTTGAGCTTAGCTCTAGCGAAGTCCCGTTGATGGACGGTAGTGCTAGCCCATTTGTATTCTTGTTGCAGTCAGCCGGCATCGAAGAACAAGATGCAGCGAAGAAATTCATCCGTATCACTAAGCCGATTCGTGTTGAAGATGGTGATAAGTACGCGTCACTTGAACCTTACAACGGTTTCAAACTGTCGTTTACCATTGATTTTGATCACCCTGCGATTGACGAAGAAGTGCAGTACACCTCCATGGAATTCTCAACGACTACGTTCGTTAAAGAAATCAGTCGTGCGCGTACGTTTGGCTTCATGAAAGATCTTGAATACTTCAAGAACAACAACTTGGCACGTGGCGCCAACATGGAAAATGCGGTCGTACTAGACGATTACCGTGTTATGAATGATGAAGGCCTGCGTTACCGTGATGAACTTGTTCGTCATAAGGTGTTGGATGCGATTGGTGATCTTTACTTGCTAGGCCACAGTGTCATCGGTGAGTATAAGGCATTTAAGTCGGGGCACGGCCTAAACAATAAGTTGCTTCTTGAGTTATTGCAAAATCAGGACTGCTGGGAATATGTAACATTTGAAGAAGATGAAGCGCTAAACCCGATCTCTTTTACCGAGTCAGCGGCCACTGCCTAATTAATGCTCAGTATTGAATAAAAGCCAGACATATGTCTGGCTTTTTTCGTTATAAGGGCTTGATAATTCATGTTTTATGGCTATCTACCATGTTAGACTCTAAATCATTCTAATTTTAAGTTGTGTTGAAAAGATGTTCGGAACAGTCATTAAAAAGATCGTCGGTACTAAAAACGACAGAGAAGTAAAGCGCTATAAAAAAGCAGTTACACAGATCAATAAGCTAGAGGAAAGCTTCAACAATTTAACTGACGATGACTTGATGGCCAAGTCGGGCGAGTTTCGGGAGCGTCTGGCTAAGGGCGAGTCACTTGACTCTCTTTTGCCAGAAGCTTTTGCAACGGTACGCGAAGCAAGTAAGCGTATCATGGGCATGCGCCACTTTGATGTGCAGCTGATCGGCGGCATGGTGCTACATGAAGGGCGTATCGCAGAGATGCGTACCGGTGAAGGTAAAACCTTGGTAGCGACCTTGGCCGTTTACCTTAATGCGTTAGCTGGCAAGGGCGTTCACGTCGTTACCGTCAACGATTATCTAGCCCGTCGTGACGCGAATTGGATGCGTCCGTTGTACGAATTCTTGGATATGAACGTTGGTGTCGTTTACGCAGGGCAAGATCGCGAAGAAAAGCGTGCGGCTTACGTAGCGGATATCACCTACGGTACTAACAATGAATTTGGTTTTGATTACTTGCGTGACAACATGGTCTTCCGCATGGAAGAGCGTATGCAGCGTGAATTATCATTTGCGGTCGTCGATGAAGTGGACTCGATCCTGATCGACGAAGCGCGCACACCGTTGATTATTTCTGGAGCAGTCGAAGACAGCTCTGCTCAGTACAAAAAAATCAATGAATTGGCCCCATTGCTGACGCGTCAAGAAGACGAAGGTGAAGAGGTCGGCCATTACACTTACGACGAAGCGCAAAAAAATGTCGAGCTGACCGAAGATGGTCACCAGTTCGTTGAAGCGTGGCTTGTTGAGCAAGGCCTATTAGAAGAAGGTGATAGCCTATACGCGGCTGGCAACTTGCAGTTGCTGCACCATGTATACGCTTGTATGCGTGCGCACATTGTCTTTAAGAAAAACGTTGATTACGTGGTACAGAATGGCCAAGTAGTGATTGTCGATGAGCACACCGGCCGTACTATGGCAGGGCGTCGTTGGTCTGAAGGCATTCACCAAGCGGTAGAAGCCAAAGAAGGCGTGCAGATTCAAGCCGAAAGTCAGACGCTAGCGTCGACAACCTTCCAGAACTACTTCCGTTTGTACGATAAGTTGTCAGGTATGACAGGTACTGCGGATACAGAAGCCTTTGAATTCCAGCAAATCTACTCGCTATCTGTGGTGGTTATTCCGACTAACAAAGGTGTTGCTCGTAAAGATTTCAATGACTTGATCTTTATGACCACAGAAGAGAAATTTGAGGCCATTGTTAAAGACATCGATGAAGCTGTTAAGCAAGGTCGCCCGATCTTGGTCGGTACGGCATCGATCGATTACTCTGAGTTGTTATCAGGTTTCCTTGAGAAAAAAGGCATCAAGCACAACGTGTTGAACGCCAAGCAACACGAACGCGAAGCCGAAATCATTGCTGAAGCGGGCCGTCCGGGTGCTGTAACGATTGCTACCAACATGGCCGGTCGTGGTACTGATATTGTGTTGGGTGGTAACCTTCAAGTAGAACTTGCGCAACTTGGTGAAGACGCTACGGACGCTGAGAAAGAAGCGTTAAAGGAAGATTGGCAGCAACGCCATGATGCCGTGCTAGAGGCAGGCGGTTTGCATATCATTGGTACCGAGCGTCATGAGTCTCGCCGCATTGATAACCAATTGCGTGGTCGTGCGGGTCGTCAAGGTGATGTGGGCTCATCACGTTTCTACTTGTCCCTAGAAGACAATTTAATGCGAATCTTTATGTCTGAGCGCATTAAGAAAATGATGCAAGCGCTAGGCATGGAGAAGGGCGAAGCCATTGAGCATAAGATGGTGTCTAATGCTATCGAAAAAGCTCAGCGTAAGGTTGAGGGGCGTAACTTTGATATTCGTAAACAGCTACTTGAATACGACGATGTAGCCAACGATCAGCGTCAAGTAATTTACCGTCAACGCTATGACATGATGTCATCGGGCGATCTTTCTGATGCGATTCTATCAATGCGTGAAGACGTCGTGTCAGGCTTGATTGATGAATACATTCCGCCACAGAGTATCTTCGATCAGTGGGATCTTGAAGGTTTAGAAGAGCGTATTCGTAATGAGTTTGGCTTGGAGATTCCGATTCAGCAATGGGTTGCGGAAGATAAGAAACTTTACGAAGAGCCGCTGCGCGAAAAAATTCTGCAATTCTTCATCGATGATTATGAAGCCAAAGAAGCCATTGCTGGCCCTCAAGCGTTGCGTAACTTCGAAAAACAAGTATTGCTACAAGTGCTAGATACGCTTTGGAAAGAGCATTTGCAAACCATGGATATGCTGCGTCAAGGTATTCACTTACGTGGTTATGCGCAGAAGAATCCTAAGCAAGAATACAAGCGTGAAGCATTTGAGTTGTTCCAAGGTTTGCTTGAGCAAATTAAGTTTGAAGTTATTCAAGTGGTCACTCGCGTCAAGGTTCAATCGGCTGAAGAGGCTGAAAAGATTGAAGAAGCGCGTCGCCAGCAAGAAGCCAAAACTCGCGTAACCACCAATGCGTCCGATGAGCCAAGTAAGCCTGCTGAAGCGAGTGCTGGGCAAGCGCCTGCTGGTGAAGCGCCACGTGTTGGTCGCAATGAGCCGTGCCCATGCGGTTCTGGTAAGAAGTTCAAGCAGTGCCACGGTAAGTTGGTTTAATTAATTAGTTTTCATTTGAGAGGCCGTTATGGCAGTTGGTTTAGGTTCTTTTCCAAATATTCCATCTATCCCAGGTGTTCGATTTGCAGCAGTGGAAGCGGGCATTAAGAAAGCGAACAAGAAGGACGTAGTGGTCTTTGAGTTAGCTCAAGGCACGAATGTCGCAGGCGTATTCACGCAGAATCAGTTTTGCGCGGCACCAGTGCGTGTTTGTCGTGAGCATTTAGCCAAAGCAGCACCACGCTATCTGGTCATTAATACCGGCAATGCCAATGCTGGTACGGGTAAATCAGGTATGGAGAATGCGTTGCATACCTGTGAAACCATGGCGCATTTAACGGGTGTGGCCAACGAGCAGATTTTGCCGTTTTCTACGGGCGTGATCGGTGAGCCATTACCTGTTTCTAAGATTACAGCGGCTTTGCCTAATGCCTTGCATTCACTGTCAAGCGATGCTTGGCAGTCTGTGGGTGTGGGCATTATGACAACTGATACCCTACCTAAAGGCGCTTACCGCCAAGTTGAGTTGGATGGTGTGCAAGTGACTATTGGTGGTATCTCTAAAGGTGCTGGTATGATTCGCCCTAACATGGCGACCATGCTAGGTTTTATCTTTACTGATGCCGCAGTGGACCCGCTAGCGCTACAAAGTTTGCTCAAGCAAACCACAGAGCAAAGCTTTAACCGTATTACCATCGACAGCGATACATCCACCAATGACTCTTGTATTGCGGCCGCAACAGGTCAAGCGGGCAATGCACCGTTAACCGATTTAACGACGGGTGCCGGTGCCGTATTCGCAGCGGCTTTCCTTGAAGTGATGCAGGAGTTAGCTCATGCCATCGTTCGTGATGGCGAAGGTGCAACTAAGTTTGTAACGGTGGAAGTAAAAGGTGCGAAACAAGTGTCGGATGCCACTAAAACAGCCTTTGAAATTGCGCATTCGCCGCTAGTCAAAACGGCCTTGTTTGCATCGGATCCGAACTGGGGTCGTGTTTTGGCGGTGGTGGGTCGTGCGGGCGTTGAAGATCTGAACGTCGACACCGTGTCACTCACTATTAATGGCTGTGAAATCGCACGCGATGGTGGTCGTTCACCTGATTACACTGAAGAAGCAGGCCAGGCCGCGATGGCGCCTGAGGAAATCCACATAGTTGTCGATCTCGGCGCCGGTGAGGCAAGCGATACTGTATGGACAACGGACTTCTCGCATGAGTATGTAACCATCAATGCTGAGTACCGTACCTAAACAATGTTGATTCGAGTCGCAGCAGGTATTATTGAGCGTGATGGGCAAATTTTTGTAGCATTGCGCTCAAGTGATAAGCATCAAGGTGGTCTTTGGGAGTTTCCTGGCGGCAAGGTTGAGGCTGATGAAACGCCTCAAGCGGCCTTATCTAGGGAGCTTGCTGAAGAGTGTGGTATCGAGGTTCAGGGCAGTGAGTCATTTCATGTCATTCGACATGACTACAGTGACAAATCAGTAGAGTTACACTTTTATCGAGTGTTTGACTTTGCTTGCGAACCTCACGGTAAGGAAGGTCAGCAAGTGGCTTGGGTATCGCGCCAGCAGCTCACTGAGTTGGCCTTTCCTGAGGCCAATGTCCCGATTGTTGATATGCTACAGTCTAAGTAAGAGACAAAAAACGGCCCAGTGGGCCGTTTTTTTAATCTAAGATATTATGCAGTAAACGTCTTAACGTCTCAGGTTCAAAGACTTTGTCGCAGATCGCATCGACACCTTCTTGGGTGATGTTGGCCAGCTGAGGTTGGTCGGCGTTAGAAGCGACCATGAGTACAGGAATGTGAGAGATGCTTTCCGTCATACGGATGGTGTGAGCCAGTTCTTTGCCATCCATCTCTGGCATATTGTAATCAGTAATGACCAAATCGTAGTCGGCATCTTGTAGTAAGCGAATCGCATCAGCGCCGTTAGCTGCCACATCGATATTGATGATCCCCATTGTCTCTAGGACGCGGGTAATGTGCTTTTGCGCCAATTTGCTGTCATCCACCAGTAGCACGCTCATCTCGTGCGGGTCCAACAGTTCCAGATCGATTTCTTGCTCAACACTTAAATCGAGCGTGGCATTAATCGCGCGCTGTAGGTCTTTCATTTCAAAAGGTTTCGGCAGGATGGCAATCACGCCCGCTTGGCGTAACGTTTCAAGATGCGAGCGATCCCTCTCACTGGAGACGATCATAAAATGAATGTGTTCAGTGTCGGGATGCTTTTTCATCATGGTGACCATGGTATCAGCCTCACCATCGGGCAAATACATGGCGGACACAATTAGGTCAGGTTCGTAATCTTTCACGGCGTTGATGGCGGACTTAATGGAGTCGGCGAAGCGCACATCTCTAATGCCAGTTTCGGCCAATGCGCGTTGAATAATTTTTTGTTGTGTGGAAGAGGGCTCAACTAATAAAATCGATAATTCTTCCGATGATGGCATTAACTCCATACTATCCTCGTATCCGAAACAAGTTATACTTAAACTGAATGTATCACACGAATCTACCCGTGTATTTAAGTTGAATCAACGAAGAGGTGATAAATGGCTACAGCAAGTGCCTGCCATATACTCGTAAAAACCAAGCAGGAAGCTGAGCAGCTGAAAACCAAGTTGGATAATGGTGCAGACTTTCATCAGTTGGCTAAGAAGCATTCCACTTGCCCTTCAGGCAAAAAAGGGGGCGATTTAGGTGAATTCCGTAAAGGCGATATGGTTGCGCCGTTTGATAAAGCGGTATTCAATGGACCTTTGCTTAAAATCCAAGGTCCTGTGAAAACACAGTTTGGTTTTCATTTAATTAAAGTGCTGTACCGCTCGTAGTAAAAGGAACAAAGTTATGAACAGTGTTGAACTTGCCTCAAATTATTCTGTAGCACCGCAGATTGACGTGGCTGATGTGGCTGAAATTAAAGCGCAAGGTTTTGATGTTTTAATCAACAATCGCCCAGATGGTGAGTCTGAGGATCAGCCAAGCAGTGCTGAGATCCAAGCGGCAGCCGAGCAAGCTGGTTTGGTGTACATCCATAACCCTATTGACTTAAAGCAATTAACTAACCGAGAAGTGGTTCAGCAGCAAAACGCTATGGCCGAGGCTGATAAGGTGTTTGCTTATTGTCGTACGGGGACTCGCTCATCTGTGCTGTGGGTCTTGGCAGAGCAAAAAGACGAAAACTCGTTTATCGAACATGTTGCCCATGTCATGAAAAAGGGCTTTGATTTGGGTCGATGCTTGCCGGCGATGGAGCTATTAAAAAAACGCTAAGGTGCGTTAATAGTGCAAAGCCCGCTCAAAGCGGGCTTTTTTGTCTCTGCATGAAATGACTAAATTAAATATCATATAGGTCAACAGAGTTTATTTTAGTAAACTTGCGGAGCGTATAGGAGAAATGTAGATGGTAAGTCGACCCTCATTAGAAACTGCTACCGCTTCAGACCCGGATCAATTTGTCGAGCCGTTAGAATTGGGCAAGCGTGTTAAAGAAATACGTTTGACCAAAGGTTGGACACTCGAAGAGGTGAGTAAGCGCACGGGAATTGCACGCTCAACCTTATCTAAAATCGAGAATGATCATGTCTCCCCCAGCTTTGCTATTGTGCAAAAGCTGATTGGCGGTCTGGGGATGGATTTACCGCAGCTGTTTGTGGAAACGCAAGAGCACTCGATCGCGGGGCGGCGCGATATAACACGTAACGAAGAAGGGGAGCCACACCCGACAGCGACCTATGAACACGAGCTGTTGAGCTTTTCTATCAGTCGCAAAAAGATGGTGCCATTTAAAACCATAGTACGCGCACGTAGCTTTGATGAGTTCAAGGAGTGGGTGCGCCACGATGGCGAAGAGTTTTTATTGGTGCTTTCGGGGAGTGTGGTGTTCTATTCGGAGTTTTACGAGCCAGTCGAATTAAACGAAGGTGATAGTGTGTACTATGATGCTGGTATGGGGCATATTGTCATATCGAAGTCACAAGACGATGCTCAAATACTTTGGGTGGTGGCACGCTAACAGCAAATAAAAATATAGGTAAGGGGAAATAATGCCTAACGCATGGGACGTACAAAGCTGGCGTCAAAAGACGGCTTTACAGCAGCCAGAATACCCGAGTGTGGAAGCACTGCGCGGTGTTGAACAAACTTTAGCGCAAGTGCCGCCATTGGTATTTGCCGGTGAGTCACGTCAGTTGAAATCTGAGTTGGCCAATGTAGCCAATGGTAAAGGTTTTTTACTGCAAGGTGGTGACTGTGCGGAAAGTTTTGCTGAGTTCTCAGCAAACAATATTCGCGATACCTTTAAAGTATTGTTGCAGATGGCTGTGGTGATGACCTATGCAGGCAAATGCCCAGTCGTAAAAGTAGGGCGTATGGCAGGGCAGTTTGCTAAGCCGCGTTCAGCTGGTACGGAAAATATTAACGGCATTGAGCTGCCAAGCTACCGTGGTGACATTATCAACGGTATCGAGTTTGATGAAGCTGCACGTATTCCTGACCCTGAGCGTTTGCTCAAAGTCTACAATCAGAGTGCGGCAACTATGAACCTATTGCGTGCGTTTGCGCAAGGTGGCTTTGCCGACTTGCATCAAGTGCATCAATGGAACCTGGATTTCATTAGCAATAGTCCTGCTGGTGAGCGCTATCAAACAGTGGCCGATAAAATTGATGACGCGCTACAGTTTATGGAAGCCTGTGGTATCGGTGCCGGTGCCTCTCAATTGCGTGAGACCTCGTTCTATACCTCGCACGAAGCGCTTTTACTGCCTTACGAGCAAGCGTTGACGCGCCAAGATAGCTTGACGGGTGATTGGTACGACTGTTCGGCGCATATGCTGTGGATCGGTGATCGCACACGTCAGATTGATGGTGCTCATGTTGAGTTCTTGCGTGGTGTAAATAACCCGATCGGGGTGAAAGCTGGCCCATCGATGGACCCTGAAGATCTGTTGCGCCTATGCGATATCTTAAACCCTGATAACGAAGAAGGGCGCTTAAACGTTATTGTTCGTATGGGGGCGGATAAGGTAGCTGATGGTATGCCAAACTTGATTCGTGCGATTGAGCGTGAAGGTAAGAAAGTGCTGTGGAGTAGTGACCCAATGCACGGCAACACAGTGAAGGCGAGTACAGGCTACAAGACTCGCAAAGTGGATGATGTGCTACGTGAAGTGCAGCAGTTCTTTGAGGTGCATAAAGCTGAAGGTACCTACCCAGGCGGCGTGCATTTTGAAATGACGGGGCAGAATGTCACTGAGTGCGTAGGCGGTGCTTTCCAAGTCACTGAGGCTGACCTAGCTGACCGTTATCATACTCACTGTGATCCACGTTTGAATGCGGACCAGTCGCTAGAGCTGGCCTTCATGATTTCTGAAACGTTGAAAAAAGCGCGCGCTTAATTCGCTAGCAAGCGCGTATAAAAAAGCCCCAGTGAGTGATCACTGGGGCTTTTTCGTTAATACTGGATCTAACTTAGCCTTTGCGGCGGCGGAAAGCGGATTGTGCTGATTTTGCAGTCATGTCCAGCTTGGCCATGATCAACGCCATCTCATCGGCTTGCTCCTGCTGCTGCTTACGCAGCTCTTCGGCGCGCTCTGCTTTGGCTTGTTTCTCGGCTTCACGGAGCATTTTTTGAATGCTGCTTGAGCTGCGAGTGGTGCCTTTTGGGGCGCTGCTGGCGGCTTTTTCGCTTGCTGCTGGTGCAGCGCTACGCTTGATAGTTGAAGGCTTAGTCGGATCTTCTAGTTCACCTGAAGCGGGTGTGTCTAGACGGTCTTCGCCAATCAATTCGCCAAAGAAAGATGACACCGTTGGTTTTGGTTCTTCTTTCTTAGGTAGCTCTACCTTAGGTAATTCGCTCTTTTTGCCAGCTGTTTTAGCCGCTGGCTTACGGCCAGGTGTTTTCTTTTCTGGCTCAGCTGTCGATTTACCATTGGTATCAAACATCGCTTTTTTGCCCAGCTCAAGCTGGCGGCCTTTAGCGGTTGTTTGACCAATCTTGTAGCCACGTAGACTCTCAGCGTTGTAGATCACCAAGTAGTCCTGCTCTAGCTCGTAAAGCTCTTCTTTATCGTTTGTGTCATACAGTTCTTCAACTGAAAAAGCATCGACGCCGTGCTGGCGGATATCTTCGTACAGTGGGAAATCTAAATTTTCGTTGGCAGCTTCGACATACTGCTCGAAGCGCTGAAATCCACTGTTAAAAGATGTGCCGATGTAATGCTTTCCAGTGACATTATTTGTGATTTTAAAAACAACCAAAATCCCTGCCTCTTGAATTTTTTACAGTCAAAAGCATAGCACCCAACACCGCCTAGAAGAGGCAGTGTCTGGGTGCCTACTTATTAGAATTAGTTTTAAAGTTTGATGACGAGATTCAAACCATCTCGTACGTGGAGGTGGACGTTTTCCACTCTCGGATCCTCTGCGATACGCTTATTCATGGCGTCTACTGCGATATCGCTGTTCTCTTCGGGAGAGAGAACTCGTCCTTGCCAGATAGAATTGTCAATTACAATTAAGCCCCCGCTGCGGACTAAAGGCAGCACGGCTTCGTAATAATTGAGATAGTTGCGTTTATCGGCATCGATAAACACAAAGTCGAGCGGCCCTTCGAGGGTTTGGATGGTCTCCAAGGCGGGGCCGAAAATGGGGGTGATCTTGTTCCCGAACGGGCTGCGATCAAAAAAGCTTTGTGCAAACTCAATTGCACGTGGGTTGGTCTCACAACAAATCAGCTTGCCATCTTCTGGCATGCCCTCGGCGATTGATAGCGCTGAATAGCCGGTGAACATGCCGATTTCAAGCGCGTTTTTAGGCTGGTGGATTTTGGCGAGCAGCTTCAGTGCTCGACCGATCGTGCGTCCAGACAATTTATTCGGGTAACCCATGTCGGTATAAGTCTTGTCGACTAATTCCAACAAAAGGTCTGGCTCTGGTTGAGTTGTCTCAACACAGTAATTGTCAATCGCGTCGTGATCCATAAGGCCTATATATCTTGGAGGGGTTGTTGTGAAACAGGCGCCATTTTACCCGCTTAGAGAGGAAAGTCTATGGCTGAAGCGCACAAAAAATGGTTGATTTTTATGCGCGAGAGTGCCTTATTTTCAACGACTATGAAAGCCGGCCAAGATGGTCGCAAAATAGTCTAAGAAGTGTTATTTTAACGCACTCAAATTTCCATGTGCTCTTTCGTATGGAGCACCACTGACTCCGACAGGGGAAAAAAATGCCAGTAATTACTTTACCAGATGGTAGCCAGCGTACCTTTGCTGAGCCCGTTACTCTTATGCAAGTGGCCGAGGATATCGGTCCAGGTCTTGCCAAGGCAACTGTTGCCGGCAAAATCAACGGCAAGTTGGTCGATGCATGTGAGCTTATTACCGAAGATTCTGACGTCAGCTTGGTGACGGGAAAAGACGAAGAAGGTATCGAAATCATTCGTCACTCGTTTGCCCACCTGGTAGGTCATGCAGTGAAGCAGTTGTTCCCAACTGCCAAAATGGCCATTGGTCCTGTGATCAATGAAGGCTTTTACTACGATATCGCTTACGAGCGTCCGTTTACGCCAGAAGACATGGCGGCGATCGAAGCACGTATGGCAGAGCTCATCAAAAAAGACTACGACGTAGTTAAAGTGATGACGCCGGTCGACGAAGCACGTGCTAAATTCGATGAGCGCGGTGAATCGTACAAAGTACAATTGATCGATGATATGGACGACTCAGTTAAAGAAGTCGGTCTGTACCATCATGAAGAATACATGGATATGTGTCGTGGCCCACACGTGCCTAATACACGTGTTCTACGTCACTTCAAATTGATGAAGCTAGCAGGCGCCTATTGGCGTGGTGATTCTAGCAACGAACAATTACAACGTATCTACGGTACGGCTTGGTCTGATAAAAAAGATCTAAAAGCGTATTTGACACGTATCGAAGAAGCGGAAAAACGAGATCACCGTAAACTTGGTAAAAAGCTAGACTTGTTCCACGTGCAAGAAGAAGCACCTGGCATGGTGTTCTGGCATCCAAAAGGCTGGAATCTGTACCAAACTGTCGAGCAGTACATGCGTCAGAAACAGTTAGAAAACGGTTACCAAGAGGTGAAAACGCCACAGATCGTCGATCGCGTTTTGTGGGAAAAATCCGGTCACTGGGGTAAGTATCATGAAAACATGTTTACTACTCATTCAGAAAACCGCGACTACGCCGTAAAACCAATGAACTGTCCTTGTCACGTACAAGTGTACAACCAAGGCTTGAAGAGTTACCGTGATTTGCCATACCGTATGGCAGAATTTGGTTCATGTCACCGTAACGAGCCATCGGGTGCACTACATGGCATCATG
The DNA here is from genome assembly GCF_016888445.1 of Marinomonas ostreistagni. Classification (GTDB taxonomy): domain Bacteria; phylum Pseudomonadota; class Gammaproteobacteria; order Pseudomonadales; family Marinomonadaceae; genus Marinomonas; species Marinomonas ostreistagni. Next base: position 345,808 of record NZ_JAFEKF010000001.1, read on the forward strand.
CGTGTACGTAACTTCGTACAAGATGACGGTCATATTTTTGTGACAGAAAATCAGATTCAGTCAGAAGTGTCTGAATTCATTGATTTGCTGCACGAAGTGTATGCAGATTTTGGTTTCGATCAAATTATTTACCGCTTATCTACTCGTCCAGAGCAACGTGTTGGCTCGGATGAGGTTTGGGATAAAGCTGAGAAAGCCTTGGCTGAAGCATTGAATTCAGCTGAACTTGAGTGGGAAGAGCTACCAGGTGAAGGTGCTTTTTACGGACCGAAAATTGAATTTTCTCTGAAAGACGCGATTGGCCGAGTATGGCAGTGCGGTACTATTCAGGTGGACTTCTCAATGCCAACGCGTCTTAGTGCGCAATACGTATCCGAAGATGGCTCACGCCAGACACCGGTTATGTTGCACCGCGCGATCGTGGGTTCGCTAGAGCGTTTCATCGGTATCTTGATTGAAGAAACCGAAGGTTCGTTCCCAGTTTGGCTTGCGCCAGAACAAGTGGTAATCATGAATATTACCGATCGTCAGGCTGATTATTGTAAGAATTTAGAGAAATCTCTAAATTCACAGGGCTTCCGAGCAAAACTTGACTTGAGAAACGAGAAGATCGGGTTTAAAATCCGCGAGCATACTCTACAGAGAGTGCCTTACATGATCGTCATCGGTGATAAAGAAGTCGAGAATCAGCAAGTTGCTGTACGTACTCGTACAGGTGATGATCTGGGTGTGATGAGTATCCAAGAATTTGAAGAATTGCTTCAAACTGAAATCTCACGCCGTAGTCGTAAATAAATAATGGAGATAGAGCTATAAAAGGTAATATGAATCGTGGACGCGCTAACGCTAAGCAACGTCCTCAAATCAACGAAAACATACGAGCTACCGAAGTGCGCCTTATCGGTGCTGATGGTGATCAAATTGGTGTTGTTTCGATTGAAGAAGCACTAGAAGCAGCGCAAGAAGCTGGTCTAGACCTAGTGCAGATTGCTGATTCAGATCCGATTGTTTGCAAAGTCATGGACTACGGTAAGCATATCTTCGAGCAGAAAAAAGCGAAAGCCGCTCAGAAGAAGAATGCAAAGCAAATTCAAGTAAAAGAAATTAAATTCCGTCCAGGGACGGAGGAAGGGGATTATCAGGTAAAACTCCGCAACCTGATACGTTTCCTTGAAGGAGGGGATAAGGCCAAGGTTTCTCTACGTTACCGCGGTCGTGAAATGGCCCATCAGGAGCTTGGCATGCAACTTATGCACCGAGTCGCTAATGACTTGGAAGAGTATGGTGTTGTAGAGCAGGCTGCGAAAATGGAAGGTCGTCAATTGACTATGGTGCTGGCCCCTAAAAAGAAGAAGTAATAAAAGCGGCTAAGTCTTGTGCTTAGCCCTGTTTATTACATTTAACATTAACGAATGCGAGAGTGGTTTTACCATGCCAAAAATTAAATCTAACAGTAGTGCTCTAAAGCGCTTCAAACGTACCGCTAACGGTTTTAAACATAAGCAGTCTTTCACTAGTCACATCTTGACTAAGAAGTCTACTAAGCGTAAACGCCAACTTCGTGCTATGCACCAAGTTAAAGCTAGCGATAAGCCACTTATCGTTCGCATGCTTCCATACGCTTAATCGATATTTTTCAGTCAACAACTAGTTAAAGGGTTTATATTATGCCTCGCGTAAAACGTGGTGTTCAGGCTCGTCGCCGTCACAAAAAGATTTTAAAGCAAGCTAAAGGTTACTACGGTGCTCGTAGCCGTGTATTTCGTGTAGCGAAACAAGCGGTTATCAAAGCAGGTCAATACGCTTACCGTGACCGTCGTCAGCGCAAACGTCAATTCCGTGCTCTATGGATTGCTCGTATCAACGCGGCGTCTCGTCTAAACGGTCTATCTTACAGCCGCTTCATTGCTGGCCTTAAGAAAGCTTCTATTGAAATCGACCGTAAAGTATTGGCTGACTTGGCAGTTTACGAGAAAGAAGTTTTTGCTGCGATCGTTGAAAAAGCGAAAGCAAGCTTGGCTTAATTGAGACGTAGTGCCTAGAGTGACCATGCATCTGATGCTTATTCACTCAAGCAGTCTTTGATAGGGGAAGAGCCAACGGCTCTTCCCCTATTTTATTTTTTGGAGTATGTAATGGAGAACCTAAACCAGATTCTTGCTGACGCCTTAGCTGCGGTAGCTGCATCTGACAATGAGGCCGGTCTTGATGAGGTACGTGTTCAGTATCTTGGTAAGAAAGGTGCTCTGACGTCGCTTCTTAAGCAACTAGGTAATGTTGCACCTGAAGACCGCCCTAAATTCGGTCAATTGGTAAACGAAGCAAAACAGCAAGTTCAAGAGCAAATGAACGAGCGTAAGACTGCGCTAGCAGCGGCGGCACTCAATGCCAAACTTGCCAATGAAACGATCGATATTTCTTTGTCTGGTAAAGGCCAAGAGATCGGTGGTTTGCACCCAGTTACACGTACCATGGAACGTATTGAAAACTTCTTCCGTGGTATTGGTTTTGATGTCGCATCAGGCCCTGAAATCGAAGACGATTACCATAACTTCGAGGCGCTAAACATTCCAGCGCATCACCCTGCGCGTGCGATGCAAGACACATTTTATTTCAATCCTAATACGGTTCTGCGTACGCATACGTCTCCGGTACAAGTACGTACCATGGAAAACAACCAGCCACCGATCCGTATCATCTGTCCTGGTCGAGTGTACCGCAGCGACTCCGATCAAACGCACACGCCGATGTTCCACCAAGTGGAAGGTTTGTTGATCGACGAAAATATCTCCTTTGCAGACCTGAAAGGCATTTTGCAGCAGTTCCTTAACGTATTCTTTGAGGATGACCTTAAAGTGCGTTTCCGCCCGAGCTACTTCCCGTTTACTGAGCCTTCGATCGAAGTAGACATCATGCGTACTAACAGCAAAGGTGAAGAGTCTTGGTTAGAAGTATTAGGCTGTGGCATGGTGCATCCAAAAGTATTGGAAATGTCAGGTATCGACTCTGAGAAGTACACTGGATTCGCCTTCGGTATGGGCGTTGAGCGCTTTGCCATGCTGCGTTACAAGGTTGATGACCTACGTATGTTCTTCGAAAACGATCTTCGTTTCCTAACGCAATTCAAGTAAGGACCAGGCTAACTATGAAATTCAGTGAAAATTGGCTAAGAGAGTGGGTCAATCCAGCGGTCACATCAGACGAGCTTGTTGCCCAAGTCACACTAGCAGGTCTTGAAGTCGACGAAGTAGAGGCAGCAGCAGGTGAATTCACCGGTGTTGTAGTAGGGGAAATCCTAGCGGCTGAGCAGCATCCTAATGCTGACAAACTACAAGTCTGTACTGTGTCTGATGGTACCGAGCAGTTCCAAGTGGTATGTGGTGCGCCCAACGCCCGTCCTGGTATTAAAATCCCATTTGCTAAAATCGGCGCCGTACTTGGCGGTGATTTTAAAATTAAAAAAGCCAAGCTACGCCAAGTTGAATCCTTTGGTATGTTGTGCTCTGCATCGGAACTTGCGATCAGTGAAGAAAACGATGGCATCCTAGAGTTGGCTGCGAACGCGCCAGTGGGTACTGACATTCGTGAATACCTAAACCTTGACGACAACATCATTGATGTAGACCTGACGCCTAACCGCGCTGATTGTCTGAGCATTGCTGGTTTGGCGCGTGAAGTAGGTGTGATCAATAAAGTAGACGTTAAGCCGGTGGCTATTGAAGCGCCAGCTCACAGTATTGACGATACTTTCCCGATTCGTGTCGACGCCACAGAAGGCTGTCCACGTTACCTAGGTCGTGTGATCAAAGGTGTTAACGTTCAAGCTGAGACGCCATTGTGGATGGTTGAGAAGCTACGTCGCAGTGGTATCCGCTCTATCGATCCGATCGTCGACATCACCAACTACGTGATGATCGAGTTGGGTCAGCCAATGCATGCGTTTGACCTAAATAATCTGTCTGGTTCGATCGTTGTACGTATGGCAGAAGAGGGCGAGAAGCTATTGCTGCTAGACGGTCAAGAGATTGCGCTACGTGCGGACACCATGGTGATTGCGGATGAGCAAAAGGCACTGGCGATGGCGGGTGTGATGGGTGGTGAGCATTCCGGTGTGAATGCAGAAACCCAAACAATCTTCCTAGAAAGCGCTTTCTTTGCGCCGCTTGCTTTAGCGGGTAAAGCGCGTTCTTACGGTTTGCACACAGATTCATCACACCGCTTTGAGCGTGGCGTTGATGCAACGCTTGCTGCTAAGGCGATGGAGCGTGCGACTCAGCTGATCGTTGAGATTGCCGGTGGTGAAGTGGGCCCTGTTAACGAAGTAGCGACTGAGGCGAATCTGCCAAAGGCGAATCAAGTAACGCTACGTCGTAAGAAGTTAGATCAATACTTAGCGGTGTCTCTTGAGAAAGACTTGGTAACCGATATCTTGACGCGTCTTGGTCTTGAAATGGTTGAAGTCACAGATGAGCAATGGGTAACCGTTGCGCCATCACATCGTTTTGATATCGAGATCGAAGCCGACCTGATTGAAGAAGTAGCGCGTATCTACGGCTACGACAATCTACCGTCTTCTATGCCAACAGCTGCAGTGAATTTCACGCCAGCGTCAGAAAGCAAAACACCGATTCAATCACTACGTGCGACGTTAGTGTCTCAAGGTTACCAAGAAGCCGTGACTTACAGCTTCATCGATCCGGTGATGAGCAAGCAGTTCTTCCCTGCGATTGAGCCGGTACCTTTGGCCAACCCAATCTCTGGCGATATGGGTGTGATGCGCCCAAGTTTGCTACCAGGTCTTGTGAAGGTGTATCTACACAACCAAAACCGTCAGCAATCACGTGTACGTATCTTTGAGACGGGTAGCCGTTTCGTGGGCGATGTGAACAAACTTGATGAGTTGGATCAGAAGCACCAAGTAGCGGGTCTAATTGCAGGCTCTCGTTACCCTGAAGGTTGGTACCACAATAATGAAAAAGTGGATTTCTACGACCTAAAAGCGCACGTAGAAGCACTATTTGACTTAAACCAAGGTGCGACGCCTGAGTTTGAGCGTGCTGACGAAACGTATCTGCACCCAGGCCGCTCAGCCTATGTGTTGGTCAATGGCGAGCGCGTCGGTGTGATCGGTGAGCTGCATCCACAGTTGTCAAAAGAGCTGGGCACAAACCAAGCGGTTTACGTATTTGAAATCGATTTGAATGCCGTGTTAGGGGCTAAGCTTCCTGAGTACCAGCGTGTATCGAAATTCCCAGAAGTACGTCGTGATCTTGCCTTGTTGGTTGATCGCGCGACACCTGTAAATGCGCTGGAAAAAGTCATCACTGCAAACGCTGGCGAAGCCTTCAAAAAAGTCGCTGTTTTCGATGTTTATCAAGGCCAAGGCATTGATGAAACTAAAAAAAGTGTCGCTTTAGGCTTGACGTGGCAGCATCCTTCACACACTCTTAGTGATGAAGAAGTGAACAGCGCCGTCGAAGCAGTGACGGGTGCACTTGCAGAACAGCTAGGAGCAGTGATTCGGGGGTAATGATTATGGCGTCCTTGACGAAAGCAGATATAGCGGAAAATTTAGTAGACTCACTGGGTCTAAGTAAAAAAGATGCGAAAGACCTTGTTGAGAGCTTTTTTGATACAGTCAGAGAATCTCTTGTCGAGCGCGAACAGGTAAAACTGTCTGGCTTTGGTAATTTCGAAGTCCGTGAAAAAAGTCAGCGTCCAGGGCGTAACCCGAAAACTGGTGAAGAGATTCCGATTACCGCACGCAGTGTGGTGACGTTTAAGCCTGGGCAAAAGCTTAAGACTAAGGTCGAGAGTTACATGCAGGACTAAACGTCTCTTGCTCCAAAATACAAAAAGCCGTACTCGTTGAGTACGGCTTTTTTAATATTTTTACGATCTCGCTTCTGTCGAATAGTATTGGCCTTACTGCCATGTCGTGGATGAAGTGCAGTGCTTTGACTCTATGGTTAAGCCTAAGGATTTAGCCATAAGGTGATTTTTGTATATATATAAAGTAGTTAGATGAGATGAGAGGACGTAAATTAAATTGCGTTTTCTAAAAAAAATTTAAAAAAAACCTTCCCTTTTCTCATTGTTATAGTAATATACGCACCCGCTGACAGGGGCAGCGTCCTAGTCAGTATCGGGGCGTAGCGCAGCCTGGTAGCGCACTAGCATGGGGTGCTAGTGGTCGCAGGTTCAAATCCTGCCGTCCCGACCAGACAATTTGTATTGCCGCTATAGCTCAGTTGGTAGAGCATCTGACTTGTAATCAGAGGGTCCCGAGTTCGACTCTTGGTGGCGGCACCACTTCTTATCTGGTTAGACAATTTGCACAAGCGTTTAAGCCGCTATAGCTCAGTTGGTAGAGCATCTGACTTGTAATCAGAGGGTCCCGAGTTCGACTCTTGGTGGCGGCACCACTTAAACACTTGGCAATATATCGGTTTGCCGCTATAGCTCAGTTGGTAGAGCATCTGACTTGTAATCAGAGGGTCCCGAGTTCGACTCTTGGTGGCGGCACCATTAAAAATTGATAGTAAAAGCGTTTATGCCGCTATAGCTCAGTTGGTAGAGCATCTGACTTGTAATCAGAGGGTCCCGAGTTCGACTCTTGGTGGCGGCACCATCAAATTGATGTAAAACGGTTTTGCCGCTATAGCTCAGTTGGTAGAGCATCTGACTTGTAATCAGAGGGTCCCGAGTTCGACTCTTGGTGGCGGCACCACATCAAATAGATGGCATAAACGAATTTTGCCGCTATAGCTCAGTTGGTAGAGCATCTGACTTGTAATCAGAGGGTCCCGAGTTCGACTCTTGGTGGCGGCACCATTACTTCAGTTTGATATGGGTGTGTAGCTCAGTTGGGAGAGCGTCGCCCTTACAAGGCGAATGTCGGGAGTTCGAACCTCTCCACACCCACCACTTATAGGAAAGTGGTTAAACAACCTATGACAATGGAGCGGTAGTTCAGTTGGTTAGAATACCTGCCTGTCACGCAGGGGGTCGCGGGTTCGAGTCCCGTCCGTTCCGCCACTTACTTCTGATGAGAGTAAGTTGGTAGTAAGCCATCATTACGATGGGTGTGTAGCTCAGTTGGGAGAGCGTCGCCCTTACAAGGCGAATGTCGGGAGTTCGAACCTCTCCACACCCACCACTTATAGGAAAGTGGTTAAACAACCTATGACAATGGAGCGGTAGTTCAGTTGGTTAGAATACCTGCCTGTCACGCAGGGGGTCGCGGGTTCGAGTCCCGTCCGTTCCGCCACTTACTTTTGATGAGAGTAAGTTGGTAGCAAGCCATCATTATGATGGGTGTGTAGCTCAGTTGGGAGAGCGTCGCCCTTACAAGGCGAATGTCGGGAGTTCGAACCTCTCCACACCCACCATCTATCCTAAGATTCTCTCTTCTCCTTCCTGTTGTTTGATTCAATATTTCGATCTGTATTTAAGCTATACGCTTTCGACGTGATTTCTCGTTATCTTGTTTGGCAATCCATACTCTATTATTTTGCGATGAAAAAGTTATTTTTCGGAAGATATGACGTGTCTAAGGCTAAGGCACATACCCGCTTCGGTGCGAGCAGCGCCTTGAAAAGGGCTTAAAAAGGTTAGGCGTCTGCTTCCGTAGGGATGATCACGACTTCACCGTTCTGTACTTTGCGATCTGACACTAAGTGATCGGCAAAGTGACGCACTTCGTTTACGTTCCCTTTTAGGATAGAGACCTCCATGCACTGGTGCTGATCCAGATGCACATGCAAAGACGAGACGGTCAGATCATGATGATCATGGTGGGCGGAAGTGAGTCGTGAAGACGCTTCTCGAGCATGATGGTCATAGGTGTAGACCAATGCAGCGACACACGGTGTATTGGGCAAGGCTTCTATGCGTTTGCGAGCCAAGCCTGCGCGCGTCATATCGCGGATGGCTTCAGAGCGATTAGCATAGCCCCTTTCTTGCATAAGTTGATCCAGCTCTGCCATTAGATCGTCGTCTAGGGTGACGGTGACACGTTGCATTGCATACTCCATGAGTTTGAATTCTGGCGAGTGAGGCAGCCTAAAATAGAGCAACCTTTAGTATATTAGCGATTATACATTCGCCTAGGTCTGATTGCATTTATATGACACGCTTAGTATGATGATTTTTAAAATTCATCATACTAAAACTCTCACCTAAGGTCGTAGGCAATGACCCTCCTAAAAAATACCACTGCGGCGTTATTAATCGCTCTTACTGTCTTTTCTGGTGCGCAGGCTGCGCCTTCTTCTCCATCCTCTCAAAACCTTGTATTAGCCATCGGTGGTGAGCCTGAGACAGGCTTCGATCCGCTGTTGGGTTGGGGGAGTTATGGTAATCCACTGTTTCAATCGACCTTGTTGCGCCGTGACGCCGAACTTAACACACTGCCTGGCGTGGCGACGTCGTGGTCGTTGTCTGAAGACCGCTTAACGTGGACGCTCTCGCTGCGCGATGATGTGCAATTTTCTGACGGCAGCTTACTGACCGCCAAAGATGTCGCGTTTACCTTTAATCAAGCGAAAGCGGCGGCGGGTGAGCTGGATCTACAAGTCATGGAGAAGGCCGAAGCACTGAATCCTACGACGGTGGAAATTCACTTAAAGAAACCTTGGATTACCTTTGTCAACTTCTTCCACACCTTAGGCATCGTGCCAGCGGATTCTTATGGTCCGGAATATGCTCGCCATCCGATTGGTTCAGGGCCATTTCAGTTGGTCGCTTGGCAAGAAGGCCAGCAGTTAATCGTCGAGCGTAACCCTTACTACTATGGCGAGCCGGCGGCGTTTGAACGCATTACCTTTTTATTCACTGGCGAAGACGCAGGCCTAGCCGCAGCTAATGCTGGTGCGGCGCAGATGGTGTCTGTGCCCGCACAATTGGCGGATGCCGTACCAGAAGGCTTTTACGCCAAGTCAGTACAAACCGTCGATAACCGTGGTTTAAGCATGCCATTTTTACCACCACAGCAGCTTGACGGTAAAAAGGTCGGTAATGCAGTAACCTCTGACCTTGCCATTCGTAAAGCCATGAACCTTTGGTTTGATCGTGAGCTGGTGGTGGACGTCGCGCTAAACGGCCATGGCACACCCGGTTATGGGCCAGCAGACGAACTGCCTTGGTCAGGTGAAACTGCTATTGCGCACGATCCTGAAGCGGCGATGGCGCTATTGGATGAAGCGGGCTGGTTGATGACGGATGCAGGTGTGCGTGTCAAAGACGGTATTAAGGCGGCGTTTGCGATCAATTACCCAGCGGGTGATGCCACGCGCCAAGCACTTGCAGAAACTGCCGCGGAGTTATTGCGCCCGTTAGGCATCATGGCAACCCCTGTCGGCGGCAGCTGGGATTCGATTACACGTGTGATGCATTCTGAGCCGGTGGTGTTTGGCTTTGGTAGTCACTCTGCTTATCAGTTATACGGTATTTATGCGTCTTCGCTTGGCGGCGTAGGCTACTCAAATCCTAGTTACTATGCCAACGAAAAAGTTGATGCGCTATTTGAGCAAGCGCAGTCTGCACCTGATGCCGAAGCTTCCTACCCGCTATGGGCCGAAGCTGCTCAGCAGTATGGCTTTGCCGGTGATAATGCTTGGGTGTGGCTGGTCAATCTTGATCATGTGTACTTTATTGATGAGTGTCTGGACCTTGGCGAAACGCAGATTGAGTCGCATGGACATGGCTGGCCGATTACCGCCAACATCGTCGAATGGCGTTGGACTTGCCAATAGATGACGGTGCTGCGACTCATCACACGCCAGCTAATGCTGCTATTTAGCGTCGCCTTAGTGGTGTTTATGCTGATGAAACTGTCCCCCGTGGATCCTGTGGATGCGTATCTTGGGGCGGCCGTATCGCGCGTCAGCCCCGAACAAAAAGCTCAAATAGAAGCGGCTTGGGGCCTCAATCGCCCCGTAGCAGAGCAGTTTTTCGTCTGGGCAGGGCAGCTAATTCAGGGCGATCTGGGCTTTAGTACTACTTATCGTATGCCCGTTTCTGAAGTGATCGGTCAGCGTATCGGCGCTTCTTTGGCATTAACCGGTTTAGCTTGGCTCTTCTCAGGCTTGTTGGGCTTTTTGTTAGGTGTGATCGCAGCTGCGTTGGCGGGCGGTTGGATGGATCGTGTCATACGCGTGGTCTGTTATGTATTGGCCGGTACGCCGGCATTTTGGTTGGCGATTCTTGCCATCATGGTGGTGTCAGTCGAGTGGGGCTGGGCGCCGATTTGCTGTTCAGGTCCGATTGGCGTGCCAGACCAGCAAGTCACCTTGGGGCAAAGGCTGGAACATTTGCTGTTGCCTCTGTCAGTACTGACGGTATTGGGCGTGGCGTCGATCGCGTTGCATACACGCATCAAAATGATCGAGGTGTTGCAGTCGGATTATGTGCTGCTAGCACGGGCGCAAGGCGCATCCTTGATGGACATTATTCTGCGTCATGGCATTCGTAATGCGGCTTTGCCAGCGCTAACGGTGACCATGGCGGCCAGTGGTGAAATCTTTGGCGGTTCGATTCTCGCGGAGCAAGTCTTTGCTTGGCCGGGGCTAGGGCGTGCGACGGTCGAGGCAGGGCTAAAAGGCGATGTGCCGTTATTGCTTGCGATCGCTTTATTAACCACTTTGATTGTGTCCTCTATGAACCTATTGGCGGATCGCCTACAACATATTATTGATCCCCGCACGAGGCGCTTATGAATGGCCGCGTAAGTGCACTGTATCGTATCGGCCTAGCGCTGCTACTCATCGTAGCCGTATTAGTGGCAGCTGCGTTAGCGGGAGACGTTGGCGTGCGCGCCGACTTTATGAATCGTTTATCAGCACCGAGCTGGTTGCATCCATTTGGCACCGATCAAATGGGGCGCGATATGCTCGCACGCTCTCTGCATGGCTTGGCGTTGAGTCTTTGGGTTGGGCTGTTGGCGGCCAGTTTGTCGGTATTGATTTCCACTTTAGTGGCGTTGACGTCAGCGCTAGGCGAGCGTGCTGATCGGGTAGCGACTTTTATCACCGATGCCATGTTGTCCATGCCGCACCTGATGCTATTAATTTTGTTGTCGTTTGCTATGGGTGGCGGCACGTCTGCGGTTATTTTGGCGGTGGCTATCAGTCATTGGCCACGCTTGGCGCGCGTGCTTCGAGTGGAGTTACGTGAAGTGCAGGCGGCGACTTACGTGGAAGCGTCTTACGCACTGGGTAAATCACGCTTATTTATCGCGTGGTCGCACATTTTGCCGCATTTAGCACCGCATATATTGGTAGGGGCGTTATTGATGTTTCCGCACGCAATTTTGCATGAAGCAGGGCTAACCTTTTTAGGGTTTGGGCTGGAGCCATCGCGACCTGCGATCGGCGTGATGCTGTCTGACTCCATGCGTCATATTAGCGCGGGGCGCTGGTGGCTCGCATTGTTTCCAGGGCTGATGTTAATGGTCTTGGTGCTGGCATTTGAAGCGCTCGGCAGCGCGTCTCGTCGTCTTCTTACGCCGCGGGAGGCGCAATGCTAACCTTATCAAACTACTCTCTTACGCTTCACACTTATGCGGGTTTTTTGCGTCGTGTTGAGACACCTCGTTTATCTGAGTTAAATCTAACAGTACATCCAGGGGAGTTGGTGGCGATTATTGGTGGCTCTGGTGCGGGCAAGAGCTTATTGGCGCATTCCATTATGGGATTGCTGCCCAACAATGCTAAGCAATACGGGCAAATAGCATTTAAAGGTCATGCGCTGTCAGGTGCTTATCCTGCAGGGGTGCGCGGCCGCCAGATTGCCTTGATGCCCCAAGAAATCGGTCACCTCGACCCCTTAGCTAAAGTTGGCGCACAAATTCGTTGGGCTGGGCGTCGAGTCGGCCTGACAGACGTAGATCCCGCTGCATGTTTGGCACAGGTGGGGCTTTCTAAAGCGGTTGCGGATCTATACCCCAGCGCGTTATCGGGCGGAATGGCGCGACGTGTACTGATGGCCTTGGCAGTGTTGGGCAAGCCAGATCTATTAATTGCCGACGAACCCACAGTCGGTTTGGATAGCGCCAATCGTGAGCAAATACTGCAGCTGTTGCGTGGCCAAGCTCAGGCGCAGCGCGCGGCACTGGTCATCACTCATGATTTAAGTGCCGTACTGCCGTTGGCGGACCGCGTGGTAATGCTTGATGAAGGCAGACTAGTAGGCGTAGAACACGCCCATGCGTTTTTAGAAGAGGGCGAGGGGTTGCAGTCTCATCATGCTCGAGCGTTATGGCAGGCGCTGCCACAAAATGGATTCTGTTAACATGCTGCAAGCGAACCATCTTACCGTCGGTTATGAACGCCCATTATTCAGCGAATTCTCACTGTGTCTTGCGCCTGGCGAGTGTGTCGGGCTGTATGGTCCGTCGGGGACCGGCAAGACCACCCTTGGCCGAGTCTTGTCAGGCTTACATAAGCCGACCGCAGGTAGTGTTTTAGTAAACGCCAAGCCACTGCCCAAAAAGGGCTTCCGCCCGGTGCAATACCTATATCAAAATCCACTGCAAGCGATGAACCCTCGATGGCGCATTGAGCGCATCCTGACAGAAGTAGCGCCGCTAGATCATGACTTGATGCAAATGATTGGCATCGAGCAGGAGTGGCTAAAGCGCTTCCCCCATGAACTGTCGGGCGGTCAGCTGCAGCGGGTGTCGATCTTACGCGCGCTAGCAGGGCGCCCCGAATACCTGATCGCCGATGAAATCACCGCTTCCCTCGATCCGATCTCTCAAGCCAAACTCTGGCAAGCATTGCAGCGCATCGCCAAACAGCAGCAAATCGGGGTGTTGGTGATCAGCCACGATCAAGCGTTGTTGAGTAAGGTGTGTAGTCGGGTGCTTAATGGTTTTGAGGGTAATAGCTTTGACCATGGCGCTTCACCAGATGAACCAGTACCAACGGAATTGACGCAAGCGTGCGCGTCAGCCTAGGGGACTTTTAAGTCAATGCTGATCAAAATTTAAGCTCTTGTAATATAAAGAAATAAATTTAAAAAACTTGTTGCGTTCCGAAATGGTTTGCCTATAATACGCTCCATCTTCTGACGCAGACAATTGTTTGTGTTTGTGTTGAGGTTAGGAGCGGTAGTTCAGTTGGTTAGAATACCTGCCTGTCACGCAGGGGGTCGCGGGTTCGAGTCCCGTCCGTTCCGCCACTTACTTTCATCAGTAAAGTAAGTCACCATCTTAAAGATGGGTGTGTAGCTCAGTTGGGAGAGCGTCGCCCTTACAAGGCGAATGTCGGGAGTTCGAACCTCTCCACACCCACCATCTTTTGTTAGATTTCCCTTATCTATCTCCCCAGTATTTCGTACACTCAAGTTTATTTTATTTCACTCCTTTTGCTCTGCATCCAGATCGTTTTTTGAATTCTATATTCTCAATTCTGCTCTTAGGCACTAGCACGCAAAAATGCTACACTGCGCGCCAAATACATCTTGGAATGCCCCATGGAAATCAAAGTAAATTTTTTAGACAACTTACGCCTCGAAGCCAAGTTTGACGACTTCACCGTCGTCGCTGACCAACCGATTCGCTACAAAGGGGACGGCTCTGCGCCAAGCCCGTTTGATTACTTCTTAGCATCGTCGGCCTTGTGTGCGGCGTACTTTGTGAAGGTTTACTGTAAAGCGCGTGACATTCCGACCGAAGACATTCGCTTGTCGCAAAACAACATCATCGACCCTGAGAATCGCTATAACCAAACCTTCCAGATCAATGTCGAGCTGCCTGAGTACATTAGCGAAAAAGATCGCCAAGGCATCCTACGCTCGATCGATCGTTGTACCGTGAAAAAAGTGGTGCAGCAGGGGCCTGAGTTTAATATCGAAACCGTAGCAGACTTGGATGCGGGCGCTTCGTTAATGGCGATGGCGCAGACAGACGCCGAAGCCAAAACCACGATTTTGGGTAAAGATTTACCTTTAGAAGAAACCATCGCCAATATGTCGGGCTTATTGGCCGACTTAGGCATGAAGATCGAAGCAGCGTCTTGGCGCAACATCGTGCCGGGCGTATGGTCGCTACACCTGCGTGATGCCGCCTCACACATGTGCTTTACCAACGGCAAAGGTGCCACCAAAGAGAGCGCCTTGTGCTCGGCGTTAGGTGAGTTTATTGAGCGCGCCAGCTGTAACTTCTTCTACAACGATCAATACTTTGGTGAAGAGCTGGCCAATGCCGAGTTTGTGCATTACCCAACGGAAAGATGGTTCCCGCTGACCGAAGACGACTCTCTACCTGAAGGTCTGCTAGACGATTACTGCTTGGACATCTTCGACCCTGAGCAAGAGCTGCAAGGCTCACACCTGATCGATACCAACTCAGGCAACATTGAGCGCGGTATCTGTGCGATCCCTTATGTGCGTCAATCGGATCAAGAGACGGTGTACTTCCCATCGAACCTGATCGAGAACCTATTCTTAAGTAACGGTATGAGTGCTGGCAACACACTACCTGAAGCCATGGTGCAGTGTTTGTCTGAGATCTTTGAGCGCGCGGTGAAAAAGCAAATCATTGAGCAAGAGATCGTCTTGCCAGATGTGCCCATGTCAGTGCTTGAGCAATACCCAAGCATCTTAGAAGGCATCAAGAGTTTAGAAGACAATGGCTTCCCTGTGGTGGTGAAAGACGCGTCCTTGGGCGGTCAATTTCCGGTGATGAACGTCACCTTGATGAACCCACGTACTGGCGGCGTATTTGCTTCGTTTGGGGCGCACCCAAGCTTTGAAGTAGCGCTAGAGCGCAGTTTAACCGAGCTGCTGCAAGGGCGTAGCTTCGAAGGTCTTAACGATATTCCATTACCGACGTTTAATTCGTTTGCGGTACAAGAGCCGAATAACTTCGTTGAACACTTTATTGATTCGACCGGTGTGATCTCATGGAAATTCTTTAGCGCCAAGGCGGATTACGAATTCTGCCAGTGGGATTTCTCAGGCACTACTGAAGAAGAGCGCGATGGCCTGATGGGCATCCTTGAAGACATGGGCAAAGAAGTCTACATGGCGGTGTTTGATGACCTTGGTGCCAATGCCTGTCGTATTCTGGTGCCGGATTACTCAGAAGTGTACCCAGCGGACGATCTGATTTGGGACAACACCAACAAGGCTTTGTTGTTCCGTGAAGACATTCTCAACATCCACAAGCTAGACTATGAGGCGCTTGAAGCGCTGCTTGAGCGTTTAGAAGAAAGCGAGCTGGACGATTACACCGACATTCGCACATTGATCGGTGTCGAATTCGATGAAAATACCCCTTGGGGCCAACTCGATGTGGGCGAGCTTAAGCTGATGCTGTATTTAGCGCTTGGCATGCACGAAGAAGCCAAAGATCAAGTCGAAGCCTTCTTAAGCTTTAACAACAATACCGTGGAGCGCGGCTTATTTTATCAAGCAGTGTTGGCGGTACTGGAAATCACCCTAGATGACGAGCTGGCACTGGAAGACTTCGTGGCGAATCTGTCGCGCATGTTTGGTGAAGAGGTGATGCAAAACGTCATCGGCTCGGTGGCAGGCTCGGTTAAATTCTACGGACTGACCCCGACTAATATGAAGCTTGAAGGCCTCGATCGTCACCAGAAACTGATCGAAAGCTACAAAAAACTGCACGCGCACCGTGCCAAGCAAGCGGGCATTTCGCTTGCCTAGCGAGCAACCCTAACTGGCTCAAGCTAGAGGCGGGCGCACCCGTGGCGCTCGCCCTAGACAAAGCCAATCTTGTTGTGCCTTAATACTGTTTATTTCAACAGTGTTTGACTATGACCAACCCTGAGCCACGCCAACGAAAAATCATTCATATCGATATGGACGCTTTTTTTGCGTCGGTCGAGATGCGTGATGAGCCTAAGTACCGCGATATTGCGTTGGCGGTGGGTGGCAGTGAGCGTCAGCGTGGTGTGATCAGTACCTGCAACTACGAAGCACGCAAATACGGCGTGCGTTCGGCCATGTCCACCGCTTGGGCCAAAAAGCTGTGCCCGCATTTGACGGTCGTGCGTGGGCGTATGCAGGTTTATCGTGAGATTTCCCAAAGCGTACGCGCCATTTTTGCGCGCTATACCGATCTAATCGAGCCGCTATCGCTCGATGAAGCTTATCTGGATGTGACCGACTGTCAGCAATTGCACGGCTCGGCCACACTTATTGCAGAAGCCATTCGTAATGATATTCGCAACGAGCTGAACCTGACTGCGTCCGCAGGCGTGGCGCCGATTAAGTTCTTGGCCAAAATCGCCTCGGATCTGAATAAGCCCGACGGTCAATTCGTCATCACGCCCAACGAAATGCAGTCGTTTATCGATACCTTGCCGCTGGAGAAAATCCCTGGGGTAGGTAAGGTCAGCCTACAAAAGCTGCAGCAAGCGGGTTTTTTCGTTTGTGAAGATATTCGTAACACTGACTACTTAGCGCTGACACGGCGCTTTGGGCGTCTTGGCCATTCGCTTTGGAATCGCAGCCATGGCGTGGATAATCGCGAAGTCACCCCCCATCGCCAGCGTAAATCCGTCGGCGTCGAACGGACCTTTCCGACCAATATTTCCACCTTTGATGAATGCTGGCAGATCATTGAGCATAAGCTTTTTCCGGAGCTTTACGAGCGCTTAGGCAAAGCTTCGCCGGATTACTCGATCACCAAGCAGGGCATCAAAGTCAAATTCGCCGACTTCCAGCTTACCACCATTGAGCACGTGCATGGCCGGCTGGATTTGCCATACTTTCGCGAGCTGCTGCAAGAGGTATTAACCCGCCAAAATGGCCGTGAAATCCGCTTGCTTGGGCTCAGTGTGATGCTCAAACCCGAAGACGAATTAAGGCAACTGCCGCTAGAGCTTTTCTAGGCTGTACCAATAGAGCGATAGAAGGATTGAGTCGGTACAGACGCATCTGTCCCTATTCATTTTGCAAAAGTGTGTGCCTGTCTCGCTTTACGCATCCTGTTTACCATGTGAACAGATGTTTGAGTGAATAGAGGTAATACAATGGGATGGGATTTGATCACCGTGAGCGCCTTATTGTTGGCGATCGGTTTAATTAGCTACGTCGTGCTGGATGGCGTCAGTCTAGGTAGTGGCATCATGCTACCGACGCTGCGCAAAGCGTCAGCCAAAACCACCTTTGCACGCAGCTTTGCGCCAGTGCATTTAAGCAATGGTCTATGGCTACTGATGTGTGCATTGGGTTTGATGATCGCCTTTCCAGCAGCGTTTCAAGTGTTGCTAGAAGCGCTCACGATACCGATCAGCGTGATGCTGGTCGCTTGGTTGGTGCGTGTTTGGTCTGGGCAAAAGCTGCTGCGTACGAGTGCTGAGCAAGGGTCGTCTTACTATGCCTTGTTTAGCATTAGCGCGCTGGTGATCGCCCTTAGTCAAGGCATGATGCTGGGCGCTGTGATCCAAGGTATGACGCTTGAGGGCACACAGTTCGTCGGTGGCGTATGGGATTGGCTGACATGGTTCAGCGGTCTGACCGGCATTACTGTGGTCTTGACCTATGCCTTGCTAGGTGTGACGTGGTCGCTGTTTGCTGTGCCGGACACAAACCTAAGAGCCACTTTGCGCGCCTATTCTCGTCACGTATTGGTGTGGTGCGGTTACGCATTGATGGCGCTGCAGTTAATCATGCCATTTTTAACCGATGCTCTAAGAGAGCGCTGGTTAACCCTGCCAAACTTCTTCCACATGGGCTTTGTCCCTATGCTGGCGCTGATGGCCTATGTGTGGGTGTACTATGTGATTCGTTTTTCAGAGTGGAAGGTCTGGCCGTTTGGTATTGTGTTGCAGGTCGTCGGCACGGCTTACTTCACCTTGGTGACAAGTCTGTGGCCGGCGCTGGTTCCGCCAAGCCTCACGCTGGCAGATGCCGCGGCAGCCTCGTCTAGCTTGAGCCTAATGCTGTGGTCTGCGGTGATTATCGTACCGGCATTGATCGCATTCAGTCTGTGGCGTCATCTTGGCTTTTATCGTCCTAATGCGGGTGCTAAATACGCCTACGTTTCTTAGCCGCCGAGAACATGATAAATGCGGCGTTGCTAGGCAGGTTGGGCTAGCAAAGTGTCCAATAATGTCTGTAGCGCCGCTTGTCGCCCCGCCGTTAAAGGCTGCGAAAAGCTAACACGCAAGTGATGCTGATACAGGCCATGCGCCGAAAACAGTACCCCAGGCGTCAGCACAATGCCTTGTTCACGCAGCGCCTGATAGTGCCGCTGTGTGTTGATATGAGCGGGCAACTCCACCCAACAACTCAAGCCACCTTTTGGGTGGCTAAACTTAATACGCTCGCCCCCCAAACGCTCAAGCTCAGCCAGCAGTTGCTCGCGTTGGCTTTTAAGCTGCTGACGAAACTGCTGCACGTGGCGCTTAAAATGCCCTTGGCGGATAAACTCAGTGAGCCCTTGCTGTACCGCCTGCGGGCTCGCCAGTTGTGTGATTAGTTTTAACTGCTCAATCTTGCCTTGTAGCTTGCCGCCTGCGATCCAACCAATGCGCAGATCCCGTGATAAACATTTGGAAAACGAACCACACAAAATAACGCGTCCTTGCTGGCACAGGCTTTTAAGTGGCGGGCAGGGCGCTTTTTGAAAGCCAAGCTCGCCATAGATATCGTCTTCGATAATATAAAAATCCTGCGTCTCGGCCAGAGCCACTAAGCGCTGCATCGCCGCAGCTGGCATTTGTGCGCCAGTCGGCGTATGAAAGTTGGGCGTCACCAAACACGCTTTGATCGGCCATTGAGCGATCTTTTGTTCTAGCTCATCGATGTCTAATCCTGTGTCGGGATCACAGGCAATCTCAATAACTCTAAGCCCAAGCTGCTCTAGCTGCTGCAACGCGCCATAAAACGCCGGCGACTCGATCGCCACCGTATCACCAGGCTGGCAAGTGGCCATCAAGGCCAAAAATAACGCATGCTGACAGCCTGCGGTGATGCACAGATCTTCGCTCGACAGCGTTGTCTCTCGTTGGCGATAGAGCTCTGCAACAGCTTGGCGTAAGCCTTGGTGGCCTTTGGGCTCATCATAGTAGTGGGCTTTTTTGTCAGGATGGGTGCGCGCGGCTTTGGCGATCATACGATTAAGCGTCACCAAATGGGCGCTGGCGGGCGCTGAGGCATCGCTTGGGAAAATATCAAACGCCGCACTGCGCGCCATAATATCGCGAAACAACGCGGGCACGTTGACTGGCGCTGGCATCGAAGGCGTCGTGACTTTTTGTGGCGTGCTGTCGTGCATGCGGCTTTCGCTAACAAAGTAGCCGGATTTTGGCACCGCATAGATCAAGCGCTCAGCTTCGAGCGACTGCAGCGCGTGAGTCACCGTGGCTTTTGACAAACTGTGCAGCTGACACAAGGTGCGCACCGAAGGCAGCTTTTCACCCGCTTGATAACGCCCCGACTCAATCTGCTGGCGCAAATGCGCTTCAAGCGCTTGGTAACGAAACGTCGTCATAGTGGCCCCTTAGCTGTCACAACCGAATAATCTGAGCCTATGTTAGCGCACTTTTTTAAATAACGGTGCATCTGTATCGGTTTTAGGCAGACCCTTGGCGTAAAAATGTCTTACCATGGCCTATCGCGCGTAACACAAGACGCCAGATCAACAGAAGGACAACAGTGATGCAATTTACCAAGCAAGCCCTAGGGATCACCTTAGCGCTCGTCGCCAGTCAAGGTGCGCTAGCAGCAGGCCAAGCGGCCGATGCGTTTGCCCCAGAAGCCGCCAGTGAGCGCCAACAGAAAACACTGGTCGAAGCCCAGCAATTTATGGTGTCGGCGGCCAATCCTAAAGCCGTGGCCGCAGGCTATGAAGTACTGAAAAATGGCGGCACAGCGATGGATGCCTACGTGGCAGTACAAGCGGTACTTGGCTTGGTTGAACCTCAATCTTCAGGTTTGGGCGGCGGTGCGTTTGCCGTGTATTATGATGCCAAGCGTGAGCGCATCACCACATTTGATGGGCGTGAAACCGCGCCACAACAAGCCAAGCCTGAGCTGTTTCAACACGAAGATGGCACGCCTTATCAGTTTTACGATGCCGTGATCGGCGGGCGTTCCGTCGGCACCCCTGGCACCGTGGCGCTGATGCAAACCATGCATCAAGCCAACGGTAAACTGCCATGGCAGCAACTTTTACAGCCTGCAATCACACTGGCAAGCGAAGGCTTTGACGTCTCGCCACGCATGGCAAGCTCGATCGCCAATGCACAAGATTCTTTGGCGCGTTATCCTGACACCGCGGCGTACTTTTTAGATGACAACGGCGCACCGCTAAGCGCTGGCACCTTGCTAAAAAATCCTGCCTACGCCAATACGCTGACACGCATTGCCCAATCCGGCGCTGAAGCGTTTTACCACGGCCAGATCGCGCAAGATATCGTAAGTAAAGTACGTTCTATCGAAGACAACCCAGGCGTATTGTCGTTGGCCGACTTTGAGCTTTATAAAGTCAAAGAGCGCGCCGCGAGCTGCTTGCCGTATCGTGAGTTTGAAGTGTGTGGCATGGGGCCACCAAGCTCTGGTGCGCTTACTATCGGGCAAATCTTAGGCATCACAGAGCAGTTTGATTTAGCGTCAATGGGGCCTGATTCAGCGATCGCTTGGCAAATCATCGGCGATGCTTCACGTCTGGCGTTTGCCGATCGTGGTCGTTATATCGCTGATACCGACTTTGTACCGATGCCCGAAGGGCTCTTGGATGCGGATTACTTAGCCGAGCGTGCCAAGTTGATCACCCCAGGCCAAGCGCTAGAAGATGTCAGTGCCGGTGAGCCGCGTTGGCAAAATGCCGTGGTGCGCGCCGATGATCAATCGATCGAATTCCCTAGCACCAGTCATATCTCTATCGTCGATGGCGAAGGCAACGCCTTGTCGGTGACCACCACCATCGAAAATGGCTTTGGTTCGCGAGTCATGAGCAACGGTTTTTTACTCAATAACGAGCTGACCGATTTCTCCTTTGCCAGCCATAAAGATGGCTACCCGATTGCCAATCGCCTTGAGCCTGGCAAACGCCCACGCTCCTCCATGGCACCGACCATCGTACTGAAAGACGGCAAGCCCTACATGGTCGTCGGCTCCCCAGGCGGCAGCCGCATCATCGGCTATGTCAGTAAAGCCCTGATCGCGCACTTAGAGTGGGGCATGGATATGCAAGCGGCTATTGCCTTGCCAAACATGCTGAACCGCTTCGGTAGCTTTGATCTAGAGCGCGGCACGCAAGCGGAGCAACTCGCCCCAGCACTTGAGGCTATGGGTTATCAAACCAATGTCCGCGACCTCAACTCCGGCTTACAAGGCATCATCATCGACCAAGGCACACTCTACGGTGGCGCCGATCCTAGGCGTGAAGGGATCTCGATGGGGGACTAAGGCGTCGCATGTTTCATCACCTGTTGCCAGCGATTTAAAAAGTACTCGCGCTTACGTTTGTCGAGATACAGCAGCAATTCAGGGCCAAGTCGTATCGGATGAAAATTCGTGGGCTTGGTCAGCTGCTGTCGGACATCACTGTGAGGTTCTAGGCTGCGATCTAAAGGTAATAGTGCCGAGTGTGCTGCGATGGTTTTTTGCCCAGCAGGCGAGCGCAAGTAGCGGATGAAGTTGGTGGCAACAATTGGGTTATCAGTAGCTTGGTGAACAAACGCTGAGCGGATGACAACCAGTGCGTAATCCTCCGGCACAATGACATCGATGTTGTTATCTTTAAGGGCTCTTGCCATGGCATAAGAACCCAATAAGTTATAGCCAAACACCAGCTCACCTTGAGACAGTTTGTTTAGCAAAATCGATGTGCAACAGTGAATATCCGCCTGCGCGCGCCCCAAGCTTTCTTGCAAGCGGCCAGTCAAACTAAAGGTCACTTCGTCTTGCGTCGCTACCAGATAGCCCAAGCCTGAGTTTGCAGCATCGTAAGTGCCGATTCGGCCATTATAAAAGTCTGGACGATCGCGCAGCTGTTCAGCTAACGCTTCGTGAGTGGTGGGCACATCATGCTGCGCAAACGCCTGCTTGTTGTACACGAATACGATCGGCTCGTAGCTAAAGCCAAATAACTCATCACTCCATTGCGCCCAAGGCTGCTCCGGCGACATATCGGGTAGATTATCTAAGCTCAAGGCGTAGCCATCATTGACCAGTTTGACCTGTAGATCAGGGGCTGAGCTGATCACCACATCCGGCGTTGGTTGTGCTGGCATCACCAGCTCGTCGTAGAGCTCTTGCGTATTAAACTCAACATAATCAATGTTTGTCTCGGGGTAGAGTGCGGCGAATTCCTCTAATAACGGGGCGATCGCACTGCGGTCAGTCGCACTGTAAATCGTCAGCGTATCGGCGTGTGCTACCTTGGCAAAGATGCTCATGACGATGAGCAACATTAGACAATAGTTAGACATGATCTTGCTCCACGTAATGTGTGACAGACTCTGATTGATTGGGTAAGCGCAACGACACCTGCAAGCCTCCTAAAGAACTTGTGCCAAGGGTTAGCTGGCCTTCATGGGTCAGTGCGGCGCTGTGCGCGATGGCTAGGCCTAACCCCGAGCCGTGTTGATTCGGGCCGACTTTGGCGAAGCGTTCTAAAGCTTGTGCTCTGGCATGTTCAGGAATGCCAAAGCCAGAGTCTTCGATACAGATTTCATAGCTATGATCGCCTTGCTTAATACTAATGCGAATCAGGTTTAAGTGGTCTGGTTGATCGCTTTGGCCATGAATTACTGCGTTATCAATGATGTTGCGTAGGGCTTCTTTTAAGACGATTTCATCGCCATACATAGACAAAGGATGCTCTGGCCCGAGGTATTCAAACTCCACATCCGTATGCGCGTAATCACGCACTGCATGGGTGATGACTTCCTTTAGCATCTGGTTTAAGTCGATCGCAAAAAACGCTTTGCGATCGCCACGATGCAGTACGGTTGCATGAGCGAGCAGCTGATTAGTTAAACGCGTCAGTTTCGTGTGATCCTGATAAATGGCCTCAACACTGGCTTTATCAATAGTGTTAGCTTTTGCTGATAGAGCAATTTCTAATTGTGCCTTAGTCGTGGCTTGTGCCGTGCGGATTTGATGGGAGGCATCGGCAATAAAGTCACGCATAGACCCTAAGGCGTCGAGCCATTGGTGGCGATAATTATTGATCGCATGGGTGAGCGGCGCCACTTCTAAGATACGCGTATCCGGAAGACTATTATCTTGCATCGCTGAGTCGGGCTGAAGCTGGTCAGAAAGCCAATTAAGCGGCGCTAAAGCGCGGTTGATGGCGATCCACATTACCAGTAAAGCAATCGCCATCACCGCCATAAGAGTGGTCAGGGCTGTGTACAAGGTATCGCGCATTTGGCTGTCACGTGCTTGCGTCGTTTGCCCTAATACGATGGTTACATCGCCGGCGACTGAGCGTTCGCTCAAACGTTTGCTACGCACGATAAAGCGCACCTTTTGCTGGCGGTAATGTCTCAAGCTGTAGTAAGGCTGTTGCGTGGCGCTGACGATATCGTCGTTGCTGACAGGCAGATCGTTGTAACCACTTAACAAGCGTCCTTTAGGGCCATAGATGCCGTAAAAAACTTTGTCGTCTGGGGCGAGCTGCAAAATCTCGAAGGCCGAGTAAGGTAAATCAATGTTGATTTGCTCGCCTGAGACACTGATTCCATCAAGCATGGAAACACTGGCGCTTGAAAGTAGACGGTCATAGGAATAATCGGCACTAGTATTGGCATAATGCCAAACACCAACGCTTAAGATCGCCAACACCGCACACATCAGCAAAGCAGTACGTGTCAGCATACGCTGGCGAAGCGAATATTTGCTGTTTGATTGAGGGAGTTTAGCAAGCCAACTCAAGGCGCGCTGCTTAATCGTCCACATGCGCCAAATACCCCATACCGCGCACGGTTTTGATCAATACGCTTGAGCCTTGTAGATGCTTTCTGAGTCGAGTAAGCGTCTGCTCGATCGCATTGGGCGTGTAGGCTTCATCAAAGTTATACAAACGATTGGCAATGTCATCCTTAGTCAGCATGCGATCTAGATGCGTGATAAAAAGCTCAAGCATTTGTACTTCACGCGGGCGCATATCGATGACTTCACCGTCCACTTTGACGATTTTCGTGGCGCTATTAAAAGCAAGATTACCACACAAGATTTCATTATCAGACTTGCCCCGTTCACGGCGCACTAAGGCTCGACAGCGTGCCGCAAGCTCGCGTAAATCAAATGGTTTGACTAAATAATCGTCGGCGCCGAGGTCCAATGCGCTGACTCGGTCATCAATGTCGGCGCGGGCGGTTAGGATTAAAACGGGCAGGGCGTTTTTATTCGATCTGAGAGTTGATAGCAGCTCAAAGCCGCTTTTTCCCGGCAAGTTTACGTCTAATATCAACACGTCAAAATCGTCGTGATGTAAGATCGTAGCGGCTTTTTCGGCGCTATCTACCCAATCAATGGCATGACCATTGTCTTTAAAATAGTGCTTAATAGAGCGCGCGAGCTCTTGGTTATCTTCCGTCAATAAAACGCGCATAAGTTTACTCTTATTATTTTTTCTGACGCTGTCAGTTTGTTGTCAGGTTCAATGCTTACTTTTACGCAACTGCGTACGCAAGCGCAGAACAATAACAACAAAATTGGAGCTTTGGTAATGAAGACGTTGAAAAAAACCTTACTAGCATTCTCTTTGATCGGCATGGCATCTGCTGCCTCCGCTTACGAAGCTGACAAACCTACCTGTATCGCACCTGCAAAACCTGGCGGTGGCTTTGATCTGACCTGTCGTGTGGTATCGACTGGCTTTGAACGCGCCAATCTTCTAGACGCCCCAATGGCGGTGAAATTTATGCCAGGTGGTGTGGGCGCAGTAGCCTATAACCATATCAACAAAGTTAACCCAGATGATGGCGACTCATTGGTGGCGTTCAGCTCAGGCTCACTATTGAATTTGGCGCAAGGTAAGTTTGGTAAAGGTCTTGACGAAAACGACGCTCGTTGGGTCGGCACGGCAGGCGTTGACTACGGCGCCATCATGGTGAAATCCGATGCCCCATGGCAAACCCTTGAAGAACTGGTAACTGACATCCAAAAAGACCCTTCAAGCTTTGTCTTGGGTGCGGGCGGTGGTGTTGGCAGCCAAGACTGGATGAAAGCGGCGCTGTTGATGAAAGCCTCTGGCGTTGATCCAAAGAAAATGCGTTATGTCGCATACGAAGGTGGTGGTGAAGCCATTGCCGCACTAATGGGCAACCACATCAAAGTATACCCAGGTGATATCGGCGAAATGAAAGGCCAGCTAGACGCAGGTAAAGTACGCGTATTAGCAGTGATGGCGCCAGAGCGCCTTGAAGGTGAGTTTGCGGATATCCCGACCGCACACGAGCAAGGTTACAACGCCGAGTGGACCATTGTGCGTGGCTACTACTTGGGGCCAAAAGTATCTGATGAGGCCTACGAATACTGGTCAAACAAGTTTGCCGAAGCCTACAAAACAGAAGGCTTTAAGCAAACCGTTGCTGAAAAAGGTTTGATGCCGTTTTACATGCATGGCGCATCCTTGGATGAGTACGTCAAAGGACGTGTTCAAGACATGCGTGAGTTAGCGAAAACCGCTGGTCTAATTCAGTAATGGGACACGTTATGTTTGATCGCCTTTTTGCTGGCGCTCTGTTAGGACTGTCCGGGCTTCTTGCCTGGACAGCTTATCATTTTGAAGTGCCATTTCAGTACGAGCCTCTTGGGCCAAAAGCCTTTCCTCTCATTTTATCGGCCATCTTAGCCTTGTGTTCTGTGTGGCTGTTGCTTAAGCCAAGTGAAAACAAATGGGCGCCGACCGCTGCGGTGCTGGTCAAATTGCTAAGCGGCGTGGCCTTGATGACAGGCTATGCATTTTTGTTTGAAAAAGCGGGTTTCATCATCTCTACCGCCATCGTCGGCACAGTGTTTTGTATCTTGTTTGGCGAAAGCACCAAGCGCGCGGTGATCTACTCAGTCGCATTGAGTGTGGTGAGCTACTTCCTGATGAAACATTTACTACAACTTAACGTACCGACTGGTATGTTGTTCGGAGGGTAATATGGAAACGCTCGACTTTTTAGCGACGGGCTTTTCGGTCGCCCTCGCGCCGATGAACTTAGCTCTGGTGTTGATCGGTTGTTTTGTCGGTACATTGATCGGCTCACTGCCGGGGATCGGGCCGATTAACGGTGTCGCGATTTTGTTGCCATTGGCTTACGCCATGGGTTTTCCACCTGAGTCGGCTTTGATTTTGCTGGCGGGTGTCTATTATGGCGCGGAATACGGCGGCCGTATTTCAAGTATCTTGCTTAACGTCCCTGGTGACGCTGGTGCGATCATGACCACCTTAGATGGTTATCCGATGGCGCAAAAGGGCGAGGGCGGCCGAGCGCTTGCCTTATCCGCGGTGTCGTCCTTTTTCGGTAGCATGGGCGCGCTGATTTTAATCGTGCTATTTGCGCCGCTACTCAGCGACCTTGCGGTGAAATTTGGCCCGAGTGAATTCGTTTGGTTAATGACCTTTGCTTTCACGTGTCTTGCCACGATGGTTGGCAGTCGTCCTCTAAAAACCACCATTGGCGTAGTGATTGGCTTGCTGTTAGCGACCGTGGGTATCGACCCAGGCACTGGCGTTTTACGCTACACCATGGACATTCCGAACTTCTTCGACGGCGTAGATTTCTTGGTCGTCGTGATCGGTATGTTTGCCATCAGTGAAGTCTTAGTGCTACTTGAAAGCTGGTTGCGTAACGATATGAAGATGACACCCGTGGGCAAAAGCTTTATCTCAATGAGCGATATCGTTGCGGTTAAATGGGTGGTGCTGCGCTCGACCTTGATCGGCTTCATCATCGGGGTATTGCCAGGCACCGGCGCTTCGATTGGTAGTGCAGTAGCCTACGGAACAGAGAAACGCTTTGCAGAAGGCAAAGACGACCAGTTTGGTAAAGGTGATATCCGCGGTCTTGCAGCACCAGAAGCAGCTAACAATGCTTCTGCTGCAGGCTCAATGTTACCCATGCTGACACTCGGTATTCCCGGCAGCGGCACGACTGCGATCTTGTTGGGCGCACTGTTGATGTTTAACATCACGCCCGGTCCGTTGCTATTTGAACAACAGCCACAGATCGCGTGGGGTCTGATCGCTTCGATGTTTGTCGGTAACCTTGCTCTGTTGGTGATGAACTTACCGTTGATCGGCATGTTCGTTCGTTTGTTATCGATTAAGCAATCTTACTTAGTGCCTATCATCGTGATGCTAACGTTTATCGGTATCTACTCGATCCATGGCGACAGCTTTGATCTGTACTTCATGGTGGTATTGGGCGTGTTTGCTTTTATCTTGAGAAAGTTAGGCTTCTCACTAGCACCTGTGATCTTAGGCTTGGTATTGGGCGCGGTACTGGAGCAAAACCTACGCCGTGCGCTCTCAATCAGTGGTGGTGACTGGGGGATTCTGTTTAACGGCCCGATCACCATTACTTTAGCGGTCGCAACCCTGATCGCCATGGTAGCACCGTTTATTTTGAAGCGACTCAAAAAAGCGAAATAACCATCATTGCGAAGCAATACTTCACCAAAAGCCACTCCTAGAGTGGCTTTTTTGTAACTGAAATTAATGAGAAAACCTATAGGTCGCCAGTGATAAACTCTGCTTTACCTTGCCCAAACGACCAATCGGAATCGCTGTTTTCCACCAGTGAAATCATCAAGTCATCTTTGGCGAGGCCGCATTGCTCATGCAGCTTATCCGACATCATCTGATACAGCTTAAGCTTCTGCTCCTGCGAGCGGGGGCGCGATACCACGCTCAGCAACACCACATCATTGCTGCGCTCATAGCCAAGCCCAGTATCCTGCAAAATCAACTCGCCTTGTTTATGCTGCGTCACTGCCTGATAACGATCACGGTAAGGCACACCAAACGCCTCCACCATCGCATCGTGAGCGGTGTCGAGTAACTGTTGTAACTGCTCTGGTGAGCGACCTTCGATCAAATGAAACTGCATTAATGGCATGGGGGAGTCCTTTTTTGTTAAGTGGTTGATAGCACTCTAAAGTATCCGTTAAAAGGGCAAAAGAAATTTTTGGACATGCCCAACAATAGGGCGCATCTGCTTGAGGCGTATGGTAAATTACAGGTTAAATTTAACAGACATGACAAGTGTTTCTTTGGTTTATAAAATATCCACATCCGTTTTAAAAGATCATTTTACTCAAGACACGTTAGGTGATATCGAGAGAGATAAGTGGCTTGAAATTGATGTATCTAATCCAGACCATCAAGCCTTATTAATTGCTCATGATGTAGAGGTCCCATTTATCGATGAGCATGGTCGGTTTCTCACGCATTCCGATCTCTCAAGCAGTACAACTCCACTGACCTTCTTCCAAGTATCAAGTACTGTATTTACAGCGTCTGCTTTAAGGGCTGCGTTTGAGCTTAGCTTGATCACCTCAAGACTGGACGATGAGGCTAAAGCTCAAGGTGCTAGCCTGGGCGCTGATTCATCTAAAGACGATTATTTGCAGTTCTCGAACACTGTTTGCGAGTGGGGAAGAGGGTTACGTGTTTGGGCTAACCTGAAACGACATCATGGTTCGAATTTATCAAATGTATTAAAAGTATGGCTTTCATTAGTTGAGGCTTTAAATGATGAGCAAGCCATATATCATGGGGCATCTATTAAAGGTTTGGGCGTATCATTTGCTAGCAAACACCTTAGGTTCTTAGACCCCGAGCGATTTGTGGTGCTCGATGATGTCTTTTGTCAGGGACTGGGGATAGCCCTAAACCCAAAAGGCTATGTTTTATTTTTAAGTATGCTTAGACAATTACAACAGCAACTCAATTTAGAGCTGACTTTAGGTGATTTAGAACAAGGCCTCTTTTACTTAGTCAGGCAGCAAGTAAGGCTCAAAGCTTAAGCCTTACTGAACAAAATACATATTAGAAAATTTACTTATATTCTGGAAATCACTCATGGATCATAGTGTACATAACAAGCTTATCTCTTTTATTTGGAACATCGCAGACGACTGTTTACGTGATGTCTATGTACGCGGTAAGTATCGTGATGTAATCCTGCCAATGGTGGTGTTGCGCCGTCTGGATACCTTGTTAGAGCCCTCAAAAGAAGCGGTACTTGAAGAGGTAAGGTTCCAACAGGAAGAAATGCAAGCAACGGAGCTAGACGATGCGCCATTAAAAGAGGCGAGTGGTTATGTATTCTACAACACCTCCAAGTGGACATTGAAATCGCTTTTCAACACAGCCACAAACAACCAACAAATTCTGTTAGCTAACTTTGAGGAATATCTGCTGGGATTCAGCGATAACGTTAAAGAGATTATCGAGTGCTTCAACCTTAAAGCGCAGATTCGTCATATGGCTTCCAAACAAGTGTTGTTGGACGTAGTTGAGAAGTTTATTTCTCCTAAGATCAACCTAACCCCTGAACCTGCGTTTGATCCTGATGGGTACGCACTTCCTCCGCTAACGAATCTTGGTATGGGTTATGTGTTCGAGGAACTGATTCGTAAGTTCAACGAAGAAAACAACGAAGAAGCCGGTGAGCACTTTACACCTCGTGAAGTTATCGAATTGATGACGCACCTGGTATTTGATCCGGTAAAAGACCAACTACCACTGACGATGACGGTATACGACCCTGCCTGTGGTAGCGGTGGTATGTTGACCGAATCGCAAAAATTCATCGATGAGAAATACCCAAGCCTTGGTGATAATCGTGATATCTACCTTTACGGTAAAGAGATCAACGATGAAACCTACGCTATCTGTAAATCAGATATGATGATCAAGGGGAATAACCCTGAAAACATCAAGGTAGGTTCAACGCTATCAACAGATGATTTCGCAGCAACACGCTTTGACTTCATGCTTTCTAACCCGCCATACGGTAAGAGCTGGTCATCAGAGCAGAAGTTCATCAAAGAAGATGGGGATGTCATCGATCCTCGCTTCAAGGTGAACTTAAAAGATTACTGGGGCAATGTTGAAACCCTAGACGCAACTCCACGTTCCAGTGATGGCCAATTGCTGTTCCTAATGGAAATGGTCAGCAAGATGAAAGATACCGCAGTGAGTCCTATGGGAAGCCGTATTGCATCGGTTCACAATGGTTCGTCCCTGTTTACCGGTGATGCCGGCAGTGGTGAAAGTAATATTCGTCGTTACATCATTGAAAACGATATGTTGGACACGATTGTTCAACTACCGAACAACCTTTTCTACAACACTGGTATCACCACCTATATTTGGCTGCTAAGTAATAACAAACCAGCCTCACGAAAAGGCCAAGTACAGCTAATCGATGCAAGTTTGCTTTATCGTAAACTGCGTAAGAACTTGGGTAATAAAAACTGTGAATTCTCTCCAGAAGATATTACAGAGATCACCGAAACCCACTTATCATTCTTAGAAGTCGAGCGTAAACTAGACTCTAATGCTCCAGAAGGCATGGGCGATCCGATTGGTATTGCGAGTAAGCTGTTTGCGAATGAAGACTTTGGCTACCACAAGGTCACCGTAGAGCGTCCTGATCGACGTAAGGCTAAGTTCACAGCAGAGGCCGTAGAAACGTTGCGCTTTGATAAAGGTTTGAGTGAAGTAATGTCTTACCTTTATTCAGAATATGGCGATGCGGTTTACGACAAGACAGGCCACGGTAGTGACCAAAAGAAAAGCTTCTTAAAATCCATCGACAAAGACATCGCTCAATGGTGCGATGACAATGATATTAGCTTAAATGCGAAGAATAAGGCTAAGCTTCTGGATGTGAAAACGTGGCTAGCGTTTAAAAACGTCTTGGAAACGGCACAAATGCTGATGGCTGAAATCGGTCAGGAAGAGTTTGACGATTTCAATGCATTTAAAGTGTTAGTGGATAAAACACTAAAAGCTCAAGGTATCAAACTGTCTGCACCTGAGAAGAAGCTAATTCTTAATTCTGTCAGCTGGTATGACGAGTCTGCGGTTAAGGTAATCAAGCAAGTCGTTAAACTTAAGCAAGACAAGTTACAGGGCTTGCTAGAGCGCTACGACTGCCAAGAATCAGACCTACCACACTTCGGTTTCTATCCTGGTGCTAAAGCAGATGAGTATATTACTTATGAGCCTAATTCGGACCTGCGTGATAGCGAATCCATCCCTCTAAAAGACAGTATTTATCAGTACTTCTTAGATGAAGTGAAACCTCATGTGGAAGAAGCTTGGCTTAACTTCGATAGCATTAAGATCGGCTATGAAATCAGCTTTAATAAGTACTTCTATCGCCATAAACCACTGCGCTCATTAGATGCTGTGGCAAAAGACATCATCGATCTTGAACAAAAAGCCGAAGGCCTGATTGCCCAGATTTTGGGTGTATCAATTGAAAAGGTTCAGGGGTAAATACTTTATGTTGACTAGTTCTGAATCATCTTCATATGAATCATATAAAGTGACAGGTATTTCATGGTTGCAGTCTATCCCTGTAAGCTGGGAACTAAAGCGCTTTAAGTTTCTTATAAGTGAAGTTAATGAAAGAAGTGAAAATGGTGAAGATTGCCTTCTTTCTGTATCTCAATACACTGGCGTGACAAGAAAATCAGACAAAATTAATGATGGTGATTTATTAACAAATGCTGAATCTCTTGAAGGTTACAAAAGGGTTAAGAAGGGGGATTTAGTTAGTAACATAATGCTGGCTTGGAACGGCAGTTTAGGTGTTTCTCCCTTTGATGGAATCACGAGTCCTGCTTACGGTATTTATAGATTTGGAAGTGAATGCATTGATCGCTTTTATCACTATCTCTTAAGAACAGAGCTTTACAAGGCAGAATTTAAAAGAAGATCCACCGGCGTTATAGAAAGTCGACTAAGACTTTATACGGATGACTTTTTTGACATTGTCGGAATAGTGCCTCCGATTAATGAACAAACTTTAATCGCCAATTTTCTCGACAAGAAAACAGCTCAAATTGACGAAGCTATCGCCATAAAAGAGCAGCAAATTAGTCTGCTGAAAGAGCGTAAGCAGATCATCATCCAACAGGCCGTAACCCAAGGACTTGATCCGAATATGCCGATGAAAGATTCCGGTGTGGATTGGATTGGCAAGATTCCAGAGCATTGGAATGTAATGCGATTGAAGATGGGAACCAGAAAAATTACTGATGGTGCTCATATCTCACCAGATTTAAGTGAAGAAAAGCATCCATTCGTTTCAACAGTTAATGTTGATGAACATGGCAATATTGATTTAAAAAACTGTATATATACATCACAGTCTTGTTATAAATATCTTGTAAAAACTGGTTGTTCGCCTATTAAAGGAGATATTTTATTTAGTAAGGATGGGACCGTTGGTCGTACTGCGATTGTTGATTTTGAAGACAGTTTTGTTATTGCTTCTTCACTTGTGATTGTTCGCGCGAAGAAGGAGGTTTTTGATTTAGAGTATTTGAATTTTCTTCTTAGATCCGAGCATATAAAGCAGCAAACTGATGCTGTGTTAAGTGGTTCAGCATTAAGAAGAATTTCCTTGTTGAAAATATCTAATCTGCTTTTGTTTAGAATTCCTATCGATGAGCAAATAAAAATAAATAAATACTGTTATGGAATTGAGTTAGAGGTGAAAGAAGCGGTTGATATACAAAATAAACAAATCGAAAAGCTAAAAGAATATAAAACTACTCTTATCAATAGTGCTGTGACTGGAAAGATTAAGATCACACCAGAGATGATCGATGAGTAGGACGCTACTTAAGTATTCAAGTTAGTTGAAAACACTAATTTTTATTTGGCTGTGTTTTTGTTGAGTGTTTAGGCAGTGGCTACTTTAAGTAACCACTGCCAAGGAAAGGGAGTAAAGGGATGTCAGTTCAAGTCGCGACCTGTAACGCAGAGCAGCTGATTTCAAAGTGTTTGACTAATGATAGTGCTTCGAGCATCGAGCCGATCGTTAGCAGTATTGGTAATGAGATCATCGGGGCGTTATCGATCCCCGAGTATCAGCGTCCTTATTGTTGGACAGAATCACAAATCAAGCGCCTGTTGAATGACTTGAGTGTGCATCGTAGAGAGCTCCTAAATAAGCCAGATGACCAGCAGTGTGATTTCTACTTAGGTAGCATCATTCTTCATCAGAAAGATGAAGTATTGAATATCATCGATGGCCAGCAGCGCCTGACGACCTTGATATTGGTCGCTTATGTATTGGAACTGTATCAAGATCTATCATTACGCTTTGAATCACCGGAAAGCCAGCAGCAAATTAAGCATAACCTGAAATGGCTTATGAAGAATGCAGCCCTTCTTCAGGGGGTAGAGCTTTCAAAGATCAATCTAAGTCTAGTTGTCACGGACTCAGAAGATGAGGCGTATAACTTTTTTGAGACTCAAAACACCGGTGGAGTGCGCTTAAAAGGCCCCGATATCATTAAAGCTCATCATTTAAGGGCTGTTGATGAAAACGATAAAACCGCTGTCAATCGCTTCGCTCTGCTTTGGGAGTCTTTAGGTAATCTTACTCCAGTAGTTGATACGGTCTTGCGCGGTCGGTATTGGCAAAATCTAAGATTCCGCCAATACCCGCTGCATAATCAAGCCAATAAAATTCGACAAACGATTGTATCTGAGTTGGCTGATGCGACAGGTAAGGGAGATGACATTGCTTATGGTCGTATTGCTCGAACGATCTCTGATTACGGCGGTGAAAGCTTGGTGCAGTCTCAAGTGGGTTACGAGCTACGCCAGCCGCTTAATAGTGGCGTGAATACCATCCACTATCTGCGTTACTTTGAATCCCTTCGCAAGCGTTACTTAAAAATAGATAAAGACCGAGCAGCAGCGGACCTAAATGCCTATGAGCATTTTTACAGAGAGCTGATCTGCCAACTAGACGGATGCGATTATCTAAAGCAGCTATATGACGCCTGTTTGCTAACCTATATCAGTCAGTTTGGCGATAAGCAGCTATTGATCGCTGCTCAAAAGCTATTCCGAGTCGTTTACTCCCGTCGAGTTAAAAACCCTACCGCTGTTAAAGAAAATTCTGTTCCTAGTTTTGTTCAAGAAACTCCAATTTTGGATTGGATTGCGCTGAGTTATACCACTCAAGAGCTATTTGAAAAGTTAGATAGCTTCGAGCTTAAAGTAGACCCTAATGGACTAGCTGCGGATGACACGAACGGCGTGAAGAAACGCTTTGTGAAAGCGGTAAACAGATACTTCACACTCAATATCCAGGAAGCTGATTTCGCAAGTGACTTTGGTGAAAAGCTCAGTCTTCACCTGCTTCAACTAGGAGCTGATGCTGATCATGCCTAAGAATAGCTTTTCCCAATCTAAAGTCAGAACAGAGCTGCTAACGCTACAGACCATTTTTGATAAAGATTATCAGTTCACTATTCCAAGTTATCAACGGCCATACGTGTGGAGCGATATAGATGTGCTGGATCTGTTTAATGACATTAAAACTGCTTGCAAGCTTAAGGAGCCGAATTACTTTATCGGAACGATTCTGTCCTCCGAACTAAATCAGAATGGCGATAAGGTTTATGAGCTTATTGATGGACAGCAACGTACAACGACCTTGATGTTGATGACGATTGCGTTTAAACAAGCTGGGGTAAAAACAAAGCTGTCTAGCCTAGCTACTTACGGAAATAAGCCTCGACTTCAATTTACAGTGAGAGACCAAGTGCAGCAACTACTTGGGGCTTACGCTAAATTAGATGGATTTCAGGAGCCTTCTGGTTATGAGATTGAAAATAACCCTTATTTAAGCCAAATAAAGAAAGCTTTGGTAGTACTTAAGGAGGCAGTCCAAGAGATCATTGATAATGATGGGGATTGCGATGAGCCAACGATCAGTGAGTTTGGGGATTATCTTTATAGTAACGTTCAGTGGGTCAACAACATTGTGCCGCTAGGCATAGATCTAAATCGTTTATTCGCGACAATGAATACCTCTGGTATCCAGTTAGAGCAAACGGATATTCTGAAAGCAAAACTATTCAAAAAGATTACAGCTAACAAAGCTCAATACGATGCCATGTGGTTAGCGTGTGAGCATCTTGAAAGCTACTTCGAGCGGAATGTTCAGAAAGTCTTTAAAAAGGGTGATTGGGCTAGAATTTCACCGTCTGATCTGGCGAGCTTTAACAATGAGCTGCTTAGATTTGAAGTCGCCAATGAGGAGCCTAATAGTACTCAGAGGCGAAAAGGATTAAGTATCGCTGAGCTTGCATCGGGGCTGATGGAAGAAGAAAAAGTTTCAACGGCAGATAGTAGTTCATTTGAAACATATGATTTAGATGTTGAGACCGTTTATTGTCAGTCCATTATTAAGTTTCCTCTCTTACTCATCCATGCCTATCGAGTGTATCTTGCTTTGAATGGTGGAGGGGATATTGAGCCTCGACTGCACAGTGATCGTCTTCTAGAGATTTTTGAGCCGTTAGTGCAATCGGACGAAGAAACGATAACTGGTTTTATCAAGATGCTTTGGCAAGTCCGGTATCAGTTTGATCGTTGGGTGATTAAGTGGGTTGAGCCAGATAATTCAACACAAACACAGCTTGCTTTAACAAGCCAAACGAAAGGTAAGGATCGTATAAACCGCTCTCAAAAAGAACTAAGTGCTTTAGTGCTGCTTCAAAGCGTGCGGAACTTTACAGGTGATCGGAGCGCTCAGTATTGGTTAACGCCTTTTATTTCTCGTCTATTGGCTGAAAACATTTCCGATGAAAGTGCCGCTCTGAGCCTTCTTGAAGGTATCGATAATTGCATGTCTTTGTCTGAGGTTACCCAAATACATGCAAGCTTCTTGTTGGCTAAAAATGTCGAGCCTTTGACGACAACGTGGCAAGTTAAGCGCTCCTATTTTTATAAGCCTATGAGTACATCATTTGAACATTATTGGTTTCAAAAGCTGGAATATCTACTTTGGAAACAACTTAAGCAATCTGAGTTTAGCCTTAGCACAGAGCATCAGAAGAAATTTAAACTATTTCGCATAACCTCAAAAAACTCTGTTGAACACATTCATCCACAGAATCACAGTAAACTGGCTTCGCAGCATTTACATAATTTCGGTAACTTAGTGCTACTAAGTCCAGGAGAAAACTCTTCTTACAGTGATAAGCCTGAAAGTGTAAAACGAGCCGAGTTTATGAAAAAAGACAGATACGACTCATTAAAGTCCAAGCGCATCTTCGAGAAGATGAAAGATGGTGGAGACTGGAAAGCAGATGATGTAGAAACTCATTGTGAAGAGATGTTAGCTGTCTTAGATACACATTATGAAGAAGGAATTTTGAGAAATGGTTAGTCGCACTAATGAGCAGGCATTCGAAGCTACTATTGAAAAAGCATTGACTGGTTCGTGCTTAGAGGAGCAGATGGACAGCGTTCAAGCACCATTAAAAGATCTTCATAACCGCTTCTACAAGTCAGGCAGACCTCAAGACTTCAGTATGCAATATGCTATTGATGAGAAGTACTTTTGGATGTTTCTAGAAAACACTCATGAAGCCGAATTGAATAAGCTTAAAAAAAATAACCCTGTAGACTGGCAGCGTAAATTACTTGAGCGTTTTGATCGTATGATCAAAAAGAATGGTATTTTGTATATGCTGAAAAAAGGACTGAGTGTCGATGACGCTCACTTCTCATTGATGTTTCCTGCACCACTGGTGAGCAGTAGTGATAAGGTAAAACAGAACTTTGAGGAGAATATTTTCAGCTGTACAAGGCAGGTTCGCTATTCTCAACTTAACCCTCTTCAAGAGATCGATATGGTGCTGTTTATCAACGGTATAGCGTTGATAACCTTAGAGCTTAAAAATGCTTGGACAGGACAAACAGCGCGTTATCACGGGCAGAAACAGTACAAAGAAGACCGAGATGCTAATCAGCCGCTTCTTTCGTTTGGTCGCTGTTTGGTGCATATGGCCGTCGATACAGACGAAGTGTATATGACCACAAAATTAGCGGGTCAAAACACTTTCTTCCTTCCATTCAATAAAGGCCATAACTTAGGGCAAGGAAACCCGCCAAATCCAAATGGGCATAAGACTGCTTATTTGTGGGAAGAGATTTTCACGAAAGAAAGTTTGGCGAATATCATTCAGCACTTTGTCCGTTTAGATGGTACGAGTAAAGACCCTCTGGCGAAACGCACCTTGTTCTTCCCTCGTTATCATCAACTTGATGTTGTTCGAAAGCTGGTAAATCATGTATCAACTAATGGTGTTGGCCAAACCTACCTAATTCAGCATTCCGCAGGCTCAGGTAAGTCGAATTCCATTACGTGGGCTGCGTATCAATTAATAGAGACCTACCCTGCATCACTTGATGTCTCTGGTGGTAAGGGGTTAGAGCAGCCTCTTGTTGATTCTGTCATTGTCGTAACTGACAGACGTCTACTGGATAAGCAACTTCGAGACAATATCCGAGAGTTTTCAGAAGTTAAAAATATCGTTACTCATGCGAGTAAATCTTCTGAACTTAAATCGGCTCTGGAGAATGGTAAAAAAATTATCATCACGACGATCCAGAAATTCCCTGTCATTGTGGAT
This sequence comes from Marinomonas ostreistagni, assembly GCF_016888445.1. Lineage (GTDB taxonomy): Bacteria > Pseudomonadota > Gammaproteobacteria > Pseudomonadales > Marinomonadaceae > Marinomonas > Marinomonas ostreistagni. The sequence continues at coordinate 383,419 of NZ_JAFEKF010000001.1, forward strand.
GGTATTGAAGACCTTAGCGATAAGCGCTTTGCTGTCATTATTGATGAGGCCCATAGCTCTCAATCTGGTAAAGCCCATGACAATATGAACCAGGCAATGGGGAATATTAATGAGGAAGAGCCAGAAGATGCACAAGAGAAAATCTTGCAAGCAATGAAAGGTAGAAAGATGAGAGGTAATGCCTCTTACTTTGCTTTCACTGCGACGCCGAAAAATACGACTTTAGAAAAGTTTGGTGAGAAACAAGAAGACGGTACATTCAAACCATTCCATCTTTACTCTATGAAGCAAGCCATCGAAGAAGGCTTCATTCTAGATGTGCTGTCTAATTACACCACCTACAAAAGCTATTACGAGATTGAAAAATCAATCACTGAAAACCCAGAATTCGATACTAAAAAAGCCCAGAAAAAATTAAGGGCTTATGTTGAGGGCAGTCAACAAACGATCAGCACTAAAGCTGAGATAATGTTAGAGCACTTCATTCCCCAGGTTGTTAACGCTAAAAAGTTAAAAGGCAAAGGGAAGGGAATGGTGGTTACTCAAAGTATCGAGTCAGCGATTCGATACTACAAAGCAATCAAAGAGATTCTTGAAGCTCAGGGGAATCCTTTCAAGGTGTTGATTGCGTTCTCGGGTACGAAGAAAGTCGATGGTATTGAGCATACCGAAGCTGAGCTGAATGGCTTCTCTGAAAGTGATACTAAGGACAAGTTTGATACTGATGAATATCGACTGTTAGTTGTCGCTAACAAATATCTGACGGGCTTTGACCAGCCCAAGCTATGTTCGATGTACGTAGATAAAAAGCTTACTAGCGTTCTGTGTGTTCAGACATTATCTCGCCTTAACCGAAGCGCTCCAAAGCTAGCTAAGAAAACAGAGGACCTATTTGTGTTGGATTTCTTCAACTCTGTTGAGGATATTCAGAAAGCTTTTCAAGATTTCTATACCTCTACCTCCTTGTCTCAAGCAACCGATATCAATGTGCTGCACGACTTAAAAGATGAGCTAGATGACGCTGGGGTTTATGAATGGCAAGAAGTCGAGGACTTCGTAACACGCTTCTTTAATAACGAGGAAGGGGAGCAAATCAGCGCAATCATTGATATGGCCGCTGCACGGTTTACACATGAACTGGGCTTTGAGCACGATGATAAAGTCGATTTCAAGATCAAGGCTAAGCAGTTTGTGAAGATCTATGGACAGATGGCTTCCATCATGCCATTTGAAATGGTGGTGTGGGAGAAGCTGTTCTGGTTCCTGAAATTCCTAATTCCTAAGCTGAAAGTTGATGATCCAGATAGTGATGCAATCGACGCTCTTCTAGAGTCGGTAGACTTAACAACTTATGGTCTACAGCGCGTAAAGCTTAACCACACCATTGAACTAGATGACGAAGAAGCAGAACTTGATCCGCAGAATCCTAATCCTCGTGGTTCGCATGGTGGAGAAAAGGAAACAGATTTCCTTGATGAAATCGTCAAAACCTTTAATGAGCGCTGGTTCCAGGGTTGGAGTGCTACGCCTGAAGAGCAGAGAGTGAAGTTTGTGAACATTGCTGAAAGTGTTAGAAGCCATAAAGACTTTGAGACAAAATACAAAAATAACCCTGACCCGCACAATAGAGAACTGGCCTTTGAAAAGATCTTAAAAGACGTAATGCTTCAGCGTCGAAAAGATGAGCTTGAATTATACAAGCTTTATGCCGGAGACATCGCGTTCAAGACATCTTGGACTCAGAGCGTTCAAAGAATGGTCGGGATTTAGGAGAATTGGTGTCTTTAATTTTATTGTTATTTGATATTTAAAATTATCCAAAGTGATTTTGTAGAATTTTATAATGTAAAAATCTTTTTAAGGTTAACCACATGGACGTCACACACAGCACTCAACAATACTACGCAGATCACGCTGAGTCATTTGCTGAAAGTACGCAAGCAGTCGATATGTCGGCCTTGTATGAGCGCTTTGTGCCGTATCTTTCAGCTGAGTGTTCGCTGCTGGATGCAGGCTGTGGCAGTGGTCGGGATGCGAAGTTTTTCCAGTCGTTGAGTTTTAGGGTGGCGGCATTTGATGCCAGTCCCGAGCTTGCGGCACTTGCCAGTGAGTATTCGGGTGTGCAGGTTGCGGTGGATACGTTTCAAGGTTTCACCGCGCAGGCGCAGTACGATGCGATCTGGTGTTGTGCGAGTCTGTTGCATGTGCCAAAGGCTGAGCTTGGCGATGTGATGCAGCGCTTGGCGCGAGCGCTGGCGGCCCAAGGTGTGATCTATATGTCGTTTAAGTACGGCGATCAGGAGCGTGTCAAAGACGGGCGCTTTTTCTGCGATCAGACCGAGCAGACTATCACTGCTTATCTAGCCGATTTTGAGGTGTGTGAGATGTGGGTCACGGGCGATCAACGCGTAGATCGTAGCGCGGAAAAGTGGCTCAATGTGATCGTAAGGAAACAAGTGTAGCTCAATGAATAGTGCAATAGATTTTATTAACTATGTCCAGCGCATGCTGGTCGAGGGCGACTTCTCGGCGACCTATAAGTACGCGCTACTGCATGCTATCGCAGATGTCTGTGTTGAGAGCCCTAATGTCACAGTGAATGGCAAGTTGCCGATCTCATTGGATCTCTTAGCCGATAAGATGCTGCGCCTGTATTGGAACCAAGCACGGCCGTTTGGCGGTGCTGCGCAGCCACAGCAACTGCATCAAAACAGCAACTCTAAGAAGCAAATTAAGATCATCTCTGCGGTTCAAAGCATTCAAGCCACGGGGCTTTACAACATCAATCAGCTCTACAAAAGCCCGCATTATAAAGCCGTACACAAGGTTGCTAAGGACGCCCTAAAAGAAGGGCCGCTGTGGCGCTTGCAGATCTTGGCAAAGCAAGAAGAGTGCTTTTTATACCCACACGATAAAGGCCAACAGCATATCGAATTAAAGGCGGGGGTCGCGGGTTACTTTCGTGAGTTTTACCACTTGATCACTTATCTGGCACGAGCCGCTTGGATCGATAAGATTATCTCGTTTAAGCACAACCAATATCTTGTTGGCGCCCAAGCAAACTTACCTGAGTTCTTATTTGGGCAAGACCGTAAAGCGCTGGCGTACGCCAAACCTTTGTTACAAGAACTACAGAAAAACACTTGTTTCTACTGCGGTAAAACGCTTAATGAGCACGCCGAAGTGGATCACTTTATTCCGTTCGCTAAATACACCTTTGATCTTGGGCACAATTTTGTCTTGGCCGATCGCGGCTGTAATAACAGTAAGCGGGATTATCTGGCGAGCTATGAGAATAAGTACAAGTGGGAGCAAACCAATCTTGCGCATCATGGTCAGCTGATTACGGAGCAGTTGGCAAGCTACGTCGAGTGCGACGCTGATAAGTCATTGGCGGTCGCTGACTGGGCGTATCAGATCGCTCATAACAGCGCCGCCAACCTCTGGCAAAACAAGAGCGAGTTTCGGCCCGCGTAAGCAAAAAAAAGCCCAGTTCTCAGACTGGGCTTTAGCGCCTACATGTTTACAAGCTCGACCTTGCTCCTTTATTGTGTTGTAGAGTCACTCAGGGTATCTAAGTATTTCAACCAGCCACCAAAGTGGGTGATGTCTTGAGCGCCTTCGAGGCCATATTCTTCGGCTATAAAGCCACTAACCATTTCTCCGTCTACTAGTTTGATTTTACCGATGCCAAGTGGCGCAGGGATGTTGGCTACAAATGTGCCGAATTCTTTAGTTGGAACAGACCAGACTTCTACAGCAATGGCGCCACCCTGTTGTGGAGCGTATTTCATCCCAGGGCGTAATGGTGGGCCACCCGCTAAGGCAAACAGTTGATAAGTCGCCTCGGTATAGGTGGTTTGTTTTAATTGCGCACCACGTTCGGTCAGTTGCCAGTTCAGTGGTTGACCGCTTAAGTGAGCCCCGCATACCACTACGTCAATGGTCTCTGGTGCACTGATCGGGGCGTGATTTTGGGGCGCTGCCGGTGCTGCTAAAGCACCTTTTGGTAGCGGCAATATTTGTTGGATGCGATTAGCGATCGAGAGCAGTTTGCGATCACTAAACGTTTGCCCAACTAAGGTAACACCAAAGGGTCTACCGCCGTCTGTAATTTGTGTCGGTACGGCGATGGACGCAAGGTCCAATAGGTTCATAAAGTTGGTGTAATAACCCAGCTCACTGTTGTGTTGAATAGGCTTTTCAAGCATCTCTGCGATCGTAAAATGCTTCCCTGCTGTAGGCGTTAACAGGCAGTCGACCGTGGCCATTTGCTCTAGACACGTTTGCTTTAGAGTATTAAGACGATATTGAGCCCGAAAAAGAGCGGTCGCGGCAGGCTTCGATCCAGGTTCTATAATGTCCCGCACGACTGGAAAAATGGCTTCAGGATGATCGTCGATCAGTGGTTGGGTGGCAATATAACGCTCGGCTACCCAAGGACCTTCGTATAACAGCTTGGCGACTTCATCAAACGGAGTATAGTCAATCTCATATAGCTCAAACCCTTGTGCTGTTAATTTGTTGAGGGTGTCATGGTAAGCCGTTTCATAGTCATGATCGCCAAAAAATTTCAATTGCGACGTAGGGATGACGCCTATTTTAACGTTGCCAGTGCGCAGACCATACTGGCGCGCTTGATTGCTATATGGATTGGTACGGCTGTAACCATCTGAGGCATCAAAGCCTTCCGCCGTAGCGAGAGCGATATTGGCATCATCTGTGTTGTAAGCAAAAATGGTGATGCAATCTAGGCTTCGACAAGCGGGCACGAGCCCTGTTGCCGAAAGTAGACCGATGCTTGGTTTGACACCTACTAGGTTATTAAAGCAGGCAGGTACTCGACCAGAGCCAGCGGTATCGGTGCCGAGGCTGAAGCTTGATAAGCCCAGTGCAACAGCAACGGCCGAGCCGGAGCTTGAGCCGCCGCTGATGTAGTCAAAGTCAAATGCATTATGACAGGCGCCGTAAGGTGAGCGTGTGCCATTGAGGCCCGTGGCGAACTGATCTAGGTTGGTTTTACCAACCGGGATGGCGCCAGCATCAATCAGTTGCTGTACTACTTTTGCCGAGCTATCAGGGGTATATGCAAACTCAGGGCACCCTGCGGTTGTCGGTATACCGGCAAGATCAATATTGTCTTTGATGGCAAACGGAATACCCCAGAGTGGATGAGATTCGGGAGATTTGTCGGCCAGAGCGTCGAGCCATACAGATTGCTCTACTTCGGATAACAAGTGAATCCAAATATTATGTTGGCGGTATGCTTGAGCGCGTTCGCGAATGTCTGACATTACCTGTGATGGTGTCAGAGCCCCCTCAAGGTAGGCTTGGCGCAGTGCGCCAATGCCCATATCACGGATGTCTGTAAGCGGGGGAGTTATACTCATGCTAAGGCCTCCAATTTTGTTTCTTCCATAACGACAACGGCCTGCCCAGCATTCACACGACTGCCATTCTCTAATAATAGGTCCGATACCACGCCATCTTGTGGGGCGTGCAATGGAATCTCCATTTTCATCGATTCTAAAATTACCAGCAGCTGGCCGGCTTTGACGTGCTCACCTGCTGAGACTTGTGTCTGCCATACGCTTCCAGATACTGGGCTATCGACCACAATCGCGTCTTCACTCCAGGTTACATTGATCTCTACGTTTTCGGCTTCCTCTTGGTCAAAGTGGAATTGGCCGTTGGCATGCCAGCGTTCTAGCTCTTGAGCAAATGCTTTATTACGTGATTGTTTAAAGTGCTCAATGTCTGCCTCATTGTCATTGATGAACGCTTGATATTCAGACAGTGAGAAGCTGCTTTCTTCGATGCGAATCGGATAGTTGTCGTGTGGGAATTGCGCACGTATGTCTTGTAGTTCGTCGTGAGACACTTCATAAAAGCGAATCTGATCAAAGAAGCGCAATAGCCATGGCTGAGTAAAAGCGCTGGTTTGGCGATAGCGATTCCACATTTGTAAGGTACGACCGACAAACTGGTATCCGCCTGGGCCTTCCATGCCGTACACACATAGATATGAGCCACCAATGCCAACTGAGTTTTCAGCCGTCCAAGTACGGGCTGGGTTGTATTTGGTCGTAACCAGTCGGTGGCGCGGGTCGATCGGTGTTGCGACAGGCGCGCCTAAATAGACATCGCCAAGCCCCATTACTAGGTAGCTTGCGTTAAAGACGATCTCTTTGACTTGATCAATGCTTTCTAAGCCATTGATACGACGAATAAACTCTAAGTTGCTTGGACACCAAGGTGCGTTTGAGCGGACGGATTGGGCGTATTTATCAATCGCCTCTTGGCAGGCTTGATCGTCCCAAGATAGGGGGAGGTACACAGTGCGCGAAGGTACTGTTAAAGCATCCAGCTTTTGGCTTAAGGTACGCTCGGCTGACTCCAGTATCTTTAATAGCTCGGTGTGACGGGTCTGCTGGCTATCGTAGTGAATCTGTAACGAGCGGATACCTGGTGTCAGCTCTTTCATTCCCGCAAAAGGGTTTTGCTCTAGCCATTGCATCAGCGCATGGGCACGAAAGCGCAAGCGAATGTCCAAGATTTGCTCACCATACTCGACCAATAAGAAGTGATCCCCTTGTGCTCGGTAGACGATGTCGTCGCCAAATGTGTCGGCGCTTAGAGTTTTAAGAATCGGTGAGGTGATGCCACAAGAGCAAGGTGTCAGATTCATGTCACCAAGCGTTGCTAATGCACTGTTTTGTGCGGCTTCTAAGGCGACTGCATCGTCTAGTGTGACAGGTACAAAATGTACCGTATCCCCCGCACGTAGCTGGCCAAGCTTCCATAGATCGGCACTGATTACGGTTGCGGGACAGACAAAGCCTCCTAGTGATGGGCCATCAGGGCCAAGGATAACTGGCATGTCACCGGTGAAGTCGACACTGCCGAACGCATAGGCGTTATCATGAATATTAGAAGGGTGAAGGCCCGCTTCGCCGCCATCTTTACGTGCCCATTTGGGCTTTGGACCGATCAGGCGGACTCCGGTGCGGCTAGAGTTGTAGTGAACTTCCCAGCCAGTCCCAAAGAACATATCAATGTCTTCATCGGTAAAGAAATCAGGGCACCCATGTGGGCCGTAAATGACGCGCAACTCGTGCTTATGACCTAATGTCGGTACTAGTGAGTCAGGTAATTTGGCAAAGCTATCTAGCGCCGTCGCTTGACCTGCTGTCAGGACATCGCCTGCCTGCAGAGCGCGGCCATTATGGCCACCGAATTGTCCCAGTGTGAAGGTAGATTTAGAGCCTAAATAATCTGGGCACTCAAACCCGCCGGCCACTGCTAGATAGGTGCGTGCACCAGCTTCTTTGATCCGTCCAAGTGAAAGTGTTTGGCCCTTTTTTACGTAAATAATCTGGTTTAGCGCGCAGCTCTGGGCATTAAGTTTGGCATCAATATGTGCGCCTGATAGCGCGATTGCTGTGTCATAACTGAACTTTAGCGTTGGCCCTTGTAGTGTGATCTCCATAGTGGCCGAATCGATGCTGTTATTTAATAGGCGATTGGCAAGGCGGCTATGGTAGTTATCAAATGGGCCAGATGGCGGCACACCTACATTCCAGTGATTTTGGCGACCAGGGAAGTCTTGTAAAGTGGTTTGAGTGCCGCCGCTTGTGACATCAATGCGTGCTGGCTGATAGTCAAAGTCGTTTAGGTAGCGTGTGCTGATTTGCCCTTTGATTAGGTGTTCGTCTGCTAATAATTGCTGTAGGTAATCAAGGTTGGTTTGGGTGCCATACAGCGTACACTCTGCCAGCGTCTGACCGAGCAAGTCTAGGGCCTGCTCACGATCTTGGTCGTGGACGATAACTTTGGCAATCATGGGATCAAAGTAGGGGGGGATTTCAATGCCACTTTCGACCCAATGGTCGATGCGAATACGAGGGCCTGCAACGTTATCGTTGGTGTTGCTTGGTGGTAGCGCCACATAACTTAACAACCCAGGACTTGGTTGAAAGTCTTTATACGGGTCTTCTGCATAGACGCGCACTTGGATGGCATGGCCACTAGGTGTGAGAGCTTGGCGCATAGCTAAGAGATCCATTGGCTCCTGTGCCGCTAGGCGTAACATCCATTCGACTAGATCAACGCGGTACACTTCCTCGGTGACACCATGCTCTACTTGAAGGCGTGTATTGACCTCTAGGAAATAGAATAAGTCGGTATCCATGTCGTAGATAAATTCGACGGTGCCAGCATTACGATAGTGCACAGATGCCAATAGTGATTCGGCCGTGCTGTGCAGCTGCTGGCGTATCGCGTCAGTTAAATTTGGGGCAGGGCATTCTTCCACGACCTTTTGGTTGCGGCGTTGACTGGAGCAGTCTCGCTCGCCTAACGCAATCGCCTGACCTTTGCCATCTGCAAACACTTGCACTTCGATGTGGCGGGCACGTGCGATGAACTTCTCAAGAAACACACCATCATCGGCAAAGTTGTTGGCACCAAGACGCTTAACCGAGTCAAAATTGGCCTTTAATTCTGTTTCACTGTGACATAAGTGCATGCCGATGCCTCCGCCGCCAGCCGTGCTCTTTAGCATCACAGGATAGCCAATCTGTTGTGCGATTTGGCAAGCAGTGTCGAGGTCTTTAAGGAGCTCTGAGCCAGGTAATAATGGCACATTGGCCTGTTCTGCGAGCTCACGAGCACGGTGTTTTAGACCGAACGCTAACATTTGTTCGTCGGTCGGGCCGATGAAAGCAATACCTTCAGCGTCACAGCGTCGCACAAAACTGGCGTTTTCACTAAGGAAGCCATAGCCTGGATGTACCGCTTGAGCGCCTGATTTTTTGACGATCTCAAGTAGCTTATCAACCTTAAGATACGTATCACTGGCGCTGCCTTCTCCCAAAGAATAGGCCTCATCAGCCAGCTTGACGTGACGACTGTTGGCATCCGATTCTGCGTACACAGCAATCGCTTTGATGTTCAAGCGTTTAAGGGTTCGGATAATGCGTACAGCAATAGCGCCACGGTTGGCAATTAGGACTGTGTGAAACATAGTTCAACCTTCACCGGGTCGTCCCGGTCTTTTTTTATGACAGTGGTCGTCCACTGAAAGGGCTAATTCTAAAAACGAGGGGGGGATTATGCTTCCCAAACTAATACGTTGATGGGCGTTGGGTTGTAGCCGTTACATGGATTATTCAATTGCGGGCAGTTTGAAATCAGTACAATTAGATCCATTTCGGCTTTCATTTCTACGTACTTGCCTGGGGCCGAGATGCCATCTTCGAACGTCAACCCACCCGCTTGTGTCACCGGTACATTCATAAAGAAGTTAATGTTGTGGCTGATATCTCGTTTATCCAAACCAAACTCTGGGTGTTCGGCTATCGCCAACATCCAGCTATCACGACAGGCATGCATACAGCGTTTTTCAAGATCGTAGCGCACAGTATTGCTTTCGGTGGCGCAGGCGCCGCCTAAGGTGTCATGGCGACCACAGGTATCAGCGACGATTTCCAGCATGATGTTATTTTCATTGGAGCGCAGTTGTGATCCAGCGGTTAGATAGACATTGCCTTGTTCGCGTATCGTATCGGTCGCGCTGTAGCGCTCGGCTGGGTTGTGGGCGTTGTAGAACAAAGTGTCTGCCGCCTGATTACCTTCTAAATCAACAAAGCGGAAGGTGGCGCCTGCTGGGATATAGCGCATGAAATAATCACCGGCATCGACTTTGTATTTTTGCTGAGCATCGTCTGGGTTAAGTAGGCTTTCTTTGATCATGGCTTAGGCCTCCATTGCAAAGTGATATAAGGCGTTGTTGGCAAAACCGCGCTGGTTCTCGGGGCGCAAGTTTTTGCAGTAATCGTCGTCTTGAACAGGCGCTGCTTTTTCCAAACGCAGCTCAATGGGTTTACGTGGGTAGTCTTGGGCTTTGCTCAATGGATGTGGGCAAGTATGTAGAATCACCAGTGTATCCATTTCAAAGCGCAAGGTTATTTGACTGCCTGGTGCACTGTTATCCTCTACCAGTGTCATGTTGCCTTCGGCGTCGGCCTCTACTTTGCTAAACAAGTTTAAGTTGGCAGTAAGGTCGGCTTGCGTCAGACCATATTTCGCCATTTCTACCAACATGGCGTCTTGGCCATTTTGCATCCAATCATTGCGGTCATTTTGGTAATCACGCTTTCCCCATTTGGACTCAACGTGAGAGGCATGACTGTTGCCGCTGACGGTTTCATGCCAGCCTACGCTATCTTCAATAATCGAGGCGAAAATTCGCCCCATATCAGAATACAGGCAGTGACCTTTGGTGAGCTTAAAAGTATGCTGCCCTTTTAGCGTGTCTGGGGCATTGTAACGCTCGAGTAGGTTCTCTGGGTTGTAAAAAACCATGCCTACATTGGCACCTCCGGTGACATCTGTCAGGGTGATTTGTGTGCCGCGCCGCACACGCAGTGACCAGTGGCTAGCGGCTGGGATAGTCGTTTCGTAGTGATTCATGGGGTTGTCTCCATTGTGTCAGTGAAAGCGTGAATGGGAGCTGGCTTTGGGCGAATTCGATCATCTATTTGCTGATATAGCTGATCGTGCGTTTCGCCCACAGGTAAGTCGTAGGTTATGGATGCACCGTATGCATTAGGGGCTTGTGGGTCATGGCGCAACTTATCGAAGACCCAGAGTCGAGTGCCTAAATAAAAGCCTTCTTTTAAGTCATGGGTCACCATGAAAATGGTCAATTTATGCTTTTTCCAAAGGTCTAGAATGAGCGCGTGCATATCGGCTCGAATACCCGGATCTAGTGCGCCAAACGGTTCATCAAGTAGTAAAATTCTTGGCTTACAGATGATGGCTTGAGCGATGGCAAGACGTTGTTTCATGCCGCCAGACAGTTCGTGTGGATAGCGATCCAGTGCGTGACTGAGGCCTACTTGGGTGAGAATGTCGGTAGCGGCTTGTTTGGCTTCACGCTTATCTTTGCCAAACAAGTAGCCAGTTAAAGACGCTTTTTGAAAGCCTTTCGCAGCAATCACATTGTCTAAAACGGTCATATGAGGAAAGACAGAATATTGCTGAAAAACAATGCCACGATCTGATCCAGGCTCTTCTGGCATGCTTTCACCATTAAGTAGCAGCTTGCCAGAAGAGGGTTGATCAATGCCTAAGATCATTTTTAAAAAGGTGCTTTTGCCACAGCCAGAGGCGCCGACCAAGGTAATAAATTCACCTTCGTGCACGGTGGTGTTGACATGCTCTAGGATAATGTCTTGCCCGTATTGTTTGCCGACGTTGTGCGCTTCAATTAAAACCTTGCTCATGCTTTGCCCTCCGTACTCCAAGGGTACAAACGTTTATTAAGAGTGCTTAGGAGATAATCAATTAAAAAGGCCAGCAGGGTAATCCAAGCGACGTAAGGTAAAATGATGTCCATAGACATGTAGCGTCGCACTAGAAAAATTCGGTAACCCAAGCCATCGGTAGATGAGATTGCTTCGGCGGCGATCAAAAATAACCAACCTGTACCCAATGACAAGCGTATGGCATCAATAAGTTTGGGCATCACTTGAGGTAGTAATACGCTTATTAAAATTTGCGAGGTACTCGCGCCGAGGGTTTGCGCTTTCACCAATTGCTCAGACGGAATTTCCTGTGTCCGTCGTTGAAGATCGCGAGCGATAAATGGAGCAACGCCAATCGCGATCAAGGTTATTTTGGAGGCTTCTCCAAGGCCGATAATAATGAACAAAATTGGTAGAATGGCTAAAGGTGGAATGAGAGACACTACAGTCAGTAGCGGAGCCAAGCTGGCAAATAATATTGGCAAAGCGCCAGTTAATAGGCCCACCAGCAAGCCAAACAAGGCGGCGATGGCGACGCCTGCTCCAAGGCGCATTAAGCTGCTCAACGTATCTTGCCAAAAGACTAGCTCACCGGTGCGACGACTGGGCTCAAAGGCCAAACGGTACATGGCATCCCCCATTTGTCCTAATGAAGGCAGTAGTTTGTCGTTTGGATTAATGGCTAGGCGCGCCTCTGAGCTCATCACATATAAGAGCAGTAACAATGCGAATGGCAACAATCCAAGCAGTATGGTGCTAGTAGAGGACGGAGCGTAGTTAATTAGTTTTTTCATAGGTATGTCTTCATGCAAGGTTCTTTGGTACGAGCTGCGCGCTGGCGCGCAGCTCGTCTATTGGGAACGGTTACAGTTCGCCGTCAGCGGCCATTTGCATGTAGCGGTTGTCAAAGCGCAGTTTGATGTTATCGGCGTTACCGTAAATACCGGCAGGCATTTCGATACCAACGATGTCAGCACTCGGGGCTCCTTCACCTAATAGACCATGTTCAAATGAGAACTCGGCAACATGTTTCATGGTGTCGACAAGTTTGGGGCTATTTACCAGCTCTAACGCGGCTTCAGGGGAATAGTACATGTGTGTTTTGGCAAGCTGAGCATCGTAACCGGCTAGATCCGTATAAGCCGCCTCAGCCATCATGCTGCGTACTTCTTTTGCTTCCGCAGTATCTTTTGACATCAGTGACATGATCTCGTACCAAGCGCCCGTTAGTGCTTTGCCTAAGGCAGGGTTAGCGTTGAGCGTTTCAGTATTAACGACTAAACCATCAATTATTTCACCGGGTATTTGCGAAGAGTTGAACACATCGTAAGTTTTGGGCATCGATAGAATTTCATTTGCAAGTGGGTTCCAAGTCACCGCAGCTTGGATATCGCCCGTACCAAAGACAGATACAAGATCTGCATCGGAAGTATTGATCACCTGCACATCACGCTCGCTCATGCCGACGCTTTCAAGTCCACGTGCCAATAGGTAATGAGAGACGCTGTATTCAACCAAGCTGACATCTTGGCCTTTGATGTCTTCTAAGTTGTCTTGCTCAAACAAAATGATGGAGTCGTTGCCATTAGAGTAATCACCAGCAATCAATACTGTGCTGTCGACACCTCCCACAGCAGGAATGGTAAGCGCGTCCATTTGCGCCATGGTGCAGGCGTCAAACTGACCAGCTGTGTATTGGTTCATGGACTCTACGTAATCATTAATCTGTATCACATCGATATTGATGTCGTATTTATCAGCCCATTTATCGATGATGCCGGATTGATTGGCGTAAGCCCAAGGCATCCAGCCTGCGTAAATCGACCAGCAGACTTTAAAGTTATCTTGTGCAAAAGTTTGTGAAGAGGCTAAAAAAGCCAACAATAAAGCGGGTGTTTTTTTTGATTGGAATGGCATAGATGATCACCTTTTCAGTTTGTTTTTGTTACACATGGAGTACCCTTGGCAAATCGCCATGTGGTCTCCCGGGCTTTTGTCCCGCCGTGTAACCTTGAAACAACATCAAGGTCGAAAGCTCTTGGACCAGACATTTCAAAAGAAACCGGAACCCTAGCTTTCCATTTTGCAAATTGTGTAGTCCGATCTGCCAAGGATACGAACGTAAAAATATATTTGCACTGTTCGTGCCAATTTAAGCATCCTGCTCTGATAACACTCACTACCTTTGATAGGTTTTTTAGTGTTTTTTTAGACGTTAGCGACGTTTTGTTGCCTGTTTTTATGTTTTTTAATAAAAATAAATTATTTCGAAAGCTAGGAGTAAAAGCGGCAGACGCCTACTCAAGCAACTATTTTGGCGAAATGGTTAGGTGGGGTTGAGGTCATTGTGGGTAATAAACAGTGCACAAAAATGCGCCATGCAAAGCAAAATGCCTCGCTATGGCGCATTATCAATCTTTAGGTAAGAGTGCGGAACTTATCTCTTACCAAGCGTGGCTGAGGGTAAGTTTGATGTCTCGGCCTGGGTTGTAGTAGTCAGCCGAGCCGGAGCCGACGACGTGTTGTTCGTCGAGGATGTTTTTCACGTTGAGTTTAAGGTCGGTCGCTTGGGTGAGGGCGTAGCCGACGCTGGCGTCGAAGGTGATGGCGTCATCGCTTTTTTTGCTGTTGGCTGCGTCAAAGTAGTAGCTGCCGACGTAGCGTGCACCGAGGCCTAGGCTCAGGGCTTCTTGTTGGTAGTGTCCCCAAAGTGAAGCGCTGTGCTGCGGCGTGGTGGTGAAGTCGTTGCCTTGGTATTGATCGTCCTGGGTGACTTCCGAGTCGATGTACGAGTAGCCGCCGGAGATACTGAGGGTGTCAGTCAGTTCGGCGCGGGCTTCTAGATCGATGCCTTTGACTTCGTTTTTACCGACCACTTCGCGTTCGATGCTGCCATTGGCTTGGGTCACGGCAATGTTGACGTTGCTTTTCTCTAGCTCATACACAGCGATCGAGAAGAGGGCGTTCATATTCGCTGGGGCGTATTTGGCGCCGATCTCGGTTTGTTCGCCGCGTACCAGTTCGGTGCCGATACTCGGTGGTGATACGGATTCGACTTGGCTGATGTAAGCCGAGATTTCATCATTGAACTTATAGGTAAACGCCGAGCGCACGGTGTTTTCTGAGAAGCTACGTTTGGCATCTGTGCCGGCAAAGTAATTCTGTTGCGCTAAGTCGATATCATCATGGCGCGCGCCAAATGAGACGATGTACTTGTCGTCGAGGGCGAAGTTTTGCTGGATAAACGCGGCCTTGGCTTGATAGTCCGTGGTTTGATCGGCGTATGGCGTCAGGGCGCTTGGGCCGTCTGAGTAAACAATATTGTTCAAGTCGATAGGATCAGCAAGACCATAAGAGCTAAAGCTTGAAGACGTCGAGTCTTGGTATTCGATGCCGACCACGGTGCTGCTGTCGAGGCGGCTAAACGAGTGGTCATATTGGGCCATTAAGTTGCCGTTGAATTGCTCGGCGTCGCTTTGTGAGGTGAGGTAGCCACGGTTCACAATGCTACCGGTACGATCTATCGAGTCGCTGATGTAGGTGTAGCCGTAGTCGTTGGTGAGATCGCTGTAGCGCAAGTTAGAGCGCAGCTTAAAGCCATTGCCCAAGTCGTGGCTGATTTGTGCGCTGATGTTGGTGCGCTCTACGTCTTGGTCGTTAAACGCTGGGTCACCAAAGAAGCGGCTGCGATCGTATTCTTTATCAAACGGCGCGCCACCGCTGTTGGGCGTACTGTCGGTTTTCAGATAATCAAAGATCAGCGTGGCGCTGGTTGCATCAGTCGGCTCCCAAGTGAGGCCGGTCATGATGAACTGTGAGTCGTCTTTGGAGTAGTCGTATTCGCGGTCGCTGTCTTTGACTTTTGCGGTTAGGCGATAAGCGAGGGTTTTGTCTTGATCTAGGGTATCACCGACATCGACGCCGACTTCTTTGTGGTCATAAGAGCCGTAGCTGACAAAGGCGTTGCCAAACGGGGTGAATTTCGGGCGCTTGGTGACGAAGTTGATCGAGCCACCAGGATCTGCCGGGCCAAACAAGGTAGAGTTGGCGCCGCGGATCACTTCGACGCGCTCAAAGGCAAACGCATCTTCACGGACGCCGCGTAGCGAGCCAAGGGTCAGACCATCGCGGTAAGTGGTCGCGTCAAAGCCACGGATTTGGTAGTAGTCATTACGATCGTCGCTGCTGAAGTAGCCAGTCATGGTGCCAGGCGTGTATTCCAGTACTTCCTCGGTGGTGGCGGCGCCGCGTTGTTCGATCTCTTTTTGCGTGATCACTGAGACGGACGCGGGCGTATCTTGGATGCTAGTGGCAACTTTGCCGCCCACCCAAAGCTCTTTGGCCACGACGGATTCGGTGTCGTTGTCTTCCTCGACGTAGTCGTTGACCAAGATCGGTGACAAGCGAAAGGGCTCAGCATGGCTAAGGGCTGGGGTGATGACTGAATAGCAAACCAAGGTCGCCACAAGGTAAGGGCTGTTTTTCAGCGGGGATTTCATGATGTCTCCATTCGTAATAGTTACTATTAGAAATGTTGTTGTTAGTGATTATCAATTGCGAAAGGAGATTAACGCTATTTTTGTGTCAATAATTGTATAAATCGGTCACTTTCATCACGTGCTAGTTGCTTGGGTGTCAGGCTTGAGTACTTCTTAATCAACTTGATGTAATGGGACTGATCATTGAAGCCTTCGCTGGGGTAGAGCTCACCCGCTTTTAAGGTGTCGAAGCTATGACGAAAACGCAGAATGTCGCAGTAGCTTTTCATCGGTAGCCCCAACCATTTATTAAAGTAGCGGTTGATCTGACGACTGCTCCAAGAGGCGTGATCAGCGATCTCACTGACACTGACATTGCCGTGCGCCAAGTAGATGGCTTCTGACATGGCCATTTTGCGCGGATCTACAAGGCTTGTTTGCGTGAGCTGTACTTCGAAGTGCTCGGTAAGTGTTTGACAAAACGCTGTGAAACTTTTGAAGGTTTCGGGCGTGATCTGGGCGTAGCCATTATCAAGGGTGGTGCGGGTGTTGAGTAGCTCAGCGATCGGGCGATGCAGCAGGTATTCGGCGGCCAACAACTTCAAACGTACACCTAACAAGCTAGAGCGCTTGGGCATACTGGCGACCTGTGTTTGAGTTTCTAGGCCGACCAAGGAGATGTGCAGCGGGCACTCGGCATTTTGAAAAAAGTATAAGTCGATGCCGCCATCAGGAAAGGTCACCACGTCTTCATCTTGATCATGAGGATTATCAATGCGCCAAAAGCTCTCGATAAAGGGCGCTAAGTCGCTCGGCGGTGATTGCTCGGTGATTTTTAAGGCGTCAGACATGTCAGTATTATCGCTGTCTTATAAGTGAACAGCAGGTATTTTACGAGGGTTGGCGCAGCAGTGCCAGAGCCATAAAAAAAGGTGCCCAGAGGACACCTTCTTTAAGCGCTGGGCAATGACTTAGTTGACTTTCAAGAAGTCGACTTCTAGCTCGTTGCCGTCGTGTTCGCGTTCGATCTCACCATAAAGGGTGACATCTTGGCCGCTTTTCAGATCAATGTGTCGGCTGATATCACGGTCGATTTCGACCACCATGGTGCCACTGTCATCGCTGAATTCATAACGCTCATGGCCCAGTGATTTCCCTAGGGTGCCAGTCAGGGTAGCGATGCTGTCATCACGTGCGTCCAACGCTTCGGATACCTTCATGTCCGTGGCAGCCATAGACATTGTGCTTGCGGCCATTAGTGTGGTTGTCAGTAAAAGTTTCTTCATCCTGTTGCTCCTTTTTCAATGACTTAAAAACAGATCAGTTAACACTGTCATCTCAACGTAACATAACCGTGGCGCTTGAGCGTGGAAGTAAAAAGGTTCATTCGGTGCAAAAGTGAACCTGCGTGCTTGTTTTGACACAACATGAGCGCTTGGCGTTCAATGTGTAAGGAGTGTGTAAATATGACAAGGTAACAAAAGTGTCATTTGCATCGGTTAGGGTGGCGTCAATATTTACCAAAAGCGATTGTTCATGTCTTCCAATCCATCCCTTTTAGTTGTTCAGGATGATTTGTATTTCTTACTGAATGAGCTTGAAAAACACTGCGAATACACTGAGTTGTTTTTTAAGTTAGGCTCCACTCATATTGCGAGCCGTGTCCGCGCCCGTAAGGGCTATGTGCAAACCCTGCGCGAGAAAATTGAGCTAGGCTGCGCCAATCTACTGGAGCGCCGTAAAGCAGGCACCCCTTATTATAATCAAACCGTCGCCGTGCGCAGTTTGGCGCTGGCGCTAGAAAGCCTCGCCCAGCAGTTTTTACTCTGTGTCGAAGAAGGCACCTTAAGCGAAAGCTACGTTCACCCAAGTGCTGGCGCTTGTCGTAAGTTGGTGAAGCGCATTGAGCGCTCGCTCAAGTTAATCAAGTTTGGCCTTGACCAAGATGTGCGCCGCACGGGCATTAAGCTGGGTCGTCGCACGCGTAAGTTGATGGCACTGTATGACGAGATTCAAACCCAAACCTTGAACCATAAAGCAGGCCTTAGTGATGCGCAACTGCAAGCAGCGTTGTTGGCCAATTTTGGGCTTAAGCAATTGATTGCTCAACTAGAGCAAGTAGCAGACGCCTTGATCAAAGTCGACTTGGGCCAAGTGGCGACGCTTAATAATTACAGCCATCTTAAAAATGCTTCGACCTCTCTTAATTATGACCTGAGTGATCTTAAAGTGCGCCGCCTAGCGCTAACCCGTTCAGGCAGTGCCATCGCCGCCTTGTCCCATGAAAACGAGACTGGGCAGCAAGTGCTGGCGGTGTACAAAGAGGGCGAGCGCAGCAAAATCGACGAAGAAGTGCAGGGCGTGGCGCACTGGCGCAAAGTGGATCCTGCGCTGGCGCCAGATGTCTTAGCACAGACTAGCGCCAAAGGTGATACTTCGGCGCTACTGATTGAGCATATCCCAGGCAACACGCTCGAAGCATTGTTGCTGGCGGGTCAAGCTCAGCCCTTACAAGAGGCGCTAAGTACCTTATTTCAGACCTTAAATCGCACTTGGGGCACGACCCTTACGAAAGAGCCCGCATTTGCCGACTTTATGCAGCAGCTGCGTAAACGCATCAAAGACAGCCAAGCGGTACATCCAGACTTTTTTAGCAAAGAGCAGGTGATTTGTGGGCACGTGCGACCTAGTTTTGAGCGCTTGATTGATCAAGTGGGTCACAAAGAAGCCAATTGGAAAGCACCGTTTTCGGTGTTGATTCATGGCGATTTTAACGTCGATAACGTGATCTACGATGACGTCAAACAGCAGGTGTATTTCATCGACCTGCATCGTTCGGACTATTTTGATTATGTGCAGGATCTGTCGGTGTTGATGGTGTCTATTTATCGCTTGCAGGTGCTTGAGACCTCCCAGCGCGACATCATGATGGATGCGGCGCGTCAGATTTATCAATTTGGTAAACGCTTTGCCAAACGCCATGATGATGACACCTTTGAGCTGCGTTTGGCGGTGGGCTTGGCGCGTTCTTTTGCCACTTCGACGCGTTTTATATTGGATAAAAAATTATCGTCGCGCATGCATTTACGGGCACGATATTTGTTAGAAAAACTGGCGTCGTTGGCGTCAGAGAAAGAAGCAAAATTTAAGCTTCCCTTAAAGGAGTTATACAGTGAATAAACCTAGAATCGGGGTGATCGGCATCCCAGGAAAGTGGTCAACCGAAGTGTTAGCCGATCGTCTTGAAGCCTTGACTGGTTTTCGCGCTGTCATTGATATGGCCCAAGTGGAATTACGCTTGGACACCAATCAAGTGATGTACAAGGATTTGGATCTGGCGCAATTAGACGGCGTGATCGTGAAAAAGATCAGCCAAGTGTACGCGCCTGCCGCTGAAGATCGTGTTTTGATGGTGTCACATCTAGAGCGCTTGGGCGTGCCGGTGTTTAGTTCAGCAGACGCTATCGGTGGTTTGATCAACCGTTTAAGTGGCACCTTAGCGCTGCAGCAAGGCGGCGTGCCGATGCCCAAAACTCGCATTACCGAATGCCCAGAGCAGGCCTTTGCCACCTTACAAGCGTTTGGCTCGATCGTGCTTAAGCCGCTGTACTCGACCAAGGCGCGCGGCATGATGATGCTCACTGCAGACCAGCCCGAAGCCGAGCTACGCGCGGCGCTCAAAGCCTATCGCGAAGATAACGATCTGTACTATATCCAGCAGACCGTAAACTTAGATGGTCGTGATCTGGGCATGGTGTTTGTCGCCGGCGAGTATTACTGCACCTACGCACGCGTGGGTAATAAAGACTCCTGGAATACCACGATTCATAGCGGCGGTCATTACGAAAAATTCGAGCCGAGCGACGAGCTAATCGAGCTTGGTCGTAAGGCGCAAGCCTGCTTCAACCTTAGTTTTACCACGGTAGACATTGCGCTGACCGATCAAGGCCCAGTGGTGTTTGAAGTGTCGGCCTTTGGTGGTTTTAAAGGCGCACTAGAAGGCTGTGGTTTAGATGCAGCCCAAGCTTACGCCGAGCATGTGGTCGCTAGTGTCACAAAGGGAGCAGCACAATGATGGTGAGCAATATTCTCGATACGGCGCAACTTAAACAAGCCAAAACAGCCTGCGAGCACCAGCGTGAGTTTGTCTTTGCCGATCTGGCGGTCGTGGTCAAAAGTAACGACGTAGCACTGCTTGAGATGCTCGAGACATACTACAAAAGTTATCACAATGAGACGGTGCAATCGCTGACGCATAAGACGCTTTATGTCATCGAGCAGGCGGTGGTCGGCGATGAGCTGGCGTGGCTTGAAGTGCCCCGTGAAGCAGGCAAACAAGGGCGCAAAGAAGGCTATCTTGATGCGCCAGAAGGCGGCCGCTGGATCAAGAAATTTAAGACAGGTCTTAGCTTGCTACAAGACCAACAGGCGCCTTTGGTATTAGGCCCGTGCAGTAAAAACATCGCGCAAGTGATCAACTTCATTAACAACCAGTTTTTGAACCACTACCTAGGCCAGGACTTTATGCTGGGCCATGCGGCGGCATTTAGTCGTGGTGGCACGGTGACCGCGATCGCGGCAGGTTCTGGTGGTGGTAAATCGACCACCATGTTGCATTGCTTGGAGCATCCTGAGCGTGACTTTTTAACCAATGATCGCTTGCTGTTTAAACGTGACGGCGATGCGGTCACGGCGGTGGGCTTAGCGAAGCTGCCACGTGTCAATCCAGGCACCTTGCTGCACTCTGAGCGCTTATTGCATATTTTGACGCCTGAGCGTCAGCAGGCATTGCGCGCGCTGAGTACCGCTGAGCTGTGGCGCTTAGAAGAAAAATACGATGTGCAGATCGAAGACGAATACGGCCCAGATCGCGTGCAGTTAAAAGGCCAACTAGCCAATCTGGTTATGTTGGATTGGTCTCTTGATAGCGCTGCGCCAACGCAGCTGGTGCCGGTGGATCTGGCGAGCGAAGCGGACAAAATCGATGGTTTACGCAAACGCCCTGGGCCTTTTTACCAAGATGCAGAAGGCGCATTTTGCCAAGATCTTAGTGATATCGACAGTTTGGCCAACTACGCTCATACGCTGGCGCCGGTGAAGGTTTATCGCTTAACCGGTCGTATTGATTTTGAGCGTGCGTATCAATTGTTGGAGGCGTTTTAATGGCCATTGCGGCACTGATTCGACATGGAGCGTATCAGCAACTCGCTGATACGCCGAGTGCATTACAGCCATTTCCTCTGACAGAAGAGGGCGCCCAAGAGGTACGCCAGCAGGCGCAACAGTTTGGTGCATGGCTTCAAGTACAAGGCTACCAATTGGACCCAGTGATTCATGCGTCGACGCTACTGCGTGCTTGGCAAACGGCGGATATTTACGCCCAAGAGTTGGCAGACTATTTCGCTGAAACACCGCGCATTCGCACTTATTCAGACTTGTGTGAGCGCAGTGTTGGCGCGGTAGCCAACTTGCCCTTGGCTGAGATCGAGCGCTTGTTAGCGCTTGATCCACGCTTTGAGGTGCCGCCCGCTGGCTGGAAGTCAGACAGTGATTATTGCTTGCCGTTTGATGGCGCCGAGTCCCTGATGCAAGCTGGCGCGCGCGTTGCAAAGCATATCAGTGCTTGGCGCGATGCCACCCATGATTGCAACGCTAAGACCATTAAGCTGTTTGTCGGGCATGGGGCGTCGATTCGCCATGCGGCGTTTCATATGAATGTCATAAAACTGTGCGATATTAAAAAATTAAGTATGTACTATGGCCATCCAGTGGTGTTGGATTTTGCTGATGAGAGTGTCTTTGCTCCGCTTTTCGGTGATTGGAAACAGCGTCAAAAACATGATGTGCCCGATTAACACGTCTGATTAAGCAAGGAATACCCCATGGCGATCTCGCTCCCCAAAATCACCAAGAAAAAACTGCATCAAGACATCTTAGCGCACGTGCCTCGTGAGCTTGCTCCTTGGCCCCGCGACAATGCCTCGTTTAACGCCAAAGCGCGCGAAGCAAAGGACGAGCCGAGCAAATACTGGGGCAAGAAGATGCAGTGGCCAAAGCGCCCGGTGGTGTTTATTTCTGATCCGCATGCGGACGCGCAAGCGTTCGAAGATTCGCTTATCGCCGCTGGCGCCGCAGAGCGTAAAAAGCCCGGTTTAGGCCATCTGAAACTGACCAAATTCGGTAAGTCAGCGGAGATCATTATCGGTGGCGATTGTCTGGATAAAGGTCCTAGTAACCTCGACTTACTGCGCAGCGTCAAACAGCTCTACAAACTCAAAGCCAATGTCACCTTGCTAGCAGGCAATCACGATTTGCGCTTACGTATGGGGCTATTAGCAATTTCCAGCCAAAAAGACGCCGGTAATCAGCACCTATTTGTGCGTATGGGTAAAAAGATCGTACCGCTGTTTCGTGAGGTATTTGACCAGTACTTGGCGGATACCAAGTGGGATAAGAAAATCCCAGACGAAGAAGCGTGCCGCAAGAAGCTGTTTCCAGACGAAGATTGGTTCCAAGAGTTTCCGTTTTACGCGGCGGGCTTTTTGACTGCTGAAGGTATCGACCGTGAGGTGCGTAAAATGCACTCCAAGGTGGAGAAGTTTGAGCAGCACTGTCGTGATGCGGGGCTTAGCATGCGCCAAGTGTATGCGGTGTCGTTGCAGTGCCAAAAAATGTTTCTTGATAAAAAAGGCGAGTTTGGCTGGTTTTTCCGCCGTATGAAGTTGGTCGAGAAGCGTGGTTCGTTTTTGTTTTTGCACGCAGGCCTTGATGATGTCATGTGCCAAATGTTGCTTAAAAAAGGCACCAGCTACGCCAATAAAGCCTTTCATCGCAATTTGCAGCGTCGGGATCTATTTGGCTTTTACTACAGCTCTTTGGCCAACACCTTTCGTACCAAATATCGTGATGCGGATTTGCCGCTGACTGATCATGGCGTCAAAGCGATCCATAAAGCTGGGGTCAAAGTCGTGGTACAAGGTCATGTCAACCGCGCCCAAGGCCAGCGTATCGCCATCAAAAAGGGCTTGGTGCATGTGGAAGCGGACGTCACCTTGGATGCTAACTCACGCATCAATGAAGGCCTAGCAGGGCCAGGTGTCGGTGCGACTCTGATCAGTAAAAAAATTGGCATCGCCGGTATCAGTGGCGACTATCCCACTGTGAAACTGTTACCGCCTAAAGAGCTAAAACACTTATACGCCGAACAATAACAGGCGAACATTTATGAAATCGAAGGCTGAATTTAAACACGAAGCACTGCTTGAAGCAGGCGATGTACAAGACGTACTCAAAGCAATTGCCAAAGGATTAGGCAAGGGCAAACTTGAGTTTGGTGAAGAAAAAGAAGGTGAGATTGAGCTTAATCCAAAAGGCTTATTGCATCTTAAGCTCAGTGTCAGTGACGAAGACGATCGCCAACAATTTGATATCAAGGTGCGCTGGGAAAAGCGTCCTAAATCCCTCAGTAAAGCGCCGCCAAAAATTGGTAAAAGTGCCAGCTAAAGTGCCTTAATGGCACATTAGAAAACGCCTATCTAATGACGGATAGGCGATCTTTCTCCGCAAATAGCGACAATTTAATCTCATTTTGAGTGTCATTCACTTAGTCTCACCAGTGAGCTGTGTTAGAGTACGCGCCGTTATAGGTTGCTGGCTCGTACTGTCATGTATAAGCCAAGCATTAATAGGGAAGTCAGTGAAATCCTGACACTGCCCCCGCAACGGTAAAAAAGTGAATCTTTGTCTGATGCCACTGTGGTTTTCCATGGGAAGGTGACAAAGCTTGCCTTAGCAACTTTTGAGTCCGGAGACCTGCCTGTAGCTGGGGATTTCGACGTGATCGTTGAAATTGAATCTGACCACTGTGCGGGCGTGCTCAGTGCAGCAAAAGTACTTATTATGACCACTCAATCTTTTATTCCAGTATTTCCTAAATCCTTGGTTGCGACCAGCATCTTATTGGCCAGTAGCGCCGTTTTGGCAGACGCGACGCCATTATCACCCTTGGTTGTCACAGCAACGACCACGCCGATGGCCAGCAAAGACTCCCTAACGTCGGTGACGGTGCTGGATCAAGCCAGCATCGAACGCCAGCAGCCTCAAGAGTTGACCGAGTTATTAGCGGCTCAGCCTGGCATCGATATGGTGACCAATGGTGGCTATGGCAAAAGCACCAGTATTTACACTCGCGGCTCAGCGGCCACTGGCACCAAACTATTGATCGATGGCGTGCCGATCCAATCCCTGTCGACCGGTCAAGCTTCTTGGCAGTACTTGCCGATGGCGCAAATTAAACGTGTCGAAATCGTACGTGGGCCAAAATCGTCTTTGTATGGTTCCAGCGCCGCAGGCGGTGTGGTGCAAGTGTTTTTACCAGACGGTGAGCAAGGACAAGCGGCCGATATCTCTGTCGGCGGCGGTTCGCATAATACCAAACACGCTGATGTCAGTGTCTCTGGCGGCGATGAAGATACGCGCTATGCGCTCTCATTGGGGACATTTCAGACCGACGGCACGCAAGTCAAAGAAGGTCGCCCAGATATGGGCTACGACAATGATCATTTGCTGGCCCGTGTGCAGCAAGATTTTGCTCATGGCATCTACGGTAAAGCCTTGATTATGCGTGCTCAGGGCGAGTCAGATTATGAATCTGGTGATGACTTGCAGCATCACGATTATGTCAATCAAGTGTTAGCCCTAACCGGTGGTGTGGACGTCAATGAATATTGGCAAACGGAGCTTCAGGTGCGTGAAGCCCGTGATGAAGATGACGTGCTCGATGCCCAAGGCGAGCCAACTGGCTCCTACTTTGACAGTCGCAGTCGTGCCGTACGTTGGAACAACACCCTGTGGTATGACAATCATGAATTTGTAGTGGGCAGCGAATACAGTGAAGACAACTTTGAAGGCTCCTACGACAATGAGCGCGACAACAGAAGTGTGTTTGCTCAATCGATCTCAGAGTTTGGCGATATTAGCGTGCAGCTTAATATCCGTGCCGATCACTATGATGAATACGATACACAAACTACGGGCGGCGTGGCGTTGGGCTATCAAATAGATCCACAGCACAGTGTGCGCCTTAGCAGTCGCAGCTCGTTTACCGCGCCGACGTTTAACTCGATGACCGCGGTCAACTGGGGGTATACACCGGTTAACGACATTCGCCCGGAAACCTCTGACAGCATCGAAGTTGGCATGCGTGGCGATTACCAAATCAGCTATTGGGATGCGGCGCTTTACCAAGCGGACTATGACGATATGATTGCGTGGAACTACAGCAATCGCACCATTGGCAATATTGATAAAGCTCGCGTGCAAGGTTTGGAGCTTGAGACCGGTCTCTCTCTAGAGCAATGGCGCGTGGCCTTGGCAGCGACAGTGATGGACACCGAAAACCGCAGCGCCAATGACAACCGAGGCAATCGACTTGCTCGTCGTGCACACAAGAGTGCGCGCATTGATGTGGATCGCCTGTTTGCCCAAGGCTCAGTGGGCGCAACGTTAGTAGGCTATGGTGAGCGTTATAACGACCCTGAAAACACAGAGATGTTGCCAGGCTATGGGGTGCTGAATCTGCGCGCCAGCTATGATGTGACGCCAGCCCTGACGACCAAACTGAGCCTTAAAAATGCCCTTGATAAAGATTACGAAAACGCCAAAGGCTATCGTAATGCGGGTCGAGGGATCTTCTTAAGTTTGAACTACGCCGCCTTTTAATGATGATAAAAATCACTGCTTTTGCTCGTATATTGATAGGTCTGTTGTTGTCGTGGGTGCCGTTAGGTGCCCACGCTGAGCAGCGTTGTGTGATCGATGATAAAGCGCGCGAAGTGTGTTTGGATAAACCTGCCCAGCGCATTGCGGCGCTCTCGCCGGGGGCGACGGAGTTGATCTTCGCCGCCGGTGCCGGCGCGCAAGTGGTGGCGGTAGTGTCTTACAGTGATTATCCGCCCGCCGCACAGCAAATCACGTCCGTTGGCAGTCACACTCGCTTGGATTTGGAGCGCTTGATTGCGCTGCAACCGGACTTGGTCTTGGCTTGGGGCACGGGCAATCCCAGTGAGCAAATCGATACCCTAAAGCGCTTGGGGCTGCCTGTTTATTATGTCGAGCCCCATGAGTTTGGCGATATTGCGGATAATATTGTCAACATGGCTGTCTTGGCGGGCACTGAGCCCGAAGGACGCGCAGAAGCACAGCGTTTTCGTCGCGGCATTGCGGCGTTGCAGCAGCGTTATCAAGGGGCGGCGCCAGTGCCTACGTTTTATCAAGTGTGGGATAGCCCTTTGATGTCGACGAACGGCGAGCATTACATCAGTAAAGTGGTGAGCTTGTGCGGTGGTGAAAACGTTTTCGCCGATGCCGATCGCTTGATTCCGCGCTTAAGCCAAGAGGTGGTTTTGCTGCGCAACCCTGAGGTGATCGTGGCCGGTGGTATGGGCGAGCGCAACGCTCATTGGCTTGAAGCGTGGCGTGCCTTTCCGGAGTTATTAGCGACGCAGCGCGATAATTTGTTTTTTGTGCCGCCATCGCTGATTCAACGACCGACGCCGCGCTTATTAGACGGCGCGGCCATTCTGTGTGAGAAGCTGGATCAAGCCCGTGCTCGACGTCCGTTCTAAGGCTCGCGTTACGCGCCGAGCCATATTCCTGCCCATTGCGCTGCTGGTGTTACTCGCTGTGCTCAGCATGGTGCTGTCGGTGACGCAAGGCAGTGTGGCGCTTAGCCCAAGCGCCGTATGGCAGGCGTTGCAGGGTCAGGGCAGTATACTCAATCAGACCGTAGTGATGGAGCTGCGTTTGCCGCGGGTGTTATCGGCGTTTGCTACGGGCGGATTATTGGCACTCGCGGGCGCCTTGATGCAGATTTTATTGCGCAACCCGTTGGCCGATCCGTATGTGCTCGGTATTTCGGGGGGCGCTTCTGTGGCGGCTTTGGCTGCGATTTTGTTGGGCTTAACCGGGCTATTGATGTCCGGTATGGCATTTATCGGTGCTGCCTTGTCGACCTTGCTGGTGTTTGGTTTGGCGGGTCAACTGTCGCATAACTCAACGCTGCGTTTGCTGCTCACCGGTGTGGTGATTGCCGCTGGCTGGGGTGCACTGATCACACTGATCTTGGCGTTGGCACCACCCGACAAGTTGCCGGGGATGTTGTATTGGTTGATGGGCGATCTTGCCTATGCTCATACACCTTGGCTGGCTTGGCTCGTATTGGTGCCAGTGACCGTGCTATTAGTGCCTCTAGGGCGCAGCTTGAACTTGTTAGCCCGTGGGCCGATGCAAGCAGCCGCTTTGGGCGTGAATGTCAAAGGGCTAGAGCGTTTGGTGTTTATCGTCGCCAGTTTGCTGACCGCGGTGGCGGTGACCACGGCGGGCAGTGTCGGCTTTGTTGGCTTGGTGGTGCCGCATATGTTGCGCCTAGTATTGGGCAATGATCAGCGTCTTATTTTGCCCGCTAGTGCGTTGGCCGGCGGTTGCTTAGTGACCTTGGCGGATACTTTAGCGCGTACCGTGATCGCGCCGGAACAGCTACCGGTCGGTGTGATCACCGCGTTACTCGGCGTGCCGACATTTTTGTACTTACTGCAACGAGGTCGAGTATGACATGGCTTAGAGCCGATCAGCTGGTGGTGGCGATCCCTGGACAGACGCCGTGTTCAGAGCATGCGCTGACCATTGATTTTAAACCTGGCGAGGTGTGGGGCGTGCTCGGCCCTAATGGCGTTGGCAAGACGACCTTGTTGCATACCTTGGCGTCTCTTACGACACCCGCCATGGGGCAGGTAATGCTAGATGACACGCCACTTAAAGATTTGCATCGAACCCACATTGCGCAGCAAGTCGGGGTGATGTTTCAGGCGCATCAAGACGGTTTTCCGGCGACGGTATTTGAAACGGCTTTATTAGGGCGCTTTCCGCACTTGTCGCCTTGGGATATGGAGTCTGAGCAAGATTTGGCACTGGCTGAGCAGGCCTTGGCACAATTAGATCTCACTTCGTTGGTACAGCGCTCGTTAAGCACCTTATCCGGTGGCGAGCGTCAGCGGGCGGCGTTGGCGACTTTGCTGACGCAACAGCCAGAAATTTGGCTAGTGGATGAGCCCACCAATCATTTGGACTTGCATCATCAGGTAGCGGTGATGGCGCTGCTTAAAGAGCAGGCGCTGCGTCAAAAAACCGTGATCATGAGCCTTCATGATGTCAATCTGGCGGCCCAATGGTGCTCGCATGTGTTGTTACTCTATCCTGATCGTGCGCCTATTTGGGGGCGTGCTGAAACCTTGTTAACCCAGGAGTATTTAGAGCCTTTATATCGCCAGTCGTTGGCGGTGACAGAAGTGAATCAGCGCCCTGTATTTGTACCGGTTGCGCAGGTTTATAAATCGATCGACTGATACTGTCGACGACAGCGTTTGACGGCATTGGCCAGCTGTGAAATGGGGACTGGCTCCGAGAAATAGAACCCTTGTAGGTGATGACAGCCATTGAGGATCAAATATTTGGCTTGGCTGGCGGACTCTATGCCTTCGGCACAGGTGTCGAGACCAATCTCTTTAGACAAGTCTAGGATGGTTTTCAGGATGACTTGGTCACGGTGATCTTTACTGGAGTTCACTACAAATTCGCGATCGATCTTGATGCTGTCGATATTGATGCGTGTGAGATAGCTTAATGACGAAAAGCCCGTGCCAAAGTCATCTAGGGCGATCGATGCGCCCGCATTATGGACATACTCAAAGAACTTGTTGGCATTTTGAAAGTCGTTTAAATAGCTTGATTCGGTGACTTCAAATTGTAAGTGATGCATGAGCTGAGCGCTTTCTGCCTTGTCTCGAATAAACGATTCCAGCCAGTTACCACTTAGGTCTGAAGACGACACATTAAAGGACACAATCACATCCTCAGAGCAGTCCTGTTTAAGCTGCGGCAAGTCCTTTAAGGTCTGACGAATGACCCAGCGGGTAATGTCGCTGATTTTCGCGCAGGACTCGGCGATGCTGATAAATTCACTTGGGCTGATGTTGCCGAGTGACGGGTGGACCCAGCGTAGGAGTGCTTCTAAGCCATTGACTTCACCTTGGTCAGATACTTTTGGCTGGTAGTAAAGCTTAAACTGGTTGGTCAGTAGCGCTTCTTCAATCGAGCTGACGATTAAGGCGCGACGACGGCTCTCAAGCAACATTTTGGGCTCAAACAAGGTCGCTTGGCCTTTACTGTGGTGCTTGGAATGATACATGGCCACATCGGCGTAACTGATCAAACGTTCCAGTTCGTAGTCGGCTTCGTCCGCGTAAGCGATGCCAATACTGACGCCGGTATGAATATTCCAGCGATCAATGTACAAAGGCGTATGAAACAGCTCGGTAATCGAACGCGCGACCTCCATTGCGTCACTGCGATGCTTGAGCTCTGGTAAGACAATTAAAAATTCATCTCCGGCTAGGCGTGCCAATACTTGTCCAGGTTTTAGCAGTGTGGAGATCAATTGGCCAATCTCGACCAATAGTTTATCTCCTGTCTCATGGCCTAAGCGGTCATTCACCCCTTTGAAGCCATCGATATCAAAATACAGTAGTGCAGTTTTACTGGTACGGGCTTCCGCTTGTTTAAGAAACGCCGTCAGCCAAGTAATAATATGGCGTCGATTAGGTAGTCCAGTCAGCTGATCATAGTTGGCAAGATGAAACATTGACTCGCGCTGCTCAGTCAGTTGGCGGTTTTTTTGGATATTATCCTGTGTTTCGGCATTGATTTCTTCCAGCAGGCTGTTGATATCTTGCGCCAACGTGTAGACCTCGTCATTCCCTTTGATCGGAAAGCGCTCGTGATAATGCTTCGAGGCACTGATGCGGCGGGTAAACGCCGATAGATTAATCAGTGGGTGTAATTGTTGACGAATAATCAGCCACATGGCGAGCAAGGCGATGATCAAGATAAAGATAATGATGGGGATCGATTGTTGTACTAATACTTTGCGGCTTTGCTGTAACGGGCCATTGTAATCGTGTACCACTAACAGGTAGCCCTCGGCATTGCTCGGTTCACCAATCGGGCTTAGCGCATACAAAGAGTCCTGCATTTGGGTGATAGCAAAGGGTAAGGTGCGTACGCTGATCTGCGGTAAAGTCTCGTTGCGCTCATTGAAGCGGTCGAAATAATTCGGATGGATATAGGCTTCTTGAGTGCGCCACTTTTTGTCGAGTACTAAGGCGTATTTTAGATGGCTGTAGCGCTCGAAGCGTAGCAAAGCGCTACGCATCAGAAACGGATCCTGTTCGGCTAATACCAACAGCAGATCATCGGCGGTATTGGCCGTCAGTGCCATTAGAGTGTCCGCCACCGAATCCGAATAGATCGACTGATGCTCTTTCAACGATATAATGAACACGCTTAGCGCTGAGCTCAAAATCGAAATCAGAGCTACAGCAATAATTTTCGCTCTAATACTCAGGCGCATCTAGACGTCTCGTTTGGCTAGTGCTGGGCGTTAGCGCTCGTAAACGACGACAACATTGTCTGGCAGTTGAGTCTGCTCTGGCACATAGGCAATGGTATTGTCGTGTTCACTGACGTGACGGACCGCATCGTTTACAGAAGCCATTTCCATTGGTGGCGTACTTCGTCCAGTGAATAATAATTGTGACCAGTAGGCCTGAATACGGCTCTCCGTAAGGCCAATAATATCGACGTTAAACTGATTGCGTACGTCGCTGCCAGCGGGTAAGGCGATGGCGGTAAATTTACGGCTAAGGGTGCCGCCCATAAAAATTTGGCGCACTTCGCTGCGTGACAAGTCGTCAACTTTGGCTTCAGCATTGGCGATAATCCATAAATCGGCATGGCTATCGGCGCTGACGAAGCAAGCGACACTGACTAAGCTTGCCGCAGTGATGTGTTTGATGAAGTTGCGATTGAATCCTTTCATTAGAAAATCCACTCCACACCTACTTGGTACAACTCTGTCGTCCGATCAAAGTCATCATCGATGGAGTTAAACATGGCGGATTCATTACGATCGCCACGTAACCAGGTGACTTCGCCTTTTACGGCAAGCTTGGGTTGTACATCCCAGCGTACTCCCAGCGTCCACGATTTGAGGCTATCAGAGCTACGTGATGATTCGATCTGGTTGAGGCCGTAATTAATGCCTGCTAAGCCTTGATAGCGTGGGTCTAACGGATTCATATTGGCCAAAGCGCTGGCGACTTCATTGGGAAAATCGTCATAGCTTAGATCACTTTCGGCGTAGGTAAGGTGCAGGGTTATGTCATCAAAAATATAACCACCGGTCAGGTAGTAAGTATCGATTTCGGGGATAAACGTCTGCACGTCTGGATTGATATTGACCCATTCAGCCGCCGCAAAATAATTGAGATCATCGTAGCGGATGCCAAGCTGGGTAACATTGATCACACTTTGCGTAGACAGTGCATCTACGGTCTTAGGGAAGCTGTTGAAGCGACTGACTGAACCAGCCAGTAGATCAAGTTCTGATAACGCAATGTCGACATCGCCTTGGTGAAACGAGGCGCGTAATTGCACATTGCCGTAGCGAGTACTGGCAATCAGGCCGCCGAGGGTATCGACATCGTAGTCGGTAGTACGGTTATTAAGGGTGATGTCGCCTTCGTGCTGGCCGATATAGGCTTCAAAGCTGGTATCAAAGCCGTTGCTAAAATAGCCCCACGTTGCGTCAATCCCTTCAAAGGTCGGGAACAGGTAGGCGCTGTACATTTGCTCTGGCGGGGAAATCCAATGGTAAGCATAGCCTACGTCAATCACGTCGCTGAGCATAAAAAAGGGTGTACGCAGTTTACCGACTTTTATTGATAAGTTGTCTTCTGGTTGGATGGTGGCATAGAGCCAATCAAGCTCGGAATCCTGGGTGTCATTGGCGCGCAACACGCCTTGAGCCGTCACGCTAAGATAGTCATTTGCTTGAGCATGGACTTGTAAGCCAATAAGCGATTTAGGGTCTAGATTAATGTGATCAGAGTAGCCGCGAAATTCAGCTTGGTCTGTATTAAGATAGCCACCCACAACACGGCCAAAGCCGGACACGCTGACGCTGTCTTCCAAAGACGCCGCAAAGCTACTGTTTGTGCCGGCAAAGGTGGCCGTACATAATGCAAGCGCCATAAAGCGAGTTAAATTTTGAGCTGGCATAATGACATGTCCATAAATATGAGATGCTACTAAAATAGCAATTGTGCATATCTTACTTATTACAAACATAGTTCTCTAGAGCTTTTTTGTACAGAATGTAAGCATTTAGTAAGTGTATGTTGTTGATGCGCGAAAGGAACTCAGCGCTAGCGCTAGGTGGCGTTGCTTGACCATGCTAGAATGCTGGCTTGCAATATTTACTCCGCAGTTCGTTTTTAAAGGCACCCCCTATGCAATCCATTGGTTTGATCGGTCAGAATATTTCCGCTTCGCGTGCGCCCGCACTTCACAATAAGCTGGGTGAGCTCAAAGACTTACCCGTTCATTACCAGTTACAAGAGCTAGACCGCAGCACAGATGAGGCCTTTACAGAGCGCTTGGCTTGGCTGCGTGAGCAGAATTTTATCGGCACCAATGTAACGTTCCCATTTAAGCAAGTTGCCGTGGCAAGTGCCGACGAGGTGGATGAATCGGTGAGCAAAGTGGGCTCGACCAATACCTTGGTGCTCAAGCATGGCAAAGTGCAGGCCTACAATACCGATTATTCGGGCTTTATCCGCGGCTATCGTACTCGATTAGGCGAGATGCCAGCGGGCAAGGTGCTGATGCTTGGCGCAGGCGGTGTTGGGCGCGCGGTAGCGTTTGGCTTATTTGAGGTGGGAGCAACCGAGCTTTTTATCACTGACCTTAATGAAGCGGGCGGACGCGCGCTCGTGCAGGCGTTAGTCGACGCCGGTTACGCCGCCAATTGGGTGCCCACATCTGACGTGGCCGAGGTCGCGTTAACGATGGATGGTTTGGTCAACTGCACGCCAGTTGGCCATTACAAAACGCCGGGTAATCCCTTGGCTACGTCTGCTTTTGGTGGTCAGCAATGGGCCTTTGATGCGGTCTACACGCCGCTTGATACAGAGTTTTTACAATGCGCTCATGGTGCGGGGCTTAAGCTGGTATCAGGCTTTGATTTGTTCTTTTACCAAGGTTTGGATGCGTTTGAGATTTTTACCTCAGTGAAAGTCGACGATGTGACACCGGTCTGGTCGGCCTTTTGTGAGCAGTACGATATCCGCAGTGAGTTATTTAACTTACGCTAGTCGTTATCGAGTTAGCAAATAGCTGAAGCAGTTTAAAAAGCCCCAAGGCACTGATAGGTGTCTTGGGGCTTTTGCGTTTTTGAGCCTAGCCGTATGGCTTATTCGAAGTCGAAGGTTTCGGTATCGATTTCCTGTTGTAGAGCTTCGCCATAGCGCGGACCACTGATGCGCGTCGGCGCAAACAGCTCGCTAAGTTCGCTCAGATCGTCATGGCTCAGTACTAAGTGCTGGGCTTCAAAGTTCTCCTGCATGTGCGCCACAGAGCGTGTGCCTGGGATGGTGACGATATGTTCACTTTGATGTGCTAGCCAACTCAGGGCCAATTGCGCTGGTGTGGCGTTGAGGCGTTTGGCGGTGGCTAAGTAATCTTGCAATAGGCGTTGGTTTTGTGGCCAATGGGCCTCTGTGAAGCGTGGCATACTGATACGGATATCGCCGTCTTCAAGAGCTTCGGGGTCACTCACGGTATTACTTAGAAAGCCGCGTCCTAGAGGACTAAAGGCAACAAAGGTAACACCAAGCGCTTTGGTCGCTTCCAGTGTGGCGATCTCAGGGTTACGTGTCCAAAGCGAGTATTCGGATTGCAATGCGGTGATCGGCGCTTCTTTATGAGCTTTGTGAAGTGTCTCGGCACTCACTTCAGATAAGCCTATCGCGCCGATCTTACCTTCCTGTACTAAGTCTTGCAGGGCGCCGACACTTTCTTCGATCGGCACATCAGGGTCTTTGCGGTGCAGGTAATACAGGTCAATATGCTCGGTTTGCAGGCGCTTTAAGCTTTCTTCACATTGGCGTCTCAGTGTTTCAGGGCGGCCATTAATCTGTTTGTTGCCATGAATATTGGCCATGCCACACTTGCTCGCCAGCATGACTTCTTCACGAATGCCACGCAGGGCTTGGCCGACGAGGCGTTCATTGGCGCCGGCGCCATATAAAGTCGCAGTATCAAAATGGCGATAGCCCATTTCAAACGCTTTTTGTAGCGCACGTACGGCATCGGCTTCAGCGACTGGGGCGCCATAAGCATGTGACAGGTTCATACAGCCCAAGCCTATCTTGGGCGTCAGTAGGTGTTCGTGACGGGACATCAAGTTACCTCGAACAAAAGTGAAACATCGCGACTCAAATGGTGCGTTACACCGGGGCGTGCAGTGCAGCAGTCGCTCTTAGCGTATCGAGGAAGTGTGACTGAGTATCAGTCGGAAGCCAAGCCTTTCGTGTCAACAAGCGAGCGCTGGTGGGTTGAGAGCGCATTGATGTTGGCACATTTAATAAAGGTTGTAGGGCAGGGTCTTGAGCTAATTGTGAAGTATATAAGCAGGTCACACGGTCACTGTTAAGCACTAAGGTGCGCGTCAAATACGCAGACTGGGCGTGCAGAATATGCCGTGGTGCAATCAGGCCGTTGCTCTGAAGCTCCGAAAGCGTTTGATGAAAACGTTCAAGATGGCTCGGAACGACCCATTCGAAGTGGTTAAGATCGTCTAGCTCAAGGGTGGGGCGCGATAGTAATGGGTGGTCTGTTTGGCAGGCAAACGTGAGCGCCGGTAAGGTGACATGTTCAATGGCAAACGTATCTTCCGGCACGTTTTGATAACTATCATCGAGGACGATGTCGAGTTGGCCAGAGGCCAGTTTTTGCCATAAATGATGTGGTGCTTGTTCCTCAAAACTCAGTTTGGCAGGTGCGTGCTGGGCCTCAAAATCGAGGATCGCATGACTTAACAGCGCATCCTGCAAAACGGTGTCGCAGCCGATGCGGATTTCTGGGATATGTAGGCTTGGTACAGCGCCTACGTCGAGCATACCTTGGCGCACTTCGTTAAAGGCCAACTTAGCACTCTGAGTCAGAGCTTGGCCGTGGCTGGTCAGGGAAGTATTGCTGACTTGCTTACAAAAAAGACTCACTTGCAGCAGCTTTTCAAGCTCTTTGGCCGAGCGATAAATCGATGATTGCGCGACATTTAGGGCGCGGCTGGCGGCGCTGAAGCTCTGCCAATCGTGTACCGCGATCAAAGCGATCAGTTGGGTGGTGCTGATCTTGCGCAGTTGTTCAGGGGCTTGAGCGAGCTGTGGCGACAGTTTAATCAGGGTGTCATCCAGCCAAGCTAAGGTGCGCTCGATACGACGTTGAAAGCGCACGCCCAAGGTCGATAGATTCATGCCCTCGGCGTGACGTTCAAATAAGGCAATGCCCAGTTGCTTTTCCAGTTTGGCAATGGCTTGGGTGATGGCTGGCTGGGATACTTGCGTGTGCTCGGCCGCGCGCACTGTGCTTTTGAGATAGCACACAGCTAAAAAAATACGCAGATGGCGCAAGTTAGGTAACTGAATGTCCACGGTCCGTCCTAGAGTGGTTGAGTTTTATACAGATCATCCATAATGCTTCCTTTTTTAATGAAAATATAGCAAAAAATGGCTGATTTAACCGATTGGGCCACTTTCGGACTAGATGGCATGCGTTTAACAGAGTGTATCCAGGCAATCTCAAGCCTCGCTAAACACTAATATTATTTTTATGTGATATAAGTCAGGCCCTGAGAATGGTTCCACCCTTAGTCTTTAAGCACGTATAAGGCCGCTCTTAGGTGGCAGGGCACAGACATCAAAGGCTAGGAGAGAGCAATGATTGATACAACACGTCGCAGTATGTTGAAAAAAGGAATGTTCGGGTTGGCGGTATTGCCATTTGGTATGGGCGCATTGACACAGTCGGCCTTTGCCGCGCTGCCGATGCTAGATCCTTCGGCGCCTAATGCTAAAGCCTTGGCGTATACGCCAGATGCATCGACCGCTGCATCTCATGCTGCTTTTAAAGCTGGTAGCAATTGTGCCAATTGCCAGCTATTTAATGCGTCTACAGGCGCTTGTCCGCTGTTTGGTGGTCATGCCGTAGAGCCAGAAGGTTGGTGTCAGGCGTGGGTGAAAAAAGCGTAAGCTTTGGTTCAAAAAAAGGCGCTTAAACTGTGGAAGGTTTAAGCGCCTTTTTTGTGTCTAATGTGTGGTATCGCGCAGATTAGTAGCAGTTAGCTGTCTGGTTGCGAGCTTTTAGCGATGCGTAAATCTGCTTCGGCTCAGCCATGTGCTCTTTCAAACCTGCGATACGAGAATTGTGCGACGGGTGCGTCGATAAAAACTCTGGTGTATCGCTTGAGCCCACTTTGCTCATATTCTGCCATAGGGTGACGCTTTCTTCTGGGTTGAAGCCCGCTTTGGCCATCAACTCCAAGCCGATTTGGTCGGCTTCGGACTCGTGGGTACGGCTAAACGGTAAGATAATGCCCACCTGCGCGCCAATGCCAAGGCCTTGGAAAATAGCCGCTTTGGTGGCTGAGTCCTCGCCAGAGAGCTGATAACCAAGTGCTAGAGCTTGGCTTGTGGCTAACTGAGTAGAAACACGCTCATTACCATGACGCGCCATGACGTGGCCCACTTCGTGGCCGACCACAGCCGCTAGCTGGGATTGGTTTTCGGCTACCTCTAATAAGCCCGTGTAAACCCCAATTTTGTTGCCCGGTAGAGCAAAGGCGTTGACCTGCTCGTCATCAAACACCACCACTTCCCATGCTTGATCGCGGTATTGATCCGGTAACACTGAGATAATGCGATCCGCAACACATTGCACGTTTTGCGTAACATTAGTGCTGCTGGTAGTCGGCAGGTTTGACTTCATCTCAGTAAACGATGCGACGCCCATTTCATTAAGTTGACTGTCTGGTAGCAACGTCAGCTGGCTGCGCCCTGTGGGCGATGTGCTACATGCCACCAAGGACACGCTGACAAGGCCGATTGCCAAATGGCGTAAAAGCGATGAAGACATAAACCTCTCCTGATTTTGTTGGATTATCCTTGGATCTCGTTGTGCAATTCTTGCGCGTGCACCACAATGCCTTCTCCGGCCATGTTCGGTGCGACGCCGACGCTCACGCCGTCTTCTCCCATACCTGGCAACCAAGTATTGCAGAAGGCATCGTTGGTAATATCCAGCGCACTGAAACCTTCATGTTCTGTTTGTGCCCATTCGTTCGCCATTTCAGCAGTGGGCCATACAGGAAGCACTTGCTGATCCGCTACTGAAAGGGTTAAGCAGCCTTCCGTGTCCGCAAGAGTATAACAAGTACCGCCCGATTTAATATGCTTCACAAATGCGTCATAGCGAGCTTGGCTGGTTTGACGAAAAAACGTAGAAGTATCAATAGACATAAATAGTATTCACTCAAGGGTTTAGCTGTGATGATAGCATATCAAGCTGAATCTGATAGCCATAAAAAAAGTGGCTGCCAATCATCTGGCAACCACTTTTTGATACTACTCGACTTATCTGTCTTTTGTAAATTAGCGTGGAATTTGGTCGTTGATGCCTTCCACGTACCAATTCACTTGTGCCAGCTCTTGGTCAGTTAGGGTGTGGCCTTCAGGTACCACGACGTTACCCTTATTGTCAGTGATTGGCCCAGTGAATGGGTGGAATTCACCGGATGCCAATTTGTCGTACGTAGCATCGATTTTGGCGCGCACATCTTCTGGTAAGTTGTCGTTGATCGACGCTAGGCTAAGCATGTCATCTTGGAAACCGCCCCAGAAATCTTGTGGCTGATAAGTGCCGTCCATGACCGCTTGCGCGACCTTGATGTAGTAAGGTGCCCAGTCATCACGCACAGAGAAGACATGTGCTTCAGGGGCAAAGCTGCTTTGGTCGGATGCTTGGCCGATGGCACGCACACCGCGCTTCTCAGCTGCGATCAATGGTGCTGGGCTATCCGTGTGCTGTAGTAGCACGTCGACACCTTGGTCCATTAATGCGTTTGCTGCGTCCGTTTCTTTACCTGGATCATACCAAGAGTTCACCCAGACGATTTTCATAGTCACGTCAGGGTTGACGCTTTTAGCCGCCATAAACGCTGAGTTGATGTCACGAATAACTTCTGGAATAGGGAAAGAGCCGATGTAACCGATGGTGTTGCTCTCAGTCAGCATGCCCGCGGCCACGCCAGACACATAACGACCTTCGTAGGTGCGTAGGGCATAAGTGCCCATGTTTTTCGCACGCTTGTAGCCTGTCGCATGCTCAAAAGTTACATCTGGGAAGCGCTTGGCGACTTTCAATGTTGGGTTCATAAAACCAAACGAGGTTGAGAAGATCAGGTCATTGCCGGATTTTGCCAGCTGAGTGATGACACGCTGGGCGTCGGCACCTTCTGGTACGTTTTCGACAAACGTCGTTTCGACTTTGTCACCGAAGTATTCTTCAAGCTCTTGACGCCCACGATCGTGCTCGTAGCTCCAGCCAAGATCGCCCACAGGGCCAACGTAGACAAAACCAACCTTAAACGGGTCTTCTGCTGCGTGTGCAGCGCTCATCCCCGCAATCAGGCCTAAGCCCACTAGTAAGCTTTTCATTTTCATGTAGCGCTCCTTATGTGCCCGAAGGCGTGTTTCAAACAATAATGTAAACAAGCAAATTCTTATTAAGCCATTTGGCGCGGATCAAAAGGTTTCCCCAATGAACGCGGAGCCAATAACTTTTCTTTGTATTTGTCGGCACTGATCAGCACCATCACCACAATCGTCGCTACGTAAGGTAGCATGGCCAGTAAGTTTGGTGAAATCGACCAGCCCATGCCTTGCAGTACCAAGTGCATGATGCTCGCCAAACCAAATAGGTAAGCACCCAACATGATGTTGCCAATACGCCATGAAGCAAAGACCACCAGTGCTAGGGCGATCCAGCCACGACCTGCGGTCATGTTTTCCACCCACATCGGCGTGTACACCAGCGACATGTAGGCGCCGCCTAGACCCGCCATAGCACCACCAAACATCACGGCTAGATAACGCACGTGCAGCACCTTGATACCAATGGCATTGGCCGCGTGAGGGTTTTCGCCCACGGCTTTGATGGTTAGGCCGATGCGTGTTTTGTTGGCCACGTAAGCAATCACCAGCGCTAGCGCGATGGCTAAGTACACCAGTGGGTCATGGCTAAACAAGACTTTGCCAATCACTGGTAAATCCGATAACAATGGGATCGCAATCGGCTCAAAGCCAGTCAGTGTCTTACCGACCACACTGGTACCAATAAACGCGCTTAAGCCAGTACCAAAGATGGTCAAGGCAAGACCGGTGGCGACTTGGTTGGCACCCAGATGTAACACCAGCACACCAAAAATTAAACTCATAACACAGCCAATTAACATCGCACCGACAAGGCCAAGCCCTGCATTACCGGTGCCGTAGGCCACCATGAAGCCAACCACGGCGCCCATTAGCATCATGCCTTCTTGACCTAAGTTCAGCACGCCAGTTTTTTCACAGATGGCTTCGCCTAGGGCAACAAACAACAGTGGGGTACCGGTCTTGATCGCCGCAAACAGTACCTGAGTGATTAAATCGATATCCATCATGGGCTCCTAAGCGACGGTTTCACGAGAGGACACAAGGCGGTAACGGATGAAGAAGTCACACGCCAATAAGAAGAACAGCAACACACCTTGGAACATGCCGACGACAGCGATCGGAATGCCCATTTCGATTTGTGCTAAATCGCCGCCCATGTAGAGAATCGCTAGGAATACCGCTGAAACAATGGCGCCAGCCGGATGCAAGCGACCTAAGTAGGCAACAATAATGGCCGAGTAGCCGTAGCCAGGCGACACATTTGGTGTCAGCTGGCCGATTGGGCCGGCAACCTCTGCTACCCCCGCAAGGCCAGCCAAAGCACCAGCAAACAACATCACAAACCAGCTGATGCCATTGGCGTTAAAACCAGCGTAGGTGGCAGCGGGTTCGTCGGCGCCGTAGACACGAATTTTGAAGCCTAGGTGTGACTTGCTTAAAATAAACCAGGCCACCAGCGCCGCGAGCACGGCAAACACCACACCTAGATGCACGCGACCAGAGTCCGACAGTACAGGTAATAGTGCGGCATCGGAAAACAAGGCTGACTCAGGGAAGCCAAAGCCCATCGGATCACGCAGCGGCCCATGCACGGCCCAGATCAGTAGATACAGAGCAATGTAGTTGAGCATGATGGTGGTTAAGATCAGATTGGAGTTGAACTTTAGCTTCAAATAGGTCGGAATCGCCGACCATGCCATACCTGATGCAATGCCACCTAAAAGTGTCACGGGTAATACCCACATAGATTCGGAGTCACCAAATGCCAAAGCCACGGCACTGCCGCCCAAAGCGCCTGCTAGCAATTGGCCCTCAGCACCTATGTTCCAAAGGTTGGCGCGATAACACAGTGACAATCCCACAGCACAGAGTAGCAACGGCCCCATTTTGACCAACATCTCACTGACGTTGTAGGCGTCAGACAGCGGCATGATGAGAAGTACATGCAACGCTTGCAGTGGGTCTTTACCCAGCGCGGTAAACAAGATAGAACCAAAAATCAGCGTCAGTACGATCGCCAGCAGCGGCGAGGCAAACGTCATCAAGCGGCTTTGCTCAGTACGAGCTTGTACACGTATCATGCGTGCGCCTCCGAAGTGGTGTCTGTTTCAATAAAGGTACCGGCCATCCATTGACCAATCTGGTCAATGGAAGTTTCTTCAACACGTACCACAGGTGAAAGGTGGCCATTACACACCGCCGCCATACGGTCGGCTAATAAAAACAGCTCATCGATGTCTTCAGAAATAAGCAAAATAGACGCGCCTTGATCTCGCAAAGTTAATAATGCTTGGTGAATCGCCAACGCCGCACCGACATCAACGCCCCAAGTTGGGTGCGCGCAAATCAGTACTTTGGGTTGTTGACCAATTTCACGACCCATAATGAATTTTTGTAGGTTACCGCCACTCAGGCTTTTGGCCTCGGCTGATTCGCCGTGGCATTTTACGCTGTATTGGTTAATTAGGGATTTGGCGTACTGTTTCACAGCATTCCAGTTAACCAAGCCTGCTTTAACAAAGCCTGCGCTGTGCGTCAGCAGGGTGTTTTCAGACAAGCTCATGTCCGGCACCGCACCACGACCTAAGCGTTCTTCAGGCACATAAGCCAAGCCTTGTTTGCGGCGCGCGCCAGCGCTTAAGGTGCCAATGTCTTTACCAGACAAAAATAAGGTGTCTTTTAGATTGCGCTTGTCTTCGCCGCTGATGATCGACATCAGCTCTTCTTGACCATTACCAGCAACGCCGGCAATGCCAAGGATTTCGCCTTTACGCAGGCTGAAATTAACGTCTTTTAGAGAAGTGCCAAACGGCTGCTTAGCCGCTAAGGTGAGTTTCTGTGCGTTGAACACGACTTCTTCGCCGTGGGCTTTTTCGTAGCCGGCGTCTTGCTCGGCCAGATCACCGACCATCAGCTTCGCAATAGTGGCTGGGGTTTCATTTTTAGGGACACAGTCCGCTACCAACTGGCCGCTACGCAAAATAGTTGCGTTGTCACAGATCTCGGTCACTTCATGCAGTTTGTGCGAGATAAATAAAATGCTGCAACCTTCGGCGGATAACTGGCGCAGTACGTCAAATAGACCAGCCACTTCTTGTGGCGTCAGTACTGACGTCGGCTCATCTAAGATCAGCAGTTTGACCGATTGCACCAAGCAGCGCATGATTTCGACACGCTGACGCTCACCGATCGATAATGAGTGCACGTAGCGCGTTGGGTCGACATTGAGGCCATAGCGTGACGATAGCTCACGAATGCGTGCATCAAGGTCGCCGATCTCAGCCAGTTGTGATGGGCTGAGGCACAGCTCGATGTTTTGCGCCACGGTGAGTGTTTCAAACAACGAAAAGTGTTGAAACACCATGCCGATGCCCAAGTCTCGAGCGATCGCAGGGGATTTGATTTGTACATCAGCACCGTCCCAAACAATGTTGCCTGAGTCAGGGGCGACGACACCGTAAATAGTTTTGACCAAGGTACTTTTACCGGCGCCATTTTCACCTAATAAAGCGTGAATTTCGCCGGGCATTAACGTCATGCAAATTTGGTCATTAGCTAGACATCCGGGGTACTGTTTAGTGATATTCAGTAACTCTAAGCGTGGGCTAGAGTTCTGTGATTTCAATGTTTCCGACACCGTTCATTCTCTATGTATTTGAGTAAAAGCTGC
Source organism: Marinomonas ostreistagni (assembly GCF_016888445.1). Lineage (GTDB taxonomy): Bacteria > Pseudomonadota > Gammaproteobacteria > Pseudomonadales > Marinomonadaceae > Marinomonas > Marinomonas ostreistagni. Next base: position 425,540 of record NZ_JAFEKF010000001.1, read on the forward strand.
TTGTGGCAGCATAGATATTACGTCTCGACCCAAAGCTTTGCCGGTTTGCTGTGATGCAGCAGTGCTGTGTAAGTCCGTTGCGCTGACGTCCGTATTGTTTCATTAGGGCAAACAATTATCATGCCAATCATGATGGTTGAGGAGATCGTGATTAAGGCGCGTAGAATACGCAATTTTAACTTGTTTGTCTGTATGGTCAGCTTTTTATCTGCCAATTATTTGTTAAATATTGGGCATAATTGCTGAGATAAGTGGTTATTATGCGCTAAAGTGGTGCTAAAATTTAACCGTTCGGTCAAGCTTTAGGCGTAGGATCGATTTGTGACCTAGTGTAGAATGCCGAGCTTTATTTGCGTTGACCTGTTTATGACCCCCATCCATGTTTTGTATCAACACGCTGACTTTTGGTTAGTCTATAAGCCTGCTGGTGAAAGCTTTCACTCCGAGCAAGGTGTCGGCTTTGCTCAGCGCCTACAAGCAGAGTACCCTGAACAGACGTTTTTTCCGGTACATCGCTTAGATAAGTTGACCTCAGGCTTGCTGTTGTTTGCGACTCACAAAACGGCGGCGGCAGAGTTTGGGCGACTCTTTAGTGAGCATCGCCTAGAGAAACGTTATCTGGCGGTATCTGACCAGAAGCCGAAAAAGAAACAGGGTACGATTTCTGGCGCCATGACCCCAAGTCGACGAGGCCAATGGCGTCTAACACAGCAGGGCGAGGCCTTGGCGGTAACGCAGTTTTTTAGCTTTGCTCTAGATGGCAAGCGCTACTTTTACATACGCCCACTGACGGGCAAAACCCATCAAATTCGGGTGGCCTTAAAAAGCTTCGGTGCGCCGATTTTAGGCGATGAGCGCTATGGCGCTCATGCTGCGGATCGTGGTTATTTGCATGCCTATTCGTTAGAATTCGAATGGCATAACGAAACGTTTGCCTTTAAGGCTTGGCCTGAGGAAGGCGATGGCTTTAGCGCAGCGGCCCAAGCACAATATCAAACCTTATTTTTTGACGGCTCACTAACCTGGCCGAAATTCACTCTTCCAAACAGAAACACCTAGAAACTATGAAAAATATACTGATCTACTGCCGCGCGGGCTTCGAAAAAGATGCCTTAGCTGAAATTACAGACATTGCTGCAGAGCATGGTTTCTATGGCTACGGCGTGCCTAAGGAAAATCAGGGGTTCGTGGTGTACAACACCAATGTGGACGATGGTGCTGAGAGCTTAATTCAGCAATTGTCATTTAACCATTTGATTTTTGCCCGTCAGATCATCGCGGTCAACGATGTCATCGAATTTGAAAAGGGTGGACGCGTACAAGCGTTACTAGAAGCGGCTCGTGAACTGCCTTTGGCGCAAGATATTTGGCTAGAAACAGCCGATACCAACGAAGCAAAAGCCCTGTCTGGTCTGATCAAGAAAATTGAGAAGCCACTAAAAACTGGCTGGAAAAAGGCCGGTTTGCTACGTACTAAGGCGGTAGGCGTGCGCCATCACGTGTTCTTTATGGAAGGTGATCAGGCGTATTTGGGGGTGAGTTATGCGGCGTGTCGTTCTGAGTTCCCGTTGGGCATTCGTCGTTTACGTTTCCCAGCCAAAGGCCCGAGTCGCTCGACCTTGAAGCTAGAAGAAGCGCTGTTGCAGTTTGTCCCAGAAGAGCGTCGTCAGCGCGATTTGTATGAGGGTATGAATGCGGTTGATTTGGGTGCTTGCCCAGGCGGTTGGACGTATCAGTTTGTGGTGCGTGGTATTCATACCTATGCGGTCGATAATGGTCCCATGCAAAAAGAGCTTATGGACACTGGGTTAGTGTCGCATATGACCGAAGATGGCTTTAAATTTGAGCCGCCAGTGCGTGTGGACTGGATGGTGTGTGACATGGTGGAACGCCCAATCTTGGTGGCAGAGCTGATGGCGAAGTGGCTGTGTGAAGGCTGGACTGAGCGTGCCATCTTTAACTTGAAGCTACCGATGAAAAAACGTTACCAAGAGGTGGTGCAGTGTCTGGAGTTGATCGCTAGCCAGCTAAAGCAGCATGGCCTGCGCTACGAGATGCAATACAAACACCTGTACCACGACCGTGAAGAGATCACGGTGTGTGTCATGGTTAAATAATTTATTTAGTCTTAGTTATGAAAAAGCCCGCTTATTAGCGGGCTTTTTTGGTGTTAAGCAAAGCTTAAATGCTTTCTGAAGGCTTGAAGCGCAGGTAATCCATGGCCTCAGCCATTAATGGATCGCGCTCATAGATGTCTTCACGAAACTCTGGCATGCCGTTGGCATTTGGTACTACCGTGAAGTAAACCAAATACACTGGTAACGACTGAGACAGGGACACCACTTTGGTCGCTTGCGACTGGCGCGCTTTATTGAGCTCAGCGCGGCGCTTGTTGTCATTGGCGACCAGTAAGTCAGCAAAGTGCGCAGGGCGCTCTAAACGAATGCAGCCTGAGCTGTAGGCACGGCGGTGCTCACGGAACAGATGCTTGGCTGGTGTGTCATGTAAGTAGATGTCGAACTTATTTGGGAACATAAACTTATAGGCACCCAAGGCGTTGTCATCATCCGCCGCTTGTTCAAAGCGGTAGCTCAATTCTTCTGGTTCGATGGCGTTCCAGTCGATACTCGAAGGATCGAGCGCTTTGGCGCCAATGCTCCAGCTGTCGTAAACCTTGTAGCCGTGTTGCGCTAAGTAGTTCGGGTTACGTTGCAGCTTAGGTAGCAAGTTTTCCCGGGCGATGCGCATCGGTACGCGCCACGTTGGATTAGTCACCATGTAAGTCATTCTGCCGTAGAACACATTGGTTTTGCGTTCTGGCTTACCGATCACCACTTTCATGCTTTCGGTTTGATCGTTTAAATGGATGTGCGCGGTGTAGTCGGTCAAATCCACCCATACACGGTCATCTTCCAGCTGTGCTGGCAGCCAGCGCCAACGCTCTAGGTTGTAGGCGATCTGCTTAGCGCGGGTCTCTAATGAAACATTGAGAGCACGGATGGTGTTAGCGCCGGCAGCGCCGTCGGCATAGAGGTCGTGGCGTTTTTGGAAGCGCACTAAGGCCGCTTTTAAATCATTATCAAAGTAGTCTTCGTTGACCTTGCGCGTAGAAAAGCGAATATCGCCCAGCTGTACCAGGCGGGCACGCAGCTGTGCCACACGCTCACCTTCATCGCCTAAGCGCAAAGGTACGCCGGCACTGACACGAATATCCCCTTCTTTTTGCGCTAGCTCTTGGTAGTACACCAGCCAGTTTTGGAGTACTTGATACTCAGGTTGGCGCGGCGCGATATTGGGTAGGGTGTTGACCATATCGCTTGGGGTATCTAGAAATAGAAGATTTTTCCAGTCTTTGTTAGGCGCATCTAGGCGCCAGTTTGGATCAATCAATTGTGGCTCATAGCGGCCGATCGACAGGTCATGAGCGTAGCTTGATAGAGCAATGGTGGCAATGACGTCAAGCTCGGCTAATTGCTGCGAGCTGGGGGCACGCAGATCAAGGTATTGTTTGATGGTGCTGACATGATAGTGCACCGGATTCAGACCATGGCTGGCGGATTGCTCCAGCATATCGACAAACTTGTAGATCGACATGTCCACCGAGTCCTTGTTGACCCACAGCGGCTCATAGCCGCGGAATTCGTAGGCCTCAAGCACGCTTTGATTGGGCAATGCTTGGCCAGCGATCGGTGTGAAGGCCTCGAGCATCATTGCCACTTGAGCTTTGACGCTTTGCTCAATTTGGCTACCAGAGGGTGGTGTATTGACCACTAGCGATTGACTGTTGGTGGGCGGCGTAGACGAACACCCTGCTAATAAACTGCAGGCGACGGCTGCGGCACCAAACGTTTTAACTGCCTGTTTCATGTAAGGTCCTTAATGCTAATAAGTGGTTGGGTAGCGCTTTCCATCTCTTGAAGGGTTGTTAAAGCTTGTTGTCGATTATCGCCGCACACGTACTCGACGGCATCGAAGTCCGCGCACACCTGTGGCCGCTCTGGCAGACCAAATAGATTGCAACGTAAGTCGTCTGCTAAATGGATGCAGGGCGTGCCCGCTGGTTTGCCGTCCGGCATGCCAGGAATAGGGCTAGAAATCGAGGGAGCGATACAACAAGCTCCACATTGGGGTCGACAATTCATAAAGTGCTTTACAATTTTTCACGGTATTCGTACATCTCTGTACGCGTTGCTTTAAGCCAAGCTTGCTATGCTATTAGAAGACATTAAAAGCGAGTGGCCGGAATGTATAACATACTAATAGTTGAGGATAGCATTGTCGTCAGAAAAATTCTCAACAAGCTGATCGGCGATAACCCTTATTTTAACTGTGTTTTGTGCCAAGATCTGGCTGAAGCGCAGGCACAGCTGGCATTAGATGCAGAGCGCTTTTTTGCCGCGGTGGTCGATCTTAATTTGCCGGATGCTCCCAATGGCGAAGTGGTTGAGCATGTGCTCAATGCCGATATTCCGACACTGGTGCTGACCGGTAACTTTGATGACGACTTGCGGGCAAGCTTGCTCAATAAAGGTGTGCTCGACTACATCACCAAAGAAACTCGCTTTGCTTATACTCAAGTGGCCAAACTGCTTGAGCGCTTACGCCTTAATTTAGATACCAAAGCGTTAGTGGTCGACGACAGTGCCACCTGCTCGGCCATTGTATGCTCCATGTTGAAGAAATTTAAATTCCAAGTGCATGCGGCCAGTGATGGTAAAGAAGCCCTCGACTTTTTGTATCAGCACCCGGATGTGCGACTCGTCATTTCTGATTATCACATGCCTAATATGGATGGCTGTGCTTTGGTTAAGCACTTACGCCAAGATAAGCTTTTTCAAGATCTCGTGTTTATTGGCTTGTCGTCAGAAGGGGATGGCTTGCTGTCGGCGCGCTTCATTAAAAGCGGCGCCAATGACTTTTTGAAAAAGCCGTTTTATCACGAAGAGTTTTACTGGCGTATTTTTCATAACCTTGAGGCTCGTGAAATGCTGGAAACGATTCGTGAGGCGGCCAATGTAGACCCGTTGACGGGACTTTATAATCGTCGTTATTTGTTTGCTCACGGCGAACTGCTGTTCCAAGAGCGCGTAGTTGGCCAGCCGTTTTCAGTCACCATGCTGGATTTGGATAAGTTTAAATCGGTCAATGATACTTATGGGCACCAAATTGGTGATCAGTTGATCCAGCAATTTGCCGCGCTGCTGCAAAAACAGTTTCCGGAGGATTTGATCGGTCGTTATGGCGGTGAGGAGTTTGTCATCATTTCCTTACGCGATGAGCAAACCTTTAGCAACGATATGGAGTTGTTGCGTGACCGTATGAGTAAACGTTTGTTTACTGATCAGGATTTAACCGTGACCTGTAGTGCTGGCGTGTGCTTAGCGGTAGATGATACGTTGTCAAAAATGATTGAAGTGGCCGATAGGAACCTTTACAAGGCCAAAGTCAGTGGTCGTGATCGCATCGAGTACGGTGTTTAGAATGTAAAAAGCCCACTCAAGAGTGGGCTTTTGCTTAGTAAGCTTACCAAGTTTGGAAAGTCTAGCCTTTAAGTAGCTTATTCAAGATTGGTGTTACCACACCTGGATTAGCTTTGCCTTGTGACGCTTTCATCACTTGGCCCATAAAGAAGCCAATCATTTTCTTCTGCTTATCTTCATCGGAAGCGCGGAATTGCTCGACTTGATCAGGGTTGGCATCGAGTACGCCTTGAATCATAGATTCGATGGCGCCTGTGTCCGTTACCTGTTTCAGGCCTTTGGCGTCGATGATTTGATCTGCTGAACCTTCGCCTTCCCACATCGCTTGGAACACTGATTTGGCCGTTTTGCCGTTGATCGTGTTGTCTTCGATGCGAACTAGCAGCTCACCCAAAGCCGTTGCAGAAACTGGCGACTCGGTGATGTCTTTACCTTCGGTGTTTAGGTATTTACTCAGCTCACCCATTACCCAGTTGGCCGCAAGTTTAGCGTTGCCAGCAACTTTTGCGACTTCTTCGAAGTAGTCGGCCATCGCGCGTGAAGCAGATAGAACACCTGCGTCGTATTCGCTTAGCTTGTACTCAGACATAAAGCGCTCGGCTTTTTGTGTCGGCAGCTCCGGTAGGTTAGACGCGATCTGATCTACGTATTCTTGTGTCAGCTCGATCGGCAGTAGATCTGGACATGGGAAGTAACGGTAGTCATTGGCGTCTTCTTTCGAGCGCATGCTACGGGTTTCATCTTTGTCTGGATCGTACAAACGTGTTTCTTGAACGATCTTGCCGCCATCTTCAAGGATATCGGCTTGACGCTCGATCTCAGTGTAGATTGCGCGCTCGATAAAGCGGAACGAGTTTACGTTTTTGATCTCGGTACGAGTGCCGTACTCTGTTTGGCCTTTCGGGCGCAACGAGATGTTGATGTCACAGCGCATGTTGCCTTCGGCCATGTTGCCATCGGAAATGCCCAAGTAAGTGATGATCGAGTGGATCATTTTTACATAAGCAACCGCTTCTTTGGCTGAGCGCATGTCCGGTTCAGAGACGATTTCCAGCAGCGGTGTGCTGGAGCGGTTCAAGTCGATGCCCGTCATGCCGTGGAAGTCTTCGTGCAAAGACTTGCCTGCATCTTCTTCAAGGTGCGCACGGGTGATGCCAACGCGTTTTACAGTGCCATCTTCAAGCGTAATATCTAGGTGACCTTTGCCCACAATCGGGTGATCCATTTGGCTGGTTTGGTAGCCTTTTGGTAGGTCAGGGTAGAAGTAGTTTTTACGGGCAAATACAGAAGTCATGCCGATTTCAGCGTTCACAGCGTGACCAAACATAACCGCCATGCGCAGGGCTTCTTTGTTGAACACTGGCAATGCACCAGGCATGCCTAGGTCCACAAGGGTGGTGTTGGTGTTCGGCTCGGCACCAAAGCTGCGTGCAGCGCCGGAGAACAATTTAGATTGCGTTGATAGCTGAGCGTGAATCTCAAGACCAATAACAACTTCCCAATTCATAGTTATGCTCCTTCTACCAAGCTAGGGTTTTTGGTGTGCCAGTCCGTTGCTTGCTGGAATTTGTGCGCAACGTTCAAAAGCTTAGCTTCAGAGAAGTAGTTACCCATGATTTGCAGGCCAACTGGCATGCCATCAGCAAAGCCCGCTGGGACAGACATCGCAGGGATGCCAGCTAGGTTAACCGATAGGGTGTAAATATCTTCTAGGTACATGGCGATTGGATCGTCTGTTTTGGCGCCGATGCCAAAGGCAGTTGTTGGTGCCACAGGGCCCATGATGACATCGACTTCTTCGAAGGCTTTAACGAAGTCTTCTTTGATCAGACGACGAATACGCTGTGCTTTCAGGTAGTAAGCATCGTAGTAGCCTTCTGAAAGCGCGTAAGTGCCCACCATAATACGTTTTTGGACTTCTTTGCCGAACGCTTCGCCACGCGAGCGTTTGTACATGTCCATTAGATCTTTTGGTTCTTCACAGCGGTAGCCGTAACGCACACCGTCAAAGCGCGACAGGTTAGACGATGCTTCAGATGGCGCGATCACGTAGTAAGATGGAATGCTTAAATTTAGGTTTGGCAACGAGATGTCTTTGACGGTTGCACCAAGCTTTTCAAACTCTTTGACGGCCTCTTGGATAGCGCTTGCCACATCGTTGTTAAGGCCGTCACCAAAGTACTCTTTTGGTAGACCGATAGTTAGACCTGTCAGTGGCGCATCCAAGTTAGCGGTGTAGTCTTCGGTGTCTACTTCCGCTGATGTCGAGTCGTTGGCATCAAAGCCTGCGATCGATTGTAGGATGTGTGCACAGTCTTCTGCCGAGCGTGCCATCGGGCCAGCTTGGTCAAGACTTGAAGCGTAGGCGATCATGCCAAAGCGTGACACGCGACCGTAAGTTGGCTTAAGGCCCGTGATGCCACAAAAAGAAGCAGGTTGACGGATTGAACCACCGGTATCGGTGCCGGTCGCTGCGACACAAAGGCCAGCGGCAACCGCTGCAGCGGAACCACCTGAAGAACCGCCCGGTACCTTGTCTAGGTTCCAAGGGTTTTTCACTGCGCCGTAGTAGCTTTTTTCGTTTGATGAGCCCATGGCGAACTCATCCATGTTGGTTTTACCCAACGTCACGGTGCCAGATGCCAACATGCGACCCGTTACAGTTGATTCGTACGGTGGTACGAAGTTGTGCAGCATTTTAGAGGCACAAGTCGTCAGAATACCATCGGTACAGAACAAGTCTTTGTGCGCGATCGGCAGACCCGTAAGTGGGCTAGCAGCACCTTGTGCTAATTGTTTGTCAGCGGCTTCAGCTTGGGCCAAGGCGATCTCTTCAGTGATCGTGATATAGCTGTTTAGTTGGCCGTCGTACTGTTTGATGCGAGCTAGGTAGTCTTGAGTCAGCTCGACACTAGAAATCTCTTTGTCGCGCAGTTTTTTCGCGAGCGATGCAATGCTTTGATCAATCATGTGGTGATCTCTTAATCGATAACTTTAGGAACTAAGAACAGACCCGCTTCGGTTTGCGGTGCGTTAGCAAGGAAGGCTTCGCGACGATTTTCCTCAGTGACGATGTCTTCACGTAAGCGCTGTTTGGCTTCTAAAGGATTGGAAAGGGGCTCGACACCATCCGTATCGACAGATTGCATTTGTTCCACCAAGTCCAACACGCTTGATAGAGACTGCTGATATTGCTCGGCATCGCTGTCATCCAGCGATAGGCGAGCAAGATGAGCGATTTTGATCACGTCTTGCTTTTCTAGAGACATGTTTCACCTAATAGTTTATCGGTTTTCAAAAAATGCGGACATTGTAGCGCTATTGCCAAAGGGGAGAAAGTCACCGTGTAAAAAAACTCCGTTATTCGGGCGCTAGACGAAAAAACGCCAACAAACAAAGATATATGCGTAAAGAAATGACATAATTATGCGCATTCGGCTTGCTCATTGGGCGAGCGGTTGTTACATTTTCGGGCTATTCGTAATGGATCTTTTCAGGGTGTAGAAATTCATGTTTAAAAAAATTAGGGGAATGTTCTCTAGCGACTTATCCATCGATTTAGGGACAGCCAATACCCTTATTTATGTGCGCGATCAAGGGATCGTTTTGGATGAGCCTTCTGTTGTAGCGATTCGTCACAATGGGAATCAAAAAACGGTTGCTTCGGTGGGCGCAGACGCTAAGCGTATGCTTGGCCGTACTCCTGGAAACATCACGGCAATCCGTCCTATGAAAGACGGCGTCATTGCCGACTTCCATGTCACTGAGAAAATGCTGCAATACTTTATCTCAAAAGTGCATGAAAACAGTGTCTTAAAACCAAGCCCACGTGTTTTGGTTTGTGTGCCGTGTAAATCAACGCAAGTAGAGCGTCGTGCGATCAAAGAATCTGCACTCGGTGCGGGTGCGCGCGAGGTTTACATCATCGAAGAGCCAATGGCAGCAGGTATCGGTGCCGGTCTTCCGGTCGCAGAGGCGTCTGGTTCGATGGTGATCGACATCGGTGGTGGTACCACTGAAATCGCGATCATTTCCCTAAATGGTATTGTAACGTCTGAATCGATTCGCATCGGTGGTGACCGTTTTGATGAAGCGATCACAACTTATGTACGTCGCCAATACGGTAGCTTGATCGGTGATGCGACAGCAGAACGCATCAAAACTGAGATCGGTATGGCGTACCACACTGGCGAAGAGCTACAGATCGACGTGCGCGGTCGTAACCTTGCTGAAGGTGTGCCACGTTCGTTTACGCTGACCAGTTCAGAAATCCTAGAAGCAATGCAAGAGCCATTGTCACAAATCGTACAAGCGGTGAAAGGTGTGCTCGAGCAATCACCACCAGAGCTGGCGGCGGACATCGCTGAAAGCGGTTTGGTATTAACCGGTGGCGGCGCTTTGCTACGTGAAATGGATCGTTTGATCAGCGAAGAAACAGGTCTGCCTGTGATCGTTGCTGACGACCCACTGACATGTGTGGCGCGTGGTGGCGGTATGGCCCTAGAAATGATGGATAAGCACACATCCGAATTGTTCTCTGCTGAGAGTGACTGACGTTAGAGGTTACTCCCATTAGCAATTCCGTGTTCTCGTCAAACAAAGCGTCCAGTGCAAGTTTTCTTGTACTGGTGCTTTTGTCTTTAGCGATGGTGATTGGCGACCTGCAGTTTCGTGTCTTCAATCCGATTCGCCCTTATCTTACTTGGTTGGTAACACCTATTCAGGTGGTTGTCAGTGCGCCGCAAAAGCTGATCAGTTGGGCCGATGTACGTCTCGACACCCGCGAAGCGTTGGTGGAGCAAAATCAACAGTTAAACTCCGAGCTTTTGATGTTGCGCGGCCAGCTGCAGCGCCTTACCTCCTTGCGTGCGGAAAACGTGCGCTTGCGCGAGCTTTTGGATGCGTCACAGCGAGTCGAAGAGCGTGTGGTAATGGCCGAAGTGATTGGCTTTGACCAAAATGCTTACAGTCACAAGGTGTTGATTGATAAAGGCTTTTCCAATGGTGCCTACATAGGTCAGCCAGTATTGGATGCTACCGGTGTGTTAGGGCAGGTGGTCGAAACCTCAGCCTACACTAGCCGCGTGCTGTTGATCGCTGATGCCAGTCATTTTGTGCCCGTACAGCTGCCGCGCACCGGGTTTCGCAGTATTTTGCGTGGCACTGGCGATATGAATCATATGGAGCTGATGAGCGTGCCGCACACGGCGGACATCAAAAAAGGCGATATTTTGAGCACCAGTGGTTTAGCAAATCGTTTCCCGATTGGTTATCCAGTGGGCATCGTACGTAACGTGCGTCATGTTTCAGGTAAGCCATATGCGGATGTCGAAGTGGTGCCGATGGCGCAGTTAAACCGCAGTCGTCATGTGATGTTGATTGAGCGCTCGGAAGATCAGCGAGATAGCAACGAAACGCCTGCAGAAGCGCAGCCAGAAGGAGCTGATTCATGAAATCCTCCGTGATTTTTGTGTTTACCTTTGTTGTTGCCTTGATGCTTGAGGGCTTGGTGTTTCCAGCCGATCTCGTTTGGTTTAAACCTGAGTGGGCATTGTTGGTGATTTTGTACTGGGTGCTTGCCTTGCCCTTTAAGGTGGGGGTTGGGGTTGCTTGGTTTGTCGGATTGTTAATCGACTTATTACAGGGCGGTGTGATCGGTCAGCACTCTTTAACGTATGTGCTGATTACCTTTATCTGCATCATGTTATACAAACGCCTGCGTATGTATCGTCGTTGGCAGCAAAGTTTCTTTATTTTTCTTTTAGTGAGTATTAATCAGCTAATCGGCTTTTGGATCGACCACTACACGGGGGATGCCGAACCAACGTTGATGATTTTTATGCCGGCGGTGATCTCGGCTTTACTATGGCCTTGGTGCTTTATTCTATTGCGTAGTGTGCGTCGTCTATACTCCATTCAATGATAGGCTTTTAACATGATTGTATTAGCGTCAGCTTCGCCGCGGCGAAAAGAGTTGTTAAGCAACTTAGTTAACGAATTTGAGATCAAACCGGCCGATATCGATGAGACGCCATACGCTTTAGAGCAGCCGCAAGAATATGTGGTACGCATGGCACGCGAAAAAGCCGAGGCCGCTATCGCAAAGCATCAGCTGTCCCATCGCGATATTGTCATTGCTTCCGATACCAGTGTGGTGCTTGGCGAACGTATTTTGGGTAAACCTGAAGATTTTGCCCACGCTCAAGAAATGCTGCGCGCTTTGTCGGGGCGCAGCCACGAGGTTATGACCTCGATCTGTGTCTGTAATGGTGGTTTAAACCGAGTAGCGACAGCCAATGTTATTTCACAGGTTGATTTTAGAGAATTATCAGACGTAGAGATCGCTCAGTATTGGGCGACAGGGGAGCCTGCTGATAAAGCTGGTGCCTATGCCATACAAGGGCTAGGCGGTATGTTTGTGAAGCATATAGCGGGTTCATTTTCGGCAGTAGTAGGGTTGCCTGTGTATGAGGTAACGCAACTTCTAAACGAATTTGGTGTCAGTCCCCTAAAGGAGAAAAGTCGTGAGTGAAGATGTGTTAATCAATGTCACACCGATGGAGATACGCGTTGCGTTGGTCGAAAATGGTGTGTTGCAAGAAGTGTATATCGAACGATCGAGCCGCAAGGGGATTGTTGGCAACATTTATCAAGGCAAAGTAGTGCGCGTGCTGCCAGGTATGCAGGCTGCGTTTGTCGATATCGGTCTTGAGCGCGCAGCGTTCATCCATGTATCGGAAGTCGCGGATCGCGATGCGGTCAACGCCAGCGATCAGATCGGTGATTACCTACGTGAAGGCCAGTCCTTGGTGGTGCAAGTTACCAAAGATCCTATCAGTACTAAGGGCGCGCGTCTGACCACGCATTTATCCATTCCTTCGCGTTACTTGGTTTACATGCCAGATCAATCCCATGTTGGGGTGAGTCAGCGCATTGAGAACGAAGAAGAACGTGACCGTCTAAAATCACTGGTGTCTAAGGCGCTGGAAGACCGCGATGAGAGCAGTGGTTACATTCTACGCACCGCCGCTGAGCGTGCAGGTGAAGAAGAGATCTTAGCCGACATCAACTTCTTAACCCGTCTGTGGCAATCCGTTAAAAAGCGCATTAACAGTGCTAAAGCGCCAGCCGTTATTTATGAAGACCTGCCGCTGCATTTGCGTACCATGCGTGATCTGGTCAGCCTGTCGACCGAAAAAATCCGCATTGATTCGCGCGAAAACTTCACTAAGTTGCGTAACTTTGCTGAAGACTTTATTCCAGATTTATTACCGCGCATCGAGTACTACCCAGGTGAGCGTCCGATCTTTGATCTTTACAGTGTTGAAGATGAGATACAGCGCGCGTTAGATCGCAAGGTGCAATTAAAGTCTGGTGGCTATTTGCTGATCGAGCAAACCGAGTCGATGACGACTATTGACGTGAATACCGGTGCGTTCGTCGGCAGTCGAAACCTTGAAGAAACCATCTATAAAACCAATCTAGAAGCGGCCACCGCCATCGGTCGTCAACTGCGTCTGCGTAATCTAGGTGGCATTATCATCATCGACTTTATCGATATGGAAGATGAAGAGCATAAGCGTCAAGTGTTGCGTATGCTCGAAAAAGTACTGGAAACAGACCACTCGAAAACCAAGATTACCGGCGTCTCTGAGCTAGGCTTAGTAGAAATGACGCGCAAGCGTACCCGCGAAAGTTTGGGCCAGGTGTTGTGCGAGCCATGTCGTGCTTGTCGTGGTAGTGGCGTAGTAAAAACGCCGGAGACGGTATGCTATGAAGTGCTGCGTGAAATCATGCGTGCTGATCGGGCTTACAACTCGCAAACTTATACCGTATTAGCAAATAGTGCGGTTGTAGAGCGCTTTTTAGACGAAGAAAGTGCAGCAGTTGCGGAATTAGAAGCCTTTATCGGTAAAACGATTCGTTTTCAAACAGATCCTGTTTACACTCAAGACCAATACGACGTGGTTTTACGCTAATAAGGGGCGCTCACTATGCGAGTTTTGAAAGGAGTACTGGATCTCGCCTTGTGGGTGGCCGTAGCGATCAGTGTACTCTTGGTCAGCACTGTGCTGATATCAAAACTCGGCTTACCCTTAGTGGCTGAGTATCGCCCGCAAATCGAACGTAACCTTAGCCAGTTGACTGGTATGGAGGTCACGGTGGGGGCGGTGCGTGCTGAGCTAAATGGCGTCAATGTCGAATTGCAAGCCGAGGATATGGCGGTGACCACTGCCAATCAAGTCGACGCCGTACAAATCGGTCGCTTGGACTTTGAGTTGGATTTGGTGGCCAGTGTTTTAAGCTTATCGCTGCAATTCAAAGATGTAGTAGTGTCTGATGTGAATGTGCTGTTGGCCGAGGATGGCAACGGCCAAGTCGCCCTAAAAGGGATGTCGACACGTCCTAATCGCTCCTCAGATGGCGATACCGCCATGTCCCGAGTACTTAATTACCTTTCGGACCAACAGCAATTTTTGCTGACCAACGTTTCAGTGGCGCTCGAAAGCCCACGCTTTGAAACCGTTAATTTATTCATACCTGCCACCTACCTTATCAAACAGCGTGAGCAAACCATGCTGCGCACCGATGTGTTTATTAATGAGATGGCGCAGCCAGTTCAGATACGCAGCCGCATCAACAACGATCTGACCAGTTTCTTTGAACAAAAACTGACGGCTTATGTACAAGTGCCGGAGCTTGAGGTACCGCTTGATTGGACTTCGGGGCCTTTGCTTGAGCCGCTTGCCGGTTTAACTATAGCGGGTGAGTATTGGTTGACCTATCAGCCAGGTAAAGGGTTTACGGCTCAAGGCCAGCGCAGTGAGTTGAGCGCGCAATTTAACGATCAGAAGACGGTGCGCATGGTCGGAGATTGGCGTGTTAAACACAATAACGACAATGGTACTGTGTTTGCGCTTAGCAATCTGCAGCTTGAGAGCGACGAGCAATCCATTGCCCCAGTCAATATAAAGGGGGAGTGGGAGCAGCGTTCTGGACGCGGTTTCTTTGTGCTTGATCGGATGAATGCCGCCATCGCCAGTCAGGTTGCACTGGAGTTTGTGCCCAGTGATTGGTACTTGGCACGCTTGTTAACCTCACTCAATGCTCAGGGTGAAGCCCGTAATGCGTCGCTACGTTTGTGGCGTAGAGACGGGGAACTGCGTTATCAGTACTTGAGCAATATGGTGAATGCTCAGGTCGATGGCTTCAACGGCATCCCTGCTGTGAGTGATGTACAAGGCGTGTTTGCGATTAATAACACCCAAGGCAGCATCGAGTTCGCCACCGATCAAACGCAAGTTATGTTCCCTACAGTGTACGAGGAAGCTTGGTCTATTGATCATGCATCCGGAGAAGTTAGCTGGCGCCAGTTAGGCGATCGTGCCTTTGTTGTCGAGGGCGAGCAGCTTAAAGTTGAGCGTAATGGCGCCACAGTACAAGGTCAATTTCGCTTAGAAAATACCCTGACCAATGGTGTGGGTGAGTCTTGGCTTGGCTTGGATCTTAACGCCCAGCATGTGTCGACGGCGGATAAATTTACCTTCGTGCCGCCGAATGCGTTGCCCGAGTCACTGCAAACATGGCTAGACAAAGCCATCGGCCAAGGTGAAGCCTCTAATATTGATCTTCTGTTACGCACTGGGCTCAGTAGTGGTGCTCAGCCAGTGGTGCGCTTAGGCATTGATGCCGAAGTGGATCGCTTTAATTTTGATGATGCATGGCCGAATGGTGAGCAGGTCAAAGCCAAGGTGTTGTTGGATGGTGAAGGTGTGTCGGTGGACGTTGCCAGTGCTCAGTTTGCGGGTTTGCCGCTCAAAAATGTTGCCGTCAACGTACCGCTTAACAACAATCAGGCCGAGTGGGTCAACGTAAAAACTGACTTTGCCAATGAGTCGAGCAAGATTATGAACGCCTTGCGCCAAACGCCTTTGACCGAGTCCGTTTTGTCGCCTTTTGTGGATTGGCGTCTTGGAGGTAAAGTATCGGGAGCAGTAGATTTGTCGGTGCCCATTGCTGGCCAAGACGCTGAGCCTAAGGTCGGCCTAAATGTTAAGTTTGCTAATAATTCGGTCTATATTGCACCACTAAGCCTTGAAGGCACCGTACGCCAAGGGCAGTTAAACTACCAGCCCAAGACTGGGTTACAGGGCTCGCAATTTACCTTAGCTGCCTTGGGTGGAGAGAGTCAGCTTGATCTGCGCTCAAGCACGGCTGACGATGGCCGTCTTGTGGTCGAAGGGGATATTAATGGTGCCCTAGATAGCCAGCAGTTGTTGGCGTGGCGTCAATGGCCCGAGATATTGTCTGACAATGTTTCAGGGCGCTTAGTCTATCAAGCAAGAATGGCCATCAACCGCTCTCAGGCCGGACAAGTGGATGTTGATATTAACTCGGGTCTTAAAGGGGTGACGAGTAGGTTCCCTGAGCCACTGAACAAAGCTGCCGAAGATGCCCAGCGAGTCAACCTTAAATTCAAGGCCATCAATAATGAGCTGTTGATTGATGTGTCTGCTCAACAGCTTGCTTATGCTAAGTTGCTGTTTGAAGATGGGGCGATTGAAGGTGGTAATGTGTCACTGTTTGAGCCGCTAAAAGCCAACAATGAAATGCAGCAGGGGATAGCGATCCGAGGCCAGTTTGCCGAGTTTGATTGGCATGATTGGGCGCCAGTGTTCCGCTCTGACAGTGCGGAAGAGCAGCCAGCTGCACCGCCAACTGTATTAACCACTGAGTTGCCTAGCTGGATGCGTTCGGCGAATTTCTTGGTCGACCGGCTGCCTATCAATGACAGCAACCAGCTGAGTAATGTCAAACTCCAGTACAACCGTACCCAAGATGGTCATCCGTTGACGCTGACATCGGATGAGCTTAACGCGATTCTGCGCACCACTGCAGCAGGTGAGCCTGAGCTGCATATTGCCTACCTTAACTGGAAAACCGATCAGTCGGGTGAGTCAACCGACGCTAAAGGTGAGGGCATTCAGCCAGCCATCATTCCTTCAATGAAGCTACGGGTCGATGAGGTCTATGTAGATGACCGTCCGTATGGCGATTGGCGCGCCGATCTGATCAATTTAGGCACCAACTTACGTATTGATAACATCACCACAGCGCTACCCAACGGTAACTTCGATGGTGAGATCTTTTGGCAGGGAGGGAGCAATCCCAATGTTGTTATGACGGTCAAAGCCACCGGTGAGCAGGCCCAGCAGTTGACGCGTAAATTCTCGTCGGTGCCTTTTATTAGCTCTAACCGCTACGAAATGGATGTGGCGTTAAGCTGGCATGATTCACTGTTGGCGTTTTCTCGAGAAACCTTGGATGGGCGCATTCGCTTTAGCATGCAAGATGGCAACTTTAATCAGATCGATAAAATACCGCCGTTTTTGCGGGTGTTAGGTATTTTTAACGTGGACTCTTTAGCGAAGCGTTTGACCTTTGATTTCTCTGATTTGTATGAATCTGGTATGCCGTTCGATCGTTTTAGCAGTCAGCTGGAGATAGTGGACGGTATATTAAAGACCAAGCAACCGGTGCGTGTGGTATCGCCGACGGCGGAAGTGACCATCGAAGGTACGGCGAATTTGATCGAAGAAACGCTAGACGAGCGTTTAACGGCTACCGTGCCTATCACCAGTAGTTTACCGGTTGCAGGATTGTTGTTAGCGACGCCGCAAATTGCTGGGCTTTTGTACATTACCGACAAGCTGATTGGTGATCAGATCTCCAAAGTCACCAGTATTCAATACAAGATCACTGGGCCGTTTCGTGATCCGCAAGTTAAGCCAATCCGTCCAGGTTCGAGGAATTAATTATGTCTAAGTTAACGATCGCCTGTCTGCAACTGACTAGCCAAGCGGATTGGCAGCGCAATTTAAAGCAAATACTCGAGCATATGAAGGCTTGCCTGAGTGACTCACCGCGTTTAATTGTATTACCCGAAAATGCCTTTTTATTTGATGCGAAGCAGTTGCGTGAGGTAGCGGAAGGTCAAGCCACACAAGACATCATGGCCGCTATGCAGGCGTTTGCCAAAGCGCATCAGGTGTATGTATTGATTGGCTCGCACCCACTGGCAACGCGTCCTGATGGCGAGCCAGTGAGTGCGGGGCGTGTGCGTCAAACTAGCTTAATGATCGATGATCAGGGCGAGGTCGTTGCCCGTTACGATAAGGTTCACCTTTTCGATGTGACGGTAGATGACAAGGCGTCGGTGTATCAAGAGTCGCGCTTTATTGAACCAGGTGAAGTGCAAGCGGTGACCGTGGATATTGATGATGTGCGAGTAGGGTTGAGTATTTGTTACGATTTACGCTTTCCAGAATTCTACCGCCTATTGGCGGACCAGGGTGCGCAGGTGTGCTTTGTGCCATCCGCTTTTACCCACCGCACTGGCGAGGCGCACTGGCATTGTTTGTTGCAGGCGCGAGCGATTGAAAATCAGCTCTATATGGCGGGTGTGAATCAGGTTGGTTGGCATACGTCGACACGACAAACCTATGGTAATACGGTCGCATACTCGCCGTGGGGTAAGTGCTTAGGCAAGTTAGATGATGAGCAAACAGGGCATTTGAGCTTTACGGTAGACAGCGCAGAGCTTGAGGTGGTACGCCAAGCGATGCCGTGTTTACAGCATCGCCGCGTCGGACGCTAACTTAGAGTAGGCCTAGTTTAGCGTCTTGAGTTTCGCGTAAGAAACGGAACAATTTTTTGCGATGAGTGGTCGCTTTGTCTTGAGCGGCTTCTTTTTGTGCCATACGCACCAATGAGCGAAGCTGCTGAATATCCACCTCTGGATTAGACTCAATGTATTGGTCCAGAATGGTTTTGCTGTTGTCACCGATTAGGCCATCACGAGTGGCTTCAAGTTGGTGAAAGCGCTTGTTGTTAGCCGCTGATGCACTGTCAAATAGCTCGATACGTGCTTCGATGGCTTCGGCATCTTCGGTGCGCATCACTTTGCCGATGTACTGCAAATGGCGGCGTTGCGCGCCCCAGTGCTTGATACGATCGGCTTCTTCTAGGGCTTCACGTAGAGTGTCAGACATTGGCACTTTTTTGCGCTGAGCAGGGCTTAGCTTAGTTAGCTTGGCGCCAAGATCCTGAAGAGCTTCCATTTCTCTTTTTACTTGGGTCTTACTCTTCAGTTCTTCTTCGTTGTCATCGTAGTGTTCAAAATCGGTCATAATCTATTCATCTATAGTAAAAAGAGAGTGGCTAGTCCTAAGAAGGACAAAAAGCCCACCACATCGGTCACAGTCGTGAGTATAACACTTCCGGCCAATGCTGGGTCGATGCCGAGCTTTTTCAGCAGCATCGGTAATAGGGTGCCAGTGAGGGCGGCAAACAATAAGTTAATAATGATCGCGCCTGCAATGACGTAGGCAATCTGCATATCGCCAAACCACACCACGGTTAGTGCGGCGATCACCGCGGCCCACAGCACGCCATTTATGAGGCCAACAATCACTTCTCGATTAAGTAGCCACTTGGCGTTGGATGAGCCGATTTGGTTCAGCGCGATCCCCCGTATGACAAGGGTGAGTACTTGTGAGCCAGCAATGCCGCCCATGCTGGCGACAATCGGCATCAAGATCGCTAGTGCGACCACTTTATCGAGTGTGTTTTGAAACAAACCAATCACGTAAGAGGCGATAAACGCGGTGATTAGGTTAATGCCCAGCCAAACAGCGCGGCGGCGGGTGGTCTGCATAATCGGCGCGAAGGTATCTTCGTCTTCATCAAGACCTGCCATGGACAGCATGGAGTGCTCGGCTTCGTCACGGATGACATCGACCACGTCATCGATGGTGATACGCCCGAGTAGCTTTTTGCTCTCGGCGTCAATGACGGGCGCTGAGACCAAGTCCATTTTTTCAAACAGTTGGGCTACATCAGTGGCGCTTTGGTCGGCATAAATAATATGGCATTCCGTTTCCATGATATCGCGCACCGTGGTGTCAGTGTCTGCCACCAGTAGCTTGCGTAGCGGCAAGATGCCTAAGAAGCGGTCAGAGCGGCTTACTACCAACAAGCTGTCCGTCATTTCGGGTAGCTCAGTGTGACGGCGCAAAAAGCGAAATACGATATCTATGGTAATGTTGGGACGGATAGTAATGGTATCCGTGTTCATCAAGCCACCGGCGGAATCTTCCGAGTAGCTTAATAGGGACTCCATGCGCGCACGGTTTTGTGCGGTCATCGAGGCCAGTACTTCCTTCACTAAGGTTTCAGGAAGTTGTTGTAGGATGTCGGCTAAGTCATCGTTGTCAAAGTGTTCAGAAACCGCTAAAAGACGTTCGGTGTCCATGGATTTCATGAACTGAACAGAGATTTCCTCACTAACGTACTGCAGCACGTCACCTTGATTGTCGTGATCGATCAGCTCCCACAGTAACTTACGTTCTTTTGGGGGAGAGGATTCTAATAGACGTGCGACGTCCTGCGCAGGCAAAGCACCATTAAGCAAGTAGCGAATTTGCATAGTGGCACCGGTCTCTAGTGACTCGGAAACCGTTTGCAAATGCTCTAATGTGGTTTGCTCACTCATACAGGCTACTCGCCCTCACCAAAACGATCGTTAATTAAGGCGATAATCGCGTCCATCGCTTCTTGCTCGTCGTCACCATTGACCTTGACGGTAATAGTGGTGCCTTTGGCAGCGGCCAGCATCATCATAGCCATAATGCTTTTGCCATCGACGTTGCGACCGTCTTTTTCGATGGTGACGTCACTGTTGAAGCGGCTGGTGGTTTCGACCAATTTGCCAGCCGCTCGAGCGTGCAGTCCTAGTTTGTTTATGATTTCAACAGATTGCTCTTGCATAGCTATGTCCTTACATTAGCGACTCGAAAGCCTCTTGCAGCTTACTGCTGTCTTGCTGCTCGCGTAACTTGGCGAGTTTATCTTCTGACTGCGCGAGTTCGGCAATTTGTGCCAAGGTAGCCAGGTGTTCATCGCATTGATGCGGTGGCACGACCAAGGCAAAAATCAAATCAATCGGGCGACGATCCACGGCATCGTAATCAATCGGTGTCTCTAACGACATCAGTACCAGGCTGGCTTGGTTCACATCATCCAAGCGGCAGTGTGGGATCGCTATGCCATTACCGATACCGGTACTGCCCAGTTTTTCGCGCCCCAGTAAAGCATCGTAGACTTCGTCTGAGTTGCAGTGCAGGCAGTTGCCAATGGCTTCGGCTAGATGTTCTAACACGCGCTTTTTGCTAGTGATTTGCTGTTTTGCAAAAACCAGCTCGGGCTTCATTAAATTTTTTACAGACATATCAAAAGCCTTATATCAGTCGTTTGCGTTCATTTGACGGTGGAATATGCATGGCTTCACGGTATTTGGCGACGGTGCGTCGTGCTACTTGAATGCCTTGCTCTGCCAGAATGCTCGCTAATTTATTATCACTTAACGGTTTTTTCGCAGGTTCTTCGGCGACCAATTTTTTGATCATGGCGCGAATCGCTGTCGATGAGCATTCACCACCGGAAGCGGTATTTACGTGGCTTGAGAAGAAATATTTCAGCTCAAAAATACCCCGTGGTGTATGCATGTATTTTTGCGTGGTCACGCGTGAAATAGTGGATTCGTGCATGCCCACTTCTTCTGCTACATCATGCAGCACCATGGGTTTCATGGCTTCTTCACCAATATCAAAAAAGTCTACTTGGCGAGAGACGATACAGCTAGCGACTTTGAGTAGGGTTTCGTTGCGACTTTGTAGGCTTTTGAGAAACCACTTCGCTTCTTGTAAGGAATTCTTAATGTAAGAAACATCGTCGGTCGACTTGGTGGTGTTAAGCATCGCCGAGTAGGTTTCATTAATTTTCACTGGCGGTAGGGCGTCGTTGTTTAGCTCTACCTGCCAAATATCATTGCGCTTTTTCACCGTCACATCAGGAATGACATAGTCCGTTTCACTGTTGTCGATGGCTGAGCCTGGGCGCGGGTTTAGCTGCTGAATTAGCGTGATAACGTCTTTCAGGGCTTCTTCTTTCAGCTTCGTTTTGCGGCTCAGTTGCGTGTAGTCACGGTTGCCTAGGAGCCCTAAGTATTGGTCGACGACATTGTAGGTGCTGCGATACAAAGGGTGTTCTTTATAGGCTTCAAGCTGAACCAATAAGCATTCGCGCAAATCTTGCGAGCACACGCCAACAGGGTCAAAGCGCTGCAGGCGATGTTGTACTGCGGCGACTTCATCCAGTTCTAGCTCTTCAAGCTCTAGAGCAAGGGCTTGATGAATTTCTTCGAGGCTCGCTGATAGGTAGCCATCGGGCTGTACGCTATCGATGATGGCGTAAGCGATTTCAATATCACGATCCGAAATATGCGTCAGGTTAAGCTGCCAGATCAAGTGATCTTGCATGTCCTCAGACAGCGCATTGCGGCTATCAAGGTCGCTGTCGCCATCAAAGCTTGGAGTGTCAGCCGCTGCGGCAGAATTCTGGTAAGTGTCATCCCAATTGCTATCGATAGAGAGCTCATTAGGAATGCTCTCGGTCCACTCAGATTCGACTTGTGGTGTGTCGGCTGTCGTTGCCGCTTGGGCATCGTTGCTAAGCGCTTCGGTGGTTGAAGCGGCTTCGGCCAGACGTGCGTCGTTATCTTGAGTGTAGTTTTCTTCTTCGTCCAGCTCGAGTAGGGGGTTCGACTCTAGGAAATCGTGGATCTCCTGTTGCAGGTCGAGTGTCGACAGCTGAAGCAGTTTAATCGCCTGCTGCAGCTGAGGGGTCATCGTTAGTTGTTGACCAATTTTAAGTTGCAAAGACTGCTTCATGGCGCAACTCTTATATTCTGATGAATTTGGAATGACTTATGCATATTACTCCCTTTTAGCTGGAAAGATAAGGGGGCTCATAGTCGGAAGTTGTCGCCCAGGTAGATTTTTTTAACCTGCTCATTGTTGATAACAGTATCGGCATCACCAGAGGCTATGATGTGGCCATTGCCTACAATAAAGGCTTTATCACAAATGTCTAATGTTTCACGTACGTTGTGGTCGGTGATTAACACTCCGATGCCACTGTTTTGTAGGTGTTTAATAATTTCTTTGATGTCACCCACTGAGATCGGATCGACGCCTGCAAAAGGTTCGTCTAACAGTACGAATTTAGGGTTCATGGCCAGCGCGCGTGCGATCTCAACGCGACGTCGCTCACCACCAGAAAGGGCCATGCCCAAGTTTTCACGGATGTGGGTGACATGGAATTCTTCAAGCAAGCTTTCCATTTTAGCCACACGTTCTTGTTTAGTAAGATCTTTGCGCGTTTCTAAGATGGCCATGATGTTGTCTTCGACAGACATCTTGCGAAAGATGGACGCTTCTTGCGGAAGGTAGCCAATGCCTTTTTGGGCGCGGTCGTGCATGGCATCTTTGGTCACATCTTCGCCATCAATGTAGACTCCGCCTTGATCGCTGCTGACCATGCCAACGATCATGTAAAAGCAGGTGGTCTTGCCGGCACCATTAGGGCCAAGTAAGCCTACGGCTTCGCCGGAGCTCACTTCAATCGAAACGTCTTTGACAACTTGTCGTTTTTTATAGCTCTTTGCTAAGTGTTTTGCTTCAAGAATAGCCATATCGTTAGTCTGTAGATTCGCTGGTCGAGGGTTGTAGTGTCATGTTAACACGGCCAGAGCCACGGTTTTCTGCTTGAAAGGTGGAGTCGTCCAAAAAGTAATGGATGAAGTCGGCGGAAATTTCGTCTTCGCCGCGCTTTAGATAGCCATTATCATGGATTTCCAACTCACCTAAGGTGACATCGTAGTCAAGGGTATTGCCATTGGCGTTCATCATGCGCCCAGTTTGGTCAATTTGCTGGGAAAAGCGAGATGGTGAGCCAGTCGCGTGTAAGGACTTGAAGTCGCCGGTCGCTGGGTCGGTGTAAATCCACAGGTCTTGCGCTTCGATGGTAATCGTACCCTGCTTAACGATGACATTGCCGTTGTAATTGGCTTCGCCTTTTTGTTGGTCAAACTGCGCGCGATCGGCTTCAATGTTGATCGGTTGGCGTTGGTCACTAGGCAAAGCTAGCGCGGCAAAAGATGCCAGCAAGGCCGCTGAAGCGATGGAAAGTTTAAGGTTGAGAAACGTCATAATGGCCTGTTACGCCTCCATTTAAGGTTGCGGTGTCTTTGATAAGATCAAAACTAATGTTGTCTGACAGTGTGGTGCCTTGTTTGGTGATCAGTTCACTGTCACCTTCGCCAAAGATATTTTGATTGGCATCATCATAGGTAATGCTATGGGCGTTGATACGAGCGGTTTCGTTACCGTCTTGATAGCGGGTCACGCTGGCATCCTCAATCAGCGAAAAGCTCTCTGAGGCGTCCACTAAGGTTCCCTCATTGCCTACGGCGACAGTAATGATAGCACCATTGCGTCGCTCAATGTTTGGATTTATTAGCTCCGTGCGTTGCTCAGCGTAGTGCGTAGTTGTGTCAGCGGTGACGATTTCTTGTAAGTTGCCTTCAACGCCGTAAGTGCGCGACTCAACCCCTTCTAAAAAGAAGTCAGGCACTTGCTCGAGCTTTTGTTCATCCAAAATATTCAGTAGAGAGGGCTGGCTGCCCAGCCAAAAGACGCCAGCAATGACCACCACGCCAGCGGCTAGGCCGGTGAGGCGTTTGCGTCCTAAAAACGTGCGCATAATGCTCATGATGTCTCCTACTTACATGGCCAATAGGTATAGGTAGCCTGTATAAAGCCCTAATAATGGCACGGCAAACCAACGCGGGATGCTCGCTTTGCGGGTTTTGGCGAAGCCAACGACCGCCAGCGCAAACAGCGCAGTGAAGCCAAACATCCACCAGAAGTCACGGCCCATAATGGTCGCTTCGATGGCGCTTGGTGCCAACAAAGCAGGCAGTGGTAGAACCGTGGCTAAGTTAAAGATGTTGGAGCCTAGTACGTTACCAATGGCAATGTCATGATGACCTTTGCGCACACTGGTAATCGAGGCAGCAAGTTCCGGCAGGCTGGTGCCGATCGCGACAATGGTTAAGCCGATGACTAAGTCGGATACGCCTAGAGCGGAAGCAATGCCCACTGCGCCCCAAACCAATAGTTTTGAGCTGCCGATCAGTACCGCCAAACCAAGCACTGCGATGATAATGGAGCGGGTTACTGAGCCGCCGTCGTCTTCGGGTAAGTCTTCAGTCAGTTCGCTGGCCATATTTTTGCTGTTGCGTAGCAGTACGAATAAAACCACTAAGAAGCCTGCGATCAGTAGTATGCCATCTAAAATAGACAAGGCTTGGTCGGCCATCAAGACACCGGCCAAGACAGTAATGCCTAATACGAGTGGGATTTCACGCTTGATCAGTGAACCACTGATTGGTACCGCTGCAAGAACTAAGGTGGCGCCAAAGACAAGGCCGATGTTGGCGATGTTAGAGCCCAACACGTTACCTATGGCGATGCCTGGTGCGTTGTCTAGGGCAGCGATCGCTGAGACCACCATTTCTGGCGCTGAGGTGCCTAGAGCGACCAAGGTCACACCAATGATAATAGGGCTTACGTTAAGCTTCTCTGCTACCAGTGCTGCGTGTTCAATGAATTTGTCTGAGCTTAAAACAAGTAAAATGAGACCAGCGATGAGTGCTGCGGAATACAAGAGCATTGGCTTGGTACCTAAGTAAGTTTGGGAGTGTTCTGTAAAACGCCCCATTTAATGTGGTTTATTCAAGGATTTCAAGAGTTTCACCCCGCCAAGTTAGCGCCTTTGCGTATCTTTTAAGAAATCCGGATGCTAGTATCCAATCGATTTATAAGCAGGGAGCCGTCTGTGGAAGTGTATATTGAGGTGAATAACCTTTCATTTTACCGAGGTGAGCGGGCTATCTATGAAGATGTCACACTACAGATACCAAAAGGTAAAATAACCGCCGTTATGGGGCCCAGTGGCGTGGGCAAAACAACCTTATTGCGTTTGATCGGAGGCCAGGTGTTGCCAGATGCCGGCACGGTCATTGTGGATGGGGTCAATATTGGTGAGGCATCGCGCCGTCAGTTATTTGAAGCACGCCGTAAAATGGGCATGTTGTTTCAAAGCGGGGCCTTGTTTAGCGATATGAGTGTGTTTGAAAACGTCGCGCTACCGTTACGTGAATTCACACCGTTTGACGCCACTATGATTCGCGACATTGTCTTAATGAAGCTGCAAAGTGTCGGTCTTCGTGGTGCCGCTGATTTGATGCCATCGGAGTTGTCCGGGGGGATGGCGCGCCGTGCTGCGCTAGCGCGTGCCATTGCACTGGATCCAGACTTAGTAATGTACGATGAGCCTTTTGCAGGGCAAGACCCAATTTCAAAAGGCGTGCTGGTGGACTTGATTAAGCAGCTTAACAGCGCCGCGAACATTACCAGTGTGTTAGTGTCTCACGATGTAGAAGAATCGCTCAGCATTGCTGATCACGTGTGCTTGTTGTCTGGGGGGAAGGTGATTTTGGCGGGTACGCCAGAAGAAGTCCGCGCATCAACCGACGAGCGTGTAGTGCAATTTTTGCAAGGGCAATCAGATGGGCCAGTGCCGTTCCATTACCCCGCTATGAGCTATCAAGAACAACTGCTGGAGCGTGAGTAATGACACTGATTAATTATATTGTGACCAGTCTTTTGGGTTTTATTAAAGGCTTGGGTAATTCAGGCATCTTCCTGTTTCAGTCTTTGTTCCGCTTGCCGGTACGACCTAAAGAAGCGATGCGTCTGTACGTGCGCCAGGTGTACTCCGTCGGCGTGATGTCGTTAATCATTATTGTAGTCTCAGGCGCTTTTATCGGCATGGTCTTGGCCTTACAGGGCTTTAGCATTTTAACCAGCTATGGTTCAGAAACCGCTGTGGGGCAATTGCTGGCCTTGACGCTGTTGCGTGAATTGGCGCCCGTGGTAACAGGCTTACTATTTGCCGGTCGTGCGGGCTCGGCTTTGACGGCTGAGATTGGTCTAATGAAAACCACTGAGCAGCTTTCAAGCTATGAAATGATGGGCATTGATCCGTTGCGACGTGTGATTGCGCCGCGCCTATTGGCGGGTATTACCTGTATGCCAATCTTGAGCATCATCTTTGCCGCCGTCGGTATTTGGGCGGGTATGTTGGTGTCGGTCGAGTGGCTTGGCGTTTACAGTGGTTCGTTTTGGGGAAGTATGCAGCAGGCTGTGCAGTTTGATCGTGATGTCATTAATGGCCTGATCAAAGCACTGGTGTTTGCAGTTGCGGTTGTATGGATCGCAGTTTATCAAGGTTACGAGTGTCAGCCGACATCCGAGGGCATCGGCCGCGCGACTACCCGTACCGTTGTATTGAGTTCACTGGCGATTTTGGCGCTGGATTTTCTATTAACTGCCGCCATGTTTGGAGATTTTTAAGATGAAGGATAAACGTTCGAGTTTATTAGTGGGCGCTTTTATGCTGTTCGGCATTGCCGCCTTTGTTTACCTAGCGATGCAAGTAAGTGGCTTAGCCTTCGATGATAAAAGCGATGGTTACACCATTACCGCACGTTTTGACGACATCGGTGGTTTAACGGACCGTGCCAAAGTCACCATTGCAGGTGTGACGGTCGGCCAAGTAGATAGTATCGAATACGATCAAGAGTACTACATGGCCAAGGTCGATATGACCATCTATGCCGACGTTGACAATATTCCAACGGATAGCTCCATCGCTATCTTAACCAGTGGCCTAATCGGTGAGAAATACTTGGGTATTTCGATCGGTGCCGAAGAAGAGGTATTGCAAGAAGGTGATGAGATCTTCGATACGCAATCGGCATTGGTGCTAGAAAATCTGATTGGTCAGTTCTTATTTAGTCAAGGAGAAGAATAATGCGTAAGGTATTAATCGGCTTATTCGCTACATGTGCTGTGTTGTTTGGCCAAGCCCAAGCAGCTGTGAATCCTGAAGGTGCTCGCGACACTGTGTTGCAAGTGGTAGAAGACTTTAAAACCAATATCGTTGAGCAGCGCGATCAATTGCAAGGCAATCCTGCGCAATTGCAGCAAGCGATGCGTGAGATCTTAGCGCCAGTGGTCGACTTTGATGATTTGGCCAAAAAAGTGATGGGCAAATACTACCGTCGAGCCTCAGATGAGCAGGTAGATGCCTTTGTTAATGTGACCGAGGGCACCTTGATCAATACCTACAGCGCGGCTGTGATCGATTTTGATCCAAGTCGTCTTGAAGTGTTGCCACTGGCACGTCAAAAGCCAGGCGATGAAGTGCGTGTGGACGCCAAGTTTAATCTAAACGATGGCAGCCCAATCGATATCGCGTTTTACATGGTGCCTAAAGATGTAGAAGAAGGCTGGCGCTTGAATAACGTAGTGATCAACAACATCAACTTTGGTCTGACGTTCCGCAAGCAGTTTGGTGTGATGATGCAGCAAAACCAAAATGACTTGGATCAAGCGATTCAAGCGTGGCAGAAATCCCTAGCTGCTAAGGAAGAGTAATTATGCAGCTGCACAATACAGGAACTGATCCAACGTGGCGCCTAGAAGGGCGCTACGATCAAGATAGCTTGTTAAAGATTCAGCAAAAGTTGACGGGTCTCAAACAGCAAGGGGATTTGATCTTGGATGTGGCGGATCTGGAGACGATTAATGCGCCAGTGATCGCGCTATTGCTGGAGTTGCGGCGACACAGTCGTTCGCTAACGCTGGCGCGTTGTCGTGACGATTACAGGGAAATGCTGCAATTATATGGCTTAGAAAACATGTTTGACTTTGCCTAGAAATCGTAAACAGGAGGAAACTCCTGTTTTTGCGTTATAAAGCTGACAAAAAGTCTGCTGGGTAAGGTACAATAGCCGCATAGAACATTGAACAAATATTGGAGTTTTTGTGAACGCCTCCGAAGTTAAAGCTTTATTAGAATCAAAAATTGAAGGCAGCCAAGTGTCGACTCAAGGTGCTGACTGCAGCTTCCAGATCACCATCGTGGCAGACGCCTTCGAAGGTCTGAATACTGTTAAAAGACAACAACTTGTCTACTCTCATCTGCAGGACGCCATCGCTTCTGGTGCGATTCATGCTGTGACCATGAAAACCTACACCCCCGCCCAGTTCGAAAATCTATAATTATAAGAGAGATGTAAATGGATAAATTGCTTATTACTGGTGGCGCATCCTTAAATGGTGTTGTGCGTGCGTCAGGGGCAAAGAATGCTGCATTGCCTATTCTTGCGGCGACTTTGCTAACCAAAGAGCTGATTACAATTCGTAACCTGCCACACCTTCATGATATTACCACCATGTTAGAGCTACTTGGCTCCATGGGCTGTGGTGTGGTCGTTGATGAGCGAATGAATGTAGAACTGGATGTCTCCTCACTAGATAATTGTGAAGCGCCGTATGAGTTGGTGAAAACTATGCGTGCTTCGATCTTGGTGCTAGGTCCGCTAATGGCGCACTTTGGCCAAGCTAAAGTTTCACTTCCTGGTGGCTGTGCCATTGGTAGCCGTCCTGTTGATCTTCACCTGCGTGGCCTTGAAGCCATGGGTGCTGAGATCGAAGTGGACAACGGTGATATCATCGCCAAAGTCGATGGCCGACTAAAAGGCGCGCGTATCTTCTTCGATAAAGTGACGGTAACGGGCACTGAAAACCTATTGATGGCCGCGACACTGGCGGACGGTACCACGGTACTGGAGAATGCAGCGCGTGAGCCAGAGATCGTTGACTTGGCAGAATGCCTTATCTCGATGGGCGCTAAAATCACAGGTCATGGTACTGATACCATCACCATTGAAGGGGTTGAAGCACTACAAGGCACAACCTACTCAGTGATGCCTGACCGTATCGAAACCGGTACTTTCTTAGTGGCTGGTGCGATTACTGGCGGTAAAGTGCGCGTGGTTGATACCGATGTAGGTAGTCTAGAAGCCGTGTTGGCTAAGCTCGAAGAAGCGGGTGCTGAAATCACCTGTGGTGACGACTGGATTGAGCTGGATATGAAAGGCCAGCGTCCGAAAGCAGTGAGCATCTCGACGGCACCTTACCCTGCCTTCCCAACCGATATGCAGGCGCAGTTTATGGCGCTGAATGCGGTTGCTGAGGGTGTTGGCCAAGTGGTTGAAAACATCTTTGAAAACCGCTTCATGCACGTTAACGAAATGATGCGTATGGGCGCCGACATTGAAGTGTCTGGCAATACGGCAATCGTGCGTGGCCGTGAGCAGCTAACCGGTGCGCCGGTAATGGCTACTGACTTGCGTGCTTCAGCGTCGTTAGTGTTGTCAGCGTTAGTGGCAGAAGGTGAAACTAGGATTGATCGTATTTACCACATTGACCGTGGTTACGAGTGCATCGAGGAGAAGCTTGGTGCATTAGGTGCAAAGATTTCAAGGGTTCTAAATTAACATGAGTGAAACCTTAACGATTGCGTTGTCGAAAGGCCGTATTTTAAAAGAGACATTGCCGCTATTGGAAAAAGCCAATATTTTTCCATTAGAAGACATCAGTAAAAGCCGTAAACTGATTTTTGATACCAATCATGAAAATATCAAATTGGTCATTCTGCGTGCGACCGACGTACCGACGTACGTTGAGCATGGTGTGGCCGACTTTGGTGTGGCTGGTAAAGACGTATTGATGGAAGCAGATACTTCTAAC
Organism: Marinomonas ostreistagni; assembly: GCF_016888445.1. Lineage (GTDB taxonomy): Bacteria > Pseudomonadota > Gammaproteobacteria > Pseudomonadales > Marinomonadaceae > Marinomonas > Marinomonas ostreistagni. The sequence continues at coordinate 455,646 of NZ_JAFEKF010000001.1, forward strand.
TTGTACGAGTTGCTGGATCTGAAGATTTCGAAATGTCGTCTAATGACGGCGGGTATCGAAGGCCAAGAACTGCCAAATCGTCGTCTTAAAGTCGCATCGAAGTTCACTAAAACCGCTAAAGCGTACTTTGCTGAGCAAGGTATCCAAGCGGATGTGATCAAGCTTTATGGCGCGATGGAGCTGGCTCCTATCATGGGGCTTGCCGATCTGATCGTCGATATCGTTGATACTGGTAATACGTTGCGTGCCAATGGTCTTGAGGCGCGTGACTTGATTGCCGACATCAGTACTCGATTGGTCGTGAACAAAGCGGCGTACAAAACCAAATACGAGCACATTCAGCCGATCCTAGATATGTTGAATGGCGCGGTATCAGAAGAGGTTGAGTAAGGTATGGAATTAAATATTCGTCAATATTCCAGCAACGATGCCAATTTCCGTTCTGAATTGAATCAGTTGCTATCTTGGGAAAGTGTTTCTGATGCGGGCGTTCAGCGCAGCGTTGAAGAAATCGTCAACCGTGTGCGCACGGAAGGTGATGCCGCCTTAGTTGAACTGACTAATAAGTTCGACCGTCGCAATGTGCAATCGGCGGCTGAGCTGGTTATCGAAGGTGATGCGTTGGCGCAAGCGGTTGAGCGTGTGGATGCCAACATCGTTGATGCCCTTAAGCAAGCGGCAGAGCGTGTGCGTCGTTACCACGAACACCAAAAGCAAGAGTCTTGGCAGTACCAAGAAGCGGATGGCACGGTGCTAGGTCAAAAGATCACTCCGCTGGATCGTGTCGGCGTATATGTGCCAGGCGGTAAAGCAGCTTACCCATCATCTGTATTGATGAATGTGATGCCAGCGCGTGTAGCGGGTGTCAGTGAAATCGTGATGGTTGTGCCAACACCAGACAGCTATGTTAACGATATTGTTCTTGCTGCTGCTTATGTGGCAGGTGTTGACCGTGTTGTGACAGTGGGTGGTGCGCAAGCCGTGGCGGCCTTAGCTTACGGTACCGAGACGGTACCAAAAGTCGATAAGATCGTTGGCCCAGGTAACATTTATGTAGCGACAGCTAAACGCATGGTATTTGGTGCCGTGGGTATCGACATGATTGCTGGCCCATCTGAGATTTTGGTGATCGCTGATGCGCAATCAAATCCGGACTGGATTGCCATGGATTTGTTCTCGCAAGCCGAGCACGACGAAGACGCGCAATCGATTTTGATCAGTACTGATGCGGACTTTATCGCGCAAGTAAAAGCCTCTATGGAGCGCTTGATCGAAACGCAAAGCCGTCAAGAGATCATCAAAACATCGCTAGAAGGTCGCGGTGCGTTTATCCATGTATCCTCTAAAGAAGAAGCGATCGAAGTGGCGAACATCGTCGCGGCTGAGCACTTAGAGTTGTCAGTCGAAAACCCAGAAGAGTGGGTGGATGACATTCGTCATGCAGGCGCTATCTTTATGGGGCGCTACACGCCTGAAGCATTGGGTGATTACTGTGCCGGACCGAACCACGTATTACCGACGTCTGGTACCGCGCGTTTCTCATCACCTCTAGGTGTGTATGATTTCCAAAAACGTAGCTCGATCATTTACTGCTCTCATGAAGGTGCCAGTGAACTTGCGAAAATTGCCTCGCCTTTGGCGCGTGGTGAGTCGCTTGAAGCACACGCCATGTCTGCTGAGTTTCGTATTATCGACAAATAGTTAAGAGGCTAACAGAGTGCAACCTACTAAAGCACTTTTGACGCTGCGCTACATAACCCGCATTGCTGCTGTGATCATTTTGATCGCAGTGGCTGTGGGTTTTTTCTTGCCTGCAGATTACCGTATTGAGCGTTCGGTGACGGTGCCAAATGCAGCACGAGAGCAAGTAGAGCAGCAGTTATTTACTGCATCCGAGTGGCAAAATTGGATGCACATCGAAGGTGGTTCGTTGCAGCTAACACAGCAAGCAACGCCAGCGTTAAGCGATGCCACGACTTATACGATTCGTTATGAAGGTGATACGGAAAAGTTAGGTACGCTAGAGTTAACTCAAGTGTCTAATGAGCGCGTGAATTTTGTCGTGACACCAAGTCAAACCACGTTGCCAGTACCGAATCAGATTGAATTGTTGTCTTCGGCGCAAGGCTTAACCATTCAGTGGGTGATTGAAGGTGAGCTTGATGCGGGCTTTTTAAGCCCTTACTTAGCTTTAGTCGCTAACCGCATTGCCGGTAGCAACATTGAAGCCAGTCTTAGCAAGCTTACCAAGTGATTATCTGACTGCCTGCATCGCCGGCAGTCGTTCCACTTTGGCTTTGGTGATGTAGCTTTGCGTACCGCGAATGCCAGTGATGGTGACACGCTCGCCTGGTGTCAGGTTCGATACTAGGCGTTGTGCACTATGAGCACTCAAGTTAGTCTGTTTCTCAATGCTGGTAAGAATGTCGCCCGCGCGAATATCCGCTTCGGCCGCAGGCCCATGAGGCGTTACCGCTGTGACCAGTAACCCTTCGTCTGTGGTCAAGCCAAGTGCTTTCGCCACTTGGGCGTTATTCTCCTGCACTTGAATCCCCAAATAGCCACGGGTCACGCTGCCGTCTTTAATGATGGCGCGCATGATCTCCATGGCGTCGTTCACTGGCGTGGCAAAGCCTATGCCTTGCGAGCCGCCAGAGCTTGAGTAGATGGCCGAGCTGATCCCGACTAAGCGTCCAGATAAGTCGACCAATGCGCCCCCTGAGTTGCCCGGGTTGATGGCCGCATCGGTTTGTAAAAAGTTTTCGTAGGTGTTCAGGCCGATACTGTCACGGCCTTTAGCGCTGATGATGCCGGCGGTAACCGTCTGGCCGATACCAAATGGATTGCCGATGGCGAGAATTTGATCGCCAACATTCAGTTGTTCACTGTTCCCCAGTTTAATCGGCGTTAAGCCTTCAAGTGATATCTTTAATACCGCTAAATCGGTTGCGGGATCAGTACCGATGAACTTAGCTTGAGTTTGGCGTTGATCGTTTAACGAGACAATGACTTCGCTAGCGCCTTGAATCACATGATGGTTTGTCAGTAGGTAGCCATCTTTGGATATAATGACGCCCGAGCCTAAATTGGTAATCGTCGACTGGGTATTATTAGCAAAGGGCGAGGATTGATTAGACAGGGTGTAGATATTGACTACTGAATTGGCCGTTTTGGCGGCGGCGGAAGCAAAGCCTTTGCCGTCTTGCAGCTGGTAATATTGCCAAAATAAAAACACTGTACCGAACCATAGCCCGAGTAATGCCCAAATAAGACTGTGGCGATTGCGTACAAAATTCATTGTTGTAGGAGTACCCATGCATATCTCAGAGCTAGAAACGAAATTGACGGCGTTATTTCAGCCGCACCTATTTAAAGATTATGCGCCGAATGGCCTCCAAGTGGAAGGCACGCAAACGATCAACAAAATTGTCACCGGCGTCACCGCTTCTCAAGCACTGATCGATGCCGCGCTAGAAAAACAAGCGGATGCCATTATCGTGCATCACGGTTACTTCTGGAAAGGCGAGGCACCAGAAATCGTTGGTATGAAGTATCGTCGCGTGGCGGCTTTGATTAAAAATGACATCAACTTATTTGGTTATCATCTACCGATGGACGCGCATTTGGTGGTGGGCAATAACACCAACCTAGCGCGGGCGTTGAATCTGCATTCCTTACGTCCATTGGAGCGTGGCAAGCCACTGGAAGAAAGCATTGGTTTGGTGGGGACATTAGAAGATCCGATGCCTGCTGGTGAGCTGCGTGAAAAGATCTCTGCAGTCGTCGGGCGTGAGGTGTTATTTGAGTGCCCTGATGATAAGCAGGTTGCTGAGGTAGCGCTGTGTACGGGCGGTGCCCAAGGCTACATTGGTAAAGCGCTTGCTGCGGGTGCGGATATCTTCATCACCGGTGAGGTATCTGAGCAGACCATTCATACGGCTCGTGAAGAGGGGATTGGCTTTTGTGCGGCAGGTCATCACGCGACCGAATGTTTTGGGCCGCGTGCCTTGGCGGAGTATATCGCCAAAAACTGGGACATCGAGTGCGAGTTTATTGATATCCCTAATCCCGCTTAAGGGCGAGCGATCGACACAAAAAAGCCTGCATCGAGCAGGCTTTTTTTATGGCGTTTGGTTAGATGACCCGTTGCGGCTCTTCTACCGTTGGCTTGTTGAAGCCGTAGTTTTCGCTCAAGGTGCCTTCACCATTGCCTAGCTTGTCGGCGTAGTCACGTGGTGGTGCTGTTAGGTCTGACTCGCTGTTTGCTGAGCCTGCTTCCTGTTCACCTTTTTCTAACTCGACGGTACTTAGGCTTGCGGCGCCTTCGTACACAGCTTTACGAGCATCGGCTAACTTCTTCTCTGCTGCGGCTAAATGACCGTGCAACTGTAAAAAGTGATCGTCTGCCAAAACTTGGCGACGTTCCATTTCGTGTTGCAGAGCGTCGATCGTGGCGCCAGCTGATTGATGTTTATCGGAGGCACTTTTCTTGCTCACCGCACGGAATACCAGTGCGCCAGCAAAGCCTACGATGATGCCTGTAACAAAAACGATAATATCGAATACTTCTAGTTCCATGGTTTTACTCCCAAAAACAGCTATAGCCATTATAACGGAAATGGATGGCTGTAAATATAGCGAATAGTGAGGTTTTCGTATCATTTTGGTAAGATAGCGACCTCTCTACATGCAATGGTGTATACGCAGACAATGACTCCGTTATCAAAGTACCAAGAAGACCTTGATCGTCCAGATTTTAACTATGACCCAGCGCAAGAGGAAGCTGTGAAGGCTTTGCAGGATCTTTATGATCGTGTCGTTGCGCAAGGCGAAGAGCCGCCTAAGCCCAAAAAACCACTTTTAGGTTTCTTAAGCAAGAAGAAACCGGAAATTGTGGTCGAACAGGGGCTGTACTTCTGGGGTGGTGTCGGTCGGGGTAAAACCTACCTGATGGATAACTTTTTCGAGTGTTTGCCGTTTGAGCGTAAGCTGCGTCTACACTTTCACCGTTTTATGCAGATGGTGCACAAAGAGCTGCGTCAGCTAGAGCACACCAAAAATCCTCTAGAGATTGTTGGTCAAAAAATCTCTAGCCAAGCGCGCGTGCTGTGTTTTGATGAGTTTTTTGTTACTGATATCACCGATGCTATGATTTTGGCAGGTCTCCTTGAGCAATTGTTCTTGAACGGTACGGTATTGGTGGCGACGTCTAACATCGAGCCAGATGGTTTGTATAAGAACGGCCTACAGCGCGCGCGTTTCTTGCCGGCGATCGACTTAGTCAATAAGCACACTAAAGTATTAAATGTCGATGGCGGCGTCGATTACCGCTTACGAACCCTAAAGCAGGCCAAGCTGTATCACTTCCCATTAAATGAAGAAGCGGAGCAAGCCCTAGATGAGCGCTTTAACAGCCTAGCGGCTAACAAGAACTTGATCGAAGAGGGTGGTGCGATCGAGGTGGAGAGCCGCGAGATTCCATTGATCAAAAGCTACGAAGACGTGGCTTGGTTTGATATCAAAGCCTTGTGTGATGGCCCGCGTAGTCAAGTCGACTACATCGAGATCGCCAAAACCTACTCGACGATTTTGATCTCTAACTTGCCGCAGTTTGATGCCAACCGTGACGATATGGCGCGTCGTTTCATTAACTTGGTCGATGAATTTTACGATCGTCACGTCAAAGTTATCTTCAGTGCTGAAGTGGCGATTCCGGACATTTACCAAGGCACGCGCTTAGCGTTTGAATACGATCGAACGGTGAGCCGCTTACTAGAGATGCAATCAGAAGAATATTTGGCCTTAGAGCATCGTCCATAACGAAAAAGGCTTTAGTTCTGTTGCTAACTTGGTTATAATTCGCGCGCTCCGATTATGGAGTATGTGTACGTTATCCTGCTACTCGTTAGCAAGATAACCAATAATAATAGGTATTGGCATGCGCGCTCGCATGTATAGATAAAGGGTTTTTTAATGAAAACTTTTACTGCAAAACCTGCTGAAGTACGCCGCGACTGGTTCGTGGTAGATGCTGAAGGCAAGACTCTTGGTCGTTTGGCTACAGAAATTGCTCGCCGCCTACGTGGTAAGCATAAAGCAGAATACACTCCTCACGTTGACACTGGTGATTACATCGTTGTTATCAACGCTGAGAAAGTTCGTGTTACAGGTAACAAAACCTCTGACAAGAACTACTACCGTCACACTGGTTACCCAGGTGGCCTACGTTCTATGAGCTTCGAGAAGCTGATTGATCACGCTCCAGAGCGCGTTCTTGAAATCGCTGTTAAAGGCATGTTGCCAAAAGGTCCTCTAGGCCGTGCAATGCACAAGAAAATGAAAGTGTATGCTGGTACTGAGCATCCACATGCAGCACAACAGCCACAAGAACTTAACATCTAATACGGGAAGGTCAATATGTCAGCTACTCAATACTACGGAACAGGTCGTCGTAAAACGTCTACTGCTCGTGTATTCCTAAAAGCGGGTTCTGGTAACCTAGTTATCAACAACCGTTCTCTAGAGCAATACTTCGGTCGTGAAACTTCTTGCATGGTTGTTCGTCAGCCTCTAGAACTAGTTGAAGCAACTGAAAAATTCGACGTATACGTTACTGTTGCTGGTGGTGGTATCTCTGGTCAAGCAGGTGCTGTCCGTCACGGTATTACTCGTGCGCTAATTCAATACGATGAAACTCTACGTCGTACTCTACGTTCTGCTGGTTACGTTACTCGTGACTCTCGTCAGGTTGAACGTAAGAAAGTTGGTCTACGCAAAGCACGTCGTCGTCCACAGTTCTCTAAGCGTTAATTTTATCGCTTTTACGATTCTTCAAAACGCCTGCATTCGCAGGCGTTTTTTTATGTCTTAAATCAGTGTTTTGTGACTGTGCAAGAAAGTTGCCTTGCCCCCCAAATCCCTTTCCCATAACATCCTTTAAAGTATTCAAATCCTTACGTTTTATAAGGTTTTGAGCTTGGTGACATTAAATTGGTGGGAGAGAACCATAATGAGTCAAAGCGGCGTAAATAAAGGCCGTCGTCGGTTCCTGATTGGAGCAACCAGCGCCATCGGCGCAGTTGGGGCGGTCGGTATCGCGACCCCTTTTGTTGCCTCCTGGAACCCAAGTGCCAAAGCAAAAGCAGCCGGGGCACCTGTAAAGGCCGATATTAGTAAATTAGAGAAAGGTCAGCAGATGATCGTCGAGTGGCGTGGACAGCCAGTCTGGATCGTCAAGCGTTCAGAGCAAAACCTTGCTGATCTTTCCAAGTTGACTGACAAACTTGCCGACCCTACATCCTCGGTCGAGCAGCAGCCAGAGTATGCACAAAACGAATACCGCTCGATCAAGCCAGAGATTGCGGTATTGCTAGGGATTTGTACCCACCTTGGATGTTCACCGACGTACCGCCCAGAAGTGGCGCCTGATGACTTGGGGCCAGAATGGTTAGGTGGTTTCAACTGTCCATGTCACGGTTCTCGTTTCGATTTGGCTGGACGCGTTTATAAAGGCGTACCAGCGCCGACTAACTTGGTGGTACCACCATACAACTTCATCAGCGATGAAGTGATTGAGGTGGGTGTGGATGCCGGGGGTAATGCATAATGTCTGGTCAAAATAAATTAATGGCTTGGATCGATGATCGCCTACCGGTGACGCAAGCCTTTGAAAAACACATGAGCAAGTACTACGCACCGAAAAACTTCAATGTGCTGTACATCTTCGGTGTGTTGTCGCTATTGGTGTTGGTAAACCAGCTGCTGACCGGTATCTGGCTAACCATGAGTTACAACCCTTCAGCAGAGGGCGCCTTTGCCTCAGTCGAATACATCATGCGTGATGTGGAATACGGTTGGCTGATTCGCTACTTGCACTCTACAGGCGCATCAGCGTTCTTCGTGGTGGTATATCTGCACATGTTCCGCGGTCTGCTATATGGCTCTTACCAGAAGCCACGTGAGCTGGTGTGGTTGTTTGGTATGGCGATCTATCTAGCCTTGATGGCCGAGGCATTCATGGGCTACTTGCTTCCATGGGGGCAAATGTCTTACTGGGGGGCGCAGGTAATCATCTCATTGTTCAGTGCCATCCCTGTTATCGGTCCAGATCTTGCGCAATGGGTGCGCGGTGACTACTTGATCTCAGGTATCACGTTAAACCGTTTCTTCTCATTGCACGTGATTGCTTTGCCACTCGTGTTGGTGGCCTTGGTCGTGCTGCACTTGTTGGCGCTGCACCATGTGGGTTCTAACAACCCGAAAGGCGTTGATATCAAGAAGCATAAAGATGAAAACGGCGTGCCACTAGACGGTATTCCTTTCCACCCGTTTTACACCACGCACGACTTAGTCGGTATTGCGGTGTTCTTGTTTGTCTTCTGTACGGTGGTGTTCTTCTTCCCTGAAATGGGTGGTTACTTCCTGGAGAAGCCGAACTTTGAAGCGGCGAACCCGCTGAAAACCCCTGAGCACATTGCGCCTGTGTGGTACTTCACGCCATTCTACGCCATCTTACGTGCGGTCACTTACCCACTGTTTGGTTTAGATGCCAAGTTCTGGGGTGTGGTGGCGATGGGCGGTGCGATCGCGATCTTGTTTGTCTTGCCTTGGTTGGACCGTAGTCCGGTAAAAGCGATGCGCTACAAAGGTTGGATGAGTAAAGTGGCTTTGGTGCTGTTTTGTATCAGCTTCGTGGTGCTGGGTGTGTTGGGTGTGCTGCCGTCAACTGAGGCACGTACGACCATGGCGCAAATCGCCTCGGTAGTGTACTTCCTGTACTTCATCTTGATGCCATTCTACACCAAGTGGGAAAGCACTAAACCGGTACCAGAGAGGGTCTAACCATGAAAAAGATGTTTGCAACGGTGGCGTTGGTGTTTGCATCAACGATGACTTTCGCGGCGGGTGGTGCCAACGTTCATTTAGAGCACATGAGCCCAGACTTAGACGATAAAGCGTCTTTGCAGCGCGGTCTGCAGGTGTACACCAACTACTGTGCTGGCTGTCACGAAATGAAGTACGCGCGCTATGAGCGTGCGGCCAATGACTTGGGTATTCCCCATGATCTGTTTGAGCAAAACCTTTTGCCAGCGGATAAAAAAATCGGTGAGTTGATGACCAACTCGATGAATGCGGACGATGCGGCGCAGTGGTTTGGTGCAACGCCTCCAGATCTTACGCTAGAAGCGCGTCTGCGTGGGCCTGATTGGGTTTATACCTATCTTAAGTCATTCTATGAAGACGAAAGCCGCCCTTGGGGTGTCAACAATACTGTGTTCCCAAGTGTGGGCATGCCGAATGTGTTAGAGCATCTGCAAGGTGTGCGTCATATGACGTGTGCTCAAGCGCCTGCATTGGATGAGCACGGTAAGCCAAAATTTGATACACTAACCGGTGATGTTCTAACAGAAGAGCAATGTAATGTCGTGGTACAGAAAACCGCAGGGCAATTGAGCGAAGAGGAATTCGACCAATTAGCCTACGATGTTACAAATTTCTTAGTATATGTTGCAGAACCTAGCCGCCAAGAGGCTGAATCATTAGGGATAAAAGTGTTACTATTCATTGTTCTGTTTGGTATCTTTGCATATCTTCTGAATAAAGAATTCTGGCGCGAAATTCACTGATGTGATCGCATCGCCAAAAATGTCCCTCTGATCAGAGGGACATTTACAAATTAGTTTGTTAAGTTAACCCCTTCATGGGGTTTTCGTTGTTTATTGAATAGGGGTTATACATGGGTGTTATTGCAAAGCGCTCTTCCATGACGTTCTTCTCTGACGGAGAAGATCACTACAGCCACCGTGTCCGTATCGTGTTGGCTGAAAAAGCGGTAACCGTAGATATTATTGATGTTGATCCTTTCAACAAGCCAGAGGAATTGGCGGATATTAACCCTTACAACGAGCTACCGGCCCTAGTGGACCGCGACCTTGTTTTGTATGAACCAAATGTCATGATGGAATACTTGGATGAGCGTTTTCCTCATCCGCCGTTGCTACCAGTTTACCCTGTAGCACGTGCCGAAAGCCGTCTGTACATGTACCGTATCCAACGCGACTGGGCCAGCCTAGTTGATACGATTCTTTCTAGCAAAGATCGTGAAGCGGTTGAAACAGCTCAAAAAGAATTGCGTGAGAGCCTAATCAGCGTGTCACCAATTTTCGAAGAAAAGCCTTACTTCATGAGTGAAGAATTCACCATCGTAGACTGCTGCCTAGCGCCAATCTTGTGGCGTCTGCCAGTACTGGGTGTGAATATCGAGAAGTCGCAAGCAAAAGGCTTATACAAGTACATGGATCTTGTCTTTAACCGTGAATCGTTTAAAGAAAGCCTGTCAGAAGCTGAGCAAGAGATGCGTCTCGACTAAGTTGAGTGTGTAATGAAAAAGGGGCGGATTCGCCCCTTTTTGTTTTTAGGAGTAGCGTATGATTCCAAAGCGTTCATATTTATTAAATGCTACCTACGAGTGGATAGCAGATAATACGATGACTCCGTACCTATTGGTGGATGCGGATTATCCTGGTGCCGTGGTGCCACGTGAGTTTGTTAATGATGGTCAGATCGTGCTGAATATCAGCATGAGTGCAGTCAAGCATCTGCATATTGATAAAGAAGGGGTGTCGTTTGAGGCCCGCTTTAGCGGCAAGCCGATGCAAGTATTTGTCCCTATGGGGGCTGCTGTCGCACTTTATGCCAAAGAAAATAACGATGGTTTGGTGTTCCCACCAGAAGACTTTGACGCGCTGGATCCAGAGCCAGAACCAACGCCACCAGAGCCGCCACAAAAAGGCTTCACCCTTAAAGTCGTGAAATAGCCTTAGTCGTCATAACCAAACAGCTGTCGTTCAAGCAAATCTACCAAGGTATGAACGACGGTTGTTTGCACTTCTTGTACCCGTGCCGTCCCGGTTAGATTGATCTTGATTTGTGTGTCATCACGTGAGGTCAGCGAAGACACGTTTTTAGCATCCGGCGTGGTCAGCAGCACAATGTACATTTTGCGCTCGTGGGCCGCTTGAATCGCCTGAATGATAGGCGAGGTATTGCCTTTATTAGCTACTACAAACAGCACATCACCTGGGTTGCCGATGGCAGTAATCTGCTTAGAAAATACATCGTGGTAGCTGTCATTGTGGGTGATCGAGAGTAGGGCATTGCCGTTACTGGTCAAGGATACCGCCGGTAAGCCTGGGCGTTCACGATCCATGCGATCCATTAGCAAAGTGCTAAAGTACTGCGAAATATAAGAGCCAGTGCCGTTACCGATGGCCACGACCTTGCCGCCGTTAGCGATGCTGTTAAACATCACTTTGGCCGCGTGCTCGATGTGCGCTGGCAGAGATTCAAGCGCGTACTGTTGTGATTCAAAGCTTTGCGCGAATTGGGTATAGATTGCTTCTTGTAAGTCCATAAATTACTGCTTCTTAAACGGCGGCCAGCCAGGTGATATTGTCGGCTCGTAAACGCCCATCGATGGCGACGACGTCAATTTGAAACTGGCTGTTTGCTAAATTGTTTTTCATTAACCAATATTGCGCTGTTTTTAAGCAGCGCTGGTATTTGTAATGGGTAACGCTTTCGCTGGCGCTACCGCGTGAGCTATTGGCGCGGTAGCGTACTTCGACAAATACATAGGTATGGCCGCTGCGCATAATGAGATCAATTTCTCCGACCTTGGAATTGAAATTGCGCTCCAGCAGTACATAGCCTTGTTGCGTTAAAAAATGCTCCGCTATCCGTTCGGCGGCGTCCCCGTTAGTTTTCTTGATGTTTGAAGTAATCTTCCTTGGCATCGATAAGCACTCCTTGCTTATAGGTAACGATATTAGGTCGACGGTTAAAGATGCCATCACCATCCAAGGTGAGGATCCCTGTCTTAGCCGAGACTTTTGCCGATTGTACATGGGTAAACAGCATCAAACGCTTGGCGATAAGGTAGCTGTCATTGCCCATCGCATCCAAGCGTTGTAGCAAAAATGGCGTATTCGTTTGCTCTTGATCGGCATTGGTGATCGCGGGAATTTCGCTGAACACAATGCGCTCAATGTCTTCTTCTTTAGTGTTCGGGCTTGGCGTACGATCGTGGATCGTTGGTGCGGCCAGCATCGGGATGTCTTCAGCAAAGTAGAAGTCCAGTAGTGGACGAATCTGCTTAGCATCGTCTAGCTTGCCGATGTAGTACACATAATCAAGGTCTTGGCGCGCACGGGGCGTCGACTCGACCGATTGCTTGGTCCAGCGACGAATTTGCTGAATTCGCGCTTCACTTTCGTCCACTTGCAAAAGCTTTTTCACCGTCTGCTGGCGACCATTGGGTGTGTCTTCGTAAGAGAGTGTGGTCAGCACGGGCAACTCTTGCTCTTGGGCAATGAAGTTAAACTGATCGCTTTGGCGCGCCGCCCAAGTGGTTTGCAGTGCCAACACTGCCGCGTTGCTGGCGCCTTCCTGTTTGGCAAAACTCATCAACTCGCGAATGTCGTCGCGCACATTGAGTGAGAAGTGGTAAAGGTTATCGACTACGCGATTGGTCTCAAGCTGGTTTAGGGCAATGGTTGGTACGTCTTCCACCAAGTTGCCTAGGCGAGCCACGTTTTGTTTGCGCAACGGACCTACGATCGTCTCGGCATCACTGTCTAGAGCGGCTTGATAAGCGTCGGCAAAATCCGTGTACTGATCGGTGTCGATCACATGCAAAGCAGGGCGTTGAGATTCTGCGTTGGCATAGTAAGACTTCAACATGCCATTTAAGATGGCTTCCGACGCGGGCTTAAGCTCCTTGCTCATCGGTAGTAAAACCGCGATCGAGTTAGGCTCTTGCTCTTTGAGCGTCGACATCACTTGAAAATCCAGCGGTGCGTTGATCGCGGCTGGATGGGATGGATTGTCACTGCGCCAACGCTCGTAGGCACTGACTTGCTGTTCTACCGTCAGATCTTGGCGGCGTAAGATGTTACTTATGTTGAGCCAGCCACGAATCAGCGGTAAATCGCTTTGCTGTAAATCGCTGACTTCGTTATCGGTCAGGTTTTGGATCGCCAGCCATAGCTTTTGTTGGTTCTCTAGTTGCTGGGCTTTGGGCAGGATTAAGCTCAGGTTCGAGCGATCACGCACGGCACGGGTCCAGTTGTCTAGCGCGCCCATGACATCAGCACGAGTGTTTAACAAGGCGATGTGGTATTGCGGGCGTTCGGCGATCGGCATACGTTCAGCTTGCTTGAGCGCATCAAGGGCTACATTAGACTGATCCAACGCTACGGCGGTCTGTGCCACTAACAAGAGCCCATCAAACTGCCCAGCAAAGTCGATACCCACCACATGCGACTGCAAAATATCAAAGGCTTGTTGGTATTGCTCATCTGCGGTTAAAGCTTGCGCCGCGGTCAAATAGAAGGGCGCTGCCAGCTCAGGTGTTGGCTGCTGTTGCGCTCGCTTAAGAGCGACTTCATAAGAACCAACGTCTTGCGCCTCATTCATCACTGCATTGTTGCCAGTTTGAGTGGGCAAATTGGTCTCAATGCTGCCACAACCAATTAAAGACAATGTGACGAGGGAAAGTGGTATGATACGGGATCTAAACAAACTCATATGCTCGCAATACCTAAGCCGAAAAAAGAGGAATCATGTTAACACAGTCTGATAATGATGTGAGAGGAACCTTCTACATAGTCGCCACCCCAATCGGCAATCTAGAGGATTTTACCGATCGAGCCAAGCAAACTTTGCACGATGTTGACTATATTGCCGCAGAAGACACTCGTCACAGTAAACGTCTGCTAAATCACTTCGGCATAGGTACCAAGCTGTTTGCACTGCACGACCACAATGAGCGCGATAAAGCCAGCTACATCGACTCCCTGCTCAATGAAGGTAAAAATGTGGCTTTGATCTCAGATGCGGGCACGCCATTGATCTCAGACCCTGGCTACCATGTGGTGAGCTTTTTGCGCCAACAAGGCCATCGTATTGTGCCCGTACCAGGTGCATCGGCACTGATTACCGCGTTATGTGCCTCGGGCTTACCGACTGACCGTTTTAGCTTTGTTGGCTTTTTGCCTGCCAAAAGCAAATCGCGCCGTGATGAAATGTCGAGCTGGGCGCCCAGTCTTGGCACTGTCGTGTTTTACGAATCGACCCACCGCATTTTAGATTGTCTGGCGGATCTTGAAGCCGTTTGGGGCGAGCAGGTGCAAGTGGCGCTAGCTCGTGAATTGACCAAAACCTTTGAGACCTTTTTATCTGGCTCAGTAGCCGAGATTCGTCAGATTTTAGCCGACGATAGCAACCAAACCCGTGGTGAATTCGTCATGATGGTGTCATTGCCTGCCGCCGAAGAAGACAACACAGAAGCGTTAAAAGTGCTAAAAGTGTTGCTCAAAGAGCTGCCAGTCAAACAAGCCGCTGCACTCGCCGCAGAGATCACCGGCGAGAAGAAAAACGCCTTGTACAAACAAGCGCTGGCCATGAACGAAGCGTAACACCGCCTAAAAAGTGTCGCGTTTGGGGAGTTTACAGTCACACCTAAACGCGTATACTGATACGCAACTTGTCGGAGTGCCTTAATTGGCTGAGATCGCATTTTAATGCGGGATCCGCAGAACCTGATCAGGCTAGTACCTGCGAAGGGAACAAGAAAGCATCATTTCTTTTCTGCTGAATAAGCGTGGTTTAACCACTTGGAATCTAGGAATACCTAGCCAAAGTGCGCCAAACCGCCACACGTGCGTGGAAGCACGTGACCTCCTGACAAGCATATTTTCCAAATACAAACATCATGGAAATCTGCTAATGTCGACAACACCGTTAAAACCGAATAAAAAAACACGCGAAAAAGCCCGTCTCGAAGCCAAGGCCTTTATCGAATCCTTACAGGCCACACCGTATCCATCGTCTGAGCGTATCTACGTGCAAGGCTCTGATGCATCGATCCAAGTGCCTATGCGTCAAATCAACCTAAGCGACACGCCGATTGGCTCCGACCCAGACAACCTGACGTTTGAACCCAACGAGCCGATCTATGTTTACGACACCGCGGGCCCTTACGCTGACCCTGAAGCAAACATCGACGTGCATGTAGGCTTAAAGCCAATGCGCCAGCAGTGGATCGAAGGCCGCCAAGATACCGAAGTATTAGATGGCGTCAGCTCCAACTTCGCTCAAGAGCGCCTAGCGAACGAAGAGCTGAACGAACTGCGTTTCCAGCATTTGCCAAGCGTACGTAAAGCCAAACACGGCCAATGCGTGACACAGATGCATTACGCTCGCCAAGGCATTATCACACCAGAGATGGAATACATCGCCATCCGTGAAAACCAAAACCTGCAAGCGATCAAATCTGAGCTACTGCTAAAACAGCACCCTGGCCACAGCTTCGGTGCCAATATCCAAACCGAAATCACGCCAGAGTTCGTGCGTAAAGAAGTCGCCGAAGGCCGTGCCATCATTCCAGCCAACGTCAACCACCCAGAGTCTGAACCAATGATCATCGGCCGTAACTTCTTGGTGAAGGTCAACGCTAACATCGGTAACTCAGCGCTAACGTCTTCCATCGAAGAAGAAGTTGAGAAGCTGGTTTGGTCAACACGCTGGGGCGCGGACACCGTGATGGATTTATCGACTGGCAAAAACATCCACGAAACCCGCGAATGGATCTTGCGCAACTCACCGATCCCAATTGGCACTGTACCGATTTACCAAGCGCTGGAAAAAGTGGACGGCGTGGCCGAAGACCTTAACTGGGACGTGTTCCGCGATACGCTGATCGAACAAGCCGAGCAGGGCGTGGATTACTTCACTATCCACTGTGGCGTCCTATTGCGCTACGTGCCGATGACGGCGAAGCGTCTAACGGGCATTGTCTCTCGCGGTGGCTCGATCATGGCCAAATGGTGTCTAGCGCACCACCAAGAAAACTTCCTCTACACGCGCTTTAAAGAAATCTGTGAGATCTGTGCCGCGTACGACGTGTCTTTGTCACTGGGTGACGGCCTGCGCCCTGGCTCGATTATGGATGCCAACGACGAAGCGCAACTATCTGAACTGCGCACGCTGGGTGAATTGACCAAGATCGCTTGGGACTACGATGTGCAGGTGATGATCGAAGGCCCAGGCCACGTGCCAATGCAGCTGATCAAAGAAAATATGGATCTGCAATTAGACCACTGTCACGAAGCGCCGTTTTACACCTTAGGGCCATTGACTCAAGACATTGCCCCAGGCTACGACCACTTCACCTCTGGCATCGGTGCGGCGCAAATCGGTTGGTACGGCTGTGCCATGCTGTGTTACGTGACACCTAAAGAGCACTTAGGTCTGCCGAATAAAGAAGACGTTAAGCAAGGTCTGATCACCTACAAGATCGCCGCGCACGCAGCGGACTTGGCCAAAGGGCACCCAGGCGCCCAAGTACGCGACAATGCTTTGTCTAAAGCGCGCTTTGAATTCCGTTGGGAAGATCAATTTAACCTATCACTGGATCCGCAAACTGCTCGTGCTTACCACGATGAAACCTTGCCACAAGCCTCTGGCAAAGTGGCGCATTTCTGCTCTATGTGCGGCCCGAAATTCTGTTCGATGAAGATCACTCAAGAGGTGCGTGACTACGCGGCAGGTCTTGAGAAGATTGAAACCGTGGATGTCACCGCGGAAGAAGGCATGCAAAAAATGTCCGAGCAGTTCAAGGAGCTGGGCAGCGATGTCTACCTAACGACCGATAAACTGTCGGGCGACCAGCACGCTGAAGACGCATTAGAGAGCGAGCACTAAATGGCCACAACAGATCTTAAACACATCGGCCTCACCGAGGCTGGGTTTAAAGCGTCTGTTATCGATCACACTCGACACCTTGGGTGTCGAGTGGGTCACGCCAAGACAGACAGCGCCCGCATCGAGCCGACAGCGCAAGGCGTAACGCTTCATACCCAGAATGAAACGTGGCACTTTGTTAACACTCTTGCTAGCGACAATTCAGCGTATCAAGCCTGCTGCCAAGGCAATCAAGTCACGGTTCAGCTGCCAGATCAGCGCATCGCAAAGTTCGAAGCGCCTAAGCTGCTTAAGATCAATCGTAATGATCTGGCCGTGGCGTTGGCGTGCTTTATCGAGCAAGGCTATGAGCATCTGGATGCGATGACCTTGGCGCTGGCGTGGCTGACGCAACAAGCACGCGCCGCAGGCGCTGGCTGGCCAGAAGATCGCACTTGGTTTCCGCGTACAAACTTTGTAGATGATCATGTGATGGCCGACGACGCAGCCTTTAGCCCGATCCGCAAAGAGCTATTTACCCTCTATCCAGTGGTCGATACCGTCGAGTGGTTGGCACTGGTGCTAGAGCAGGGCGTGACCACGGCTCAGCTACGCATTAAAGATGCGAGCGACAAGGACCTAAGGAATAAGGTGCAACAGGCCATCGCTTTGGGCGAGCAACATGGCGCCCAAGTATTCATCAACGACTACTGGCAGCTTGCCATCGAGCTTGGCGCTTATGGTGTGCATCTTGGTCAAGAAGACATCGAAGTAGCGGACTTGAGTGCGATCCAGCAAGCCGGTCTGCGTCTTGGCATTAGCACCCATGGTTACTTTGAAATCATGCGCGCTTTTAACCTCAAACCAAGCTACATCGCCCTTGGCCATATCTTTCCGACCGTCACTAAAGACATGCCTTCGCAACCGCAAGGTCTGACGCGTCTGGGGCAATATGTCGAGCTGATTCATGGCGCTTACCCAACCGTTGCCATCGGCGGCATCAATGCCGAGCGTTTACCTAAGGTCAAAGCCACAGGGGTTGACTCGATTGCGCTGGTCACTGCCATCACTCGTGCCGACGACCCAGCAATCGCCACGCAAGACTTGTTGCGTGCCGTCACCGAAACAGGAGACGCCGATGCAGCTCTATGTGAATGACGAAGTGCTCAACACAGAACACACGCGCCTAGCCGATCTGATTTCTGAAATCGTGCCCGCCGAACAGCGAGTCGCCGTGGCGATCAACCAACAAGTGGTGCCGCGCAGCCTATGGACGGAGCGCATCCTATGCGACAACGATCGTATCGATATTTTTGAATCCATTGCCGGAGGTTAATATGTCACTCACCATTGCAGGTCATACCTTTACCTCGCGCTTGTTCACCGGAACGGGCAAATACGCCAACCAAGAGCAAATGATCGCCTCGATCCTTGCCAGTGGCAGTGAAATGACCACCTTGTCCTTACGACGAATGGATCTAAAAGCGGGCTCTGACAATATTCTAAAGCCATTGCAAAAACTGGGCGTCAAACTGCTGCCCAACACCTCAGGCGCACGGGATGCCAAAGAAGCCGTGTACGCCGCGCAGCTAGCTCAAGAAGCGCTAGACACCAACTGGGTCAAAGTGGAAATCCACCCAGATCCGCGCTATCTGATGCCAGACCCGATCGAGACATTAAAAGCCGTCGAAGAACTGGTACGCTTAGGCTTTGTGGTGATGCCCTACATTCACGCCGACCCTGTGCTGTGCAAGCGCTTAGAAGAAGTCGGCGCACAATGTGTGATGCCGCTTGGCGCACCGATTGGCTCCAATCAAGGGTTGGCCTCTAAACCCTTCCTCGACATTATCATCGAGCAAAGCAATGTGCCGGTGATCGTCGATGCCGGAATCGGCGCACCTTCTCATGCGGCGGCGGCCCTAGAAGCAGGCGCGGATGCGGTATTGGTGAACACCGCCATGGCCGTGGCCAGCCAACCAGAAACCATGGGCAAAGCCTTTAGACTGGCAGTGGAAGCAGGGCGCATGGCCTACGAATCAGGCACCGGCCAAGTACAGCAAACCGCAGACGCTTCAAGCCCGTTTACCGAGTTCCTTAAGGAGCTATTATGAGCGGCAGCGTACGCGTCTTGCACCAAAGCCCTGCGGTCGCTGGGCAATTTAGCGCCGAGCTCGAAGCGCTCGACTGGCAAGCAACCACGGCTCAGCATCAACAAGCGACAGAAGCTGACGTGCGCCGCGCACTGGCCAAGCCCAAGCGTGATATCAACGACTTTGCTGCGCTGATTTCGCCTGCGGCCAAGCCTTTCTTAAATGAGATGCTGGCACAAAGCGAGCGCCTGACCCAGCAGCGCTTTGGTAACACCGTCAGCCTGTTTGCGCCGCTGTATTTATCGAATACCTGTGCCAACGAATGCACCTACTGCGGCTTCTCCATGAGCAACGCCATCAAGCGACTCACCTTGGATGAAGCCCAGATCGAGCGCGAGATCGCCGCCATCAAGCAAAAGGGCTTCGACCATATCTTGCTGGTCACCGGTGAGACCAAAAAAGTCTCCATGCCATACTTCGAGCGCATGCTGCCACTATTTAAACCCGCCTTCAGCCAGCTCTCAATGGAAGTGCAACCGCTAGAAACAGACGAATACGCGCAACTGAAAACCCTAGGGCTCGATGGCGTCTTGGTGTATCAAGAAACCTATCGCCGTAGTACTTACCTTGAGCATCACCTGCGTGGCAATAAATCGGACTTTAACCATCGACTCGACGCACCGGATCGCATTGGCCAAGCCAAGGTGCATAAAATCGGGCTAGGGGTATTGCTGGGTTTGGATGACTGGCGTACCGACTCCATCATGATGGCGCACCATCTAAGGCACCTACAAAAGCGCTACTGGCGCTCACGCTTTAGCGTCGCCTTCC
Source organism: Marinomonas ostreistagni (assembly GCF_016888445.1). GTDB lineage: Bacteria > Pseudomonadota > Gammaproteobacteria > Pseudomonadales > Marinomonadaceae > Marinomonas > Marinomonas ostreistagni. Next base: position 475,310 of record NZ_JAFEKF010000001.1, read on the forward strand.
CAAGGATTCGCCCCTGCGCCGGCGGCATCGAACCCAAATCCGTGATCTCCGACCTAGAACTTATCCAACTGATCGCCGCATGGCGACTTTTTGATGCAGATTTAGAAATGAGCCTCTCGACCCGTGAGTCACCAGAATTTCGTAACCACGCCGCGCGCATGGGCTTCACCACCATGAGCGCCGAATCGAAAACCCAACCGGGTGGCTATGCTGATGACGCCAAAGAAGCTCTTGAGCAATTTGAAATCAGCGACGAACGCAGCGTCAGCGAAATCGCCCACGCCATCCGCGCCCAAGGCCGCGAAGTCGTCTGGAAAGACTGGGACATCTCCCTAAACCTGTAACCGCAAAGCCGCCTTGTAGGAGGCGGCTGTGCCGGCGATCAAAGCGCCAGCTTTGTAAGACTCTCACCCCAACATATCCCCTGTACGAGGCGGCTGCGCCGGCGATCAAAGCGACAGCTTTGTAAGACTCTCACCCCAACATATCCCCTGTACGAGGCGGCTGCGCCGGCGATCAAAGCGCTAGCTTTGTAAGACTCCCACCCCAACGCATCCTCTGTACGAGGCGGCTGCGCCGGCGATCAAAGCGCCAGCTTTGTAAGACTCCCACCCCAACACATCCCTTGTACGAGGCGGCTGCGCCGGCGATGAAAGCGTCAGCTTTGTAAGATTCTCACTCCAAAATATCCCCTTGTACGAGGCGGCTGCGCCGGCGATCAAAGCGCTAGCTTTGTAAGAAAGCGATATGAGCCAGATTTGTTATCTATACGCTATTAGCGTATATTTAATCTATGAAAAACGTATTTGTTGAATCAACCATATTTGAAAAGTACCGACCGGACTATTTAACAGATGAAGAGTTTAGGTTTTTATGGAGGCTTGGCGCGTGAGCAACCGTAATGTATTTGAAGAGCTAAACTCAGCGTTAGGTGAAGCGAAAGCACACTCCGAGGGTAAGCTGACTCTCAAAACACATCATATTGATAACGTTTCAGAGCTGAATATCACCCCTAGTGAAATCGTCAGTATCCGAGAGCAATTCAACATGTCACGCGGAGTCTTCGCCCGCTTGCTTCATACCTCTGCGCGAACCCTAGAAAAATGGGAGCAAGGACGTAGCGTTCCAAATGGCCAAGCCGTCACTTTATTGAAACTCGTGAAACGCCATCCAGAAACACTTAATCATATTGCGGAGCTATAACTCGTTCAGAAGAGAGCAGCGGCTCAAAGGAAAAACCCACAGATTGACCTTTTGTAAGACCTCGCTGTGCGAGGGAAAAATTCGCAGCCTAAGCAATCTCCCTGGGCTGCAATGACCTACTGTACGAGGCGGCTGCGCCGGCGATCAAAGCGCCAGCTTTGTAAGACTCTCACTCCAACATATCCCCTGTACGAGGCGGCTGCGCCGGCGATCATAGCGCCAGCTTTGTAAGACTCTCACTCCAACATATCCCCTGTACGAGGCGGCTGCGCCGGCGATCAAAGCGATAGCTTTGTAAGAAAAAATCCGCATAAAATGCCCAAAGAACCACCCAACCAAGATGGGCACTTTTGGTGCGCTATGATACTATGTCAATAAAGCGTCAATGGGTTGAAGCTCTCTCACCAATAAGTGAAAAGTACCAGTCCACGAATCACAGAAGAATGATTGCAAAAATAGTTAGGTTTAATTTTTATAAGCTGATTTATTTTTTTCAAATCTTTAAATAACCAAAAGAAGGTTTTTTAAGTTAGTTGTTTAAATGCTAATAAATGTGTAATTTTTGATGAGATGTAGTAAAAATGGTTTTTAAAAGAAAAATAAAAAATATTGAACGACCCCATAATAAAAGTTATCTAACAACGAGTTTCGGGCGTTTTATCGATTCTATTTCCTATCTTCGGCTACTAGGCATAACATTTATTATTTGGTTGACTGTCAGTTTATATTTTTTTATTGCTACATACTATAATCAAGGTATGAACTTTGATCCGGTTTGTAGTATTGGTGCAACTGATGAATGTATTAGAAAAAGCTTGATGGAAGTTTTTTCTTCTGCACTATATTTCTCTGGTGTAACCCTGACTACGCTTGGCTACGGTGATATTTCACCTATTGGGTTTGGCCGAGTTGTAGCTGTTCTACTGTCAATGTCCGGGCTTACAATTATTGCTGTTTTAATCTCAAAAATTTCATCTGAGCGACAGTCTTCATTACTATTGCTTCTACATACTAGTGATGTTGAAAGAAGGATGTTTGATTTTGAAGTAAAAATTGATGCTTATATTTTAAAAATATCAAATAGCTTTGATGGAAATGAAATAGATGAAGATTTAATCTATAAGGAACTTAGGGGTTTAAGGTCACTTTTAGAAGCTATTATGAGTTATATTGCTTTTCATGTTAATCAATCTATGTTGCTTGAGATAGGGAGTGAGGCCGCCATTAAAAACCTGATGTTAAAAATGGGTGATGTCCATGAAACTATAGAAAGCTTGGAGCTAATAGCTTTGAACACGGAAAAGATCGAGACAGGCTGTTTAAGTGTTGCTAAAAGAATGAGAGATATTGAAACCTTTTTGGATGCTCAAAATAACGAAAAAAACACTAGGGTTAAAAATATAAATATCTCAATGCTTAAAGATAAATATATGAAGCTAAAGAACAAATACAACTCTTCATTTACCGAAGCCAAAATTATGAAGGTAGAAAATCTATTGCCGAAAACAAGTAGGGGAGAATGGCCAAAAGACCTGAATCGCACAATAGCGGATGAGCTAGGAGTATCTACAGCGATGGTTAAGAAGTGTATTGCTGAACTTAGAAAACGTGGTAAGTGCTAGTTAATAGCTAAAATCAAAATAGACTAAAAGCTCCATGAATGTTACAGCAGAACCCCATCTGAAATAGTGACTTTTCTCTTAATTCTTGCCAACTCCAAGCAATTGGCCTTTTTCACCTAAAACTAGGTTTTTTTGGCGTAAGTATATTAAAATGGTGGGTGTTTATAGTAGATTAGGTAAAAAGATATAAGAGAAAAGCACTTATTTATCAGGTTAAGTTCCACTGCAAAAAGTTGGATAAAGAGTTAGCATAGTTTCTGAAAAATGTGATCTTAAGCAGCATAGTTTACATGGAATTTGGTATTAAACTAGTTATTTTATAGGGCGTCTCACTATGAAAAATGAAATCTCCTATATTGACAACACAGCCGTCCAACAGTGGGTTATAGCCGCGGCTACGATGCAATATAATTCTTAATTGTTATACCCTTTCACTATTAGTCACTATCGGAGAAAAAATGATAGGATTTAACAAGACACCCATCATAAAAAGTGACTCGCTGCTCACTTCTATCTGAGCCGTAAGGGTAGGCCAGTTCAGCTTAGAACTGGCTTATCTACCTTCATTTAGGCTTTCAATTGCTACATTTTATTCAATTTAGTGAACGATAGATGTGATTAGTCCTGACCAGTTCAGATCATATGTATTGTGAGGTGGCTGTAGCGTGGCTAGGCGAAAAGCTGCTTCGTTTTGCTTATCTTCGGTCGCCGTTTATAGCCTACTTTTTGGTAGTAGTTAGATAAGATTAACTCTGTACCCACTGCGGCGTGGGTATGTTGCTCAAATTCTATGGCGATAGTAATCCAGTTTTCGGATGGGATATGAAGCCGCTGCAGAATAGGTGCAAAGGATAGGTCGATGCTGCCACGTTTATCTTGGCGAGCAATACGCCCAGTGAGATCAACTAGCTCTAAGTAATCTTCTAAACGAAAGGGCAGGCCGTTCGGCTGGTTCTCTCTTGGGTTGCCAACAAAAGGATAAAGAGTCTTCGGTTGCTGGTTATGTTTCGCAGCGTGAATGCGTTTTTTGATACTGGTGTGCTTGGATGTTTCAGGTGTTTGGTCAATCTTTGCCCTTACTGGATTCAAATCAACGTATGCCATGCATGCGATCAATGCGGCTTCATCGAGTAGAGCTTGGGATTTAAAGCGGCCTTCCCAGAATCTACCGGTACAATTATCTTCTAGGTTTGCTTGGCGAGCGATGTTTTCATTCAGTTCCCGCATAAACCAGCTAATGTCCATGAGTCGCTGGCCGTAGTAGCATCGAGCAATGGTCGCAGATAGTCTGGAACGGTGCCATTCATCATATATTGCTGTGTGATCAAGGTGCCTTTATGCAGAGTATGCCAACGGGTTAATACTTGCTCAGTCGACCAGTTTTTAGCCGACTCTTCGTCAACGAATAACACCACATGGGTATGATTACTCATTACCGCATAGGCACAAACTTTAATAGAGAAGAAGCGGCTTAGATACAGTAAGCGCATTTCGATCCAGCCACGTCGGTGTTCATAGCTTTGGCCTGTTGCGGCATCTTCACCACATAGGAAAGCGCGACGTACACAGCGTGAAACGCAGTGATAGTAGGGAGTATTAGATAAACTTATCTGCTGGCTTCGTGATTTTGGCATGCGATGAGTCCTCGATCCTTGAGAGATACAACGTAGATAAGGTTAGTAGTGGACTGGCTATTTGTACAAGTTTAATATGGGTGTCCTATTAAGTTGCGCACTATTAAGTTGCGACACCTTAAAAGGGCAATAGACGAAGGGAGGGCTCGTGGCAAAAATTATATCGAATCAGATCGAAGAGGCATACTCAAAGGGAAAAGCCGTTTTTGATGGTCATATGGCTTTGTCTGATGCCATAAATGATCTGGTTTTAAATGGATCAATGAACAAAAGTTCCGCTACAGATTACATTCGTAACTTTTTACAGATGATGAAGGGGTTGGAATATCAAAGAACTCTTAATCTACCAGCCACAGAATATTTTTTGGCATCAATATCGAAGGATTACGGGCCAAAATATTTAAGCCTAGCGCTTAGTTCTGTGAATAAGCATTTGAACTACTATGAAGGTATCGGTAAATCAAAACAAAAATCTATAAGAGATATTGTCGAGCACTATTGGGCTCAAGGTACTATTGATCAAGCGATTGAAGATCATCTATCGGAGTTCTCTGAAGAAGTTGATCGAGCTCTTAGCGATGGTGCAGAGAAACGTAAAGTAAGATTAAATGTAGCGAATAAACTCCCTAAAAGCGTAACTGTTCAAACTACAGTGTACCGAAGAAATCCTGACGTTGTAGCGGAGGTTCTGAGTCGTGCTGCGGGTTTCTACGAGCGCTGCGAAAAACCTGCACCGTTTCTACGAGCTAAGGATAATACCCCATACTTAGAAGTTCATCATAAAGTTCGGCTATCGAATGGCGGCGAAGACACAGTCGAGAATGCTATATGTCCAAATTGTCATAGAGAATTACACTTTGGTCAGGGATGCGTCTAACAAGTTGCCCATCATAAAAAAGGCTCCCAATTCACTCCTACCTGAACCATAAAGATAAGCGAGTCATACCTAGAGCTGGCTTATTTACATTCTTCGCATCCTAAAGGTCTAACATATACACCCCAATAGACCCACAAACGCCATCCCATTCCCCACCCGCAACAGCCTAAGATCGGTTACAATGTCTGTTTTATCAGCTCATACTACAAGGAGATAGAATGGACTTGCTGCACGGTTTGATCGTTATTACCTCGATCCATTTTTTGGCGGCTGCCTCGCCAGGCCCAGATTTTGTTTTGGTGACTCAGCAAACCCTCGCCAAGGGGCGTCGTATGGGGTTGCTGTGTAGCTTGGGGATCGCTTTGGGGTTGTCGGTTCACATCCTTTATTCTTCTTTTGGCTTGGCTGCTTTAATTGCCAATTCTGCAGTCGGGCTGTGGGTGATCAAGATTCTGGGTGGCTCATACCTGTTGTACCTTGGCTATAAAGGGCTCAGAGCGAAACCGCAGAGCGCCACAACCAGTGCTGCACCGATCATTGAGTCAAGCTCTTACCTTAAAACGATTGGGGCTGGCTTTTGGTGTAATGTGCTCAACCCTAAAGCACCGATTTATTTTGTGTCGTTGTTTACTGTCGTCTTGTCCCCTGATATGCCTTTGTACCAGCTAGCGATCTATGGCGCTTGGATCATGCTCATCCAGTTTATTTGGTTTGCCTTGGTCGTGGTGGTGCTATCGCGTCCGGCGATCAATGAAAAATTTCAGCGTATGGGTCACTGGGTCGATCGTGTTTTTGGTGGGGCCATGGTGTTGCTTGGTCTGAAGGTACTGACCACGAAGGTGTCGTAGCGAACTGTGCAGTATTTAACAAAGACACCTATCTTAAAAGTGCTCACACTTAACTGCGATAGCCACTCAACCTACTTAGGGAATGTTTAAGCGCTGTAAAATCCGTGTAAAAAGTATGTCGATGTCAGTGCCTTAATCTTGGCAAACGCTGGGTGTCACACAGTGTCAGTAGGCTGTCAGAGGTGCTTGGCTACTGGCTTTGTGAGGTTGGCTTAGGATGCGTTCTCGGTCCTTGAGTGATGGAGCGTCAAGAAGGCGAGCAGTGGACGGTCTATGAGTACAAGTTTAGTATTGGGGCTCGTTGAGAGCTCTGTAGCCGAGTTTTTACTGAATATATGGATAGGAATGTGACATGAAATATAAAGGTTTAGCGGTAGTTTTGTTCGGGATCTTATCGGGGTGTTCGACTACAGAAAAGCAATTGCCTGAAGAGACTGTGGTGAATCAAACTGTTCAGTATGAAGTTGGTAAAGCTGAGTCGGCCATTGGTAATGTGAAGATTACCTTAAAACCTGTAGATGGCTATGAGCAGGCTGTCACCGTTAATTTTGACAAAGCTCCCTATAAAAAAGCGTTCAATTTGTGTGAAAACACTCGCATTTATGACCTTAAAGATTCAGTCAGCCCATCTTCAGAGGGTATCAATAAAGCAGCTTTAGACACTAAGAAACTAAACTGTGATTCATGGGTGAAAGCCAAGGCGATCGGTAATGATAAGTTTTTTGTTTCCTACAAGATCAAAGTCCTAAAGGGCTATGAAGTCGAGGATGCGAAAGGACGTGATGTTTACCTTCCTGAGGTTCAAGAGTTTAAGCTGATTCCTACTGTCTTTACATCGGGTGATAGCATTGAAGTGGTCAATGAGTTCGCCGATGGCAAAGCAGTGAAATCTTCGTTGCTAGAGATCAATCTTTAAGCCGCTGCGTAACTAATATGTAAGAGTGATCATTTAACAGTGAATGCTATGCATAGCATTGTTTATTCCATCGCTTAGTTAACTGTTTATGATGGCATGGATAAAAAAGCCAGTTCTCTCCGGAACTGGCTTTTTTGTGTCATTAGGGCCTAGTCTTAGGGGCACTTTTTGGTTCACTACTTGTCATTGATTAGACTGTAATTCGCACCTTCAACGGATGATATACCTTTTATGCTTTCATTTTTATCAAGATTTCCTATTTTTCGAACGGTCGCTGTTTGCTCCATTTCTGCGCTAAGTGTCACGGCTGTGGCGCAGGCAAGTGACATTGATCTGAGCGCCATGGACAAAACTGCTCAAGGTTTTTCAAATATCAAAACCGTTCAAGTGGCGTATCAGGGCGATCTGGTTTGGTCTAAGGCGTATAACGGTGCCGATATCGATGCGGTAACCAACATTAAGTCGGCTTCAAAGTCTTTGATGTCGACGATCGTTGGTGTGGCGATCGATCGTGGTGTGCTTGAGGGTGTGGAGCAATCGGTTACGACCTTGTTGCCTGACCAACTTCCGCCAAATCCTGATCCTCGTTTGAATGAGATTACCATTGGTCTTTTGCTCTCGATGCAAGCTGGATTAGAGCGCACCTCTGGACGTAATTATGGCTCTTGGGTCACCAGTGATAATTGGGTGAAAGATGCGCTGTCGCGACCTTTTGTCGATGAGGTAGGTGGCGAGATGCAATATTCCACCGGCAATACACATGTGTTATCGGCGATCATAATGCAAGAGAGTGGGCGACATACGTACCAGCTTGCCAATGACTGGTTGCAAGGCTCTGGCGTGCGCATCCACAGTTGGGAGACTGATCCGCAAGGGATTCCAATGGGCGGTAATCAAGTGGGTATGACACCGGCGTCGTTATTGGCTTTTGGTGAATTGTATCGTCGCGGTGGTGTCACTCAAGATGGCCAACGTATTGTTTCAGAAAGCTGGATAGCTCAAAGTTGGACACCAAGAACCCAGTCACAATATCATCGCGGTCTGTATGGCTACGGCTGGTTTATTCAGTCTTTTGCAGACGTAAAAGGCTACTACGGTTGGGGTTATGGCGGTCAGATGATTTATGTCTTGCCCGAGCTAGAGCTCACTGTGGCTATTACCTCGCAGGAAGATTCGCCTTCTGGTCGCACTGGCTATCGTGACTCGCTGCATCGTATGTTGAGCCAAGATATTATTCCTGCGATTGAAGCGGCTCGATGAATGCACTAGAAAGCCAGCTTATATAAGCTGGCTTTTTTATTAGTTAAGAGGCGTATTCGATAAAAAATATGCTGTCGGCGAAATTAGCCTATGGGTAATTTTTGACTAAAAAATCAAAAATAAACGTTAGAGTCTGATGGTTTAAATTTAAAACTTAATAATAGTGACTAAAAAAAGTCATATTCATACATGTTTAAAGCTACCAGAAGATAACAAAGACATAATCAAAAATTATCTTAGAAAGCCACCGCTATAATATCGTCATAGCAGTAGACTATTCATTATCCTGAGTTTATTATGTTTGCGTTGTAAAAATGGCGTTTATACATCCTGCGCCGATCTTTTATAAACCACAGGATGTGGAGAAATCTAAAAATGAAAAAACTATTGTTAGCGGTTCCATTCACTATGTTACTTACGGCTTGTGGCCCAGCTTCTGTTGAGGATCTAATGGAAGATCCAGAGCAGCTTGTTGAAGTGCTAGAAGAGTGTGGCATGAAGATGGCTCAAGGCAAAGATACCGACACTGAAGAGTGTAATAATGCCCGTGAAGCCCAAAATCGAATGGCTGTTAATGTCCTAAGACAGTTTATGCAACAATAGTAATGGCCACTTAGTCAAAGTGGCTTTCAAACTAAAAGATCGATGCGTTGCGCATCGATCTTTCCTACCAAAGTGTTATTCGGCCAGCGCCATTTCGGCCATTTTCATAGTATTTTCAAACGATTCACAGCCTGCGATAAATAAGCCATTGTGACAGAACATGGCATCGTCTAGACCAGTGACTTGTTGCAGTTCTTGACCTGATAAACCGGCCCATGCCGCTGGAAGTTTTTTGCGATCTTCAAATGAGCCAAGTTCAACCGGTACGGTTTGAATACGCCATTCGCCGGTTTGTGATGGGTAGATCATAAAGAGGGCGTCTTGGGACAAATTCAGTACTGTGGTTTTCCATGGCGTGAATTGCTCAAGCACGATTACTCTTGGGTCAGCGGCGTTTTCGATGGCTTGCGCAACGATGGATTTGGCATTAACGCCGCCTTTTGCCGCAGCGATAAAGCGTGCCAGCACGCGTGAGGCGAAGGTGACAGCTTCTTCGAAGCAGGCATCAAAGTCGCCTTGCTCTTCCCAGGTTGGGTTAAACATAGAGATGGTTTGACTCAGGCTTACGCCCGTAAGTGGGCCGTCTACATGACCACAGTCGATGGCATCGATCACTGACACGAGGTTTTTATCGACCGCGTCGGTGACTTCTTGGTTGCCTCCACACAGCTCTAGGCCGTATTTTTGCCACATCAAACCAAACGAAGAATAAGGAATGCCATTATCGCGGGCGCCAGCGCCACCACGTTGGTGATGATCGAAGCGGCCTTGGTCGGCATCGTATACGCCGCCCACATCAAGCACGATGTCGGCTTGTTCTAACACGGCCATATCACGTGTGCGGATAAGCTTGGCAGATGGGTAAATGTGCTTAAGTGCTGCGACAGCAAATACGTCGTCGGCGTGAAAGTTTCCATTGTGTGTCGCGATCACTTGAATCTTATCGGTCATTTTACCATCTCTTTTGTCTGTCTAGGTCACTTCTCGGTACGAAGGAAGCAAAGGGCTGGATTTTACGGGGTTTTCGTCGGCGACGACACCGTTGATTTACGTGTCTGTCGTGATAACAAAATGTCCGTCGCCAGTGTTTATCTATAGTGCCTAGCGGTGCCTGTCTGCTAAGATGGAATGCGCGCTAGATTACTAAACACGCACAACATTATATGAGATAAACCATGACAAAATTTGATACCCGAGTGGAAGAGCTGATTGCGAAACATCCGCATCTTTCAAAAGATGAAGCCATCAAGATCGTGACAGAGAAAAATGAGCGTAAGAAACAAAAGCGCAACGCTCGATCTAACAATGGACAAAAAGGCTAACCTACCGTCTTTAGACGTGAGTAAGGTTTGAAAAACGCAGCCATTTTACTAAGTGGCTGCGTATTAAACGAAAGAGCATTAATTGATCACATAGAGGGAAAAGTGATGTTGGACTTAGCAGAGCCAGAATGGCATTTAGCAGAGCCTGAGCAAGACGAACTGTCATTATTGATTGCATTGCCTGAGGCGCAATCCAGTGCTCAATATCCTTGTGTAGCACACGAGCAGCTTGCCGACACCTTGGTAGCTGGTGATTTATACGATGCGGTATTGGTGGCGTCTGCCTTAACAGAACAAGATCGCGTTGCAGATCTGTGTGCTAAGCTTGGCACCGAGTTGATCATCTTTGAACATCCCACAGGCGATCAGCAAGTCCTTCAAGATGCACTGCTTAATATCACTGATAAACTCTTCTCAGACGAAATGCCTTCCAACCTTGGCCTACAAGATATCCGTAATCTCAAGCTAAACGCCGACTGCATTTTTGCCTTCACTAGCCACTTAGCAGCGCTGGATTTTATGGCTACGCAAACCATTGGCGAGCTGGCCGATGTTGTTTATCTTGCCCACGGCCATAGCCGCTTGAATGACTTAAAAGCCGGCAGCGATGCCCTAGAAGCGCAACTGCCTGAAAACAGCTTTATTTGCGCCAGTTTGTTAAGCTCCGGCCGTTCAGAGTGTACGATTTTGCTAGGGGTTAGGAAGGATTAGTTATTGATTAGGGTGTGTATTGCTATGAGTAAGCGTCACGAAAGTCACGCCTACTCATGCATAAGTAAATTAAGATGTTATTTATCCGCCATAATTTTCGTTAGTACCTGTTCAGCGCCGATACGGTTAAACAGTGTAAAACTAGTCGTTATGTCATGCGTATCTTTGATGTCTAAGTATTCTGAATCAGGCAAGTAATCACGCTCAACCGTTCGAGTTGAAACAGCTTTAATATCTTTCGCCATAATCTCGTACATCATGGAATATTCATAAGTAGCACTATTCCAAGTCATGTAGTACGCGCCTTTGTTGGTAATAAAAAAAGTCCCCGCGCGGAATAAGGGTGACTCACGTTCGCCATTTCTATAAAGGTGTGAAAAGGCTGATTTAAACAGGATTTCTCCTTGCCAATCTTTTGCCATGTCCAAGGCAACTGGCTCAAAAACCGACGTGTCGTGAGGTCCGCTAGGGAGTTGCATTGGGCCTGGGGCACTACAGGCTGTAAGAAACATTGATAACCCTACGGCAACGATCAGCTTGGAAGACATCCAAAATCCTTATTGATAGTATTTTAAATGAGTATTGTTATTGTTTGAGTGCGTCTTTTCAACTATTAAAGCTGATTTCATAGGTTTTTGTGTCGCTTCTTACTTACTAAGTTTACTTTATGTACAAGTATGTAACGGTTAGTCGATAATTGTTCATTAAATGTGCCTTGAATTTACTTTTTCTATCTAATATAAATGAATCCTGACTATTTCTTTGCGAAATCGACAATCTTCTAGATTACAAACTATTACAGGATGTTTATGCGAATCTTTAATTCTACTCCACTTAAAGCTAGTTCATTGCTACTTTCTGCGTTGCTACTGCAAGGCTGTCTACCTGGTAATGTTCAGAAGTCTCCACAGCAGATTGAACAGCAAAACGAACTTCGTGCCATGTTGATTGAGCGTATGAATCAAAGAATGAATACTGCTCCAGCTGCACCTGAAGTGAATAAAGATTTTCAAACTGATCAGCTGACAAAGCGAAAAGCACCTTATGAAGGCGTGGTGATTGTTACTGAGCAGAGTGACGGGTTTAAATTAAATGGTCATCGTGTAGTTGATCCTGAAGGGCAGGTATTTGGCTACGGAGTCAACTCTACTACCGGTGAATTTATCTATCTTGTCAAAACGGGCTCACAACATTTTTCGCTTAAGTATGGTGTGTTGGGCGACAGTGATCGTGTGACGGTAGCAAAGGGTGTTTATCAGCGAGGAAGTATTTCTATTTCAACTTATGATGGTCAGAATTTATCAGGAAATAACTTAATTCCTACAGCGGACGGTTTTATTATTGATCGTGGTGATGTCGTATTTAAATACAACATTTTTGATGGTCAAGTCGCTAATTTAAGCATTCCTGAGGGCTTTATGATTGCCCCTCTACAGAAAGGCGATATTGCCTCAACTGGCCTTGTGTTACTGGAAAAAGTTCAAGTAGAACCGAGTAATGCGGCAGCTGGTGCGGTCGATGCAATCAAAGGAATCTTCTCAATAGCAAAAGAGGTTGTTGGTGGGGATTCAGAAGCATTTGACTACACTTTGTTTAATACTCGTACAGGCGAGACAACACGTCTTAACATTAGTGCTAGCGGCAAAAAAGTTGGTGATTACTCTGGCTGCCAGTCGGTTAATTTTGCGGTTAATAAGTGCAGTCAGGTTAACTTCCGCGAGTCTCTGTATGACAAATACGGTAGGCCAAATACTAGCCACTATTATTGGTTGGTCGACTGGTTTACATTGCATGATGGTGGTGTAGTTGCTGTTGCGCGGGAGAATTCTCTGTCAGAGCTCAATGTCTATGACTTAAAAAGTAAGCAAAAATTTACTGCATTCGAGCGTGGGTTAGGCATTAGCAGTCACCGTGTGACACGGCATCAAGATGGTCACTACAGCGTAGAAGCAAGTCTAGGTTTTTCTACTAAAGAGCTGGAAGATTTAGACGCTTATCTTGCCCAAAAGTCTTCCCAATAAGATAGCATTTTGAATATAAAATAGACTCATTTTTAAGTCCCGAGTTGATAAAAGATCGACTTGGGACTTTCATTTTCAAGCGCACTTATCTTACCGCGATACTTTTAGCCACTTTGCCGATGCTGAGTCCTTGCACCAAGATCGAGAAGATCACCACGGCGTAGGTCAGTGCGAGTAACATATCGCGCTCTTCGCTGGCGGGGAGTTGCAGTACAAGGGCGACGGAGATGCCGCCCCGTAGTCCGCCCCAGGTTAATACCTTCCACGCGCCGCTTGGCAGCTTGAGCTGGCTTCTAAAGGCGGTGGTGGTTAGGCCGACGACGATAAGTCGTGCCGCAAGTGCGATCAGTATAGTAAGCCCTGCAGCGAGCATAAGATTGCCAGAATAGCTGATCATGACGACTTCCAGGCCGATTAAGACAAACAGCGCGGCGTTGAGGATTTCATCTATCAATTCCCAAAATAAATCCACGTAGTGGCGGGTTTGGTCACTCATGGCCCAGCTGCGTCCGTGATTGCCAACCATTAAGCCCACCATCACCATCGCAAGCGGACCCGACAAATGCCAGTGGCTGGCGAGTGTGTAGCCACCGATAACGCCCGCAAGTGTGAGTAAAACTTCTTCTTGGTAGCTGTCGATGCCTTTTAGTAATAGGTTCAGTATCGCCCCTAAAACAAGTCCGAAGACGATGCCGCCGCCAGCTTCTACACTTAGTGTGTGCAGTACTGATTCTGCGGTGGGGATATCACCACTGGTTAAGATGCCTAGTAGCAGCACAAATACCACGACGCCGATGCCGTCGTTAAAAAGTGATTCGCCTGCGATCACGGTTTCGATACTCTTGGGTGCGCCAGCTGATTGTAAGATACCCATTACGGCAATCGGATCGGTTGGAGAAATCAGCGCGCCAAATAATAAACACCAGATAAACGGTAGCTCAAAACCGATCACTGGCACTAAGTAATAAAGTGCGGTAGCGATGAGTACAGTGGAGATCAGGGTGCCGACAATGGCCAGCAGGCCGATAGGCAGTTTGTAGCGTCTAAGGTCGTTGACGTTGACATGTAAGGCGCCAGCAAACAGCAGCATCGAGAGCATGCCATCGAGCAATACTTCAGTGAAATCCAGTTGATCGAGCAAGCTGACTTCATAGTTGATCAGTTGATCGAAGCCTAAAAAGCCCATGAAAATGGCGCCGATCGATACGACAATGGAGATAACCATTACACCGATAGTCGTGGGTAAACCAATAAACCGATGGTTTACGTACGCCAACAAGGCGGTGATGGAGAGAAAGATGGCGCTGACTTCCAGCACGCTAAGGCTAGACGCTGATTCCATGTCGATAAGCTCTTTTGAATAATTGATTCTCTTGAGTATGCCCCAGATTGCCGAACGGTAGAGCGGCTGAGTTTTAATGTCGCGAAATTTGCTGAATTGGAGAGCGGTGATGCCGAGTTTTTGGGAAGGCTGTGCCGCTCACTCAATCCCTGAGTGGCGCAGCGTTGTATGGATGTGCAAGGTGTGCTGTGGGGCGGTTTAGCTAAATTCGAGGTCTGATATATAGGCGGCTTTACGGATGGCTTCCTTACGATTCGCCACGTTAAGCTTTTTGTAGATCTTGTAGATATGGGTTTTGACAGTGCTCTCTGAAATGTAGAGGTCTTCTGAGATTTCTAGGTTAGAAGCACCTTCGATCAGTTTTTTAAACACCTGTTGCTCGCGCTTAGTCAGCTCATTCTGCGTCTCTTGAATCTTGAGTGCATAAGGGCGCGCTTCGGAGAGCATTTGTGCCATGATTTTACGCGGTAGCCAAAAATCACCGTCGACGACGGCTTTGAGGCAGCGAGTTAGGTGTTCGATGGGCGCGTCGTGATAAATGATGCCTTTTAGCGTGATGAAGGGATACTGCTGAATATCTTGGATCGCTTGTTCATCTTTATCACGGGGCACGTCGTAGACGATCCATTTATTAGATAACACCTTTGCTAAGGCCGTACTAATGTCGGCCGTGTTGACCAATATTGGGTAGCTGATCAGCACGATGTCAGGTGTTTGGGCTGTGTGAGCCTTTTCGATTTCCTGCGGGCAATGCCGTGCAAAACAAAATACCGAGTGCTTTTCGATTTCTCGTTGGAAAAATTGATTATTGATACAGTTGCTGCCGATTAGAAGTATGTTGTTGGTGTCGGAGTTGCAACTTGTTTTCGATTGACTACTCATGACGCTCTCCACCGTTGATGCCATTCACTTATTATCATCCACCATTGTTATCGTTTTATGTTATCTCAGTTGGGTGAATGAGTTTCCGATAGTTATATCTAGTCAGCTATAAGTAGGGTCGCTGTGAGAGATGAGGCTCAATAGATATCTCAAGTGTGTCTTCATACTGTCCTCCTGGCTTTTCTATGGTGTTACCAATAGTAAAGTTCATCGGTAATGCTTGCCCAAATGTGGAAGCATTACGATCAATATACGCCTCTATTTGTTTTAGATCTACTGCATCTTGATCAATAGTTATTTGATAAGGGATGTCCCATTTAGGGTTGTTGGATTCATGACGGAGCATGCCTTGATGAGCAGAAGATAGAGTGATGGTATAAGGCGCGTTGCTCTGTACCCATAAGTTGGGCGCGGAATGAATCACCTTATTGGAATAAAGCTCGCCTAAGGCGAGGTCGTAGTGGTGCTGTGAGGCGCCGTAATAATGGATCTTGGCGGCCGCCGGTACCGACATATAGACTGGCACTGAACTTGGGCTGATATCGATCATTGGGTAGTCGGCTGCTTGCGGTAATAAAAGCTCTAACTCACCCTCATAAATGCCCGCGTTGAGCCATTGTTTACCAGGGAAACGCAGTTGTACCGTGGCGCTTGGCTGCTCGTCGGTCAAGGTAAGACGCCACTGGTTGGCCACGGCGTTACCTGTCTGACTGTACCATTCAAAATCAAGGGCTTCGCGCTGGACGCTTTTTAGCGAGCGGCTGGTGTCCTCGAGTTGTAAAATCACCTCCAGAGCACAATCCTCACCCACCAGATTAGCGGCGACACGATAAGAGTAAGTCGCCGCGTAACGGCTGTTGTTGAACACATCATAACTTGATTGGGTCATGATCGGTTGCAGCGATAAAGTGCTGACATCGCAGGCCAATGCGGACGATACATGAGGGATCAAGGCAAGGCTGATGAGGCCGGTGCTTAATGCTTTATTCCACATATAAGTCTCCTAATCTAATCAGGGTCGTGTTGTGCTTACTTAGATCCACCGTCACGGATTCACGGGCGCGAGTGTCGAGGATTAGCTTGTACGGCCCAGGTTTGAGCCCTGAAATGGCAAATACGCCATTGCGGTTGGAAAAGAATTCGATCGGTGCTTGTTTGCCTGAGCCAAGATAATGGGCGCTACCTGCCACCAATGAGATAGGCTGCTGGGTTTGTTGGTCAAACAGCTTACCGATCACGGTCAGCGCCGCATCGGAGCCGACTTCGAGCAAGTAGCCATTTTTGTAACCTGGGTTGAGCCAAAAAGCACCTTCGCCTAGATCGTAACCAGGCGGTAGGTTTTTGATGTCATAGCTGAGATTTTGGCTATTGTAGGCGACTAGGTCCGGTACCATGGCAGTGCCATCGCCCTGTAGATAAACCCGCGCATGCTTGCCATCGCGGGACGGGTCGACGGCCATTTCGTTTTCGGCAAGACTTGGGTGTTTTTTGACGATGGCAAACGCTTCGCGCACGGGGCGGCCGACGCTAAACGTGGAGCCGGCGAAGGCTAGAGCACTGCTTACGGTGACATCTGTGCTGTGGCTGCGTTGTTCGCCTTTCAGGTCGGTAAGGCGTGTGGTGTGGCTGGCGTTCAGTTCATAGCGATTGGCGGCGTAGTTAACGCCCGCGTTTAAGTCCGCGTCAGCATCTTGGCTGTTAACCGCGCTGGCGAAGGCAGAAATACCGCCAGTGCTGCCGATGTTGTTTTGGTAACTGTAATCTAGAGAGGTTTCGTCTGAGTTGGTTGCATGGCGTCCGACTAAGCGTGTTTGGCGGCTCAGTGGCCAGCTGATCGAGAGTGTGGCGCCGATATCATCGTCTTCACCATTGGCGCTGTGTTTGTAATTAAGGCGCGCGCTCCAGGTGGCGGGTGTATCAAATAATCCTGCTGATAGGCTGGGGCTGGCGATCCAGTAATCGTTGTCGCTATCCACTCCCGCACGGTAGTTAAACGTCAGCGCTGTCCGCAATGAGCGATTGATATAAAGCGAGCCAAAGGCGCTGAAATAGTGGGTGGTTAAATGAATGTCTTCTTCGGTGGCATCCAAGCTGCTGATCCCACTAAAGCTATTGGTGAAGTATTCGTAGCTGACGCTTAATTGCGGGTCCATTGGAATATGATCAGGGAATAAGGCATCAAAGGCGATTTTGTAGGCATTGCCATGTCCGTGTTCAGGATGGTCACTTTGTGAAGCGGTTAGTTCGGTGACACCCCAGCCTGAGGCGATCAGCGCCGAGACTCCATATTGGTTGAGGTCTTCACGGGTCTGTGAGTTAACGCCTAAGGTTAACCATGGTGCGACGCCAACATCCACGTAGCCATGTAAGATGCGCTCGTCAGTCAAATAGTCCCGTTCACCGTCATCAATTTGTGCTGGCACACCGTAAAGTAAGCTGTATTCAAACTCGCCAGTGTTTAATAAGCCGTTGCCTGTGGCGACCGAAAACTCGATGCGCTCTTCGTTGCCTGAGCGGTCGGTAATCACCAGCTCAATGTCATTGGTGCCTCGCGCAAGGGGAATATCACTCAAGTCATAACTGCCGGCCCCGAGCGTCAGTCGACGCACTGCGATGCCATCTACATACACATCCACATTAGAGGTGCGCTGTAGCGTAAACGATTGATTAGCGCGCGGGCGCACATTACGTGTTGGGATGATGGAAAAGTCACGCGTGATACCCACACCGAGAATATCGGCAGCGTCTTGAAAACCGCTACCGCTGTTGTACATGTCCCCCACGACTAAACGCGTGCCTTGGTCAGGGAAGTCGTAGTTAAAACGTGTGCCTTCACGAATGTAGCTGGCTTCAGTGTCGGAGCCATTTTCAAGATAGGATTCGTACTCTAAGTTTAGGCGTTTGAGATTCAGGGCTGAGTCAAACTGGGCACGATACAGGCTTTGGCGCTCGGACTCGTCCTCTACCAATTGGCTTTTGTTGGCTGAGAGCGCGACGTTGAGGTAGCCGCTAAACAGGCTCGGATCAACGTAGCTATAGATGTCTTCGGCCTCACGCAACGACAGCTGCTGTCTTAGGCTGTGCTCAGGCGGGACGGTGATTACACATTCTAAGGTGGCAAAATCAAAGGCGAGTGTTAAGCCGATTTGCTCAAATTGCTGTTGTGAGAGCTGGTCGTCCGTGCTAGTGGCACGTAAGGCCTGGATCGCTTCTTGGGTAATTACGCTAGACAGTAAGGCCAAGGTACTATCTTTGGGCAGTAAAAGCTGGTTGTCCGCCGTGATGGTCAGTTCCGCTTCGCCTAACACGGTATCGCTGATCCGCAATAACGAGGTTAACTGAATATCTCGCCCGGTTGGATTCAGCATCATTTCTTGTGCGCGTGCTAGAGAGCTTAGGCACAAGCAGCATAACAATAACGCGATAAGCAGCCACCAATGGTGCTCCTCAGCAAGCGACTTAGTGCTCGTAACCATAGTAGGTGCCTACTGGTAACGCTTGCTCTGCGGCATGAAAGGTTAGGGTAGATTTTGGCGGAATAAATTGTGCACCCAGTGCTTCATACAAGGCGTCGACCGTGTTGTGGTCAAGGTTTTTAAAAAATAGGGCGGTGGTAAAGGTAAAACGATCACCTGCATTGGTCAGAGTCAGATTGCCTTGGTCGCCAACGATCACGCTGACATCAGGTTTTTGTGCCGACGAATACACATGCAGTAGGGCATTGTAGTGGAGTTTGACATTGATGCCGGTGGAGAAACGTTTCGGCAGAAACTCTACTTGTCCAGAATCTTGCTTTAGATTAGCAGTGCTAAAGCGCACGAAATAACTTTGCGAGGTTTTAAGCGGCGCTTGGCTAATCCATTGGACACGAAAGGCTTGCTGTTGGCCCGGCTCCAATAATACCGCGGGCGGAAACACGAGTACGTTTTTATCTGGGTTTTCAGAGGTATGTATCGCGCCATCCGCACCAAACGATAGTTGATGAACATTGGCTTCGAGGGCCAGTTTTTGGGTGGAATTATTGGTGACAATCAGCTGCGACGTTAATCGGTGGTCGGTATTCATTTCAATGACCAAGGGCGATATGGTTAATGCCATTGCCTTAGTGCAGAGTATTAATAAGGTTAAACCACTCAATATTAGTCGACGCATGATTACATCTCCTGATCAATTTCAATTGATAAGGTGTTTACGTTGAAGTTTTCAATCGGTTGCATTTCTAAGTAGCGTGTTGAATTAGGCAGAACTAAGGTGCCTGGGATGCGCTGTGCAATTTCTCTACCTTTAATGTAGGTAGAATGTGTGCCATCGGTTACGCGCCAATTGGTTTTGGTAAGGCGTCCATAACTATTGCCACTGTTTAAAATCTCTAGTAACCATTTATTATTGTCGCTTGGTTTAATGCTTTTAATGGCTAATTCAGGGTTGGTATTATTAGGTCGCACGTTTATAAGCGTATTAAATTGTAATAAGAAGCTTACTTGCCCTTGTTCTTTACTAGCACGCTCAACCGCGACTTGTTTAATCGCTACACGGTAAGCTTTGGATTCGGTAATAGACGGATCGCCTAAATAACGCACCATTACTGACTGAGAGCGTCCGGGTTCGATAATCGCAGTGACGGGTATAACTAATAAGTCGTCATCGGCAGGTGTGATGGTTTCTTTGCCGTATTCATCCATAGTCATCGACAGTGGAAATAGCTCTACCGTCAGTGGCTCAGGGGAAGAGTTTTCGATGCGCATAGTCATCTGTGCGCGTTTGCCCATCGGGGCCATTTCTGCCGACATAGGTTCCACTTTAAATGCCTGCGCAGACAGACAGGTAAACGACAGCAGCAACATAATAAGCAATCGAGACATAGCGTGTGCTCCTTATGAGGAGAAGAGAAGAATTAGAAAAGCAGGAGGCTCAAGGAAAGCCTCCTGCTGTAAAATCTAATTAGAAGTGATGTTCACTGTTAGCGTATCTGAGTAGCCGCCCGCCCAAGGAGAGACTTCAGTTGTCGCCACATCAATTGATGCGCTAACACCTGCTGCTAGCAATTCAGAACCGCTGTATGCCTGCGTTGCAGACACGTCGTTTTGACCTGGGCCGCCAGGTGCACTAAGGGTGAAAGCTGGTAGGCCGCCACCTGGAGTAAAGGTTGCATCGTAAGTTAGCGCGAAGTCTTCATTGTCATCAGACTCCAAGCCGCCTTCAGAGCTTGTTAGGGTAACGGTTGCACCATCAGCATCGTTACATTTCATGTTTAGGCCACTTACTGTTAGGTTTTGCATCGTCGATACATCACCGAAGTCAAACAGTTGTGTAGAAAGACCTGTTACTTCACACACTGGAGATACGTAGCCTGTTAGCTGAACATCACCAGGTGCTGCGTAGGCTTGTGTACCGAACATTGCAGCAACTACTGCTGCACTAAGTGTTAGCTTTTTCATGAGAAACTCCTTTAACTTTAGTTGTTAGCTCTAGTAATACCGAGCTCATGCTGTTCTGCAGTAATTTGCAGAGGTCTTACCTTGTGACGTTATGAATCGATGGGTATACCTCAATTTCGATAACGTCTTGATAATATCCTGCGAAAAGCAGGGTATTTTCGAGTGCCACCCTCAGTACTCCTTGTTGAGAAAAAGGAATAACACCAGAACTGTCCTCAATGATGGTCGGCGTTAGCAATTGTTGGCTTTTGCGACTTTCATTGAGATGTAATGCGTCTACTTGTAATGTTAAATCGTAATTTTCAATAATATCTAAGCCATCTTGTTGATGTTTTAGGCCGCCATATTTTGAGCTAATCGTAATCCCTAGTGGTCGATTGCAATATAAATCGAACGGTAGAGATTGTGTAGTTTGCTCTGTAAATGTCATTGTGTTTCCTGATGAAAAATTTATTTCACAACGATCTTTAATATGGCCACTAATATTCATGGTGAGTGTATTAGCATCGACATTTAAAGAAATTAATGAGCCCAAACATAATGCTGGTATTGTCATCTGATAAAAAACTAAAAGTTGTTTATACATGTGCCAACCTCAACTTTCGTTAGGACTTATTGTTTAAGTAATTAGAATATAAACGACAAGGAAAGTGGCGGAGTATTAAAGAAAGTTGATAATTTAATCAAAGTATTAGAAAAGGTATGACTTTTTTATTATTAGATAATGCTAAAATAATGATTCTCACACTTAAGTCACTGAAGTTGTTATGTATTTTTTAGTTCCCTGAAAGCGGTCAAAATAAATAAAAAAATTGATTTTTGAATTATTTAAATCGTTTTCATGAATATCATTGTAAGAAAACAGTCAAATAAGCTAGCTGATTTTAATTGATTTAATCAACCAACTTGGCTTTGCGTTTAAATAAAGTGCGGGTGTAACTCAGAATTGGGCCAATGGCGGCTAGGATGCGCCAGATCGACAATCCTCGGCCTTGGGCTATAGTCAAAGAGTAGCCAGTTGTTAAGGAGAGCTTCATGGGCGATGTTGTTGATATGAAACAGTACTTAAGCGCTATGCCAGAAGAGCAAGAGTTAGAAACGGCTCTGCTTAAATCCCTTGAAGGATTAGAAGTATCCCTATCAGACGCTGAAAAGCATGAGATCTTTGTCTACGCCAAGGGCTTTTGGTCCGCGGTGAAAGACATGGAGTCTCACTCCAAATGTGCGTTTACTCTCGAAATCCCCTGTACCGAAGAGGAGCGCGAACACATCAATGATCAAGTGAATGATTGTGTGCGCTCATTGGTTAACCCCAGAACCAAATTGATCAATGATCTCGTCGCCGAACTGATTGTCTGGAAAATCCGTGAGATTCAAGGGCGTCAAGGTTAAAAGCAGCGCTAAATCTAATGCTGTGTCTCGCTTGTATTAATTAAGGAACTACGCGCAAATTGTTTGCCCTAGCTATACCTATGTCTCTGGATTGCGGTGCGTCTATGGTATGTTCAAAGTCATACCGATTGAACCTGTATAGCCAAGGAGAGTGAGATGAAGATTGCGGTACTGGATGATTACCAAGATGTGGTGAAGGATTTAGAGTGCTTTGCTTTGTTAGCTGAGCATGAAGTACGGGTGCTGAATGATACTTATGCCGAGCCTGAGTTGGTGGCACGTCTTCAGGATGTCGAAGCGCTGGTGTTGATCCGCGAGCGTACTGTCATCACTGAGTCTTTGTTGGCGCAGTTACCCAATCTTAAGTTTATCTCGCAAACGGGTAAGGTCAGTCATCATATTGATGTGGCAATGTGTGAGCGTTTTGGTGTCAAAGTTCTAGAAGGGCGTGGCTCGCCCATCGCGCCCTCGGAGCTGTGTTGGGCGCTTATTATGGCGGCCAGTCGTCATGTGCCGACTTACGCTGCCAACCTTAAACAAGATCAATGGCAAGACTCCGGTAGTTTAGGGTTAGGGCGAACTCTTAATGGTTTAACCCTTGGCATTTGGGGCTATGGCAAAATCGGCCAGCGCATCGCTCAGTATGCCAAGGCATTTGCCATGAAGGTCTTAGTGTGGGGCAGTGAGTCGTCACGCAAGCAAGCTGAGGCGGATGGCTTTACCGCAGCTGCTTCTAAAGCAGCGTTCTTTGCTGAGGTGGATGTATTATCGCTGCATTTGCGTCTCAATGAGATCACACATGGTTGCGTACGAGCTGAGGATTTGGCGCTGATGAAGCCAGACTCTTTATTTGTAAATACCAGTCGAGCTGAGCTAGTCGAAGCCTCAGCGCTGTATCAGGAATTACTAAACGTGCCGTCTAAGCAAGCGGCGCTGGATGTGTTTGCGATGGAGCCGGCAACAACGACCAATGAGCCGTTGTTGAATCTACCCAACGTGGTTGCTACGCCGCACTTGGGTTATGTTGAGCAAAACAGCTATGAGCTGTACTTTCGCATTGCCTTTGAGAATCTGGTAGCCGCTGACGCGGGCGAGCAGAGCACGTCTTAAGCCTTTAGGTATTCGGCTGGAACGTGGAAAAATAAAATCGATTCGATCGGCGTAAAGCTATTAAAGGCATTGCGCTGAGTCATATTGGCTTCGCCAGGTACTTGCTTGGCTCTGATGGCCGCTGCCACGGCTAGTACATTTCTAATTCGACGATTACGGGCGTATTTGCGAAAAATACGCTGGTAGCGCGACTCGCCGCTGACATCGACTTCTTGGCGCTTAAGGTGGCGAATCAAGCTGCGGTTGTACTCGAGGGCGCCGATATGTGGATCATGACAGCTTGCTCCTTCAATGTTTAAAAACTCGCCAGTGGTAGGAAGTGCCCAAGAGCCGTCTTCAAGTTGAAGGTAATCGGATGGTGTGACGAGTGAGTGAAGTGTTGCTGCCATGTTTAAGCCTCCCTTCTTATAGTTGAGCGATGTCATAGTCGCTGTGAATTTGTTTGTTTTTGTTAATACGAACGATGATTGATTTCAGCTCAATTTATTTGCCTTTATTTTCGCTTTTTCTCTGCAAGGTACCGCCTTGGTGTTTTTCTGACCTAACTCAGGTTCTGGTAAGATTCTTAGCCCAATTAAGGGCTTAGCCTATTCAAGCCATAGCGGGATGGGTATGTTGGCAATTTAGACCATGCCAAATGCCTAAATTTTGGTGTGGTGGTTTTTAAAAACGCCTAAGACAAGGACGAGGTATGAGTACTGAAACGTTTAAAATTGCCGTCATCGGTGGCGGTAACGCTGGGTTAGAGTTGTTAGACCGCCTTTTTACTGCGGAATTTGTTGAGATTTTAGGAGTTGCAGACACGAATCCAGAGGCGCCGGGGGTGTTACTGGCGAAGGAGCATAATGTGCCGGTGACACTGGATATGTACGATCTATTAGAAGACAGCACGCAAATTGATATCTTGATCGATGTAACCGGCATCAAATCGGTGCGCGATGCGCTACGTAATCATATGCAGCAGGTTGGCAATCATCATACTGTGATTATGCATGAGCGTATTTCAGCCTTGTTGCTGTCGTTATTTAACGGAATGATGATCCACACCAAAGCGAGTGATGAATACTATTAAGGCGATGTGAGGGAGCGCTGATCCGCTGGATTGGCGCTGTATCTACTTGATGAACAAAAATTTTGCCTTTTTCACAGGATGATGGTGAAATTTTAGCAGATAGCAATTATGTCTGAATCAAGGAGCCGCGATGAATCATGCCGAATGGCTAGCAAAAGAGTACCCAACGCTAGCAGCCGATCCTAAAGTTGATACGTCAGAGTTAGTCGATCAAGCAGAATCTAAAACCCGTACTTCTCGCCGTGTGTTAAATGTTGTCATTGTGTTGGCGATGTTTAATGTTTTGTTTGTCTGGTTGTTTCCGACACTGAGTGCCGCCCCCTTTGAGTCTTGGGGTACGCTTGCTTTGGCAGTACTTTTGTTTGTTGGCGCAAACTATCTGAATCAGTTTTTGGAGCGTTTTTTCATTCGCAACCGCTTGCGTGTGATTATTCACGAGCGTCACCCAAACCCTTAAACGTCACGCTTTGTTATTTGTTGTTCTGCTTATCCTCTGCAATACTGAAGGGGCACTCACCGACAACAGTTTAGAGCCTAGGTGCTAAACGAGGAGGGACAACAATGTATAATAAAATAATGGTGCCAGTGGATTTGGGTCATGTGGAGCGCTTGGAGAAGGCGCTGTCGACAGCAGCGGATTTGTCCAAGCTCTATGATGCGCCCGTATGCTATGTTGGGGTGTCGAGTTCGGCTCCTGGCGTGGCACATAATCAAGAAGAGTTCACCGAAATGGTGGAAGACTTTGCGCAACAGCAAGCCCAGCACTATGGTTTAAAAGATGTCAGCTCGGTCACGTATATTACGCACGATCCGGCGGTCGATCTGGATGACACGCTTATCAAGGCCACCAAAGAAACGAATGCCGATTTGGTGGTGATGGCGTCCCACGTGCCTGGCCTAGTAGAGCATATCTTTGCCTCGAATTCTGGCTATGTTGCTTCTTATGCGAAGGTGTCTGTGATGGTGATTCGCTAATTACGACAAAGTTGAAGTTATGTTCAAAAGGGCCAGTTGATTGGCCCTTTTTTTGTGTCGAGTGTGGGTAACGCTCTGCAAGGTTTGGGAATTTAAACGATGACAAATGGATCGAACACGTCGGCGATTGGGACGGCTTCACACAGCATAAAAGGGATTGCTTTATGCTTGGGGGCAATGCTGGCCTTCGCCAGCCAAGACGCGGTGACCAAAATTTTGGTGCAGGATTTACCTGTGGCGCAGGTGGTGATGGTGCGCTATTGGGTATTTGCGCTATTTGCCATGGTTTGGGTGCTCAAGGCAGGGGCTTTGCGTCGTGCTTGGCAATCCGCTTCGCCCCGCTTACAGCTACTACGCTCGGTATTATCACTGGCAGAAATTGCCTTATTTAATGTGGCACTGCGTTATCTAGGCTTAGCCGAAGCGCATTCTTTGATGGCGATGTTTCCTTTATTTGTCATTATCCTTGCCGTACCTGTGCTGGGTGAGCGCATCCCGTTGGCATGCTGGTTCGCCGTAGCGATCGGTTTTATCGGCTCGTTAATTATTTTGCGTCCAGGTCTTGGAGTGTTTCAGCCGCAGGCCATTATTCCATTGTCCGCGGCGCTCTGTTTCGCGGGTTATCATGTCGTAACACGTCAGGTATCGCGTCTTGGCGATACCTTTCATACCAATGTGCTGTATATGGCGCTGATCGGCTGCGGTTTAGCCAGTGTCTTTGGTGTGTCTAGTTGGCAAGCTCCCACGTGGGGGCAGTGGGGCTGGCTGGCGTTGATTTCAGTGTTGAGTGTGGCGGCGCAGTTGCTGCTGGTGAAGGCACTTGAATACGCTTCTGCGTCATTATTACAGCCGTTTAACTACAGTCTATTGTTGTTTGCCACCTTGATCGGCTTTGGGGTGTTTGGTGAGCTGCCGGATCGCTGGATGATGGTGGGGGCGCTGGTGGTGATGCTAAGTGGCTTATATGTGTTGCTGCAGGCACGCCGTGCTTAGGTGAGGCCTAATCGAGAACGTAAGGGTGTGAAATAGGACGCTTTTTTGCACACTTATCACTTTTTGCCACAGTGTGCCTTTTGGGGTGCATTTTTGGACGCAAGCTACGGGATTTTTACTCAGGTCTTTCGTGCTCGTAACGTATCTGACGTTATTTATTTCGTACAATAGCGTCATCAAATACATCTGTGGGAAAGGATCATGACGCGCTTTTTTGGACAAGCTTTAAAATTTGGCACACTTGGCATTGTATGGCTGGTGAATTCGACGCTTGAGCCGACTGCAGAGCATGATGACGTCACTGAATACGAGCAGTAAAACTGCTTAGCTTTCCCTTCAGCACGTTCCGACAAGGAGGCACTGTGAAGAAATTTACCACTTTGGCTGTTACCGCTGGCTTGGCCGTTGTGATGACTGGTTGCTCAACGACAGATAGCGCCGACAAAGAAACCTTTGAATATGCCATCAATGAAAATTTGGCCAATGACTGCCTGATGCTGACCACTCGTGATGCCAATTTCCCTGTTACCGTAGATGTGCCTCAGACGGATCGTGAACAGTTGATTTCGGTGAACAGTACCAAGATCGAACAATACGATGCCTTGGTTGAAGCTGGCTTGCTGCAAGTACAAAACGAGCAGCGCGAAGTGATGGCCACACTTGAGCAGGATGCGCATACGGTGTCTGCCAAGACTTATTCGTTGACGGATAAGGGGCAGCAGTCACTAAAAGCCGTGCATATGCAAAATGCCATGGGCGGTGTGCGCAAAGGCTTTTGTGTCGCCTCCTATAAAGTAGATGAAGTGCTGGAATTTTCTGAGCCGACGGAAACCATGGGACAAACGGTCTCACATGTGCATTACACTATGACGCCAACCGGCATCCAAGAGTGGGGCCGCTCGCCAGCGGTGCAAGCTGCTTTCCCGAATGTTGCGAGCCGCTTAGAAGCGACTCGTCGCGAGAATGCTACGTTGGTATTGTCGGATGAAGGTTGGGTGGATGAAACTACTTTGGATGAACGTCCACTGTAGCACTGAACACATTAACCAGATCAAAAAAACGCGAGCTATCAGGCTCGCGTTTTTTTTGGCTGAGAAGGGGTTAAGCCGGTTGGAAGTTCGCTGCATCTTCCGAGCCACTGGTGGCATTGCCGTTGCTGTAAGAATGCGCGCCAACACCGGCAAGTGCGCCGCCTTGAACCACTAAGTATTCATCGCGGATCGGGCGTCCTTCAAAATAGCACTCTAAAATTTCACGGGTACCAGCAGCGTATCGAGCTTGGGCCGATAGGCTGGTGCCTGAAATGTGTGGGGTCATACCATGGTGTGGCATGGAGCGCCAAGGGTGATCTTGCGGCGCTGGTTGTGGGAACCAAACATCACCCGCGTAGCCTGCCAGATGACCACTTTCTAAGGCGGCGGCAATGGCGTCTTTGTCACATAACTTACCGCGAGCGGTGTTAATCAAATAGGCGCCGCGCTTAAAGTGTTTGAGCGATTCGGCATTAACCATGTGCTCGGTTTCAGGATGCAGTGGGCAGTTCAGTGTAACCACATCACACACCTTAGATAAGCTTTCTAAGCTGCTATGGTAGGTTAAATCCAGCTCTTGCTCGATTTTCTTAGGCAGGCGGTGACGGTCCATGTAATGCAACTTCACGCCAAATGGTTTGAGTAAGCGCAAAACGCGTAAGCCGATACGGCCAGCCGCCACGGTGCCAACGGTCATGGCTTCAAGGTCATAAGAACGCGACACACAGTCGGCGATGTTCCAACCGCCATTGCGGGCAATATCGTGTGAAGGAATAAAGTTGCGCACCAGTGCTAAGGTCGACATCACCACGTGTTCTGCGACGGCGTTACTGTTGCTGTAAGTCACTTCGGCGACGGTAATATCGCGTTCGGCCGCGGCTTGTAGGTCAGTGTGATCAGAGCCAATGCCAGCAGTGACGATCATCTTAAGATTTTTCGCTTTGGCGATACGCTCGGCGGTCATGTAAGCCGGCCAAAATGGCTGCGAAATAATGATTTCAGCGTCGTGTAGCTCTTGGTCTAGAACGTTGTTTGGGCCATCTTTGCTGGACGTCACCACTAGCTCATGGCCATTTTCCTCAAGGTACTTACGCAGACCTAACTCTCCTGACACGCTGCCCAATAACTGACCAGGCTCGAAGTCGATCGCTTTAGGGTTCGGTAAGGTTTGTCCGTCAGGGTAGACCTCTGGCTGCGGGCAGTCGTTGCGCGCATACGTTGTTGGGTAGCCATCGATCGGGTCATCATAAAGAACTGCGACAATTTTAGCCATGTGGTTATTTCCTTCTCTGTCATGAGTGTCTTGCAGCAGATGCGTCATCTGCATGCTTTGATGTATCCCGGCCGGGGAACTCTATTTGTAGTGTGTCTGACAGATGGCGTCTAATTGTTTGCGAGAATGGTTTGATAACTCGCACTTATCAAGGCATCAAACGTACTCTGTAAATTCAGGCTCTGTGCCATATCCCATACGGCTTGCTGGATCGGTGAGGGCAAATCCTGACGGCGTATAATTAGACCGACATCGCGTGATAAATCCGGTGATAAAGGTAAGGCGACGATGTCTTTTTGGGTTTCAAATTGCGACAACATACTTTGCGGCACGACGCTGTAAAGACCCGCGCTGCGCACATGGGCATACAATGCAAAAATCGAATCTGTCTCAAGCATAACCTTCGGAGCAATGCCGGCATCGCGAAAAGCAGCGTCAATCAGGCGACGGTTTTGCATATTAGGCGTGAGTAAACACAAAGGTAAATCGGCCAAGTCGCTCCAAGTCAGATCGTCCTTAAGCAGATGTTGTGCTGGATTGCGGGCCAATAAAATATGATGCTCTTGGTAGAGCGGTAAGGTTTTAAAGCCTTTGAGTCGTGGGTCATCAAGATAGGTGATACCAAGGTCTAACTCAAAGCTGTCCAGCTGTCGAATCAGCTCTTCAGCGCACAATGACATCAATTTGATGGCAATGCCTGGATGCTCTGTTTGCCATGGGCCAGTGAGCAATGGTGCTGCCGCGACTGTGGTAGGAATCGCGCCGATGTTTAGGGTGCCGGTGAGCTGTTGGCTACTTTGCGTGGCGGCTTGGCGTAGGCTGTCCCAGTCTTGCGCCAGTACGCTGGCCCATTCGAGTACGCGCTGTCCTTCTTCGGTAAAGCCCTGGAAGCGATGACCGCGTTTGATAATGGTGACGCCCAGCTCTTCCTCTAAGTGTTGGATAGCGGTAGACAGGGCAGGCTGTGACACATGACTAATTTCGGCGGCACGGCCAAAGTGTTGCGTTTTGGCCAGCGCCAGCAGGTAATGAATTTGTCGAATAAACATAGTGGGGCCGCGTAAGTTGCTAAAAATGTGCTGTGATCAACACGCCTTGTTTGATAGTACTTATTCAGGCTATGCCAAATTCAGTGTGGCGACAATCTAGCTAAAGCATCAGATTGACTGAAGAGGGAGCTGTTAAAGAATGCAAAAGAGAGTGAAAGTGGAAATAAAATGCGGCTAAAAAGATGAAACTGAGCAGATCTGGTTATGATCTGCTCAGTTTTTGTAAGTGCTTAGAACAGCTCTTGGTAACGGTGTGCCATGGCATTTGCGGCGACCATAGCATTGTAAACGTCGTTTTCAGTGACTGGTTTTGGCATATTGCCCATGGTGTCGCCTTCAGCACA
Organism: Marinomonas ostreistagni; assembly: GCF_016888445.1. Lineage (GTDB taxonomy): Bacteria > Pseudomonadota > Gammaproteobacteria > Pseudomonadales > Marinomonadaceae > Marinomonas > Marinomonas ostreistagni. The sequence continues at coordinate 505,228 of NZ_JAFEKF010000001.1, forward strand.
AGCAATGCTGGCTACAGTGCGCCACTCAGATTCAACAAACTCCGTTAACCCCATATCTTCCAGTGTCAGTGGTAATCCAGCAACCTTGATGATACGTACCACTTCGTCGATTTCTTCCTGTGGGGCGTTTTCGAGGACTAACTGAGTCAGTAGACCAAAGGTCACTTTTTCGCCGTGTTGCACATGATGCAGAGAAGGTACTGCTGACATACCATTATTGACGGCGTGTGCGGCTGCAAGGCCGCCTGCTTCGGCACCGACACCGCTTAGATAAATAGTCGCTTCGATGGTTTGCTCTAGCGCGGGTGTGCAAACCTTGTTGTTAACAGCGTCCATGGCGGCTTCGACGTTCTCACTAAGCAGCTGGAAGCAAAGCTCGGCTAGACCAAGTCCGGTGCGCGATGGTTTTTTAAGCACCAAGTTCACGCCATCGGATGCATAACAAGCACGCGCCTCGAAGTAAGTCGCTAGCGCATCACCCACGCCGGCGGCAAAGAAGCGTGCTGGTGCGGCTGCAAGGATATCCGTGTCAGCAATGACGGCATCTGGGTTTTGCGGTAAGAATAAGTAGCGGTCAAACTCGCCATCTTCTTTGTAGATCACTGATAGTGCAGTACAAGGGGCATCAGTGGAAGCAATGGTTGGGTAAAGCACGACAGAGATTTTGTTGTTGTAAGCCACGGCTTTGGCGCAGTCTAGGGTTTTACCGCCGCCGATGCCGACGATGACATTAGCGCCTTGGGCTTTGGCAACCTCACAAACGCGGTTGATTTCTTTATCGGTACATTCGTATTCGAACTTTTCTACTTTACTGGCGATGCCTGCTTGGTCCAGTGCTGGCGTTGCTTGTGTCGCCGCACGATCCAAGATGAACTCATCGCTAAGAATAAGGGCATTATCACCGAATGCGCCTACGTAGTCGGCCATCTTCGCTAATAAGCCCGAGCCAATCATAAATTTCTTGGGTGAGGTAACGGTGCGTTCTGTGACACTCATGTCTTGCTCCTATTGATATTACTGGCCATGAACGAAAGCTCACGTGCCTAAAATTAGTGACGGCTAAAGTTTATCTAAGGCTTAGTAACAAGGGTGTGACACGGGTCGGTAGGCGCTGGCTTTTCACTTTTTTAAGCACTAGTCAGAAGAGTAATAACTGCTATAACCCAGATGCTTCAGCGATAGGTTCTTTACGTCTCAGGCGAGTTTTAAGGAGGCTTTAGTGACGTCAAGTGCACGCTTAGGTGGAGTGTGACTGCTGCAGTGCATAGTTCGCCTGTTTGATCTTATTTCTTTGAAAATAAACGACTTATGCAAGAGTGTTTGCATTCACTTTACAGTCGCTTTTCTAAACTTTGACACACGTTGACGCTGTCTTATTCATAATGAACTCATCTTACATCAACGAGTAGGGAGAAAGAGACATGGCAATTCTAAACAACAATCTTGTGAAATGTACTGCACTAGGTCTAGCTGTAGCGATCGCTGCATCGGCGACTTCACTAACTTACGCTGCTGACAACAATAATGCTCAAGCGCAACGTGCTCAGCAAGCTCAGCAGATGATGAACCCATACTCTGAGCAAATGTTAGATCGTATGGCGACCCAACTAAAAATGGACGCCGACACCCGTCAAGAAGCGTCGGAGCTATTCGCTGAAGCTCGTGAAGGGCGCAAAGAAATTCTAGATGATATGCGTGAGCTGACGGGCCCAGTGCAGATGCTAAGCCCTAAAGATGACAACTACGTGAGCCAAGTAGAAGAGTTGGCAGAGCAGCGTAGTGACCTAATGGTGCGTATGGATGTTCAGCAAGCTGAGATCCGTCACCAGTTCTACGAGCTACTTTCCGATGAGCAGATCGCTCAGCTGGAAGCGGGTAGCCAACAGCGCGGCAGCTAATTACAAGCACCGTGAATCCAAAAAAAGGCCACTCTAAGTGGCCTTTTTGCGTTATCGCTAACGATAAGAGCGTCAGTAATGGTTACTTACGCTTTTTATTAGACTTGTTACCGCCGCCTTTTTTACCTTGTGGGCCTTTTGCTTTAGGCTTGTTTGGTTTCTTTTCTGGCTCGGTACGCAGCACAAGGAACAAGTCCGTTACCAGCTGTGGAATTTGCTCGATGCAAGACTGGGTCAGTTTCTCGCTCTCACGAATCTGTTGCACTTCTTCATCTTCAAAAAGACCTGAGGCCACCATAAATGGTAATAGCAGCTCGGCGATTTCCGCTTCTTTTTCGCTCTCAAACCAGCTGCGCTCAGTAAAGAATACACCTTCCATGAAGCCTGATGACCATTCTTCCAGCTCACTTAACTCGTTTGGATCGCTGCTGACTTCGATTTCACACGGTACTAAGAAGTCTTCTTCGGACTCCAGCTCTTTTTGAATATCGCTCAATAGGCGAATCAATAGATTCTCGATGTGCTTTTGTTCTGATTCAGAGGTAAAATCAGGCGTTTCCTCAAAAACGATAGGTAACCAATGTGATGGTTGAGGAGAATTGGGACAAATTGCTAGGGCGGTTAAAAAGCCATGCGCCATAACAAAGTTTTGGCAATCTTCATGGACCGCGTCTGAGTCTAAAAAGTTCTCAAGTTCTTCAAGTTCTAAATCATCAAGAGGTTGGTGTTGCATTGAGCTAATCCTATTATTTAATCGCGTGACAGTTTAAACACATCAGTTGTAAAACACCATGAGCAAAGCAGCCAATTTGGCTTCCACGACCACGAAAACACTCGCCCAAGATGCCTTGGCACGCTTGGGCTTTGAGCATTTTATCGGTGCTCAAGAGCGCTGTGCGACCGCCTTGATTGACGGGCAGGATGTTTTGGCGCTTTTGCCAACGGGGGCTGGTAAGTCCGTGATTTACCAAATGGCGGCTTTGGCCCGCCCAGGTGTAGGGGTAGTCATCAGCCCTTTGATCGCCATTATGCAGCAGCAGGTGAGTCGCTTACGTGAACAAGGCATCAAGGCAGAATTTTTGAATTCGACCCAAAATGGCGCCGAGCAAAACGATCTGCATTGGCGTTTACGCCATGGCGACGTAGAAATTCTCTACATGTCGCCGGAAAAACTGCTGCAGCCAAGCGTTATGGGGTTGCTAGAAGATGTTCCGCTTGCCTGCATTGCGGTGGATGAAGCGCACTGTGTGTTGCGCTGGGGGCAGAACTTTCGCCCCGAATACGCTCAGCTTGGCCAATTGCGTCAGGTGTTTGCCAATGTGCCAGTCATTGCCTTGACCGGTACTTTGCTACCAGATAAAGAAGCCTCGGTCAGTGATGCGCTAGGACTGGATTCACCGTTTGTGGTGCGTGAAGATGTTATGCGCGACAACATTCGTTTGCAGGTATCTCAAAAAAAACGCGCCAAGCATCAATTGTTAGCCTTTTTACTCAAAGAGGTTCGCACTCAGTCGGGCATTGTCTATTGTCGCGCCCGAAATAAAACCGCAGAAATCGCCCACTGGCTCCAAGAACAGGGGATCTCTGCGGCCTGTTATCATGCCAATTTGTCGCCTGAGCAGCGCGAGCAAGCACACCAGCGCTTCGCCTCGGGGGATGTGCAAGTGCTGGTCGCGACCACGGCCTATGGTATGGGGGTGGATTTGGAGCACGTACGTTTTGTCGTGCATTTAGACTTGCCGCTGTCGATCGAAAGTTATGTGCAGGAGGTTGGTCGGGCCGGACGTGATGGTCGTGCCGCCAATGCATTGTTGTTTTATGGCTTGCAGGATATTTTGCAAACTTGGCAGTTTGTCCAGCTAGAGCAGAGTGACGAAGACGACTTTTGGGCGCTAATCGCCTATTTAGAAAGTTTAGAATGCCGTTCTAAGGTCATTGGTGGCATGTTCGATGAAATGCGTGAGCAAGGGTGTGGGCAGTGCGATCGCTGTCGCCGTGGTCATAACCAACATAATGTCACTGTCGCGGCACAGAAGTTTCTAAGCTTGGTGCACCGTACTAAAGGACGCATTCCCTTTGCGTCTTTGATTGCAACCTTGCTCGGCAAACGGACCAAGAATGTGCTCGAATACGGCCTAGAGAGTAATGCTTTGTTTGCCCAAGGCAAAGGGCTGGATGAAGTGCAGTGGAAAGCGTTAGTGCGTAGTCTGCTCGCCAAGCGCTATCTATTACTGCACAGTATCATGCCTTTTTCGGTGTCGTTGGCTGAAAAGAGCCGACGCTTGCTGCGAGCAGAAGAGCAACTCTTACTGGGGGCCGATCACTTTTATCCGCTGTTGAAAGAGCCTGAGTTGGCGCAGTTGCAGGCTCATGATTGGCAGTCGCTGATGCAATGGAGTGTGACGAATAAGGTGCATCAGTTTTTGTCTGAAACTCAGCTACACAAAATTTATGAGGCGCGGCCTAAGTCTCTGGCGGCGCTGAGTCGTGTCACGGGGCTTAGTAAAGATTTGCTGCAGACATTAAATGCCGAACATTTGTTTCAGGAGTACTAGGTGACCGATACGGAGTTGAAGGCTTACCAAGGTGCGGTAGAGCAGAAAATTCAGCAGTGTTTAACCCAGGCTCAGCGTTATTTTAAGGTCACGCTAAAGGCGCCAAGTTTTAACTTCAAGCAGCGTGGACGCAGTGCTGGGACGGCGTATCTGCAGCGTAATGAAATGCGCTTTAACGCCTATATGTTGGCGCAAGATCCGCAAAAATTTATCGACAATGTCGTACCCCACGAAGTGGCACATATTGTGGTCCATCAAATCTATGGTGCAAAAGTGCGCCCCCATGGCCGTGAATGGACGGCGGTGATGGAGCATTTGTTTAATGTCGAAGCGGCCCGTACGCACGATTTTGATGTGCCTAAGGCGCGTAATCTGTATCTCTATCGTTGCCATTGCCAAGCGCATGAGTTCACTGCTCATCGTCATGGCCGCGCTACCCGTGGGACACAGTATATTTGTCGCGCCTGTGGTAGTGCCTTGCATTTTGTAAAAAAGAAATAAGCAGCACTTGCTGAGTGCTTCGTTGGCTGGATGGGATGCTTCGCGGCGAGGCTTGTAGTAAAATGCGTGCAACTGTTTTATGGTAACCAATAATGAATTCTGAGATCGATCGTAAAGAAAAGCTTGAGCTAAACAAATTGCAAAAACGTTTGCGTCGCAATACCGGCCAAGCTATTGCTGACTTCAACATGATTGAAGATGGCGATAAAGTCATGGTGTGTTTATCCGGTGGTAAAGACTCTTACACCATGCTAGACATTCTATGTAATTTGCAACGCAGTGCGCCCATTGATTTTGAAATCATTGCGGTGAACTTGGATCAGAAGCAACCAGGCTTCCCAGAGCACGTGTTACCTGAGTATCTGTCTGGTCTTGGTGTGAATTACCACATACTGGAAAAAGACACCTACAGTATCGTTAAAGAAGTGGTGCCAGAAGGTAAAACCACATGTGGCTTGTGTTCACGCTTGCGTCGTGGTTCTCTTTATGGCTTCGCAGAAGAAATTGGCGCGACCAAAATTGCCTTAGGTCACCACCGTGATGACATTTTGGAAACCCTTTTCCTTAATATGTTCTTTGGCGGTAAACTTAAGTCGATGCCACCTAAATTATTAAGCGATGATGGCAAGCACGTGGTGATTCGACCGCTGGCTTACTGTAAAGAGTCTGATATTGAGCAGTATTCTTTACTGAAGTCTTTCCCAATCATCCCTTGTAATCTATGTGGTTCTCAGGAGAATCTACAGCGTCAAGTTGTTAAAGACATGCTGCAAAGCTGGGAGAAACAACACCCAGGCCGTTTGGACACTATGTTTTCGGCCGTTCAGAATGTTGTGCCGTCGCATTTAGCCGATACCGAATTGTTCGACTTTAAAGGGTTGACGCAATCTGAAGACGCACTCAAACGCTTAAATATAATTTCGCTTTAAAAAGGAATCACAATGTCGATTAAAAAGTTATTGCCAGTTGTTCTAGGCGCTGCAGTGTCTATGCAAGTATCCGCTGCTAACACAATAGAAGGAAGTCTTTCTAATGATGCTGTGAAAGTAGACGTGAGCTCGGATCAAGGCACTTACTTCTTGGATGCAGGTGGTATGTACCACAGCGATGATGGCAAATACGGTTACATCGGTGCGCACATTGAAGACAAAGATTTGTCACAAGATTACCCAGTACAGATCGGTATCGGTGGTCGTCTATTAGCTGTGGATGCTGACCTAAATGGTGATGACACAGGTACGGCAGTTGGTCTTGGTGGTTTCTACCGTTACACGTTCCCACAAGCAAACCGCTTCAGTGTCTACGGTTCAGCTCACTATGCGCCAAACGTATTGTCTTTCCAAAACATCGACAACATGTACCAAGCAGAAATTCGTGGTGAGTACCGTACGCTGCGTAACGCTTTGGTATTCATTCGCTACGGTCTAACCAATGTAGACCTAGACAGCTACTCGCGTGATGCAGAAATGAACAAAAGCTTCGGCATTGGTATTTCAGCTACGTTCTAAGCGCTATCAGTGTGAAGAGTGTTGCAATAAAAAAAGGTGGCCTAGGCCACCTTTTTTATGTGTGTTTGCTGTGTCTGCATCAAGACGAATTATTCGCCTTCGAAGGCACATAATGCAAAGACAGGTACGTCTAACTCTTGAATCTTAGTGCTGCCGCCAAGATCGGGTAGGTCGATGATCGATGCCACTTCTTTGATGTCAGCGCCTTGTTGTTGTAACAAACTCATGGCTGCGATGAGAGTACCGCCAGTCGCGATCAAATCGTCAAACAACAATACCTGCGCGCCTGCTTGTACTGCGCCTTCTTGGATCTCAAGCTCAGCACTGCCGTATTCAAGGTCGTAGCTCTGTGAAATCGTTTTACCCGGCAATTTGCCCTTTTTACGCACCAATACTAAAGGCTTACGCAGTTCATATGCCAACACGGAGGCAATCAAAAAACCGCGCGCATCAATGCAAGCAATGTGCGTAATGTCACTGTCAATGTAACGGTGCACGTAGGCATCAACCACGATGCGCATCCCTTTAGGATCGCTAAAAATAGGGGTGATGTCGCGGAAGCTGATGCCAGGCTTTGGCCAGTCTTCTACGGTGCGAATAAGAGACTTAAAGTAAAAGTCGTCAAAGAGCATATATAAACCTTAACTAACTGGTTAACTAAACGTGCTCAATGGTAGCACATTCTCCAGAAGCACCGACAAGCTTTTCCATTTCTTCGATGTTGACGATAGAAATTTCTTTGCCGTCTACATCAATTAAGCCGTTCTTTTGGAAACGAGTCATCACACGACTTACCGTTTCTACCGCCAGCCCAAGGTAGTTGCCGATCTCACCGCGTGACATAGACAAGCGGAACGCCGTCGCTGAGTAACCACGCTTTTTAAAGCGATGGGAAAGGTTAAGTAAGAAAGAAGCGACTTTTTCGTCGGCGTTTTTCTTGCCCAGCAGCACCATCATTTGTTGGTCATCACAAATCTTACGGCTCATTAAGCGGAACAACTGGTGCTTAAGCGACGGGATCTGCGCCGATAGTTGCTCTAGGTGTGAAAACGGGATTTCACAGACAGTAGTTGTTTCCAGTGCTTTTGCCGACACTGGGTAGCGATTATCGTCGATACCACTTAATCCTAGTAGCTCGCTAGGGCAGTAAAAACCGGTGATTTGTTCTTCGCCAGAATTAGTGATGTTAAAGGTTTTAAGTGTGCCAGTGCGGACCGCAAAAACAGAGTCAAATTCTTCGCCTTGGTGAAACAAAACTTCACCTTTTTTCAGTGGGCGCTTACGCTCGATGATTTGGTCCAAACGGTTAACGTCTTCGTCTGCCAAAGCAATAGGTAGGCAAAGTGCGCTAAGGCTGCAGTTTTGACACTGAGACGTCAATTTACTGCTAAAGCGGTTGTTTGCGTTGGTAATGGACATGAAACTCTCCCTGAGCTCGATCGGGTGATTATATAACTTTTGAAAAAGTGCTACTGGCTGTTAGGTACTTATCGAACACCATGCAAACACAGCGAACTAACAAACGCCCAGCTTCTGTTATCTCTATTTCGACATCGTCATCATTATAATAGACGTTAATGACACCATCTTCCTTGAGACTTTCTAACCTGTCTAGTTCTTGCGCGAAATAGTCAGTGAATTTAATACTAAAGGTTGAGTCAATGGCTTTGCTGTCTAGGTGATTATTGCAAAGCAATTGCATGATCACGCTGTGACGGATGCGATCATCACGGTCACTGATATAGCCTTTCATAATCGCCAACTGACCGTTTTCGATACTGTTTTGGTATAGGGCTAGGTCAGTATGATTTTGAAAATAGGTGCCGTCTAGCTGACTGATAGCGGACACACCAAAGGCTAATAGATCAGTATCAGCGTGGGTAGTATACCCCTGAAAATTACGCTGCAGATGACCTTCTTGTTGTGCTTTTGTTAACGTATCGTCGGGTTTGGCGAAGTGGTCCATGCCAATGTAAACGTAGCCAGCTGCGGTCAATTTTTCGATGGTGTGCTTAAGTAGCGCCAGCTTTTGATCGGGTGTTGGCAGATCTTCATCAAGTATACGTTTTTGTGGCGTGAAACGCTGTGGTAAGTGGGCGTAATTAAACACCGAAATACGATCAGGCGATAAGGCAATAACTTTGTCTAACGTGTCATCAAAACCTGCCACCGTTTGCTTAGGTAAGCCATAGATCAAGTCGAAATTCATTGAGCGGTAGCCTAGCTCACGGATATCAGCGACAACTTGTTGCACAAGTTCAAGCGGTTGCACGCGATGGATGGCTTTTTGCACGTCTTCAGCAAAATCTTGAATGCCCAAGCTGACGCGATTAAAGCCAAGCTCTGCCAAGGTGGCGAGCTTAGAGCGATCTACCTCACGAGGGTCGATTTCGATGCTGTAATCTTGACTGCCGTCAGTAACTAGATTGAAGTAGCTATGAATGTAGTCAAACAGCTGGCGTAAGTTGGCTTCGCTTAGAAAAGTGGGTGTGCCACCGCCAAAATGTAGCTGATCAACAGGACGATTTTGGTCGATCATGAGTGAGCGTAAGCGTAGCTCCTCACCGAGTAATTCAACGTATTCAGCACCTTTGTCGTATTGCTTAGTAACAATCTTGTTGCAAGCGCAGTAGTAACAAAGATGAGCACAAAATGGAACGTGGAAGTACAAGCTCAAGGGCAAAGTAGAAGCCTCTAGCATTTTGCTGATGAGCTCCATTTTGCTGACTTCCGTCGAGAACTGCGGCGCCGTCGGGTAAGAGGTATACCGTGGCCCGGCCAGATTGTATTTTTGGATAAGTTGGGCGTCCCAAAGCATATGCTGAGTCCTATTAAATTTTCTAATAGGAATTTTACTCCCATCTCAATTTAACAAGCTGACTCAGATCAATTAATGGGACACAGAGAGGGCGGCTTTTACAAAAGGGAGGGTGTAAATGCCATACATGATCAATAAACCGCCGAATAGCCAATGCAAATAGTAGGCGCTCCAGATGCGCTTTAGTGTTTGACTGAAAAAACCGGCTAATAGCATGGCGGGCAAAGTGCCGATGGCAAACCCGATGATGGCAGTTAAAGAAAGCTGCCATGAACCCAATGCACTGGCCCAAAGCACTGTGGAGTAGACCAAACCACAGGGCAGCCAGCCCCAGAGCATGCCCGCGATCAGGGCCTGTGGCGCAGATTCGATCGGTAGGACTTTTTTGGCTAGGGGCTGGAGAGCTTGCCAACCCACACGGCCCAGTGCTTCGACTTTTAAAATCCAGCGACACGCGCCACAAATATACAAGCCCATAAAAATGAGCAATAGAGCGGCTAAGGTGCGCAATGGAATCAGTAAATCTTGATACAGACTTTCGGTGCCTAATTGGACTGCGCTCACCAATAACACGGTAAACAGGGCATACGACAGCATGCGCCCTAGGTTATAGCAGATGATGCGCAGGATTGAAGGCTGCCCGTTGATGGACAATAGGGTCGCTAGGCCACCACACATGCCCAAACAATGGCCAGCGCCCGCTAAGCCTATCAATAATGCAGAGATAAAGGTGCTAATCATGATTTTGGTGTGTCATCGTCATCATCAAATAAGATGCGCTCACCTTCACGATTGAGGTCTTCAAACTGATCGCCCTTGACCGCCCAGATAAAGATTGCAACCGCGATTACGACGAATACTGCCGCGATGGGAATCAGTAAAAACAAACTTTCCATAACTGACCTATACAGTGGTTAATCGGGTAGCGTTGAGCACGACTAGGAGCGAACTTAACGCCATTCCAAGCGCTGCTACCCAAGGTGGAATTAAACCCGCTACCGCCAGTGGCAACAGGGTAGCATTATAGCCTGCGGCCCAGATTAAGTTTTGTTTAATAATAAGACGACACTTACTGGCGCTGGCTAAGGCCTTGGGCAATGTCGCCAGATGATCGTTTAGTAATATCGCATCCGCATGGGTCTTAGCGAGATCAGAGCTTGCCTGCATGGCCAATGAGGTAGTGGCACCCGCCAAGGCTGGCACATCATTTAGGCCATCGCCTACCATGAGCACATTATGCTGCTGTTGGTCTCTGATCCATTGCCACTTTTGTTCGGGTAAGCAGTCTGTGACGACATCATCAAACAGTTCTAACGGTAGAATTGCCCGTGCTGAAGTGAGGGTATCGCCTGTTAATAGGCTTAAACGGGCGCCGCGTTGCTTAAGATGAGTCAATACTTGCTGCGTTTCTGGACGCAGCGCATCGCACAGATCAATGCGGGCAATCACATGATCGGCGTCGGCCAAGTATAGGCTAGTGTAGCCATCTATGTTGGCGTGCTGTATCTCTAAGCCAAGTGACTCCAATAACGTGCGATTGCCGAAATACAGTTTTTGACCTAGCCAAGTGCCGCATACGCCTTGGCTGGGTAGGTTCTCAATTGCTTCAATCGGTGTCGGCGCAATATCAGCAAACGCTTGAGCAATCGGGTGTTTGGAGTGTTGCTCAAGGCCTGCCACCATTGACAAAATGCTGTCTTCTGACAAATGGGTATTGATGATTTCAATGTGACGAATAGCAAAACGCCCTTGAGTCAGTGTACCGGTTTTATCGAACACAATGTGCTGGGTGTTAGCCAACGCTTCGATGACATGACCGCGAGTGATGAGTAATCCCGCTTGTTTAAGGGCATTCGTGGCTGTAGTAAGCGCAACGGGCGTTGCCAGTGACAGGGCGCAAGGACAAGTGACGACCAGCACGCTGACCATAACCCAGTAGGCGTCGCTGCGCCCTTGGAAGCTCCAGAATATATACGTTAGCGCGGCAATTACCAGCACAGCGATGACAAAATAATGCGCCACACGATCCGCCATGATGGCGACAGGTGGTTTTTCAGCCAAAGCGCGTTCAGTGATTCTAGAAATGGCTGCGGCCCGTGTATTTTGCCCTGTATGGGTCACTTCAAACTCAACTTTTTGCTCAATATTAATGGTTTGAGCGTGGATGACATCGCCTTTGTGTTTGCTTACAGGCTGATACTCGCCGGTCAAGCTCGACTCATCCACACTGGTATGGGGGCTGAGCAAAATACCATCAACAGGGAAGCTTTGGCCTGGGTCTATTTGTGCAATATCGCCGACTTGCAGTTGATGCAGAGCGATGGTCTGTAGTGTCTCGTCACGTTTGACTTTGACCGCGGTTAGTGGGGCGTGATCATTGCTTTGGGTTTGGTAAGCACGAGCAACAGCCTCTAAAAATCTTCCTAAAAGTAAGAAGAAAATGAACATGGTCACCGAGTCAAAATAGACATGTCCTGACTGACTAAATAGCGCGACTACGCTTGACACATAAGCCAGCAACACACCAATCGATACCGGTAAATCCATGGTGAAATGTAGCGTGCGCAGATCACGTAATGCCCCCCGATAAAAAGGCAAACCAGCGTATAGGACGACGGGCGTGGCGAATATAAAACTGATGCTGCGCAATAGCTGACGGTAAACATCGTCCATGCCTTGTAAATCGCCTGCGTACATAGCGATAGCGCTCATCATCACTTGCATCATGCCAACACCGGCAACACCTAGACGAATAATGGCTTGTTTTTTGTGCTGTTTTTGCTGTTGATCTCGTTCACCAGGCACGTAAGGCTGGGCATGATAGCCGATGTCTGCCAGCAGCTCTGCTAAGTCTTTGGGTGAGAGTTGATCTTTTTGCCAGCTGATACTGGCGATGCGAGTGCTGACATTAACATGCACAGACTCGATGCCGACCTGCTGTGCTAAGTGTTTTTCGATCAGCCAGGCACAGGCGGAACAAGTGATTCCGCAAATCAGCAGTTGCATGCTGTGTACCGTGCCTTCTTGATAGACATAATGTTGGTACAAGCTTGGATCGTTCAATAAATCAAACGGGGCTAGGTCTTCATCAGTTAAGCGCACGGCATTTTGCTCGCCGCGCTTATCGTAGTAGGTGCCTAAGTTGGCGGCGCAAATATGCTCGGCGATGGCTTGGCAGCCATAGCAGCAGAACTCTCGGCGAGCGTCTTGCAGGTCGCTGGCGATCTCAAGGCCAATAGGGATTGGGTCGCCACAGTGAAAGCAAGCTTGGCTCATAGGTTAAAATTAAGCGCGCTGTGAACATTACTGTTGATGCGACCGCTAAGTTGCCAACCATTTGGCGAAGCTAGGTATACATTCCAGATGCCAGACAATGGTTTTTCTAATTGCGCTCGATACTCATTGGGTTGGCTCTGGGAAAAAGTCACGCTGAAGTCTTTTTCGGATACTGCTGCATGAGCAAAGACTGCATTAAGTGTGCTGGCATCGGCGTTTTGTGTCGTTAGCAGCAGTTCGCCAGTTAGATTATCAAGGCGTAAAGTCGCCCTAATGTCTAAATCCTTAGCCGCTTGACGCTCAGTAATGACGGTATTGATGGCGAGCCCTTCTTTGTAGTATTCCTCTTTGACTAGGTCGCTGGAAGAGTTGACGGCAGCGTATACTTGAACGACGGCGACTAACACCGAAGATAGTGGAATACTCATAATGAACCAAGGCCAAAACTGTTTGTACCAGGGTGTTGATTGGGCAATTGTTGACATGTAAACGCTCCCTAAGGTGACTTAAGCGGTGATATTAACACCGCTTATAAGCCATTATTTTGATACAGGACCAATAAATCGACTTTCAGTGATTTTTTCGACTGGGTAATTAGGGTCTTTGGAGACCACCTTAAAATAAATGGTATTCTTTTGTTGCTGTAAGCTAGTCGGCGGTACTTGGATCGAAAACGGTACCGAGCGAACTTCGCCTGCCCGAACGTTGACACTTTTGCGGCCAATCATGTTCATATTGCGTAGTCCAGACACAGACACCTCAAAGGGGTGTGCAGTTTGGTCCATATTGATGACTTTAACGGTGTAGATGTTTTCAATCATTCCACTTGGGGTCTCGTTAAAGAGACGATTGCGATCGCGAATCACATCCAGACCTAAAGCCTCACGGTCGCCAGCAAAGTATAAAAATGCGGTCACCACGACTAGCATGCACATAGCATAGCCGATCGCTTTAGGGCGCATAATGTGCGAGCTTTCGCCTTCTAGGCGACGCTCGGTGGTGTAGCTGACTAGGCCGCGCTCATAGCCCATTTTGTCCATGATCGAATCGCAGGCATCGACACATAAAGCACAGCCGATGCATTGATATTGCAAGCCATCACGAATATCGATGCCTGCAGGGCAGACGTGTACGCACAAGTTGCAGTCAATACAATCCCCTAGTCCTTCGGCTTTAGGATCAGCATTACGCTTACGGGCACCGCGCTTTTCACCACGATTATAGTCGTAGGAGATGACCATGGTATCAGGGTCAAACATGACGGCTTGGAAGCGTGCGTAAGGGCACATATAGGTACAGACTTGCTCGCGCATCCAACCCGCGAAAAGGTAGGTTGCGACGGTGAAAAAGGCAATCCAAAAATACGCCCATGGGTGGGCATCAAAGGTGAACAGCTCGACGATCAGCTCGCGAATAGGGGTGAAGTAGCCGACGAAGGTGAGACCTGTGAGCCAGGCAAACAGAATCCAAAGTGCGTGCTTATTGAATTTTTTGCGCACTTTGCTGGCGCTCATGGGTTCTTTATCAAGCTTGATACGTTGATTGCGCGAGCCCTCGGTTTTTTCTTCGATCCACATAAAGACCATGGTCCATACGGTCTGAGGACAAGTATAGCCACACCAAACACGACCAAATAAGGTGGTCACAAAGAATAGGCCAAAGGCACAGATAATCAGAATCCAAGCCAGTAGGTAAAAGTCTTGTGGGAAAAAGGTTAGGCCAAAAATGTGGAACTGACGTGCCGGTAAATCAAATAACACGCCTTGGCGCTCATGCCAGTCAATCCAAGGCGTCAGAAAATAGCCCAGCATCAAAAGCCATAAGGCACGAGTACGAATGCGTTGAAAAAAGCCTGAAATAGCGCGGGTGTAGATTTTTTTACGTTTCTCGTAGAGGTCGAAAGTTTCTATTTCAGGTTCGACATTTTGGGCGGGTATTTTGTCACTCATGCTGTTTTCCTTACGTGCAACAGACAGATTAAGTTGCTACTAATATTACAATTAATCATAAAAAAAGGGTGCGCCTTTCGGTCGCACCCTTTTGATACACGTCACAGATTTACTGATTAGACAAACTGTAAACGTAGCCTGCGACCACGTGTGATTTGTCTTCGCCTAGGATAGCTTCCCAAGCTGGCATTTTACCTGCTCGGCCGTTACGCAACGTTTGTTTGATTTGTTGCTCACTGCCGCCATACAACCAAATGTTATCGGTTAAGTTTGGCGCACCAAATAGATGGTTGCCTTTACCTTCGGCACCATGACAGGCGATACAGTTGGTGTTGTACAGTTGCTGACCTTGTGCAGCGGCTTGAGCATTATGCTCACGTCCGCTCATGCTCAGCACATATTGTGCAACTTGGTCGACACCTTCTTCGCCCAGTGTCGGTCCCCAAGCAGGCATCGCTGCCACACGCCCTTTAAGGATTGTTTGTGAGATGGCGGCAGCATCACCGCCGTACAACCAATCATTGTCTGTCAGGTTAGGGAAGCCAAAACCACCTGTTGCCGCTGAGCCGTGACACTGGGCACAGTTGTTGGCAAACAGACGCTGACCGATGCGCATCGCTTGATCATTTTGCGCAAGCTCTTCGATCGGTGTTTGCGAAAATTGCGCAAACATCGGGCCAAACTCGGCCTCGGCTTTGGCGACTTCACGTTCATAAGCTGATTCTTGGGTCCAGCCGAGAAAACCTTTGAAGTTGCCAAGTCCAGGGTAGAGCGCAAGGTAGCCTAGGGCAAAGATAACGGTTAGGACAAACATCCAGTACCACCAACGTGGTAGCGGGTTGTCGTATTCTTCGATGCCATCAAACTCATGGCCCACAGTTTGAGTGGTTTCTGAGTTAAAACGTTGCCCTTTACGGACAATCGATAACAGCACAAAGCTTCCAATGATTGAGCCTAACGAGATCACAATGATCCAGCCGCTCCAAAAAGAACTTAATTCATTCATTTGTCTTTCTCCACGGATTCGTTGCGCTGAGCACCATCGTGCATGTCATCGTCGGCAAAGGGTAAGTTTGCGGCTTCATCAAAATCCTTTTTGCGTCCTTTGCTGTAAGCCCAGAAGCAAATGCCAATGAAGGCGACGAATGCAATCGGTGTTGCCAGTGCTCGTAGCGTATTAATGTCCATGTTTAGGTCCTATCGTTCGATCACTGTGCCTAGCTGCTGCAAGTAAGCAACTAGCGCATCGACTTCACGTTTGCCACGTACATCGGATTTGGCAGTTGCAAGCTGCTCATCGGTGTAGGGCACCCCAACCATACGAAGTGCTGCCATTTTGTCAGCGGTATCGTTGCCAGTGATGGTGTTTTCAAACAGCCAAGGGAAACCTGGCATGTTGGATTCTGGTACCACATCACGTGGGTTGTATAAGTGGGCACGATGCCACTCATCACTGTAACGCTGACCCACACGAGCTAGGTCAGGGCCAGTACGCTTCGAGCCCCATAGGAATGGGTGATCGTATACAGACTCGCCTGCCACACTATAGGGACCATAACGCTCGGTCTCTGAGCGGAATGGGCGGATCATTTGTGTATGACAGCTTAAGCAGCCTTCACGTTGATAAATGTCGCGACCTTCAAGCTCTAGAGCGGTTAACGGTTGTAGATTTTCGACTGGTTGAGTCGTTTGTTTCATAAAGAACAGCGGGATAATCTCAACCAAAGCGCCGAAGCTAATCGCGACGACGATAAGGATGATCATGAGCCCCATATTCTTTTCAATAACTTCATGGCGCATGTGTAGTAACCCCTATGCTGTTTGAGTGTCGGCGTCGAAAGCTTGCGCTTCTTGGCCTTTTGCCGAACGCACAGTCATGTACGCGTTGTAAGACATCAGCAACATACCTAGTAAGAAGATACTGCCGCCTAGTACACGCACAAACCAACCTGGGTAGCTTGCGTCAACCGATTCAACGAAGGTGTAAGTCAAAGAGCCATCGTCGTTAAACGCACGCCACATCAGACCTTGCATGATGCCGTTTACCCACATTGATGCGATGTACAGTACTGTACCGATTGTTGCCAACCAGAAGTGCACATTGATCAAACGAGTAGAGTACATTGCACCGGCTTTTTGGCCGTACATGACTGGTAATAGATGGTAAACCGCACCGATGCTGACCATGGCTACCCAGCCCAGCGCACCTGCGTGTACGTGGCCCACGGTCCAGTCAGTGTAGTGAGACAGCGCATTGACGGTCTTGATAGACATCATTGGGCCTTCAAACGTCGACATACCGTAGAACGACAGTGATACGACTAAGAAGCGCAAGATAGGATCATGACGCAGCTTGTGCCAAGCACCTGAAAGCGTCATCACACCATTGATCATGCCGCCCCAAGAAGGTGCTAGCAGAATCAAAGACATCACCATGCCCAGACTTTGTGTCCAGTTAGGTAATGCGGTGTAGTGGAGGTGGTGTGGGCCTGCCCAGATGTAAAGCGAGATCAGTGCCCAAAAGTGAACAATAGACAGGCGGTAAGAGAATACCGGACGATCTGCTTGCTTAGGTACGAAGTAGTACATCATGCCTAGGAAACCGGCGGTGAGGAAGAAACCTACAGCGTTGTGTCCGTACCACCATTGCACCATGGCATCCGCTGCCCCTGAGTAAACAGAGTAAGATTTCCAAGCGCCGACTGGCACAACCGCACTGTTACCAATGTGCAATACAGCCACGGTAATAATGAAGGCGCCGTAGAACCAGTTGGCCACGTAGATGTGTTTCATCTTACGTTTGGCGATGGTGCCGAAGAAGTTTATGGCGTAAGCCACCCAAACCAATGTGATAAGAATATCGATTGGCCATTCTAGCTCGGCGTACTCTTTTGTTTGCGTGTAGCCAAGCGGTAAGGTGATCGCTGCCGCGACAATAATGGCTTGCCAGCCCCAGAAGGTGAACCCTGATAACACATCAGAGAAAAGCCTTGCTTGCGTAGTACGCTGTACAACGTAGTACGACGTTGCAAACAGGGCAGAGCCACCAAATCCGAAGATGACTGCGTTGGTATGAAGTGGGCGTAAACGACCAAAGTGAAGGTAAGGTATGTTAGCAAGTAGATCTGGCCATACCAATTGTGACGCAATCAATACGCCAATAGCCATGCCTACTACGCCCCATACTACCGTCATGATGGTGAATGCGCGCACCACTCGATAGTTGTATGTTGGGTGATCAAAAGCTGTGCTCATAGTTTCTTCCACAAACCACGTTGAGTGATAGACCTTGTTATCGAAAATGCTGATATCATTTGGTTGGAGACAATGGCTTTAACTCTGGCTAGGCCCTGGACTCCAATCAAATTCCAACAGCGGTAAACTAGCGAAATTGATTCTAAGTCTTTTCACAATTTAAAGAACAGGCGGGAATAATGCTTTGTGGGCATTCCTTGTCGCAGAGCAAGGTTTTCATACGATATGACGAAACTTTATCTTTTACACGGCTCCGGAGCGGGGCATCAGAGTGATTTTTTACAGCGTTTTAAAGCCCAGTTTGAGGCGCGAAGCGGGGCAAAAATCTCACCGATAACATTGGCTTATATGCAGCAGATAGAAGCCACGAGAAAGAAGCGACCGCCGCCAGCGATCGATAAACTTATTGCCGAAACACAAGCGTTAATTGACCCTAAAGAGCCCATTATATTGTTGGGTAAATCCATGGGCTGTCGCATCACGGCGGAGCTATGTGCCAGCCATAATGTGCAAGCTTGCGTGGCATTGGGCTTTCCTTTTTATCCCGCTAAAAAACCAGAAAAACATCGCTTGGGGCATTTGCAGGCATGCGGTTCTGTGCCTTACTTAATTTTGCAAGGCACCCGAGATGCATTGGGCTCGCAAGAGTGGGTGGCTGAGCAGACGTTACCAGAGTCAGTTTGTTTGCATTGGCTTTTGGGCGCGGATCACGATTTTCATCTGTTAAAGCGTTATAATCGTAGCCAAGATGACGTTATGAATGAATTAGTGCAGACGGCGTATGCGTTTGTCGCTCAGTACTTATGAAATTGCGAGAGCTAAGGTAATTAAATGGAACACATTGAACACGCTCAATTACTAGACACTCAGGGGCTGTATTGTCCAGAGCCTGTGATGATGCTGCATGGCGTGGTGCGTAAAATGGCGCCTGGAGAAGTGGTTAAAATCATTGCCAGTGATCCCTCTACTGAGCGTGACATTCCCAAGTTTTGTAATTTTTTAGGCCACCCTTTGTTGCAGCAACAGCAAGAAGGGGACCTTTACTTTTATTGGGTGCAAAAGAAAAAGCCAGCTTAGCAGCTGGCTTTTTTATCAAGGATTGCTGAAGGGTTAAGCTACGCGAATACGTTTGCTGTCAGCGTAATCGTGCTCAATCACATCGTACAGCTTGGCAAAGCTGGTAGAGGTTGAAACATCAATGTTCAGTTTAAGCTTACGTACGATGTCGTTGGCTGATACTAGACCGCGTACTGACATGGTCTCTTCATCTACCACAAGAATGTGCTGGTAGGTGTTAGCTTTCTGGCTGTAGATTAATGATTCAACATCGCTACTTAGAAGTGATTTGTAAGACACCGCCAATAAGTCATCTTTGGCGCGCATCAAATCGATAGCGAGTAGTTCATCGCGCACATAGCCAGCTGCGATTTGTTTAACAAATGCTTCTTCAGATAAGTCTTCAAGACTCACAACACCTAAGAAGTTATTCTGCGCATCCACTACGATCTTCATGCGCACGTGCTCTTTCTTCATGATGTCGGCAAGTACATCAGCGCGAACGCTCGGCTCAATCAAGCGAGGGCTAGCTTCTTTAAAGTCAGTAAATACGCGTGTGGCTGGCGAGTAAAGACCAATGTTTTCTTCAATCTCAGGCCAAGTCAAAGTATCAATGTCTTTAGTGGTAACGTAAGTAAGTGTTTTCATAGTGCACCCCAAAAATTAGTATCTAGTAAAAAAGTATTAGCTGTTAATTAGCGGTTAACGAGTACTAGAGTTGTGGTGGGTCGCGACAAGAGAGTGCTTTGGCTAGTCGATCAACTTTCCCCGTTTTTTCACCTACAACACTGCAGCGTAAATTGACGTCTGCAAACACATGGTTCGAGATGGGTAAGGCATGATCAGGATCGGGCGTGACTTCTGGAGTAGGAAGTTCGATAGGTGTTTCAAGCACGCCGGTCTTCAAGAAGCCATGGGTATCGCTCGTGTCTAATGCGGTGGCGTTGATACTAAATAAAAGTATCAGCGGCGCTAATAGAGTAGTGATAAAAAAGCGAGTCATGCTGCGCCTCCCAGTTCTTGATTACATTTTCAGCATAGCCTGAAAGGATTCAATTTGACAACGATCAATTGTTACTTTTTTTATTTCCCCTTTTTCTTTCACTATCTACTAAATTGGCCACATTTTTGCAGGGGTTCTATGAAATTTTACAAAAGATGGAAGCAGGTGATCTGTTCTCATCTAGAATTAGATATAATGGCGCTAACACATTGATGCGCTACATAAGGTAGTAATTGTCCTATGGAACAGAACTCGCTGAGCCACTTATTTGAATTTCATAACATTGTCACGTTAACAGTCTTTGTCGGCTGCTGGTGGGGCTATGCTTTTTATGCGCTGTACTATTCTAAGCGACGCACGTGTTTAGTGAGTGTATTGCATCAGTTTCGTTTGGCTTGGATGTCACGTTTATTGCGTCGCGATAATCGCATCGCCGATGCCTCGGTGATGGCCAACTTAGAGCGCAGTAGTTTGTTTTTTGCCTCCAGTAGTTTGCTGATCATTGCCGGGCTATTTACCGCGTTTAGCTACTCAGAGCAGGCCATGGGCATCATCAATGATTTCTACTTTTTGGCGCCTATGAGCCAGACCGAATGGGAACTTAAGATCATCGTTCTGGTGCTTATATTTGTGTATGCCTTTTTTACGTTTACTTGGTCGATCCGCCAATATAATTTTTGTTCGGTATTGGTGGGCAGTGCGCCTTTGGCGACCGAGCGTGGTATCGAAGAAAGCGAGCGTGAACTGTATGCCATGCACATGGCTAAGATCTGTAGCTTGGCGGCTAATCAATTTAATTATGGTTTGCGTGCTTATTATTTTGCCATGGCGTTCTCGGCCTGGTTCTTAGGCCCCTATTTTTGCATGGCAGCGAGCCTGATGGTGGTGGCGGTGTTATACCGTCGTGAGTTCCGTTCCAAAACATTTAAAACATTAAGTCGTGGTTTAGTAATCAAATCTCATGCTTCCTAATTTCCCTAAACAAGTATCAGACGATAACCCGCCGGTTAATCGTAATGTTCAAGTAGATGATCGTTTATACGACTACCTGATTCAGCATTCTGTCAACGAGCCCGAGGTGCTTGAGGCTTTAAGACGCGAGACCGCCCAGTATCATATGGCGCGCATGGCGCTTTCGCCCGAGGTAGGGCAGTTCTTAGGGCTGTTGATCGCCATGCAAAACCCTAAGAAGGTGCTAGAAGTGGGGGTTTTTACTGGCTACAGCACCTTGTCTATGGGCTTAAGGTTGGCGCCCGATGCGACGCTGGTGGCACTCGATAAAAAGCAAATGTGGCTAGATATTGCTAATAAATACATCGCTCAGGCACATCTTATCGATCAGATCGAAACTCGTTGTTGTGATGCGAAAGCAACCATGGAGGCGATGCTTCAGGATCAAGCTGGCACCCTAGACTTTATTTTTGTCGATGCTGATAAAGCGAACCTGATGGCGTATTACGACATGGGTAAGCAATTGCTGCGCCCAGGCGGTTGTATGGTGATCGATAATACCTTGTGGTGGGGCAATGTGGCTGATCCTGAATTTGATGATAAAGATACCCGTATCGTACGTGCTTTAAATGATCATGTTCATCAGGACGAAGAAGTCCTGTCTAGTTTGCTACCCATTGGTGATGGTTTGACCATTGTGCACAAACGTTAATTTTTACGCTTGAATTTTATTTTCGAGACTCCATATCCTTTTTCATCATAAGAGTTATGCGCATCAGCGCGTTTGTTGTAACAAAGGAGCATGGAGAAACATGACAACCGAAACTCAAAAAGAAACTTTAGGATTCCAAACTGAAGTTAAACAACTGCTTCATTTAATGATCCACTCTTTGTACTCAAACAAAGAAATCTTTCTACGTGAGCTGATTTCCAATGCGTCTGACGCGGTGGATAAGCTGCGTTTTGAGGCGGTTTCTAATGCGGATCTATTAGCAGACGATCCGAATCTACGTGTACGCATCAGCTTTGATCCAGAAGCTGGCACTATTACCGTTGATGACAACGGTATTGGTATGACCCGCGACGATGCGATTGCCAACTTAGGTACCATTGCCAAATCTGGTACAGCGCAATTCCTTGAGCAATTGAGCGGCGATCAGAAAAAAGACAGCCAATTGATCGGTCAATTTGGTGTTGGTTTTTACTCTGCGTTCATCGTCGCAGACCGTGTCACGGTTGAAACACGTCGTGCTGGTACAGACGAAGCAGTACGTTGGGAGTCAGAAGGCACGGGTGAATTCACCATTGAGGCCATCGACAAAGCAACGCGCGGTACCAGCATTACTTTGCATCTTAAAGAAGATGCGAAAGAGTTCGCTGATAACTGGCGCCTACGCTCATTAGTGTCTAAGTACTCTGATCACATTTCGATCCCTGTTGAAATGCTCAAAGTGCCAATGCCGGAGTATGATGAAGAAGGTAACGTTAAGCCTTCAGATGACAACGCTGAACCTGTTTGGGAAGCAGTCAACTCAGCAAAAGCACTTTGGACGCGTCCGCGCAACGAAGTGAGTGATGAAGAATACAAAGAGTTTTACAAGCATGTCTCTCATGACTTCCAAGATCCACTGAAATGGTCGCATAACAAAGTTGAAGGCAAGCTTGAGTACACCAGCTTGCTATACATTCCAGCTAAAGCGCCTCAAGATCTTTGGAACCGTGACATGCTGCGCGGTTTGAAACTGTACGTACAGCGCGTATTTATTATGGACGACGCTGAAGCCTTCTTGCCGCCGTACATGCGTTTTGTAAAAGGCGTGGTGGACTCTAACGATCTGTCTTTGAACGTATCGCGTGAAATTCTGCAGAACGACAACGCTGTTGATTCTATGCGCTCAGCCTTGACTAAGCGTGTATTAGACATGTTGTCGAAGATGGCGAAGAACGACCCTGAAACATACCAAACGTTCTGGGATGAATTTGGCCAAGTATTGAAAGAAGGCCCAGCAGATGACTTTGGTAACAAAGACAAGATTGCTGAACTGCTACGCTTTAGTACGACTCACACTGATAAAGCGGCGCAAACTGAGTCTTTAAAAGACTACATCGAGCGCATGCCTGAAGGCCAAGATAAGATCTACTACATCTACGCTGAGAGCCACAATACCGCGAAGAACAGTCCGCACCTTGAGGTTCTACGTAAGAAAGGCTATGAAGTTCTATTGCTTAGCGATCGCATCGACGAGTGGATGATGTCATCTCTGCGTGAGTTTGATGGTAAGTCTTTCCAAGACGTAACCAAAGGCAAGCTAGACATCGAGATCGAAGAAACCGAAGAAGAGAAGAAAGAGAAAGAGCAAAAAGCTGAAAAAGTGAAGCCGCTGCTTGATCGTATGAAGGCAGTATTGGAGCAGCAGGTAACTTCTGTTAACAGTACTGATCGTCTGACGAATTCTCCTGCTTGTCTTGTAGTCGGTGAGTTTGATATGGGTCTACAGATGCGTCGTTTGCTGGAGCAAGCGGGTCAGCAGCTACCGGAATCTAAGCCGTCACTTGAGGTCAATCCAGATCATCCGATCGTTCAGAAAATGGATGCTGAGACCGACGAAGATCGTTTTGCTGACATGGCTTGGTTGCTATATGAGCAAGCGACCCTAGCAGAGGGCGGTCAATTGGAAGATCCTGCCACCTTTGTCAGCCGTATGAATAAACTGATTGTTCAAATGTCGAACTAATCCTATCCTAAAAGCCCAAACAATTGTTTGGGCTTTTTTATATCAATAACCGTATGGACATGGAGGTCTTATGCGTGTGTTACCTTTCCTAGGCGCTTGTGCGCTTTTTCCTACTCTCGTATGTGCTAAGCCCGTGCAGTTGGCGCAAACCTACGAAGATCAGTTAGTTGATAATTTTTTAGTCAGTGAAAAGCTCGATGGGATTCGCGCTATTTGGGATGGCGAAGTGCTCAAAACCCGCAATGGTCATTTAATCAATGCGCCTAGCTGGTTTACCCATGGCTGGCCTGATGTGTGGCTGGACGGTGAGTTATGGGCTGGTCGCAATCAGTTTTCTTTAGTGCAAAAAACAGTATTAGATTATCAGCCCAATCACGATGATTGGCGTAAGCTGCAATACTATGTTTTTGATGCGCCGGGTTATTCAGGCGAGTTCGCTGCTCGAGCCGACTTTTATCACACCTTATTGAGTGATCAGACGTCGACTTATTTAAAGGGAGTAGAGCAGCGCTCTGTGGACTCAAACGAAGACTTGTATGCTTGGCTTGATCGCGTAGTTGATACAGGCGGAGAAGGGTTGATGTTGCATCGTAAAGATGCGCGCTTTCAAGATGGGCGCAGCGATGCATTATTGAAGTTAAAGCCGTATATGGACAGTGAGGCGCAAGTGATCGGCTACACGCCAGGCAAAGGCAAGTATCAAGGTCTAGTGGGCGCTCTAGAGGTACGATTAGCCGACGGTAAAGAGTTTCGTATTGGTAGTGGCTTAACAGATGAGCAGCGTGCTGCCCCGCCAGCGGTAGGTGCCTTTGTGACCTATAAATATCAAGGTTTCACGGTCACTGGCTTGCCACGCTTTGCAACGTTTGTGCGTGAGCGTAAAGGCATGAGGGCATTCTCTGAGTAACAATGAGCTAATCTTTGGGTCGAGGTGCCGCTCGACCCAAAGAGAGTAGGTTTAGTTAGTCAGCACAGAATAGCTCGTGTAAGGTGCGGATCAGTTCTCTGACTCGAGCATCAGCGATGGAGTAATAAATGGTTTGAGAGTCCCTACGTGTTGCAACTAGTTGGTCGCGGCGCAGTATGGCCAAATGCTGTGATAAAGCGGATTGGCTTAAGGGGACTTTCTCGTTGAGTGCGCCTACAGATAGCTCGTCTTGAAGTAGATTGCACAGGATTAAAAGTCGGTTTTTATTGCTCAGGGCTTTTAAGAATCCTGACGCTTCTCCTGCTCGTTCGAGC
Source organism: Marinomonas ostreistagni (assembly GCF_016888445.1). GTDB lineage: Bacteria > Pseudomonadota > Gammaproteobacteria > Pseudomonadales > Marinomonadaceae > Marinomonas > Marinomonas ostreistagni. The sequence goes on from NZ_JAFEKF010000001.1 coordinate 529,975, forward strand.
ATCTCATTTATGGTCAATTCAGATTTTGGCATGGTGTGTTGAGCGTCTCATCGTAGTTATTAGAATAGTAATGCGAATGAAAATTGATTTTATATCAGTGTTCATTTTAAAACAAATAATCCACATCCGTTGTGGATAAGATTGGGGGTATTGTCCGTAAAAAGCCCTTTAGCTAACGCTCACTTGGATCCTATGTGATTGTTTAATTATTAGTCAATATTACAGGTCAAAGCTTGCCCAAATGGGAGCGTGATCTGAGGGCTTTTCCATGCCGCGTGCTTGGTAATCAATCCCAGTATCCGTTAGCTGATTTATCAATGAAGGCGTTGCTAGGATGCCGTCAATACGCAATCCGCGCTTGGGGCTATCGCTAAAGCCTTTAGAGCGATAGTCAAACCAGCTAAATAAATCATTGCTCTCTGGGTGTTGGTGGCGATAGGTATCGCTTAGGCCCCAGCTTAATAAGCGGTCAAACCATTCACGTTCTTCAGGCAAGAAACTGCATTTGCCAGTACGTAACCAGCGTTTAGCGTTTTGCTCACCAATGCCAATGTCGCAGTCTTGGTAAGAGATATTGAAATCCCCCATGACCACAATCTGCTGCTCAGGACTTTGTGTGGCGAGGTAATCCATTAAATCTTGGTAAAACTTACGCTTGGCGGGAAACTTGGTTTCATGATCGCGGTTTTCACCTTGCGGGAAGTAACCGTTGATGACTTTCAATGGTCCTTTAGGTGTGTCAAAGGTCGCAATGATCATGCGACGCTGAGCATCTTCCTCATCATTTGGAAAGCCATATTCGACTTCTAGAGCTGGCTGTTTGCTAAAGATCGCCACGCCATAGTGAGATTTTTGGCCGTAGTAATAAGCGTGGTAACCTGCAGCTTCTGGGATCTCGTGCGGAAAGGCCTCATCGTGAACTTTGGTTTCTTGTAAACCAATGATATCTGGGTTTTGCGTCTCGGCTAGAGCTTGGATTTGGTGGGGGCGTGCTCTTAACCCATTAATATTAAATGAGATAACTTTCATATCTGTGCTTAGATCCTATTTTTGTAGCGCTTTGTAAAGCATAGTTACAGATAAAAGTCTTATTGACAACCGCCTAAAACAGTAATTCCTTAGTGAATACGTGCTTTACCATTGAAATGCTTAGCTTGAGCCTTATTGAAAGGTTAATCATTAATGAAAGGGGTCAACATGAGTTACCAATATGATCTATTTGTGATCGGAGCAGGTTCCGGTGGTGTACGTGCCAGTCGTGTAGCGGCGTCTAAGGGATTTAAAGTAGGCGTTGCGGAAGCGTCGGCGTTAGGTGGTACCTGCGTCAATATTGGTTGTGTGCCGAAAAAGCTATTTGTCTACGGCTCAGAATTTTCGCATGTGGCACAACAGGCTAAAGGCTATGGTTGGTCATTTGAGCCACATACGTTTGATTGGCAAACTCTGCGTGACAACAAAACCAAAGAAATTGAACGTCTTAATGGTATTTACCAAAATCTTTTAGAAAATCCTGGTGTCACTATTCATCGAGGTTACGGTGAGTTGGTAGATGCGCATACGGTTAAAGTGGGTGACGAGACGATTAGCGCAGAGCGCATCTTGATCGCGGTCGGCGCAAAGCCATTTGTACCAGAATTCCCAGGTAATGATTTGGTGCTAGTGTCCGATGATATGTTCTTCTTGGAGCAGCTGCCTGAGTCCATATTGGTCGTGGGCGGCGGTTATATTGCAGTGGAGTTCGCCGGTATCTGCAATGGCTTAGGCGTTAAGACAACCTTGGCATACCGTGGCGATAAACTGCTGCGTGGCTTTGATGACGATGTACGTGATTTTGCTAGCCAAGAGTACCAGCGTAATGGTGTGGATGTGCAACTAGAAACCGATGTGGCGCGCATTGAAGAATACCAAGGTCAGCGTAAAGTCTTCTTTAAAGATGGCAGTGAGCAGGTCTTTGGCGCAGTGCTGTACGCTACAGGACGCGTGCCTAATACTGACCAGCTGAATCTTGCTGCCGCCGGCGTTGAGACCGATGATAAAGGCGCTATCAAAATTAATAAACGCTACCAGAGCTCGACGGAGAGCGTTTATGCTATCGGCGATGTCACAGACGGCATTCAGCTTACGCCAGTTGCGATCAAAGAAGCGATGGCACTTATAGGCTACTGGTTTGATGGCATTGAGCCGAATTTTGATTATGACAATATCCCAACAGCGGTGTTCTCACAGCCAGCGATTGGTACAGTCGGCCTTAGCGAGCAAGAAGCTGATCTGCGTGGTTATGACATTGACGTCTACCAAACTGACTTCAGGGCAATGAAACATACCTTAACAGGTTCGCAAGAGCGTTGTTTCATGAAGTTGATTGTGGATCGCGCTACCGACAAAGTGCTCGGGGCGCACATGGTTGGCGACTACGCAGGTGAAATCATCCAAGGCTTAGGTATCGCAGTCAAAGCCGGTGCTACCAAGGCAGACTTTGATAGTACAGTTGGCGTGCATCCGACCAGTGCCGAAGAGTTTGTCACCTTTTCCGCAGGCGCCTTGAAAAAACGCTAAACTTAGGCTTTTAGCCAAAGCACTGGGCGTATCAGTCCAGTGCTTGGTAGGAGTGACAATGAATACCTGGTTAGAGTCGTTAACCCCCGTCGCCATCTGGCGCCACTTTCGCTTATTGTGCGATACCCCAAGACCTTCCTATCATGAGCAAGCGCTTAGACAGCGATTACAAGACTGGGCCCATGAGCTTGGGCTTGAAGCATTTGTCTGTAGCGCTGGCAATTTAATCATCAAAAAGCCTGCAACCCCTGGGATGGAAGACCGAGCGACGACGGTGCTACAAGGCCATTTGGATATGGTGGCGCAACAGGAGGCTCAGGTTCAGCACGATTTCTTAACGGACCCCATCGAGACCTATGAACGCGATGGTTGGGTGCATGCACGGGGAACCACACTTGGCGCGGATAATGGCATCGGTGTCGCGGCAATATTAGCGGTGCTGGAAGCCGATGATTTGGCTCATGGGCCGCTCGAAGCATTATTTACCATCGAAGAAGAAACCAGCTTGCGCGGCGCAGCTCAGCTTGAACCTGGCTTACTGCAGGGTAAAAGATTATTGAATCTTGACTCTGAAGATCGTGGTGATGTCTACATTGGCTGTGCTGGCGGCATTGATATCAACGCGCAAGCAGAGTTTCTGCAGCAGCCGATCGATACAGATCATAAAGCGCTAAAGATTAGCATTGAGGGCCTAACGGGTGGTCATTCAGGCTTGGATATTCATAAAGGGCGCGCTAATGCCAATGTCTTACTGGTGCGTTTGTTGGCGACTATGGCACAAAGCATTACGTTTGGCTTATGTGAGCTTAAAGGTGGCACATTGCGCAATGCGATTGCTCGTGACGCCTATGCCGTGATCAGTTTCGCAGCGCAAGAAGAGGCAGCCGTAATCGGTGTGCTGGATCATCATCGTCGCCTTTTTCAGCATGAATTCAAAGACACAGACCCTGGTCTAGACATCACCGTTCAAGACACTAGTTTGGTGCCGTCGCTGCCTCCGCTTGAGCAAGCCTCATTGCTCAACACGCTGTTAAGTCTGCCAAATGGCGTGTTACGGATGTCGCCTACACTTGCTGATGTGACCGAAACGTCTTGTAATTTTGGCGTGGTAGAGCTGGTAGCCGAAGATCAGCATTTGCATTTTTCAGTGTGCTTGCTGGCCCGCTCGCTGGTGGATTCCCAAACGCACTACATGGCGCAGCGCGTGCAAGCGCCGCTGACCATGCTCGGCTGTACCGTGGCCTTAGAAAATGCCTATCCTGGTTGGCAGCCTGAGCCTGAAGCGGGCTTGTTGCAGCAATTTAAACAGGTGCACAAAGATGTCTTGGGTACAGCACCAAATGTTAAGGTGATTCATGCTGGGCTTGAGTGCGGTATCATTGGTGCGAAATACCCAGGTATGGAAATGGTGTCCTTTGGCCCTAATATTCGCGGCGCTCATTCACCCTCAGAACGGCTCGAGATTGCCTCCGTGAGTGACTTTTGGTCCTTGTTGGTCGCATTGTTAGCCGCCACGCCTAAGGCTTAGAGAATGCAAAACGTACCGTCTGTCACCATTACGCTTGATGAGCAACGCTATACTTTGGACGCGCAGGAAAACTTGTTGCAAGGTTTATTGAAACGCGGCGCCATGATCAATCATAGCTGCTTGGCCGGTGTATGTCGCAGTTGTCGTTTATATGACGCCAAAACGCAAGCACCACTGCTCAGCTGCCAAACTCAAGTCAGTGACCCGCTGACTTTGGTAAGTCAGCCAGAGCGGCGCTACGATCTTGCGGTGGATCACTACCATGTCGCCCCTTTGTCTGATAAATGGCAGTGGATCGATGCTACGACACCTTTTTCCTTAGAACTGGCACAACCTGTGTTGTGGCAGTGTGGAGCGCGCCAAGGCCGAGCATTTCAGTGTGCAGCCAATCATGAAAGTGTGCAGTTTGCTCTACCCAGTGATATCGATTTGACACGAACCACTTTGAAGCTGGCCGATACTCGCGCACGCTTTTCTTTGGATCCTAGCGCACAAGCGATTGTGATCTGTGATGATGTATGTCTTACCATTGCACAGGCCTTTCAAGAGAGCCTAGCTGAGCTGGGGATTGCTGCCACGGATCAAGTGTATGCACTTCACGCAGAACAGCCCTATGCTGCGCTTAATTTTAAGCGTTTTGACTATGCTTTTATCATCTCTTCTACTGCGGTAAGTCTGACCTCTATTGAGCAATGGCTACAGAACAACCGTGTGCGAGTCGAACAGCCAACCTATCTTACTTTTGCAGATCAATGAAACTTTTACATACTTCTGACTGGCACTTAGGCCAGAATTTCATGGGCAAAAGTCGCCTTGAAGAACACCAGCGTTTTATCGCTTGGCTGGAGCAAACCGTATCGGAACAGCAGATTGAATGTGTCATTTTGGCGGGAGATGTGTTTGATACCTCAACCCCTGCAAGTTACGCCCGTGAGCTTTACCACGATTGCGTCATTCGCCTTAATAAGCTCAACTGTCAGTTTATCGTCGTGGCGGGTAATCATGATTCCGTCAGTGTGCTGAATGAGAGCAAACGCTTGCTTGCTAAGCTTAGTACCTATGTGGTGACAGAGCCTGCTTGGCAACATCCAAATGACGCAATCATTGCATTGACGGATGTTCATGGGGAGCTAGCGGCAGTCGTATGTGCCATTCCTTTTTTACGGCCGCGAGATATGGTGCGCTATGAAGCCGGTCAGTCTGGTGCCGACAAACAGTTAAATCTCGCTGAGCAAATCAAGCGCTATTACCAGCAGCAATTTGAATGCGCGCAAGCTCAAGCCAAGAATGTGCCAATTATCGGTACTGGGCATCTCACCATGGTAGGTGGTGAGACAACGGATTCGGTGCGAGATATTTATGTCGGTACCCTTGAATCATTGCCGCCAAGCATGTTGCCAGAGTTTGATTATCTGGCACTTGGGCACATACATAAGCCTATGCCAATTGGTGTTAAGCACCATTGGCGCTACTCAGGCTCGCCGTTGGCGATGAGCTTTGATGAAGCCAATGGTCCCAAGTCTGTTTGTATCTTTGACACGATTACACGAGAAGTCGAGCGCATCACAGTGCCAGCGTTTCGTCAGTTAATCACCCTTAGTGGTTCGCGCAAGCAGTTGTTAGAACAGGTGGAAGCCCTAGACGATCAGCAAGAGTTAGCGCTTTGGTTAGATCTGACCGTGACCGAAGACATTAATTTGGGTCCTTTTCAAGAGCAATTAGGAGAGCTGTGCGCACAGCGTAATATGGAGGTCGTCAAAGTGCAGCGCAGTCGTAAAACTGCAAATTTATTTGCAGGGACGGGGGAGACGGCGACCTTAGAAGACATTCGCCCTGAAGACGTATTTGAGCGCTTATTAGTGGAGAAAGAGGTCGAGCCTGAACGTGCTAAAACGTTAACCCAGTTATTTAAAGAGTTAGCGTACGAGCAGGAGGAAGAGGTATGAAAATCTGCTCTTTGCGTTTTGAAAACTTAAACTCCCTAAAAGGGAAATGGCATATCGACTTCGAAGCCGAACCCTTCAAGGATGCAGGTATCTTTGCCATCACCGGGCCGACTGGGGCAGGTAAATCCACCTTGCTCGATGCGATCTGTTTGGCTCTCTACCATCAGACGCCACGAGTAAACGTGTCCCAATCGGCCAATGATGTAATGACAAGGCACACAGCGTATTGTGCTGCTGAGGTGGTGTTTGAAGTTAAAGGCCAGCGTTACATCGCCTTTTGGGAGCAAAAGCGTGCCCGCAATAAAGCCGATGGTAATCTGCAGCCGATTCAATGTAGTTTGAGTTTGTTTGACGGCACCATTGTCGCGGATAAGGTGGCGCATAAACTCAGCCAAGTAGCGGATATTACCGGCTTGGATTTTGCGCGATTTACACGTTCAATGATGCTGGCGCAAGGTGGCTTTGCGGCGTTTTTGAATGCCAAGACCGATGAGCGTGCAGAGTTATTAGAAGAGTTAACCGGTACCGAGATTTATGCCCAAATCTCACGCCAGATATTCGAACGGCACCGTGAACAAAAAGCCCACATCAAAACCTTAGAATCAGTGCAAGCAAGTCAGCAGTTGATGGATGATGATGCTTGGCAAGCCTTGCAAGCAAAGCGAGAAGACGCTGAACAACGCCAAGCGACTGAGCAGGCTTATCTTAGTGACCTGCAAACCGTCGCACAGTGGTATGAGCAACAGGAACGCTTGCAGCAATCTTTGACTCAGCAAATGCAGCAAAAGCAGCAAGCAATAGCGCATTTAGCGGATATCGAAGCGGACAACCTGCGTCTAAAAAAAGCTTATGAAGCACGCCGAATTGAGCCAGAGTATCAAGCTAAAATCGCCGCCGAAGAAACCCTGTTAAACGAGCAAAATCGTGCGCAATCGCTTAGCCAAACTTATGCTCAAGCTGAGCAGTATACGGCAACCCTGCAAGATGCGCTCAATCATGCTGAGCAACATTTGGCGGATTGTCAGCAAGTGCAAACGAGCTTTGAAGACGCGGCGCAAACGACTTGGTTACCACTGGAAACACGTATAGCCAGTTGCACGCAAGCGCTGTCCGAAATTCAGCAGCGCGTTGGCGATAGCCAGCGGCAAGCAGAGCAGCTCACTCAAGAGTTACAGCGCTTAACGCAGCAACAGCAACAGCTAGAGCAGCAGCGCCAGCAGTATAATGCCGCCCTAGAGCGCTGGCAGGACGGTGCTAAAGCAATTGCCCAAAAAGAAAAGTGGCAACTGCAAGCTGACTCAATCACTGCCCTGCGGGCGCGTCAAAGCGAGCTTGAACAGCTACGCACGCAAGGTGAGCAAGACCACACCCAAGCGCTGGAGCAACAAGCACAGCAACAACTGCGTACTACCGAGTTAGAATCACAATACCAAGCTCAGATCACACGACTGAATACTATTGATCTTAAAATAGACGAGCTGTTAAAAGGCGAGACTTACTCGACATGGTTGGACAATTTTGAGACACAATCACAACAATATACGCGGTGCCAGCAGCAATTGCAGGCAGCAGAGCGCTATCAGCAGTGGCAGCAAACTAAGCAAGAGTACGACACTCAATATCAGACACTGCGACAGCAAGCAGATGAAGTGAATGATGGTATTGTCGCCAAAGAGTCCGATTTAGCGCAATTGCATCAGCGTATAGAAGATTTAGCGCAGCGCATTCAATTACAGCAACGAGTGGCGATCTTGGAGCAAGAGCGAGCTCAATTACAGTCCGGGATTCCTTGTGTGCTGTGTGGGTCCAAAGATCATGATTTGGCCAATGTCACCGCTCTCGCTCAAGACGATTCTTTGTCCGAGCGACTGGAGCGATATCAGACCGACCTTAAGCAACAGCAACAGGGATTGCATCAAGCACAGCAGACTCTTGCTCGACTTAATGGCCGAATTGAGTTGCTGCAAACACAACAGACCGCTCATGATGCAATGCTAACGCAATGGCAAAGCGAGTGGCCGCAAGTATTAGCCCCTGACTTTAGCCTAGAGGACGCACGTACTTCGCTTACATGGCTAGAGCAGCAGATAGCGCAAGCGAAACACATACAAAGATCGTATCAGCAACTCGATGCTGAGCGTCGTGATGTTACGCAAGCCTACAATCAAGCGGCGCAAGCGTTGCACCAAGAGCAGTTGTTGCTGCAGCAATATAATCAACAGGTTGCGCAACTGGCTCAGCAGCGTAGTGATCAAAGCCAGCAGATCGAGGCGGCGCAGCGACAAGCACAGCAGACCACGGATGCGTTACAACAATCTATTGCCGCGTTAACTCATGACGCAGACTTGCTTGAGCAGGTGCCGCACAATATTGAGGCTGTTAGTGCAGCGCTAGAGGCGTGGCAAATTGCGGATCAAAGCGTACAGCAATTGGCTCAGCAAGCCGAGCACTGTCAATGGCGCCTGGATCAAGTCACGCAACAACAGCAAGCGCTTAGTCAGCAGCTTGCACAACAGCAGGCTGAGCTGACAGATCAGCAAGCCGAGTTGGATACGTTGCGACAGCGTTATGACACAGGATTGTCGGGTAAAACGGTACAGCAACATCGCCAACAGCATAACCAAAATGTGCAGGCAGCAAGGGCCGCTAAAGAGTCGGCTGGAGCAAGGTTGACACAGCATGCAATAGAGCAAACTCAGATCGCGACACGACTAGAATCTGCTCAAGCACACATCGAACAGGCGCAACAAACCTTGACTGAACAACTTGGTGTCTGGAGTAGTGCTTTGCAGACCTCTGGTTTTGACAGTGAGGCCGATTGGAGCCTAGCACGGCTGAATGAAGAGGAGCTTGAGCGCTTGGCACAGCAGAAACTTACCGCTGACAACGCGCTGCAAAACATTGAGGCCTTGTTGGCGCAAACGCAGCAGCACATTACCGCCCACCAGCTGCAATTTGAGCAACTGCCAAAGTTAGAGAGTTTTGACAATCTTACGACGCTGCAGCAAATCATCGATACGCATCAAGCTCAGTATCAAGCGTTATTAGTGGAGCTTGGACAGCTTGCTGAACGTATTGAGACGGAGCAGAAAAAGCGTGCACGTAATCAAACCATGTTGCAGGACATTGCCGAGCAAAAAGCGGCCTTTGTTTGGTTGGATGACCTGAATGGTTTAATTGGCTCGGCGGATGGTGCTCGATTTAGGCGCTATGCTCAAAGTGTTACGTTGGACCATTTAGTATGGCTGGCGAATCGCCACCTAGAAGTTTTGCATGGCCGATATCAGCTGCAGCGCCAAGCAGGGGAAGGATTACATCTAGAAGTAGTGGATCGCTGGCAGGGAGATAGTCACCGCGATACCAAAACCTTATCGGGTGGTGAGTCCTTTTTGGTGAGTTTGGCGCTGGCGGTCTCTTTGTCTGATTTGGTGTCTCACAAAACGTCGATTGATTCACTCTTTTTAGATGAGGGTTTTGGTACCCTTGATAGTGAAACTCTAGACATTGCTTTGGATGCCTTGGACCGATTAAATAGTCGCGGTAAAACCATTGGTGTGATCAGTCATGTGGAAGCCCTTAAGGAGCGAATTCCAGTGCAGCTTAAGGTGCATAAACAAGCGGGATTGGGCGTTTCGACGTTGGCGCGTGAGTTTCGTGCCTAGATAAGACTATCACGGACTGAGTTTTCCCCAGCTTTACGGGCACAACCTTGTAAATAAGTTGTAAAAGTTAAATAAAATCAGCTGTTTGTGTGTTTGATCTAAATTGCACAACAGAGGGGGCTGGGGCACAATAAATCCAGATTAATGTGTTTGTTTTAAGATCTATTGCTTCAATTCCGAGTGTATATTGTTAGAATAACAGGCCGCATTAGAAAATCGTTTAAGACGATTTCTACCGCATTGATTTAATTAAGGAAATTCTTTAGATGTCAGATAATGACTTTCGTCTCAAAGGGAGTGTCGTCACCACAGTACTGCTCGAAGTACGAACCCCCAATGTAGATCAAATCGAATTAGGCCTGAAAGAAAAAATTGCGCAAGTGCCGCAGTTTTTTGATCAAGTGCCGCTGATTATCGACATAAGCGCCTGTGTCGCAGATATTACATTAGAGCTCATGCAAACATTGTTTGATCGCTGTCGTACGCTCGGTTTGGCAGTGATTGGTTGGCGTTGTGCTCAGGACAACATCCCAGCGTGGCGTTTTGACTGCCCGCTGCCGCTGTTGCCCAATGCTAATAGTCGTAGCATTAGCGCCAAAGCGCCGCCTGCAGCGCCGAACAAAGATCCTGATGTGGTGATTAAGACAGTTGTCGAAGAGATCGAAGTGTCGCAACCCACTAAAATCGTGACCAAGCCAGTTCGCTCAGGGCAGCAGATTTATGCGCCGGGTGATTTAGTGGTGATGTCGCAAGTCAGTGCGGGGGCAGAAGTATTGGCAGAAGGAAATATTCATGTTTACGGCGCTTTGCGAGGCCGTGCCTTAGCAGGGGTAAAAGGTAACGCCGAAGCAAGAGTATTTTGTAAAAGCTTAGAGGCTGAGCTGGTTGCCATCGCTGGCAATTTTATGTTGAGCGATGCCCTGCAAAAAATCATTTGGAAAGATGCCGCGCAAGTGCTATTAGTGGATGATACGTTGGAAATCGCCCCACTATAAGTAAGTTAGGGCAAAGGCTATAAGAATTTAGTTTGGGGGATAAATAGTTGGCTAAAATTATCGTCGTCACCTCCGGTAAAGGTGGGGTAGGCAAAACAACTTCTAGTGCTGCTATCGGTACTGGGTTAGCGTTAAAAGGTTACAAAACCGCGATCATCGACTTTGATGTGGGTTTGCGTAATCTTGATTTGATTATGGGTTGTGAGCGTCGTGTGGTGTACGATTTTGTCAACGTGATCAATGGTGAAGCGTCTTTGACGCAAGCGCTGATCAAAGACAAGCGCACCAAAGATTTGTACATTCTGCCGGCGTCACAAACCCGCGACAAAGACGCTCTGACTCACGAAGGGGTTGAGAAAATCTTAACCGAAATGTCGCAAGAGTTTGATTACATCGTGTGTGACTCACCTGCAGGTATTGAGCGTGGTGCACAGATGGCATTGTATTTTGCTGACGTTGCGATTGTTGCGACCAACCCTGAAGTGTCATCCGTGCGTGACTCGGATCGTATTCTAGGTATTTTGCAAAGCAAGAGTCGTCGTGCCGAGCGTGGCGAAGCGCCGATTGAAGAGCATCTGCTGTTGACGCGCTACAATCCTGAGCGCGTTTCCGAAGGTGAGATGCTGAGTGTGGCCGATGTGGAAGAGATTCTAGCCATTCCATTGCTGGGTGTGATTCCAGAGTCAGAGGCGGTATTGAAAGCGTCTAACCAAGGTACGCCTGTGATTTTGGATAACGATGCGGTGGCCGGCCAAGCATACGCGGATGCAGTGGATCGACTATTGGGCGAAGAGCGCCCGTTGCGTTTCACTGATATTCAAAAGAAAGGATTCTTCAAACGTCTACTGGGGGGCTAACGTGGGCATTTTTGAGTTTTTCAAAAGCAAAAAAGAGCCGAGTTCAGCATCGGTAGCAAAAGACCGTCTACAAATTATTGTGGCGCACGAACGCAGCCAGCGAACTCAGCCAGATTACTTGCCGCAAATGCAGCAAGAAATCATTGATGTGATTCGTAAATACGTTCAAGTGGAATCTGATGATGTGCAGATTCAGCTGGACAACACCGACGATTGCTCGGTGCTGGAGCTAAATGTTACTTTGCCTGAAAAATAAGCGGTAGAGTACGGCGCTGATAAGGGTTTGATGACGCTTATCAGCGTTTCCTATTAAGTTTGATTCTCATTTATTTACGAGCTTTCTGATTAAGGTGTATCATACGGCCTTCTGTTGTAAGGGTGGCTTATGAAACGCACTGTCTCTTCTTTTTCTCTCATTGCTGTTCTAGCGTTGGCGGGCTGTAGTCAAGGTCCACAAGAGCTAGCCATTGAATCCTCATCCGCTGATCGTAAGCAAGACTTACCGGTCGCCTTGGACCATCCTAAGGCGCAACTGGGTAGCCAGCTGTTTTTTGATGTAAACCTTTCCAAGCATCGTAATCAGTCGTGTGCGAGCTGTCATGACATCGGTCGTGCGTTTACGGATGGGCGTCAGGCGGTTGATTTGGGCGCAGTATCATTAGGAAGTGATGATCACTCCCACGGCGAGCGCAATACGCCGACTGCGAGCTACGCTGCACTGACACCAGCATTTCATAAAATGGCAAATGGCGAATACCGTGGTGGCCAATTTTTAGATGGCCGTGCGGCAAACTTAGCCGAGCAGGCGGGTGGGCCTTTTGTGAATCCAGTGGAAATGCAGATGGACAGTGAGGCGGCTGTGGTCAGTCGCGTGCTAGAAAATCCAGCCTATCAAGCCATGTTTGAAAAGCTTTACGGTGAAGATATCTGGGAGCAGAAAGATAAGGCGTTCAATGCTGTGACCGATGCCATTGCGCATTTTGAGCAAACTGAATTATTTATGCCGTTTGACTCAAAATATGATCGTGTCATGCGTGGCGAAGACACTTTTACGCCTGAGGAAGAGTTGGGGCGTACTTTATTCTTCTCGCAACAGTTCACTAACTGTAATTCTTGCCATCAGCTCAACTCGTCACCTTTTGCCGAGCGTGAGACGTTTACCAATTACGAGTACCGCAATATCGGTGTGCCAGCGAACCCCGAATTGGCATTAGCGACCCAAGATGAAGGTTTGTTTGATAATCCGTTGGTGGAGGATCCTGCTCAGCGTGGTAAATTCAAAGTGCCGACTCTGCGTAATGTGGCGGTCACAGGTCCTTACATGCATAACGGGGTGTTTAAAGATTTACGCACAGTGGTGTTGTTCTATGATCAATACAATAACCCAATGCGCAAGATTAACCCTGAAACAGGCGAGCCTTGGGCGCCAGCAGAGGTGCCTGAAAATATTGATTTAGAAACATTAGAGATCGGTCCGCCACTGGAAAATCGTCGCGTGGATGCCATTGTGGCGTTTCTTAAGACCCTGACTGATAAGCGTTACGAGCCACTTTTAGACGCGCAACAGAACTAACCCTCCCGCCCGCCTTAAGCGCGCCAGCCTGCACATTGTTTCCCAGTGCTAGGCTGGCATTGTTTAGCCCGATTCATTACATTCGTAGAGTTATAGTAAACTCTGAAAGGAATGTATGTACATGAAATACAGTCAATTAGGTCGTACTGGGATTGATGTCTCACGTGTTTGTCTTGGCTCGATGACATGGGGCAAACAAAACAACCAAAAAGATGCTGATCAGCAAATCGAATACGCTTTAGAGCAGGGCGTTAATTTTATCGATACGGCTGAAATGTATGCCATTCCGCCAACCCCTGATACGTATGGCAAAACTGAAGCGATCATCGGTGACTGGTTGTCACGCAACGAGCAGCGCCGTGAGGATGTTGTATTGGCGACAAAAATTGCGGGTAATGGCTTGTCTTGGGTGCGTGATGGCGGTGATGTCACGGCTGAGGCTGTGTTGGCTGCGGTTGAAGATTCGCTAAAGCGCTTGCAGACTGATTACATCGATCTCTATCAAATCCATTGGCCTAATCGCACGTCACCGCATTTCGCCAAGCATTGGCCAGGTCGTCTAACGTTTTCGGAGGTAGATGCGACCCAGCAGTCCGCGCAGATGTTGGAAATTTTACAGGCGCTGGATGAGTGTGTGAAAGCAGGTAAGATTCGTCACTTCGGCTTATCTAATGAAACACCATGGGGTATTAATGAATACGTACGCCTAAGTGAGCAGCACGGTTTGCCGCGTGTGGCATCGATTCAGAACGAATTCAGCTTGTTGCATGCTAAAGACTGGCCTTACCTGATTGAAAACTGTATCCACCAAGATGTGGCTTATTTGCCTTGGTCACCTTTGGCGGCAGGTGCTTTATCAGGCAAATACTTGGATGGTGCGCGTCCAGAGGGCGCGCGTTGGACGATGGTGCAGCGTAATGGTTTGTTCCGTGATACAGAGGCTGCGAACGCCGCGATCAAAGCGTATAAGGATATTGCTCAAGCGCACGGCTTAACGGCTTCGCAATTGGCTTTGGCGTGGGTGGATCAAGTAGATGGTGTTACATCCACTATCATTGGTGCGACCAAGCTTGCGCAGCTTGAGGAAGATATTAAAGCGTTTGATGTGCGGTTAAGTGATGAGGTGTTAGAGCAGGTAGGGCAGGTATTTAGGCAGTACCCTTCACCTTACTAACAGCTATATTGAGGTATAAAAAAACCCGGCATAAGCCGGGTTTTTTGTAACGGTTAGAAAGAGTGAATTACTTCTCTTCTTTCTTCGCTTTAGCTGCTTCGATAACTGCTTCAGCAACGTTCGCAGGACATGGAGAGTAGTGAGAGAACTCCATAGAGAACTGACCACGGCCAGAAGTGATAGTACGTAGGTGACCGATGTATCCGAACATTTCAGATAGAGGTACTTCACCTTTGATACGTACGCCAGTTAGGCCAGCTTCTTGGTCTTTGATCATACCGCGACGACGGTTCAAGTCACCGATTACGTCACCTACGTTGTCCTCTGGAGAGAACACGTCAACCTTCATAACAGGCTCTAGAAGTTGAGCGCCTGCTTTCGGGATAGACTGGCGGAATGCGCCTTTCGCTGCGATTTCGAATGCTACTGCAGACGAGTCAACTGCGTGGTAGCCACCGTCGAATAGTTCAACTTCTACGTCAAGAACTGGGTAGCCCGCAAGCACACCTTCTTCCATCATAGACTTGAAGCCTTTCTCAACTGCAGGCCAGAATTCTTTCGGTACGTTACCACCTACAACTGTAGAAGAGAACGTGAAGCCAGAACCTTGCTCGCCTGGTTTGATGCGGTAATCGATCTTACCGAACTGACCAGAACCACCAGATTGTTTCTTGTGCGTGTAGCTGTCTTCAACTTCTTTCGTGATTGTCTCACGGTAAGCTACTTGTGGCTGACCTACGATTAGGTCTACGCCGTAGGTACGCTTCAAGATGTCAACTTTGATGTCTAGGTGAAGCTCACCCATACCTTTAAGGATGGTTTCGCCAGATTCTTCGTCAGTTTCAACTTGGAAAGATGGATCTTCTGCAACCATTTTACCGATCGCGATACCCATTTTCTCCATACCAGATTTATCTTTAGGCTGTACAGCGATAGAGATTACTGGTTCTGGGAAGATCATTGCTTCAAGTGTACATTCGTTCTTAGGATCACATAGAGTGTGACCAGTCTGAACGTTCTTCATACCTACAACCGCGATGATGTCACCAGCTTGTGCTGAAGTGATTTCGTTACGGTCGTCTGCCTGCATTTCAACCATACGGCCGATACGCTCAGTTTTACCTGTTGCAGAGTTAAGGATCGTATCACCTTTGTTCATCTTACCTGAGTAGATACGGATGAAGGTTAGGGCGCCGAAACGGTCGTCCATGATCTTAAATGCAAGGGCACGTAGAGGCTCGTCTGCAGAAACAGTTGCTACTTCACCAGTAGGCTCGCCAGTTTCTTTGTCAGTTAGCTCTTGTGGGTCAACTTCTGTTGGGTTTGGTAGGTAGTCTACTACCGCATCAAGAACAAGTTGCATGCCTTTGTTTTTGAATGCAGAACCACAGTAAGTTGGGAAGAATGCAAGGTCACGAGTACCTTTACGGATACAACGTTTGATCTCTTCTTCAGTTGGCTCTTCACCTTCTTCAAGGTAAGCCATCATTAGGTCTTCGTCTTGCTCAAGCGCAGTTTCCATCAGGATTTCGCGGTATTCAGCAGCTTTGTCGACCATATCCGCAGGGATATCAGTGATTTCGTAGTTTTCAGGAAGACCAGTGTCATCCCATACGTATGCTTTTTGAGTAAGAACGTCAACAACACCAACGAACTGATCTTCTTCACCGATCGGCAGAGTCATAACTAGAGGCGTTGCAGCCAATACTTTTTTAACTTGCTCAACTACACGGTAGAAGTTAGCACCTAGACGGTCTAGTTTGTTAACGAAGATGATACGAGCTACTTCTGACTCGTTCGCGTAACGCCAGTTAGTTTCTGATTGTGGTTCTACACCACCAGAACCACAGAATACACCGATGCCGCCATCCAATACTTTCAAAGAACGGTATACTTCAACTGTGAAGTCAACGTGTCCAGGAGTATCGATAACGTTTAGGCGGTGGTTTTTCCACTCACAAGTTACGGCAGCAGACTGGATAGTAATACCGCGCTCTGCTTCTTGTTCCATGAAGTCTGTAGTTGATTCACCGTCGTGTACTTCACCAGTCTTGTGGATCTTACCGGTAAGCTTAAGGATACGTTCAGTTGTGGTCGTTTTACCCGCGTCAACGTGGGCAAAAATACCGATGTTTCTGTAAAGTGATAAGTCAGCCATTACATTACTCTAATAAGTGTAGGATGAATTGTTGGTATACAAGACTTCTATGCGAAGTAGTCAGGTATTGCGGCGTATTCTATTATATTTTAATAGAGCAATAAAAGAGCTGTTTCTCTATGGTACGCCGATTTATGTGATTATTTGTCTTGCGGGTGCGATTGTGGTGTTGAAAATGCCCTTAGGTTCGCTCGGTTTAGGGAGATGCTTATTTGTCTGTGGGCGTTTGGCGGCGGTGGGGCTCTTGCGATGCGATTTTAAGGCTTATGCTAAGTCTCGGATTTTTAGGCGAATTTAGAGCGATGGTGCGCTTCTGTTTGGATTAGTCGGGGCAAGCGACTCTATCTTGGAGTCAAGATTAAAAAAGGGCGGCCAAAGCCACCCTTTTATAAGATTGGTGCGATTAAGCGATTGGTTTACCAAGAACTTGAAGACACTTTCTTTTTACGAGATAGTGGGAAGACTAGACCTAAAATACCGCCAAGTAATAGTGTGCCTGCACCGATCATAAACCAGCGCTGTTCAATGGATGAGCTTAACTTATCATTTTGCTGCTGAAGGTTGTCGACTTGCTGTTGCAATGACTGAATCTGATAGTGTGACTCTTCATTGGCCGAGACGATGGCATTGGCTTTTTGTGCCAGCTCAGATACATCGGCAAGTTGTTCTTCAAGTGCTTCGCGTTGGCTAGTAAGCGATTCGACCGATTGTGTCAGCTCGTTGTTGGTTTGCTGTCTCTGGTTGAGTGCTTCTTCAGCTTCAGCTTCCGCTTCTTTGGCTTGTGTCAGTTGCTGCTGTAAGTAGACCAACTGGTCGCGGCTCACGCGATCTTGGCTGATGAAATAATCAGGTAGCCAGCCTTCGTTGCCTTCAGGGGTGCGTACTTTGATATAGCTGTCGCGTCGCTCTAAGACTGTTAGTGGTGTGCCACTTTTGATGCCGCGTTCCGTGGCGCGTGTGCTATTACTCATGCCTTCGCGAATCGCGACAAACTGGATGTCAGAAACGTAGACGGTTTCAGCGTAGGCGGAAGTTAATATGCAGAAAGATGCTGTGATTCCGTACAGAAAGTGTTTAAACACGTGGAGACCCTTTAACAATCAATTACTTGTATTATCACAATAACTCTACTACCAAAGAAGAGCAACTGATCTATGGTCTATGTGGCGTGTGGTTTTTGTCAATAAGTCGTAAAACAAAAAAACGCGACCGAAGTCGCGTTTTTAAAACGATTAAGCAAGTTGCTTAGGCTGCGAAATTTGCTGCTGCAAAATCCCAGTTTGCTAGTGCCCAGAAACCTTTTAGGTAATCAGGACGTACGTTGCGGTAATCGATGTAGTAAGCGTGTTCCCAAAGGTCAACAGTGATTAGTGCTGTTTGGCCGTTAGTCATTGGTGTGCCAGCGTTGCTAGTGTTTACGATTTCGATAGAACCGTCAGCGTTTTTCACCAACCAAGTCCAGCAAGAACCGAAGTTGTTCACTGCTTTGTCGTTGAACTCTTCTTGGAATGCTTCGAAAGAGCCCCACTTAGCGTTGATTGCGTCAGCAAGTGCGCCAGTTGGTTGGCCGCCACCATTTGGGCTTAGGCTGTTCCAGAAGAACGTGTGGTTCCAGATTTGCGCAGCGTTGTTGAATACTGGGCCAGCAGGAGCAGATGTGATGATCTCTTCTAGCGTTTTGCCTTCGTACTCAGAGCCAGGAACAAGGCCGTTAAGCTTTGTCACGTAAGTGTTGTGGTGCTTGCCGTAATGGTACTCAAGTGTTTCTTGAGACATGTGCGGTTGTAGGGCGTCTTTTGCGTAAGGTAGAGCTGGTAGTTCAAAAGCCATTTCTTTTCTCCTTGCTTTTTTGTAATGAAAAGTGCTTGTGATCAAGCAGTTAATGGTGCTTATATAGTAGCATCGAACTTTTGAATATTATATTCCTTCTGTTTGTGTGGTTATTTATTTCATAGTTATTCAAAAATGTAGTGGCTGAACTCGCTATGCGCAAAGAAGATGAAGTTGAAATTCCAAGCTTAACGCTTGATGACGACGAATTGAATCAACACGCTTCAGGAACCACTGAAGCCCCCGTCAAGGCCAAGCGCCGTCTTAACCCACCGCCAGCAACGCGACCACAGGCGACCGCAAAAGCAAAGCGCCCCAGTTTATTTGGGGTCTATTTCATATTGCTAATTGTGCTCGCTCTAATGGGGGCTGGAGGTTATTGGTTATGGATGCAAAATCAACAGCTCAAGGCACAATTGCTCGGTGCTCAAGGGCAGATTGAACAGCTGGATAGCCAATTAGTTGAAACAGGCGAATCGGCTGATGCGCTAGGCAGTAGTGTTGAAGAAACGCTGGCCAATCATGACAGTGAAATTCGTAAATTATGGGCCGTGGCTTATGATCGCAATCGTACCGCGATTGCTGAGCAGTCAGAGTCTGTAAAAGCTCTTGAAGAGCGCGTCGCCCAGCTACGTGAGTCCCTGTCGACTCAGTCGAAATTGGTGGCAGTACAAGGGGATGCCTTTAATGAGATTGAAGATGGTTACAATCGTTTAGTCGACACTGTTGCACAAGTTGAAGAGCAGCAATCAGGGCAATCAGAAACTCTGTCATCCCTAACAGAGGCTAAAACAGAGCAGCAACAGCAAGTGTCACGTATTAATAGTCGTCTTGATCAAATGGCAGAGCGGCTTGCTGGTCTCGATGGTCGTGTTCGTGCTTTGGGGTCCGAAGTGCAGGCCTTGGGTGCCACACCAAATTTGCCGGATGATTTAACTCGTCGCTTGGAGGCGAGCGAGGAGGCGATCGACTCCATTGATCAATTTAGGCCGCAGGTATTGCGTGAAATTAACAGTTTAAAATCGCAAGTACGCCAGTTGTCGTTAGAGGCTAGTCTTGGTGGCGGTTAACTAGATTATTGAGTTTTGATCTGCATCAAAGAAAGGCCGACTAACGTCGGCCTTTCGCGTTTAAGGTAAGGAAAAACAAGTCCGATTCGCTAGAATTCGCGCCATCGTAACTCCTCTATAAAGATTTATTATGACCGAATTGCTTTCTCCCGCTGGTACGCTCAAAAACATGCGCTACGCCTACGCTTACGGCGCCGATGCTGTCTATGCTGGCCAGCCACGTTATAGCTTGCGTGTACGCAACAACGATTTCACCATGGCCAATTTGGCGCAAGGTATTGAAGAAGCGCATAGCCAAGGTAAAAAGCTCTATGTAGCAACCAACATTGCGCCGCACAACGCTAAGATTAAGACCTTTATCAAAGATATGGAGCCTGTCGTAGAGATGGGGCCAGATGCTTTGATCATGTCGGATCCTGGCTTGATGATGCTGATCAAAGAGAAATGGCCAGATATGCCGATTCACTTGTCGGTGCAGGCCAATGCTGTGAACTGGGCGACGGTTAAGTTTTGGCATAACTTTGGCCTTGAGCGCGTCATTCTATCGCGTGAATTGTCATTGGATGAGGTGGGTGAGATTCGTCAGATGGTGCCAGAAATGGAGATCGAGACCTTTGTTCATGGCTCTTTGTGTATTGCGTATTCTGGACGTTGTTTGTTGTCGGGGTATTTTAATCGCCGTGATCCAAACCAAGGTACTTGCACCAACTCTTGTCGTTGGCAATACGATATGAAAGCCGCGGTGCAGGATGAGAACGGTGATATCGTGCCAGCAGATGGTAGTCACCTTAAAGGCGTGCAGAACTTTGATCCGTCTGAATTCACTGCACCGACCCTTGGTGAAGGTAAGCCATTTGATGATGTGGTACTGCTGCGTGAGCAAGGGCGTGAAGGTGAGTTTATGCCGGCCTTTGAGGATGAGCACGGTACCTATATTATGAATAGCCGTGATCTGCGAGCGATTCAGCACGTCGAAAAGCTAATCGAGCTGGGTGTTCACTCGCTTAAAATTGAAGGTCGTACCAAATCACACTTTTATGCGGCTCGTACTGCTCAACTGTACCGTAAAGCGATTGATGATGCGGTTCATGGGCAGCCATTTGATATGTCTTTGATGGATAAGTTAGAGGGCTTAGCGAACCGAGGTTACACCGAAGGCTTCTACCGTCGTCACGTGCACGATCAATATCAGAACTACCAATATGGTAACTCTATTTCGGATCGTCAGCAGTTTGTGGGTGAAATGCTCGACTGGAACAACGGCTGGCTGACCATTGATGTCAAAAACCGCTTCAAGGTGGGTGATTCAATTGAGTTGATCACACCTAAAGGCAGTATGCTTTACAACATTGAAGCGATGGAAAACTTAAAAGGTCAGCCGATGGTGGTAGCGCCTGGATCTGGGCATAAAGTGCGCATCCCATTGCCATATCAGCCAGAGCAGCTTGAGCTTGGCTTGGTGATGCGCAATCTGCCTAACGGTCAGTCATAGTTAACTAATTTTAAGTTATAAAAAAGGCTCTTCTTATGAGCCTTTTTTAATATGTATATGACTCTAAAATCTAGTATTGCTAGTTTTTATAACTTTCTGGCATGTTATAGTTAGCGAAATGCCGAAGCCTTTAAATATTTGGACGAGATAATATGACAGTTACAGAGGCAAGACTGACTCACCTCAAACAGCTTGAAGCTGAGAGTATTCACATTATTCGTGAAGTAGCCGCAGAATTTGATAACCCAGTAATGCTTTACTCGATTGGTAAGGATTCAGCTGTAATGCTGCACCTTGCTATGAAAGCATTCTACCCTGGCAAACCACCATTCCCGCTATTGCATGTCGATACCGGTTGGAAGTTTAAGGAAATGATTACGTTCCGTGACGAGTTGGTTGCGAAACTGGGTCTTGATCTTCTAGTACATCAAAACCCTGAGGGTATTGAGCAAGGCATCGGGCCTTTCACACACGGTAGTGCAGTGCACACCGACGTAATGAAAACTCAAGGTCTAAAACAGGCGCTTGATAAATACGGTTTCGATGCGGCCTTCGGTGGCGCGCGTCGTGACGAAGAGAAATCACGTGCTAAAGAGCGTGTGTACTCTTTCCGTGATAAACAGCACCGTTGGGATCCCAAAAACCAGCGTCCAGAGTTGTGGAATATCTACAACGGTAAAGTGAACAAAGGCGAAAGTATTCGTGTGTTCCCACTATCTAACTGGACCGAATTGGACATCTGGCAATACATCTACCTAGAAAGTATTCCAATTGTTCCTCTTTACTTCGCTGCAAAACGCCCAGTTGTTGAGCGTGATGGCGTGCAAATCATGGTTGATGATGAGCGTATGCCATTGAAAGAAGGCGAGGTGCCAGAAATGAAATCAGTACGTTTCCGTACACTAGGCTGTTACCCACTAACGGGTGCGGTAGAGTCTGAAGCGGATACCTTGCCTGATATCATTCAAGAGATGCTGCTGACGAAAAGTTCAGAGCGTCAAGGCCGTGTCATCGACCACGATTCAGCGGGTTCGATGGAAGAGAAGAAGAAACAAGGTTATTTCTAAGGCTAGGAGTTGTAAGAATGTCTCATCAATCAGAATTGATCAGTCAAGATATCCTTGGCTACCTAAAACAGCACGAAGAAAAAGACCTGCTTCGTCTTCTTACCTGCGGTAACGTAGATGATGGTAAGAGTACACTGATCGGTCGTTTGCTACATGATTCAAAGTTGATCTATGAAGATCACTTGGATGCGGTAAAACGCGACAGTAAAAAATCTGGCACACAGGGTGAAGAAGTTGACTTGGCGTTGCTTGTTGACGGCCTTCAGGCTGAACGTGAGCAAGGTATCACAATCGACGTGGCTTACCGTTATTTCTCAACCGAGAAGCGTAAGTTCATCATCGCCGATACTCCTGGGCACGAACAATACACGCGTAACATGGCCACTGGCGCTTCTTCTTGTGATCTAGCGATCATCTTGATCGATGCGCGCTACGGTGTGCAAACACAAACGCGTCGCCATAGCTACATTTCATCGTTGCTTGGTATTAAGCATGTGGTGGTTGCGGTGAACAAAATGGACTTGGTGGACTTCTCAGAAGAGAAATTCAACGAGATCCGTGAAGATTACCTAGCGTTCATCGAGCAACTAGGTAACCGTAAGCCAGAAGGTGTTTATTTCGTGCCAATGTCTGCCCTTAAGGGTGACAACGTGGTAAACCCATCGGAGCAAACCCCTTGGTATCAAGGTGGTCCTTTGATGGAGATTCTTGAGCAGGTTCAGGTAAATCGCGATGTTAAGAAAGACGTTTTCCGTCTGCCTGTACAGTACGTAAACCGTCCTAACCTTGATTTCCGTGGTTTTGCCGGCACGATCGCCTCAGGTCAAGTGAAGCCAGGTGATGACATCGTCGCTTTGCCGTCTGGTAAGAAGTCAAAAGTGGCTGAAATCGTGACTTACGATGGCAACTTGGACGTAGCGAAAAAAGGTCAAGCCGTTACGCTGACACTGCAAGATGAAATCGATGTGAGCCGTGGCGACATGTTGGTTCATCCTGGTGAAGAGCCATTCATCAGCTCTAACCTGCGTGCCTCTGTGGTGTGGATGGCAGAACAGCCACTAGTGCCTGGGAAGCTATATGACTTCAAACTGGGCACGCAAACCGTACCTGGTAAAGTGCACCACATTAACCACCGCGTAGACGTTAATACCCTTGAGCACACTGAAGTTAATCAAGTGGACTTAAACGTTATCGCTGACTGTGTGATCAGTTTTGATGCACCTGTTGCCTTTGATAGCTACCAAGAGAGCCCGCTAACCGGTGCTTTGGTGATCATCGATCGCCTATCTAACGTAACCGTTGGTGCGGGCATGGTAGAAGAACTGGTCGGTGACTTGGATGCTGACACGGTTGTGACGGCGGAAGAGCGTGCGGCACGTCTAGGCCAGAAACCTGCAGTGGTAGCCTTGGCAAATAATGTAGATGCTCAACAGCTTGAGCGCGCATTGTTGCGTCGCGGTGTGGTGGCTTTGGCTAAATTAGACGCTGACTTGGCTCAAGTTGAGTTGCTGAAGCAGACAGGTGTCGTGGTGGTTGTAGGCAACAACGAGATTGCTGATATCGAATTATCTGGTGCTTCAACTGAAGAAGTAGCAGAGCAAATTCTATCTGCCGTACGCCTATAATTACCTCTTGTTCGGTGTTAAAAAAGCCACTGCATTGCAGTGGCTTTTTTGTGGGTGGTCGATATGTTGAAAGAATCATTTAAACAAGCGCTGATAGACTATATGCAGGCGCGCCTAAAGGTGGCCAAGGATGCTGCGTCTCAAGCAAAATCTGCTGCCACCGATAGCGAAAGTGCTGCCGAAACTAAATGGGATACCTTTGGGCTTGAAAACTCATATCTTGCTCATGGGCAATCTGTGCGAGTGGCGGAGTGTCAGCGTGATCTGCGTTATTTTTCAGCGCTTACTCTGGCTTCTATGGACAGTATCACACAAGGTTCGGTCTTTTTGTTGGAGCGTGAAGATGGCTGGCGTAAAGTTATTGTGATGGCGCAATATGTCGGTGGCGGAGAGTTTGATTATGAGCAGCAGTCGGTGTTGATCGTCACGCCAGAGTCACCTCTAGGAAGGTCTTTGTTGGGCAAAGAAGAGGGCGAAGAAGTCTCACTAAAGTCCCGTGGCGAAACCTTGACGGGGGAAGTGGTGACAATTTTCTTCCAAGAGTCATAGAAATTTGGCTTATCCCCTAGAGAGTGCGCAAGGCATGGCATATAATGCTGGGCCTTAAAAAGTTATTAAGCATCTAACCGCTGGCGCTTTTTTGTAGCAAGAGGTAGTTAACGGTAGAGCAGTCGAACAAGTTTTACGCTCATAGCGAGACAGTAATAGGATAGGAATTATGCGCAGCCATTATTGCGGCGAGTTAACAGCAAAGAATATTTCAGAAGAAGTAACCCTAAGTGGTTGGGTGCATCGTCGTCGAGATCACGGTGGTGTGATCTTCTTGGACCTTCGTGACCGTGAAGGTATCACTCAAGTAGTGTTTGACCCAGATCGTGCCGAAAGTTTTGCCATCGCTGACAGTGTTCGTAGCGAATTTGTGGTGGAAATGAAGGGTCTTGTACGTGCACGTCCTGAAGGGACTGTTAACCCGAACATGACCACGGGTGAAATCGAAGTGCTTGGTCATGAGCTGAAAATTTTGAACCGTGCTGCGACGCCTCCATTCCAGCTGGACGAGCACCAAGCTGTGGGTGAAGACATTCGTCTTAAGAACCGCTTCTTGGATCTGCGTCGCCCAGAAATCCAACAGAAGCTTCGCACACGTTCAAAAGTAACGTCTATCTTGCGTCGTTACTTGGATGACAATGGTTTCCTTGATATCGAAACGCCAATCTTGACTCGTGCGACGCCTGAAGGTGCGCGTGACTACTTGGTGCCAAGCCGTACCCATCAAGGTAGCTTCTTTGCACTGCCACAATCACCTCAGCTGTTTAAGCAACTGCTAATGGTGTCTGGTTTTGATCGCTACTACCAAATCGCTAAATGTTTCCGTGATGAAGATCTACGTGCTGATCGTCAGCCAGAATTCACGCAAATCGACTTAGAGACTTCGTTCCTTGGTCAAGAAGAAATCATGAACCTGACAGAAGGCATGATTACTAACTTGTTCAAAGAGCTTAAAGACATCGACTTGGGTGAATTCCCACGTATGCCGTTCTCTGAAGCGATGGAAAAATACGGTTCAGACAAGCCTGATCTTCGTATCCCGCTAGTCATTCAGACGGTTTCTGATCTAATGACTGATGTTGACTTTAAAGTGTTCTCAGGCCCTGCAACCGATCCTAATGGCCGTGTTGCTGCGCTGAAAGTGCCAGGCGGTAATGCGCTGACACGTAAGCAAATCGATGAGTACACTAAATTCGTAGGTATCTACGGTGCGAAAGGTTTGGCTTACATTAAGGTTAACGACAAGTCTGACCTAGAAGAAGGTTTGCAATCGCCAATCGTTAAGTTCTTGCCAAACGATGTGCGCCAAGCGCTATTGGATCGTGTTGAAGCACAAGATGGTGACCTAATCTTCTTCGGTGCTGACCAAGCGACTGTTGTAAACGAAGCGTTAGGTGCGTTGCGTTGTAAGCTAGGTGCCGATCTAGATCTATACACTTGCGAGTGGGCGCCGCTTTGGGTGGTTGACTTCCCAATGTTTGAGCAAACGTCTGATGGTGGTATTACTGCCATTCACCACCCATTCACGGCGCCGTCTTGCTCACCAGAAGATTTGAAAGCTAGCCCGCTAACTGCACTGTCTCAAGCCTACGACATGGTGCTTAACGGTACTGAGCTGGGTGGTGGTTCGATTCGTATCCATCAGTCAGAAATGCAAGAAACCGTATTTGAGTTGCTGAATATTTCTAAAGATGAGCAAGAAGAAAAATTCGGCTTCCTATTGGATGCATTGAAGTTCGGTGCGCCGCCGCACGGTGGTTTAGCATTCGGTCTTGATCGTCTAGTAATGTTGCTAACTGGTTCAGCGTCTATCCGTGACGTGATTGCCTTCCCTAAAACACAAAGTGCAACGTGTCTATTGACGCAAGCACCTGGTGAAGTCAGTGAAAAGCAGCTTAAAGAGTTAAGCATTCGTGTGCGTAAGCCTGTTTCAGAGTAATATCTGCTACACGTATTGATCAATAAAAAAAGGGCCATTTATATGGCCCTTTTTTGTGCGCTTAGATTGCAATATCTTGTCTGGGCTGTTGAAATATACAGTACTTTAAGTGATGTATAAGTGGGATTTAGTTTGGCGCGAATATTAGCGATAGATCCAGGGTCAAGGTTGACTGGGTTTGGTGTGCTCGATTTTGTGAATGGCAAAATTCATTATGTCAGCAGTGGTTGCATCAAGCTGCCAGATGAAAATTTGGCTGTGCGTTTAAAGCGCATTTACGAGTGCGTGAGTGATGTGATTGAGCAATTTCAGCCCAATGAGTTTGCCATTGAAGAAGTGTTTTTGGCAAAGAATGCCAGTTCAGCTTTAAAGCTTGGTCAGGCCCGTGGTGCGGCGATCGTGGCGGCCGCAATGGCGGATTTGCCGGTGCATGAATACGCAGCGCGTCGAGTGAAGCAGTCTGTGGTAGGCAACGGCAATGCTGACAAAGAGCAGATTCAAGCCATGGTAAAAATGCTATTAAAATTAGAATCTACACCGCAAGCGGATGCCGCAGACGCCCTAGCGATTGGCTTGTGTCATGCCAATACGCGCACATCAGATGGGCTAGAGTATGGCGTAGGTAAACGTGCTGGACGCACATCTAAGCGCTGGCAAATGTCAGATTTGAAGGTGAAATAATGATAGGACGTATTGTTGGAACTTTGGTAGAAAAAACGCCACCGGAATTATTGGTTGATGTGAATGGTGTGGGCTACGAAATCATGGCCTCCATGAGTACTATTTATGAATTACCTAGCATCGGTAATGTGGTTACGTTACATACTCATTTTCAGGTGAAAGAAGATGCCCAGTCTCTGTTTGGCTTTGCCAGCAAAGATGAGCGTGCGTTGTTTCGAATCTTGATTAAGGTAAATGGCATTGGGCCTAAAATGGCGCTATCTGTGTTATCCAGTTTGAACCCTGCCGAACTTATTACGGCTGTACAGGAGTCACAGGTGGATACTCTGACAAAAGTGCCAGGCGTGGGTAAGCGTACGGCTGAACGGTTGGTAGTGGAACTGCGTGATAAGCTTGGCACGGCAGCGAAACAGGATCTGTTTAGTGAGCGCGCTGTTGTAGCTCAGGTACAGGCAGATCCACGACAAGAGGCGGAAGCGGCTTTGGTTGCGCTGGGCTACAAGCCACAAGAGGCCACTAAGATGATCGCCAAGTTGCCTAAAGATGAATCCGATTGTGAAGCTTTAATTAAAGCGGCACTTAAAAGCATGTTGAAATAATTATGATAGAACATGATCGTATAATCTCACCCGAAGCGCGCGGAACAGACGGACAAGTCGATCGTGCTATCAGGCCGCAATCTTTGGCTGAGTATATAGGTCAGCCGACGGTAAAAGAGCAAATGGATATTTTTATCCAAGCTGCTCGTCAGCGTAACGAACCCTTAGATCACTCTTTGATTTTTGGTCCACCTGGGCTAGGCAAGACGACTTTGGCCAATATTATCGCCAATGAAATGGGCGCTGAAATTAAAACTACTTCGGGGCCAGTGCTGGAAAGAGCAGGGGACTTGGCGGCTTTACTGACCAACCTTGAAGAAGGGGATGTGCTGTTTATCGATGAAATCCATCGCTTGAGCCCAGCGATCGAAGAGGTCCTTTATCCCGCGATGGAGGACTATCAAATTGATATTATGATCGGTGAAGGTCCCGCGGCACGTTCGATTAAAATCGACATTCCCCCCTTCACTTTAGTGGGTGCGACGACACGTGCGGGCTTGCTTACATCACCTTTACGCGATCGTTTCGGAATCGTGCAACGATTGGAGTTTTATGATGTCCAATCACTGACTACAATCGTACGTCGCTCTGGGCAGAAGCTGGGTGTCAACTTAGATGAGTCAGGTTGCTTTGAAGTGGCGCGACGATCGCGCGGCACCCCGCGTATTGCCAACCGTTTATTGCGTCGAGTGCGCGATGTGGCACAAGTAGAAGGTGTTGAGGTTGTCGGGCAAACAGTTGCCCAACGAGCGCTCGATATGTTAAGTGTAGATAGCCAAGGCTTCGATCATTTAGACAGGCGTATGTTGTTGACCATGATCGAAAAGTTTGGCGGTCGACCCGTCGGGCTAGACAGTATTGCCGCGGCCGTGGGCGAAGATAAAGATACTATCGAAGATGTCATTGAGCCGTTTTTAATTCAGCAGGGCTTTGTGATACGTACGCCACGAGGGCGTCAGGTGACGCAGCGGGCATACGAACACTTTGATTACCAATTACCTCAAGATCTGGAATAGAGGAAGACACATGTCCATTTGGGGCTTAATCGCAAACGCAAGTTTTGTTGTACAGTTAGTCATGCTGACGCTATTGCTAGCGTCTATTTTTTCATGGGTGGTGATTTTTCAGCGTATGCGCGTACTGAAACGTGCTCGCGTCGTGAGTCGCCGTTTTGAGGATCAGTTTTGGTCCGGTATTGACTTGAGTAACCTGTACCGACAGTTGACCGCCGAAGGGCGCCATGTTGAAGGTATGGAGAATATTTTTACAGCGGGTATTAAAGAATATACGCGTTTGCGTCAAAACTCAGCAGTTGAGGGAGATGCGGTCATTGAAGGCGTAGAGCGCTCAATGCGTGTTGCCTTGTACCGTGAGGAAGAAAAGCTGGATCAGCACTTGCCGTTTTTGGCAACCGTAGGCTCGATCAGTCCTTACATAGGTTTGTTTGGCACCGTGTGGGGCATCATGCATGCTTTTATTGGTTTGTCGGAAGTTCAGCAGGCGACGTTAGCAACCGTGGCGCCGGGTATTGCCGAGGCGCTTATCGCCACAGCCATTGGTTTGGCGGCAGCGATTCCTGCGGTGGTGGCGTACAACCGTTTTTCTACCAAAGCGGAAAACCTCGCCTCGCATTATGAAAACTTTGCCAATGAATTTAGCAGTGTGTTGCATCGTAAGGTTCATTCAAACGAAGGGGCTTAATCATTATGATTTCACGCAAAGGGCGCGTTAAGCGTCGTAAGCCTGTCGCCGAAATCAACGTCGTACCTTACATCGATGTGATGTTGGTGCTGCTAGTTATTTTTATGATTACCGCTCCGATGCTAACTCAAGGTGTGGATGTAGAGTTGCCGAATGCTAACGCAAGTCCGATTCAAACCGAAGAGTCCGACACCCTTGTTGCCTCGATTGATCGCGACGGTCAGTACTATATTGATATCGGTGGTGAGCAAAGTACTTTGTCATTGGCTGAGCTGAAAGATCGCGTCCGTAAGGTGTTGGCGCAGAATCCGAATTTGCCTGTATTAGTGCGTGGTGACCGTAATGTGCCTTATGGTGATGTCATTGGTCTGATGGTTGCTCTACAAGGGGCGGGTGCGCCTAATGTCGGTTTGGTAACGGAGCCTGAGTAAACTGATGAAGTTTTTGGATAAGGAAAACTACTCACTTCCTGTCGTATTGGCGGTCGGCTTACATGTCGTTGTGCTAGTGGGCGGTGTGGTGTTGTCGGGTTTTTCTGAAAGCACTCCAGAGCCGCCTAAGCGTCCGCCGATAGTTAATGCGACGGTTATTGATGTGTCTGAAACCATCATTGGTAAGCGCGAGGCCGAGCAGCGTCGTGCTGCGCAAGCGGCTGCCGAAGCAGAACAAGAGGCCAAGCGTAAGGCGCAACAGCAAGCCAAGCGCCAAGCAGAGCTAGAGCAACAGCGAAAAGCGGCTGCAGCGGAGAAACAGCGTCAAGAGAAGGCGCGTCAAGAAGCCGAGGCGGCTCGACAAGCTGCGCTTGAAAAACAGCGGGCTGAGCAGCGCGCTAAAGAAAAGAAAGCCGCTGAAGAGAAGGCGCGTCAAGAGCGTATCGCACGCGAGAAAAAAGCGGCTGAAGAGGAAGCGCGTCGCCAAGCAGAGCGTGAACGACAGCAAGAGCTTGAGCGTCAGCGTGCTAAAGAGGCTGAAATCGCCCGCAAAGCTGAAGAACAGGCACGTCAAGAAGCAGCAGAGCGTCGCCGTCGAGCAGAGGAAGCTGTTAAGCAAGCGATGGCGGAAGAAGAGCGCCGTTTGCAAGAGCAGCAAGCCGGTCAGATGGTGCAGTCAATTAGTAGTCTGATCAATAACCGTATCACCGCAGCTTGGATTCGACCGCCAGGCGCTCGTAATGGTATGCAAACCTTGTTACGGATTAGCTTCTTACCAAGTGGGGAAGTCAATAACGTACAAGTGGTAAAGGGCAGTGGTGATGCTGTGTTTGACCAAAAAGCGAAAGACGCTGTTTACCGTGTTGGACGCATAGAGGAATTGTCTGAAATTGAGTCGTATATTTTTGAGCGCAATTTCAGACAAATCGATTTGTTATTTAACCCACAAGATTTGAGAAACTGATGAAAAAGCATATCTTTTTAGCCTTTGTGATGGCATGCCTCACTTTTTCTATGTCTGCTCGAGCGCAACTGGTGATCGAGATTACCAGTGGTGCTGATCAGTTACTGCCTATTGCTGTGGTGCCATTTGGCTATTCAGGTGCGGAGCCGCTACCGGAGGATGTTGCTGGCATCGTGCAAAGTGATTTATTGCGCAGCGGCGTCTTTGAAACCATTCCGCGTGAGAATATGCTTAGCTTGCCAAGCTCTTCGCAAAATGTGTCTTACCGTGACTGGCGCTTGCTGAAAGCCGATTATGTGTTGGTGGGTAGTGTTACTGACAACAATAATGGCACTTTTCGTGTGTCGTTTGAGCTTTTGAATGTGTTAACGCAAACACGCGTGGGTAAGCGTGAGGCACTGGATGTGCGACCAAGTAACTTCCGTGACGCTGCTCACTACATCAGTGATAAGGTGTATCAACAACTGACCGGCATTCGTGGTGCGTTTAGTACCCGTATTTTGTATGTCACAGCAGAAGGTGATAAAGGTGCGCCGACCTACAAGTTGCAGGTTGCTGATGCGGATGGCTATCGTCCACGTGTGGTTGTCTCTTCAAAAGAGCCTATTTTGTCACCCTCTTGGAGCAGTGATGGTAAGAAGATCGCGTATGTGATGTTCCGTAACCGTCGACCAAGTATCTTTATTCAAGAGCTGGCGACGGGTAAGCAAGAGCGCTTAACTCAATTTGAAGGTTTGAATGGTGCGCCAGCTTGGTCGCCTGATGGCAAGAAGTTGGCCTTAGTGTTGTCGAAGGACAATAACCCTGAGATTTATACGTTAGATATCGCTACGCGTAAGCTTGAGCGTATGACGAATCATTACAATATCGACACGGAACCGACTTGGGAACCAGACGGCAAGGGTATCATCTTTACTTCTGACCGTGGTGGTAGCCCGCAAATCTATCGCGTCGATGTAAATAGCAAAAATGTAGAGCGTATTACCTTTGAAGGTGAGCTCAACACACGTGCCCGTTTGACTCCAGATGGCCGTTACTTGGTAACGGTACAAAAGAACAACGGTGATTATCATGTTGCATTGCAAGACATGAATACTGGACGTGTTGAAATTCTGAGCCAAACTTACCTTGATGAGTCGCCAACCATAGCGCCAAACGGCAGTATGGTGATGTATGCGACATCTGAACGAGGTAAGGGCATATTGGCAGTAGTTTCAGTTGATGGTCTTGTTAAATATAAGCTACCATCGGCAGACGGTGATGTGCGAGAGCCAGCTTGGTCCCCGTATTTTAATTAAAAAAAGCACTTTTAAGGAGCTAATAATGAGTGTATCAAAACTAGGTAAGTTTGCTGTAGTTGGCCTATCTGCAGCGTGGTTGGCAGGCTGTAGCACAACCGCTACAGAAAATGATTCAGCTGCAATGTCAGAAGAAAATGGCCAAGCGCAAGCTGGTTCATCAGATTCTACTTACGCAGCCGGTGAAGGTGGTTCTTTAAACAGTGTTATCGTTGATGACGGTGCAGAAGGTGCTGCAGCAGCACAAATGGATCAGAACTCTCTAGATGGCGTTGCAACAGTTTTCTACTTCGACTTCGACAAATCGATTGTACGTCCTGAAGCTCGCGAAGCATTGGCTAAGCACGCACAATACTTGATCGATAATCCTGATGCGCGCATCGTTCTAGAAGGTCACGCGGATGAGCGTGGTACTCGTGAATACAACATGGCTCTAGGTGAGCGTCGTGCGAAAGCGATCATGCGCTACCTAACGATCCAAGGCGTTGCTGCGTCACAAATCGAAACAGTAAGCTTCGGTGAAGAAGTGCCAGTTGCTTTCGGTCACGACAGCTCTTCTTGGCAGCTTAACCGTCGCGTTGAGGTTCGTTACGAGTAATGAGCTTTCGTTTAGCGATAGGCTCTACGGTGTTGGTGCTGACTTTGTCAGCGCCAACAGCGCTAGCAGCAGATAATTCATCCGGTATTTCTTCAAGTGTGGCGGCTGATCTTCTTTATCAACTAGAGACTATGCAGCAAGAGGTTTCTCAGTTGCGCGGTCAGGTTGAGCGTCAGCAATACGAACTTGATAAAATGAAAGCGTTGCAAAAAGATCGCTACATTGATCTTGATAAACGCATTGCAGAAGCTATGACGCAGGCCCGTAAATCCGCTGCGCCAGCCCAGACCATTAGCGGCAGCGTTGAGCAAGATGACGCTACGAATATGGTTGCGTCCGCGCCAGTGCGTGCTGCCGAGCTAGACCCAGCGTCTGATGAGGCAAAGCAAGCCTACGATGCGGCTTATCAGCTCATCAAGGATAAGCAATTTGAACAAGCACAACAGGCGTTTCGTGAGTTTGTTAAAGCGCATCCTAATAATGTGTTGACGGGGAATTCACATTACTGGTTAGGTGAGTTGGCATTAGTGCTTGGTAATCAAGGCGAGGCATTACTGCAATTCAAGACGGTTATTGATTCCTTTGCAGGGCATTCAAAAGTGTCCGATGCCACCTATAAACTAGGCATTGCAAACGATCAAATGGGTAACCAAACGCTGGCTCGTGATTACTTCAATCGCACCATCGAAAACTTCCCTGACTCCAATGCTGCCAAACTTGCGACTAATTATTTGAATAATATGAAATAATTACTTGCATTCCCCAGTGATCACTGTAATATACGCGCCCGTTGGGTCGTTAGCTCAGTTGGTAGAGCAGTTGACTTTTAATCAATTGGTCACTGGTTCGAATCCAGTACGACCCACCAACTCTTCTTTATTTGTGATCGGGTCGTTAGCTCAGTTGGTAGAGCAGTTGACTTTTAATCAATTGGTCACTGGTTCGAATCCAGTACGACCCACCATCACACAAGGCCTGCCCATTCCCAAGGGGTTATACAATGTCTGAATTAATCGATAAAGCAGCGTTACGCGATACAGTTCAGAAATACCTGTCTGAAGCCGAAGAATCTCTTAAAAAGCCCGTGGTCGACAATCAAGCACTGCGTGATGAGATCAAAACGCTACTGAAAGAAAAAGATGCGGCATTAGTTGCCCATTACTACTGTGAAGATGCCATCCAAGAGTTGGCAGAAGAAACCGGTGGTGTCATTGCTGACTCCTTAGAAATGGCTAGGTTTGGTGCTGAGCACCCAGCTAAAACTCTTGTGGTTGCAGGGGTTAAATTCATGGGTGAGACAGCAAAAATCCTAAGTCCTGAAAAGACGATTTTAATGCCGACGTTAGAAGCGACGTGTTCGCTTGATATCGGCTGTCCTGAAGACGAATTTGCTAAATTCTGTGATCAACACCCTGATCGAACTGTAGTGGTCTATGCCAATACGTCGGCGGCGGTAAAAGCGCGTGCTGACTGGGTAGTGACGTCCGCGATTGCTTTGGATGTGGTGCAGCATTTGAGTGATCAAGGTGAAAAAATCATCTGGGCGCCAGATCAACACTTGGGCCGTTATGTGCAAACTCAAACCGGTGCGGATGTGTTGCTGTGGGACGGTGCTTGTATCGTTCACGAAGAGTTTAAAGCTAAGGGTGTATTAGATCTTAAAGCTGTGTACCCAGATGCAGCCATTCTTGTGCATCCAGAGTCGCCAGAGTCTGTGGTTGAGATTGCTGATGTGGTGGGTTCGACCTCGCAGTTATTAAAAGCCACCAAAGAAATGCCGAATGAAACCTTCATTGTGGCGACGGATCGCGGCATTTTTTACAAAATGAAGCAGGCGTCTCCGCATAAGCGTTTCATTGAAGCGCCTACTGCTGGCTCTGGTGCTACCTGTCGTAGCTGTGCGCACTGTCCTTGGATGGCGCTTAATTCGTTGGAGTTATTGCGCAATGCCTTGCGTGATGGCAGCGATGAGATTCATGTGGATGAGCAGGTGCGCGTCAAGGCGCTTAAGCCATTACAGCGCATGCTGGACTTTAAAAAGTCGTAAGTTTGTCTTGTGCCAATATCTAAAAAAGCAGCCTCGGCTGCTTTTTTTATGGTTGTTGTTCACCCATGGGCAAGGTGTTATTCAAGGGACTCGGCTTTCTGTGCGTCCATCAGCTGTTCAAGCTGTTGCTGTTTTAGGTGAATCTCTTGTTGTTGCTCGCCTGAGCTTTCACGTTCGGCGCGCTTGATTAGGTGCATGGCTGAGCGCTCATTACCGCGGGCAAATTCAAGTAGTGCATGATAATACAGAGCGTAGGAGTCATTGCCCCGTTGACGGGCGATGGCGATGTTGTGGCGATAGACCATGCGCTGCTCATAACCAAGCATGTCATTGTTGACGCGTAAATAATTCCCAGTTTGGCTAACTTGCCCTGATAAGTAGCGAAAGGTGAGATCACTTGGATTCAATGCCAAGCGACGTTTCGTGATGGCATCTGCTTGCTCTACTTGGTTGTTACTTAAGGCGATAATCACGGCCAAATAATCGATGAAATCATTGCTGTCTTGGACCTTATCCAGTTCGGCTTGCGCTTGTTCTGGGTAGTGATTTAATACCAGCGCTAAGGCATGAGCATAATAAAATTCGTTGGCATCGCTGATATTGCGTTGCAATAATTGCTTCGCCTGGCTGTCCTCGAGGGCAGCGCGATACGCCAGCACACTGGCTCTGAAATACTGAAAGCCATCGGAAGAAGGTTGAAATAACACTGATTGATTTTGCTGGCCGTTTAGCGTGTCGCTGAGGCGATTTTGCGGCAGTGGGTGAGTGGATAGGTATTCAGGGAAGTTTGAACCACGAGCTTGACGCGAAAGCGCGCCGAGCAGCTCGCTCATGCCGGTAATGGGAAGTCCACTACGCTCTAGTAGCTCGCGACCACGGCGGTCAGCTTCGTGTTCGTGAGCGCGGGAGTAGCGCAATAAGTTTTCCTGTTGGTTCGCCATGCCGCCAAGCCATAAAGCGGATGTCGCTTCGCCATCTCCTGAGGCGGAAGCTGCCAGTCCGGCCAGCAGCATCATGATGGCCTTGCCTTGTTCATTTTTACGATTCTCAATTGAGCGCTCATAGTGGTTGAGCTCTAAGTGTGCGATCTCGTGGGCAAGTAGTCCCATCAGCGTTGCTTCGTTAGGAATGATGCGCAAAATATCCGAATATAAGAATAAATGGTTGCCAGGAATGACGAAGGCGTTAGTTTGTCGGCTATTAAGTAGAGCCAACTCCAGTGTCTTATTGTTGAGTCCGGTTTGCGGTAATACTTCAGAGGCCGCCTGGCGCAGATAGTTGTAGGCAGGGGGGTATTCGATTAAGCCATTGCTACCACTTATTTTGCGGAACCAAAACTGTCCAAGTAAGTAACCATTATTGGAGAGACTGCGCTCATTTTGATGGCGTGTAAAATCCGGCAAGCTTAAATCGTTGTAGCTGTTTGCTGGTAGGCAAGCGGTTAGCAATATTAATGTGCTCAGTAGCTTGCTGATTGGTGAAAAAAAATGTCTCATAAAGGCCTAGATTTTTAAGCGAGATTAAATATGTCTGAAGTACAGCAGTATGACGTAATCCTAGACGCCAGAGAAGAGCGTTGCCCAATGCCATTGTTAAAATTAAAGTTGGCGCTCGCCAAAATGTCATCAGGAGACGTTATCTGTGTCTATGCAACCGACGCAGGGTCTTTGCGAGATATCCCTCATTACCTTGATTTGGTTGGTCTGCCTTTGCTTGAGCAAGGTGAGAGTGAAGGGAGTTTTTATTTTGTCATTGCTAAACAAGAGCTTGAGTCATGATTCGCATACTAGATGATTTAATGAAGCGCTACTTCTCGAATGAAGAAGTGGTGATTTTTATTTTGTTGCTGTTCGCTACGCTGTTGGTGGTGGCATTCTGGGGTGGCGTGTTGGCGCCTGTCTTTATTGCTGTAGTGTTTGTGTTTTTGTTACAAGGGGCGATTGCGCGCCTTAAAAAAGTGGGTGTGTCGCACAATCTGGCGGTGACGCTGGTATTTTTGAGTTTTATTACGGTTTGTGGGGCATTTATCGGTGTCACGGTGCCGATTGTTTGGAAGCAGGCTGTGCGATTTGCCAATGACTTGCCGCGAATGTTCGGTGAAATACAATTTTTTGTGCAAGCGTTGGCTGCTGAACATTCTAATTATATTAGTCAGTCGGCGGTGGATGAGGTGAGTGATTTACTGGCGGCTGAGGCCGCTACAGTCGGGCAATGGTTGCTGTCCTATTCTTTGACCAGTATCCCATCGTTGTTTTCCTTGTTGTTGTATTTAGTGTTAGTGCCCTTAGTGATGTTTTTCATCATGAAGGATCAGAACAAAATCGTTGCTTATATGACTTCTTGGCTGCCTAAAGAGCGACGTATGATTCGCAATGTAGCACATGAAATGAATGATCAAATTGCCAACTACATTCGCGGTAAAGTGATAGAGATGTTGGTGGTAGGCTTAGTAACGTTTGTTACTTTCTGGTTTTTCGATTTGCGCTATTCTGCTTTGTTAGCGCTGTTGGTGGGCTTATCTGTGCTGGTGCCTTACATTGGTGCTGCGGCGGTGACTATACCGGTTGTATTGGTGGCTTTTTACCAGTTTGGTGTCTCGAATGAATTTTGGTATGTATGTGTGGCGTATATGGTGATTCAGGGATTGGATGGCAATGTGTTGGTACCGTTCTTGTTCTCTGAAGCGGTTAACTTGCACCCATTGGCGATTATTGTGGCGGTGGTCTTTTTTGGGGGTGTTTGGGGCTTCTGGGGCGTGTTCTTTGCTATTCCGTTAGCCACCTTGGTGAAAGCGATTATCAATGCTTGGCCTAAGGTGCATCCGCAGCCTTTGATGCCACCCACCTGACCGTTCATAGATGTGAGAACTGAAGGCCCAGCAATGCTATTTGCTGGGCCTTTTTATTATAAAATCTGTGCTGCGTGCTCTTTTGTTTTTACTTTTTCAATGATGTTTTCAAGGTTGCCCGATTCGTCGATGATGAAAGTAGTGCGCACGGTGCCCATGTATTCTTTGCCCATAAACTTCTTCAGCTGCCAGGTGCCGTACAGTTCGTGTACGGATTTGTCTTCATCCGAAATCAGTGTAAAAGGCAGTTCTTGTTTCTTAATGAAGTTTTGGTGGCGTTTTTCGCTGTCTGGGCTGATGCCCAGTACGACGTAGCCTGCATCAGTAAGCTCTTGGTAATGGTCACGTAAGTTACAGGCCTGTGCGGTGCAGCCAGGTGTTGAGTCCTTTGGATAGAAGTATAAGATGACTTTTTTGCCACGAAAATCGCTCAATTTAATCGGGTTGCCGTCTTGGTCTTTGGATTCGAAATCAGGGGCTGGTTGTCCGATGGTTAGGCTCATGGTGTACTCCAGTTTTGTTTGATGTCTTAATTTTACAATGTTTACGCAATGAAAAGCCGAATAGTTTACTCTAGAAGCCATTGCGACTAAATATTGCGAGCTTGTTGTGTTGTATAGGGCAAACGTGAGCGGTAGACTATGCACGCTTAATTTAATGTGGAGATGTACTGATGATCACTGGAAGCTTAGTTGCGCTTATCACCCCTATGACACAAGATGGTCACATCGATAAGCCGAAGCTGGACGCGCTAATCGAGCACCATATCGCTTCAGGTACACACGGTATCGTTGCCGTGGGAACAACGGGTGAGTCGGCCACATTAACCTATGATGAGCACGCGGATGTGATCCGCCAAGTGGTGCAAACGGTCAATGGTCGTATCCCTGTTATCGCAGGTACGGGCGCTAACTCGACCCATGAAGCCATTGATCTGACACAGCGTGCTAAAGATGCTGGTGCCGATGCGTGTTTGTTGGTCGTGCCATACTACAACCGCCCAACCCAAGAAGGTATGTACCAGCACTTTAAAGCCATTGCTGAGGCGGTAGACATTCCGCAAATTCTTTACAACGTACCAGGCCGTACGGTTGCAGATATGAGCAATGATACCGTATTGCGTTTATGTGGCATTGCCAATATCGTGGGTATTAAAGATGCGACCGGTGATCTAGTGCGTGGCAAAGACTTAATTGAACGTACACCTGATGATTTTGCTGTGTATTCTGGTGACGATCCAACGGCGGTTGATTTGATGCTGTTGGGTGGCAAAGGCAACATTTCGGTGACAGCAAACATTGCACCACAAGCCGTTGCGCAAGCTGCTGAACTAGCTATCGCTGGTGATGCAGATGCAGCCCATAAAGTCGACCAAACGATTGCGCCTTTGCATTCGGGGTTGTTCGTTGAGCCAAACCCAATTCCAGTGAAGTGGGCGGCAGCGCAAATTGGCCTATGTGAGCAAAAAATTCGTTTACCACTGACTGATTTATCAGATCAGTATCATGAGACAGTGCTTAAAGCGCTCAAAGATTCTGGAATTAAGGGCTAATGGTATGAAACAACATAACCTTAAGATTGTAAGCGGTGTCATCGCGCTTGGCCTGTTGAGTGGCTGTACTAGTATGTTGACCGATCATGGTCTGGACTACCAAGAGTCAGAAGCAAGTGATGTAACCTTGCAGCTGCCGAATGATGCTCAACCCACTCGCGATAAGCTTGTTATCCCTAATGAAGATCGTATTGGTGATTTGACTGCCAAAGGCGAGTTTGAAGCACCTAGAGCGCCGCTTTCATTCCAGCCATTAGCGTATGCACCTTTACGCCTGAGTGCTCAGCAAGCTGTGCTGCAATTGCCGTTAGATATCGAGCAATCGCGTACACTTATGTCTGACTATCTGACGCAGATGGCGGCCGCTCACGATGCTGAGATTGAGCTTCAAGTAAGCGACAATGGCTTATCTACTTCCGCTTTTTCTCTGGAAGAGCAGGGGACATTGAAAAAAGTTTGGTATGTAGTGACCAAGCTTGAAACACCTAAATACCGTTTTGTCATCGACTTTGATGAACAGAATTTGATGACACAAGCCAATATCCAAGTAGTGTCGATTAAAGACGGTTCTGAATCCCCCGTTAATCTAGACAAATCGGATCGTTTCGCTAGCTTGATCGTTGATATGTGGACGACGTTTGCCAGTGAGATCAAGGTGTCACGTGTGCTGTTGTCTGATCAAAGCAACGTCAATCGCCCACTTAATGAAAACTCTCCTGTGTGGATGCGCAGCAATGGTGAGCTTGCGTTTAATCTAGGCAACCGTTTTTCAGAGCGTTCTTTTGAAGCCTACATTGGCAACTCTGATGGCGTATTTTTAACAGGTGATAACAATCAAGAGATCAGTGTTGTGCCTGCCGAGCAATTAGCTAAAGTGGGTGACATTATTGATTTTAACCTGCCAGTTAAATCTGCTGAAGGTGAGGACGGTATTAAGTTGTTTAACGTACGACGCCGTAACCTTGATGATGTTGAATGGAGTGCTCGCAGCTACCCCTACAGCATTGTACGCCAGCAGCAAGGCTACTTTTTAACGGTTGATACTTCAGCGACGGATTATCCGAAACTGACTTCGTACCGAATTTTTTCGCGCCTAGCGAAGTAACAAATCCCCTTACAGAATTGAATTTTGGAGACTCTCCTAATGGAAAAACGACAAGAGCTATACGCAGGCAAAGCAAAATCGGTATTTCGCACCGATGATCCTGATAAAATGGTTCTAGTATTCCGCGATGACACCTCTGCATTTGACGGTAAAAAAGTTGAGCAACTTGACCGTAAAGGCATGGTAAACAACAAATTTAATGCATTCATTATGTCTAAGCTGCAGGAAGCGGGTATTCCAACTCACTTCGAAGCGCTGCTAAGTGATAACGAATCATTGGTGAAATGCCTTGAGATGATGCCAGTTGAGTGTGTCGTGCGTAACGTTGCTGCGGGTAGCCTTTGTCGTCGTTTAGGCGTTGAAGAAGGCTTAGAGCTGACACCGCCAACGTTTGAACTTTTCCTTAAAAACGATGCCTTAGGTGATCCTATGATCAACGAATCTCACGTTGAATCATTCGGTTGGGCTGAGCCTGCACACCTTGCTAAAGCTAAAGAACTTACTTACAAGGTCAATGACGTGCTGAAAGCATTGTTTGCCAGTGGCGGCATGATCCTTGTCGATTACAAGCTTGAATTCGGTTTGTACAAGGGTGAAGTGGTGCTTGGTGATGAGTTCTCTCCAGATGGCTGTCGCCTATGGGATGCGCAAACTAAAGAAAAATTGGACAAAGACCGCTTCCGCCAAGGTCTTGGTGGTGTGATCGAAGCCTATGAAGATGTTGGACGTCGTATCGGTATCGACTTTGATGCGTAATTACTGACGTTGTACTAGAAGGGGCTTTAAGCCCCTTCTTTGTTATGGATGAATGCTTTAATGAATCTACTGCCTGTTAAGATTGGCTTGCGCTACGCGCGTGCGAAACGTGCCAATCATTTCATTTCTTTTATCAGCTTTTCGTCAATTGCAGGGATTGCCTTAGGTGTGGCCGTTTTGATCACAGTCCTATCGGTGATGAATGGCTTTGACCGCGAGTTGCGTGAGCGTATTTTGGGTATGGTGCCCCATGCCACTGTGTGGGGGGATCCGACCTTAGTGGATTGGTCTGCAACCGCAGATCAGGTGAGCACTATGCCAGGTGTCAAAGCCGTGGCGCCGCATATCCAAGCGCAAGTGATGTTTCAGTCTCAGCGTGGTGTGCATGGCGCTCTACTCAACGGCATCGAGCCAAGCCAAGAAGCGCAAGTTTCTATTTTGCCTAATCATATGACCTCTGGGGCCTTGGGTGATCTTCAGCCTGGGCAATTTGGTATTGTTTTAGGTGAGCAGTTGGCGCGTATGCTAGGTGTGCGCGTTGGCGATAAAGTCACCGCTTTAATGCCTAAGGCGAATGTCTCCATTGCCGGTATTACACCGACATTGAAGCGCTTTACCTTGGTGGGTACGTTTAAAGTGGGGGCGGAGTTAGATTCCAGTCTTGCTTACATTCATATCCAAGACGCAGCACGTCTAAAGCGTTATCAGCCTAACGATGTGGAAGCTTTACGTATTGCTTTTGACGACTTGTTTGAGGCGCCTAACCGTATTTGGGATATCGCGCGAGCGATTCCTGGACAAAACAAGGTCAGTGACTGGACACGCACGCACGGCAATTTGTTCCAAGCTATTAAAATGGAAAAGACCATGATTGGTTTGTTGTTGTTGCTGATCGTTGCGGTGGCGGCATTTAACATTGTATCGACTCTAGTCATGGTGGTGACGGATAAGCGTACTGACATTGCGATTTTACGCACCATGGGACTCACATCTCGCCAAGTAATGTCGGTGTTTGTTGTGCAAGGTATTTTTATTGGCCTTTTAGGCACCACGATTGGCTTGGTGTTGGGTGTCACAGCGGCGCTAAATGTCAGCGATGCGATCGCTTGGCTTGAGACGGCTTTGGGCATTCAGTTCTTAAGTGGTGATGTGTACTTTATCAACTATTTGCCATCTCAGCTTGAATGGTCCGATGTACGTTTTATTGTATCGGCGGCCTTTATTATGACGGTATTGGCGACGCTTTACCCAGCGTGGCGTGCCTCTAAAGTGGATCCAGCGGAGGCTTTGCGCTATGAATAATGCAGTGTTGCGCAGTGAAGCGCTGAGCAAGCAATATCGTGATGGTAAGCTTGATGTCAGTGTGTTTGAAAATATTAATTTCGAATTATTTAAAGGTGAAGCCGTTGCTATCGTTGGTAGCTCAGGCTCGGGTAAGACAACCTTATTGAATTTGCTGGCGGGTCTTGATCGTGCAACAGCAGGGCAGGTGTTGATCAGTGATCAAGCTTGGTTTGGTGTCAAAGATGCAAAGCGCTCACGCCTGCGTAATCAGCAGCTTGGGTTTGTCTATCAGTTTCACCATCTATTGCCGGAGTTTAGTGCTTTGGAAAATGTGATGATGCCTTTGTTGATCGCCAACAAAAGCCGTGCAGAGTCAAAGCAGGTGGCTACCTCTCTGCTGCAAGATGTGGGCTTAGGTGAGCGCTTGTCTCATC
Organism: Marinomonas ostreistagni; assembly: GCF_016888445.1. GTDB lineage: Bacteria > Pseudomonadota > Gammaproteobacteria > Pseudomonadales > Marinomonadaceae > Marinomonas > Marinomonas ostreistagni. Next base: position 572,294 of record NZ_JAFEKF010000001.1, read on the forward strand.
GCCCTGCTAAGCTTTCAGGTGGAGAGCGTCAGCGTGTGGCGATTGCTCGCGCTCTGGCAAATGATCCAGTGTGTGTCTTGATGGACGAGCCGACTGGTAACCTAGATGAAACGACGTCGAAAGAGATTCAAGAGCTGATTGTTCGATTGAAGCAAGAAAAGCAAATGGCCTTTTTGATCGTCACTCATGATGAGAAGATGTTATCTTGGATGGATCGAGCCTATCGCTTACAGCATAAAACTCTGCATCAAGTGGAGTGATTTTTAGGGCGACGCTTACGTTGCTGCCAGCGCTTAATGACATGGAGTCGCCAAAGTAGCAGGATAGCAGCGTAGGCTAAGCCGCCTAATACAAAGCCAGCGACGGTAGAACCCACATAAAGTGGTATCCAGATGTGCTCCATTTGGCCCCAGATCCATTCCACCGATAATTGGAATTCAGAATCGATACCGTTGCCAATGATCCATGTACCAATCAAGTAATTGACGTAAAACACCAAGGGCATGGTAAGAGGGTTGGTGACCCAAACTAGTGCGATCGATAGAGGAATGTTGGCGCGCAACGGTATGGCAAAAAGCGCAGCAGCAACCATTTGGAATGGCATCGGCAAGGCTGCCCAAAAAATACCATTCCAAAAAGCTTTTGCGACAGAGCGTCTTGAAAGATGCCAGAGGTCGGCTTCATAAATTTGCGATCCCAGTATCTTGAGGGCCTTATTTTGCTTTAAGGTCTCAGGGTGAGGGATCAACTTTTTTAGATAACGCTTAGGCATAAAAACTACTTTGGCTACATCAGGACACGGAGGTCCTATGCTGCTTATAAATGTTTGCATAATCGTGGCTGCGGTTTTAGTGCCGTCGCCCTATAGATGGCTTTATTCTACTTGCATACTGTTGCTATGTCTCTATCAAATGGTGCATAAGCGATGGCTTGCTCTGTTATTTATTAGCATTTCCTTAGTTTCCCTTCTTCTTCATCAGCCCTGGCAGAATAAATCACTAGCGCTAGCGCCCACTTATAAAGTGGACTGGTTGCCATCGCATCAATGCTTTATTGGTCCGTCTGAAGCCAATCTTAACTATGTCTTGATCAAAGCGCAGCGCCGCGATCTTTATCTTACGCCTTGTGATGCAGGAAGGTCCTTTAACCAAGCGCAAAGCATTAGCGTGACGCTCACATTAGCGGATCTACAGGGCTCACGCTTAGCCCGCTTTGCTTATGGCAAGGGAGTTGATGCATTAGGCTACGCCAATGCTATTCCTAAAAATATGACGACGATGTCTGATGCGCAGAGTCGGTTGTCGCAGTTTGCTAGCTGGCGCTTTGCCTATTCGATCATAAAAGGTGAGCGTACTCAGTGGGATCAGCGCGACCAATGGTGGGTGAATTATCTAGGGATTACGCATTTATTTGTTGTCTCGGGTTTGCATGTGGGCTTTGTGTGTTTGTTAGCACTGTGTGTCGTGCGTGGCGTATGGTGGCTGTGGCCGAGTGTATATCGCTATTGCGGCCGACGCGTGGTGCTCGAATGGTGGGCGGCGGTACCCGCTTGCTTTGTCTATGCCCAGTGGAGTGGTGCGGGAGAGCCAGCTGTGCGAGCGGCATTAATGGCACTTTGTTTTATGAGTCTAAGAGTGTTGTTTCACAAAATCAGCTTAGGTCAAATTTTACTGAGCTGTGCTTGGTTGATGCTCATCATGTGGCCTGGGCGACTGATTGATGCCTCATTCTGGCTATCGTTTGGTTTTGTTGGGTTGTTAGTGTTGTGTGTATCTAAATTGCCTAAGCTTGGCAAAGGGCTTTATTTGCAAGCACTGCTGTCGGTGTTTGCACTGCTGTTTACCCTCGGGTGGCAGGGCTATTTGAGCTCGTTAACACTCTTTATCAATTTATTACTGGTGCCGTTCGTGGCATTTGTCTGGTTTCCTGTCAGCTTGGCGTCTTTGGCTGAGGCCAACCTTTTTGGCACGGTGTGGCTCTACAGTTGGCTGGACTTTGTATTGATGTGGGGGTTTTCCTATATCGAGCCAGTATTGTTTTATGCTCCGGATGTGTTGCTGCGTTCCAATGTTGCGGCAGGCCTCAAGCTGGTGTGTATTGTCTTGGCCTTAGCAGGTGTTTTGTGGTTGCCGTTGCGAAATGCTTGGCTACTGCTGATCGGCGCTTGTGTGGTGGCGTCGCTGATGAATATAGCGCCTACGCCTGAGTTCCAGTGGCAGCGTTATGGCCATCAATTTGTGCAACAGTCTTCCCGGTCAGGGCTGCAGCCCGTTGTGAGGCAAACGATAGATGGGCACGTGGGGCTTTTTAATCCAAGGGCAAAGGATATTGGGCATTTGGCGTTACAACAAGATTGGTCCTTTGCCTTACTAAGTGAAGGTCATAAAGACGCGGTGCGTCTACGCGCTCTGGGTGTGGTAGTGCTTGAAGTTGCTGAGGGAGAGCAGATCCTTTTATATCGAAATCAGACGCAATGGCGAGTTCAGTCGTCGAATTGTTATCAGTTATTAAATCTTCTGAAAACAGTTGCTTGCGAGCATGCAGAATCTTTAGAGAGTGTGTTAAATTAAGCTCAGTTTGATAAAGGAGGTCTCGGTGCTAGAGTTTTTTAAATCAGGTGGTGTGTTTATGTGGCCACTGCTGTTGTGTTCTATTCTTACCCTTGCGATCGTCTTGGAGCGCTTTTGGACACTTAGAGGCAATCGTGTGGCGCCGAGATCTTTACTGTCTGATGTGATGACGCGTCTTCGTGAAGATCGTATGACCTTGGACTACATTCGCAGTATGCAGGCTCAGTCTGGCTTAAGTTTTATTTTTGCTGCTGGATTGTTGAATTCGAAGCATGGTCGTCGTGCGATGAAAGAAAGCATTCAAGAAGCCGCGAACCATGTGATTCATGAATTAGAGCGCTTTATGAGCACGCTGGGAACCATCGCTGCTATTGCACCGTTAATCGGTTTGTTGGGCACCGTGGTCGGCATGATTAAGGTCTTTAATGTGTTGATGGAGCAGGGAGCGGGTAATACTCAACTTTTAGCGGGTGGTATCTCTGAAGCCCTACTGACTACGGCTGCTGGTTTGGCCGTGGCGATTCCAGCGCTAGTGTTTCACCGTTATTTTGCGCGCCGTATTGATGAGTTGGTAGTCAACATGGAGCAACAATCGACTAAGCTGATCGATGTCTTGAATGCCGATGGCAAAGAATAGGTGGGTGCTTCGTTGAAATTTCGTAGACAGAAAATCGAAGAGGTTAACATCAATTTAACACCCTTAATCGATGTGGTGTTTTTGTTGTTGATCTTCTTTATGGTGAGTACCACGTTTAAGCAAACCACGGATTTGACCATTGATCTGCCCACAGCGAGCAGCGGTGCTGCCTCGATCGTTTCTCAGGATCCCGTTGAAGTAACCATTAGCCAAGATGGTCAGTTTGTGATTAATGGTCAAACGCTCATCAACGAGCGTATTGATACACTGGTTCAAGGGCTTCAACAAACCTTTGATGGTAACTTTGAGCGACCTTTGATTATTACTGCGGACGCCAATGCTTCCTACGAAATGGTCATGCGAGTGTATGATGCCGCGGCACAGCTTGGCATTACTAAGCTGGCGCACACTGCCCAAAAAGAAGATGCGCCGTGAGTCTAGAAAAACGCTTTACTGATGCTTGGTATCAGCCTTTTGGTTGGACTTGGGGGCTAGCGCCTCTGTTACTGTTAAGTAACTCTTACGTAAAGCGTAAACGTCGACAATATTTGCACCACCGCCAAACGCAAAGCTATCAAGCCAGTGTGCCTGTGATTGTCGTCGGCAATATTTCCGTGGGCGGTACTGGTAAGTCGCCAATGGTGTTAGCCTTGGTTGAGTTGTTAAAGTTGCATGGGTTTTCGCCAGGTATTGTAACGCGTGGTCATAAGCGTCAGCAGCAAGATGCAGTCTTGGTTACCCCAACTGATGAAGCGCTGGCTGTAGGGGATGAGCCGTTAATGTTGTCGCGCCGGGCGAGCTGCCCTGTCGCGGTAGCGCCCAAGCGTGTTGAGGCGATTAAGCTACTTGAGAATACTCAGCAAGTCGATGTCATCATCAGTGACGATGGCCTGCAGCATTACGCCATGGATCGAGATATCGAAATCGTGATGGTGGATGCGCAGCGCGGCTTAGGCAATCGACAGTTATTACCCGTCGGGCCGTTACGTGAACCAGCTGAACGGCTTGAAGAAGTGGATTTTGCCTTTGCCATTGGTGAACAATTTCCGCTGAAGCTAGCGACGCCGAGCTTTTGTGCGCCGTTGGAGTTAAGCGAGCTGCGTAAGGTGGCTGATTCACAGCAAACTATGCCACTGCAGATCTTGGCGCAACCTTCATGGCAAGTTGTCGCGGGTATCGGTAATCCCCAGCGTTTTCTGCAGTCGCTTAAGCAGCATGGCTTGAGTCCAGATGCTGAACAGCTTTTATATTCAGATCATCATGATTACACCAGATCAGATCTAAGTGACGCTAAGCGTGTGGTGATGACGGAAAAAGATGCGGTTAAAGTTGAGGCGTTTGCTAAGCCAGAAGATGATTGGTGGTTTGTGGCGGCTAAACTTCCGTTGCCAGACAGTTTTACTGCCCCACTGATTGAAAAATTACACACTATTGTGAAGAAGAAACAAGCATATGAATAAAACACTACTAGATATTTTAGTTTGCCCTGTGACTAAAGCACCGCTTTCGCTAAACGAAGAAGGTACTGAGTTAATTAGTAAAGTCGGCGGCATGGCTTACCCAGTGCGTGATGGTATTCCGGTTTTGTTGGAGAGTGAGGCGCGAACTTTGAGTGCCGAAGAGCGTCTTGACGACAGCGCTAAATAAATGAAAGTCCTAACCGTTTGTTTAGGTAACATCTGCCGTTCACCTGCAGCGCAAGGTATTTTGCAACATGTCGCTGATCAGCAAGGTGTTGCTTTAGAGCTTGATTCGGCGGGTACCGCAGCCTACCACATTGGTAAACAGCCTGATAAGCGTTCCATTAAAGCGCTCAATGAGGTCGGTTTAGATATTACTCATCAGCGTGCTCGACAAGTGGCACAAGACGATTTTGATCAGTTTGATTGGATCTTGGCCATGGACAGTGAAAACCTAGCTAATTTAAAACGGCTCAAGCCCGCTAATTGTCGTGCCAAAGTGGTGATGTTTGGTCGTTACCGTGATGGCGTCAATTTTGGTGAAGTAGACGATCCTTACTATGGTGGCGACTCAGGGTTTGCCAGTATGCGTGAGCAACTGTTTGAAATCGCCGAAGACTTCGTCGCTAACTTAACTAAGTGAATATTTCAGATGTCTAATCTGCCACAGGAAGTCGAGGTGCAGGCCTCGTTATATTCCTATAATACTTTTCGATTTGACTATAACGCCGAGTATTTAGCGCGGGTAGAAAGCCGTGAACAGTTGCTTGAGGCGGTGACTTGGGCCAATGATCATAATTTGCCGATCACCTGCCTTGGCGGTGGTAGCAACCTGTTGCTGCAGGGCAATGTCTCTGGCTTGGTGATTGTTAATCGCCTTCAAGGCTGTCAAATACTTGATCATGCAACGCATGTGTCCGTTCGTTTCGGTGCTGGTATGAACTGGCATGAGTGCGTGAGCTGGGCTGTTGAACAGGGTCTTTGGGGGATTGAAAATCTAGCCTTGATTCCTGGAACTGCCGGTGCGGCCCCCGTGCAAAATATCGGCGCCTATGGGGTTGAAATTAAAGATGTGCTCGAGTCAGTCACGGCGCTAGACCGTGAGACGGGAGAGTTTGTGACGATTTTGGCGCATGAGTGTGGTTTTGATTATCGCGAGTCACACTTCAAGCATGCTTGGAAAGAGCGTTACATTATTGTTGATATCTGTTTACGCCTGACGAAAGAGGGTCAGCCAAAGCTTGCCTATGGTGGTCTTAATAAATTTTTATCGCAAAATGCTTCCATTTCCGAGGTGTTTGATACGGTTTGTCAGGTGCGACAATCCAAGTTGCCCAATCCTGATGTTTTGGCAAATGCCGGCAGCTTTTTCAAAAATCCGATTGTTACTGCGACGCAGTACGCTGAACTCAAGCAACGATTCCCAGATTTAGTGGCGTTTGCTCATGGTGATGGCTGGAAGTTGGCGGCCGGCTGGCTCAACGATAAAGCCGGCTGGAAAGGGCATCGCCAAGGTAATGTTGGTGTGTATGACAAGCAGGCCTTGGTATTAGTGAACTACGCAGACCGACGCGCGGATGGTTTATGTCAGCTCGAAGCAGATATCAAGCAGAGTATTTACGCCACCTTTGGTGTGTCATTAGAGCGTGAGCCTGTGCTGCTAGGAGCACCTTCGTGTCAGTAAAAATTGGCATTATGGATTCTGGGGCGGGAGGGCTTAGTATCTTACGTTCGATCCATCAGGCGCTTCCGCATGCCGATCTTCTGTATGTGGCGGATCAAGCCTACGCACCTTATGGCGATTTAACCCCAAGCACCATACAGCAGCGTTTGGTGGCGATTGGTCAATTCTTTATGGCACAAGGTTGTCAAATGATGGTGGTCGCATGTAATACGGCCACCGTGGCAGGTATCCAGTACTTACGCGAACACCTAACGATACCTGTGGTTGGTGTTGAGCCGGCGGTGAAACCTGCTTGCAGTGTGAGTCAACGTAAGCGTGTAACCGTTTTGGCGACACCGACCACTGCTCAAAGCGCGCGCTTGATTGATTTAATAGACACATGGCGCGCAGACAGTGAAGTGGCCATTGTAGCCAGTGCTTGCTTAGCGTCTCTGATCGATCAAATGCCAATGTCAGAGGCGAGTCTTGAGCAAGAAGTGCAGGCTATCTGTGCGGGCGTGTTAGCGCATGAGTCTGATGCGCTGGTGTTAGCTTGTACGCACTATCCTTTGATTGTTGAGGCGTTTGTTAGGCGGCTACCAGGCGTTAACATTGTCGAGCCCAGCAAAGGTGTGACGGCTCAGGTGCTTAGATTATTGCAGGCCCAAGGTGAGCCATGTTTGTCAGCGGATCGGTTAGGTAGCTTGAGTTTACTGTCGACCGGGTCTAAAGAGGCGCAGGTTGCTTTAGCTTACTGGGCTGATGGTCTTGCAAAAGAAGTGGAGTCCATTTCGGTCTGAGCTAAATAGGACGAACAGTAGGTATAAAAAAGCCAACCTTATAGGTTGGCTTTTTTTGTGTCATCTGAGGTTAGAACATTAGGGAGGAGTGGGCTCCTCCCTAGGTCTAATTTACTCAGATGCGGCTTCTGTTTGCTCTTTATCAGAGCCTGATGTATCCGCTTCGCGCACTAGGCGAGGGTCATTTTTGACGCGACCAGAACGACGCTGACGGCGCTCTTGTGCGGCTTGCTCGCGTTTTGCCATCAGTTCTTGCTTAGCTTTCTCTTGTTGCTCAATCAAGGCTTGCGGCAATTGTACGGCTGCTTTGCTGCTGTCGGCTGGTTTGGCCTTGCTGCGGCCGCGTGCTACACGAGGCTGACGCACTTTACGCTCTGGCTCAGACGTAGTTGACACATGGTCAGCTGTGGTCGGCTCAGATGGTGCCGCAATACTGTCATCAGTTCCCTGATCAACCACTGGTTCTGTCGTAACAGTTGCTTCAGGTTCGCTTGAGGCAGGTGCTTGATGCGTCTTAGCTGGAGTCTCGTCCGACGACTCAGGCTTCACAGCAGTTTCAGTAACAGAATTTTCTGATACTGAGTCACTTGCTTGTGTGCTTGCTGCCTCATCTGACGCCTCTGCTTCAGTAGAAGTTTCAGTCTCAGAGTGATTTGGCTCTGGTTTGATTTCAGTTGTTTCGGCAGTTTCTGAAGAGGCAGATGCCGATTCAGAGTCTGATTTCTCACTTTCTTCTACGCGGTCAGTAGTTTGCTCAGCTTGAGCGTCATCACTGTTTGCTGGTGTCTCACTTAGACTCGCTTTAACCGACATTTTCGGTTTCTCAGCTTTTTCTTGTGTGCTATCAGCTTGCTCTGGAGCAGACTGTTCTTCACTAGCTGTTTTACTGCTGCTTGGCTCAGTCTGAGTATCAGACGTTGTGTCAGTGTCAGCGGTTTCAACAGCTGGGCTTTCAGAGGCTTGCTGTGCAGCTTTCTTGGCTTCAGGCGTTGACTCAGTGGTCTGCTGCGCAGCGTCAGTAGAAGCGCTAGTCGCGGCTGTCTCAGTTGCGCTTGATGCAGGTGCTTGCTCAGGCTTTGCAGAAGTGTTGTCAGTTGATGCTGTCTCTACTTCATTGTTGCCTTTATTGTCGTCTTGCTTGTTGTTGCTACGACGTGAGCGGCGTGAGCGACGTGGCTTGCGTTCACCTGTGTTGGCATCAATTGGATTCGCGTCATTTGCTTCTTGCTCGGCTTTGGCAGCTTGTTCTTGTGCTGCTTGTGCCTCAGCTTCAGCGGCTTGCTGTTGTTGAGCAAGTTCAGCTTCATCCTTCAGTTTGCCGTTACGGCGTTTATTGTCGTTACGGTCACGCTGACGCTCTTTGACTTCTGGCTCTTCACGGCGAGGTTTTACCTTCGGCGCGTTGTTGCCTTTAGCCTGACCTGACTCGTCTTGCTGTGACTTGTTGTCACGTTGCTTGTTGCGAGTTGGTTTGTCTTTATTAGCATTGTTGTTGCTAGCGTTGGCAGACTTTTGATTCGACTCTTTATTTGCGTTGTCTTGGTTCGCTTTAGGCTGGCTTTGTGCTTCCGCTTGAGCGCGACGTGACTGACGCGTCGATTTCGGCTTCTGCTTGTCGCCTTGTGCTTGGTTAGTGCGCTCAGAGTTTTGGTTCTGGTCTTTGTTCTGGTTTGAACGTGACTCAGACTGCTCTTTGTTTTGCGGTTTCGCTGGGCGACGGTTGCGTTGATTGCGATTCGGTTTTTTATCACCTTGGCGCTGGCTGTTGCTAGTCGCTGATTTTTGGCTGTCTGGTGTCGTGGCTGGTGCGGTTTCAGCCGTTTCGTTGCTGCCAAAGAGAGCATTCAACAGGCGTTTGAATAGGCCAGGCTTTTTCTCTGTTGCTTTTGGTGCTTCGACTTCGCTTGGTGCCGGCGCTGGAGACGCTGGAGCGATACTGGTAACGGCCGCTTGCGGACGTGCTTTTTCACCGGCCTGACGTGGCTCGTAAGGTGGCTGCTCTGGTGCGTCCACTAGATCGTAGCTGCTGTCATCTTGTTCGATCACGGCGTTGTCATCACGAATGCGCTCAACACTGAAGTGTGGCGTTTCCATGTGTGGGTTAGGTACCAAGATGATGTGTACGTGATTACGTTTTTCGATCTTAGCAATATTGGTGCGCTTTTCGTTTAGTAGGAAGGTTGCAACAGACACGGGTAAGATAGCGCGAATTTGCGCGGTGCGTTCTTTAGCGCATTCTTCTTCGATCAAACGTAGTACGGATAGGGCAAGCGATTCGACATCACGAATGAACCCTTGGCCATTACAGCGCGGGCAAACAATACCGCTGGTCTCGCCTAGAGAAGGGCGTAGACGCTGGCGCGACATTTCAAGCAAACCAAAGCGGGAAATGCGACCAATTTGTACGCGCGCACGATCGGCTTCTAGTGCCGTCTTCATGCGATTTTCCACTTCTTTTTGGTTGCGTACAGGTGTCATGTCGATGAAGTCGATAACAACTAGGCCGCCGATATCACGTAGGCGCAATTGACGAGCGATTTCGTCTGCTGCTTCTAGGTTGGTCTGTAGTGCAGTTTCTTCGATGTCGCCGCCTTTGGTGGCGCGCGCCGAGTTGATGTCGATAGAAACCAGTGCTTCGGTTGGGTCGATTACGATCGAGCCGCCAGATGGTAGGCGAACCTCACGCTGGAACGCTGTCTCGATTTGTGTCTCGATCTGGAAGCGGTTAAATAGCGGAGTTGGTTCAGTGTATAGTTTGATGCGGTTCTTAAAGTGCGGCATCACCTGCATGACGAAGTTTAGTGCGTCTTGGTAAACGTTCTTTTCGTCGATCAAGACTTCACCGATATCATCGCGTAGATAGTCACGAATCGCGCGGATAACGATGTTGCTCTCTTGGTAAATCAAGAATGGGGCTGGACGTTCTGCAGCCGCCTTAGTGATCGAGTCCCAAAGTGTTTGTAGGTAGTCTAAGTCCCACTGTAACTCTTCCGTTGAGCGACCCACACCTGCGGTGCGAACAATAAGGCCACCGTTGTCAGGCACTTCAAGACCGGACATGGCTTCTTTTAACTGGGTGCGATCATCGCCGTCGATACGACGAGAAATGCCACCTGCACGTGGATTGTTTGGCATCAAGACTAGGTAGCGACCGGCTAAGCTGACAAATGTTGTTAACGCCGCACCTTTGTTGCCACGCTCTTCTTTGTCGACTTGGACAATGACTTCTTGGCCTTCGGTCAGTACGTCTTTGATGTTAAGGCGGCCGTCGTGGTTACCTTTTTTAGAAAAATACGTCTTGGAGATTTCTTTAAGAGGGAGGAAACCGTGACGCTCAGCGCCGTAGTCCACAAACGCAGCCTCTAGGCTAGGCTCGATACGTGTGATTTTACCTTTGTAGATGTTCGCTTTCTTTTGTTCACGCGAACCCGATTCGATATCAAGATCATACAGACGCTGCCCATCCACTAGTGCAACGCGCAACTCTTCTTGTTGAGTTGCGTTTATTAGCATTCTAATCATTAATAGTGACTCTATTAGCTGAGTCAGTGAACGTTAAGTTCATGAGATGTAAGGCTATTTTTGAATAGTGCCCCAAAGCTTCGCACAATTTATAGGCACGCCAGACGGTTTTTGAGTGTCATGACGTAGCTCTTTTCGGTGTTGATATCTTGCGTGTATCAAATATTTTTCAACATGAAAGGTGCGAATCTTGAACGCTAATTCAATGGTAAACTGTACACCCATGAACCGGATCACTGATTCATGCGGTTTATTATATAAAATTTAACTGTTTGTCAGAGGTAAGAAAGGACCAAAGTGTCGCTTTGGTAATGGCTTTTCATTCGTTACAATAACTTCTTCGAGGCTTTTTGTTGCCTCTTACCCTCTGCGGATTTGAATATAACAGTAAAATCTAAGTGCTTCAATTACATAGGAAACCAATCTTTTGACGGCGAGTGAAAATAATACGGCATCAGAGCGCCCACAAGTGCGCTTCGTCACCATTGACGAGAATAATGATGGTCAACGCATCGATAATTTTTTGGTGACTTTTTTAAAGGGTGTGCCGAAGGGGAAGATTTACAACCTGCTACGTAAAGGTGAGATTCGCGTTAATAAAAAGCGCACCAAGCCTGATTATCGCTTGGCAGCAGAGGATGTAGTACGTATCGCGCCGATCGTAGTCGCAGAGCCGAATGACAAGCCGATGGTGGCAGAAGGGCTCAAGCGTGAGATTGAAGGTCGTATTGTCTTTGAAGACAAGGGGCTGATGGTAATTAATAAGCCTTCCGGCTTGGCGGTACATGGCGGTAGCGGTTTAAGCTTTGGTCTGGTAGAAGTGGTGCGCCAAATGCGTCCCCAAGAAAAGTTTATTGAGCTGGTGCATCGATTGGATCGCGATACCTCTGGTTTGATTATGATTGCCAAAAAGCGCAGCGTGTTAAAAATGCTGCATGCGGCATTGCGCGATAAAGATGGCGTGCAAAAGACCTATAATGCCTTGGTGTTAGGGGCTTGGCCAAAACGTAAATTGCAAGTTAACGCACCGCTATTAAAGAATGAACTCAAGTCAGGTGAGCGTGTGGTTAAAGTCCACGCAGATGGCAAAGAGTCGTTGACGCGCTTTAAAGTGTTGCGCTGGTTTGATGGCTACTCGTTAATTGAGTGTGAGCCTGTCACTGGTCGTACGCACCAGATTCGTGTTCATACGCAGTTTGCTGGCTACCCGATTGTGGGTGATGACAAATATACGCCTAATGAGGCCAATGCCACGGCTAAGCAATTAGGCTTTAAGCGCCTTTGTCTGCATGCTGCTAGGCTTGAAATTCAATATAACGATGAGCTCTTAGTGTTAGAAGCGCCGTTAGATGAAGATTGGCAAACGGCTATGAGCGCGTTGCCAACTAAATACTGATTACTAAAACTAAAAGGGGCTTTGAGCCCCTTTTTTATGGCAGCATGATAGTCGCTTCACCCGTAACGACTTTTTTGCCTTCTACTGTGCAGACTGTTTCGATCACAGCACGACGGCGGCGCTCGTTTAGCTCTTTAACGGTGACTGTCGTAGTGACCGTCGCGCCAATGTAAACCGGTGCGCGAAACTTTAGGCTTTGCTCAAGATAAATGCAGCCAGGTCCTGGCAGCTTGGTACCGATTGCTGCAGAAATGAAGCCAGCGGTTAACATGCCATGGGCAATAGGCTTTTCGAAGCTTGTCGTAGCCGCGAATTCGGCATCAAGGTGGACTGGGTTATTGTCACCAGTAACATCAGCAAAGGCTTGCACGTCTGCTTGAGTAACCGTTTTAACAATGCTTTCGCTTAAGCCTTCGCTTAAATCTTCAAATTGATAGCTCACAATTAAGTCCTTATTTACAAAAATCGCCCTATGGTACACTCAGGCCGAAGTTTTCTTAAGAGGGGTGGTGCAAAAGTTCGCGCCATGCCATTAAAAGTAGGCATAGATCTAAATGTGGAGAAGTAAGTATGTCTTGGACGGAAGATGAAGACCAAAAGACACAGCAATCAGAGAGTGCGTCTTCGACCAAACCATCTGGTCAGGCTGTTAATGCCGACAGTCAGGTAGTTGAGGCGCTTAAAGAGGTGCTGGGTGCGCAGGTGACTGAGCGCAGACGTGCACGCCGTTGGAAGATCTTTTTTCGTCTAGTGTATTTGCTCATCTTTGTCGGTGTGATGACGACAGTGGTTTGGCAAAGTGATGTGGATGACATGGCCGGCGGCGACAGTGTCGCGGTGATGCGCATGCAAGGGGTGATTGGTGCTCAAGCTGAAATTGATGCTAATGAGTACGTGGCTTTATTAGATGAAATTTATGCCAATCCCAGTACCAAGGCGCTTTTGATCGAAATGAATAGTCCCGGTGGTAGTCCTGTGCACGCCGGGATTTTGTACGATGCTATCACTCAGTATCGTGCGCAACGACCTGAAGTGCCAGTTTGGGTTGTGGTCGAAGATATGGCAGCGTCGGGCGGCTATTATATTGCCGCAGCGGCGGATCAGATTATCGTGGATAAAGCCAGCTTAGTTGGATCGATCGGCGTTGTGTCTGGTGGATTTGAAGCCAGTGGTCTAATTGAAAAGCTTGGCGTTAAACGTCGTTTGTTTACTGCTGGTGAAAATAAAGCGTTTTTGGATCCATTCTCACCCATGTCCGAGGAGGCGACTCAAAGCTGGCAAGCAGTGTTGGATCAAACTCATGCGCAGTTTATTAACGCTGTAAAAGCAGGTCGAGGGGATAAGCTGGCTGATAATGAAGAGCTGTTTAGCGGTATGGTGTTTACTGGGGCGCAAGCGGTTGAGCTTGGTCTTGCTGATGGGTATGGGTACTCGCAGCAGCTTTTAAATGCGCAGTTCTCTGAATTGACGCCTACTTATTACCAGCCGTATCAAGAGCCATGGGAAAAGATGGCGAAAGAGCTTGGTGTGGAGTTCTCGCAAGGGGTTCAGTCTACCTTGCAAGGGTTGCGTTAAGTTTTGATAGTGTCCGCCGGCAATCGCTGGCGGACACAGCCTCATCAAGCTTTGGCTAGTGGGTCTAGGCCCAGCACGCGTAGTGCTTTGCATGTCTCTATTAAAGGTAGTCCCTCCAATGATGTGGGATCATCGCCTGCCATTTTTTCAAATAACGCGACACCAAGTTGCTCACACTTAAAACTTCCAGCACAATCAAGTGGTTGTTCGGCCTCGACATAGCGCATCACATCCTCAAGCGTTAGATCCCTAAAAGTGACCGTGTATTCTGCTAGCGCATAGTAGTCTTCTAGTGTGGCGGTGTTAAACACATAAAGGCCCGTTAAGAAGCGAACGCTCTGGCCGCTAAAGTGCAGTAATTGCTCGGCAGCACGCTCTACCGTATGAGGTTTGCCGATGATTTCATCTTTGAAAGTGGCGCATTGGTCTGAAGTGATAACGATGGTTTGGTCATCTACGTCTTTAATAATGGCGCGTGCTTTGGCTTTGCTGATCCGCTCTACGTAGGCTTCAGGCGTTTCGTCGCCGACACGGCTCTCATCCACTTCAGGCGACAGGCAGGTGAATGGCAGACGCAAACGTTCCAATAGTTTTTTACGGTATTTTGAAGAGGACCCTAACACGAGTTGGTAAGTCATTTTCTGTGTCTCCTTGTTCTCATAGATGAAAAAAATGCAAATTCGCTCTCTTGAGCAAAATAATACGTAAAAAATAGCAATTCTGCCTCAGTATTCTTTGACAAGCTTGGAGCTTGGCAATATTATTCGTCGCCATGTTGAATGACACATTACCCAAATACTTTGACCCTCGTAAATTTGCTTCTCACGAAGCAAGCCTCGAAGGGCGTTTATCACTCAGTCAGTTTCCCGAGTTGAGCGCGGCGACCGCCTCAAATGAAGGGGATGCGTTTGTTCATCTAGACTTTAGAGTGGATGAAGATAGGCGCTACATAGCGACTGGTTCAATTAGTTCTACTGTTCAGGTTGAGTGTCAACGATGCCTAGAGCCGTGTCCTGTTGAGCTAGAGGTTGATCTTAGTCTGTGCTTTGTTTATGACGAAGAGCATGCTAAGAACATTCCTAGCGACTATGATCCCGTTGTCATGACCGATGGTGAGGTCGTTCTCGCTAAGATGGTTGAACAAGAATTACTTCTTGCGCTACCCATCGTTGCTTATCATGAAGAAAGTGGTTGCAACCCAGTAGCTCTAAAGTATGCCTCGTCTACCGATGACGCACCGGATGACGAAATTAAACCGAATCCATTTAGTATATTGGCCGAATTAAAGGCTAAGAAAAATTAGGAGCTCCAAAAATGGCAGTACAAAAAAGTAAAGTGACTCGTTCACGTCGCGGCCAGCGCCGTTCACACGATGCACTATCTAACCCAACTCTTTCTGTTGAACAGACTACTGGTGAACTACACCGTCGTCACCACGTTTCTGCAGACGGTTTTTACCGTGGTCGTCAAGTCGTTACTCCTAAAGGTGAGTAATTAGATACCCCAATGATTAGGGTAGCTATTGACGCTATGGGCGGGGACTTAGGTCCCCGCATTGCATTCCAGGCAACCGAACAGATCGTTGCCGCGTTCTCTGATGTAGAGGCGCTTTTCTATTTCGATCCTCAGGGTTTTGATTGCCCTGATGTTCTATCTTCCTCACGAATAATTCCCATAGCATGTTGCGATTCTATCGCCAGCACCGAGGGTGTGGATCGGTCATTGTTTAAGCGCAATGAGTCGACGCTTTATGCCGCCTTGAGCGCTGTCGCACAGAAGCAAGCGGATGTTGTCGTCACCTTTGGTAATACTGCTGCAATGGTAGCGTTAGCGCGCCACTTGTTGGGATTGTTGCGTCCTAAGCTCTACCCAGCTTTGATTCGTGAAATGCGACCTAATCCACTGCGTTGTTTGGTGGATTTAGGAGCTAATGTCCATTGCCCTGCAGCGATGTTAAATGGTTTCGCGCTATTGGGTGCGGCTTATGTGGAATCGCGCAGTGATAGTGCGGCCAATGTGGCATTATTAAATGTGGGTGTGGAAACCAGTAAAGGCAGTTCAGTAATCCGTGAGTGCTATCAGATGTTGTCTGAGCAATCATGGCCGGCTTTTTCTGGCTTTGCTGAGGGGTTTGAGTTATTTACGGGTGAAAAGAATGTCATCGTGTGTGATGGCATGGTGGGCAATGCGGTATTAAAAGCCTCAGAAGGCTTATTTTTCTTCTTGCTGTCGCAGCTGCCTAAGCATTCGGTTGATACCTCTTCGATAGAACAATTGATTCAAGCAGAAAGTCGCCACGGGGCTTGCCTCGTCGGAGTGAAAGGAAATTTAGTAAAAGGTCATGGTCGTTCTGATTTAAAAGCCATGATAGGTGCGATTGAGTATGGTGTTGATATAGCTCGCACAAACTTATACGAACGCATAGAGCAAAAATTAACTCAACAGGGGGTGTTATGAATTCATCTTTAGCATTTGTGTTTCCTGGTCAAGGTTCACAGCAGCTTGGTATGCTAGCGGATCTGGCGGAACAGTATGACGTGATTCAGGCAACGTTTGCCGAAGCATCTGAGGTGCTTGGTTATGATCTTTGGGAGCTAGTGCAAAACGATGCTGATGCATTGAATCAGACCGATAAAACCCAGCCAGCACTGTTGACCAGTAGTGTTGCTTTATGGCGCCTTTGGGAGCAGCAGGGTGGTGATAAGCCAGCGTATGTTGCAGGTCATAGTTTAGGTGAGTATTCTGCGTTGGTTTGTGCGGGCGTGCTAGCGTTTAAAGATGCGGTAGAGCTTGTAAAACTGCGAGGCGAATACATGCAGCAAGCCGTGCCTGCAGGCGCGGGTGCCATGGCAGCCATCATTGGTTTAACTGATGAGCAAGTGGTTGCGGCCTGTGAAGCAGTCACTGAAGGTGTCGTAAGTGCGGTTAACTTTAATTCGCCAGGCCAGGTTGTTATTGCGGGTGAAAAAGCTGCCGTAGAGGTGGCTATGACTAATGCTAAAGAAGCGGGTGCTAAGCGCGCGCTGCCTCTGCCTGTTAGTGTGCCATCTCATTGTCAGTTGATGGTCCCAGCAGGTGAGAAATTAGCTGAGCGCTTGAATGCGATTACCTTCAGTGAGCCTGAAGTGACGCTAGTACAGAATGTTTCGGCGCAAGCAGTTTCTGATGCCGCACAAATTAAAGCGAACTTGGTGTCACAGCTAAGTGAGCCAGTTTTATGGACTCAATCGGTAGTATTGCTGAATGAGTTGGGTGTGACTCAAACCGTTGAGTGTGGCCCAGGTAAAGTTTTGACGGGTCTAAACAAGCGTATTGTAAAAGGTTTAGACGCGATTGCGATTGGTGATGTGGCAAGTTTTCAAGCTGCCACTGAAAAATAGTTAGTATTGGAGAAATATTAATGAGCAAGATTGCGCTAGTAACCGGTGCGACGCGAGGGATTGGTAAAGCCATCGCGCAAGCACTTGTGGCGAACGGTGTAACAGTGATTGGTACGGCCACAAGCGAATCAGGTGCTGCGACTATCAGTGAGTACCTAGGCGATAACGGTAAAGGTATCGTGCTTGACGTATCCAGCGATGAATCTGTGGATGCGGTCGTGAAGCAGATCAATGAAGAGTTCGGTGCGCCGACGATTTTGATCAATAATGCTGGTATTACACGTGATAACCTTATGATGCGTATGAAGATGGATGAATGGGATCAGGTGATTAACACCAACCTTACATCTGTTTTCCGCGTGACTAAGGCATGTCTACGTGGCATGACTAAGGCTAAATTTGGTCGTGTTGTAACGATTAGCTCGGTTGTGGGTTCAATGGGTAACGCTGGTCAAGCGAACTACTCTGCTGCTAAGGCGGGCCTAGAAGGCTTTAGCCGTTCCTTGGCGGCAGAAATTGGCTCTCGCGGTATCACTGTGAACTGTGTGGCGCCTGGTTTTATCGCAACTGATATGACCAAGGATCTGCCTGAAGATCACAAAGCGAACTTAGTTTCTAAAGTGCCTGCGGCACGCTTAGGTGAGCCAGAAGAAATTGCAGCGGCTGTTGCATTTTTGGCCTCTGATGCGGCAGGTTACATCACCGGTGAAACTTTACATGTCAATGGTGGCATGTACATGGCGTAAATTGAGTTGAAATTCGTAATGAATTCAACGAAAATACGTCTCCGGTTCATGATGAGAATCACGCCCCGAAAAGGGTGTCACTAATTTTTATAATATGCTCAAAGTGAGCTATTAACGAGTAGAGTAGGAACTTCTAATGAGTAGCATTGAAGAACGCGTTAAAAAAATTGTTTGCGAACAACTAGGTGTAAAAGAGGAAGAAGTAGTACCAGCAGCATCTTTCGTAGATGACTTGGGTGCTGATTCCCTAGACACAGTGGAGCTAGTAATGGCTCTAGAAGAGGAATTCGATACTGAAATTCCTGACGAAGAAGCTGAAAAAATCACCACTGTACAAGCAGCAATTGACTACATCAACGCTAACTTGTAATACTCAGGTGTAATGAGTTTCCGAAAAGCCGCTCGTATTATAGGTACAGCGGCTTTTCTTATTCTTACCCCCTGTATGAAAGGGAGTTTTTCGGAGGAATCATATGTCTCGTCGTCGGGTCGTAATCACCGGTATGGGTATGGTGACCCCCCTTGGCAATAACGTACAAGATACCTGGGATAATATCCTTGAAGGTAAAAGTGGTGTATCAGAGATAGAACAATTTGATGCGTCACAGTTCTCTACACGTTTTGCTGCTCAAGTAAAAGACTTCGATGCATCGCAGTACATGAGCGTTAAAGAAGCTCGTAAAATGGATGTTTTTATCCAGTACGGAATTGCTGCGGCGGTTCAAGCGATTGAAGATTCAGGTTTATCGCCTGAAAGTGTTGATTATACGCGTATTGGCTGTGCGATTGGTTCGGGCATTGGTGGCTTGCCAATGATCGAAAAAAACGTTGAGCTATTAAATGCGTCAGGCCCGAAACGTATTTCTCCATTTTTCGTTCCGGGTGCCATCATTAATATGATTTCTGGTCACGTGGCGATTCGTTTTGGCTTTAAAGGCCCTAATATTTCTATCGTCACGGCGTGTACCACCGGCACACATAACATTGGTATGGCTGGGCGTATGATCTCCTATGGTGATGCGGACGTCATGATCGCAGGTGGTGCGGAAATGGCCATCACACCTTTAGGTATCGGTGGCTTTGGTGCGGCGCGTGCGCTATCAACCCGCAACGATGATCCTAAGACTGCCAGCCGTCCTTGGGACAAAGACCGTGATGGTTTTGTCATGGGAGATGGTTCAGGTATTTTAGTGCTAGAAGAGTATGAACATGCGGTGGCGCGTGGTGCTACGATTTATGCTGAGCTTGCAGGCTTTGGTATGAGTGATGACGCATTTCATATGACGGCGCCACCTGAGCAAGGTGAAGGTGCCTTTGCTGCGATGACAGCAGCGCTTAAAGATGCTGGGGCAGAGGCCCATGAGATTGACTATATCAACGCTCACGGTACCTCGACACCGATCGGTGACTTAGCCGAAACAGAAGCAGTTAAGTCCTTAATGGGCGCGGATGCTTCTGATGTGGCGATTAGCTCGACCAAATCTATGGTCGGTCATTTGTTGGGTGCAGCGGGAGCCGTGGAGTCGATTTTCTCAATTTTGGCAATACGCGATCAAGTTGCACCTCCTACCATCAACTTGGATGAGCCAAGTGAAGGCTGTGACTTAAATTACGTGCCTCTCACACCTCAAAAGCGCAAAGTCGAGTTAGTGTTAAATAACTCGTTTGGCTTCGGTGGCACAAACGGTACCTTGGTCTTTCGCAAGGTATAAAAAAAGCGGCTAGGCCGCTTTTTTAATTTAAAGATTATTGCAAGGTTGGCGCTTGTGTCGTTGGCTTGTTGGCCTCTATGATGGCGCGTATATCTACATCGTTACCAGCTTGCTCTTGTTCGTAGAGTTGCTCATCAATTTGTTGATACAGCTCCAACTCTTCATCACCAAGAAAGTGCAGGCATTCACCGCCGACGAAATACAAAAGCTCACGCTGCATAAGCGGAACGAGGTTGGGATAACAGCGAATAAAGCGACCAATCAGTTCTTGTGCGTCAAACAAAAAGTCTGCCGATGGTTGTGTGTCAACGCTACGCAAGGCCTGTAATTTGTCTATAAAGTCTTGCTCTTCTTCGGCTAGGTGTTCGCGGTCAAACGGATCGTGATCTTGGATACGCTGATGTAGGTCATTTAGAAGGCTAATCGTATATTGGGTTCTAGAACTCACGAGTTATTACACCTGTTTTAGCGGGTTTTAAGTCATTTCAGTAAGAAGGTTATTATGGCATATGCTATCGAAATAAAGGACCTTAAAAAACGTTACGGTAACGGTTTTGAGGCATTGAAGGGCATCGATTTAACCGTCGAACAGGGCGACTTCTTCGCTTTGCTAGGGCCAAATGGCGCTGGCAAGTCGACTACTATTGGTATTTTGTGTTCACTAGTGAACAAATCGGCTGGCCAAGTGAGCATCTTTGGTGTCGACATTGATAAAGATTTTGCTGGGGCTAAACGTTTTTTAGGCGTAGTGCCGCAAGAGTTTAACTTCAATCAGTTCGAGACAGTGTTCAATGTCGTGGTTACCCAAGCCGGTTTTTACGGCATCCCCCATGAGTTGGCAAAAGAACGTGCTGAAAAATATCTAAAGCAGCTTGATTTGTGGGATAAGAAAGATACCGTTTCCCGCATGCTGTCAGGCGGTATGAAACGCCGTTTGATGATTGCTCGCGCACTCATTCACGAGCCTAAGGTGTTGATCCTTGATGAGCCGACGGCGGGTGTTGATATTGAATTACGCCGCTCAATGTGGGAGTTCATTAAAGGTCTTAATGAGCAGGGTACGACCATCATTTTGACTACGCATTACCTAGAAGAGGCGGAGCAGCTGTGTCGCAACATCGCCATTATTAATAGTGGTGAAATTGTCGAAAACACGAGTGTCAAAGCGCTGCTTAAGACACTAAACAGTGAAACCTTTGTATTGGATTTGGACCAGTCTATTACGGAAGTCAGTCTACCTGGCTACAACTTGACCAAAGTTGGCGATGGCTCGTCTTTAGAAATTGAGATTGTGAAGGGCCAGAACTTAAACGATGTGTTTGCCTACCTTGAGCAGCAAGGCATTAAAGTGGTCAGTATGCGCAACAAGTCCAACCGTCTTGAAGAGCTTTTCGTCAAATTAATCGAGGGAAATAAATAGCATGTCCACAGGTGAAATTTGGATAGCATTCTACACCATACTGCGCCGTGAAATTCGTCGCTTTATGCGTATTTGGCCGCAAACATTACTGCCACCAGCGATCACGATGACCTTATATTTTGCCATTTTTGGTAATTTGATTGGTAGCCGTATCGGTGAGATGGATGGCTTTAGCTACATGCAGTTTATCGTACCGGGTTTGATTATGATGTCGGTCATTACCAACTCTTACTCAAATGTCGCGTCGTCGTTTTTCTCGGCTAAGTTTCAGCACAGCGTGCAGGAATTGTTGGTCTCGCCGACACCGAGCTGGGTAGTACTCACTGGTTATGTATTGGGCGGTGTTGCGCGTGGTTTGTTAGTGGGTCTGGTGGTGACGATTTTGTCGCTGTTTTTCACACACATGCATCTACATAATTTGTTTTTGACAGTCTTAATTGTGCTGCTGACATCGGTGATGTTTGCGTTGGGCGGCTTTGTTAATGCGCTGTTTGCTAGAAACTTTGACGATGTCTCGATTGTGCCGACTTTTATTCTGACGCCATTGACTTACTTGGGCGGGGTTTTCTACTCCATTAGTCTGCTACCAGATTTTTGGCAAAGTGTATCGATGCTAAACCCAGTGCTTTATATGGTGAATGCGTTCCGTTATGGCATTTTAGGGGTGTCAGATATTGACGTCAGTTGGGCATTGTTTATTATCTGCGCCTTCATTGTTGGTTTGTATTGTATTGGTTTAACTCTGCTGAATCGTGGCAGAGGCATTAGAAATTGAGGTATTAACTATGGGTTTTTTGCCCTTGGGACAAAAAACGGATTATGTGTCTAAATATGATCCTGATTTGCTATTTCCTATCGCACGGGTAGATAAATGGCAGGACATGGGAATAGAGTCTGAGCGTTTACCCTTCCATGGAGAGGATATTTGGAATGCATATGAGTTGTCTTGGCTTAATAAAAAGGGAAAGCCCATTGTTGCGACAGCCGAATTTAGATTGCCATGCACATCCCCGAACATCATTGAATCAAAGTCGTTTAAGTTGTATCTAAACTCTTTGAATCAAATGCACTATGAGGATGCTTACGAAGTGCAAGGCATCTTGGAGCGTGATTTATCTGCGGCGGCTGGTGCGCCAGTCTCTGTGGTGATTCGTGATGTTGATGCGATGGAGTCTTTGGTGGTGTTGACACCGGACTACTGCATCGATGAGCTGGATGTCGAAATCAATGAATACCAGCCTAATGCAGACTTGTTGATGATCAAAGAGGGGCCGGCAGTTGAGGAGAGGTTGGTGAGTCATCTGCTTAGATCAAATTGTCCGGTTACCAATCAGCCTGATTGGGGTTCGGTATTTATCGATTATCAAGGCAAGCCCATTGATCATGCCAGCTTGCTTAAATATGTGGCATCGTTCCGTGAACATACGGATTTTCACGAGCAGTGCGTTGAGCGTATCTTTATCGATATTATGACACGCTGTCAGCCTGAAAGCTTGGTGGTTTATGCTCGCTATGTGCGCCGTGGTGGTTTGGATATTAATCCTTACCGTGCTACCTCTGAGATTGTGTTAGGCAATGATCGACTAACACGTCAGTAATAACAGGGGGCGCTCGCTGCTTTGCTAGCGCAGCGTCCCTAAATATTTCCTTTCTAAATCTGAGTAGGCCAGTTGTAATCGGTCTAGCTCTAGGCTTTTCTTGTTGTATTCATTACGCAGTTCTTTTTCCGCTTTGCCAGCGACTTGGTTCAGTAGCTCTTCCTTCATCGTCTGTACTGACGTCAGTAAGTTGCGGTTGTAGTCACGTAATTGCTCAAGTTCAGCAATGGGGCTGTTGGCCTTGGTGGGCTTTTGACGGACGCTTTTGCTTTGCTGATCAACTTGTTGGCGTAAGCGATTATTTTCCATCTCGGCGGTTTCTAACTCTTGAATCAGAAGCTGTACACAGGTCTCCGATTCTTTAAGCATCTGTTCAAGCTTGCTCGCCTCAGCGATTTGATTGGTCAGGGATTCTTGTGGCGGATTCTGCTCGTTCCAGTTTTCAATGCTACCCAAAATTTCTTCTAAGGTGAGTTGTTTGTCGCTGTTTAGGGACTGATATTCGGTAAGCACGTCACCTTCAGCGGCTTGTATCTTTTCGTTGAGAGCTTGGATTTGTTGATCCTTGCGAGTCACTTCAAAGCGTAAAGATTCAATGGATAGGTTGGTGCTTTCTAATTCATTTTGTAGTTGGTCAATAAGGGATTGAGACTCGATGGATAAGCGCTCCATACGCTCCAAGGCGACGGTGCGGCTACTATGCTCTTTATCATCGCTGCTATGATCACTATCAAGTTCTGCTTGTAAGTGTTCAATAATAGCTTGTTGGCGTTGTGACAGTCGTTCGAGTTGCTTTAAGTGTGTGGAAGAGTGGTGTTGTTTAGCTTGGGTATGATTGCTGTCTTGTGGGCCAATATAGTCATTGCTGTGATGATCATGAGACTCAAGTTGGTGGATTTGTTCTTGTAGCTTTTTAAGTTCAACATTTAAGCGCTGCAGTTCCGTACTTTTCACACCGAGGCGATTCACTTTCTGTGTGGCAAATTCGATGCTCTCTTGTAGCTCGTTATGCAGCAGCTTTTGATTTTCTATTAAACTTTCTTTGCTGATAATAATGTCGCTGGCTTGAACAAACTCTTGGTCAAGTTCTTTGATGCTATCGATCAGTTTGGATTGATCGAGTTGGCGATTCTGTATGCTCTCTAAGGTGTTAATGATGCTGGCCATAAATCGATTCACAATGGCCTGAGGATGATCTGACGCATCGTTCAATATGATGGCGCGTTCGGCTTTGGCTAAAGTGCCCCAGACCTTGTACTGAGTAACAGTATCTAAGTCATCAGAATCACGCAGAGCTTTAAGGGTATCGGCAGCGGCGTTCGCTTGGGCCTCAAGTTCGATAGTGAAAAGTTTATAGACGCCGGGGCTGTCTTCATCAGAGCTTTCAGTGACGGCTGTCGAGGGGGCTGAATCACCTGCATCAGCTTGTGCAGTAGGTGCATCCTTGTGGCGTAAACGATAGGCACGCCAGAGCAACCAAATCGAGGCAATGGTCATAATTGTCGCGGCTTCCAATAAGCCCCAAAGTATCCATTTTTCCATAACAGTTACCTGCTCAAATGAGAGTCGTTTTAATTTACATACAGTACGACATTCGTTATGTTTGACCTATAAATTTGATAGTAACGGAATTTTTGGACTTATGAGTAAAGATTTTTTGCGCTTCATGCGCGATCGTGTATCAAAAAACCAGTTGGTAGAGCCTGCACCGAGTAAAGCTGAGTGGCATGAGATTTTAGATGCGGCCAGTCGTGCCGCGGACCACGGTGGGCTCAAGCCTTGGCGTTTCCAAGTTTACAGTGGCGAGGGGCGTGAGCAAGTGGGTCAGGCGTATTGGTTGCATGCTAAGGCAGAGGTGCCTGAGTTAAGTGATGACAAAGCGGTGACCTTTATTAAAAAAGCCTTCCGTGCGCCAGCGATTGTGTTGGTCTACGCCGATCTTGTGGATCACCCCAAAGTGCCGCAGTTTGAGCAATTGATGGCAGCCTCTGCTGCCGCCCAGCAGGTGTTGCTTGGCTTGGACGCATTGGGCTACGGCGGTATGTGGCGTACAGGTCCTGCGGTGTTTACCGATACGGCAAAAGACCTGTTTGGGCTTGAACCAAATCAGCATGTAGTCGGGCTCATTTATGCCGGGACAGCGAGCCATATTCCACCGCGTGTAGAAGATACTGGCGTGACCGAGCGAGTGACCTTTATTGATCAATAAAGGCTTGCAATTCAATAACTTCGCTTTTATCATACGCGCCACGTTTCGCTCATAGCGAACAACCAGTTTTGGTGAGCTGTCCGAGTGGCCGAAGGAGCACGCCTGGAAAGTGTGTATGTCGAAAGGCATCAAGAGTTCGAATCTCTTGCTCACCGCCATCATCTAACTCATTGATTTTGAAGAACTTTCATCAAGTCAGTGAGTTTCGAAATACCGAAAATCCGTGCTGGTACGGATGACCTAAAAAAGACGCTTAACGCGTCTTTTTTTGTGCCTATAATTTTCTCTTATAATTACTGCTTTTCATGGCGGATGTGTGAGTTTTTACTGCTTAGTACGCGTTAAGTGCTCATCTTGGTGGCTCTTCTAGCGAGTTTCTTTACTCTCTGCTAACCTCATTATTACGCTTTTCTAAAGTAAATATTGTGGTCGCTTATCAGGGAGTCGATAGCTGAATGATTGATGTTGTGACGCAGTGGTTTGTCATCCCGCCATCCTCGGTAATCTTGTCAGGTTATTACCACGTATGGCTTGTTGTCTTGTCTGTTTTTATGGCAACGTTTTTCTCATTTGTCGGATTACAGGTTTTATCCTACAAATCACCGACGTTTTCTCATTGGCTCAATCACCTTATTACCTCTAGTGCTGCGTTAGCCTTAGGTGGTGGTGTTTGGTGTATGCATTTTTTGGGGATGCTGGCCTTTCATCTGCATATCGACGTTTCTTACAACGTTACCCTAACTATTCTATCAATGATCCCCTGTGTGCTGGCATCTTGGGTGGCGTTGAATTTTATTGAGTCTGGGCGTGACAATAAAATAGCGTTGATCGGTAGTGGTGTACTGGTCGGTGCTGGTATTGGGGTGATGCATTATCTTGGTATGGCGGCAATGGAGATGGCGCTGCTGTTGCGTTATGACTTGGGGGTGTTTTTAGCATCGATCGTGTTTGCCGTGGTGTTTGCGACCTTATCACTTTGGGGGCGTTTTTACCTTGGCAAAAAGCTTAGCCAGAAGCTCATTCTCATTAACTTCTATGCAGCGTTAGGCATGGGATTAGCGATCAGTGGCATGCATTATCTAGGTATGGCTGCTGCGCGCTTCGTGTTACCCGACGGTGTTGTGTTGACGGACTCCGAAGAGCATTTTTCATACGTACTGGCCTTTGGGGTGACGATCGTCACCATTGTTGTGATTGGTCTGATTCTTGGGATCACCACAGTCAAACGCTATAAAGCCATTTCTGAACGGGTTCAGGCCAGTGAAGAGCGCCTGTTAACCATTATGGACAGCGCTGTAGATGGCATTATTACCATCAATGAAAAAGGTACGGTGGCTAGTATCAATCAAGCGACAACGCGTTTGTTGGGGTGGTTGCCCGAGGATTTGATTGGCTCTAATGTCAGTAAGATTGTTCCTGGAGCGGATGGCGAGCATCACGACGGCTATATCGCGCGCTACTTAGCGACCCATAAAGCTAAGATTATAGGCATTGGTCGCGATGTTGAGGCGTTGCATAAAAATGGTGAGTTAATTGCTATTCGTCTAAGTATTGGTCACGCCAAGTTGGCCAATGAAAACTATTTCGTGGCGTTTATCTCTGATATTCGTAAGCGCATCGAAATGGAGCGATCAATTAAAGCCAACGAAGCGAAGTTTCGAACCTTGGTGGCCAATATCCCTGGGGCTGCCTACCGCCGTTCTGTGCGTAACAATGATGAAATGCTTTATGTCAGTGATGCTGTTCATCATATCACCGGCTATGTTCCAAGCTCTTTTGTTGAGGCTAAGAATGGCGTCACAATCCATAGTCTGATTATTGCGGAAGATCAGGAAAATATAGAGCGAGAAATCGAGCCAGACCGCAATGGTATTTACACTGTTGAATATCGTATTCGTCGTGCTGATGGAAAGGTGCGTTGGGTCGTCGATCACTATAAATACATTCAGAATGAAAATGGTGAGGATTGCATCGACGGCTTCGTGATGGATATCACAGAGCGCGTTTTGGCACGTAAAGAGATAGATCGTTTTAAGGCGCTGGTCGACTTTTCTGAGGATGCGATTATTAGTATCGATTTAGAGGGTAAGGTGTTGAGTTGGAATGATGCAGCACAACATATCTACGGCTATAAGGCTGATGAGATCATTGGGCAGCCCATGTCTCTGATCAGTAGTCTGACTCAAGTGGAGGAGCTTGAGTTTGTTAGCAGTGTCGCTGAAGGTAAGCGAAAGCATCATTACCGCGCCAAATATCATCATAAAAATGGCTCATCTTTGTATGTCTCCATCTCTGCGTCGCCCATTTATGATTCAGATGGCGTGGTGCGTTCGATCTCTAAAATTTCACGCGATGTCACTCATGAGGTAATTGAAGCGGAGAACATTAAGAAGCAGCTTGAGCACGATCATTTAACAGGATTATTAAGTCGCTTTGGTTTTCATGCTTATTTCGAGAAGCAGGTAGAGCAAGCGCGTATTCGCAATGATTCGTTAGCGGTAATGTTTATCGATTTAGATGGCTTTAAACAGTATAACGATACCTATGGACACGACTTTGGCGATCATTTATTGGAGACAGTGGGCTCTGTTATTAATATCGCCCTAAGTAAGAGTGATGCGGCGGGTCGCTTAGGTGGTGACGAGTTTGTTGTCTGTATGGTGGACATCGCCGATCATCAAAGAATATTGCAAAAAGCCACGAACATTATTTCGAATATCGCCAATATTTCGTCTGTCGATGGTGTAGACGTATCGTTAACTGGGAGTTTAGGTGTGGCGCTCTATCCTAAGGATGCTCAAGAGGTAGAGGAGCTGCTGCGTCTAGCAGACGCAGCCATGTACCGAGCCAAAAATCAGGGTAAAAACCAAGTAGTGTTCTATGAGCAAGAGAAAGCTTAGTCAAACAATTTAGCAATGCTAGGGTGCTGGGTAGGGCGACCGCTCTCGCTTATAGAGGCAATAACAAACACGCCTTGAGCACTTAATTGGTCTGTTTCAGCGATAAAGATACGTTGGGTAAATTGGCTTTTAAATTTACTAATAGGAGTGCAAACGCTCTCTATCTTGACAGTCATACCACTATGCAGTGGACGCTTATAGTCAATTTCTGCACGCATCACAACAAGGTGAACGCCGTCGCGGGTGATGTCCGCAAAATCCAATCCTTTAGCTTTTATGAATGTGTGACGAGCGTGTTCTAGGTAATTCTGATATACGGCATTGTTGACGATGCCTTGCATGTCGCATTCGTAGTCACGAACTTCAATCTCGGTGATATGTGGGCTTTGATCCATGATTCACATCTTGTCAGGTTAGCGGCTGGCCGTACGGTTGCGGCCTTGTCGCTTGGCATTATCCAGATAGCCATTGGCGCGTGCAATAAGCTCAGTCGGCGTTTCTTCACCAATAACAGTAGCGACGCCAATCGAAACCTTGATTTGTTCGATAATACCTTCGCCATTACGGCTTTTTAGGCGCTGCTTATTGAGATGTAGGCGTAAGTCTTCCGCGTATTCTATCGCGTTATCCAGTGTGGCCTCGTGCAGAAGTATGGCAAAGGTGCCGCCTTCAATACGTGCAATGGAGGTATTTTCTGTGCTGCGTTTACTTAATATATGACCAAGATGCGTGATCAAAGCGGTGCCTGCACGCTTGCCGTGCTGAGTATTGAGGTCCTTGAGGTTATCGATGTCCAGAATCAGCAGTGAGAGATCGTCTTCAGCGGACAGTAGGGCGTCGTAAAGCTGTCTCTCTAAGCCTTTGTAGTTAAGTAACTGCGTCATTGGGTCAAGATCCACATTGCTGCGAATCGCTTCAAGCTCTGCTCTTAGCTGCGTAATTTCACTTTGTACTTCATCTAGGGATTTAGCAAACTGAACCGCTTCTTGGCGAGCTTTTTGGGTGCCTTTATCCAAATAGCTAAGTACCGTCTCTAAGTGTTCTTCGCGATCGGCGCGACGCAATACTCGCTGACTCTTGTGCACTACTTGATTAAGGTCGGCTAGGTTCTTTTGCAGGTGGTTGGTATTGCTAGAAAGCGCCTGTACCAGCTGCTCTAATCGGTCTTTGTGCTCAGGATTGTAGCGAGCCTCTTCAGCAACCAGAAATTGATGAAAAAGTTCTTTAGAGACAAAGCTTGGCAGGCTCCCAAGTCGACCGATAGTAGAATCCACTAAACGATTCAATTGAGGAGAGGTTTGACGCACATATTCGTACCAAATGCCGTAATTATAGGGCGTAGGTGGAATGTCCATGTCCCGCATAAGGGGAATTGCTTTGTGAAGCAAAGCGTAAGCTTGTCGAGGACTGTCGGCGTGCATTTAAACCCCTTATGTGAATTTAGGTTCACTCAAATTTAACAGCAACTTCTAGCAAATGAAAATAGAAATCATTGATTTAGATGAAGAAGTCTCTAAGAAACGTATCTGATGAGTAACCAATGATTTCTAATGTTAAAAAGTGTAACTAGCCGCCTGCTAATTTAGCCTTAATTCCTTGGTCCGCTAAAAAGGCTTGAACCTTGCTGCGTTGATCGCCTTGGATCTCGATAGTGCCGTCTTTCACTGCGCCACCAACACCGCAATGATTTTTCAGCTTCTTGGCCATTACCTTAAGCTCATCAGCTGTCATGGCCAGCTCTTTGACTAACGTCACGCCTTTGCCTTTACGGCCCTTGGTTTCAAGCTGAATTTTTACATTACCTGAGCCAAGTATTTGATCGCTAGTATCTTCTTTGTCTTCGATGCGTCCTTGGTCGGTTGAGTAAACTAATTTACTGCTCATAAAGGTTAGTCTCGCTTGTTTTCAGTTCTTAGTTGTTGCAACAGGTTGTCCATATCAATGGGTAACTGTGCTGTTAGCTCGATGCGTTGATCGGTACGAGGATGGTCAAAGGCTAATCGCTCAGCGTGGAGCATTAAACGTAACTCTGGTGACCAGTATTCTCGCATGGCTTTATTGTGATGACGACAGCCATAGCGGGTATCGCCCAGTAGCGGGTGAAAAATATGTTTAAAATGACGTCGAATTTGATGGGTTCGGCCTTGTTCTGGCTGAACCTGGACAAGGCTTAGTCGCATGCTGTCATAGCGGCTGACTGGCAGCGCTAGGGTGAAGTGCTCAAGGGTTTTATAACGACTAATCGCGTCTTTTTCTGTGCCTTCGATTTTGAAGCGTGAGCGGCCTTTTTCTTCGTTCAGCTTGGCCAGCGGGTAATCTATGACGCCGTCACTAGGAGTATGGCCACGTACAATGGCTAAGTAGCGTTTTTCAGTGGTGCGCTGCATAAATTGCTCTGCCAATGCTCGAGCGCTTTGCTCATTTAGCGCCATTACCAGTACGCCAGAGGTGGCGCGGTCCAGTCGATGTACAGGGTAGACCCATTGACCGAGTTGCTCATTCAAACGCTGTACGACAGCGTCTTGCTCATGTTTGGCCAAATCGGTGCGATGTACCAACAAGCCACTCGGCTTATTGACGGCTACCAAGTCTTCGTCTTGATACAGAATGTCGAGCGTCATGCTTGGTAAGACTCGATGAACTTGCTCATGTTGTCACAGGCAATGGCTAGTAATCGATCCATGGCGCTTTCGCTGGCCCATGCCACATGCGGCGTCAAAATAAAATTAGGGAGCTCGGTTAACGACTGTAGTGGATGGTCTTTTGGCATAGGTTCGGTGGTCGCCACATCAAATCCGGCGCCAGCAATCTGGCCAGTACGTAGAGCATCGGCTAAGGCTTGCTCATCAACTAAACCACCTCGGCCGGTATTGATTACCAGCGCACTAGGCTTCATAGAAACGAAGCTTTCAGCGTCTAGCATATGACGTGTTTGCTCGGTGAGTGGGCAGTGAAAACTGATAATGTCGGCTTGAGCTATAGCCGACTTAAATTCAGTAAAGCCTTCGCGAATGCTGTCGGCATGCTTACGCTCTGCGAAAATCACCTGCATGCCAAACGCTCGGCCGATCTCTGCCACGCGCTGTCCGAGGGTGCCGCTGCCAATGATACACAGTGTGGCACCGGATAAATCGCGAATCGGGTAATCCATAAAGCAGAAAAACTCTGACTCGCTCCAGCGTCCAGCACGAACCGCATCGCGATAGCGTGTTAAGTTGCGGCGTAGTTCTAAGATCAGGGCAAAAGTGTGCTCCGGGACGCTAACAGTAGAGTAGCCAGATACGTTTTGCACGCCAATCCCAAGTTCATCACAAGCCGCTATGTCAACATTATTGGTGCCAGTGGCCATCACTTGTACGAGTTTTAACGAAGACGCTTCGGCTAAGGCTGAGCGATCTAGTACCACTTTGTTGGTCATGACGATATCAGCGTCTTGAATACGTGCTAACACCTCATTAGGCGCAGTATTGTGATAAAACTCTGATTCAGTAACCGCCTTAGGCAGTGGTATGTGCGTAGTCTCAGGGAAAGAACCACGATCTAGAAAAACAGCTTTCATAACGTTTCCTTATTATTGTTCGAGCATCAGCAGTAGCGTGGGGGCAATGTTTTCAAGTACCACTGGTTGACCGTCGGCATTTGGATGCAAGCCATCTGCGAGCATTAATGATTTATCAAGAGCGACATTTTCTAACATAAAAGGCACATATGCTAGGTCTTTGCTTTCTGCTAAGTCTTTGTATAGATTGAAAAACTGCTCAGTATACTGACGCCCGTAGTTAGGCGGAAGATGATTGCCAAGCAATAGCACCTTAGTGTCCTGTGCTTGGGCCATGTCGATCATTTGCGCTAGATTATTTTTGACCTGTTCTAGCGGATAGCCACGTAAGCCATCATTAGCGCCCAGTTCTAACACCATCCAATCGGGTTGATGGCGCTCGAGTAATGCGGGCAGGCGGCTCAAACCTCCTTGGGTGGTTTCGCCACTGACGCTGGCGTTGACGACGTCAACATCAAGCTCACGTTCATTTATTTGTTGAGTAAGTAAACTAACCCAGCCATTTTGTTGTCTGAGGTTGTAAGCCGCGCTCAAACTGTCGCCAAAGACCAGCAAGGTGCTCGCATGTGCGCCAGTAACAACCGAAAGAGCAAGTAAACACGTAACAATCACTTTAGAAATCATAGGCAACCTATCTATGCAGGACACGGAAAAACAGTCGGTTTTGACAATCAAACAGCTCAATCATTCCGTAGCAACCGCTAACGGATCATTGGACATACTGAAAGGGATCAATCTGGAAATCAAGGACGGTGAGTCGGTTGCGATCGTCGGCGCCTCTGGCTCTGGCAAATCAACCTTGTTGGGATTGATGGCCGGCTTAGATCAGCACAGTGATGGCAGTATTGTTTTGTACGACAAAGCGCTGGAAGCGTTAGATGAAGAAGGGCGCGCGATTTTACGTGGCCAGCATGTGGGTTTTATCTTTCAGTCTTTTCATTTATTGCCAAGTCTCACGGCGCTTGAAAATGTCATGTTGCCTAATGAGCTTAAAGGCGAGCGCTCAGCCGAGCAGCGGGCGCGAGCGTTGCTTGCTTCTGTCGGATTGGCGCAGCGTTTAACTCACTACCCAAGACAATTGTCGGGTGGTGAACAGCAACGTGTGGCCATTGCCCGCGCGTTTGCTTCAGCGCCTAAGATCTTATTTGCCGACGAGCCTACCGGTAACCTAGACAGTAAAAACGGGGCCTTAGTTGAAGATTTATTATTTGAATTAAACGAAAAAGAGGGCACGACATTGGTGGTCGTGACTCACGACCCTGAGTTGGCTAAGCGTTGTGATCGACAAATCGAGATCTTTGATGGCGAGCTGAAGGAGTCTTAAATGTTTGCGTGGCGCTTGCTATTACGAGAATTTAAAACTGGGGATGTGCTGACGTTACTGATTGCCTTGGTAGTATCTGTCGCCACGGTGACAGGGATTGGCTTGTTTGTTGATCGTCTACAACAGTCATTTGAGCAGCAATCGGCTAATTTGTTAGGGGCTGATCGAAGCGTTCGCCGGGATGATCCGCCACCGCAAGAGTGGCTCACTTTGGCGCAGCAAAACAATCTTGAAACAGCGCAAACCGTATCGTTTTCTTCCATGGTATTCGGTGGCGATGGTTTGCAGTTGGCGCAGCTAACGGCCGTCTCGGATAACTACCCTTTACGTGGCGAGTTTTTAACTGACGAAAGGCAGTTTGGTGCGGGCCAAGCGACCGCTGATGCGCCGCAATCTGGCGAAGTATGGTTGTCTTCACGTCTGGCGAGCTTGCTAAATGTTGAGTTGGGCAGTGAGGTGCGAGTGGGCGAGAAAACTCTCGATGTGACACGCTACTTGGTGCGTGATCCTGGCAGCGCTACCTCTGCTTTTTCGATTTCGCCGCGCGCGGTGATGAGTGCTCAAGACCTAGAAGCAACGGGTGTGATTATCCCCGGTGCGCGAGTGCGCTATGCGTTTCTATACGCGGGTGAAGCCGATCAGCTCGAACAGTTTGATGAAATCTTACAGCCACGCCTTGCAGAAGGTGAACGCATTCGTACGCCCGTGCAGCGCGGTGAGCGCATTGGCAATACCGTCAATCGTGCCGAATCGTTTTTGTTACTGGCTGGCACCTTAGCTGTGGTGATGTCAGGCGTGGCCATGGCGCTGGCATCGGCGCGCTATGTGAAGCGTCATTTAACTCAGTTTGCGGTCATGAAAACCTTAGGCGCAACACCGAAAAGACTGGTTTCTCTAATGGTATTCCAAGTCTCCTTGATCACACTCATGGGGATAGTGTTGGGCTCAGTGCTTGGGATGTTAGTGCAGGAGTTTATCGCGTCAATTCTAGGGTCATTGATGACGGCAGGGTTGCCAAGCCCGAGTTTAGAGAAATTATGGCTTGGTGCGACGACAGCGATCATTTCGGTGGTGGCATTCTGTTCGCCGTTGCTGGCGCGCTTGGTGCAAGTGCCGCCACTGCGAGTATTACAGCCCAATACCGATTTTAAGGCAGGATCGGCGTCGTTGTTTGTCTTTGGTTTGGTGGGGATGTATGTACTGATGGTCGTGTACGCGGGCGGTTGGCGCCTACCGAGCATCATGATGGTCGCACTGGCAGCGGTCACGGCGTTGGTGTTTATCGTCGGTTGGGGGCTATTCAAAGTCAGCCGTTCATTATCCAAGCAAGCCACTACTGGCTGGCAAGTCGGCCTAGCAGCCTTGCATCGACGCTTGGTATCTAACTTATTTCAATTATTGGTATTTACGCTGATCATCATGCTCAGTTTGGTGTTGGTCGGTGTGCAAGGTAATTTGATCCAAGATTGGCAAGCGCAAATTCCTGAGGATACGCCAAATCATTATTTGTTTAATGTGCAAGAGCTGCAGTTGGCGCCGATCACGCAATATACCAAGGAGCAGGGTATAACTAGCTCAGAGTGGTATCCCATGGTTCGCGGCCGCGTTACGCATATTAATGGCGTAGCCGCCGAGACATTGTTTCCTGAGCGCCGTAATGAGCCAGAGATTGTGGAACGTGAGCTGAATTTAACTTGGGCTGATCAGATTGGCGAAGGCTCAACGTTAGTGGAGGGAGACTTCTCGGCTGAAGGTGTATCGATTGAGCGTGAAGCGGCCATTGAGGCCAATGTCGGCTTGGGGGATGAGCTTGAAATCAATGTGGGTGGTTTGAGCTATACCTTGCCTATTACTTCGATTCGAGAAGTGAATTGGCAAAGTATGCAGCCGAACTTTTACCTGATTTTGCCTAAGACGGTACTCAGTGATTACCAAGCGAATTATGTGAGCAGTGTGTTTCTAGATGAGCGTAGTGCGCCTGGTTTTTATCGTTTTATGGCGGACTATCCTACGGTTTCAATGCTCAACATCGGCGAGCTACTAAAGCAGGTGCAAGCGATCATTGCTCAGCTAGCCAATGCGCTGCAAATTGTCTTGGCATTTATCTTAGGCGCCGGCGCGTTGGTGCTGGTTGCGAGTGTGCGCGCGACCTTAGATGAACGCTTAGAAGAGGGCGCGTTACTGCGTACTTTAGGCGCGACCAAGCGTGTGGTGCGTCAGGCGCTATTGGTGGAATTCGGTGCCTTGGGGCTTTTTGCTGGTCTAGTGGGCGCTGCGGGGGCAGAACTGTCACTGATAGGGCTACAGCACTTTGTGTTTGAGATGGCGGTAACCTTACATCCGATTTTATGGCTTGTTGGGCCCTTATCTGGTTGGGTGATTGTGACAATTATAGGTGTATTTGCGAGCCGAGCTGTGCTAAAAGTGCCGCCTATTCGTTTATTAAGATCTATATAAGTCATTGTTCCATGTTTGAAACCCGTCAAGGATACATCGTCAGTCGTCACAGCAGTGATGAACAAAACCAACTAGAGATTCATTACTATGTGAAGACTGACGAGGGGACCGTGAAGGTCTCCATCGCCGATCCAGAAACGCTCTTTTTTACCAATGCGCCAGCGGATGCCATCGCCCCTGATGTAGCGGGCGTGCAGTGTGATGAGACGCAACTGAAATCCTTTGGTCACGAGTCCGTGACCGTGGTGCGCTGTAAAAGTCTGTTGTTGCAACAGCAGATGGTGGCTTTAGTAAAAAAGCTGGGTTATGCCGTATACGAAGAGGACATTAACCCAGAAGATCGTTACCTGATGGAGCGCTATATCCGCGGTGCGGTGGAATTTGTCGGTCTGCCCGATGCAGCCGAGGCGCATTTTACCCAAGCTAAGCTTAAGGTCAGTGATTATCAGCCTGACTGGCAAGTGTGGTCATTAGACATTGAAACTTCGGTTACACGTAATGAGCTGCTTTCAATCGGTGTCACCAGTGGTGAGCGCAAAGCGGTGTTGGTGGTCAGTGATCAACCTGCGCCAGAAGATTATGTGTTTACCTTCCCGGACGAGCGTCGTCTATTGTTGGCGTTTATCAAATTTTTGCGTAAGCAAGCCCCCGATATTTTGATTGGCTGGAATGTCATCGGCTTTGATTTGATGTTCTTAGATCAACGTTTTCGCACGCTAGGTATCAAGCCAGCGCTTGGTGTGAACGGTGAAACTTGGCGCGTGCGCGAAGCCAAAGAGAGCGGTAAAGTCTTTGCTAGCATTGCAGGTCGAGCGGTCCTAGATGGTATTACCATGCTCAAGGTGGGCGGCTATCACTTCAAATCCTACAGTCTAAACCATGTCAGTGGCGAGCTGCTGGATCAATCAAAATTATTGACCGGCGGCGATCGTTGGCAAGAAATCGAGCGCATGCATCAGCAGGAACTGGATAAATTTGTTGCCTATAACTTGCAAGACTGTGTCTTGGTAGAGCAGATCTTTGCCAAGTTACAGTTGATTGAATTGCAGCAAACCCGAGTCGATTTGACGGGTATTCCGCTCTCGCAAACGGGTGGCTCAGTGGCATCGTTTGAAAACCTCTACTTGCCTCGTTTGCACCGTAAAGGTTGGGTGGCACCTGCGTGGAGTGACGATAAGTTTGTGCCGAGCCCTGGCGGCTTTGTTATGTCTTCTGTGCCTGGTTTATATAAAAATGTCTTGGTATTTGATTTTAAGAGTCTGTACCCAAGCATTATCCGCACCTTTTATGTGGATCCACTGGCCCGTGTCGTGGCCCAAGCTTTATCGCCGCAGGCGAGCCCAATGGAGATCGATTCTTCCGACGAGTCTGATCTCTCACTCACACAAGAGTCATTGCCTGTACCAGGTTATCGTGGCGCAAGTTTTGAGCGTCAGCATGCCATTTTGCCTGAGCTAGTCGCTGAGCTAGCGCAATCCCGTGAAAGTGCTAAGCGCGCTGGCAACGACATCTTAAGCTACGCCATAAAAATCATTATGAACTCCTTTTATGGTGTGTTGGGTTCTGCCGTGTGTCGTTTCTACCATGCTGAACTGGCGAGCTCGATCACCATGCGTGGTCATGAGTTACTGGGGAGAAGCAAGCAATGGATGGAAGAGCGCGGCGCCAAAGTGATTTATGGTGACACGGATTCGCTGTTTATCACACTCGATGATGAGCTGAGTGAAGAGCAGGCTTGGCAAGCGGGTAAAGACTTGTGTGAGGTGGTAAACCAATGCTTGAGCGAATGGTGTGGTGACTATGCCGATGTAACCTCACATCTAGAATTAGAGTTTGAGACACTTTACTCGCGTTTTTATATGCCGACGATCCGTGGTCAGGAAGAGGGCTCGAAAAAGCGTTATGCCGGTTTAACCAACGGCGAGTTGGTGTTTAAAGGACTGGAAGCAGCGCGCAGTGATTGGACGCCGCTGGCGAAGCGTTTTCAAGTCGAGCTGTTTGAGCATTTATTCTTTGATAAAGATATTAATCACTACGTGTCGGAGTTTGTGAATGACTTGTTGGCTGGCAAGTTTGATCATGAGCTGGTCTATACCAAACAATTGACGCGCCCCTTGTCGCAATATGTCAAAACCCAACCGCCCCACGTGCGAGCCGCGCGCATGGTTGATGAAGAACGCGCTCAGCAGGGCTTGCCGCCTGAGTACGAGCGCGGCCGCAAGCGCATTGCTTATTGCTACACGCTCAATGGCGTTAAGCCATATTTTGATGACAATGACTTGGTGCAGCTGGATTATCAACATTATATTGATAAGCAGGTACTGCCCATTGCCGAAGGCGTGTTTCATATGTTGCACCTAAACGTCACGGAAATATTCACGCCACAGTTTAATTTACTGTAACGGGCATAGAGCTATGTGTGCTTAAGTTAGGTATGATAAATATGTAAAAAAGTAGTTAGGGGTGAGGTCAGGTGATAAGCCCCTTAGTATAATCTTTGATCTATTATGGAATGATGGTTGATTGAACATGGCGTTACCACCAAAGAGAACTCTTACACAAGATCGCTTACGAACCGCAGTGCAGGAGCTGTTGCTGGTTACCGATTGGTCTGCGATTACCGTACAGCATGTGGCTGAGCGAGCCGGAGTAAGCATTGGTACTTTTTACAATTATTACGACAGTAAAGACGATGCTTTAGCGGATGTCAGACAGTGCCTTACAGAAGTTATTAAAAAAGATATAAATCTGTTGTTGGCGACCCGCATGACTACTCAAGATCGTATTTCGCTATTGCTTAAATACTTCGTCAACATTGCCAACGCTAAACCGGCATGGGCCAATTATTTCTATCGCGCAGAAGCGTTTCATGAGCGTATCGACGGTGGATTATGTGCCTTATTAGAGCCTCTTATTATTGAAGGGGCTACCTTCGCATGGCCGCATCACTACGATGAGCAAATGGTGGCGTCGTTTATTGAAAATGGGTTGTTTCCATTATTGAAATTGCGCCACCAGAATCAAATTAGAATCGAAGATCAAGAGGCGGCGCAAATGGTGCAGATGGCATTAGCAGCTGTCGGTTTGACAGGTCAAGACCTAGAGCTGGCCGCGAAAATGCCTTGTCCGGTCACGCCTTTGGCAGAATTGCCGTTCTCAATTTATCAGTTACAACGAGCAAATTTAGGTTATGTCTAACGAAATTCTTTTGTACGGCACCCTTGGGTGCCATCTTTGTACAGAAGCAGAAGCTTGGCTGGCAAACAGTTATCCAGACATTAGTCTTAAAAAAATAGACATTGCCGATGAGGAAGCATTAGTTGCGCGCTACGGCATCCGTATCCCTGTGCTAGCAAAAGGCGAGCAAGAGCATGACTGGCCTTTTGACGAAACGGTTGTCGCCGCGCTTGTGGCGCATGAGGCGGCTGCTACGTCAGCTATGCCTACATCAATTTCAGCGCCCCAACGACGTGTTTGGCATATTGGCGCCAGCAAAGAATAATTGCTGTGTGTTTTGCCGTGTCTGCAGGCGTACCTCTTCAAGCGATATTTGCTTAATGTCTGCAACGGCTTGTGCAATGTAAGGCAAGTATTGTGGGTGATTGCGCTTGGGGCGTGGGCGAATATTGCGCGGCAATAAATAGGGCGCATCGGTTTCTAGTAAAAGTCGCTCCAGTGGCAAATGTTTAACCGCTTCGATCAAATCTTGATTACGGCGCTCGTCCAGTAGCCAACCGGTAATGCCTACATACAATCCTAGCTCTAGATAGCGCTCCATTTGATCGCGGTTGCCGGTGAAACAGTGGATAACGCCACCGCTTGGTAGAGCATGTTGGCGCAAGGTTGTTTGCATCTCGGCAAAGGCGTCTCGCTCATGCAAATACACCGGTTTCTTAACCTGCTGAGCAAGCTCAAGTTGCGCGGCAAAGGCGCGACGCTGCTCATCAGGGGTGCTGTAGTTGCGGTTAAAATCCAATCCCATTTCGCCAATGGCCACAGCTTTAGTATCTTTGCCAAACCATTCAAGCAATGTTTGTTGATCTTGATCCTGCCATGTTGAGGCGTGGTGAGGGTGACAACCTAATGTGTAAGACATGCTGTTGTAGGGTGCGCAATGTTGTTGCAGCTGCTCAGCCTCAACAAGATTAGAGGCGATACAAATAATCCCTGTGACATCCTGCTGCAAAAATTGCTGCTCAAAATCCGGCAGCGAGTCAAGGTAAGATGAATGGTCTAAGTTGACGCCGATATCAAACATAATCACTCCACAATTATTTTAGCGTGATTGTAACAGACGTAAGGAGATGGCGTAGGCTTTTGTAATACTACGTAGCAAACCGTCAGGGAATGCTTTATAAATCATGACTTAACAAAATAATTAAGCAAAAAACTACTGCTAACCTGGTTAAAATTCACTATCATCAACTGAGTTTACTAAGTAAATAAAATTTACGTTTGGGAGTGTGTTATGGCAGGAATGTTAGATGCGGTAGACCAAAGGACACAGCTGGTTGGTGAAAACCGCCTCGAGTTGTTGATGTTCCGTCTTGGTGGCATGCAAATGTTTGCGATCAATGTGTTTAAAGTTCAAGAAGTGGTGCAACTGCCGCGTTTGAACCTAATGCCACATCGTCACCCATCGGTCGCTGGGGTGACACATTTCCGTGGGCGTACCATTCCAGTCAT
Source organism: Marinomonas ostreistagni (assembly GCF_016888445.1). Taxonomy (GTDB): domain Bacteria; phylum Pseudomonadota; class Gammaproteobacteria; order Pseudomonadales; family Marinomonadaceae; genus Marinomonas; species Marinomonas ostreistagni. Next base: position 611,908 of record NZ_JAFEKF010000001.1, read on the forward strand.
TGATTTATCTGAGTCTATTGGCCTGCGTCCGATTGACAAAGAGAAGCCTTGTAATCTTATCGTGACTGAGTACAACAACACCATCCAAGGCTTTATGGTGGGTGAGGTTGATCGCATCATTAACATGAACTGGAGCGATATTTTACCGCCGCCAGATGGTACGGGGCGCCAGCATTATTTGACGGCTATTACGCGTGTGAATGACCGCTTAGTTGAGATCATTGATGTTGAAAAAGTCTTGGCAGAAATTTCACCATACGACACGCGTGTATCTGACGATGTCATCGACAAAGATTTACTTACCCTTGCTAAAGGGCTAGAAGTACTGGTCGTAGATGACTCTTCGGTTGGTCTTGCTCAGTGCCGTTCGACATTAGATCACTTAGGCATCAAAGTACATTCTGCGACCGATGGTAAACGCGGCTTAGATCTTTTGAAAAAGTGGGCTGGCGACGGTGAAGATGTGCCTAACAAGCTTTTAATGCTCATTACGGATGCTGAGATGCCAGAAATGGACGGCTACCGTTTGACGCGCGAAATTCGTGAAGATCCACGCCTTAAAGATTTGTACATTGTGCTGCATACCTCGCTAAGTGGTAGTTTCAACAAAGCCATGGTGCAAAAAGTAGGGTGTGATGATTTCCTTTCCAAATTCCAGCCAGACAAGCTTGCGACGGTAATCCAAGACCGTATTCGCAGCGTCATGGCCGACGATTAATAGACGATATATCAAGCGCCTTAGTGAACTAAGGTGCTCACACTTATGTTTTTACTGTACCTTTTCTTGGCGCTGTTTTGTGCCGCTTTAGTCGTAGAACGTGTACGGCTAGACCCTATGCTGGTAGTGATGCCGTGTGTGTTGCTACTGTTTCCTACGGTTCCTGTGCTGCTTACTAGCTACGTTAATGTGTTGGCGGTTGTGCTGCTCATGGCGTTGTTTTTCGTGATCAAAGAACGACAGCAGTTAAACGTAGAGTCGATTACCCGTTTAGGAGCCGGTCTTTCATTAGGCGGCTTTGTGGGTGTTCAATTGCTTACGTTACTGCCGTTATCACAAGTGACTTTAGTATTGCTGCTGTTGACTTTGTCCAGCTTCAGTCTTGGACTAAGTGCCCTCAAAGGTGTTGATATACTGCGTCTACCACAGATGGCGCAATTGTGGGCTGGTCTAGCGCTTGGAATGGTGCAGTTTCTTGGTTTGGGCAGCGGTAGAGCTTTACTGAAAACACATCAAGAGGCGAGTTCAAAGGCCAATCATTTTGCCTTGTGGGCATTTGGTTTAGTCGGAGCTTTGATTGGTTTGCTAGCCTTACCCTCTGCATCAACGACACCATTACATCTTGATATAAGTGTTATCGTGGTCGCTTTGTTAGCTATCTTAGCGGGGCTTTTTTTGGCCAGCAGAATAAATGTCAGTGCGTTTGAATCCAAACTGTTGCGTTGGATCGTAGTGCTGGTGTGCTTAAGTGTCTGGGCGCATCTTACCTTTAAATTTTTCATCCTTTAACGAAGACAATGGACTAACCATGCAGCAAAATTCCCCTCTGATCGGCGTCTTACTCATGAATCTAGGTACGCCCGAAGCGCCTACGCCAGCGGCGGTGAAAACCTATTTGCGTGAGTTTTTATCGGACCCTCGAGTGGTCGATGTCAATCCATGGATCTGGAAGCCGGTGCTCAATGGCATTATTTTAAATACACGTCCGCGAAAAGTGGCCAAAGTGTACCAAGAAGTATGGATGGAAGAAGGTTCACCTTTGTTGGTGCTCGGGCAGCGTTTGACCGATAAATTGGCGCAGCGTTTAAATGCTAATCAAGAGCGCTATGTGGTGGCAAAAGCCATGACCTATGGCGCGCCGAGCGTGGAGTCTGCAGGCAAACTGTTTCGTGAAAAAGGTGTCGAGAAAATCTTCGTCTTGCCAATGTATCCGCAGTTTTCTCGTTCGACTACTGCAGCGGCTTACGATCGCTTAATGGCATCCTTAAAGCGCTGCCCACATTGGCCCGCATTGAATCTATTGCAAGATTACGCAGATCACCCACGTTACATTGAGGCACTGGTGCAAACCATCAAAGCACAATGGCAAGAACAGGGCGAGCAGCGCCACTTATTGTTCTCTTATCATGGTGTGCCTAAGCGCTATGTCACTGAAGGCGACCCTTATCAGCGACGCTGCGAGGCGACCACGCAAGCAGTCGTTGCCAAGCTTGGCTTATCTGAGTCGGAATACACTCATGTGTACCAATCACGCTTTGGCCGTGAGGAATGGTTGAAGCCCTATGCTGATGAGACCATGCGAGCATTGCCAGGCAAAGGAATCACAGCCATTAATGTCATCAGTCCAGCCTTTGCGATAGACTGTATCGAAACCCTAGAGGAGATCGATATGCAGCTTCGTGATGAGTTCCTGGCGGCTGGTGGTGAGCGTTTTGACTACATTGCTGCCTTGAATGACTCTGCGGATCAAGTGGCATTATACGAAACCCTTGTTCATGAAAACACGCAACATTGGATATAAAGTTTGTCTACCCCCCAGCTAAAAACGATCGCTTTTGATGCCGACGATACCTTATGGCGCAATGAAGATTTGTTCCATTCTTCACAAGATTATTTTGTGCAGATGCTTGAGAAATATCACTCTAAAGAGTACATCCTTGAGCACCTCAATAGCATCCAAATAGCAAACCTGAGCAATTTCGGTTATGGCATCAAAGGTTTTACGCTTTCTATGATCGAAACCGCCATTTCGCTGACAGAGGGGCGGATTACAGGCTACGAGATCCATGAGATCATAACTCTAGCAAAACAGATGGTGGCATCGCCAGTCGAGTTGTTACCAGGCGTGGAAGAATTGTTGCAATCACTTCAAGGTCGCTGTCAGCTAATGGTAATCACTAAGGGCGACTTACTGGATCAAGAAGGCAAGTTGGCTCGATCAGGCTTGGCGCAGTACTTTGACCTTTATGAGGTAGTCAGTAACAAAAAAGAGAGCAATTATCAGCGTTTGTTTGAGCGCTTGCAGCTTAAGCCAAGCGAGACCTTAATGATCGGCAATTCGCTGCGCTCAGACATTTTGCCTGTGCTCAATGTAGGTGGGCATGCCTTGCATATTCCGTATCATACGACTTGGTCTCATGAGCAAGTGACCCAAGCTGAGCTTGACGCTTATCAGCCTATCGCCACTGTTCGTTCAGCTGAAGACGTGCTGTCTTGGTTAGATGCACACTTTTCGATGTAGAGAGGGGATTATGAAACGTATTTTAGTATTGTTAGTCGGTATGGTGTTGTCTGTTTCATCTGGCTACGCTAACGAAAATATAGAAAGCCTTCGTCAATCAGCTCAACAATTAACAGATCGTGTTCGTGAGGTTGCTTCAGATGTTGCTGAGCGCACCAATGAAGTCGCTCGCGATGGGGCGGATCGTTCACGCGAAGTAGGCCAAGATGTGGGGGAGGCCAGCAGAGATGTATGGCAGCGTGTTAAAGAGTCGACTCGTCGCGCCAGTGATAATGTGAGGCAGGCCACTCAAGGTAATGGGTGTGCCAATGCTCAGCAGGGTTGTGGTTCGGAGTAGCCTTGATTGACGCGTGATAATGGCGGTAAGCCAAAGATACAGGACCCATGGGAATCAGAGTTTCTGCAGCAAGACGGCTCGGGTTACATTGGCACGCCCAGCAAACGTTATCGGTGTCCTAAATGCCAAGGTGTATTGCTACTTAAACAAGGCAAAAATGGCGCCTTTTGGGGCTGTGAAAATTATCCAACTTGTGATTACACCGCCAATGATGAAGAGGGGCGTCCCGTCAGGGCGAAAAAGTACTTCTGCCCTTTATGTGGTGGTCAGTTACGCAAGAAAACCCACGGTGCAAATACATTTTGGGGATGCTCAAACTACCCGGAGTGTAAGCTAACTCTGGAAGATCACAACGGTGAGCCGACTTCGTCGAGAAAATATCCTTGCCGAGCCTGTGGGCACTACTTGGTACGTAAAAAAGGACCTAAGGGATACTTTTGGGGTTGTATCAAATATCCAGATTGCCGGCATACTTTGCCGGATTACCAAGGGCAGCCCGTGCCGCGTAAACGCAGCGCGGACTGATACTTTCATGAGTTCTAGGTCAGGCTTTTTAAAGCGGCTTTAAGGGTTGGGTATTCAAACTCAAAGCCTTGCTCCTCTAGGCGCATAGGTACCACTTTTTGGCCGCGCGTCAGCAAAGACCCCATGTCCCCCATGGCCTTATCCAATACCCAAGCAGGCGTCGTTAGCAAATGAGGTCGACGCAACACTTCGGCGTAGGTGCGCGAGAAAGTTTCCTGGTTGACCACTTCTGGTGCCACGAGATTATAGATGCCCTGGTAGTCCGGCTGTTCTAAGGCGGTCCATATGAAGCGACAGACATCGTGTACATGTATCCAAGGGAAATACTGCTGTCCGTCACCGATTTTGCTACCAAAACCAAGTTTGTAAGGCCACTTCATTTTGTTGAGTGCCCCACCGTGCCCCAACACTACCCCTAAGCGAAAGATGACGACCCGTGTGTCAAATGCTTCGAATTTCTTCGCCGTGTATTCCCACGCACTACACAGCTGGTGGGTAAAGCCTGGATTGGCGGTGGTCGTTTCAGTAAAGGTTTTGCTGCGATCAAAGCCATAATAGCCAACCGCAGAAGCATTAAGCAGCACTTTGGGTTTGGTTTTAAGTTTGTTGAGCAAGGACTCAGTAAAGCCGACGCGGCTGTCGAGTAGTTCTTTTTGGCGCTCAGCACTCCAGCGTTTATCAGCAATGCCAGCACCGGCCAAATTTACGATGGCATCAAAATAATGATCACTGATTTCATCTATTTTGAGCTTCTGTACGTAACTAGGAATCGAGCCTTGGTGTTTATGAATCAGTGCAAAGACTTCAAATCCTGCCGCGGTCAGCGTGGGGTACAAGTTGGTGGCAACGAATCCGTTTGCGCCCGTAATCAATACTTTCATCTGCGGCTCCTTCAAAGAATGTACCCTTAGTGTACGCCATTTGCCCAAAAATAGATCAAGGCTCGCAGTGAAATAATTTTCTTATCAGAAGGTAATCCCTTCTTTTTAAAAGACTTAATCGCTAAAATATCGAATACGAAAAAAGGTAGTTACATGCAACTTAATCAGTTTGACCACATTATTTTATTAGCGCACGGCAGTAGCGACGAGCGCTGGAAGATTCCATTTGAGCAGTTATTGACTCGTGTGACTGGTGAAGTGTCAGCGGATAAGGTAAGTTTGGCGTACATGGAATTGTGTCAACCGACCGTTGAGGAAGTTTTGAGCACACTTTCACAAGATAAAGCAAACATTGCGGTCTTCCCGCTGTTTTTTGCCCAAGGACGCCACCTTCGTAAGGATGTACCGGAGCAATTGGCGCATTTGAATAACGAGCATCGCTCTCTCACGCTGCTTGACCCTATCGGTCATGACCCAGAAGTGGTGGCAGCAATGGAGAGAGCCATTGTTTCCAAGCTGGCTTAGACAAACGCTAGGCTTCAGCTTAACCATTACATAAACGGATTGGTTCTGAATGCTATTCACCCATCTACCCGAGGAGATTTTTCAGGCTCTCTCGGGTTCCAATAAATTGTTAATCGAAGCGGTATTATTTGATCTGTCCGAGGTGTTTTATGACCATGCGGAAGATCCGATTAAGGATAAATCTTCGATCATCGAAGCCATCGAAGACTCACTGCATAAGCTGGATACACTCGCTTGGCATGATGATGTTAAAGAGGGTTTTGACTCGCCCAAGACTATTCACGACTATGCTTTGCGGATTTACCATCGATTGGTGAATACTGGTTGGCTGATTGAAGAGCAAGAGCTGTATCGAGTCAGCGTACTGATGTCGCCACAGGTATCGATGCTGTTGCGCTCGTTAGTCGAAATCAGTCGCCATGGCAAACGCAATTACGGCGCGACCGTACTTAGTATTTTGAGTAATCTTGAGTCAGTTGCTAAGCACCCACAAGAACGTGGTGTGACACTGAATCAATCCGCTGAAGCGGCGCGTGACTTCTCCGCGCATTTGAATCAGATTTTGTTGGGCATCCGAAGCCTTCAGCGTGATTTGTTCGCCAAACGCAACCCGAAAGAAATTGTGTCCGGCTTCTTTGATTTGTTTGTGGAAGGCATCTTGATAGCCGACTACAAAACCATTAAAACCAGCAATAACCCGTTTCGCTTCCGTCGCCAGATTCTTGAGTTGACGCAAAGCTTCCTTGCTGAGCCCAACCTGCTAGGGCAGATCGCTCAATGTTACGCCGATCAGCAGCTGATTTCGGTGGATGCTGCGATGGTCATCGTGGAAAAAGATTGCCGTGATATCATTCAAACCTTTAGCACCATTGAGCAGCGTTTAGAGCGTATCGATGAGTATCGTTATCGTCTTGAAAAGCGTGCCGCTGATACCGCACGTTACATGGATTCTTCACGCCCAGGGTTAGCCAACAAAGTGGCGGGCATTATCACCGACGTGGCTAAATTTGATACCTTGCCGACCCTTAAAAATGTCGTCGGCGGTAAAATCGTTGGTGTGGAGTCTTGTGCCCAGCCAATGAAACGCCGTGAGCCACCACCGCCACGTGTCATTACGCAAGCGGAAGTGCCGCAGTCCGCATTAGCCTTGCGTGACCGCCAACGTCGTTTCCATGAGGCGCGCCAAGTGAGTGCCACTAAGCTGCAGGGCTACCTCGATCGTCAGCTGTCCGAAAAGTCGGCCATGCATATCACTGACTTTACCATTGAGTCCGTAGAAGACTTTGTGTGCTTTGATCATCTTCGTTATATCGGCTCACTGGGAATCAATGCAAAACGTATCGAGAAAACTTTCGATGTCGTGTTTACCGATCAATATATCAATGTGCGCGATTTTGTAGAATGTCGTGAATTTAATGTAGTGCGCAGGAGCAAAGCTAATGCTTAGAGAATTAAAACGAGCCGCTGAGGAGTCTGGTAAAGACCCACAAGAGTTTCAGCAGACTGCGAACTATTTGGTAGCCAATCAATTTGTCAGTGCATTCAAGCATGGACAACGTCGCCATTATCTGTTGGTCGAAATGTACCAGCAGTACTTCTCTAATTTATTCGATGCCTTAGGCATGAAACTATACGTGAATGAAAATGAGCGTCTGGCGGGTGTGTTACCCGTTGAAAAAGAAGCCTTTGTACGTTTGAAAACCGATGAAACCCTATTTTTGTTGGTGATGCGCCAAGTGTACGAAGAAAAAGTCGAAAACTTCGAAATTGATAATGGCTTTGTTAGCACCAACAGTGTGGCGATCCTTGAGCGCTATGTGCAGTTGGTCAAACGTGAGATTCCAACGGAAACGCGTTTTAAAGAAATTTTGAGCTTGTTCAGCAAGCACGGTGTCATCATTCGCGGCAAAGCGTTTGAAGAAGACGCCAAAAACCTCATGATTAGTATTACGCCGGTGGTGCGTTTAATCGTGACCGAGGCTTACCTGCGTCAACTGGAGTCATTTAATGGTAGTGATCCAGACGATGATGATGTTGACACGGAGGAAGAGGGCGGTCAGAACGAGCCTGCGAGCGTTGAACAGCCTTCTGTAGCGCTTGAGCAAGCACCTGAAAGCGCCGCTATGACTGACGATCAGGCGCCCCTAGAGTTAGCTGAGGACGAGTCATCTTCTGACCAAACGCTATTGGAGCTGTCGTTAGACGATGCTGATGTAACCGAAAAGAATGAGGCGCCATAATACCTATGAAAAAACTTAGCCGTATAGTCTTAGTGAACTGGTATCTATTGGGTGCCGAAGAAATCAATGTTCGCGGTAATACCGCGATTATCGGTCCAACGGGTTCGGGTAAGTCTTCGCTATTGGATGCGATCCAGACCGTTTTGACCGGGGCCAGTAAACGCCACCTAAATTACAACGCCAGCGCCAACGATGGCAAAGCCTCTGGCCGAAGCATCCGCTCCTATATTTTGGGTATGATCGACTCAGGGCAAGCGAGCCAAAAAGTCACTGGCGCGCAAACACGCCAAGATGCGATTGCTTATTTGGCGCTAGTGTTTGAAGACTCTAACAGCGGCAAAGAAACTACCGTTGGCTTGTGTCTATCTGCGTCTTTGGCAACCCCTGAAGAGGATGTGTTAGGGCGCTTTGTATTATCGAACTACGGCGTTCGTCGTGATGACTTTGTCGAAGTGTTAGGCGAGAAGCAATACAAGGCCAAACCTTGGCTTGAAGTTCGCGAAGCCATGAAAAAAGTCTGCTTGGACCCTTACATCAAGTCTGGCAGCGCTTCGGCAACGCAATATATGAACCGCTATCTAGAAGAGCTAAGCCCAAGTGCTGAGCAATTGATTACGCTAGATGGCTTCTTGAAAAACTTCAAAAATGCGCTCAAGTTTGTGCCGATCGCCTCACCGACTCGCTTTGTGCAGGACTTTGTCTTGGCCGAGGCGCCGCTGCAAGTGGGGGCGTATCAAAAATCGCTTACCGAATACCGCCAACTGGAAGCGAAAACCCAAGAGGTGGCGAAGCGAATTGATGATCTTAAAGCCATCCAACTGGAATGTGAGAAGAAGCATCAACAAGAGCAAACGGTGGTCAACTACCAGTGGATTGCGACCGAGGCGCGCTTTGATCAATTAGGCAGTAAGCAAGACGAGCTGCAGGATCAGTACGAAAACTACAAAGAGCGTGAAGAAGAAATCGACGAAGAAATCGTCGCCCAGGCCAATCTTTTAAAACAGCTGCAAGGTCAGTTGTTGCGTCTCGAGCAGCAGTACGAGCACTCTGATGTAGGACTGAAACTACAGCAACTTGAGCAAAGCAAAAAGCTCCTGACACTTGAAGGGCAGCAAGACAAGAAACTTGTCATCCAAGCACACCAAGTACTGCAATTGCTCGCTGCTTTGCAGAGTTTTGAAGACGTTTTGTCTGAGCGTGTGTGTGGCCTCATCAAAGAGGCGACTGAGGCTGCGTCGAATCTTGATGCTGAAGGTAATATCTTAGGCAGTGCCAAGGTCGTCAGCAAATTGCTCGCCAGTGTGAATGAGGCCCTCGATGAAGACAAAGGGGCTTTGTTCCAGCAACGTACTCAGCTTAACCGCAACATTCTTAACTTGAAAGACGAGTGCCGCCAACTTGAGTCGGATGTAAAGTCCTTAAAAGGTGGTTCGAGCCCGCTGTCTAACAATGTTAAGAAGCTGATCGACCTGTTGAATGAGGCCAATATCAAGGCAACGCCACTGAGCCACTTGGCAGAAGTGACGGATCATAAATGGCAAGACGCCATCGAAGGTTACTTGGGTAGCCAACGTGAAGCTTTGATCGTAGAACCGGATGACGCCGAAGAAGCCATTCGAATTTTCCGTGCTCACCGTCGTCAGCTGATGGGTTGTCGTGTAGTGGATACTACCCAGACTCGTTTGTGGTTGAACCGCGGCGATAGCAACTCCGTATTGCGTTTTATTCGCTGCAATAATGATCATGCTCAAGCGTATCTAAATCGCCGTTTAGGCGGCATTAAGCCGGTTGAGACCGAGCGTGAGTTGTTGCGTGAAGACAGCGCCATGACGGCGGATGGCATGTTAAAACTCTCTGGTACCATTTCAACGATACGTTTCCAGCCGCACATGATGGTTGGTATCAATACCGAAGGGATGCGTAAATCTCGTGAAGCTCAGCTGCAAAAGCTAAGTGGCGAGTTGATGGACTACATGAAAACCGATCAGCGTCTAGAGCAAGCGGACAGTTTGCTTGGTCGTATCATGGCCTCTAATCAGATCGATGCGGATGCGTTGCATGAGGCGGGTACGACCAATACCCGTGTAGCGCAAGATTTGGCTGATGTGGAAGCGCAGATCGCGGCCCTACAGCAGCATGATGATACGGAGCTACAAGAGCGCATCGAAAGCTTAAAAGAGCGTATTGCGAGCATTGAACTTGAACGCAAAAAGCTTGATCGTGAGCGTCAGCAAATTTCTGAGCATTATGGCTCTTTGAATACCCAGAAAACACAATTAGCCGAGGCTTTATCAGCGCTGGATGAAGAGCGTACGCGCATCACCGCTAATCCGTTGTTTAATGCCGAATACGCCAGTGAGCGCTACGAGCTGCTTGAGTCAAGTATGGGCAATGGCTCAGCGATCTACAAAGAGGCTATTAGCCGTTCTGACAAAGCCTCTGAAAAAGTGCGTTCATTTGATCAAAAGGTACGTAAAGAAGTCGCGGATCATTACGCTAAGTACCATAACAGTAATCTAGACGATGATATTCAGCTGGATTACCTAGAGTCTAAATTTGAAGAGTTTGAATACTACATCAATCATCAAATTGAAGTGCTGGGTGATACGGAACTGGCGAAATACGCTAAGCGTGCTGAAATTGCTCGTCGGGAAGCAGAAGAGACCTTCCGCAGCGATTATGTATCAAAACTGAAAGACTCACTGGACCAAGTGGCGCTGATCATTAAAGAGCTAAACCACAGCCTTAAACGCCGTCCGTTTAACCAAGAAGTGTACCAATTCCGTTTTTATCCAAACGGTGATATGAAAGACATCTTGGATTTGGTGGAGAAATTTAGTTCGCATGACCAAGCGAATGTCGGTGGTCTGTTTGATCCGGAGCAAACTGGCGATTCAGAACATGCTCGCGCCATTGAGCTGATTCAAGAATTGATCAGTGATGAAGACAAACAAAAAGACTTAGCTGACTACCGTAAGTTCTATAACTTTGAAGTGGATATCCTAGATCAACAAGGTGAGAAGAAAACCACCTTGTCACAGCGTATCCAAACTGGTTCAGGTGGTGAGCACCAGATTCCATTTTATCTGGCGATCGCAGCTGCGTTATCTACTACTTATCGCCTGCACGAGACGATGGATGGTGATATTGTGGGTGGTTTCTCGTTGGCTATGTTTGATGAAGCTTTCAACAAAATCGATATGGCGAAAACGTCAACTTGTATGGGCTTTATGCGTGATATTGGCTTGCAGGTCATTGCGGCAGCACCCGATGACAAGCGTGCGGTGATGGCGGCCAATATGGATACCATTATCAGTGTTTGGCGTGAAGGCGGGGCAGTGTCGTTGGATGTTGCCTACCCTCAGCAACGCGGTAAAGCGTTGTTAAGTGGTGATGAAGAATCAGGCGATGCTGAGCCACAGCCAGCATCAACGCTCGCGGAGGAATAATATGATCATTGAAAACGAAATTCGAGAAACTCTACAGCGCGCTTTCAATGTGCATCATTTAGAGCTTGAAAATGAAAGCTACAAACACAATGTGCCAGAAGGCAGTGAGTCACATTTTAAGCTAACCTTAGTAAGTAATGTGTTTGAAGGGAAGCGCTTGGTGCAGCGACATCAGCTCATCTACGGCGCATTGACGGATCAGATGCAAAAAATACATGCACTTGCCATCCACCCTTATACACTAGAGGAGTGGGAGGCTCGTAAATATGAAGCACCGCTTTCTCCAGATTGTATGGGTGGGGGTCATTAAGGAAAGCTAATGAGTATTTCGGTCATTCAACACAAGAGTAATGGAATCGTTGAGATTCAGGTAATGGGCAGCTTTGATTTTTCTTTGTTTAACGACTTTCGTGTCGCTTACGAAGAATACATTGGTCAGAGTCAGCACTTCATTGTGAATCTTGAAAGCGTTGAATATCTTGATAGTGCTGCGCTGGGGATGCTGTTGAGTATGAAAACAGCTCTAGGGGAGCCGGTGAAAATTGAAATTGTTGGTGCCAATGATTTCATTCGCAATATTTTAATGATTTCACGTTTCGATAAGCGTTTTGAAATTCGTTAAGTTCTAACCAGTGCAGGCCTGTAATGCTGGCCTGCACGACCTACCTTAAACGACTATTCTTCGTTTACGAGGTATCACTTACCTAGGCCTCGTAATGAGTGGGATACAAACCGTAAGTGTTCATCCGTTGACCAATAAGTCAAAAAAAACCGTATAAAGGTTCAATTCTGATGGCTGATGCTATAAGGTTCACCCACAAAAAAAGATGGGTTTAAATCATGGCATCAAGCTTTATTTCCGCGCTATTTAAGCGTTATATGAACGGCAGTTTAGTGCTGCAAATTGTGATCGGTATCGTCAGTGGTGTGGTACTTGCGACCGTCGCTCCTTCCTTAGCTCAATCCTTTGCGTTTATCGGTACTTTCTTTGTCAGTGCCCTGAAAGCGATAGCGCCTGTTTTGGTGTTTATGCTGGTGATGGCTTCTATTGCCAATCACAAAAGCGGCCAACAGACGCAAATTGGACCGGTGTTAGGCCTGTATGCAATTGGTACCTTAATCGCTGCATTATCTGCCGTATTGTTTAGTTACGCGTTTCCATCACGCTTAGATTTGGTGACTTCCAATGTTGCCCAAGCAGCGCCTCAAGGCATCGCAGAAGTACTTTACAATCTGTTGTTCAACATGGTCGACAACCCAGTAGCGGCGCTAGTTAACGCCAACTATGTAGGGATTTTGACCTGGGCGGCATTGGTAGGTATTGGTCTGCGCCATGCCTCTGGTAGCACTAAAGTGGTGTTGCATAATTTAGCGGAGAGTGTGACCAGCGTGGTGGGGTATGTGATCCGCTTGGCACCGTTTGGTGTGTTTGGTTTGGTGGCCAATACGGTCGCTACTACGGGGTTAGAAGCGTTGCTAGGTTATTCGCATCTATTGATGGTGCTAATTGGCACCATGCTATTTATTGCGCTGGTCACTAACCCTTTATTGGTGTTTTTGATGACGCGTCAAAACCCTTACCCTTTAGTATTTCAGTGTTTGAAAAGTAGTGGCATTACGGCGTTTTTCACTCGCAGCTCTGCAGCCAACATTCCTGTGAATATGGCCTTGTGTGAGAAGTTAAAGCTGGATGAGGATACTTATTCGGTCTCTATCCCACTGGGCGCGACCATCAATATGGCCGGCGCAGCCATTACCATAACGACCTTGACGCTGGCGGCTGTCAATACATTAGGGCAAACCGTCGATTTACCTACGGCGATGCTGTTGAGTGTCATTGCTGCTATTTCGGCATGTGGTAGCTCAGGTGTGGCCGGTGGCTCTTTGTTGTTGATTCCGTTGGCGTGTAGCTTGTTCAATATCTCTAATGATATTGCCATGCAGGTGGTAGCTGTTGGCTTTATTATCGGGGTGTTGCAAGATTCGGCCGAAACGGCTCTTAACAGCTCTACCGATGTGCTATTTACTGCGGCGGCTTGTCATTCAAAAGACCAGTAGTCGTCTGTTTGGCGGGCGTGTTGAGGAATTTTACTACTTGGCAAACGCAAGGTTTGCCAAGTCAGTACTAGGCTGTGATTAGCTATTCGTAAGGGCAACCGCTAGGATGCCAGCGATCAGCAAGCAGCTTACGATGATAAGGTTGCGAATATTACTCTTGTGTTTGGCTGTGTGTACCGAATGACTGGCGCGCGTACGGCTGCTTTGTAGTAATTGCTCGTATAAGTCATTTGCCGGGCTATTAGGGTTAGGTGCGGTGGACTCTGAATGCTTGATCATGTTTACCTCCTTTCTAGACGCAACAAATTAGCGCAAGTGTGCGTGATTTGTGCTGATTAACATCATGATTTGCAAGCTATGTGGAGCAATATTGTAAAGTGTCTGTCATGGCGGGTTGTTTCAGCTAGGTGAAAAAAATAAGGATAGATTATACTGATACTTAGGCTTTTCGATCTTGTCTAGCTTTATTTGGAGGAATGGATGCACAACAAACACCTTAAACTGTTGTTCTTGTTCGTTAGTGCTTGGTTGCTGGGCGCTTGCTCAATGACGCCTACTTATCAAGTCGGTATTGATGCCATCAATCGTCCTACAGATTTAGGGGAGGGCGCCACCTATCAGTTGGTGTCTGCCATGGAGCGAGTGAGTTCTGACAGTCTACAATTCCAAGAGTTTTCTGATTACGTCATCAAAGCGTTAGCGACAAAAGGTTATCAACTAACCCCCTCATCTGAGGCAGCCGATTTCAGTGTAGCACTGGATTATGGGGTGAGTGACCCGCAAACGGAACAGTATCGTCAGTCCGTACCTGTCTATGGGCACACAGGCTACCACGCGGTAACAGAAACAACGCAAGTTGCCGCCAAAGATGGTGGGACGCAAGTGGTGCGTACCATACGTCATGTGCCATCCTATGGGGTACGAGGATTCAGAGATGAGCTGCGAACCATGACCACCTATCGCAGTCATATCCGTCTAACGGCTAAGAGCTTAGATCAAGCGGCGAGTCAGTTGTGGGATATCACTATTACCTTGACAGATGGCGAGCAGGATTTACGTCGTTTATTCCCGATTATGCTGGCGGCGGCGCAAGACTATATCGGGGGTAATACTGGGCAGAAGGTCTACGTGGAGCTGAAAGCGGACAATGCACGAGTCGAGCAGTTGACCTCAGAGGCGCCCTCTAAGCCATAATGCTTAATATGAATTGCTCGCCCCTAGCCATTTGATAAGTCAATTATTAAGAGTTGTTATAGAGTATTTTTGTAGTTAATTTCCAACATTATGCATTAACGTGCCTTTTGGAACTTTGTTACAAGCTTTGCTGGTGACTATTTGTCGTTAGTTTAGTTAAAATGCGGGAAAATTTGTTCGCTTGCCTAATTCCGACACAATAAAAAAGGAGTTAGGTCGTAATCAGGAGTCTTCCCCCATGGCTACCCCTTCTCAACACGATCTACGTAAAGATTTTCGTGCGCTTCTTGAGAGCTCTAATTGTTATTATACCGCTTCAACCTTTGACCCGATGTCTGCTCGTATCGCTGAAGATTTAGGCTTTGAAGTTGGCATCCTAGGTGGCTCAGTGGCCTCACTGCAGGTCTTGGCAGCGCCAGATTTTGCGCTAATTACACTGAGTGAGTTTGTCGAGCAAGCGACTCGTATCGGTCGTGTTGCACGGTTACCCATCATTGCCGATGCTGACCATGGTTACGGTAATGCGCTTAATGTTATGCGCACCGTGACTGAATTGGAGCGTGCAGGTGTTGCGGCGCTGACCATCGAAGATACGTTGCTACCGGCCAAATACGGTCATAAGTCGACCGATTTAATTCCGCTAGAAGAGGCTGTCGGTAAGATCGAAGCTGCGCTTGAAGCACGTATTGATCCAGCAATGAGTATCATTGCCCGTACCAATGCGGGGCAATTAACCACAGAGCAAGTAATTGCCCGTGCTAAAGCCTACGAAACGGCTGGTGCCGATGGTATTTGCATGGTTGGCGTGCAAGATTTTGAACACCTAGAAGCAATCAGTGCACACCTTTCGATTCCGCTGATGTTAGTGGCTTATGGCAATCCTGAGCTTAATGATCGTGAGCGATTGGCTGCTAATGGTGTGCGTATTGTGGTGAATGGTCATGCGGCTTACTTTGCCGCGATCAAAGCAACTTATGATTGTCTGCGTGAGCAACGCGGTATCGCCGAAGGCAAGCTTAATGCCTCTGAATTGTCTACTCGTTATTCGACGCTTGAAGAAAGTAGAGAGTGGGCGCATCGTTTTATGGATGTCAAAGAATAACTATCCATAGGCACAAAAAAGGGAGCTGAACATCAGCTCCCTATATTCTGTCCCCATTAAAACCATCCATGGTGGGGAGTTATCATCCTAAATCTTGAAGTTCAGCGATTAATTAGTCGCTTGATCTACTTCGTCTTCGGCTTCGTCAGCGCCTTCTTCGATCGCGTCAACACTGTCATCCCACGCATCGCCTACCGCATCTGCACCATCTTCCATAGCATCAGCTGTGTTATCGTAAGCGTCTTCAGCAGCGTCTGCGCTGTCATCCATCAATTCTTGAGCGGCTTCTTTACCTTGTTCGATTTGGTAGTCAAAGCACTGATCAGAAAACTCTTCACGAGCTTGGCTATCTTCGATTTGCTGAATGTTTGCTTGAGTACAGTTCTCATCATTTACTTCTGGCATTTGCTCGCTACAAGCGGTTGTAAAAGCTGCTACTGCAAATAGGCCGGCGATGTATTTAAGTTTGAACTTGTCCATTGTGCTTCCCTCTAATTTCTCGTTAAGTGAATTTTTATCTATGTGCCTTTTTGCGATGTCCCTTATTCGAAAAAGGCGAATCTATTTAAATAAAAACTAATTTAAAAAGAATTTATTTATGTGATAACTCCTGACGCTGTGTCCTGCAGCTGGTAATCATTTTTGGTTTTTTCTGCGCGGTATTCAATGCAGTTTTTTGTAAACATTATTCTTTTAGCAGTTCTTTCATTATTGTCAGAAATTAACCGGGAAGTGTAAAGATTCAATGGTGGTGGGAGTTACAAGGCTTTTAAGCATTAAAAAGCCCTTTAAAAAAGGGCTTTGGAATAAATCTAATCTTGGTGAGCTACAAGACTCTTCGAAATAAAGCGACCGCCATGCGATAGCACTCATGGGCTATTTCTGGATCAAATCGGTCGCCTTCATCACGCATAAAAGCATGTTGAGCATTAAATTCATGCCAAGTGAAGTTTGTCTTGCTATCAATTAATGTTTGGTAGATTTTTTGACGTCCTTCAGTCGGGACATGCGGGTCTTGCTTGCCCCAAATTAAACTGATTTCACCTTTTATCTCGGGCGTTTTAGTCAGTGAATCGTTACCTGGCTGACAAGGCAGAGTGTTGGAATGGATATCTGTTGCGTAGAGGCAAAAGCTGGCTTCAATGCGTGGGTTGAGTGCGGCACGGTAGGCTAGGTGACCCCCTATGCAGACGCCCATAGCGCCAAAGTGTCCCGAGCAATAAGGCTGCTGCGTAAAATAATCGAGCATGGCGCAAGTGTCGGAGTCGTGATGTTCAAGCGGTTTGCTGAACTTGTCTTGGTTGCCTTTGTCCTTGCCGGCGTCGTCATAAGCGAGCACGGTGCCAATAGGGTTGAGTTCATGGAACACTTCTGGAATGACCACGACAAAGCCATGGCCTGCTAATATCTTAGCGCTGCGCTCTATTGGTGCGGTAATTTGGAAAATTTCTGAGTAAAAAAACACACACGGAAACTTTCCCTCTATCTGAGGGCGAATGATTTGGCAGTGCATAGGGCCTGTTGCAGTCGCAAGCTCGACACTCTGTTGTTGAACGATCATAACCTTCCTTAATGGGATGTGTAGGAGGTCATGTTAGAACAGCGAAGACGCAATGGGGAGTCCAATTGGGTAAATAGGATTAAAATCTCATTACAAAGCTGACTTCATAGGCACATTCGGCCAAACTGTTATTCTGTTTAAATGATGCGGAAGAAAACCATGAAGCAACGCAAACCTCTTATCGCAGTACTGACTGCGCTGGCTCTCACAGGCTGTGCATCGGGTTCTCATGTCTTAACTGGTCAGCAACGACCTGCCATCGACGCGACACAAGTCGCCGTCTACAGTCAACCGCCGCAACAAAACTACGAAGTAGTAGCGCGTGTTGAGGCTTCCAGTAGTCGCGGCGTCACACAACAAGGGCGCATGGATTCAGCTCTCAATACGCTTAAAGAAGAAGCGGCCGAGCTTGGCGCTAATGGCGTGATCGTGCCAGATCTTGCTAGGCGTGGAGGTGGCGTGTCGACGCAAGTTTCTACGGGGATCTCTGGTGGTAGTGGCGGGTTACGCTCAGGTTTAGGCACTGGCTTTACCATTAATCCTGCGAGCATTCATGGTACCGCTATTTTTGTCACGGAATAACGGTGACTCAAGCTTGCTGGGGCAAATGGCTCAACGGGCGTAGCGTGCCTGCCAAGCTTGCTCCAACGCCGTCATCCAACTGCTGTGGGGCTCGGGCAGTGTGGTGCCAAGTTCTTCTATAGAGAGCGTGGCTAGTCCCCTTGGAAGATTATCCAGCTCCGCTTGGGATTGGGGTGAGAGTTTGTTGTAATCTAAGACCGATAAATCGCCCCAAATCATCGGATCTTGTTTAAAGATTTGAGCTTCAGGCGACAGTAAATAGTTGGCGACCACTTGTGCGCCAGCCTTAGCGCCACTATTAAAAGGTATGGCGACGAAATGCGTGTTGCCAATAGTGCCAGCATCAAACACATAGGTACGTACAGTATCAGGTAAATTGCCGCGTTCAATTTGTACCGATGCCGCCGATATATCAAAACTTAGGGCAATATCGATTTGTTTATCCGCTAAAAGCTGCATCATCTCTTCTGCGGTGGCTGGGAAGACGCGCCCTTGGCGCCAAGCATAGGGGTGAAGTTGATCTAGTAGGGCCCACAAAGGCTTAGTGGCCTGATCAAAATTTGCCTCACTCACTGGATTAAGAAGGGCAAGGCGGTCCTCAGAGAGTTCGTATAAGGCTTGCTTTAGAAAGGTCGTGCCCAAGTAATGTGGCGGTCTAGGGTAAGTGATTTGACCAGGGTGTTGTTTGGCATAGCGCAACATGTCATGGGCTGACTTAGGGGGATTCTCTAACCTAGCTGAGTCATACATAAAGGTCAGCTGAGCCATGCCCCAAGGGGCTTCCATGCCTTCCACAGCAGTACCGAAATCTTGTGTCAGGCTTTGTCGAGCTGAAGGATTCACATGGTTTATATAATTGGGGAGCTGCTCTGCAAAAGGTCCATAAAGCAGACCATTTTGCTTCATGAATCGAAAGTTCTCACCATTGATCCAGACCAGATCGACACTGCCTTGAGCATTATTGTTGGCCTGTTTTTCTGCCATAATTCGATTGGCTGTGTTCGCTATTTCGACAACCTTAAGATGCTTCAACTCAATATCGTATTGGCTGTCGACGCGGCTGGCGATCCACTGAATGTATTCATTCACATTTTCAGCGCCACCCCAAGCACTCCAATAAACGGTTTGGCCCTTAGCCTGTTCAACAATGGCATCCCATCGAGATGTCTCTGACTGTGCTTGAGCAGAGGACGTGGCAAGCAACGCTGACAAGCATAGACTGATGGCATAAAAAGGTGTGTATTTAAGCATCTCAAGCTCCTTAAGCACTTCGATGTCTGGCTGCACAAAGATTGAATGAGTGGGTGAGAAGGATTTATTTTTTTCTTCAGCAGCGCTTTAGCGTACCATGAGCGGCAAATTTATCGTTGCGTCATTATGTAACTATGGCCTGTAAATGGAAGATTTAACAGTTTAATAAGGTGATATAGTCGCTTGTCTGATTATCCATATACCGCTGAACAGCAAGCGGTGATTCAACATGATATGCGCCAGCATGCTAAAGTCATCGCTGTGGCCGGCGCAGGTAAAAGTACGACCTTGATCGGGCGTATTGTGACATTACTTGAGCAGGGCGTGGCGGCTGAAAAAATTGGCGTGTTTATGTTTAATAAAAGCGCTCAAGAAGAGTTCTCTGCTCGTTTAAGCAAGGTACTAGCGCAGCGGGGAAGTGCGCGTCAGCCAAATGTAATGACGTTTCATGCTTTTGGTATGCGTTTATGCCGACGTTTAGAGCAGCGTAATTTGCTTAGCACTGCCAAGCTGGTGACCGATGAGTTTTCTTTTATCAAGCTTGTGCGCGAGGCCCGACAGCGGCTGTTGCGTGACAACAATACGCTTACTTTGCAAGATGAGCGGGATTGGTTGGAAGATTTCTTACTGTTTGTCGATCAAGTCAAGGCCGCAAGCATCAACCCTCAAGAGGTGTTTGAGTCAGGCAGTTGGAACAAAGAATGCCAGCATTTTGTGGCCTTGTATGAGCACGTCGAAACCCTGCGTAAACAGCATAAACTACGTTTTTTTGCCGATCTATTGGCGGATCCTTTCACCTTGATGCAAACGGCTTCGGGCGAGCAAATGCACTATATTCAGACCTTGGCGCCGGAGTATGAGCACTTATTAATTGATGAGTTTCAAGACATTAATCCGTGTCAGTACGAGTTGCTAAAGGCGCTCTATCAGAGTCAGGCCAATTGGATGATCGTCGGCGATGTGCAACAGTGTATTTATGAGTGGCGCGGTGCGGCGCCAGATATCATGGCGCAGCAATTTGATCATGACTTTGGTCAAGTGACGACCTATCCGCTAGCGTGTAGTTTTCGCTTTGGCCACTCGGTTGGCTTGATGGCTTCCTGTGTGGTGTCGCAAAACCAAGTTGATCAGCTCGTGGTGGGTAAAGGTCAAGCGACCGAGATCGACTTTGCCCGTTCAAACCTTCCTGGTCGAGCATTGCTAACTGAGTTAAAAGACTGGCACGACCGTGGCCGCAGCCTGGAAAGTTGTGCGGTATTAGTGCGCCTCTACAGTGATATGGTGCCGATACAGTTAGCTTTGATGCACAAAGGTGTGCCTTATCAGCTGCATGGTGATTCGCCACTTTTGGATAACCGTCAAATACGTTTGTTAATGGCCTATTTGAGTGTCATGGCTGGCGGGTTGCAGGATCCTTCGAAGTTTTATGACAGCAACGATCTTGAGTATTTATTAAGTGTGCCACACGTTACCCATGCCCAAGCTGACCGCAAACGTCTGCTTACCCAGGCGCGCCAAAGTCCACATTTGATTCCCGAGCTAATCGAAAATTTAGCCGATCAAACCGAAGGTTGGAAGGGTAAGAAAATGGCGGACCGAGCGGATTGGTTACGTACCTTGCCCCTATACAAAAACGACCCTGCGCAAGGGCTGCAAATGACCTTGGATAAGCTGGGCATCTATCGTTATTTTGAAAACACCAGTAGCAAAGATATCCAAGCGCAAGAGAAAATCGCCACCTGTGAAGCCTTTTTAAGCTACGTCAAAGGTATTGCTAAGCCTGCTGATGAGATTATGGCGCAGTTGCGTCAGCTTAACGAGCAAGATGCCCAGCACAATCATGGTGTGCATTTAATGACTATCCATAAGTCCAAAGGCTTAGAGTTTGACCTGGTACTAATGTCCGGACTGCAAGAAGGGCGCTTCCCATATTATGACGATGATCTTAGTGCGATCGATCGTCAAGCGGCGGCAGAAATGCAAGCAGAGCGCCGATTGTTTTATGTGGCGATGACGCGGGCACGACAACGACTAGTATTTTTAGAAACCCCAGTCGGTGAAGAAGTGCGCCGCCTAAGTGAGGGCGGACTTCAAGGTGCTCCAAAATCTGGTGCTTTATCCCGCTTTGTCTTTGAAGCGCAGCCACTACCAGTGCAAACACTGGTAGATCAGTGGCAAGCGCAAGCGCCGGTTGCGATCAGCGCGGACCTTGAGGCGCCACTGTCTGCTTACTTAGATACGCAAGAAGACGGGCCATCCGTTAGCTTTAAGCGTGCCAAGGGCGCCGTCAAAGAGGACTTAAAAGCAGGTGATAAAGTGCGTCACGATCAATATGGCCAAGGTGTTGTAGTGCGCCAAGAGACTTCTGGTAAGCGTATGATCTTTGTTGATTTTGGCGAGCTTGGCTTGAAGCGCTTTAACCCTAAACATACAAAACTGGTGCGATTAGCCTCTCGCCAAACGACTCATTAAGTGGAGTTTTTATGACCATTCCATTGATCAATTTTGCCAAACTGACCAGTTCTGATAAGAGTACTCAACAGCAAGAAATAAAGCGACTGGACCAAGCTTGCCGAGACATTGGCTTTTTTTATCTGATTGACACAGATATCGACACCGCGCTAATTAACCGCATCATGCGTGCGGCGCAGCGTTTTTTTGCTCAACCTTTGCAGCAAAAGCTTGCCATCGACATCAAAAATAGCTGCAACCATCGCGGTTATGGCGCCGTGGGCGAAGAGCAATTAGACGAGATCAACAAAGCTGACTGGAAAGAAACCTTTGATATGGCACTGGATCTGCCTAGCGATCATCCGCTGGCGGCGCGTTATCCTAAGATGTATGGACCGAATCAAAATCCAAGCGATCCTAATGTGCTAGAAACATTGCATGATTATTATGTGACAGCGTTTGGTGTAGCCATGAAGGTATTGGAGGCAATGGCTCAGGCGCTAGATTTGGCACCGGATTTCTTCACACGTTGCTTCAAGGAGCATGTCACGGTGTTGCGTATGATTCATTACCCACCGCGTCCAGAACAAACCCACGACAATGGTGCAGGCGCTCACACAGATTATGGCTGTATCACCTTGCTGTTGCAGGATGAGGTGGGTGGCTTAGAAGTCAAACATCGCAATGGTGAATGGGTGCAAGCGACGCCGATGGAGGGCGCATTGGTGGTGAATATTGGTGATTTGATGCAGCGTTGGACCAATGATGAATATACGTCAACTACTCATCGTGTGAAGGCTTCTGCAGCGGACACACACCGTTATTCGTTTCCATTTTTTGTCGAGCCAGATTATGAGACGCAAGTGGCCTGCGTGCCGACTTGCCAAAGTAACACCAAGCCTGCCAAATACGCACCGATCTTAAGTGGTGACTGGATCCAGTCGCGCTTTGATGCGACTTATGCTTACCGTGAGCAAGAGGCGTAGCGTCATCGGTTATAGAGTACGCGTTTAGCGAATACTAAACGCGTAAGACTCATATGACGACACACTGATCTTCACCATATGGCCAGGATTGACTTGATGCCAGCCAGAGGTAGAGATGTCTAGGGGTTCAGAGCCCACCACGACATATTGATCAAACTGCTTGTAATATAAAGACGGGGCATGTGCGTCACTGGCGTAGCGTATCGCCCACATATCTTTGCCATCTGAAAGCATGCTGGTAAAGCGCAGCGGTTCGGTGATGCCTTTCTCACGCATTAGATCAAGGATCTGCTGCAAGGTCTGCTGCACGGCAAAAGTAGGGTTTTGCTCTAGGCCATTAGCCAACATCATCAAGAAAATCGCTTCTGAGTCTGTGCTGCCGCGGCGCTCGCTGTACAAATATTCGGGAATCCAGCGATCGATTTGCCAGCGCATTTTTTCATAATCGCCGATTTGACCGTTGTGCATAAACAGCCAATTGTTGTAACCAAAAGGGTGACAGTTGTTGCGAGACGTGGATGTACCCGTTGAGGCACGTACATGAGCAAAGAAGAGTCCGCTTTTTATGTGGCGCGCGAGGCTCTTGAGATTGGCGTCGCTCCAAGCGGGCAAAATTTCGTGATACAAGCCAGGTTCTTCACGCTCATCGTACCAGCCTAAGCCAAACCCATCGGCATTGACGGTGACTTCTGATTTGCGCGCGCTGATACTTTGATGAATCAAAGAGTGCTCAGGCTCAAACAGAAGCTGCTCTAAATAGACTGGGTAGCCTTGGTACGCCATCCAACGACACATAATACACTCCCTATACAGACAGATTAGGGTAAAACATGAGTGTCATTACAACGCATGAGCAAGCGCTTGGCTAGTGTGATCAACAAATCACAACACAAAGGAACAAGTTGAAATAGAAAAGGGGGAGATTAAGGTGGCATCTCCACCAGCCTCACCTCGGCACCCGAGTCCACCGCTGTGGCTGCTTCCTTCCGGACCTGACCAGATTAACGGTTTATCGTTGCGAGGGGACCAGCGGAGACACCATAGAGGAGGTCCCGATGACCTTGAAAGCGAATTATACGCACCAAATTATAAAGTGCAACCGATGTGTTATATTTTTCAGTTACTTAGGTAAATTTTTATAAATTGGGTTTATTTCAGATGTTTGCCATTTTGGGCGTTGGTATCCGTTTAACCATCTAGTACCATACGTGCCAATTATTGTTTGAGGGCCTATCGTTGAAGCTGTTTGTAAAAAACTTAACCCATGTCGATCTATCTTATTTCTGTCCGGTGCGTGGTGTATTGGGCGAAAGTTGGCAAGTGGATCTCGTGTTAACAGGGAAGCTTAACGATGAGAGCATGATTTGTGATTTCAGTATCGTCAAAAAGATGGTCAAGCAGTGGCTTGATGCGCATTTAGATCATACCTTGGCGGTTCCTGCGCAGCATCCTGCTAGTCAATTGGAAGCATTAGACAATGACCGTGTTGGTTTTTCGTTTACCCACGAATCAGGCCAGACGTTTCATTGCAAAGCGCCAAGCCAAGCGATTTGCCAATTGCCGATGGCGGAAATCACTGCGGATCAAGCGGCCGCTTGGGTCGAGTCTCAAATTTTGGATCTCTTACCCGCTGAGCTTGAAGCAGTGTCGATTCGATTTTACCCAGAAGCGAGCAATGAAGCGCAGTATCAATACAGTCACGGCCTTAAAAAACACGACGGTAACTGTCAGCGCATCGCTCATGGCCACCGTTCCGTGATCGAGATCTTGCGCAATGGTAGCCGTGACAAGGCGCTAGAAGCGGATTGGGCCAAGCGCTGGCAAGACATTTATCTGGGCACCGAAGATGATCTAATCGGCATTATTGAAGAGCAAGGTGTGCGCTACCATCATTTTAGTTATGTGAGCCGACAAGGTTTATTTGAGCTGATTACCCCGAGCGCGCGTGTATACATGCTTGATTGCGATACCACGGTAGAGTCCTTAGCGGCCCATATTGCCAAGCAATTGGCGAAAGAGAATGCTGGCGATCTCATCGAAGTGCACGCATTTGAAGGCATCGGTAAAGGTGCGATATTTGAATACAAGGTAGAGAAATGAGCTTAAAAGCCTATGAAATGATGCCTCAAGGCACTGAATTGGATCTTGATGAAATCATCGCCAATCTTAAAACCGACCAAGACGGCTTGATTGCCGCCATTGCGCAGCAGCACGATACCAAAGAAGTCCTGATGATGGCTTTTATGAATGAAAAATCGATTCGTGAAACCCTTGAGACAGGGCAGGTGTGCTATTGGTCACGCTCACGTCAAACCTACTGGCGCAAAGGCGAAAGCTCTGGACATCGTCAGCGTTTGGTCTCGATGGCGTTTGACTGCGATGGCGATGCCATTTTATTGCAGGTAGATCAGCTTGGGGCTGCTTGTCATACCAACCGCCGCGACTGTTTTTTCTTTGAAGTGCGTGATGGCAAAGTCTGCATTGATACCGATCCACAATAACTAGCACCGTTTTATCAAGGCTCGCAATTAGCTTACCTTAGCCTGTTGCGAGCTCTCCCACCTTACCCTCTTACAAAATAAAGTTACTTTTCATAACAGTTCTGTTACCGCTGTTCAGCTTATTATTAGCCATTGGTCTAAAAATATTTTTGAGGCGTTTTATGCCGATGTTTGATGTCTGGTGGTTGAGCGTTTTTCTGATAAGTATCACGCTACTCGTAACATTGCTTCTAATTGCAATGCGACTGCGCACGTCAGAGCGTCATAAGTTTGCGGGTCAGTTGGCTGCGATGCAGCAACGCTTTGCACAAGATATAGCTGAGCGGACCCAAGAAGTTAAAGAATATCACGCGCTGCAAGAGGCGATTTTGAGCACCAGTCGTACCTTGATTATTGCGACCGATGCCAATGGTGTTATCACGCATTTTAATCCCGCCGCTGAGGCTTTGCTAGGTTACAGCAAAGAAGAGATTGTCGGTAAGCAAACACCACAGATCTTTCATCTTGAATCAGAGGTGATCGCACGCGCCGAGCAACTTTCAAAAGAGCTAAATCGTCATATCGAGCCTGGCTTTGATGTGTTTGTCATCAAAAACAAGTTGGGTTTGCATAATGAGTCTGAGTGGACCTATATCGCCCGTGATGGTCGTAGAATTCCGGTTTACCTCTGTGCCAGTGCCTTTTACAACGAAGCTGGTGAGATCACAGGGTATTTAGGCACTATTACTGATATTTCAGAGTTTGTTCAAAACCGACAGCAGCTTAGCGCCGTAACCGAGCAGCAATCTAAAGCCTTTGAAGTGGCTGGCATAGGTGTTTGGAGTTGGGATGTGAATACCAACAACCTCACTTGGGACAGCATGATGTATGACATCTATGATATGCCTCAAGAGGCTGAATTATCCTTCGACTGCTGGGCTACGATGGTGGTGGATGAGGATCGCAAGAGAGCTCTAAAACACTTTGAGTATTTTGTACAGCACGGTGGCGACCCGCAAATCACCTTTGACGTGATCTGTCCAAGTGGTGTGCGAAAAACCATTCAAGCAACGGCTTCACTAGAACACAACAGTTTTGATGGGTCGGTAAAAGTCATTGGTGTCAACCGTGATATCAGTGAACAATTGCGCTACGAAAATGCATTAAAAGAAGCGAAAATAGCGTCGGACCTTGCTAATCAGACCAAATCTGAGTTTGTCGCTAACATGAGCCATGAGATTCGTACGCCAATGAATGGTGTGATCGGCTTATTAAACTTATTAAAAGATACGACACTGACACCTGAGCAACGTCATTATGTGACTAAATCGAATGCGGCCGCTCAGTCACTGCTCAATATTCTCAATGACATACTCGACTTTTCGAAGCTAGAAGCAGGTAAGCTTGAAATTACCCCCGTCAATGTAAAGTTAAGCGATTTTTGGCAAGATGTTGGCGCTATTCTTGAGGCAATGGCGACCAAGCCGGCTGTTAAATTCACCATGGAGCTCGGCTCAAACTTGCCAGCGGCTATCAAAATAGATGCACTGCGCTTACAACAAATTCTGCTTAATCTTGGGAGCAATGCCCTTAAGTTTACTCATCAGGGATACGTTTCTCTGCGCTTGGATCAAGTAGCTAATGATTCTCACCGTTTGTGCCTGACCGTTGAAGATAGCGGTATTGGAATCGCCAAAGCTAAGCAAGACACTATCTTTGATGCGTTTACTCAAGCTCAAACTTCCAGTGTACGTGAGTACGGTGGTACAGGGCTAGGTCTCAAAATTACCAGCACATTAGTCGAGCTAATGGCAGGTCAGATAGTGTTAAGCAGTGAAGAAGGGATAGGGACCAAAATTGAAGTTCAGCTACCATTTTTAGATTGCGATGCAGGCTTTGAGCTAAATTCACCTTACGTTCAGATCAAGCAAGAAAACTTACTTGCCGATATAGAAATCCTACTCGTTGAAGATAATAAAACTAATCAGCTGATCGCGACTCAGGTACTGCAAAAACATGGCGCAAAGGTTAGTTTAGCTCAAAATGGACAAGAAGCGGTGCAAAAAGCACAGGCGCAACGTTTTGACGTCATTCTGATGGACATCCAGATGCCGGTAATGGATGGCTATGAAGCCACTCAAAAGATCCGTCAATTTGACCGAGCAACCCCAATCATTGCCATGACAGCCAATGCACTAGCGAGTGATCAAGAACAAGCATTTGCGGCGGGCATGAGTGCTCATATAGCAAAACCGTTTCAAGCGCCAAATTTGATTCAAACCATTGTTAATTTCCTACAACCATCTGATACGGACGTAATCAATTATCAGAGCCTTGAGCCGATAGAAGGCTCGACAGACTTAATGGATCAACAAACGGCACTGAGATGTTTGAATGGCGATGAAACACTGTATTTAAGTGTCATGGAGGTGTTTTGCCATGACAGCATTCAGCTTTGGCAAGTCATTTCACACGTGCGGGACGAGCAACGTGAAATAGAAGAGGTCAATCGTGCCCTACATACATTGAAAAGTATCGCCGCCACCGTGGGCGCTTATAAACTAGCAGAGCACTGTGCAGTGATTGAAAGGATGCTGAAAACTAACTCAGAGCTCACACCAGAGGAATATGATGAGCTAGCGGATATATTCGAAAAAACTCACAAGCAGGTGCTAGGTATTGTAAGCGCTAAAAAAGTGCCTCAAAAGATAGAGGGAGTAGTGCATGATAAGCAATGTTTGGCCGAGAATAACTTACAAATTGAACGGTTTAAGCAGCTTCTTATGAATTCTAATATGGCGGCTTGCACCTTATATGAAGAGTTTAATAGACATCCTGAGTTAGGTCGTACAGCGTTGATTAAAAATCTGGCGCAACCTATGAAACATCTGGATTTTACAGCAGCCGTAGCGTTGCTACAGGTAAGTTTCTCGGAGGGCGGATGACACTCTACGACTTGAATAAGGCCAAAGTATTAATTGTTGATGATCAGCCCATTAATATTTACACAGCCTTTCATGCCCTTAAGGAGCACTATGAGATTTTTATGGCGCTATCAGGAAGAGAAGCCCTAGCATTTTGTGAGAAGCAACGTCCAGATATTATTTTGTGTGATGTTCACATGCCAGATATGAACGGATTACAGCTTTGTCAGACACTTAAAAACAACGCCTTATATGCTGATATCCCAGTGATTTTTATCACTGCATTTACAGGCCCAGAAGACGAAATCGCCTGCTGGGAAGCAGGGGCGAATGACTTCGTACGAAAACCCATTAATAAACCCACCTTATTTAATCGTGTTAAAGCGCACCTTACATTAAAGGCGCAGTCTGATTTATTAAAACAATATGTGTATTTGGATGGACTGACTGAAATATATAATCGCCGATACTTTGATGAGACGGTGAATGAGCTGTATCGCAGCTGTATGGCTCAAAGACGTGCATTTGGCATAGTCATGTTTGACATTGATTACTTTAAATATTTCAACGATCACTATGGCCATCTAGTTGGGGACGATTGCTTAAAGCAAGTGGCAAAAGCGATTGCTCGACTGATCCCTTCGCAAAGTGGCTATCTAGCCAGATACGGTGGTGAAGAGTTTATTTGGGTGGTGCTTGATATGTCTGAGTCTGAGCTTAAAGCCAGGCTTGAAAGCATGGCTCAAGCCGTTTCTGACCTACACATTGAGCACGAAGCTTCGACCTGCGGTAAGTGGGTAACCCTTAGTGCAGGTGCTCTGACAGTCTTAGATAGCGTCCAGTTTCATAAGATTGAAGATTTAATCTACGAAGCGGATCGTTTGTTATATGAAGCCAAAGCAAAGGGACGTAATCAAGTTCAATATGCTTCTGTGATTAATCAATAGAAGATATTGTAAAAAAGTTGGCTAGGAATGGTAATGGTTGTATATTTAGCGTCATTGCGAAGGGATTCAAGTTGGCCAGTGACGGCACTCTACTTTCAACTGTCTTTATTGCGCACCGAAAGGTGACGTCCTCTGATCACTTCCCAGCAATATTAGATTATTTTTTATTCAATAGGGAAGTATCATGTCAGAATATCAAGAAAATACCGTAGGTCCACTGTCATTAAGTGCGGCGGATGAAAATGCTAAAAAGCACGCACTTATCGCTTATGCACTAATGGTTTTAGGTTTCTTTACCGGTATTAGTTGGATCGCTGGCTTTATTTGGGCGCTGGTGAAGAAAGGTGATGCCAAAGGCACAGTGTTTGTTGATCATTACGACAATATCATCAAGGTCTTTATCTTAACGTTTGCACTGTCGGTCGCTGGCATGGTGTTGGCGTTTGTTGTGATCGGCTACTTTGTTTTGCTGGCTACGTTCATTTGGGCGCTATACCGCTTGGTAAAAGGACTGGCTAAATTGACATCTGACAAAGCTTATCACGCCTAAGCTCGACAGCGCCTGTGATCCAGGCGCTGTGTCTTTCTTATGCCGATAATGGCAATCTCACGGTCACTAGTAATCCACCTAACTCACTTTCTGATGCTTTTATTGAGCCATTGTGTTGGCGTATCGCATTTTCGGTAATCGCCAAACCTAACCCCGTACCACCACTGTTAGCATCTCTTGCCGTTGATACACGATAAAACGGACGAAAGATCTCTTCACGCTCAGCTTCGGGCACGCCTTCACCATCATCTTCTACTGAAACGATTAGCTCGTTATCAATCACTTCCATACTGACTTGGACATGAGAGTCTCCGTAATACACGGCGTTGCGGACAAGATTCTCCAGTGCACTCATCATTAATTGCGGGTGACACATGATTGAGTGCTCAGGGATAGAAGAGTAGTGCAGTGTTTTACCAATTTGCTCCGCTTCGTATTGCGTGTCTTGCAGCAGCGGCTCCCAGAGACTGGCTAACGGCTGTAACTCACGCTTGGTGTGACTGTCGATTTGCATCCGGGATAGATCAAGCAAGTTATTGATCATCGACTCTAAGCGCTGTGTTTCGGTATCAATGCGCGTCAATTCAGGACTTTGGCCTTGCTTACGCTGTGCCAATGAGTTGGCCATGCGTAGCCTTGTTAAAGGCGAACGGAGCTCATGGGAAATATCCGAGAGTAGACGTTGTTGACGAGAAATCATCTGATTGACCGCTTCGACCATCTGGTTGAAGCTAGCGCCAGCTTGACGAAACTCCGAGGTGCCTTTTTCCAGCATAGGGTCGGTCGCAAACTCGCCTCGAGCCACTCGCTGCGCAGCTTGTTCTAGGCGCCTTGCTGGTTGGCTCAAAGCCCAAGCAAGCCACAGCAACAGTGGCGTACTGACGATCATGGTCGCCAATAACAAT
Source organism: Marinomonas ostreistagni (assembly GCF_016888445.1). Taxonomy (GTDB): domain Bacteria; phylum Pseudomonadota; class Gammaproteobacteria; order Pseudomonadales; family Marinomonadaceae; genus Marinomonas; species Marinomonas ostreistagni. The sequence goes on from NZ_JAFEKF010000001.1 coordinate 642,095, forward strand.
TGGAAGGGGTGATCAAATAGCTGAAAGATAAAGCTGGGTGGTCGATTCCAGCGTAAACCAATATAGAGATAATAATCGGCCTGAGCCAGTTTGATGGGCAGAGGCCCCGAAAGCATATAGCGCCCATACAGTCGCTGCTGCGGTTTGGCAGGATTGTCGATATTGGTCACAAGATTGCGTACAGCACGCTCTTCAGGCGAAGGTCGCCCATGTTGGCGTAACACGTTGCCATCTAAGTCGGTTAGGAAGAAATCGAAGCCGCGATCACCGCGGCGCTGATCGGCGTCGCGCTCATGATGTTGGCTCATTGCGGCGATCACCGTATCAATAGATTGAGCGTCCGCGAAGTGCATTTGAACCCGATCGCGCGCTTCTAATAAACGTTTAAAATAAGGTTCTGGAATATCACTGACTTTGCGTGGATCGAAGTGCGGTAGTGACAAGACAGCCATCAGTACCAAAAACATAGTAAACCAAAAAATGGCAAAGATGCGGCCGTAGAGGCTAGTGATCTTGGGGAGGCGCATCAATCGTCACCTTCGGTCAGCAAATAGCCTTTACCGCGCAGAGTTTTGATACGCGGCTTGCCATTGGCCCAATCAGGTAGCTTTTTGCGTACGTTCGAGACATGCATATCCACTGCTCGATCAAAGCGCGCTAAACGTTTGCCAAGTACTTCAAGGCTTAACTCTTCTTTGGTGAGTACTTTGCCAGGGTGCTGGACAAAATGCTGCAGCATGGCAAACTCGGTGCTGGTTAGGTCCAGCAACTGCTGGTGACTGTAGGCTTCTAATTTGCCCGGGTACAAACTAAGGTCAAAGTACTCTAATACTTCGCTCGTTGATTCAGTCGGCACGCTCTGAGCTCGACGTAAAATAGCGCGGATACGCGCTAACAGTTCACGTTCGCTAAATGGCTTGGCTAGGTAGTCGTCAGCGCCGAGCTCAAGGCCGACGACACGATCAATCTCTTCGCCTTTCGCGGTTAGCATTAAAACAGGCACTTCACCGCTTTCGCGCAAGCGTCTTAATGTGTCGATGCCATTGAGTTTAGGCATCATGACATCCAGTAGAATCAAATCCACGCTGTGGCTTTGCACAAACGCGAGGCCTTCCTCGCCATTGTGTGCCACTGAAACCTGAAAGTCTTCAAAGCGTAAAACTTCTGATAGTAGATCGGTTAACTCGGTATCGTCGTCGATTAAAAGGATATGTGCCATAAAAACTCTGTCTGCGATTAGTCTATCGAATGCAGTTAGTGTACTGACAAATCAGCATCAACGTCAGACCTTTACGTTATTTTACCTTGCATGACAGCGCTTTACCTTGAGTAAGTTATGGTATCGACATGCTCTTAAAGAGCCATTAACAATCACACGATAAGGAATGAAACGATGAACATGACTAAGACATTTTTAGCGACGGCTTTAACCCTACCACTTATGTTTGGAAACGCTGCATTTGCTGGCGAAGACCATGGTAAAGGCGATCGTGATGGTCGCCACCATGCAGGTAAACAATGCGGTGAACGTGCCATCATGCAACAGCTTGACCTGAGTGAGCAGCAGCTAGAACAGCTAAAAGCACAGCGTGAATCCGCCCGTGAGCAAATGAAAAAAGCCTTTGCCGAGCAAGGTGAGCAACATAAAGCTAAGCGTGAAGCCCAGCACAAAGCTAAGCAAGCATTAGTTCTAGCAGAAGATTTTGATAAAGCCGCAGCGCAAAAACTAGCCGCGAACATGGCTGAGCAGCATGCGGCGATGATGGTGCATCAACTTGAGCGTGAGCATGCAAAGCTGGCTGTGTTGACTGCAGAACAAAAAGAGCAATACGCAAAGTTGAAAGCAAAAGGTGGCAAAGACTGCCGTGAAGACAAGCCACGTCGTGGACATAAAGGTGAGTAAAGCGCTGGCTTTGAATGACCGTTTTAATGAGAGCAAACAGCTGGCCTAGTGCCGGCTGTTTGCTTATAGAGCTTATGTAAAACAGCGTTCAACTAGACGTTTATTCAAGCTTTTGTGCTTGAGCCGCACTGACTAATTCATCAATCACGTAACGAATTTTTGGTACCTGCTGGCGCCCTTTAGGCCATACGGCATTGATCGGCATTTCACCACCAGCAAAGTCTTCTAGGATCGTTACAAGCTTGCCTGCATCAACGTAATCTCTTACCAACCAATAGGGCAGTTGCGACACGCCCGCATCGTTTAATACGGCTACGAGCATGGCATCGCCATCGGCGAATTCGTGTGTGGCTGGCGGGGTAAACTTAGCAATGCGGCCCTCGTCGTTTTGTAGCAACCAAGAGACGGGTTGATTTCGACGAAAGCCGACGACGGTTTTGTGTTGTGTTAAATCGCTTGGTGTCTTGGGGGTGCCGTGTTGAGCCAAATAATTTGGCGACGCGACTACGACGAGTTTTTGCGTGGTTAGGCGTCGCGCTATTAAGGTGCTGCTGTCCTCAAGCTCGCCAATTCGGACCACCAGATCAATACCTTCTTCTATCAAATCGACAAAGCGCTCACTAAACGATAACGTCAGCTCAAGCTCGGGATATTGCTGGGTGATCTCAAGCAATATCGGAAGAATCTTTTGGCGGCCAAACGCGGCTGGTAGATCCACTCGTAAGCGCCCCGCGGGCTTAGCAATGTGTGAAGTCAATTCTTGTTCGGCATGCTCAAGAATCTCAAGCGCATTTTGGCAGCTGGCCAGATAACGCTCGCCATCTGGTGTCAGGCTCAAGCTACGTGTGGTGCGATGAAACAGGGTGAGCCCCAAGCGCTCTTCTAAGCGCGCCACAGACTTACCAATCGCTGACTTAGTGAGTCCCAAGCGCTCAGCAGCGCCGGTAAAACTGCCTATTTGAGCAGTGGTGACGAAGGCGGTAATGCTGCCAAAATGATCGGTTTTTCGCATGCTTTTATCTCTTATGACTCATTCTTTAGAATTCGACGTGATTTGGCTGATTTTAATATAAAGACCGCCTTGCTCAAGTACATCAAAACGCCAGCTCTGTACAGGTGTGGTGGCAATAATAGCCGCTTCTGTATCGCTTATGGTCAGATCTGTTTGGGTCAGTATCGAATCGAGTAAGTTGGCCATTTCAGGTGACTGCACATATTGGCTTAACGCTGGAGTGGCTGAGCTAGTCGTGGCCAACTGCGCCAAACGGCTTTTAAGTGCTTTAATTCGATGCATCTTAAAGGTCTCGACGAACCTCGTGTTCGGGTTGCTGGCCATCGGTGTTTTTTGTAGCGCACGAAAACGCGCTTGGCCGTCCTCATCTATTGTGATCAAGGCTTGATAGGCAATGATAGAACCACCCACTTGACCGCCATGGCGTTGTGCTTGATAGGCCGTTTGCCAAGTCACTTGGTATTGGTTGTCAGATAAAGCCTCAAGGGACAGATTGTCTAAGGTGTGTGAACTGTGTTCTGGCGGCACTGACAGCAACCAGCGCTCAATTTCTTCAACGCCGTTGGCCAATAGATGCTGGCCGGCGTGGACAATTTGCGCATCCTCTGTAAACAGTCGACATTGGCTCTTGGCGGTAACCGTCTCGCCCTCGAAGAAGGCAAACCAGTGATGAATGATTTCATAGATCGCGTGCAGGTGCTCTGTGTGTTGGATGGCTTTGGTCATAATGTGCGTCTCTAGCTAGGTGGTTGCGATAATAGGTGAATACAAACGGCACAATAACAGCTTAATTGTAGAATTAATGTCTCCTTAAAGTATACATTCTATGGGTTTATCGATTTAAAGTAATCAAACAAACTATGCGCCAAATACACGCTTTATTTGGAGTAAATCATGACCACCAAGCAAGTTCCTTTATCTGTACTCGACTTAATTCCAATTGGTGAAGGATTTAATGTCAGCGACGCGCTGCATAACAGCACCCGATTGGCACAGGCCGCCGAAACAGCAGGGTTTAAACGCTACTGGGTCGCAGAGCATCACAACCTTAAAGATATTGCCAGCGCCGCAACCAGCGTCATCCTGAGCCACATCGGTGCCAAAACAGACAGCATTCGCCTTGGCTCAGGCGGCATTATGCTGCCGAACCATGCGCCGTTACTGGTGGCTGAACAGTTCGCAACGCTGGAGTCACTGTACCCCGGGCGCATCGATCTAGGGCTTGGCCGTGCGCCGGGCACGGATATGGAAACCGCCCGTGCCTTACGCCGAGATCAGGGCACTGATTTTCCTGAAATGCTGGCTGAGCTGCAGTATTTCTTCTCAGAACAAAGTCAAAACAAGCGCATCAAGGCAGTGCCTGGCGCGGGCATGTCACTTCCTACTTGGCTGCTAGGCTCAAGCACGTTTAGTGCTCAGCTCGCCGCAGCTAAAGGGCTGCCAATGGCATTTGCGGCACACTTTGCGCCAGATGCCATGCTAGCTGCCATTGAGCTGTACCGTGCCAATTATCAGCCTTCTGAGCAGTTCCCTGAACCCTATGTGATGGTTTGTGTCAACGCTGTTGGCGCTGATACTCAAGCCGAAGCCGAGTACTTAGCGACCACAGAGTTGCAAAAGTTTTTGTCTCTTAATCGTGGCACTGAGCAGTATCTACCTGAGCCGGTGGAAGATATGAATGCGCTGTGGAGTCCAAGTGAGGCGGTACGTATCAAACAGCAACTTCGCGAATCCATTTGGGGCACGAAAGAGACGATACGTGAGCGCCTAAACGATTTGGTCGCGCGCACGGGCGCAGATGAAGTGATGGTGAACTCTTGGATCCATGATCCAGAAAAACGTATCTACTCACACCAAGTTATTGCCGCTGCATGGCGCTAGGAGGAACAATGAATACAGAGCAACTTAACGCATTGTCTGCGTTGGTAGATCGTGAGCAGATTCGCGAATTGCGTCTGCGTTACAGTGAATTGCTGGATTCAGGGCAAGCCGAGCGCATGGGCGAAGTCTTTACTGAGGATGCTGTGGTCAAAGTCACGGTTGGTAGTATGCAAGGCTTAGATGAGATCAAGCAGAGCTTAAAAGACGCTTATCACAGCTTTGATACCCTAAAGCGTGAACATTTTCCGTTTATGCACGCCATTAGCAATCATCAGATTACGGTGCATGATGAGCAAAATGCCAGTGGCAGTTGCTACTTGCTGGACTTTGTCAGTGATCGCGCAGCCAAGCAGCATCCGTTCTTATTATTAGGACGTTATTTAGATCAATATGTGAAAGTTGACGGCGAATGGCGCATCAGCCATTCAGAATTAGATGTGGTGTGGCCGAATGAATAATCAGCAAAATCGCAGTGCCATCAAAGCGCTTGCACAGCAATTACTAGACACTTGGGTAACACCATCGGCGGCTCTAGACGCGGCGGACTTAACCCCTGATTGTCAATTTCACAGTAGTCACCAAGGCACAGCGCAAGGCTATAATGAGATCACGTCACTTCTGGCGTCAGACACAGAGCACGGTGCTATGTTAAGCCATATGACCAATCTCTATGTCGGGGTCGAGGAAAATCAGGCTGCATTTAGCTTTTATATGTATGGGGTCGTTGAGCAGGCTCAGCGTGCGTTTATGTTTGGCAGCACCGTGGTCGCTAGCTTGAGCTTCCAAGAAGGGCGTTGGCGTCTACATGAGATCCGCTTGGTGGTGAATTGGTCCAAGGGCGATCAAAGCTTGATGCCACATTGGCGTAATGTGCCGACTCAGTACGGCTGGCAAATGGGTTTTGCAGCCCCAGCCATCGTTCCTGAGCTGCATTCGCCTTGGGTAAAATTGGCGCATGTGCCACCACCAGAAGATCTACATGACGCTATTTCTGAGTTGTACTATCGTTATGCTTTTGCAGTCGACCAAAATGACATGGCGCTGTTGGCGCGCTCTTATACAGACGACATCAGTGGTGGATTTGCGCCAGTGGGTAATTTGTCTGGCAAGGATCAAGTCATCGGCACCTTGAAGAACTTTCGTCATTTGGCCGCATTTTGGCAGCACTTCGCCGAAGTAGTGAAAGTCGAAGAAGTCGGCGATGGTCGCCATGTTAACGTAATCGTTGGACGTATTATTCCGGAACGTCCAGTAGATGAACAAGGCAACAAGCTTTATGGCGCGCATTATCAACTGCGTGCGCGATGTATGGCGGATGGCCAGTGGAAGTTTTGCTGGACCGACTATCGTCCAGGCTGGTTTACCCAGCACAGCCTACCGGCTTTTGATATCGGCAACGCTACCGCTTAGAGTGAAACGCCGCATTCATCGAATGCGGCGTTTTTTATTTCGGGTATTCACTAAGTTTTGGTTAATCAGGGAGAGTGGCTACTTACCATCCCTTTATCAAAATAGCTTAATCATCAAACAACAAATTGATAGCGACACCAAACAGTACCAAACCAACAATTGGCCCCATAACACCTTGGGGAGCGCGTTCGATATAAGGCAGGTTCTCTGCAATCATCAAACCCCATTCTGGGGTAGGTGATTTCGCCCCAAGCCCGATAAAACTTAGCGCCGTAAGACTTAAGATCGTAACAGGTAAACGCAATAGGGCGTGGCGCAGCAGTGGTGGCAAAATATAAGGCAGTAGGTAAAAGCGCAAGATGCGTACCTGGCTTGCACCCCATACTGGTGCCAAATGCGTATAAGGCTTAGCTTTGGCTTCCATAATCAAGCTTGAGCAGTGTGCTGCCAAAGGCGCCCATGACACGAGTACGATCGCAATCAAAGCACTGTAAGGTGTCATGCCAAATATGCCCGCAATCAATAAGCCTGCGATGATATGGTTTAGTACCAGCATTACGTCACACAATGCCTCTGCTGCGGTCAAATCGTGTGTGACCAAAAGCAGTTTCATATTGCGACGTTGTTTGATGGTATTGAGCAAATCAATTAAGCGTTGGCGACTGACGGGGTCTAAGCTACTCGTCGGCTCGTCCGCCACCAAAATTTCAGGCTGTAGCACCAGCGCGTGGTAGACTGACAAATGACCATAAATCGCCTTCAAAGATATTAAAGCGTCCACTAACAGGTAAATCTTCGCGGTTTGGATCAGGTTTAAACCCAAGTTTGTAAAGAATGGCAGCCGAGACTTGGTTGTTATGCTTTAGAAAGTGGGCGTCTACTTGCTCTAAGTGTAAGACCTCAAAGGCAATTCTTAAGGCAAAGGTTGCAGCCTGGCTAGCGATACCTTTGCCCCAGTAAGGTTCTCCGATCCAGTAAGATAGCTCGGCAGTGCGCGCTTGATAGCAAATCTTTTTGAGAATACAGCATCCTACGATGTCGCTATTATACCAAATAACGAAATGCATCTCTTCACCTTGTGGTGCGTGCGTTGTTTGAATCCAAGCTTGCACGTGTTCTGGCTGGCAATTATCAGGCACGCCGCTGGTTCGACTAATATTGGGGTTATTAGCCAGTGCGCAGATGGCCTCAAGATGATGTTCTTTGATAAGTTCTAGTTCAATTTTTACCATGTCTTTCTTGGCAACTAACTGAGGATGACGATGAAGGTTTACTGGCTATAGAGTTGTTTAATATCAGCGATACGTTTTTGCGCTCGGTTCGGCAGACTCTCTGGCGCTGAAATAGCACTCAGGTCTTTGTCACCGACTTGGATTACCATCACCATGCCCATCGCCATATGGGGTGTACATTCAATACCATAAATCCCTTCTTGGTCGAAAGTCATTACGATCTCTTCATTAATGTTACCGCGAAATGATGGTGCTGCTTCTGGCCACATCGAGCTGATCGAGGCGGCATTGTGACCGGGTGTGGTGCGAAGAAATTTAACTGTATCGCCTGGTTGAATGTTTAAGTAGCTTGGCTCGTAAGACATGGCGCCAAGCGAATTTCGATTGACCATTTGTACTTCATATTGTGCGGCGTAAAGCGTGCTGGCGATCAAGCTAGTGCTTAATACCGTTAGTAAAGATTTGAGCATGATATCGTTCCTTGTTAGTTCAATAGTTGGATGTGAGGCGGGTGATCAGGTGAATGGATGATTCGCGAATGTACATCGAATACATCAAGGATAAACGCCTCGCTGATGAGTTCTGCTGGTTTGCCTTGGGCAATCACACGACCTTCTTTCATGGCAATGATGCGATCGAAGCGCAAAGCATGGTTTAAGTCGTGAACGGCAACCAGCATAGTGCGCTGAATGTTCTCGATTAAAGAAAGTACTACCATCTGCTGCTTAATATCTAGATGGTTGGTAGGCTCATCCATGACGATAAAAGGGGTATTCTGAGCCAGTGCTCGTGCAATATGAAGGCGTTGCTGTTCGCCACCAGACAGTGTGTGCCAATGCTGATCACGCTTGTGAGTCATGCTGACTTTTTCCAGCGCGTGATCCACATGGGATTGATGTGCTGTGCCCCATTTTTCAAAGGCTTTAATCCAAGGGGTACGTCCAAGTGCAACCGCGTCTTCTGCTTTGACCAGTTCTTCAGTTGTGGCTTTTTGTTGAACAAACGAGAGATGCTGAGCAAGAGTTCGTCTTGGGTAATGCTGAACAGCGATATCATTCAACGTAATATTTCCTGAAGTGGGCTTATTTAAGCCGCAAATCAAGCGTAATAGCGTCGACTTACCGCAACCATTAGGGCCAATGAGTGCTACGCGCTCGCCTTTTTCTAAACTGAAAGTAATGTCTCGGAGCAGCGCTTTTTTGCCTTGCTGAAAGTGAATATTGGCGACGGATAAGTTCATTGCTTTTGTCCTCTGATCAATACAAGCGCAAAGCAAGGCGCACCAATTAAAGCCGTGACAACGCCAATCGGCAGCACCTGTCCTGGGATGACGATGCGTGACCCAATATCGCAGAAGATTAAAAAAAGCGCCCCAATAACGGCACATGCCGGTGCTAGGATTAAATGGGAGCTACCAAAAATATAACGTGCGGCGTGAGGAATAACCAAGCCCACAAAACCAATCGCGCCAACCATGGACACCATGACGGCTGTCATCATTGCCGTACCGAAAATAAGAATAACTTGTACGCGGCGTACGGAAATACCAATTGAAGCCGCGGCATCTGAACCAAACAAGAAAGCATCGAGCGCGCGCGCATGCCAAATGACCAATGCCAGTCCGGCAATCAAGACAGGGACCGCTACAGTGACTTCCTGCCAACGAGCACCCGATAAATTACCCAAGAGCCAGAACATAATGCCTCGAGCCTGCTCAGCATTAGCTGATCTTGCGATCACAAAAGCAGTCAGGGCATTAAACAACTGTGAGCCTGCAATGCCGGCTAAGATAATTTGCGTGGAGATGTTTGCACTGCGACGTTTGGATGCAAGGGCTGATAGCAGCATGACGAAGCCAAAGGCAAGCATAGCTCCAAGCAAGGCGCCAAAAGACATGCTCAACACGCCAATGCCGACGCCAGCAATTGTAACCATCACGGCCCCTGTTGAGGCTCCAGCTGAGATACCCAGTAAATAGGGGTCTGCTAATGCATTACGCAGCAATGATTGCAGCACCAAACCGGTGACGGCGAGTGCAGCACCACAGCAAGCCGCAACCAATGTGCGTGTTAGGCGATAGTTCCAAATGACACCCTGATCTATAGGGTGGATGGGGTAATCTGCTCCAAATGCACCGTTGGCAACGGCTTGAATCACTGTAGCGAAATCAATACTGGTTTCACCTATCGCAACCCCCATAGTGGTGGCTACTAACAATACGGCGGCAGTGAAAATAACAAACAAAAAAGGGTGACGTGTCATCACCCCATTTAATAGTTTAAAAGGCATGTATTAGAGCTGTTCCACCGCGTCGGTTAGTTTCTCAAGACCATTAATAAGGCGAATGGTCGCGTCCATTTCTAGGGCGTCCATTATAACAATATTACCTTCTTTTACGGCGTCCATTTCTTTGGTCACCGGGTCATTTTTAAGAAACTCTAATTTCTTTTCGAAATCATCAGCAGGGAAGCGACGGCGGTTCATTTTTGCGATCACGATAATATCTGGGTTGGCTTTGGCAAGCGTTTCCCAGCCAACCGTTGGCCATTCTTCATCAGACTGAACCACGTTTTCAATGCCTAGTGTTTTCATTAGGTAGCCGGCAGCGCCTTTTTGACCAGCAACGTATGGGTCAATGTCCATTGCCGCGCTGGAGTACCAAAAAACAGCAGTTTTGCCTTCACTGCCTGCTGCTTGAGCACGCTCAATGGCTTGGCTTTCTCGTTTTTTCAAAGACGCAATCAATTGTTCGCCACGTTCTGATGCATCAAAGATATCTGATAATTGATCAATTGATTTGTATAGAGCGGCTGTTGAAAATTGATCTAGACGTGTGCCGTCAAGGCCGACAGAATTGTCCTTGTTATCACAGTCGGTAGGTAAAATGTACGTAGGAACGCTCACATCGTGGAACATATCACGAGTTGCCACGATGCCTTGATCACCTACATGCCACTCATATTGCACTGTAACCAACTCAGGGCGTTTCTCTAATATAGACTCAAAGCTTGGGTCATTGTCGGCCAAACGTGGGATATCAGCGTTTACTTCTTTAAATTCTGGTAAAACCTCGTTAAACCAAACCGATGTGCCTTTGACTCTATTGGCGAGGCCTAAGGTATACAAAATCTCAGTAGCCGCTTGGCCAACTGTCACAGTGCTTTGAGGAGCTTGTTCGTAGGTGTGCGTAAAACCACAGTTTTCTATGGTTAAAGGGTACTCTGTAGCAGAGGTGTATGCTGAGCTAAGAAGGGCCGCAGCGATTAGCGACATGGAAAAAACTGCTTTCATTGGAACTCCGTTGCCAATATGAGTGATCAAAGCACAGTATTGTAGAGGCTAACGATTTACTCTTCTATAAAAATAGTTCTCATTTATTTGAGTGGATTTCATGAGCTTACTTGAGCCCCAACTTAGTAAACAACCAATCAAAGGCCAGTAGCCGTTATGACTGTGTGAACCAGTAAAAGCCGCTATGAACAGCAGCTTTTACTTGAAGTAGATGACCATTTGTTTGTGATCCGCTTCGCAAGACTTAGACCTATCAAGCTTGTCAGCAACACACCACTCAATACTGACCACCAATGAACATGAGTATGGGCGTGAATCGAGTTGGATAAGTTGAGCGTTAACTCAAAGCTTGCAAAGATCCAGTCGCATAAAAAGCCAAATCCCAATGCACAGACCAGCACGCCAGTTAGGTAACTTATCAAGGCTCTTTTACCAAGTAAGGAATACACTACGCCAAGTGTTGCGATATTAGTGGCAGGGCCTGCCAACATAAATACCAGTACGGCACCTGGTGAAACACCGGCAATCAGTAGGCCAGCTGCAATCGGTGTTGAAGCCGTTGCGCAAATGTACATAGGGATAGAAATAATCACCATGACCAGCATAGCAATCAAACCATTGCCCCATTCTGCCAAGAAACTTGTTGGCACATATGCTTGTACTAGTGCTGCAAAGCCAATGCCGATAATCAGCCATAAGGCGATATCGTCAACCATGTCAGTGGCCGCATAGCTTAGGCCGCGTATTAGGCGACGCAAAACAGTTGGCTTTGAAACTGGCTGCGTGCTTGAGCAGCCACGACTGCTGCAACAGGAAGATTTGGCTTCAGGTAATTGGCTCTGTTCAGTGGACTCTTTGCCGACTAACCAGCCCGCAGTGATGGCGCTAAAGATCGCAGCAATCGGTCGAATGATGGTCATAAAGGGGCCAAGAAGTACCCAAGATAAAGCAATCGAGTCGACGCCGGTTTCTGGGGTTGAGATCAAGAAAGAGGTGGTTGCGCCTTTTGATGCTCCGGCTTTTCGTAGCCCCGCGGCCGCAGGAATAACGCCACAGGAACACAGCGGCAATGGCGCACCAATGATGGCAGCTTTGGCAACGCCAAAGCGCGAATTTTTTCCCAGTTGACGCTCCATCCACTGCATAGAAACGAACTCTTTAAGAACGCCCGCCATCACCAAGCCGAGAATCAGCCAAGGTGCAGACTCTAAAAACAAATCGACAAATGCGATTAGCCAATTCATAGGGATGCCTCTTTAGTCATGGTGACATTCGGATAGGATGGTTAATGATTCGGACTCTAAGGCTTGCAGAATCGTACAGTCTTGCGCACTCTCATGTCCGCCACAGCACGCATCAGAGAGTCGTTTCAGAGAACGTTGGAACGTTTGCAACTCTTCAATTTTGGCATTTACTTGAGCGAGTTTGTCATCCACGACCAGCTTTACATCAAGGCACTCTTTATTGGCCTTATCCACTTCAATGGACAGTAAGGTTTTAATGTCGCTCAAAGAAAAGCCTATGGCTTTGGCCCGTAAAATAACGCCAAGCGTCTTGGCATCAGCCGAGGAGTATATACGATAGCCATTGCTAGCGATGCTTGATGGCACTAACAATCCTTCTTTTTCGTAGTAGCGCAGGGTGTCAGTATTGATGTCATACTGCTTAGCCAACTCACCGATTCGATACATTTGCTTTACTCTTAAGAATTTACCAATCAAGTATAAACCTTGGAGTAAACTCTAGGGTCAAGTGTTTAACTTAGTTTTACCGGTAGAAAAGGTTTTTATGAGGGGGAGAAGGCGTATTCAGATGGGGAGCTATTGAAGCGAGGGTTTGATTAGATATGCGAACCGAGTGTTAATTGACTTAACACCTCGGTTCGTTGCTGGCGGATAGGTTTAGCGCTTTTTGCCGCCTTTGCCTTGTACTGCTTTAAAGCGAGGGTTGGATTTACAAATCACATAAAGACGACCGCGACGTTTTACCACTTGGCAGTCTTTGTGGCGTTTCTTGGCTGTTTTTAAAGAGGCTAATACTTGCATTAGCGGCTTCCTTTGAGCTGACGTGAACCGAAGCGGCGCTTAAAGTTCTGTACGCGTCCTTCTAGCTGGGTTGCACGCTGCTCACCGGTGTACACAGGGTGTGATGCCGATGAAATATCGATCGTGTGGTAGGGATAAGTATTGCCGTCTTTCCACTTAATGGTCTGCGAAGTTTGCATGGTCGACTTGATTAAAAAGTAGGTATCGACACTGGTATCGTGAAACACAACGGTACGGTATTTAGGGTGTAGATTTTTACGCATTTTATTCAATCCTCCTAGTGATCATATAAAATGTTATATCATAACAATAATGATGTAAACGATAATCGTTATTGTTTGTGGTGCATAATAAAACCGACTCATCCCTAAGCCGGTTTTGATGGATATAAGACTTTGCTAGAAAGGGCTTTGCTAGAGAGGACTATTGAGATAGCTCGCGACGCACGATCTCAGCACCCGCACTCAGTGCTTGCAGTTTAGCGCGGGCAGTCTCTCGTGACAGCGGTGCCATGCCACAGTTCGTACACGGATACAGTTTGTCGGCATCAACGTACTTCAATGCTTCTCGAAGCGTGGCTGCCACTTCATCAGGCGTTTCAATAGCCGTCGTTGCCACGTCAATTGCACCGACCATCACTTTTTTACCGCGCACTAGCTCGATCAGCTCCATTGGCACTCGAGAGTTATGGCACTCAAGTGAGATGATATCGATCTTGGAGGCTTGCAGTTTAGGGAAGATCTCTTCGTATTGACGCCATTCAGAGCCGAGTGTTTGTTTCCAATCGGTGTTGGCTTTGATGCCGTAGCCGTAACAAATATGCACCGCGGTCTCACACTTAAGCCCTTCGATTGCTCTCTCTAAGCAGGCGATGCCCCAGTCATTTACTTCGTCAAAGAAAACGTTAAAAGCTGGCTCATCAAACTGGATAATGTCCACGCCTGCCGCTTCAAGCTCTTTGGCTTCTTGATTCAAGATCTTTGCAAACTCCCATGCTAACTTTTCGCGGCTATGGTAATGATCATCGTATAGGGTATCGACCATAGTCATTGGGCCAGGCAACGCCCACTTAATAGGCTGCTTGGTTTGTTGACGAAGAAACTTAGCGTCATCGACAAAGACAGGCTTTTGTCGTGATACCTCGCTGACGACTACGGGCACACTGGCATCATAGCGATCGCGGATTTTAACCGTTTTACGGTTTTCAAAATCGACACCGTTTAGGTGCTCAATAAAAGTGGTCACAAAATGCTGACGCGTTTGTTCGCCGTCGCTGACGATATCGGTGCCAGCCAATTGTTGCTCTTGCAGCGCCACACGTAGGGCATCTTGTTTACCTGCAATTAGCTGGACATCATCAAGTTTCCAAGGGGACCAAAGTGTTTCTGGTTCTGCTAGCCATGTTGGTTTCGGCAAGCTGCCTGCGGTGGACGTGGGCAGTAATGTATTCATAATCCGTTACTCTTTTCTGTGTTGGGTGCTTAGACGTGTATTACAGGCCGACATTGGCGGACCATTGCTTCAGGGTCGCTTGATACGGCTTGATAAAGTGCTCCTCAGTAAACTTTCCTTGTTTCACGGCCAACTGACTGCGTTCCTCTCGATCGTATTCAATCTGTGTCAGCGAGTGATCAGAGTGCTTAAGACTTGGCTGAAATCGCTCACCTGCCGCTGCATTAGCGTTATAAATCTCAGGGCGATAAATCTTCTGGAAGGTTTCCATCGTGCTGATGGTGCCGATCAACTCTAAGTTACTGTAGTCGTTCAATAGATCGCCAAAGAAGTAGAACGCCAACGGTGCGACGCTATTAGCAGGCATAAAGTAGCGCACCTGCAGGCCCATCTGTTTAAAGTAGTTTTCTGTCAGAGAAGATTCGTTTGGCAGGTACTCGTAGCCAAGGATAGGGTGCTTGTTTTCGGTGCGCTGATACACCTTGGTCTCAGACACGCTCAAGCAGATGACTGGCAGCTTGCTAAAGTGCTCTTTAAAGATTGGAGAATGCACAAAATGCTGAAAAATCTTGCCGTGTAATTCGCCAAAATTACTCGGTACGCTAAAACCTGGCTGATCTTTATTATGCTCTTGTAGCAGTACACTGAAATCGTAGTCACGAATGTAGGAAGAGAAGTTATTGCCCACTAAACCTTCAATGCGCTCGTTGGTTTTGCGGTCGATAATATCGGTTTTTAGTACCTCAATGCTTGGAAAGGTTTCGCCATTGCCAGATACATCAATGTCGACTGAGACAATGTTTAGCTCAACTGCATAACGGTCCCCTGTTGGGTTATCCCAATTAGCCAAGGCATTAAATCGGTTGTTGATCATGCGCAGCGTGTCGCGCAAATTTTTCTGGCGACGTGTGCCGCGGGCTAAATTGGCGAAATTCGTGGTCAGGCGTGTATTGCTTGATGGTTGGTAGTCTTCATCAAAGCGAATGGTATGAATCGAATATGAAAATTCTTGGCTCATGTTGATCTGTCATCCTATATAGGGGATTACTCCCTTCGGTTGTCCCTGCAATGTTTGATCTGCTTAGCTTTTACAGTCATCAGCAACGATGTATAGGAATAATGTATAGGTGATTCTTATATGAGTAAAATTTGAGTTACTCAAAAGGTATTGAGTAAAATTAATATTTAAGTGGTTGTCATAAATATAGGCTCATTACATGCTGTATGTAACTTAGTGGCATTTATTCAACGTTTGACCTATGAAAAGAGTAGTTGCGCCAAGCTAGGATAGCTTGGCGCTTAACTGCTAAAGAGAGTGGTTAATTAAAAAGCGTAATCCGTAGGCAATAATGCTAAGACCTATAAGTCCAACTAGATAAAGCAGCAAGAACCATTGCCAGGTCTTTAATGTTTTCTTCACAAATCTCATTAATAGCCCTCCTGATAGTCTTCGACTTTGCCGGCAAAGACCCGGTAACCCCAAAGGGTATAAGCCAAGATCAGTGGTATAAAAATGACAATCCCGACCAGCAGAAACGTTAGGCTCGAGTCGGGGGCTGCTGCGTCCCAAATAGTGAGCTGATTCGGCATGAGGTAAGGGAATAAGCTCACCACTAGCCCCACAAAACCCAGCGCAAATATCCCTGCTGCATACCAAAATGGGCGGATTTCATGGGCGGTATCGCCTAGTCCTTGCCAAGCTAAAACGGCGAATAAAATGGTGAGCAGCGGCAATGGACTTAAGTACAGGAAGTTCATGCCATCAAACCAGCGTTCACGAATGTCTTCTGATGAAAGTACCGTCCACAAGCTAACCAGTAACATTGCCAGCATCACCACAAGAATCAGACGCTTTGCCAAGTAACCGGCATGTTGCTGAATACGGCCACGACTTTTCATATAGAGATAGCTTGCACCCAGTAGCGCATAACCTGCCATAACACTAAACCCCGTTAAGATGGCAAATGGTGACAGCCAATACCAACTGTCCAACTGAATGTGGCTGGCATTCACCCCTTGTACAATCGACCCTAGGATCAAACCTTGGCAAAACGCTGCGGTGGCGGAGCCAGCGCTGAAGGCAAAATCCCAATAAGGGCGCGAGCGATGCGCTTTAAAGCGATATTCAAATGCGACGCCGCGAAAGATCAAGGCAAACAACATCAAAATAATCGGCAGATAAAAAGTCGATAAAATGCCCGCATAGGCCGCTGGAAAAGCGGCGAATAACACCACGCCACCGAACACCAGCCAAGTCTCGTTGCCGTCCCATACGTGCGAGATCGAGCGCATTAAGTGATCACGCTCACCCTCTTGGTCGAACCATGGGTAAAGAATGCCCACGCCTAGGTCAAAGCCGTCTAGTAACACGTACATCAAGACAGCAAAACCAAGGATTAAGAAATAGAACAGTGCCAAATCCATTATTTTTCTCCGTCTTCGTGTTTTAGATTTTTTACCCACGCGAGCGCGTAGCCAGGGGCTTTCATGCCGATTAATTGTTCTTCAAGATGAGTCATCGACGGCGGGCCTTTTTTAATAAGCTTGCGCATAAAGTAGAGATAAACCCCTAGTAGTAAGGTGTAGATCACGACAAAGCCGATCAGAGTAAAGAGCACGCGCTCTGCCGGCAGCGGAGAGACCACTTCACTGGTGCGCACTAGGTTGTACACGAGCCAAGGTTGGCGTCCCACCTCGACCACATACCAGCCAGCCAGTACTGAAATCACGCCAGAAGGCGTAAACACAGCTAATGCCGCTAAGAAGGGTTTATTGCTAAACAAGGTGCCGCGTTTACGCAGCCATAGAGCGAGTACAGCTAGGCCGATCATGCCAAAGCCTAATCCGACCATGACACGGAAAGACCAAAATACCAGTGGTACATTGGGGCGATCTTCAGGTGGCACGGCTTTAAGACCTTGCACCGCGCCATCAAAGCTGTGCGTCAAAATCAAACTGCCCAAGCTTGGAATCCCCAGTTCAAAATCATTGGACTCAGTCTCCATATTGGGCATTGCAAACAACAACAGCGGGACGCGCTCTTCTTCAGCTGGCCAAATACCTTCCATCGCGGCGAGCTTAGTGGGCTGATGTTCTTTAACGTTTAAACCGTGATGATCGCCAACCAGCGCTTGCAGTGGCGCTAATATCAGAGCGATCCACATGGTCATAGACAAGCCCTTTTTGGCAAACGCCATATGTTGCTTTTTGAGCAGGTAATAAGCGCTGACACCAGCGACTACAAACGTGGCGGTGATAAAAGACGCCAACAACATATGTGTTAAGCGATAAGGCATCGATGGGTTAAAAATCACGTCAAACCAGCTGGCGACGTGGAATTGGCCATCAACAATGATGTGCCCTTGTGGCGTTTGCATCCAAGAGTTAGCAACGATAATCCAAAACGCGGAAATCCAAGTGCCAATGGCGACCACGACGGTTGAGAAGAAGTGCAGCTTGCGTCCTACCCGTTGCCAGCCAAATAGCATGACGCCTAAAAAACCGGCTTCTAAGAAGAATGCCGTTAATACTTCGTAGGCCATTAGAGGCCCTAAAACAGGGCCGACAATGTCAGAGAATTTGGAGAAGTTAGTGCCAAATTCGTAGGACAAAACAATCCCAGACACCACCCCCATACCAAAGGTGATGGCGAAAGGTTTGATCCAAAATTTTGCCAATTGCAGATAGCGTGGATCGTGGGTTTTGAGCCATAAGCCTTCCCAGAAAGCGATCAAGGTTGCCAAGCCGATGGTGATGCTGGGGAAGATAATGTGGAAGCTCACCGTAAATGCAAATTGCAGGCGCGAGAGTAACGCTGTATCAAGTTCCATAAGCGAATCCGTTGTCAGGTAAAAAGTGGAATCTAGGCTTTAGAAGCTAAGCGGCGTAGAGCGAGTGGTGCCACGGCAAGACCCACAATGCTAAATAGAACACTGGCATCAATAAGAAACTGGCTGTAATTCATAGGTGTAACCTCGTCGACTGTATCGTTATTAGTGTATTGAGTTAAATCAGTTCAATTGATCTATAGCAGCATGTGTGCCAACAAAATAAATTCTTTAACATGTTGAAATCATTAGATAAAAAATTAAATTTGAAGTGTATGTAAACTAAGTTTACGATTTAATCTGAATTCTAGGTGTAAACGAGGTTTACGTTTTGGTGCTTTCAATTGCGTTTGAATTGTCTATCTGGGTGACCAGTGTGTGTGGCGTTTTGGTGGCGGCGTGGCTCCTTTGGCGCGCACGCCAGCAAGCAGATTTGCGTGCCCTAGCGGGCTTCGCTGCTATGATGGCGCTGTGGTGTTTTGGCCATTTAGCCTTATTCCATAATCAGCAATCTTTAGGCATGGTATTGCTGTTAGCCAATCCATTAATGCCGACTTTTTTCCTGCATTTCGCGCTTTTGTTTGTCAATCAAGGGCCCGCCAAGCGGCCTTGGTTAACGTCGATTGCTAGCCATATTCCTTGGGTGTACGTCACCAGTGGTGCCATCGTGATGTACAGTGTTTGGGTGAGTGCAGGGGATACGGTGCCTCTTATAGACGGTCGTCCATTCTTTGTCTTCAACGAGCTTGGCGCTGTGAATCTTGCTTATACCGTGTTGATCGGCATGCTCGGTCATGGTGTATTGATTTTGGGCTGGCAGCAGCACTCAGGTAATAAGAAGCGCTCAATCTTAGCCATGTTTGGCGTCGCTGCGTGGGGTCTGTTGCTGGCGACAAGTTTTGTCTTTCCTTCCTTTGGGATCAATGTCTTTCCTTATCCCATGCTGCTGTTGCCAAGCTATTTGTTACTGTTGGTATATGGCGTGGTGCGTTATCAAATTCTTGATGTGAATCGCTTTGCCAATCGAGCTTTATTAGCACTAGTTATGATGCTGATAGTGCTGTGTGTGATTGCGGTCTTGGGTGCTGTTTCAGGGCCGATTGGCTTACAGGCGTTAACGAGTGTCCCCATCTGGCAGTTGTGGCTTTATTCGCTGATCGTCTTGTTGATCGCCGCCGCGGTTTATCCTTGGGTACGCCGATTTAGTGAACGCTTGGTTTTCCCTGGCGCGGTTTTAAATGAGCAAATTCTAGAAAACTGGAACCGAGAGCTCAATCAAGCGGCCTCTTGGTACGCCCTAAAAACACAAGGGGAGCAGCTGCTAGCACAGCATTTGCGTCAGCCTGTGACTATTCGTTTAAATCAAAAAGACTGTCCTGATGGCTTGCACGTGAGCGTTGAAAAAGATGCCAACGGTTGGTTTGCCCAGCCTTTTAACAGTAAAGATATCAGCCCTGGTATGCGCCTAACCTTAGATGTGTTTGGGTCACTATTCGCCACCCAATGCGCAGCCTTAGAACGTTCTTTAGCGCTGGCTGAGGCGGAGCGCAAACGCCTAGATGAACAGCATTTGGTAGAGCTTGGTAGTCTGTCGGCGGCCATGGCCCATGAGCTACGTAACCCGCTAAATATCATATCGATGGCGTCTTACAATGCCCCCGCTGATACGCGGCGTCATATCCAAGAGCAGTTGAGCCGGGCCGATCGTCTGGTCAGTGATATGTTGGTCTACTCGGGCAAGCTTACCTTGCATTATCAACCTGTTGCCTTAAAGCCATTATTGGGCACTGTACTAAGTTCTCTGAATACAGACCAAGTGCTAATGACCTTGCAGCTGGAGGACGGACTTGAGCTTAACGCCGATCCTCATCGGTTGCAGCAGGTGTTTATTAATCTGATTGATAATGCCTTGGCCTATGTGCGCAATCAGTCAGACGGCTCTATTTGCATTGAAGCTCATCAAGAGGACGCTGAGCTTGTGTGTCGTATTCACAATAACGGCCCAGTGCTTGATCCTAGTATTGAACAAGATCAGCTATTTCGTCCCTTTGTCAGTAAACGACAGGGCGGTAGCGGCCTAGGGTTAGCGATCGTGCGCCGAATTATGGATGCTCATCATGGCCAGATTAGTCATCGCAACGATTTAGGTTGGCCAGTGACCTTTGAATGTCGTTTGCCTCTTACCTCACAAGCATTTTCAGGAGAAACACCGGATGTCGGATAGTGGTTATATTTTATTAGTTGACGATGAGCCGGCTTTTCGTGAATTGGCTGGTGGCTGGCTGGTTCAGCAGGGTTTCAAAGTCAAAACAGTGGGATCGGTAGACGAAGCCTTAGAAGCCAAAAAAAGCCAAGGGTTACCAGATTTGGTGCTGCTTGATTTATCGCTGCCGCCGTATTTTGATCCGCAGAAAACCCTGTTGGCCATGCCACAGTTTGAAGGTTGCCCAGTGATCATTATTACTGGCCACGCTGAGCGTGAGCTGTCCCTGCAAGCCATTGCCCAAGGGGCGTGGGATTTTATCGCTAAGCCAGTGGACCCAGACATGCTGGCGGTAGTGGTGCGTCGAGCATTGGCGAAAACGCATTTGGAGCGTGAAGTGGCGCGCTTACAAGGCAGTGCAACAAAAGCAGGTGCCGACACCTATATCGGCATTTCTGACAGTACTCAGCGCATTCGAGCATTGATCGAGCGTATCGCGCCGACGGATGTGCGTGTGTTGGTGACAGGGCCTTCTGGTACCGGCAAAGAAGTGATTTCTCGAGCCATCCACGATCTCAGTGCTCGTGCGAAAGGGCCGTTTATCTCGGTGCATTGTGGTGCCATTCCCGCAGAATTATTAGAGAGCGAATTATTTGGCCATGTTAAAGGGGCGTTTACAGGCGCAGATAAAGATAAGCAGGGCTTACTGAAGCTTGCTGATGGCGGTACTTTGTTTCTCGATGAAATCGGTGAAATGCCGGTGCCGATGCAAGTCAAGCTGCTGCGTGTGCTGCAAGAGGGCAGTTATTACCCAGTCGGTGGACGCAGCTTAGAGCAAATTGATGTGCGTATTGTATCGGCGACCAATGCAGATCTGGCTGAGCGTGTTGAGCAGGGCTCGTTTCGTGAGGATTTATACTATCGCATCAAGGGCGTTAGCATCGAAACGCAGGCCTTGGACACGCGACCAGAGGACATTCCGACCTTATTGCAAAGTTTTTTGAGTGCGCTTGAGGTCAAGCAGGGCAAGCGCTTTTATCTTGCCAATGATGCCTTACAGTGGTTTCGACAGCGCCTATGGCCAGGTAATGTACGTGAGCTGAAAAACACTTTAGAAAGCGTCGCTGCCATCAGCATGGGCGGCCAGATTACCTTGGCTGATATTCAGCTGCTAAATTACGCTATTAAACCTGAGCGCCCAGCAACTTTCGCCACTGATAACTTAGCCAGCCCAACAGCGATGTCTGTCACTTTGGAACGTACTCTGGATGAACAGGTTCAGGCACTGGAAATCTCATTAATTCAGGCTGCGCTAAGCAAAACCGAGCAAAATAAAACCCAAGCAGCGAAACTACTTGGGTTATCACGTCAGGGCTTGATTAAGAAGATTGAGCGCTATCAAATTGAGCCAACCGAATAGCAGCGGCAGAGATAGAGGATGCTAATGATTATATCGAATCATTACGCTTACAGCCTGACTAAACATTAGTTAAACGGTGCCCAAATTGTGATTCAGCGATGGCGTCGTGACCGTGCAGGCTTTCGTAATGCGCAACGCGTAAATACCCCTGATAACCGGACTGAGTAAGTGCCAACATAAGGCGTCTAGTTGCATCTTCTACAAACATTGGGTTCTGGCCATTGTTGATAGCAAATTGCTGCTCGTCTTGGCGTTTTACAAATGTTTGAACTGGCGTACCTAGAGCGTCTTCAGCAAGATCGATTAAGGTCTCGATAGGGAGTGACGCGTCTTGAGCAAGTTTGACATTAATCGTCGCTTCACTCCGTTGGCTGTGAGGAATCGCTAAAGTACCGTAGCTGTTCAGCCAGTCAGCAACAGATGCTGTGTCGATAGGCTCTTGCACTTCGCCAAATGCTTGCAAAAAAGCGTCCTTAAGGGCTGAACGTGATAACGCTGCCGAAGCAGGGCAACTAGAAGAATACGTCACGGTAAATTGCAATTCGAGCGCTACGCTTGAGTCTTTTTGGTAATGTGCTGTCAATTTGATCGGGTAGCGGTTCCAGCCAAATTGCTGGCTGTGAAGAGCAGAGCGTTGGCGTAATAATTCAAACTCAAGTTCAATATTTAACTCTGTAGAGCAGACTTCTTGTTGCTGTTTTAGAGCGGAATGTGCGCAATCCGTCAGCGCCTGAGTATTTAAAATGTTTTGGCTCAAAGCTTTTAAGGACTGATACATTCTCGACATATGCAGCCCTTTTTGCGCATTTTGTACATTCGCTGTAATTCGCGCTGTGGCGGGAGCTTGTACTATCTGCCGGTCGATCTCCAGCTGAAGAGGTAGTGATATCTTAGCCATGCCTACTTGATCGATGGCAAGGTCGTCTGCCAGTGCGCTAGCGACATCTGGTAATTCTAAAGAGGCGTTCATAAAAGTAGCAGTTGCAATGATTGATAATGTTATAACATAACATTAAGGTGTTCGAGAACGCCATTCCTAAAGAATGAATAAATATCATAAAGACATGATACATAGTCATGCCTCTAGCCGTTGACGCGCTTTACGCCGTAGTTGCCGCTGTGGTTGGCCAAGATGTTATGTAGCTCTTCAATGACCAAACCGCGTGGGCAAGCTTTGCGTTCGATGATACCAATTTGTCGTGTGAGCTGAGGTTCACCAAAGGGAATACGTTGTAATCCGATTGAATCTGCCTGCATAAGGGCTACATGTGGCACTACGGAAATACCCAAGCCGTGGTGTACACAGGTTAAAATCGTACCGATCATATCGATCTCAGCGACATCTTGAGTGGTGACGCCCATACGTGAAATCTCAGTATCGATTAAGTTCGCCAGCGGAACGGCGCTACGAAACCGAATGAATGGGAGAGTGTTTAACATCTCTTTTGCTGAGAGGATCGGCGTGCCTGGGGCAGCGACGATCCATAATGGTTCATTTAAAAAGGGACTCCAGCGCAAAGTTGATGGTATGCCAACGTGTTCGGCGACGATCGCAGCATCTAGATGTCCAGACTCTACATCTGAAACTAAATTTGCGGATAAGCCGATACGTAAATTGGTTTTCAGAAATGGATATTTGTCACGCATTTCGACCAGCGCCGCGGGTAGCAAATTAACGGCACTTGACCGCACGGAGCCAATCACCAAAGTCCCAGCTATGCGATCGCCCCGCAATGATGACTTAGTGTCTTCTTCAAGCCGCAGCATCTCGTTAGCCATCTCCAAGACTTGCAAGCCTTGTGGTGTTAACGTGGGAGGCCGAGTGGAGCGATCAAAAAGCTCGATCGACAGCTCTTGCTCGAGGGCTGCAATCTGCTGTCCGACTGCGGCAGGCGTTAAATTTACGTGAGTAGCGGCTTTGGCGAAAGTGCCATATTTCTTTACCGCTGCGAGCGATTTCAGTTGCCGTGTATCCATAGATAAAGAAAACCTTTATGTAAGGTAAAAAATATTTCGCTATCATAAATAAAATCTATTTTTTAGTCTAATTCTTATCAGGACAGCTTGGATTGCTGCCATGTGATCTTGATTTGGTTGCCGCCAAGGCTTTGATCTCAATTTAAATGATAAGAACAATATGACTACTAAAACGATTCTTGTAACTGGGCCGGAGCTTGCTCCTAGTGCCAGTCAATATCTAGCTAATCATGGCTACACCACGGTGCATACGCCGCCTTATGCTGATAGTGATGTCATCGCTAAGCTTTTGCGTGAAACGCAAGCGGTGGGTGTCATTTCTCGAATGGGCCGCCTCGATGCGGCGACCATGGATGCAGGCCTTCCTCATCTAAAAGTCATTGCCAAACATGGTGTGGGCGTTGACAACATCGATACAGCCGCCGCGGCTGAGCGCAATATTCCTGTTGTTGTCGCGACAGGTGCTAACGCTGTATCGGTGGCTGAACACACCATTTCTCTTCTTTTAAGCACTGTAAAGCGCGTTGTTCCCCTTGATAAAAGCCTCCATGAGGGACGCTGGGAGAAGCCAGGCTTTTCTGGCGTAGAGTTGGCGGGCAAATCGATGGGGCTATTTGGTATGGGGGCTATCGCACAAGCCACCGCCAAGATGGCAGCGGGTTTTGCTGTCAAACTTTATGGCTTTGATCCTTATGCACCGGATGCGGTATTTGAAGAGTACGGTGTCACCCGTTGTAACACCATTGATGAGTTAATGCTGAACAGTAAGATTTTAAGTCTGCATTGTCCTCTTACGGATCAAACTCGCGCCATTATCAATGCTGAAAACATTGCCAAGATGCCAGTCGGAAGTTACATCGTGAACACTGCCCGTGGTGGCCTTATTGATGAAGAGGCTCTGGTAGCGGCGATTCAATCTGGGCATTTAGCTGGCGCTGGACTGGACACCTTTGCGATTGAGCCGCCAAGCGCTGATCACCCGTTCTTAAAAGAAGACGCAATTGTGGTGACGCCTCATATTGGTGGCGTCACGACTGAGGGCAGTACTCGTGTCAGCGAAGACGCCGCCCTAGGTGTGGTTCGTATTGTCGAAGGCCAAGCGTTACCAGCACATCGCATTATTAATCGTAATTTATTAGCAGATATGGCACCGTTTGTGTCGCAAGGAGAATAACAATGAGTTTAGGTTTTCAGATTTTAGAGCGTAAACGTGTCGCTTCTGACGAATTAATTGAAGCGTTTACGGGCTTACCTGTGGCCAATGTATCGGACTCTATGAATCGCGTATTTGCTGCTGGCCCAAGCTTGCGCCCAATGCATGCATCGGGCGCCATGATTGGTCGTGCGTTAACTGTTAAATCGCGCCCAGGTGATAATCTGATGTTGCACAAAGCGATTGATATGGCGCAACCAGGTGATGTCATTGTCGTGGATGCAGGCGGTGATTTGAGCAATGCACTGATGGGCGAGCTGATGTTGGCGCATGCTATTAACCGTGGTGTGACCGGCTTTGTTTTAAATGGCGCCATCCGTGATTTGGATGCTTTTGTTGAAACCAACCTGCCAACGTTTGCTGCGGGCGTCACGCACCGTGGTCCTTACAAAGATGGTCCAGGTGAAATCAATGTGCCCGTAAGCATTGATGGCATGATCATTGAACCAGGTGACATTGTTATTGGTGATTGTGATGGCGTTCTGGCAGTGCCGTTAGACCATGCTCAAGCAGTCTTAAAAAGTACTTTGGAAAAACAAGACAAAGAAGTGACGCAGATGGCGGCTATTAAAGCTGGCACCAACGACCGTAGTTGGGTGGATGCGGCACTTAAAGCAAAAGGTTGTAAATTCCCAGAGTGATTCAGTAGGGAGTTTTGCTCGGCGGTGCGTACGCACCGCGGGGCTTTTTTAGGTTCACCCTAGAGCTAAATGCTCAAATACCAGCGGCATGTGCCGCAATCAAATCTCAGGAGAAGACGCATGTTCAATTATAAAAAGAAAGCTGCGCTTATGAGTGCCTTGTTACTGACATCCGGTGCTGCGTTAGCTGATTACCCAGAAAAACCGATTACACTTATTGTGGGGTTTTCAGCGGGTGGTGGCACCGATGTGATGGCGCGCAATGTGGCCCCATTTATTGAGAAGTACTTAGGCGATGGTGCCAGCATTGTGGTCAAAAATATGCCCGGTGCGAGTGGACAAATAGGGATTACTGAAGTTGCTCACTCTGATCCAGATGGTTATACGCTAGGTACCTACAACCTGCCTGGCATGATGGCACGTACCTTAGATCGTGATGCAAAATATGATGCCGAAAGCTTTACTTACCTAGCCAATGTCGTCAGTGACCCCAATGTTATTGTAACTTCAAAGCGTTCAGGGATTACCACAGCACAACAGTTCATTGAACAGGCTCAAGAAGCACCACGCTCGATTACGGTTGGTATGTCTAGCCTTGGCGGGGATGATCACTTAGGCTTAACCAAGTTCCAAAACATTACTGATACCGAATACACCATTATTCCTTTCAAAGGTTCTTCAGCAGCCCGCACAGCCATTTTGGGTGGTCATGTTTCAGCGGGCGTTCTTAATATCTCTGAAGTGGCAGCGTTTAAAGACGAATTAAATGTCATTGGTGTCGCTAAGGCGGAGCGCTCTGAATATGCGCCGAATGTGCCAACTTTTGCGGAGCAGGGCGTTGATTTTACCAATGGCGCATTGCGCGGTTTTGTCGCGCCCGCAGGCTTGCCAGAAGACATTCAAGCCAAATTATTAGACGCCTTTGATAAAGCCACTAAAGACCCAGAGCTACTGGCCAAAATGAAAGCAACAGCCAATCCTGTTGAGGTGACGTTAGGCGAAGATTTTGAGCAGCTTAATAATGAGTTGCATGATTTGGCTAACCAAGTGTGGCAAACCACGCCTTGGAAATAGCCCTTCGGGTGTGGGCCATTGGCCCACACGCTTTTTTACCGAAACAATAAAGGCTTGTGATGAATAATAAAAAATCAAACCTATTATTGCAGCCCATGACACTGATCGCGGCAACTTTGTTTGTCGGGTCGGCAGCGTTTTTAAGCTCGGCCATGGCGTTGAGCGGCAATGCTAAGCTTCTACCCGTGGCTATGCTAGTCGCTATGATGGTGTTATCCGTCATCTTACTGCTGTCTCATATCAAAAAAGCTTCCGTTCAAACCCCTACTGCAGCGGTGAAAGCCCCTATGCGTGTGATCGGTGCATTACTGGCAGTGGTGTTGTTTGTCGTAGGCGTCGATTTATTTGGCTTCTATCTGGCGGCGGCACTGTTTGTACCGGTCTGTGCCTATCTGTTTGGTTGTCACAGCATCAAAGCATTGCTGATTTCTGATGTGATCGTGGTGGCGGCGATTTACTTGATCTTTGGCGTTGCGATGTCGAAAGAGTTTCCTGTTGGTTGGATTTGGTGAGAGTGATTAATTATGTATGGTGATTTATTAGCAGCTCTGCCAAATGTGGTCTCTATAGAGAATTTTTTGGCGATTGTGATTGGTGTATTAGCGGGTATCGCTGTCGGAGCCATGCCGGGCTTGAGTGCCACCATGGCTATTTCAGTATTAGTGCCTTTTACCTTTGGTCTCGACCCTCTGGTGGCTCTAGGTCTGATGGCCGGTATTTATAATGGCGCTATGTACGGTGGTGCTATCCCGGCGGTGTTGTTACGCATCCCTGGCACACCGGCCGCAGTGGCCACCAGTTTTGATGGTTATCCCATGGCTCAACAAGGGCGGGGTGGCTACGCACTTCAAGTGGCCGTTGTATCTTCCGCTTTTGGTGGTATTGCTAGCGCTTTAGCATTGATGTTACTGGCGCCACCCTTGGCTAAGGTGACTTTGCTATTTGGCCCAGCAGAGGTTTTTTGGATCGCTGTTTTTGGTTTATGTAGCATCATTTTCTTATTGGGTGAGAGTCCTATTAAAGGCTTGATAAGCGCTTGTTTCGGAATTTTTGTCTCAATGATCGGGGCCGATCCCATTACCAGTGAAGAACGTTTCACATTTGGCTACTTAGAGCTGTTTGATGGTATCAGTATTGTCATCTTACTGGTTGGCCTGTATGCGATGCCGCCGGTTATCGATTTACTGGAAACCCCTCTAGAGACCAAAGGTGCCGGTAAAGCATTACACACAGAGTCCATTTTTAAAGCTTTTCCGCGCATGTTTGGCTATTGGAAAACTTGGATTCGCTCATCCTTGATCGGTATTTGGATTGGGATTTTGCCAGGCGCTGGTGGTTCAATGGCAGCGTTTATGTCATACAACGAGGCGCGCCGCTCAAGCAATAATCCAGAGCAATGGGGCGAAGGTGAGCCGGAAGGGGTAGCGGCTTCTGAAACAGCAAATAATGCGGATACAGCGTCGGCGCTTATTCCGGCATTAACGCTAGGCATACCAGGTACAGCCGTGGCGGCGGTTATGCTGGGCGGACTCTTGGTTCATGGCCTGCAGCCCGGTCCAATGTTGTTTCGCGATAATGCGGATGTGGTATTTGGCTTTATGTGGCAGTTTTTATTTGGTGCCATTTTGCTGATTTTTTTGGGTGGTTCATTAGCAACGAATAGTTTTGCCAATCTGCTGAAGCTACCTCGACCCATTCTTGGCTCGATCATTATCGTGTTGATGTTTATTGGTGTGTACTCCATTAATGAGCGAATGTTTGATGTATATCTGATGCTGATTTTCGGCATGATAGGTTACGTCATGGATAAATTTAAGTTTCCTTTGCCACCGGTGGTGTTAGGTTTAATTTTGGGTGGCTTTGCCGAAGAAAACCTGCGCCTAACGCTGTTAATCGGCCGCGGTGATTGGATGGCCTTATTTAATAACACGACTAGCTTGGTGCTAGTGGCTTTGACAATTGCGGTGATTGTCGGACCAATGATTAAGCGTCGCCTAGTAAAACAGCGTAAACCATAACCCTAAGCGTTATAAATCTAAGGGCAGCATTTCGCTGCCCTTAGTGTCTTTTAGTTCTAATCCAAGGGTTAGTGCTTTGTTAGCAATAATAAATATAGTGTAAATGCTACGGAGATCATTATGAAAATAAAAACAATTGGCGCGGTGGCGCTTTTAGCATGCTCAATGACAACTCAGGCGACCAACTGGACGGGGTATACCTACTCTTCTGTGTCAACCACGGCTGCAGTTAAGGGAATGAACCGCATCAGTGAGCGTGTTGATGAAGCCACCAATGGCGATTTTTCCATTCGCCTTCATTTAGGTAAAACCTTGCATATTCAGTCAGCAGATATTACTCAAGCCGTCGGCGATGGCATGATTGATTTTGCCGCGGATTATTTCTTTTCTGGTAATGTCCCCATCGCGCGTGTCTTGAATCTACCTATGTTGATTGAAAATGATCGCGAATGGCAGCTGGCCTATGAGGCGATCAAGCCTATGTTAGAAGCGGCCTTTGCGAACCAAGATGTGGTGCTTCTTGGTGGTTACCGCTACCCCCAGCAGGTCTTTTTCACCACCTTTGAAATGGATGAATTGAGCGATGTTGAAGGGCACAAGATCCGTGTGACGTCCCCTGAACAAGGTTACTTCGTCGAACAATTTGGTGGTTTGC
The DNA here is from genome assembly GCF_016888445.1 of Marinomonas ostreistagni. GTDB lineage: Bacteria > Pseudomonadota > Gammaproteobacteria > Pseudomonadales > Marinomonadaceae > Marinomonas > Marinomonas ostreistagni. Next base: position 671,349 of record NZ_JAFEKF010000001.1, read on the forward strand.
CTATTACCTTGTCTGGCAGCGAAGTACCGACTGCACTCGAGCGTGGCGTGATTGACGGGGTATTAACCGCAAGTGCTGGTGGTGCCAAAAAATGGCACGAGTTTCTGCCACAGAATTACCGCTTCCCCGTGAACTATGGCAACTCAATGATCATTGCCAATATCGATTCATTCGAGGATTTAAGTGATACAGAGCAAACCACTCTAGCCAATATTGTTCGCGAAGAAGGGGATAAGATCTCTGACGCTTTCATTGCAGACGAGCAGGCACAAATGGACTCTCAGCAAGCGAAGGGTATGGTGATTACACAGCCAGCGGCGGGAGATGCTGACACTGCACGAGAGCGTTTACGTCCGTATTGGACACAATGGGCTAAGGACAATGGCCCTGAATACGAGCAAGCATTGGAATTGGTTTTAAAAGCGATAGGTAAGTGATATGGCTGCTAAGGCTTTCGTCAAAGGAGTGGCACCAGCCGCTCCTTTCTTTAATGTAGTTGGTCGTACTGTCGCACTGCTTACGTCTTTGATGCTGTCTGCCCTAGTCGTTCTAGTGACACTTGAGGTGTTGCTTAGAGCCGCGTTGGGCTACTCACTTGGTTTTGTTGAGGAGGTGACGGGTTACTTAGTCGTGGGACTCACTTTATTTGGTGCTGCGATGGCGGTGCGTGCCCAATCGTTATTCCAAGTACGTGTTCTATTCGACGCGTTTCCTAATGAATTCAAGCGTGTACTGGGAAGTTTATTCGCGGTTTTAGCCATTGCCATTTGCGCCATTCTTGCTTGGAAAACCTATGAATTAGTAGGCAGCTCTTTTAGTCGCGGTAAATTTGCGCCGACTGTGTTGCGTACACCGCTATGGGTACCACAACTGTTGTTGCCGCTTGGCTTTGTGACGATTGCGGTATTCATACTCGAGCATTTGTTGATTCTTCTACGTAGTAAACAGGGCGAATAATATGGAAGGCATTCTAATTTTTGGCCTGTTAGTTGGGCTTATTATTGGTGGTATGTGGGTTCAGTTCGCTGTGGCGAGTGCCGGGTTGGCCTATCTTTATAGCATGGGTGGCTTATCGAGCTGGAAGGCACTGGGTATAGTTAGCTGGGGGTCGGCCAATAGCTTTACTTTAGCAGCCATCCCTTTGTTTATATTAATGGCGGAGATTTTGTTGGGATCAGGCTTAAGTGGTCGTCTGTACAACGGTGTATCCCCGTTTGTACGTAAACTACCCGGTGGTCTGTTACACACAAATATCGCTGGCAGTGGCATTTTTGCAGCGATTTCAGGAGGCAGTGCACCGACAGCGGCGGCCATGTCGACAGTCGCCCTCCCTGAGCTGTCGAGCCGCGGCTATAACACGCGTTTAGTGTCCGGTTCACTTGCTGCTGGGGGCACATTAGGTATTTTGATTCCGCCTTCGATTACTATGATTATCTATTCCACGTTTACGGAGACATCGATCGCGCAATTGTTTTCTGCGGGGATGCTGCCTGGGATTTTATTAGCGTTATTTTACATGGGCTTAATCATGTTGCGTTGTACCCTAAACCCAAGTTTGGCGCCGCGAGATCATAGTAAGCTTACCTTAGCGGAGCTTGCTAAAGCGGGGCTAGATATTTTGCCGTTTTTGATGCTGATCTTTATCGTGTTGGGCAGTATTTATGGGGGCATCGCGACGCCTACTGAAGCGGGGGCGGTTGGTGTAATCGGCGCGATGATCGTGGCCGCGATCTACCGCCGCTTAAATTGGGCGCTCTTGGCGCAAGCGCTCCAGCGTACCATTCGTATGAGCGGTAACATCCTTTTTATCGTCTTCACGTCGATGATTTTTGCCTACGCCACAGCCTTATCAGGAGCAGGTGAAGAGCTGGTTGAGTATCTGCAAGATGCGGATGTGTCACGTTTAGCCTTCTTGCTGATTGTGATGGTCATTTTCGCCATACTAGGCTGTTTTATGGAAGGCTTGGGCATGATTGCGATCATCGTTCCAGTGCTTTTTCCCGCTTTGATGGCGCTCGATATTAACCTCATTTGGTTTGGTGTCTTTGTCGTAATCTTAGTAGAGCTGGGACAGTTAACGCCACCGCTCGGCGTCATACTCTTTGTTGTGGCAAGTTCATCAGACAAAGTAAAAGTAGAGGATGTGGTGTTAGGAACCTTGCCTTTCTTTATCGTCATTGTCGCTTTTTTATTACTGCTGATTGCGGTCCCAGATATCGCACTCTTTTTACCTTCGCTAACGTCAGGATGATTTTATGAATTACCCATTTCCACAGCCGACAGTATTTGATGCTGAGGTATTTACTGCATTGCCGGAAGAACTACGCCGCCCTGGTGTCAGCTCTTATTGGGCCGAGCGTAACAAGCGAGGCCTAGCAGTTGATAGTTTTATCGAAGGTCCATCCTTTGATCGTGACGGAAATCTATGGTTTGTGGATATTCCTTTTGGACGAATTTTACGTGCCGACCCAAAGGGCAATATTGAACAGATAGTAGAATATGATGGTCAACCTAATGGCTTAAAAATTCATCAAAATGGTCAGATTTATATTGCTGATTTTCAGAATGGGATAGTGCAGTTGGATCCTGGTACGCGTGAGATCCGCAATGTTTTAAAAGATTGTGACTCAGAAGGTTTTAAGGGATGTAATGATTTGCATTTTGGTCCTGATGGGGCATTGTATTTTACCGATCAGGGTCAAACAGGATTACACGATCCTACTGGGCGAGTGTATAAATGGCAGCCTGAAACAGGTGAATTAACATGTTTAATCGACACTGCACCTAGCCCAAATGGCTTAGTGCTTGATGTAAACGGACATGTTTTATATTTAGCAGTTACACGTGCAAACGCTGTATGGCGCTTGCCTTTAGCAGAAAGCGGTCGTGTGAATAAGGCAGGGCTTTTCTTGCAGTACAACGGTGGTCGTGCTGGCCCAGATGGTTTGGCGTTAACCTCTGAAAATGGTGTCGTGGTTTGCCAAACTGGGATGGGGTTAGTATGGGTGTACGATGCTTTAGGGCAACCTGTGGCAGTCGTGCGATCGCCTAAGGGGCTCGGTACCACTAACTGTGCCTTTGGCGGGGAAGGGCTGCGTACCTTATACATCACTGAATCCGATAGTGGTTCTATTTTAAAAGTGGAATTTCCTAAACACCTTAATATTGCAGGCCATCCAATGTATTCCGGTTATACTGGAAATTGATAAATGACTGGACAGCATACCTTTAAAACCCACTAATTAGTGGGTTTTTTTATTGCCTATAGATGGTAATAGTTATTATTTTTATATTCTTTATTTGATTAATTTTGACGAGTTGGTTATCTCAAAAAAGAACTATCTAAACTTAATAAGAAAACGCTGTCGCAATAAGTAAAATTAAGGTCTAAAAAGGCTATTAATGGCGCATATATTGTAATATTTTCTGCATGTCTATTACTGATAATTTAAATACTTGATGCGCAAGACATCATGGTGATAGATGATCTCAGTATAGTTGATTCACTCTCTGGTTATTAATTAAGCAATGGAAGGTTTGAATTGACTCGGTGGAAAATAAACTAGGGTAAAAAAATGCGTTTTAGTCATAAAATAGTAGGCGCCTCTGCGCTTTTGCTGTTATTAACGGTGGGCTTATTAAGCCTGCAGCAACAAAGTACCGTTCGCTCCGAAGTTGAAGGATTAGTTTCTAATAGCTTAAATGAAATTGAGCGTGGAGTACGTGATACCATTCAGGCACAGGTAAGCAACAAAAAGGCCTTAGCACAGTCTACGACCGAAACCATTCAGCTTAACCCTAATGATCGTGACTATGTGCGCGATGTTTTAGATCAGCCTGCATTAAAAAGTAGCTTTTTAGCCGCTGGACTGGGTTATCAATCAGACGGCATTATTATCGATAATGATCCGAATTGGGATCCAGGTGCTGGTTATAATACGCGTACGCGTCCTTGGTTTGTGGGACCAAAACAAACCGGTGGTCTAATTATTACCGATCCATATATTGATGTTTCCTCTGGCAATACCATTGTTTCAATCGCTACGCCTGTGTACGAGGCAGGCCAGTTTGTCGGTGCCATGTATTATGATATGGAATTATCGGCTTTAGCAGACTTGGTAAACTCGGCCAATCTTTTAGATGCGGGTTATCTGTTTATCATTGAGGAAGAAGGTAAGGCGATTGCACACCCTGATGTGAGTAATAATGGTCAAAATATTCACGACTTTTTACCGGGCGTAAAAATCCAAGAAGGTGAGCAATATATTGACATTGATGGCGTGCCACATATGGTCAGTATGCTGTTTGATCGTCAGCAAGGGTGGTATGTCGTGTCTGTAGTAGATGAAGACAAAGCCTATGCTGCATTAGATAAATTACGTAATAGTTCGATCCTATTTACGATAATCGGTGTGGTGATCAGCGTGATTGTCTTGATGCTGATGATTAAGGCCTTATTGCGTCCGCTAGAAGGCCTCAATAGCGCTATCCAAGAAGTTTCAAGTGGCAAGGGTGATTTAACCAAGCGCATCGAGGTTAGCAGCACACCAGAGTTTGCTAATTTGGCTACGGGCTTTAACCGCTTCACCGAAAGTCTGCAGGATCAAATCAAGCAACTTAAACACCTTGGTGATGAGATCGTCGAAAGTGGCGATGAAACGGTTCTAGACTCGAAAAAGTCGGCTGAAGCCACGCGTAAGCAAATGCAAGAACTGGATCTTTTGGCGACGGCTATCCACGAAATGGCGATGACTGCTAACGAGGTTGCGCAAAGCGCACAAGGTGCCTCTGAGGCGGCACAAGATGTGGATAAAAATACGATCGAAGGCTCTAAAATTGTCAGTGATACAGCTACTTCAATTGATGGTTTGTCCAACCGCATTGAGCAGGCCGTAGTTCAGGTGCAGAAACTTGAAACGGCGACGTCTAATATCGAAACAGTATTGAGTGTGATCAACGACATTGCCGATCAGACTAACTTGCTGGCCCTAAACGCAGCGATTGAAGCGGCGCGTGCAGGCGAATCTGGTCGTGGCTTTGCCGTCGTTGCAGATGAAGTGCGCACACTTGCTCAGCGCACACAGGAGTCGACCACTGAAATTCGTGACATGATTGAGCAACTGCAAGCAGGCTCTGCTGCAGTATCCGTTGCCATGAGCGAAAGTCGTGTTACGGCAGGTGAGGCCGTTGAAAAAGCACAATTTGCTGATGAAGCGCTAAGAAACATTAGTAGTGCGATTGAACGTATCAGTGAAATGAACATTCAGATCGCTTCTTCTGCTCAAGAGCAAAGTCACGTAGCAGAGGACATTAATGCCAATGCGGTTAAGATTAAAGATCTGTCGACAGAAGTGTCTGAGTTGGCTGAGTCGTCTAACCAATCGATGGAGAAACAGCGCGCTAGTACGTCATCACAAAAAGACCTATTAGATCGCTTTATCGTTTAGTCTGGATCTGACGCGTAACGCCTCCTTCGGGAGGCGTTTTTGTTTGTCCTCATTAACTGCGCTTTTTGCTGCAGGGTTTGTGTAATCATATTAGCCACTTCTTAATGACCTAATTTGCCACAAAGGATTTGGTTTGAACGCCGTTCTCAATATTACTGCGCCGATTTTCTTTTTAATCTTGCTTGGCTTTATTGCTATTCGATTTAAATTATTACCTAAAGAAGCTTTACCTGCTCTGAGCAAGTTTGTGCTGTACATGGCGCTTCCTTCGGTGATGATCACCAAAATCGCAGCGTTAGATTTGGCGGCCGTTATCAATGTGCCTTATATGCTGGTCTATGCCCTGGCTGGACTAACTGTCTTTGTTGTGACGTTAATGCTGGCGCGCTTTGTCTTAAAAGAGCGCTGGAGCACTTCGGGGGTCAGCGCTATGGGTGGCATGATGCCCAATAGTGCTTTTATAGGCTTTCCGATTTTATTGCAGTTCCTCGATACGGCTCCTGCTCAGGCGTTTGCTATGGCGTTGGTGGTTGAGAACATTCTATTTTTGCCGTTAGGTTTGATCTTTGTTGAATCCGTACATGGGCACTCAGGCGGTACAGTAAAGTTTGTATTGGCGAAAGTCGCTAAGCGTATCGCTACCAACCCCATTATTTTAGCGGTGTTCTTCGGTGTTTTGATGTCGATGTTGGGGCTGCATTTTCCTCGTGCCATTGGTGGCGGTTTAGAGCTATTGGCGCAGGCGGCGGCACCTGCTGCACTGATTGTTATCGGTGGCTCCTTAGTCGGTGTGGTAATCAAAGGAGATAAATTGCGTATTGGGCTGGTAACCAGTATGAAGCTTATATTATTTCCTACAATGACGTTTATTTTGTTGCAGTTTTTCCCCGCTATGCCGTACCACTTAAAAGCGGGCGTACTGGTGTTTTCTACTGTCCCCATGTTTAGTGTCTACCCCATTATCGGCGGAGAATATGGGCAGCGCGACTTTTGCGCTAGTGTATTGTTAGTGACGACGATTCTGTCGTTTTTTAGTATTAGCTTAATGTTGCATTATTTGTCTTGATGACTCTGTGAGTGCAAAAAAAAGCCGCTCTACCAATGTAGCGCGGCTTCTTATGGTCAGCTAACAGACAATTATTGGCGAGGCTTAAGTGCTAGACGGCCTTGCTCGATGGTTAAGTCTAGAGGGACGTTAGACAATAGGCGCGCTGTGCTGTTGCTTTGGTCAAGCGTGTACACAGGGTTGGAGGCTAGATAGCCATTAATCAAGGTCATGACTTCGTTGCTCAGTGGCGCTAGATTACCTTTATAGCCACCGGCGTCAACTGAGCTATCTAGTAGCGATAGCGAGCGTACAAATATAGCTTTCTTTTCACTGTCATAGTAGGGCGTACCCTCGAGCGATAAATTTAGCTTCGCAGGGTAATTAAAGCCAAAGACGCTGATGTTGGCCGTCGCTAAAGTACCAAGCTGTATGACATCGCGGCCATCAGGACCGATATTCGCATCAATATCATCGACACTCAGTGTTAGCGGGATGTTACCTAAAGAAGCCTGTGTCTGTAGCTCACCCAAGCGCGAGTCTAACAGTCGCTCAAGCTCAGCATTAGAGATGGTATAGGTGGATAGCTGCGACAACGTAGCGCAACCGGTCAAGATTAAGGTCATGCAAGCGGCAATGATGGCTTTCATAGGTTTCTCTTTAGCAGGTAAAAAAATGAGTGTAGCGCGGTTTCTAGTTGTCTGTAAAAGTGATCAGCCGATAGCCATCTATTTTTTACAAAATGATGGCATTTAAGTAGGTGAATGCTGGTGCTGTATCCATGAGTCAAACGAAATGCGCAAAAAAATGTCATTTGTCTTGTGAGATGAGGTTGTAAAAGATCAAATGCGCATACTTTGTGGTAGGTTAGCTGTACAAATATGTACGATTGCTATCACTTTTAAGGAGTCATTAAAGTGAAATTACGTTCTGGTGTTGTGGTGATGGGGATGTTGCTTGGCGTGACAAGCCTGCCAACGGTTGCAGCCACTTTTGAAGTGCCTCGAAATTTCGAGATTATGTATGTGGATCTACAAAGCCCTGGCAAGTTTGGGGGCGATTTTAAAGCCGAGGTTGAGCCGGGTCAGCATCAGTTTGTGGTTCGTTTTAATCAACGTGTCGGCGGTGGTGATGATGGTCAGCATTTTGAATCTGATCCGTACATCATTGAGGTGGATGTTGAGCAAGATGCTGAGCTGGAGCTGAAAGCACCTTACTTTTTCCGTAAAAGTGATGCGGCTAAGTACGAAGACAACGTTGAATTTACCTTGGTCAACAACGCCAGTGATGCAGAGCTTGAGTACGATGTGCGTATGCTACCGCACCGTTCTGGTGTACAGCAGATGCGTAACTACAAAGCAGAGATTCGAGCCTTCACAGCAAGCTACACCGATAATGCTGTAGATGGACCAAAACCTGCGGCAGAAGAAATGATGGCAACCGAAGAGCTAGAAATGTTGAAGTTCTGGTTCAATAAAGCCGATGCGCAAACGCGTAAAGACATTCGCATCTGGATGGTGGATAACAGCCATCAGCCAGCGCAGTCTTCTACGGCGTTTGAGATGATGACTTTCTGGTTTGCTAAAGCCTCACCAGTAGATCAAAAAGCCTTCCAAGTATGGCTTCTTAACGGTTAGTCTGTCAGGCGTTACAAAGAAAACCGACCCTAGGGTCGGTTTTTTTGTGTTTGGATTACGCAAATTTGTATGGATTCATGAATTCTATGCACTAGTCTATTCGTTATATATGGCTAACTGTGCTTGGTGCTATGCATTAGTATGTATTCTTTGATCACCTAAGAGGAAGGTAAAGCATGCAGCACACATTACTGAACAACGGTCTACAAATGCCTATGGCAGGGTTTGGAGTCTTTAAAGTTACAGACAAAGATGAGTGTCGACAATCTGTATTGCAGGCCATTCGTGCAGGCTATCGTTTGATTGATACGGCGGCTGTCTACGGCAATGAAGATGCGGTAGGGGAGGCTGTTTGCGAGGCTATTAGTGAGGGTTTGTGTACACGTGAAGAGCTATTCATTACCTCGAAGCTTTGGGTGCAGGATATGGCTAATTACGCTGCTGCCGAAGCTGGCATTAAGGCCTCACTAGAGAAGTCCGGACTTGAGTACTTCGACTTATACCTTTTGCACCAAGCAATGGGTGATTACTTCAGTGCTTGGCGTGCGATGGAAGATGCTTACGAAGCGGGTTCATTAAAGGCGATTGGTGTATCAAACTTTTACGCTCATGTGTTAACTAACTTTTGTGAAACAGTGCGTATCAAACCGGCCGTGAACCAGATCGAGTTACACCCTTACCATGCTCAAAGTGACGCACTTAAAACTATGCAGCATTACAATGTACAGCCTGAAGCATGGGCCCCTTTAGGGGGTGGTCGTCATCAGCCGTTTGACAATGAAATGTTGGCCGACATTGCCACCGCACACAATAAGTCGATCGCACAGGTTGTGCTGCGCTGGAATATTCAGCGTGGTGTGACAGTCATTCCTAAGTCGGTGCACGAAGAGCGCATCCAATCAAATTTCGACCTCTGGGATTTTGAGTTGTCGGACGAGCAAATGGCGCAGATTAGCGAGCTGGATTTAGGTTATGTTGGTGAAACGATTAAGCACTTTGAGCCAGATTTTGTGCGTGGCTGTTTAAGCGTAAAAATTCACGATTAGTATGCGTGCAAATTCGACGCCTAGCGTAGCAGTGAAATGAGATATCTAGTCGTTAAAACCTTGGTAAATGGTGCGATTACGACAATAAAAAACAAGATGTCGTAAATGGAGCTTTGGCTGGCGTATTTAGCAACATCATAATCTGTAGAGTCCCTTACCATTACTCTCGACATCGCGTCATATTAGCTCTGCCCGATATTGTCTGCGAAGTCCTCTATGGAATGGTGATCAAATTTTAGAATGTTGCCAACAATGTTAGCTTTCATAAATGGGGGATTGCTAGCATTGGCATTGATGGCTTAGGTCGTTGGTGTTGGTAGCATTCAAAACATCACCCTTTAAGGGAAGTATGCGCGACTCTTCAACACCCCGCATACTTCCCTTTTTTTATGCTCAAAGCCACAGTAAGTCAACTTAGAAACAGCTGCAACGCAAATCTAACTGCACACTTTCAAAATTCATCTATTATTAATTTAGATCAGTAATTAGCAACGGAATGTAGTCAATCGCTTGGTTAATTCAGTCAAGCTTCGCAAAAAACCGTTACGCTCAACTACCGTTTAACTACCAATCTTTACGTGAATCTTTAGCGAAAATTCGCAAGAAGGTTTAGCCTTATGGCAACGAATCCATTTGTCTGATCTAGGGAAGCAGCACGATGTTAAGTCAATTATTTTCCAAAAAATTGGATGACAACCAAGTCATTGTCGACAAGGCAGAATTGGCCAACCTAAAAGGCCAGCTTGCTGCATTGTCAAAGTCTCAAGCAGTGATAGAGTTTGATACCAAGGGCAATATTTTATTTGCTAATGAAAACTTCTTGCAGGCACTAGGGTACAGTTTGGACGAAGTACAAGGTAAGCACCATGCTATTTTTGTGGATCAAAAATATCGTGCGAGCCAAGCCTATAAAGACTTTTGGCAAGCTCTAGCAAAGGGTGATTATCAAGCTGGCGAATTCTGCCGCTACACCAAAGCAGGCGACCCGATTTGGATCGAAGCGAGCTATAACCCTGTGTTTGATGAGCAGGGAAACATTATCAAAATTGTTAAATTTGCCACCGATGTGACCGAACGCAAAAACATCAATGCTGATTACGAAAGCCAGTTAGATGCGATCTCTAAATCGCAGGCGGTCATTTCGTTTGAGCTAGATGGCACTATCATTGAGGCAAACGATAACTTTCTTAATGCTGTAGGTTATCGTCTAGATGAAGTTCGCGGTCGTCATCATAGTATCTTTGTCGATGAAACCTATCGTCAATCGGAGGAATATCGCACTTTTTGGCGCAGACTAGGCCAAGGTGAACACTTTGTAGGGCGTTTTCCTAGGGTTCGTAAAGATGGCAAAACTATCTGGATTCAAGCCAACTACAGCCCGATACGTGATTCCAATGGCCGCTTATACAAAGTCGTCAAATATGCATCCGATATTACGGCACAGGTTGAAGCTGAACAAGAAGTGCAGCGCACAGTAGAAGAGGTGAATGATGCGATTGCCCAAGCTATTAATAATGACCTGACCGCACGCGTAACCACACATGGTAAATCCGATACTATGCTGTCTATCTCAAAAGGCGTCAATGACCTGCTTGAAGCCATGTCAGCCATCATCCAGCAGATTCGTGAAGCATCAGAAGCCGTTTATGTGGGTGCGAAAGAAATATCCCATGGCAACACAGACTTATCGACTCGCACAGAAGAGCAGGCCTCGAGTCTTGAAGAGACCGCCTCGAGTATGGAGCTTTTAACCGAGACTGTACGTCAAAACTCCAGCAGTGCCCATGAAGCTACTGGATTGGCGAAAAATGCCGTACGCGTTGCACGAGATGGTGGTGATTTGATTGATAAGGTGGTGGTCACCATGAATGATATCAATCAATCGTCACAAAAAATCTCCGATATTATCGGTATGATTGATGGCATTGCATTCCAGACTAACATTTTAGCACTGAATGCTGCGGTTGAGGCGGCTCGAGCAGGCGAGCAGGGGCGTGGCTTTGCTGTCGTTGCATCAGAGGTACGCACATTGGCGCAGCGCTCCGCCAATGCCGCCAAAGATATTAAAGATTTGATCTCTGAGTCCTCAAGCAAGATCGAAGATGGCAATCAGTTAGTAGATCAGTCTGGTGAAACCATGCGTGAGATCGTTGCAGCGATCGCGCAAGTCAACGATATCATGTCGACCATCGCCTCGGCGTCTTCTGAGCAGTCTGATAATCTACTTGAGATTGGTAAAGCTGTGTCACAAATGGATCAGATGACTCAGCAAAATGCTGCATTGGTAGAAGAGGCCGCGGCATCGTCTGAAAACCTATTGAGTCAAGCGGACCGATTAGCAAGCAACGTCAACAAGTTCAAAATCGACAATACTCTGGTGCGTCCATCATTAAGCTCACATAAAGTTACTGAGAAACGGCAGGAGCCTGTACAAGCTAAACCGTCTCAACCTATCTCAAAACCTAAGGCAATTAAGCCGCCGGTTGCAGAGCTTAGTGACGATGATGAATGGGAAGAGTTTTAACCATGTAAAAGGGCCTTTAGGCCCTTTTTCTTTATGGTTTCAAGCTTTCGCCGCATTCAATACGATACGGCAGCGTGGTAATACAGTTTGGATTGCTGGCACCATCAAGGCGCTCCAGTAGTTTCTGTGCCGCTAGGCGGCCCATCTCTTCACGCGGCGTCACGACAGTCGCTAACAATGGCACCATGGCTTTGGCGATATCGTGGCCATGAAACCCAGCAATGCCTATCTGTTCTGGCACAACAATGCCTTTCTTTTGGCAGGCATACAAGGCGCCGATAGCAAGGTCATCGTTGGTACAAAATATACCGTCGGTTTCTGGATGCTCGTTCAATACTTCATCCAGAAATTGTGCCCCTAGGGTGAAGGATGAAGCGCTTTGAGTGCGTTTGACAATCGCATTTAGGCCATTGTCTGCCATGGCTTGCTCATAGCCTGCAATTTTCTGCAGCGTCCGTTCGTCCATTCGAGCCGCGAAGTAAACAATGTGGCGGTGGCCATGATCAATCATGGTTTGCGTCATTTCCATAGCGGCTGCGCGGTTATCAATGCCCACCGCTTGTGCTTGGCTTGGGGCGACTGAGTCCATAATTTCAATAACGGGAATGCCTGCATTGGCCAACATCTTGCTGGCTTTTGCGGTGTGTTGGCTTTCTGAAATGACCAAAGCGTCAACATTGTAGGACAGTAATGTTTCGATACGCTTTTCTTCTAATTCTTTGCTGTAACCAAAGTGTGCCAACATGGTCTGATAGCCATGCTCCTCCAGTACCGATTCAATACCACGAATGACTTCGGCAAATACTTGGTTGGTTAAAGAGGGCAGAAGCACACCAATAGCATGACTCTTGGATTTAGATAAGATGTCGGGGGCGCGGTTGGGAATATAGCCCAATTCATCCAGGGCTGACTGGATACGCTCCCGTATGGTGTCGGAGACTTGTTCTGGATTGCGTATGCAGCGGCTGACCGTCATTTTAGTGACACCGACTCGGTCTGCGACATCCTGTAAAGTGGGGCGCTTCTTTTTCATGCGATTGGCTTCGTTATTAGTATCTTTTTAGCCTTGTTACAGTAACACAGCCAAGGGTATTGAAGCATCTGTAACGGCTAAAATGTTCTTCTTATGAATGACTTAGACCCGCTCAAACAAACAGGTCTAAGGCGCATTTAGCGAGCATCAAGCGCTGCGATGCTGGCTTGGAAAACATCTTCTAGGGATTGGCTGATATCGACCGTAATCACGTCTTCGTTGATGGGCTCCACTAGTGTGGCAAATTGGCTTTCGAGCATGCTTTTGCCGTTAAAGTAGTGACCGTCACGTTTTTGATGGCGCTGCCAAATAGTGTCGAAATCGCCTTTAAGATAAATAATGGCTAGGCCATCAATACCTTCTCTTAACAGGTTGCGATATACGGGTTTCAGCGCTGAGCACGCCACTACGGCACTGTCTTGCTGACGTAATATGCCGTTCAGGGTTGCTAGCCAGCCCATACGATCGTCATCGTTTAGGGGGATGCCTTGGCGCATTTTTTCTACGTTGGCATCACCATGGTAATCGTCACCGTCAAAAAATGGGTAACCGTAGTGATCCGCAATGCGTTTGCCCATTGAGGACTTACCACAGCCTGATACACCCATCACAATGATTTTTTTAATCATTCCGTTTACTCCTGCGAAGTGCTGGGCACTTCGCTTATTTGTCTATTGCCTAACATCCTCTAGCTGTCGCTAGAAAAGTGAGTTATTTCCACCAAATCGCTAGCTCAGGGAAGAAAATCACCAAGCCAAGCACGAGCACCTGAAGTCCGATAAACGGCAACAGAGATTGGAAAATTTCACCTAAGCTGATGTCTTTAGGTGCCACTGATTTAAGATAAAACGCAGCTGGACCAAACGGTGGTGATAAGAATGACACCTGCATATTCAAACAGAACACAACACCAAACCACACTGGGTCTAAGCCAAGATTAGTGATGATCGGCACAAAGATAGGCATAGTCAGCAACGCAACGCCGACCCAATCTAAGAACATGCCAAGTACAAATAGGATCAACATCATGATTAGGATGGTGCCCATGACACTGCCGCCAGACAGAGCCAGAATCATTTCTTCGACAAAATCGATCCCCCCCATCAAGTTGTACACGCCGACCAAGGCTGTTGCGCCGATACCAATCCAGATGATCATGCCACAGGTGCTCATGGTGGCTTTGGCGCTTTCTTTAAGCATCTCAAAGTTCAGCTCACCACGAATCCAAGCACTTAGTACGATACCTACAACGCCTAGCGCTGACGCTTCGGTAACAGAAGCAACACCGGTGTAGATACTGCCTAATACAATTGCTACTGATAGGATCGGAAAGAACAGCGCTTTGAAATAGTTAGTGTCGTTTTCTTGTGCTAACTCTTCTTCGCTAGGTAATGGCGCGTAGTCAGGATTTAAGCGACACAGAATCAGCACGTATGCCATGTAAGAAAAGGCGAGCAGTAACGCGGGAATGAACGCTGACTTAAATAAATCGCCGATCGATACGCTGGCCGTCAAACCATAAATAATCAAGACGATACTGGGTGGAAGCATGGTGCCGAGGGCGCCGCCTGCACAAGTGGTACCAATCGCAAGCTTGCGGTTGTAGCCCAAGCGTAGCATTTGAGGCAGAGCTAAAATCCCAAGCAATACGGTTTCGCCGCCGATAACACCTGACATGGATGCTAAAATCACGGCCACCACTAAGGTTTGTACGGCCACACCGCCACGAATTTTGCGTCCTAAGACCTTCATCGCATCAAACAGGTCGCGAGCAATGCCAGAGCGATCCAAGAGTGCGGCCATCAACACGAACATCGGCACGGCTAAAAAGACATAGCCGCCAACGAAGCTGTAGAGTCGACTGGTCACCAGCGGTAAAGCATCAACCCCAAACCAGCCAATGGCGAACACCAAAGCCACTAAGCCTGTCACCATGGCCAGCTGCATACCGGTTAGCAGCAATAAAATCATGGTGACAAGCATGAGTAGACTGCCGTAACCGATGCCTAGAGCAGATAAATCAAACATATTATGACTTTCCTAAGTTACGAATTTCTTGGATAAGGTGCAGTACAAACTGAATGGTCATGACACACATGGTTAGGAAAATCATGATCTTCACGTAGGCTGGAAAAGGCGGGTTCCAAGCAGATCCAGAGGTTTCAAAGTGAATATCACCAAACGGTGATAGCACTGCACTCTCGGTCATTTGATACGCGGCGTAGCTTAATAGGCCGGCAAAAATCAGCCCCATCACATGATGAAAGATATTGAGATACTGGCGTGTACGCTCTGACACGGCATCGTATACCAATACCACTCGCACGTGTTTATTCGTAGCAAGTGCATAGATGCCACCAAAGACAAACAGGCAAGCACCTAAAAATGAGGCAGTCTCATGTACCCATGTAGTCGGGTCGTTGAAAACATAGCGCATAACGACTTCATAAAAAGAAATCGCAACAGTAAATAAAAACAGTAGGCTTAGCGCATTGCCGACTCGAACAATAGTTTTGTCGAGTAAATTGTGAGGCATCTCTGCGCTATCGGTGTTGGGGTCTTGAATATCTGTGCTCATGGGGTAGGGTCCAGTCTAAAACAGGCGTCCTAAGACGCCCGTTTTGGTTTGGAAAGAGGCGCTACTATGGCTATTACAGCAGGCCGTTTTCTTCTAGGTAAGTCGTGATTGAATCGTAAACTTTCTGTGCGTTTGGTGATTGCTTAGCGAACTCTTCCCATTGAGTACGTGCAATCTCACGGAATTTTTTACGTTCTTCTGCAGACCAGTCATGCAAAGTGATGTTTGGATCTGCTTGCGCTTCTTTGACCGCTTTTTGGTCTGCAATGCGCAGCTGAGTAGTGATGTCATTAGCGAAATCACGTACTGATACGGTCATGATTTTTTGAAGATCTTCAGGCAGCTGGTTCCACTTTTTCATACTCATTGAGATATCGATCAATGGTAGAGAGTGGAAGCCCGGTTGAACTGGATGCGGAGCAATCTCGTTCATACCTGCTTTTTGGTTAGTGGAGAAGACTGTGTAGTCGGCTGCATCGATAACGCCTTTACTCAGACCGGTAAATACTTCGGAACCTGGAAGGTTAACAGGTGCGGCGCCAGCAGCTGCAAATACACGCTGTACCAGACCTTCAGGTGCGCGTAGTTTTAAGCCTTTAAGATCTTCTACACCGTCCAGAGGAACGCGTGACACAAACGACTCAACGCCAGTGGTTGAACCACCAATGAATTTAACGCCATACGGAGCGTAAAGTTCATTCATTAGTTCATAACCGCCACCGTAGTTGATGTACTGAAGCAGTTGTTGTGTGTCAGACCAAGCACCTACCGTGTTACCGATAAGACCGAAGGCTGCATCCTTACCTGAGAAAAACTCAGTGGCGGTAACTTGGCCATCCAAAATACCCATTTTGATGCCATCTAGGGTCTCTGTGTGCTTGAACACACTGCCAACCGGCAATAGGTTGATTTTGATACGACCACCAGACATTTCTGCAACACGCTCAGTCCATTCTTTCTGGATTTGAAAGTTTTTATCACCTGATGGGTCAGAGGATTGGAATTTAAACGTGTAGTCGGCTGCCATAGCCGCTGTAGAAAGGGCGCCTGCGATGGTGGCTGTGAGTAACGTCTTAGCAATTGTGCTCATGATGTCTTCCCGCTATTTATTGTTTTGAAGGAATATTAAATTCGCAGTTACAACGATATGTTACCGGTAACTATGGGTGAATGTTACCGGTAACTGAAAAAGCAAGTCAAATGCTTTTTCATAAAAATAGTGGACCAAAATTCAGGATTCACAAGTCATTTTAAAAAATCTATAGAAATGAATAAGTTGTCATAATGCTTTTATCTTTATTTGGTAAGCTAGTAAGGTACGTAGACTGATTAATTACTTCCCAACAAGGAGAGTTTAGTGCTGACCCGTGATCAAAAAAATAGCCTTATTGAGATCGTGCGCAACGTGGCCAAACAGGAAATCTTGCCGCGCTTTCGTGATTTATCCAGCGATAATATTTCCACCAAGTCAGGCTTTGATGACCTGGTCACTGTCGCCGATTTGGCCGCTGAAAAGGCTATGACAGAAGCGTTTTCGGTATTGTTGCCTGATGCCTTGATTGTTGGTGAGGAGTCGGTTGCCGCGGATGCATCGGTACTAGATAAAATTGATTCAGATGAGTTGGTTCTGATTATTGATCCTATCGATGGTACTTGGAACTATGCCAATGGGCTGCCGACCTTTGGTGTATTGATTGCAGCGGCTTATGCAGGTCAGACAATCTTTGGCTTACTCTACGATGTCGCAAATGACGACTGGATCGAAGCGAGTCAAGGTGAAGGTACTTGGTTTGTTCGTGCTAACGGTGATGCGCGTCAGATCACTATCCGTACAGAAGTAGCGGATGACAACCTTGTCGGGATGTTTTCTCCCTTCTTATTCAAAGATGAGTCGTTACGCCGACACGCGGCTTTATTGCAACCCAAGTATGCACGCACCATTGCACTGCGCTGTTGCTGTCATGAATACCGTACCATGGTGCAGGGTAATGTGGACTTTTCTGTGAGCCCTAAGCCCAATGTTTGGGATCACGCTGCTGGGATTTTGGCTTATCAAGAAGCCGGAGGTAAAGTTGAAATGCTAGATGGTTCTGACTATCGTCCAACCATTCGGGAAGGGGTCATTATTGCTGGTCGTAATGCCGAAGTGATTGCTCGAATTCGTGCAGATTTCTGTGCTTTCTTGAAATGATGGGCGCCTGGAGCGTTACTGCAAACGGGCTAATTTGCTTGTTTCATCAATGTCCTAAGTCGTGAAAAGTTAACAATGATTTAAAACGCCGTTATTGTAGTTGTCTAGGTAGGCGAAGTCATACAAAGTGGTTTAGTATGAGGTTTATCGCTTTTAGAAATAGATGACGGACGTTGACGAAGATGATGGACTTCAGTGGCAAGCCTCTACAATGGTTTAAAACATTAACTGGGCCCTTTGCTAATCTTTCACCCATGATTGAGGTGATGGCATTGGATTATGCACCGCGCTGGTGGGTTGTTTTACCATCTGGAGCTGCACTATACATCAACCAAGGTCACGCCGAAGCACCTTCTAATTCAGAAGCGCAGGCCGCTCTAGCAGAGCTTGATTGGCAGCCTTTAGGTTTAAATAAGGGGTGGTTTGCGTGTCCAGATGCTCCTCAGCTCCAACAGAATGCGCTGCAGCAGCTGCTAACCTCGCTATTAACCGCACAAGATACTAGCTGCAATGTCGAAACTGCTTCAGCTTTGTGTATTACGCAGGCACTCAAACGTTTGCATGCGATCACGGCCACTTCCACACTCAATTTGCATGAAAAAATTGATCAAATCTTAATCCTCGGTAGTGAGATGCTAAGTCTGCCATTTGGTATCGTCTCACGGGTAAAGCATGATAACTATCGTGTGGCCTACTGTTGTTCACCAAATGGAGAGCTTTCAGTCGGTGCTGAATTTGATCTGGGTGATTGCTACTGTGTGCATACCTTGAATCGTGATCAAGTCACAGGCTTTTATCATGCTGGCCAAAGCGAGATTGCTTTGCACCCGTGTTATCAAACCTTTCAGCTTGAAGCTTATTTAGGCGTCTCGATACGAGTTCAAGGGGAAGTTTGGGGTACGCTGAATTTCTCAAGCCCCACGCCACGTGCCGTCGATTTTAGTGAAGACGAATATGAGCTAGTAAAGCTATTTGGCCAATGGATTGGTGAAGAGTTAACACGTGATCGTAACGCTTTTTCACTGCGTCAAGCCGAGCAGCAGCATCGCTTAATTCTAGAATCGGTTCACGATGGTGTGATTGGCTTAGATGCAGATTGCAAGATTACGTTTGCCAATGTATCAGCGGTTGCTATGACAGGCTATGGTTTAAATGAACTTGTTGGTATGCCAATTTGTCGTTTAATCAATCATGCCAATGCCAGCAAGGAGCATAGCTGTGCCATTACGCATGCGGTACGCAGTGGCCATAAAGTGTCTGGTGTGAATGATGAGTTTTTCGATCGCCATGGTCGCACTTTCCCAGTTAATTTCGCTTGTACACCAATTACCAATGAGCTTGATAACACGCTGGTAACCGTACTCACCTTTCAGGATATTACGGAACAAATCCAAGCGCAGGTGGCGCTCAAAAAACAGATAAAAATGTTTCGTTCATTATTTGAAGACGCCCCTGAAGGCATTGTGGTGGTAGATCGTGATCGTAACATCACTATGGTTAATCCCTACGTAACAGCAATGTTTGGTTATCAAGAGCAAGATCTATTGGGTAAAACGGCGCAATTTTTATACGCCGATGCGCAGGCGTTTGAAGAGGTTGGTTTAGCCTATGAAGACGCAGGGTCTCCTGACTATCACGAGTATCGTATGGTCTATCGACGTGCTGATGGCAGTACATTTGTCGCCGAAAACGTGCGCAGCAAAGTCGTTGATGAAGAGGGGCACTTCAATGGCTTTATAGTACATTGCCGAGATATTACAGCCCGTCTGAATATTGAAGAAGATATTGAAAAGGCGCGTAATCGTCTAAGCATTGCGACCCAGTCTGCTGGGATCGGTATCTGGGAGATGGGGATCGAAAACGATACTCTCTTATGGGACGACTTAATGCACAGTATATATGGTGTATCTTACGGCCAAGTAACACGTCGGGAACATTGGGATGAGTTGATTCATCCAGATGACCTACGACGTGTTCAAGCCAGTGCCGAGAAAGCCATAGCCACACAGAGCGATTTAGATGTTGATTTCAGAATCATTCGACCTGATGGGGACCTTCGCCACATCAAGGCCAATGCACGTGTTGCGGTTAATAGCGAAGGGCAGCCAGCCTATCTGTTTGGTGTAAATTTTGATATTACTGAGCGTTACCAAACCGAAACTATCTTAAAAAATGCCCGTGAAGAAGCAGTGCGTGCAAGCCAAGCCAAAAGCAACTTCTTGGCGACCATGAGCCATGAAATTCGCACCCCACTCAACGGTGTCTTGGGTATGGCGGAGATTCTATCTGGCTCGCAGCTGACCGAGCGACAGCATAGCCAGTTAGACATTATCCGTAACTCGGGTGAGAGTTTGTTGGAGCTCATTAATGAAATTTTAGACTTTTCGAAAATTGAAGCGGGTCACTTGTCACTTGAACTAATGGATTTCGACCTAGAACAGCTCGTCTTCGATCTGTCGCGTTTGCTGGTGGTTAAGGCTGAGAGCAAAGGTATTGATTTGTTAGTGCAATACAATGTGCCCGAGTCAATGATGCTTCATGGGGATGCTTATCGTATTCGTCAGGTATTGATGAATTTAGTGGGCAATGCGATCAAGTTTACTCAGTCTGGTCATGTGATTATTAAAGTCGAAGCCAAGCCAAGTCAAAAGTCCCAGCAGCAGTCACTCATCATTAGTGTCGAGGATACCGGCATAGGCATTGACGAGGCTGTGCAGGGGCAGCTGTTCCAAGCCTTTACGCAAGCTGATAACTCCACCACACGTAAGTTTGGTGGCACAGGACTGGGGCTGGCCATTACCAAACAACTTGTTGAGTTGATGGGTGGTGAGATTTGGGTGAAAAGTGAGCTTGGTAAAGGTTCTACCTTTGGCTTCTCTTTACAACTGGCACAAAGTGCGTCACCTGTTAGATCTTGCCAAGAGGTAGAGCATTTCAATTTTCAACGCATTTTGGTGGTAGATGATAATTCTACTAATTTGTCTATAATCGAGAGCCAGTTAGAGCAGCTTGGTTTGATGGCTGAATACGAACATAATGCTATCTTAGCGGTGGATCGTGTAATCGCCGCGGCACAAGACCCTGAAACGGACTCTTTTGATCTATTGGTTTTAGATTACTTGATGCCTGAACTGGATGGTTTGTCGCTCAACAAAGTTTTAATTGATGCCTTACCAAATACAGAGTGCCCAAAAACTTTGATGCTGTCCTCTGCAGGAATCTTATCGCCTGAACAGCTTAAAGAAGCCGGCGTTAAGGTTTGTGTCAATAAGCCCAGCAGTATTAACGAATTGCGTGCTGGCTTAATTGAAGTGCTGCGCCCAGAGGTGAGTGCGGTAATGGTCACCCGCCAAGATGGACGTATTCAGCGACAAGAGGCTTATGAGCATGATTTAACCGATGCGACGATTCTTGTTGTCGAGGATATGAAGGCCAATATCGCAGTGGTTAAAGGTATGTTAGCGCAGCTAGGGTGTCGAGTTGAAGTAGCGGAAAATGGCCTTGAAGGCGTGCAGCAATGGCGCGCACTAGAGCCGGACTTGATTCTAATGGATTTGCATATGCCAGTCATGGATGGTCTGACAGCCATTCAGGAAATACGATCCTTAGAAGGTCCTGGCCAGCCGGCTGTGCCCATCTTAGCCCTAACGGCGGACATTCAGCCGGAACGTATTGCGCAAGTTGAATCCATAGGCGGCAATGGTTATATTTCCAAGCCATTTAAACGTCAAGAGTTGTTGGATACCATTGTTCAATGGTTAGGTTGTTCGCAAGCCGTCAGTGCAAATGATGCGACGTCCCTGCAAGGTGAAGGAGCAGTATTGCAAAACATAGATTCGATTGATCCTAGGGTGTTAGATGACTTAGAAGAGCTGTTAGGTGATCAAGTTAAAGAGATCGCCCATGCCTTTGTGCAAGATGCTAATGCAGTCTTCTTGGAGTTTGATCAAGCACTCGCGGCGCCACAAGATAGCAGTCTTTTTTACCGTCCGGCTCACAGTCTTAAATCTGTCAGTGCTAATGTCGGAGCCATGGTGTTAAGTGCTATGGCTACAGAGTTAGAGCGACAAGCAAAAGCGGATTCTGTGGTAGACCCAAATGAGCAAATAGTGGCAATGAAGCAAGAGTTTGCTACGGTTAAGCAAGTACTTCAGCACACAGGGAGGCTGGATTGAAGATTCTGATCGCCGAAGATACAAACTCTGATCGTTTGTTGTTGCGTCTTAGGTTAGAAAAGTTAGGCCACGAAGTGATCGATGTGGCCGATGGTCAAGCATTAATCGATACCTTTCAGTCTCATTCTGAGGTGATCGATTTGGTGGTAGCAGACCTTAATATGCCAGTGAAATCTGGATTGGATGCCATAAGTGAAATACGAGCTATTCAAGGTGACTATGAAAGCGACTGGGTGCCAATCATTATTTTAAGCGGTTCAGTCTCAGATGATGATGTTGAGCGTTGTATCGAGGCGGGGGCTGATGATTACTTGATTAAACCGATCCAGCACAAAGTGCTGGCGGCTAAGTTGCTAGCGATGGATCGCTTGGCGCAGATGCGCCATAAATTAGTTAGCATGAACAAACGTCTTGAGGCCTTGTCTACGACAGATTATCTAACCGATCTTATGAATCGCCGAGCGTTCGAAACCTCTTTACGCGATGAGGTCGCCAAGGCTGAGCGTTATAACCAGTCTCTTAGTATCGCAGTGCTTGATATCGACCACTTTAAAAACGTCAATGATACCTTCGGTCATGATGCGGGAGATATGGTCTTACAAGAGTTCTCACGTCGCTTGCGTGAGCGTAAGCGGGCCGGGGATATGATTGGTCGTATTGGTGGCGAGGAGTTTGCTTTATGTCTTCCACATACGTCAGCGGATGAGGCGCTCAGTGCTTGTGAGCGCTATCGTGAAGTGCTTAAGCTTGAGCCGCTTATCTATGATGGTCATGAATTGCATCTCACCTGTAGCGTCGGTGTGTGTGAGTACAGTCAGATACCTTCAGAGCTTGAATTTATCAAGTGTGCCGATTTGGCATTGTATCAGGCCAAAACATCTGGCCGTGATCGTGTGGTGTTGTACAGCAAAAAGTAGCGTGACGTTTTACATGATGGTCAAACAAGAGAAAGCCGAGTTGGATAAACTCGGCTTTTTTGTGACCTTAAGCAGTTGTGCCGCCTAAGGTTAACTCTATGGCTGATGGGCGAGGTTAGGCCACATCGGCTTGATTTGAGGCAACGACTTTTTGGTTAATCGTCGCTACAACTGCTTGAATCGATGCTGAAACAATATCGTTGTCGATGGCGACACCATTAAAGCGCTCACCGTCGATGTTAACTTGTACGTAGGCGATTGCTTGCGAGTCGCTACCAACTGTCAATGCGTGCTCTTGGTACTGAACGATATCTAAGCGAGCATTGAAGTGTTCGCTTAGGGCTTGCGTGAAAGCAGACAATGCCCCGTTACCTTCCCCTTGAATCTGGATGTTGCCATCAGCATGCACAAGTTCTGCTTTAACCGAGTCGCGATCATGCTTACTTAGCTCGTAGTTGCCCAAGGCGTAAGGTGTGCCTGAGGTCATGAAACTCTGCTCAAACAACTCTTTCATTTCTGCCGCGTCAACGACGCCACCATCGGTTTCAGCAAACCGCTGTACGATTGGGCTGAATTCTACTTGCAACCAGCGCGGCAATGCCAAGCCGTATTCTTGCTCTAGGGCATACGCCATTCCGCCTTTGCCTGATTGGCTATTAACGCGGATAACTTCTTGGTAGCTACGGCCAATGTCACGAGGGTCAATTGGTAAGTAAGCCACATCCCAAGGTTTCTCATCCGTTTGATTAGCCAAACACTTCTTAATGGCATCTTGGTGTGAGCCAGAGAAAGCTGTGAAGACTAATTCACCTGCATAAGCATGGCGCGGGTGCACAGGTAACTGGGTGCAAGATTGAACCACGCTGATGACGCGATCCATATCGCCAAAGTTTAATTTAGGATCGATGCCTTGGCTGTACATGTTCATCGCCATGGTCACAACACACATGTTACCAGTGCGCTCACCGTTGCCTAGTAAAGTACCTTCAATACGGTCTGCGCCAGCCATCAAACCAAGCTCAGCCGCTGCGACGCCACAACCACGGTCATTGTGTGTGTGTAGGCTGACGATGATGCTTTCACGATTTTGCACGTTACGGCAGAAGTATTCGATCTGATCAGCAAAACGGTTCGGTGTAGACACTTCAACCGTTGCTGGCAAGTTAATGATGCATTTGTGTTCTGGCGTTGGTTGCCATACGTCGATTACTGCATCACATACTTCGACTGCGAAGTCTGTCTCTGTGCCAGTGAAGCTCTCAGGTGAGTACTGGAATACCCATTCTGTTTCAGGGTAATTTGCTGCGTAATCTTTAACGTATTTAGCGCCTTGGATAGCAATATTCTTAATGCCATCTTTGCCTAAGCGGAATACTTGCTCACGCTGTGTCACTGAAGTTGAGTTGTACACGTGAACGACAGCTTTTTTGGCGCCTTTAAGTGATTCGTAAGTACGCTCGATCAACTCTGGACGTGCTTGGGTCAATACTTGAATGTAAACGTCGTCAGGCACTTGGTCTTCTTCGATCAACCAGCGTACAAAGTCAAAGTCCAATTGTGAGGCTGCAGGGAAGCCGACTTCGATTTCTTTAAAGCCAACGTCTACTAGAAGTTTAAAAAATTCCTTCTTTTGCTCCACAGTCATAGGCTCAACCAGTGCTTGGTTGCCGTCGCGTAGGTCTACACTTGCCCATAGTGGCGCGGTAGTGATGTCTTGGTCAGGCCAAGTGCGGTTGTCTAAAGTAACCGGCTGAAACGGACGATATTTAGTGTGATCAAAAGAACTCATATTCTTTGCCTTCCTTATAATTAGTTGAGCGGGTAGCTCAGACTGTAAATTAAGATGTGGTTAACATCTTTCAACAGTACCTAGTGTAACGAACTTTGATTGAAAAATGATTGCGTTTTATTGATAAAATACGCATATTGTTGGAATAAAATTGCTAAATATCATCTTTAATAGGATTTTAATTTTATGGTTGCGCAGTTGGATAGAATTGATATTCGAATATTGCAGGAGCTACAGCAAGATTCTAGCTTAACAAATCAGCAGCTGGCCGATCGTGTTGGTTTGTCGCCATCTCCGTGCCTAAGGCGGGTTAAATCTCTGGAAGAGAGTGGTATCATTGACCGCCAAGTTACGTTGTTGAAGCGTTCTGAGCTCGGTTTAAAGCTGACGGCCTTTATTCAAATCAGCATGGATCGCCACACGCCAGACCGTTTTAGTGTATTTGAAGAACAAGTGAATTCATTTCCTGAGGTGCGTTCGTGCAATCTTGTGACCGGACAAAACTGTGACTACTTGTTAGAAGTTGTGGTCGAAGACATGGAAAAGTATCACGACTTCTTGTTGGGTTACTTAACTCGTATTCCTGGTGTTTCAGGTGTTCAGTCGAGCTTTCTTTTACGCAGTGTAAAAGAAGATACGTCACTTCCTCTAACACACTTAATTTAGTTTTCCTTAGTCTAGGGATTGAAAACCTATTACAATGCGCTCATATAGAGCATTATTTTTACAAGAGAGCAGTATCAATGGATCAATTAACGGTTAAACGTCGAGTAGTGATTCCAGTTCGAGCTGGCGACGTCATGGCCGAGTTCATATCTTTCAATGGCGATGAAAGTGGCAAGGAGCATATCGCTATTGCGTTTGAAGGAACCTCTGAAAGTAAGCACGCTACGCCGTTGGTCCGTTTGCATTCTGAATGTTTGACTGGTGACGTTTTTGGCTCAGGCCGCTGTGATTGCGGTGAGCAGTTAGACGAAGCTATTGATCGCATCAACGAAGAAGGCGGTTATATTTTGTATCTGCGCCAAGAAGGTCGTGGTATAGGCTTGTATGCCAAACTTGAAGCCTACGCTTTACAAGATCAAGGCTACGATACTTATGAAGCCAATGAGATGCTACACCTGCCTGACGATGGCCGAGACTTCAGTATTGCTGCGCGCATGCTGCAAGCGCTTGAGGTGGACAAAGTGCGTCTACTGACGAACAACCCAGATAAAGCTGAGCAGCTGACCCACAATGGCATCGAAGTGTCAGAGCTTGTGCCGACGGCTGTGCATGTTAATCAACACAACCGTCAGTATTTAGAAGCGAAAGCGCGTCGTAAGCAGCACACGCTTAAATTTGATTGATATCGCATCGAGACGATGAAAAGGGAGCCTTAAGCTCCCTTTTTTATTGTCTATAAAAAGCGATAGAGAAATGTTGTTAGCGCTCTATTTCTTTTTGGCTTTTTTAGTGCTGGTGGCTTTTTTAGCCGGTTTTTTCTTTGTGCGGGTGGCGCTGCTAGAGCGAATCTTGGTTTTAGGTTCCAGGCCTGCAATCTTGCTAAAGCTGATGGGGGATTGCATGTAGCGCTGAATCTTCTCAATCATGGGAAGGTCGTGCATATCAACTAATGAGTAGCATTCACCAGGGTTGCCTTCGCGTGATGCGCGCCCTGCGCGATGGACATAAGAGTCGGCGCGACGCGGAAGACGCACATTGATCACGGTGTTGATTTCAGGTAAGTCAATACCGCGGGCTGCGACATCAGTCGCTACCAAAACTTGCAGGCGGCCTTTTTTCATCTGTTTTAAATGATCATTGCGATCGCTTTGCTTCATCTCGCCATGTAGGCCATCGCAGCGTAAACCGAGCTTGCGAATCTTTTGTACCCAAACGTCTACATGCTCACGGTTGGAAACAAACACTACCGCCTGCTGCACACGTTCTTGTTGTAACAAGTGAGTTAGTAGCGCGGATTTATGTGCTTCATCGTCTACACGAAATGCCAGCTGTTTAATTTGACTTGGCACCGTACGTGGAGAGTCTGTTAGCTGGATAGTTTGAGCATCTTCACGTAACAAGCTTTTAGCAAAGCGGCCCATTTTTTCACCATCAATGGTGGCAGAAAACATCAAAGTTTGATGGTCTGGCAGTTGTTTGGATAGGTGTTTTACCCCATCAACAAAGCCCATGTCGAGCATACGATCGGCTTCGTCAATGACCAACATTGAAGTATCGCTGAAGTCCATCCAACCTTTTTGATCAAGTTCAACTAGGCGGCCTGGTGTCGCGACCAAAATATCGCATGGCTCACTCAGTTGCTGCTGCTGCATGCCATAAGGCGTGCCACCAACGATAAGTTGTAGCTTAATGCGAGTATGCTGCAGTAGTCCTTCGAAGACTTGGAAGATCTGACGCGCTAGCTCACGACTTGGCGCTAAAATAAGCGCTTTAGGGGCGAGGCTTGACTCTTCGTCACGGTCAAGTATGTGCTGAATAACAGGTGCTGCAAAAGCAATAGTTTTGCCTGTGCCCGTAGCGGCGCAGGCTAAAATGTCTTGTGCATCCATCGCCAAGGGGATGGCTTGCTCTTGAATAGGTGTCGGTTCGCTAAACCCCAAATCTTGCAGGGCCTGCTCAATGGTGAAATCCAGATCGAGTTCGGAAAAGGACATGTATTCTCTCAGTTAAGCTCATAGTAATTCAGCGCATTGTAACACTCTCAAATGCCGTGCGTGGATTTGTTTTATTTTAATTTCGTGATTTATCGAATGTCGTTAGACCCGTTACGGGTAATGGCTTAAAATGCTTTAAAAATTAAGGATCTTAAGCATGCATTTATCTGAACAACTGGTCACCGAACAAACTCAAGCTTGGGTGCGCTCCTTTATTGTAGGGATGAATGTCTGCCCATTTGCTCAGCGTGAGGTTGAGCGGGGCTCTGTGCGTTATGTTGTGGTGCGCTCCAAACAGTCTTCTGTGGCGTTAGAGGAGTTGATGGCCGAGATTAACTTTCTCGATCAAAATCCTGATGTGGAAACGACGCTGATTATCTTCCCGACACTGTTTGCTGAGTTTATTCAGTATTTGGACTTTGTCGATGCCGCCGAAGAGTTGATGTTTGAGCAGGGTTGTGAAGGTGTATATCAACTAGCAACGTTTCATCCTAAGTACTGTTTTGCTGGGACTGAAGAAGAGGATGTGTCCAATTACACGAATCGCTCACCTTATCCTATGCTGCATATTATTCGTGAAGAGAGCATGGAAAAGGCCATCGAGTACTATGGCGATACAGCTGTCATCCCTGAGCGTAATATCGAACTGATGGAAACGACGGGCAAAGATGCGTTAAACGCTTTGATGCAACAATGCATGCAGAGCAAAAACAAAGAATGACTCAGTGCTGCCAGTAGGCAGTACTTTATTAATAAAGTGGAGTAGTGATGTCTACTAATATTGGCCGCATGAATGTGCTGCGTGTGGTGAAAGAAAAAGACTTTGGTGTTTACCTTGATGGCGAACAGTTAGGCGAGATCTTGCTGCCAAAGCGTTATATACCAAAAGGCTTGCGGGTGGGTGATGATGTTGAGGTGTTTATTTACCTTGATTCAGAAGATGAATTGATTGCCACTACCGAGCGACCGAAAGTCCAAGTGGGCGAGTTTGCTGGATTGAAATCGGTTGCGGTAAACAATGTGGGTGCTTTCTTTAACTGGGGACTGCCTAAAGATCTTCTGGTGCCGTTTAGTCAGCAGAAAAATCGTGTCGAAGAGGGGCAAACGCACCTGTTGTTTGTCTATCTTGACCAGCACACCAACCGAATTGTGGCGACAACTAAGGTGGATGCGTTATTGAATCGCGAAGAGCCACCTTACCGTACTGGAGATAAAGTAGATATCATCGTCGGAGACCGCACGGATATTGGCTTTAAATGTATTGTCGACAGCCGCTTCTGGGGTGTTCTGTTTTACCAAGACGTCATCGGCAAAGTCTACAAAGGCGATAAGCTGGCAGCCTACATTAAGCGTGTTCGCGATGATGGTAAAATTGACTTGAGTATCCAGCAAACGGGCTACAAAAAAGTAAAAAATATCTTAGACGATATTATTGAGTATCTTGAAGCCAATGGCGGTGAAATGGCTATTACTGACAAGAGCTCTCCAGATGTTATCTTTAAGACCTTCAATGTCAGTAAAGCAACGTTTAAAAAGGCCTTAGGTGCGCTATACAAAGAGCAGAAGATTGCCTTGAGCAAAGAAAAAGTCAGCCTCAAAAAGTAATGCATAAAGAGCGGCCAGTCAGGTCGCTCAAATAAACAGTAAAAAGCTCCTAAAACATTGTTAGGAGCTTTTTTTTGTGCTCTTCTAAGTGAGCGCGATCATTCAGTGCATTGTAGAAAAAGTCTTGAATCGGCGTTGTGTCGCGTGGTGTATGGCGATGAAAGAAACCCGAAATATATTCGTTTTCAGTGCGGCGTAGGTTACGAATGTCTTCATACATAGACGAGCAATTCAATGCCGTAAAGCGTGCCACGGTACTAATGCGCTGATGCAATGTCTGTGTATTGATGCGTAATTGGTCAGCAGGGTATGGAAATTGCTCGTGATTAAGCACTTCTGCTATTTCTTCAATGGCAGCGTCAAAAATAGGCCGTACAGGCTCTTCTAGTAATTGGCCGTTACGAATCGAAAAAATCGCCGTAATTGGGTTGATCACAGCATTGATCGCCAGTTTTTCCACTAAGCGTCGTTCGATATTTTCGCTCTGTACATTAGGATAGGGGAATTCGGGACCGATAGCATTCTTGCTGCTTTGATGCAGTAGTCCAAAAAAAGAATCGCCGCGGCCGGTTTTTTTGACGCGATGATCGTCCAGTTTTAACGCCCCTTCACTGGTGACACCCGCCCAAAGATTCTGGTGCTTTTTTAGATGTGGAATCAAATCTTGTTGGGCGCCCACGCCGTTACATAAGGTTGCTATAAGGCCACGTTTTTTAGTGTGTTGACGGATATCCAGATAGGCCGCTACCAGATCAAACGCCTTTGTACACAGCAACACCTTGGTGTATTTGCCTTCTAGCTGATCTCGTGTGACGAACTCCACTGGGTAATGTTCTGATTGCGGTTGGTCATCCTCATCCAGAAAATCCACCTGCAAAGGTGCGGACGGTGGATGTTGGCGACATACCACTGTCACCTCATCGCCTTGTGCCTTTAATTTGCTCGCCCAAAGTAAACCGATCGCTCCATTACCGACAACTAGCCATGCATCTTTTGTCATTTTAGCCCCGTGTTTGCAGTTTTTTGGCAGTAAGCCTGATATTATGCCGCCCTTTAGAGTAAATATCGAATGGAGGAGGCTTTTATGCCATCTTTTGACATTGTATCTGAATTAAATTGGCACGAAGTTACCAACGCCGTGGACCAATCTAATCGTGAAGTATCAACTCGTTACGATTTTAAGGGGGTTGATGCCAGCTTTTCAATCAAAGAAAAGCAAGCGGTCGTGCTCGAAGCAAAAGCAGAGATGCAACTGCGCCAAATGATGGACATCTTAGGCCAAAAGCTGGTTAACCGCGGCATTGACCTTAAAACCCTAGATCGTGGTCCAATCGTAGAAGGTAATCTTCGCGCAACGCAAGAGATCAAGCTAAAAGAAGGGATTGATCAAGCGGAAGCGAAGAAGATTGTGAAAATGATCAAAGACAGCAAGATCAAGGTGCAAGCCCAAGTGCAGGGCGAGCAATTACGTGTGACCGGCAAAAAGCGTGATGATCTGCAGCAAGTGATGCAATTATTACGTGGCGCGGACTTAGAGCTGCCAGTGCAGTTCAATAACTTCCGTGATTAATGGATTACTTGTTAAGAGGCGCTTAAAGCGCCTCTTTTGTTATCAGGCGTTGGCCGACTATAACCCAGCCCTCGTTTTCCAATAGCGCTCGTTGGCGTTGATAGCCATCACTGCCCTCGAGAAAACTTATGGCACGTTTGCTATTAACCACGCGATGCCAAGGCAGTGTGTGCTCCGCGGGTAAGCGTTTTAAAATATGTCCCACTAGGCGTGATTGTTTAGGTTGACCTGCTTGGCGTGCCAGCTCGCCGTAAGAGATCACTTCACCAGCAGGTAAATGTGCAAGAATGAATAGAACTTGTGATTTAAACTCGTCGCTCGCTTGATTCATACGGTTTTACCCCTAAATATTGAGACATACTTAACAAAACAGAGAAGGTCATTATGCGTTTTGCCTTATTACTTTTCATCCTAATTCCAATTGTTGAACTGACCGTACTGATCCAAGTCGGCGCTCAAATTGGTAGTTTGACAACCATTGCTCTCGTATTTTTAACAGCCATCATTGGTCTTGCTTTGATTCGACGTCAAGGCTTTGCCACACACCTTAAAGCCCAAGAGAAAATTCGTCGTGGTGAAATGCCGGCCTCAGAAGTGGCGCAAGGGTTTATGCTCGCCGTAGCCGGCTTATGTTTGCTTATCCCTGGTTTTGTGACGGATGCCATGGGGGCCTTGTTGTTGATTACGCCTTTGCGTAAAGCGATTGCTACGACGCTAGCTCTCGACTTTTTGAAGAAACGCATGAACATGCGTGCGGCATGGTCGCAGCAGAATCCACGTGGTCAAGCTCAGTCGCATCACATCATCGAGGGTGAGTATCGCCCAGCGCAAGATGATAAAGATGAAATTGATAAAAAATAGTTAAAAAAGACCCTTGAAATTGTGTGCGCCAACCACATTAATGTTGGCGATAAAGAATCCCGCCGCAAAGAGTGGGGCTAATCCGGCCAGGGGAGTCCTGGTATTGATTAAATTTGGAGATATAGATCAATGAATATTCGTCCTTTGCACGATCGCGTCGTTGTTCGCCGTAAAGAAGAAGAGACAACTACTGCGTCTGGTATCGTTTTGCCAGGTTCTGCAACTGAAAAACCTACACAGGGTGAAGTTTTAGCTGTGGGCACGGGTCGTATTCAGTCTAATGGTGACCTTCGCGAGCTGGCTGTGAAAGTTGGTGACACTGTATTGTTCGGCCAATACTCAGGCCAATCCGTTAAGCTTAACGGTGAAGAACTACTTATCATGAAAGAAGAAGAAATCTACGGCATCCTAGAAGCCTAAGTCTTTTTCAGATTAATCAACGATTAGCGAAATTAATAATATTAAGGATTAGAGAAAATGGCTAAAGAAGTAAAATTCTCAGATAACGCTCGCCAGAAAATGTTGAAAGGCGTTAACGTCCTTGCAGACGCTGTAAAAGTAACGCTTGGCCCTAAAGGTCGTAACGTTGTTATCGAAAAATCTTTCGGTGCGCCGCTAGTCACTAAAGACGGTGTAACTGTTGCCAAAGAAATCGAGCTAGAAGACAAGTTCGAAAACATGGGCGCACAGATGGTGAAAGAAGTATCTTCACAAGCAAACGATGTTGCGGGTGACGGTACTACTACGGCTACAGTCCTTGCACAAGCGTTTGTAACAGAAGGTCTTAAAGCCGTTGCTGCGGGTCGTAACCCAATGGATCTTAAGCGTGGTATCGACAAAGCGGCAGGTGCCGTGGTTGAAGAAATCGCTGCGCTGTCTACGCCATGTTCTGACAATCGTGCGATCGAGCAAGTAGGTACTATTTCTGCTAACTCTGACAGCACTGTTGGTAAGATCATTGCTGAAGCAATGGAGCGCGTAGGTAAAGAAGGCGTTATCACTGTAGAAGAAGGCTCTGGCTTCGAAGACGAGCTAGCTGTGGTTGAAGGTATGCAATTCGACCGTGGTTACCTATCTCCTTACTTCATTAACAACCAAGAAACGATGAGTGCGGAACTTGAAAACCCATACATCCTGTTGGTTGACAAGAAAATCTCTAACATCCGCGATCTTCTACCTACTCTAGAAGCCGCTGCGAAAGCATCACGTCCATTGCTAATCATCGCAGAAGACATCGAAGGTGAAGCGCTTGCGACACTAGTAGTTAACTCTATGCGCGGTGTTGTTAAAGTTGCCGCTGCTAAAGCGCCTGGTTTCGGTGATCGTCGTAAAGCAATGCTACAAGACATCGCTATCCTAACGGGCGGTCAAGTGATCTCTGAAGAAGTGGGTCTTTCTCTAGAAAGCACAACGCCAGAGCAACTAGGTACAGCTAAGCGCGTAACGCTAACCAAAGAAAACACTACCATCGTTGATGGCGCTGGCGACAATGCTTCAATCGATTCTCGTGTTGAGCAAATCCGTGCGGAAATGGCTAACTCAACGTCTGACTACGACAAAGAGAAGCTACAAGAGCGTGTTGCGAAACTTGCTGGTGGCGTTGGCGTCATCAAGATCGGTGCAGCGACTGAAGTTGCCATGAAAGAGAAAAAAGCACGTGTAGATGATGCGCTTCACGCAACTCGCGCAGCGGTTGAAGAAGGTGTTGTTGCAGGTGGTGGTGTTGCGCTAGTACGTGCACTGTCTAAACTTGGCGAACTACGTGGTGACAACGAAGATCAAAACGTAGGTATCGAACTTGCACTACGTGCAATGGAAGCGCCAATGCGTCAAATCATCAACAACGCGGGTGACGAAGCATCTGTTGTTGTCGACAAAGTGAAGCAGGGCGAAGGTAACTACGGCTACAACGCTGCGACTGGTGTTTACGGCGACATGATCGAAATGGGTATCCTTGACCCAGCGAAAGTGACACGTTCAGCGCTACAGGCTGCAGCTTCTGTAGCAGGTCTGATGATCACGACTGAAGCGATGATTGCTGATCTACCACAAGCTGAAGGTGCTCCAGCAATGCCTGATATGGGCGGCATGGGTGGAATGGGCGGCATGATGTAGGCCTAAGGCTTACTCTAACTGTCTGATTTATAAGCACTTATTGCAATAAAAAACCTCGCCTTAGGCGGGGTTTTTTTATGGCATCTCTTACAATTGCGAATGATTGTCATTATAATGAGTTATAAATAACAATCATTATGGAGAGATGATGAACTCACATCCGTCTGGGCTTAGTAAGCGCCAATTACTGGACATCATCCAAAAGCAGCGTTTTGGGGTAGAGTACCAACCCATTATCGATATTCAGTCTGGTGCTGTAGTCGCCCATGAAGCTCTATCACGTTTTTACAGTAGTGAAGGTGAGTCGGTTCGCCCCGACTTGGTTTACGCAGCACTACACGAAAATCCAATCACTTTGTATCAAGTCGAATATGCGCAGAAATGTCTGCAATTAAAGCACAAACCAGACACACAATTGTTCGTGAACCTAGATCAGGATGCTTTTTTTGCTACCGATGTTGAGGCGATCAATAATCCTTTCGTGCAGTTGATAAGAGATTACGGCCAAGAGCAAATTGTCGTCGAGTTAATCGAAAATTCAGAGTTAAACGATGCCATCCAAAGTCTTTCTATGATTGAGGCTTTTGACACGTTGGGTATTGAAACTGCGTTAGACGATTTATGTCATCCGCTATCGATGATTTCGGTTTCAGTCTTGCAGTTAGTGGGTTGGGTGAAGCTGGATCGTTGTGTGCTACGCATGCAAGATAAACCAGTGTTTATGAAGTTTGTGCGCCAGATGATTCAATTTGCCCGCTGCACAGGCAAGAAAATTGTATTGGAAGGGGTCGAAACTGAGCGGGATTTAGAGGCGGCCAGAGTGCTGGAAGTGGATTATGTGCAAGGCTATTTGTTCCGCCCACAGTTTATAAATATCGTGCCTTAAAACGCGTTTCCTCTGATGTTGGCCAAACCATTGATTCTAAAGCTATTGATAATTATGAACCTGTATTAGATACTTGGGGTACCTCATCGGTTCTTAACATAAAGGGAAGCTTATGCTCAGAAAAACGCTCATCAGTTTAGCTGTTTCCAGTGCGCTGTACATGTCCAGCGCTCAGGCATTAGAACTGGGCGAACTAACCTCCCAATCCAGAATCGATGAACCCTATCGAGGTCGCATTGAAGTGACCGATGCCGCAAGCCTTGATGTCAGTGACATCAGTGTGCGTCTAGGCTCAGAAAGTGAGTTTCGCCAAGCAGGGCTAACGCCGACGCGTACTTTATCGCAACTGTCCTTTGAAGTGGTGCGAGAAAATGGCGAGCTTGCGGTATTGGTTCAGTCAGAAGCACCGCTCGAAGTTGATCAACTTAATTTTGTCCTAGCGGCGCGTTGGCCAAGTGGGCAGGTGGTGCGCGAGTACCAAACCCCGATCAATCAGTCCGCCCTTGTAGAAAAAGCCCAGCCAGAGGTGGTGCAGTCGGTCACGCCGTCTGCGGACCAAACTCCTAATAATCAGATATTTCGTGATCAGGCTCGTCAGGCTCAGGAATTAGCTGCCCAAGGCGAAAAGGTTGTCGAGCGAGGCAATACATTATGGTCGATCGCAGGTCAGTCACGCCCTAATAACCAGCTTACGATTTATCAAACCATGATGGCCATTCAAGCACTTAACGAAGATGCTTTTTATGCCAACAATATTAACTTACTACGCGAAGGCGCAGTATTGCGTTTGCCGACGCAAGAGCAGATTCAGCTCTTTAACCGTGCTACGTCACAAGAAGAGTTTGAGCGTCAGCATGCCGCTTGGATGGCTTTAAAGCAAGCGGGACAGCTTGATGATGTGATCAACCAAGAGCAGATGAATACCCAAGCTGCTAGCAATACCCAGCCAGCACCAGAAGCGCCGCAGGGCGATCAGTTGCGCTTGGCCTCCAATCAAAGTGCACTACCGGAAGCCGAAGCCAGCTCCAATGAGGCAGATCAGCAGCGTATCAGCGAGCTTGAAAGTGAACTGTCCGCAACTAATGAATTACTGGATAAAGAAACACGCGAAAAAGCTGAGTTAAACGATCAATTGACTGAGCTAAACGATCAGCTAGCGACATTAGAGCGTTTGATCTCGCTTAAAGATCAGCAAATGGCCGAATTGCAGCGTCAGTTCACCAGTGCGCAACAAGCCATGCAAGAACAAAAGAATACTGTCGATCAGCTGCTAGAGGCTGATCAGTTGCGTCGTGAGCGAGAAGCTGCGGAAGAAGCATCTTGGACCAACAAAATTTTCGGTAATCCGATCGTACTCTCTGTCGCGGGTGTGGTGTTGCTATTGTTAGGCTTGCTTATCGGCATGTTGATCAAACGCTCTGGTCGCAAAAAAGACCAAGCAGAGCCTGATAAGCAAGAGTTTGACCTAGCGGCGGCGGCTGCACCCGCAGCAGCGGTTGTTGCAACAGAAGCAGCGGTGGCGTCAGAGCCTAAAGAGGAATACCCAGCCGAAGAACCTGAAGAGCATATCGAAGAGGAAGATCCATTTGCCTTCGACTTCGAGGTAGAAGAGCCGGAAGAAGAAAGTTTCGCTGGTTTTGATGAGGCTGTAGCGTCCTCGGAAGTCACGCCGACTGACGATCAAGCGGATGAATTTGGTGAATTTGATATTCCTGAGCTTGAAGAGGTGGCACAAGACAGTGACATCGAAGATGCTTTGGGAGCTGATATGGACGAATTGGCTGATGACGAAGAAGATAACAGTGACCCATTCTCGGAGTTTGAGGTAGAAGACACTGATATTGAAAGCCAAATGGCGTCGGAAGAAGATCCTTTAGAAGCATTGGATCTGTCCGAACCAGAATCAGAAACGGCCATGGACTTGCCAGGTGATGAGGACGCAGCGCCGCAAGAAAGTTTAGACGACACCCTTGCTGATTTAGGCTTTGGTGAATTAGCTGATGAGCCGACTGCTCAAGAAGCGGAAACACCTGAAGCGGATTACTCTGAGGAAGAAGACTTTGTAAACAGTCTACTAACTGAGGCAGAAGATGATGTGGCGCCACAGGCTGACGTTGACGAAACAGCTGTGTTTGACAGTGAGCCTGATGCCGCTCTAGCAGATAGCATTGATGAAGTGTTGGCTGAAGCTCAGCAAGAGGAAGAAGACTTTGGCGGTGTTGAAGTGCCGGAATTTGGCGCTGAGCAAGCCGCAGAAGGTGCTGAAGAATTGGACGACGACGAAGAAAACATTGATTTCTTCGATGCCAGTGGTGATGAAGTGGCTACCAAGCTTGATTTAGCCCGTGCTTACATGGATATGGGTGATGAAGAGGGTGCACGTGTTATACTTGAGGACGTCGTAAATACTGGCAACGAAAGCCAGATTGCAGAAGCCCAAAGTATGATGGAGCGCATGTTCCCAAGTGAGTAAACAGAAAGTAGCGCTAGTCGTAGAATACGACGGCGCAGCCTATAAGGGGTGGCAGGCGCAAAAGTTTGATGTCGCCACCGTTCAAGAAAGTCTTGAATACGCATTAACCAAAATAGCCAATCATCCGGTCAGCGTGATTTGCGCTGGTCGTACCGATGCGGGTGTTCACGCCAGCGCGCAAGTTGTGCATTTTGAAACCGATGTCACGCGTCCGCTAAGGGCTTGGACCTTGGGCGTGAACACCCATTTGCCACCTGACATCTCCGTAGTCGCAGCAGAATTTGTCGATGAGAGCTTTCATGCACGTTTTAGTGCAGTGAGTCGTCGCTATCGCTACGTAATCTATCAATCCGACTTACGTCCAGCTTTGTTAAGTCGAGGCGTCACATGGACCTATAAAAAACTCGATATTCAAGCGATGCAAGCCGCTTGCGAAGTGTTTAAAGGTACCCATGACTTTACTTCCTTTCGTGCTGTTGGCTGTCAGGCCCATAGCCCCGTTCGTACCATTTTAAATTTTTCCGTTGATCAGTTTGGGCAGTACATCGTTTTGGATGTGCGAGCGAATGCGTTTTTGCACCATATGATCCGTAATTTTGCTGGTGTACTGATGACGATTGGTACGGGAGAGCAGCCGGTAGAATGGGCGCAACAAGTGCTAGATGCCAAGGATCGTGCGCAAGGCGGTGTCACGGCGCCGCCATTTGGTTTGTATTTTGTCGATGCAGAGTATCCGGCTGAATTTAACGTGCCTAAAACAGCTTTAGGTCCTCATTTTTTACCGTTTAAAGAGGAGCCTGCTTATGAATTGCCGCGTTAAAATATGTGGTATCACCAATCTTGAGGATGCTCTACAAGCCATTGAGGCGGGAGCGGATGCATTAGGTTTTGTGTTTTACAGCAAAAGTCCGCGTTATGTTGATCCCGATACTGCCAATGAAATCCTCGCACAACTGCCGCCTTTTGTGACGCCTGTTGCTTTATTTGTCGACGCTGACGAGGCGCTGATTACATCGGTCGTCAGTGCTAATGCGCGCTGGTTGATTCAATTTCATGGTGATGAGACGCCCGACCAATGCGATCGTTGGCAGCGACCTTACTATAAAGCCATTCGAATGAAACCTGGCGTTGACCTAGATGCTGAAATAGCCCGTTACGAGGGGGCCTGTGCGGTATTGTTGGACGCTTATAAAGCTGGCGTGCCGGGTGGCACTGGTGAAACATTCGATTGGCATTTAATTCCTCAGCAACTGACAAAACCTTTAATCCTTGCAGGCGGGCTAACGCCTGATAATATCACCGAGGCCGTTACTCAAGTCGCACCTTACGCGGTTGATGTTAGTGGCGGTGTTGAGCGCAGTAAAGGTCTTAAAGATGCAGACAAAGTACGTCGTTTTATAACTGGAGCCAAACGTGGATAAGCAAAAAATAGCAACCAACTTGCCTGATAAACAAGGTCGCTTTGGCCAATTTGGTGGCGTCTTTGTATCTGAAACACTGATGTCAGCCCTAGAAGACTTGGCAAACGTTTACGAAGAATTGTCACAAGATCCAGCTTTTCAAGCGGAATTTGATAAAGACCTGGCACACTATGTCGGTCGTCCATCACCTTTGTATTACGCGGAGCGTCTAACACAAACGGTTGGTGGTGCAAAAATTTATCTTAAGCGTGAAGACCTTAATCATACGGGGGCGCACAAGATCAATAACACGATTGGTCAAGCGCTCCTTGCAAAACACATGGGCAAGCCCAATATCATTGCCGAAACGGGAGCAGGTCAACACGGCGTTGCTTCTGCCACGGTTGCGGCTCGCTTAGGTTTGAAATGTAAGGTTTTTATGGGCGCAGAAGATGTGCGTCGCCAAGCATTAAACGTCTATCGTATGAAGCTTCTTGGAGCAGAAGTTATTCCGGTAGAGTCTGGCACGCGAACCCTAAAAGATGCCTTGAATGAAGCCATGCGCTACTGGGTCAGTCATGTAGACGATACTTTTTACATCATAGGTACGGCCGCTGGTCCACATCCGTATCCTAAGTTGGTGCGTGATTTTCAAGCCGTGATTGGTCGTGAAACCAAAGCGCAATGTCTTGAGCAAGCTGGCAAACTGCCAGATGCGGTGGTTGCGTGTGTCGGCGGTGGTTCGAATGCCATCGGCATGTTTTATCCATTCATCGAAGATGAAAGTGTTGCTATGTATGGCGTTGAAGCGGGTGGTCACGGGATCGAAACGGGGCAGCATGCTGCGCCTTTGAGTGCCGGTCGCCCAGGAGTGCTCCACGGTAATCGTACCTATGTGATGGCTGACGAAGATGGTCAGATCGAAGGCACGCACTCAATTTCCGCAGGGCTTGATTACCCTGGCGTTGGTCCAGAGCATGCTTGGCTAAAAGATGTCGGTCGAGCCAATTATGTGGCCATTAATGATGATGAGGCGATGGATGGCTTCCGTGCGCTGACACGCCTTGAAGGCATCATGCCAGCTCTAGAGTCGAGCCATGCGATTGCTTACGGTATGAAGCTCGCTAAAACGATGAGCCCTGATCAAGTTGTGGTGATTAATGTATCTGGACGTGGTGATAAAGATATCCATACCGTCGCAGAAATTGACGGATTGGAGATGTAGTTATGAGTCGCATTCAGCACTGTTTTGAGCAGTTAAAAGCCAACGACAAAAAAGCTTTGATTCCGTACATTACCGCTGGAGATCCGACCCCTCAACACACCGTTGAGCTAATGCATAGTTTGGTCGAAGCGGGTGCAGATATTATTGAGTTGGGTATGCCGTTTTCTGATCCGATGGCCGATGGGCCTGTGATTCAGTTGGCCTGTGAGCGTGCGTTGGCAGCCGGTACAACGGTACGTAAAGTGCTGCAGATTGTGGCGGAGTTTCGTCAAATCAATCAACAAACACCCGTTGTATTGATGGGGTATTTAAATCCGATCGAGTTTTTTGGTTATCAAGCTTTCTCGGATGCTGCTAAAGAAGTCGGCGTAGATGGCATTTTATTAGTAGATTTGACTCCTGAAGAAGCCACAGATGTAGTAGAATGCTTCCGTAGCAATAGCATTGATTTAATTTACCTTTTGTCACCGACGACAACGCCTGCCCGAGCAGCTAAAATTTGTTCCATGGCATCAGGCTATGTTTACTACGTCTCGGTGAAAGGTGTCACCGGATCGGCAACGCTTGATGTAGACAGCGTTGCGACACATGTAGAGTCTTTGCGAGAAATTACCGATCTGCCGATCGGCGTTGGCTTTGGTATTCGTGACGCCCAAACAGCGCGTGCGGTGAGCCAATGTTCAGACGGTGTTATTGTCGGCAGTGTATTAGTGAATGCCATCGCCAGCGCGGCGGATAGCACACAAGATCAAATTGCTGATGCCTTACGTGATATTTTGACGCCCATGCGCGTTGAGATGGATAAATAACTAAGGCATTAGTTCGTTACTATTTTGGAGAGTTAAATGAGCAGTTGGCTAGATAAATTTGTTCCTTCAATTATGCGCAGTGAAACCAAGCGTCCACAGGGCAGTGTGCCTGAAGGCCTTTGGAAGAAATGCCCGAAGTGTGACAACGTACTGTATCGCCCTGAGCTAGAGAAAAACTTGGATGTTTGCCCAAAATGTGAACACCACATGCGTGTTGGCGCGCGTCGTCGTCTAGATATCTTCCTAGACAAAGAAGGTCGTGAAGAAATCGCAGCGCACCTAGAGCCTGAAGATAAACTGAAGTTTAAAGACTCTAAACGTTACAAAGATCGTTTGGCAGCGGCACAAAAATCCACTGGCGAAAAAGATGCCTTGGTCGCTTTTGAAGGCACCTTGCACGGTATGCCGATCGTGGCAGTGGCATTTGAATTTAGCTTCCTAGGTGGCTCTATGGGTGCCATCGTCGGTGAGAAGTTTGTTCAAGCTTGTAACGTGAGTCTAGAAAAAGGCATTCCATTGGTATGTTTCTCCGCTTCAGGTGGCGCGCGTATGCAAGAAGCGCTGATCTCGCTTATGCAAATGGCGAAAACCAGTGCTGCCCTTGAGCGCATGAAGCAACAAGGTATTCCTTACATTTCAGCGATGACTGACCCTGTGTTTGGTGGTGTGTCTGCTTCATTAGCGATGCTAGGTGACTTAAATATCGCTGAACCGAATGCATTGATTGGTTTTGCCGGTCCGCGCGTTATTGAGCAAACCGTACGTGAGAAGCTTCCTGAAGGCTTCCAGCGCTCTGAGTTCTTGCTTGATAAAGGTGCATTAGACATGATCGTGACGCGTCACGAACTGCGTGATCGTTTGCACAATGTTCTTTCTATTTTGACTCATAAAGCAGCGTAATTGAATGTCAGCACGTTCTTTGTCTGATTGGCTCTCGTATATCGAGAGCCAACATCCTTCCGAAATCGAGTTAGGCCTTGAGCGCGGTTTAAGCGTGCTAGAAAAGCTAAACTTGGGGCGCCCTAAAGCAAAAGTGATCACGGTTGCTGGCACCAATGGTAAAGGCTCAACTTGCACCATGTTGAGTCAGTACTTAACTGCATCAGGCTATCGAGTCGGCACTTACACATCGCCTCACTTTCTACGTTTCAACGAGCGCGTTGCTATTGATGGTTTAGAGTGCTCCGATGAATTGCTGGTTGAGGCTTTCACCGTTATTGAGCAAGTGCGTGGTGATACGCCGCTGACATACTTCGAGTTTTCTACCCTTGCTGCACTGTGGGTGTTTGATCGCCTTGAGCTGGATTACTGGGTGCTGGAAGTAGGGCTTGGTGGTCGTCTTGACTCCGTCAACATGGTTGATACCGATTTAGCGGTTGTGACCTCGATTGCTTTAGATCACATCGATTGGCTCGGGGATTCTATCGACGGTATTGGTCGCGAAAAGGCCGGTATTGCTCGTCCTGGTAAGCCGCTCATTAGTGGCGTTGTAAATCCACCGCAAAGCATTGCTGATGTGGCGCAGGAAGTGGGTTCACCGTTACTGCAAAAGCATAAAGATTTCACCTTCTCTGTGGCGCAAGATTCATGGTCTTGGCAAGGCTTAGGGCAGCAGTTTGACGGGCTGCCAATTCCTAAATTGCCGCTTGAAAATGCCGCGACTGTGATTGCAACCTTGCTTCAGCTAGACATAGCTGTGACCAGTGAACGTTTAACAGACTTGTTCCGCGAGGCCACTTTAGTAGGCCGCTTCCAGCAAGTCGCGACTAGCCCTGATGTGTTCATTGATGTGGCACACAATCCAGAGGCTGCGATTCAGTTGAAGCAGCAGCTAGATCGACTTGGGCAGCCAGTGATCGCGGTATGTGGCATGCTTAAAGACAAAGATATCAGCGCGGTGATGAAGACCCTTAAAGATTCATTCCAAGCGTGGTATTTGCTTGACTTAGATGTGCCGCGTGGCGCTAAAGCCAGCGAACTGGCTGGCTACTTGCCTGAGGCCCATCAATACCAAGATATGCGTCAAGCGCTAGCGGATGCTTGTGCAGAAGCAACCAAACAAAATGCCACGGTGGTTGTGTTTGGCTCGTTTGTGACAGTATCAGCTTACCTTTCTTTGCAGGCGTAATTCGGAGGCGCTTATGTTAGATACGAAGTCGAAATATCGCTTGATTGG
The DNA here is from genome assembly GCF_016888445.1 of Marinomonas ostreistagni. Taxonomy (GTDB): domain Bacteria; phylum Pseudomonadota; class Gammaproteobacteria; order Pseudomonadales; family Marinomonadaceae; genus Marinomonas; species Marinomonas ostreistagni. The sequence goes on from NZ_JAFEKF010000001.1 coordinate 713,511, forward strand.
TGCAGGTCTTTTGATTGCCTCATCAGCTATTCTTTTGCCTTTGGTATTAGACGGTGAGCGCCCAGAAGAACTGAATGTGGATGTTACTATGCCAGCGCAACCGACCTTCCCTGAAGTAGAGGTGGCGCCGGTACAGTCGATGGACGAACTCGCTCAAGAAACAGAGCAAGAGCGTACTGCCAACGATATCCAGTTGTTGCCAGAGCCACAGCAAGCCACGACGGCAAGCAATGATGCACCTGCTCCTAAGCCAACACCAGAGCCCGCACCAGCACCTAAAGCTGAGCCGAAGCCGAAACCTACTGAAGTGGTGAAGAAAGAGGTCGCGCCGGTGGGTGAGCGCTGGACACTGCAAGTGGCAACATTCGGTCAGAAGGCCAATGCCGAGCGTACGCTTAACAAACTGAAAGAAGCGGGTTATCCAGCTTACGTGATGACCAGCAACTCTCTTTTTAAAGTGTTTGTGGGGCCCGAATTGGAGCGCTCCGCGTCGGAAAAAGTAAAGACCAAGGTGCAGCGTGAGTTTAAGCTTAGCGGCATTGTCGTGAAATATTCACCTAATTCGTAAAACTTCCAGCTCACCGCTTGGAATAAAACGAGCTTTTGGTAAACTGCGCAGCGTTGCATAGAGGTACGTGTGGAACAGATTCAATCGATTTCAACTTTAGACTGGTTAATTATCGCCGTTGTCATTATTTCTACCCTTATCAGTCTCAAGCGAGGCTTGGTAAAAGAAGTGTTATCGCTTGTTATCTGGGTCTCAGCCTTTATTATTGCCGTCAAATTCACAGACCCATTGCAGACCTTGTTGATGGATCAGGTTCAAAATGACCAGATTCGGTATGTGGTGGCGTTTATTGGTTTATTCATTGCCACGCTCATCGTTGGCGCGCTGGTAAACTTTATACTAGGGTCATTGATCCAATTAACCGGCCTAAGTGGCACTGATCGTGTTTTAGGTATGTTATTTGGTTTTGCCCGTGGCAGCTTGATCGTAGTGGCGTTTATTTCGCTGCTAAGCCTGAGCCCTGCCATTGAAAAGTCTGATATGTGGAAGTCCTCTCAGTTGGTGCCACAGTTAGTCATTATGAAAGATTGGGTGCGCGATATGCTAGGCAAAGGCGAAGAGGCATTTGACTCAACCCTTATTGAGCGCACTTTAAACAGTTAATCGCAGTTATCTGCGACGTAAAAAATAAACGGCAAAGTCGTTTTCTCCTAATCACGAGGTATATATACATGTGTGGTATCGTTGGTGTCGTAGCCACGTCGATGGTTAACCAAACCATTTTTGACGCTCTCACGCTTCTTCAGCATCGCGGTCAGGACGCTGCTGGAATGGTTACAAGCCATAACGGATTATTATGCTTGCGCAAAGACAATGGTCCAGTGAGTGAAGTGTTTCGTACACGACACATGAAAAAACTGCACGGCAATATAGGCATCGGCCACGCACGTTACCCAACTGCGGGTACGTCTAGCTCTGCTGAAGCCCAGCCGTTTTATGTGAATTCACCTTATGGTATTTCTCTTGCCCACAACGGCAACTTGACCAACACTGCTAAGCTTAAGCAGGAAGTGTTTGAGTCAGATTTACGCCATATCAACACGACTTCAGATTCTGAAGTGTTGGTAAACGTGTTGGCTCACGAGCTTCACGAAGAGGGCAAACTTGTCCCAACACCAGAAGATATCTTTAATGCCCTAGAGCGTGTTTACAAGCGTATCGAAGGTGGCTACGCAGTGGTGGCTCTGATCACTGGTTACGGTATCTTGGCGTTCCGTGATCCAGATGGTATCCGTCCATTGATCTACGGCTCACGTGAAACTGAGAACGGCACTGAATACATGGTTGCATCTGAGAGTGTGGCTCTGGATGCAGCTGGCTTTACCATTGAGCGTGATATTCGCCCAGGCGAAGCGATCTTCTTCGATGTGAACCACAAGGTTTACACGCGTCAGTGTACGGAAGCTCGTGCACCGCGTCCGTGTCTGTTTGAGTATGTGTACTTTGCGCGTCCGGATACGGTGATCGATAACATCTCGGTTTACAAAGCACGTATCAACCAAGGTGATCGTTTGGCCGCTAAAATCAAGCGCGAGTGGGCGGATCATGATATTGATGTGGTGATCCCAATCCCAGACACCAGCCGTACCGCAGCGCTACAGATCGCTCAAGAGCTGAATATCCCATTCCGAGAAGGTTTGGTTAAAAACCGTTACATCGGTCGTACTTTTATCATGCCAGGTCAGACCATTCGTAAGAAGTCTGTGCGTCAGAAGCTGAACCCAGTACCGTTTGAGTTTAAAGACAAAAACGTACTCCTAGTAGATGACTCGATTGTGCGTGGTACCACCAGCCAAGAAATCATCGAAATGGCTCGCGAAGCCGGTGCGAAGAAAGTGTACTTGGCCTCTGCGGCACCTGAAGTGCGTTACCCGAACGTTTACGGTATCGACATGCCAGCGGCGACTGAGCTGATTGCCTACGATCGCAATGTGGATGAAATTTGTGAGCTAATTGGCGCTGACCGTTTGATTTTCCAAGACTTGGAAGACCTAATTGCGGCGTGTATCGATGAGAAGCACTCTGATGTGCGTGAATTTGATACGTCGGTATTCGATGGTAACTACATCACTGGTAACATTGATCAGGAATACCTAACGGGTCTAGCTAATGCCCGTAGCGATTCAAACAAAGCGTCTGTCGCAGAATCTAACAGCGATCTAATGCACCCAATGTAAACCCATTGGCTTAGCAATAAGTTCGTGTTTGTATGCTAAGCCAGGTTTGACCTGGCTTAGTTGTTTTTAAAGTGTCAACTTGGAGTGACCCATGTCTGAATATAAAGATGCAACGCTCGCCATTCGAGCGGGTATTCGTCAAACCCAAGAGCAAGAAAACAGCGAAGCCATTTTCACCACCTCAAGCTTTGCTTACTCAAGTTCTAAAGAAGCGGCGGGTAAGTTTTGTGGTGAGCTAGATGGCAATGTTTACTCGCGTTTCACGAACCCAACAGTGGAGATGTTTGAAAAGCGCCTGGCTGCACTAGAGAAGGGTGAGGCGGCGATTGCGACCGCATCGGGTATGGCGGCATTGATGACGTTGGGTTACTCATTACTTAAAGCAGGCGATAAGGTTGTTTGTTCGCGCAACATTTTTGGCTCTACGGTGAAGTTTTTCAACGCCTACATGGCCAAATACAATGTCGAGATTGTGTACGTTGATGCGACAGACTACGAAGCTTGGGAACGTGAGATCGATGACAACACCGCTTTGTGTTACTTCGAGACACCGTCTAATCCATTGTATGAAGTGGTCGATGTAGCAAAAGTCGCTGAGCTTGCTCATGCTAAAAACGCGCTGTTGTGTGTTGATACCGTACTGGCAACGCCTGCGTTGCAAAATCCACTGACGCAAGGCGCAGACATCGTGATGCAGTCGGCGACCAAGTTTATCGATGGCCAAGGTCGTTGTCTGGGTGGTGCGTTGATTGCTTCGAAAGAGATCGTCAATCAATTCGTGGCCTTTATGCGTAGCGCCGGGCCAGCGATGAGCCCATTTAATGCGTGGGTGTTGTTGAACGGCCTTGAGACCCTAAGTTTGCGTATGACAGCCCACTCAAGCAATGCACAAGCACTGGCAGAATTCCTAGAGCAGCACCCGAAAGTTGCTAAAGTGAACTACGGTGGCTTGCCATCACACAAATATCACGAACTGGCTAAGGCGCAACAGAAAGGCTTTGGTGGTGTGATGTCATTTGAGCTAGACGGTGGTCGTGAAGCGGCTTGGACCTTTATTGATAATGTGAAGCTGATGTCGATCACCGGCAACTTAGGTGACACTAAGACGCTAGTAACGCACCCAGCCACAACCACTCATGGACGCTTAACCGATGAAGAGAAACTGGCAGCGGGTATCAAAGAAGGGCTAGTGCGTTTGTCGGTAGGCCTTGAAGATATCGAAGATATTATTGCTGATGTGGCGCAAGCACTGGATAAAATCTAGCGTTTAAAGGCTTTCTAGTGTTTTCAATGCAAAAAAAAGAGCAGCGTTTAGCTGCTCTTTTTTAGGTAGGGCGTTTACTGCAAGTAAGCTATTCTTCTTCGTCTAGATCAAGCAAGTCTTTCTCTTCTTCTTTCATGCGCTCGACGGCAGCTGCACGCAGGGACTCTTTTTGCGTATTGAGTACTAATGTCTCGACGTATTCACGCACGCTGTCTTCCATCGCGGTAAATTGCCAACCCGAACGCTCGGCTTGGCGGTAAATGAGTCGAGCTTTGACCTTACCTACCACGATGCCATCTTGGTCTACGACAAAGCCCACGACCTCGTCTTCAATGGTTTCGAAGCTGTCATCGCTGGCTAGCGAGGTGCCATCGACACTAATATCGATGCAGGCAAACTTAAAGGTGCCCCCATCGAAGCATATAGTATGCCCAACAGGTGAAACTCTGAGCGCTTCTCTGCGCTCGTTTGAGTGGTACTCAATACCCGATTTAACACTGTCCATGGCAATTCCTTGCAAAGCTATTAGTTGTTGTTAGAGTCGCTGATCGGTTTGTCCTTGTCGCGTTGTAACACAAATTCAACGCGTCGATTCAGGGCTCTGTTTTCTGGTGTGGTATTCGGTACGAGCGGAATACTGTCAGCATAACCGGTCGCCGTCATTCGCTCAGCGCGGATATCATTTTCCAGAAAGTAGCGTAGGGTGGTGGTGGCTCGTATCGCCGACAATTCCCAGTTACTCGGAAAGCGAGAGGTATTGATCGGGATATTGTCAGTGTGACCCTTAATATTGATATTGTAGTCTGTGTAGCGATTGAAAATGCCGAGCAGTGTTTCGTAAATAGGTTCAGCGCTGTATAAGATCTGTGCCTCACCTGATTCAAACAGGGAAGCGCCGTCGATACGAATAGTGATCTTCTCACCGTCTTCGTATACCGCCACTTGATTCTGCAATTGATTCGCCATGAAGCGGCTCGCTACATCATTGGCGATTTCATTCACTTCTTCACGCACTTCTTCATCGATAGGGTCTTTAGCGTAAGTCAGCTCTTGGTTGGTGGCCATCTGCGGTTCAGCAGGTTTGATGGTCTCCGTACCGCCACCTGAGTACATTTCTGGGTTTTGTCGTACCAGTGCACCATTGCTGTTTAAGGCAATTTGAATCGAGGAAAGCGCCGCAATCAAGGTGGTTTCTGTCATCTTGGACAAGCTGTACAAGAGGATGAAAAACACCAACAGCAAAGACATTAGGTCAGCGTAGGTAAAGAGCCAACCTGGGGTTTCATCGTCTTCAAAATATGGATCACTCATAGCTTACTCCCCGCCGATGCCGGCTGGCTTACGCTGATGGGCTGGAATGTACGAAGACAGACGCTCGTAAACAGCTAGATAGTTATTGCTGCCTAGCAAGCTCACAGTGCCGTCACGTATGATTTCTAAGGTTTGGATCTCTAAAATAGTTCGCGCTTTAAGTTTGCCTGCAATCGGGTTGAAAATAACCGTCGCCAATAAAGAGCCATAAAAAGTGGTAAGAAGGGCGACCGCCATTGCTGGGCCAATCGTTTCTGGATTATCAAGCTGTGCCAGCATCTGGATCAAACCTATCAAGGTACCCAACATGCCAAAGGCTGGTGCGTAAGCGCCCATTTTTTTAAATACATCTTGCACCACATAGTGACGCATTTTTAGGGAGTCTATGTCCGCTTGCAACGTTTTGCGGATGTAGTCTTCATCGGAAGCATCCGATGCCATGGCAAGGGCGCGCTTTAAGAAAGGTGAGTCAGCATCGACACGGCTTAAGGCAATAAGGCCTTCGCGTCGAGCAACTTTAGTCAATTGCAGCATGGTTTGGATCATGGCTTGCGGGTCTTGCTTGTCTTGTGCAAAGACAATAAACATGGCGCGCAATGCGGCCATCGTATCTTTAAATTGGAAGGTCAAGAGGGTGGCAGCGATGGTGCCGCCGATGACGATCATAATGCCTGGTACGTTGATGAAAATGGTAAAATCACTGCTGCCCATGAAAATGGCGGAAATGATCAAGCCGATCCCAGTAATGATGCCTATAAAAGACGCAAAATCCATTGAGTTAACTACCTAATTTTAGAGGACAATATCCTCATTATGTAGAGCATGTTTGGTTACGACAAGAGAAAAGTGTAAGTTTTTTGTATGTAAATTCGGTACTGCTGACGTTTTCTTGTAACCTTTCGCGCCAAGATAATATCTGCAGTCTGATTTGAATCGTCTGTATTGAGTGAAATGTGGTCAGTTGATCTTACTTGCAAGCGTTTGAATCCTGCCTTGAGGATGATATTTTTATTGAAAATCAACACAAAAGCGCGTGCTTTAGTTAAAACTTAGCCGCGAAGAGTGGTAACATGACGCCACAAAATTGACCCTGTTTTTACGGAATATTATGAGTTTATTAACACTCGACCAAGTGAGCGTGGCATTTGGCCACAATCCCTTACTGAGCAATGTCAGCTTTTCAGCCGAAGCTGGAGAGCGTGTCGCAATTATCGGCCGTAACGGTGCGGGTAAATCGACCTTCTTAAAAATCATCGCGGGTGAGGTTATCCCCGACGAAGGTGTGATCCGTGTCGAAGGCGGCATGAAGGTGGCCCAGTTGCCACAAGAATTACCCGACGCCAATGGCAAAACCGTGCGTGAGGTAGTCAGCGAAGGTGCGGGTGATATTCATGACATGCTACAGCGTTACAATGCTCTGCTGGCAGACTTCGATGAAGCCAATACCGATGAATTGGCCAACATCCAACATGAGCTTGATAAACGCCAAGGTTGGGATCTCGAACAGCGCGTGAATCATATGATTCAGCGTCTAGCGCTGCCAGCAGACAAGCTTATGTCGGAGCTATCCGGCGGCTGGCGTCGTCGTGTTATCCTAGCGCAAGCACTATTGACCAACCCAGATGTGCTGTTACTTGATGAGCCAACCAACCATTTGGATGTACCGACCATTGAGTGGATGGAAGGTCAGCTCAAACAGTTCCGTGGCTTGATCCTATTCATTACCCACGACCGTCGCTTCCTAGAAAATCTTGCCAACCGAATCGTCGAACTTGATCGCGGCAACATGCTGTCCTTCTCGGGCTCGCTAGCGGGCTTTTTAGAATTTAAAGAGAAGCTTTTAGAAGAAGAAGAGCGTGCCAATGCTTTGTTCGATAAAAAGTTAGCCGAAGAAGAAGCGTGGATTCGTCAAGGTATCAAAGCTCGACGTACCCGTAATGAAGGCCGTGTGCGTGCTCTTAAAGCGTTACGTGAGGAACGCAAAGAGCGTATTAACCGCCAAGGCCAAGCCAAAATGGCATTGGAGAGTAAAGAGAAATCTGGCAAGTTGGTGGCAGAATTCAAGCAAGTGGCCCATGCCTTTGCTGACAAAACCATCTTGCGCCCGATGGACTTAGTGGTGAACCGCGGCGATCGCATCGGACTGATTGGCCCTAATGGTTGCGGTAAAAGTACCTTCCTTAAGATTTTGCTGGGCCAGTTGACGCCAAATGAAGGCTCTGTGCGCCAAGGCACCAAGCTTGAGATTGCTTACTTTGACCAGCTACGTGCACAGCTTGATCCTGAGAAAACCGTGGCCGATAACGTCGGCGAAGGCAAAGACACCCTAGAAATTAACGGACAGAATCGCCATATCATTGGTTACCTGCAGGATTTCTTGTTCCCGCCTGAGCGTGCGCGTACGCCGGTCAAAGCCTTGTCAGGGGGCGAGCGTAACCGTGTGCTGCTGGCGAAGTTGTTTACTCGTTCAGCCAACTTGTTGGTGATGGACGAACCGACCAACGACTTAGACGTGGAAACACTTGAGCTACTCGAAGAGTTGCTAATGAACTACGACGGCACCTTGCTGTTAGTGAGCCACGACCGTGCGTTCCTAGACAATGTTGTGACCAGCACCATCGCCTTTGAAGGTGACGGTGTCGTACGTGAGTACGTCGGTGGTTACGAGGATTGGTTGCGCCAAGGTGGTAAATTCCCAGAGGAATCGAGCCAAGAGGTCGACAAGCCAGTCAAAGCAGAAAAGAAAGCTGAGAAGGTTGAGAAGGTTGAGAAAAAACCGGCGCCGGCAAAAGTGAAAAGCAAGCTTAGCTACAAACATCAGCGTGAGCTGGACAACATGCCTGAAACCATCGCCAAGCTAGAAGACGAGCTAGAGCGATTGGCCGAGGTGACGTCTGCGGCCGACTTTTACGCCGGCGATCAAGAGCAAGTCCAAGCGACGCTGGCACAACTAACCGAAACAGAACAAGCGCTCGAAAACGCGATGGAACGCTGGGTCGAGTTAGAAGAAATGCAAAACGGATAACGATTATGGCAGAAGATATTAAAACCATCGGCTTTGTGTCGCGCTTTTTTGGCGCGTTTGGCCAGTTTTTCAAATATATGGGCAATGGCGACTACGCAGGTCGCTGTGCGGCGGTCAGCGACGGTCAGAAGTTTGCTTCTGAAGTCGAGCCACAAGTTATTACTAAAACCGTCGAAGTGGTCAAAGAAGTCGAGGTGCAAGCGCCCAAGCTTGATACCGTCAACGAAGACGGTGCACTACAGCTTTTGCAATTACTACAGCAAGAAGCGCGCTTTATCGATTTCGTTAAAGAAAGCATCGACGGCTACAGCGACGCTGACGTAGGTGCGGCGGCGCGTCAAATTCACAGTGGTTGCGCGAAAGTTGTGAGCCAATACTTCACCGTAGATGTGGTTAATGATGCACCGGAAAACAGCCGCATCGAAGTGGCGGCCGATTACGACCCTAAGGCCATTAAGCTTGAAGGTCGCGTGCAAGGTGATGGTCCTTATTCAGGCACTCTGATCCATCCTGGTTGGCAAGTGACAGCGACAAATCTGCCAAAAGTCTCCAACACGGATGGCTTGCATATTTTAGCGCCAGCCGAAGTGGAGGTATAAGTGGCTCAGTATTTTATTGGTATCGACCTTGGTACAACCCATTCGGCTATCTTCTATGCTGAACAGGGTGAAGACAGCGCACTGCAACAATTAACGATTCCACAGCTGACGGCACCAGGCCGTGTTGAGTCGTTGCCATTGCTACCATCCTTTGCTTATTTTCCGCATGCCAGCGAGTTTTTAGAAAGTGACCGCCATTTGCCGTGGGGCAAGGTGGACGTCATCGTCGGCGCCTTAGCACGTGAACTGGGCGCTAAGTCTCAAGGGCGTATGGCGCAAAGTGCTAAAAGCTGGCTATGCCATGCTCGTGTTAAAGCAGACGAACAAGTCTTGCCTGTCGACGCACTGGAAGAAGTGGATAAAGTGTCACCGGCACAAGTGACCGAGTGGTACATCGAGCATTTGGTTAATGCTTGGAATCATCAATTTCCTGATGCGCCGATGGCTGAGCAACATGTGGTCATTACAGTGCCAGCCTCATTTGATCCAGCAGCCCGCGCGATCACCGAAGACGCAGCGCAAAAAGCCGGTTTACGAGCGCGTTTAATCGAAGAGCCATTGGCGGCGTTTTACGCTTGGTTGGCTGACCAACCTAAATGGACTGAATCTCTCAACGTCGACGATCACATCCTAGTGGTGGACGTGGGCGGTGGTACCACCGATTTGTCTTTGATCCAAGCCGTGGACCAAGATGGCAGTCTAGGCCTTGAGCGTGTGGCAGTAGGTCGTCACATTCTATTGGGCGGCGACAACATGGACATGGCGCTGACTTACCATTTGGCAGGGCAGTTAGCGCAGCAAGGCACGCAGCTTGAGCCGTGGCAAATCTCAGGTTTGACCCAAGCCTGCCGCGAAGCCAAAGAGCGCCTGCTGGGTAATCAAGACGTCAGTGAAGCGACCGTTGTGGTGCCAAGCCGTGGTCGTAGCCTGTTTAACAACAGCATCAAAGCCACACTAACCCAAGACGACGTGCAGCAACAGTTGCTGGCTGGATTCTTCCCTGAAGTGCAGTTGGGTGAGCGTGCTCAAACGGCTCAGCGTGCGGGTTTTGCGTCCATTAACTTGGATTACGAAGCGGATCCTGCGATTACGCGTCATATTTCAGAGTTCCTCGCCAACGTTGAAGTGGTGCCAAACAAGGTTCTGCTAAACGGTGGTGTATTCAATGCACAGCCAATCCGCGACTTGATCGAGCAGCGTTTGCAGCAAATGCTAGGTGAGCACACTGAGCTAGTGATGCTTAAGCCTGCTCACCTCGATCACGCGGTGGCGCAAGGTGCGGCGTACTACGAAAAAGTACAGCTTGAAGGCGGTGTAAAAGTTAAAAGCGGCTTAGCGGCAAACTATTACATTGGTGTTGCCAGCCCTATGCCAGCGATCCCTGGAATGGCACCACCTGTTGATGCCTTATGTGTGGCACCGTTTGGTTTAGAAGAAGGCTCAGAAGAGCAGATGCTACCGAATGAGTTTTCATTGGTGGTCGGTGAGCGTGTTACGTTCCGCTTCTTCCAATCACAAAATGCCGAAGCCGATAGCTTAGGTAAAGTGATTGCATCCTTCTCGGTACCAGCCTTAACTGAGCTAAGTCCTTTATCGATTTCATTGGATGCAGGGCATTACAACGAGGGCGATATGGTGCGTGTAGTGTTGTCATCGCGCGTGACTGAGCTTGGTTTGTTGTTGCTGCAAGCACACGATGTCAATTCTGATCTTACTTGGACGATTGAGTTCCAAGTTAGGGAGTCCTAATGTCGAATGCTCGTTATCGCATTGGTATCGACTTAGGCACCACTAATTGCGTGGTCTCATATTTCGCCCCTGGTGATGTCGAGCCTCGTTTATTAGACATTCCACAGTTTATGGCGGATGGCTCAGTGCGTCCGTCGACGCGTTTGCCAAGTGCGGTGTATCTGCTTGCCAAAGACGAAATCGGTAAGATTGAGCCGGTTTTGCCTTGGCGTGGCCAAGCCACGGATTTGATCGTCGGTCATGGCGCCTTAGAGCTAGGTCAACGTCGCTCTGGTCAGTTGGTGCAAAGTGCCAAAAGCTGGCTGAGTCATCGCCAAGTAGATCGTCGTGAGGCGATTTTGCCATGGGGCAGTGAAGCCGCTCGTAAAGTGAGCCCTTTGGATGCCAGTGCGTATATCTTGGCGCACATCCGATCTGCTTGGAATCACGCTTTTGCTGACGCACCGATTGAGCGTCAAGACGTTGCCCTAACATTGCCAGCGTCGTTTGATGAAGAGGCTCGTGCGTTGACCTTAGAGGCAGCACAGCAAGCAGGCTTTGGTGACTTGTATCTACTCGAAGAGCCTCAAGCGGCGTGTTATCACTTTATCCGTAATCAAGACAATCTAGATGTCTTGGCGCAAGGCAACATGTTGCTAGTGGTCGACATCGGTGGTGGTACCACTGACTTTAGCTTGGTGCGCATCCAGCAAACCGCGCAAGGTAAAACGGCCCTCAAACGCGTTGCCGTGGGTGACCACCTTTTATTAGGCGGTGATAATCTCGACCAAGCCTTAGCGTATCAGCTTGATCCACGCCAGATATCAGCGCTGTCCGCTTCGCGTCTTGCCGCACTGGTGCAGCAAACACGTAAAGCCAAAGAGCTGCTACTGGGCGATGATGCGCCAGAGTCGACGACTTTAACGGTATTAGGTGGCGGCAGTCGTCTGATTGGTGGCTCGCAGAAATTTACCGTTGAGCGCGCTCAATTAGTTGAGCAAGTGGAAGTGGGCTTTTTGCCTTTAGAGGCGTTGAGCGCCGAGGTGCAAAAGTCCGATTACGCTGTGCATACCCTTGGCTTGCCTTACGAAAGTGATGCGGCGTTTACGCGCCATCTAGCAGCCTTTTTGCGTGCTCACCAAGCTGAGATTGAAGCGGCAACCGGCAGCTCTATGCCGGATGCGGTGCTGTTTAATGGTGGCTTATTCAACAGCGCCTTACTTAAATCCCGTGTGTTGGATCAGCTGCATCAATGGTCCGATCAGCCATTGATCATCTGCGACTCTTCAGAGCCTAACGATGCTGTCGCCAAAGGTGCCGCTCAGTACATTCGCTCGCTAGCAGGTGAAACGGCGCGCATCGAAAGTGGTGTGCCGCATAGTTTGTTGTTGCAATTGGCCGATGGTCAATTTGTTGGCTTGTTGCCAAAGGGCACGCCTAAGCAAGAGCGCATCACCTTGTCACAAGCGTTTAAGGTGCAAATGGGGCAGCAAGTGCAATTCCCATTGTACCGCTGTGATGATCACCTAGAGTGTGAGGTGGGCGAGCTTAAGGCTGACGACAAAGGTCTGCACTTTGTCTCTAACTTGGTCACTGAGCTTGACGGTCAATCTGATTCAGGCACTGTCAGCGTGGTATTGCACGCTACCATGACCGAGGTGGGCTTGCTCAAAGTCGATCTGGTGAATCAGGTATCAGGACAAGACTGGACACTGCAATTCGGTGTCAGCAAAGCCCGTGATGAGTCAATGGGTGAGCAAGGCGAAGGTCAGTTGCACGCCAATATGGGCCAAGCTGAAGAGCACTTAGTCAAATGCTTCTCAGCCGCAGGCCAGAAAGAATACCCAGATTTGGTCAAGTCACTTAAACAAGACATGGACCGTTTACTGGGCGATCGTGAAGATTGGACCTTGGCAACGTCGCGTCGTTTGGCTGATAAGTTAATCGCCGTTAAAAGCGGACGTACCAAATCGGCCCAACATGAGCGCCAATGGCTACAGTTGATTGGCTTCTGTCTGCGTCCAGGTTTTGGTGCGATTGGCGATGAGGCGCGCGTCGAGCAGACACTTAATGCCACTAAGCAAGGACCAAAGCATGACAACGCCCCGGTTTGGGGTCAGCATTGGACTTTGTATCGCCGTATTGCCGGTGGCTTAACGCCAGCCATGCAAGAAGGCTTATACAAGCAATTTGCCCAGTATTATTCGCCAGCGGGTCAGCGTTCGCGTGAAAAACAAAAGGCATTAACGACCAAGTCCAGCGATGACATGATTCGAATGGTGGGCGCGTTAGAGCGCTTGCCACAAGAGCGTAAACAAGAGGCCATTGATTGGTTGGTGAAGCGTTTACAGAAGTCGTCAGAGCCTGATACGGCGTGGTGGGCGATTGGTCGTATGGCGTCGCGTCGCTTGCTGCTTAATGATGAAGCGCATCAGCTTGATGATGCTACCGCTGTGAAGCTGACCGAAGTCGCTCTTAAAGAAGACTGGAAGAAGCGTAAGCAAGCTGGGCTGGCTGCCGTGCTGATGGTTCAGCCAGGCATCGGCGACGCGTCACCAGAGCTGCAGTCATTACGTAAAAAAGTCGCTAATAAGCTTAAGAAGGATAAGTGCCCAAGTCAGTGGCAACAACGTCTTGAGTCGACGGCAGAATTTACTGATGCTGAGCTGTCGCGTTTGGTTGGCGAAACCTTGCCGATTGGACTATCTTTAGGGTAAGTCTGCTGTTAAGCAGAGCTGATCATCTAGATGACTTTACGAAGGGAAAGCATGTGCTTTCCCTTTTTTTATGGAATTTTGTAGTCAAATTGACGTGTGTTGCGCTCATAATGCTGGGTTAGCAACAAACAATAGGGAATAGTATGAATATAAAAAGCGCAGGTGTTTTAGGCGCCAGTTTGGTCGTGGGTGCTTTAGCTTTAGGCTGGCTCATCAATGGCACCGCCAACGATCTCAAATCTTATGAGCGCAGTGTCACGGTAAAAGGTTTGGCTGAGCGTGAAGTGCAAGCGGACGTGGCCATTTGGCCGATTCAATTTACCGTCGCCTCAAACGACCTTGAGGGGTTATACGCCCAAGTAGAAGACAATACCGCCAAAGTAGCAGCTTTTTTAGCCGATAATCAAATCAGTGAAGAAGCAATTACCATTAATCCGCCGATGATCGTTGATAAGCTAGCTCAGCAATATGGCAATAATTCGGGCGCTGAATTTCGCTACAATGCGGTGCAAAAGGTAACGGTCTATAGCAATAAGATTGATCAAGTCCGCGCGGCGCAAAGTCAGCTTTCTGCACTGGGTCGACAAGGTATCGTGCTATCGGGCGACAGCTACCAAACCCGTACCGATTATCTGTACACGGGCCTTAATGACATTAAGCCTGAAATGATCGAGCAAGCGACGCAAAATGCTCGCGAAGTGGGCGAGAAATTTGCCGCGGATTCCAATAGCAAGCTCGGCAAAATTAAGCGAGCTTCTCAAGGGCAGTTTTCGATCAATGATCGTGACCAAAACAACCCGCACATCAAAAATGTCCGAGTTGTCTCGACGATCACTTACTATCTAGCGGATTAGCCGTTACGGCAGGGCAAGGGGTTGTTTCGCCACGAGCAACCCATTGCAGTCGGCGTAGACATGATCCCCTTGGGCGATAGTGATACCCGCAAAATGGACCGTTTTGCCGACTTCGCCCAAGCCTTTCTTTTCGGTCGGCATCGGGTGCGCGCACAAGGCCTTCAGCCCTAGATTGACCTTTGCTTGCGCCGCCACATCGCGAATTGCACCATTGATCACAATACCTTCCCAGCCGTTTTCAGCGGCTTTCTCTGCCAGCATATCGCCGAGTAACGCACGGCGCTTACTGCCACCGCCATCCACCACCAAGACTTTGCCTTGGCCAGGCGATTGCACTAGCTCACGTACCTTGCTGTTGTCTTCAAAGCAATACACAGTGACGGCTTCGCCATGGAAGTGATCGCGTCCGCCGAAGTCTTGAAAGATCGGCTCAGCAATTTGTACATGAGTGGGGTAGAGGTCACAAAGATCGGGCAGGATGTCTTTCATAATAAGGTTCCTAGAGCATTACATTGATAGCAATACTCTAGGTAGCCAAGCCAAATTAGGCCAGCGGTTTGTGCTTATAGTGACTATTTCTGGCGTTACTTTTTGGAGTTATTCTAGCTGCTCAAGTTCAGACAGATCCAGCAGCTCATGATTAGCGGCCAATTGCAGCAAGTGAATGATTTGCTCATCGGGGCTTAGTAGGTTAAGTGGTGTCTCATCGCCACTGTCTTGACGTGCTTGATGTAGATTAACATCGCGCTCATTAAACCAATGCTCGACGCTCAGGACCTCAAAAGCAGGATCTAGGCCCTTGGTGTCATAAAGAGTTTCTACAACGGCCTGAACCATGTCCACGTCGACCGCGTACAGCACATCGGTATCGAGCTCGGTGGCCCATTCGTTGAGGATGTCTTGAGCCTCATAGCCAAACTCGTAGAGTTGTTGCTCGTCTAGGTTTTGTAGGTTGGGCTCAATGCTGTGGTCGTGCAGCCAGTCGTCGTCTGGAGTAATCAGCACTTCTTTGACTTGGCCATCGTGTGTCGACCAAGTAAATAGCAAAGGAAAGTGTGGTTCGTCGGGAGAATTAGCGACAGCGCTAATGAATATCGGTAAACTTGCCATAATTAAATTAACAGCCCAGCGTTAAGGAAGAGTGAATGACTAGCCGACTCAAGATCAGCAGTTACTTTGATGGCGGTAACATAGAAGTGATTGACGCCAAAGACCCCGACAATATTAGAGTAAACATCCCTAAAGATACAAACTCAGATTTTTATCAGTGGTTTTACTTTCGATTGCAGGGCGGCATGGGTGAAAACTGTGTCATTCGCTTTGAGAACGCAGCCGATGCCGCGTTTGCTGAAGGCTGGGACGGCTATGAAGCCGTTGCGTCTTATGATCGCGAGTATTGGTTCCGTGTGCCGACGACCTATGAAGACGGCGTGCTAGAGATTCAACATACGCCGGATCAAGACAGCGTCTACTACGCCTACTTCGCGCCTTACAGCTACGAACGCCACTTAGATATGGTGGCTTGGGCGGCAAACTACGCTGACTGCATTACCCATCATATTGGTGAAACCGCAGAAGGTCGCGACATCACCATGCTTGAGGTGAGTAAAACCCAAGGTTTGGCGAAAAATATCTGGGTCATTGCGCGCCAGCACCCAGGGGAAACCATGGCCGAATGGTTTGTTGAAGGCCTGTTGGAACGCTTATTTGACGAATCGCACCCGATCGCTCGCGCGTTGTTGGAAAAGTGTCGCTTCTACGTGGTGCCCAACATGAACCCAGATGGCGCAGTGCATGGCAACTTGCGCGTCAACAGCAAAGGGATCAACCTAAATCGCGAGTGGAAGCGTGCCAGTGATGAACGCAGCCCTGAAGTGCTTGCGGTGCAAAAGAAAATGTCTGAAACCGGCGTCGACATGTTTTTGGATATTCATGGTGATGAAACTCTGCCGGTAAACTTTGTTGATGGTTGTGAAGGTGTGCCCAACTACGACCAGCGCATGGCGGATATGGAAGCCTTGTTTGAAGACATCTTTACTGCAGTCAGCCCTGACTTCCAAGCAGAGATTGGCTATGAAAACGTCCGCTATGGCGACGAGACACTTACCGTCGCTTCGAAGTGGGTTGGCAATACTTACCGCTGCTTGTCTTTGACCCTAGAAATGCCGTTTAAAGATAACCAAAACTTACCAGACGAAGTGGTAGGCTGGTCACCAGAGCGTTCTAAAATCTTGGGTGCCGACATCTTGTATCCGATTTTCCATGTGGTGAACAGCGAACACATGAAAGGCGACTGATCGTTTTATTAGCTGTTCAACTGCTAGTTTTCATCTACAAAGCCGAGCCTTGCGCTCGGCTTTTGTGTCTAAAATTGCCCACAATTTCACAATCGGTCAGCCACTGTGTAAACAATGCATCATTGTTTAGCCTTTTACTTGGCAGGGTTTGCTCGGCAATGACCAAGCCCACTACAGTAATAGGACTTAGAAAGGAGTCTTATTATGACCAAAAAAGCCAAACAGACTTGGATCTGGGTGTTTGCCGTCTTCGCCGCCTTGATCATCATCGTACATCTTGCTTTACCGTACTGGGTCACTAGCTTTTTAAATAAGCGCTTAGCAGATCTTGGGGATTACCGTGGTCACATCGACCATGTAAGCCTGTCGCTCTATCGAGGCGCTTATCAAGTTCATGATTTGGATATTGTGAAGGTAGAAGGCACCAAGCAAGTACCGTTTTTCCGTACCCGTGAAATCGATATTGCCCTCAGTTGGTCGGCATTGTTTAAAGGTAAAGTGGTGGCTGACCTGGCGTTTTACGAGCCGCAAGTGAACTTTGTCGACAGTGAAGACGCACAAAAAGATCAGTCAGGTAACGGCACCGAGTGGCGCGATGTGGTCAACGAGTTAACGCCGATTACCATTAACCAAATTGAGGTGTACCAAGGGCTGATCGCGTTTCGTAATTTCGAGTCAGAGCCACCAGTAAACATTCAGGTCAATGACATCAACGCCACACTGACGAACCTTACCAATGTCGATAATGGCGCGGGCCGTGTGGCCAGCTTGGATGTCAAAGCCAAAGCGCTCAACGATGCCAAGCTAAAGGCCAACGCGCAATTCGATCCTTTTGCACAAGGTGATTTCATTGTCGCGCTGCGCTGTGAGGAGCTCAGTTTGCCGATGTTAAATGATTTGGCCAAAGCCTATGCTTCGCTCGATTTTAAAGGCGGTACCGGTGAAGTGGTGATGGAAATGGAAGCCAAAGACTCCGAGCTGACAGGCTATGTGAAGCCGCTGTTCAAAAACGTCGATATCTTCGACTGGGAGCAAGACGTCGTCGAGCAGGGCAAGAATCCTTTTCAGCTCGCTTGGGAAGGTCTAAGTGGCGGCTTGTCGGGGCTTCTGACCAATGGCGATAGCGATCGTCTAGCGACGCGTGTGGAGTTTAATGGTTCGTTGGATGATCCGAGTGTTAGCACTTGGCAAACCATCAAAAACACGGTGAGTAATGCGTTTTTAGATGCCTACAATAATCAGTTTGAAGGCTTGTTTGAGTCGACCACGGATGACTCGGCCCAGAGCGTCGATACCTAAATTCTCTGGTGTTAAATGACAGGCACAAAAAAGCCGAGCAAGATGCTCGGCTTTTTTAATACGCTTAGGATTAACCGCGGCGCAAGAATACTGGGCGAGGATCCGCCACATCACCTTGGTAAGCCACGCTAAATGGCTTATTCAGTGTCAGTGCGATGTCTAGGTTAACGTCTTCTGCAAACTCGAAGCTGTTGACGCCACAACGGATCAGGTAACCCTGTTGGTCTGCCATGAAGTTGCCTAGGGCACGGATTTCGCCGTCATAGTTTAGGCGTTCGCGCAGTAGGCGAGCGTAACTAAAACCACGGCCATCCATGAAGCTTGGGAAGTTCACGCCGATCACGTCAAATTGGCTAAGGTCCACGTCAGCAAGTGGTTCAACGCCTTCGCCCGCGTCGATCCAGATGCCTGCCACTTTACCAATCGTCTCTTGGTTATCTAACCATTTTTGCATTGGCACGATAGCATTTTCAGTCGCTGTAGCATCAGCGTCTTGTTGCCATACATATGTGTTGTCGACGATCTCGCCGTTTTTAATCAGCTTTGGCATATGCGGCCTCTTTAAATGGTTTGATACCGATGCGACGGAATGTATCGATGAAGCGTTCTTCTTCGGTACGGCTGTCTACATAGACATTGATGATCTTCTGGATCACGTCACCGATTTGCTCTTGAGCAAAAGAGGGGCCCAAGATCTTACCGATCGACGCATCGTGACCTGATGCACCACCAAGTGATACTTGGTAGAACTCTTCGCCTTTCTTATCAACACCTAGGATACCGATGTTACCCACGTGGTGGTGACCACATGCGTTCATACAGCCAGAGATGTTTAGATCTACTTCGCCGATGTCGTATAGGTAATCAAGGTTGTCAAACGTCTGTTGGATCTGCTCAGCGATCGGGATCGATTTCGCATTGGCAAGACCACAGTAATCGCCACCTGGGCAACAGATCATGTCTGTTAGCAGGCCTAGCGTTGGTGTAGCGAAGCCGTTTTCTTTAGCTGCTTCCCAAAGCTCGATCAATTGATCTTGGCGCACGTCTGCCAATACAAGGTTTTGCTCGTGGCTTACACGTAGCTCACCGAAGCTGTATTGATCTGCAAGGTTAGCGGCTTTTTCCATTTGATCAGCTGTCGCATCACCTGGCGCTTGGCCTGGCTTTTTAAGCGATAGCGTAACGATGCGGTAGCCTGGTTTCTTGTGATCAAACGTGTTGCGCTCGTACCAGCGAGCAAAGCCATTGCTTTCTGCAAGCTTAGCGGTTAATTCTGCTGGTTGATCTTCTAGGGCTTCGTACTCTGGCTCAGTAAAGAAGCTTGCTAGGCGATCGAACTCGCTCATTGGTACCGTGCTTTCAGTGCCACGTAGGTGTTCCCACTCAGCATCAACGCGCTTACGGAATTCTTCGATACCCAGTGCTTTCACTAGGATCTTGATACGTGCTTTGTACTTGTTGTCACGACGACCGTGTTGGTTGTAAACACGGATGATCGCATCAAGGTACGTCAGTAGGTCTGCGCGCGGAATGAAGTCACTGATGGTCTCAGCGATCATTGGCGTACGACCTAGGCCACCACCGACCAAAACTTTGAAGCCGATTTCGCCAGCGTCATTTTTCTTCAGGTGTAGACCGATGTCATGTACTTGTACCGCGGCACGGTCAGCTGACTCTGTCGCACATACCGCAATCTTGAATTTACGTGGTAAGAACGCAAATTCAGGGTGGAATGTAGACCACTGACGAATCAACTCACAGTAAGGGCGTGGGTCAGCGACCTCGTCGGCGATCACACCAGAGTACTGGTCAGTTGTGGTGTTACGGATACAGTTACCACTGGTTTGTACGGCGTGCATTTCTACCGTCGCTAGCTCTTCTAAGATGTCTGGAACATCTTCAAGCTTAGGCCAGTTTAACTGAAGGTTTTGGCGCGTACTGAAGTGGCCGTAACCACGGTCATAGCGGCGCGTAATGTCCGCAAGAAGGCGAAGCTGCTTGCTAGACACCATACCGTAAGGGATGGCGATACGTAGCATTGGCGCGTAGCGCTGCACGTAAAGGCCGTTTTGCAAGCGCAAAGGAAGAAACTCTTCTTCCTTCAGCTCGTTATTCAGGTAGCGGCGAGTTTGATCGCGAAACTGCGCAACACGCTCTTCCACTAGCTGCTGGTCAATTGCGTCGTATTGATACATAAAAGACTGAACCGTTGTTGTATAAATTCTTAGGTAGACTAAATCTACCAAAAATCCGTTATTCCTAAAATGAATATTTATCTATATCTTTAAAAATAATTAGACTAAAGGCGACCATGGTTATTACCAAAATGCGAAAAAATACCTTAGTTTTTTACTTGGTCTTCTGTTTTGCCTTGAGAGTGAGTTACCATAGCCCCATATAGAACATCACACGTTTCAATAAGGGTGAGTATGAACATTACGATTACTGACAGTGCGCAAGAGTATCTATCAGGTCTTTTAGACAAACAGGGCATTGAGGGCATGGCTGTACGCATGTTCATCCAGCAACCGGGCACACCGTACGCTGAGACTTGTCTTGCATACTGTCGTCCAGACGAAGTTATCGAGTCTGATGAGCGTTTGGATCTTCCAAAGCTACGCGTTTACCTTGAAGTGAATTCAGTACCTTTCTTAGACGAAGCTTTTGTTGACTACGCCACAGAGAAAATGGGTGGCCAGCTGACGATTAAAGCGCCCAACGCAAAAATGCCTAAGGTTAGCCCAGACAGCCCGATCGAAGATCAAATCAACTACGTGCTGTACTCAGACATCAACCCAGGCCTAGCGGCACATGGTGGTGAAGTACGCTTAGTTGAAGTCATCGAAGGTCCGGTTGCGGTATTGCAATTCGGCGGCGGTTGCCAAGGTTGTAGTGCAGTAGACTTGACGCTAAAAGAAGGCGTTGAGAAAACGCTGATCGACAAAGTCCCAGGCCTTAAAGGCGTGAAAGACGAAACCGACCACACAGTGACAGACAACGCATTCATGTAATCCCACGATTACCTAAGCGTTATAAAAAAGCCACTTGCTAAGCAAGTGGCTTTTTTTGTGCCTGACGTGTTTTGTGTCTGAAGTGAAGCTTAATTAATGGCGCCGATATAGACCGAATTAGACGGCAAGACCAGCTTATTATGCTCAAACACTCCGGTGCGCAGACCTTCAGGTAAAATCACATCTGTCACTGTGTATTCCATTACACCCGAAATATGCCCCTGCTCACTGGCATTGACGCCCACCAACAGCGTTTCTTGATCGTCTTCGCGTAAGAAGATCAACACATCACGATCACTGTACAAAAATTCAATGTTGCCGCTGATCAGTGCCGAGTGATGACGGCGGAAGTGCAAAAAGTCACGATACGCGTGCAGCACGGAGTGACGATCGCCTTCTTGCTCGGACACCGCCATCGCCAAGTGCTGATCATTGATCGGCAGCCAAGGTTCGCGGCTAGTGGAGAAAGCACCTGTAGGGTGGTTTTCCCACGGCATCGGTGTACGACAGCCATCACGACCTTTGAAATCCGGCCAGAAGGTAATGCCATAAGGATCGACCAACTGATGATACTCAAGCTCGGCCTCAGGCAAACCAAGCTCCTCGCCTTGGTACAAACACACACTGCCACGCAATGACAGCAGCATGGCCATAAACACCTTGCTCTTGGCATTGCAGGCTTGGCCGTGATTCCAGCGCGAGGCAACCCTCTCCACATCATGGTTGCTCATCGACCAGCAGGGCCAACCCGAGCCCAAACCTTCCTCAATCGTAGTCATGGTTTTATGCACGTGAGTCATGGTGTTGTCATGGGTCAGCAAATCAAACGAATAGCACATATGCAGTTTGTCGTTGCCTTGGGTGTATTCGGCCATGGTTTTTAGTGAAAAATCACAGCCCACTTCACCTACCGTAGTGCTACCTGGGTATTGATCGAGCAGGGCGCGTAAGCGTTTTAAGAAGCCAATGTTTTCCGGTTGGGATTTATCGTACAGGTGTAGCTGATAGCCATAAGGGTTTTCTTCACTGACGCCGATGCTGCCTTCCGCCACTTCTTCGCGCGGTGGGTTATCGCGCAATTGCGTGTCATGGTAGAAGTAATTGGCGGTATCCAAACGAAAACCATCGACACCGCGCTTAAGCCAAAATTCTACTGTTTCCAATAGCGCATCGACCACGGCTGGATTATGGAAGTTAAGATCCGGCTGGCTGTGTAGGAAGTTATGCAGATAGTACTGACGGCGACGACTGTCCCAGCGCCACGCAGGGCCGCCAAATACCGACAGCCAATTGTTAGGCGCTGAGCCATCCGGTTTGGCTTCTGCCCATACGTACCAATCGGCTTTGTCATTATCACGGCTAGTGCGCGATTCTTTAAACCAAGGGTGTTGATCAGAAGTGTGGTTCAGCACTTGGTCAATGATGACCTTAATATTGTGCTCGTGCGCGCTGGCGATCAGATCGTCGAAGTCCTTGAGCTCGCCAAAGATGGGATCGACATCACAATAGTCCGAGACATCGTAGCCAAAGTCTTTCATTGGCGAGGTAAAAAACGGCGATAGCCAAATGGCATCGACGCCCAATGACGCTATGTAGGGCATTTTTTCGGTGATGCCTGGCAGATCGCCGATGCCATCACCGTTAGAATCTTTAAAACTGCGTGGGTAAATCTGATAGATGACCGCACCGCGCCACCAATCCGTATCTCGTTGAGTCATGCCCATCTCCTTGTTATCAAAGTCGCTATACCTCAACCCTAGCATGCTTCTGGCGTTTTTTAGCTGGAATAGTGTGCAAGTTCTGGGGTTGCATCATTAATTTTCAGCCAGTTCCTGTAAAAGCTTAATAAAAGCGGTCGCCGCTCGACTTAAGGTACGTTGCTTATGATGCACCACGCCCAAGTCGCGCTCGACGTTTAGCGCCGGTAAATCCACTACCACTAATTGCTCGTTGACCACCGTTGAAGGGATCAACGACCAGCCCCAGCCAATGCTGACCAGCATCGCCAGCGTATCTAGGTTGTTGGTGTTCATCTTCACTTGCGGCCGCACGCCATTGACGGCAAACACTTGCTCTGCGATCTGGCGCGTAAAAGTATTCTCGTGAGGCAGCACGCACGGGTATTTTGACAGCTCGACCACATCGACACGGGTTTTGCTGGCCAGCGGATGATCGACACTGACCACACACTTAAGCGGGTCAGACCAAATCGGAATGGCGTTGAGATTCTCTTCCCGTTGGCCAGAGAGGGTAATGATGCCAAGCTCGGCTTCGCCTTTTAGTATTTGGCGGTGCGCGTCTTCGGATTGGGTGAAATCGATTTTGATCTCGGCTTCAGGGTAAGTCTGCTGAAAGCGTTTAAGCGTCTCGGGCAAGCGGTGCAAGCCAATATGGTGACTGGTGGCAATATGCAGTTCGCCCGAGACATCTTCCATCTGCAACGACATGCTACGCTTGATGTCGGTCAGATCGTCGGCGATGCGTTTCGCCTTGGGCAGCAAGCGGATACCGGCTTCGGTCAGATGCACGGTGCGGCCAATGCGATCAAACAGTTTTACATTAAGGTTGCTCTCAAGCGCGGCAATGCGCTTACTCACCGCAGGCTGAGTAACAAACAGCGCGGCAGCGGCCTCAGAAAACGACTGGGTCTCAGCAACCTTAATAAAGGTCAAAAGCTCTTGAATGTCCATGATTCCAAAAAATTATCCAAAACATGAAAAATATGAATTGGAGTAATTTAAGAGCACACAGTACTATAACGCAATGCTTATGTAGGAGAGAAAGCAATGGCAGGTAAAACATTATACGACAAGTTGTGGGACAGCCACCTTGTTCAACAGCGCGACGATGGTAGTGCACTAATCTACATCGACTTGCAATTACTACACGAAGTAACGTCTCCACAGGCGTTTGAAGGTCTGCGTATGCACGGCCGTAAGCCATGGCGCTTGACTTCAAGCCTTGCAACACCGGATCACAACGTACCGACAACTGTCGAGGAGCGTAAGAGCGGTGTCAACGGTATCGCCGACCCAGTGTCGAAAATCCAAGTAACAACCTTGGACGATAACTGTGACGAATTCGGCATCACAGAATTCAAAATGACCGATATGCGCCAAGGTATCGTGCACGTGGTTGGGCCGGAGCAGGGCGCAACACTACCAGGCATGACGGTCGTATGTGGTGACTCGCACACCTCTACACACGGTGCATTTGGTGCACTAGCACACGGTATCGGTACGTCGGAAGTGGAACACGTACTAGCGACTCAGTGTCTAGTTCAGAAGAAAATGAAAAACATGCTAGTGCGCGTGGACGGCAAATTGTCGCCATACGTCACCGCAAAAGACGTTGTACTAGCGATCATCGGTAAAATCGGTACCGCGGGCGGTACGGGCTTTGCGATCGAGTTTGGCGGTGAAGCGATTCAGTCGCTATCAATGGAAGGTCGTATGACCGTGTGTAACATGGCTATCGAAGCCGGCGCACGTGTAGGTTTGATCGCGGTAGACCAAACCACCATCGACTACGTTGCCAACCGTCCTTACGCGCCGAAAGGTGATCACTGGAAGATGGCCGTCGAAGCATGGCAAGACCTAGTGTCTGATAGCGATGCCGAGTTTGATGAAGTGGTTGTGCTAAATGGCGCCGACATCAAACCACAAGTGACTTGGGGTACGTCTCCAGAAATGGTTATTGCCATCGACCAAGACATTCCACGTCCTGAAGATCAAGCTGATCCAGTGACTCGCGAAGGTTACGCACGTGCTTGGAAATACATGGGCCTAGAAGGCAAGAAAACTCTTGCTGACATTACCCTAGACCGCGTATTTATCGGTTCTTGTACTAACTCTCGTATCGAAGACTTACGCGCTGCGGCAGACGTTGTCAAAGGCCGTAAAGTGGCTGAGAGCTTGAAGCAAGCGATCGTGGTACCAGGCTCTGGTGTGGTCAAAGCCCAAGCGGAAAAAGAAGGCCTAGACAAAATCTTCACTGAAGCAGGTCTTGAGTGGCGCGAGCCGGGATGTTCTATGTGTCTTGCCATGAACGCTGATAAGTTGGGTCAAGGTGAGCACTGTGCCTCAACCTCAAACCGTAACTTTGAAGGTCGCCAAGGCTTTGGCGGTCGTACGCACTTGGTGAGCCCAGCGATGGCGGCAGCCGCTGCAATTGCCGGTCACTTTGTTGACGTAAACGAATTGGTTAAACAGTAGGAGTTAGCGATGCGTCCATTTACAAAACACACAGGTATCGCAGCGCCATTAGACTTGGCCAACGTCGACACCGATATGATCATCCCAAAACAGTTCTTGAAATCGATCAAGCGTACTGGCTTTGGTAAAAACCTTTTTGACGAACTACGTTACGAAGACGAAGGTCAGCCAGACCAAGATTGCACTGGCCGCCCACTACGCAAAGACTTCGTACTTAATCAAGAGCGTTACCAAGGTGCCAGCGTATTGCTAGCCCGTAACAACTTTGGTTGTGGTTCAAGCCGTGAGCACGCGCCTTGGGCACTAGACGACTACGGCATGCGCTCAGTGATTGCGCCAAGCTTTGCCGATATCTTCTACAACAACTGCTTCAAAAACGGTCTACTACCGATCGTCTTAACCGAAGCAGAAGTGGATCAGCTTTTTAAAGATGTGGAAGCGAACCCAGGCTACGAGCTGACTATTGACCTAGAAGCGCAAAAAGTGATCTCACCATCGGGTGCAGAATTTAGCTTCGAAGTGGATGCCTTCCGTAAGCACTGCTTGCTAAACGGTCTAGACGACATCGGCCTAACACTACAAGAAGCGGACGCGATCGAAGCGTACGAAGAGCAACGAATGAAAACCGCGCCTTGGTTGTTCCAAGCGCGTTCACTGTAAGGAATCAACATGTCTAAAAAAGTATTGGTATTGCCAGGTGATGGCATTGGCCCAGAAATCGTAGAACAAGCCGTACGCGTTCTAGACGCAGTTAACGCTAAATTTGATCTAGGCGTGGAACACGAATCAGCACTAGTCGGTGGTTCGGCTTACGACGAAACTGGCTCACCACTGCCAGAAGTCACCCTAGACAAAGCCAAAGCGGCTGACGCAATCCTACTTGGCGCCGTGGGTGGCCCTAAATGGGATGGTCTAGACATGGCTGTACGCCCAGAAAAAGGCCTACTAGGTCTGCGCTCAAACCTTGAGCTATTTGCCAATTTGCGCCCAGCGATTCTTTACCCACAACTAGCAGAAGCATCAAGCTTGAAGCCAGAAATCGTTGCGGGTCTAGACATCTTGATCGTGCGTGAGTTGACGGGTGGTATTTACTTCGGTCAACCACGTGGCATCCGCACGCTAGAAAACGGCGAGCGCGAAGGCTTCAACACGTACGTATACAGCGAGTCTGAAATCCGCCGTATCGCCCGCTCTGCCTTTGAAGCAGCACGTCAGCGTAACAAGCGCGTGTGCTCAATCGACAAATCAAACGTACTTGAAGTAACGGTTCTATGGAAAGAAATCATGGAAGAAGTTGCTAAAGAGTACCCAGATGTAGAATTGTCACACATGCTAGTGGACAACGCTGCGATGCAGCTAGTGCGCGCGCCGAAGCAATTTGACGTAATGGTAACCGGCAACATGTTCGGTGACATTTTGTCAGATGCGGCAGCCATGTTGACAGGCTCTATCGGTATGCTACCTTCTGCTTCTCTAAACGCAGAAGGTCGCGGTATGTACGAGCCATGTCACGGTTCAGCACCCGACATCGCGGGCAAAGGCATTGCAAACCCATTGGCGACGATCCTTTCTGTTGCTATGATGCTACGCTACTCGCTTGATGCGAAAGACGCCGCGGACGCTATCGAAGACGCCGTGAGCAAAGTACTAGACCAAGGTCTACGTACATCAGATATCGCCTCACAGGGAGGCGAAACAGTCAGCACGTCACAAATGGGTGACGCGGTATTGGCTGCATTAAACGCTTAATTTCATCAAAATTAAGTCTTAACTCGGGATACTGCTCTTGGTATGAGTAGACCCACACTAAAAAAAGGTAACAAGACCATGTCAAAACAAACTGTAGGTTTAGTCGGCTGGCGCGGAATGGTTGGTTCTGTGCTGATGCAACGTATGCGCGATGAGAGCGACTTCGATCATATTGATCCAGTGTTCTTCTCGACATCTCAAACAGGCCAAGCTGGCCCGGATATTGGTAAGGATATTCCGCTTCTTCAAGACGCCAATGATATTGAGTCATTGAAGAAAATGGACGTTATTATTACTTGTCAGGGTGGCGATTACACCAAGGCGATTTACCCACAGTTGCGTAATGCTGGTTGGAACGGTTACTGGATCGACGCGGCGTCTTCTCTACGTATGGAAAAAGACGCCATCATCGTACTAGACCCAGTAAACCAAAACGTCATCAAACAAGGTCTAAAAGATGGCGTTAAAACCTTTGTTGGTGGTAACTGTACTGTTTCATTGATGCTTCTTGCTCTAGGTGGTCTTTTCGAAAAAGGTCACATCGAGTGGATGACATCGATGACATACCAAGCAGCATCTGGCGGCGGTGCCCGTCACATGCGCGAGCTATTAAACCAATTTGGTCTGCTTAACGCAGAAGTAGCCAACGAACTTGCTGACCCAGCAAGTGCGATCCTAGATATCGACCGTAAAGTGGCAGAGAAAATGCGCTCGGGTACGCTTCCGACTGATCAGTTCGGCGTACCGCTAGCAGGCTCTTTGATTCCTTACATCGACAGTCAACTTGATAATGGCCAAAGCCGTGAAGAGTGGAAAGCACAGGCTGAGTGTAACAAGATCCTAGGCATCGACGGCAAGCCAATCCCAGTAGATGGCCTATGTGTACGTATCGGCGCGATGCGCTCACACAGCCAGGCGTACACCATCAAGCTAAACAGCGACATCCCAGTAGCGGACATCGAAGGCTTGCTGGCTGAGCACAACCAATGGGTTAACGTCGTACCAAACGACAAACAAGCGACTATGGAGCAACTAACTCCAACTGTTGCGACTGGTACGCTAAACATCCCAGTCGGTCGTATCCGTAAACTGAATATGGGCCCTGAATACATCAGCGCTTTCTCAGTGGGTGACCAACTACTTTGGGGTGCAGCAGAGCCACTACGTCGTATGTTGCGTATTTTGATCGAAGGTTAATTGGCCTTTGGTTGGATTGAGTTAGAAAGACCCGCTGCTGGAAGGTAGCGGGTTTTTTTGTTTGTGCA
The DNA here is from genome assembly GCF_016888445.1 of Marinomonas ostreistagni. Taxonomy (GTDB): domain Bacteria; phylum Pseudomonadota; class Gammaproteobacteria; order Pseudomonadales; family Marinomonadaceae; genus Marinomonas; species Marinomonas ostreistagni. Next base: position 741,589 of record NZ_JAFEKF010000001.1, read on the forward strand.
TATTTTAATAAATTAGATTTTCTTGTTACATTAACAGCATATACAAGTAATTATTTTTATAGGGATATTTATGCTAAGTAAGCATCTTTTTCACTTTGCAATGGTGCATGACCAGTTTTCACAAACAGGAGATATAATTAAGGGAATTTTGCCTCTATTTACTCCCATACTTTCAGGAAAAGAGGGGCAAGATTTTAACCCTAAGCACTTTTGTAACGAAGTAATGCAAACTTATGGAATAGAAATGCATCCTTATGTTGCAGAAAGTATGGCTCCAAAATTGGCTGAAGCTGGTGCTCTGTATCTACATCAAGCTGGTAAAAGGGATGAGAAGTACATCATTGACCATGTTCCTGTTATTGATAACGAACATTTGGATAAGCAAGTAAGTAAAATATTCGATTTATTTGAGAGTTTTGCTATTAAATTATTTGATAATGCAAATTTTTCTTATAAAAATATCAATTTCTCTGATGAGTTTTCTAAAAGATTAGCTAGAGTTGATAGGCTTGATGAGATTTCAGACGAGGAAGACAGCAAAGATAAAGGAAAGTCAATATTAAACTATGCTTTTGCTAGGTTTGTTTCTAAGGTTGAAGAAAAAGGTGGAGATTTTAAAGATTCACTTAATAAAGCTTACTCAGGTGCTATTTTATCTGAGGTAGTGCTTAGTTTAAAAGAGCCTGGACTTGATGTAGAGAAGTTTCCTGAGAAAAAGTTTTTTATCGATGCTCCTATTTTACTGGATATACTGGGGTTTAATGACGAATATTCTGTTGAATGTTCAAGAGGGCTGGTTGAAAAAATAAAATCTTTAGGAGGAATTCTTACTACTTCTAAGAGTTATATTGAAGAGGCAAAAGTTACTATTAGATCAGCCTTAGATAACTACAATAACAGAGGTGGAAGAAAAACAAATCTTGATCTTTACCTCTGGAGAGGAGGTGATAATTTATTAAATGCAAGAACTACAGAAAATAATATTGCTCAAATACTTGAAAGAGAATATGGATTTAATTTAGAGCACTCAGTAGTTGACTTAAAAGGTAAATTGCAATCGCAAAAGGCTCTATCGCTCAAAGAGAAGATATATCAATCTCTACATTGGTATAAAAATGATGTGGCTAGAGATAATGATGCTGAGGCTATAGCTTTTGTTGTTATGGATCATGGTTATTGTTCAGTGAAAAATTTTGCTGAGTCACGGTCATTTCTAATTACTCCAAATACAAGTTTAATAGAAACATCAAATGCTGTTCTTTATAAAATGGATGCATTTAATAAACCAGAGATGACACCACTTCTTAGTGAAAAGAAACTAGCCATGCTTTTGTGGATAATGAATGGCGGTCAAGGAGAAGACATTTCATCACTCACCTTGATAGGTTCATGTGCTAGAGCAATGGAAATGCATAAGGAAGTGTTTCATAAAATCCAAAAGTTTCTAAAAAAGTTAAATCCTGAAAAAATTAAGCTTTATGAAAGTATTATTTGTAATGATAGGGCGATCTATAGTCTTGTGGATGAAGTTGGTGCTTCAAGTTCTAATATAGATGAAGAAAACTTTGAAGATTATCTTCGAAATGCTAAAGAAAACTATGAAATTGAACAAAAGGAATTGGAGTCGGAACGAGCTGATGCTTTAAAAAAGATAAAACTTGAAGCTGAAAAGGAAAAAGAATTAAAAGAAAGAGCACTAAAAGCTTTGACCAATATATCACAGTCAGAAACCTCTTTGAAGAAAGATATAGTTCAGAAAGATAGTGATAGAGAGATTTTGTATAAAGTGTTAGATGAGAAGGAAAAGGAGAATGAAAGCTTATCTATCAAATTAGACTCATTAGAGAAATCTATGGTTCAAATGCAAAGTGCCTTAGAGAAGAATAAAAAGGATTATGAGGTTGGTATTGAGAAAGTTAAAGAAGAGAATGATGCATCAAAAAGTATTGATAAAGATAAGTTGATTTCTTTTTTTTCATTTGCTCTTTATGTTTTAACGTCGATTGTAGTCGCAGTATTTGCTTATAATGCATCTGGTCTAGTAATAGATAAGCCATTTTCAACTAATTACTTTACAATTAATCCAAATTTATTGAATTTTATTATATCAATAATTCCGTTTTTAATAACTTGGAAGCTTCCTGACTTTATTTTAGGAAAGCCTATAAAGTTGTTTAGTGTGAAAATAGTAAATTATATTTTGAGATAGTGGTTAATCAAGACACCCACCTTAAAAAGTGACTCGCAATTCAATTCTAGCCAGCGCCAAACAACTAGCCAGTTTCAGTCGAAACTGGCTTTTTTATGCGTGTTAGGTTGGAAATTTGGGGTATCAGTAGCTGTTTGGCTTTGTTGATCTTGGGCCTTCGTTTATAACCGGCGCATTGGTAGTAGTTTAAGAATTATTGAGACGCCCACCTTAAAAAGTGACTGGTAACTCAGTTCTAACAAGCACCAAGCAACTAGCCAGTTTCAGCCGAAACTGGCTTTTTTGTACCTATCTGCTGGGAAATTAGCTGGATCTGAGCGGTTTTAGCGTTTTATGGGCGAGTGGGTGCCTTACCAGTAAGGTAATAACAAAAGAGCGGGGAGGATTGAGTTAGGCCAGTAGGTGTTTGGCTTTGCTGATCTTGGGCCTTCGTTTGTAGCCGGCGTTTTGGTAGTAGTTGGAGAGGATGATTTCGGTGCCAACGGCGGCGAAGGTATGTTGTTCAAATTGTGTGGCGATGGTGAGCCAGTTTTCCGATGGGATATTGAGGCGTTGTAGGATCGGCGCAAAGCTTAGGTCGATGCTGCCACGTTTATCTTGGCGCACAATGCGGCCCGTAAGATCGACTAGTTCTAAGTAATCTTCGAGCTTAAACGGCAGGCCTTTAGGTTGATCTGCTCGCGGGTTGCCGACAAATGGATGAAGCGTTTTAGGTTGTTGGTTTTGCTTAGCGCTGTGAATGCGTTTTTTGACGCTGGTGTAATCTGAAGTTTCAGGAGTGTCGGCCATTTTGGCGCGAACGGGGTTTAGATCGACATAGGCCATACAAGCCATTAGTGCGGCTTCGTCTAATAATGCTTGGGATTTAAAGCGTCCTTCCCAGAACCTTCCGGTACATTGATCTTCAAAGTTTGCCTGTCTAGCAATGTTTTCATTCAGTTCTCTAAGAAACCAGCTGATGTCCATTAGCCGCTGTCGGTAGGTCTCTACGGTTGCATCCAGTAAGGGTTGTAAATACTCAGGCACTTGGCCTTGCAGCATATATTGCTGGGTGATCATGGTGCCTTTATGGATAGCGTGCCAGCGGGTTAACACTTCTTCCGTTGTCCAGCTTTCGGCGGTTTCATGGTCGATAAATAGCACTAGATGGCTGTGGTTACTCATTATGGCGTAAGCGCAGGCCTTGATAGCAAAGATTCGGCTTAGAAACAGTAAGCGCTTCTCGACCCAATCCCTACGGTGCTCGTAGCTTTGACCAGTGAGAGGATCACTGCCACATAAAAAAGCTCTGCGTACACAGCGGGATACGCAGTGATAGTAAGGGGTATCTGCAATGCTGATGAGTTGTTTTCTAGGCTTTGGCATATTCAAACTCTCGATCCTTGAGGTGTTTGAATGAGTTTAGCCCATAGCTGTATAGATATACAGTTATGGTCTCGATGCTTCATATGTACGGCTTTGGTCTGTTTATTCCTTATTCCGCTGAGTATTTGTTCAATGCATGGGTAAGTGTGCAGGTATAGAGTGATCTGTGTTTTGTGCTCTGGCTTGCTTACTTGGCTTAAGCGCTATCTTGCCAAGGGCTTGCGGGTTTTGGCCGTCGCTTTTTTGATATAAAAGTGAAGATCTGAATTGTGCACGTTCTTACTGCACATTTGCTTAGGTTGTCGATTGGCGCGAGTGATTTGCTGTTCAAAGCGGTTTGCTCTGCGTAGAGTGATTTGTACATGAAAGAGGTTTTCAACTGTAGGCGTTCCCACAAGGAGTACCCGATGCAACCTAAGTTTACTGTTCAAATTGATTCGTTTAAGAAGATTAACAAGATCGAGAATGCTTGGTCAGATTCAGATTATAAGGTCATGCTCGCGCTGATGGGGCTGGATGACGATGTCGAAGAAATGAGCTCAGCAGAGCTTCGCGAGATGTGTATGATGTCGTTTAATGATCTGTCTCACTCAGAGGCGGCGGCGATCGTCTTAACCCATTTATTCCCTGAGTTAACGGCAGGCAAGGTGGATCAATTAAGCCATGATATGTTGGTTGATCGCGCTTGGGAGCAGTATTCAAATTGTCTGTACCATGAGTCGCTATTTAACGCTTACGCACTGTTGCGAGAAGCGTTTAATGGTACGTTTGCACAGCCAACAGGTGTGCAATTGGTCCTCACGGTTACGGCGGATGATGAAAGTGACATGGCTATTTTTGATACGTCACCGCAGTCTGCAATGGTGCGCTTATTGGCCAGTGGTCAAAGTGAAGATGCTTTGATTCACCGTTTGTACGAAGATCAAATTCAGGGCGAGACGTTTCCCGAAGCACCTGGGATCGTTTGGCAATTAAAGCAGGTGTCAGATGACGGCGCGACACGCCAATTTACCTTATTAGGTTCTGAATTTTGGTTTGGGGATTTTGAAGATGTGAGTTCGTTTGAAGCAACCGCTCACGCTGACTCTGAATCTTAGATATAGCTCAGCAATTGACTCGGGATTCAACGTGATCTCGCTTTAAACAATGAGCCAGCTTTTACAGAGGCTGGCTGTTTTGTGTCTATGCATCGGGACATTTAGCAATGATAAAGGCAAAAAGTAGACACTCGCGCGGAACGGCTCAGATCGCGTGCTTTCTGATATAAGGCGGAGTAATCTGTCTGCTTACTTTGCCTCAAAAGGACTGGATTATGATTACACCGTTATACGCTGCCATATTGGCTTTGCTGTTAGTTGTCTTAAGCTCTCGTGTTATTAAACAAAGGATGAAGCACCAAGTAGGTTTGGGCGATGGTGGGCATTCTTCTCTAACTCGTGCGATCCGCGTGCACGGTAACTTTGTCGAGTACGTGCCGTTTGCGCTGTTGTTGATCTGGATGTATGAGATGATGAATGGTGCGCTGATACTGGTGCATATTCTAGGTATCGCGCTGGTGATAGGGCGCTTGTTACATGCTTATGGCGTCAGTCAGCAAAATGAAGTCATTAAGTTTCGTCAGGCCGGTATGTTTACTACTTTCGCTGTATTGATTGTCTCTGCCGTATTGATTTTGCTGAAGTACTTAACCTTTCTGATGATGTAATCACCATCCAAAGTTCAAAAAACTAAAAAGCCAGCGCTAGTGCAGCGCTGGCTTTTTTGTGTCTGAGACCTTACCAAACAACGCATAGTTTAATAATATCGGTTCTCATTAATGACTGATAAGGACGATGTTATGAAATCAATCGTGTTGGGTGCAATGGCAGCTGGCTTGAGTCTAAGTGCCATCGCTGCGCCGCAGATGCCGGATCATATTCGCAACAAGTTGCCAGAGGGAACGTTTGTTCATGAGAATGTGGCGTACAAAGATAGCGGTAATGTGAAGCATCTTTTGGATCTGTATATGCCAGCCGATCCGTCAGATGAGCAAGCGGTGCCATTGGTGGTGTTGATTCACGGTGGTGGCTGGATCAGCAATGATAAGTACGCCGATATGGGTTACATGATGAATACCGTAGCGTCCATCTTAGACAGTGGTTTTGCGGTGGCGTCGGTAGATTATCGATTTGCGCAAGATGCGGTCTTTCCATTGATCGTTCAAGACGTTAACGCGGGTGTTGCCTATCTTTACGATCATGCCGACGAGTATAAATTAGACATCGATAACATCGCGCTGATGGGCTTTTCTGCTGGTGGGCATTTGGCGTCTTTAATGGGCACGTCGCAAAACAACAAGGTCGATGATCTCTACGAAGAGGGTGATTACCGCCCGTTTGAATATAAGGCGGTGGTCGATTTTTATGGGCCAGTGGATCTGACACTGTTTGATGGCAATGAAGATCCTAATTCTCCAGAAGGCACGCTCATCGGCGCAGCGCCAATTGAGCGCCCTGATTTGGCTAAGGCGGCAAGCCCGATTACTTACATTGATAAAAATGATCCGCCATTTATCTTATTTCACGGTGAGAAGGATCAGATCGTCTCTAATAAACAATCCAAACTCTTTAGTGCTTGGCTTACTCACTACGATGTCAGTAATCGTTTGACCATCGTCGACGATGCGCCGCATTTTGGTCGTATGTACGATGTGGATGAGATTCGCACTGATGTGGTTGGTTTTTTGAAGCAGCATCTTAATTAAGCATGATTTCACCGATACTGTATATATGTACAGTATCGGTAAAAACATCACTTCTAGAAGCTTTACTTGGTAATGTTACGCCAGTTTTCGGACGGAAAGTTCATTCGAACTGGCTCCATTTGTAGCGGTAATGTTTTTTTGAACATTGTGTTGTATTGATGCTTCTTTGCAGATTTAAAGAAACAGCCGCTGCTGCTAAGACATAGCGCTGCGCTTACGCCATTATGTTGGAATACCTAACGAATTGGGAAAACAACAAAGGAGTGGCGCAAGATGAGCAAAGATGTAGCAGAAGTGATCGTTGAAACGTTAGCTGAGGCAGGTGCAAAACGTTGCTATGGTGTGGTCGGCGATACCATCAACCATTTAACCGATAAGATTCGTACCTCAGATATCGATTGGGTGCATGTACGTCACGAGGAAGTGGGCGCGTTTGCGGCAGGTGCCGAAGCCTACATGACCCAAGAGCTAGCCTTGTGTGCCGGTACATGTGGCCCAGGCAGCTTGCACTTTATCAACGGCATTTTTGAATCGCATCGCAATGGCTCGCCTTTAGTGTTCATCGCTTCCAATGTGGATCGCCAAGAAGAAGGGCTGAATTTTCCGCAGGAAGTTGATCAAACCAAACTCTATGAGCAATGCTCGGTCTTTTGCGAACGCGTTTCACATCCTGATCAAGCTGCGCGCATCGTTACTCAAGCGGCTCAAGCAGCGCTTACTCACCAAGGTGTGGCAGTTGTGGTGGTTAATGGCGATATGTTCAAAGAGAAAGTCCACAGTGATACCCGCTGGTCAGTACATCGCCCCCAGCCGGTGATTCACCCAAGCCCAGCCGAGTTGGATGCTTTAGTAGGGCTAATTAACGATGCTGACAAAATTACCTTGTACGCGGGTATCGGTGCTAAAGGCGCTAATCAAGAGTTGATGGCGCTGGCAGAGTGCTTGAAAGCACCGATCGTACATAGCTCGCGCTCAAAAGAATTTGTCGAGCCGAATAATCCATATCAAGTGGGTATGACGGGCATATTAGGCAACAAAGCCGGCATGGAGTCGGTATTAGATTGTGATCTGCTGATTTGTCTCGGTACCGATTTTGCCTACACCCAGTTTTACCCTAACCATGCTAAAATCGCGCAAATCAACCTTGAGCCGACTCATTTGGGTAAGCGTTGCCCGATAGATTTAGGTTTGACGGGCGATGTTAAAGCGTCCATTGAGCAGCTGCTTCCTAAGCTAAGTCCGCGCAGCGATGAGACTCACCTAGATAAGGCGCTCAAGCAGTGGCAGAAAGATTTAGAAGGTTACCGCAAAGAAGAAGCGTCTGAACATTCATTGATTCACCCTCAAACCGTGACTCGTCGCTTGAACGAGTTAGCGGGCGATGATGCTATTTTTACTGCCGATGGCGGCTCGCCAATGGTGTGGTTGCTGCGTCATTTAGAGGCAAAAGGTTCACGTCGTTTCCTTACCAGCTTGTCTCACGGCACCATGGCCAATGCCTATCCGCAAGCAATGGGCATCGCCAAAGCTTATCCTGAGCGCCCAGTGATTGCACTTTGTGGTGATGGCGGTATGACGATGTTGATGGGCGACCTGCTGACCCTACTACAAGAAAATACACCGGTTAAATTGCTGATCTACAACAATGAGACCTTGGGCTTTGTGGAGATGGAGCAGCGCGTTGAAGGCCAGTTAGACAGCTTTACCAAGTTACAGAACCCTGATTTTTCAGAAGTCGCCAAAGCAATGGGCTTGGATGCTTGGCGTGTCGAAACGCCAGATGAGTTAGACAATGCCATGGCGCAATGGCTGGCATCTGATAAACCTGCACTTTTGGATGTGAAGGTTAGCCCAATGGAGCTGGTGATGCCGCCTAAGATTGAAGCAGGTCAGGTAGCGTCAACGGCTTTGTTTGGCATTAAGGCAGTGTTAAATGGGCGTGTGGACGAAGTAACAGATTTGCTAAAAGACAATTTCCTGCGCTAATCACAAACTCTCAATAACAACTGCTTGGAACACTTATGGATCAGATACTGGCTATTTCAAATTGGATAATACATTGGGGTGCGATCATTGTTTTCGCGCTACTGTTGGTGGTGCTGGTGTACTTCAGCATTTTGTATCTTATCGATGTGCGTCAAACCAAGCACACGATTCGACGCAATTATCCTTTGATCGGGCGAATGCGTTACACCCTTGAGCACTTAGGGGAGTTTTTTCGTCAATACTTCTTCGCGTTTGATCGCGATGAGCTGCCTTTTAACCGAGCCGAGCGCTCTTGGGTGTATCGTGCTGCCAAGCATGAAGATACAACTCAAGGTTTTGGCTCGACAAGACCGCTTGATCAAGAAGGCGATGTGTTTTTCGTCAGTAGCGCTTTTCCTAAGTTGGCCAGTGAGGCGGTAGAGCCACAAGCAGTTGTCTTTGGTGAATATACGGCGCGACAGCCTTACAGTACTAATTCGATCATCAACATTTCGGGGATGAGTTATGGTGCCTTGTCTGAGCCTGCGGTGAAGGCGCTGTCGATGGGCGCCGCCAAAGCGGGCGTTTGGATGAATACTGGCGAGGGTGGCTTGTCTCCTTATCATCTAGAAGGTGGCTGTGACATTGTGTTTCAGATCGGCACTGCAAAATATGGTGTGCAAGACAGTGAAGGCCACTTGGACACGGATCGCCTGCAAAAGGTAGCCGCTTATGAACAGGTCAAAATGATCGAAATTAAACTGTCTCAGGGCGCTAAACCCGGCAAAGGCGGCATGCTGCCAGGCGAGAAAGTAACCGCGGAAATCGCCGAAGTTCGTAACATCAAGCAAGGCGAAGACTCGATCAGCCCTAACCGACATGTGGACATTGGCAACATTGATGAACTGTTAGACATGATTGTCAAAGTGAGAACGCTGACCGGTAAGCCGACTGGCATCAAGATGGTGGTCGGTGAGATGCAGTTTTTTGATGATTTGTTTAGCGAGATTCATCGTCGTGGGCTTGAATGCGCGCCAGACTTTATTACGTTGGACAGTGCCGACGGCGGTACAGGTGCGTCGCCACAAACCTTGATGGATTATGTCGGGATGACGGTTAGAGAAAGTCTGCCAGGTGTGGTGAATCGCGTGACATCTTATGGATTAAGATCGCGTATTAAAATCATTGCAACCGGTAAGCTCGCTATCCCGGGCAAGGTGGCTTGGGCATTTGCCATGGGTGCGGATGCGGTGGTGAGCGCGCGGGGCTTTTTGTTTTCTATTGGCTGTATTCAGGCACTTAAGTGTAACAACAATACCTGCCCGACGGGCATTACTACCCACGATAAAAAGCTACAAAAAGGCTTGGTTCCAGAAGAAAAAGCCGTACGTGTGGCCAACTATGTCAGTGAAATGAAACACAGTGTTGGGCTGATCGTACATGCTTGCGGGGTCTCAGAGCCGCGCGAGCTGACACGCCAACATGTGCACCTGATCCAAAATCAAAGTAGCTCGATACGTTACTCAGATATAGATCCGCTGCCAGAAGAGGAAAAGCGTGCTTCGTAGTGCGGTGCGTAACGAGACTGTGTAAATATACAGAATTATTAAAAGCGGCCCAAGCATCTATTCTCGGGCCGCTTTTTATGGCTAATCTGTGACAGGCAAGCCTGCGACGGCCTTTAGGATGCGTAAAAACGCTTCCACTGATTCAACCGCAGCAGATTCATGCATGGTGTGATAGCCCGTCGTTGGGATCTGTATGGTGGTGCCATCGACTAAGCCATTGGAGGCTGCAATGATACGGCCAAGTTCAGTACTACCAAGAGACTGCGGCGCTTCGCCCACTTTGGCGGCTTTTTCATTTTCGGCTTCGACGTAGCGGTTTTTATACAGATAGCTGATGTCGTGGCGGCGGCACAGCTCTTCTACCAATTGGGTACTTTCTTGGTTAAACGTAGCGTTGGCGTCTTTTTCGCGTAGCACGAGTAATTGTTGATTTGCCGTTTTCACGTCGGGGAACGGGCTGGTGTCGACCACAAACAAGCGGTTTGTGGAACCGCCAAAACGACGGAACCATTCTAGTAGATAGCGCCAGCTCTTACCGGCTTCTTCTTGTGCCGTGAAGAAGGCTGTGCCTTGAAAACCTTGGCTAAATAAATGCACCAGCGCTGCCGCAGTAATCACGTTGTCTAATTGACCTTCGAGGCGATCGTCATTTTGGCTTAACTGATCTTTAAAGGCGATCGGCGTGCCCGCCACGACACCTTCCAAACCACCGAGCTCAAAGATCAAGTTGTTGCGATATTCGCAAATGTAGGCCTTTTGAATGGTGCCTTTACCGCGATACACCCCCGACCAAGGCTCGTAGGCGTATACCCGCTCTTGGTTATAGCGCTCGGTAACCTTGGTCATCAGTTGCTCAGAGACGGAGTTGTTGAGTAAGTCCGTGCGATTGGCTGAGACAAATGCCGCGTATTGAAACTCATTGGGGCCAGTGCAAACCAAGCCGTGACGATCTATGTGCGCTGAAAACATGGCGCTAAAAGGATCATTACCTTGTGCGACTAGTACGCCTTCATACCAAGTGACCTTAGCGCCGCGCTCTTCTAGCTCACGCTGTAAAACCCGAAAAAATGAATGCTCAGCGCCGACCACAGACGGTTGGCGAATCAGTAATTTGAGAATGTCGATAAACTCATTATTAGGCATAGGTGTGTTGCTGTCTCAGTATTAGCGGAAGTTTTGATCATAGAAGTTTTTCTAGGATTTAACAGTAAATACTTACCATGGAGATGTAAAAAAGCGAGCAGCCAATGCCTCTAACTTAGCCCTGACGCAAACAGGCTGTTGCTAGACGAGCTTGGAATGCGGCCAGTCTTAGCCTTAAGTTATAATGGATGGACATTCATATTAGCTATTAGGTCGTGGTTTTGGGTTTTTTAAAGAACTGGAATACAGCCGGTAAAATCGGTTATGTCATGCACAAGTTGACGGTCGAGCAGGGTGCGCCAATCAAAGAAGGGGCGTGTCACAGTGTGGTAAGAGCCTATGGCTGGAAGCAAACCACCTTGTTGGTCGACGAGATGAAAGAGCGTCTCGATGAGTTTGAGACTTATCGTGTCGTCGCCAAGATGATTGCTTATTATGTGTATGGTCGAGAGCTGGGCGGTCAACACGCTCAAGAAGCAGCGTATGACTTCTTGCAAGGCACTGGCGCGCTTAATGACTTGGATTGGAACGACACGAGCGATCCAGTGGTGGCAAAAGTGTTGGCCCAGCAGCAAGCGCAAAGCTGAGCCAACGGCTTATTGCTGTTGCTGTGCTTGGTAATCCTGCTCAGTATCTTGCTTAACCTGTTGAGCGGCTTCTTCGGTTACTAAGCCTAGAGACTGAGCGTGCTCAACCGCGTCGTTAGCGTCTTGAATAAAGGCAAAGGGTACGCCGCATTCGGCATACTTTTTGACTGCAGTGGTCACTTTTTCAGGACGTGAGTCGGGGTTGAGATCACGGATGTACACGGCAAGAATCCTGTTGGGGTACGCTTGAGCGATTTGTAGATAGGCGTATATGTCCCTTTGGCCTGAGTCACCAATCAAGATCAGCTTCAGATTTGGATAGGTCTTCAAAATCGTTTCGATGCGACCCGTCTTATAGCTTTCATGCCCACTTTTAATCCAGCGATCTTCACGCAGGCCAAAGTCTTTAAGTAGCACGGGGCCTTTGGGGAGCTTGTTGATGGCGATAAAGTCAACGATCAGATCGTAAATGTTCCAAGGACTGCTAGACACATAGTAAAAAGGGTTATTGGCCTGCCCCGATGCGCCTTTGTGCAAGGCATTATAAAACTCCGACGTGCCTGGCATCAGGGTTCGGCTGTGGGCGTTATTGAGTAGCACAGTTTTGGTGTGTTTAAGGAAGCTCGTGGCGCCAGTGTGCATGATGGTATCGTCTACATCGCTGACCACGCCAAATTCAGCGCTGGCGTCAGGTATCGATACTTCGGCAATGGTGTAGGGCTCGGCTTTACGGATGCCGGTCTCTGCAGGCTGCAGCGTGACCTGTGTCCAAGGCTGATGCACGCCATTTTTAGGCGGCGTGGGCCAGCGGTAGTGGAAGTAGCCATGGCTATCGGTATAAACATTGCGTTTGTCACGGCCAAGGGTGAGCTGGATTTCTGTAAAAGGGATCTCGGCGCTGCAGTAACGACGTAACATGTGCACTAAATTTTTCCAGTGACTGTCTTCTAGATGTCCTTGTACGCCTTTGGCCTCCAGTAGACGACCCGCTACCCATAATTCATCTTTAGTGCCGTATGTCATATAAGGCTCGACGATCACCGGCGAATAGCCACGCCAACGCTTGAGTCGATGCTTTAATTTGTCGTAGCGTCGTCCTGAGCGATAGATCCATTTACGAGCAGTGCGGTGCATGATAAGTCCTTGGTTATCAAGTCATTAGAAGTGTAAAGAGGCTAACAGATACACGACTCTTAGTAAAAACATGACAACCTACGCGCGATGGCAGTCATCGGTTTTCAATAAGAGTACTATGATTCAACAGTATTATAACGGATTGGAAATTATATGAATGTTGCTACTCAAGAGCTAGGTACGCGCGAGCTTTATCAGCTATTAGTCAACGGCGTGACGCCGCGCCCCATTGCTTGGATCAGTACTGTTTCAGATGATGGCATCGATAATCTAGCACCGTATTCGTTTTTTAACGTCGTCAGTGTCAATCCGCCCGTACTAAGCTACACCCAAGTGAACCCTCAAAGCGGTGTTGATAAAGACACTCTGCAAAATTTAGAAGCCAATGGCGAATGTGTAGTGCACATCGTTAGTGAGCATACGCTTGAGAAAATGAATCAGAGCTGTGCTTCTTTGCCACTTGATCAAAGCGAGTTTGAGTTTGCCGACATTGCCAGCGAGCCGAGTCTCTCTGTGGCGCCGCGCTCAGTGAGCGATGCTTGGGTGCGTTATGAGTGTACGTTACGAGACGTCGTACGTATTTCCGCTGAGCCGGGCGGTGGCACCATGGTGTTGCTGGATGTTAAACAAGTCGTCATCAATGATGAACTGCTTAACGATGGCAAGATCGACCAGCATAAATTAAACGCCGTCGGCAAAATGGGTGGTGATTTTTACAGCTTTACCCATGAATTAACGGCGCTGTCACGACCAACGATATAACTAAAAAGGGAGCGTACAGAGCGCTCCCTTTTTAGTGTGGCGGCTCTTAGCTAATTAGTCGCGCTTAGGCTCACCTTAGCGGAGGCGCACCTCGTCAGACACCAGTGCTGCACACTCGTGCTAGAAGTGTTCATTAAAGTAAACACTGCTGAGCAAATTTGTAGTCCATTGGCAGGCTAATCAAAGTGGGATACCTTCGAGAATGTCAGGACTTAAAGCGAAGTAATATTTATCTATTTCGTTTTAGGCGAACGCTTAGCAAATGAATATAGGAAGGATGAACCATGGAAAACTACGTAATTGCTACCAATGCGGAAAACAAACTAGAAGCGTTTTACATTGATGAGTCAGGTACTGTAATGCACACATGGCAGCTAGATACTGCGAGCAAGACGGACTGGTCGAAACCACAACCTCTGCTTGGTACTTGTAATCGTAGTGGAAGCAATGAGCCGCTAGAGGGCGCGGTACGTGTTGAAGCGTGCACGGACCACAATGGCTTAATTCAGGTGGTGGCTTACAAGTCAGAAGGTGGTGAGGGCGCTTATTACATTTGTTATCAAACGCCAGGCTTCTGGAATGGTTGGACTAAAATCACTCAAGAGTGAGTAGATCCTTCGCATATCCAAGAGCGGTATGGGCGAAAAGTATTGCAAAGGCCAGCTAAGCTGGTCTTTTTTGTATCTAATATGTGACACACATAGCTTATATGACGGTTTAGTGATCAATTCGTTAAAGATATTGTAAGTTGTAGGCTTGAATTGTGTAATTAATCGTTTGGTATTATGATAGCGCGGTTTTTTTGATCTCTATAAAGGGAATTATATGTCTAAACCTCTTTACGCAAAGCAATGGCGCCTGTTGCCTTTGTTTTTGTATAACCTAGCCGCCATCTTGCTATTGCTATCATGGCTTTGGCCCACCACGCGTGCCCTTTGGGATGCGTTCGATAATCGTCTTTTTACCATGCTTAATAGTCCACTAGAGCAAAGCCAGAGTTGGGCTTTAGTTTGGGCGGTTGGTAGTGTGCGTTTGACGGACATTGCGGTCGGCATCGTGATGCTGACGTTCTTTTTGCGTGGCAGTAAAATTTTCTCAGGCGAACAATTGCGCCACGCGTTTATTGGCTTCTTCGTATTACTGATCGCGATGCTGCTTATTCGTGTGGGTTTTACCGCCATGAGTGAGCATTTCAACTGGGGGCGCCCAAGCCCATCGATGATCTTCCCAGATGCCATTCGTATGAGTGAAATGTTCCCAGGTTGGGTAGCGCTGGGTCTAAAAGACTCGTCCGGCCAAAGTTTTCCAGGGGATCACGCTTCGGTGGTGTTTCTTTGGGCGCTTAACTTAAGCCTGTTTGCCAGTGGTTGGCGCCGACTGTTGGTATGGTCTCTGGCCGGTGCCTTTATGATGCCACGTTTAGTAGCGGGTGCTCACTGGGGATCTGATGATTTTGTTGGTGGCCTACTGATCAGTCTATTGACTATTGGCTGGGCGTGCTACACACCGTTTTTAGGTGTTGTTGAAGGCTGGTTAGTTAGAAAGCTCACACCTATTTTTAATGCTTTCGGTCGTTTTATGCCGTTTAGCTGGTTCCAGTTTTTTAACCCTAAAACCTAGTATTGCCGGAAAGTGTTATAGATAGCAAAAAGCCAGCGTAACAGCTGGCTTTTTTGTGTCTGGAGCGTGCCAAATCAGTCTCGATCGTTCACTTGATCAAGGAATTCGATCGCCTCTTGTACGGCTTTAGAGACTTTTAGGTTCATATTGGCGCGTTCGGCACGGGTTAAGAAGAACGCCGTGTCGACATCATGGCGTACGTACTTTGGTGGTAAGTTATTTAGCGCAATACAGCAAAGGTCTGCGAGGTAATCTGAATCTTTACGATACAAACCTTCTGCTTCAAAGTGTTCAAAAAGCAATTTTTCGTAATAGTTGCGGTACTCATTAACGAGGGGCATGGCTGTCTCTCACTATCGGCATCAGTTTGCTAGTTTTGGGCGTGCTTTACACGGATCTTGCTGTCATCAATATTGGCATGATGCAGTGCTTTTAGTGCTTGGGTGGCTGCTTTGTCATCAGGTATTTCGACAAAAGCAAAGCCCTTCGAAAGACCTGTTTCTTTATCTAAGACGAGTGTGCATTCGGTAACATTGCCGTATTCAGAAAATAAAGAAAGAATTTGAGCTTCAGTGGTGGTGCGAGCAAGATTGCGAACTAACAATTTCATAGTAATAGTTGACCTTTATAATAAGAGGGCATTATGTCAGTTATTTATGACCAAACCAAGCTAACAGTGATCAGTATTGACTTAGTCGTGCGCTCTCATGATCTAGCATGTCCATCGCATCTTTAACGGCGCGGCTGACATTGATATTCATACTGGCACGCTCAGCTCGCGTTAAGAAAAATGCCGTGTCGACATCATGACGTACATATTTAACCGGAAGGTTGTTTAAAGCAATGCAGCACAGGTCAGCTAGATAGTCGGTGTCCTTGGTTAGAAGGTTTTGGCTTTCTAAATATTCAAACAGTACTTTTTCGTAGTAGTTGTGAAACTCTTCTGCAATATTCATAGGCACCTCATTTGAAACTGGCTATCTATTAAAGATAGCAGCTGTTTATAACGCACGCTGCCAGTCATGGAAAAATTTCGTCCTTGGTTAACCAACTAAAAATCACATCAATAATAACTGTATAAAATTACTTTAAATATCTTTTATGTTTAAGTTCGTAACCCTAATTCCCGATTTGGACGCTTAAAAAATGTGTGGGCTGGAGGGTGAGCGGCTAATTAAAAGCTGAAGAAAAAAATCGGGAGTGCCAGTCAAGCACTCCCGATCCAAAAAGAAAGGTCGATTTATAAACGCTCCCTAAGGGGAGGTGAGAGCGTTAAAGTTATCCGAGGATAACGGTATTAGAAGCTGTATTTAGCTGAGTACATTAGGCGAGTCGCATCACCGTCATCACCGTTGTATTCTTCAACGTCGAAGTGTGCAAGCTCAACACCCATCATTACGTTCTCAACTGGGTACCACATGTAGTTAACAAATACGTTTGTGTTACGTTCGTGGTTATCAGCAACAGTACCTAGGTCATCATTCATATCATCTAGGTCCATTTTCACAGTACCGTAAACGATATTGAAGTCACCTTCGCCGATCTTAGTTGATAAACCGATAGATCCGCCGTAAGCAGAAACAGTTTCTAGATCATTGCCATCCAAGTAAGCATCAGTACCACCGAAGTTACCGCCAGAACGGTATAGGTAACCGTTTGCACCATCAGAGTAGTTAACAACTGCATGAAGAGTTACGCCGCCCATGTCAACATCAACACCTGTGAAGGCGCCAAAGCCCATTGCTGAGTCATCTTGTGCACCAGTGTCATTGGTCAATTGACGCAAAAGACCTGCCGCAACAAAGTTTACATTATCGCTAGCTGAACCTTCGTAACGTGCTGTGAAAACAGGCATAGATGAACGCGCGTTGCCATCATTAGAATCTTCACCATCGTCGTCGTATGTCGCAACGTCAATGTTAGGGTAGTAATCTTCCTCAAGTGCTACCGAGAAACCACCTGTTGTGTAACGAACCTGTGTAGTACGGTCTTGCACACCAGGAGCGCCGGCAGATGAGTCAAAATCTAGAGTAGGCGTCCAGCCTGTCCAGCTATTGTAGTTAGACCAAGTTTTACCAATAGTCCAGTTTTCAAACGAGCCGTAGGCTTGACGTAGACGGAAGTTACCGCCGCGGAAGTCGCCTTCTAGCACGGTTTTAACACCATTGGCATGCGTTACTGCAACACCTAGACGAGATTGGTCTGCATCGGCATCGAAGTGGCCATCACGAGTGTCACCGCCACCAGTAGTAATGCCGCTGAATTGGCCCGCTTGCGTAGAGCTGCTTAGGTTCTCATCAAGGTCGTAAGCGGCATTCATTTGTGCGAAACCGTAAACTTCCGCTTTAGCGTCACCCACTTCAAATTCTACCGCTTGTGCTACCTGCGTAAGCGCGAAACCTGAGACTGCTACACCTAGTACCAAATACTTCTTGGATTTGATCATAATTTTTGTTCCTTTTGTGTTCTTAATTGTTCCGGTTTGTTTGTTCCATTTCTGTTTTTTTATTTCTAGAAATTTACAAACACATCAACAACATATCACGCTTATTTTGCTTTCGCCAATAGAATTTCATAGAAAATTCATATGGTTGTAATCTTTTCTGATCAAACGAATTTATTATCTATGTGTAAATTAATGGTTAATAGCTGCACAGTTTTTTACTAAATACGAGCAAAAAGCCATCAAAATACAGTGATTTTCTAGCATTTGTGCGCATTTTGAGCATATTTGTATCATTAGAGTCGTAAGCTCTAAGGCTTACTAGTTACCTGCACAAAAGTTAATTATTTTTTCATGCTAATGGTTTTTTAGATGGGTACACTGAACTAAATCTGTTACTAGATAAGGAAGTCCATTATGTCTGTCACCCAAAAAATGAAGCATTTAACCAAGCGCATGGTTGAGTCCAAGCATATGCTCAAAGGGATAACGGTTGCCTCATTTTTAGAGTCTACTATTGTGCCCATTCCGCTGGAGGCGGTAATGGTGCCTTTGATGCAGGCGCGCCGAGAGCGTTTATGGTGGATCGCCTTGATGGCAACGATCGGCTGTATCCTAGGTGCAGTGGTCGGGTACGGGCTTGGCTATTTCTTGTTTGATTGGATAGGTGATTGGGTAATTCAGGCGTTTTCAAGTCAGGAACAGTTTGAGCAAGTGACTAGCAAAATGGAAAGCCAAGGCTTTTGGTTTGTATTGACCTTGGGTGTTGCGCCGATTCCCTTTCAAATTGCGATGCTGGCCGCAGGGGCGACTAAGTTTTCGCTGGTGTCTTTTTTAGTGGCGACGGCGATCGCTCGATCGTTACGCTATTTTGGGTTAGCAGCGGTAGTGTACTTTGCTGGTAATCAGGCTGAGTCTCTGATTAAACGGCACAAAACTAAGGCCATCCTTGGGGTGACCTTAGTTGTCGTGATGATGTGGTGGTTATCGACATTGATCTAAACATTATTGCTGCAGACACTGCGGGTGGCCGCAAGCGCTTTGACAATTGCTCATGACGCGCTCCTGATCCAGCTTGTTGCATGAATACGTGGTTGCGAAGTCAACGGCGGCAACACGACAGGCCTCTGTACGATAAGGAACCGTAATCGTGGTGCTTACGCCTGTGTCTGGGCATTGAATATTCGCTTGGTATTCCTTAAGAGGTGAGCCGCCTTGGGTCGATTGCTGATCAGCGTTAATTTGCTTAGCTTGCTGAAGTTGGCGCATATTTTGTGTGCCATCGCCACTGATAAAATCCGCTAGATAAGCTTGGCTCATGGCAGCTTTGGTGTTGCTGTCTAACTCGGCAGTGCCAATGATGGTAGCGCCGGCGGTGAGGGCAAATACCTGCCCCCAGTCTAATTCATTTGGGTCTTCTAGAACTTGGCCGTGATCATAGATTTGCTCGCCTTGGCTTTCGCCAAACATGCTGTGTTGGGTGATTTTGAAGGGGCCATGGCGTTGACCTTGGTCGTATGGGCCCATTTCATAACGATAAATGCCTTCGTAGGTGTTGTACTCGGTGTCATAACTTATACCGTGGCGCTTACCTTGTTGCCATTGTGCGACAATGATGCGATTGATGGTGTTGGTCCAAGCGCTCCAACCATTTTGTAAGCCTGCTTCAAAGTAACCGACGGTAACAGGGCGGTAGGCGCCATTATCCTCAACGATTTCTGTCTGGCTAATGCCAAAGCCATGTAACCGGTCTTGTTGGAATTGCCCGGCGGCTCGAACATGAAGCAAGTCAGTGTACCCCCAAATATTAATACCGAAGCCATTTAACTTTCCTTCAGCATTCATCATGCCGTAACGGTGCCACTGATAGTCGCTCGGTCTAGTGATGGTGGTCATAAAGTGGGCACTTTGCTTTGAGGAAGCGATCCCTCCTTGCTGAAGTACGATGCGGCCATCTTTGCGGGTCATAGTGAAGCGTCCTTGAGTAGGCTGACCATGCTCAAATGTGCCGATAAATTGTGCTTGAGCTTGTGGGGCGGTGACATAGGCCATGCCGTGGGCTAAGTCATTTTGGTCACATGTGCCCTGTTGAAATTGCCAGTTAAACGAAATGGGATCATTGCTATTATTGGCAAATCTAGCCTCTTGCATAGCGATTTGGCAGTGCTCCTGACTCCCGATATTTGTTAGCTGCTGAGCTTTAAAAGCGTCGAAACTGACTTTGGATTGCTCGATCCATTGTTCAAGCTCGGCTTGGTCAAAGTGTTCGCTGAAGTTGTCTAAGATGGCTTGGTTGCGCGGGTCAAAGTGCAATCCTGAGTTAGCAGAAACGCTTCGCTCTGCTTTCAAAATAGTAATAAGTCGCTGCTCAAGGTCTTGGGCAAATGCGGGGGTGACATAAGGGTTAGCGCCGTACTTCTCGCTGTTAGCTAAAAAATCGCTTTGCTGTGAAGTGGATGTGCAGGCACTCATCCATATCACGCTTATTCCAATGACAGCGCCTAATGCGATCTTTTTCATAGAGTGGTTCCTTTTTGTAAGTCTAAGGGCATTTATAGTGGCTTTACTTAAAATAGTCACGGGACAATAGTTTTAGTTGGTGTAGTGAGCGGTAATATAGATTGTTTAATGTATTACTATGTCTTTGTTTTTGATCGTTTTTTGATCTATGGCTGTAGTAAATCAATGGATTAGTTTTATTTATGTACGATTTTTCGGCTTTTTACATAAAGGTGGTTGAAAAAGCCTCAGAAGGGCCTTAGGTTATTAGTGTGACAATGAAACGCTAAACAGCTCTGCGACATGACAGAGATTGGTAGAAGGAAGATTATTTATGTATACATTAGATATCAGCGGTCACCATGTTCACACTACTGAGGAAGTACAAACAACAATAAAAGAAAGAATGGATCATCTGGCTGACATCAACAGTCACATCACCTCAATGAAAGTCATTGTCAATTCTGAGAACCATGGCGGTAAAAGTGAGCTGATTGTAGAAGCTCGAGTTCATATTCCAGGTCATGATCTTTTTGCAACGGTAACGACTGACAAACAACTTAGCACTGCAGTCGATATGCTGGTTGATAAACTAGAAAAACAGCTTTTAAAACACAAAGCCAAGCACGATGGTCGTAAACATCATGCCGACGCACGCGACGTAGAATCCCTAGAAGAGCGTGAAGAACAAGAAGAGTTTAATGAGTTGGAACGTCGTGACGTAATCTAATCATACTGATTAAGCTTATAAGGAAGGGGAGCCCACAAGGCTCCCTTTTTTGGTTTTAAAGGCCGATACATTCGTTCAAGGCGCAAAAAAGCCCGCTTGGAGATCCAAGCGGGCTTTTTGAATCACTGTCTAGCAGTTTGTTGCAGCTTACGCCGTTGCGTCAGTTGCAATCACTGTAGAAGCTTTCTTAACGTACTCGCCCATCTTGTCGAAGTTCAAGTAGTCGTAGATCTCAGCAGACATGCTGTCGATCTTGCTAGCGTACTCTAGGTATTCCTCAGGTGTCGGAAGTTTACCAATCAAAGATGCTACAGCAGCAAGTTCTGCAGACGCTAGGAATACGTCAGCACCATTACCTAGACGGTTCGGGAAGTTACGTGTAGACGTCGATACTACCGTTGCTTTGTCTGCGACACGTGCTTGGTTACCCATACACAGTGAACAGCCAGGCATTTCCATACGTGCACCAGCTTTACCAAAGATGCTGTAGTAACCTTCTGCCGTTAATTGCTGTTGGTCCATCTTAGTTGGTGGTGACACCCATAGACGTGTTGGAACGACTTTGCCAGCCGACTCAAGCAGTTTGCCAGCGGCACGGAAGTGGCCGATGTTGGTCATACAAGAACCGATGAAGACCTCGTCGATTTTCTCACCTTGCACTTCAGAAAGAAGGCGAGCATCGTCTGGATCGTTTGGTGCACAAAGTACTGGCTCTTTTAGGTTGTCTAGATCGATTTCGATCACGGCAGAGTACTCGGCATCCGCGTCAGCGCGCATCAGCTTAGGATCTTCTAACCATGCTTCCATTGCTTTGGCACGACGCTCTAGGGTACGTGGGTCACCGTAACCTTCAGCAATCATCCAGCGTAGCATAATGATGTTAGAGCGTAGGTATTCTGCTACAGACTCTTCAGATAGGTTGATGGTACAACCTGCTGCAGAACGTTCAGCTGATGCGTCAGAAAGTTCGAATGCTTGTTCCGCTGTTAGGTGCTCAAGACCTTCGATCTCAAGAATGCGGCCAGAGAAGACGTTTTTCTTACCTTTCTTCTCAACCGTTAGGTGGCCATCTTTGATCGCTTGGTGAGGGATAGCATGTACAAGGTCACGTAGTGTGATACCTGGTTGCATTTTACCTTTAAAGCGAACCAATACTGATTCAGGCATATCAAGTGGCATAACACCTGTTGCCGCAGCAAAAGCGACCAAGCCAGAACCTGCAGGGAATGAGATACCTAGCGGGAAACGTGTATGCGAGTCACCGCCTGTACCGACTGTGTCAGGTAGCAACATACGGTTCAACCAAGAGTGGATGATACCGTCACCAGGGCGTAGCGATACACCGCCACGGTTCATGATGAAGTCAGGAAGTGTGTGGTGAGTTTTTACGTCAACTGGCTTAGGGTAGGCCGCTGTGTGACAGAAAGACTGCATCACAAGGTCTGATGTGAAACCGATACACGCAAGGTCTTTCAGCTCGTCACGAGTCATTGGACCTGTTGTATCTTGAGAACCAACAGTGGTCATCTTAGGTTCGCAGTATGCGTTCGGGCGTACGCCTTCAAGTCCACATGCTTTACCCACCATTTTCTGAGCAAGAGTGTAACCTTTGCCAGTATCCGCAACTTCGCCTGCTTTTAGGAATAGGTCAGAATGGCCTAGGCCTAGAGATTCGCGAGCTTTGTTGGTTAGACCACGACCGATGATCAGTGGAATACGACCGCCAGCACGTACTTCGTCAAGTAGTACTTGAGTTTTCAGTGAGAAGGTAGTGATTACTTCATCAGTGCCATGCTTTTTAACAACGCCTTCGTATGGGTAAATGTCGATAACATCGCCCATTTCCATGCCGTCAACGTCCATTTCGATTGGTAGGGCGCCAGCGTCTTCCATCGTGTTGAAAAAGATTGGAGCGATTTTGCCACCGATACATACACCGCCAGAACGTTTGTTCGGGATGTAAGGGATGTCTTCGCCCATGTGCCAAAGCACTGAGTTCGTTGCAGATTTACGGCTTGAACCAGTACCAACAACGTCACCTACATACGCTAGTGGGAAGCCTTTTTCTTTCAATGCTTTGATTTGAGAGATTGGGCCAACTTCGCCTTCTTCATCTGCTTCGATGCCGTCACGAGACATTTTTAGCATCGCATTGGCGTGCAGAGGGATGTCTGGACGTGACCATGCATCTGGTGCTGGAGATAGGTCGTCAGTGTTGGTTTCACCTGGCACTTTGAATACAGTAACCGTGATTTTTTCTGCAAGCTTAGGCTTCTTAGTAAACCACTCGCCATCTGCCCATGACTGAATGATTTGTTTAGCGAATGCGTTACCTGCTTTTGCTTTCTCTTCTACGTCGTGGAACGCATCAAAGATTAGCAATGTGTGAGAAAGAGCGCTGACAGCGATTGGCGCGATTTCTTCATCGTCTAGGCAGTCGATCAGTGGTTGAATGTTGTAACCACCTAGCATTGTACCTAGTAGCTCTGTTGCTAGCTTTTTGTCGATCAGTGGTGAAGAGGCTTCACCTTTTGTGATCGCTGCTAGGAAGCCTGCTTTTACGTAAGCGGCTTCATCAACACCTGCTGGAATACGATTTTTCAGTAGGTCAAGGATGTTTTCTTCTTCACCTGCTGGTGGGTTTTTAAGAAGCTCAACAAGTGCAGCGGTTTGCTCTGCATCAAGCGGTGTCGCTGGAATACCTTGAGAGGCACGTTCTTCGACGTGTTTACGATATGCTTCTAACACAATAGATCCCCTTATTTAGACATCAGTCTGTTAACCAATGTTGTTTAAGCGTGGGCTCTAACAAAATTGCGACCATGGGTTATGGACACAAACAGAGCTCAGCACTGGCAAATTAATCCGTCTATATATTCTATATAAAAAACAGCAGGATGAATCAGTTACCGCCATACAAATTTAGAATAGGGGGTATTTATCTGACTTATCCTAAAACCGTGTTTACCATAAACTACGGTGATATTAGCCGTACGACACGAAAGCCCCAGTTGCTGGCACGTAAGTTTGGCTCGGCGCGATAGCGTGTCGCGCTGCGCCCGACCGACGGAATATCAAACCATGAGCCGCCGCGTAACACGCGCCCATCGCATTGGTCCGCGAGCCACACTTGATTGGTAGTTGGCGCACCTTGGTAGGAGTCGTGATAGCAATCTTCTACCCACTCAGCCACATTGCCATGCATATCAAAGATACCAAGCGGGTTACTTGCTTGAGAGCCAGTAGGTGCCGTGGACACCCCATCCCATTGGCTACCACAGCTTTCGCAAACACTGTAGCCTGACTGTACATTGTCGCCATACCAGTAGGCCGTAGTAGAGCCTGCACGAGCCGAGTATTCCCACTCAATTTCGGTCGGCAAACGGTATTCAGAGCCAGTTTGTTCCGTGAGCCAAGCCGTGTAGGCCTTAGCGTCGTACCAGCTCACATTAATCACCGGACGATTGCCACGGCCCCAGCCATTGTCTGGCGGCCTTACGCGACCAGTGGCTTCTGCAAAGCGATCATACTGGTCGAATGTGACTTCGTATTTACTAAAGTAGAATCCCTTGGGGATTTCGACGCTGTGCACGGGGGATTCGTTGTCATCACCTGTGCCATTGATATCGCCCATTTGAAACGTCGCCGGTGCAATTTTTTCTACCTTTGGCGCATTGCCGCCGTCTTTTAAAGGTTCTTCTAATACTTGTTCAAGACGGTCAAAACGTGTCTCTGGCGTTTCCACTGCATTGGCTTGTGTAGGGGAGGCCTCAGGGGGCTCAGCAGAAGGCCAGAGTAATGTCGCGCCAATAGCTGTAGCAGCGACAGTGCCAGTAAGCGCGGCAATGAGTTTAGTCTTTTTGCTTTGAAAATGGCGTGGCTGAGGCGGTGCAAAATTGCTCTCTTTAGTGGCACGGGTGCTCGCCTGAAATAAATTGGCGCGCAATAATCGCATTACCTCCACAAGGGATTTAGGACGATAGCGTTCGGCTGGGCGCGCCCATTTTTTAATTTTATTCCAGGTCTCTTGGTCGAGTGACTCAAGGTGCGCTGGAAGGGTGTTGACAGTACCCGAATCGAGCCAAGATTCGCCAACCAATGTCGCGAGCAGTAAGCGCATAAACATGTAGTTATCAGAAGCGACCGTACTGACTGGATTGCGCTTATTGTATTCAGGTGGGATAAAGCGCCCATCCATATCACCATCTGTGATTTGGTAAAGCCAATGATGAGTGCCAAAGCCTGTCAGAACACCAGCGCCATTAACGATATGAACACTGTTTAAATCAAGGTGACCATGAACAAAACCGCGCTCGTGGACCTGATCGAGCGCTTTGGCAATCGGATCTAACACACTCAGTACGACATTCAGCGGTGCACCATCAGGATATTTACCGAGATGGCTAAATAATCGTTCCCCGCCACATAGACTAGATACCGAGAACACCCATACATTGGAATAAAAAGGTGGGTAGTTGCGGGTAATAGAAGGATGCGCCAGTTTGGCATAGCGCCGCGCCATGGCCAAGAACTGATTTAAATCGCCTCGATCGGTACGGTAAAAGCGCAGCACAAAGGATTGGCCACCCTGATCCGCTACCCAGACGCTTTTGTCATCGCTTAAGGGGTAGTTCAGCACATATGGGTCGACTTCCACGCCAACCATTTGTCCTATGTTTAATTTACTAACGTCGTAATATTCATTCATCGGTTAATTGATATCCAAATCAATACTTTGCTCGTGCTGATAATATATCCTATAGAGAGTATAATCGGATTTTTTAAAGAGAAAAGGTAGCCTTGATGTTAACTGATTATCCCGAGTTGGTAGAGTTTTTACCCTGTGAGTCCCCAAAAGAGTGGGTTCAGTGGGCTTTAGAAAACGAAAACTTACTGTTAATCGATCACGCTCACTGTGAGAAGAAAGCCGCATCCACAGCGATGAACTTGATGTACCGTTATGTCGATCGGGAAAATCTGCTGCATAAGATGTCACAGTTGGCGCGCGAAGAGTTACTGCATTTTGAACAGGTTTTGAAAATTATGCGTAATCGTGGCGTTGAGTATGGTCATTTGGAGGCGTCACGCTATGCCAGTGGCTTGCGCCAGCACATTCGAACCCATGAGCCGGCTAAATTAATCGATACGCTGATCATCGGTGCTTTTGTTGAGGCACGTTCTTGCGAGCGCTTTGCGGTATTGATCCCACACCTCGACTCGGAAGTGTCTAAATTCTACAAATCCTTGTTGAAATCTGAAGCGCGTCATTTCGAAGACTACCTATCTCTTGCTGAAGAATATGCTGGCGAACCGATTGATGAGCGAATTCAGTTTTTCCGAGAAATCGAACACCAATTAATTACTGAGCCGGATGTAGAGTTCCGTGTTCACAGCGGGCCACCAAAAGCGGCTTAGTTACAGGTTGTAACCATCCAATAACCGAATCAAAACAAACATTTGGCAATTTATCGCTTCACAAACCCATTTGGGGTGCTACACTCGAAGTAACTGCTCTAACAAGAGGAGGAGCGATCATGAGCACACAAACGAACGATTTATTGCCAGATGTGACTTACTGGCTAACGTTACAGATAGCAAAGAGTGATCCAGGTATAGACCTTGAGCAGGTCTACCAGGGAACGGTGGAATTAGATTATTTATACCAAGTGCTGACGAGCAAAGCGCAACAGCACTGGTGGTCAACTTATGGCGTAGAGTTGAGTCCCGTTACCGTCAACAATGCTTTTTTTAGAGCCATTGCGGTACTGCATGATCGCAACCTTGAATACAATCGGTCGCGTAATCGAGCGGAAACAGATTGGGTGAGAGAGTTATTACATTTATAGAAAAGAGCAGCTTTATAGCTGCTCTTTTTTTTGTGCCGATCATGACCGATTAGGGTCACATCAGTCAGGACAGTCTAATAAGATGCATTGCTTGCCATTGTTCAATCGCAACGGGGTTGCTTAAGTACGCCGCAGATGGAATAGCGCGTTGCTCTAGCTTTGCGCCTGCTTGTACTGCAATCCAGATGTTATCGTCCCAATCCCCAAGCACGAGTCTTGGTGTAGGGTCGCTCTCATGCAAAGCAGGGCGGTGAGTGTGACCATGGATTAATAGCTTAGTATCGTCAGGTAAGGCGCCAGCGATCGCAGTTTGGTTTACGTCCATAATATTGTCAGCCTTGTCTGCCGACATGCTCTGGGAGTCGTTGCGAAGCTTTTGCGCTAGAGCGATACGCTGCTCCAAAGGCATTGCCAAGACTTGCTGTTGCCAAGCAGGCTGACGCACCATGGCGCGAAACTCTTGATAAGCATGGTCATCGATACAGAACTCATCACCATGGGTCATGACAATATGATCATCTAACACGCTTTGCTCAGCAAGCTCAGTGACTTGAGTGCGAGCAAACCAGTCTGGCCCGACTAAGAAGTCTCGGTTGCCAGCAATAAAGAACACTTCAATGCCATGCTCGGCAAGCTTAACAAGTTGCTGATCAAGTTCTGTGATCCACTGTGGCTGATAATCATCGCCGATGTAGGCCTCAAAGAAGTCTCCCAAAATGTACAGCTGGCTTGGCTCTTGGGCCGCTAATTGGCACAACTCATCCGTCAAATGCACAAACGCCTGGATCAAGTCCAGGCGTTTGTCACTCAAATGTAAATCTGAGATGAAGTAACGAACCATGCGCTTAGTCTTTAATAAGCTCAGCAGATTCGATGATTACGTCTTCAACTGGAACATCTTGGTGGCCAGCTTTGATCGTTGTTGGTACTTCTTTGATCTTGTTTACAACGTCCATGCCTGCAGTCACTTTACCGAATACTGCGTAACCCCAGCCATCAGGCGTTTTAGCGCGGTGGTTTAGGAAGCTGTTGTCCGACACGTTGATGAAGAATTGAGCTGACGCTGAGTGTGGGTCCATGGTACGAGCCATCGCTAGAGAGCCAGTTACGTTTTCTAGACCGTTGTCTGCTTCGTTTTCGATCGGAGCGCGCGTTTCTTTTTGCTTCATGCCTTGCTCAAAGCCACCGCCTTGAACCATGAAACCATTGATAACGCGGTGGAAAACCACGCCATCGTAAAAACCAGAGGTTACATACTCTTCGAAGTTCTTAGCCGTTTTAGGCGCTTTTTCGTAGTTCAACTCGATAGTGATGTCGCCGTAATTAGTGTGAAGAACGATCATGTAACTTTCCTTACGTTGTTAGTGTGAAATAAATTAATCAATGCCAAGCATTTTATGTGTTTGTAGGCTTAGACGCCACTGTGGATTCTGCAAACAGTACTCAATTGTTTGCTGCTGAGCGTCATTTATGCGTTGTTGGCCTTCTGGGAGGGCTGCTTGATCCATCGGCTGTAGATAGAAATGCTCAAAATCTAACCCAACAAAGCGCTCTGGTGGCAAGTGACTTTGCGGGTAAATAAGCTTGAGTTCACTGCCACGATTGACCACTAACGGCGCTTCCGTTTTAGGGCTGACGCAAATCCAGTCAATGCCGTCAGGTAGCGGCAGGGTGCCATTGGTTTCGATGGCAATTGTATACTCAGCCGCCTTAAGGGCTTGGATCAGGTCGGTATCGATCTGTAGCGCAGGCTCGCCACCGGTAAAAATAAGATATTTATGGCCCGCGCCGATGGGCCAGAGGGTTTCAAGATGTTGCACAAGCGCTTCGGGGGTGTCGAACTTGCCACCATTTTGACCATCGGTGCCAATAAAATCGGTATCACAAAATTGGCATTGCGCTGTGGCGCGATGTCGCTCTTTGCCGCTCCAAAGATTGCAGCCAGTAAAACGACAGAATAACGCAGGACGGCCTGCGTGAGCGCCTTCGCCTTGCAGCGAGTAGAACGCTTCTTTTATTGAATACATGGTTATTCCTTCAATCACCCGAAAACAGTCGGGGCTGATAGTGATATAACAAGGTTAGCGTATTGCTTGGCAAAAGCTTCCCTGTGTTGTTTTGAGTAAGGCGCTAGGCTTCGTAGGTTAATGGATCATTAATGCCTTGCTCGGCAAAAGCTTCAAGACGCTCATTACAGGCACCGCATTGGCCACACGCATGCTCACGACCGTTGTAGCAGGTCCATGTATTGGCGTAATCCAAGTTCATGGCTAAACCCGACGCTAGAATTTCACCCTTAGAGTTCTCCAAGAACGGCGTGACAATTTCAACTGCCTGGTAGTTAGCAATCTTAGACACAGCATTCATTGCATGGACGAATTCAGGGCGACAGTCGGGGTAGATGTGATGATCACCCGCATGGGCACCGTAATACACTTCAGGTGCTTCTAGCGAGACAGCGTAAGCTATCGCCATGGAAAGCAGAACCATGTTGCGGTTCGGCACAACCGTACTCTTCATACTGTCTTCTTCGTAGTGACCCTCAGGGATATCAATGTCACTGGTCAGTGAAGAGCCTGCCATCAGACTGTTCATAGCAGTAATGTCGACCACTTTATGCGGAATGTTTAGATCGCGGCAAACCAGCGCGGCAACTTCAAGCTCTTTGCTGTGGCGCTGACCGTAATTGAATGAGAGTGCGTAGACATCCTTGCCTGCTGCGATGGCTTTGTGCAGCACTGTGAATGAGTCCATTCCTCCAGAATAGACGACAACGGCTTTGTTTGACATGGAACCCCCTTTTTATGAAGCGGCGGATTATAGCAAATGCCTGTCTGGTAACTAGTGCTTAGGCCAAATAATCAAAATATTGCGCATTAAGTGATTGTCCGTAACTGGTTACCTAGTTAATATAGGTAACCAGTTACGTATATTTGAGGGTTAGGAAGTGCAGCAATTTGGTGTGTTGTCATTAGGAAGTCGCTTAAAGCGCTTAAGTGATCATTTGTACGCTGAGGTTCAGTCGGTTTATCAGGCGCAATCGCTTGTGATCTCATCGACCTATTTTCCGATTCTTAGGCTCTTGCAAACTAAGCAGGGCCTGTCGGTGATGGATATTGCTGAGCAATTAGGGCTTTCGCATCCTGCGGTGAGTAAGCAAGTCAGCAAAATGCTTAAGGAGCGCTTGCTGGAGAAGGTAGCAGACCCTGCTGATCAGCGCCGCTCCATTATAGTGCTGTCGGATTTGAGTCATGCCCAGATGACGCAAGTAGAGCCAGTGCTGGAGGCGATCGGAACGGAGCTTAATTATTTTCTGGGGCAGCTTGAAGGCGACTTTTTAACTCAGCTTAGTGATTTAGAGAGTAGCTTACTAACTCAGCCTTATGCAGAGCGTGTGTTGTTGCGGCTAACGCCTGATGAATTAAGCATCACAGCGCTTGCAAGCGATAGTGACGCTCAGAGTTTTAAAGCCTTAAATATGCAATGGCTAGAGCGCTTTTTTGCCGAGCAAATCTATGCACAAGACATAGATATGCTGGAGCGGCCTCAAGCTTTCATCGCCCAAGGTGCGGTCATTAAGTGTGCGCGATTTAAAAATAGGGTAGTGGGATGCTATTTGATTAAACCGAACCTAGGTGATTCGGTTGAGCTATGTAAGTTGGCGGTGGCGGAAGAATTTGCGGGCTTAGGCATTGGCAAAGCCCTCGTAGAAGACGCTATCAAAGAAGCGTCAAAGCTAGGCGCGAGTAAACTTACACTTGAAACACATACTTCACTAAGACCAGCCATTGAGCTTTATCAACAATATGGTTTTAAAGAAGTCGACTGCAAGGTCTTTTCCGTTCCGCGTGCGGACCTAAAAATGGTGCGGTCATTGCCAGCGCAGGAGGTGTTGTTATGACCCGTTGGCAAGATGCTAAGCGAGGGATGGTTGCGTCTATCCCAATGATTATTGGTGGTGTGCCGTTTGGTTTGTTGTTTGGTTCCTTGGCCGCGGCCAATGGGCTTAGCTTAGGCTTCGCGATTGCTATGTCGAGTATTGTGTTTGCCGGATCAGCACAATTTGTGGCGCTTGGATTAATTGCCGCAGATGCGCCACTTTGGATTATCGTGATGACGACTTTTGTTGTGAACCTTAGGCACATTTTGTATGCCGCCGACATGCTGCGTTATGTAAAACATTTACCTCTTTGGCTACGTGGCGTGATGGGCTTTGGTCTAACCGATGAAACCTACGCTGCCGTTAGGCCAATGCATGATATGGGCTCCGTCAATTTAGATAATGGCCACCGTGTGTATGTAGGCTCTTTCCTCGCGTTTTATTTAATGTGGAATCTGACCACTGTGCTAGGGGCATTGGCGGGCGAGTATATCCCTGGTATCAGTGAATGGGGGCTAGAATTTGCAATGGTAGCGACCTTTATCGGCATTGTGACCCCGTATTTGAAGTCAGTGCCTTATTGGGGCGCTTTCATCGTGGCGCTTGTCGCCTCGGTAGCGCTTAGGGAGTTGCCAAATAATTTAGGGTTAATCGTGGCCACTGTGTTAGCGGTGTTGACTGGTTTTGTACTAGATCGTCAGAAAAATGGAGGTGGTAAATGACTACGATGGAGGCAATCGCTATTATCGTTGGTATGTTTGCCGTTACTTTTAGCGTCCGCTTTGTATTGTTTGCTGGCGCTCACAAAGCAAACATCCCTGGATGGCTTGAGGGGGCGCTTAAGTTTGTGCCAGTGTCTGTGCTGACCGCTATCATCGCGCCGATGTCACTAACCGATACGCAAGGTTTGGCGCTAGAGCTTAGTAATCCTTGGTTTGTCGGTGCACTGGTTGCGCTGCTCACAGGTCTATGGTTTAAGCGCCAACTGCTGACTATCTGTCTTGGCGTGATGGCCTTTTTCTTGGTCAAATTAATCGTCGCACTGTAGAAATCTATTTTCGCCGTACCCATCCGTGAATAAAATCAGATATACTAATGCGCTAATTTTCCTAATCGTTACACGAACACCAAACGGGATTCACATACAACATGTCAGAAGCGTCAAAAACAGGGAATTTCATTACCCAAATTATTGATAAAGATAACGAAACTGGCAAACACGGTGGCACAGTTGTCACCCGTTTTCCACCTGAGCCAAACGGTTATCTTCACATTGGTCACGCCAAATCGATCTGTCTAAATTTTGGTATCGCAGAACGTTATCAGGGCCAATGTAACTTGCGCTTCGATGATACCAATCCAGAAAAAGAAAGTGTCGAGTATATCGAGTCTATTAAGCGTGATATTGAGTGGCTAGGCTTTGAATGGGCCGGTCAGCCTAAATACGCTTCGGACTACTTTGATAAGCTGTTTGATTTTGCATGTGAACTCATCAAACAGGGCAAGGCCTATGTATGTGAGCTAAATGGCGAACAAATGCGCGAATACCGTGGCACGTTAAAAGAGCCTGGTCAAAACAGCCCTTACCGCGACCGCACGCCAGAAGAAAACCTTGCGCTGTTTATGGACATGCGTGACGGCAAATTTGCGGACGGTGAAAAAACCTTGCGTGCCAAAATTGATATGGCAAGCCCTAATATTAATATGCGTGACCCAATTATTTATCGTATTCGTCACGTACATCATCACCAAACAGGTGATAAGTGGTGTGTCTACCCAATGTACGACTTCACCCACTGTTTGTCGGATGCCTTAGAAAATATCACGCACTCAATTTGTACGTTGGAATTCCAAGACCATCGTCCACTGTATGATTGGACACTGGAAACCCTTAAGACATTCCATCCGCAACAAATTGAGTTTGCGCGTCTGAACCTTAACTACACGGTAACCAGTAAGCGTAAATTGAAACAGCTGGTTGATGAAGGTCATGTAGAAGCATGGGATGATCCGCGTATGCCGACTATCTCTGGTATGCGCCGTCGTGGTTTTACGCCAACGTCGATCCGTAATTTCTGTGAGCGTATCGGTGTGACCAAGTCTGATAGTATTGTCGACTTTGGTATGCTGGAACATGCGATCCGTGAAGACTTGGATGCCAATGCCAACCGTGCTATGGCTGTTTTGAACCCGATTAAGGTAACTTTGACCAATTACCCTGAAGGGCAAGAAGAAATCTTCACAGTTGCCAACCACCCGAAAAATGAAGAAGCGGGCACTCGTGAAGTACCGTTCAGCAAAAACCTATTCATTGATGCCGCGGACTTTGAAGAAGTGCCACCACGCAAGTGGAAGCGTTTAAGTCTTGGCACGGCAGTACGTCTACGTGGCGGTTATGTCATCACTTGTGATGAAGCCATCAAAGATGAAAATGGCAATGTGGTTGAGTTGCTGTGTAGCTACGATGAAAACACCCTTGGTGTGAACCCAGAAGGCTACAAACCAAAAGGTGTGATTCACTGGGTCAGTGCAAATCATGCGGTAGATGCTGAGGTGCGTTTGTACGATCGTCTGTTTAGTGATGAAGCACCTGACGCCAAGCATGAAGACAAAACGTTCCTAGACTTCATTAACCCAGACTCGCTGACGCTTGCTAGCAATGCGAAACTCGAGCCATCGCTGGCGCAAGCTGAACCAGGCGTAGGCTTCCAGTTCGAGCGTGAAGGTTACTTCTGTCGTGATCTGAAAGAAGCAGGTATGGTTTTCAATCGCACCGTCACCCTACGCGACTCGTGGGCTAAAATCGAAGCGAAAGGTTAAGTGAGCAATTATGCTAAAAGTGTTTAATACTTTGACGGGTAAGAAGGAAGTCTTCGAGCCCATCGAAGCAGGTAAAGTAAAAATGTACGTTTGTGGCATTACTGTCTATGACTTTTGCCACATTGGTCATGCCCGAGCGATGATTTCTTTTGATGTGATTTCACGCTTTTTACGTCACGCTGGTTATGACCTTAAGTTTGTTCGCAACATTACCGACGTGGATGACAAAATCATTAAGCGTGCCGAAGAAAACGGCGAAACACCGGCTGCGTTGACTGAGCGCATGATCGCGGCGATGCATGAAGACGAAACGACGTTGGGCAACAAGCTGCCAGATCTTGAGCCGAAGGCGACAGAATTCATGCAACAGATCATCGATATGATCCAAGTGCTGGTCGACAAAGGTTTTGCTTACCAAGGCGAGAGTGGCGATGTTTACTACCGTGCGAGCAAATTTGCGGAGTATGGCAAACTGAACAATCGCAAGCTGGAAGATATGCTTGCTGGCGCGCGCATCGAGGTGGAAGCGGCGAAAGAGCATCCGGCTGACTTTGTGCTGTGGAAGCCAGCCAAAGACAATGAAGTGAGCTGGGATTCTCCTTGGGGTAAAGGTCGTCCTGGCTGGCACATTGAATGTTCTGCCATGTCGACTCACTGTCTAGGGAATCATTTCGACATCCATGGTGGCGGCCCAGACCTTAAGTTCCCACACCATGAGAACGAGATCGCTCAATCTGAAGCGGCCACCGGTGAGCAATACGTTAACTACTGGATGCACTGTGGCGCTGTGCGAGTGAATAATGAAAAGATGTCTAAGTCGTTAGGCAACTTCTTTACCATTCGTGACGTGCTTGAGAAGTTCAATCCTGAGGTGGTGCGTTACCTAATGGTATCAAGCCAGTACCGCAGCAATATTGACTACTCAGACTCTAGTTTAAAAGAAGCTAAAACAGCGTTAGAGCGTCTATACACTGCCTTGCGTGGCCAAGTTGTGGCGCCAAGCTATGAGCCAACGGAGTACAGCACACGCTTTGAAGAAGCGATGAACGATGACTTCAATACGCCAGTGGCGCTGTCTGTCCTGTTTGAGCTGGTGCGTGATCTAAATAAGGCCCGTGCAGAAGGTTCTGAACAGGCGGCAGTGATGGCGGCGGAGCTAAAAGCTTTGGCTGATGTGCTTGGCTTGTTGTTCCAAGATCCTGAGTACTTCTTGCAAAATAGCACCATCAACGATGGTCTAAGTGCGGAAGAAATCGAAGGATTTATTGCTGAGCGTGCTCAAGCTCGTAAAGATAAGAACTTTGCTCGCAGTGATGAGATCCGTGATCTTCTGTCAGAGCAGGGCATTACTTTGCTAGACAGTCGTGAAGGCACCACTTGGACGCGCGACTAATGCCTTAGGCGTACGAGCAATAAAAAGGGAGGCTTTAACTGCCTCCCTTTTTTAATGCTGGTGAGTCTAGATGCTAGGCCTCAGATTTGTGTACGCGCACAGCTAACACGTCACAAGGAGCGCCATGGAGAACGCCGTTGGCAGTCGAGCCAAGCAGTAGCGCTAGACCGTGGCGGCCGTGGCTGCCCACTACAATCAGGTCAGCATTGTTTTCTTCTGCAACTCGATGAATTTCGCTTTCGATGCCGCCCTGGGTAACAATGGTGGATTCCACAGGGATATCAAGCTGGTCAACCAAGACTTCCATGCGTTGTTGAGCGGTGGTTTGTAGTTGCTCTTGAATATCGCTGACATCAATTGGCACATCACCACCGTAGGCGTAATTAAGTGACTCGATTACGTGAATGATGACTAGCTGACCACTGAAAGCTTTGCACATGGCAGCCGCTTTGTTAGCGACCTTGATACTTTCATCCGTTAGATCAACTGCGAGTACAATACGTTGGTAAGGCATGGGACACCTCCACTTCTTTGGGTTCCATTTATTTAACAGTTTAAGAGTAAAGCAATGACTGCATTAATAGTAGTATTTATTGTCCTATCTTTGATGGGATCGGCGCTTTGGATCAAGCCATCGAGGCGTGATCGCGAAAAAATGAATTTACGTATGGCAGCACGTAAGCACGGTATCTTGGTGCAGCTAACCAGTGTTGATTTGCCCGACAAATGGGACAAAACGACAAATAAGGTCAGTGTCAGCGCCTACCGCAAATACCGTGCGAAGCCGTTAAAAGATTTCACAGCTGCTAACTTGTATACCCACGAAGTATGGAAGCACGAAGCGCTCTGTGATGGGTGGTTTAGTAGTCGTTCTATTGATCTTGAGCAAACCACTAAAGATTTATTGCAGCGCCACAAAGATGTGTTTCTGGCCATCGAAGTGCGCCCCGAAGGCGTAAGCTTATTTTGGACGGAACGAGGAGATGAGCAGACGGTTGAGGCGGCCAATCAAATTATTGAGGCCCTTTTTCGTTTGCGTTAGTAGGGGTTGCGCCATCCAGTGCTTGGCTGGCGTCATCTTCCATCGCATGCACTAAACCTGCTAGCGCTTCCTCTGGATCATCGGCTTCTTGGATGGCCATAATCTGTGGGGCCATAATTTCCTGCATACGTTGATCAACGAACTTTTCGAGTTCTTTCTTCTCGGGTCGATCGACATTGTTAGACTTTAAATGTGAGTGAATAACACTGTAGAGCGTTTGTGCCACGCGCATGTCACCAGTATGGAAGTTTTTGTTGGCTTGAATAATTTGACGATTCAGTTGGATCCAAAGGTTAAGCCAGCGTAGGTAGGTGTAACACAATTTATAGTGGGTGTTGCTGATACGGCCTTTGCGACGCATATAAAGCAGCATTTTAGCAGCCTTGGTGAGACGCTCACGGTATTTGGTTTTCTCATGAAAACTCATTTCGTCCGGTTCAAGGTTTAACTGCTGAGGTTCGTCCTCACGCTCTTGTTCGGCCTTGGCGATGCGTTCTTCGATTTTTTCGGGATCGTCAGAATACTGGAGTAGTTCACGTAAGTTCTCAAGATAGAAATCGTAAAATACATCGCTTACTATAGTGTCAGTATTTAGGGGCTTTAAGCCAACAATGTGCTGCTCCATACGGTCAGCACGATTTTGTAGCTGTAAGTACTTCAATCGGCGTTCTTTTATTTCGTGCTCTTTTTGATGGGCGCGCGAACCTACCACAACCGAAATCAACACGATTATGAAAAGAATGACTATAGTTAGAATCTGAAGTGTGGCCATGATTGTCCTTTGTAAATGATTTCAGTATGTTAAAGGGCAAATGCTGAACTCGGCAATAGAAATGTTCGAAACTATAAGGGATTGCTTGTCATATATTAGCGCTTTGCTTAATATCTGCGCCCCGTAACGTAATCTAAGCATGTTTATCTTTCAAAGTAATAGTTTAAGGCTCAAACAACTCAATGGCTAAATCTCTGGTAATCGTGGAATCGCCCGCTAAGGCGAAAACAATTAACAAATACCTCGGCAACGACTATGTCGTGAAGTCGAGTGTTGGTCACATCCGAGATCTACCCACTGGTACGACATCTACGTCTACGCCACAGGAGCGTGCCAAGCAGGCAGCACTGACGCGTAAGATGAGTCCAGAAGAAAAGGCTGAATACAAGCGCACTAAATCGCGTAAGCAGCTGATCAATCGTATGGGGGTCGATCCTGAGCATAACTGGGATGCCCATTACGAGATTCTACCAGGCAAAGAAAAAGTTGTTGATGAGCTACGCCGCTTAGCCAAAAATGCTGACACCATCTATCTCGCAACCGATTTGGATAGAGAGGGTGAGGCCATCGCTTGGCATTTACGTGAAGCGATTGGCGGTGATGATGATCGCTATAAACGTGTGGTATTTAACGAAATTACCAAGAGCGCGATTACGTCGGCGTTTGACACGCCATCAGAGCTCGACATGAATCGCGTCAACGCACAACAAGCGCGTCGCTTCCTAGACCGTGTCGTGGGCTTTATGGTGTCGCCTTTGCTATGGGCTAAAGTGGCACGTGGCTTATCAGCGGGTCGTGTACAGTCGGTCGCTGTACGCCTTATTGTGGAGCGCGAGAAAGAAATTCGTGCTTTTATCCCAGAAGAGTTTTGGGAGCTGGATGCTAACTTAGCAACCGAAGATAAAACCAATATTCCATTCGCTACAGTAAAATACCAAGGCAACGAATATCGTCCGACTTCAAAAGAGCAGTCTGATGAGCATGTTCAGCGCATTGAGCAGTTGCCGTTTAAGGTCACTAATCGCGAAGATAAACCGACCAAATCCAAGCCTTCGGCACCTTTTATTACGTCGACTTTACAGCAAGCCGCTAGTACACGTTTGGGATTTGGCGTTAAGAAAACCATGATGTTGGCGCAGCGCCTCTATGAGGCAGGTTACATCACCTACATGCGTACCGACTCGACCAACTTGAGTCAAGAAGCAGTTGCGGCGGCTCGAGACTATATTCAAAGCAACTTTGGTGACAAATACTTGCCAAAGGATGCGCTGCGTTATTCTAGTAAAGAAGGCGCACAAGAAGCCCACGAAGCGATTCGTCCATCCAGTGTTGAAGTCACCCAAGACATGCTGCAAGGCATGGACAAGGATGCACACCGTTTATACGACTTGATTCGCAATCAATTTATTGCCTGTCAAATGACGCCGGCCGAATACACGTCGACGACCGTGACAGTGATGGCTGGAGAGTATGAGCTGCGTGCGAAAGGGCGCATTTTGCGCTTCGACGGTTACACCCGTGTGATGACACCGACTGGCAAAAAAGCTGAAGACACTATTTTGCCTGAAGTGCAGACCGGCGATGTATTATCACTCGTTGCGCTTGAGCCTGAGCAACACTTTACTAAGCCGCCAGCTCGTTACAGCGAGGCGAGCTTGGTGAAAGAGCTTGAAAAACGCGGTATCGGTCGTCCATCTACTTATGCGTCGATTATTTCTACGATTCAAGATCGTGGTTATGTGCGCGTTGAAAATCGTCGTTTTTACGCTGAAAAGATGGGTGACATCGTCACCGATCGCTTGGTGGCAAACTTCGACGACTTAATGGATTACAGCTTCACTGCGCAAATGGAAGAGAAGCTTGATGATATTGCAGAAGGTGAAAAGGACTGGATCCAAGTTCTTAATAACTTCTATCAAGATTTCAGCCAAACACTTAATCAGGCAGAAAGTGAAGAAGACGGTATGGCTCCCAATGAGCCCACGCCGACTGATATTCCTTGCCCGACCTGTGGTCGTCCGATGCAAATTCGTACCGCTAGTACAGGGGTCTTCTTATCTTGCTCAGGTTATGCATTACCGCCAAAAGAACGCTGTAAAGCCACTATTAACTTGGTGAGTGGTGATGAAGCCGTGGCGGTAGATGACGAAGAAGGCGAGTCTAAAGCGCTGATTAATAAGCGTCGTTGTTCAATTTGTAGTTCCGCGATGGACAGCTATTTAGTGGATGAGCAGCGCAAACTGCATGTTTGTGGTAACAATCCATCTTGCCCTGGCTTTGAGGTAGAACAAGGGACCTTCAAGCTTAAAGGTTATGATGGCCCAGTGATCGAATGTGATAAGTGTGGCTCAGAGATGCAGCTTAAAACGGGTCGCTTTGGTAAGTACTTTGGTTGTACCAACGAAGACTGTAAAAATACCCGTAAGCTTCTGAAAAATGGTGAAGTGGCTCCACCAAAAATGGACCCAGTACCCATGCCTGACCTTGAGTGTCAGAAGGTGGAAGACCATTACGTACTACGTGACGGCGCAACGGGCCTATTCTTAGCGGCCAGCCAGTTCCCACGTAAGCGTGAGACACGTCCACCATTGGTCAAAGAATTAAAGCCGTACATGGAGCAAATTGATCCTAAGTATCATTACTTTGATTCGGCACCCTTATTTGATGACGCTGGCAATCCAACGGTGATTCGCTACAGCCGTAAAACCAAAGAGCAATACATCATGACCGAAGTAGAAGGTAAGCCAACCGGCTGGAAAGCATTCTATGTAGATGGTCAGTGGAAAGTTGACCCAGGTAAGAAAAAGAAATGATAGCCACAAGTGCTGCTAGCATAACCAATCAACGGCTAGATGCCGCCCGCAGGCTACTTGCTCAAGGTGAGCAGCCAGAGTTCGACTGGATGTATGCTAGCTTTGAAACGTCGGCTTTATTTCAGCTGCGCAGCGCGCTGAATGGGCTATTGCAAGAGCTTAAGTCTGCGTATGGTCTTAACGCTGGCTTAAGTGTTGCAGAGCTAATGAGTTCCAGCTCCGATAAAGGTGTAGTGGTACCAGCCTTGCAAGAGCTTCACGCCCTTGAAGGGGCTAAGGACTCTTGGTTAAATCAGCTCTACAGTGGCTTTCAAAGTGCTTTAGAGTGTCAGCCTAAACAGTCCACGACCTTTACGGATGCCTCTAGCTTGATTGGCAAAGGCACCGATGACGCCGCTTCAACTAAATTCATTTTAAACTCTTTAGTAGAGTTGGTCTTACGCTCTCGCGAGGACGCCGCAGAATATTAATGATGAAAGATACCTATTTAGAAATTGTAGAACTCGAGAATGGAGAGATTGTGTTACGTCCAGCGGGTGAAGAGGAAGATAAAAGCCCCATTGCGACGCTCAAGATCTCTGACGACACCAAAGATCTTCTCAAAGATAAGTATTTTGAGCTGGCTAAATGTATGTTTCACGCCGGTATCGATTATGTCTACTCAGATGATTTTCAAGATATGATGGCGTCTGATGAAGATGCACATGATGAAGAGTTCATGCCACGTATCTTGCACTGAGCCTTAATTAAGCACAAATAAAGCGCCGTGCAGGTGACTGCTCGGCGCTTTATTTTGATTGCTGCTGGTTAAACGCCGCGACGAATGACGCCCACTGAAAGACCTTCGATGGCGAAATCTTCGCTTTCAAGATCAACAATGATGTCGTTAAAGTCTTCGTTTTCAGGAATCAAGCGGACTTCTCGGCCTTTTTGCTCAAAACGCTTTACGGTTACTTCGTCGCCGATTCGAGCGACTACGATTTGGCCGTTACGCACAGCATGGGTTTTATGAACAGCGAGCAAGTCGCCATCAAAAATGCCCGCATTTTTCATGCTCATACCGTTTACCGAAAGTAAGTAATCAGCTTTGGGTGAAAACATCTCTGCGGCGACATTAAGGCGCGATTCGATGTTTTCTTGCGCTAAGATCGGATAACCAGCGGCAACACGGCCGACAATTGGCAGAGTGCCGTCGTCATCGTTGGCGGCGACCTCTGGCTCTTGCTCAATCAAACGAATGCCACGAGAGGCTCCCGATAGCATTTCGATTGCCCCTTTCTTGCATAAGGCTTTAAGATGTTCTTCCGCCGCATTAGGGGATCTGAAGCCCAAGCGTGCCGCAATCTCAGCACGCGTAGGTGGGAATCCAGTTTCAGCGATGAATTCGCGGATAGTCTCAAGGACGTCGGACTGTCTTTTTGTTAATTTAATCATATGCTATCTGTTTGTTTATACAGTTACTGTTATTATATACAGCTATCAACCATTTGCTCAACCAATTAAATGCTTTCAGACACGATAAAAACACAAATTCAAACCGCCTACCGTGCTTACCTTGAGGCTAAAGGTCATAAAGCACGAGTAGGGCAACGGCATATGATCGCCACCATTGCGCGTACCTTGGGCAATATTAAACAAGGCAGTGAGGGCGAGCGCTTAGGCGAAAAGCATGTGGCGGTTGTCGAGGCGGGGACCGGTACAGGTAAGACCTTGTCCTATTGTTTGTCAGCGATTCCGATCGCTAAAGACAAAGGTGTCAAGCTGGTGATTTCAACCGCCACAGTCGCCCTGCAAGAACAGATACTACATAAAGAGCTGCCGAGCCTGTTGGAAAAAACCGATTACAGCTTTCGCTATACCTTGGCCAAAGGTCGTGGTCGCTACATGTGTATGAACAACCTAGAGAGCTTTCTTGGGGCGGAAGAAGAAGCCACTGAAGATATGTTCGCCGGTTTGTTTGAGCAACATTTGACGCCCGATGATGTCAACACCGCACTCTACCAAGAGATGGATGACGCGTTGCGTGATGGCAAATGGGACGGTGATAAAGATAATTGGGAAGGCATTATTCGCGAGCAAGACTGGCGACGCCTGACCACCGACCATCAGCAATGTACCAACCGTAACTGTGCCAACTTTTCTGTGTGCCCATTCTTTAAGGCCCGTGCTGAGCTGGAAACAGCTGATGTGATCGTTGCCAACCACGATTTAGTGTTAGCGGATTTATCGTTGGGTGGCGGAGCGATCCTATCAGACCCCAAAGAAACGATTTATGTGTTTGATGAAGGGCATCATCTGCCCGATAAAGCCATTGGTCACTTCCGTCACGAAGTGCGTCTGCAACAGAGTATTAGCTGGCTCAAGCAGCTTGATAAAAACTTGATCAATTTGCGCCAAGAGCTGACGAGTGAAGTCAGTACCACTGGGCAAATTTTGTTAAAAATTCCGCAGCAAATTCAAAGTACAATTAACTTTATCCAATATGTACAGCAGGGTTTAGCCCCTTTTATTCAGGGCTTAGGGCTTGATGATGACAGTCGCCAACATCGTTTTGAGTTTGGTGTCATACCGGATGAATTACGACAGCTGGCGTACAGTTTGGCGATGTCATATCAAAAACTGTTTACCCAGGTCGAGACCATCCAAGATGAATGTAAAAAGGTCAAGCAGAACGAAGGCATGGGCATTTCTGAGGATACGGCTGAAAACTGGCTCCCGATTTTAGGGGTTATACTTGGCCGACTCGAGGCTTGCGCCGAGCTTTGGAAGCTTTACTCAGCCCTTGATGATCAAAAATACCCACCTAATGCTCGCTGGCTGCTAGTGATCGGCCAAGGGCTCGAGCAAGATATCGAGTTGGGTAGCTCACCGATTCTTGCCGCCCATACTTTGCGCATGCAACTTTGGGATAAGTGTTTTGGTGCGGTCGTGACCTCGGCAACCTTAACGGCGTTGAATGAATTCCATCGTTTCAATATGCGTTCAGGGGTGCCTCGTGAAAGTGAATATCTACGCGTCATGAGCCCGTTTGATTTTGCCAATAAAGGCACCTTGGTGCTACCGGCGATGGAGGCGGAGCCTAATCAGTCCGATGCTCACAGCAAAGAGTTGATTCGCTATTTCAATGACAAGATCGATCCAACTCTAGGGTCTTTGGTGTTATTTTCGTCTCGCCGTCAGATGGAAGAGGTGGCATTAGGGCTAAAAGATGGCCTCAAAGATATCTTGTTAATGCAGGGTGAGCAATCGAAACGAATTATTCTAGATAGCCATAAAGATGCCATTGATAATGATAAGGGCAGCTTATTATTTGGTCTGGCGAGTTTTGCGGAAGGGGTGGATTTACCAGGCAAATACCTGACACGAGTATATATCGCCAAAATTCCATTTGCGGTACCTGATGATCCAGTCGAGGCGACACTTGCAGAATGGATCCAAAAGCGTGGTGGCAATCCGTTTATGGAGATCACCATTCCAGATGCATCGCTGCGCCTAGTGCAGGCAACTGGACGTTTGCTGCGCAGTGAAAACGATGAAGGTGAGATCCACATATTAGATAAGCGGCTTAAAACTAAGCGCTACGGTGCACAATTGATAAACAGTTTGCCCCCATATCGGCAGATTTAAAACTTAAACGTGATAAAACTGAGCCATTTAGGTACACTCGGTGTCCAGTTTCAAACACTCAATCAAAAGAGATTAAAGACTCCCTCATGGAAAAACAGCAAGAAGCCGAGCGCCCATCATCGAAAGGGCCAAAACGTCAGCGTAGACCTCGCCGTAAACACAATAAGAGCAGCGCTAATGCAAATGCTGCCAATGCCAATCAGGCACCTGTGAAAGACGCGGACGAGCAGGGGCAAACAAAAGCTCCCGCTACTGAAAAAGCCAAGCCTGCTGCAAACAAAGCGAATAAAGCTGAGAAGAAGGGTGGAGATGCTTGGTCTATTAAGCAGTTTAAGGTTGCTGAAGTAGAAGGTAAGGTGCGTTTTCACGACCTAAACCTTCCTGATCGTGTGATGAAATCTATCCAAGAAATGGGTTTTGAGTACTGCAGTGAAATTCAGGCGGCTACCTTGCCTGCTACGTTGCAGGGTTACGACCTAATTGGCCAAGCACAAACTGGCACCGGTAAAACGGCGGCGTTTTTGATTGCCATGGTCAGTGACTTCTTAGATTACCCAGCAGACGAGCAGCGCGCGAATAACTTCCCGCGTGGATTGGTGATTGCGCCGACACGTGAACTTGCGCTGCAAATTGCTGATGAAGCCGACAAACTAACCAAAAACACCAACTTAAATGTTGTGTCTTTGGTCGGTGGTATGAACTATGACAAGCAGCGCTCACAGCTTGAAACAGAACATGTCGATATTGTCGTAGCCACTCCAGGACGATTGCTGGATTTCGCGCGCAATAAAAAAGTGATGCTGAACAAAGTTGAAGCCTTGGTGTTAGACGAGGCCGATCGAATGCTGTCGATGGGCTTTATTCCGGATGTGAAAAGCATCATCCGCATGACGCCACACAAAGAGCGTCGTCAGACTATGCTGTTCAGTGCGACTTTCCCTAAAGACATTCAAGCGTTAGCCAACCAATGGACATACTTCCCTAAAGAAGTGTCTGTGGTGCCAAAAGAGACCACTAATAAAAACATCGATCAGGTGATTTATACGGTAGAAGCTGGGCAAAAATGGCCGATCTTGAAGCATCTGATTAACGAGCATGATGCGCAACGTACCATCATCTTCGCTAACCGTCGTGACGAAACTCGAGATCTTTACGAAAAGCTAAAGGGCGCTAACATTAACTGTGCCATTTTGTCCGGTGAAGTATCGCAAGATAAGCGTGTTAAGACCTTAGCGAAATTCAAAGATGGCAGCGTACAAGTGCTTGTGGCAACCGATGTTGCTGGTCGTGGTATTCATGTCGACAACATTGATTTGGTCGTAAACTATACCTTACCTGAAGACCCTGAAGACTATGTGCACCGCATTGGTCGCACAGGTCGAGGCGGTGAGAAAGGTAAATCCATTAGTTTTGCGACCGAAGATGATTCGTTTATGGTGCCAGAAATCGAGGCCACCATTGGTACATCTATCCGCTGCGAGTACATCAGCGAGCAATATTTATAGA
Source organism: Marinomonas ostreistagni (assembly GCF_016888445.1). Taxonomy (GTDB): domain Bacteria; phylum Pseudomonadota; class Gammaproteobacteria; order Pseudomonadales; family Marinomonadaceae; genus Marinomonas; species Marinomonas ostreistagni. The sequence goes on from NZ_JAFEKF010000001.1 coordinate 786,056, forward strand.
GGATGCATGCAACTACACCATAATTACGCCACATTAGGGTACGAATTTTTTGCGCATACGCAGATTCAGCCCTTGTTAAAGCAACGATTGGTGCAAGTGAATCAACCTCTAGCCGATGACTTAAATATCGACCTGACCGACGATTTAACACTCAAGCAGCTGAGTGGTGAGGTCAGTGTCGATGATTCGTTAAGCATGGTGTATGCCGGCCACCAATTTGGTGGCTTCACGCCGCGCCTAGGCGATGGTCGCGGCGTGTTGCTCGGTGAAGTGTACGACCAGCAACAGCGTTTACACGATATTCATATTAAAGGTGCAGGGCAAACCCCCTTTAGCCGTCAAGGCGACGGTCGCGCGGTTTTGCGCTCTAGTATCCGCGAATATCTAGCCAGCGAATATATGCATGGCTTGGGTATCCCCACTTCACGAGCGCTGGCTTTGTATACCAGTGAGCAGGCGGTATATCGTGAGCGACCAGAGACCGGAGCTTTATTGGTTCGAACCGCTCGCACTCACATCCGCTTTGGGCATTTTGAATACTTCTTCGCGCACAAGAAGTTTGCTGAACTGCAGCAACTGATTGATTACAGCCTTGATACTTACTTCGCCCATCTTAAATCCCACGAGCAGCCCATCAAAGCCATGCTAATCGAAATTGTGGAACGCACTGCGAGGCTGATCGCGCAATGGCAATCGGTGGGATTTCAACACGGCGTCATGAACACGGATAATTTTTCCATCCTTGGCGAAACCATTGATTATGGCCCGTACGGTTTTATGGAAGATTTCAACGACACCTGGGTCTGCAATCATTCTGATTATGAAGGTCGTTATGCGTTTCATCGCCAACCAGGCATTGGCCTATGGAATTTGAACTGTCTAATGCATGCGTTTTCTAATCATCTAAGTCGTGATGAGCTGATTGAGGTGTTGAAGCATTACGAGCCATGTTTACAGCAGCATTATAATGAGTTGATGGCCGCCAAACTTGGTATTCAAGACGCTGCACAAGCAGAGGCATTGTTAGAACCTCTTTACAGTTTGATGCGTCGTGAGAAACTGGATTTTACGCTATTTTTCAGATTGTTGAGCAAACACGACGAAAATAAGCAGGAAACCCTATTGGATGAAGTCGTAGATAGAAAAGCACTGGCGGACTGGCTTAATTATTATTGGTCCATTCGAAACGACGGAAGAGATCAAGCCACCGTTAAGACGCAGGTGCTACGCACGAATCCAAAATTTGTACTTAGAAACTATTTAGCTCATCAAGCTATTGAATCGGCTGAGTCTGGCAACTATATACCTCTTAAAGAGTTATTAAATGTGTTAGAAAGCCCATTTGATGAGCACCCAGAGAGTGAATCATTGGCGCAGCGAGCTCCTGATTGGGGTCGTGATCTAGCTGTCAGTTGTTCTTCCTAGATATAAGGCCGAAAGAGAAATGGATAAGCAATCAGTTTGTGTACTTGGTGGTGGTAGTTTTGGTACAGCGCTGGCCAACATTATGGCCAATAACGGGCACCAAGTTAGCCAATGGATGCGTAATGAGGAGCAGGTTGAAGAAATCAACTTAACAGGCCTCAATAGCCGTTATTTGCCTAATGCGCCTTTGCATCAAGAGCTGTTGGCAACCAATAATCTTGAAGCAGCGATTCGTGCTAGTGACACCATTTTTGTGTCGATTCCATCAAAATCTTTTGAGCAAGTCGTTGAGCGTATTCGTCCACTGCTGACACCAGAAAAAGTGCTGATCAGTACCACCAAGGGCTTTAACCCCAATCGTTTTGAGTTGATGAGCGACATTCTGCGACGCAACGGTGTAACGGAACGAATTGGTGTACTCAGCGGTCCAAACCTTGCTAAAGAAATAGCGGCAGGGCAATTAACCGGTTCGGTGATCGCCAGTGATGATGACGATTTGCGGGCAACCGTTATTGAGCTGCTTAAGTCGCGTACCTTTCGCGTCTATGAAAACAAAGACAGTGCTGGGGTCGAGCTGGCCGGAGCACTGAAGAACATCTACGCTATTGTGTGTGGCCTTGCCAAAGCGATGAAAGTGGGTGAGAACACAATGGCAATGATCATGACTCGAAGCTTGGCTGAGATGAGTCGCTTTGCTGTGCACTTTGGTGCCAATCCAATGACCTTTTTGGGATTGGCCGGCATGGGTGACTTGATCGCTACATGTTCTTCACCTCTTAGTCGTAACTACCGAGTTGGTTTTGCGATCGGTTCTGGTGAAGATTTAGAAAAAGCAGTCGGGTCGATTGGTGAAGTTGCAGAAGGTGTGAATACTCTGCGAATGGTGGTTGAAGAAGCCAATAAGCATGGTCTTTATATGCCTCTTGCAACGGGCCTTTACAAACTGATTTTTGACAAAGCGAGCTTGGAATCTCTGATTGGAAGCCTGATGACAGGTGAACAAAAGTGGGATGTAGAGTTTGCAACTGCTGGAGTAAAAGAAGTATGAATAAACCTGGATACGCAAATCAAGACTTTTGGATCAGAATGCTGTTTATGTTGATCTATTGGGGCTTGCTTAACATCGCACTGACTGTATTTGGCTTTTTGGTCATCATCGGCGCCGCGGTTCGTTTAGTATGCACATGCGACGTGCCGACCCTTGACACTTGGCTAACGTCTGTTGGTGGTTTCATCAAGCAAACGATTTCTTTCTTGGCATTCAATACTGAGGAAAAACCATTTCCATTCCAATCTTGGCCTCAAGGCAACAAGCGTGAAGACTAAGCGTCTTTACGTATTGCGTCATGGTAATGCACAGCCTTTTGGCTATGAACATGACTCTGAGCGAGCGCTAACGGAGCAGGGTTTTGACGAAGTACGAAGCACTGCTGAAAAGTTTGCCGAGCTTGGTGAGGACTTTGACGCAATTTTTGTGAGCCCGTTTTTACGGGCTCAACAAACCGCCGATGAATTTCTTAAGGTGCTGGGCTCTCAAATGGCCCCGCAGACACTTGATCAAATTACCCCAAGTGGTAAAGAGCTAGACGTTGCTCTTTGGTTGAACGAACAACCTTACGAATCCATTCTTTTAGTGACACATCAACCTTTCGCCTATCAATTGGTCGATTTGCTGGCGGACGAGCCGCTGCCTGCGCGCTTCCAAATGATGACGGCAACCCTTGCTGCTCTCGAAGGGGAACTTTATGCCACGGCTTGCTGTCAATTTAGATGGTCGATAGAACCTTAGTTTTGACCCCATTGACCATAGTGAGTAACCATGCCACAAGAAACGACTTATTGTTTAGGTCACACTAAGCTTGCGGCGCTCCAGTGGCTCAGTGGTAAAGACGATGCGCAACCAATTTTGCTACTGCATGGCTGGCTTGATAATGCTGCCAGCTTCTGCCATCTCGCGCCCAATTTCAAAGAGTATGATGTCACCGCTTTAGACTTAGCGGGGCATGGTAGGTCGCAGCATCGCCCGCCGGGCAGTTTTTACCATATGTGGGACTACGCGTTAGATGTTATCAGTCTGTTGCAGCAGTCACAGCAGCCAGTGTGGTTGATGGGTCATAGCATGGGCGGAGGTGTGGCAATGTTGGTGGCGGCGTTAGCGCCTGAAAAGGTCCGCGGCTTAATCGTTTTAGACAGCCTTGGCCCAGCGACCGCTCAGCCTCATGAGCGGGTTAAAACGATGCGTCGAGCGATACAGAAAATGCTTAAGCAACGCGCTGCTAGAAGTGCTCAGTATACGACTCAAGCGGCTCTTATTGAGGCACGCATGCAGGGTTTTACCAAATTGAGTTATGCGGCGGCCAAGCCATTGGTAGAGCGCGGTGCCGATTGCGTTGGGGGCGAGTGGTCTTGGCGAGCCGATCAAAAGCTGAGCTATCCATCTCCCTTTCGTATGGACGATGCCGCCGTAACAGCCTATATCGATGAGATCCAATGCCCGACCTTATTGCTGTTAGCCAAGCAAGGGATCTTTCAAAATGCGTTGCAAGAGGTCCAACAATCGGTCGCTGCATTCAAAGGCTTAACGCTTGAATGGTTACCTGGCAATCATCATTTTCATCTAGAGCCAGACACATCTTTACAGGTTGCACAGGAAATTAGGCAATTTATCGACCAAAATTAAAATAATCACAGGCTAAGGAGTGTTGCTCATGTATAAATCCTTCGGGGCTGTTCTGTCATCCTTATTCATTATGACTTCAGGCGCTTATGCTGCAGCAACTGAAGTGCCAACCTTTCGCGGCGCTCAAATTATCAAGAGTGAGCCTGTCGAGAATGCCTACATTGAAGTGCCGCTATCGAAAATTTATCGCTCCGGTCGTGGCTGGGAACCTGAACAGGTTGAGCTAATCGAAGGTACCAGTTATCAAACGCTTTACAAAATCGGCCGTAATGTTCCTTTGGATGCGGTGAATACCTTCTATCGCGACGCAGTAATGAACATTAACGATAATCAAATTTTGTTTGAGTGCCAAAGCCGTGCCTGTGGCAGTTCAAATGCTTGGGCCAATAATTTTTTCAACGATTATCTGCTTTACGGGGCCGACGCCAATCAATCATTGTTGGTCACAAAGGATGCCAGCAACCACTATTGGGTACTATATATTAATCGTCGCGGGGCGGGTGATGTCATGGTGCGCCTAGATGAAGTGGTTCCCGCAGGTAATGATAGCAATATCGATATCTTAGCTCAGTTAAGTGCGACGGATATTCCACGCATCCGACGTGCCTTGAATGATTTTGGCGAGCTGACTTCTGTAGTGGGATTCGTGACGAGTGAGGCAGGTGATGTGAATGCTGTTGCCACGGGTGATCGCTATATTGAAGCGATTCGTGCGGGCTTAAATCCAGCCGAGCGTGAGTCAATTCGCTTCATAAATCTTGCCAATATGGGTGATCCGGCTTATGGTTCTCATCGGGTTATTTTTGTCCGAATCGAGAAACAATGAGATAGTCACATGGCTCAAAAAACAGTCTCTCTGGTGCTAGGGAGTGGTGCCGCACGCGGTCATGCGCACATCGGTGTTATTAATGCAGTATTAGAAAAAGGCTACAAAATAGTCTCCGTCTCCGGGTGTTCTATCGGGGCGATCATTGGCGGCATTTATTTAAGTGGCAAACTGAAAGAGTATCAGCAGTGGGCTGAAGCACTGGATAAGTTTCATGTACTTAAGCTTTTAGATATGGCCGTGCTAATGGGCGGTTATATCCGTGGTGATCGTTATTTTCAGGTGATTGAAGCGCTAATGGGCGATCAAAAAATTGAAACGCTACCCCTACCTTTTACCGCGGTAGGCGTGGATATTTTAAGCCAAAAAGAATTCTGGTTTCAAAAAGGCAGCTTACTGCAAGCCATGCGAGCGTCATCAGCGGTACCGTCAATTGTCGCCCCAGTCGAAATCGATGGTCGAGTCTACGTCGATGGTGGTGTGCTAAATCCTTTACCAATTATCCCTACCGTGTCTGCAGGGGCTGACTACATTATTGCTGTTGACCTAAACGGCCCCGCAGAAAACCTGCCGGAAAATAATTTTATCGTGCAACAGAAAGAAGTCGAATGGTGGCAAAATCTAAAAGGTTTCTTTGCCCGTGATAAAGACTCTGATGAGCCTGCGGAAGTGGAAGACAAAACATCACTTGAGCCAGTTAAGCGTTATGACCCACAAAGTTGGGGCCGAGTTCAAACCATCAACATGATGTTTGAAACCATGCAAGAATCGCTGACTCAATACAAAATTGCAGGCTACCCACCTGATCTTTTGATTTCTATCCCCAAGGATGCCTGTACTTTTTATGAGTTCTGGCGATCAAAAGAGCTGATCGATCTTGGTTATAAAGTAGCGATAGATGCGCTAGAAAATCTAGAGCAGCCAGCTAGAAGTTATTTTTCTTTCCCAAGTGGGCATTGATAAAGTGCTTAATAGAAATAAATAACGTAAAATATTTATTTATTATTTTAAATAAACTCACGAGCGTTAACCCATGGCAAGAAAAGCAAACATCTCAAAAGAAGAAATCATTGATGCCTGTTGGCAATTGATCGAGCAGAATACGTTTCCAAACATTCCTCGGTTAAGTGCGTATTTTCAGCAACTGGATGGGCGCGCTTGTTCTAATACGACCTTGCTAAATGGTATCAATGACTGGGAAGAGCGCTATCGTGAGCAACAAGAAAGTGAGCTTGCTGATCTTAAAGATAATTTAGCGCCGAGTTTTAAGCGTTTTGAGCGAGATGTGGTTCAAGCGTTAACCCAAGTGCTGGATGAAAAAGTTCAAGCGCACGAAGACTCACTCGCGCTTAGACAACAAGCTTTGGAAGGGCGCTCGGATGCAATGAGTGAAGTCTATGCCCAAGTTAGTGACGACTTGGAAAGAGTACAGTTTGAACTAAGCGAGCGTGACCAAGAAAAGCAACAGCTCGCTCAAGACTATCAAATCATGAGCGAACGCTACGAGCATGCCTTGGCACGTAATCGTGTGCTGGAAACACAGCTTGAGCAAAATCAAAGAACCCTTCAAGAGCGCGATGCCCAATACAATCAGGCACAAGTGGATTTGGCCAAACAGGATAAACAGATTTTGATGCTGCAAGAAGCACTAAATCAAGCTCAGCAACAAGTGGAGCGTCTGTCAGAACAACAAAACGACAACCAACAGCAAATGCTAGCCCGAGCTATTATAGATTTGCAGGAAATCGCCCAATCCCTTCCTAAGAACCAGGCCGATTCATAGAGTCCGCTGGTAATTCTCGTTATAATGAGCGACTTTCCAATAAGATAGAGTGTCATGAGTAAACATCAATCCGCTTTAAGAGATTTGCAGAGTATCCAAGACTTCATTCGCTGGACTTACTCGCGTTTTCGCAAATCCGATATTTTCTACGGTCATGGCACCGACAATGCCTGGGACGAAGCGGTTCAGTTGGTCTTGGGCGCATTAGCCTTACCACTGGATTTTCCTGTCGAGCACTTAAGTAGCCGCTTGGCTAACGATGAAAAGAAACGCATTTTGAAATATGTGGATCGTCGCATTAAAGATCGTGAGCCATTGCCGTATATACTTGGTGAAGCGTGGTTTATGGGTTTACCTTTCAAGGTTACTAAAGATACCTTGATTCCACGTTCGCCGATCATGGCTTTGTTAGAAAATGAGTTTCAACCTTGGTTACAACAGTATCCAGTTAATATTTTGGACATGTGTACCGGTAGTGGTTGTTTGGGGATTGCTGCGGCCTTAACATTTGAAGATGCGCAGGTTGATATTACTGACATCAGTGATGCCGCTTTGGACGTCGCCCAAGAAAATATCGCCATGCATGACGTTGAGGATCGTGTGACCGCGATCCACTCTGATATGTTTAACGGCTTAGCAGGCAAACAATACGATCTGATTATTTGCAATCCGCCTTATGTGGATGCTGATGACTATCAGACGGCACCGGCTGAATTTCATAATGAGCCACAATTAGCACTGACATCTGGCGATGACGGCTTAGATTTCACCCGTGCATTTCTGGCACAAGCGGCCAACCATCTACACGATAATGGTATCGTCGTGTACGAAGTAGGGAATTCAGAAATTGCGCTTCAAGAAGCGTACCCAGACACGCCTTTTATGTGGGTTGAACTTGAGAACGGTGGCAACGGCGTTTTCGTACTCACAAAAGACGAATTAAAGCACTTAACACAAGAGTAAACACAACAATGGCTGGCAATACATTTGGTAGTTTATTTACAGTCACCACATTTGGTGAAAGCCACGGTTTAGCACTGGGCGCGATCGTTGATGGTTGCCCACCAGGGCTTGAATTAACAGAAGCGGACTTGCAGCGTGATCTAGACCTGCGTAAGCCTGGTACGTCTAAACACACGACTCAGCGTCGTGAAGCTGATGAGGTGGAAATTCTTTCCGGCGTATTTGAAGGCAAGACAACAGGCACGCCAATTGGTTTGTTGATCCGCAACACCGATCAACGCTCAAAAGACTATGGCAATATCAAAGATACGTTCCGTCCAGCGCACGCTGATTATGTCTACGACCAGAAGTTTGGCTTCCGTGATTATCGCGGTGGCGGTCGTTCTTCAGCGCGTGAAACGGCCATGCGTGTGGCCGCTGGTGCGATTGCTAAAAAGTGGCTAAAGCAACGCTACGGAATTGAAATTCAGGGCTTTTTGTCACAATTAGGGCCAATCAAGCTTGAAACCAAAGATTTGAGCCAAGTCTATGACAATGCCTTTTTTAGCCCTGATCCAGATGCGATTCCAGAGCTTGAAGAGTACATGACCAATCTACGTCGTGAAGGCGACTCGGTGGGTGCTAAGATTACAGTGGTGGCAAAAAACGTCATGCCTGGTCTTGGTGAGCCAGTCTTTGATCGCCTTGATGCGGATATTGCCAAAGCCATGATGGGTATTAACGCAGTCAAGGGTGTGGAGATTGGTGATGGCTTTGATGTGATCGAACAAAAGGGCAGTCAGCACCGTGATGAGATGACACCAGCAGGCTTCTTGAGTAATCATGCTGGTGGCGTCGTGGGTGGTTTATCTTCAGGCCAAGATATCGTCGTACACATGGCATTAAAACCAACATCAAGTATCACTGTACCTGGCAAGAGTATTGATCGCCAGGGCAACGAGATTGATGTGATTACAAAAGGGCGTCATGATCCTTGTGTGGGCATTCGTGCGACACCGATCGCAGAAGCTATGCTGGCATTGACTCTGATCGATCATTTGCTGCGTCACCGTGGCCAAAATGCCGATGTGGAGTGTCCAACACCGATCATCAAAGGCCTAGCTGAGTAAGCTAAATCTTTATAAAAGCCGCTATCTAGCGGCTTTTTTCGTTTAAAAGGAGGCAAAATGTCAGAAACAGTTATTCGTATACAGGTCGGTTCAAACAATCCCGTCAAGCACGGTGCAGCCATTAAAGCCTTTAGTAAAGCTTTTCCAGATCGAGCCATTCATTGTGAACAAAGTCACGCGCCGTCAGGTGTAGCGGAGCAACCAATGAGCGAAGACGAAACAAAACTTGGCTCACAGAATCGCGCCAGTCATTGTGCGCAGCAAGATAAAAAACAAGCGTTTGATTATTACGTAGCGATGGAAGGTGGCGTACATTTATTTGCTGAAGGGCCAGCGACGTTTGCCTTTGTAACGATCCGCGACAGTCAAGGCAAGATGATCACGGGACGAAGTGCCAATTTACCGATACCCATGAGTGTGTACCAGCGTCTAGAAGATGGCGAGGAATTAGCACATGTGATGGATGATTTATTTAATGATCATAATATTCGCCAAAAAGGCGGCGCAATTGGTGTATTCACCAACCATTTAGAAACGCGTGAGTCTGTGTATATGCAGGCGTTGATCTTAGCGTTATCGCCATTCATGCACGCAGAGCTGTTTGAATCGTAGCGCAAAACGAATGTCGTGTTAGAAACTTAAGCCGCAGATAAAAGGCGGCTTACTAACACAGCGTTGAAACTAAGCTCACAATAACTGATATCGCGAAATGTGAATAAAGATCACCAAGATGCTCAAAGCCAGACGACGCAAGGCTTTAGCAACACAGAAAGAGGTCTGATATTTCCGATAAATGTTATTATCGGAAATAGTGAAATATTCAGAATTAGCCCCGTTTTGAGTGTTTTTATCTAACTTCAACGTTGTCTATCGTCGATCGTTTTATCTGGCTGTGTTTGTGACTGCACCCGACTATTGTTGTTTGCTGTCAACTATCTATATTTATTTGAGCGCTCTGCTTCGTCTGCCATTTTAATCTGGTGCATCTCGGCTTTGGTCTTTGGATGCTGTGTTTCAAACAGCTTCAGGACTTGATCAATGTACTCATTGTTTTGATGCGCTGGCACGTCCGTGCGATACGCACTGGCAGCTTTATGCATCGCGGCTCGATCATCACGTTGAAACGCGTTTTTCATTTGTTCGGCTGCGTCATGACTAATACCTAAGGCTTCATACGCTGTACGACCCATACGCAACGATGAATCGTATACTTCGCTAATAATGTCATGACAGCCTTCAGCATATAAATCGTACACATGGTAGCGATTCACGGCTCTCGCCACGATATGTACATGTGGATGCGCTTTAATGACATGCCGCACTAACTTTGAAATCTGCTCGGCATCATCTAACGCCACGATCAATAATTGCGCATCGTCTATACCTGCTGCCTGTAGTAAGCTTGGCTGCGTGGCATCACCAAAATATGTACGCACCTTAAACGATTCTAGTTCCTGTAACCGTTCAATGCTGTAATCCACTACGGTGGTCTCATAACCCGCTGTACGTAGCATTAGATCCACCATGCCGCCCATTCGACCTGAGCCTGCGACTATGATTTTCGCTGCACTGTCTATTTCATCATTTGCGCGCTGTTGTTTCGCGTAAAACAATCGTGCAAAAATCTTTTCCCAAACGATAAACAACCCTGGCGACAGCAACATAGATAAGGCCACCACCAGTAACAAAGTGTCGGCAAGATCTGCTGGGATGACATTGTTGGCAACCGTAAACGATAATAAAACAAAGGCAAACTCACCGGCTTGTGCAAGCCCCAGTGCTAGCAACCAACGATCACTGCCTTTGACACCAAATACAGCACCTAGCAACCAAAGTACTAGCATCTTGACCGCTAATAACAAGCCTACCAACTGTAAGATAACCAGGTATTGATCTGCCAATAATGCAAAGTCGATGCTGGCCCCAACTGTCATAAAGAAAAGACCTAATAACAGCCCTTTTACTGGATCAATATTGGCTTCAAGTTCATGTTTAAACGCTGAATTGGCCAATACAACCCCTGCTATAAAAGTTCCCAGTGCTGGCGAAAGGTTTACCAGCGACATTAACAAGGAAATACCAATCACAAACATTAAAGCGGTGGTGGTAAACAGCTCTCTGAGTCGTGCCATAGCGACAAAACGAAAGATAGGACGGGTTAGAAAATTTCCGATAATAATGACAGATAAGACTGCACCAATGGTGACCAGCGCTGTTTGCCAATCATTTAGATCAGCAATTAAGCTTAGCTGGCTCTCTTGTGATGCGCTTGCTTGTTGGCCACCCAGTTGAGGCAGGGCCAATAGCGGCATAAGGATTAACATTGGAATGACGCAGATATCTTGGCTTAATAGTACTGAAAAGGACGCTTTGCCACCGTCTGATTTCAATAATCCCTTTTCGCTTAGTGTTTGCAGCACAATCGCTGTAGAAGATAAGGCAAACACCATGCCTACCGCTAAAGCAGTTGGCCACGCCAGTTCAAAATACATGGCTAAGCCGGCGATGGCTAAGGTTGTCAATAATACTTGTCCGCCACCTAAGCCAATTAAGCGCCCTTTCATTTGCCATAATTCTTTCGGATCAAGCTCTAAGCCTACCAAAAACAACATCATAACAACCCCAAACTCCGCTACATGCTGAACAGCTTTTACATCTACATTGAGCGCGCTCAATAAAGGGCCTATGATGATTCCTGCTAATAGATAGCCAAGCACTGACCCCATTGAAAAGCGCGCCGCTAACGGCACAGAAATCACGCCAGCAAGTAAGAAAATAAAGGTTACAAGCAGTAGATCCGTCATGTCATTGTCCTAGAGTTACTGTATCGCTAGTGTTGCCAATATGGTGGTTTGCCAAAATAGTCCGAGAAATACTCAATTACCGCGCGCAAATGACGGGATGAGTGGCGAGTATTTGGGTAGATCGCAGCCACATGCTGCTGTTGGGGATTAATGGCCCAAAAGTGGCCTGGCAGAACTTTCACAAGCGCACCTGAATGCAAGTGTTGGCCTATCAGCCAGTCTGGAAATAACACTAGCCCTATTCCATCCAACGCGCATCGCAGCAAGGTATCGGCATTATTAGACGCTAAAAACGCTTTAATTGGCAGTTGTTGCCACTCGCTTTCCAGTTGTTTACACAACCAGCGATTAGGTCCCTCGTTGCCTTTGTAGACGAGACACTGATGCTGGCGTAGCTGCTCCGGTGTGTTGATTAACTCATGTTGGGCTAGGTAACTCGGTGCGGCCGCTAAATAGTAGTGTTGCTCAGCAAAAATATGCGCATGCAGACTTGAATCCAGTAAATGCGCAATTCGAAACGTAACATCAACCCCTTCTTGGTGGGGATCAATAAAGTCGTCTGTCAGCATGAGCTCTAGGGTTAGGTTTGGAAAACGTTGCGTCAATCCTTTTAACCCAGGGGCGATGTGATTTTGGCCAAAAAACACCGGTGCATTGATGCGCACTAATCCGGTGGGCTCGGCTTTGCGGTTATTAAGCTCGGTACGTACATGATTCATTTCTGACAAAGCTGTCTGTGCATGCTGCATTAGTACATGGCCGGCTTCCGTGGCAACGATGGCACGTGTACTGCGATAGAACAGCTGTTCACCTAAACTGTCTTCCAACTGAGAAATGGTTCGCGATATTTTTGACGCCGATACACCTTCACGCCTAGCGACTGTAGAAAAGTTCAGTGTTCTAAATACAGCGACAAAAATACGTAATGTGTACAGATCAATTTGGTCTAGAGAATTCATTAATGCGGTATCTGCAAAAGTGTTTTCTTTATTTTGCTGTTTTTATGCATCAATGGCCAGTCTATCATGCGCGCTTCATTTTATTGGAGTCACCAGCATGCAATTACTCATGGTTTTGCTCACCATCATCGGCGGAATGGGCCTGTCAATTGAGGCCGGTATATTAGGGCCTTTAGGGCAGCAAGTAGGTCATTTTTGGGCGACATTCAGCATCTTTGGTGTCGGTGCCGCCCTAACCTTTTTGCTGATGTTATTTTTCAGCCCGCGAAATAGCCCATCATTTTTTAAGCAGCCGGGCTGGCAATTGTTGGGGGGCGTACTTGGCCCTGGTTACGTCATCATTCTCACCATTGTCACACCTTATATCGGCATAGCACTTACTATGATCGGCATATTGGCAGGACAAATTCTTAAGAGTTTGATCATCGATCATTATGGCTTACTCGGCATGCCAGCACGTAAGGTCGATCGTAAACGCGTCTTGGCCTTGTTTTTTATCAGCATTGCCTTAGTGCTGGTTGCTACTCAGTAGGAGAAATATATGACAATTATTATGATTGCACTGGCGCTGTTAGGCGGTGCTTTATTGAGTGTTCAAGCGGCAATTAATGGTCAACTGGGCAATAAAGTGGGCGTGTTTCGTTGTGCATTTTTGACCTTCTCGATCGGCGCTCTAATCACCGGTCTTTGCATTTTATATTTTGAGCCGGCCCATTCGGTTACCTTAATGGATGTCCCCAAGTGGCAACTCTTAGGAGCCTTTTGTGGTGTTCCTTATATCGTCATTATGGTCATGGCAGTTCAGCGCATCGGGACAGCTGTAGCAACGGTCGCGGTGATCTTTGGGCAGTTGGCCATGAGCATGGTCGTGGATCACTTTGGTTGGCTTGGCAATGAGGTAATGCCATTTTCAGCAACACGAATTGCTGCGATTGTTTGCCTAGGTTTGGCTTTGTACTTTATCTATTCCAGTAATAAGTCTGAACAAGATACGGCTGAAACCGATTAGAGACGAATTAAAGAGCGGCTAACTTTTCTTGTTCACGATACAGTGCGGCTCCGAGCATCGAGAAATACTGCTGGAACATCTCATTGATGACTAAGCGTTGATTGCCTTTTGGATACAACCCTAACTCCGCTTCTTGTGAATAGCGACTGCCACGCACCAAGAAGCGGCTATTGGGTGCGGTATCTTCGACAAAGGCTTCAAAGGCTCGTGCACACATTTCTTCGGGGCGTGAATAATACAACACCCCTAGTCTTTCATCAGTCTGTTGAGAGGCGATAAACATATCACTGGGCTGTTTTGTATCGTGAGATAACAAGATGGTTTCAAAGCATTGCGCTAACAGTTCATTAAGAGGATGAGAACCATAGGGATAGTCGTTAAGCCAAAGCTTCGACGCGAACTGCATGCGATCGGCAATCGGGAACATCTTCTCGCCCATATAATGATCAAAGGCATGAAACCATTCATGGGCCAAGCTGCCGGCGCCCGCGTTTTTGGCTAAGGAAAGCTTGCGTAACATGGGTACATAGTGCGCTGACACTCCAGGGCGCCCGCCTTTGCCATACTGTAGCCCCAGTGACTCGCGTAATGAAATAGCCGATTCTGGTACATTCAGTACCGCCATTAAATCAGTCAGCGCTTGGTAGAAGTTGTAGGCAGCACGATCACGCTCTTTGGGAGTGACCCATTGGCCAATTTCAATACTTTTGAAACGAAACTGCTGTCTAATTGTGACAAAATTCACCACGGTCTACGGCTACCTGCACCAGTTAAAGCTTAAGATAAAAGCATAACATAATTGATATGCTCGTTTGGCTGCTCAACCGTTTGCAATACATGATAGTTTCTTATTTAGCCCTTTTATTGTAACCGTATACATGAAGAATAGAGCGCTCAAATCAGAGCCACATTAATCACTCGGAACATTTATGAATCAATTGCCACCCGCCGACGATACTCCACGCTACATCCAATATTTACGTGTCTTAGCGTTAGGTTTTTGTGCGTTCATTTTCAATACCTCTGAATTTGTGCCGGTCGGCCTGCTCTCGGATATCTCTAATGATTTTGGTATTACACCGTCACAAACAGGTTGGATGCTCACCATTTATGCTTGGATCGTCGGTGTCATGTCATTGCCTATGATGCTAATCACCAGCCGCATGGAGCGTAAGTTGCTACTGCTGGTGACCTGTACGGTATTTATTATCAGTCATGGCTTTTCAACCATCGCTTGGGATTTTCAGAGTTTGATGATCAGCCGTATCGGTGTCGCGTTTGCTCACGCAGTGTTTTGGTCAATTACTGCCTCGATAGCGATCCGTGTCGCTCCGCCAGGAAAGATGAACTTCGCCTTGAGTGTTTTGGCGACGGGTACCGGCATGGCCATGGTGTTAGGGGTGCCACTAGGACGCATGATTGGTCAGTCTCTGGGCTGGCGTATGGCATTTGAAGTGATTGGTCTAGCAGCACTGGTCATTACCTTTGCAGTATTTCGTCTGTTACCAAAGCTACCAAGCCTTACGCGCGGAGATTTAAAAGGCAAAGTGAAAACAGTGTTTACTAATAAGCCTCTGTTTATCATGTACTTTGCAGTCTTTTTAGCCTTCACTGCCCATTACGGTTCTTACAGCTATATTGAGCCATTCCTGATGGAATTCGGTGGCATTTCGAGTAGCTTTACTACTGTCATTCTGTTGACCTTTGGTTTAGCTGGAATCATTGGCAGTACGCTATTTAGTTACTTGGGTGAACGATTCGGTAATGCTTTGATGATCGGTAGCGCGGTTGGCATGTCATTGTGTATGTTGGCGTTAGCGCAGGCGCTAAGTTCACACACAGCTCTTATGATTATTACGGTGATCTGGGGGGCAGCGCTGATCCTAACCTGTTTAGCGATGCAGGCTCGCGTATTGAGTATCGATACCAGTGCTTCAGACATCATCATGTCTCTGTTCTCAGGCATTATCAATTTAGGTATCGGCGCCGGAGCCTTGGTCGGTTCGATCAGTATTGAGCAAGTGGGCCTTGGTAATATTGGTTACGTAGCATCGGCCGTAGCCTTTGTTGGAATTTTTGTGGTGATTTATATTGCACGTATGGGCATCAAGCCTTCACCTGTCAGCGGCGCGGGCCACTAGGAGGCTTGCCGCAACAGTGCGGCACATGACGTGCGTTTGCGCGGATATTAGCATCCAGTTGCAAAGCCAACTTAGCTCGCCAACGCCACCACCAAGTATTATGTAGCTTAATATCCAGTGCTTCTAATACCCGAAAACAGTCTTCCAAGTGAACCTGTGAGGCATCATAGCGAAACGCTATGATGCCCTGCTCTGGCTTACATTCAAACTTATCCAGTGCCTCTAGTGCTGACAACGACGCCTTTATCAAATCGACCTTATCAGCATCGACGTTATTGAATTTCAATTTAATGCGTTGACTGAATGCAGGATCAATCATCATTTCTTTCCCAGCCAAAACCACCACACAATTAAGCCAACCAGTACTAGACCAATCAGGTTTATGACAATCATTGGTTGTTCTCCTTTACTGATTTAGGTTTAAACCAGCGTAAACGGTTAGCATTAAGCACAACTGTGACGGACGATAAAGACATGGCCGCACCTGCAACGACTGGGCTGAGCAACCAGCCTGTTAGAGGGAATAATAAGCCTGCCGCAATTGGAATGCCTAAACTGTTGTAACCAAAAGCCCCCCATAGATTCTGTTTAATATTGCGCAAAGTGGCTTTCGATACGGCAATGACGTTGGCAATATTAGTTAGATCGTGTCCGATTAAGGTAATGTCAGCGCTTTCGATAGCGACATCCGTACCACTTCCCATAGCAAAGCCTACGTCAGCTTGAGCTAAGGCTGGTGCGTCATTGATGCCATCACCCATCATACCCACTACTTCTCCGTTCGCTTGTAGGCGTTTTACCTGTTCAAGCTTATCTTGAGGGCGCATATTGGCTCTGTAGTCATCAATACCGACAGCGCTGGCAACTGCTTTTGCAGTCACTTCGTTATCTCCAGTGAGCATGATCACCGTAATGTTTTGCTGGTGAAACTGTTCAATCGCTTTGATAGCGGTTGGCTTGATTTGATCTTCGATAACAAATGATGCCAACACTGCTGAATCATTTGCTAAATATACTCTACTGCCTATGGCTTGAGAGGCGGCTTTAGGCAGTTCAATACCTGCTTGATTAACTAACGCTTCGTTACCAAGTAAATACGGCTGACCATTAACCACGCCTTTTACGCCTTGACCCGTAACAGAGTTAAAATCTTCTAGTTGAGCACGCTCAACATCTTGTTCATTGGTGCTGGCGTACTCTAATAACGCTTGTGCCAGCGGATGGTTGGCCCCCTCTTCAAGGCATTGGATCACTTGCTTTAGATGCGCCTCGTCACCTTGATGAATGATCGCTTCAGTCACTTTGGGCTGGCCTTCGGTGATGGTGCCAGTTTTATCTAGCACCATGGTCGTGATTTCGCTGGCGCGTTGAAGTGCATCACCATTGCGAATTAAGCCACCATACTCGGCTGCTTTACCCACGCCAATCATGGTAGAAATGGGCGTTGCTAAGCCAAGTGCACATGGACAAGCGATGATCAACACAGACACGGCTGCGACCAACATGTGTACTGCAACAGGCGTAGGGCCAAAGTTGAACCAAGCTAATGCCGCTAAAATAGCAATAATCATAACACTTGGTACAAATACAGAAGAGACTTGATCAGCGAGACGGCTGATAGGCGGCTTAGAGTTTTGTGCTTTGCCCACCATGTCGATGATCTGTGCAAGTAAGGTGTCGCCACCTACTTTTGTAGCTCGATATTGAAAACGACCGTTGCCATTAACAGTGCCTGCGGATACGTCATCATCCATCCCCTTTTCAACTGGTAACGGCTCACCGGTAAGCATGGATTCATTAATCGAAGAACGACCAGATACAATCTTTCCATCCACAGGTAATTTCTCACCGGCTTTGATAAGTATCTCATCTCCTAGACGTATTTCAGAGACATCTAGCTCCTGAGGTACACCTTCACGAATTACTGTTGCTTTCGCTGGTCTTAAATCCAATAAACGCTTCAATGCAGCGCTGGTTTTGCCTCGCGCTCGGACTTCCAAAGCTTGTCCCAAATTGATCAAACCTAAGATCATGGTGCTCGCTTCAAAATATAAGTGTCGTGCGTTGGCGGGTAACCATTCTGGGTAGATCACAACAGCCATAGAATACAGCCAAGCAGCTCCGGTGCCGATCGCGATCAATGTATCCATATTACTGTGACGATGAATAAAGGCACGGGCAGCACTTTGATAATAATGACGGCCTGAATAGAACATGACGAGCAGTGATAAGAATCCCACCGCGCCCCAAGCGAGCTGATCAGATCGCGTTTGCACCTGCATTGAGCCACCCGCTAATCCCCAAATCATAAGTGGGACGCCCAACATTAGGCCCGCAATTGAGTAGCGCACTTTACGGCGATATTCTTGAGTTTCTTGCTCTGCTCGCTGCTGTTGCGCCTTAGCAGGATCTTCTATCAATGTTGCGCCGTAGCCAGCGTTTTTAACGGCCTCAATTAAGGTCTCAGCAGATACCTCGCCACTGACTTGGGCAGTACGACTGGCAAAGTTAACTTCTGCACTGTGGACCTGAGGTACATTATTTAACGCCGACTGAATTGTATTGACGCAACCAGCACAGGTAATGCCCGTTAAAGACAGTGATATAGTTTCTTTTGAATTGCCCTCTGAATTAAAATGAGCATGCTCAACCTCTGTGTTTTGCTCTGTTTTGTCGTGTGACGTTGGCTCACTTGGCGAGCTGACGTAGGCTTCTTGCTGTGCTTCGGTATGTGCATCCGCAACGCCTATAAATTGATAGCCAGTTTCTGTAACGACTTGCTCAATTTGCTCTGGGCTCATTAAGCTGGTTACGACCAATTTGTCCTGATCAGGGAAGCCTGTTACATCAGCAATAGGGTCTTGTTGCTGCAACGCGGTTCGTACTTTGCGAACGCAGCCTTGGCAAGAGAGTCCGCTTACTACATAGGTTGTAGTGGGGATTTGCTCAGCATTGACGCTATGGTTTAAGCCTTCATAGCCAAAACCTGCTTGTGTAATCACATCTATCACCTGTTGCAGTGATAAGTCGCTGATCACTAATAAGCGTTGCTGCTCAGGATAGCCAGTTACCTCGACTTGCTGGTCAAGCTGCTCAATACCTTGACGAATTTTGCTGACACAGCCTTGGCAAGATAAGCCAGCGACCGCCAAATCATAAGTGTGCTGTTGCGTAATGGATTCACTCACGATCGTCGCCCTCCTTACAACATTGATTGGATTCCCATGATTCGATCAGACAACAAATCGAATGGCCGTTTGGTACACCGTCTTCCATTTTATCCCAAGCCGCCAGAGCGGCTTCCATTTTGGCTAAATGAGACTGTAGCTCGGCAATTTGTTGTTTGGTTTCCGGGACTTTTTGACGCAAAAGGTCACGCACTAATGGACAGGGAGAGTCTCCGGAATCAGACTGCTCAAAGATTTCCGCAACTTGCTTCAGGCTAAAACCTAAGGTTCTGGCTTGTTGAATAAAACGCAAACGACGCAGCGCGTCTTCATTGTAGGTTTGATAGCCATTACTAGGATTGCGACCGGCTTTGATCAGGCCTTCGCGGGTATAATGACGTACTGTTTCAGGGGTAACTTGAGCGGCGTTGGCCAATTCACTAACTTTCATAACCCTTCCTCATCCATTTACTATCTCTAAGCATACAACCTATGGGTTACACATAGGTCAAACAAATATGTAAATGAAATGAGTTTTAAGGAAGGATTACCTAGTAAAGCCACCAAACGGTGCCGGCGACGATGAGTGATACGGGCAATGAAATCAAGATCATTAGCGCAATCTCATCTTTTGGCCCCTCAAATTTGGTCGCTAGCATATAGCTGATAACGGCCACCGACATGCCTTGCAGAGCTATAATAGTTGCCTCTTGAATAGTACTAAAACCAAACCAAGGCACAATCAAAGCAGCAATACCAGCCCCCATAAGGGGCCGCAACAGCCCTAGCCCGAGTGCACGGCCAAGCACATCTTTATCAGTAAAGGATAAATTGGCTAATGATTTTCCTAATAGCATCAACATAATCGGCAAGGTGATAGCACTGAGCATTCCTAAACTGTTCATTACAGGGGTTGGCATAGACCATGGCAACAGCAGTAATAAGGCGCCCATTAACAACGCCACGACAGGTCCATTTTTAAGTAATTGAGCTGGATGATATTGCCCCGACATAAAGCCAACGCCAAGGGTAAAGTGGCTTACCTGCACGACAGAGCTGACGACGACCGCCACCGCAAGTCCTTGCTCACCAAATAGCGCAAACGCAACAGGTATGCCCAAGTTGCCGGTGTTCGGATTGACCAAAGGTGGTAGATAAAACCGTGTTGGTAACCTAAGTAGGCGCAGTAACACCGCACTGACAAGTGCGACGCTGACTAATACCGTCAAAGTGGCAAGCACAATTTTGGCCATGCCAGACAAGTCCATCTGCATGGTTAACACTGAGTGCAATAATAATGCAGGTAACCCGACATTGGAGACCAGCGCACCAAGATGCGGACTGTCTAAGTAAGGCGTTTTTTTAGTGAGGAAAATGCCGAGTCCCGCCAATAGCACAATCGGGGTAACGGCTTGCGCGAAGACAGCAAGCATAGGGTGTCCTTACATGGGTGAATAAGTCGCTAATATGATCGAGTACACATTATTCTACTGCGAACTGAATCATCCATGAAGGCCAAACGATAAAAGGGCTTACTCGTATTGCTCTGCCATGGTTTCGATCACTGCGTACGGATGCAAAGAACCATCTTCATTAAGCTGGAAAATGGTATACGCCATAAATTGATGGTTGTACTCCATACCTGGAGAGCCTACCGGCATCGCAGGAACCACTAAACCTTTAGCATTAGCTGGTGGCTGCGCTAAAAACTGTGCGACAAATTTCGCCGGAATATGGCCTTCAAACACGTAGCCGTCACGTGAGATTGCCGTATGGCATGAGCGAGCGTTAGCGGGTATACCTGCCGAATTTTTGATTTCCGTTAATGCGTTTGAGTGTTGCACTTGGGTACTGAAACCATGGCCCTGCATATGCTCTACCCAATCTGTGCAGCAGCCACAGCTTGGGCTTTTATGGATTTCTAAAAGTTCATCTTCAGCTATAACACTGGTATCGCTACTGGCCAGAACAATTGAACTTGAGCCAAGTAGAATAGATACTTGTACGGACGCAATCATTAAGCTGCTAAGCAAACGTTTCAAAAATTATCCCTCTGACTTTAACTGTATAAAATAACAACATTATTCTATCAGCTAGCCGTTTCATTAGAAAACACGCATTCAGTTAATGGGCCATTCATTTTTGCGCAAAAAAAAAGCCCGACCAAGCAGAGCTTAGTCGGGCTTGATAGACTGACGGGCGTTAGACTTTTAATTTCCAACCTACAGATTTACCAGCAAAGAAAGGAACGATCGGCTCACCTGACGGCAGCGCGATAGCGTCCGGCACAGTCCACTCCTCACGTACAAGGGTGATGGTGTCGGTATTACGTGGCAACCCGTAAAAATCCGCCCCATGTAAACTTGCAAACCCTTCAAGCTTATCTAGCGCGCCCAATTCGTCGAATACTTGAGTGTACAACTCGATCGCTGACCAAGCACTGTAGCAGCCGGCACAACCACAGCTTGACTCCTTACGGTGACGCGCATGCGGTGCTGAGTCAGTACCCAGGAAGAAGCGCGACGAGCCACTTTGTACAGCAACACGAAGTGCCTCTTGGTGAGTCGAACGCTTCAAAACTGGCAGGCAGTAGTTATGTGGGCGTATGCCGCCATCCAACATATCATTACGGTTTAGCAATAGGTGCTGCGGTGTGATCGTGGCTGCCACCCCTTCACGCGCTGACATGACAAAATCCGCTGCGTCTTTGGTAGTAATGTGCTCACAAACTACCTTAAGATGCGGGATTTTTTCGACGATTTTCACCAAGTGCTGATCGATAAACTCTTTTTCACGATCAAAGATATCGATATGTTTTTGGGTCACTTCACCATGAAGCAGTAGCAGCATGCCTTCATCGGCCAAGGTTTCGAACACTGGGTACAATGAATCTAACGAGCTAACACCTGAATCAGAGTTAGTAGTTGCGCCAGCTGGATACATTTTTGCTGCGACAACACCTGCTGCCTTGGCAGCACGAATATCTTCTACAGAGGTTTGATCCGTTAGGTAAATGGTCATCAAAGGTTTAAACGCACTGCCAGCAGGAATCGCTGCTTCGATACGACCACGGTAAGCATTAGCAAGCTCAGCATTGGTTACTGGTGGTACCAAGTTTGGCATCACAATCGCACGCCCAAAACAACGAGCTGTTGCAGGAACGGTTTCGCCCAGCATATCGTCATCACGGAAATGGAGGTGCCAATCATCAGGGCGAATAATAGTAATTTGATCCATTTAAAAAACCTACTTCTCAATCGGATTGTCTAAATGATTTGCGCCCCACAGCGCAAATCGTCATATCTTTTGTGCAATAAAAAGCCGAGCAATGCTCGGCTTTTAAAACTAGTCTCGGTTTGAACGAGGACGTGGTTTACGATCACCACGATCCTTGTTAAAACTGCGTGGCTTACGCTCACCACCACGGTCATTACCTTGGCGACGACGGTTACCATTACCACCCGCTGGGCGGTCTAGCGACTTTTCATCAACATTTTCAACAGCGGTCAGATCACAACGCTGACCACAAACACGTGTTTTGGCCAGTTTGCCAAGTGCTTGCTTGTTCATGTCTGCTGGCAGATCAACTGTCGCAAAGTCTTCGAAGATTTCAATATGACCGATTAAACGGCTATCTAAATCTGCTTCGTTAGCAATGGCACCTACAATGTTACCTGGCTTAACGCCGTCACGGTAACCGACTTTCAGCACGTAACGCTTCATCTCTTGAGATGGATTGTCTTTCAGCGGCAGAGCTTCTTTAGTCAAGTTACGTGGTTTACGTGGACCACGATCGCCACGTTCAGAGCGCTCTGGGCGTTCGCTACGATCACGTTGCTTAACTTCCATCTCTTTTAGTAGCAAAGGTGTTTTACCCTGTGCCATGTAAGCTAGTGCTGCAGCAACTTTCGTTGGATCCACTTCGTTATCTTGCTGGTAGCTTTCCATCAGCTCGATAAAGAAATCCAAATCTTCGTTATCAATGGTATCAGTAATGCGCTGCTTAAAGCGTGCAATACGTTGTTCATTGATGTCATTTGCCGTCGGTAACTGCATACGCTCGATCGTTTGACGAGTCGCACGTTCGATTTGTTGCAGCATGCGACGCTCACGATGACCGACGAATAGAATCGCAGTACCGGTACGACCAGCACGGCCAGTACGACCGATACGGTGTACGTAAGACTCAGTGTCGTAAGGAATGTCGTAGTTCACAACGTGGCTAACACGATCAACGTCAAGACCACGTGCGACAACGTCAGTCGCTACAAGAATGTCGATCTGACCTTTCTTGATACGCTCAACGGTACGCTCACGTAGGTTCTGGCTAATGTCACCGTTTAGAGCTTCACAAGCATGGCCACGAGCGGTTAGCTTCTCAGCTAACTCAACGGTTGCTGCCTTAGTTCGTACGAAGATGATCATACCGTCGTGTTCATTCATTTCTAGAATACGTGTTAACGCATCTAGCTTATGAAGACCACTTACTTGCCAGTATTTTTGAGTAATCGTCGTTGCAGTAGACGTTTTAGTTTGGATCTTAACTTCTTTTGGATTCGTTAAGTGTTGATTCGCCACTTTACGAATAACGCTTGGCATCGTTGCAGAGAACAATGCGATTTGGCGTGTCTTAGGTGTGTGCTCCAAGATCCACTCGACATCGTCGATAAAGCCCATGCGTAGCATTTCGTCAGCTTCATCCAGTACTAGCGACTGAAGGCCATCTAGCTGCAATGTTTTACGACGAATATGATCCATCACACGACCAGGCGTACCAACGACTACTTGTGCGCCACGTTTTAGCTGGCGAAGTTGTGAGTCGTAAGACATGCCACCGTAGATAGGCAATACATGGAAATTTGGAATGTGGCGAGCGTAGCTCTGGAACGCTTCAGAAACCTGAATAGCCAACTCACGAGTTGGCGCCAACACCAATAATTGTGGTGCTTTATTTGCTACATCAATGCGAGATAGCAATGGCAGAGCGAAAGCTGCCGTCTTACCCGTACCTGTCTGCGCTTGACCTAGAAGGTCGTGCCCTTCTAACAAAAATGGAATACTTTGCGCCTGAATGGCAGAGGGTTGTTCGTAACCTAGTTCACTAACCGCTTTTAGGACTGGGGCGGCCAAGCCCAATGAATCAAAAGTAATTGGCTGAATATCAGCGTCAGACATGTAGATGGTAACCTTTAGTAGGATAAGAGACGTGCGCTTTCGCACAGTAAAAAACAATCGCAAATTATAGTGCAATTTTTCTGCCAAGTCCAGAGCTTAGCGCAGGGAACCGTGCAAATATCCAGCTAAATGCAGTACACTGGATATTTGCAATTTGAGTGGTTTTTATATGGAAGACAACTGCTTATTGCTGCGGAGGCGCTTTTGAATCAATCATTACCGCTAGCCAACGCATTTTAGGATTCGCTTCAAATGCGATTTTCAGGATTATGGTCAGAGGGATCGATAGTAGCATTCCGACCGGTCCAAACACCCAGCCCCATAAGATTAAAGATAAGAATACGACCAGTGGCGATAATCCGACTCCCTTCCCCATGAAACGTGGCTCAATGAAATTCCCCATCACCACATTCACAATGACGAATCCTACTCCCACCATAAAAGCATCGAAGGCACCGAGCTGAACAAAGCCTAAAAACACAGCGGGCACCGCGGCAATGATCGAACCTATATTGGGGACAAAATTAAGCAAGAACGCACACACACCCCAGATAATGGGAAAATCTAGACCCAAAACCGATACCCAAATGGTAATAAATACACCGGTTGCGATACTGACCAAAGTCTTGATGACTAAGTAGCGATTTACGGTCGAGATAAATTGATTAACGCGTTCCATCGAATGACCTGAGTCATCTAATGCGTAGGCGAGTTTTTTCGGGATTTCAGATGCTTCTAATAAAATAAACACTACGGTCATGATGACCAAAAACATATTGGTAAGGACACTGCCCAAACTTGCCAAGGTATTGGTAAACAGACTCATAAGCGACGATGGATCAGCATAGCCTTTGACTTGCTCATAAGAGATATTAATCCCAACACTGCTGAGATGATTAAAGATCATCGACATTTCACTGGCGAAACGCTCTCGGTATTCAGGCAGCTGTTGCGATAAGTTATCTAAAGAAGCACCGACTAACAGTCCAATAGAGCTTAGCAGCAGCAAGATCACAAAAACGATTATGATAATGGCTGCCCAAGTGGGGACATTTCGACGCGTGAGAAAATTTAAAAATGGCGAACATATGATGGCGATGAAGGCTGCCAACATAAACGGCACTACCACTTGTGATGCTTCTTTAAGCCCTGCGATGATCAAAATAAAAGCAGCAATGCTGATCAGCCATTGCGTGGCACTACGAGTTTCCGCCATAAATGATTCCCTATTTAAATCCTTGCCCTACTTTTTAATAGGGATAAATGCCCTGTGCATAATCAGCAAGATCCTGCAACATGATGCGCTTACTATCCGCTAAACTTTCGTCCATTGCCAGCTCATTGAGGCGTTTAAAAAATTCTTCCATAGTCAGGCTACCACCGCCGTCCTTTTGCAGTAATTTCACACGTCGATGCTCTTCCCACTCCTCGCGTTGAGTGCTGTTTAGCTGATCTGGATAATTGCGAGCGAGATAGCGAGTAAACATTTCTGGCAAGCGTCTATCATCAAAGGTCAGTTCCAGTTCGCCTAGAATTTCTCTGGGTGTGGCTCGAATTTGCTCCATACGCGCCTTATCGTCACGTGAAAAGAACCCTCCGCTATAAAGCATCAAGTCAGGGTCTTTATCAATCTTGTCGTACTCTTGCATAAAGACCTGTGATAGCTTCGCTGCTAAGCCGCCTTCGGCACGCAGTTTAGCTAGATTGTCACGACAGATATCACCGCTCAGTCCTAAACGTTTAACGACGGCTTCATCTTTTAAAAAGGTCGCCGGCGCCACCGCTGGACACTTGTTAATATGAATGACTTTAAGGGGTAAGCGCTCTGTCTCACCCAGCGCTTCTTTGCTGCTAAATACCCTTTCGCGAATTTCATCCACGCTCAAATCTAGCAACGGCTGAGCATCACTCATTAAATCGTACACTATGACGCCATTTTTATTGGTGGGGTGCGGCGCAAGCGGGGCCACAAAAGCAGCAAACTTCTTCTCTTGCCCAAACATACCAGAGATATGCAAAAACGGTTTCATACGGATGGGATCAATAAAGTCCTGCAAAGAGCCTTTATCGCGCATGGAAAAATAGTAGTCGTACAGTTTAGGCTGCTTATCTCTGATTAGCTTAGCCATTGCAATGGTGCCATGCACATCAGATAGCGCGTCGTGGGCTTGCTCGTGAGCAATACCATTAGCTTTGGTCAAATCCTCAAGCTTAAGTGAGTAGCTACCATCTTCTTTCTTCGGCCACTCAATACCTTCTGGACGCATGGCAAACGCCATACGCACAAGGTCAATAACATCCCAGCGTGAGCAGCCGTTTTGCCATTCACGTGCATAAGGATCGATAAAGTTACGATAAAAGCTATGGCGGACCACTTCATCATCAAAGCGCAACGTATTGTAGCCAAGTGAGCACGTGCCAGGCTCAGATAACTCTTTCTCAATCGTTGCCATGAATTCAGCTTCGTTTAAGCCTTCACGAATCGCATCTTGTGGTGTGATACCGGTTAACAGGCAAGCATCTGGGTGAGGCAAGACATCATCCGCTAACTTGCAGTAGAGCATGATCGGCTCACCAATTGGATTGAAATCTAAATCTGTTCGTATACCGGCAAATTGCATCGGGCGATCTTTTGCAGGGTCTACACCTGTGGTTTCAAAGTCGTACCAAAAAAACGAGGTCGTCGTATTGTTGCTCACAAATTAGTCCTGTCTGAAGTTAAGATTTTCAGTATTATACGCATCTAAACAAGAACTTGGCGACCAAGGAGTTCCGATGTCGAGCCAATCACCTTGCCCTTGTGGTGCAAATGCTAGTTATGACGCCTGCTGTGGTAAGTATCACAACCAATCACAAAACGCCCCGACCGCTGAAGCATTAATGCGCTCACGTTATAGCGCTTTCGCCCTTGGCTACTTTGATTACATTGCTGCCACACAACGGCTTATCAATGAACCAGACATTCGCGGCGACGACATTGCTCAAAGTAATGGCCAAACCCAATGGCTAGAGCTTGAAATTAACGACACCCAAGATGGGCAAGAAGACGACATGACTGGCATGGTGGCTTTTACCGCTCACTTCCAAGAAGGCCAGCATAGTGGTCAACTGCAAGAGCGCTCATTATTTGAAAAAGTCGATGGGCGATGGCTTTACATCGCAGGGGAACATGAGGTCAAACCTGCGACAAAAGCGGTAGAAAAAGTGGGTCGTAATGACCCATGCACGTGTGGTTCTGGTAAAAAGTACAAGAAATGTTGTGGTTGATGGTTATCAGAGCAAGTGAAGACAGGTTGTTTATGATACCGCATTCATCTGCTCACGCTCTTCCCAAGAGCGTTTGACGGCCCGAACTTCTTCATCTTGCGCAATAAATAGCTCAACCAGTTTCGGGTCGAAATGCGAGCCAGCTTGGTCGCGAAGATACTGATACGCCTCCTCTATAGGCCAAGCTTTTTTGTAAGGGCGTTCCATTGTCAGTGCATCAAACACATCGGCAAGGGCGACAATGCGGGCCGCAATCGGAATGTCTTCACCGGCGAGGCCTTTAGGGTAACCACTACCATCCCATTTTTCATGATGACCAAGCGCCACCTGAGCCGCGATTTGAAACAGCGGTGCTTGGCTTTTCCCTAAAATCTCAGCGCCAATCGATGGATGCTGACGCATAATAACCCACTCTTCTTCGGTCAGTTTGCGTGGCGCTTTAAGAATCGAATCAGGGATGCCTATTTTGCCCGTATCGTGCATCGGTGCGGCGAGCTGTAGATGCTCTACCTTATCCTCAGGCCAACCTAAGCTACGTGCCAGCACAGCACAATAATCGGCCATGCGCCACATATGTGAGCCAGTGTGCTCGTCATTGTAGGTGCCCGCCTCGCTGAGCATGTTCACTGCCGATACCAATGCTTCTTTAAGCTGGGATGTGCGTTGCTCTATGATCAAGCGATTACGTTTATCTTGTTCAGACAAAGCAATATGATTGGCAACTCGAGCCAAGGTTGTCAGTGGCGTGATCGGCTTAGTGATAAAATCCACCGCCCCCACCTCAAATCCACGTTGCTCATCTTGAACTGACGTCATAGCAGTAATAAAAATGACAGGAATATGTTGGGTAGCTGGATTAGCCTTAATCTGCTCACAGACCTCATAACCATTCATGCCAGGCATCATGATGTCTAGCAACACTATGTCAGGCAGCTTGGAGTCAATAATCTTTAGCGCCATCTGGCCATTTTTAGCCGCGTATAAATCATAGTGATCCTTGAGGATGCCCTTAAGAATATCGATATTGTCGGCATGATCATCTACTAGCAGTACGCTTTTACGTCCTGCACCCGCCTCGAAGGCCAGTAAATTCTCATTCATGTAATCTAAATCAAATACCACGGCTCTTACTCAACCTCTACACTGTGTTAGGCAGCCTCAAGCTTTTTCTTTAGGTGCTCAAGAAGATCAATAGCTATATCGTAGTCGTAGCTAACCACTTTATCCCGCACATTTTGCAAATAGCGTAAATGCTTAGCGTGACTTTTTTCTAGCAAAGCTTCCGTGTGTTGTTCCACATCGGCAACGCCCATTTCTAATTCTTCGATTAACTGAGAAATAAGCACCACCAACTCCTCATCCTTAAGGCTAGGCTGTGAGGGTGTCTGAGCTAATGCAGGCGCGCCAGTCGATGTCTTGAGATATTCATTGATCTCACGACTCAGCTCGACAGCACTCTCGATGACTCGGTTAATCTGTACCGAATGATCTGACGTGGCTGGCGAGCCACTTGGATTCAAAGCTTGTTCTAGTGTTGCAATATTCGCCGCAAAAGCTTCGCCACCTATATTGGCTGCAGCACCTTTTATACTATGCAACTCATAGCTGGTAGTAGGTAACTTTTTGTTGGACTTGTGCAAGCCTTTATAAGGTTCGAGTAAGGTCAAAAAGCGCGTCAACATGTCTTGAAAACGCTGTTTGTCCCCTCCCACGCGGTACAAGCCAAGTTCAGGAGAAAATACCTTCGAATTGCCCTGTTGCCCCAAGTCTGGCATGACAGCTATGACAGACGACTCAACTAGCCACTCTTCTAGTTTATTCAGTAACAGCAAAGGGTCTAAGGGCTTGGTCAAAAAGTCACTCATACCAGAGCTTAAAGCGAACTGACGGTCAGAGTCTAATGCGCCTGCGGTTAGCGCCAAAATCGGAGGATGATTGTCACCTAAGTTTTGGATGATCCCCCTTGTCGCTTCATAGCCATCCATCAATGGCATTTGCACATCCATCAGTATCAAGTCGTAAG
Organism: Marinomonas ostreistagni; assembly: GCF_016888445.1. Taxonomy (GTDB): domain Bacteria; phylum Pseudomonadota; class Gammaproteobacteria; order Pseudomonadales; family Marinomonadaceae; genus Marinomonas; species Marinomonas ostreistagni. Next base: position 815,387 of record NZ_JAFEKF010000001.1, read on the forward strand.
TAGTTCTGCTGGCGGCCTCAACCGCTTCTTTACCATTACTCACACAATCGACCAGCACCCCTAATTTTTCCAACAGCGCTGACGCTATTTCTGCATTGACTACATTGTCTTCTGCCAACAGAATGCGTTTGCCAAGCAAACTGTCACATTCTCGGTAAGGCTCAAGCGCCTCGCTGGAGGTTGGATCGTTGGCTAGCGCATTGATTTGATGTTGTTCAAAGAAGCGATTCAAGCGACTCGGCGTAATTAAACCTAGTTGACGCCAATGAAAATTGGGTTCTTGACCATTTACCAGACGTCCAATCAGTAATACACGACCTTGATACAATTCATGTATCTGCTGCTCCATTTCAGAACTAAGAGCGCTGTAATACAGATGACTGATAAATAGATAGTGTCTTGCGGCCGCAGGGGGAGCACTCAAACAGTGTTTGGTGTAGTCAATGCCTAAGCTATTCAAGCGCAGTTGTAAGGCGTAATCATCTTCTAAGCAATTAACCGACGCCTCTAGTGTCAGTTTTTCATGCAGCACCGCAGGCATAGGCAGTGTGACAGAAAAACAAGACCCTTTACCTAACTCACTGGTGAAAGTAATTGAGCCTTCCATTAATTCAACTAAGCGTTTTGAAATACCTAATCCAAGTCCAGTGCCACCATAAAGACGTGTGGTACTGGTATCGGCTTGACTAAAGCCTTCAAAAATATTGCTATCCTCGGCGATACCAATACCGGTGTCTGTCACCTTAAACAGTACTTGGCCATCCTGCTCTGTTACCGAGAGCGTCACTTGCCCTTCATGAGTGAATTTTACAGCGTTACCTACAACGTTGACTAAAATCTGCTTAACACGTGTCACATCCCCAACCATTTCATCTTCTAAGCGCACATCGCGTTCAATCACAAACTGTAAATTTTTATCTTGCGCTTGTTTGCGACATATTTCATAGACGTACTCTAAAACGTTGTCTAGAGAATATGGTGTGTTTTCAAGCTGTAGTTTGCCGGCTTCCACTTTAGAAAAGTCGAGAATATCATTGATAATCAGCAATAAGTTATTAGCTGAGCTTTGAATCTTTTCGATGTAGTTACGCTGCTTAGCTTGCAATTCTGAGTCCAGCACTAGGTGCGACATGCCCAAAATTGCGTTCATCGGAGTGCGTATTTCATGACTCATGGTGGCCAGGAAATCTGATTTGGCTTGCGTGGCTGCTTGAGCAGCAATGGCTGTTTTTTGTAGCTCATTCGCCAGTTTTTTGGTCTTGTTGTAGGAACGAATGCTTAAGCGTACTTGGCGTACCAGCATAATAATGATCACTACCATGGTTATGGTGAGTAAAAATACCAGCCCCCCCAAATAGCCAAATAAGCGATTCATTTCTGTGCGTTCGGCCACCTTATCTGCCGAGCGACGCTCTAAAGCATCAAATACAATAGACTCGGTTTTATTGAGAAGCGCTTCTACATGATCTGTAATGCTGTTGAGATCTAATCTCTGCTCGTCTGCGACAAATAACAACGCATCAATCTCATCTATTTGACGACGTAATTCGAGACGATGTTCTTGTGAATTGGAGATTTTGTTAAACAGCTCTTTGAGCTGTCCTGCGGAAATGACATTGAGACGACTGTACAAAATATCGAAACGCAAACGTGCATCGTCCAAACGTTGTTCGTAGTTAGGCGCTGTTTGATCTTGCGGTATTAAGCGTACGGCATTACGCAGCTTCAGCGTTTCTCGGTCAAGCTGATAAGACGCCCAGAGAGCGTCTTCTTCTGCCGCTGAGAGCAACTCTGCTTGGCGCTCTAAAATCTGTACATACAAAGCCGCCACCACAATCAAAAAGATGGAGGCAGTGCCTACAAGTCCGGCGATAAAAACGCCACCTTTCGCCTTCAATACAGACTTCATAGAAAAATGATCATCTTATTCGACATTGATGGATTTGACTTGCCAAACCGAACGGTTATGAATGACCTCATTATTCAGTGACGGGTCCTCAGCAAACGGGTATAAGACAAAAATCGGCCCTTTGTCGCGCACCGACATTTTTTTACCATTCATGTCCAACGCCAGCATAATATGGTGTTGGTAAGCATCAGCTGTCGGCACGTTGGCACTGTAGTCATTAAGCGCCGTGACCGATAAGTTTTCCCCTTGTGCCCCCACGGCATCAAGCAGCGCTGACAACTGAGGCCCACTAAAGGTGTTAACGCCTTCAGTCCAAGGTGTGTCCGTGGTTAACTCTTTGACCCCAAGTTGCAACAACATGTCGCGATCAAAACGCGCCACGCCCTCTGCGTTGGTGTGCTCAATATTGCCTGAGACGGTTAAAATTACACGCCCTGTTGGAGCGTCTAACGCCATGCTTGTTTGTGCGAAACAAATAACACCCATACCTGCCAGTGTTTTTAAAGTCATTGATGAGGTTGACATAACTTAACTCCCTATTGAACCTGAAACAGTAGCCATTAATTGCATCATATAAGTAGATGAGCGAATAAGTAAGACAGCGATTACCAATCTTTACTTAAAGATAACCCTTTGCAAATCAATGTAAGAGTCGACATACATTCGACCAAGACAACCTCTTAATTAATCGTACTTAACGAAACATAGTAGCCTACCCACCCATCTAAAATGATCGGCTAGGAGTGGGCCAAAAAATGCCTAAATATGTTGAGTTTGCCCACGACTAAACGTATCGTAACGGCACTTGTAATAAAATGACGAACTAAGCTGATTCTCTGGCTTACGCGACCAATTGGAAGATTCAATGAACGCCATTACTTTAGGCCCTTTATCGTCGGCAAACGGCGAAATCCAAATCCCAGGATCGAAAAGTTTATCCAACCGTATTTTGCTATTAGCAACCCTTGCTAAAGGCACCACCAAGATTACTAACCTATTAGACAGCGATGACATCCGTCATATGTTAAACGCACTAAAGACAATGGGCGTAAACTATCACCTTGAAGACGATGGTCGTACCTGTACCGTCGAAGGCTTAGGCGGCCCGATCAATGCTGAGCATGCAGATCTGTTTTTAGGTAACGCAGGGACAGCTATGCGCCCTCTTGCCGCCGCATTATGTCTTGGTTCTGGTGAGTACCGCCTGCATGGCGAGCCACGTATGCACGAGCGCCCGATTGGCGACCTAGTGGAAGCGTTGCAATCGTTAGGCGTCGACGTTCAATACGAAGAAAATGACTACTATCCACCGCTAAAAATTAACGCCAATGGCTTGCCTGGTGGACAAGTATCTATCAAAGGCAACATCTCTAGTCAGTTTTTAACGGCGTTATTAATGAGCGCACCGCTGGCGCAGGGCGATTTGACCATCAATGTCGAAGGTGAGTTAGTATCTAAGCCATACATTGATATTACCTTGCACGTGATGCAGCAATTTGGCGTGGTGGTTGAAAACCAAGACTATAAAGCCTTTGTTATCAAAGGCCAGCAAACCTACCACAGCCCCGGCGAAATCATGGTTGAAGGCGATGCTTCCTCTGCGTCTTACTTCTTAGCCGCTGCGGCGATTGCCGGTGGCAAGATCAAAGTTCATGGGGTGGGCTCTGACAGCGTGCAAGGTGACGTACAATTTGCCGATGCTCTTGCAGCGATGGGGGCTAAGATTACCTACGGCCCAACGTGGGTTGAGGCGGAGCGCGGTGAGCTTAAGGGCATTGATATGGATATGAACCACATCCCTGATGCGGCGATGACCATCGCGACGACAGCCCTATTTGCTGAAGGACCAACGACTATTCGTAATATCTACAACTGGCGCGTAAAAGAGACTGACCGTTTGTACGCGATGGCGACCGAACTGAAAAAGCTAGGCGCTGACGTTATCGAAGGTGAAGACTACATTACAGTACAGCCATTAAAAGACGTGCAACACGCTGCGATCGATACCTATAATGATCACCGTATTGCGATGTGCTTCTCGCTTGTGGCGTTTTCAAACAGCCCCGTCACCATTAATGACCCAGGCTGTACCTCGAAAACCTTCCCTACTTACTTCGACTTATTCAAGCAAATCACGCAATAATAAGAGACGTAATAGTAAAAAAGCCCCGTAGCAAACGCTACGGGGCTTTTTCATATCTATGCTCGCTGAAAGATTACTGAGCGGCACTGAGCTCATTATAAACTTCTTGAAGCTGGTCATGGCGCTCTTCATACACTTCAACCTTTTGCCCCATGGTCACTGGGCCATTGAAATTCACGTCTTGCGCTTCATAACCCATTAACTCAAGCTGAGTAGATAGCGCTTCGTAGCTTGCGCGAGCATCACGTAAGTCGCCGACAACATTTTGATCATCTGCTGCTAAAACGGTTGTCGTCATAGATGCTGTAGCGATTGTTGCAGCGGTAAGAGCCATTAGTTTTTTCATAATAAACCTCCATCAAGGTTGCATATTAGTGTTCTTAAGCGAGTCAATTTGCTTACTGATGGAATTAATATTAGTGCAATTTTGACCGTAAAATAGAGCTCTAGCGACCTATTCCCAAGTTCTTGCCAAGACCGCAAAAGAGTGCTTTTTGCCTGACTTTGCGCACAAAGACAGCAAATTAATACACAATACGATCACATATTAGTCTTTATGAATAGATGAAGCACACCATTGCCCTAGATGGCATCATTCAAACTGATAGGTTTTTGGGGCAATGACGTTAACGTGCATGTATGCCTAATCGTATGCACGATACTTGAATGACGTTAACAACGTCTGTTGCTCTCTTTACATATTTGAAATCGATATATTCGATCAATAACACACTAATTATTCGATATATCAGGGAGTGTCGAGACTTTCTCTAACACCTTTATCACGTATTGGCGTGCCGTTTCAGGACAATCCGCCTCACAATAGCAGCGTAATTCTGGCGCGTTACCCGATGCCCGAAGATGCAGGATCAATCCATCTTGATAGGTCACTCTTAAACCATCCGTATTATTCATATCGGTGATCTTTGTAGACCGATCAATTAGCGTCTGTAGCGATTCAATATCGTTGCGCCAGTGAGTTAAATAGGCTTGTGCCTTGTATCTAGGAAACTCTTTTAAACGATCACTAGCACAAAAGCGCTTTGGCAGAGTGGCTATTAATTGCGACAGCGTCAAGCGGGATTCATTAGCCATATTCAATAAACAAATAAATGGCAGCCATGCATCACGAGTCGGCAGTGCATCAATCTGGCTACCCGCTAGGATCATTGACGAAGCACATAAGAAGCCACCATTACACTCAAAGCCTGCTACATAGTTAGATGTCGCTGCCGCTTGATGCATGGCTGCGATCACATAAGGTGAGCCAATTTTGGTGCGTATCACAGGTATTCTAAGGTAGGTCTCAACAGCGCTGTTAGCATTGACAGGCACGGCCAACCCAGTGGCACCTAGGTACTGAGCACACAGCATGCCAAGGCTATCACCTGCTAGCCACTGTCCAGTTTCATCGGCCACCAAAGGCCGATCACCGTCACCATCAGTGGTAAAAATGGCGTCTAGCTGATAGTGCTTAGCCCAATATCTCGCACGTCGCTGATCTGCAAGCGAAACGTTCTGTGTCCAGCGCCACAAACGTTTCGCTTGCACCAAGGCAGATTACCGTCGCACCTAATGTCTGCAAAATACGCAGGCTCACCTCACGTCCTGCTGCACTATGCTGATACAAGCCAATGCGCCACCCTTTTAACACGCTTGGCGTAAAGGGGCGTGTGTAGCGCTGAAAGTATGTCTCTAAAGCACGATCATCCGTTGCGGGTAAAAATGGCTTATAGTCAGGTATATTGCCTTGTTGTGAGCACAGCAAAGCTTCGTCATGCTTATCGATTTCCCCATCGGGGCGGTAAAACTTTAGGCCATTTCGGTCATATGGAATATGGCTTCCGGTGACCATGATGGCGGGGGAACCTTGCTTCATGGCGTGTAATGCTAAGGCCGGTGTTGGCAGGATGCCAAAATAGTCGACCTCGATGCCACAGGCCTGCAACACACCAGCGATCACCGCCGCCATACAGGGGCTGGAGGGACGTCGGTCAATACCAAGCGCCAAACGATCAAGTTGTATTCCCTGCTGCTGCAACGTCTGCACAAACGCTAATGTGTAAGCGGCGACCACATCATTGCGCCAATGGGCAACTAATCCGCGGGCGCCACTGGTGCCAAATTGGATGTCAGTTGAGCGCAAACCCTGCTCTATTTTCACTTGGGCGGCTGATTACGATGTTTATGTTGCTTTAAGCGCACGCGCAAGTGCCACACCAACCAAATAAAGCACCACAGTAATAACAGGGCTAACACCCCAGATACCGAGTGTTGCAACCATACTGGCTCAAGTTTTTGAGCTTGCGTCGCCAGTACCAGTGCGGTTAAAAGCGATAAAGGTCTTAATAACCAGAGCGACGGCGGACGTTGACCAAATTGTAGATAGCGTAACCATTGCGGCATGAAAAAATCTCTTTTAAGTATATTGATCGTCAAGTGATTTGGCTAACAGCCCTATCGCTTGCTCAGAATGTTTGTGAGTAACTAACACCGCATCCGGTGTTTGTACAATAATCAGGTTATCAACCCCTAAAGTAGTCACCAAACCTTGCTCTGCATAAATGATACAGTCGCGGCTAGATTGGGTATGAACCGTTCCGTGGGTGCGATTACCTTCTTGATCGCCTTCGAACAATTCCGACAAGGCGCTCCAAGAACCGATATCACACCAATCCATATCACAAGGCACCACACTGACAGCTCGACTGTGCTCTAGTACGGCATAATCGATGGATAAATTTGGTACATCTGTAAACAGCTTAGGATCCAGTTCTACTTGTAAGCCCACATTTAATCGCGCCAACTGCCCCTGTACGTAGGCCGCTGTCGTGTTCTCTAGTAAAGCTGGACTATGCTGTGACACTTCCTCAAGTAGACTTTGCGCCGCAAAGCAGAAAATACCTGCATTCCATAAATAGTCGCCGGAAGCTAAGTAGGCTTGAGCGGTGGCTAAATTCGGCTTTTCAACAAAACGTTTAACCTGAGCATGCTCAGTAGTCTGATCGACTTCTGCTTGGATGTAGCCAAACCCGGTCTCTGGGCGTGTCGGCGTAATGCCAAATGTTACTAGCTGTCCTCGCTGAGCCAGCGGCGTCGCAACTCTTAGGGCACGCTGAAAAGCAACTTCATCGGTAATCAAATGGTCTGCGGGCATAACGACTAACAATGCGTCCTCAGCAACAACCGATTGTACGTGTAACGCCGCTGCTACAATCGCCGCGCCAGTATTGCGCGCCATAGGCTCTAACACATAATGCACCGTAATAACGGATAACTCTGGATGATCGGCTAATGCCCGCGTTACCTCGTCTTTAACGGTAAAATAATGATCTCGATTAGTGACAATGATCAATTGCTCGACCGCCCCGCTGCCAAGTGCTCGCTTTAGGGTTTTAGCCATCAAAGTGTCGCCATCAGGTAAACGTAAAAAAGGCTTGGAGTGCTGCTGTCTCGATACTGGCCAAAGGCGACTACCAGCACCACCGCAGAGTATCACGGGTATCACAGATTGCATGCAGACTATTACTAAAGGTTGGAAATGAAAGAACCGCCATGATAATCGAAATCCGAGATTGAACCTATGCCTTATTAGGGATAACCTGTCGGTTTATGCCAATTCCGCTGTTAAATTACTAAGGTCACGCCACGGTTTATGAACGCTCCACTGCCGCTGATTGATAATCTTGAGCACCTACCCAATCCTTATACTCAGTTTCCGACTATTATCGCGCCCTTAAAAAATGCAGTGCCGCAGCTGCGTGAAGAAGATTATCAGCGTGACCTGCAATTAGCATTGTGCTTCATCTATAGCTACAACGGCTCTCAAGCGACCTTTAACTCCTATCGCCGTGAAGTCGAGCGTTTGTTGTTATGGTCTTGGGTGGTGATGGAGACCCCGGCACTGGCTTTACGTCGCGATCAGATCGAAGAATTCATTCATTTTTGTAATAGCCCGCCAGAGAGCTGGATCGGTACCAAAAATGTCGCCCGCTTCAAAAACCTAATGGGTGAGCGCGTACCTAATGATGCTTGGCGCCCCTTTGTAGCTCATGTGTCCAAGCTAGACTTTCGCAATGGCCAAGTGCCTTTGTCCCAGCAATACAGTCTTTCTCAGGCAGCCATCCGCGCTACTTTTTCAATTCTATCGTCTTATTATGGCTTCTTAATGCAAGAGGAAGCGGTGCAACAGAATCCTGTCGCGCTGATTCGCCAAAAAAGCAAGTTCGTTAAAAAGGAAGTAACGCGACGCCAAGTGCGACGTATTTCCAACTTACAGTGGGATTATGTCATCGAGACAGCTGAGCTTTTAGCGGAACAAGACCCAGCGACTCACGAGCGCACCTTATTCATTATGAATGCCCTGCTGGGCATGTATTTGCGAATTTCAGAACTGGTCGCCGATGAGCGCTCGGCCCCCACCATGGGCGATTTTATCAAAGATACGGACGGACACTGGTGGTTCAAGGTGCTGTCTAAAGGCAACAAAGAGCGTTTAGTCAGTGTCTCGGATGAAATGCTTAGTGCGCTAGTGCGCTACCGTCGTTTTCGCCAACTACCCGACTTGCCAACGGTGGCTGAGCAGACCGCTTTAATCCCCAAAAATCGCGGCCAAGGTGCGATGACTAGCTCACGCCAAGTACGTAATATTGTGCAGTTTTGTTTTGACCAAGCTTACTATCGAATGTGTGACGATGGCATGAAGAGCGATGCAGATGATTTACGTGTTGCTACCGTGCACTGGTTACGTCATACAGGCATTTCAGAAGATGTTAAAGTGCGCCCGAAAGAGCATGTGCGCGAGGACGCAGGCCATGCCAGTATGGCGACGACCGATCGCTATATTGATACGGAATACCGAGAGCGTCATGCCAGTGGTCGTAAGAAATCCTTACGACCACACTAACGATGCTCACCAGCGTTGCAAACTGTCTTCATCACTTTGCTTAGCTTCCACCCAGTTGGAAGCTTTAGGCGTAATTTCTTTTTTCCAAAACGCGGCACGGCTTTTTAGATAATCCATAATAAAGTCGCAAGCCGCAAAGGCTTCAGCTCGATGCGCCGATGCCACACCCACAAAGACAATTTGATCATCCACCCCAAGCTCACCTACCCGATGCACTACCTTTACCCCCAACAACGTCCAGCGTTGTTGGGCTTGGGCGACGATCTTTTCGATGTTGCGCTCGGTCATGCCAGGATAATGTTCCAGCACAAAACTGGATTGCTCGGGATTCTCGCTAAAATCTCGAACTCGACCTACGAACATCGCGACTGCACCAGTTTTATGCGGTACACAGAGCGACTCATAGAGGGTCTGAACATTAAAATCCGCTTCTTGCACCGAAATGGTCTGAGTATTAATCATGCGCGAATCTGACACACTAACCTCCGGTAACCGGTGGAAAGAATGCAACTTCGTGCACCGTCTCAATATCAATAATATCGGTATCACGGGCAAAATCGTAATCGATGGCGGTTTTGACAGTGTCCTCTAGTAGCACTGGTTGATCCAATTGCTGGGCTAACTTTTGTTTTAACTCAAAAACCGTAAGCGGCTGCTCAAGCTCGACGCTTACCCCATCGGATTTTAGGGTTTCACGCAGTGAGGCAAAAAATACAACATTAATACTAGGCATTATTCGCACTCCAAGAACCGCTTTTTCCGCCGTGCTTTTCAAGCAAAGCTGTTTGTGTAATGACGATTCCTTTATCAACTGCCTTACACATATCGTACAGGGTCAGTGCGGCAACGCTGGCACCCGTTAGCGCTTCCATTTCAACACCTGTTTTGCCCGACAAAGCGCAGGTACACAAAATCTCAATGTGCTCGTCATCTACCACATCAATTTCAACACTCACCTTAGTTAGCATCAGCGGGTGACACAATGGAATCAAATCTGAGGTTTTTTTAGCCGCTTGAATACCAGCAATACGCGCGGTGGCAAGTACATCGCCTTTTGGTAATCCGCCTTCCATGACTTTTTTGAGGGTGCTTGGCAACATACGTACTAAAGAGCGTGCCGTCGCGGTGCGTTTGCTAATGTCTTTTTCGCTCACATCTACCATGTGTGCGTGGCCGTTGGCGTCTAAATGGGTCAAAGTGTCGCTCATGCCTACTCTACCGTTTGTCAAAAAAGCCTATAGTGGCAAAACGTCAGCACAAATCAAGCTTGTTTGCCGTCCTAGGTTTGTTGTTCGCCGTTTATAAGGCATAATGTTTTGAAATTGACGCACTTTGAACGTATGAGCCTAATTGACGACTTTAATATTCTAGAGTTACCGACCAACGCGACAGAGCAGGAAGCCAAAGCCGCCTACCGTCGACTCGCGCGTCGTTACCATCCTGACAAAAACCCTAATCAAGACACCACTGAGCATTTTCAGCGGATTCATGATGCCTATCAAAATGTGCTAGCGGCGATCCGACAAAGCCAAGGGCAGCAATGGCAACCCTACTCGTTTACCGAGCAAGCCAGCCGCGGCGCCACAAGAAGTGACCAGGCACCCAATCACTTCGACAGTGACGCCAAGCAACGCGAGTACGTCAAAGAGCAACAACGCGCCTACCAAGACATGAAGCGTGAAAACGCCAGCCATGAACGTGCCCGCGAAGAAGCGTTGCGCACAGCGCGCAGCACGCTACATCAGCGTCGCATGCATGCGCTTTATGAAGAGATGCGTAAAGCTGATCAACATAAAGCTCACAACAACCAAAGTGACTGGTATTCAGAGGATCAGGACCGAAATGCACAGTACGACTTTGCTCAGCATTCTGATAAGGCTAGCGACGCAAATGGCCCACAACCTGAAGTGACGCCACAAAGCGTTAGACCTTTGCGTCTGCATGCTGCCAAAGCAGCATTCATCGCCACTACCTATATCGGTGTCTTTGCTGCGGGAGGCTATGCCACCTTGTATTGGCAAGATCATCAAAACAGCTCAGTGAGCACGCTCAAAACCCCATACATTAGTGGTCTATATCCCCAATTCCGTAGTGGTTCTAGCCATACGTTAAATGATGCTCGTTTGTTTACCGAGCCTAGCGTTGCATCAGAGATCAAAACGACGATCCCTGTTAACCAAGATGTTCGCGTGCAGCGTATGGATGGCGAATGGCTCACCCTGTCTTATGAGAACTACAGCGGCTGGGCCAAAGTAGAAAATCTGGGCTTCGGCTCGTTTCAGCACGCCCAATCGACTGGCTGCCTAGGCCAACCTGGGTTGGCACCACGCCATGGTGCTGTCATCGGTGCTACCGTTGAGGGCAATAGCAGGCTACGAATCGTCAACCAACAAGACCAAGCCAGCTTGTTACGCTTTCAGTCGTTAGATGGCCAAGCGCCGTTTTCCATTTATCTACAAGCACAACAACCGTTTGCCGCGAACTTTATCCCACGTGGGCGTTATCGGTTGGTGTTAGAGACAGGTTCACTGTATCATCACGCTTGTCAAAGTTTCCTGTTTGATAAACAGCAGCGTATCGTCATGGACAGCGTCAACTTCGCTGGCACCGAACAATCGCTGACGCTTAGAAACACAACCTCTCAGTAACCTTATAACGCAAACGAGTTTTACTACATGCTCAGCAATATTCGCATTGTTCTTATCAATACCTTCCACCCAGGTAATGTCGGCGCGGTTGCCCGTGCCATGAAAAATATGGGACTGACTAACTTATACTTGGTCGACCCTAATGATTACCCGTCTGAAGAAGCCACAAGCCGCGCAGCGGGTGCGGTAGATTTGCTAGAAAATGCGACCATCGTCAGCACCCTTGAAGAAGCTATTGGCGACTGTAGCTTGGTGATTGGTACTTCAGCGCGTCACCGCACGTTTCAGTTGCCGATCATGAATGCTCGTGAATGCGGTGAGACGGTGATACCGGAAGCGAAGGATCATAATGTTGCGATTCTGTTTGGTCGAGAAACCATGGGATTGCTTAATGAAGAAATTGCCCAATGCCACCGCCAAGTCTACATCGACGCCAACGATGAATACCCTGTACTCAACATCTCCCAAGCGGTTCAGATCGTTGCCTACGAGATTTGGATGGCACACCAAAACGAAACTGTGCATGAGAAAAGCGTACCTGAATACCCGCGTAAAAAAGAGATGGATTTATTCTACGAGCACCTTGAGGAAACCCTATACGGCATCAATTTCATTGTGCGTAATCACCCAGGCAAGGTGTTAGACAAATTGAAACGTTACTTCAATCGCTCACGCCCAGAAAAGCAAGAACTTGGCATACTTCGTGGCGTGTTGGCAGCGGTGGATCGTGAGGCGGGTCTAAGCGAAGGCATGAGCCACCAAGTTAAGCAAGAGCAAAAAGACAACCCGTCTGACAATTAACCAGCTCGATCACGGCGCTGCCATCTTGGCAGCGCCGTGTCACACTAGTTCTGCAATTCTTCTTGGACCGCCAACTTAGCTTGAATAAATTCTGAGTGCTGCATAAATAGCAATTCGCTGATTTTGCGGATGCGGTGATCTTCATGGGCATCGATATTGCCATCCGCCAAAGCAACACGCCAAAGACATTTAAGTAACTCAAACTTTTGCGCCAAATTGGCCTGATCGTTGATCACTTTGGTAAATTGATACGCATCATGTGCATCATCAATAGAAGCTTTAACTTCTTCAAATAATGCCTCCACATCATCACCCAGCACACTGACTGACTTAATGGCCTCTTTCGCTGCTTGTTCTTCTCTTGGGTCAATCTCTTCGTCTGCGATCACTACTTCCAGCAGCAACGCCGCAACAGCGCGTTGATAACTGATCGGATCTGGCTGTTCCTCGGAACTAGAAAATAATTGTTTTAATGCATTTAACATACAAATCCTTAATGTCGAATCAATAGAAAGCGGCGTATCTCTTCGATCAGTTGATTAGGAAACTGACGGTAGTCTAGATAAGGGGTCCAAAGCCAATCTTGCGCGCTATAGGCATAATGTCGACCCGCTCCAACAGGAGTAGCCACTGTGGGCTGCGGGATAGCTGATAAAAACGTTTTACCGACTACCATTTTAATCCCCGTTAAGCCTTGCAGTTCATGAGCAGCAAAGACCAAATGAACTCGCTTCCAAATATGTTGATCTCTCACTATACGCCAATCTTCCTGTTCGTCAGCCACCAACTTTGCAAGGATTGTGAGAATTTTGCGCCAATGATTACCATTAAGTGCGATGAGCCGATCAACTGTTATCTCAGTATGGTGATTTACACCCTCAGGTAAAACCGGTTTATTAGGCAGTAACACCTGCAAGCACACACTCTTCATTTAGATTCCTAGTTCAATAAAGCCTCTAAAACGCTGTAGACAAAACCATATATTAGTTTATTCTTATAAAAACAACTCACACTCTGGAGCGCTTTATGGATAGCTGGACTCTGCCATTATTAGGCGGACTGCTGATCGGTTTAGCAACCGCATTATACCTACTAATACTGGGTAAAGTGGTAGGCATTAGCGGCCTTTTAGCAAATGCCCTATTTAACCCATCGAACCGCTTAACAGCGCTGGTTTTTATAGCCGGATTGATCATCGGCGGTAGTGCCTACGGGCCTCTTTTCGAAATACGCACCCCTCTGCCTGAAGCACGCGCCCCCATGCTGCTTATAATCTCTGGGTTACTGGTGGGATATGGTACGCGCTTGGCCAATGGTTGTACCAGTGGTCACGGCGTATGTGGGTTAGCGCGCTTTTCTTTGCGCTCTTGGGTTGCCACGACCATTTTTATAAGTGTCGCCATCATCACAGTTGCTCTCGTACAGTAGGACTATTATCGTGAAACTTATCGTCACCTTTATCACCGGATTGTTATTTGGCCTAGGACTGGCGCTGTCGGAGATGACTAATCCCGCTGTGGTGCTTGGCTTTTTGGATATTTTTGGTGCATGGAACCCTTCCCTAATGTGGGTCATGTCAGGCGCTGTTATAGTGGCTATGATTTCTTATCAGTTAAAACGCCGTCAACTGAAGCCTATACTGGCAGATCACTGGCTCGTTCCGATTACCAAAGAACTTGATCGAAAATTGGTACTAGGGGCTAGCTTGTTTGGCATCGGTTGGGGCTTGAGTGGTTATTGCCCTGGGCCTGGACTGACTGCCCTTGTTAACTATCCTCAAGAAGGTCTTTATTTTGTCACATCTTTGATCGCTGGGTCTGCTATCTTCCAGTGGCAGAGCCATCGTAATCATGTTTAGAACACTATACAATTGGCTTTCAATCAGGGGCCTTTTTATTGAGTAAAAAGGCAAAAAATTCTTGACGCAGAAATGATTGCATCTTAAATTTCGCCTCGCGTCGTTGCTGAACATATTCCGCACCGCTTCAACTGCTGCGCTCGTCGCTTAAGGTAGTCTCTACCGGATAAGTAACAGCCATAAGTAGGATGGAGGGAGGTAAAGGCGTATTTTTCGGATTATGTTTTACAAGTTGAGGAGCAATGCGCCATGTCTATTGACGTTCATTCTTTTTACACACCAGAGCAATTCAACCGTATCAAAGCGGTTGCCGACACCAAAGAAACCCCTTTCGTCGTCATTGATACACAAATGATTGATGAGGCGTACACGGAATTGACTAAAGGATTCCCGAGCGCTGATATTTTCTACGCGATCAAAGCTAACCCAGCACCTGAGATTCTACGTCTATTGCGTGATCGTGGTTCAAACTTTGACGTTGCGTCGCGTTACGAGCTGGACAAACTGTTGGCCATTGGTGGCATTTCACCAGAGCAAGTAAGCTACGGTAACACTATTAAGAAAGCAGCCGATGTGCGCTACTTTTATGAGCAAGGTGTGCGCATGTTTGCCACCGACTCGGAAGCGGATTTGCGCAATATCGCCAAGGCCGCGCCGGGCTCGCGTGTATACGTGCGTATCCTAACCGAAGGTACCGTATCTGCTGACTGGCCTTTATCACGTAAATTTGGTTGTCGCCCAGACATGGCAATGGATCTACTTATTCTTGCTAAAGAGCTTGGTTTAGAGCCCTACGGCGTGTCTTTCCATGTCGGCTCACAACAACGTGACATTGGCGCTTGGGATGCCGCTATTGCGAGTGTTCGCTTCATTTTCGAACGCTTGAAAAAAGAAGATGGCATTGAGCTACAGATGATCAATATGGGCGGTGGTTTCCCTGCTAACTACATTAGCCGTACCAATGATCTGGCCACTTATGCTGAAGAAATTACCCGCTTTTTGGAAGAAGATTTTGGCGAAAAAATGCCACGTATCATCCTTGAGCCTGGCCGTTCTTTGATTTCAAACGCGGGCATTTTGGTGAGTGAAGTCGTGTTGATTTCTCGTAAGTCTCATACCGCCTTGAATCGCTGGGTGTTTACTGATGTGGGTAAATTCTCAGGCTTGATCGAAACATTAGACGAGTCGATTAAATACCCAATCCACGTAGAGAAAAAAGGCGAGCTTGAGGAAGTAATCATTGCCGGCCCAACCTGTGACAGTGCCGACATCATGTACGAGCATTACAAATACGGCCTGCCGCTGAACCTTGCCATTGGTGATCGTCTGTATTGGCTTTCTACGGGTGCTTACACCACTACGTATAGTGCTATAGAGTTTAACGGCTTCCCTCCGCTTAAGTCGTACTGCATTTAAGCGTTAGCATGCTGTCATTAAAGCCCCAGTTTGAGTGTTCAAACTGGGGCTTTTTTATGTCCAACGATCTTTATTTTGCCTTTTTTATGATCGCAAGGTCGCATCTGCTTCTGTTACACTCGAAACATTAGAATTAAACAAAAGGAGTCAACGTGGCAATAAACGTTTCTCACCTAGCCATCTATCCTATTAAGTCCTGTAAACCAGTGCCACTCAATGAGTCAGACGTTTTTTTGCAGGGTTTGAAGTTTGATCGACGCTACATGTTGGTTGATGAAAACGGCCAGTTTGTAACCGCCCGAGAATACCCGCAACTGTCACTTGTAAAAGCCAGCGTTGATAAACAAGTATTATCACTAGTCGGCCCAGAAGATGACGATCGAGCCCCCTTGTTGCTTATGGAAAGCGAGTTCGCTGATGAGCATATCGACGTACAAGTCTGGGACGACTCTCTTAAAGCACAAAAAACCACTGCCGAAGCCGATCAATGGTTCAGTGAGATTCTCGGCATCTATGTCCACCTAGTATTTTTTGCTAAACAGTCAGAGCGATTTACCAGCCGCCGCCAAGATAGCCCTGTTACGTTTGCTGATGGCTACCCTTTCTTATTGACCACTCAGGCATCCTTGGATGAGCTAAACCAAACCACCGAGCACCTAGTCGAAATGGAGCGCTTTCGCCCTAATATTGTTGTTGAGGGCAATGAGGCATTTGCCGAGGATACTTGGAAGCGAATTCGCATTGGCGAAGTGGAGTTCACCAATGTGAAACCGTGCGTGCGTTGCAACTTCACTACTCTCGATCCGAAAACCGCCATTCGCAGCCCCAAGAGCGAACCATTGAAGGCGCTCGCTAAGTTTCGCAAACTTGATAAAGAAGGAGTGACCTTTGGTATCAACTTGGTAGCAGAAAACGAAGGCGTGATTCGCTCGGGTGACACGCTTGAAGTGTTAGAATATCAAGAGAGTTACGATTACCAAGATAAACGTCAACTTGAGAGCGCTTAAAAGGCACTTATTTATTAAACGGTTTGAATGCTTGGCTTCGATTGCGCACACCTCCGTAATGAGAAGTTACGCTTCACTACGAATCTTAAACTATTCCTTGTGGAAGTGACGTAACGTTGCACGTAATCTTAAGATTCAGGGGGTGATTGTTATGAATACAGTCGATGTTCGAAACTGCCCTTACGATCTCAGCATTGAATCGTTAAAGACAGGCTCAATTTTTGGTGCGTTAAGTGCATCCGCGATCGAGTATTTAACTCAGGCAGGCACGCTTAAGCAGTATCAACAGGGTGAACTTGTGTACCAAGATGGTGATAAAGGCGACAGCTTCTACATCATTATTGAAGGTACGTTTGATTATTTTTTGGATAGCAACAGCTCCACTTCGCTGATTCGGCGCTTAGTGTTTGGTGAAGCACTTGGATACGTCACCATGGTCGCATTGTCACCACGTCAAGGTTATACCGTAGCCGCTACGGATGGCATGTTGCTTGAGATTAATCCACAGGTGTTTGCTGAATTTCACGATCGCTTTGCGTTTGATTTTGGTATCTTGATTTTAAATTTATCTCGAGACATGGCCCGGAATATACAAGTACTGGCCCGCACCCTATCGGATGCCGGCGTCAGTATCGATCTCAGCAAAAGCTGATTATTTCTCGGCAGCGGTCACAGAGATTTCCACTAATAATTCTGGACGCGCCAGGCGAGACTCTACACACGCTCGTGCTGGTGCATGCCCTTCTGGCACCCATGCATCCCAAACCGCATTCATCGCTGCGAAGTCTTTCATATCACGCAGATAAATTGTTGCAGAGAGCATGTGCTCACGGTCAGAACCTGCCTGCTCTAACAGAGCATCTACCTTATCAAGCATGGTCTGCGTTTGCTCGGTAATATCGGCATTGGCATCCGCAGCAACCTGTCCACACAAGAAGATCATACCGTTGTGCTTAACAATACGACTCATACGCTGCTTGACTTCTAAACGCTCAATTGTTGCCATTAACTGCTCCCATATATAAAGTTGAAAACACTAGCATATCAGTAAATTAACAACATTTCTGAGCGTTAGAGATCGATATAGCAGTCTAATCCTCTATGAAATAGAGCTAAATGAGAGCTTATCGCTTAGCTGGGCTAATTAGTACTCGAGTCCTTTTTGCGCTTTGATTCCACGCTTAAACGCATGCTTAATCTCTTTAATCTCACTCACTGTATCAGCAAGCTCAATCAACTCATCCGAAGCACCACGGCCTGTCACTACCAAATGCTGCATCTCGGGGCGATTCATCAATGTCTGCAACACACGATCGGCATCTAAGTACTCGTAATGAAGCAAATAGGTAAGCTCATCTAGTACCACTAAGTCGTATTGCTCATCTTGCAGCACGGCCTCCGCATTTTCCCAAGTCTCTAACGAGCTGGCAATATCTTGCTCACGATTTTGTGACTCCCACGTAAATCCCGAATCCATAATGTGCCAGGTGACGTTAGGCTGGGCTTTGAAGAAATCAATTTCTCCAGTATTCCATTCACCTTTCAAAAATTGTACAACGGCAACATTTAAACCATGGCCTAAAGCCCGTGCCACCATGCCTAGAGCTGAGCTGGATTTACCTTTGCCGTTACCCGTCAAAAGCACAAAGGTACCCTTCTCTTGTTGTGCTTTGGCAATACGCTTATCGACGTGGTGTTTGACTTTTTTCATGCGCTCGGCATGCTTTTCGGGATCATGAATGGCTTTGCCCATAATTAAAACTTCTCCAATTGGTGCTTCAAACTTTCAAGCCAAAGTTCTAGAACTTGGCTTGCTAGCATGTGTTTGCGAGGCCATAAGCGCGGCGCAAATAGACCCTCTAAGGTATAAGTTGCCATTACGTGAGTAATACCTTTTTGGTTCTCTGAAAGTTCAAATTGCCAGAATTCATGATGGCGCACGCACCAATGATACATGACGTTGTGAAGCGCTAAATAGCGCATCGGCTGGGCATCGGTGACTTCGGCTTTAATCAGCCAAGGGCCTTTTAGGCTTTGCAGCTCAAGATCGAGACGTGACCCGGTATGGAATCCAAACGTCGACTCGAAGTGTCCTATCGCATGATTCCAGCTTGAGGGATTGGGGGAAATAAGCAGATCCCAAGCCGCTTGGCTTGGGGTCTGAATTGTGGCCTCTTTACGCAGCGTAAAGGGCGAATTAGATGCGGTCATCCTCTGGATCATATCCTAAGTTAGGGGCTAGCCAGCGCTCGGCGTCATCTTTGCTCATACCTTTACGCTCAGCATAGCTGTCTACTTGATCTGGGCCAATTTTGCCCACACCGAAGTAATTACTGTCAGCATTACCAAAGTACCAACCGCTAACTGCCGCCGTAGGTAGCATAGCGTAGCTCTCAGTAAGCTTGATACCGGTTTGTGCTTCAACATCCAGCAATTGCCAAAGCTTGTCTTTTTCGGTGTGATCCGGACACGCTGGGTAACCAGGCGCAGGACGAATGCCTTTGTAGCGTTCTTTAATCAGTTCTTCATTGCTTAGCGACTCTTCTGGTGCATAGCCCCACAGCTCTTTACGTACTTTCTCGTGAAGGTACTCTGCAGTGGCCTCTGCCAAACGATCCGCTACCGCCTTGATCATGATTGAGTTGTAATCGTCATGATCCGCTTCAAAGCGCTCAACAATGCTGTCGATGCCAAAACCTGCCGCACAAGCAAAGGCGCCAATGTAATCATTGCCCTGCTCTTTAGGCGCCACAAAGTCTGACAGACATTGATTGTATTTACCCGGCGCATTGAGCTCATTTTGGTTACGCAAGAAGTTTAAGCGCATCACTTCGCTATCACGAGACTCATCTGTGTAGATCGCTACGTCATCGTCATTCACTTGGTTGGCTGGGAACAAACCAATGATAGCTTTGGCATCGAGCCAGCTGTCGTTGATGACGGTCGCAAGCATTGCTTTGGCATCGGCAAACAAGCGTGTTGCTTCTTCACCCACCACCTCATCGGTTAGGATGCGTGGGTAGGCGCCGGCCAATTCCCATGTCTGGAAGAATGGCGTCCAGTCGATGTAGTTTTGCACTTCATTGAAATCAATGTCAGCGGCCTCAAACACAGTTACACCCAATTTCTCAGGAGTTTTGATGTTTGAGAAGTCAACTGGCGTCTTGTTCAAACGTGCTTTTTCTAATGACACACGACGACCCGCTTTAGCGCGGTCTTTGAAGCGCTCACGCGTTTTCTCGTAGTCTTCTTTGACTTCCGCAATAAACTTAGCACGACGTTCTTCATCTTTAGTGACCAACGCACTGGCCACACTCACACTGCGTGAAGCATTGGTTACGTGAACAACCTGGTTGTTCTTGTAGTTTTGCTCAATTTTCACAGCCGTATGCGCTTTAGACGTGGTGGCGCCACCGATCATCACCGGAATATGGAAATCTTGACGCTGCATCTCTTTAGCGACGTGTACCATTTCATCCAGTGATGGTGTGATCAAGCCGGATAAGCCAATGATGTCCGCATTCTCTTCTTTGGCGGTGCGCAGGATTTTCTCCGAGGGCACCATAACACCAAGGTCGATCACCTCGAAGTTGTTACACTGTAATACCACACCGACGATGTTTTTACCGATGTCGTGAACATCACCTTTTACCGTCGCCATAATGACTTTACCGGCACTAGATGAGCCTTGTGTCTGGGTACGGGCTTTTTCTTCTTCGATGAACGGCATCAGGTAAGCCACGGCTTTCTTCATTACACGAGCCGATTTCACCACCTGAGGTAAGAACATTTTACCCGAGCCAAACAAGTCACCGACCACGCCCATACCATCCATTAATGGACCTTCGATCACCTGTAGCGGACGATCAAATTGTTGGCGGGCTTCTTCTGTGTCGTCGTCGATGAACTCAGTGATACCTTTAACCAAGGCATGTGTCAGACGCTCACCGACCGGTAGACTGCGCCATTCTTGGGTTTCTTTTTCGACCGCTTCACCAGAGCCTGCAAACTCACCGGCAATGGCCAGTAAGTTATCGGTCGCTTCCGGTGTACGGTTGAGCACGGCGTCTTCGACCGCATCACGTAAGCGCTGTGGAATGTCTTCGTAAACGGCTAACTGACCCGCATTCACAATACCCATGGTCATGCCATTTTTGATGGCATGGTAAAGGAAAACCGCGTGAATGGCCTCACGCACTGGGTTATTACCACGGAACGAGAACGACACGTTTGATACACCGCCAGAAACTTTGGCGTACGGTAAATCGCGTTTGATGTCCGCCGTCGCTTCGATAAAGTCTAGGGCGTAACGGTTGTGCTCTTCGATACCGGTAGCGATGGCAAAGATATTTGGGTCAAAGATAATGTCTTCTGGCGGGAAGCCTACTTTGTTAACGAGCACATCGTAGGAGCGACGACAGATCTCAATCTTACGCTCACGGGTATCCGCTTGACCGACTTCATCGAAGGCCATCACAATCACGGCCGCGCCGTACTTCATCAGAAGTTTGGCTTGCTCGATGAACTTCTCTTCACCTTCTTTTAGGCTGATTGAGTTTACAACACCCTTACCTTGGATGTTTTTAAGGCCTGTCTCTAGGATTTCCCACTTAGACGAGTCCAGCATGATGGGCACACGAGAAATATCTGGCTCAGAAGCAATTAGCTTCAAGAAACGTTCCATCGCCGCTTCGGAGTCAAGCATGCCCTCGTCCATGTTGATATCGATAATTTGCGCACCGTTCTCAACCTGTTGACGAGCTACATCCAAGGCCGTATCAAAATCGCCTTCTTTGATCAGACGCTTAAACATTGCTGAGCCGGTTACGTTGGTACGCTCACCAACGTTGACGAACAAGCTCTCATCGCTGATGTTAAATGGCTCAAGGCCTGATAGGCGACATTCTTTAGGAATCTCAGGGACCACACGTGGCGCCATATCCATAAAGGCATCGGCAAAGGCTTTGATGTGGCTTGGCTCTGTGCCACAGCAACCACCAATGATGTTTAAAAAGCCAGCTTCTGCCCAGGTTTGAATTTCTTCAAGCATTTCTTCTGGTGATTCGTCGTACTCACCAAAGGCATTTGGTAAGCCAGCATTAGGGTGCGCAGAGACAAAAGTATCCGCAATGCTAGACAGCTCTTCGACGTATTGGCGCAGATCTTTTGGCCCAAGTGCACAGTTAAGGCCAACAGAAATAGGCTTAGCATGTGAGATCGAGTTCCAGAAGGCTTCGGTAGTTTGACCTGATAAGGTACGACCCGATGCATCGGTAATGGTACCGGAAATCATGATCGGATAGCGCACACCATGATCTTCAAAGTACTGCAGCGCCGCAAAGATCGCTGCCTTAGCGTTCAGTGTGTCGAAGATGGTTTCGATCAGTAGTAAATCTACACCACCTTTGATCAAGCCATCGATGGCTTCAGTGTAAGCCACGACCAAACCATCAAAGGTAATATTACGAAAACCTGGATCGTTTACGTCTGGAGAAATAGTACAAGTACGGCTAGTCGGCCCGACAGCACCGGCAACAAAACGCGGTTTTGCTGGGTTTTGCGCGGTAAATTCATCCGCTGCTTCACGCGCTAGACGTGCTGACTCGAAATTGATTTCATGAGCCAACGACTCCATGTGGTAATCCAGCATCGAGATCGAGTTGGCATTGAAGGTATTGGTTTCAATGATATCAGAGCCGGCTTCAAGGTAAGCGCTATGAATGGCTTTGATCATTTTTGGCTGAGTTAATGACAGCAGGTCATTGTTACCCTTTAGCTCGCTGTGCCAATCGCTAAAGCGCTCTCCACGATAATCCTGTTCTTCCAATTTGTAATTCTGGATCATGGTACCCATACCACCATCCAGAATTAGGATGTTATCTTTTAAACGACTTTCGATAACGTCATACGAACCTGACTTAACCACTGTCACTACCTCAATAAATTAATGCGCGGTTACTATAACAAAACCACACCTTAAGATGTTGAATTTTAGTAATGACGTAATGAGTAGATGCGTATTAGTGACGCGTATGAGCACATTGGTTGCGTGCGAGCGCCTTAACTGTCTCGTCCACGCGTGCCAATTCTGGACGCGCCATACCCTAATAGCAAACCGCCTAAGATTGCGATCGCCCAATAGCCATATTTGCTCAGCCAATCAGTTGAAATCAACTCTACTGTCTCGGAGTCTCGATAGACTTTGCGCAAGATCTGCTGGCCGTCGTAATTAACATTTTGACTGACCGCTACATTCATCGTGGCATTCGGTCGCTCATTTAAGCCAGACAAACGCCAGCGAAAATTGACACGACCATTATCGACCACTGACTCCGCCTCCGCTGCGCTGATCATATTCAACGCACTATCAACGATTAGCTCGGCGTAAAAGGTTTGTCCTTCAATCGGATTAGCAACATCCGCACTAAAACGAATCTCGAAGGTATCATTAAGATTAGCACTGGTCGGCAGCGACCAACGCGCATTTTCAATCCCGCTTTGCAATTGTTGCTGTAGCGATGTGACGGCACCTTCAAAGGCAATCAGTTTATTCACTTGGCTTTCAAGGTTGGTACGTGTTTCTAGCACCTGCTGGTGGCGCGCTTGCAATTCAACCACGGCCTGTTCAGTTTGCTCATGCTCTTCAGCCAGTGCAGTTAAACGTGACTCGAGTGCTCGACGTTCAGTTTGGCTGTTTGCAAGCTGTCGCTCAAGAGCCGCAATTTGCTGATTACGCTGCTCTAGATCTGAGCTGACAGCAGCTAAGCGCTGACTTAATGCGCTATTGCGTTGTTGCACGGACTGATAACGCTGCTGCAGTGCGCTCAATTCGCTTTCATGATCCGTTTCTTGTTGCACCAGTGAGTTGGTTAGGCTGTTTATCTGCGCTTGATGATTACGAATCAACTGGTTCTGAGCATCTATTTCAGCTTGCAGGCGTGTAATCCGCGCCTCCAGTTGAGCCACCTCTTGAACATTATTGTCGGCCTCTTGATTGGCAGCCGCGACAAAACCACCGCGCGTATTCAGCTCAGCGTTAGTTGCTTCAAGGCTATCAATCACATTGCCCTGAACGCGAATCTTGTCCCAAAGCACTTGCTGTTGACCACGAATTTGTGCCAACTCTTCATTTAATGCCTGTTTTTCATCACTCAATTGCTGAAGAGTTTGAGCTACGCTGGCACGCTCTTGCTGCAATGTTTGGTGTTGGCTTTTTAGCTCTGCGTACTCAATTGATAAATCACGATAATCTTTGCTGACCGCATAACGTTCACTGTCTAAGGTACGAAAACTCTTATTGACCGGCATGTAGTCTTCTGGCTCTAGCGCCAACGCCTGTTGCTCCGGTGCAATCTGGTATAAGCGCTCGTTTAAGCGGCTGCTCTGCAAGCGTTGACTGTTATAGCGCTGTTCGAGGTTATCTCGTTCATTTTTCAAGCGCTCCAAGCGCGCGAGCTGGTCGGCACTTAGCTCTTGCCTTGCCAAATCACTGATGGTGCGTTCTTTGTCGTCCAGCTGATCAGCTAATCTTTGCGAGCGCTCTTGGCTTTGCATAAGCTGCTGGCGTAAACGTTGGATTTTCTCAGCTGATGGCGCGGGTAAAGAAGAGCCTAATACCGAGGTAGAGGGATAATTACGCACCGTGGTCGTGTCAGTTTGGGTCGTTTGCGTACTGCAAGCACTCAACATGCTTGCCAATACCCAAGGCATTACAGCGTAAGTAACACGTTTCATCAAACAATTCCCCTTTCAGCAAAACATCACAGTACGATTAAAGATATGGCAGATAGTTAGCACTTTCGCAACTCATTAACAGATTACTTTAACTTTTATCACTGACAAATACCTTACAAAAAAAAAGCGCTGGTAAACCAGCGCTTTTTTTAATTAAGCCAAGCTCTTAGAGACGACTTCATAGACATCTTTGGACAAATCTTGCTGAGCAATTCGTTCCAGCTGGCCTTTCATAAGCTCGCTTAAGGCTGGCACCATTCGCTGCCAGCGGGTGAGCGGCGTACAAAGACGCGAAGCAATCTGTGGATTGCGCTTATCCAGAAGAATGATTTGATCCGCTAAAAACGCATAGCCACTACCATCCAAGTTATGGAAGGCCGACACGTTTTGGCCCAAGCCGCCAATCACAGCACGCAGCTTGTTAGGGTTTTTAATATCAAAGTTAGGGTGCTGCATAAGCGCCTTAACAGTATCAAGCCCCTGCTCTTGCTCACGAGCAGCACTTAGCATTAGCCACTTATTCACCACCAAGGCCTCATGTTGCCATTGCTCAAAGAAAGCCGCTAACAATTCATCAGCTTCAGGCAAATCAAAGTGCACCGCACAGTTTAACGCGGCAAATTGATCGGTCATATTGTCTGCTTGGCGATATTGTCGTACCGCTGCCGCTTTTGCTTCATCGCTACCAGAGGCTAACCAGTAACCTAATGCAGCATTTTTAAGTGAGCGTTTAGCAATTTGCTCAGCACTTGGTTGGTACGCTTGTGCAACCGTATTGTCTTGGTACAAGCCCTTAAACTCTGAAACCAGCGCCTTAGCGATCACTTCACGTAAATGCTTGCGTGCCGCCTTAATGGCGTGCGGGTCAATCTGCTCTGACACTTCCGCTAAGTAAGCTTGGCTGGGCAGCGCCAAAATCAATGCCACCATGGCAGGATCGAGTGTCTTATCCGCCAGTAATGCCTTGAAGCCTTCAATTAGATGGGTATCAGTGCTTAGGGCTTGTTTCTTTTGTGCTTGAACAATCAGTGCAGTTAACTCATTCACAGCAAGCTCTTGTGCGGCACTCCAGCGATTAAAGCCATCCGGATCACCCGACATCAATTGCAGTAGCTGTTCAGTGCTGTAATCGTATTGCAGTTTAACTGGCGCAGAAAAACCACGTAGCAAAGACGGTACTGGCAGTTCAGCAACATTTTCAAAGACAAAGGTTTGCTCATGATCATTGACCTGTAATACCACTTCATCGCTCTGCTCACCTTCATAGGTGAAAGCCAATGCTTGGTTATCTGAGCCAACTAGCCCTACTTTGACAGGAATATGCAATGCCAGCTTAGTCGGTTGATTTGGCGTCGCTGGTGTTTCTTGCTTAATCGTCAATTGATAGGTTTGCGTCGCTTGATCATATTGATCAGTGACGGTCAAACGTGGTGTGCCAGCTTGTGAATACCAACGCTTGAATTGGCTTAGGTCAACACCATTGGCATCTTCCATTGCTTGCACGAAGTCATCACACGTCACTGCTTGACCATCGTGACGTTCAAAATACAAGTCTGAGCCTTTGCGGAAGCCTTCTTCACCCAATAGCGTGTGAATCATGCGCACCACTTCAGCACCTTTTTCATAAATGGTTAAGGTGTAGAAGTTGGAAATTTCGATAAATGACGCTGGACGAATCGGATGGGCCATCGGGCCAGCATCTTCGGCAAATTGAGTCGTCTTAAGGAAAGAAACATCTTCCACACGTTTGACAACATCAGAGTGCATATCGGCCGAGAAAGATTGATCACGAAATACGGTGAAACCTTCTTTTAAGCTCAACTGGAACCAATCACGACAGGTCACACGGTTCCCCGACCAGTTGTGGAAGTATTCGTGCGCCACAACCGCCTCAACGCGCAAATAGGCATCATCAGTCGTAGTTTCTGGGCTCGCCAATAAACAGCTTGAGTTAAAAATATTCAAACCTTTGTTTTCCATGGCGCCCATGTTGAAGTCATCGACCGCCACGATCATGAAAATATCCAGATCGTATTCACGACCATAGACTTCTTCATCCCATTTCATGGAGCGCTTCAACGAGTCCATGGCAAAATCGACCTTGTCGATATTGTGCTGTTCGGTAAAGATCTGCAGCTTAACCTCACGGCCACTCATGGTGGTGAAGGTATCGTTTAGCACTTCAAGGTTACCAGCCACTAAGGCAAACAAATACGCTGGCTTCTTGAATGGGTCATGCCAAGTGACGAAGGTTTTACCCTCTTCTGTGGTACCGCGCTCTACTTCGTTACCGTTGGATAGCATTACTGGGTAACGATTGGCGTCTGCGATAATGGTCGTAGTAAACACCGACATCACATCTGGGCGATCTAGGTAATAGGTAATGTGGCGGAAACCTTCCGCTTCACATTGCGTACAAAACATTGATGACGAGCGATACAGGCCTTCAAGACGTGTATTGTTTTGTGGTTCGATCAAGGTCTCACAGGTCAACACAAACGATTCAGGTGTTGCGGTGATCACCAGTTTATCATCTTGGAAACGGTATTCTTCTTTAGGTAAGGTGTAGCCATCAATCGCCACGGCAATCAAGGTTACGTCTTCACCGCCATCCAACACTAAGGCAGAGGTCTGCTGATCACTGTCTGGATTACGACGGATGTGTAGACGTGAGGTGACGATGGTCTGAGTTTCGTCAAGATCAAAGGTCAGTTCCGTTTTATCGATTAAGAAATTAGGAACTTGGTAATCTTTTAAATAAATTGCTGCGGGCTGTTGTTCTGCCATGATGTAAGGCTCCTATAGCGTGACGGCGACTTCGTATCCGGTGTACTTACGCAAGTTAATAACCCCTGTGTCGAGCATCCAGTATTGCCCTTTTATGCCCATTAAAGTGCCTTCAACAGTCGGTGTTTTTTCGGCATTAATACTGGTAATTTTGGTTGGGTACTCCAACACAGGGTAAACAAATTCGTGGGTTTGGTTATCATTACCAAGCTCTTGTAATGCCTGAAGACCAAACTCGTTTTGCAGCGCATCAAGCCCTTCCCACAGGTTATTGATCAGGCGCTCCTGCTCTTGCTCTAGGTTCAGCTCAAGCTCACTACCTTTAAGCATATTGCGCCAATTAGTTTTATCGGCGACTTCGTTTTTGAACAAGGTCTCGACTAAGCCAGACATACGACGGTTATCGACTAAAAACATTGCGCGTGCTTGGGTTGCGCCTTGGTCTAGCCAACGTGTTGGCAATTGATCACCGCGGGTGATGCCGACTTTTAGTGCCGTTGTATTGGCTAGATAAACATAATGGCTTTGCATGCAATACTGCTCAGCCCATTCTGGCTCACGACACGTGCCTAAATGATAGTGACACTTTTCGGGGCTCATAATGCAGGTATCGCAGGCCGCCAGTTTTTTAAAGCATGGGTAACAATAGCCTTGGCTAAAGGATTTCTTGCTGGCGCGACCACAATGAATACAGTGAATCGCACCACTGAAGGCCAACGAGACTTTTTGACCAAGGGCAGCGTCTAGGGGAATCGACTCATCACCAAGACGCATTTGATAACTGACTTTGCCAGCACTGTCGGCACTGGCCTGCATTTTTCTTAAATCGCCTTTATGCATCCGAATCAGTGCCACCTTGATTGTTGACCCACTTAATAGTCTCGTGTTCTAGCGTATCAGTTTTGCTGCCACAGCCTTTATGAACTTCACGGTCGATGTAACCAACACGCTGAGCTTCTTCTTTGTTCGTGTAGTCATAGGTGATAATCGCCTGCATGCAAAGCTCTAGCTGCTCTGGAGTCAGTTTGACGCCATTAGGCCATTTACCAAGCTCTACCGCTTGCTTAAGACGCCCATAAACTTCAGGCGACATATTGTCGATCATGTCTTTAAAATTCATCATTCTCTCGTACCAAACTGCCCTAGTACTCAGTTCTTTCTTAAAAGTTTGTAGCCTACGCTGTAGATGCCCGCCAAAATGAGTCCGGCCAAAAGGCCAATCAGATGCGCCTCATTAGCCATGGAACCCAGCCCAATCACGGCAAAAATATCGGTGTAACCAGCGATCAGCCAAAGCACAAAAAACACCATTAAAGGTTTTGAAATAATTCCAGGCCAACCTTTTACTAAATAAGGCATCACCCAAGCAAAAGCAATGAGCCCGTATACCAAGCCAGATAAACCGCCAAATAAAGGGTAGCCATTTAATAAGTATTGACCAATGTTACTGGCCACACTGACCAAAAGCGCAAACACAAGCCAAAGCAATGAGCCCATTAGCTGCTCAAGTTTACGCCCGACTTCCCATATCCATAGACCATTGAAAATAAGATGGGCAATTCCGAAGTGAATAAACGTAGGCGTCAATAAACGCCAATACTCTCCTTCAGCTAATACGTCCGTCAAACGAGCAAAACGGATTTGATTGCCCGCGATTTCGAAGGAAGAAATCGTAAACCAGCTCACCATATCAAGGTATTCACCCGCTCCCGTAATGAGCGCTACAAACGCACTGATGATGAGCGTTGCCAGGGTCATGGGCGAGCGATGCCAAGAGGCGAAAGAATGATTGCGCACACGCTTTTTGGGCGAGACCTTACTCAAAGTGTCTGGCGCTGCTTGCCATTGTTCAAGCAATGCCAACGCCTGATGTGCTTGCTCAGGGTCAAGCAGCCAAAGCTGCTCTTTGCCTTGCTCAGTGACTATTCGGTGACTGATGTCCTGCTGCCATAACGCCTGACTAAGCTTGGCTGGGGTTTCGTGGTCCGCAAATTCATAAAGTAAATACATGGGACACCCTTGAAGGTTTATTGGCGATAACTAGACTGCCATCCAAGCTTGCTACGACAGACATCATAGAAGTCATGATCTTTAGGATGGATCAAGCGGATACCACCTTGACGACGTGTGATGTGAATCTCATCGCCAGGCGCTGCTGTTATGTTTAATTGGCCATCACAACTAACACTCGGATAAGTAAGGTTTGATTCGCATACAACGATACGAATTTTGGCATCAGCATCGATCACAATCGGGCGGTTACTTAATGTATGAGGATGCATTGGCACCAATACTAGCGCGTCTAATTTTGGCAACATGATTGGACCGCCTGCCGATAAGGCGTATGCAGTGGAGCCTGTTGGGGTAGCAACAATCAGACCATCCGACTTCTGATTCATCACGAACTGATCGTCGATAAATAGGTCAAAACGTATCATACGAGCAGATTTGCCTGGGTGAAGAACCAAGTCATTTAACGCAATACCTTCGCCACTCGGGCGGTTCTGGCGTTTGATCTTGGCTTGAATCATGAAGCGTTTCTCTTCGTGATATTCGCCCCGTAAAATCGGCAGTAGCTCTTGTTCGAAGTTGGTCGGTGAAATGTCCGTTAAAAACCCTAAAGTACCGCGGTTCATGCCTAATACAGGCACGTCATAGTCAATAATGGCGCGCGCAGCGCCTAGAAAACTCCCATCGCCCCCTACTACCATGACCAAATCACAACGGTCGCCCAGTGCACTCAGTGGTGCCGCATCGGCTTGTAAGCCCGGCATCATGGTCGCTAGATCAGCCTCCAACACAGGCTCAACATCCTGTTCAATTAAAAAGTCTGTTAGCCCTTTCACTGTTTCTAGGATCTGCGGTTTGTCCAAACGTGCAATGATGCCAATCCGTTTAAAAAGACTCATCTAGTTAATCTTTCCCGTTGTAAAGTTTCTGGTATCGCGCGGTAGAGGCCGCGTGTTAGATGGATTCCGATACAGGTTAATGTCTGCACAGGCGCCATCACCCCCTCTCAATAAGCGTTAGAATGTACCACGAAGCAGAGATATGCGCCACGCACCAACAAAACATATCTCTGCAATCAAAGCCTTACCTGCAGTCGAACTCATGTTTGAGTAAGGGTTTTTACTTGCACTCACGCCTTGCCAACCTTGCAGACCACCGGTGTGAATAAACAATGTATGAGGCGCTCTCCATTTTCCCTGTGCCAATAGCTCATTTACTCGATACACCATTTTTGCGGTATAAACAGGATCTAACTGAAGTGTGGGATTTAAACGTTTAAGCGCCGCCAGAAATACCAGCAAATTATCACTTAGTTTACCAAAGCCACCATGCAGGCTTTCATCAAACGCTTTGAGGCAACCATAAGCGGGCTTGTGATACGCATCACAAAGCTTAACAATCTGCTGTTCAAGATCTGTCACGCCTTTAAGTGCTGAAAATACCGATACAGACGCAAAAGAGCTGCTAGCAAAGCCCGCGGCGGTCGTACCTGTGCCGGCCGCAACACAAACGTGCGCACCTGACATTGTTTTTGCAAAGATACTTTCAGCCCACTCTAAACACCCCAAAAATCCAAGCTCTCCGCCGCCGCCCTCCGGCACCCAGTAGACTTGACCAAACTGCTCATCGACACATTTCCTGATCGCAGAGCTCAGTCCCAAGCGATAATCCTTACGCTCACTTGGAAACAAAATAGCCCCTTTATCAACCGCCTGTCGTAGCGTCGGCGTGAGAGACGCATGCACCTCACCACGCACAATAATAATAGGCTGCAATTGTCTGGCGTGACATTGGGCAGTAAAA
Organism: Marinomonas ostreistagni; assembly: GCF_016888445.1. Classification (GTDB taxonomy): domain Bacteria; phylum Pseudomonadota; class Gammaproteobacteria; order Pseudomonadales; family Marinomonadaceae; genus Marinomonas; species Marinomonas ostreistagni. The sequence goes on from NZ_JAFEKF010000001.1 coordinate 846,409, forward strand.
GCCGCGATATGATTAGAGTGCGGACCACCAAAGGTGGCCACTACAGAGGACTTAAGTTCTATGGCACGCTGTAGGTGATATTTTAACTTGTGTTGCTTGTTACCTGGCGCGATAGCGCACTCCAAATCACCACGATAAATATAGAATGACTGAGTTGAGTCAGTTTGCGCAGGTAAAATAACAGGCTCAATATGCATAACATCTAAATGCTGATCAAAAACGTATTGTAACAGGTAGCACTTGCTTTGTTGTCTCTGACTGATCGATACGAATCAAGTAAGTTATTTTGGCTTTTTTTGTCGGCTATCGTCCCTAAAAGCCAAATTATTGTTAGAATATGTCGCGCACAAGCATGCAAACATCGGAGAAATGATAATGATTCCTAAGCTATCAGAAGTCTCGCCTATTCAGGCGAAGTATCTTGCCTTCATTGAACGCATTAAAGCTTCGGGATTTCAAGGCGACACCAACCCAGATTACGCCAACCGTGTGGTACTAGCGACCGATAACTCCATCTATCAAGTGCTGCCTCAAGGGGTTCTCTACCCCAAGACTGTTGCCGATATCCAACTTCTCACACGTACCAGCAACGAGCCAGAGTTTCATGACATTGTTCTAAGCCCTCGCGGTGGCGGTACCGGCACTAATGGCCAATCATTAACCGATGGTTTAGTAGTCGACCTATCAAAGCACATGAACCAAATCTTGGAAATCAATGCTGAGCAAGGTTGGGCACGCGTACAAACCGGTGTTGTGAAAGACCAATTAAACCGCGCCGCTGCTGAGCACGGGCTTTTTTTTGCTCCCGAGCTCTCCACAAGCAACCGTGCTACCATTGGCGGCATGATCAACACCGATGCCAGCGGACAAGGCTCGGTTATGTACGGCAAAACTCGTGACCACGTACTCGAGCTCGACACCGTATTGCTAGATGGTGAAAAACTGCACACGCACGCCATTGACGATAGTACTCTTAGCGAGATTCAATCCGGTAGTGATTACGCTGCGCACATACATCGCGTAGTCGACAGCATTCAAAAACAGCATCATTCACAGATCGAAGCAACATTCCCAGAACTCAATCGCTGCTTAACCGGCTACGACTTGGCGCATATCCGCGATGCGGGTGGTCGCTTCAATCTAAATAATATTTTATGTGGCTCTGAGGGCACACTTGGTTTCATCGTGGAAGCCAAAGTTAACCTAGTGAAAATCCCGACTTATGCCGCACTAGTAAATATCCGCTATGACAGCTTTGAAGCGTCATTACGTCATGCCAAACAACTACTTGCCGTACGCCCTACTTCCATCGAAACCGTCGATTCTAAAGTCTTAGAGCTGGCCAAAAATGACATTATTTGGAATACCGTTGCTGAGTTTTTCCCGCAACAATCCGGTGAAGACACGCAAGGCATCAACCTTGTCGAATACACCGGCGACAGTGAAGAAGACGTTTTAGCGCGCGTAAAAGTATTGACTGAGGCGCTCGATGAACTCGCTCAACAAGGCGGCAGCACACAAGGCTACACCGTGGCCTTCGGACACAGTAACGTCAACAAAATTTGGGCGATGCGCAAAAAATCTGTCGGGTTACTAGGCAATGTGCAAGGAGAAAAGCGCCCTATTCCTTTTGTCGAAGACACAGCCGTGCCACCGGAAAATCTTGCCGATTACATTATGGAATTTCGCGCTGTGCTAGACAGCTACGGTGTCACCTATGGCATGTTTGGCCACGTAGACGCTGGGGTTTTACATGTACGCCCAGCACTTGATTTAAAAGACGAAAGCCAAGAGCCAATGATTCGCGCGATCACTGACAAGGTAGTTGCCCTGACGCAAAAATACGACGGTTTACTTTGGGGTGAGCATGGCAAGGGCGTGCGCTCTGAATACGCCCCAGCGTTTTTTGGCGACTTATACCCTGTCATTCAACAAGTCAAAGGTGCGTTTGATCCACGCAATCAGCTCAATCCAGGCAAAATCGCCACACCGTTTGAGCTGGGTGCCGAACTCCTTAAGATCGATGAAGTGTCGCTAAGAGGGCAATTTGATCGCCAAATCCCATTACGAAACCAAGAGCAATTCAAAGAAGGCCTTTACTGTAACGGCAACGGCGCCTGCTATAATTTTGACCCTCACGATGCTATGTGCCCGTCGTGGAAAGGTACGCGTGAGCGCATCCATTCTCCAAAAGGCCGCGCTTCATTAATGCGTGAATGGCTTCGCGGCATGAGCGCCCAAGGGGTCGACACCACTAAAGCCAGCCACGAGACCAAGCACACAAGCTTTGCAAGAAGCTTTATCCCAAGACTGCGCAACACCTTAAGCAAGCGTAAAGGAGAATACGATTTCTCCCATGAGGTGTATGATTCCATGGCAGGCTGTCTTGCATGCAAATCGTGTGTCGGTCAATGCCCGATCAAAGTCGATGTGCCGGAGTTTCGCGCGAAATTCCTTGAGCTATATTACAGTCGCTACTTGCGCCCGATGCGCGATTATTTTGTTGGGGCGCTAGAATATATGATGCCAACCATGGCTAGCGCACCAAAAGCCTACAATTGGTTGATCACCAACAAAGTCACCAATCGCATCATGAGCAAAGTAATGGGGCTAGAAGACAGCCCTAAACTGTCAGAGCACAACTTAAAGCGTGAAATGTCACGTCGAGGCATCCGACTGGCTACACCCTTTGCAATCGAATCTTTGAGCCCGAAAGACCGCAAACGCGCGGTGATCATCATTCAAGACGCTTTCACAAGCTACTTTGAAACTGAGCTAGTACTCGACACCATGGAGCTTTTGTCACGCTTAGGCTTTCAAGCGTATCTAGCCCCTTACATGCCCAACGGTAAACCGCTGCATGTGCATGGCTTTTTGCGTAGCTTTGAGAAAACGGCGAAGAAAAATCTAGATATGCTGCAAAATTTATCGTTTTATGGCATCCCGTTAGTCGGTATAGACCCTTCGATGACGCTAACTTATCGTTCTGAATACGCCAAAACCTTTGGCCGAAGCCGCCCGATTCCGAAAGTTCAACTGCTGCAAGAATGGCTTGCAAAGCAGGAAACACATTTAGAGAAACAAGCGTTAACACCCACTAGTGAAACGTTTCATATGCTGGCCCATTGCACGGAGAAGACCAATGCTGCGCCATCGATCAAAGATTGGCAGCACGTGTATGATCTACTCGGTTTAAGCTTAACGGTCGAAAATGTAGGGTGTTGCGGCATGGCGGGAACCTATGGCCATGAAAGCCGCAACAAGTCGACCTCAGAAACTATTTACAACCTATCTTGGAAAGAAAAAGTTAACGACCCCAGTCTACAAGATAAACTTGTCGCCACAGGCTATTCGTGCCGCTGCCAAGTGAAACGCTTCGACCAAACTCAGATCAAGCATCCTTGCCAAGTTTTACTTGAGCATGTAAAGGCTGATCGCGCATAATCCCCTCACTTAATTAACACCAAGGCCAGGTCTTCCTGGCCTTTTTATTATGAGAACTAGGCAATGCCTTTAATTTATGAAACACAAGATGATTACGGCGTCATCAGTGTCTTTGACGACGGCAAATATCGCTTACTGTCGTTTGCCCAAGGTGATGAGCAGAGTCGAATACAGCTCAAAACACCACACGTTTTACAACACGAATACACCCAAGCCATGCTATTAGCCTTAATGGGCAAAACACCAAAACGCACCTGTATTTTGGGCCTAGGTGGCGGCGCACTGGTTCACGCCTTAAACCATGCCATCAGCGGCGTTCATATTACGGCGGTAGAGCTACGACCTGAAATCATTGAAGTGGCTAAGGAATACTTCCGTTTACCACAAGGCAAACGCTTTGATATCGTCGCCAATGATGCTATCGACTTCATTAAAAATAATAAATCCAAAAAATTCGATATCCTATTTACGGATCTTTATCAGCACTTTGGTATGGATAAGCGTGTTGCCACAGCAGCCTTTTTAACTGACGCCAAACAGCAACTTAAAGCAGACGGCATGTTAGTCCTTAATTGCTGGGAAGAGCATCAGTACCAGCATGACCTTAAAGAATCTTTATTAGAGTTATTTTCCCACGTTTACGCCTTAGACACGGGTTGCGGTAACTGGGTGGTATTTGCCAGTGATCATCACCACGAGATGAATCTCAAGCAGCAAAAAACTGAGTGTGAGCGTCTAAGCCAGACGTTAGGCTTTGCATTACAGAAGTGGTTATCAAGATTGGAAGAGGTTGTGTAGTGAATGACACTACACAACCCATTGTGTTAACTCAGCACGCTGTCGACAAGCTCGACGGCTTCATTTTCTAAACGCTCCAAATGCGCCTCAGAAACGAAACTCTCTAGATAGATTTTGTAGACATTCTCTGTACCAGATGGGCGCGCGGCAAACCAGCCGTTTTCGGTCGAGACCTTTAAGCCGCCGATGGCAGCACCATTACCAGGCGCTTGCGTCAGTTTGCTGACGATAGCATCGCCTGCCAGCGTGTCCGCCTGCACACTCTCAGCGCTTAGCTTGCTTAAAATAGCCTTTTGCTCAGGCGTCGCCGATACATCAATACGCTTGTAGTAGGGCTGACCAAATTTTTGTGCCTGCTGCTCAGCTAATTGAGCAGGGTTTTTGCCTGTAACCGCAATAATTTCAGCCGCCAACAGCGCCAAAATAAAACCGTCTTTATCAGTTGTCCAGACAGTGCCATCTTTACGCAAAAATGATGCCCCTGCACTTTCTTCACCACCAAATGCCAAAGTGCCTTGATAAAGCCCCTCAACATACCATTTGAAACCAACGGGCACTTCACACAGAGTTTTACCAAGCGACTCAACAACCCGATCGATCATGCCACTTGAAACCAAGGTTTTGCCATACTGAACGTCTTTTGACCACTGACGATGCTGAGCCAAATACTCAATCGCCACCGCCAGATAAGCATTAGGATTCATCAAACCAAAGCCCGGACAAACAATACCATGACGGTCATAATCAGGATCGTTACCAACCGCTACATCAAAATCATCCTGTAACGCCAGCAAGTTAGTCATAGCGTACGGTGATGAGCAATCCATACGAATGCGGCCATCTTTATCCAGTGGCATAAACGCGAACGTCGGATCAACCCGCTCGTTCACAAGCTTTATATCTAACCCATAGCGCTCTGCGATAGGCCGCCAAAAAGCAATCCCCGAGCCGCCCAGCGGGTCGACACCAATACGCACCTTAGCATCACGAATAGCCTGCATATCGATGACATTCTCTAAGTCATTCACATAATGCGTGACGTAATCAAATTCACGTACGAGTGAGCTACTACGCGCCTGCTCTACATCAAGCACCTTAACACCCTGCTCGACATCCTTTAGCAACTCATTGGCACGCTTAGCCACCCAGTCGGTAATATCTTTATCAGCGGGGCCACCCTTAGGCGGATTGTATTTAATGCCGCCATCTTCTGGCGGATTATGGGAAGGCGTGATGACAATACCATCCGCTAATTCTTGATGTGCAGCGTTGTGAGTCAAAATCGCATGAGAAATCACAGGCGTCGGCGTGAAGCCATCTCCAGCCTGGATCATTACAGTAACGCCATTCGCTACCAAGACCTGTAGCGCCGTATTAAATGCCGCTTCTGACAAAGCATGCGTATCTTTACCCAGATACAGAGGTCCCTTAAACCCTTGCTGAGCGCGATACTCGGCGATAGCCTGACAGACAACCTTTATATGATTTTCGTTGAAGCTTTTATTAAAGGCATTGCCACGATGACCAGAAGTGCCAAAGCTGACTTGCTGCTCAGAGCTCGTAACATCGGGTTTTAAGGAATAGTAGCTCGAAATAAGCTTAGGAATATTAACTAGACAATCGTGTGACGCAAGCTGCCCTGCCTGAGGATGAATTGCCATCTGCTGCGGCTCCTTAACGGTAATGAATGCCTTTATAGTCCCGAAAACGATCAGCACTTTCAATGCATATCAGAAGAAAATCAATTATTTATTACTTTTGGCTAAAATACTGACAATCAAAGCCCTATTACACAAGACTACAAAGTTTGTTCGCACAAACTACCCGCGTTGACTAGACTTCAGCACATGGAAGCAGTTGTTAGGAGCGTAGGTCATGTTGTCAAAGTCAGCGCTACTATTATCAGGAGGCGGCGCTCGTGGCGCCTATCAAGTAGGTGTTTTACAGGGACTTGCCACCATACTTCCTGAGCAAGAAGGACTACCCTTTCCAATTTTATGCGGCACATCTGCTGGCGCACTCAATGCCACCTTGCTTGCCACTCGTGCACACAGCCTGATCTCGGGTGTGAGACTGCTATCACATATTTGGCGACACCTGACTGTTGATCAGATTTATCAAGTCAGCCGCTGGCCGGTCGCCTCCTCCATCACACGTAGTCTTGCTAATATCTTTCTCAATCAGCGCCATGGCAAACAGATTTCACTGATGACCAATGAGCCACTCGAGCATTTATTACGGGAGTTTTTAGATCTCGATACTGTCTCGGTCGCTCTCAACCAAAGACATCTTGAAACGCTAGCCATTACCGCCATTAATTATTCTGACGGCGATTCGACCACGTTTTTTCAAACTGCCAACCCTGAGATCAAAGCGTGGCATGCTGGCCGTAAGGTAGGCATCAAACAAGCCATCACAATTGAACATTTGCTTGCCTCGAGCGCGATACCTGGTATCTTTCCGGCAAGTAAGATTGGCGACCATTACTTTGGCGATGGTGCAGTACGCTTGGGCTCAGCCATACAGCCAGCGATACGCCTAGGGGCCGAGAAACTGATGATTATCGGCGTCAGCGATAATCGACAAGCCATAGACTGGCGTACGACACCTACAGAACAATCCAACGAGCAACCCTCAATCATGCAAGTACTAGGGCAACTCTTTAACAGTGCGTTTATCGACTCAGTGGAAGATGATATTGCTAACATTGAAACAATGAACACCCTATTGTCGTTAATCCCCCAAGAGCTGCGCCCTAATGGTTTTGCATTACGCAAAACGCTTGTTATATCACCCTCTAGAGGGCTGAATGTCATTGCAAACGAGCACTTAGATTCGCTCCCTAAACACATCCAACGATTACTTCGTACCGCAAGCGGCAATCATCCACGCAATGCCTCCTCACCTGCAAGCTACCTACTCTTTACACCAGAATACTGCCAAGCCCTCATGGCCTTAGGCTACAAAGATGCCATGTGGCAAAGAGACAAGATCGAAGCGTTTTTTACTGAAGATTGACTTGCCGCAAACAAAAAAAGGCAGCCCAAAGGCTGCCTTTTTAATCTTAACCACTGAATTTACAGGGTTAGACGACGTAGATCGCTTAACAATGCATTCAAGTAGGTCATGAAACGACCTGCATCTGCACCATTGACTGCACGGTGATCGTAAGACAAGCACAATGGCAACATAGTGCGTGGCTCAAACTCTTTACCGTTCCAGCGAGGCTCAACATCCGCTTTAGACACACCTAAAATACCCACTTCTGGCGTATTTACGATTGGTGTAAAGCCTGTACCACCCATTGCACCAAGGCTAGAGATGGTGAAACAGCCACCTTGCATTTCAGCAGGTTTAAGCTGCTTATCAAGCGCTTTCTTGATCAGCTCGCCCGCCTCTTTGGCAATTTGAACCACAGATTTTTGGTCCACATCACGCAATACAGGAACAACCAAACCAACTGGTGAATCCACAGCGATACCGATGTGTACGTATTTCTTCTGCACGATGCTTTCGCCATCCGCATGAAGCGATACATTGAACGCAGGGTTCTTAACCAGCGCCATTGCCACCGCTTTGATCATGAACGGAAGTGGTGTCAATTTCACACCTTGTTTTTCCATTTCAGGCTTCAAGCTCTTACGGAACTCTTCCAGATCCGTGATATCAGCTTTATCAAACTGCGTAACATGCGGCACATTCAACCACGAGCGCGTCATATTGTAAGACGTTAGCTTGTGGATCTTGCTCATCTTCTTCACTTCAACTTCACCGAATTGGCTGAAGTCGATTTCAGGAACACGAGGAATGCCAGCACCTTCAGCAACTGGTGCGCTAGCACCTGCAGCTGGAGCAGACGCAGCTTTTTGTACCGCCGCTTTCACGTAAGCATGTAGATCTTCTTTGGTGATGCGGCCGCGTGGACCTGTAGCACGCACTAGAGAAAGATCAACACCTAGCTCACGGGCTAGCAAACGTACTGCTGGGCCAGCGTGAACTTTTTTACTTGGCGACGACAAGACTGCACCCTGATCCGCTGGAGCAGATTCTTTAGCAGCCGCTTGCTTAGGCGCTTCAGATTTTGGTGCCTCTTGCTTCGGTGCTGACTCTTTTTTCGCTGGAGCAGGCGCCGCGGCACCTTCAACTTCAAGCTCAAGAATCAAAGTACCTTCAGATACTTTGTCACCTTCTTTGATTGATACAGACTTAACCGTACCAGACTTAGGCGCAGGAATGTCCATAGACGCTTTATCTGTTTCAAGCACGATCAGAGAATCGCCCTCAGAAACTTTATCGCCTTCAGCCACGCTCACCTCAATAACATCAACGTCTGTCGCGCCACCGATATCCGGTACGTTAACAGACTCAACGCCACCTGACTGAGCAGGAGCAGACTCTTCTTTTGCTGGAGCCGCCTCTTCTTGCGCAGGCTGTGTTTCTTCTTTGGCTGCAGGTTCTTCAGCTGACTGCTCTGCACCTTCCGCCATCAAAACAAGAATCTCATCGCCTTCAGAAACGGTATCGCCTTCTTTGATCAAAAGCTTAGATACTTTACCTGCTGCTGGCGCTGGGATGTCCATTGAAGCTTTGTCCGTTTCAAGCACGATGATCGAATCACCTTCTTGAACTTCGTCGCCTTCAGCAACACAAACTTCAATAACATCAACACCTGTTGCACCACCGATATCTGGCACTGAAACAGTTTGCTCAGCTGTGGCAGCTGCTTTTGCAGGCTTCTCTGCTTTTGATTCTTCTTGTGCTAGTGCTTCTTCAGCAGGCTCAGCAGAATCTTCTTTCGGTGCTTCTTCGGCTGCTTCGCCACCTTCCACTTCAAGGGTCAAAATATCACTGCCCTCAGAAACGGTATCACCCTCAGAAACTGAGATTGCAGTCACTTTACCCGCAAGCGGAGACGGCACGTCCATAGACGCTTTGTCTGTTTCTAATACGATAATAGATTGGTCGACTTCAATCATGTCGCCAACTTGTACGCTCACCTCGATTACATCGACGTCAGTCGCACCACCAATATCCGGTACTCGAACGATTTCAGTACTCACGGAAATCTCCTTTGTCGTAAAGACGCATCAAACTTTAACTCGCTGAGTCGGCTTGTGGCCGACTCAGACCCGATTAATCCGTTGTTTATACGGTAACTGGGTTTGGCTTGTTAGGATCTAGGCCAAATTTACTGATTGCTTCAGCGACAACGTCAGCTTTCACTTTGCCGTCTTTCGCTAGTGCACTCAATGCAGACACAACAACCCAGTAGCGGTTCACTTCGAAGAAGTGACGTAGCTTCTCACGCGTATCACTGCGACCGAAGCCATCAGTACCCAACACATTGTAGGTGTTGTTTACGAATGGACGGATCTGATCCGCGTAAAGTTTGATGTGGTCAGTCGAAGCGATAACAGGACCTTTATCACCTAGACACTGCTCTACGTATGATAGACGCTGATCTTCAGTTGGGTGAAGCATGTTCCAACGCGCTGCATCCAAACCTTCACGACGCAATTCGTTGAACGACGTCACACTCCAAACATCAGAGCTGATACCGTACTCTTCGCTTAGGATCTCAGCAGCGGCTTCTACTTCACGCAGAATCACACCCGCACCAAGAAGCTGGACAGTTTCTTTATTGCCCTTCTTCTCTACAGACTTAAGCTTGTACATACCTTTCAGAATGCCTTCTTCGACACCTTCTGGCATGTCTGGGTGCTCGTAGTTTTCGTTCATTACCGTTAGGTAGTAGAAAACACTCTCGCGCTCTTGGTACATGCGACGTAGGCCGTCTTGTACAATCACTGCTACTTCGTATGAGTAAGTAGGATCGTAAGACACACAGTTCGGGATCGTACCCGCAAGAATATGCGAGTGACCATCTTCGTGCTGTAGACCTTCACCGTTTAGCGTTGTACGACCCGCTGTCGCACCCAATAGGAAACCACGTGCTTGTGAGTCACCTGCCGCCCATGCCAAGTCACCAATACGTTGGAAACCGAACATTGAGTAGTAGATGTACACAGGGATCATTGGGTAGTTGCTGTTACTGTAAGAAGTCGCCAGCGCCAACCAAGCAGACATCGCACCCGCTTCGTTAATACCTTCCTGTAGAATCTGACCTTTCTCAGACTCTTTGTAGAACATAACTTGCTGGTGGTCATGCGGTGTGTAACGCTGACCTTCAGAAGAGTAGATACCCAACTGACGGAACATACCTTCCATACCAAACGTACGCGCCTCATCGGCTACGATTGGTACCACACGCTCACCAATGCCTTTATGCTTAACCATGTTGTTCAAACAACGAACGAATGCCATCGTTGATGAAATTTCACGGCCATTAGTGCCTTTAAGCTGAGCTTTGAAGTCTTCCAGTGATGGCACATCAAGTGCTTCACAGTCCTTACGGCGCACTGGGAAGTCACCATGAAGTGCTTCACGACGTGAGCGCAAGTACTTCATCTCTGGGCTGTCTTCCGCTGGGCGGTAGTAAGGCAGATCTTTCAGATCTTCATCGTTGATCGGGATGCCAAACTTGTCACGGAATTGAGCCAATGACTCTTCATCCAGTTTCTTAGTTTGGTGGGCAGTGTTCTGAGCTTCAGCCGCTTTGAACATGCCGTAACCCTTAACGGTTTGCGCTAGGATAACCGTCGGCTGGCCTTTGTGAGACGTTGCCTCAGCGTATGCTGCGTAAACTTTGTATGGGTCGTGGCCACCGCGGTTCAGATTCATGATGTCGTCATCAGATAAATCTTTCACCATCTCTAGTAGTTCTGGGTACTTACCAAAGAAATGCTCGCGCGTGTAAGCGCCGCCGTTGGCCTTGTAGTTTTGCAACTCACCGTCACAAACCTCGTCCATACGTTTTTGCAGCAGACCTTTATCGTCTTTTTCAAACAGTGGATCCCAGTGACGTCCCCAAAGACATTTCACTACGTTCCAACCAGCGCCGCGGAATACGCCTTCAAGCTCTTGAACAATCTTGCTGTTACCACGTACAGGACCATCAAGACGCTGTAGGTTACAGTTAATCACGAAGATTAGGTTATCAAGCTTTTCACGGCCAGCTAGGGCAATCGCACCTAGAGATTCTGGCTCATCACACTCACCATCACCTAAGAAAGCCCAAACCTTACGATCGCCTTGATTCACAAGACCTCGGCTGTCTTGGTATTTCATTACGTGCGCTTGGTAAATTGCTTGTAGCGGGCCAAGACCCATCGATACCGTTGGGAACTGCCAGTATTCAGGCATCAACCAAGGGTGTGGGTAAGAAGACAAACCATTGCCATCCACTTCACGACGGAAGTTGTCCATTTGCTCTTCGGTTAAACGACCTTCGATGAATGAACGTGCGTAAATACCTGGAGAGATATGGCCTTGGAAGAACACCATGTCGGCTTCTTGTGTTTCGCTAGCACCACGGAAGAAGTGGTTGAACGCGATGTCGTACAAAGTTGCTGCAGATGAGAAACTTGTAATGTGGCCACCTAAAGTAGAATCTTCACGGTTAGCCTTCATTACCATTGCCAATGCGTTCCAACGAATAATAGAACGGATACGGCGCTCCATAAACAAATCACCAGGTAGTGGCTTTTCGTTTTGAGGTGCAATCGTATTACGGTATGGCGTTGTAATAGAAGCTGGCATTGGAGTGCCGGCTTTTACAGCTTCTTTGCTTAAACGATCCAGAATGTACTGGGCACGTTCAGGACCTTCTTCTCGAAGGACAGACTCGAGCGCATCGACCCACTCTTTTGTTTCAGTTGGATCGATATCTTCGAGGATATGCTGCTCCGTCATAGTGTTTATAACCCCCGCTATAAGAACAGATCTTCAAACTTATGGGCTCTGTTTGGTTGTTGGAAACCCATAAGCAGTTTAAACAGGCTCGTTGGATCAGGTTGGTAACCTTCCAGCCGGTAACTACATAAATAAGCCTCGCCTTATCTCTGGCGACTTATTGTATGTAAGCTTGACGATAAATAAGCTTGTTATTTGAGTTAGATACTTATGCCGTCTTCACCGACCACCTATCATCTTAGGTAAGCCTATTCCGTATATAAAGTTTGATTAACAAACCTTTTGCCACCCTGATCTCTGCACACTGTTTTGCAGTGCAGAAGGTCAAAGCCAGCACTAACTGGTGTCACGTAAAACACTCAAGTAAAGCTGATGAATACTCGAGTTGGCATGCTTTCCATGGCTCGAATAGCGCGTCTATTGCGCTTCGTTGTGACCATTATTCCCGTGAGTTGGTACAAAATTCGCGGCTAAGATTACCATCTAATCTGATAAAGGCATAGCCACAAAGCACAAGTTACTGGCTATGAGTCGTTTAAAAAGGACTCAAAGTGATTGTTTTTTGAGCAAATTCACCATTTTCATACAGTACCAACTGGACATCTTAGTGTATTTAAATCTCATTATTTAGCAAACAAATAGCTACCATAAGCGTAAATTATTATGATTACGATCACGGCCGCTTTATCAAATGTTACAAAAACCATTTCGAAACTGACTAAAGCCCAGTTACTCGCTACAATGACGTAGCTTTTTTACAACCGCTGATAGAATTTGGATGACATCATGGCAACGCCTAGCAAGCAGCTACTCGAGACAATTAAACATCACGTCACTCTCGCTCTTAATGAAGACATCGGCTCTGGTGACATCACCGCACAATTAATCCCTGAAGCCAATACTCTAGTGGCTCATGTTGTGTCACGCGAGCCGGCCGTACTGTGTGGTACAGCATGGGCCGAAGAAGTTTTTGCCCAACTAGATCCATCAGTGACACTAGAGTGGCTCGCTAAGGAAGGCGATGATCTAGAAGTAAACCAACCGTTTCTTAAATTAAGTGGCAATGCACGTAGCATTTTGACTGGTGAGCGCACTGCCCTAAACTACATTCAAATGCTCTCTTACACGGCGACCATTTCACGTCGTTATGCAGCACTCGTCGCTGACCAGCCACTGGCGATTCTAGACACTCGCAAAACCATCCCAACCTTCCGCTTAGCGCAAAAATACGCCATCGAAGTGGGCGGCGCGCAAAATCACCGTGTGGGACTTTATGATGCGTTCTTAATTAAAGAGAACCACATTATGGCGGCCGGTTCCATCGACGCAGCAGTACGTCAAGCGCACCAAGTTGCACCGGGCAAACCAATTGAGGTCGAAACCGAAAATTTGGATGAGGTCGCTCAAGCTGTCAGCGCCGGCGCGCATATCATCATGCTGGACAATTTCTCTCTCGAGGATATGGCTACTGCCGTCAAAACACACCAAGGCACCGTGAAATTTGAAGCCTCAGGTAATATGACGGACGAGCATATTAAAGCCGTTGCAGCGACTGGCGTTGATTACATTTCAGTGGGCGCCCTGACCAAACACATTCAGGCGATTGATTTATCTCTTCGTGTGATTGAGGAGAAACGCACTTGAAGCAACAGGCACTCGTCATCAACTGCGGCAGCTCTTCACTGAAGTTTGCCATTCAGGACGCTTCAGAATCAGCGCCATTGCTTGAAGGCATTGCTGAACGTTTAGGTTCGGAGCATAGCACCATTACCTTTAAGTACGCTGGCACCAAAACAGAACAGCGACTTTATGAGCATGATCATCGTGGTGCAGTCAGTGCTATTAAAGCCTGGATTGACGATCATCCCGAGGCAGGTATTCAGCTCGCAGGGGGCGGTCACAGAGTGGTTCATGGAGGCGAAACCTTCCACCAATCAGCCGTGATTGATGAAGATGTGCTTGAAGGGATTGAGCAATGTGCCATATTCGCGCCACTGCATAACCCTGCTCATGTGAAAGGTATTAAAGAGGCACAAGCTTTATTTGGCGAACTACCCCATGTCGCGGTGTTTGACACTTCTTTTCATCAAACATTAACCCAAGACCAGTACCTTTACCCGATCCCAATGCGCCTGTACCGCAACCATCACTTTCGTAAGTATGGCTTTCACGGCACCAGCTATCGTTACATCGCGCAAAAATTAGCAAGTCTTGATGCTAACTATGGCACTCAAAATGCATTAGTTGCGCACTTGGGCAATGGCGCAAGTGTTTGTGCTATCAAAGCGGGTAGCTCGGTCGATACCAGCATGGGGATCACTCCCCTTGAAGGGTTAATGATGGGCACACGTAGCGGCAGCCTAGACCCTAGCTTGTTAGCGTTTATTGCTGATGCCGAAGGTATCTCAATGAAACAAGCATTGGATATTTTAAATAAAGAAAGCGGCTTAAAGGGGATTTCGGAAATTTCAAACGATTGCCGAACCCTAGAAACGGCTCAAGCGACAGGTGATGATCGAGCAGATTTGGCATTAACTATGTTTGCTTCCCGTGCAGCGAAGCAACTGGCCTCCGTGGCGACCAATTTAGACTCGATTGAACATGTCATTTTTACCGGCGGCATCGGTGAAAATTCACCTTTAATCCGCTCTCGTATATGTAAACGCCTAACAATGCTAGGCGTAGAGTTGGATCATAATGCTAACCAAACGGCGCCACGCGGGGAATTGAATGCCATTTCCCCTACCGGAGCGCGTATTAAGGTTTGGATTATTCCGACCAATGAAGAACTGCTCATTGCCCAAGATACATTAGAATTAATTAATGCAGGCCACAAGCCTTCATAAGATACGTATTTAAATAGGATAAAAATGTCTACCAACGTTTTAATGACAGTACCTACCGGTCCCGGTGTTGGATTGACCTCAGTGTCAGTTGGTTTAGTGCGAGCGTTAGAGCAACAAGGCCTTAAGGCCAGTTTCTTTAAGCCCATCGCCCAACCTCATCCAGGTGATAATGGCCCTGATCGCTCCACCGCAATGGTAGCGCAGGGCTCGACATTACGCCCAGCCGAACCAATCCCTCTGCAGGATGCAGAACGTTATCTATATAACGATGCTATTGATGAACTTATGGAAGAAGTGGTAGGACGCTTTCAGGCCAGCATCGAGCCTGACTCTACTGTCATTGTTGAAGGACTGGCGCAAATCCCAGGGCACCCGTATGCTACTCGCTTAAACAAAGCCATCGCAAGAACGCTCGATGCAGGCATTGTATTAGTGACCGCCCCTAATGAAATGCGTGTCACTGAGCTTGAGCATCACGTAGAGATTGCTGCGGGCTCATACGGAGGTATTAAAGCGGAAGATGTCATCGGCTGCATCCTGAACAAGACCAAGCCGGGCTCTTTAGGCATGAAGTCTTATGGTGATACGTTTGCTCAGCGCCCTATATTTAAACGTAACTTTAGTTTGCTTGGGCAAATTCCAGCATCAGAAGAGCTAACCTACCCACGCGTTAAAGATGTGGCTGATTTTCTTGGCGCGAGCGTTGTCAGTGCCGGTGAAATGGACACCCGCCGCATTCAGTCTTATACCTTGTGTGCTCGAGGCGTGGAAAATGTATTGGAAGCTTTACGTCCTGGTGTGCTCGTATTTACGCCAGGCGATCGTACCGATGTCATCATGGCAACGGCTATCGCCGCACTTAATGACACCAAAATTGCCGCCTTGGTACTGACTGGTGGCTATCAACCCAGTGAAGCACTACTCACCCTATGCGGCAAAGCGATGGCCAAAGGCTTACCGGTACTCTCGGTAGACAGCAACAGCTGGGAAACAGCTATCAAAATGCAGTCCTTTAACCAAGAAATTCCGTTAGATGACAAAGAGCGCATACTGACGGTTAAAGAACACATTGCCCGCTGCATTGACCACGACTGGATTAACACTTTTGCTCTTAACGATGAAGAGCGCAAGCTATCACCGCCAGCATTTCGCTATCGCCTAATTGAGCAAGCTCGTCAACTTAATAAGCGCGTGATACTGCCAGAAGGTGAAGAGATCCGTACCATTCAAGCAGCATCAATTTGTGCTGAGCGTGGCATTGCGCGCTGTACGCTGCTAGGTAATCCGGATGAAATTCAGCGCATTGCCCAAAACAACGGCATTGATCTGAACTTTGGTGTAGAAGTTATCGACCCCAACACCATCCGTGATCAATATGTCGCACCCATGGTAGAGATTCGCAAACACCGTGGTTTAACCGATATCGTGGCACGCGAGCAATTAGAAGATAATGTTGTGCTTGGCACCATGATGCTACAGCAAGGCGATGTTGATGGTTTGGTTTCAGGAGCCATTCATACAACCGCCAACACGATTCGCCCAGCACTGCAGCTCATTAAAACCTCACCAGACTCCAGCTTGGTGTCATCGGTATTCTTTATGTGCTTACCGGATCAAGTATTAGTGTACGGTGACTGCGCTATCAACCCAGACCCAAGTGCCGAACAGCTGGCAGAAATTGCCATCGAAAGCGCTATGTCAGCAGAAGCGTTTGGTATTGCACCGCGGGTGGCGATGATCAGCTACAGCACTGGCGGCTCAGGCAGTGGCAATGATGTCGACAAAGTGCGAGAAGCTACCGCTATTGCGCAACAACGACGCCCTGATCTATTGATTGATGGTCCTTTGCAATACGATGCCGCCATCATGGAAAAGGTTGCTCACCAGAAAGCTCCAAATAGCAAAGTGGCGGGTAAAGCCACCGTATTTGTCTTCCCAGACCTTAATACTGGTAACACCACCTACAAAGCGGTGCAACGAAGTGCGGAAGTTGTGAGCATCGGCCCCATGCTGCAAGGCATTCGCAAGCCGGTAAATGATCTATCTCGCGGCGCGCTGGTGGATGACATCGTCTACACCATCGCTATCACCGCTATTCAAGCAGGCCAGCTAGATAAATAGCCGCATTTGCTGGACAAAAAACGACCATTTAATTACATTTACCTTATTGTCTTAAATGGTCGTTAGTATGTCTGGCAGTATTTCTCACTCAATTGAAGCGCAAAATGCCTTGCTCGATCGCACTCTTGCGAACGGAAGCAGTCGTTCAGAACGCGCCCTGCCAGCAGATGCTTCTAGCAATGCGATCCAAGCACGCGCGAGTTCAGACTATCAAGTGACTCTCTCAGAAGAAGCACAGGCACTTCAATCCGAAGAAGCTCAGCAAGCCCCTACCGACGAAACTGACCGTTCAGAATCTTCCGAAGCCACAGATGACAACGAGTCTAACACCTCGTTAACAGAAGAAGAGCAAACTAAAGTGGATGATCTAAAAGCTCGTGATGAAGAGGTACGCACCCATGAGCAAGCGCATGCCGCAGCAGGTGGACAGTACGCCGGCAGCCCCTCTTACAGCTATGAGCAAGGACCTGATGGTCAACGTTATGTGACAGATGGCGAAGTTCAAATTGACGTCAGTGAAATCCCAGGCGATCCGCAAGCCACTATTGATAAAATGCGTCAAGTCTACCGAGCAGCGCTTGCCCCTGCTGAACCATCTGGCGCGGACCGATCAGTTGCCAGCGAAGCACAGCAGAAAATGTCTGCTGCTATGTCAGAATTAGCACAAAGCAATGGTAGCCAAGACCAAACGCTCACTAACTCGTCAGAAACCAACGATGTTCAGGGCACTAATGATGCCTCAGGGACAGCCAATGCAAGCAACACAGAAGCATCCACTAGTAGCGTAACTGACAACAGCACACAGATGGACGTGATTCGCCGCTCCACTCTAGAAGCGGGTTACTCTATCCAAGGTTTCCAATCTAATACAGGAGGACAAATAAGCATAAACGCTTAAAAGTCGTTATCAAACTTACAGGATGTAAGTTCCCTATTTATAGTCAACGTCTTCAAGGAGTGAAGCTATGACACATGTGCCACAGCCCAATGCTGGGTTTACCCTCGTCGAACTGATGGTGGTGGTTGCCATCATATCCATTCTTGCGGCATTTACCGCGCCCTCTTTTGAACGTCACATCGCTAAGGCCAACTTGGTCGATAGCCAATTGTTCAGTAACCGTCTTTCCAGTGCCATTGATGAGTTCATTATGATTCAATCACACTACCCAAATGACACGGAATTTGCTGAACTAACACCAAGCTTTAGCCATATTGATGAAATTAGTACCGTCCAAAACAATCAGGTCGATACCTTTCAGGGGGAGTTCACCTTAACCTTTAGCGATACGGTAGGCATCGACCAGGGCCAGTACCTCAGATACTCACGGCAAACCTCTGGCCAGTGGCTTTGTAGCACCACACTTGATCAGCAAATCGCTCCTCAACAATGCCAATCAGCAAACTTGGGGCTGCAGCCATGAATCTAGACCAATTATTGCAACGGGCCATCGAGCAACAAGCGTCAGATATTCATATTTTATTAACGAAACAAAATGTCATTGTGCGTTTACGTTGTTTCGGCCAGCTCACTCCTCCCACTGTTTTAGAAGGAGGACCAACACTTGTTAATCGTATCAAAATAGAAGCTAACCTTAACATTGCGGAAACCAGGCGCACACAAGAAGGGCAATTTAGTGTTGTGCATGAACAAGCCACTTATTTCGTACGTGTCAGCATCGTACACTCGGAGCAAGGCGAGAAGCTCGCTCTAAGAATTTTATCGCCTTTTCGCCAACGCGCCCTCACCGATATCGGCTTACCGACCGCCGCCTATCAGGCCCTTGAAACCGCGATTCAACAAACTAGCGGACTGATATTGGTTTGCGGTGCAACTGGCTCAGGTAAAACGACGACTCTTTACTCCTGCATCGAACACATTAATGATGGCTCTCGCACTATTTTCACGATTGAGGATCCTGTTGAGCTGCCAATCCAAAACATCTACCAATTTGAACCCAATATTGGGCTAGATATTGACACGCACAGTCTTTTAAAAGCCTTTATGCGCCAAGACCCAGATGTGATCATGGTAGGTGAAATACGTGATGCAAAGACGGCAGATCTGGCTATTTCTGCCGCTCTGACTGGCCACTTAGTGCTCGCCACGCTGCATACCAATAGTGCTCTAAATGTGGTTCATCGCTGTCAAAACTGGAGCGTTGACTTCTTTTCATTGGTCAGCACACTGAAACTGATCATTCATCAATCGATGACTTATCAAACGGATTCTCAGCATCCCCTGTTCAGCACCTTACAGCCACAGTGGCAAAACCAATTGCCCTCAAGCTATGCCACCTTGATTGAACAGCCACAGCTTTGGCAATTGTTAATGGAGTCAAATTAATGCTTTGGTTTCAGTACTCCAGCAACCTAATTTTGCCATTTGATTGTTATAGCGAAGCTTACCGCTACGCACTTACTCTCAGCATCCCCATCTCAGACGTACAACAGATAAAAGTGAAACCATGCCGTAGTGATCATTTTCTTACGCTTCTTGAGCAAATATTACATTACACAGAGCAAGGTCATTCCCTGCAAAATGCACTGCTGGCACAGCAAACTTTTAGACTTCCTCTGGCCGCTCAGCGCGCCATGATTATTATTGAAAGCCAATTATCTCAAGGGTTCAGCATTGGGCATGCTTTGGCTCTAGTTGCCCCAAAAAAGGTAATACCGTTACTCAGTTTAATGCCTGAAGACAGCACCGAAGAAAGTAAAGTCGCAGCCTTACAAATCACCAAGCAGTCTTTGATTACCCAGCAGGATTTGACTGGGCGCTTACTAAAGAGCTTGACCTATCCATTTGCTGTTATCCAAAGCGCATTACTGCTTGCCCTTGCAAACGCTTGGCTAACAGATGCTTCTCTGCTCCCTCTAACCTGTGCTTGGCTTACGTTATCCGGGCTACAGATACTGCTGTATTATTGGCTTAACGCTGGCTTTGCTTACCCTTTTATTGTGCGTCATTGCCAAAGCTTTCGGATTCATGGCTACTTAACGCTGCTGGCGGCATTACTCGATAATGGCGAATCTTTACAGCGAGCACTGGTAACGTTAAGAGACAGCGCCAGCACACAAGAGCGCACCCAACTGATAATGGCTTTACTTAAACTCCAGTGTGGCGATGCTGCCCATAACGCTTTGCCTAACACCTGGTTCATAAACGCCAGTGCCACGCTGCTGGCCAACACTCCGCATACAGGTGATCTTAACTTGGCGCTCACCGTAGCAGCTGACGAGTGGCAACACCGCAGCGAAAAAGCGTTAAGCATCCTATACAAAATTTGCCCTGTGCTAGGCATGCTGATTGCCTCTAGTTTTGTGGCTTATACCTTGGTACAGCTATACGCTCCGTTGATGGAGGTTGGCAATGTGGTCTATTGAGCCATTACTGTACGCTCTGGTTAGTCTTTGCATCGGAAGCGCAATCGGTTCTCTTTCTTGGCGCTGGCAGCAGCACGCAAAGCGACAGTGGCATCAAGAAGCGAGACAGATTCTCGCATTAGCGCCATTAAATGGGCCCTCATTTGCCTTATGGCACAGTCGTTCCTATTGCCCGCACTGCCATCATTCATTGAACGCTACCGCATTAATTCCCTTGCTCAGCTATGCATGGTTAAAAGGTCGTTGCCATCATTGTCATACACCGATTAGTTTGCGCTATCCGATTATTGAAGGCCTCACTCTCAGCTGTCTTTTACCACTTCATGGCTATGCACAAAACCCACTTGAATTAGTGGCTTTAACGCTTTTAGTGAGTACATTAATCTGTGCTGCCATCATCGACTTTGAGTCTTACTGGCTCCCCGATAGCGCTCATCTAGTCGTATTCAGTTGCGCCACCATTTGGTTACAAAGCCAGCAACTGGATCTCTACAATCATCTCTTTGCCGGATTAGTAAGCTTATTTTTGCTGCTCGTATTACGTGGCGTTTACCAGTTTTTTAGAAACATGGAGGCGATCGGCATTGGTGATGCCAAGCTGCTAGCAGTGTTGGTTTATTGGCAAGGGCCCGATGCCCTAATCGAAATACTTTTAGCCGCATCCTTTCTAGGACTGATATTTGCCCTGATACAAAGAAAAACGTACAGTAGCGCGATTCCATTTGGTCCATTTTTAATTGCGGCCAGCTTGTTGTTTTTTTATTTGGAAATCGCCCTATGAACAGCCCTAAAGTCGTCGGATTAACCGGCGGTATCGGCTCAGGTAAAACCACCATTGCCAAACTGTTTCAGCAGCAGGGAATCCCCTTTGTCGATGCAGACGATGTCGCTCGAGAAGTCGTTGCTCCAGGCGAGCCTTGCTTAGCACAGATCGTCGCGCACTTTGGTCCGGATATAGTCAATCATCAAGGTGCCTTAGACCGTGCTCAACTGCGCCGTTTAATCTTTGATGACCCTGAGCAAAAAGCTTGGCTCGAAGCACTGCTGCATCCGATCATAAGACAACGCATCGTACAACATTTACAGGCTGCCAAAGGCCCTTATGTGCTTTTGGTACACCCGTTACTGTTTGAAAAACAACAGCAATCTTTGTGTGATTACACCATTGCGGTTAGCGTACCACGCAGCACCCAAATCGAGCGTGTTATTGAGCGCGATCAAAACTCTGCTGCACAAGTCGAAAGAATCTTAGCGACGCAACTGACCGATCAAGAACGCATTGTAAAAGCCGACTTTATCTTGAAAAACACTAGTAACCATAAGGATTTGAGTGGTAAAGTCTTATCGTTACACGAAAAATTACTCGAATTATTAGCTTAATATATGGAACCCAAAACGCTTGTTGCCTGCCCTACCTGTGGGCAAAAATCACCGTGGACGAGCGACAACAAAGATCGTCCCTTTTGTAGCGCACGCTGCAAATTAATAGACTTAGGCGAATGGGCTAGCGAGAGCTACAGCATTCCCCAACAGACCTCTGAAGAGGATGAAGTGTTTTCAGAAGACCTGTTGGTGGCCGACCCAAATAAATCGTTTTTATAGAACAAGAGACTCTAGCGCGAATGAGCAAGCCAAACTTTTCAGATAAAACGGCATTACTGATAGAAGATATGGCTGAAGCACGAATCATGCAGAAGAAGATGCTGAATGATTTCGGTTTTAAATCTATCGAGATTGCAATGAAAGCAGAGAGTGCTATCGAACTCTTACGCGCAAAAAAATACGATGTCATCTTGTCCGATTACAACTTAGGCAATGGTAAAGACGGCCAGCAGTTACTAGAAGAAATTCGTCATTCTCGCCTAATCCTAAACACTTCAACCTATTTAATGGTCACTGCAGAGACCTCTACGGAAATGGTCATGGGCGCCGTAGAATACGCACCAGATGGCTATATTTCTAAACCGTTTTCCCAAGCTGTATTACAAAAGCGTCTGCTTAAGCTGATGGAAAACAAAGAGAAGCTCATCAAGGTCAACCAAGCATTAGATCGGCAAGACTATCAAACAGCTATCGATGAAGCGCAGGTAGCCGCGAGTCAGTACCCTGCCTTAGAGAATCGCTGCCAACGCATCATTGGTGATTGTCTGATTGCCTTAGAACGCTATGAGGAAGCACTGACACTGTTCGAAAATTGCCGTCGAGAAAACCGCATGCCATGGGCAGTGTTTGGCGAAGCCAAGTGTTATTTTTTAATGAATCAGCTAGACAAAGCGGAAGGCAAGCTTCGCCAACTGACGTTGGATAACAAGTATTTTGTCACCGCTTATGACTGGCTGGCGAAAACCTTAAAACAACAGGGCAACCTTAGCGAAGCTCAAGCAGTATTGATTGATGCGGTTCAACGCTCACCCAAAAGCCTTTTGCGCCAGCTCGAGCTAGGCTCAGTAAGCCTAGAGGTGAACGACCCAATCATGGCAGAGATGTCTCTGCGCCGCGCGGTGTTTTTAGCGCGCCATTCTTGCTACAACCAAGCTCAAGTGTATTTAAAGCACATGCAGTCAATCGTTGCACTGGCCAAAGATATGGAGCTGCCTTCAAGACAACTGGAAAACTTCCAAAACACTTTAGGCAAACTGCATCAGCAATTCTTTGATGACAAAGCGGTACGCACCGAAGCTTATCTTTTGGAAATGGAGCTTTATAGCGTCCTTAAAGATATGAAAACAGTGAAGCAAATGGAAGAAATCTGGAATCACGATTTAGAATCGGGTTTGGCCGAAGCGCCAAGTGACACCCAGAGCAAGCGACTACAAATACTCAAACAAGTAAGTTAACGCCATGCAGAAAATCGACATCAGCACCATTCTTGCCAGCGCTATTCATGAAAGCAAAAACCATATCGGCACTCTGCTCTATCAACTAGAAGGGTTAAAGCGCAAATCGCTCGACAGCGAGAGTGAAAAAGCAGTTCGCAAGATTGAAGAAGGTATGAAGCAGCTCAATGACGAGTGGGTTGAATATCTATATTTGTATCGTTTAGCCACTGACGGTTACGAAGTTCACTATGAATGCTACAGCTTAGAAGAGTTTTTAGACGATCAAGTTTTCGCGCTACTGCCTGCGGCATCAGCCAAAGGACTCTCCCTTAGCTTTAAGGTTAGCGAAGAGCTTAACGCGGTGTTCGATGAGCGCCTTATGACTGCCGTCGTCAGCACGGCTGTCTACAATGCTTTGCGTTTCGCCAAACAAAACATTCAACTTAGCGCCTCATTGGAGCAAGACTATTTAGTCATCGCCATCGAAGATGATGGTAAAGGCTTTAGCGTTAACGAAGAAAAAGAAGACGAACTACTGTTCCAATCTAACACTGGCTTAGGTCTGTATTTTGCAGAACTGTCTGCCAATGCCCATTGCGTTGAGCAACGCCAAGGCTACATTGCCAAACAAACATCTACCCAACTTGGCGGTGCTCGCCTCGCTATTTATCTCCCACAATAGTTAACGTTAGGGCCCTGTAGGCGGGCCCTAACATGCACTACTTTAAGGTAAGAATATATCAATGCGACCACCACCGGTCGCACCATCATTGCTCAAGCGAGTATAGCCCTGCTTACCTTGATTGACGTGTAATGCAGCAATACGCTCACAGTATAACCAACTGGTGTTTTGACTGGAAATATGACGCACTGCTTCACCTGCAACCAGGGCCTGAAAACTTTCTAGGACCGAGTCTGGATACCCCTGCCCATTATCTATAACGGAAATCATGGTGCCATTTTCGTGGGCAGAAAGTGATACAGCAATGCGATCCTTGGTGTAGCGGATGGCATTTAATAAAGTGATCTGCAGCACACATGAAAGCAAATACGGGTCGACATACCAACAGATATCCTCTCCCTTAATAGAGAAGTCAATTTGCTTCGCTTGCAGCAACGATCCCATGTTCGCTACGACATCTTCAACCAGCTCATACAAATAGGTCTCTTGACGCTGCACCGCAAGTGAGTCGTTTTCTAGTAGATATAGGCCATGCAACTGATTGACCACATTTTCGATACGAATCACTTCATATTGCGCTTCTGCTAAAGCATCACTAGCCTGTTGATTTTGGCCCGTAAACTCTGGTGCCTCCTCAAGTTTATATAGCACTTGACCTAAGGAGTTGCGCATATCTTTCACCGAGGCACCAATCACATCTTTAAACAATAATTGTTTTTCATCCAGTGTCATGCAAAGCCCTCCTAAAGCGTTACAGAATAGTGTTTGACCATATACTCTTTAAGCGACATCAAGCGTTTGTATTGTTTGTGCGCTGGCGAGACATGTTTTAAGCGGGCAAAGGCATCCATACATTCGGCAATCAGTTGTGGCTGCTCGCCCTGCTTTTCCATTAGCTTAAGCGAGGTCTGTATCAAGTTTAGATTTAAGCCTGGATGACGTGGTGAGGCCGCAAGCGCCTCTTTAAACTGTTTAATGGCCGCTACGTATTCTTGTTTTGAGTAAGACAGCAAACCGTCTTTGTTCAAGGCCTTAGCCTGCGCTTTGGCACTGGCACTGACCGGCTCATCCAAGAAGTCAGCCGCTTGCTGCTTAAGGTGTTCACTGGTATTGGCATCACTTACCAAAGACGAAAGAATGGCCTCAGCCTGCTCCGTCTCCCCGGCGTTATATAAGGTCTTACCATACTCGACTACCAAATCGTGGGGTAAGCCACCCTCTAATTCCGCCGCCATTTGCTTAGCATTCTCAAGCGCCTTAGCGGCTTCTTTTTGCTGGCCTTGAGACGCATGAAAACGACTTTCGGCCAAGGTCTTTCTTACTTTTACAGCATCGTCTGAGGCAAAACGCTTACCGACCATGGTTAAAGCTTGCCCTGCTTCAGATAATAAGCGTTTACGCTCTTGGCTGGATTCTACCGTATCCACAGATTCAGCAATCATATCCACCAACTGAATGTAATCATCAGGGTCTTCATGAATCGAATTGACACCTAGGCGTAGGGTTTGTTGACTGGCTTTAAGTGCGGTCGTCACGTCACCATTGGCCTTACTGACGTTAGCCATATGTTTTTGACGTTTGTGGATTCTTGGTGAGATACGAATGGCATCTTCTAAAATGGACTGGGCATCCTCAAGCTTACCCGTGCGTTCTAAGCACTGCGCCAATAAATCATAGGCGCTAATCATTTGCGGGAATAAACGCAGCAGCTTTTCAAGAATAGTAATGGCATCATCTAAGCGACCTCGAGCCACCTCCATACGCGCCAAACCAAACAAGGCCCAGTCCAGATCACGCTCGGCAAGTTCTTGCTGGCACAGCTGTTCAAGTGACTCAAATTGATGGGTTGCTAGATAGGCATCCACCAGTGTTCTTTTACACCACGGCGTATACCGGCCCTCATCCTTGATATGCGCAACACACTGCTGGATTAGAGGCTCATATTGCTCTTTAGCTAAATGCTCTTTCATCTCAGCCAGTGCTTTGGACTGCTGAAACTGACGCTCTAGGCGTCGCGCCAATACGGCTTGGGTAAAAGGCTTTGATAAATATTCATCTGGCTGCGATTCCATGATCCCCATTACCACATCGCGGCTCGTTTCCGCGGAGACAATGACAAATACGGCATTAGGTTTGAGCAGTGTTAGCTCGCGCAACTCTTCAAGTACTTGCTGGCCGTTTTTATTACCCACCAAGCGAAAATCGCACAAAATTATGTCGTAGCGGCGCGCTCTACAGGAATCAATGACGCCCTTACCGCTCGCGGTTTGATCCACATGTTCAATGCCTAGGCCTTGCAACATTTGACGTATAGATTGGCGTGAGTTTTCAAACTCATCAGCCACCAACGCCTGCAAGCCACTATAGTTTGATGTCTTCTGAGAGCTTTTACCTTGAAAAATAGATCTATCCACGAATACTACAACCCTACTTACGTAATTCCTCTGTGGTCTTCAGGTATTCCACCAGTTGAACCCCTGCGACCTCAATATGCCGCTGCAATAATGTCACTGCTTGCGACCATTCCTTGCGCTCTAGAAGATCAAATAATTGCTCATGCTCCTGCTGGCTTGTATCCAGATAATCTAGAGGGCCATACTGAAAGCCCATATAACGGCGTACCTGTTCATTCAGCGTCGCAACGGTATTAAACAAAGTCGGCCGTTGCGCAGCTCGATAAAGCGAGGCATGCACTTCCCAGTTCAGCCGCCCTCGCTCAAGTAACGTTAATGATGGACTATATAAACTTGCATTGATATCCCTAGCGCGACCAATTATTTCATAATTTATATGTCCAAGCGCATGCTCTAGTAACCGACATTCTAGTAACGCACGCATTTGGTAAAGGTCTTCAGCTTCCTGCCAATGAAGCGTAGGCACCATCACCCCTGCTTTACCATGTGCCACCAACCACCCCTGATTTCGTAGCGTAGCAATTGCATCGCGCACCGGAATACGGCTGACTTGATAACGTTCAGATAGCTCCTGCTGGCGCAGCGGCACGCCTCGCTCTAAGGTGCCCGCCAAGATATCCCCTTTAAGTTGCTCTACAAGCGCTGCATGACTATTCATGCCGCTCTCCAATTACGTTGTATGAGCCATACCAGTACGCCAAAACAAATCCCCCAAAAAGCGGACGCCACGCCAAAGAATGACACCCCAGAAACCGTCGTCAAAAACGTCACCAGTGCGGCTTCGCGCATCGACTCCTGCTCAAAGGCAGCCTTGAGATTAGCGCCAATCGTACCTAGTAGTGCTAAGCCCGCCAGTGCCGCAATCATCTCAGCTGGAAACACGGAAAAAATTGCCACCATGGTCGCCCCAGCAATGCCCGCTAACCAGTAAAAGATGCCAGCAGACATACCGGCAATATAACGTTTGCTTGGGTCTTTATGGCACTCGTCACCACTGCAAATGGCTGCGGTGATTGCCGCTAAATTAAACGCAAAGCCACCAAATGGCGCCAACAGCAAAGTTGTTACGCCAGTCCAAGAGATGATATTTGAAACAGGAGTCTGATATTGACTGGAGCGCATGACGGCCACGCCAGGGATGTTTTGTGACGTCAACGTCACGATAAACAGGGGTACCCCGACACCTAAAATCAGCGAGGTATTCCATTCGGGCGTGACCCACTCAAAGGCACCAATTTCAAGTGGAATCGCTGCAAAACTGGCATGCGGTTGACCCAAGACGGCCACGACGCCCGCCACCAACACCAAGATCACGGCATACCGCGGCACAATTAATTTACTGATTAAGTAGGTCGCGAGCATGATTAACACCAACCATGGGCGGCTTTCCATTGAGGTGAAAATTGCTACGCCAAAATTGAAAAGCACCCCGACTAGCATGGCACAGGCAATCGGCAGTGGAATCCAGCGCATTAATCGATCGAACAAACCCGTAATACCCGTGAGCAATGCTAGCGCACCGGCAAACATAAATACGGCAATAGCTTCAGCGTAACTTGCCCCCGTCAAGCTGGTCGCCAAAAGCGCTGCCCCTGGAGTTGACCAAGCTGTGATCACTGGGGCTTTGTACCACCATGATAAAAAGAAGCAGGTCGCCCCCATACCAAGGCCTAACGCCATAATCCATGAGGTTTTCATAGCCTCATCGGCACCGGCTGCGTCGGCAGCTTGGAAGACAATGGCGACTGAGCTGGCAAAGCCGATCAGTACCGCGACGAAACCTGCGACAACGGCGCTTAAACTGATATCCGAAAGTATTTTACGCATTTAGAAACTCCTTAGTTCCCTATAAAATACGCGCAACACTTATTTTTGTATACATTTTATAAAAATGTATTCTTAATGAGACATCATAAAACCGGCCAAACCTAATACGAATCCTAGCACCGCGCCCAGAGGCGGCGCCCAATGAAAATCCAGCTTCACTTGTGGGGCAATATCCTGAAATACAGCGTATAAAATACCGCCCGCGGCAACCAGCATAATACCGGAAATCAGAGCATCAAAATTGGACAACCAATAGTAGGCACTTAAACCGGCCACAGGGCCAAGCAAGGCTAGAACCGTAAACAACACAATGATTTTGCGGGTGCTGTAATGACTGGACTCTTTTAACTCACGAAACGCATTAAAGCCTTCCGGTAAGTTTTGCATCATAATCAGTGAAGCAATTAGCAGTGACGACCCTTTTCCTAACGCAATTGATGCGCCTAAGGCGATAGATTCAGGAATGAAATCAGACAACATAGCCACTAACTGGCCAGCGGAGGTATGTAGCTTATAAAGTGCGATATCAATCCACATAAATAAGCAGCCCCCCAACAAAAACAACGACACCGCGGCTAGATTGGAAAATGGCTCAATCCCTTCGGGTACCAATACTAAGGCTACCGCTGACAACAACGCACCGCCACCAAATGCGGTGACACTGTGTCGCAACTCCTCGTTAAGCCAATTCGGCCTAACCGTGTCGACAGTTGCTAACAATCCACCTAAGGGGATGGCCAATCCTGCCATCAGAGTGAGGATAAGAATATACATCCATTCGATCATGATATTGTCCATTAAAAGCTGAATTAATAACGGCAGGTTAACGAGTTAGTCAGCTGCCGACAACTAATCCTAGATCCAATATAGAATCTCCTTAATGACCGCACACTGGGAAAATAACACGCACAATCAAACCTTGGGGAGCATGGTGTTCAAATATCACTTCAGCGTCGTAGTGATTAGCTAAGGTTGCCACGATGGACAACCCTAAGCCGGCTCCAGATAAATCTGCGCCACGGTAAAAGCGCTCAGTTAACCGCTCAAAATCGGCTTCACTCACACCCACACCAGTGTCAAGACATTCTAGTGTGATGTGCGTGTCATCAACCAACCAGCACACTTCAATCATGCCTTCAGATGGCGTAAATTTAATCGCATTAGAAATTAGATTTTGCAGAATGACCTCAAGATGATGGTCCGCCATAAGCAGCGTTATAGCCTGAGACTGCTCGGCCACTTCAAGGTTAACCCCTTTATCCCAAGCCATTGGATATAACTGCGCGATAATTCGGCGCGTTTCTTTCAACACATCCAACGGGGCGTAATTATGAGGCGCATTAAGCTGACTCTCAACTCTTGCATAAGACAACAACTGCGCAACAATTCGAGTACTGCGATCAACCCCTTGCCGCAATTGCAGCAGAGCCTGCTGGCGCTCCTCGTCACTGGCCGAAAACTCAGCATTTTGCGCATGCAGCTTCAGCACGGTTAAAGGGGTTCGCAATTCGTGCGCTGCATCCGCGATCCAGCGCTTTTCCCGCGCCATTAGGTCATCAATTTCTTGCAACAAAGAATTGAGCGCTTGCTGCACTGGTGCCAGTTCAGCGGGCACATTATCTAAGCTTACAGGCTCTAATTTAGCCGCCTCGATCGAGCGAATCCGATCTGTTAACTGCTTTAAGGGTTCAAGTCCAATACTCACAGCGAACCATACAAACAAAGCAATCAACGGCCAGCCGACCACTTCAGGCAGCACAGAATTAAGGACAATTTCCGTTACCATCTCGCCGCGAACATCTAGTCGCTCTGCCACGACTATCCTAACCAGTGTTCCCGCTGGCAGCGTTTTAATAAGTTCAAATGTACGCCACTCATAATGCTCACTGTCGGCATAGCCGAACCCGTTCGCAGCCGTCTCATCAGGCTCGATTACTTGCTGATCGGAAGACACTACGACTTTGCCATCGTGCCAAATACGAAAATAGACTTTGCTTTCGTATTGATGCCCTACTTTACTAAGCTGATAACCTTCTGATTCGGTAATCGCATCAGGATAGACAAACAGCGTGCTTTTCTGCTCCGTAGACAAATTATCACCTGTCAACTGCACAAGCAGCCTCGCTTGTTGTGCTAAACGCGCATCAAACAGCTCTTCCACTTCATGACTGGCAGTAAAAATACTTACAATACCAAGTAAAAAACTGGTCAAAGCAAACACAAACATCACCAAAAATAAGGTGCGTTTTTTGATCGAATTAGGCAATTTTCGTCCAAGCTGTTCGAGCAAGACTTATACTCCTTGGTGTTTTTCAACCACGTAACCGACGCCGCGCACAGTGCGTATTAATGTCGAGTAGAATTTTTTGCGCAGATGATGAATATGTACTTCTAGGGCGTTACTCTCGACCTCTTCACCCCAGCCATATAAAGCTTGCACTAACGCATCACGGGTAAACACGTGACTCGGTCTTGATAATAACTCTGATAACAGAACAAACTCGCGCCGCGTTAAATTTACCGGTTGCCCCGCATAAGTCACCAGCATGCTATCTGGCTCAAGAATGATGTCGCCATGCACAATCGTCGAAACACTCCGGCCCTTAGAGCGCCTAACAATGGCACGAATTCGAGCAATGATCTCGACTAAATCAAACGGTTTAACGACATAATCGTCGGCACCAGCATCTAATCCTAGGACTCGGTCCTCGATGGCATCTCGAGCCGTAAGCACCAGCACTGGCACTTCTATCTTCTGCTCACGAACTTTTTGCAACACTTGCATCCCATCCATGCGCGGTAACCCCAAATCCAAGATGACCAAATCAAATAACTCTTGCGCCAAAGCCTGCATCGCTTGAACGCCATCAGTCAGCCAGTCGACCGTGAAGCCTTCGCGCTTTAACGCAACGCTCATGCCCTCACCTAAGGATACGTCGTCCTCTACCAATAAAATTCGCATGTTAGGCCACCTTACAACTACCGATCAGTATTTTATGCCTACTAACAAAGGCACCTTTAAACGCTTATAAATTAGCAGTAAAAGCTTATGTTAAGCTTAAGACACATCAAATGACACCGACAACAAACAGCAATTCATAGGTGGTTACAAATCCCTACAAAACGTGGCAGTAAACACCAAAATAAAGCTTTGTATTTGCCCTAATTGGTCGTATTATCAGCGCCTTAATAACATTGGAAATAACCAAGTGAAAATTATTTCTTTTGATGCTCTGCGCACCCTTCACCTTCCTAACGTACATTACATCAAACCGCAAAATATGTACGCTCACTTAGATGAGATTCGTGCGGCAGACTGGATCCTTTTTCCCGAGTACTGGCAGCTAAACGCCCTAGTTCATGGTTTAAAAAAACGCATCTTCCCTAGCTTGTCTTCGTTCATGATTGGACATGACAAAATCGAAATGACGCGTACCTTTATGGCCATTACGCCAGCGCACCACCCCTACACAGAAATATGTGCCAATACACCCTACGAAGCGGATCGTATTTGGGACATTATGCCGACGCCGTTTGTGGCGAAAATCCCGTTAAGTAGCATGGGACAAGGGGTTTTTCTAATTGATAACCCAGTGCAATGGCAAGAGTACTTAGATAAGTCTAACGTCATTTACGCGCAAGAATACTTACCGATCGATCGCGACCTGCGTATTGTGTGGGTTGGCAATAAAGTGGTAGGTGGTTACTGGCGTTTACAAGCGGAAAAAGGCTTCTACAACAACATTAGCCAA
This sequence comes from Marinomonas ostreistagni, assembly GCF_016888445.1. Lineage (GTDB taxonomy): Bacteria > Pseudomonadota > Gammaproteobacteria > Pseudomonadales > Marinomonadaceae > Marinomonas > Marinomonas ostreistagni. The sequence goes on from NZ_JAFEKF010000001.1 coordinate 878,308, forward strand.
GGCGGGCAAGTAGAGGTCGCGTTGATTCCTAAAGAAGCCCTAGACTTAGTGGAATACGTTGCCACGACATTAGGCATCGATCACGGTGGCTTCGATGTTGCCATGGTGGGGTCTGTACCTTATTTGATCGAGTTCAATCGTATATTTGGTAATCAAGGTGTCAAAGATCTACAGAAAAGTGTCGACATCGGCATCATGGACTATTTGCAGTCACAACTGGCGACAGAGCCACCAGAGACCAAAGACGCCGTTTGATACATTAGCCAGCACAAACAAAAAAAGGAGAGCTCAGCTCTCCTTTTTAATGGCCTATTTTTAGTACCTTGGCAATTCAATGCCTTCAAACAGTGCTTCCACATCTTGACGATTTGGGGCCTCCATTGCTTCCATCACCAAGTCCTTGGTCAAATGCGGTGCGAAGGATTGAATAAATTTGTACATGTAGCCGCGAATAAACGTATTACTACGTATGCCAATTTTAGTGGTGCTGTCAGCGAAAAGATGTGACGCATCGAGTGCAACTAGGTCAGTATCGACAGCGGCATCATAGGCCATGGTCGCAACAATACCGACACCTAGCCCTAATCGAACGTAAGTTTTAATCACGTCAGAATCGGCCGCCGTAAACACCACATTTGGCTCAAGATCTGCACTTTGAAAGGCTTCATCCAACTGTGAGCGACCCGTAAAGCCAAATACATACGTTACAATCGGATGTTCCGCTAGCGCTTCAAGCGTAAGTTTATCAAGCTTTGCCAACGGGTGATCTTTCGGTACCACCACCGAGCGATTCCATGTGTAGCAAGGCAGCATGACTAAATTGCCGAACATCTCCAGCGCTTCTGTCGCAATGGCAAAATCCACCACCCCATCATTAGCCATTTCAGCAATTTGCATCGGTGTACCTTGATGCATATGCAGTGTTACGTCAGGATAACCATCGATGAAATCATGAATAATATTCGGCAAGGCATAGCGTGCTTGTGTATGCGTGGTAGCAATATCCAGCGAACCTTTACGTTCATCACTAAACTCTTTGGCCACTTTTTTGATGTTTTGCGTTTGATTTAAAATCTCACCCGCCAAGGCGATAATTTTTTCGCCGGCTGGGGTAATATGGGTTAAATGTTTACCACTTCGGGCAAACACTTCTATTCCCAATTCATCTTCTAACAAGCGAATCTGCTTACTTACGCCTGGTTGGGAGGTGTACAAACTTTGTGCGGTCGCTGACACATTTAAGTCATGCCGCGCAACTTCCCAGATGTATCTTAGCTGCTGTAGCTTCATTGGCTTGTTATCCTTATTCTAAAAAGAGTTAAAAACATAAAAAAATATTACTTTATAGAATAGTAAAAAACCTCTAAGGTTGCCACCTCTAATCGCATGAAAAAGATGATAGGCAATGGATTTAATTTGGTACATTTTGGCCGGCGCAGGTGTTGGCCTAGCCGTTGGAATTACTGGCGTTGGCGGTGGTTCGCTGATGACGCCGCTACTGTTATTATTTGGTTTTCCAGCACACATCGCCATCGGTACGGACTTGCTTTACGCCGGTATCGCGAAAAGCACAGGGGTTTACATGCATGCCCGTCGTGGCAATGTAAATTGGCGTATTATGGGCGCCATGGCCGCCGGCAGTCTGCCCGCATCATTGGTCACCATTTGGGCGCTTTCAAACTTCGAGCACCCCGATAACTATCAGCATATATTGACCAGCACCTTAGGCATTATGCTAATGATGACGGCTGTGGTCATTGTTTTCCGCAAGCGCTTACACGGCCTTTTAAAACCTAACCTATCTGAGAAACAAGGCACCACGGCGATTTTCATATGCGGCTTGGTCTTAGGGGTGTTCGTTACGCTAACATCTGTCGGCGCTGGCGCGCTCGGTACGGCCATGATGATGCTGCTATTTCCCGCTATGGCGGCGCGCAATGTCGTTGGTACAGACCTTGCTCATGCGGTACCACTGACGCTGGTAGCAGGTATCGGACACGTATTGCTTGGTAATGTGGATTACTATCTATTGATGGGGCTTCTGCTTGGCTCTATTCCGGCTATTTATGTGGGCACTAAAGTCGCGACCTTTGTCCCAAATAAAGTTCTACAACCTGTCTTGGCAACTGCTTTAGCCAGCTTTGGTGTAAAGTACTTATTCTTCTAGTTGTTTTATTACGACACATTTTTCTAAAAAGGCACTCATTTGAGTGCCTTTTTTTATTTCTGCGCCATTTTCAGCCGATCAAGGGTTCATTCTTCCTTAGAAACCATGTAAGGTAACCCCATACATAAAAAAACAAGCATCTTGATTGCACGAAAAGTTATATTAGGAAGTAGAAATGAGTGATTCACGCCTAGAGGATTTAAACATTGCCTCGTTCAGTTCTTTAGTAACCCCTTCAGAACTTAAACAAGAACTGCCACTTAACAACGATGTTCGCGAACAAATCGCTCGCTCACGCGATGTGATCAAAAACATCATGGATGGTAAAGATCATCGTCTAGCGATCGTGATTGGCCCGTGCTCAATCCATGATCCAGAAGCAGCCCTTGATTACGCTCGTAAACTAAAAGTCTTGTCAGAAAAAGTCAGCGATTCACTCTACATTGTTATGCGTGCTTACTTTGAAAAGCCACGTACAACTGTGGGCTGGAAGGGATTGATCAATGATCCAAACCTAGATGGCACATTTGATATCAACAAAGGCATGCGCGTCGCACGTAAATTGCTAGTGGATTTATCAGAAATGGGATTACCTCTGGCGACAGAAGCACTGGACCCAATCTCACCACAGTACTACCAAGATTTGATCAGCTGGTCGGCAATCGGCGCACGTACTACCGAGTCTCAGACACACCGTGAAATGGCATCAGGTCTATCAGGTCCGGTTGGTTTCAAAAATGGTACAGATGGCTCCATGACCGTAGCCGTGAACGCTATGCAATCTGTGTCTCACCCACACTCTTTCTTAGGCATTAACGAAGGTGGCCAAGTCACGATCGTTAATACTAAGGGCAACGAATACGGCCACTTAGTACTACGCGGCGGCAACGGTCTACCAAACTACAGCGCCGAGCATGTGGCGCAAAGTGAAGCAGCTCTGACGAAAGCGGGTCTGAAACACAACATCATGGTGGACTGCTCACACGAAAACTCAGCCAAAAAACCTGAGCGTCAACCAGAGGTTGCTTTAGATGCAACGCGCCAGATCGTCGAAGGTAATAATTCTATCATGGGCCTAATGATCGAAAGCAACTTAGGCTGGGGCAACCAAAAAGTGCCAGCAAATCTTGCCGACCTAGAATACGGCGTATCGATCACAGATGCTTGTATCGACTGGGAAAGCACAGAGAAAACCTTGTTGGAAATGGCTGAAACCTTAAAAGACATTCTGCCTAAGCGTGATCGTTAATCTCGACACTTACTAAAAAGGGGCCTCAAGGCCCCTTTTTTAATGCAGTTTAAGCTTCGGCTTAACCACCTTACCGATACGTTGCGCCGCCAAAATAATCATCGCTTTAAACCAGCCATGTATCTTGATTAAGTGTAGTCGATACAAAGAGACGTAGACAAAACGCGCTAAGCGCCCTTCGACAAACATCGAGCCCTTCATAAGATTTCCCATTAGGCTACCGACCGTACTGTACTTACTGAGATTGACCAGTGAGCCGTAGTCTTTGTAGACGTATTCTTGAAGCGGCTCACCCTTAAGTGATGCGGCAATATTATCAAACACCAAGGATGCCATCTGGTGAGCCGATTGTGCACGTGGTGGCACATACGAACCATCTTCTTGCTGACAGGCACAACAATCACCGATGACATAAACATTGTCATAATTTGAGGACTGTAGCGTATCTTTTACCACCACTTGGTTATTGCGATTGGTCTCAAATTGTTCAATTTGACTGATAAATTCAGGAGCTTTAACACCTGCAGCCCAAATCATCAGATGTGCCTTGATGATTTCTTCATCTTTGGTCACTAGTCCCTCTTGGCGCGCCTCAGTGATCATAGTGCCTTCTTTTACCGTCACCCCTAACGCTTCTAGTTCACGCTTAGCGTTACCGGCAATACGTTCAGGCAAAGCAGGTAATATCCGCTCTCCTGCCTCAATCAATTGCACATTGACTTTTTCAGCGGACATTTCGGGCATACCATAGGTTTTTAGCAAATCTGCCACATGAAACAATTCGGCTGATAACTCCACGCCAGTTGCCCCACCACCCACAATGGCAATGTCTAAACGCTGATCGCCGCCAAGCTGATGGATACGTAGAAATTGTGTTAGCAACGCTTGTTGAAAGCGCTCTGCTTGTCGATGTGAATCTAAGAAAAAACAGTTGTCTGCTACGCCAGGGGTGCCAAAATCATTACTGACACTGCCAACCGCCAGCACCAAAATATCATATTGCACCTCACGTACCGGCAGCACTTCCACACCTCGCTCATCATTAATAGATTCGAGGCGAATCACCTGTGCATCGGGATCAATGTCATACGCTGTGCCCAGCTTGAATTTATAATGATGCTTAGTGGAATGGGCGCGGTAGTTAATACCGTCGGTGTTTATGTCGAGCGAGCCAGTAGCCACTTCGTGTAGTAAAGGCTTCCAAAGGTGAGTTTGTGAGCGATCGATTAAAGTAATATCTGCTTTGTTTTTCTTACCAAAGCTGTGCCCTAATTGGGTGGCAAGCTCTAGGCCTCCGGCACCACCACCAAGCACTACTATCCGTTTCATAACAACTCCCATAACTGTGAATGATTAGCTAAACATTGATGTTGCTTAGCAAATCACTCGCTTAAGAGTGATGTAGAGATCAAGCCTGCACGCGACGCGCCAAGATTCGGTCTAGAGCATTGGCAAACGCAGCTTTATCTCGATCCCCAAAGGGTGCGGAACCGCCCGTGTCGAAGCCACTTGAACGCATCTGATCCATAAAGTCACGCATACCAAGCTTCTGCTTGATATTATCTTTGGTGTAAGGCTCTCCTTTAGACGTGAGTACCAAAGCACCGCGATCAATGCAATCCGATGCCAAAGGAATATCTGAGGTAATCACCAGATCATCTTTTGCGACACTTTCTTCAATGAAACGATCAGCTTCATCAAAGCCACTGGGGACCACCTTACGCGAAACCCACTTAGAATTAGGCAAGGCAATGGCCACATTGGCCACAAAAATACATTCGACTTCGCAGCGCTCAGAGGCCTTGATCAAAATAGGCTTAATCGCATTCGGGCAGGCATCGGCATCAACCCAGATTCGCATTGGCTTCTCCTTCATTAGAAGTCTAATTATTACGACTTCTTATCGAGAATGCCAGCGACCTCCAGACCAGATGCTGAAAAACTCATTTTTTCCAATAATGACAAGGACTTTGCTCGCCTCTGTAACAAAGCATTGAAATTAAAGAGTAATTTATTTATCGAATTTATCAATTTTGTAACAGGATTGCATCCCAGTCATCATTCATACCGGAATCTGCATAAGCAGCAATGGCTTGACCATGCATCTGCGCACGCGGCAGTAGCTGGCGTATGTAAAAGCGGGCTTTCTTCTGCCATGCGGCATCAGCGCCGTTAACCACCCCTTTTAGCATTTGCCAGCCACCTAACACATAACCCGATAACATCATGTAGTCGTAGGCAACATACTCAGCGGGCACCTCACCCTCTAATAAACTTTGAGTAGTTTTCTCAAGCATACTAATGGCACTTTGCAACAACGCAGCGTCCACTTCAGACTCAATATCGTTTGTGGAGGTGCGCATTTCTTCAATCAGCGCATACATAGCAGCACCTTTATCAGAGCGCAGTTTACGCCCAACCAAATCTAGAGCCTGAATACCATTGGTGCCTTCATAGATTGGCAAAATACGCGCATCACGAAACAGTTGCGCTACCCCCGTTTCTTCAATGTAACCCATACCACCGTGCACTTGAATTGCAGTAGAGGTAATCTCTTGCGCCAACTCAGTGAGCCAGCCTTTAACGATGGGCGTGTACAATTCTGTACGCTGAGCATGCTCAGGCGCCACCTGTTTGAGATCGTTTTCAACAGAGGCTGTGTACATCAGCGCACGCATTGCTGCCAAGCAGCTCGCCATCTGCCACAGCATTCGCTTCACATCGGCGTGCTGAGCAATGACAACCTTGTCTGCATGACCTTTAATTGCGCCTTGTTTGCGCTCAAAGGCATAATCTAGCGCCTTTTGATAGGCTGCCTCCGCCACCGCCAAGCCCTGTAAGCCAACGCTTTGTCGAGCATTATTCATCATCGTAAACATGGCCGCTAAGCCATTATGCTCTTCGCCTACCAAATAACCCAAAGCCCCCTCTTTTTCACCAAACTGCATGACACAGGTTGGCGAACCATGAATACCAAGCTTGTGCTCTAGCGAGAGAGGAAACACATCATTACGGCGCCCAGGTTCGCCCTGCTCGTCTAGCAAATATTTGGGCACCACGAACAGAGAAATGCCTTTCACACCCTCGGGTGCATCCGGTAAACGCGCCAACACCAAATGAATGATATTATCGCTCATTAGGTGATCACCCCATGTGATGTAAATCTTCTGCCCAACAATACGGTAATGATCTTCTTCACGAGTGGCTTTTGTCTTGATAGCGGCTAGGTCACTGCCAGCACTCGGCTCCGTTAAGTTCATCGTGCCAGTCCAGCGTCCAGAAATCATGTTGGGTAAAAACATCGCCTTAAGTGCGTCACTGGCATGGGTTTCAAGAGCATCAATAGCCCCTTGTGTCAGTAGCGGACAAAGAGAAAATGACAAATTGGCCGATTGAATGCCTTCATTGAAGGCCACTTCAAGGGCACGAGGTAGCGCTTGGCCACCATAAGCCTCTGGCCCACTTAGTGTCGGCCAGCCAGCCTCTTGCAAAGCTTCGTAAATATCTTTAAAGGCAGGCGTTTCTTGTACACAGCGCTCCACCATTTTTGGCGGCTGCTGATCTCCCAAACGGTTAGTGGGTGCAACCAGTTGTTCAGAAAACTTTGCTGCCTCACTTAATACAGGCTCAAGCAAGTCCGCTGTATAGTTCTCAAAGTGCGCCTCTAGCCGCTCTACTTGGGCAATTTTTTCAAGGCAGAACTGGATATCACTCGCAGGGTAGCGGTAATCAGACATAGATCACTCCTTCGCGCATTTTTATTTTTAAGGGTGGTGAATTACGGTCTATTGAGCAATAGCAAATGATCGCTTTATCGCTAACAAAAGTGCTCAGGCGTGTTTAGCGCAGTATCTGAAAATCGGCATGCTTGCGGTACTCACCAGGCGTCATGCCCGTCCATTTTTTAAACGAACGATAAAAGGCGCTTGGCTCCTCAAAGCCCATCAAGGCCGCAATTTCATTAAAAGATAATTGTGGAGCATTTATATAAGTAATGGCGGCTTCTTTGCGACATTCATCTTTGATCTGTTGAAAGGAAGTGTCTTCTTCTGTGAGACGTCGACGCATGGTCGATACACTCATATTGAGTTGCGACGCAACATCTTCGGCACTGGGCATCTCTTGAGAAAAGTCCTTACCGAGGATAGAGATGATACGCGATTTAAGGCTGTTGTCATTATCGACCATCACCAACAGCTGATACGGCGCGGTTTTCAAGAAGCTACGTAAGCTGTCTTCGTTTTGCACCAACGGCATTTCAAGATAGTTGGCGGGAAAGACTAAGGCGTTACCATGTTGGGAGAACTTCACATCCGACTGAAACAAGGTTTTGTAATATTCAACATCGTCCGGACGCTCTGCGGTGAAGTAAGCCGCTTTTAACGCCAAACGACGACCGATCAGCCAACTGATAAAATGATGCCACATAGATAAGGTGGTACGCACACGCTCTTTTGACTCAAACGCTTGATCTAAACTTGCATGGCGCTGATCAATCGATTCAATGGGCGCGAATGTGACTTTAGCGTAACGACCTTTACGAATCACAATAGGCTTGATGGTAGGTCCGCGACAAATTTCATAAAAGTCACTACAGCGCTTCAAAGCTTGCCCTAAACTCTTCGCATGAAGAATGCACAGGCACATCATGCGAAACGAGCCTTTTGGCATAACACCACCACTTAAGATGCCAAACGACTCATCGTTCATTAGCTGCATAATGCGTTGATACAAAAGACCGTATTGATAGGCAGAGACTGGATCACCTTGCTCTATATGCCTCGGATCAAGCTCTACTTCTTTTAGTAAAGCCTCGACATCACAACCCTGGCGCTCAACAGCACTAAGTAAATATCGAACATTTGATGCTGGAACCGTTGCCTTTAACGCCATTTAAAGCCTCCCTACCTGGTCCGTTACGCATAAAAAAGGCCGCATATGAATGCAGCCTTTTAAAACTTACCACTTAGTTCTGCTCAGTAAAAGCATCTAATAACTCATTGGTTGATATTTCAATATCATCCTGAGGAGCCGTCTCAGCGGGTGCTTGAGCGGCTTGCTGAGCGTCGACCTTTGGCGTAAAAGTGAAACGCTTAGGTCGAACTTTAGGTGCCTCAGAGGCAACTTCAGGGGCCAAACCAAGACGCTCAAGCTTACGCTGAGACTGTTCTTTTCTTTGCTTGGCTTTTTTAGCATCAAAACGCGAAGGCGACGCGGCTTTACGCGCTTTCTTCTGCTCTTTTAGCATTTCCTTAGTGCCAGTTTTAGATAACTTCCCTTTTAAACTACGGGATTTTTTCAAGCGAGACATAATAAACCTCTTAAATTAGCTGCATATTGTAGCAATCTAAAGCCATTAGGTCACGTTGAACCGCCTAATGGGCTTAACAATCCGCTTTAAATGCACGGTGGCCTTTTTTGCGCAAGTCACCTACTTCTTTTAGCAGTGCTTTAACTTGCGTATCATCTTCCGCCTCCAACGCTTCGTCTAACGACTCAAACGCGGCAATGGTGTCATCTATTACAGATTGGTAATCTGCTTGGCGGTGTTCCAACTCTTGACCCTCCAAGCCTTTTTCTTCAAACAAGTAAGGCGTTTCGTCACGAGCGTCAGATAAAATCTCTAACACCGCATCAACACGCTCTTCAGCTTGTTCATAGTCACCACGTTTAATATTAAACGACAGTGATTTCATTTCGGTTTTTAAGTTTTCCATGTCTTCATGTAGGTCATTTGAGCCACAATCAGCATGCGCCATGCTGACAGACGCAACCGACATCAATAAGCCACCGACTAGAACCTTTGCGCGTAACATACTTTCTCCTTTTATGTTTAATTGCCCCAAGTAAACTATACGCTATAGAGCCACTAGACTGAAACAAAGTTCCTACGCTTACAAAAAAGTTTCTAATTACACGCCAGCATCTCTCAGATATAGAAAAACATCACCATCATAGCCAAGCATTATTCATCTTAGGTAATTGAATGATATGCTTAACGGTACGTTTTATTGGCGAGAACCTCGTAATGAATCAAGTAATAATTGGCGGCGTTACCTGTCTGTGTTTAGCGCTCAGTCTTCCTATAGCGGCAGAGGAATGTTCTGACCGTGATGCATTACGCTCGTCCATGGCGGCTTCTGAGCGATTATTAGGGCTTGAGAGCAGCAGCTTCAAGAAACCTGTTGTGTTAAAACGTCACCACCCCAGCAAACGCAAAGAGGTCGCGACGTATTTTGAACGCCGCGACCTCCATTACACCCTGTATTGGTTAGTCTTTGACGACTGCCAAGCAGGCTTTATAAAGCGTACCAAAGGCAAATACTAGCTATTTGTCTTTGCTCTTGTCAGCTTGGTCTTTGCTGTCATCTTTTTTATCGTCGCTTGACTCATCCTCTTCTTCACCAAGCTTAGAAATTTCTTCCAAACGCTTCAAGATGCGGCCTGATAACGATGCCTCAGGATATACGCCCTTGTCGTCTAACTCCCCAGGTTCAACACCTGTCAGTAAGTGTAATGCCTCGTCAGCATACTCGACCGCGTAAATATGAAACTGCCCTTTTTCAACCGCTTCAATCACTTCATCATTCAGCATCAAGTTGATCAAGTTAGATTTCGGAATGATGACACCCTGGGTGCCAGTTAAGCCACGCGCATTACAAACATTGAAGAAGCCTTCAATCTTTTCATTTACGCCACCGATCGCCTGCACCTGCCCATACTGGTTAAGCGAGCCCGTAATGGCCAAATCTTGGCGTAGTGGCACATTAATCAAGGCTGAAATCAAGCAGCATAGCTCTGCAGTCGAGGCACTGTCGCCATCCACATAACCATAGCTTTGCTCCATAGCGATCGCCGCACAGATATCCAAAGAGAACTGTTGTGCATAGCGATGACCCAAGTAGCCAGATAGGATTAACACCCCTTTAGAGTGGATGTTTTGCCCTAAATTGGACTCACGCTCAATGTCGACAATCCCCTTACCGCCAGGGTAAACCGTCGTTGAGATGCGGGCTGGCGCGCCAAAGCTGCTGTCACCAATCTGCATCACCGTTAGGCCGTTGATTTTACCAATGGCCTCACCATCACTGTCTAACAAGATAGAGCCATCGACAATCTCTTCGATGATTTTCTCCGCCACACGACCTGTGCGATGTTTTTTGGCCGCTAACGCACGCTGCACATGAATATCATCAATCAATTCATCTTTAGCAAGCTGACGATTAAAGTCGGCTTCTCCAAGCAGCTCAAATACATCGCCAATTTTGGCCGCCATCTCTTTTTGATGCTCCGCCAAACGACTGCTGTATTCGATCAAACGGGCAACACCTTGCTGAGTAACATCGGCGTAGCCTTCTTTGGCCACACGGTCTCGCAACAAGCGCGCAAACGACAATTCTGTGTCTGCGTTGCGTTTCAAGGAGTCATCAAAATCGACTAGTACACGAAACATTTCTTGGAAATCTGGATCCGCATCTTGCAGTAAATAGTAGATTTCACGCGAGCCAATCAACACTACTTTGACCTGTAATGGCAAATCCTCCGGCGACAAAGTGGTCGTGCTCATCAGACCCATATCAGCATAAGGATGCTCAATTCTTAAGGTTTTACTCTTTAAGGCTCGCTTAAGTGCTTCCCACAAGTAATGGTCCGTTAACAGCTTCTCAGCATCCAAGATCAAGTAACCGCCATTGGCAGCATGTAAACTACCCGAGCGAATCAAACGATAGCTGGTAATCAGCATACCTTGGTCCGAGCTGTATTCCACTTGACCAAATAAGTTGCGGTACGTTGGGTGTGGCTCGTATACCACTGGCTGGCCGCCATTGGTCTCATGAGTCACAGCAATGTTAGGCAAGTACATTTCTTCGTACATGGTACGACGACTTGACTCATCACCACGCTCAGACGCTTTATCATCGACAAATTGGTCAATAATGACTTTATCTAAATCTTCACGCATAGCGGTAAGATGCGCGGTCACATCTTCGCGCACGATATACTTTTCGAAGATAGGCGCCATCAACGGATCAAGTGACTCTTTAACCGTCTCAAGGTTCAGCTCGCGCAGTTGCTCATAGGAAACACGCTTCCAAGTCGGTAGGCTTAGCAACTCATTATTAAGCATGCCTTCAAGCTCCGATACACCGGCCTGAAAATCATCACGCTCATCATCAGATAGAGAAGCAAAATCTGCTTCATCTAATGCCTTACCATCGCGCATCGGCGCGAAACTGACCGATGAGGCATCACGGAACATCGCCACACCAATTTTAGACGCATGACGTTCAACTAAATTGATTGCTGCTTCGTACTGCTCATTAAAAGCACGATCTATCGCACTCTTTTGTTGCTGGTAATTAGGGTGCTCAAACGCCGCTGGGAAAGTGGCCATCAGACCGTCAATTAGACCGCGAATATCTTGCTCAAATTCACTGGATTGACCCGGGGCAAATTCGATCGCTTTAGGAGAGCGAGATTCTTTAAAATTATTGACGTAAACCCACTCGTTCGGAGCAGATTTACGCTTAGCTTCACTTTTGAGATAACTAGTGACGTAGGATGAACGGCCAGTACCAGAATCGCCCATCACAAAAATATTGTAGCCTGGGCGATGCATAGCAACGCCAAATTGAATGGCTTCGACGGCACGCTCTTGGCCGAGAATACCACTGAGTGAGTCCAGTTCACTTAATTTTTTAAACGGTAAATTCGCTTCAATGAGTTTCGCAGAAAGCGCATGGTGAGGTAACGATTGAACCATTTCTGACATCTAACAGGTCCTTTTGAGAGCGGCATCAAAAAGGATAGTTGATGCCGATATTTGATTTTTTTATGTTGTTATAGCAAGACTTCGTCGCGAGTAACCTGAGTAAACTTGTTATGGAAGTTTTGCGAGCTGATTTCTAATAATTCTTCATAACGGATATTTTTAATATCCGCCACAAATTGCGCCACATCGCGCACATATTTAGGCTCATTCTTTTTGCCTCGATGCGGGATTGGAGCAAGATAAGGCGAATCCGTTTCTACAATCAAAGATTCTAGGGGCAACTTACGCACGGTGTCGCGCAAGTCTTCGGCATTTTTAAATGTCACTATACCCGAGATGGAAATTAAATAATTCAAATCTAATGCACTGCGTGCCATGGCATAGTCTTCGGTAAAACAATGCAGCACACCACCGACATCGCTGTCACCATGAGCGCGAATCAAATCCAACGTATCCGCTCTAGCGTCTCGAGTATGGATAATGGTTGGCAAGCCCATACGCCCTGCTACATCAAGATGCACGGCAAAGCTGTCTTTTTGCGCTTGATGAAGCTCAGGCTCTTTATCGTAAAAGTAATCTAACCCTGTTTCACCGATGGCCACCACTTTTTTGCGTTGTGCTAACTGTTCCAGCGTTTCAGGCGAAGTAAGCAATCCTTCTTTATGCAAAGGATGAACGCCACAGCTGGCAAAAACACCCGCATACTTAGTGAAATCATGAACACTATCAAAGTTATCGAGGTCGACAGAAATGGTCAATATCTGACTGACGCCTGCGTCTTTTGCCGCTCTGATCGCGTCATCCACGCCGTTTTCATAGGGAGTTAAGTCTAATTTGTCTAAGTGGCAGTGCGTATCTATCAACATTTCATTTACCAAGAATTCAGTTCGCCCGTTAATTGTATAGTGGGGTTTAGATGTGTTTTATCAAGCTGTGACTTAAATAACGTCAGCTGCTGCACAAAATGCATCAACCGATACAGATCATAACGTTGCAATAATGCCTCAAGCGCATGACGCACGCTTTCATCACAGCGACCTGTCGCGGAATACTGTAGCGCCGATGTTAGCAAAGCCAACAAGCCATCAACAAAATCCTGCACATGATCTTTATTCATATAGGCAACAAATTCGTCGACACGTATATGTCCTGAAAGCCAGGACACCAACGAATCCGGTAGTTTTTGCAACATGTCATAACTTGGTGTCTCCACCAAGGAGAGTAAGTGATAAGGAGTATTGGAAAACCACATCAACTTGCTCACGTCACTATTGGTTTCTTTGATTAACCAATCACTGACTTGCTGTGCTGATGGTGTGGGTAAATTTACACGTTGGCAGCGGCTTAAAATAGTCGGCATCAACGCCCGCGAGCTGTTGCTTGTTAAGATGAAATACGTTGCTGCAGGCGGCTCTTCGAGGGCTTTCAGTATCGCGTTGGCAGCATTAATGTTCATTTGATGAGCATCATGAATAGTAACGACCTTAGAATATCCTAACTGCGGCTTATTAGTTACTTTTGTCACCAACTGACGCACCGCATCGACTTTGATGCTAGCGCCTGCCCTTCCATCTAAAGTCAACCAGTCAGGATGCGTCTCAGCCAACGCCACTTGACAACTATGACACTCACCACAGGGTGCTTGTGCAGCACGCTCACACAACAGTAAACGAGCCAACGCATCCGCTAGGGCGCTCTGGCCAATACCCTGATTTCCGGTGAGCAACAAAGCGTGGTGAAATTTGCCGCTACGACGCCATTGTTGTGCCTGTTGGTAATCAGCCTCAAGCCAAATGGGGAGGCTCTTTATATCCGCCATTAGGAAGCCTTTAACGTATCGAGAGCATGCAAAATTTGTTGCTGCACTGCCTCTAGTTCAAGGGCCGCATCAATGATCTTGATGCGTTCTGGCGACTGTTGCGCACGCAGCAAAAAACCTTGGCGTACTTTTTCATGAAACACAACGGATTCGCGGTCTAATCGATTACTCTCGCCACGGCTTGCCACACGACTAAGACCCACCTCAACCGGCACATCTAAGAGCAGCGTGGTATCAGGCAAGGACTGCCCTATAAAGCGTTCAGCCAACACATCAATCAGGCTTTCATCGAGTCCGCGGGCAGCACCTTGATACACATAAGTCGAATCCAAAAAGCGATCACTGATCACCCATTTGCCCGCCGCAAGTGCAGGCTCAATATGCTGTTTGATATGCTGCACTCGCGCCGCGAACACCAGCAACAGCTCAGTTTCAGACGCTACCGCTTCATCACGGGCACTTAACATCAAGGCACGAATTTCTTCTGCCATGGGTGTCCCGCCTGGCTCTCGAGTCAGAACGTAATCAATTTTCTGAGATTTGAGCCAAGCTTCAATCGTCGCTAGCGCAGAGCTTTTACCTGCACCCTCACCGCCCTCAATAGAGATAAATTTACCTGCCATGATCTTTCCTAGTTCGCTGGGCTGGAACGGTAGTCATCGCTACGTTGGTGCTGATAACGTAGTACCGCATTATTGTGTTCACGTAGTGTGTTAGAGAAAACATGGGAACCATCGCCCTTCGCAACAAAATACAAGGCGCTCGTTTCTCCAGGATTTAACGCCGCATGAATCGCTTCAACCCCCACATTGGCAATCGGTGTTGGTGGCAAGCCATTTATTTGGTAAGTGTTGTAAGGTGTTTTCTCACGCAAATCGGAACGGCGAATATTGCCATCATAGCGCTCACGCATACCGTAGATTACCGTCGGATCCGTTTGCAAACGCATACCTTTCTCTAGACGACTCACAAATACTCGGGCAATCAAAGGGCGCTCAGATGGCACGCCGGTTTCCTTTTCAATGATGGACGCCATAATCAGCGCCTGATACGGCGTTTTATAGGGAAGCTTTTCTGCCTTGTTTTGCCACTGTTGGTCTAATGTTGTCTTCAACAAACTATGAGCTTGGCGAAAAATATCTAAATCCGAGTCGCCATCATGATAACGGTAGGTGTTAGCGTAGAGCATGCCTTCTGGGGAATCCTGCTCTAGACCCAGCTTTTCAGCCACCTGCTGATCGGTAAGGTCTGTCAGTGTCATTTTTATATTGCCTTTTGCTTCCATGACACGCAAATAATCGCGAAAAGTATGTCCTTCTAGCAACGTAATCGGGTAAAAGATGGTATCGCCTGAGTCAAACAACACCAAAGCATCGACCACATTCATACCTGGCGTTAATTCGTATTTGCCTACTTTTGGTACCCAAGAAGGGTTCAGTTTAGAAGCGACACGAGCCAATATAGGGTGCGCAAGCCAGCCATTGTCGGTCAGCTGCTGACCGATTTTTATCGTTGAAGCGCCTTGATGCACCTCAAACGTTTGCGTTTCATCGAGCGCTAATGGCTGTGTTAAACCATAATATACGCCCCCTACAGCGACCGCTGTCAGAGTAAAAAGCAGTGCCAGCGCAGCTATCAAACCTTTCATCGTTTTCATAGTCAGTAGAGTTGTTCCATCAATTGTTGAGTTACAGGGCCCATTTTCATTGCCCGATCTTGAAAGTGCGTCACCGGAAGCACGCCACTGAGCGCGTTACAGACAAAAATTTCATCCGCCTCCAGCAGGTCAGACTCATGATAACGAGAAACGTTGACCACACCTTGGAAATTTTTGATAACTTGGCTTCTAAAACTGCCCTGCACACCCGCATCAATGATCGCTGGAGTCTGTAATATGCCATCTTTGACCCAAAAGATATTGCTTTGCACCGCCTCAATAACATGGCCCGTTGCCGTTTTCATGAGGGCTTCATAATACTCAGGTGCTAAGGCTTGCTTAGCCATCACATTTTCTAGGCGATTAAGATGTTTCAGGCCCGCAATCGAACGGTTCAAAGAGCATTCTACTGAAGAGATCGTCAAGGACACGCCTTGCTGTTTAAGGGCTTTATAATCCGGCGCATCAAATACACCAACAATGACTTCAAACTGAGGCGCATCAGGCGGCAAATAGCCTCGACCACCAGAGCCACGGGTAAGAATTAATTTGATGCCACAGCCATCGTTTGATGTAGCTTGTTCAGCAATAAAAGACCACAGCCGCGCTAGCAAAGCGTCATCAACTGCAAAGTTTAAGCGCTTCAATCCACGTGCAAGACGTGCTTGATGACCTGAAAGGTTAATAATTGAGCCGTGTTGAGTCGCAATTGTCTCAAATAAGCCATCGCCGTACGCAAAGCCACGATCGGACAAATTGATGTGATGTGCTGGAATGAAATTTAGAAACCACTGCATATGATCGATCTCGAAAAAGGCCCATCATAACAGATAAGAGAAATGGCGTCCCATAGGGGGTTCGAACCCCTGTTACTGCCGTGAAAGGGCAGTGTCCTAGGCCTCTAGACGAATGGGACGTATATGTTTCCTTAGAAACGCTCTGTATAGACTTACAGAGAAATGGAGCGGGAAACGAGGCTCGAACTCGCGACCCCAACCTTGGCAAGGTTGTGCTCTACCACTGAGCTATTCCCGCATATTGTCATGCTTTTCTTGCTGTAACAGCGCACTTCAGCATTAAGAAGTGGCGTCCCATAGGGGGTTCGAACCCCTGTTACCGCCGTGAAAGGGCGGTGTCCTAGGCCTCTAGACGAATGGGACACATCGTTGCTTCCGTAGAAGCCCTCTACTCTGTCGAGTAAGAGAAATTGGAGCGGGAAACGAGGCTCGAACTCGCGACCCCAACCTTGGCAAGGTTGTGCTCTACCACTGAGCTATTCCCGCATAAATACTTTTATTTAACACCTACAAGTTAGGTGGCGTCCCATAGGGGGTTCGAACCCCTGTTACCGCCGTGAAAGGGCGGTGTCCTAGGCCTCTAGACGAATGGGACACATCATTACTTCCGTAGAAGCACTCTACTCTATTGAGCAAGAGAATTTGGAGCGGGAAACGAGGCTCGAACTCGCGACCCCAACCTTGGCAAGGTTGTGCTCTACCACTGAGCTATTCCCGCATATTGTCATGCTTATTTTACTGTAACAGCACACCCCAGCATTAAGAAGTGGCGTCCCATAGGGGGTTCGAACCCCTGTTACCGCCGTGAAAGGGCGGTGTCCTAGGCCTCTAGACGAATGGGACACATCGTTGCTTCCGTAGAAGCCCTCTACTCTATTGAGTAAGAGAAATTGGAGCGGGAAACGAGGCTCGAACTCGCGACCCCAACCTTGGCAAGGTTGTGCTCTACCACTGAGCTATTCCCGCATATTGTCATGCATTTCTTGCTGTAACAGCACACTTCAGCATTAGGAAGTGGCGTCCCATAGGGGGTTCGAACCCCTGTTACCGCCGTGAAAGGGCGGTGTCCTAGGCCTCTAGACGAATGGGACACATCGTTTGTTTCCGTAGAAACACCCTCTTCTATGAAGAGGAAATGGAGCGGGAAACGAGGCTCGAACTCGCGACCCCAACCTTGGCAAGGTTGTGCTCTACCACTGAGCTATTCCCGCATACTGTCATGCTATTCTTGCTGTAACAGCACACTTCAGCATTAAGAAGTGGCGTCCCATAGGGGGTTCGAACCCCTGTTACCGCCGTGAAAGGGCGGTGTCCTAGGCCTCTAGACGAATGGGACACATCGTTGCTTCCGTAGAAGCGCCCTCTTTCGAGGATTTCTCTCAAGGAGAAATGGAGCGGGAAACGAGGCTCGAACTCGCGACCCCAACCTTGGCAAGGTTGTGCTCTACCACTGAGCTATTCCCGCATATTGTCATGCTTTTCTTGCTGTAACAGCACACTTCAGCATTAGGAAGTGGCGTCCCATAGGGGGTTCGAACCCCTGTTACCGCCGTGAAAGGGCGGTGTCCTAGGCCTCTAGACGAATGGGACACATCATTTGTTTCCGTAGAAACACTCTTACGAGTTTTTTTGAAGCGCGTAATCTATCATTTCGCTTCGATTTACACTAGCCTAGCAACTCATTCTAATGCTATCCCGTAGGATGGCGTCCCATAGGGGGTTCGAACCCCTGTTACCGCCGTGAAAGGGCGGTGTCCTAGGCCTCTAGACGAATGGGACAATTGAGCGCCTTGCTGTGTAAGCGGGTGCGTATATTACTGTTACCAGTTTGAAAATCAACAACTTTTTTTAAATATATGTAAGATAAGTTAAAAAAAGCCCTTTTAGATTAAAGATTAAACACGGAGCCTCTTTTATGTCATCAAAACTACTTATCGCCACTTTGGTGGCCTCCGCTTTGCTCACAGGCTGCGCCAGCACGACCCATACGATTGATATCGCCCCTACCAGCGCCCCACTCACCGAGCAATTTAGTAATAGCCATCGCATTAAAGTGTCGGTCGCGCCTTATAACACACAAACCGTTGGCAGCATCAGAACTGGCATTGGTGAGCGTGCTGATATCGTGATGGGCAATGACGCTAGCACTGCCCTTTTGCAGTACACCAAGGATGCATTAGCGGAATTGGGGATCACGCCAAGCCGTGGACTTTTTCCAGCTCGCACCTTAACCCTTGAAATTGACACGCTAAGCTACACCACTCGAACCATCGCACTTAAGACAGAAGCGACATTGGTAGCAGATATCCAAGCAACGGTGACTCAAGATGGCAAAACCTACACCGCCAACTTTAAATCTGAAAAGATCGAACAGTACGGCACCTTGCCAGATCGACATGTAGTGGAAGAGGAAATCAACGCATTATTAGGAAAGACTGTGAGCCGAGCATTCAACGACCCACAGTTGATGACATTGTTAACCAACTAAGCCTTATTCACCTTCTGGCTTAAAATCGAGCGAAGCCGAGTTAACGCAGTAACGAGTGCCGGTTGGCTGCGGCCCATCAGGGAAAACATGCCCTAGGTGGGCCTCACATTGGTTACATACAATCTCGACTCGACGCATCATCCAAGAGTTATCCTCTACTTCTTTGATATTAGCGTCATCGCCATCATAGAAGCTTGGCCAGCCCGAGCCAGAATTGTATTTGGTATCCGAATCAAATAAGTGCGCGCCACAACACACACAATAATAGCTACCGGACTCGTAAAACTTATCAAAGTGCCCCGTAAACGCACGTTCAGTGCCTTTCTTACGGACTATTTGATACACTTCTTCAGGTAGACGTTGCTTCCATTCTTCGTCAGTGAGTGCCTTGTAATCGGTATTGCTTTGTTCGTCGCTCATAAAGAAGACTCCAAGTTAACGTCCCAAAATTATAACGGATCCCGTCACTATCTATGAGGAAGCGTGGTGCAAATACGTAAATCAAATAAGCTCGCCAACATTTGCTACGAAATTCGCGGGCCAGTTCTTAAAGAAGCAATGCGCATGGAAGACGAAGGCCATCGCATTCTTAAGCTTAATATCGGCAACCCCGCTCCCTTTGGCTTTGAAGCGCCAGACGAGATTCTTGTCGACGTTATTAAAAATCTGCCCAATGCTCAAGGCTACTGTGAGTCCAAAGGTTTATTTTCTGCCCGCAAAGCCGTGATGCAAAAATACCAAGCACTGGGCATCCGCTCTGCCAATGTTGAAAATGTCTGGATGGGCAACGGCGTCAGCGAGCTGATCGTTATGGCCATGCAAGCGCTGCTTGATGATGGCGATGAGATTTTGGTTCCGGCACCAGATTACCCACTCTGGACGGCTGCAGCTACTCTATCAGGCGGCTACGTTAAGCACTATCTATGTGACGAAAATGCTGGCTGGCAGCCAGATATCGCTGATATCAAATCGAAAATCACCAATAAAACCAAAGCCCTAGTCATCATCAACCCGAACAATCCAACGGGTGCTGTCTACTCAGAAGCGGTGCTTAAAGAGCTAGTCGCATTGGCTGAAGAGCATGGTTTATTGCTGTTTTCTGATGAAATCTACGACAAGATTTTATATGACGGCGCCCAGCACATCCCGACCGCCACTTTGACCGAAGGTCGTGTACCCTGCATCACGTTTGGCGGCTTATCTAAAGTCTACCGTACCGCAGGATTCCGCTCAGGCTGGATGATTATCACGGGGCCAACTTCGGGCATTGAGGACTATATCTCTGGCCTGGATATGCTGAGCTCCATGCGCCTATGTGCTAACGTACCTGCACAACATGCGGTACAAACCGCACTGGGTGGCTATCAAACGATAAACGAGCTTACATCGCCAGGCGGGCGTCTTTATGAGCAGCGCAACATGGCCTGGGAGATTCTCGATAGCATCCCGGGCGTGCACTGTCATAAACCCGAGGGCGCACTGTACCTGTTCCCGCGACTAGATCCTAAGATCTACAACATTAAAGACGATGTCGATGTCGCACTACGCTTTCTAAAAGAAGAGAAAGTATTACTGGTGCACGGCACTGGCTTTAATTGGCCGACGCCAGACCACTTACGCATCGTCTTCTTACCCCACGTGGAAGAGCTACAACCTGCCATGGAGCGTTTTGCCGCATTTTTATCACGTTTGCGCAACTAATTAACGCTTGAAAAGGAACTAACTTACCCTATGATGCTCCATAGTATTTTCACTACGGAGCATTCTAATCCATGCGTATTTTGTTATTCCTGTTAACCAACATTGCGGTACTGGTTGTCGCTAGTATCGTGTTGAGTGTGTTAGGCGTCGAGCGCTACATTTCTGGTAGCGGCTTAAATCTTACTTCCCTACTTATCTTCTGTGCCGTATTTGGCTTCACTGGCAGCATCATCTCGCTGTTATTGTCAAAAAAGATGGCCAAATGGAGCGCCAAAGCACAAGTCATTGAACAGCCACAAAACCACAAAGAACAGTGGCTGGTCGACACTGTGGCACAGCTAGCAAAAGAAGCCGGCATTAAAATGCCAGAAGTAGCGATCTTCCCTTCTCATGAAGCCAATGCATTCGCGACCGGCTGGAATAAAAATGATGCCCTTGTGGCTGTCTCTAGCGGCATGATGGATCGCTTCCCACCCGATGAGATTCGCGCCGTGATGGCTCACGAAATCGGTCACGTTGCCAATGGCGACATGGTGACGTTGTCCTTGATCCAAGGTGTCGTAAACACTTTTGTTATGTTCTTTGCTCGTATTGCTGGCTATGCCGTCGATCAGTTCCTACGCAAGGATGATGAAGGTGAAGGCGTAGGTATTGGCTACTACATTGCCACCATCGTATTTGAGATTCTATTCGGCATCTTAGCCAGCATGATTGTGATGTGGTTTTCGCGCTACCGCGAATTTCGCGCCGACGAAGCCGGTGCGCGCCTTGCTGGCAAAGGCGCCATGATCGCCGCTCTTGCACGCATCCAAAGCGAGCACGAAGTCTCACACATGCCAGAAAGCATGATGGCCTTCGGTATTCGTAAAGGTCCTAAACCAACACTAGGTGAGCTTTTCTCAAGCCACCCACCGATCAATGATCGTATCGCCGCGCTGCAAAACCTATAAGCAGTAGGCAAAAAAAGCCCCGATTTAATCGGGGCTTTTTTATATCTCTCAGCAATGCCGCTAGCGCTGCTGCTTGTTGTTAATGGTTTCCAAGATAAACGCCAGCAAAGGCATACCTTGCTCTTTGGTCACATCGTTAAATTTCACGCCGTATACATAGAGATACTCGACCCCCATACGAGACAAGAAGGCATTATCCGCAATTTGCGACTGAACTTGCTCGAGCATTTGAATCTCTTGTGAGCGAATCTCACAATCCATACGCAAAATATGCTGAAAACCACCCACTTTAAGGTTTAGCGCCATACGCATAGTCTGATTGACCGAACCAAAATCTTCTTTTGATATGATCTTACAGCCGCCCGTACTTAGATCCACCAGCACACCTGAAGACTGCTCGTAGATGGGCTGCTCACCACTCGGCTCAAGGGTACAGATCGCCTTCGTTTCCACTCGGACCGATTGACGCACCTCGGATGTATCAACATACTCAGGATAAGCAATATGCAAGTGTGCTGCAGGCTCGTTATAGCTCTTGGCCACTTTAGACGAAAAGGCACACACAGAAGTGGCCAGCATAAGACGCACATTAACCACTTGGTTATCGCGTACAATAATATTTCTACCATTAACGCGTGGGCAAGATACAATCAAAGAGCGTCCTGGAATGCGCCCTAGCACCTTTACCGTGTGTCGCCCTGGAGGCGAAATAAATTCCAATTTAACACTGGTTCCCAGCGGCACATCTAAATCGTCAGGTTTTACTTGGGTGACTTCCGCCATTTGAACTCCTAATCGTGCTTGGCAAACCCAATCGCATTTAGCTCATACAAAAAGGTATCGTGATGAACGACGCAGGTATTGAACTCGTCACGCTCGACATAATTCTTTCTTAACCAATCAAAAGTGCGTGGTGTTTTGTCTTGCATCACCGCCATAAAGCGCGCACTGTCACGTGCGACATCATAAATAGCATGCATAGCTCTAGACATGACTTCTGCTTGCGTGAGCGTAGCGTTCATTTTAATTTCACAAATACTACCGCCACTGACCGCTTCGGCAAAGCTACTTTTTTCGCTAATATCAAAAAACTGACACAAAGACTGATAGATAAACCAAGTTCCCTTCTCTCGCCCTTGCTTGCTATAGCCCGCAATATGAGGGGTTGCGATGTCACAAAGCGCCGCCAACGCCATATTGGGGTGCGGCTCATTATCCCAAACATCCAGCACAAGATTTAGCTCACCATTAAGTGCTTCGTATTGGGCAATCAAAGCAGGCTCATTAATCACGCCACCGCGACCAGCAGAGATAATGGTTTGCCCTGCCTTTAAATTGGCCACGCGCTCAGCGTCGATCATGTCGTAAGACGGAAACAGTCCGGTACGGGTTAAGGGTGCATGCAGACTCACAATGTCACACTTCAGCACCTCATCAAGCTCCGATAGATGCACACCCTCAATAGTCGAGTTAACCAAAGGATCGTAAGCTAATACTTCACAACCTAGCGCCACAAAGCGCGCCGCAACACAGCGACCCACATTTCCTTGGCCTACGATACCGATCTTGCGCCCAAGCCACTCAACACCTTTATGCAGATACAAATGTGCCAGCGAGCTGAATACATAATCGGCCACCGCATCGGCATTACAGCCCGGTGCACTGTTAAAGCCAATACCTGCTTCTAATAAATAATTCGTATCGACATGGTCGGTGCCGATCGTAGCACTGCCGACATACTTGATGGACGTCCCTTCCAATAAGGCCTCATTAACCTTGGTCACTGAGCGCACTAGTAATACATCAGCGCCCTCTAGCTGTGCACGCGTAAGATCGCGTCCGCTGACTAATGTAACCTCGCCTAGCCCACCAAATAACGGTGCGACATTAGGCATATTCTCATCGGCGATAATTTTCATGACATTCTCTTAGATAGGGAATCAATTGCTCTGGCAATCGATCAAAGCACCCTTGAAACAGTGCTGAGGCAAAACAGTTTACACGCGTTGGCAAACCTTCATCGAGCAACGCTTTAACACGCGCCATCACCGCCTCTCGAAACGGTGAGGCGTCATAATCAGGTAGCGCCAAGTTATCGACGCTAACATCAAAACGCATCCCCGCAGCCCAATGAAAAATACACTCATAGGCTTGCGGCTGAACTTCAAACTTTTCGAATTCTTTCTGCTGCGCCAAGCTGCGGCCATCTTCGGCATACCAATAGCCAAAATCGTCCTGTAGACGTCGCTCAGGACCGGCTACACACCAATGACTCACCTCATGTAAAGCACTGGAGGGATAATCAAATCGATATTGAATCTGCGCTTGGCCTTGGGCATCACAAGCTTGGTAAAAAGGCTCTTCAAAGCCCCCTACAAGCTTGGTGCTATAGTCAGAAAAAAAGACGTCGTAAAACGTCTTTTCTAAGAATGTTGCTTTCACAATAACTCTCAATACAAATTGCCCTACGCAGACAACGCAGGGCAACAGGTCACTCTATTAACCGCGGTAGTAGCGTGATGGGAAAAACGGCATCTTAGCAGATGTAAGTGGAATCATCTTACCACGAAGTGACGCAAAAAGCGGCTGCTCTAAAAACTCAGTCTGCACATACGCCATAACAATCGGTTGGCCCAGTGACGGTGCAAAACCACCGCTGGTTACTTTACCTGCCAGTTGACCATCTTCAGTAACCACTTCCACACCTTCGCGAACCGGTGCCTTGCCTTCAACTAAGAAACCAACACGTTTACGTGATACGCCATTGGCGAATTGACCCAGGATCACATCAGCACCGACGAAGTTACCTTCACGCTCGCCGCCTGCACGACGAACCTTTTGGATCGCCCAAGTGATCGAACCTTCTACGGGTGTCGTTGACTGATCAAGATCATGACCGTACAGACATAGACCTGCTTCAAGGCGCAACGAGTCACGCGCTCCCAAACCAATCCACTCCACTTCTTCCAATGCTGTTAAAGCATTACAGAAGGCTTCAGCAACGTCGTTTGGCACGGAAATTTCGTAGCCGTCTTCACCTGTGTAACCAGAACAGCTCACCCAAAGCTCATGACCTTGCCACTGGACTTTTGTCGATTGCATGAACAATAAGTCTTTTGCTTCAGGGATCAGTTTAGTAGCTGCCTCACGCGCTTTAGGGCCTTGTAGAGCCACCAATGCACGATCCACTACTTCGACGTCGCAAGTAGGCAAATTGTTTTTCATGTGTGCAACATCGGCTTCTTTACACGCCGCGTTCACCACCATATAAACTTCTTGCTCACCCCAATTGGTAAACATCAAATCGTCAGAGATGCCGCCATTAGTAGTGGTAAAAACACCGTAGCGTTGCTGATTTAAACCTAGGCCTTTTACGTCTACAGGCAACAAAGCTTCTAGCTCGCTTTTGACGTTTGCGCCACGGATAATAACCTGTCCCATATGCGACACATCAAATAGGCCAGCGGCCTCACGTGTCCACAGGTGCTCCTTTTTCACCCCCATTGGATATTGCACTGGCATCTCATAACCAGCAAACTCTACCATGCGTGCGTCAGCATCTACATGCGCTTGATACAAAGGAGTACGTTTCATGGGCACCTCTAATTGATTTCGTCAGAACGGTCTGTTTCCTATTGGAAACAAAGTATCTTCGTTAATATGGTCGATTGCAACTCTATAGACCATTTGATGAAGGCTTTTTTGGCAAACTTTTGTGATCCTTTAGACGCCTAAGAAACACCAGCTGCGTAGCCAACATTTGTATTCGCGACATTTTTGGCTAAACTTCAGTTTTTGTTCTTGCGCACATGTTTCCAATCGGAAACTTTTTGTTTATGATGCCAGAATCTCATACCAATGCAGATGATTAGCACAAAAGGTGAGATGACGTTTTTTCAACTTGTCGCGCTAGACTACTGATAGAATGAACGTTGTCTCTATATGTCGACGACATAAATGTTCAATTTAAGAGGACTATAATAATGGCTAACACTGAAGCCTTTTTCAGCCAAGCGCTTAAAGATCGTGATGCTGAGCTATACGCTACTATCGTAGAAGAGCAAGAGCGTCAAGAAACTGGTATCGAATTGATCGCTTCTGAAAACATCGTTTCTAAAGCAGTTATCGAAGCTCAAGGTTCTGTACTAACTAACAAGTACGCTGAAGGCTACCCAGAGAAACGTTACTACGGTGGTTGTGAAGCAGTTGACGTAACTGAGCAACTAGCAATCGATCGCGCTAAGCAGCTTTTCGGTTGTGAATTCGTAAACGTTCAGCCTCACTCTGGTGCGCAAGCAAACGGTGCTGTATTCCTAGCGCTACTACAACCAGGCGACACTATCATGGGTATGTCACTGTCTTCTGGCGGTCACTTGACTCACGGTGCAGCTCCAGCTCAGTCTGGCAAATGGTTCAACGCTGTTCAGTACGAAGTTAGCCCTGAAACTCTATTGATCGATTACGATGCACTAGAAGCAAAAGCAGTTGAGTGCCAACCTAAGCTAATCATCGCTGGTGGTTCTGCTATCCCACGTCAAATCGACTTCGCACGTTTCCGCGAAATCGCTGACAAAGTTGGCGCATACCTAATGGTAGACATGGCTCACATCGCAGGTCTAGTTGCGACGGGTATCCACCCATCTCCATTCGGTCACGCACACGTTGTAACCACTACAACTCACAAAACTCTACGTGGCCCACGTGGCGGTATGATCCTAACTAACGATGAAGCCATCGCTAAGAAGATCAACTCTGCTGTATTCCCTGGTTACCAAGGTGGCCCACTAATGCACGTTATCGCTGGTAAAGCGGTTGCATTCGGTGAAGCTCTTAAACCAGAATTCAAAGAGTACATCCAACAAGTCGTTGCTAACGCTAAAGCGCTAGCAGAAGTAATGGTTGAGCGTGGCTGTGACATCGTAACTGGTGGTACTGACACTCACCTAATGCTTGTAGACCTACGTCCAAAAGGTCTAAAAGGTAATGCTGCAGACGCTGCTCTAGAGCGCGCTGGCATCACTTGTAACAAAAACGGCATTCCATTCGACACAGAAAAACCAATGGTCACTTCTGGTATCCGTCTAGGTACTCCAGCAGCGACTTCACGTGGTTTCGGTGAAGAGGAATTCCGCAAAGTAGGTCACCTAATCAGTGACGTACTAGACGGTCTAGTAGAAATGCCTGAAGGCAACCCAGAAGTAGAAGCTCGCGTTAAATCTGAAGTACAAGAGCTTTGCAAACGCTTCCCTCTATACCGCTAATCCGCTCTCGCCCGAGGTGATCCCTCGGGCTATTTAACAGGAAAGATCGCCATGAGCAACATTCCATCAAACTTGAAATACGCTGACTCACACGAATGGGTTTTGGACAATGGTGACGGTACCGTTACTGTTGGAATCTCTGACCACGCACAAGAACTACTAGGTGACGTTGTTTACCTAGAGCTTCCTGAAGTGGGCGCGCAAACAACTGCCGCAGAGCAGTTCTCACTTGTTGAGTCTGTTAAGGCTGCTTCTGATATCTACGCCCCAGTATCTGGCGAGATCATCGAAGTAAACGAAGCGTTGGAAGATTCTCCAGAACTTGTTAACGAATCACCTTTCGACGATGCATGGATTGCAAAAATCAAGCTAAGCGATCCTAGTGAATTAGAAAAGCTACTTGACGCTGACGCGTACGCTAGCTCTATCGAGTAATCGATACCCAACACCCCTCCCTGAGGGGTGTTTTTATTTCCCCCATTTTCTCATGCAATTTCTTTTATAGGTGACAATACATGACTTCGTGCATCCGCGATTTGCTAGGCACAGACGAATTCATTGCACGCCACATCGGCCCCGATGCAAATGAACAGCAATCGATGCTAAACACCATTGGCTTCGACTCATTGGATCAACTTATCGAAAAGACTGTCCCGAGCGCGATCCGCTTGGCCAATCTTGACATGTCAAAACAGCCGGTACGTGAAAACGATGCCCTTGCGCAGCTAAAAGAAATTGCAGGACGCAACAATGTCGCGCGCAGCTACATTGGTATGGGTTACCACGACACATTGGTGCCCACACCAATCGTTCGTAATCTACTAGAAAACCCAGGCTGGTACACTGCGTACACACCTTACCAACCAGAAATCTCACAAGGTCGTTTGGAAGCGTTGTTGAACTTCCAACAAGTGATCATTGATTTGACTGGCATGGAAATCTCTAACGCTTCCCTACTGGATGAAGCGACGGCTGCTGCAGAAGCGATGACGCTGATGCAACGCTCAAGCAAAAAGAAAGTAAACACTGTCTTCGTAGCAGACAACGTCTTGCCACAAACCATCGACGTTGTGAAAACACGTGCCGAACTGCTTGAGTTCGAAGTAGTAGTCGACAGCCTGGAAAACCTAAGCAACTACGACGTATTTGGTGCTATCGTACAATACCCAGGTATTGACGGCATCGTGACGGACCTTACTGACTTCATCGCCACTGCACACGAACAAGGCGCACTGGTCACCACAGCCGTTGACCTATTATCACTGGTACTTTTGAAAGCACCTGCAGAGATGGGCGCTGACATTGTGGTAGGTAGCGCACAACGCTTCGGCGTACCAATGGGCTTTGGTGGTCCACACGCAGCCTTCCTAGCGACCAAAGACAAGTTCAAACGCTCTATGCCTGGCCGTGTTATCGGTGTCTCTAAAGACAGCCATGACAAGCCAGCACTGCGTATGGCCATGCAAACCCGTGAGCAGCACATCCGTCGTGAAAAAGCGACGTCTAACATCTGTACAGCTCAAGCACTGCTAGCAATGATGGCGGGCTTCTACGCGGTTTACCACGGTCCTAAAGGCCTAAAACAAATCGCGTCTCGCGTAGCAGGCTTCACGCACATTTTTGCTGAGTCACTAAAAGGCCATTTCACGGTCAACAGCTCTCACTTCGACACGCTGGTCGTTAAAACACTGGATAAAACCGAAGCGATCTTCAAAAGTGCAGCAGAGAAAAACATCAACCTGTACCACATGAGCAGCACTGAACTGTCTCTATCGTTCAGCGAAACCAGCACTATCGAAGATCTTTACAACCTAGCAGACAGCTTCGGTGTACAGCTTAAAGAAGAGCTATTAGACAGCGAACTAAGCTTTGGTATCGATGCTGGCATGCTACGTAGCGACGACATCTTGACGCACCCTGTTTTCAACTCGCACCACAGCGAAACAGAATTAATGCGTTACATGCGCCAGCTAGAAGTCAAAGACATCGCGCTTAACCAAAGCATGATTCCGCTTGGCTCTTGTACCATGAAGCTAAACTCAGCGTCAGAAATGATCCCTGTGACTTGGGAAGAATTTGGTCGCATCCACCCATTTGCGCCAAAAGCACAAGTGACTGGCTACCAAACTCTACTGAATGACCTGATCGAGATGCTGTCAAAAGCGACTGGCTACGACACCGTTTCGCTGCAACCAAACTCAGGTGCGCAAGGCGAATACGCGGGTCTAATCGCGATCGACAAATACCACAAATCACGTGGTGATGATCAGCGTGACGTATGTTTGATCCCAAGCTCAGCACACGGCACCAACCCTGCCTCTGCAGCACTGGCGGGCATGAAAGTCGTCCTCGTTAAATGCGATGAAAACGGCAACATCGACGTCGCAGACCTACGTGAAAAAGCTGAGAAGCATGCTGACAACCTAAGCTGTATCATGGTGACATACCCATCGACACACGGCGTGTTTGAAGAACAAATCCGTGGAGTTTGTGACATCGTTCACAACCACGGCGGCCAAGTGTACATCGACGGTGCCAACCTAAACGCCCTACTTGGCGTAGCGCCTCCAGGCAGCTTCGGCGGCGACGTATCCCACTTGAACCTACACAAAACCTTCTGTATCCCACACGGTGGTGGCGGTCCAGGTATGGGTCCAATCGGTGTGAAATCACACTTGGCACCTTTCCTACCAGGTCACTCTGTGTCGCCAGTGGTACAGAACGAAACCCAACACGGTGCCGTCTCTGCAGCGCCTTACGGCTCTGCGAGCATCCTTGTGATCACTTGGATGTACATCAAGATGATGGGCGACCGCGGTCTGCGTGATGCGACTTACCACGCGATCCTAAATGCCAACTACATTGCTAACCGCCTACAAGAGCACTACCCAGTACTTTACACAGGCTCAAATGGCACTGTGGCACACGAATGTATTATCGACATTCGCCCACTGAAAGCTGAAGCAGGTATTTCAGAGGAAGACATCGCCAAGCGTTTGATGGACTTTGGTTTCCACGCGCCAACTATGTCGTTCCCTGTTGCGGGCACACTGATGATCGAACCAACGGAATCAGAGAGCCTAGAAGAGCTTGAGCGCTTCTGTGGTGCCATGATCCAGATCCGTAAAGAGATTGCTAAAGTGCAAGCCGGTGAATGGCCACTAGAAGACAACCCACTAGTGAACGCACCACACACAGCGGCTTCTTTGATGGCGGCTGACTGGTCACACGCTTACACTCGTGAAGAAGCGGCTTACCCACTACCATGGATTGCAGCGCGCAAATACTGGCCACCAGTAGGCCGTATCGACAACGTCTACGGCGACCGTAACTTGTTCTGTGAATGTCTACCGGTGGAAAGCTACCAAGACTAATCACAGATTAGTTAAGACATTAAAAAGGCGAATCCTCGGATTCGCCTTTTTCGTTTCTATCACTTTGTAGGACCTCCCTTTGCGAGGGAAAAGGATCATTTCGCACATCGCGATTAAATCTTGCAACCTTCAAGCAACCAGATCCTATTTAAGCGCTGGATCCC
Organism: Marinomonas ostreistagni; assembly: GCF_016888445.1. Classification (GTDB taxonomy): domain Bacteria; phylum Pseudomonadota; class Gammaproteobacteria; order Pseudomonadales; family Marinomonadaceae; genus Marinomonas; species Marinomonas ostreistagni. The sequence continues at coordinate 908,708 of NZ_JAFEKF010000001.1, forward strand.
AATGCTCAGCTATCTTGCCATCTTCAATGCGGAACATATCAAACCATGTCGTGGTGTAAGTCTTGCTCGCATCATTTGGATCTTCATGCTCACGGGCAAAACTCAAAATCACCATATCGCGTTCAGCGACAATCGATACCAACGGCGCTATGATTTCGTCTTTGATTGGCTTTGGCTCACTAAATTGACCAAAGAATTCGACAAACGCGGCGCGGCCAGTTGGTACGTTAGGGTTATGTTGGATGTAGCTTTCGGTGAGGTATTGATCGGCTTTATCTAGGTGGCCGCCCTCGAATACTTCGCGCCAGAAGTCGTAGACCAGCTTTTTGTTTGTTTCGAGTTGTGGGCTTTCGCTTACGAGTAGCACTTGTTGGTCAGGCGCTGGGGTGACGGGCATTTGTGCGTATGCCATTGGTAGAGTTAAAGCACCAATGGCCAGCAATACTTTTAAAGTTCGCTTCATAACAATCTCCATTTGCAGTTTGAAGATCATTGTACAAGCAAAGCTCTAACGATGCATTTTAAGCTGTGACTTCTTTTCCCACCATTCTCCAAGTCCTGTAAAGACACCAAATGAAACCATCATAATCACGAAGGAGACACCCTCTTTCATAAGCTTTGGGCATTCAGGCCAGTTCAAGAACAGCATCAAAGAGGCAAATGGGATACCGAGTTTTAAAATGCCGTGCTTAATAATAAATAAAATAATACCTTTATCTATTTGTTGTTTTGCTTTCTCAAAGTTGGGCATCTGTAGGTTCAAATCGCCACAGAGGTATTGGCCATCGCGCAATACTTGTAAGCCTAACTTAAGACCCCTGTCTTTACTTGCAAATCGAAACTCAAATTCTGAACCTTGATAAGACACTGCTATTCGAGTGCTAGCTCTAATGGCTCGAAGGGATAACTCTTTAACCACCTCGCCATTGATTTCAATAACGTAGATCTCTTTAAAAGAGCTTAATTTTATCGTTCGACTTGCACTGATTGAGAGCCCGCTACTCTCGAACTGCCATTTGGCTGGTTTCATAACGCATCCTTGAATTAAAGGATGGTAATGATAACTAATACCATTTGAGAATTCTATAAATTTGAATGAAACCTAAGCCCTGTCACACAAATCTTATGCTGATGTGAAGAGGCACAGTTTGATTTTACAAGGTCGTAATCATCACGCTGCTGAATATAGAGAAATAGTTACTACAGAAAACGATTGCCGTCTCTTTTTGCGGTTTTCAGCATTGTACTCACAAAGCCTCGGCTAAAGCAGTTTAAGAAACGAAATACTGTCTTTCATCCACTCGATACCGCATCACCCTAATAGTCTCAGCGCCTCAAACACAAACTGCCCAGCTACTGCCAACAACAATACCGCCATCAATCGTTGAATCATACTCATCACCTTGGGATTAAGTACCGCGTGTTTCAGTTTGTGCCCAGCTAGAAAGTAACTGGTCGGCGCTCCACCCGCCATGACACCCAACACCATCGACATGACTAGAATTCCTAGCCCATGAATATCTGCATTGGGAAATTGCACGGTGACGATCGGTAGCACCGCCACCATGGCTTTAGGGTTGGTCAGCTGCATAAAAAAGCCTGACACAAACGAAAGGTTGCGCTGTTCGCTACTGACCGCACGCACCATAAAACTGGCCATAAAGATTTTTACCGCCAAATACGCGATATACGCACTGCCAAGCAGCGCCGCCACACCCTGCAACGTTGGCGTCATCAACGAGCTACCAAGATAACCTGTGATCACAAATAACAGCGCCATTGCCACCCCAACACCGGCACAAAAACGCAACACCCGCCAGCCGTAATGACTGATTCCAGCAAAGAGACTGAGCATGTTAACTGGCCCTGGACTGTACATCATCGCCAGAGCAAATAGGAATATTTCAAGCATGGGGCGGCCTCCAATGGCAGCAATCGGATTGTAAAATAGCAAAGGAGAAAGTTAACGGGCGAGCAGTAACCGCTGATATTGCCTTGGCGTCATGCCAAACACAGGTTTAAAGCGGCGATTAAAATGGCTTAAATCATTGAAGCCTAATTGATTGACCACATCCAATACGGGCACGCCCGCTCGGAGTGCTTGTTGGCCACGGTGGATACGCACGTTTAGCCAATATTGATGCGGTGTCATCCCGGTGTAGGCTTTAAAGCTGCGCAAGAAGTGATACTTCGACATACACGCCACTTGGCATAGGAGATCTAACGAGACCTCGTCTTGATAGTGATCTTGCAGATACTCTTTGACCCGCTCTAGATGTTTTTGACGGCGTGTTTCAGGTAACAGCGGCTGATTAGACTGATGTTTTACCAATTGCTCTGTCAGCTCAAACAACAAGCTGTCGTATTCACTTCCCGTCGCCCCATCCAGCTCGATTAACTGCGCCAAACGCAGAATCTGCTGCTGAATGCCAGCATCCGAAAACACCACATCTTGAATACGAAATTGCTCAGGCTGACTGACCTGCAAAGCTTCCAGCGCCGGCCGTAACTGCTCGGGATGCACATAGAGCATACTGTACGTCAGCGTCGTATCCGCACCAGACTCACCATCATGAGCATCGCCTGGGTTAAACACCATGATTTGGCCTGGATAGCTTTTATGAAACGCGCCTTGCGTATAAAAATCCTGCCGCCCCGACAACGTCACACCGATAGAGTATTCTTCATGAGCATGGGTGCCATAGGCAAAATCCGTCATCGACGCACGCAGCAGCATCACCTGCTCAAACCCCGCACGATGGATAAACGTAAATTGATTGTCTTCAGACATAGCCAACCCCACACTCACAAACACTCTAATAGGATGACAGTATAGCGCGAGACAAAGGCACAGGATTGGACAAAATTGCTTATCAGGGAAGGCAGTTTTTCCTATAGGGTTAATGTCGTTCTCTTCTTATGAAAGCGACAATTTATAACTATGGAAGCGTTGGCATTGAGCTACAACAGCACACCTTAACAGCTCAATGGCGGTATAGTGGCGGCAATTCACAATTTTTTTTGATGGATTCGTTACGTACAGGCACAAAAAACCACCCGAAGGTGGTTAATAGCTTTCGTTTAATCAGAACACTACCTAGGCCTAAGTGGCTTCATTTGGTTATTGTACGCATCCTGATACTCTATTCTGAAGCCTACTCTATTCAGCTCATCAAGAACTTCTGAAAAAATATTGGGGTCACCTTTCTTATCAGACGTAAGTTCAAGCATCGTAACCGTATCATTAGCAGCTATTACATGACCTGCTTTAACTTGCTCAATAGCCAAATAATCTGTCCCCAATTCTAAACCCACATGAGCCGCTCCGTAACGCATGGCAGGATCATTAATAATAACTATATGCTTATCCCGATATGCTACAAAGTCGGTAATAATAGCGGGGCCCAAACCAGAGTTTTTTATGAATAACTTAAAATGGCCTGTCTTAAAATTGTAGTCTGTAGAATAAGTTAACAGTGGCCTTATCGATAGCTCGTTATGCTCCCTATTTGCAATTGATTGATTTTTAGATATTTTTACGGCGTAAGAAGCAATGCCAACACTACAGACAGCTGTTACTACATTAGCGATGCCTGTCCAATCTGATATATCCAAATTAATTCTCCAGCTGATACGAGACACACCCACCCAAACACCATACAAAACTTGTCAATGAAATCACGGCATCACGCCTCACTCCCACAGACCGATGGATCAAGGCAGTTTAGAATTTCATTAAGAAAATGTGAGTGAGAAAGCTTTCGCATCACCTCACGTGTAGTCCACAACCAAATCCCTCCACGCGCTTTAGGATTTCTAGCACCCGATGCAATTTAGATTGTACAAAAGTACATTTGTTCATCTTCGCCTTCGAAAAAATCATATTGGGAAATTCGAGCTTTAAGCCATGTTGCGAAGTCTCGTCCTATTTCTAAGAACTCGTGTAAATCGCGTGCGTTGACAGTTTCGGCACTGCATTCATTTAAGACGCAAATATGAAGAGTGATAAGTTCCATAGCCATCATTGGCATCCTTCGAGTCATAATGACCACCCAGACCAAGGTCTCAATCTCAATTAAGGTGGCTGGTCAAATTTTCAGGTTGAGACTATCGACCGTAGGTACGTCCAGCACAAGGCAGCCCAAACAATGACACTTCATATAGGCAGATTTTGGCCACAAAAAAACACGCTGTACGTGCTTTAAGCCACTGTTGAAAACAGGGGCTCAATCCCGGCACTGGATTTTGCCAGTGCACGGAAAGGTAGATCACGAAGCATCGTTGGTCAACTGCTTGCCGTAAGTCGCAAAAGGTAAAAAAAACCGTCAACATCGGAGCTGACAAAGTGTGACAGGTCGCATAAGATAAGATGTATCTAATTTCAAATAACCAAGGAGGGTATTTTGATGACTATCGACCCCTTCTTTAGAAAGGGATTACCATGGAAAATCTAGTATATCAGCATTTCTCAAACATCAACTTAAACGATCCATTCTTTGACAGCCTAAAAGCAGATTATATCGAGTTCTCTGACTGGTTTAATAGAAAAGCCAATGCTCAAGATGCCGCTTATGTTCTATACGATACCAACCAACATATAGAAGGCTTTATGTACCTGAAAATAGAGGATGGGGGAGTCAACGACGTCTCTCCTCCTCTACCAAATGGTAGGCATTTGAAGATAGGTACGTTCAAATTCGAGTCTGCAGGAACAAGACGTGGTGAGCGGTTTATTAAAAAAATGTTCGATCTCGCATTTGAATTTAATGCAGACAACATATACGTCACCGTATTTTCAAAACACGATTATTTAATGACCTTATTTCAAAGATACGGATTTATTATCCACGGTTCAAAAAACACGCCCAATGGAATAGAGAATGTTTTAACAAAAGACATGTATAATACTAAGCCAGACATGTTAGAAAACTATCCTATGGTTAACTATAACTCAAGAAAGTATTTACTTTCCATTTACCCGAACTATCACACTAGGATGCTGCCAGACTCAATTTTAAACAATGAAACACACGATATAATTCGAGATGTTTCATACACAAACAGCATCCATAAAATATATTTGTGTGCGGCGTATGGAGTTGAAAACCTAAGAAGAGGGGATAGCTTAATCATTTACCGTACCAGTGATCGCCCTGGTCAAGCTTGGTATCGGTCTGTTATAACATCATTATGCGTAGTTGAGGAAGTTAGATCTGTCTATGACTTCCCTACTCTCAATGATTTCTTAAAATACACATCAGCATACTCAGTTTTTACACATGATGAACTAGTTTATTTCTATAATTCAAAAAAATACCCGCACATTATAAAATTCACGTATAATACAGCTCTAAAGAAGAGAGTCACTAGAGGCCAGTTGATTGAAGCAGGATGCATACAAGACACTAGGATCAACCTTCTAGAAATAAGCGATTCTCAGTTTATCGATATGTTACAACTAGGTAATGTAAATGAACGTTTTATTATCAATTAAACCAGAGTTTGTCGAAAGAATTTTTTCTGGTGAAAAAAAATTTGAATACAGAAAGGCCATATTTAAGAGAAATGACATCAAAAAGATTGTTATTTATTCAACAATGCCTGAAGGAAAAATCGTTGGAGAGTTTTCTATAGAGAAAATTCACAATAACTCACCCGAATTAATATGGAAGCAAACCAAAAAAAGATCAGGAATTAAAAAAAGCTTTTTTGATTCATACTTTTTTGGGAGACACAAGGCCTACGCTATTGAGATAGCTGATGTTGTTAGGTATGACACTCCAATAAAACTTAGCCAGCTAGCAAAAAAGGTAAGTGCTCCTCAATCGTTCAGTTACTTACATGACGATATTTTTCTAGAGATAGCATAATATGAAAAAAATAGTGTTTATTGCAGGCATACATGGAGTTGGAAAAACGACCTTTTGCCAAAAAATACAGGAAGACATGGCGATTAAGCACTATTCATGTAGCACCCTTATAAAAGAAAACTCTGATTACATAGAGACATCGAAAACTATTGATAAGGCTGAAAGGAATCAGCTAATTCTAATTGAAGCATTAAATCGAATCCCAGATGAGAAACTATTATTAGATGGTCATTTCTGCCTGATTGACAATAGTAATTCTGTTTTAAAGCTCGATGATAGTGTATTTGAGTCCTTAAATCTATCCGCCATTGCCGTTCTCACTTGCGATATAAATACTATCCACAACAGATTACAAGAAAGAGACGGTACTACATTTGATATAAAACTACTGCAACAGCTTCACGATGCAGAGCTAGAAATGGCCATTAGAATAAGCTCAAAGTTAAACATTCCATTAATACACTATAGAAATGGAATCCTAATGAAAGACTCGCCACCAATTACTGACTTTCTATAAATTATTGATATATTTATTACGAGAATAATAATGATAGAGATTGAAAAAATTGAAATAATTGCAATAGCAAAAGTACTAATGGACTCTCTGGAAACTGGTGACTGGTCAGAATTAATGATGATTACAGACTGTGATGATTATTATGAGCAAAATACTCAATTTCAAAGAGACATACATTGGAGAAACCCATCCTTAAAACAAGGATGCATAGATGCCGTTAAACACATATTGAACTCTGACATAAATAATATTAAAAAAATAATTAGTTTTGAAAAAACCTCTTCACTCCTGAAGAAAAATTATAATACAGAATACAATACTATAATGTCGAAAATATCGACAATATCTGGAAAAGTAGTATTAAGCCAACCAACAAAAATTACAAGCGAAACGATTTATCAGGCCTTAGATGATGCTCAATTATTAATCAACAACAATAAACCTGAAAACGCTTACGATAGAATGCACACAGCACTTCATGGGTTTTTAAAGAAAACTTGTGAAAATGAAAAAATTCAATTTTCATCATCAGATGGCATGACTGCTCTACTTCCCAAAATATCAAACCACTTAAAAACATTCCAATCATTTGAAACAGATAGAAATGAAAAAATTGTTACGATGTTACGCGCACTTAATAATGTTTTAGATAGCATCAATTACCTAAGAAATCATAATAGCTTATCCCACCCAAATGAAAAACTTCTGAACAAAAGCGATGCTCTTTTTGCAATTAACATTGCTCGCTCCATTACTTCATATATCGATTCTATTATCCAAGAAAAATAACCCACTCCTCCAACGCCCCCTTCATCTGCTCTCTGGAGTGGGCGTGCATGTAGCGCTTATCCAGTCCATCCCGCTCGTGGTTAAGTAGCATTTCCCCTATTACCCAGTCGATACCCATGTCTTGCCTGCAGTCGCGGGCGAGTTTGCGGATATCGTGGCTGGTGAATTTGATCCCGATCTGATCGCTGAGGGCTTGGTAGCAGCGTTCGATTGTGCGTTTGGCTAGCGGTTTGTCTCCTTTGGTTGAGAAGATAAAGCGCCCTCGTTTCGGTAAGACTTGGATCAGGTCGTAGGCTTGCTGTGTAATGGGGAAGCGATGTTCGTTGCCATTCTTGGTGTTGCTGGCGGGGATGTACCGCTCTAAAGGTGATGCGGCGAATTAACCCTCATGCTTGTCTTCTCCTAAAAAACCTCATTATCTACACACTTGACGTCCTTAAAGTTGGATCAATCTGCATAAATAATGTAGTAACTATAAAAAAGAGGACTAACATGAATATCGAAAAACTAATCTCAACTACACAACCAGGACTTTACGAATCTAGCGGTGAATATAAAGAATATTACCCCTATATATTTGCGGGGACATGCTTTGCTATTCGCAGTCATGGACGAACCTATATCGTCACAGCAAAACACTGTTCTGTTAATTGTGAACTATCTCCACTTGACTTACTTTACGCAAAGCACGAAACAAGTGATGAGTTCTTTGGATATGATCAATCTTCAACTATCAACGCACCTGATTCGCAGAAATATGCTGATTTGATTGCGCTAAGGATTAGTGAGGATGAATCCCGAATTGCATTAAAACTCCCTTGTTTGGATCTTACGAACCCATATTTATGCATCGATCTGTCTACAGAAGACATCAATGATGTAATTATTAGAGGCTACCCTTACATCAACCCTAATTATTCAATTGACTACGATTCTGGAAAAATAAAATATTCTGGATACAGAACAAACAAAATGACTCATGTCAGGAAGGGGAGTTTAGAGCACTGCACTTACATTAAAATGGAAACCCCAATCCACCCTGAATTAACAAGTCCTAATAAAAAAATTAACGCAAACGGCATGAGTGGCTCACCTGTATATGCTTTGGATAAAAACAATAATATAAGGTTTGCCGGCACCATTATTGGCTACAATGATATGACAGATGAATACTTAATTGTTAATTCATATATTATCAAAGAATTTTTACATAAAAGCGCTTAAAAGTATCTAAAACTACCTTACCAGTTGCAGCTACTGTCGGTAAAAACCCTCCACTCTCCCAGCTCCCGCTTTATCTGCTCTCTGGAGTGGGCGTGCATGTAGCGCTTATCCAGCCCGTCACGTTCGTAGTTGAGTAACATTTCCCCTATGACCCAGTCGATGCCCATATCCTGCCAGCAGTCACGGGCGAGTTTGCGGATGTCGTGGCTGGTGAATTTGATCCCGATCTAACCACCAAGGGCTTGGTACAAGCGGTCGATGGTGCTTTTGGCGAGTGGCTTATCGCTCTTGGTTGAGAAGATAAAGCACCCTCGTTTGGAGAGTATTCCGATAAGCTCGTATGCTTACTATGTAAATGCTTACCAGTATTCCTTTTTAAATGCCAACCACTAGTTAGCAAGCCTGTAATTTTATGACATAATGAAGCCATTATTTTTCAGAAGCGCGATTTATTTGGTAATAAAATTTCAGCAGCATCAGAAGCTTTGTTAAGCGATTGACTCTGCGTCAATTTGCAGTAAGTTAGGGCCTTCGCTGTTGCTTTACCCTTAAAGCGGCCTTCTCAAGTACTTAAATTTAAACGATATAATGTCATCACAAGATAGCTCGATTCAGACACACAAAAGCGTCGATAGACGTTTCTCCGTTGCCCCGATGATGGATTGGACGACGCGCGATTATCGCGTGTTTGCGCGCTGCATTACTCAGCATACGCTTCTCTATACTGAGATGGTTACGACAGGTGCTTTGTTGCACGGAGATAACCCTGATCGCTTTTTGCAGTACGATGAATGTGAGCATCCGATTGCGCTGCAGTTAGGTGGTTCTGATGCATCAGAGCTGGCTCGCTGTGCCAAGATGGCCGAGCAATACGGCTACGATGAGGTGAACCTTAATGCAGGCTGTCCGAGTGATCGCGTGCAAAATAGTCTGATCGGTGCGATTTTGATGGCACATCCAGATAAAGTGATCGCGGCGATGAAGGCGATGCAAGATGCCACCAGTTTACCGGTGACACTGAAGCATCGTATCGGCTTGGATGATCAACAAGAGTATTCGGTGGTGCGTGACTTTGTCGGTGCCGTGGCTGATGCCGGTACCGAGACGTTCATCGTGCACGCCCGTAATGCCATCTTGCAGGGCCTAAGCCCGAAAGAAAACCGCGAGATTCCGCCGCTTAAGTACGATTATGTGTACCAATTGAAGAAAGATTTCCCAGACCTTGAAATCATCATCAATGGTGGCGTAAAAACATTAGCAGAGACACAGGAACATTTGCGCCATGTCGATGGCGTAATGATGGGCCGTGAGGCGTACCACAACCCTTGGGTGATGAGCGAGATCGACAGCGCCGTGTTTGGCCAGCCAGCACTGGTCAATGATCGTTTTGAAGCGCTGGAGCGCTTTATCCCTTACGCTGAACGCCAGCTAGCGCAAGGGGAACGCTTGATGCACATGACCCGTCATTTGCTTGGTATTTTCCAAGGTCTACCAGGCGGCAAACAATTTAGACGCTACCTTTCAGAAAATGGTCATCGAAGTGACGCTAAGATAGAGGTGTTAATCGACGCCATCGAATTGGTAAAACAACAGCTAGACAAAGCAAAGGATAAGAGCAATGAGCAATAAGTTATCTCAATTAAAAGAGTTCACAACCATTGTTGCCGACACCGGTGATATCACTGCGATCAAAGACTACTTGCCAGAAGATGCAACGACTAACCCATCTTTGATGCTTAAAGCTGCTCAGATTCCTGAATACGCGCCATTTATCGACCAAGCCGTGGCGTGGGCCAAAGAACAAAGCGACGACAAAGCACAACAAATCGTCGATGCCAACGATAAGCTTGCTGTGATCATTGGTACCGAAATTCTTAAATACGTACCAGGCCGCGTATCAACAGAAGTTGACGCACGCCTTTCTTACGATAAAGACGCAACGATCGAAAAAGCTCGCCGTTTGATCAGCCTATACGAAGACGCAGGCATTTCTAAAGATCGCGTACTGATCAAAGCCGCATCGACTTGGGAAGGCATCAAAGCCGCAGAAGAGCTAGAGAAAGAAGGCATCAACTGTAACCTTACTCTGTTGTTCTCTTTCACTCAGGCGCAAGCGTGTGCAGAAGCGGGTGTATTTCTGATTTCACCATTCGTAGGCCGTATCCTTGATTGGTACAAAAAATCGACTGGCGAAGAGTACACAGCAGAGACCGATCCAGGTGTTGTGTCTGTGACTGAGATCTACAACTACTACAAGCAGCACGGCTACAAAACCATCGTTATGGGCGCAAGCTTCCGTAACATCGGTGAGATCGAGCAATTAGCTGGCTGTGACCGTCTAACTATCAGCCCTGCTCTACTAGAAGAGCTGAAGAAAGACGAAAGCAAGCTAGAGCGTAAACTAACGCCTACGGATAACATCACTCCAGCGGGCGAGCCAGTGACTGAGCAAGCGTTCCGCTGGGCGCTAAACGAAGACGCGATGGCAACTGAGAAACTAGCTGAAGGCATTCGTAACTTCGCTGTGGACCAGCGCAAGCTTGAAGACCTGATCGAAGCGAAACTATAATTTCGCTGTTTTATCTCTTAAAAAACGCGGCTTCGGCCGCGTTTTTCGTTTAAAGCCTTCTTATTTGCATCAGTTGGCAAGATTTCCGCAATGATTATGAAACCCGCCTTCAGACCATCGTTCTTCAACTTTTGTACTCTATACTGATTTTAAGTTAATAAAGTAGGTATAGAGAATGCTTCAGTATTTCCGACAATTCAGCACGTTCGTCCTTCTGACGTTTTGTGCCCTGAGTTATGCAGAGGAAGCAAAACCGCAATTTAATGTAACTTCGATTGCCCAGTTAGATGGAATTCCGTGGGGCTTAGCGCAGATCGATTCAGATAACCTTTTGGTCACGCTGTTGGATGGCGAGCTTATGCGCGTCAACTTACAAAGTGGTGACACACAAACTATTTCCGGGCTACCCGAGATTGCTCACCTGGGCCAAGGCGGCTTACTTGATGTGGCATTAGCCCCAGACTTTGACACATTAAAGTGGGTCTATATGACCTTTGCACAACCGACTGAAGAAGGCGCCACCACAGCGTTAGGCCGCGCACGTCTCGATCAAAACCAGTTAACTGATTGGGAGACCTTGTTTGTTGCCGATGCTAGCTCTAGCAAAGGCCAGCACTTCGGCAGTCGTATTGCCTTTGATGAATCAGGTCATGTGTTTATGACTGTGGGCGATCGCGGCACTCGCAACAACGCTCAAGAGTTGTCTAACCATGCGGGTAGCATTTTACGCTTGAATCTTGATGGCAGTGTGCCAAAAGATAACCCGTACGTGCGACATGGTAACATCAAGCCAGAAATTTGGAGCTTTGGTCATCGTAACCCTCAAGGCTTATTTTTTGATAAAGCCACAGGTCAGTTATGGTCTAACGAACACGGCCCACGCGGTGGAGATGAGATTAACTTGATTCGTGTCGGCGCTAACTATGGTTGGCCGATTGTTTCTCATGGCAAAGAGTATTGGGCACCAATGGATGTCGGTGAAGGCACGAGCAAAGAAGGTATGGAAGATCCTAAAAAAGTCTTTATCCCTTCTATCGCACCGAGCTCATTGCTGATCTATCGTGGTGAGTTATTTAAGGATTGGAACGGTGATTTCCTATCGACAGCGTTAGCACTGCGTCATCTAAATAATGTGCGTCTATCGACCGGTGAGGTGTTTGAGACACGTTTTCTTGAAGACTTAGACGAACGCTTAAGAGATGTGATCGAAGCGCAAGATGGCGCCCTGTTGATCAGCACTGACTCGGGTAAAATTGTCCGAGTAACGCCCGCCAACAGCTAAAACAAGCCATCAAGAGCAACGCTTGATTAGCGTTGCTCTTGATTATGAGCATAGCGTCTTGCCCAAAGACGTAACTCATTCATCGTCATCGGCTGTGCCACCGCATAGCCTTGGAAGAAGTCACAACCGCCCTCACGCAGCTGGTCAAACTTCGTTTGATCCTCAACGCCTTCAGCAGTCACTTGAATGGATTGCAGATGACAAAGTTCGACCGTTGGCTGTAGTAGCGGATGATTCTTTTCACCCGTGAAGCGTTGTACCAATTGCTTATCAAACTTCACCTTATCGACTGGGTAATCAATCATTTGTAGCAGCGGCGTATAACCAATACCAAAGTCATCAATAGATATGCCAAAACCTGCATTGCGCAGCTCACGCAGCACTGTTAACACCTGCTCGACCGCGAAGTAACCAAAGGTCTCAGTGATTTCAAGCTCTACCGAGCGATCTGGCACATTATACTCTTGTTTTAGCTGGACCAATTTAGAAGCAAAGTCCGCCTGCCCTAATTCACCTGCAGAGATATTGATGGCAATGGCAATGTCTTGGCCTAAGAAGCCACGCAATGTCTCCAGCTGACTAAAGGCATTACGGAACACCCAATCATCAATTTTAGTGTAAGTACCTGTCTGCTCAGCAATCGGTACAAATTCATCAGGAGTGATTTGACCAAGTTCCGGCGAATACCAGCGCAATAAGACCTCAAGACCGCGAATATTGGAATCCTTGTCGACAAAAGGCATAAACACCAATGAGAACTCATCATCACAATTAACGAACTTAAGCGCATCTTCGATCAGTTTGACCCGTCGTGCTTCTCGAGCAATGGTATGTGAGTAAGCCGCAAAACGGTTTTTACCCGTACGTTTGGCATGGTACATCGCCATATCGGCGTTGGCGATCAGCTCGCGTAAATCTTCACCGTCGTTAGGGTAACTGGCTATACCAATACTGGCCGATACTGGCGTGATGTAACGCTTGGTTTTAAAGCCACCTTCAAATAGATTGACCACGTCTTGCGCCAAGGCTAAACGATCGTCTAAATGATCGTGTGCCAAGACAATGGCAAATTCGTCTCCGGCTAGACGCGATACCAAGGCACTTTTCTGACGATGATGTTCGCTTTGTAGCAAATGCTGGAACGAGCTCGCCGCTTCTTGCAGCAGCTCGTCCCCTGCCTCGTGCCCTAATCTGTCGTTGACGAATTTAAAATTGTCCAAATCGATGTAGATCAGCGAGACGTGAGAGTTGCGATTCCAGGCTTTGACCAAGGCACGTTTGGCAAACTCTTGGAAACGCGTGCGGTTGGGCAATTTGGTCAACGCATCAGTGACCGCCAGTGTGCGCGACTCACGTAAGTTAGCGTGCAATTGATCGTAAAGGTCATAAAACTTGATACCAAGACTGCTGACTTCGTCTTGACCTACCGGGCGCTGAATATTGGCTTGTTGCTCTTCAAGCACCAAATTAAGCTGACGGTCTAAGGTTTCGATAGGTTGGATGATGAAGCGCTTAATCAAGAACAATAGCAAGATAATCATACCGCCACCTAATACCGTAGCAGCCACAATCATCCAATTGATCAACTCGTTACGAGTTTGCGATAGGTACTCATCAGTGAGTTGCATATCCAGATCATAATTTTTCATCAGTGAAATCGAGCGCCAGCTCACATCATCTGGTACTGATAGACCTTGGGAGCGATTAACAATCAAAGGCATATTGCCATATTCTTGCTCAAGACGCCCCAGCTCATTATCAAACTTGGTGGTATAAACTGTCGCAACGATAGCAAGGCTGTCTGCCAAGCCACCTCGAATCGGGGTAGTAAAGGTCGTTGCATTAATGGTACGTCCATAGAGATAAGCATGATTCTTATCACCTAAAAACATAAGTTTCTCTGATTCCATCTCGCCTTTAGCAAACATGCTCGCAGCAAAAGTAGGAAGATAACTTGGTACACTTGAAAAGGGATTATCGCTGCGTTCGTAGTGGTAAACGACCGAACCATCAGAGCTAAAAATAGTGAGCGCAATACGACTTTGTTTATCCTCGATCACATCGTTGATCAGATAATCTAGGCGTTGCGTCACTAAATATTCACGTATATCACGGCCGATATAGCGAGTGAAATCCACCAGAGCGTCGCCCTCAAGCAGCAAAGACACTAAATTTCTAGTGACCACCGACTCGCTTTCAAAACCGACTTTGGCATGCAGCAATTTGACGTCAAGTTGATTCTGTTCTACTTCTTTGAGTGTTTCAGTTTGCACTTGAAACACTCCGTAGCTTGCTAGCAACACACCGGCCAGCAAAATGGGCACAACCAATAGAAGTAAGCGTTTAGTGAGTGTCATGGTATCTTAGTAACGCATCCTTTATGCGAGTTCTTTGCAGAATCTCAGTCCCTTTAAACCCCGAGAATAAACGTGTTTCATCGAGTTGTTCTGCGGTTAAATACACACTACCGTCTTGCTTAACGTCTTCACTTTGAAGTTGCCAAGCATCTTTAAACGGTGTGGCCACGCCAAGCTCCTCACTATTGAGGGCGCTTATCTTCGCCTCTGACAAGAAATCAATAAATTGCTGTGCTTGCTCTTTTAAGGTGGATTTACTTGGAATCGCTAAACAGTCGATCCACACCATTGAACCGTCTTCAGGCACCACAAACCGCCACGCATCGGTATTTTGTAATTCATTTAAGCCTAACTGATCGCCACTGTAGGCAGGCGCCACCCAGATATCGTCTTGTTTGGGATTGTCAGAGATGTAAGTATAGATGTATTCGTAACTATATACACTAGCAGACTGCTGTTTAAGCAACTCAAAAGCACTCTTTAAGTCATTGTTTTCATTAGAAACCGGAGAAAGCTCCAAGGCAAATAAGGCGGCTGCCAACAACTCATCCGCTTGCCCTAACATGCCGATATGACCCGCCATCTCGTCGGTGGGATTCAATAGAGCTTTCCAACTGGTAGGCGGTGTGGCAAGTTTATCCTCTCGGTAAGTGATACCATAACTGCCCCAAGCGTACTGTTGACCATACGTGCCACATGCGTCTGGGAAGAAAGCTTCACGGCCTTTACTCTTACGGACCGGATAGAGCTGTCCGGTGCGACTCAAGACATCCATGCTGGAACGATCTACGATCGCAAGATCAATCTGCCTTACCGTCGAGCCAGTCAGGATCAAATTACGCTGTGCCTCATCATCAAACAATACCTGTTTAACGGGGATGCCAGTCTTTGCATACCACTGATCAATGACTTCATCGCTGATGTAATCTTCCCAGGTTAAAAAGGTTAAGGTAGGACGCGGCTCAGCGGCTGCGGCATTTGAAGCAACAAGCAACATACACAAAGCTGTACTAGAAAAATGCCGCATAGTCATTTCCTTTTTCAAAATAAGACCTAGAGGGAGCCTTCCTCCCACGAACCTTGGTCGTCGCCCCAAGAATCTTCATCGCCCCAAGAGTCTTCTGATCCCCACGAATCATCGCCCCACGAGTCACCTTCCTCCATGGCACCATCACCGCCCCAAGAGCCTTGTTCAGAGGCGTCCAGTACCTCATCATCACGACCGTTATTACTATCTTTTACCTCACCTTCACGAGTTTGAATGTAGACATCTCGTAAAAAAGAGTAACGATCTCCGAAGATCATACGCTCGGCATTGAGCAACTTGGCACGGGTTTGGATGCCATCAAGACCTAGCGCAATCCATTTCTCATCATCGTTGGCGTCTATTAAGTCTAGACCATCATAAAGAGAATAATCGACTACTAGCCCTGTCGTATCACGAACAGTTGATGGCCCCAAAAACGGCAACATCACATAAGGGCCCGAGTCCACGCCCCAGTAGCCTAGTGTTTGACCAAAGTCTTCTTCATAACGCTCCATGCCCATGGCGCCCGCTACATCAAACAGACCGTAAATACCGATCGTTGAATTGACCACAAAGCGAGAAGTCGACGAAGCCGTTTCATCCCATTTGCCCTGCAGCAAGTTATTAAAAGCGTTAGGGATTTCCCCTAAATTCATAAAGAAGTTGCTTACGCCTTTTTGTGCGGGTTCAGGAGTAATCGCATCATAACCTTGCGCAAGTGGCTTCAACGCGTATTTATCAAAGGTTTCATTAAAGCTGAAGATCGAACGGTTAACACTCTCCCAAGGATCTTCTGGCGTCTCAGCCGATACACCACTTGATAGCGCCATTAATCCCACCGCAATCCATTGAATTCTCATCGTTAAAAATACCTTTCACTTACACAAGTTTTTTGACTTCCTGCCACTGCTTGGCAAGACGTTTTTCTGATACTGGCTCTAACGTACCGACGTTTTGGGCAAACATCGAAATACGGTACTCTTCCAGCAACCAACGATATTTGGTCAGTTGCGGGTCATAGATGCCCTTTTCATCGTGCGCTTGTTTCTGACGCACGTACTGTTCCCATAACGTTTCCAGTTGCCCAACGGCCGCATTTTCTTTGTTTAGATGGTTTTGAAAACGATCTAGACGTACTTCCACACCTTTGAAGTAGCGCGGCAGCTGGCCCAGCCAAAACAGCGGTGTACTGCCAATAAAGCCTGGATACACTAGATTTTCTAGCTGCTTTTTAATATCGCCATAAACGCGTGTCCACGGCAGCGGAATCGAGCCTTTCATGCGCTTAGCCACATGCTGATAAGCCGATAACACCGCATGTAATTGTTGCGCCATCTCATTACCGATCGTTACCAACTGGGCGCGATTGTCTTGTAGGCGTAGCTCAAACTCTTGTTTGGTGCGCGGTAGCGTCTTGCCTTGTAAAAACACCTTCTCCACGATGGCGTCTAAAAGATCGTTTAACAGTACTTCCTTTTTGCCTATAGGCGCGAACAACAACATCGACTCGCGTAATTTAGGCAGATTTTTCTCAAGGTACTTCATCTCCTTGTTTAGCGCTAGCTTAAATAATGCAATCACCCCTTTACGATGGGCCTCTTGAGCCGTATTGGGATCATCAAACATTTTTAGCGCGACACTGTCTTGCTGCGCCACCAAGGCTGGGAACGCCGTGACCTGAATGCCCGCCTGTTTGATTTCTTGGCGCTCAGGTACATCTTGTTCTGGCCACTGTGTCAGCTTAGTTTGTTCATGTTGCTTGGTACCAAATTTAGCAAAGCTTTGCTCGACCATGTCGGCAAAACGATGTTGCAACTCAGCCAAGTTTTTACCGCTGCCTAACACTTTACCGCGCTCATCGACCACATCAATGTTCAAGGTCAAGTGCCCTTCAAGCTTTTCTGCGCTCCATTCAGACAAGGGGATATCAATCAAGGTTTCACGCTTAATCTGCAGCGACAGCTGCTCCAACAGATCGCCCTTATCTTTGGATAAATTCGGGTAAATGCGATCAACAAATTGCGGAATCGGCACAAATCGGCGACGCAAGGCCTTCGGTAAAGCTCGGATCAGAGACTCACAACGCTCTTTGACATAACCGGGTACGGCCCAGCCTAGCTCATCTAGCGTCAATTGACGCAGCAAGCCAACTGGCACTTTTAGCGTCGCACCGTCTTGCTGCTTGCCTGGAGCAAAGGCGTAGTCAATCGGTAGCGCCACACCATTGAGCGAGTAGTTATCAGGAAACGCATAGTCATCCACATTGACGTCTTGATTGATCAAATCATCCCGCGTCATCTTTAAGGTGTCAGGATGCTGCTTGGCAAAGTACTCGATGCTTTTCTGATTACGTACATCGGCTGGCAAGCGCTCATCATAGAAGCGGAATACCGCTTCATCATCCACCAAAATGTCACGCGTGCGCAGCTTCGCTTCTTGGGTTTCAACGTCTTTGATCAGTGCTTGGTTGTGACGGTAAAACGCCGCTTTTGAACGCAGACCGGTTTCTACAAGCGCTTGGCGAATAAACACTTCACGGGCATCTTCTGGGTTCACATGGCCATAATCCACACGACGCTTAGCCACCAAGATCAAGCCATACAAAGACACTTGCTCATAGGCTACAACACGCCCTTGGTTACGCTCGAAATGCGGATCAAAATACTGGCGTTTCACAAACGGCGCGGCATAGTCTTCGACCCACTTAGGATCGATCTTAGCCACAATGCGCGCATAGAGCTTGGACGTCTCCACCAATTCTGCAGCCATCACCCATTGCGGTGGACGCTTAAACAACATGGAGCCTGGGAAGATAGCCAATTTGCGCGAGCGGCACCCAAGCATTTCTTTTGACTCATCAATACGGTTAGCGACCTGAGTAAACAAACCCGCTAGTAAGGCACGGTGAATCGACTCGTATTGGCGCTCTTCGTGCTCGACTTCTTTAAAGCCAAGTTGCTTACAAGCGATCAAGATTTGACGATGAATATCGCGCCATTCGCGCATGCGCATGAAGTTCAAAAACTGCTTACGACAATACTGACGTAATTGATTTTGTGACAGTTCTTGGCGTTGCGTCTCAAAGCGCTGCCACAGATTGAGCAACACCATGAAATCCGAATCTTCATCTTTGTCGACCGCGTGACACTGATCCGACTGGGTTTTCTTGTCTTGCGGGCGTTCGCGTGGGTCTTGCACCGATAGCGCACTGACAATGATCGCCACTTCTTTAAGAACATGCTGATCATGGGCCGCAATCAACATACGACCAAGTTTCGGGTCGATCGGTAATTTCGCCAATTGACGACCGATCTGCGTCAAGCGCTCGTTTTTAATTGCGCCCAATTCTGTCAAGGCACGATAGCCATCGTTGATCAAACGCTTGTCCGGCATTTCGACAAACGGAAACTTCTCTACCGCCCCCAGACGCAAATTGGCCATCTGCAAAATGACTGAGGCTAAGTTAGTACGAAAGATTTCCGGGTCGGTAAACTCAGGGCGGTTATTAAAATCCTCTTCGTCGTACAAACGAATACAGATACCGTCCGCTACACGTCCACAACGACCCGCCCGCTGGTTGGCACTGGCCTGGCTAATCTTTTCGATCGGTAATTGTTGCACCTTAGAGCGTACGCTGTAGCGACTGATACGCGCCAAACCTGGATCGATTACATAGCGAATGCCGGGCACGGTCAGGGAGGTTTCCGCGACGTTGGTGGATAACACCACGCGACGACCGCCGTGCGGCTTGAAAATTCGCTGCTGCTCACTGCTACTTAAGCGCGCATACAAAGGTAATACCTCAACCCCCTGCAATTGCTCACGGCGTAAGATTTCCGCCGTTTCACGAATTTCGCGTTCGCCTGGTAAAAACACCAAGATGTCGCCCGCACCACGATAGCCTGACGCGCGCTCTTCTGCGATCAACATAGACACAGCGTCAGCGATGCCCTGCTCCATGGATTGGTCTTCGTCGAGCTCTTCAACATCCGCCTTATTCAAAAGCGGTTGATAACGCACTTCGACAGGATAGGTTCGACCAGAGACTTCGATAATCGGCGCATCATTAAAGTGACGTGAAAAACGCTCCACATCGATGGTTGCCGATGTCACGATCACTTTAAGATCTGGGCGACTGTCCAGCACGCGCTTTAGGTAGCCAAGCAAGAAATCGATGTTTAGGCTGCGTTCGTGAGCTTCGTCGATGATGATGGTGTCGTATTTCTGCAGGAACTTATCTTGCTGAATTTCCGCCAGCAAAATACCGTCGGTCATGAGCTTAACAAGGGTTTCTTCTTCACTTTGATCCGTGAATCGCACCTGAAAGCCAACCGCTTCGCCCAATTTGACCTGCATTTCATCACTGATACGCTCCGCTACACTGCGCGCAGCGATACGGCGTGGCTGGGTATGGCCGATCTGACCTGCGATGCCACGGCCTGCTTCAAGACACATTTTAGGTAATTGTGTGGTTTTACCTGAGCCCGTCTCACCGGCAATGATGACGACTTGATGATCGCGGATCGCCCCAATAATCTCATCACGTCGCGTCGATACTGGCAGTGCTTCATCGTATTGAAGCGTCGGTACACGGGCTAAACGCGCGTCATAGAGTGACTTGGAAGCAGCTACTTGCTGGGCCAACTCTTGCTCAAGCTTATCGACGGGTAAACCTTGTTCACGACGCTTATTGAGCGTATCCAGCTTTTTGCTGATGGCGTGACGGTCACGGGTCATTAAGTTAGGTTGTGAGGCGTCTAATAGTGCGCTATTGAGTACTTCTGGCATGCTCTAATGAATACCTTTTTGCGTCAGCACTGTGCCATGCTGACCTGATAACTGTTTAATATGATTAAGATTCTATCATTTATTTTGATCGAGTCCTGCCCTTGGCAAAGAATAAGCTTCACCCATGGCGGTATCTAACCTTATAGTTCTAAATTCTTACATCGTTTGCCTAGATAGGTTTATAGTGACACCCTACAATGACTAGACAGACATTTATCCATCACACGAAAAGGAAGCAACATGTCCGAACATGTATACAACGACAATTCCCTGACCATCGGTAATACGCCTCTTGTGCGTCTTAATCGTGTTGGTAATGGCAACATCTGGGCCAAAGTAGAAGCCCGCAACCCAGCGTTTTCAGTCAAATGCCGTATCGGCGCCAACATGGTATGGGATGCAGAAAAACGCGGCCTACTCACCGAAGGTAAAGCCATCGTTGAGCCGTCTTCTGGCAACACGGGTATCGCGCTTTGTTTTGTTGCAGCGGCACGTGGCTACCCAATCACGATTACCATGCCTTCTAGCATGAGCCTTGAGCGTCGCCAAGTTATGAAAGCTTTGGGCGCCAACATCGTCCTAACAGAACCTGCCAAAGGCATGAAAGGCGCGATCGAAAAGGCCAAAGAAATTGCTGAAGACCCGAACTTTGTATTGCTACAGCAATTCGAAAACCCAGCCAACCCTGAGATCCACGAACAAACGACTGGTCCAGAAATCTGGAAAGATACGGACGGTGAAGTCGATGTATTTGTTGCAGGCGTCGGTACTGGCGGTACGATCACAGGTGTCAGCCGTTACATCAAGAATGTACAAGGCAAAGCCATCACTAGCGTGGCAGTAGAGCCAACCTCTTCGCCTGTCATCACCCAAACACTTAATGGCGAAGAGCCAACGCCAGCGCCGCATAAGATCCAAGGTATCGGTGCCGGCTTTGTACCGAAAAACCTAGATCTTTCGGTGATTGACCGTGTCGAACAGGTCACTAACGAAGACGCGATCGCCATGGCTAAGCGCTTAATGCGTGAAGAAGGTATTTTGTGTGGCATCTCTTGTGGTGCAGCCGTCGTCGCAGCGGAGAAACTAAGCCAAGAGCCAGAGTTTGCAGATAAGAAAATCGTTGTGGTCTTACCAGACTCGGGTGAGCGCTACCTGTCTACGGCGTTGTTTGAAGGTGAATTCAGCGATAACGAAACCGTTCAGTAAGTCCCCCTAAGCCTAGCAAAAGCCGACTAACTGTCGGCTTTTTTAGGTTCAATATGCGCGACTAACTCACCGGCCTCAAACACACACAACTCACCCGCTTGCATTTGCTGCCAAGTTTCATCGTGTGTCAGTGGTTGCGTTGCAATCACGGTCACCACGTCTTTATCACTGGTCACTTCTTTAAAGTCTACTGTCATGTCTTCATCAGCCAAAGTCGCCGGTTTAAACGGCGCTCGGCGAGTGATCCAGTGTAACTTGGTTGTGCAGTAGCAAAATAAATACTGGCCATTGGACAACATCATGTTGAACACGCCCTTCTCACGCAAACGATCCGCCAATTGACCTAGCTCTTGCGTCAGCTCTTCAATTGGCGGCATTTGATCGCCAAACTTCGCTAGCAACTGCTCGATAATCCAGCAAAAAGCCCGCTCAGAATCCGTCGTACCAAGCGGATAATGGCTTAAAATATCTAAACTCTGCGGCGTATCCAGTTGGCCATTATGGGCATAACTCCAAGTGGTATCCCATAACAAACGACTAAATGGGTGTGTATTAGGCAAACACACATGGCCCACATTGGCTTGGCGAATGTGACTAATGACGATGTGACACTTGAGCGACGTTTGGCTCATGATATACGCCATATCCGATGCCGCACTTGGGCGCGGATCATGGATCGCCCAAACGTGGTCATCACGGTACATGGCCATGCCCCAACCGTCTTTGTGAGGGCCAGTGCGCCCACCGCGGGCTCTTAAACCCGAAAAACTAAAACAAATGTCCGTCGGGACATTGGCACTCATGCCCAATAACTCACACATCGCTGTCTTCTACTACATTTTGCTGTTGACGTTTTTTACGAATTTTACGAAAGGCTAAGTAACCACCGATCAACACTAAAAGCCCCACACCATTGATTGCACCATAAAGCAGCCAATCACTGCTGTCTAAGCCTTCGGTTTCGGCCTCGGCCTCATCGGTTGCCTCAATTGTCTCGACCTCTTCAGGCGCTGCCTGCTCTTCTTCTACTGGCGCTTCTGGGTCTTCCACCACTGAAATCTGTGGCGTCACGACCACGGGCATCAAATCACGGTTCACCACCGCCGCGGCGGCAATCGTGGGATCGCCCGATTCTTGCTGAGCTTGGCTAATGTTAACAGCACCTGCGGCTTCGCGACTCAGGATCCATTCGGGCGTCGAGTATTCAAAGCGCACACCCGTTTGAGTGATGCCGATTAAACGAACATGAGCTCTTACCGTACTGTTCGGCTGTACTGGATACACTTTTTGCCAGTAACCCTCGCCGATGATCGGCATTTCTAGAGACTCTTCAGAACCATCACGGAAGGTTAAGATCAAACGTGCATTACTGCGCATCAGATTTAGGCGCAAGTTAGTCGGTTTCGCCGAAAAGGCTACCAAATTCTCACTTTCTTTTTCCACCTCAAAAGTGATCGGTGCTCGTACGGCAAAAAACTGACTCAGTTGACGCACAAACGTTTGCCCGTCTACCTCAGAAATCAGCTCGTAATTGCCTTCTGCAGTGATCTGCTCCACTTTATTTTTAAACTGGCTGTTGGCAATCGGCAACTGTGCTTGCATCAATTGTTTCGAGTCTTCGCCGCTGAGCAGGTTCAGTCTTTGCTCAACGTTCACCAGATCCAACACCTCAGCATCTTTAATCAACTCGCGATCTTGGAACAATCCGACGGTGGAGTAGATCGGCTCGTTGACAAATAATACTGGCGCCACCTTGGTCGCCTGAGCACTTAAATTTGTGATGACGCGCACGCTACTGCGTTCAAGATCTACATCTTCCACGCGCCAAGTACCAACACTTGGCTTCGTAATAGTCGCTAGGGTGTAATGCTCATTTTCGACCGCAGAAACATTGGCGGCATCTAAGCGCAGACGCTCACCATTGGGTCGATAAATCGAAGGAACGACATTTTCTTGATGAAAAATAAGCAACGTGGCTTCATCAATCGCCTCATCAATAGCAAAGGTATTGCCATCAAATGGCACCTCTTCAGACGGCGCAGCTTGTGAAAATATACGATCAAAGGTATCTAACAGCGCTTCTGGTGTGGCGACTTCCGTATGGGTCGCATCGGTCAAGGTCGATACCGACTGCAATAACTCTTGGTCGGTATAGCCGGTCATGGAAATGGTATGTAAATGAATACCACGCTCAGCGAGCTCGGTCGCCAAATCTGAGCGGATACGGTTGCGCGAGGCTTCATTGACCGCATCGTCCAAACTGACATCAACCATACCGTCCGTCACTAAGATCCAATGACGATCATAGTCAGGCGCCAACTTAACGCTATCAGGGGTTTGCAGCAATAAACGGATAACAGATTCTAGGTCGGTCTTTAGATCACCGGGCTCATAGCGACCAATGGCATCGTTTAATCTAGATTTGGTTTGATTATTGATCAGTGATTCGGGCAGTAGCACTCGGGAGCGCTCACCAAACAGCCAAACGCCTAAAGAGGCACGCTGCTCAGGCGCTAAGTCTGAAATTAGCTTGAGCGCCTCGGCCGTTAGCTTGTCTGGGTCATTGATCAGCATGCTACCCGACGCATCGACAATTAAGCGAAATTGCGTGTCCGCAACCGACCACGGGGACAGCAGCAGAAGAGTCGAAACGATACAGGCTTTCACGTACTTTTTCACAAACATCGACTACTCCTCAGCCACTGATTTAATTGTTGGGTAGGTTTTGGCCCTAACTGGGATCGTAAGGCTCGGGCATTCCGTGTACCCATTTAATAATATGTTCTTGCCAGTCTTCTTCGTCAACGGTGTTTTCGTTAACAGCATAGTGACTTACGTTAAGACCTTGACGTTTCATTTCGCGGTCACTGCCCACTACCAGCGGATGCCAGTTTGGTAAATCACCCGTCTCATGCAGCACTCGATAGCCACAAGTATCCGGCAGCCAATCAAACTTAGACACGTCTTCTGGCGTCAATGACAAGCAGCCTTCAACTTTTTCTAAACGCTTGTCATAGACTTTACAGCGACATGCGCCAATGTCGAGCTGATGACACGACAGATTGGTGTAGTACACCTCGTCTGTTTCATCATCGGCAAGCTTCTGCAAACAGCACTTACCACAGCCATCGCACAGTGACTCCCATTCTTGGGTCGTCATCTGTGCCATGGGTGTGGTTTTCCAAAACGGTTCATAACGCTTAGCGATCATTAGTAACGCGCTTCCGTTGGGGCTTTATACAAATCCAGCAGGTACTCTTCACGTGCAGGTGGCATTTGTAGGTAGAAGCCTTTTTCTACAATAGAATCCATCACATCTTTGGCATTGGCACGGGCGAGCTTTTGCTCCGGTTTTATCAGCATGGTCATCACGCTGACGCCTTCACCAAAGCGTTCCATTAACGCCTCAGGAACGTCTTTCAAGCCTTTTTGCTTTTCTACGTAGAGATACATTTCGTCTTTCTTTGATGAGCGAAAAATCTCAATAATCATGTGTTTCATGGTCGATACTCAATGGGTCATATAATCAGTTAGCAAATTTTTCTAACAAAGGCGCGACAACCTTTTCTTTACGCCAACCATTAAAGACAGGATTTGACCAGTCCATTGGCGAACCTTCATAAATATGTCGCATCAGCGGATCCAAAAGTTTGCGTTTTAACACCACCTCTGGCGCCACTTCAAGCTGCTGCGCGAGTGCTTTTAGGTGACTGCGCATGGCTTTGGATAAATCCCCTGCGTCTGAAGGCAGTGGTGCTGGAAGAGCGTTTTGATACTCGTCCGCACTCAACTCATTGACCAGAGCGACGTGCTCAATCACTGTATTGGCATAGAGACGGACTTGCTTCGGGGTAATGTCTTCTGCTTGTCCCACATCTCGAGCATTATCAGGCAATGTTTTCGCCAGTGACCATAAGGTGCGGTCTTTTAAAATCTGACCTTTAGGCACATCGCTTTCGCGAGCCCTTTCATCACGCCAAATAAATAAACGACGTAACAAGGTTAAGCTCTTAGGTTTTAAACGCCAAGCAGCTTTGACACCGTCCCAGTTTTGCTCTGGATCGTTGTTTTGCTGATATTGCCATTTAAGGCTTTCGCAGTCCTCTAACACCCAATCAAGCATTTGCTTGGTAGTTAAGCGCTCG
This sequence comes from Marinomonas ostreistagni, assembly GCF_016888445.1. Lineage (GTDB taxonomy): Bacteria > Pseudomonadota > Gammaproteobacteria > Pseudomonadales > Marinomonadaceae > Marinomonas > Marinomonas ostreistagni. Next base: position 934,482 of record NZ_JAFEKF010000001.1, read on the forward strand.
ATTTGCATCGGATAGAGTTCAGCGAGGTAAATCACGTCTAGAGCAGCGTAGCGTTTTTGGGCATCCGTTAACGGTCGTAAAGTCCAGTCCGAACGCGTTTCGTCTTTCGCAACATCGATATCAAGGTATTCTTTTACCAGTTTGACGTAGCTCAATGACCACTGTGCCGAAGCAAAAGCTTCGCCGATCTGAGTGTCGTAAAACGGCGTTGGTAATACACCGACTAAACGATCGAATACATCTAAATCTTCAGAGCAAGCATGGAACACTTTCATCACATCTTGGTTGACCATCAGCTCACGTAATGGCGCCCAATCGCTGATCGTTTGCGGGTCAATCAGCACCGCTTGCTGACCCTCAGACACTTGAATCAAACCAGTCACTGGGTAATAAGTAGTACGACGTACAAACTCCGTGTCCACGGCGATAAAAGAAAGTGTTGACCAATACTCACACCACTTGCGTAAAGCGCTGTCAGTATCGACCCAGACGATGTCTAGGGTTTGATTTTGTATATCCATGTTAGAGTTTTTTCCGGCCTTCTAATGCCAACGCTAACGTATTGCCGTCAACGTATTCTAATTCGCCACCCATGGGCACGCCCTGGGCGATGCGGCTGACGTCGATACCTTTAGGTTTAAGCATGTCTGCAATGTAATGGCAGGTTGCTTCGCCTTCTACGGTACTATTGGTTGCGATAATGACTTCTTCTACCCCCTCTTGGGCGGTAATACTGTCCAGACGCTCAAGACCTAATTCTTCTGGGCCTATGCCGTCTATGGGCGACAAATGCCCCATCAACACAAAGTAGATGCCATCAAACTGTTTCGTGGTTTCGATCGCAATGACATCCGCAGGGGTTTCTACGATGCATAGACGCGAACGGTTACGATCCTCGTCAGCACAAATTTGACAAAGATTATCTTCTGTCAATGTGCGACATTGATTACAGCGCCCAACTTTGTCCAGTGCTTCACGTAATGATTGCGCAAGGCGATCAGCGCCTTGCGAATCACGTTCGAGCAGGTAAAGCGCCATCTTTTGCGCCGACTTGGGCCCGACACCGGGAAGACAGCGCAATGAATCAATCAATTCTTTAATTAATGGGCTAAACAAACAAAGCTCCTAGAATGGCATTTTAAAGCCAGGAGGAATTGGCATACCGTCTGTCGCTGCTGCCATTTTCTCTTTTGATGTCGCATCGATATTGCGTACTGCATCGTTGATAGCCGCTGCAACGAGATCTTCTAGCATTTCTTTATCGTCTTCAAACAAAGAGTCATCGATCGAAACGCGTTTAACATCGTGACGGCCCGTCATGGTGATCTTCACAAGACCGGCACCGGCTTGGCCTTCGACTTCCATATTGCCGATTTCTTCTTGGACTTTCTGCATGTTTTCCTGCATTTTCTGCGCTTGGCGCATCATGTTGCCCATACCACCTTTAAACATATCTCTCTCCAATATTGAGTCTAAGCTTTTACTTTTACAGTATCGTACAGTACTTGCCCACCAAAGGTCTGCGCTAAGGCTTGTACCAGCGGGTGAGTATTCAAATGATCGATTGCTGCCTGCAATGCTTCGGCGCGTTTGCTGGCAGCGAATTCTTCTGCTGTGACCCCTTCTACTTCTGCCAAGGTATCAATAATCAAAGGTACCGGCATCTGGAAGAAGTCAGATAATTCGTTTTTAATTTGCTCGTAACGCGCTTGATTGAGCATGTGCCCGTACTCTAGCGGCACTTGAAGCTTAATCCCCTGCTCTGACGCATCGATCAAACAGGAGTTCATGGCTATATTTTGGACCAATCCTGTTAATTTCAAGCGCGGCGCCACCAACCACCAAAGATTCATCGTCATCTCTTGGTAGTGGTTAATCTCAGGTAACGCCATACCTAATGCTGGCTGAGCCACCGTATCTGGAATTGGCTGCAGCTTTTGCGACGCTGGCGCAGCCTCTTCTGATACCGCATCGATTAAGCTTGCTGACATGGCATAAGGGTCTTCGGTCTCAGCAATGGCACGCTCATCGGCCTCTTCATCGCTCTCTTCTTCCACCGCACTGTCTGCACTGGTGAGCATATCTGATAAGCGTTTGGCCGAGTCCTTGGTGGGCTTTGGAGCAGCCACTTCTGAAACAACCTCTTCTGGCGCCGGTTCATCTGCAGCGAGCACTTCTGGCGCAGGCATGCTGTTCACTGGTAAAGGCTCTACCGCCGACGGTTGAATACTTGGCTCTGACGGCGCGTCTTCCCAAGGCGGATGCTCTTCTACCACAGGTTGTGCAGGCGCAACAGGCGCTTGAGGCGAGACTTGTGGTGCTGGCATAGCGACTGTAGGACTTACTTCTGGCTCAGGAGAAGCATCACTAGCGGCTTCTTCTGGTGCTGGCATTTCTGGCGCAGGAGAAACTGGTGCTGGTGCTGGTGCAGGCGCTGGTGCTGGTGCTGGTGCTGGTGCTTGATAGCTTGGCACCATTGATCCCGCAGGACGAAAGGCAATTAAGCGCAGCATCAACATTTCAAAGCCTGAGCGAATGGTATGCGCCAATGGCAAATCACGTTTACCCACCAACAAACTTTGGTACATCACCTGAGTTTCTTCCGGTGAGATGGATTGCGCTAATTGCTGAATACGCGCCAAGTCACCCATTTGATCGACCAATACGCCCGGCACTTGTTGCTCGATCGCTATGCGGTGTAATGCATCGAGCAAGGCGCCACAAATAGATTGAAAATCTGGCTGATAATCCGCCAGTTGCTCAACCTTGGCCAATGTGCCGGCCGCATCTTTGGCAGCCACCAATTCAAGCAACGATAAAATCTGAGTTTGATTCACCAAACCCAGCATCGAGGTGACACCGGTTTCGGTAATTTGACCGTCACCAAAAGCAATCGCTTGATCCGTTAGACTTAACGCATCTCGCATACTGCCATTAGCCGCTTGACCGATCTGCCATAAAGATGGCTGATCAAAGCTCACTTGTTCAGTTGTCAGAATCGTCTGCAGGTAGTCGACCACGCGCTGTGGCGACATATTTTTTAAGTTAAACTGCAGACAACGTGACAAGATGGTCACCGGTAATTTTTGTGGGTCCGTGGTCGCCAACAAAAACTTCACATGCTCTGGGGGCTCTTCCAGCGTTTTTAGTAGCGCATTGAACGAGTGACTCGAGAGCATGTGCACTTCGTCTATCAAGTAAACTTTAAAACGACCGCGTGTCGGAGCATATTGTACGTTTTCCAGTAGTTCACGGGTGTCTTCTACTTTAGTACGCGAGGCCGCATCGACCTCGATCAAATCGACAAAACGCCCTTCGGCAATTTCACGACAACTGTCACACTCACCACAAGGCTCCGGCGAAATCCCCTTCACTTCACAGTTTAGACATTTGGCAAAGATACGTGCGATGGTGGTTTTACCGACCCCGCGGGTACCGGTAAACAAATAGGCATGGTGCAAACGCTGCTGGCGCAATGCGTTAACCAGTGCTTGGAGTACGTGATCTTGACCTGCCATTTCTAGGAAGGTTTGCGGACGCCATTTACGTGCGAGTACTTGGTAGCTCATGCGGACAGTATCGTTACTTTTTGTTGGGCTGAATTCAGCAGTTTAGAGCCTGGAGTATGCTCAAAAGCGACTCTTAGGACAACTTGGTAATGTTTTGAATTTTAAGCTTTTTCAGTCAGAAAAGAAATAAACAAAAAAGGCCAGCACGGGCTGACCTTTTAGCTATCGCATCTTATCGTTGCGAGAAAGCTTATTGACCTGCTTGACGCTGGCGCTCACGCTCTTCTTCTTTTTCACGGCGATGCTTCTCAACCGCATCAACCACTTCAGCACCGATGTGGGCTTCGCCACGCTGTTTCGCCAATTGCACTTGACGCTCACGCTCGATAAAACGGCGGCGCTGCTCGTCAGTGTACTTATCAAAACAATGCGGACAGCTTACGCCTTGCTCAAAGCGCTCATCTTGCTTTTCTTCTTCAGTGATTGGCATACGACACGCATGACACTGGTCGTATTCGCCTTTTTCCAGTTTGTGGTTAACCGATACACGGTTATCAAACACAAAGCATTCACCTTGCCACATGGTTTCGTCTTCAGGCACTTCTTCTAAATACTTAAGAATGCCACCTTCAAGGTGATACACCTCTTCAAAACCCTGCTCTTTCAAGTAAGCAGTCGATTTTTCACAGCGGATACCGCCGGTACAGAACATCGCTACTTTCTTGTTTTTCTCAGGATCTAGGTTTTCTTTAACGTAGTCTGGGAATTCACGGAAGGTATCGGTTTTTGGGTTGACCGCGTTTTCGAACGTACCGATTTGGAACTCGTAATCGTTACGGGTATCGATCAACACAACATCTGGATCAGAAATCAGTGCGTTCCAATCTTTTGGCTTAACGTAAGTGCCGACCACTTTACGTGGATCCACACCTTCAACGCCCATGGTCACGATTTCTTTTTTCAGTTTTACTTTGGTGCGGTAAAACGGCATTTCATCGTCGTACGATTCTTTGTAACCAATGTTATCAAGGCCAGGCTGCTGCGCCAACCAAGCTAACATGGCATCAATGCCTTCACGACTGCCAGCAACGGTACCGTTGATGCCTTCGTTGGCGAGCAACAAAGTACCACGCACACCATTGTCTTCCAGTAATTGACGCAGCGGTTCGCGCAGTTCTTGGTAATTATCTAACTGCACGAATTTGTACAGGGCACATACTACAACTTTTGACACGTTATTCTCTCCTAATGCGATCTGGAACGTAAAACCAGAGCCTTTAATTGAAGGCGCGCATTATAGAGAAAACAGGCATGTTTTGCGAATTTTATTGATCCGGATCAACAATATTTTGGATGCTGTTGTTCACACGGAACCAGCCCGCAATGCTGTGACGAGTTCGCTTGGCTTTAAGCACCTCATGAGGAAAGGCCTCACTTAGAAACACCGCAAGACGCCCTTTCAGCGGCGCGTACTGACCTACCGCCTGATTATGATCATGCTCATCAAATAAAATTAATTCGCCACCATCATCACTTTGCCAATCTTCGTTAAGGTACAGCACGGTGGACAGCACTCGGTTGCTTTTACCCTTAAAAGCATCTAAATGCTTTTCGTAAAATGCCCCTTCTTCGTAGCGCGCAAAATGCGCTTCATAATCCCACAAACCTAAGATCAAGCGGCGATTAAACTCTACCCTTAAATCCCGCATAGCATCTAAAAATACCGTACGAGCAGGTGTTTCTGGATCGATCCAGCGAATGTAATCACGGCGACGATCAAGAGCGACTTGATGATCGGTTTTGCGCCCTACACCCGCTTGATGCATATAAGCATTATCAAGCTCTTCTACATCCGCCATCAAGGCGTCAATCAAAGCAGGTGAAAAGAACCCGTCGGTGACACTCCAACCTTTTTCGCGGATATCGCTTACCACTTGGTCAAAGGGCGTGTCACTGGTAAAAGGAGCAATGGCGCTCATAGATGAAACCTTAGAAGCATTGTAAACCGACAGATGATACTGTAGCGTGCCGCGCTGTACAGTCTTTTTGTGGAACTTTTGCCGTGTATCAACTTCGTGACTATCAACAAGAAGCCGTCGATGCCACGCTCACGCACTTTCGCGGTAGCGATGACTCAGCCGTTATTGTTTTACCCACCGGCGCCGGCAAAAGCTTAGTAATCGCCGAAATCTGCCGCTTAGCACGCCATAAGGTGATTTGCTTAACCCACGTCAAGGAGCTGGTTCAGCAAAACCACCAAAAACTGACAGAGCTGGGTGTCGATGCTGGCATATACTCTGCGGGATTAAAGCGCAAAGACCTTGAGCACAAAGTGACGTTTGCCAGCATTCAGAGCTTGGCGCGTGGCCTGGAGGACAATCAAGCCCCGCTCTCCTTATTGATCATTGATGAATGCCACCGCATCCCGAAAGCTGAGCAAGGTCAGTATCACGAGGCGATTGCGCATTTCAAAGCACTTAATCCTAAACTCAAAGTTCTCGGCCTGACTGCAACTCCCTACCGTCTTGATAGCGGCTGGATTTACAAGCAACATTACTGGGGCTTTTTCCGCGACGTAGACACTCCTTTTTTCCAAAAATGCATCTACGAACTTCCTCTAAGACGCCTTGTGAAAGACGGCTATCTGACCGAACCTAAGGTATTTGATGCCGCCATCGCCCATTACGACTTTAGCGGACTAGAATCTCATCAGGACGCCGATCAGCCCAGAGAGCAACAACTCAACGAACTGGTCAAGCAACATCCTCGCGTCACCCAAGCCATCTGCGAGCAAATCATCGAACGCTCACTAGAGCGCAAAGGTGTGATGATATTTGCCAGTACCGTCGAGCATGCCATAGAGATTATGGGCTACCTGCCCCGAGCAGAAAGCCGCCTTGTCACCGCCAACACAAGCAACCAAGAGCGCGATAAGATCATTTGTGATTTCAAAGCTCAGCAGGTGAAATATCTGGTCAACGTATCGGTGCTTACCACAGGCTTCGATGCCCCACATGTGGATGTTATTGCACTACTTAGACCCACTGAATCGGTCAGCTTGTTTCAGCAAATGGTGGGCCGAGGCTTGCGTCTGGCACCGGAAAAAAAAGATTGCCTAGTACTCGATTACACCAACAGTGGTTACGATATTTTTCAGCCCGAAATAGGCAGCAGCAAACCTAACCCTCAAAGTCAGTTAGTGCAGGTTGAATGCCCCCAATGCAGCTTTCAAAATATGTTCTGGGGCAAAAAAGCCAGTGACGGAACGCTACTGGAACATTACGGTAGACGTTGCCAAGGGCTGGTAGAAACGCCCGACGGCGAATTCCAATGCGACTACCGCTTTGTATTCAAGCGTTGCCCGCACTGCAATGAAGAAAACGATATCGCAGCGCGGCATTGCCAACACTGTCATGAGCGCTTGATCGACCCTGATGACATCTTGAAAAAAGCACTCAACCTAAAAGGTCACAAAGTCCTGCGCTGCCAAGCCATTAGCCCCACAATCCAAGGCAACGTACTGACGATTCGCTATCATGATGAAGACGCTGAGGAGCTCAAGCAACGCTTTAATTTTGATTACAAAAAAGAGCTGACTCGCTTCAATGAAGAATTTGGCCGACGCATTGCCCAAGGCAGTCAGCCGCTAGAATTTGAACGCGCCACACAAGTACAACCATTTTTTGAGCACTTACCTTGCCCCGACTTTGTCATCGCCGAGCAAGTGAAGCAGCATTGGCGCGTGACCCAGCTACTGTTTGATTACCAAGGCCCTTATCGCAAGGCCAACGCGCTCAGATAAAGCCCTAACGCGCTGCAAGAGCATTGTTAAACGACACGGTAAAAGGCAAATTCAACGTCTCTAGTCGTGCCAGTACCTGAGCGTCCGCAAAGCGGTTCTCAGGCAAACACTCCATAAATACCAACCAGTAATTGGCCAATATGTTCTCAGCAAAGATATTGGCAGTTTTCTGATCCACCCCTACTTCCATAAAGCGATTAACCACACCCTCTTTCATAGAGGCTGTCTGTTGATGGTGAAAACCGCCCTGTATAACGCTATCGAGCATTATCTGGCGGGTAAACTCGCCGTACTGGCCATAAAAAGGAAACAGGGTTTTGGCAACTTGCTGAATGTATTCGGTGGGGGAAGGTGTTGGAGAATGAAGACCGACGGTACTTTTAAGGGCGCCGTCCATTGCATCAAAATAGATCTCTCTGACTAGCTCAAGCTTATCGGCAAAGTGGACAAAAAATGTGCCCACAGCTACACCCGCTAAGCGACTGATTTCACGTGTAGTGGTCGGCTCAATGCCGTGTTCGAAAAAGGCCCGTTGCGCCACCTGCTTAATTTTGGCACGCGTCGCAGTTTTTTGTTGAGCTCGACGGTTCACAATCATCACTCCCTAGATAATGATCGCTTAGTCTAGCGAAAAGCCTCGCCTGATTAAATAGCGCTCAACCTTAACGACGCAAATTCATCGCTAAGGGCGAATTAGGCGCCGAGCGTCGCTCTAGGTCGCCCATAAAACTTTTAATCAATTCAGCGTTGTAACCATGATCAGATTTACCAGCCCGAGAGCATGCGCGCATATCAATACGCACCTCATTGCGTTGCTGGCGCGTAATACGGATCACGACATCATTGCGCAAACCAAAAATGGGGGTACGAGCGGTCGCCTCAATGACGCCAGCGCTTGGATACTGCGCCACCAAGTCCCAACCACGCTCACGCACTAACGCCAACGTCTCAACGTAAGCTTGCTTAAAATTCTGCTCAAGCAGAAGTGGTTGCACATCAGGGTATGCCTCTTGCTGCAATTCAGCCCAAGCACGATTATACGTCAGAGGATGCTCGTCAGCGTTACGCAAAAAGCCGACATTGATAAAGACAGGAGGATTTTGTAGATCTGTCGTGACATCATAAATATCGGGGAGTTTAGACTTTTGCAGGTACAGCATCGCCCACATAGCACTGTAAACAAACGACACAACACCGACCAATATAAAAAAACGTCGACTGTTGGCAGCACTGCTTTCGTTACGGCATACGATTAAAGCAACAACCGTTAACAGGGATAAAGCAAAGGCTGCGAAAACGGTTTTTCGCAATAAAGAAAAAGCGGCCGCTGGCTCTAACACCCCAACGCGTACACCCGCTATAGAAACAAACGCCGCACACCCTAGTAACATTAAAAGCACATACAGGACCGGCGAGATGTAACGACTCATAGACTACTCATTTTTAAAACTCTACTGATGCCACCTTAGCTGGAGTTTTTAAAACAGCATAGAGCACGATGACAGCATGACTCTTGATTCCACCAAATTTGCATATTTTTCGTAAATACACCTGATTTTCAATGGATTATTGCCGCACAAAGCGTCACACTGCCTCCTTTAAAAATGACCCGTTCAGCTTAGCAAAAAGACATGACTAACCATCTTAAACACCCTCTGCACTGCGTGGATAACCTGCGCCAACAAGCCAAACAAAACAGCCAAAGAGCTTTTGTCGCGCGTGGCGCCAATGCCGAGCGCTGCCCGTCATGTCTTATGGCACAATTTGCCTGCTATTGTGATCAGCGCCAAGTACAATCGTGCGACATTGAAATTACTCTGCTGTACCACTATACCGAGATCCACAAGCCAACCAACAGCGGTCGATTAATTGCCGATCTATTTCCAGAGCAGACACAAGCTTACCTCTGGTCTCGGACCGAGCCTGACCCAGGCTTACTCAAGCGTATTGAGACATTTAAGGAGCGCAGCCTAGTACTGTATCCCGCTACCGAACGACGCCTTGAACAAGGACGCCACTTAGAGGCGCTACCAAATGCTAGCGCAGAAGACCCACTCCATATTATTGTGCTGGATGCTACATGGCGCTTAGCAAGCAAAATGCTCCATCAAAGTCGCTGGCTAGACCCGCTGGCCACCTTTGCCATAAGCGATGATACGCAACGATCCTTTAAGGTTCGCCACGCCAAACATGACAATCAATTTGCCACAGCCGAAGTCATGGCCATGCTGCTCGCCCAAGCGGGTCTTACATCACAGAGCCAAGTGCTGGCACAGTATTACCAGACATTTAATGAACACAGTCTAATGAGCCGTAAGCGTCACCCTAACTCACGTTAACACAACTAAACGCAACATAACTTTTACAGCAAAAGCAGTATAAACACCTACACTTAAGGCTTGCATTACTACTTTATCAAGGCGACTCACACTCTCTGGAGGCGACTATGGCAAGCCTACTGTTATACTTTTATTGGCACAGCAGCCTGCAACGAATCCTGCCTGATTGGCAGCAAAAAGAGTTTGTCTTTTTAGACCGCCTAGAATCCCACGCTCATTACCGTCGTATCAGCAAGCGCTACCGAGCTAAGAAACGTCTTGTGCGCAGCCTCTGGACTGCCACAGGCGGCATATTAGTACTATTCCCAACACCGCCTATTTGGGGTGGCGCGGTGCTGTTTAGCACCTGCCTGTCTTTTGCCATTTTAGATGAAAGCAAATAACCAATTAAGCCGGACGCTGAAGCAACGACACCAGCCCATTTTCACAGAACTGCAGTGCCTGCTTTTTCTTACGTCCGATCAAAATGGCATCACTATCGAGAAATAAAAAGGCTTTCCAAGCACGCTGGAAGACACCCCACGTGGTCTCTAAAACCAAATCTGAATGACAGCAAAAATAGACTTTCGTATCCACTCCCCAAGAGCCGACATACTCCAACACAGCCTCAGGCAAAGCCGCTGCATCCGATTCCCAAGTAGACTCCCACTCAGCAGTATCTTGAATATGCGTATTCACCCATACCTCACGGCTGAATTGATCTGGAAACAGAAAATCTGCTGAGACATAGTCTCGCCAAATGTTGGCACCACCCACTTCACTCAACAGCAAAATCGCAGCGCGATCGTCCTCACTTACAAATGGCTCTTCGCGACGAAAGACCCACTCTTTTCCTACCTGAGCCAGTGAACGATATTGAGACATAGACACCCTAATTGTTGAAAAAAACTAACCTATTTGATGAAAAAGCATCGTTTGCTTAAAACGACACAACGCGATAATCTAAAAATGTTGTAATAAAACTACATTTTAAACCCTAAGGAGCACACTATGTATACATCAGAAGACGTCAACGTTAGCGCACTTTACAACTTGCACTACACCGGCTCACCTAAGAAAACACTGGACTCACAAGAGCAATACGAAGCGACATTAGCAAAATGGGGCTATGCAACCAAACCAAGCGCATCTCGTAAAAAACTTACAAATGTTGCCAAAAAAATCGTCAAAACGATCAAGGCGAGCTTCAGTCTAGTCAATGCATCAGCACTGCTTGCCAAACGACACAGCGTGAGTTCACACATCGTTTAACTTATGTGTGACCGTTATTTACTATTTTGCACAAGAATATTGCACTAGGGGAGAAAAAAAATAACACCCCTCCCTTTCTTTCACTAAGGCCGCTAAACTGACTCCTCCACTTACTTGCTGGAGAGATCATGACCTATTCCTACGAAGCGATACTATTTGACTGTGATGGCGTCATCGTCGACACCGAATCGCTATCGTCACAAATTCTTAAGCAGCAACTACGCGAAATTGGGCTTGATTTGGACGATCACACCATGCACACCCAATTTGCAGGCTTCACCACCGCCGAAAACATGCAGTTGGTCGAGCAAATGCTGGGGCGCTCAGTCCCCAACGGCTTTTTGGAGCAATACCGCCAAGCTTTCCACAGCAGCATATTAAGCCATCTTGAACCCATTCAAGGCGTGCGCCAACTGTTGAGCAAAATCGACAAGCCCATCGCCATGGCAACCAATGCAAATCGCCATGAAATGAACCTAAAGCTTGAGCTGATCGGGCTAACCGAAACCTTCAGCACGCGCTTTGCTGTTGACGATGTCGAACACGGCAAACCAGCACCGGACCTCTATCTAAAAGCCGCCGCCGCACTTAATGTGGCACCAGAACACTGCATTGTCATCGAAGATTCTGTCGCTGGCATTCGTGCGGGTGTCGCGGCAGGCGCCACAGTACTGGCCTACAGCGATGTGATCAGTCGCGACGCTCAGCTAGCGGCAGGCGCCAGTGCGACCTTTAACTCCATGAAAGAACTCGAGGCGTTATTAGCCCTCAAGTGACATAAGCTGCTTAAGTAAGCTGCGTGGCAACTCTTTAATTTTGAGCTCACCGGTGTCGGCATTAAATTCAATGCTGTCACCTAGTAGCTCTGTATCAAAACTTAGCGTCAAGGAGCGGTTTGAACCCGACGCACGAGTGAGCTTTTTAAGTGCTGCTTTTTCCACAAAGATCTCTTTTTCGACCTGAAAGGCATCTGACTCCGCAATTTCAATAAACTGCGATGCTTGCTCAGGGGAAAAGCGAGATTCAATCTGGCGTGCGATATCTGATAGCTCTAACGGCTCACGCTCTTCCGCTTTTTCAAGACATTGCTCTGCAACAGCCTTTTTAAACTCGTTTGCTGTTTTAGCTGGCATAGACTGTGACTGACAAAACGCCGAAGCCGCTTCTACCAACTTACGCGTCTCTTTAGCTGCCACCTTCGGCTCATCACAACCAATAAATTGAGTGAAATATTCACTCTCCCACTTAGGCGCTTTACCAAAGCGAAAAGCGATATAGCGTGTATCGTCACGATCATGATACGCCGACAAATTCACGCGCATTGCCATATGTAATTTATCCGTTTCCAGCTGGTTCACCTGAGCAAAACTTAAGTCTTCACCCAAGGTGATGCCGGCTTTACGCTTAAGCAATACGATAAATAAGAAGTGCGCGCCGCCAAGCTCATAATGGTTAAACCACAGCAAACCACCTTCGGCATCGGTCACAGGCTCAAGAAAACGCACATATTCCGCAGCACAAGCCTTAGTAAAAGCGGCAAAATCATCGAACCCTTCGCCGTTGAAGTGCTGATGCAATAACGCTGGTAATTTGCTGCCTTCAGCGCTGCCCTCTGGGTTAGAAAACTGACCCGTATTCATACCCGAACGGTTAAACAGATTGGTAACCTTTGCTGCTAGCTGCTCCGCCTCTACGTCGATGGGGTTCTCGTCGGGGCGCGCAATCAATAGCGCCTTGGACTCACCTTCTGCTTTTTGAACTTCATGAACAATTAAATTGACAATAGACACTAGCGACCTCTTGCTATTAGTATGAATGGTTTGTGGCACTTAATAACCGTCACGACGACCGATACGATTGAAACGTTATGACAAAACCAACGAAAACAAAGGCACAAACTCGAAAGGAAATCGAATCTCAGATCGAGAGCTTCATTCGCCAACAAGGCGAAATTGAACAAGTCGAAATGGGCGCTTCCGGTTTGCAAGATGGCAAGTATAACACGAGCCACATGGGGTTTATCGAGCCCAAAAAAGATCGAACGCCATTAAATCATATCGTCGCCGCCATTCAGCAACGCAAAGCAGATAAAAAACAACCCGCTCCAAAAATCAAGCGCAATAGCGGCCCCAAAAAGAAAGTGATCTACGACGACTTTGGCGAGCCAATTCGCTACGTCTGGGAAGATTGAGGAAAGTCTCTGTAACCTCATCCAGTGTTTTGCCCCTACCCGTAAGTTCCAATAATATAAGCAGAATTTACCAAGGGGAGACATCCAAATGAGCATTCGCTATCTACATGCCATGATTCGCACCGCCGATCCTGAAGCAAGTCATGAGTTTTACACCAAAGGCCTTAATCTTATTCAAACTCGCCGTTATGACAGTGAAAAGGGCCAGTTTTCACTGATGTACTACGCCGCAGAACAAGGCGCACCAGAAGTTGAATTAACCCACAACTGGGATGATAGAAGCTACACTGGCGGCGACCAATTCGGCCACCTTGCCTTTGCTGTGTCCGATATCTATGCGGTGTGTGAAAACCTACAAAATATGGGTGTTACCATCCTGCGTCCACCGCGTGATGGCCACATGGCATTTGTTAAAGATCCTAACGGCATCTCAATCGAAATACTGCAACAAGACGGCTCTCTAGAGCCAAAAGAACCATGGGCTTCAATGGAAAACACAGGCAGCTGGTAACGTTTACATTTGTTTACAAAAAGGTTTGTAGCGTACGCTTGCGCTACAATTCCTGCCTAGAGGCACGGACGCTTCCGCTCTATAGTTTATTTAACAGTTAACTATTCGAAGGAATTCACCATGCCACTTTTCCCTCTTAAAGCTTCCGCATTTGCTCTTGCAGCCATGGTTGCGAGCAGCACCTTGTATGCTGATGAACTTTATCAAAACAAAGACAGTATTCAGGATAAAATCGGCGACCAAGACCAAGACGGCGTCGTAAACGTCCGTGATTTTTGCCCCAACACAACGCTGGGTGCAGCTGTTGACAATGACGGCTGCTCACGACAAGACAACGTATTGATGTCAGCTAAATTGGAAATCTACTTTGACGTCAATCAAACCGATGTAAAACCGATTTATTATTCGGAAGTAAAGAAAATCGCTGATTTTCTAAAACAAAACCCTGGCTCTAACGCGGTCATCGAAGGCCACACTGACAACCAAGGCAAAAGCACTTACAACCTAAACCTATCCCAAGGTCGTGCCGATGCAGTGGCATTAGTATTGACTCAGCAATTTGGCATCGATCCTAGCCGCATTGAAAGCGTTGGTTATGGCGAAGCCCAGCCGATTGCACCGAATGAAACTGCTAATGGCCGCGAACAAAACCGTCGCGTAGTGGCGGATATCTTTGCGCAAACTGTTGAAGAGCAACAACGCTGGGATATTTACTCAGCCGAGTGAGACCTGCCAACCTCCTCGCCTATCGCCATCGCCAAAAAAAGACCCAGCTTAGGCTGGGTCTTTTTTTGGCAAACTGATTGAAAAACACTCAAACGAAATGACAGCAGTTTCAAACGAAACACTTGTCATCAAAACGTCAAATAATCCCCGTATGGTGTGGGCTCACAATCGATTCTTATGAGTGAAACCGACACCATGAAGCACAGCGCCGTAATCATAGACCTGGACGGTACTCTGGCAGCATTTAAGCCTGAGCTGTTTCAGCATCTACACCAGGACGGTGACGCCTTACCAACAGCCAAGGAACACAATAATATCGCCCCGATGATTGAAGGGATTTATAAGCTTGCTAATCAACTACAAAAGATTGGTGAGAAAATACTACTGTTCTCGAGCTTGCCAGCCAGCCACTATCACGCTTCGTTAGAGTGGATGCTCAATAACAATATCGCCTTCGATGCTATTTACTGGCCTACCAGCCAAGCCGCCAAACTGCCCTATGAAGAATGCAAGCAAAGCATTGTTGCGCGCATCAAAGCCGATGGCTATGAGCCATGGTTAGTACTGGATGAACAAGAGCATGTCACCCGCTCTTGGAAAAAATACGGGCTAGAGTGGTTACACCCTAGCCCGTCAGCCTCTTAACAAATGTTGAGTTCGCAAAAGGACTTGCGTCTACTCAGTAGCAATTAGTCGTGATGATGCACGATATCCTCTACCACTTCCTGCTCTTCATGCAAGTCTTGTGTGTTATCTGCATGAGGCAAGATTAAGTTCAATACAATCGCCACCAGACCACACAGGCTCACACCTTGTAAGTGCCAATCTGAATTACCCAGCGTCATACCACCGATACCAAATACCAGCGTTACCGCCACGATGACCAAATTACGCTGCGCAGCTAAATCAACACGCGCTTTGACCAAGATATTCATCCCGACACCGGCAATCGAACCAAACAGCAGAATCATGATACCGCCCATAACAGGCGTGGGGATGGTCTGTAATAGAGCACCAAACTTAGCAATAAAGGCCAAGCTAATAGCAAAACCGGCTGCCCAAAGCATAATCACAGGGTTAAATGCCTTCGTTAGCATCACGGCGCCCGTCACTTCAGAGTAAGTTGTATTCGGTGGACCACCAAATAATGACGCCGCAGACGTCGCTAAGCCATCACCCAATAAAGTACGGTGTAAGCCTGGCTTTTGTACATAGTCTTTACCGGTAATACTACCGATCGCTAGCACATCGCCCACGTGCTCGATCGCAGGTGCAATGGCCACTGGCAACATAAACAAAATCGCCGCCAAGTGGAATTCAGGCATCACAAAGCTTGGCACACTGACCCAGTCGCTAGATTGCACCGCACCAAACTCTACCAACCCAGTCAACAAAGACACCACATAACCGACCACAACACCAGCAATAATAGGCACTAAGCGAAACACACCTTTAGCATAGGTTGCCACCAACAAGGTGGTCACCAGCGCAGGCATAGAGACTAAAATCGCATCCGCATAAGGGAATAATTGTGCTGAGCCATCCCCTGCTTTACCAAGCGCCATGTTGACGGCGACAGGCGCCAAGCCTAGTCCAATCACCATGATAATTGGGCCCGTGACCACAGGAGGCAATAAGCGATGCAAGAAGCCAGGACCGCGCAAAGCAACTAAAACGGACAGCAGCACATAAACTAGACCCGCGCAAAACAGCGCTCCCATGGTGGCAGCCTGCCCCCAGGTTTCTACCGCAAAAATAATCGGCGCGATAAAAGCAAACGATGACCCCAAAAACACCGGCATTGAGCGCTTGGTGGTCAATTGGAAGATCAAGGTTCCAAGCCCAGCGGTAAACAACGCCACACTCGGATCCAGCCCAGTAATCAAAGGCACCAGCACTAAAGAGCCAAATGCCACAAATAGCATTTGTGCGCCCGCCAGTATCAAGCGCCAGCCACTCATCAAGTTATCAGCTTGCGTATTGGTTGATGTATTCATAGGAAATGCTTGCTCTTAATTATTTGGTACCAAAGATCTTATCACCCGCATCACCTAGACCAGGCACAATGTAGCCATTTTCATCTAAATGGCTGTCCACAGACGCGGTGTAAATGTCTACATCAGGGTGCGCTTCTTGAACTTTCTTAATGCCCTCAGGCGCCGCCACTAGAACCAGTACACGAATCGATGTACAACCATTTTCTTTGAGTAGATTGATGGTCGCAATCAGCGAGCCACCGGTTGCCAGCATTGGATCAATTACCAGCGACATACGCTGATCAATATCGCTAGCAAGCTTATCAAAGTAGCTGACAGGTTCGAGGGTTTCTTCGTCGCGATATAAGCCCACAACACTGATTTTGGCACTCGGAATAAGCTCCAGCACACCATCTAGCATGCCGATTCCTGCGCGTAATATCGGCACGACAGTAATTTTCTTACCGCGAATGCGCTGACAAGTCGTCGGTCCGCACCATCCGTCTTGCTCATAATCTTCAAGCTCAAGATCCTTTGTGGCTTCATAAGTTAGCAAGTTACCCACCTCAGCGGCCAACAGACGGAACCCGCGCGTACTCATCGCCTGATTACGCATCAGACCGATTTTATGTTGAACCAAAGGGTGACGAATTTCATAAACGCTCATGGAAACCTCTTTAAATGGCACTGTTCTTGACTATTTGGTTATTTTCTCATAATCAACCGTTTTAATCGACGAAAATGGCCTAATTTTTGCGTTGTTTTTATCACGCCTTTCATTGCCCCGCTCGTCATAATCCAGTAACACAAGTGTCATACCTTGTTTTGACTCAACGCAGCGGTCTTTGTAGGCCAGCGCCGATACAACCCTTCAAGACCAAACACCACAAATAAATAGTGACACAGGTCATAACTTTTGTGATTTTTGTCATATTGCTGTGTTAATGTTTACATTGAATTACACACAAAACCAAAAAGTAACTATTTGTAATCTCCTATCTCATCCATAGAGGAAGAAAGAATGCGTTTTAGCCATAAGATTGTAGCGGCCTCAACGTTGCTGTTATTACTAACAGTCGGTTTATTGAGCATACAACAGCTGATCACTGTACGTGATGAGGTCAAAAGCCTCGTTAGCAGTAGCATCCAAGAATTGGTATTAGGCGTTGAAAACACCATCAACTCCGAAATGAGCAACAGAAAGAATCTTGCCCAAACCATGGCCGAAACGGTCGAGCTAGATCCAACCAATCGTGATTACGTCAAGCAAGTATTTGAAAAGCCAGCCCTGAAAAATAGCTTCTTATTGACAGGTTTCGGCTACCAAGAAGATGGCAGCATGGTTGAGAACGGCGATAGCTGGACGCCAGGTGCGGATTACGATCCACGTCAACGTCCTTGGTTTAACTTAGCCAAAAATGCCGGCAGCCAACAAGTTACCGAACCTTACCTAGATTTGGCCTCAGGCAACATCGTCATTTCGATCGTTAACCCCGTGTATGATAATCAACGATTCGTCGGCACCATGTTTTATGACATGGACCTTGGTGGTATGTCTGACCTAGTAAACTCAGTAAACTTGTTTGACAGCGGCTACCTATTTATCGTCACCAGTAATGGCACAGCCATCGCCCACCCGGATAAACAAGCCAACGGCAAAGAGCTGTCAGAATTACTGCCAGAACTGCAGCTTCAAGAAGGTGAGCACACACTGGAAATTGATGGTGAAACTCACCTAGTCAATGTAACACGCGATCAACAGCAAGGTTGGTACATCGTCGCGGTTATCAATGAGGCGGAAGCCTTTGCTGCCATTGCTAGCTTACGTAACAATGCCATTATTTTTGCGTCGCTGGGCCTATTAATCAGCTTGATCGTATTAACCCTTATGATCAAAACCCTACTGCGCCCGCTAGAAGGCTTAAACACTGCGATTCAAGACATCTCAAGCGGCGAAGGCGACCTAACCAAACGCATTGAAGTGAGCAACACACCTGAGTTTGCAAGTCTTGCTTCAGGCTTTAATACGTTCACGCAAAACCTACAAAGTGAAATCCAGCAACTCAAGCAACTTGGCAATGAAATCGTCGCCAGCAGTAATGAAACCGTAGAAGACTCTAAGCAGTCAGCGGATGCCACCCGTAAGCAAATGCACGAGCTGGACATGCTCGCAACCGCCATTCACGAAATGGCTATGGCTGCCAATGAAGTGGCGCAAAGTGCACAAGGCGCCTCTGAAGCCGCTCAAGAAGTCGACCGCAACACAATCGAAGGCTCTAAGATCGTGACCGAAACGTCACAATCGATCGAAGGCTTATCACAACGCCTTGAGCAAGCGGCGGAACAGGTACAAAACCTAGAAAGCGCCACGTCAAATATCGAAACGATTTTGAGCGTCATCAACGACATCGCCGATCAAACCAACCTTCTTGCGCTTAACGCTGCGATCGAAGCCGCCCGCGCAGGTGAATCGGGGCGTGGCTTTGCGGTGGTGGCCGACGAAGTACGTACACTGGCACAACGCACGCAAGAATCTACCACTGAGATCCGTGGCATGATTGAGAAGCTTCAGGAAGGCTCTGCAGCAGTGTCGGTGGCCATGTCGCAAAGCCGTAACACCGCAGGTGAAGCCGTTGAAAAAGCGCAATACGCCGATGAAGCGTTGCGCAAAATCAGTAGCGCCATCGAGCACATCAGCGATATGAACATTCAAATCGCCTCATCAGCCCAAGAGCAGAGCAATGTGGCAGAAGACATCAGCACCAATGCCGTGAAGATCAAAGATCTTTCGACCACTGTCTCGGAGCTGGCGGAGTCTTCTAGCAACTCTATGCATAAGCAAAAAGAGAGCATGGAATCGCAAAAAGCTCTACTCGATCGCTTTAAAGTCTAACTTTTAGCCATCACAAAAAACGCGACCTTGGGTCGCGTTTTTTGTATCGGCAGCGCAAGCGCTAAGACTTTACGTCCACTTTTGCTGTGGCGGCTCATACGCTTTAATACCATCGATCAGCTGCTCAGGCGTATTTACCCGCAAGACCATATCGACGTACTGCTGTTTGACAAAGCCCGCATCACTCATATTTTGGACCATTGCCAACAATGGCTCATAAAAGCCTTCGACATTATAAAAAGCACACGGCTTTTGATGATGCCCAAGTTGCGCCCAAGTCCACACCTCGAAGATTTCTTCCAGTGTACCCACACCGCCAGGCAGTGCGACAAAGGCATCTGCCATCTCAGCCATGGCGGCTTTACGCTCATGCATGTCTTTGACAATCTTGAGCTCAGTGATACCTTCATGGCCGATCTCACGATGCTTCAGATGCTGTGGGATAACACCGTAGACTCGGCCACCATTCTCCATGACCGCATCAGCGATGGTCCCCATCAGACCGACTTTGCCACCGCCATAAACGATATCAATGCCCTGCTCAGCGAAAAACTTACCCAACGCCTTGGTTGCGGCGGTGTACTCTGGATGATTGCCGCTACTTGAGCCGCAATAGACTGCAATCTTCATACAGATTTGATCCTTGCATGATTAAATAAAACGCTAGCCTCCCTTAATTTGCCGTCCTTGGCAAGCGTATTAAGAGCACCTATGACGCTGTTAGTGCTGCATAAAGCCGTATGACCCGTCCATCATATGACCATCCTCACCCTTGGCTTTCCAATGCACTTGATAAGTATCCGGTTCAAGGCTTGGTAAGTTAACGTTGAACTCCTCACTCGCAGCACCACCGCGCTTATACTTTATCGCCACTGGCTTGCCGTCGGAACCGATCAACTTAACGTTCATCACGCGCACTGGATGTTTGAAGTGCATTGATAACTGCGCAACAGGTTCCATCATCATGGCACCATCTTTAGGATACGTGCTGTGCATCATACTGTGTGCGCCAGAGCTATGCGCCATCTTGCTGTGATCCATACCACTGTGATCCATACCACCGTGATCCGCTTGTTGCGCCATGGTCACGCTCGATACCACGACCGCTAGCGCTGCTACAGACATTTTCATTACGCTCATACTCTTTCTCCTATCCTTACTTGTCTTGATATGACGGACACATCAACTGCGTCCTGAATTCGTTAACGTCTGGCCAGCTCAAAACGCTTCCAGAGGTAATACACTGCCGGCAATACCACCAAGGTCAGCACCACCGCACTGATCATGCCGCCCACCATAGGCGCAGCAATCCGACTCATCACTTCAGAGCCTGTGCCACTGGCAAACAAAATAGGCAACAACCCTAGAATAATCGACGCGGACGTCATCATCACCGGACGTACGCGCAGACCTGCACCATGCACGACCGCCTCTTTTAAGCGTTCAAATTGAGCTTCTTTGCTCAAATTCGGCAGCTCCTCCAGTAAGCTCTGCCACGCCTGATTGAGATACACCAACATAATCACACCGATCTCTACCGCCACACCTGCCAACGCGATAAAGCCCACGCCGACCGCGACCGAGAAATTAAACCCTAAGACGTACATCAGCCAGACACTGCCCACTAAGGCAAACGGCAAGGTACCCATAATAATGGCCACCTCCATCACCGAGCGGAAATTGAGGTATAGCAGCAAAACAATGATGGCAATCGTCAGTGGCACCACATAGGTGAGCTTTTGTTTCGCGCGTTCCATATATTCATACTGTCCCGACCAGTTCAGCGAATAGCCCGCAGGCAGGTCAATCTGTTCTGCAACAACCGCCTTGGCATGCTCCACATAACGTCCTAAATCCATGCCATCGATGTCCACAAAGGTCCACCCGTTCAGACGTGCATTTTCACTCTTAATCCCTGGCGGGCCTGACTCTAAATAGATGTCTGCTACATCACCTAGAGCGATTCGCTGACCGCTTGGTGTCACGATTGGTAACAACGCCAACTGCTCTGGCGAGTCACGATACGATTGCGGGTAACGGATATTAATCGGATAGCGCTCTAAGCCCTCTACCGTGGTTGCCACATTCATGCCGCCGACCACTGAGGCCACCAGCTGTTGCACATCTTGGATATTAAGTCCGTAGCGTGCCGCCTTGGCGCGTTGAATATCCACCTTGATATAGCGCCCGCCCGCGACGCGCTCGGAGTACACAGAAGCTGTCCCCTCTAACTCGCCAATGACCTGCTCAAGTTGTTGGCCAATATCTTGGATCACCGCCAAATCCGGCCCAGCCACTTTGACGCCCACAGGCGTTTTGATCCCTGTCGCCAACATATCGATACGGGTTTTGATTGGCATAACCCAAGCATTGGTCACGCCAGGCAGTTGTACCAATTGATCAAACTCTTGTTTAAGTGATTCAGTCGTCACGCCTTCGCGCCATTGAGATTGAGGCTTTAACTGAATAAAGGTCTCAATCATCGTCAGCGGTGCGGGGTCCGTCGCGGTTTCAGCTCGCCCAACCTTACCAAATACCGTCTCTACTTCTGGCACCGTCGCAATCAACTTATTAGTCTGCTGCAAAGTCTGGCGCGCTTGACCGATTGAGATCCCTGGGTAGGTGGTCGGCATATACATTAAATCGCCTTCGTCCAAATTCGGAATAAACTCACTGCCCAATTTGTCCAATGGCCACATGCCTACGGCAAACACACACAACGCCGCCACTATGGTGACCTTAGGGTATTTAAGTGCCTGCTTTAACACCGGCAAATACAGTGCCGTCAGACCACGGTTGACGGGGTTTTTATGCTCAGGCAACACCTTACCGCGCACAAAATAGCCCATCAGCACTGGCACCAAGGTAATCGCTAACGCTGCAGAGGCCGCCATAGCATAGGTTTTGGTGTACGCCAGCGGTCCAAACATGCGCCCTTCTTGGGACTCGAGGGTAAACACCGGCACAAAGCTCACGGTAATAATCAGCAGACTAAAGAACAGCGCGGGGCCGACTTCAGAAGCGGCTTTGGCCACCACTTGCCAGCGATTTTCGCGAGTTAGCGGGGTTTTTTCCATATGTTTGTGGAGGTTTTCGATCATCACAATGGCGCCATCGATCATCGCACCAATAGCGATTGCAATACCGCCCAAGGACATAATGTTGGCATTGATGCCTTGCCAGTGCATCACCACAAATGCCGCCAAGATTCCCACGGGCAAACTGATGATCGCCACTAATGACGAGCGCACATGGAACAAAAACAGCACACACACCAAGGCAACCACAATAAATTCTTCGATCAGCTTCGACCAAAGATTATCGACTGCACTTTCAATCAAGCCTGATCGATCGTACACCGTCACCACCTCAACCCCTGGTGGCAAGCTGGCTTTAAGCGTTTCTAATTTGGCTTTGACACCATCAATGGTTTGCTGCGCGTTTTCACCAAAACGCATCACCACCACACCACCGACGGCTTCCCCTTCGCCATTAAGCTCGGCGACGCCGCGGCGCATTTGTGGACCGATCACAATATCGGCCACTTCTTTAAGCAAGATCGGCACACCGCGCTCACTGGCCCCTAAAGGGATGTTTTCAAGATCCGCAACGCTTTGTATGTAGCCAGAAGTACGCACCATATACTCGGCTTCAGCCATCTCAATAACAGACGCACCGACTTCTTGGTTACCACGCTCAATCGCCGTTTTGATATGACTCAGCGGGATATCAAAAGCGCGCAGCTTTTCTGGGTTAACCTGAACTTGGTACTGCTTCACCATGCCGCCAATCGGCGCCACTTCGGACACACCAGGCACGGTTTGCAGCTCATACTTCAAAAACCAATCTTGCAGTGAGCGCAGTTCACTCAAGTCGTGCTGTCCAGTGCGATCGACCAAGGCGTAAAGGTACACCCAGCCCACGCCCGTAGCATCAGGACCAAGCTGCGGCCGAGCATTGTTAGGCAATTCTGGAGCGACTTGACTCAAGTACTCCAGCACACGACTGCGCGCCCAATACATATCCGTGTCTTCATCAAAAATGACGTAGACATAGGAATCCCCAAAAAATGAGAAGCCGCGCACTGTTTGCGCACCGGGCACTGACAACATGGCCGTTGTCAGCGGATAGGTCACCTGATCCTCGACCACTTGCGGCGCCTGGCCGGGGTAGCTGGTTTTGACGATCACTTGTACATCAGACAAATCGGGGATCGCGTCCACCGGTGTTTGCTTGACCGAATACAGGCCAAGTCCGACAATCATCAAGCTGGCCAGTAACACCAAAAAGCGATTATGGATTGACCAATGAATAATGGCATGAATCATAAGCGCTCCTTACAGCTCATCGGTGGCATAAAAATCACTTACGCTATAGCGCGTGCTACTTTCGCGAATGATTTCTAGCTGCAAAGGCGTGTCTAGCGGCACGGCCTCAAGCTCAAGCCATTCGGCGGCATAAAAGTCCATTGTCATCTCTGGCCAGTCCCATTCTGGTATGGGCCCATGATTGACATTTAGCTTACCGTTCGCTGTATCGATGCTGTTGACACTTGCCTTGACCCAAACGTTTTCTGGCACCGTCTCGACATCAGCTTGTTGCTCAGTCTGCGCCATCTCAGCCATCTCCATATCCGACATTTCGGCATGCTCGCTTGAGCTTGCCATGCGTTTGAAGTCCGACGTTTTGCTCGACTCAGAATCCAACAAAAACTGCGCGGAGGTCACCACTCGATCGCCATCTTTTAGGCCCGATAAGATCTGCGCTTGGCTTTCGCTGAAAGCGCCTACTTCAACCGCAATCGATTTAAAGCGTCCCTCTCCCAGCGCCAATACCACACGCTGCTGATCCGCGCCTCGAATCACCGCCTCTTTCGGCACTAATAAAGCATCCGCTGGCCCCTTGGCAGCAATGTTAATGTGGGCAAACATTTTGGGCTTTAAGCGCCCTTCAGGGTTATCCAAGCGCACTCGTACTTTTAAGGTGCGAGTAGTCGGATCCAAGGTTGGATAGATAAAGTCCACTTCGCTTTGAAAGCTTTGACCAGGCAAAAAATCCAACTTAGCCGTCACTGGCTGACCGACTCTGACCCAGCTCGCCTGACGCTCAAACACTTCTGCCTCAAGCCAGAGCTCAGATAAGTTTGCAATCGACATCAAGGTTTTACTGGGCGTGACATAGAAACCATCTTGAATTGATAAGTTGTCCACCACGCCCGCGCGAGGCGCATAAAAGCGCACGGCCTGAGACACTTTTCGCGTTTGCTCTAAGCGCTCAATAAAGCGCTGTGGCACCTGCAGCGCCTGCAAACGCTCGCGTGCGGCTTTGACCATACGGCTGTCGCGCCGATTCAAAGCGAATACAAACTCTTCTTGCGCATTCACCAACGTCGGTGAATACAGATCAAATAAAGGGGCGTCTTTGGCCACTTGTGCGCCATTGTCTTTGATAAAACTCTTTTCAACCCAGCCCTCGACGCGCGGATGCACATGCGAAATTTGTTCTTCGTTGTAATCCAAGTAACCTACGGAGCGAATTTGCGTGCTTAACTGACCGCGCTCAGCAAGCGCCGTACGTACGCCTAAATTATTGACCACTTCTGGCGCGATAGACACTGTGCCTGCGCCCATTTGCGCGCCACCTTCGTCGCCATAAAACGGAATCAAGTCCATGCCCATCGGCGATTTACCTGGCTCATCCCGACGATAGTTAGGATCCATCGGCGCCACCCAATAAAGTGGCTCTTTTTCACTGCTCGTGGCTGTTGACTCGGTCTCACTTGGCGCTATCTGTAGCGCGCCGTAGGTCAATGCGCCGCCCAAAGCCATGGCGGCAATTAATGGCAAAACTTTCATGATTGCGCTCCTTCGCTACTGGTTAGCAAATAGTTTAATTCAGCGGCTTGCTGGTGTTGTGCGACTTGAATGTTAAGTAACTCGACTCGGGCGTTTAGCTCGGCTATACGGGCTTGGACAATATCGACAAACGGTCCATCGTCACGAGTATAAGCATTGAGCGCAGCCTCACTGCTGGCCTGGTATTGTGGCAACAGTTGAGTTTGATATTGGGCTTCACGTTGTTGTAGCTGCTGCCAGTTACTGTTGATCACTTGGTAGCGTGATTGCAGTTCATTGAGTAATAAGGTCTTATCCGACAATAATGACTCGGCCTGTAAACGTGCAGCCAACACGGCGGCATCTTGGCGCTTAGATGAGAAAATCGGCATACTGACGCTCACCGCCAGCGAGGCCAAATCCGCCCGATCATCGCCATTGGGCGCTTCGCCACGATAGCCATAGCCTAGTGAAACGCCAAATTGTGGCTTATATTTTTGCTCTTCTAAAGACTGCTCAAGACGAGCGCCATGAGTGCGCTCATCCATCAACTTCACCAAGGGGTGTTGTGCCAGCTGCTTGTTTAGATCGACCGTTTGCATCGCTTGCATGCTAGTGTCTGGTTGAGCGAGCCGCTCTTGAGGAAGGGTCATCTCCTCTGCCGCTTGCTCAGGCAAATATTGCTTTAGCTGGCTGAGAGCTTCGTCACGAGACTGTTTAAGCGTCATTAAGCGCTGCTCAAGCTTGCCAAGCTCTAGCTCAGCGCGCACCAAGTCTTGCTGTCGAGTGGCTCCGTAAGAGGCACGGTAATGACCTGCGACCGCATCATTAAGCTGCTCAAACAGCGGGCGACTTTGCTCGACGATACGCAGTGCTTGCTGTGCTTGATAGGCTTTAAGCCAAAGCTGTGTGACTTGTTTTTTGATCAGCGCGACACGATTTTGTCGCTGCCACACCGCTTGCTGGGCACTCACGCGATGTTGCTGGCGATTGATTTCTAGGGTATCGCCAACGGGTAACATCTGCGTCACCTGTAAGCTTAGCTGCGTCATGGCCTCTTGTTCAAAATCAAAGCTGTCAGTCGGCATATTCAATAGCCCCAGCGTGATTTTAGGATCGGGTAGCGCTGTAGCGCCTTCGCTTAGCGCGATTGCCGCTTGCTGTTGTTTTTGATTGGCGACCAGCCAAGCATCTTGTTTGAGTGACGCTTGTACCGCTTGCGCCAGGGTCAATTCTTCGGCGTTGGCAGTACTTGCCAACAGCGCCATAGTTAGCGCACCCGTCATACGGCGCGCCGACATCGGTATAAAAAA
This sequence comes from Marinomonas ostreistagni, assembly GCF_016888445.1. Lineage (GTDB taxonomy): Bacteria > Pseudomonadota > Gammaproteobacteria > Pseudomonadales > Marinomonadaceae > Marinomonas > Marinomonas ostreistagni. Next base: position 960,827 of record NZ_JAFEKF010000001.1, read on the forward strand.
CATAGAATGTGCTCATACATTGATTACTGTTTACCTGTTACACCAAGGCAACAGGCACAAATAGGGTCAATGCTTAAGCTATCGGAGGGATATAGGGTGTCTCAGGTTGGCCTGCCAACAAAGTCGGCACTGGGTAACTTTGTGCCGCCACTTTGAGCGTGAAGGTTGTCAGCTCAAATACGCCACTTAAGACAGGCAAGGTACTGCAGTGGGCCTGGCTACAGCCTTTATGATCATGACTGGCATCACTGCCATGACAGCTGTTTGCGCCGTCCATGTCACAGTGCTGATGCGCACCATCGTCCATGTTCGCCATGCTCATACTGGGCTCAGCACTGGTATCCGGCAACATAGAAAGCGTCATTTGAATCGAAGCAACGGAGGAAAACACCATCGCAAGCAACAACAAACACAGGCATAGATAGCCGCGCTTTGGAGTGACTTGGTTAAACACAGGAGTGTTGAGCATGGTATTGATCAGTGCCTGATATAAGATAAGTTTCATTACGCTAATCAAGATCTTAGCTAAAAGCAAATATTTTCAAGCTGCGTGCAAAATGTTTATCACTTTCAACACCTCTTGCGCTGGCTGTATACAATAGAGCAAACAGAATCCAGCCCCACCACAACAATTTCAACGGGTATTGCTGGGCAAATGATCTCGACAACCGCTGGTGTCGCCATGCTTTAAGTGGCACTTTCATCGACCATTTTGGTGTCAGTTCTAATATGTCACTGACCGGCTCTGTGATGTTCATCACACTGATCCTGACCGTGGCGTCGCTACAACAAAAGCGCATTGATTAATGCGCTTTTTACCTTAGATTCAGTGCTACAGGCTAAGTTAATGTAGCTCGACAACGCTCTGTGGGCACAAATGCGGTGCCCATAATTGCATGGCCTCAAGCAACTGCTCGCGCTCAGCCCCAACTAGCTTGCTAGCCTCTAAAATATCGAGGTACTGACATTCTGTTTCGCTTTGCGGCGACTTGCCCGCCACACGTAATAGATCAGCCTTGTTGAAATAACGCCCTGCTTGCAACTCTGCAACACGAATATCGGATCCCGCAAACGCAATAGAATGAACAGACATAGCAACCTCCCCAAATAGGATTGTGTGAGTAATAAGGCCAGCGCCCAGTCACGTTATAGCGCATCCAATGATGACAAACTGTTACAGTGACCAAATTATTGCTCTATGTCTAAGCTTCGACTCCCTGCGCCAAATGTGGCATAAAAAATAACTTCCTTGCTGAGCAATAATGCACCAGCAACGCGATGAAAACATGCGTAACTTGCAAGTTCAACCATAGCTAACGCGGCTTTTGAAAATCCGCAAATGCCACGACATTATTGTCTTTGGCTGGCTGAGCAGACGACGCACCCGTGCGGTTTGCACTGCGCTCAAGTGTGACGCTGGCGCTGTCCAGCACCGCCAATAAATCGCTGTGTGCTTCGGTGAGTTTATTCAGCTCAACATTAAGACGCGTAGCGTCCTGATCCATCAGCGATGCATTATCATCCCACAACAAACGCTCCACCATGCCTTTATGCAGGTTTAACGCTTCACTGTGGGCACGACTGACGCCCTCTTCGATCACTAAGGACTGTAGAAACTGACGCGCACAACCAAGCTGCGCATCATTGGCACCCAAGGCTTCGAGTGTGGCTAAACACTGTGACTGAAAATGCTCATTGAGCTTGCCAAAATCAGGCTTCGTCAGGCACGGAAGCAAGAGCGCAAAGCGCGTTTTAGCATGCACCATCAGCAGACAATTACGATGCTGCATCAAGTATAAAGTTGCATACCAATCACTGAGCGGATTCAAGGCTTCAAGCGTACTAGCTGCCGAATTTGAAGAAGACCGAGTCGGTAATCTTCCTTGCGCGTTGATCGGCAATTTTGCCAACAACTTTTTGGTAACCTGTAAGCGAATCATAGCGCCTCATATAAGAGAAAGTGATGCTTGGCATAGTATCAGCGCTTGGTCTAATACAACAGCCTTGCATTGAGCTGTTATGATGCTTGATCGCCACGACGACACCATTGAAGGAGTATGACTATGAGTCTGATATGTGAGCTAAGCGATCTGCAGCGCCTTTACCACAAGCGTGTGCCAAAGATGTTTCAAGGGTATGCTGAGTCCGGCTCTTGGCAGCAACAAACGCTTGGCCTTAATCAATCAGATTTTCAGCAGATCTTATTTCGTCAGCGGGTTGCACGCGATTTAGAACCGCGCTCACTGGCGACAAAATTGGTAGGCCAGGACGCAAAAATGCCCTTAGCGCTGGCGCCTGTTGGCTTACTTGGCATGCAGCACGCTGATGGTGAAATCCTTGCCGCACAAGCAGCCGAGGAGTTTGGCGTACCCTTTACTCTATCAACCATGAGCATCTGCTCGATCGAGGCGGTCGCGGCAAAAACCTCTAAGCCCTTTTGGTTTCAGCTCTATGTGCAGAAGGATCGTGAATTCACCAAAAAGCTTATCGAACGCGCTAAAGCCGCAGGCTGTTCTGCGTTGGTTGTCACCTTGGATCTACAAATGATCGGACGTCGCCATGCCGATCATCGCAACGGTATGACTGCACCGCCAAAACTGACTATCCCGAATCTAATCGACATCGCTCGTCGCCCGCGCTGGGCGTTTAACATGCTGCAAACCTCTCATCGCCAATTTGGCAATATCCAAGGTTGTGCCACTGGTGTCGACGATATGAATGACCTCATGAAATGGACGGCCAGTTCCTTTGATACCAAGTTAAGCTGGGAAGACATTCGTTACTTTCGTGAGATTTGGCAAGGCCCTTTGATTATCAAAGGCATTATGGAAATAGCTGACGCCCAAGAGTGCGTCAAACTCGGTGCCGATGCCATCGTGGTCTCTAACCATGGAGGTCGACAACTAGACGGCGCACGCTCTTCGATCAGTGTCTTACCTGAAATCGTTGCCGCCGTTGGTGATCAAGTTGATGTATGGCTAGATGGCGGTATCCGTAGTGGTCAAGATATCATCCGCGCCAAAGCATTGGGAGCCAAAGGTGTGATGGTCGGCAGACCGCTGGTGTATGGCTTAGGTGCGATGGGCAAAGCCGGTGTTAGCAAAATGCTGGAGTTATTTCACCAAGAAGCGGAACTGACCATGGCCTTTATCGGCCACCGGGATATTCATCAAATCACCCGCGACGATATTGTCTTCCAGCACGAGAGCTTTCAAGGTGTGCGCTAGACAGCACAAAAAAGGCACCGAGCGGTGCCTTTTTAGTAAATAATTTATTTAATTTATGCTAACTCTTGTGACAGCCAGTCGCTCAGCTCTGTCAGCCAGTGTTCATACGTCGGAAACGCTATTTTTAATTGATCTACGCCATCTACCACATTAGCCGCATTGTAATGCAGCCCTTCTAATCGCGGCGCGAGATTTTCCAGCGGTGCCGGCTCCAGCATGTCTGTATAAACAGTCGCTTGTTTAATGACACCTTTATCTACATCTAAAAGGATCTGCACGCCACCCCATTCAAAACGCTCTTCAAGGCTATGTGTAAACGGTGGCGTATTGCCATAGTTCCATGCCCAGCTACTTTGCTTTTCAAAGCGCTCAGTAAAACCTGGCAGATTGTGGAAATGCTCTGGGGAAATGTATTCTGCCTCGACCTGCTCGCCGTAATACACAGAAAAAGCCGCCATAATAGCGTTGCATACCTTATCATGATCGATATCAGGGCGAATCTGATCTAAGTTGGTCACCCGTGAACGTACCGAGGTAATGCCTTTAGCCTGCAGCTTTTTCTCATCTGGGTTTAAATAATCCCCCAAACGCTGCATATCAGCACTTAACAATAAAGTGCCGTGGTGGAAGCCACGATCCGCCGTTTCGCGATAGGCAGAGCCAGAAAACTTCTTCACCGCCTCGCCATCGTCTACAACTAGATCATTGCGGCCGTTGGCGCGCCCCTTAATGCCTAATGTCTCAAGCCCCGCCAACACAATGTTGGTCGACACGTCTTTATCGTACTCAGGCTTGGGCGCCATAAAAGTAAAATTGGTATTACCTAAATCATGAAACACCGCGCCACCACCAGTTTGTCGACGCGCTAATTTCACATTATCTTGCTGCATACGCTCGGTATCGCATTCACGCCACGGATTTTGCGCTCGTCCAATGACAATCGTATCGGCATTACGCCATAAAAACAGCACGCGCTGATCCGCCGGCAAAGAGCGAAAAATCGTATCTTCTACCGCCAAGTTAAACCAAGGGTCATAGGTATTTGAGATCAGGATCCGCGTTTTATTCATGGCTCGCTTCCTTATGAATCGGATAGATAATTAATTGATATACAACAGATTAACCCAAGGCGGGAGCGTAACCTAGTGGTTATACTAACTTTTGTGCCGTAATACGATCTGTGATCAACACATCAATGTAGCCACCCAGTAGACCTCCTCGCAGCGCCTCAACTTTGTCGCTGCCACCTGCCAATGCGACGACACGTGGGCAGGCACGTAGCTGTTTAAGCGTCATCGAGATCACAGGGTCCTCTGTCTCCTGCAAAACAGGTTGTCCCGCCTGATCGTAGTAATGTAAACAGATATCGCCCACGGCCCCACGATCCAGTAACTCGGAAGCTTTCTCCTCGTTGTAGTAGTTACCCGAATTACGTAGCAAGGTGGACGGCTCCATCGAGCCAATCCCAATCACTGCCACTGTAATATCATCAAACATGGCCACAACTTCGGCCACTTCGGGGCTGCTCATCATGCGTGACTTTTCTTCAATGGAACGGTCAACGCCTGATGCCGGCAGTAAGAAGGCTTCTGACCCCAACATTCTTGCCAAGGAATGCGTTAGCATATTGGCTTGTAGGTTACCATTTTGCCCGACCCCGCCTAAGATCTGCACAACGCCACTGGCCTTGGTGGTTTGCGGATGCATGCTATCGACCATGGCGCGAATCGTTTCACTCCAAGAGGACACACCAATTAAATCATCTTTTTGCAAAGTAGATTGCATATAGTGCGCCGCAGCAGCTCCGATCGCCACACGAATTTGTTCGTTACTCGCTTCTTCTGGCACATCTACGATAACAGCCTGAGTAAAACCGTATTTCGTTTGCAGCTGTTTTTCTAAATCGACAAAGATGTTTTGCGGTTGAACAACACTGATTTTCACTAAGCCTTCTTTTAAACAGCGGCTAATCGCGCGGGAAACTTGTGATTGCGACAAGTTTAACAGCTTTGCAATATCCGCCTGTTTCAAACCATCTGAGTAATAAAGAGTGGCAATTTTAATAAGTAGTCTTAGTTCATTGTAATTTGTATTCATTAAGCGCTCTTCAATCGGTCGTATTTACGGCCACAAGCTTTCAGTCACTTGCTACGGTGAAGTCATAGGTTAAAGGATTTTAGTGTGAATATATATCCAAGATGAGGATTTTTAATCGATTTTGAGCACTTAGAACTGTGACTAATGATGCCTTTGCTTCAACCAATCGAGACTTTGTGCCAAAGAGGCATGAATTTCAGATGCAAACGAGAATTTCTGCTCTGCGTGCTGCATTGTTTCAGGTACGACAATGACTTGTGCCCCCGAAGAATACGCTGAGATCGCACCATTTAAGCTGTCTTCCCAGGCAATACACTCATGTGGCATCACCCCTAAGCGCTGTGCCGCTAACTCAAATACATGAGGATGCGGCTTACTACGCGATGCTTCATAACTGGAGGCTCGAATACTAATCGGCAAATCATGCGCCGCAATTACTCGATCAATGACCGACAATGAGGAAGAGGATGCAATGGCTAGCCGTCCGCCATTGCGATCGATGTACTCCAGCAGTGCCTTGGCACTTGGCATGAGTGCGGCCTTAGGCGATCGCTCCTGCATAAGAATGGTGATTTGTTCACTTAAGCCCACCGCAGAAATCGGTTCATGGGCAAACTGTTGCGCAATTCTTTTACACACTGTCAGCGTTGTGCAACCAGTATATGATTGAATCCATTCATCTCTTACATGACAACCATAAAGAGCGCCCGTAACTTCCTGCACGGTTTGGCGCCATATCGCCTCACTGTTGATCAGCGTACCATCCATGTCAAAAATACAGTTCAACATAAAGCACCTTCCATTATCCGTTGGTTAAGGCTTATTAACGTTAGTTTTTATTGAGGTGTGTATAACGTGCGAGCGATCGCATCCTTCCAGCCATCATATGCTGCACGAAGTGTTTCCATATCACCTTTAGGTTCAATGATTTCTACATTACGCACCAGCGCCGCCAGTTGTGCCCTATCTTGCCACCATCCGAGCGCTTTACCCGCTAAATAACCGGCACCTAAAGCCGACACCTCTGCTGTTTTGCTGCGTATTACAGGACGCTGTAGCAAGTCGGCTTGGAACTGCATCAACCACTTAGATTTTGTCGGACCGCCGTCTACCAATAAGGCTTCAAGGGAATTACCGGACATATTTTCCATCAAATAAAAAACATCCGCTATTTGATAAGCAATCGACTCGAGCGCTGCCCTAGCAAGGGTTGCTGGGGTTGAATAATCCGTTAGACCCGTGATGAGCCCTCGAGCTTCTGATTGCCAATGAGGGGCTCCCAAACCAGATAAAGCAGGCACAAAATAGACACCTCTGTTATCAGGCTCTGATGCCGCCATGTGAGTCAATTGATCTAAGTCTGAAATCCCCAGCATGCGTGACATCCACGCCACGCCAGCACCAGTATGAGTAATATTGCCTTCCAGTGCATAGGTCAGGATGCCATCGTGCCAAGCGATGGTTTTTCCGAGTCGATAGTCTTCCCCTGAGATATCCGTGACTGGCGTCATCAGTGAGCTACCGGTACCGTAAGTCGCCTTGATAACCCCCGGCATAAAGCCACCTTGGCCATAGAGCGCTGCGTGCGAGTCACCGATTTGAGACAAGATTGGCACCCCATCGGGCACACCAGCAAAGCCTTGAGTATGGCCACGCTCAGCAGCAGATGGCAACACTTTGGCAAGTGCAGGCTCTGGAATATCAAAGATTTCCAGCAACTCAGCATCCCATGCTTGCTGATGGATATTGTACAACTGCGTGCGCGACGCATTAGCAGGATCGGTGACAAACTCCTGACCATTGGTTAGCTGCCACACTAGCCAAGTATCCACTGTGCCAATACACAGTTGTCCTTGGCGGGCTTTTTCACGCCCCTGTTCGATATCATTGAGCAGCAAGTGAATTTTCGCTGCGGGAAACAAAGGGTCGATCGGAAGACCTGTTTTCGCTTGAACCACATCGGCTTTAGCACTTTTTGAAAGCTCGCTACAAAAACCAGCCGAGCGACGACACTGCCAGCTCACCACCGGCGTTAAGGGCTCGCCTGTTTGGCGATCCCAAATCAATACCGACTCACGCTGATTGCTGATAGCAATGGCTTGCACATCGACAATAGTAGAACTGAGCGCTGCCTCTATCGCAGCGCGCACAGCAGCAATGATCTCCATCGGATCCTGCTCCGACCAAGCGGACCGTGGATAAGCAATCCCCACAGGATGAGAACCATGACTAATGATTTGCCCATCTTGGTTAATACAGACGGCCTTAGCATTCGTCGTACCTTCATCAATTGCTAAAATCACTTGCTGTGCCATATTGTCTTACTCTTGTTGTACTTATTGATTGATTAATGAAACAACGCTTTGCGCAATACTCTCACTGTCTATGCCAAGACATTTGCGAGTGTACGGACGGTCGCCTGCCGGCGCATACTGACCATCGGCAATGCCTAAGCGAGTAAGGCGTGCTGGCACACCAAATTCTGCCATCACTTCGGCCACGACCGAGCCCGCACCGCCATTGATATTATGCTCTTCCACGGTCAACACCTGCTTCACGCCCTCTAGCTGACTCGCTAGCGCTGCGTTATTTAGAGGTCTGATCGAAGATAAGTTGATCACTCGCGCAGAGATTTTTTGCTTTGCCAACTGCTCGGCTGCAGCAACCGCCTCATGAACCGTTGACCCCATAGCGACTAACGCCACATCACTGCCGTCGACCAGTCGATCTACATTACCTGGCGCAAAAGTGTAGCTGTCATCGTGCAGCTCTGGTAAGGCTTTACCATCCATGCGTACATAAACTGGCCCTTCTTTTTGCAAAGCATATTCAATGATCTGGCGACATTCGATTGGGCAAGATGGCGCGTAGATCTCAATATTACCAAAGCCGCGCATCACAGAAATATCGTCGGTACTGTGGTGCGTACTGGCAAGTGGTCCGTAACTTGCGCCAGCATTTAAACCAAATAATTTAACGTTGGTATTGTTGTAACAAACATCGACTTTGACCTGCTCATTGGCACGCGAAATCAAGAAAGGCGCCGCGTTACAGGTCACCGCAATTTTACCGCCTAAGGCTAACCCGGCAGCCGTACCTACCATCACTTGCTCGGCAATACCGACATTGACCAGGCGCTGCGGGAATTTTTCTTCAAAGGGTTTGATTTTGGAAGTAGACGTCGAGTCTGCTACCACAGGCACAACATCCAAGCCTTTCTCCACTGCTTCAATGAAACACTGGACCATGACATTTGCTAGGTGCTCTGACTTACTCATCTTTCAACTCCTCTAACGCCAAATCAACTTCTTCACCTTTTGGCACACGGTGATGCCATTCTGGTCGACCTTGGATGAATGACACCCCAGCACCCTTCTCAGTATTGGCAATCACCACCTGTGGCTTACCGTTCTTTGGTAGGTTTTCTAGCGTTTCCACCACTGAGGCGATATTGTTGCCTTCACAGTGAGACACACTTAAACCAAACGCTTCCCACTTTTTATCCAGCGGATCCGTCGCCATGATTTCAGAGGTCGCACCGGCCAGCTGAAGTTTGTTTTTATCATTGATGATAATTAAGTTGTCCAAGCCGTAATGCGCCGCGACTAATGCTGCTTCCCAGTTACTGCCCTCGGCTAACTCACCATCTCCGGTGACCGCGTAGATTTTACGCTGACTGCCAGATTTCTTAGCGGCAATGGCAAGTCCAACCGCAACAGGCAAACCGTGACCTAAAGCGCCCGTATTCAGCTCAACGCCCGGTGTTTTCTGACGCACAGGATGGCCTGGTAGTTTTGAGTCATTGTGCTGATAAGTCGGTAACCAGTCTGTCGGGATATAGCCCGCTTCTGCTAGCACACAGTAATACCCGCCTGCCGCATGGCCTTTCGACTGAATGTAAATATCGCGCTCAGGATCATCTAAGCGATCTGGCGCACAGTTTAAAATGCGAAAGTACAGAGACGTTACGATTTCGACCTGTGAAAGATCTGCACCAGTGTGCCCACCAGCTGGACTGTTGGCATTGAGTTTGATGATTTGGCGACGAACAGCTTTGGCTTTACGCTCTAGCTCTTCAATAGACAACGAGAATGGATTCATAAACCCTCCCAATGATTATTTATTCCAAACTGAATATTTATTCTATGGAGGCAAAAAAAATAGTTGTTTGGGTCATGATGAGTGCGTAGCAATGGCCTCGCACTCATCGCGTAATGATGACGCCTCAAGTCATCTGCTTTGGCTTACCAGCAGCAGAAGCCACCATCTACCAACAGATCAACGCCTGTACAGTAAGACGCCGCATCGCTGGCTAGGAAGATCGCAGGACCTACCATTTCATTCACCGAAGCCATGCGCCCCATTGGCGTTTGAGATTCAAATTCTTTCGTTTGATGAACCATCTCTGGTCGTGTGTTCATCGGTGTGGCGGTATAGCCTGGGCTAATCGAGTTGACGCGAATACCTTTGCCAACCCACTCCATCGCCATGCTTTTCGTCATATGGATCACGCCTGCTTTGGAAGCGTTGTAATGCACTTGCTCCAAGCCACGGTTAACGATCACACCAGACATCGAGGCGATGTTAATGATCGAGCCCTTACCATTTTTAATCATGGCATTGGCCTCCGCTTGGCAAGACAAAAAGACACCTTTCATATTAATGTCCATCAGCGTTTGGTATTGATCCTCTGCCATCTCTTCACAGGGATTGGCATTAGCAATACCCGCCGCGTTGACCGCAATACTTAAAGCGCCAAGGGCTTCTTCTGTTTTGGCTACCGCGGAGGTCATCGAGTCTTTAGACGTCACGTCCGCACAAATCGCAATCGCTTTGCGACCCAATGATTCAATCAGTTCGATGGTTTCTTGTAGCCCACCGTCTTCGCGACGATCGACACAGGCTACGTCTGCACCTGACTGCGCCAAGCCAATGGCAATGCGCTGACCGATACCACTGCCCGCGCCCGTTACCAATGCAACATCACCTGTTAAATTAAATAATTCAGGCGTATTTAAATTATCAAGATTCATATCGTTCACCTTCTGGTGTAATTACTTAAGCCTGTAGCGGCCTTTCATGAATATTAAGCGGTGGCCAGTTCCATCACTGAGACATCGTTCGCTTGATCTTGCTCTAAGATCCCGGTTTGCTCCCCATGCGCCATAACCATGACACGGTTAGAAACCCCCAATACTTCTTCCAAATCTGAGCTAACGACAATCACGCTGACACCTTTCTTCGCCAGCCCTACGATAATTTCATAAATCGAAGAGCGTGCGCCGACATCGATACCGCGCGTCGGCTCATCAAGCAGCACAACTTGTGGGTTGCGCGCTAACCACTTCGCAATCACCACCTTTTGCTGGTTACCGCCTGACATCTCATCGGCGTGCTGATTAGCCGCCCCTTTAACGCCAAACTTACGAATGTTCTCTTCGGCAAACTCTAAGATTTTAGAGCGTCGAATCCAGCCGCCCTGTGCTACGGACTCCATATTGGAATAGCCAATGTTTTCCGCAATGCTGTGCTCTAACACAAGACCTTGCAGCTTGCGGTCTTCTGGTACTAATACCACACCATTTTGGATCGACTGCCATGGCGACTTGGGCGTGACATCAACGCCATTGAGCAAAACCTGCCCTTGGCTGACTTTGTCTGCACCGGCAATCGCACGGACTACTTCAGTACGGCCTGAGCCCACTAGGCCAGCAATACCTAGGATTTCGCCTTTACGGACTTGGAAGTTGATATCGCGAAACTTTTGCTCCGCTGAGCATAGATTCTTCACCTCTAACACCACCTCATCTTGCGGTGTCGGAATAGCTGGGAACATTTGCTCTAGACTGCGGCCGACCATACTTTCGACAATGGTTTTGACTGGCAAATCGGCATTCGGGAATTCTTTTACTTTGGCACCGTCACGCATAACGACGATTCGATCGGCGACACGTTTGATCTCTTCAAGTCGGTGAGAAATGTAAATGATGCCAACGCCTTCGCTCTTAAGTTTGTCGATCTGGTCATATAGCAACTCAGATTCCGCCACACCCAGTGACGCCGTAGGCTCATCTAGAATGAGCATTTTGGCATTCAGCGCTAGCGCTTTGGCAATCTCAATTAATTGCTGATTCGCTGTTGATAACCCCTCCACTTTGCGTGAAGCGGGCAGATCCAAACCTAAGCGCTGCAGTTGCTCCGTTGCTTTGGCCTCCATAGTCGCGCGGTCTACACGACCATTTTTCATCGGATAGCGACCCACGTACACGTTCTCGGCAATCGAAAGATGCGGTAGCAAGCGGAGCTCTTGGTGGATAAGACCCACCCCAAGATCGATCGCTTCTCGAGGCGTACTAGGGGAATAGGCTTTACCGAGCCACATCATCTCACCTACCGTCGGACTCTTAGAGCCAGCGATAATGCCAGACAAGGTGGACTTGCCCGCACCATTTTCCCCTAGCAATGCTATGACCTCCCCCGCATACAAGTCCAAGTCTATCCCATGCAACACCTCGGTAGGTCCGTAGGTTTTACGTATGTTTTTCAGAGATAGAATGGGCGCTTTAGATTGAGAAGTCATAACATCACCTTTTTATTATTGGTTACTGACACGTTAATTTGTTAGCCATCGCAGTTATGGATGTTCTGCGATAAAGGCCTCAACGTTTTCTTTGGTGGTCAACGTAGCATCCAGACGATTCTCTGCATCGACGTCTTCACCATTTACCAATTTAATAGCTGAATCGACAGCCAAGCGGCCCATCAACTGCGTTTGTTGTGTTGCCGTAACATCAAACACACCATCACGGATGGCTTCTAATGCTGCGGTGTCACCATCAAAACCGCCGACATAAATGCGCTGCGGCATGTCAGAAACTTTAATCGCTTGTGCCGCACCCAGTGCTAGGCCATCGGCTTGAGCAAAGATGATGCTGACATCAGGGTGTGCTTGCAGTAGGTTCTGCGTGATTTGGAAGCCTTCATCTTGGGACCACATGTTAGACCATTGTTCTTCGACCACTTCGACCTTGTCGTATTCGGCAATCGCATTATTACAGCCTTCGCTACGCTCAATCTCAGGCGTGGTACCTTTTTGACCATGGATCATCAGCATTTGGCCTTCGCCACCCGCTTGCTCAATAATGTGCTTACATACTTGGTACGCCGAGCTCACACTGTCAGTGGTAATAAATGTATCCCCTGGTGCACCGGCTGGGTTGCGGTCGATATTGATAATCGGCACGCCTTCAGCTCGTGCCAAGCGAGCTGGCACAGTCGCAGCTGCCGCCCCTGCTGGGATGTAAATCAATGCATCAATGTTTTGCGTTAACAGATCCTGTACTTGGCTGACCTGTGTCGCACTATCACCGCGGGCATCCACCGTGATAATTTCGATTCCTTTTTCCTCACCATAGGCTTCAACTGACTGCTTAATCTGATTAAAGAAGTTCGCTTGAAGGTTCGCTACAGCCAAGCCTACTTTCTCTACTTCCGCAGAGGCCGTCATTGGCACAAGAGATGCCGTTGCTACCGCTGTTGCCAACATGGTTTTTATCATTTTTTTCATGTCATTCTCCTTGGTTTGGTCAACCTATGCCGCGCCTAGGCTGGCATAGGTCTTTGAATTAACGCTAAACGATGATTATGCTTGTTTTTTCTTAAGAGCTTCTGCGGCCACGGCCAATACAATCACTAGACCAATGATCACTTGCTGCATAAATGGTGACACCCCTAATAGGTTTAATCCGTTACGTAGCACACCGATAATCAGCACACCAATGATGGTGCCACCAATACCGCCTGAACCACCTGTCAGACTGGTGCCACCGATAACCACAGCGGCAATCGTATCCAACTCGTAGGCAAAACCTGAGCTAGGCTGAACAGAATCCAAGCGCGCTGCCATCACCACACCAGCTAAGCCTGCCAGAGTGCTCGCTGTCACATAGACCCAGATAGTAGCTTTCTTAACGTTAATACCCGCTAAGCGCGCCACCTCAGCATTACCGCCAATGGCATATAATGAGCGACCGCCAGCACGGTATCTTTGATAAAGAAACGCCACCAGAAACACCACCAGCATGATGGCGACGGTAATCGTCAAAAAGCCACCATGGCGAATAATAGCGGATAAGTTAAACCACGCAGGGAACCCGACGATTTGCTGACCGTCAGTAATCATATTGGCCAAGCCGCGTGCGATCGACATCATTGCTAACGTGGCAATAAACGCAGGCACATTGAAGCGAGTAATCATGACCCCTGAGGCGAGACCACACATCCCTGCCACCACCAGCGATATCAGAATAGAAGCAGGTAAAGGAATGCCTGCATAATTGGTGAGATAGCCCATCACCATCATGGCTAAGGCAAGTACCGATCCGACAGCCAAATCAATGCCGCCGATCATAATCACAAACGTCATACCGACCGCCATAATCCCTAATACAGTGATCTGGTCGAGAATGTTGAGAAAGTTACGTAGCGTAAAAAACGAATCGGTGGCAAACGAAAGGAAGATACAAAGTGCGATTAACCCGATCAAAGGGCCAGTAGCCCCATGCCCAGAAAAAAGCGACACAATGCGATTGCGAAGATGATTGGTAGGCGTCGTTGAGACCACACCTGACTCACTAACTTGTGACATGAGAACTACCTCATAATTTATTATTTTTGAATATTTATTCGATCATGTATATATTCAAGCACCGCATTTTTTCTCTGTCAAACCTTTTGCACAAAATCTACGCACGACTTTGGTCGTAAACCACAATAGCAAAGACATCTTGCTTCAATGTGGTGCATTTTTTGACGTAAAAAGGGTTTATCTCTGTTTCAAATAGCGTTAGCTTTACGCCTCATGAATATTTATATATCTATGGATATTTATTCAAAGACAGATGAAGGAGAATAAGAATGCCAAATAATCTTGTCATACTCGGTGGAAATAAAGGGATCGGATTGGGGATCACCAAGCGCTTTTTAAACGATGGTTTTAACGTGGTCATCGGTACTAACGATGCCAATCTCAGCGACACCCAAGCCGCTCTCGAAAGCGAATTTACAGATCAAACCATCCGTGTTCTTAATTGCGATATTGCCAACCTTGAGTCCGTTAAGGCCTTCTATCAAGAAGCTTATGAGGTCTTAGGCCAGATCGACGTAGTGGTGAATAATGCCGGCGTTATCAGAATCTCAAAGCTTGAGGACGTCACTGAGCAAGATTGGGATCTGACCATGGACGTCAATACAAAAGGCATGTTTTTCTCTTGTGCCGAGGCTGTCAAACTGATGCGTAAGAATGGCAATGCCGGACGCATTATTAATACCGCGTCAGGTCAATCTCGTGAAGGTTTTGTTTATACCCCACACTATGCCGCCAGCAAATTTGGTGTTGTTGGTCTCACCCAAAGTCTCGCCAAAGAAGTCGCTCGCGATGGTATTACCGTCAACGCGATATGTCCTGGCATCATTCATACAGAGATGTGGGATTACAACGACAGCGTTTGGGGCAAATTATTAGGTGATTACGAGCCTGGCGCTTTGATGAAAGAATGGGTAGCCAATATCCCTATGCAACGAGCCGGAACGCCCAGTGAAGTTGCAGGTTTGGTTGCGTTTCTGGCAGGCCCTGATGCCGTCTATATCACCGGTCAATCGATCAACGTGGATGGCGGCTTAATCATGTCCTAACCCCTACCTAACCAGCGGTAGGCTCTGCCAGTCGGTGGTATACGCGGGCGATAGGCGTTCGCGTTTCATCGCCCAATGTTGCTCATGGCCTTGGGCCGCGAGGTAGAGTTGGCCGCGGCCACTTTGGTTGATCTGATCCATTACGCCCATCAGGGTTTGCGCTTTGGCGTGACTACTAGCATCGTAAAACAAGTCTGCTTGCAGCGTGTTGTATTGGTAGAAGTCGGTCAGCATGACGCCCGCTTTCGCATAACGATAGCCGGCGCGGTAAAGTTTGCTCAGCAGCTCATCAGCGGCTTTTTGTAGTACACGCGTATCATCGGTGGGTGTGGGCAGTTCGCAGCTCAGCGCATTGGCATAATAAGGATCATGCTCGTTAAACGCTCCGGTACGGATAAACACCTGTAGCACTTTGGCCAGCTGTTGTTCGGCGCGCAGCTTCTCCCCCGCACGACTGATATGCATAGTGATGGCTTGACGTAATGAGGCTTGATCAGTGATACGCTCACCAAACGAGCGACTGGCGACGATCTGCTGCTTCGTCGGCGGCACCTGCTCCAGCGCCAGGCAAGACCAGCCATTGAGCTCTTGAATGGTGCGCTCTAACACCACCGAATATTCGCTGCGCAGCATTTTCGGGTTAGCATCGGCCAAGTCTAATGCGGTAAATATCCCTCGTTGATTGAGCTTTTTGACTAAGCGTCGGCCGACGCCCCAAACTTCTGCCACATCCACCAGCGCCATCAAGCGTCGCTGACGAGCGCTGTCCATTAGATTGACCACCGAGCCTGTCGCGGGATAACGCTTGGCCGCGTGATTGGCAAGTTTGGCCAGCGTCTTAGTCGGCGCAATGCCGATGCCGACGGTAATGCCTGTACATTGGTCTACTTTAGCTTTGACTTGGCGCCCAAACTCGGTCAAATCACAACATCCTTCGATACCGGATAAGTCCAAAAATGCTTCATCAATGGAGTAGATTTCGACGCGCGGCGCTTCCTGCTCCAAGATGCCCATGACGCGGCTCGACATATCGGCGTACAGCGCATAGTTAGACGAAAAACACACCACGCCCTGCTCAGCCAGTTGCTCGCGCACTTGGAAAAAAGGCGCGCCCATCTTGATGCCAAGGGCTTTGGCTTCTTTAGAGCGCGCGATAATGCAACCATCATTATTAGATAACACTACCACCGGCCGGTCGCGTAAATCAGGGCGAAATACCCGCTCGCAACTGGCGTAAAAATTGTTGCAATCGACCAAGGCAAACACTGGTTTCATCGGGTAAACTTCCTCACCACGCCCGTCACCACACCAAAGATTTCAAATGCAGCATCCTCCGACACCGGTATCAAAGGATACTGAGGATTGCGCGGGCGCAGCGCCACACTTGGTTGCAAACACAGCTCCTTAACGGTCAATTCACCAAACAGCGCCGCGATCACAATATCGCCGTGTTTCGCCGTCAATGAACGATCCACCACCAACACATCATTAGAGTAAATCCCCGCCTCAATCATCGAGTCGCCTTGGGCGCGCACAAAAAACGTTGCATTCGGATGCTGAATGCACAGCTCGTTAAGATCCAAACTACGCTCGACGTAATCTTGCGCGGGCGAAGGAAAGCCTGCTGACACCAGATCGCTGTATAACGGGATTTGAAGACGTTCTAATGATTGAAAGACGGCAGGGTCCACTGCCCCCAAATATGTGACTTGCATCGTAACACCTACACCAAAACTGTATATTTATACAGTATCCTACAAGTTGTTTCATTTGGCAAAGTCAAAAACACGCTTTTACAGGCACAAACATGCACATTTCCATATATACTAATTTCCATATATGATGCGCACACGTTTTTGTACAACCGTAAGGACACCCCATGGGAATTTTTGAACGTTATTTAAGTATCTGGGTAGGACTCGCCATCATTGCCGGCATCGTCTTTGGCAACTTGGCACCCAGTCTGTTTGAGCTGATCGCCGCCTTAGAGCTGGCACACGTAAACTTAGTGGTCGGCGTACTGATCTGGTTAATGATCTATCCGATGATGGTGCAGATCGATTTTTCGTCACTAAAAGACATCGGCACCAAACCTAAAGGCCTCGTACTCACCTTAGTGATCAACTGGTTGATTAAACCCTTTACCATGGCTTTGCTGGGTTGGCTGTTTTTCAAAGGCCTGTTTGCCGACTGGGTCGACCCACAAACCGCCAATGAATACATCGCAGGCATGATCTTATTAGGCGTCGCACCCTGTACGGCCATGGTGTTTGTCTGGAGCCAGCTAACCAAAGGGGATCCGAATTACACCTTGGTGCAGGTATCGGTCAACGATGTGATCATGATCTTTGCCTTTGCGCCTATTGCAGGCTTTTTGCTGGGCATCACTGACATCGCCGTACCGTGGGACACGTTGTTACTATCGGTGGTTTTGTATGTGGTGATTCCGCTGCTTGCGGGGGCTTGGACGCGCCGTTGGGCCAATCGCAAACACGATGAGCACGCCCTCGAGCATTTGCTTAGCACCTTAAAGCCTTGGTCGATCGTCGGCTTACTGACCACCGTCGTGCTGTTGTTTGGCTTTCAGGCCACCACCATTTTGGCGCAACCTGAAGCCATCGTGCTGATCGCCATTCCGCTGATGATTCAAACCTACGGCATCTTTGCGATCGCCTACTTCTTGGCGAAGAAGTTGCGTTTATCTCACGCTGTCGCGGCACCTGCCTGCATGATCGGCACATCTAACTTCTTCGAACTTGCCGTGGCGGTGGCGATTTCGCTATTTGGCCTGCACTCCGGCGCAGCACTAGCAACAGTGGTCGGCGTGCTAGTGGAAGTCCCTGTGATGCTCAGTTTAGTCTGGTTTGCCAACCGTACGCGCCACTGGTTTGAGTGATTAGGAAATATCGATCTGATAACGAAAGGTTTGCGCCGCACCTTTAGAGACACGGTACTCAAGCGGCGTTTTATCATAGCCATAAGCCACACGTTCGATCACCGCGACGGGAGACTTCTCCTCAATCCCTAACGCGCTAGCCACTGACGCACTGGCCATTTCGATGGTCAGTGTTTCGGTCGCCGACGCCACACGCTGACCACAGACTCGTTCATAAAGCGGGTATAAAAGATTATCAAAATCAGCCGGTGCAATGGCTTCAAGCGGCGCAAACAGCATACGCGACAACCAAATCTCTTCCACCAACACTACTTGCTCATCAAGCAAACGAGTACGCTGTAACTGGATCGCCAACTCACCGGCCTGGAGCGCCAGCGCTTGCGCCGCCACATCAGGCAAAGGCGCGAGTGTGTTGGCCAGTACATTACCTTGCGGCACGCTCTGCTGCGATAGCGCCGTCTGGCGAAAAAAACGAAACAAGGCATCATCAAAGGTCGGTCGCTTCACAAACGTGCCACGCCCTTGGCTGCGATACAGTAGCCCTTCTGCCACCAGTGTATCCACCGCCTTGCGCACCGTGCCGATGGCCACATCGTAGCGTTTGGTTAGCTCTGTTTCCGTCGGGATGGCAGTATCGGGCAACCAGACACCAGCGCGGATATTGTCCAAGATTTCATCACGAACTTGCTGATAAAGGGGCAGTCGTTCATCCCTTCCCTGCTTGAATTGCGCCATGTTCAATCCTCTTATTTGCGAGCGGCTATTCTAGTGCGCCAGCGATAACGCGTCCATCCACTGTGGTTGACTTAAGTTACCAAACTCAATATATTCCACCAGACATCTATTCATATATATGAATTTTGCTGAAGACATAACCATAAAATAGGCAAATACACACATGAAAGACCTACACGGCGCGTCAATCTCAGGGGTTGATACGCACGCGCACATCTTCGCAACGGACCTGCCACTGACCTCTGAGCGTCGCTACGCTCCCGAGTACGACGCCCTCGTCGAAACCTACCTCGCGCATCTAGACGCTCACGGTTTATCCCATGGCGTATTAGTACAGCCAAGCTTCTTGGGCACAGACAACCAATATCTGCTTGAGGCCCTAGCACGCTATCCCGAGCGTTTACGTGGCATTGCCGTGGTAGAGCACACCATCAGTGAGACACAGCTCGATGCGCTACATCAGGCTGGCATTGTTGGTATTCGCCTTAACCTGATTCAAAAACCTCTGGCAGATTACCGTGCGCCCGAATGGCAGCGCTTCTTTAAGGCTTTAGCAGCCCGAGGCTGGAGCGTTGAGATCCAACGAGAGATCGATGATCTGGCAAGCTTCGTACCAGACATCTTGGCCGCTGGCGTCGAAGTAGTGATTGACCATTATGGCCGCAATCAAGGTGAGATCGACCCTAGTAACCCCGCTCACAAAGCGTTTTTAGACTTACTAAAAGACGCGCCGATCTGGACCAAAATCTCAGCGCCCTATCGTTGTCATGCGGATTTAGCTCAATCACAACGTTCTCTAAACGCGCTGCAAGCAGCCTATGGCCACAGCCAACGCCTACTATGGGGCAGTGACTGGCCACATACGCAATTTGAACATCAGACCGATTATAATCAGCAGTTTGAAACCTTGTGCGCGCTATTAGACGACGCCACCCGCCAACAAGTGCTGATCGAAAATCCAAAAGTACTGTTTAACCTTTAACCGCCTGTGTCACAAAAATAATAAGGACCATTCTTATGATGAGTTTATTGGTTGTCGGCGCGATTCTGTTGTCGATCATCTTGGGTTACAAAACCCGTATTAACATTGGCTTGTTTGCCATCGCCTTCGCTTACCTTATTGGTTGTTTTGGACTCGGTCTCAGCCCAAATGACGTCATTAAAATGTGGCCACTGAAGATCTTCTTTATTATCTTCGCTGTGTCGCTGTTTTACAGCTTTGCCATCATCAATGGCACCCTAGAAAAGCTCGCTGAACAGCTCATGTACCGCTGTCGCCGCGTACCCCATTTAATGCCGTATGCGATTTTCCTAACGACAACGCTGATTTCTGCGTTGGGCGCAGGCTATTACACCGTATTGGCATTTATGGCTCCGATCACCTTGCTATTGTGCCAGCGCACAGGCATGAGCACGATCTTGGGCGCCATGTCAGTCGGCTACGGTGCCTTGACTGGTGCGAACTTTATGGCCAGCCAAAGTGGCATTATTTTCCGCAGCATCATGGTCAACGCCGGCATTTCTGAAAACCAAGCGTTTATCAACTCCATCGCAATTTTTATCAGTACCGCCATCATTCCCTTGATCGTGATCTCTATCTTTGTTTTCTTCACCGGTCACCGCCGCCAGATGTCGACCAATACCGCCGAAATCGAAGCCCCTACACCGCTTAACAAAGAACAACGCCAGACCTTGGGCCTGACACTACTGATGATGCTGCTGGTGCTTGCTGCACCGATTGCCAGCCTGATCGCGCCCACCAACGACACCATTGCCTTTATTAACAGCAAAATGAACATCGGCCTAATCGCCAGCGTGTTTTCGGTGATTGCGTTATTGATGAAACTGGGCGACCAGCGTAAAGCCATCGCCAGTGTGCCATGGCCGACCTTGATCATGATCTGTGGTGTGGGCATGTTGATTTCGGTGGCGATCAAAGCCGGTACTATCGATGCCCTCGCTTCTTGGATGGGTAGCTCAATCCCAAGTGTCTTGGTGTCTGTCATGATTGGTATCGTGGCTGCATTTATGTCGCTGTTTGCCAGCACACTAGGGGTCGTGACACCGGCCTTATTCCCGATCGTGCCATCACTAGCACAAAGCTTGTCGCTGGACCCAATGATCTTGTTTATTTGTATCGTTGTCGGCGCGCAAGCCACTGCTATTTCACCATTCTCTTCTGGCGGAAGCTTGATCTTAGGCGCCTGTCCAAATGAAGAAACACGCGCCAAATTGTTCCCACAATTGCTGTTTAAAGCCGCGCCATTAGGCTTTGCTGCAGCCTTGTTGTTTAACCTACTGATCACGTTTGTGCTGTAATCCTGCACCAACGCTCACCTCTTCACAAACGGCACTTACGAGTGCCGTTTTTTGTTTTAGTAAAACTCTCCGCGCTATTCTGCCCGATCGGTCATATAATAGTTGTATTGCCCCCATGAATATGTCACAAATGGGGCCGTTGCGCTTGTGGCGAACACCACAAAGCACTGTTATACCGCTTATACGATAGTTATATTTATGGATGAAAATACACGATCTGCCCTGCCCGTGGATGGCGCGCCCAAGATTGCCGAACTTATTTTAAAAGCCAGTCGTCTCGGCACATGGGTATGGAATATTCAAACTGGCGCGGCCTACTTCAATGAAGAATGGGCACGCATCATTGGCTACCAACTGTCCGAACTTGAGCCTATTTCGATTGATACCTGGCTCAACGCAGTACATCCCGAAGACCTAGCCGAATCTAATGCCGCTTTAGAGGCTCACTTTCGTGGTGAAACCGACGCCTACAATTACCACGTACGCATGCAGCATAAAGACGGCCACTGGGTCGACATCATGGACCAAGGCTCACTGCTGGTGCGTGACGAACACGGCGCGCCACTGTGGGCGTTTGGCGTGCACATGGACATCACCGAACAAACCCAACAACAAGAACGTTTGCGCCTGATGACCGCCGTCGTCGATACCACCCATCAGGGTGTCATGATCACCGATGCCGATGTCATCATAAAAGAAGTGAACCAAGCCTTTTGCAGCATCACCGGCTTTGAAGCAGAAGACGTCATCGACCACAAGCCTTCTATCCTTGCTTCGGGCCGTCATGACCAAGCGTTTTATCAATCTATGTGGCAGCAACTTAACAGCGCTCAACATTGGCAAGGGACCATTTGGAACCGTCACAAATCCGGTGAAATCTACCCTCAGCTGCTGACCATAGACGTACTCAAAGATGTACACGGGCACATCACCCACTACATCGGCGCCTTTACCGACATCTCAGAATTGATGAAAAAGCAGGAGCTGCTACTAGAGCTCGCCAGTCGCGATCCGCTCACCAACCTGCCTAATCGTCGTACCTTTGACCAAGAGCTTAGTCAACGCTTGCACCAAGCCGAGCGCCAACACACTGGCCTACTGCTGGCCTTCATGGACCTTGATCAATTCAAAAGTCTCAACGACACCTACGGCCACTACGAAGGTGATCAGTTTTTGTGCCGCGTCGCCGACGCCCTTGCTTTGCATTTTGATGAGCACGGCCTACTGTGTCGTATCGGCGGCGATGAATTTATCGGCGTCATCGATATTCATCACGACCCGATCGATCAAGCGGAACTGATACAAGCAATCAAACGAGATATCAGCCACATCAGCCAAGACTACCCCAAACTCAAACTGGGCATCAGCCTCGGCCTTGCGGCTTACCCAAGCGACGGTTTACGCCTCACACAACTGATCGACATTGCCGACGAGCGCATGTACGCTGATAAGCAAAAAACACACTGATTAAACCTAAAAAGAAAGGTTGCTTGAAACTCAGGCAACCTTTTCTGACTTACCCCAAAATACTTCGCATACTATAAAAGCTATGAACATGTTTCTTCAGACTTTTTTTGTGGGGTGACTTTCTAGTTCACACATTAATTTACTTGTTAGAGCATTCAAATTATGTCATTTTCTTTATGTTAGATATTTCTAATTGAGAATAAATCATTACACGGATGTTCCAACATGTGGCGCTCGCTAGGTTCCTTTTTACTATTACATCTCTGCCTGTTCGCTTGCACGACACTACAAGCTTCGGCGCCAAGCAAACTGATTGTATTAGAGGGTCGCCAAGATCATTACCTACTGAGCGATAAGGCGTTACATCTTCCGCAAGACTCAGCCCAAACACTACAAGATGTTTTACAAACCCCATCTAACCAGTGGCAATCAATCGAGCGCACACCCGCACATTTAGGCATCGATACTTCTGTGTGGCTCAAGATACCGATAAAAATCTCAGGCGACCATTCGAAGGACTGGATTTTAGAACTAGGCTGGCCAAACCTATCGAGTGTTTCTTGGTATTTACAAAACAATGAGACTGGGAGACTTGTTAAACAGCAAGACCCTGCCCACTCAGTTGAAAACGACAGACTATCGTTTCCCATAGAATTTTCTACTCAAGGAAGCTACACCCTCTATTTGTTTGTCTCAGGCGCCGAAAAGCTGATACTGCCTATCGAATTGATGACCCCCGAGGCACACAACATGGAGACGCATGTCAGAACACTGTTTACGGGGCTGTTCTACGGTGTGCTGTTTTCCATGCTGGGCTACAACTTATTCCTCTATATTTTTTTAAGAGATACCAACTACGCATTTTACTGCCTGTATGTACTGTCTATCATTTACTACACGCTCAGCAGCTCGAGTAATTACATAACGTTTTTATGGCACGATGCCGCATGGCTGAATGATCATGCCTACCGGGTGTCGGTCCCGCTTGCGTTTTTAAGCGCTTCTATCTTTATCCGAAAATTTTTATCTATCCCTAGCCATGGCGGCATTGTACTCAAAGTCAGTAACTTAGCGATTTCAACGTGGCTAATCTTGCTTCTCACCAGTCCATTTGCCCCCACTGAAGCCCACATAAAACTGATTGAAATCAGCGCCTACATTAGTAGCGTAATCGGCCTCTGGATATCAGGCTACATTTGGTACAAAGGAAATCCTTCTGGCAAATATCTGACCATTGCCTGGTCGCCTTTGATGGTAGCGACGTTTGTCTTGATGCTAGGGATGACCGATATCATTCCATTTTCAATGGACCTTTACTATCTGCAAAACATCACCTTCACCATTGAAGTCTTATTACTGTCCATCGCCTTGGCAGAACGCATCAATAGAGAAAAAGCGGCAAAAACCGAGGCGCAGTCACAGTCGCTTTACTACAAGCAACGCAGTCTAGACGCACGGCACAGAGAGCTGACGGCACAACAACATGCGCTCAATGTGGAGCGCCAGGCCAGAGAAGAGCTAGAGCAAAAAGTTCATGAAAAGACACGTGACCTACAAGAAACGATGGCAGAGCTCTTTAAAACCAACGTTGAGCTAGAAAGGGTGAGTCATAAAGACGGTCTAACAGGGCTTAATAATAGACGCTTTTTTGATGACATATTCACAGCTGCGTTTGAAGATGCAATACAACAGCACTATGCCATTGCGGTGTTAATGTTTGACATCGACTACTTCAAAAAAGTGAATGATCAATACGGTCACCAAGCAGGCGATGAATGCTTGCGACAAATAGCCAGTGTCTTAGCTCAGCTTACCAACCAACATACAGGCGTCTGCGCCCGCTACGGTGGAGAAGAGTTTTGTATAATCTTACCAAAGAGAGAATTGCCCTACGCTTTAGACATGGCTGAAACACTGAGAAGTGCGGTCGCCAACACAGACATACACTACGAGCAACAAAGCTTTCGTGTAACAACGAGCATTGGCGTTTACGCCGACATTCCCCATGAAATCAAGCAACGGGATACATTCTTAAAATACGCAGACGAAGCACTCTATCGGGCTAAAAACAATGGTCGAAACTGTGTGATGAAATGAATGTTAGGGAAGGAAAAATCTAGCTTTGTATCGTTAAATGCGTATCAGGAGCAACAGCGTGAAGCCATTGCCCCTGATTCTGCGAGGATTTAGCTCTTAACGCGATTGGCATCAAAGATCTCAATCCAGTAGCCATCTGGGTCTTTGATAAAGGCAATGTAATTCATCTTGCCATCAGACAGGCGTTTTTGAAACGTCACACCTAGATCATCAAAGCGCTGACACGCACCTTCTAGATCTGGCACATGAAAGCCGATGTGGCCAAAGCCACGAGGGTCACTGTTGCCGTTGTGATACTCGACGGTGTCGGCGGTATCGCCCCAGTTGTGAGTCAACTCCAGCACGGCTGGGCGACCAAATGTTTGCGCGGTGCGCTTAGCATCATCGCTGCTGATATCTGAAAAATCTTCGCCGTAAGTCAAAAAGTACAGACTAAATTCCATCTCTGGGAAATCCAACTTACGCAACAGCGTCATGCCCATCACACGCGTGTAAAAATCTAGCGAACGCACCGGATCAGCGATACGCAGCATCGTCTGGTTAAAGACAAACCCATTCGTTGCGGGATCTTTTTCTTCACACAAACCTTCGGCTTGCTCAAAATGACGACTCATATGTATACCTCCTTTACTGTTACAACAAAGGTGGGGGTTAAGCGCTGAAAATCAATGGGCAGCGGGCGCGAACCCACTGCCCCGCCTCTCAAAATCGCTATTCGGCACCGCCACTTTTACTGGCCAATTGGCGTAACGCATAATGCAGCACACCGCCGTGGCGTACGTACTCACGCTCTTTCGGCGTTTGTAGCATCACATTCACATCAAACGTTTCGGTCGAACCATCCGCACGAGTCGCCGTGACGGTTGCGGTCTGGCTCTCACCATTATTAAGACCGGTAATGCTTAGCACCTCAGAGCCGTCTAGCTTGTACGTAGATGCGTTCTCGCCGTCTTTAAAGGTCAGTGGCAATACGCCCATGCCCACAAGGTTGGAGCGGTGAATACGCTCAAATGAGCTGGTCAATACTGCCTTAACGCCCAACAAGCTCGTACCTTTGGCGGCCCAATCACGGCTCGAGCCAGAGCCATAAGCCGCACCGCCCAGTACCACAAGCGGACGCTGCTCGACTTTGTACTTCATCGCCGCATCGTAGATCGGCATCTCTTCGCCCTCTTGCAGCGTCGCTTTGTCACCTTTGAAGTAATAGGTGTAGCCGCCTTCTTTACCACCCAGCATAGTGTTTTTGATACGAATGTTGGCAAAGGTACCACGGGTCATCACCGCATCATTGCCGCGGCGTGAGCCATAACTATTAAAGTCTGCCTTCAGCACGCCACGCTCTTGCAAATATTGCCCCGCTGGAGAATCTGGCGCGATATTGCCCGCCGGAGAAATATGGTCCGTGGTGATCGAGTCACCAAACAATCCCAAGATGCGCGCGCCTTCGATATCGGGGATGCCTTCCGGCTCAAGCGTCATACCATCGAAAAATGGCGGATTTTTGATATAGGTGGACTCATCGCTCCACGGATACAGCTGGCTGTCTTGTGAGCTGATGGCATTCCAGGCTTCACTACCGGCAAAGACTTCACCGTAATTTTTACGGAACATTTCTGCATCGATGTTATTGGCGATCAGTTCATTGATCTCAGCCGAGGTCGGCCAGATGTCTTTGAGGTACACATCCTCGCCGTTTTGATCTTGGCCGACCGGATGAGTCGTCATATCAATATCGACCGTACCGGCTAGTGCATACGCCACGACCAGCGGTGGCGACGCCAAGTAACTCGCCTTCACATGTGAGTGAATACGGCCTTCAAAGTTACGGTTACCGGACAACACCGCCGCCGCGACCAGATCGTTTTCTTCGATGCCCTTCTCGATCGCCTCAGGGAGTGGCCCCGAGTTACCGATACAGGTGGTACAGCCGTAGCCGACGAGGTAGAAGCCGGTTTTTTCTAACTCATCCATCAGATGTGTTTTTTCAAGGTAATCCGTGACGACTTTAGATCCAGGCGCTAGGGATGTTTTCACCCAAGGCTTGGCTTTTAGCCCTTTTTCAGCGGCTTTTTTAGCGACCAATCCCGCGCCTATCATCACCACCGGGTTAGAGGTATTGGTACAAGATGTAATCGCCGCGATGACCACCGAGCCGTCGCGTAACTTATGCTTCTTATCATCGATGCTTACGCTAGAAAATACATTATTGGCTGGTTGATAGGCGCTGCCGTGTTCGGTTTTGGTATCGACTTCTATGTTGGGTTCTGCGGCCAGATCCTCGGCCTGTTCTTTTTCACCGCCTTCTTGATCAAAGCGCTCTTTAGCGTCGTTATCCGCGTTACGACCTTTGGCCATTTCGGCAATGGTGTCGCCAAACTTCTGATGCATATCGGAAAGATTAATGCGCTGCTGCGGCAAATTAGGCCCCGCCAACGCTGGCTCAACAGACGAAAGATCCAGCGTCAACTTGCTAGAGTAAGTGGCCGCAGGCGTGTCAGCGTCATGCCATAGACCTTGGCGTTTGGCATACTGCTCGACGAGCTCAATTTGCGCTTCATCGCGACCGGATAAACGCAAGTAATCGATCGCCATCTGATCAATCGGGAAAATGCCACAGGTCGCACCGTATTCTGGCGCCATATTGGCAATCGTCGCACGATCGGCCAACGGCATGTTGTGTAGGCCTTCACCGAAGAACTCAACGAACTTGCCCACCACACCGTGCTTACGCAGCATCTCAACCACACGCAGCACCAAATCGGTAGCGGTCACGCCTTCGCTCAACTCTCCGGTCAGCTCAAATCCCACCACTTGCGGGATCAGCATCGAAGACGGTTGACCCAGCATTGCAGCTTCTGCCTCGATACCGCCCACGCCCCAGCCAAGCACACCGATACCATTGATCATGGTGGTATGACTGTCGGTACCAAACACTGTATCTGGATATGCGGTGAGCTCACCGTCTACTTCGGAGGCCATTACCACGCGCGCCAAGTATTCTAAATTGACCTGATGCACAATCCCAGTCGCAGGCGGCACCACGACAAAGTTTTTAAAGGCATTACTGCCCCAATTCAAAAACTCATAACGCTCTTGGTTGCGCTTAAACTCTATTTTTTCATTTAAATCCAACGAGTCTTCACGGCCATACGCATCCACTTGCACCGAGTGGTCGACCACTAACTCACTGGGGATAAAAGGGTTGATCTGCTCTGCTTGACCGCCAAGCTTCACCACCGCATCGCGCATCGCGGCTAGATCCACCACCGACGGCACACCAGTAAAATCCTGCAGCACCACACGCGCCGGCATAAAAGCGATCTCCTGTGACGCCTCTGCTTTGGCATCCCAATTGGCCACCGCTTCGATATGGTTTTTACCTACCGACTGCCCACCGTCTTCATTGCGTAGCAGGTTTTCTAGCACGATTTTCATGCAGTACGGCAATCGGCTGATGTTTTCGTAAGTCTCGCTCAACTTGGGCAAACTGTAATAGGCATGCTCTTTACCAGCGACCGAGATCGTATCTTTGACATTAAACGTATCACTCATGGCAGCTTCCTTATCATTATGACTGGACTTAAACATAGACCAACATGTGTCTATGTAGATGACATCACACCATAAAGATAGATGCACAGTGTGTGACGAAATGGGTAAATCAAGCGCAACTTGTAAAGAAGGGGTGAGGAAGCGGAGGTTAAAAGGATAGCGAGTATGCTTAGGAAAAGTGGCTAAGAAGTACGTGAGCAGATAGAAATACCCACTAGCTTTTAATAGTAAGTTAATTACTAATTAAGGTATGTCATTCAAATTAATAGATAGGTTCTGTATATTGACCCCGCTTAAGGCCCTTAGTGGTTATCTAAAACAACAGGATGTAGTTCTAATGACTAACTTTTTCGATAAGAACAAAGACATTGTTCTTGTGCTCGCCTTGATCCTATTTGCATGGATTGGCTTTATTGATCGATATGCTGAAGCCTACATAAACTCATCATTGGTATCAGCAGGCGCTTCTTTTGGGATAGCTAAACTGTTCAATGCGACGGTCTCAGTTCTATCAACGATTACACTGAATGTTCCTGTCATTGGCTCCATCCAAATTGGCGAGTTGTTAGACCCGCTTAATGACCTAGTGGAAGACTTCTCTTCTGTCATGAAGTACGCAATCTCTTCTCTGCTGATTCAGAAGTTCCTAGTAGAGATTTTGCAAACCATTCATTTCAAGATCTTCCTGACGCTATCAGGTATTGCTTACCTGTTTACTAAATATGCTTTTACCAACTTTCGACTGATAGCCTACAAGACCTTTCTATTCGCCGTTATTTGCAAGTTTTCGATTGCAGCCGTTGCTGTAGCGAGTAGCTGGGTAGATAGCGCATTTATAGATGACGTTGTGCAGCGCGAAAATGCTACTTTAGAAGCGTTCCCGACTTCTCCTGATCAACTAGACGAGGCCATCGATCTAACGAGTGAAATCAGGGAGCAAATGACCGTCGAGCTACAAACAAGTCAGACAAAGTACCAGCTACTGGAACAGCAGCAACAAAGTCTCATGCTGGATGAAGATGATAAACAGAAACAAGTTGATGACATTAACTTGAAATTAGCCGAGTTAAATAAAGGCCGTTCAAGCTTTAGCACTATCTTTGAAGCAGATACCGAAGAGCAGAAAACGTTAGAAGCACAACGTGACGTTCTACTTTCTCAACTTGAAAGAATCCAAGATGATATAGAAGAATCCAAAGAAGACTTGGAAGACATCAATGAGGACATTGCTGACTTACAAGACCGATTAAATGGTGACATCAGTACACTTGAAGCGATTAAGAATGGCTTCAACCAAATCACCATGGCAGCGAAGAAGAAAGTCACAGGTTTCGTGAGCTCTCTAAACCAATCGATGGATCACTTCTTAAACCTGATCGCACTATTTGTTCTTAAGACAGTAATTATTCCACTGGTCTTCTTAGCCATCATGTACAAGATATTCGTAAAACTATGGGGCATGACACCGCAGTCTTCGGTCAAGCGTTTTAGAGATGAAGCCAAAGCAACGAGCAGTGGTTCGGTAATTGAGAAGCAAATATCTGTTGATAGACTGCCTGAGAATTAAATTTAGGCCACTTATGGGCAGCTCTCCTAAATACAGGCTGCCCATAAGTGCCTCATTTAAAAGCTAACAAGAATATCTTTAGACGGAATAAATATAAATGGCAGCCGTCCTACCCCAGGAAGCCAACCCCTTTAGGATGAGAGATTAATTTTGATCTCTAATTCAATGACTAAGGATAAAATTATGGAAAATGCTGATCTTAAAAACTACCCAGAACATGAACAAAACAAACTTTCTCAATTGAATACGTTGCTTACGGAATGGTATGAAACAGCTAAAAGTAAAACTTTTATAAATGGTCTTAAAGCTGATAATCTGGTTTTTGATGGCTTCTACCCATACTTCACAGCACAGCCAGTCAAGATATTGTTCATTGGTAGAGAGTCCCTTGGCATATCAGGCACAAACTACATAAACCTGATGCACCATCTCTATAAAACTGAAATGAGAATAGGCGACAAATCACTTAACCAGTCTCAATTTCATGCTCTAATGCTGCGGATAAGCTATGCATTAAACACAAATATCCCGTGGGAAGATGTACCTGATGCAATGACCATAGCCCAAGACTTCGCAGAGTCAGGTGGCACTAGCTTCGCGTTTATGAATCTCTCAAAATTGAGTAATGAATCTGAAGACAGCTACCAAGCTGACTGGCCACTGATTGATAGCTTCACTAGCGCATTTAAAGATGAAAAGACAAACTTCTTCAACAAACAAATTGAGATAATCGATCCAGATATCATTATCACTATGAACTTAGAAAGCCGGTTGGACCTTTTAGGCGAGATTACAGTAATTGGCTATGAGCCTAATGCAGGCTATTGCTCTTTGAGATGCTCTGATCGAGAAATACCAGTTATGGATCTGTACCACTTCTCAGCGGTTAAGTCTCATAAAGAGACCTTTTATGATCCTGTCATAAGAGGTCTAGAGGTATTTTCTAGCACTTTGACGCTAAATAACCAGCGATAGGGGTGAAGATCTAGAGACAAACTCAGATACGCCATAAGGAGACGTTTACCTCCTTATGGCAGTCTAATTATCAATCTATTTCTTCATGCTCTACAAACTCAGCGTCTTCAACTTCAGCCCCGTCAGTTTGACCTTTCTCCTTTTCTTGTTTGGCTTTTTCTAAAGCGATTTTTGCTCTGCTTTCTTCAAGTAGCTCCGTAAGGCGATCATGAAGTAGCTGTAATGACGCTTGCTTGTTGACCCACCAGTCGGTGGACCAAACGCGCACGATAGACCAACCCAAGCTTTCTAAGACGGACTGACGGATCTTGTCACGTTCACGGGCATAAGCTGAGCTGTGGTACATCGCGCCATCGCATTCCAAACCTGCAAGGTAGCGACCAGGTAAATCTGGATGAACAATACCCATATCAATACGATAAGCAGAGACACCTACTTGTGGGTGAAGCTGCCAGCCTTTATTTTGCAGAGCTCGTGCTACAGCCACTTCAAAAGGTGAATCAAAGTCACCTTGCGAACCTCGTGTTTGCGTACCCAGTACCTTAGGCCCACGCTCAGCGTACTCTAAGAAGTGCTTAAGATCTGCTACTGCACGAGCTGACGTTTTGTTAAGGTCAATCAGGTCAGGACTTAGCGTCGAAAACACCACCATTTCAGAGCGCGCACGCGTCATAGCGACATTAAGACGACGCTCACCGCCGGTATTGTTCAGCGGTCCAAAGTTCATCTTCATATGGCCGCCTTCATCAGGACCAAAGGTAATACTAAACAAGATGACATCGCGCTCATCACCCTGAACAGACTCTAAATTTTTGACAAACACTGGCTCCAAATGATCTTCTGAAAATGCCCACTCAATGCTCGGGTCTTCTCTTCGTGCATCATCCAATAGATCTTGAATCAAGTTTTGTTGCTTCTGGTTAAAAGTAACCACACCGATCGAACGATTGCGCTCATCTTCATCATCACTGGTTAAACGACGAACAATTTCAGCCACGATTGCTTTTGCTTCGCCATGGTTTTGCTGTGACTTACCACGGCCATAAAACCCCTCTGGCCGTACAAGCTTGAGGCCATTATCAGGGTGCACTGGTGCCGGGAAGGTAATCAACGAGCTGTCGTAGTAATTACTGTTCGAAAACGCAATCAAGCTTTCGCGTCGTGAACGATAGTGAAGGTTAAGCAAGCGTTGCGGGATGGAGGCACCTAGCAACTCATCCAAGATACTTTCTAGATCACCCTCGGTATCGTAGTCACCATCAGGATCCTCGGTAGAACGCTCGAAGGTATTGGATGGCGGCATCTGTTTTGGGTCACCAGCGACAATCACCTGTTTAGCGCGAGCCAGTGCACCAACAGCATCCCATACAGTAATTTGAGAAGCTTCGTCGAAAATCACCACATCAAATAACGCTTGCTCCGTACCCAGGAACTGCGCAATAGAGAGTGGCGACATCATTAGACATGGAGCCAATGTCGTTACGGCATCAGGGGCTTCTTGAAGTAATTGGCGGACAGGCTTGTGACGCGTTTTCTTCTGTATTTCATGACGCAACACGCCCCAAGAACTTGCCTTCGTCCCAGTATCTTTACTTGGAATTTGCCCTAATAATTTGGCCGCAATATATTGAGCCGTAAGATCAGAGAACTCTTTATCCAAGGTTTGGAAATTAAGAATCGTTTGCTCATGCTCAGGCGACGAAAATTCACGTAGCACTTGGTCTTCATTAATAAGCGCTTTTGACCACCAAGCGCAGTAAGCCGCTTCGAATGCATCTTCGATCTCTTCAGGAGTGATAGCGCCACTCTCGATCGCGGTAACAAGCGCCCCAAGCTGGAGATCTTGAGCAGCATGCTTACGCTTATTCCATGCACACCAAGCCTTCAGCTCGACTTGCTTAGACAAAATGACATCTACCATGTCAGCGATGGCATCAAAGCTATCTAATGCATCCACGCTTTCAGAAGCAGCCCTCATCTTAAAGTCTTTAAACGCCAAATCGAACTGCGAAAGCTTCTCTAGCATGTGTGTAATGGCGATACCAACTGGCCCATCAGGTGCCAATAAATCATTACCATCATGAAGTAAGCTACGCACCTTGCTACGCAGTGCCATCAGTGTTTCAGTATCCGCCGCCAACTGACTAACGACTTTACGCGCACGCACACCAATCAGCTGTAATGCTGCAACGACTTCAGGGTTGGTATCGTGGCTATTCCAATCTTTTAAGTTAGACAGTTGTTTATCAAGCTCAGCAATGGCTTCACCCTTCTCTTTGAGTTCCGCCAGTATAGCGATGTCTTGATCTAGGTTTGGTTCACCTTGAGCACCCTTTGCTTTGACACCCTTAATGATCTTGCGCGTAGTAAAAAAGCGCTTTAAAAACCAAGCTTCATTAGCCGCTTGCCATTCAGACTTCAGCGAAACTGGATCAATCGCTTGCCAAGTTAATGGCGAGTAATCACAGCTTAGCTCGCTTTGTAGGCGAATATAGCTTTGTAGTAGTGTGACGGCCTGCTCTAAGGCTTCGATCAAATCTTGGCCATCAGGCTCTAAAGCGTAACCAGATTGAGTTCTGTAAGAATCCAGAAGCACTTGGCCAAGCTCTTCTAGTTGGGGTAAATGATTAATAGAGATCTCACCAAAATCAAACCCAAGCGCACCGACAAAACCTTCGACAGCCTGTTTCGCATCATTTGACGCAACTTTCAAACTTTGAGCACTGTTGAGTAGACCATCTTGCCAAGCAGGTCCCCAGTCATCAGCCTGGATGTAAGCGAGAGGATGCTGGCTTACAGAGCCAATGGCATGAGCTTGTACCGCAAGATTTTCAACGACTTCGCGCATATGCTGCAAATCTTGAACACTGTGCTGGTCCGCACTTGGCCAAGACAGCTCCACTTTTTCCAGTAGATCGGTATCACGAACTTTCACACCCATTGCATAATGAGCAGTCATACCATTGGAGCGTTTGCGATGAAGCGCTTCAACCAAGTTATTAAGCATATCTCGACTGCGTTTTAACTGCT
The DNA here is from genome assembly GCF_016888445.1 of Marinomonas ostreistagni. Taxonomy (GTDB): domain Bacteria; phylum Pseudomonadota; class Gammaproteobacteria; order Pseudomonadales; family Marinomonadaceae; genus Marinomonas; species Marinomonas ostreistagni. The sequence goes on from NZ_JAFEKF010000001.1 coordinate 994,482, forward strand.
CTGACTTCGCCTGCCAAGCTTCAGCCGTCTGCGTACCGCTTTGAGTCCAAGATTGATTGAGCTGCGCCAAGACATCCGCTTTTTTGGCTTTGTTCGAATGCAGCTCCAAACAAAATGAGCCGAGACCAATATCTTTTAAACGACGATGCACTACCTCAAGCGCGGCAGTCTTCTCAGACACAAACAGTACTTTTTTGCCCTTACCTAACATATGAGCGATCAAGTTACTGATGGTCTGACTCTTGCCCGTGCCTGGTGGTCCGATAATGACGAAGTCTTTTCCGCGATCTGCCGTGGCAACGGCTGCCATTTGCGATGAGTCTGCAGGCAGCGGTGTGAGCAGATCTGATGGGGTATACTGATAATCCAACTGATTTGGTTCGACAAAATCAATGTCTGACTCATAACGCTCGCGCGGCGTTTCCAGTAAATGCTTGACCACATTATTTTGTTTAAGCTGATCCGCACGATCGACTAAGTCTTTCCACATCAGGTATTTGGCAAATGAGAAATGCCCTAATGCCACCTCATCTATCAGCTCAAAGCCAGGTGCATCTTTCACAGCAGAGCGGATCAATGCAAAGATTTGCGGCACATCTAGCCCCGCCTCGTCTTTGGGCAAATTGCTCTCAAGATTACCTAAATCAATACCAAAATCGCGCTTTAGCATTTCGATCAAAGTGGTGTTAAAAGTCGGCTCATCATCTGAAGCCGTTATCTTAATACCACTGCGAACCGATTTTCGCTCCAATGATACCGGTAATAAAATCAGCGGCGCACGATAGCGCTTATCATCCTTTTTGTCCTTCTTCCACAACAAAAAGCCAATCGCTAAAAACAGCGTATTCGAGCCGCCTTCTTGCATCGAGGTTTGCGTCTTGCGGTAAATTTCAACGGAGCGCTTATTTAATTCTTCTTCGGTTAGGTTCACCAACAGCTGCTTTTTATGCAAAGCATTTAACGCATATTCACGCTTAATATCATCGCCTGTGCGCTGTTCATGGATATCTGCGTCTTGGCTACTGGACGATAGTTTGGGAAATGTCTCAACCGTAAGCTTATCGCCACTGGCTAATAAATCTTCCAGCACACCCGCATCAGTGGCCACAAATGGCAGGCTTGATTTACTGTCTTTATGACTAAGCAGTGGATTTCTAGCCGTAAGTGATAGCAACTTACGCTGCCAACGATCCAAGCGCCCTGCTGGCGTGGTTTCGACCTCGTCTTCGAGCGACTCGTCAGCAAAATCAGGTAACGTCGGCGCTTCTTCTAATGCCGTTTCATAAACTTCAGTAGCGTCTTCGCCAGCATCGATACTGGTATCTTTTTGCACAAAACCTAACGGTCTGATTTGATGCGCTCGCGCTCGGCGAATATCAATCGCCATATTGAATTGGCTTTCTTCTTCAATCGCGACCGCTCGATTACCTTTTTCGATGGCTTTAGAGAACGACACGGCTGGGTGATTGGTCACCAGCGTTGTCTCGATCAAAATCAAATCATGATCAGGTAAACGCTTGCGCAGTACTTCCGCTTCGTCTGTGCTGATCGCAGACAGCTCTTCTGGGTGCAGCCAAAGACCCACTAAAGCGTGCCCTTCTTTTAGGACGACTAGTGGGTTTAAGCCAGCTTGCTCAAACGCTGCGGCAAATAACATGGTCGTGTCTAAACACGTACCAAGGCCTGATTCTAATACTTGGTTAGGGAAACGAATCTTTTGGCCGTTTCGCTCAAAGCTTGAAGGAGGTAATGCATAACTTAGCTGAAGGTTGGCAATGGCCGAATAAATCGCCGATGCAATCGACCAAACACGCTCGCGGCTTTTTGAAACATAACCATCGATTTGGTCTGCTTTGCCAGCATTACGTAACACACGGCTCGCATCTTTTAAAATACGATCCACGGCTTTGTTGTTCGGCATACAAAACGCAGCCAAAAGCTCAGGCATATACTCTGAACCGCCCCATTCATTGTGGGCCAGCAGCTCAATCTTGTGCTCGCTCTCTGCCAGCACCTCATCCCCTTTGCGCACTTCAATGGCAACACTGCCCGAGATCGACTCCGTCAACCCCATTAAAAAACCGCCATCTAGCTCTAGATCACGATCTTTGATCGGCAATGCGCCACTAGCGGCTAATCGATCAATCGTCCAAGTCTTGCCCTTTAAAAAACTAGGCGATGACGTAAGACGAATCTCAATATTTTCTAACGTGGTATCTGATGTGTTTTCTACCCGTAATTCACGTAGCACTGAGAACGCACTTTGGTGGCTAGCGAAGTTGATTTTATCAACCAAATTAACGGATAACTGGCAGATACTGTCATCTATGGATTTTACAGTCATTACGATTACCTAACTCTTTAACTGGGTGTATCAGGTGCGATACACCCATCAGTCTTTTGATGATTACTAAGCGATGTGGGATGTTACGTCTGCATAACAGCGATTATGATGCGGTCAACTTGGTGACTGCGAAGATAAAGATTGTTTCGATACCCTTCAAAACACACCTCCTTCAAGTAACGAGATACTTGATGCAATTAAGCGTCTTTCTTAATTTATGTGTTGGCTGATTTCTTTTTCGTCGTCTTTTTCGAGAGCGCCGCTCGCTCTGCTTTGATCCGCTCTAACAAGGCTTCAGCACTATTCTCACCACTGATCAAATCAGGATGCTCAGCACGCCAGTCAGCAGTCAGCTCACCACGAAAGGCTTTTGCCAAAATAGACTGAGTCAGCTTATTCACTCGCTCCAAGGCCGCATTGGCTTTTTCTTCCACGCTCTCTGCGAATGCAAATAACTCTTCAACACGGCGAATTATAGCTCTCTGTTCACTTAGAGAGGGCAGTGGTACTGGATAGCTTCTTATATCCTTCATATTAACTCTTGGAACGGTACTACCAATTGTTTTAGCCTTTACTATTTTTAAAATTAATTCAGAGTTCAGAACAATTGTTAAATACTTGGCATCAACAGTATCATCTGAACGAATCAAGACCATTCTCTGCCCTAAACAGAGTTGTACGTCTTTTGGGATTTGGCATGCAATACCTACGGTACCTTCCCTACTATAAAGAATATCGCCTTCTCTTGGCTCCAACCTCTGAATTCGCTCTTTATAAACTTGCTCACTTACAAAACCCTGATTCGATAAGATCAATTGAAATGGTTTAAATGCTGTTGTTCTTACACATAGCACGCCATCTTCACTCCACTTAGGAGTTGAATGCGGGCAATCAACTATGTACTTAGAAACATCTTCTAAATTTTTTTCATCCCACTCTATTGGCTCTCCTCCACGCCACTCCTCCGTCAATTTCCCACTCACTGCGGAGGCAAGTACTGACTGGCGGAAAGTTTTAAGGATCTCAGGGATACGCTCTAGGCGGGCTTTGGTGGTTTCTACCTGCGCCAGCATTGAATCGAGCTTGTCCACAATGACTTTTTGTTCGGCGAGTGGAGAAATAATACAATCAAGTTCTCTTAAGAACTGTCCTGAAATTGCCTTAAAAGTGGTTCCGGTACCTTGCTCACTCAACCATGGCTGAATGTGTCTGAAGAATTGTAATAAATATTTATAACTAAAGTTTTCCTTACTAACTGAAATTGCAGCTAAACCACGTCCAATAGCTGTTTCACGGTCAGCAAGATTTGTTGGTCCAACTGGTGCACGGACAGACAGAAGAATATCGTTTTCTTGCGCTATTTTTTTAGGTGCTGAGCAGTATTTTCTAGCTGTCGGAAATAGCTTTCCAAAATCTGCTTTCCCTTGGAAAAAAACAATACCATCACCCGTTTCATTTACATCGGCGCTTGAAGGTGATTGCCCCATATTTAAATCAGCAACGGCTGTTAACTTAACTTTTAGCCACTCTTTTGGAATTGGCGTATCAGACATCACTTACTTCCCCCTTCCAAAGCCTTTAATAAGCTATCCAACTCACTTAACGCGGCTTCTAACTCATCTTTGGCTTGATTGGCTAATACGGAGGGCTCTGGCAAATCCGCCGCATCGATGCTGTCTTTGTCTTTTAGCCAACTGATATCGAGTGAATCGCCTTTGGTGTCAGCGATCCATTCACGGGTAAAGCAGCGCCAACGTGAGTGTACTAGACGGTCATCAATGCCTTGGTTTTCTTCGATATCGTCTTTTTCAACTTCGATTTCTTCTGAGCCAAAGCTGTATTCGCCCTCGCTACGGGGGCTGGTACCATCGGCGTTATCACCGTAAACAGTCTCAAACGGCACTAAGTGCGAATCACCAAATGGTGTGCGTTTGCCGAAGCTTGGCATATTGGTGCGTAGGTCATATACCCACACGTTTTCGGTGCATTTTTCTTCTTGATGCTTATCGCTTGGCGAGCCTTTGGTAAAGAACAGCACATTGGTTTTCACGCCCTGCGCGTAGAAAATACCCGTCGGCAAGCGCAAAATGGTATGCAAATTACATTTGTCCATTAGGTCGCGGCGCACATCGGTGCCGACACCTGCTTCAAATAACACGTTATCCGGTAATACCACCGCCGCACGGCCACCAGGCTTAAGGTTACGGTAGATATGCTGTAAAAACGCCAGCTGTTTGTTACTGGTTTTAAAGGTCAAGTCATCACGGGTATTCGACGCTTCACCACCTTTACTGGTACCAAACGGTGGATTGGCTAGGATAATATCGGCTTGTTTAAGGGATTTGCCGGCTTCGCCTAACGCGTTACCGAGGTGAACCACACCTTCATCATCGCCTTCCATGCCGTGAAGCAGGCAGTTCATCAGCGCTAAACGACGTGTATTCGGAACTAACTCTACGCCAACAAAGGCGTTGTTCTTTTGGAATGCCGCTTCTTTGCTATTGAGGTCAAAGTAGTCATCGGTTTGCTCGCGCATATACTGATCAGCAGCGACCAAGAACCCTGCGGTTCCCGCTGCTGGGTCTTGAATCACATCGCCAGTTTGCGGCTTAAGGCAGCGCACCATGCTGTTTATCAGTGAACGGGGTGTGAAGTACTGACCTGCACCAGATTTGGTTTCAGAGGCGTTGCGCTCTAGTAGACCTTCATAAAGATCCCCTAGACCATCTTTTTGTGCGCTAAACCAGTCGATTTGATCCAGTGTTTTGATCATTTGCTCTAGGTGACGCGGCTCACGCAGACGTGTCTGGGCATCGGCGTAAATTGCACTGATTAATGGGTCTTCGTGTACGAAGTTACCAAGTGCATCCTTGCCAGATGACAAGCTAAGCAAGATGCGTTTGTAGTCGTCTAGCAGGTTAATACCAGACTTTTCATTGATATCCGTCCAACGACAACCTTCTGGCAACGGGTGTTTTTTTAATGTGCCCGCTTCCGTGTTCTCGTGCACCATTTTGATAAATAACAGCAGTACCAACTCGGTCACGTAATCACTGTAGTTGATGCCGTCATCACGCAGCACATCACACAGGTTCCAGAGTTTTTGTACGATATCGTTGTTGGTCATAATTCATCTCGTAGGTTGTCTTGCCAAAATGGGTCGTGTTGCCAATCTTGCGGCAAACCCATGGGTGTTAGTGGCGTATTGGGAAATTCTTGAAACAGCTCTGTTAAGCGCTGTTTCCAACTCGCATGCGGAGCTCTGGAGCGGTCAACGATTGTTAAGCCACGCCCTTCAAGTAAGGTAAGCTGTTGTTCTGGAGTAATTGCAGGTTTAGCGAAAGCCATCATTGCCGTCTCTCACTTACATTTAGGCAGATGGTAGACATAAAAAACCCGCACGATTTGAGCGTAGCTACAAGAGCCATAGGCTTGGCGGGTATGTTATGGCGAATTATAGGTATACTGATTGGCTTAATCAAGGCTGATGCACTTAATTGAGACGTATTCGCACCGCTTAATAGCCTGAAAAATAATAAAAATATGGCCAACGTCTTATCTTTAACAAACATATCGCGATTAGCCTAGCTTGGGCCAAAGAGCGTCACTTAATTCATCCAGCACAGTGTCTAGTTGATCATCCAACACTTTATCAAATTGCTTAGCGCCACCCTGATCGGCAAAGCGCTGATTAATAAACTCTCTGTCGATAATGACTTCGTGGACCAGCTGCTTCGCAAGGCGGTCGAGCCATTTGCGCTGCTGACTTGACCATGAGTGACTGATGTAAATGTTTTCCATGGCTTGAGCAACGCGCGTCTCAAATGACAGTAGTGGCTCTCCCAGTGCGGCACGACGAATATGGCCGATAATATTCGCCGCGATATCTCGGTTCGTTTGATTGCGCACTGCCGTTCTGAGATTAGCTTCAGAGTAGCCCTGACTATCTAGCAAAAGAGTCACCTCTTTTAGCTGCTCGCGAGTTAAGTCACGTGGCTTATTAACAACTACAGCTAAGGCAGCGCTTTGGTTTATTTGCTCATTGATAAATGCATTGAAACTTTCTAGGTAATCTTCAGGTCGTGCGTGCGCGCCATAACTTTGTCGACGATCACGGATTTCATCCTGATGCGTCGAAATCACGGGCATACGATCACTACCCACGAGCATGCTTACTTCTGATAACTGGTTTAATAGCCCCGTGTGCTGGGTGACAAAATCCGCCGCACGCTGCGGGCCTAAATTCTGCAGATGTTTATGTAGCTCTTTTGGCTCTACACCCCAGAGTTGTTGCAACTCGTCTAGCTTAGTTTTGAGCGCTGGCTTTGATTCGGATGCTTTATCCGCTTTACGTAGTACACGCATCAGCTTTTGACTGAGCTGGCTCAGTATTACTTGAGCATGGTTCTCATCCGGCGTATCACCTGGGCTGTTCAGTGCTTGATCTAGCGTATAAGGATTGCTTAATTCGTCTACTAGCTGCTCTATGGTGACATTAGGATCTTTCACCAGCGGCTTCATAGTATTCACATCGCTTAAGGCTGCATAGATATCAACAGGATCGTAAATGCGAAATACTGTTTTGCCGATCTCATCACAACGACGTGTCGCACGGCCGATCATTTGCTCATATAGGATACGAGACTTAACTCGACGTAAGAATACAAGGTTACAGATTTTAGGTACGTCTATACCTGTAGTTAGTAAGTCAACGGTGATCGCTATATTAGGGTAACGCTCGTTTTTATAACGGCTTATTAATGTATCGACATGGTGACTTTGGCCGGTAATTTTTTCGACCGCGGCTTGATTGTATTGATCACCATAGAATGCTTTAAAAGCATTATCCAGCAAGCGCTTAACCATATCGGCATGGCTATCCGTGGCACAAAAAATCATGGTTTTTTCGTCGCCAAACGGGTCTAGCTCTTTCTCTGCCAGCTCATCACAAATGACTTTGTTGAAGCTTTCATTGATAACACGCTTATTAAAACCATCCACATCGAACTTAAGCTCGTCTTCTAGCTCTGCGGTATTGATAACACCCGTTTTCGTATCAATGGACTCAACACTCTCGCCTTTTTCGAACTTGATACCCTGCTGCGTTAATAAGGTTTCGTAGCGAATAGGCGGCTCGTGATCAATCAGCCAATCATCAGCAACCGCTTCACGATAGGAATAGGTATAAACTGGATGGCCGAAGATTTCTGATGTATGTTTGGCTGGCGTCGCGGTTAAAGCAATTTTCTTAGCGTCGAAGTATTCAAGCACTCTACGATAGCTGGACACATATTGACTAAAATCACGAGTAGCAAGCTCACCCTCGGTCATTTCCTGATCAAGCGTATAACCACGGTGGGCTTCATCAATAATGATACAGTCAAACTGATCGATAGACGGTGGAGCGTCTGACATAAAGATACGTTTGACCATGGCCTGCACCGTTGCCACCTGAATACGCGTTGCGGCTTCAGATGCCATATCGCCAAACTCAGCAATATTGTAAATCTGCGCAAGTGTGTGGTTTTGCTCAAGTGACGCTTCTTTAAAGGCATCAATTGCTTGCTTACCTAAGGCGGTACGGTCGACCAAAAACAAAATACGATTGAAACGCTCTGCTTTCAGAAAACGATAGATCAGACCAATAATAGTTCGTGTTTTACCTGTACCCGTCGCCATGGCTAGTAGAGCGTTTGGGGCATTGTGCTCTATGGCATTTTCTACCGACTGTATCGCTTTTACTTGGTAGTCACGCAGTTTTAGATAAGTGAAGCTTTCTTGATGAAGTTTGCGCTCAGATTCTTCTTTGTTACGTGTCAGTAAGTTATATAGACCATCTGGCGTGTGGAACTTTGGCAGCGCTCGTTTGGTGTTGCTGGGTTCACGCACATCTCTAAACCAGGTACCGGATTGCTCGGCTAGCTGTCGAATGTAGGGGCGTCCGTTACAGGAATAGACAAACGGAACTTTGTAGTGACCTTCGCTATCATCCGCCCAAGCAATAGTTCGCCCTGCAAGCTCCCAGGCAGGCTGCATGGTTTCATCTAAAGTGAAGCCTTTACTGTAAAACTCCGCTTGAGGGATTTTACCTGCCACATTGGTATTTTCTTTCTTAGCTTCTACGACAGCGATGGGCGTCAAACCACGAAATAGCACATAGTCCGCTCGACCTTTGTCATTCCCATCTTTGGTAGGCCATTCTGCAATCGCCTTGTTGACACCTTTTTCAGGGCGAACACCTTTCTTGTAGGTGAGCTCTTGGGTATCCGCTTGCCAGCCTTCTTGTTGTAACTGCTGGTCAATAATAATACGAGTTAACTCTTCACTAAGCGCTATATTTTGCCCTGCTGCGCGCGTATTGTTGGTGACTTGCTGCTTCTGTTGAGCAATCGCTTGTTCACCTTGTCGCGTAAGCTGTTGTTGTAAGGTTCGTAGTTTTTGCTCGTACTCTTTGCGCTGCGAATCTAAAGCTTGCTCATGTGCTTTAGCAAGCTCGGCCAACCCTTTAGATTCTTCATCCATCATCAGAGCAAGCGCTTCGTATTCTGCTTTCTCTTGTTTGATTAAGTCATTAAACCGTTCGCTCGTATCAAGCTGAACACTGGCCTTGGATAAATCATTTTTAAGATTTTCGATCTCTATCTGGAGCTGACGCAGCTGGGTGCTCGGGTCGGCAGGCGCAACAAATGGCCCCGGTTTAAAAGCTGTGCCTTGTTTACCAAACGACCGATGGAACCAGATGGCTAACTCGCGAGCGACTTTTAATCCGTTGAGCGCTTCTTTGTGGCGTGTTTTAAATTGATGTGTTGCTTTATTGCCCTCTATACGCAAAGTATGAAAAAGTTCGCGCACAGCGGGTTCAAAATCTAACTCGCGGTTTAACAGAAAAATTAAATCGACTTGAGTGGTCTTGTCATCAAACTCAACACCAGCTAACGACGCAATGTGTTGCGCTAAGGCTTCCCCCAACTGGCGTAACTTAATCAAAGTCGTGTTCGGATCACTAGCAAAGACTCGCTCAGCGCCAGCGGCTAGCTCTACAAAAAGAGGATCATGCTCTTCGAGAAAGAAAAAGTTTGATGATGTTTGCATTGTTCTACTGCTTCCATTCCGCTAACGAGTCATCCTAGCTTAGCGACTCGTGGCTAAGCTTGAGAAAATAAGTCTGAATTTACCACATACTAACACTTGTAAGGAACGTGTAAGCAAGTAAAGTTTGGCACTATCGCCAACAAACCTTAGTGTAGCTCAATCCCTTATACATACTGGGCTGCAGCGAATCCTGAAGACCAAGCAAACTGGAAGTTGTAGCCCCCTAAGAAGCCGGTGACGTCGAGTACTTCGCCAATAAAATACAGCCCTTTGACGTCGTTGCATTCAAAGGTTTTGGAGCTGACTTGGTCGGTGTCGATGCCGCCAAGGGTGACTTCGGCGGTACGGTAGCCTTCGGTGCCGTTGGGTTGTACATCAAAGTGCGTTAGGTATTGGATCAGTTGGTTGAGTTGGTCGTTGCCAAGCTCGGCCATAGGTTTGCTGATCCATGGTAGGTCTTGTTTGATGACTTCGACCAAGCGCTTGGGCAGTAGGTTGTTGAGCTCAGTTTCTAACGCGCGTTTAGGTTTGTCGTGGCGTTGTGTCTTGAAGTAGCTCTCTGGCTCGATATCAGGCAGTAGGTTGAGCTGTAGCTCATCCCCTGGTTGCCAGAAGTTACTGATCTGTAAGATTGCTGGGCCACTGATACCACGATGGGTAAACAGCATCGGTTCTTTAAAGCTCATGCCGTTGGCGCTGGCTTCGATGTCCACACTGACACCCGAGAGTGTGGATAACTTCTCTTTCATGGCCGGTTGGATGGTGATCGGCACCAAGCTCGCACGACGAGGCAGCACGGATAAGCCAAACTGCTCAGCGATCTGATAACCAAAGCCACTTGCCCCCAAAGTCGGGATCGATAAGCCACCGGTGGCGACCACCAGCGACTCACAGCTGTAATCGCCAGCAGAGGTTTTCAGCTTGAAGCCCTGGGTTGCTTGCTGCTCGATCGAAGCGATATGAGTATCCAGCTGAATGGTCGTGCCAGACCATTCACACTCGGTCAGCAAGATAGCGAGTAGATCTTTGGCGGAGTCTTGGCAGAAAAATTGCCCTGGGGCTTTTTCTACATACTCCAATCCATGACGCTCCACTAACTCAACAAAATCATGGGGCGTGTAGCGCTTTAAGGCAGAGATACAAAAATAAGGGTTCTGGGATAAGTAATGCTTAGGCGCCGCATCAAGGTTGGTGAAGTTACAACGCCCGCCCCCTGACATCAGTATTTTTTTGCCTGCTTTGTTGGCGTGATCAAGCACCAACACGCTGCGCCCACGATAAGCCGCTTGCGCCGCACAGAACAAACCGGCCGCTCCGGCCCCGATAATAATGACGTCAAAAGATTGCATGGTTACCCCTTTTTTAAGCAAGGCGGCATTATACCTGAGCCGTGTCACAGACGTATCCCTTTACGCAAAAGGCCTGCCAGCTTATTTCCACAGAAACCGTGAAAAAGACTGTGGGAAGATCTATTTTTTCCTTAAAAATCAACGGTATTTTTTAAATCAAGCATTTTTTTATAAATTCTTTCAGACCATGGTCGTAGGTCAAAAAGCGCACGATCGCACATTTTTGTAAAGAAAGTGCTTGTACATTTATACTGTTTGGATATACAGTACTGTTAATCCATACAGTAAAGGTAAATCAAATGAGCACCCTGATTGATTACTTACGCAACAAAACCTTCTACTTTGCATTCACGGCGGCGGTCATCGCGATGTACGCGCCAGCCAAAGATTTATTGGCCTTTGCCAGCCAGTCGGTCGCATCCGCCCAAATCGAGCTGACGACGATCTCGTTTGGCGGCAATCGCCCTTGGTCAAGTCAAAACGATCACAGCCCTTATGTGCGCGCTAGCCAATCGCTCAGCGCACCGCAAGAAATCTTTACTAAGTTCACCTTAAAGAACCCAAGTAACGAAGCGGTGACATACCGTAAAATCTGGCTCTACTTTGAACATCCAAATGGCAATCGTGAGTACACCACGGATTACACGCTTTATGACCCTGCGACACGCCAGCGCCTAATCGGCCGCTCAGTGGAGCTTGGCCCCAATAGCGAAGTAACAGTACTGGCCTCTTACCGCTTTATCCCAAGCTACCAGCAGAGCATGCCTGAGACGGTGTCGATTTCATGGGAAACGGACCCTAAGCTGCGCGATGCCAGTTGCCAATATAAGTTACCCACAGAATCACTGAGTCAATTCGGTGTAAACTGTGAATAACTGTCGCTGAGCCTTATATTGTGCAGAGATCAAAGTGCGCTATGCCTTTGATCTCTGTCTAATATTGACTATTGATAATCATTTTCATTTTTACTAGAATGCTTTCACAATTTGCATAAGGAGCAGTAAATAATGAAAAAAGTGTTGACCCCTATCGCAGCAGTGGTTGCTGCTGGTCTTTTAACAGCCTGTGGCTCACAAGCAGTTAAACAAGATGCTGTTGCAGTAACGCCAGAAAGCGTTGTTGTTCATTATGCAGACATCGCTGAAGCCGCTTACGGTGACTCATACACGACGGCTGTGACACTGCAAGAAGCTATCGACACGTTCTTAGATGCGCCAACCGAAGCGAATCTACAAGCAGCAAAAGATGCTTGGATCGAAGCACGTGTTCCTTACCAGCAAACAGAAGTTTACCGCTTCGGTAATGCGATCGTAGATGACTGGGAAGGCAAGGTTAACGCTTGGCCTCTAGACGAAGGTCTGATCGATTACGTATCAGCGACTTCTTACGGCTCAGAATCAGACATCAACCCACTGTACACAGCAAACGTGATCGCTAATGAATCACTGACTGTGGGTGGCCAAGAAATCGATGCTTCTGACATCACTCCTGAACTACTAGCTGATCACTTACAAGAAGCTGACGGTATCGAAGCCAACGTTGCAACTGGTTACCATGCGATCGAATTCCTACTATGGGGCCAAGATCTATACGGTACTGAGCCTGGTGCTGGTGAACGCCCAGCGACTGACTTTGATGTAGACAACTGCACCAATGGCAACTGTGAACGTCGTCGCGAATACCTAGCGGCAGCAACTGAGCTACTAGTCGATGACCTTAAGTACATGGCCGATGCTTGGAAACAAGGCGGTGAAGCACGCTCTGCTCTACTTAGCCAATCAACTGACGAAGGCCTAAGCACTATCCTAACGGGTATGGGCAGCTTGGCGTACGGTGAGCTAGGTGGCGAACGTACTAAACTTGGCCTAATGCTACACGATCCAGAAGAAGAGCATGATTGCTTCTCTGACAACACGCACTGGTCACACTACTACGACGCGAAAGGCATCGAAAACGTATACCTAGGTGAATACCAACGTGTAGACGGCAGCTGGGTTAAAGGTCCTTCTCTATCTGGTCTAGTTGCACAGCAAAATGCTGAGCTAGACAAAGAGATGAAATCTGATCTAAACGCGACGGAAGATGCGGGTCAAGCGATGGTTGATGCAGCGCAACAAGGTCAAACATTTGACGTATTGATCGCGATGAACAACGCCGAAGGCAACCAATTGGTGCAAAACTTCGTTGATTCTTTGGTAGATCAAACCCGTACTACAGAAGAAATCATCCGTACATTAGACCTACAAGGCATCGCTCTTGAAGGTTCTGATAGCTTGGACAACCCAGGCGCGGTATTCGAATAAGTTATTCGATTGTCTAAAAAGGGGTGACTCAGTCACCCCTTTTGTCGTTTAAGAAGATCACACACCATGGCTTTATCAATCCGTACACTCGTTGCTCTAATAAGCGCCAGCTTAGCAATGGAAGGGGTTGCAAGCAGTGATGCCTACAACCAACCTTTTAGCAACTTATCCGCTGAACAGAAGCAGTCGTTTATTTTGGGCGAAGGCGTGTTTGAGCGTTTTTGGGTGCCCTCGCCCTCTTCGACCACCGCCAGTGATGGCCTTGGGCCGCTTTTTAACGCCCGCTCTTGTCACAGCTGCCATGTCAACAGCGGTCGCGGCCATGCGCCCCGAGCCGATCAACTCGGCAGTGAAGTCCCGTCTTTTTTTATTCGCTTAGGCAGTAAGACCCGTAACACCAAAGATGGCGTGGTCGGCGATTTTATGTATGGCCGACAGTTTCATCCATTGAGCGCCACCAATGTCATGCCAGAAGGCGATTACCGCGTACATTGGGAAACCCAACAAGAAGTCTTCCCTGATGGTTATCAAGTCACCTTGCGCAAACCTGTATTAGACTGGCAAACGCTGAACTATGGCGAGTTTGCCGACGATACCGGCTTTTCCATGCGTGTGTCGCCGCCATTGGTAGGCATGGGGTTACTTGACGCTGTACCGACGGCAACGATTTTAGAATACGCCGATCCTGACGATGCTGATCAAGATGGCATCAGCGGCAAAGCCAATTGGATCGAGATCGACGGTGAGCCAAAGCTGGGTAAGTTTGGCCACAAAGCCAGCATGCCGTCGCTCACAGCGCAGAATCAATCTGCCTTTAATGGGGATTTGGGGCTATCGACACCGCTCTTCCCGGCACCGAGCGGCGATTGCACCGTAGCGCAAAAAGACTGCATGATCGCGCCCAATGGCAACAGTGCCCATATTGATAATCTTGAAGTGGGACACGAACAAACCCGCTTAGTCGACACTTACGTCGCTCTAAGCCGACCGCCCGCGATGCGCAATCTGGATCAAGCTTGGTTTAGAGAAGCCAAGCAGACCTTTGACGAGCTTAACTGCGGCAGCTGTCATCGTCCCAAACTGACCACCGGCGAAGCGACTTTTAGTGCCTTGTCGAATAGAGAGTTTTACCCATTTACTGATATGCTACTGCACGATATGGGCCCAGAGCTTGCCAACGGTTTTCCCGTGTTGCACGCCAATCCGCAAGAATGGCGCACGGCGCCACTGTGGGGCATTGGTCTGTCAGAGCAAGTGTCAGGACGCAACGGCTTTTTGCACGATGGCCGAGCGCAAACGATCGAAGAAGCCATTCTCTGGCATGGCGGAGAAGCCCAAGCCAGTAAACAGGCGTATAAGCAACTCAACGCCAACCAACGTACCTTATTTATTCGCTTTTTGGAGTCACTCTAATGTCATTCAATAAAAAAGTACTGACCACCGCATTTGCCTTACTCACTGGTAATGCGGCACTTGCTAATCCATGGGACGCAACGCTTGAGCAAATCCAGACACAGTACATTGTGCCGAAATATGACCAATTTAGCCAAAGCGCGAATCACCTAGCCGAGGCGACCCAAGCTCTGTGTGCACAGCCGAGCGAGGCACATTTAGCCGATGCCAAGCAAGCATTTTTAGACAATGTCGACGACTGGCAGCAGCTGCAGTGGTTGAACTTCGGCCCGATCACTTACTTTATGCGCTATTACGCTTACGAGTACTGGCCTGATAAAAAAGGCGTGACGCAGCGTCAATTGCGCTCACTGAGCGCGCAGCCAGAGATGATGGACGCGCCGAAGTTTTGGACCTCGGCGAGTATCGCCGTACGCGGCATGACCGCCATCGAATCGCTGCTGTACCACGGTGATTTTGATGTCATGTCACGCCGCAGCAACTGCGAAGTACTGCAAGCAGTGAGTCGCCATCACGCACAAACCACCCAAGACATTTTGAGCCAATGGCAAGACAGCCAAGCGACCGACTGGATTTTCCCAGAAGAAGGCAGCACTGTCTCAGCGGAGCATTTGGTGATCGAACAAATGGTACAGCAGTGGCTTGAGCACATGTCTGTGGTTAAAGACGCGAAGCTTGAAACGCCGATTGGCTACAATGATCGCCCTAACCTTAAATTGGCAGAATTCTACCGCAGCGAGCAATCTTTAGACGCCATCGAGACCAACCTCAAAGCGTACCGTCAGCTGTACCATGTAGGCTCGCCGTCTTTGTACGATACGGCTATGGAACTACAACCTGAGCAGGCCCAAGCGCTTGAGCAAGCTTTGGCCAATAGCTTAAAAATTGCGCTGCAACTACCCGATGATTACTTCACTGGCGACTATAGCCAAGAGCAGCGCGTCGACATGGCTAAACCGTTAGTGAAAGCTATTTCCAATAGCCAAACTCAGCTTACCAACTTAGTGACGGCGATGGGCTTTCAGATCGGCTTTAACAGCCGAGATGGAGATTAATGTATGGGCTTAAGTCGACGCGCATTTTTGGCTTCGTCTTTGGCGGCACTGTCGATCCCTACTTGGGCATCGGCAGTGCCTGTGGCCGCACAGGGCGAACTGTATTTCTCAGCTTTTTCTAAAAGCCAAACGGAGCACTTTATCGGAGCGTTTGCGGCCAACGGTAAGATGCTGTGGTCTATGGCGCTACCTAAGCGCGCTCATGCGCCAGTGGTACATCCGACACACTCGGTAGTCGGCGCGGTAGCCCGTCGCCCTGGTTTTTACATGGATTTCTTTAATCCACTTAACGGCGAACAAGTGAAGCGTATTGAGCCGACCAAAGAGCATCATTTCTACGGCCATGCGGTGTTTACCCAAGATGGTCACAAGCTGATCACACAAGAAAACCACTACCCGACCGGGCAAGGCAAAATCGTGATTCGTGCTTGGCCGAGCGCCGAGATTTTGGCCGAGTACGACAGCGGTGGTATCGGTCCGCACGAGTCAGTGCTGATGAATCAAGACACTCTGGTGATTGCTAATGGCGGGCTTAAAACGCACCCAGATAACGATCGCGAGATTCTAAACCTTGAAACCATGGCACCTAATGCGACCTATTTATCGCTCAGTGATGGCCGCGTGTTACAGCAAGTGAACCATGCGCCAGAGCTGCATAAGCTGAGTGTGCGCCACTTGGACGTCAATCAAGATGGCGTCGTGGCACTTGGCTTTCAGTACCAAGGGGAACTGTGGGAAAACGTACCTCTGGTAGCGCTTTCGCGCCAGGATTCAAACGAGTTTACTTATCTGGACATGCCCGAGCCCGTGCGCATGCGCTTTAAGCAGTACTGCGGCAGCGTCTGCTTTGATAAAAGCGGTGAGACCTTAGCGATCAGCACACCACGGGGTGGCTTTGTCGCTTATTGGGATGTCGCCAGCGGTGCGTTCCTGCGGGTGGATAATTGCCGCGATGTATGTGGCCTAGTCGCCACTGCCAATACCGGTGAATTTGTCATGACCAGCGGTACCGGTAAGCAACTACTGAGTCGTCCACGTGATCACCAAATAAGCATGCTAAATCAATTAGCTGAGGTGAAGTGGGACAATCATCTGCGACGCATTGATTTAGCTATATAATTTAACAAAAATGCATCATTATCAGGATGGTAAGACGCCTTTTTTTTAGGTATGGTTGAAACAATAGGTGCACAATTGATGCAACCTATTTTTTCATTCTTATTGTAGTAGTTTGATGTTTTTAAACCTTTTAAGACATTTTTTTCTGATCGATGATGCCGAACATGAAAGCGCTGATGCGGAGCCATTCCGCACCAGCGCTTTGCGTATTATGCTGGCGATTGCATTGCTGGCATTTAGCGCATTTGCCCTGCATAGCCTGTTTTTCATCGGTCGCAGTGAGTCACATCTACTGATTTCTCTGATCAGCTCGTCCTATGTCATATTATGTGGCGTATTACTGCTATTAAGTCAGTACTATCTAAAGTGGGTGGCGGCTGCCTTTTGTGGGGTGTTAGCCGTCACAGGCGTTGGTTTGTTGTGTCTTTCAGACAACACCAACGGTTATTACTTCGCTCTATTGGCGCTGTATTCCATCCCGCTGATTATCCGTATCTTTTATAGCTTCAAAGCCTCGATGATCGCCAGCGGCGCCAACGTCGGTGCCTTGGCATTAGGCTTACATGACACAGGCACCTTGAGCCAATATCTAACGGATCCTAGCCAAATTACCTCACTGCACTATCACTTCGCCGCTTTCGCCTTGCTCAATGTCGCCTTGCCGCTGGCCTTTTCACGCGTGTTAAATACCTTGCACATCACCATTGCGCGCTTAAAAAGCTTGGCAGAGCAACTTAATCATCACTCCGCGCTATACGAAGAAATCTTTGAGCATACGGGCACGCCGACGTTATTGTGTGACCGTAAAGGGCAGATTTTAAAGCTTAACCAGCATGCTCGAGAGTTGTTCCCAGAAGATGCTCGCCAGCGTATTGAAGGCACAAGAATTAATGACTGGGTCCACTCTACGTCGGATACGAACAACCGCTTCTTTTGGCAAAAGAACGCCTCAGAGTGTGTTTTTAAAGATAACGCCAGCAGCTTTTTAGAAGTGCACCGCTCTGCGCTGACCACTCATGGCTATTATGTTTTGCATCTACAAGATGTGACCCACTTACGC
Source organism: Marinomonas ostreistagni (assembly GCF_016888445.1). GTDB lineage: Bacteria > Pseudomonadota > Gammaproteobacteria > Pseudomonadales > Marinomonadaceae > Marinomonas > Marinomonas ostreistagni. Next base: position 1,012,217 of record NZ_JAFEKF010000001.1, read on the forward strand.
GCCTTGACCGAAGAGCTAGAGACAACCCAGCAAACTAACTCACGCCTGGCGCACTTTGACTCGTTGACGCGCCTACCTAATCACCAGAACTTTTGTAAGTTGGTCAACCGCCAACTGCGTGAAGCCAGTGAATACTACACTGGCGCGATGTTTATCATCCGTATCAGTCAGTTTAAATTGCTGAACAAACAGTACGGCCGTGAGCAATCCAACCGTGTGATTCTAAATTTTGCTAAGACTCTGCAAGCGCGTCTTTCAGATCAGACCATTACCAGTCGTTTGCGCGGTGTGAAGTTCGCCTGTTTTATGCCGATTGGTCAGACGCACTTGATCCAACGTAATTTACGCCTGCTGATCAAAAACGTGTTACCAGACCAAATCCGCATCGGCCAAGACTTACTCAACATCGACTATCAGATCGGCATCAGCTATTACCAAAATGCCAATGAAACGGCCGAAGAGCTACTTGAGCATTGTGAAATGGCGCTCGAGTATTCGACTTCCGCTGAGCGTATTGCATTTTTTGATCAGCAGCTTGAATCCAAACTTATCCAAGAACATAAGCTCGGCCTAGCGTTGGGCGAAGCGGTGAAAAATAAAGACATTCAGCTGTGGCTGCAGCCACAAGTGATTGGCGGTGGCGAGATCCGTTCGTTTGAGGCCCTGGCGCGCTGGCAGCTTAAAGACGGCGCTTATGTTTCTCCGATTGTGTTTATCAAGCTGGCGGAAGAACTTGGTTTGCTACCTAAATTGGCAGAAGGCTTAATACGTCAACTGGTCGATGTCTTGGCCGAATGGCACAAAGAACAAATACGCACGCCGATTGCCTTTAACTTGGCTGGGCAAGAGTTGATGAACGATGCCTTTTTCGCGCTTTTAATGTCGATGACCTCAGAGCACCCTTGGCTAAGCGATATGCTGGAGCTTGAAATCACAGAGACCAGCGCCGTAATGACGCATCCACTGATTCATAAGCGTTTGCGCACCTTGTCTCAGTATGGCTACTCGATCGCCATCGACGACTTTGGCACTGGGCAAGCGTCGCTTGGTCAACTGATCGATATCCCGGCTAATATTCTGAAAATCGATCGCCGTTTTGTAGCCCCGTTGCCAGATGATTCACGCCATTTAGACATCGTTAAATCGACCATTCAATTAGCCAAGTCGCTCAATATGAATGTCATTGCCGAAGGCATTGAAACGCGCGAACAAGCCAACCTCTTATTTGGGCTCGGCTGTGACACTCTACAAGGCTATTACTTCGGTAAGCCCTGCCCCATCACCGAATGGACCGCTAACAGCCATGAAAAAGCCAAGCAACTGCGCATGGTGTACTAGACATCAAACAATACAGGCATAAAAAAAGCTGGCGCCAGGCCAGCTTTTTCGTTTTAACCGTTCGTTTATTCTAAAACAGCAACTTATCAAACACCGCACAGTCGGTGTAGGTGTACTCTTCATTCGCACGCAAACGTGCAGCTTTATCGATCAGCTTTTGCGAGGCTTCTTGCTGACGTGGCGAGATATAGTCAGAAGCCACATTGTCACGCAACGTCGTTAAATACTTTTCAAGCTTTGCCGTGCACTCATCTTCTACTTGGGCTTGGGCGTGACTGACCGACGCCAGCAACACGACAAAGCCTACAAATTTCGGTACATGGGTTAGTAAACGATTGTTCATTATTACCTCAGTCATACAGCGAGCAACGCTATTAAAACACAGCCCGCTTCAATCTGCACCCACTCTCACTGCCAGCTTATGCAAGCCGACTTAATTTAGATCAAAACTTGCTTGGGCATCTATGTTTAGAATACGCGACTTCGAAATCAGCCAGAAAATTTACCTATAGTTCTTGGAGATCCAAGTCTAGCTGTGCTACGTATATAGAAGCTAGAAAATTGAATCAATATGTAACTGACAAAAACAGGAATGTTGTTTTTTGTAAAACGCACAAGGACGAGTGCACAATTTTTGATGATTTATCGGAATTTTAAGGTATATATACGCTTTAATAATAAGAGATATGTCAGGGATTGAGTCTGTTGTTAACTTACCGTGCTGAGCGCACCCTAGGAACCATATATGCTATTCCGTTCTAGTAAGATGAAAGACCAAATAGCCCAACTTGAGTCGGAACTCAAAGGGTTTAAAGACGCCCAACAAGATCTTGAAAATGAGATGCTTTTTATCGCACTTGATGCGAATGGCACTATTCTCGAATGTAACGACTTGTTTCTTCGCTCTTCTGGTTTCACCAAATCAGAATTACAAAACATTGAGCGATTGGTCGACCCAAAGGCCAAACGCCGTAAACACACACAGGACTTCATTAACGCCCTACATCAAAACAAACACTGGCATGGTGCCCTGCAGCTAACCGACAAACAAGGCGTTGAACAATGGTACCGCATTATCATGCAACCGACGCCATACAACGATGGTAAGCGCCTACATGTCTATGCTGCAGAGCTTACTCGCACAATCACCGAGTCACGCCAACAACAAGATATGTTGGCGGCACTTGATCGCTCTCAAGCCGTCATCGAATTCAGTCTAGATGGCGTCATTTTGGATGCCAACGATAACTTCCTCAAAGGCATGGGCTATAAGAAAAACCAAATCCTAGGCAAACACCACCGTATGTTTTGCACGCCTGAAGAAGTCAACTCTCCAGACTATGAGCATTTTTGGCACACATTAAGATCTGGTAAGTTTTTCTCTGGTCGCGTGCATCGCGTTGATAGCCACGGCAACACCGTCTGGCTTGAGGCAACTTACAACCCGATTCACGACGACGATGGCGAACTGTATAAAGTTGCCAAATTTGCCAGCGTAATCACAGAAGAAGTGCAGCGTGAGCGTGCGATCGCCGAGGCATCTGATATCGCTTACAACGTATCGCAAGAAACTGACGCTCAGACTAAGCAAGGCATTCAGGTCATTAACTCCACCATCGCCAAGATGGAAGAGCTACAGCAACAGATGACTAAAGCCAGCGAAGGCATCGGCGCATTAGAGAAGCAATCTATCAAGGTCGCTGAACTGGTGGAAAGCATCCGCGGTATCGCTGATCAAACCAACCTTTTGGCATTGAACGCTGCCATTGAAGCGGCGCGTGCCGGCGAACAAGGTCGTGGCTTTGCGGTGGTGGCCGACGAAGTACGACAATTAGCACAACGTACCAGCACGGCGACCGAGCAAATTATTGAGGTCGTTTCTGAGAACAAACAGCTTACCGAACAAGCTGTCGGACTCATCGAAGGCAATCTGAAGAAAGCACGTGAAGGTCACGAGCTGTCTAGCGAAGCAGGCGTGGTGATTCACGCGATTCAACGCGGTGCACAGCAAGTCGTGGACGCGGTGGAAGAGTTTAAAACTAAGCTTTAACACTTAATACATAGCTCATAAGAGTTGCCCATAAAAAAGCCCCAGCAATGCTGGGGCTTTTTGCTTTAAAGCAGGTTACGCTTATTTCACATCAAAGCGATCTGCATCCATAACTTTGACCCAAGCTTTGGCAAAGTCTTTAACAAACTTCTCCTGGCTATCGTCCTGTGCATACACTTCAGCGTAAGCACGCAAGATAGAGTTTGAACCAAACACTAGGTCAACACGAGTAGCTGTCCACTTCTTGTCTCCGGTTTTACGATCACAGATGTCGTAGGAGTTTTTACCCGTTGGCTTCCATGTGTAATTCATGTCCGTTAGGTTGACGAAGAAATCATTGGTTAACTGGCCAGGACGATCAGTAAATACACCATGATGGCTAGCACCGTGGTTTGTCGCCAAAGCACGCATACCACCGATCAATACGGTCATCTCTGGAGCCGTTAGACCCATAAGTTGAGCACGATCCAACAACATTTCTTCTGGTTGCACTGCGTAATCGGCTTTTAGCCAGTTACGGAAACCATCATGTTGTGGCTCTAGGTACTCAAACGAATCGATTTCGGTCATTTCTTGTGTTGCATCACCACGGCCTGGTGTAAAAGGAACCGCCACATCAAAGCCTGCATCACGCGCTGCTTTCTCTACGGCTGCACTACCCGCTAAGACAATCATATCCGCCATGCTTACTGGCTTGCCGAAATCATTGCGAATGCCTTCCAGTACCGATAGTACTTTTTCAAGACGCTCTGGCTCGTTAGCAGGCCAGTCTTTTTGTGGTGCTAAACGAATTCGCGCGCCATTGGCACCACCACGGTAATCTGAGCCACGGAAGGTACGTGCGCTGTCCCACGCGGTGGCTACCCACTCTTCGATCGGCAAGCCTGCATCGAGAACTTTACGCTTAAGCTCTAGCACATCTGTTTCGTTCGGTACGTATTCTGGTGCTGGGATCGGATCTTGCCAGATCAAGTCTTCTGCAGGTACATCAGCACCTAAATAACGGCTTTTTGGCCCTAGATCACGGTGCGTCAGTTTGAACCAAGCGCGTGCAAAGACATCTTTGAAGTATTCAGGGTTGGCACGGAAGTGATCCATGATCTTGCGATATTCTGGGTCGACCTTCATCGCCATGTCCGCATCCGTCATCATTGGGTTACAACGAATGCTTGGGTCTTCGACATCGACAGGTTTGTCTTCTTCTTTGATGTCCACTGGCTCCCACTGCCAAGCGCCCGCAGGGCTCTTAACACTTTGCCACTCGTGGTCTAGGAGCATATCAAAATAGCCCATGTCGAATTGTGTTGGATTAGTCGTCCAAGCACCTTCTAGACCACTGGTCACCGCATCACGACCGATCCCGCGACCTACTTTGTTGTTCCAGCCTAGGCCTTGCTCATCAAGGTCTGCACCTTCTGGCTCTGGGCCTAAGTCATCTGGATTACCATTACCGTGGGTTTTACCAACCGTGTGGCCACCCGCAGTCAGAGCAACCGTCTCTTCATCGTTCATTGCCATACGGCCGAACGTTTCACGGATGTCGTGCGCCGTGGCTTGTGGATCTGGGTTACCATCAACACCTTCAGGGTTAACGTAGATTAGACCCATCATCACTGACGCCAGTGGGTTTTCAAGATCACGTTGGCCTGAGTAGCGGCTATTTTCATTGTCTGACGTCGCCAGCCATTCACGCTCAGAGCCCCAGTAGGTGTCTTTTTCTGGATGCCAAATATCTTCACGGCCACCCGCGAAACCAAAGGTTTTAAAGCCCATGCTCTCGTAGGCCATATTACCGGCAAGGATCATCAGATCGGCCCAAGACAATTTATTGCCGTATTTCTTCTTAATCGGCCATAACAAGCGACGTGCTTTGTCCAAATTGCCATTATCTGGCCAGCTATTTAGCGGAGCGAAACGCTGGTTACCGGTATTGGCACCACCGCGGCCATCGGCGACACGGTAGCTACCTGCAGAGTGCCACGCCATACGGATCATTAAGCCACCATAGTGACCCCAGTCCGCTGGCCACCAATCTTGGCTCTGTGTCATCAAGGCCTTAAGATCTGCTTTCAGCTCTTCAAGATTAATTTTTTTGAATTCTTCGGCGTAGTCGAAGTCTTCACCAAAGGGATCGGTTTTGCGATCGTGCTGGTGCAAGATGTCAAGATTCAAAGCTTTTGGCCACCACTCCATAACGGACGTTCCCGTTTCAGTATGGCTACCGTGCATGACCGGACATTTTCCTGCTGGTGCGTTATTCTGGCTCACGTCTAGACTCCTTTAACTTTTATAATGTTATGGCTTCCACTCACCATCGATCTATTCAATATAGATCATTCATGTGTGTACGCTATGAAGCAACACTAAGATCACTTAGCTTTGCTGTTTCAGTCTTTTAAACATAGTGCCTTGGAAAAAATTAATAAAATATCCATTTCATATAGTTTTGATAGGTATTTCTAATTACCACCACAAAGCTTCAACAATCCGTGCTTTCCTACACATTTCTAACACCAGTTGGCATCGCCTTTGATGACAGAAAACAAAAAAAACGCCCAAATGGGCGTTTTAAGAAGTGCTTGCTAAGTGTCTTGCGCGTTAACGCTGGCGCCACCAGTCTTGGAAAGTTTGCGCGTCATTATCTAGATCCACACGTTCACCGATCATGGGCGTTAGCATGCGATAAGGCTTGTCTTGTGAGGCTTGGCTAATACGCTCTAGCGGGTCGTACCAGCTATGGTGGGCAAGCTTAAACTTACTGTTGTGTGCAGCCAGCACCGCTTGGGCATCGACATCAAGCGCCGCTTGTGCCGCTTGCTCAGGAGACATATGGATATTGGCCCAATTCGGGTCGTATTGGCCATCTTCTAAGATCGCCAAATCAAAACCGCCTAAGCGCTCATAAATCTCTTTAAAGTGATCGCCATACCCCGTATCGCCACTGTAAAGCAGCTTTCGCTCTGGCGTCATAATGGCAAAACCGGCCCACAACGTCTGATTACGCTGCAATAGTCGACCAGAGAAATGCACTGATGGCACTAGGTGAATGTCAACCGCACCATCACTAAAGGTGTCGTACCAGTCGCCTTGGAACACTTGCGCTTCGTTAAAGCCCCATTGGGTTAAATACGAGCCAACACCAAGTGGTGCTATTACTTGATCAACTTTATCGCGCAGGCCTTCAAGGGTCGGTAAATCTAAGTGATCCCAGTGATCATGGGAAATCAATAAATAATCGATCTCAGGAAGGTCTTCAGCAGCATAAATATTGGTTCCAGGGAAAGCTTTATTCGTACCCGGCACAGGCGAAGCATAGTCGCTAAACACAGGATCAATTAAGAACGTATGCCCATCGAACTGCATGAAATAGGACGAATGCCCCATCCACACGATCACGTTAGCGTCTGGTGACAAGGCTTTTAAGTCGGTTTTATCAGAAGGCAACGGCTTACTCGGCACCGCATCTTTGACTTCGTTAAACAGAAAATTGTAAAACAGCTCAAACTGACTTTGGTCCGACGTTGAGACTGGCACCTCTGGGTGATTATGAAACAGCCCATCGTCGTAGTGCTCACTGGCTTCAGGTGCTGGAACAATGGGATCGACAAATTGTGGTTGCTGCAGATAGCCCCACACTGCTACGGCTAACACAGCTACTAATACAACTAAGAGAACTAGGGTACGCTTTAATCGACGCATGACATAACTTTAATATCCGTTTTAGAAGCGGCGATGATAGCAAAGTTCGTCTGGGCGATAATGTGAAAAGACAGAACAAACTTATGACTCAAACTCATGAGTCTGGCGCCTCAGGTAACGATAGTAACTGTGCCCCAGCGCCCTGCGCGGCATAGATATCATCTGGGTTACGCAATGGACAGTCATCCAGCGACAAGCAGCCACAGCCAATGCAGCTCTCCATCTCATCCCGCAGCGCCGTCAGTGTTTGAATACGGTCGGTCAGCATTGCCTGCCACTCGGCACTCAATACACGCCACTCTTCTACGGTAATGCGCTTTTTAGGCAAGCTGTCCAAATGGGTTTTGATTAGTGCCAGCGAAATACCGGCTCGTTGGGCGATGCGGATAATCGCGATGCGCCTCAGTACACCACGGTCATAGCGCCTTTGATTACCGGCATTGCGGCGACTTTCGATTAAGCCTTTTTGTTCATAGAAGTGCAGCGTCGAGACGTTTACACCCGCACGTTTCGCGACTTCGCCAACACTTAAAGATTTATCTTCAGACATGAAAAAAACCTATTGACCTCAAGTATACTTGAGGTCATATTATTGCTGTCGGCTTGCACTGGCAAGTGCATTTTATTGCTTATTTTTTACATTTGGAGCCGACGTGAAACGCCTTATCTCTCCTTTATTCATACGCGTTGTAATACGCCCTCTACAACGGTCGACTCGCTTGGATGCGTTAGTTAAGTCGTACAGCAAAGCCGCTATTGCCGCGTCAGGAGGTGCATTGTGAGTCAACATGATTGCAACAATGAGCCACTGGAAATCAACCGCTCAACGCCCAAAATAGCCTTTGTGATCGTCGCTGTGATTGTACTGGGAGTATTTGGCAGCCTTTATTATTTTAAGCACGCTGGACAAAGCCAAGCCTCTGGCTGGCAGCCGCAAGCAGTCCCCGTGACGGCCATGCAAGTCACACCACAAGCCCTGCCCTTAACCCTTGAAGCGATTGGCTCCCTAACCGCAGTACAACAAGTCATGCTGTCACCTGAAATGGCAGGACGAGTACAGGCGATCAACTTTGAATCGGGGCAAAGCGTCGACCAAGGCGCATTATTGCTGCAACTTAACTCGGCGCCTGAGCAAGCGGCGCTCGCCTCCGCCAAAGCCAATGTGCGCTTTGCCCAAAGCCAATTACAGCGCACCGAGAAGCTTAATCGTACTGGCGTTGAACCACTCGATGCTTTGCAAATGCGCCGCTCTACTTATGATCAAGCCGCCGCCGAAGTCACACGCCTAGAAGCGCAATTGCGCCAAAAACAAATCGTCGCGCCTTTTACCGGAGAGCTTGGCATTCGCCAAGTGAATCTAGGTCAGTACATTAACCCTGGCGAAGCCGTGGTATCGTTAACCGCTCTAGATAAGCTCTATGTGGAGTTTTCCATTCCACAGCAACATCTTGCGGCGTTACAGCAAAACGCCGAAGTGACGCTCACCTCAGACGCTTATCCAGAGCAAACCTTCACCGCATACGTCAATGCGGTCGAACCACAGGTGAATGCCAATACTCGTAACATCCGCGTGCAGGCACTGTTGGACAATCGCGAACAAACGCTTCGCCCTGGCATGTACGTCAATGTAGCGCTCGCCATCGATACCCGCGAGGCCGCCATTGTTGTGCCCAATACCGCCGTGCAAACGTCCGCTCAAGGTCATATGGTAACGGTAGTGCGCGGTGACAACGCTACTGAACAAGGTAACGCCGAGGTCGTTCCTGTCGAAGTGGGCGAGCGCATCGGCGAGCAAATTTTGATTCGCTCAGGCTTACAAGCCAATGATGTGATTGTCACCGTCGGACAAAACCGTCTGCAGCCGGGGGCCGAAGTGACCGTGACTGAGCTTATTCAGGGTGAGGAGCAATAAGCATGCGCTTCACAGACATTTTTATTAACCGCCCTATCCTTTCGGTGGTGGTCAGCTTGCTGATTTTGCTGATCGGCTTAAGCGCAGCGTATAACCTACAAATCCGTCAGTATCCCAAGATGGAAAGCGCGACCATCACCATCGATACCGCGTTGCCTGGTGCCACTCAGGATATGATGCAAGGGTTTGTCACCACGCCCATTGCGCAAGCGATCTCGACCGCTAGCGGCATTGAGTACATTACTTCTACGTCAAAACAGGGCAAAAGCCATATTTCAGCCAAACTGGTGCTGAACGCCGACGCGGACCGCTCGATGACCGAGATTTTGTCCAAAGTTCAGACCGTTAAATACCGATTGCCCGAAGGCGTGGCCGATCCCGTGATCGCCAAAATCACCGATGGCGCTTCAGCGATTCAATACATTGCTTTTAAAAGCGATGCGTTAAATGCATCGCAGATTGTCGACTTTGCCGACCGTGTGGCACTGCCGTTGATCACGTCTGTCTCGGGGGTGGCATCGGCGCAGATGACCGGTGGCGCCTCATACGCCATGCGTATCTGGGTCGATCCAGTTAAGCTTGCAGCACGCAACATGACCGCCAGCGATATTGCCGCCGTACTGCGTAGCAATAATATCCAAGCGTCGCCAGGCCAATTAAAAGGCAGCAATACCGCCATTAATATCACCGCCGCCACTGACTTGCAGGATATGGATGCCTTTCGCGAGATGGTGATCAAAGATGGCGAAGCAGGTATCGTGCGCTTGTCAGACGTGGCCACTATTGAGCTTGGAGCCCAAAACTATGACTCTGCGGCCATTGCCGATGGCACCAGCGCGGTATTTATCGCTATTTCGCCGACGCCAGATGGCAACCCGCTGGAGATCGTCGACACCATTAACGCCCTGCTTCCGGATATTCAACAAGCGGCGCCACCAGGCCTTGAAGTCATTAACCGCTTTGATGTGGCGCACTTTGTCAACGCATCGATCGAAGAAGTGGAACACACTCTAATCGAAGCGGTGATCATTGTAATCGTGGTGATCTTCTTATTTTTAGGCACCTTCCGCGCGGTGATCATTCCCGTGATCACGATTCCGTTATCTTTGTTAGGCACCGCTGCCTTAATGTTGGCGTTTGGTTTCTCTTTGAATCTACTGACATTGCTGGCGATGGTGTTAGCCATTGGCCTAGTAGTAGACGACGCCATCGTGGTGGTGGAAAACATTCACCGCCATATCGAAGAAGGGCTTAAGCCTATGAAAGCGGCCATTGTCGGAGCCCGTGAAATCATCGGCCCCGTGATTTCGATGACCATCACTTTGGCGGCGGTTTATGCGCCGATTGGCTTGATGGGCGGTCTTACGGGTGCGCTATTCCGTGAGTTTGCTTTTACCCTTGCAGGTTCCGTCATTGTATCCGGTGTGGTCGCGCTGACCTTATCGCCGATGATGAGCGGTAAGCTATTAAGCGCTAAACAATCCGAAGCTAAGCTTGCGCAGTGGGTAGAAGGCTACATGGGCGGCCTAACGCGTCGCTATAGTAGATTACTGGATGCAACGCTTAAAGCGCGAACGGCGATCGTGTTTGCCGGCATCGCCATCATGGCAGGCATCGTGATGCTGTTTTTGGGCTCGGAGCAAGAGCTGGCCCCACCTGAAGACATGGGCTATGTGTTTGCCCAAACCAAAGCGCCACAATACGCCAATGTCGATTACACCGAACGCTACAGCGCCGAGGTCGATGCTATCTTTGCGCAAATCCCCGAATTTAGCGGCAGTTTCTTTGCCATCGGTGGCGCCAACGCCAACATTGGCTTTGGCGGTATTATTTTGGATGAATGGGCCGAACGTGAGCGCACTGCCGATGATATTCAAAATGAGCTAGCAGGCAGAACTGCCGGCGTCACGGGCGTGTATACCTCACTGTTCCAAGATAACCCGTTACCGGCCGGCAGTGGCGGCTTACCGGTGCAAATGGTGATTCGTTCTACGGATGATTTTAACAGTCTGTATCAAACACTCATGGGGCTTGTCGGCGCTTCTTGGGGCAGCGGCTTATTTGCTTTTGTCGACAGTGATTTAGCGTTTGATAGCGCCGAGGCACATATCCGAATTGATCGTGCCAAAGCCGGCGACATGGGTGTTTCTATGTCCGAGATCGCCGATACCTTGGCGATTCTGGTGGGTGAAAACTACATCAACCGCTTTAACTGGTTTGATCGCTCTTACGATGTCATCACGCAGGTGCCACAATCCGCACGTCTGACACCGGATAACTTAGGCCAGTACTATGTCCGTACAGGCTCGGGAGAATTAGTGCCACTGTCGACGGTTATTGAGGTTGAGGTCAAACCCCAGCCAAATATGCTGCCGCAATTTAACCAGATGAATTCGGCGACCTTGTCGGCGGTATTGATGCCTGGCGTCACCATGGGCCAAGCGGTGGAGTTCTTGCAATCCCAGCCACTGCCAGAAGGCACGACTGTCGATTGGCTTTCCAACAGCCGCCAGTTTGTCCAAGAAGGCAATCAACTGACGATCTCTTTTGCGTTTGCATTGATCGTGATTTTCTTGGTGTTAGCGGCGCAGTTTGAAAGTTTCCGCGACCCACTGGTGATTTTGATCACAGTGCCGCTGGCGATCTGTGGTGCGTTAGCCCCGATTTACTTAGGCTTTACCACGCTCAATATCTACACTCAGATTGGTCTGGTCACGCTGATCGGCCTGATCTCCAAGCACGGTATTTTGATGGTGTCGTTTGCTAATGATCTTCAGATCCAGCAACAGATGAGTAAGCTGGAAGCCATTCGTCATTCGGCTGCAGTACGTATGCGCCCAGTGTTGATGACCACTGCTGCGATGGTAGCGGGTTTGGTGCCGTTGTTGCTCGCCGCTGGCGCCGGTGCATCCAGTCGTTTTGCTATTGGCGTAGTAGTGGTGATGGGGATGTTGGTTGGTACGCTATTTACCTTGTTTGTGCTACCCACCTTCTATTGCTTGTTAGCGGGCGATCATCGTCACCGCGGCCAAGCCCAGTCTGAATAGGCATTTCGCCTAGACAGGTCAGCGCTGTACTGACGACAACACGTGCTGACAAAAAAAGCCCTTGCTGACTTCTCTCCAGCAAGGGCTTTTATTCATAAAAAATGCCGATCAAATCTTTTGACCGGCATTTAATACTACACAAAAAGCTTAAGCGGATGTTATTCGCCTAGGTACTGCTCGTCCGTCACTGGCTCCATCCAGTCCACCACAGAACCTTCATCGTTTTGCGCTTGGATCGCATAGTGCGTCATAGACGTCGTGTCGGTCGCGCCGTGCCAATGCTTAACACCTGGTGGACACCACACTACGTCACCTGCTTTGATCACTTGGCGAGCTTCACCTTCTTGTTGGGTCCAGCCTGTTCCACTGGTAATGACCAGCGTTTGACCTTCTGGGTGCGTGTGCCAATTTGAGCGCGCACCTGGGTGGAATGTCACTTCGCCAGCACTGAAATCACGATGCTCATTTGGGGCAAATACCGGGTTGATAATCGACGTGCCTGTGAATAGATCGTCAGAACCAATCACGGTTTTTTGTGTGCCAGCGCGAGTGATTTCAACATCAGCGGCTAAGGCAGAACCTGCCATCAAGGTAACCATCGTGACGGTAATCAGCTTTTTCATATCATGCTCCATTGAAAATTAACGTAAGGGTTAAACAATTCTGTCGTGCAGGCTTAGTTGCCGCGCTTATCAAACACTTCTTGGAAGATCGGCATCGCCGTGAAGACATTTGGCCAGTTCACGTAAAACGCCATTTGTGTCAACGCTTCTGACGCTTCGCTCTGCTTCAGGCCGTTATCTAGTGCGCGATTCAAGTGGAATGGTACCTGCTCGGCTTGGCCGTTTGCCACTAAAGAACTCACGGTGACCAAGCTGCGATCACGTGGCGTTAGGTCTGGACGTAGCCAAACGTCGCGGAACAAAGGTTCGCGGGTGTAATCCGCAACACCTTGAGATGTTGGTGCGTAATTCTTTTGTACGTTGCTTTCACGGGCGGCTTCAAATTCTTCGTCCATTGGTAGCAGCTCAACATCTGCACCTGGTAGGTCGTCAGCATCAATATCGCGGTCTTCGTACACATCCGCCAACTCATCCGCAGCCGCTAGAGCATTGTTCCAACCTGCATAAAAGGCCAAGTGTGTGACGATGCCTGACAGCTCAGATGGCTCTACGCCATTATCTAAAGCGCGAGCAAACTCTTGTGGTAACATTTCTGTTTTGCCCGCTGCTACCAAAGTGGCTACTGATACCACACTGCGATCGCGCGGCGTTAGACCTTCACGCTGCCATAAATCCTTCTCTAAAACATTTTCGTTGTAATGTGCTAGCGCTGGCACGGCCCGCTTCAAGTTTTCCTGAATAGAATCTGCATGGCCTGCAGACGCTGCGAGTGAAAACGCTAATCCTATTAATGTTTTTTTGTTCATCACATCCTCCTAAAGAAAGTTAACGCTATACGATCTATTTACAATCTGAAACGAAATACGCTTAATAAGACTTATGAGCCATACTCATTAATAATTTCTGAACTTCTGTTGTCACAGCTGAGCTCTTATCGATGCCCATACAAAAAAGCCCGACTCAGTCACTGAGATCGGGCTTTAATGCAACAATTAGTTAAAACTGCTATTGAAGAAGTTTTCTAACTTATCAAACGGAATCAAATCTGTTTTGTGGTAAAGATCCACGTGGTTGGCATTTGGCACCACATGTAGCTCTTTGGCTTCGCCAGCCGCTTCGTAAACGTCTTCACTGAAGTAACGCGAATGTGCATGCTCACCGATCACTAATAGAATCGGACGTGGGTTGATCCATTTAATGTTATCAAGCAATGCGTAGTTCACAAATGACATAGCACTGCTCATGGTGAACTGGGTGATCGAGTTTGGGTGGTAGCCCACTGGGCGTGAGTAGAAGCCACCAAATTCTGCACCGATTGGGTTCTCTTCAGCATCCCATTCAAGCGGCGCACCACGATCGGTCAATGCTGGCTGACCATTTTCAAAATCTTCATAACGCTGCTCTGCTAGCTGGTCCAACCAAGCAATACGATCTTCATCTGACAGAGAGTCGCCAAAGCCGTATTTATGCATACGAGAAATGTCGTACATGCTGACTGTAGCGATGGCTTTTAAACGGCGATCCACTTGAGCTGCGCTGAGGGCAAAACCACCACTGCCACAAATACCAATGGCACCGATGCGATCACGGTCAATAAACGGGCGTGTGCCCATAAAGTCGACGCCGGCGCTGAAGTCTTCTGAGAACATTTCTGGTGAAGATAGATGACGCGGCTCACCTTCGCTGTAGCCATTGTAAGATGGGTCAAAGGCCAAAACGGCAAAACCGCGCTGAGCTAGTTCGTTAGCATAAATGCCAGGCCCCTGCTCTTTTACACCGCCGTATGGCGCACCTACGATCAAGGCTGGATATTGTTTGGTTTCATCAAAGTCTGCTGGTAGGTACAAATCTGCAGATAGGTAAATTCCATAACGCGTGCTGTAGGATACGGGTGTACGTGTCACGTTTTCGCTTAATTCGAAAATGTAGTTATCTGTCGCTGGCATTCGGAATCTCCTTTTGAATAGGTGTTTTCGTTTAACGAGATTCACTATAGCCAGCGGAGCAAATCAAGCGTTAGCCTATTCCTCTAGGGTTATTGCCTATTTGTACACAACCCTGTCATGAATGTTGCTGTATGTCGATTTAAGACTTTTTCTTACACAAAAAAATATTGACATAACCTCATGATTTTTAATTAATTTAATTCTAAATCTATATTTGAGCCAAATAAAATGATCAAAAAACATGCAAATAAGGCCATTTTAACGTCCTTATTTTTTTGCCTAATAGAATTGAAACAAAAACAATTTAAAGGGTATGATGCAAGCATTAGAAGATAACAGATTAGGTAGTTAAATGACCTCTACTCAACCCAAAGAGCTCGCTATCGGTCTTGAGCGCTTAGCCACGTCTGCCCGCGCTCTTACCAAAGATGCCAATCAACTGGTGACGCCAATTGATGGTTTGGTGATCAATTATTGGACACACCCAACAGATTCCACTAACTATTCGCTGAAGCCTAGTATTTGCTTGATCGCCCAAGGGGTCAAACGAGTGCTACTCGGCGAAGAGACTTATGTTTACGATGCCAGCCAGTTTTTGATTTCATCGGTTGATCTACCCGTCACGGCCAACATTATGGAAGCCTCTGAAGAAGAGCCTTATGTCGGTATTGTGCTGGAACTGGATCTGAAAGAGATCTCACAGCTAATCGTTGAGAGCGATTTGCGCTTTAAACAGAGCAAACAGTCGCAGGCAGGGATTGCACTCGGGCAATTAAACGAACCCATTTTGAATGCTTTTACCCGCTTGATCGAGCTGTGTGATGACCCAGACAGCATTGCGATTTTGGCCCCAGCCATCAAGCGTGAGATTTTTTATCGTCTGCTCAAAACTCATCAAGGTCAATTGCTGTACCAAATTGCCATCGCTGGTAGTCACAGCAACCAGATTTCGCGCGCCATCGATTGGCTCTACAGCCACTACGCAGAGCCTTTGAGTGTCAGTGATTTGGCAGAATATTGCGGCATGAGCAAGTCGGCATTTCATAGCCATTTTCGCGCCATCACTTCGATGACACCGCTACAGTTCCAAAAGAAACTGCGCCTTAATGAAGCACGACGCCTAATGCTCACTGAGCACTTAGATGCCTCTGAAGCCACCTACCAAGTGGGTTACGAGAGCCCATCGCAATTTTCACGAGAATACGCGCGTTTCTTTGGTTTGCCCCCCAAAAAAGACATCGAAGCACTGCGCCAACCCGCCAAAGCATCTTAATAGCGTCCAAAAAAAGCCACTCAGTTGAGTGGCTTTGTATAACTAGGCAACCATGCTTAGGCTGGCTGCTGCACTTGACGGTGATTAATGGATCGCGCCCCAAGCGCCATCACGCCAGACATCAGTAACAACAGGCCTGCAACCGCAAACGCAGTTTCATAACCCCATAGGTCAAATAGCACACCGCCCACGGTCGAGCCAAGGCCAATGGCCAACTGAACGATTGCGACCATGAGGCCACCGCCTGCTTCAGCGTCATCAGGCATGGTTTTAGCGACCCATGTCCACCAACCAACAGGTGCCGATGTGGCGATTAAGCCCCAGACGAACAGCACTGGCATTACTACCCATTGTTGCGCCCCCAGCTCAATCAAAAGCACCGCACAAATAGCCAAAATAATGGGCATAATCATCAGCGTGTAAAATAAACCTTTACCCAAGAAACGGCTGATCAAGGTGGTACCGATAAAACCTGCTACACCGATCATCAGGAGTACGACGGTCAGCACGCTTTCACTGACACCGGTTTCGATCTCAAGAAAAGGTCGAATGTAGGTATACAGCGTAAACTGCCCCATAAATAATAACGCTGTGGCACAAAAGCCAACCGCGACTTCTAGGCGCTTCATCGGGCGAAAAATATGATGCAGCTTAGTCGCTTTACCATCCGAGGCCATGCTTGGCAGACTGACCCATTGCCAAATAAACGCCGCCAGTGCCACCGGCACCAAGAAGAAAAACGCTCCGCGCCAGCTAACCAGCGCACCTAATAAACTGCCCAAAGGTGCGGCCAAGACCATGGCTAAGGCATTACCGCCATTAAATACCGCCAACGCTTTAGGCACTTTCTCCGCTGGCACCAATCGCATGGCCGCCGCCGCAGACATAGACCAAAAACCGCCTAAAGCCACACCAACTAACGCGCGCCCCGCCATGTACATGATGTAATTGGTGGCCAGCGCAACCAGCAAGCTTGAGACAAACATCACCGCAGTCAGCCCTAACAGCACTAACTTGCGGTCCAGTTTGCGTGTCAGCGAGGATACGCTAAGCGCTACCAACAGAGCACATAGGCCAGAAATCGCAATGCCTTGCCCTACTGCACCTTCGGTCACCATCAGCTCAGCGGCCATTGGCGTCAGCAAACTGACCGGCATAAACTCTGCGGCCACCATCAAAAATGCACACAGCGTCATGGCAAAGACACCGCTCCAGTTGGCGCTCACCTCTGGTGCGGCGGCACCCTGAGTTTCATTAAATTCTGACATTTCCTAGTCCTGTTATGATTTGTCTAATTAAGGTCTCTTAGAGGGCGCCTATTGAAGCAGACAAACGCGCAAGAGTAGAACCATAGACTCCTAAATCATTGCCTAATGCTCTTTATTTAAAAAATGCAGCCTTTTGGTGATAAAGGCTGCATCTAGGATTATTGATTTAGGCGATTGATCAAAGCCATCACATCATTTTCGTTGTATAAATTGGGCGTAAAGACCGCCAAGTTACGCAATGGCATGTCTTTTACCATGGCCTCGGCCATCAGCCGGTCCGCTTCTGCAGCACCGCTGTTTTGGTCTCCTCCCATCATGGCGCCAAAAGCTTCTAATAAGTGCGTATAGACCTCTTTGCCAACCGTTGTATTAGCGATATCTGCCACCGTTGAATTCATACCATAAGGCTGAATGGGAGTTTCTTGAGGAATGCCGTGCCCTAATAAAGCAGTAAAAGCGGCTTCATCAAAGTCGCCATTTCTAGGGGTAAAATAAGGCGCTAAGGCGGCTTTGGCGGCTGGATTGGTCACGCCAGTCGCTAGAATGACCGACTGCTTAAGCCGGACATCCGCCACAGACGACGCAAGCATGATCTGATAACCATCTTGCTCAATCTTCCAGTTGTGTTCAGTTACATCCCAATAAGCAAAGGCACGACCATCCAGCAGAATCTCTACCTGTTTACTTTCACTAGGCTCTAACCAGACTTTTTCATAGCCAGCTAACGACTTTTTCGGCCTTGGCACACTGGGTTTAGATTGACCGATATAGATTTGCGCCGTTTCTGCGCCAGCGACTGTTGAAGTATTGGTCAAGGTGAAACTGACCTTTACCAGAGGCTGATCGACTTGGGCTTGTGTGGTAAGTACTTCGACAGATAAATCAGAATACTCAAATTCGGCATAAGATAAGCCGTGCCCAAATGGGAATAATACTGGCTCATCGGCGCTATCAAAGTAACGATAGCCCACCCAAATAGCTTCACGATACTGAACTTGTCGACCATTCCCCGGGAAATACGGCGTGCTTGGAATATCCTCTAACGCTAATGGAAATGTCTCGGCCAGCTTACCACTCGGATTCACATCCCCAGCCAGTATAGCGGTGACCGCAGAGGCTCCCGCTTGACCACCTAAATAACTCTCTAAAATAGCGCCCACTGACTCGGCGAATGGCATCGCCACGGGCGCACCATTTTGCAAAATGACCACAACTTTGTGATGTTCTGCAGCGAGAGCTTCAATTAAATCTAATTGATTTTGCGGCAAATTGAGGTGCTCACGGTCAAAGCCTTCCGATTCGTAGCGAGGCGTGAGACCAGCGAAAACAAAGACAACCTCTGCTGCTTCAGCGAGCGCAACGGCCTCATCAATAGCCGCTTGATCGGCTTGATCGTCTAAAGCATAGCCAGGAGCAAAACTGACTTGGTCGGCGCCAAAGCGTGCCTGGATTTGCTCTAAGGGTTGCTCTAGCTGCGACGGATTGATTTTCGAGCTACCTGCCCCTTGATAACGGGTTTGCTCAGCCAGAGCACCAATCACGGCAACCTTTTGACCAGTTTTAGCAGGCAATAGCTGGGCGTCATTTTTAAGTAATACACACGCCTCTTCTGCCACTTGGCGTGCAAGCTTATGATGCGCTTCAAGATCCACTTTAGGGGCCTTGGCTTCAAGTGCTTGCTGCGCTTTCAAATACAGCCCAAGCAGCCTTGAAACGGCAAAATCTAATGCCTCTTGCGATAACTCACCATGCTCAAGGGCCGCTAAGATTTGCTGCTGATGACGCTCGCCCGAGCCTGGCATTTCTAGGGTTTGTCCCGCATTTAAGCCTGCCACACGATCATTGTTGGCCCCCCAATCGGTGACCACAATGCCATCAAATCCCCATTCATCCACCAAAATATCCTGTAGCAATTGCTTATGTTCTGCCGCATAAGTGCCGTTGATTTTGTTGTATGAACACATCACGGTCCACGGTTGACTGGCTTTAATAGCCTGCTCGAAGGCAGGTAAATACAGTTCACGTAAAGTGCGTTCATCAATAATGGCGTCGACGGTCATACGACCAGATTCATGGTTGTTAACCGCAAAGTGCTTTAAACTGGCACCAACCTGTTGGCTTTGTACGCCGTCAATCCATGCTGAGGAAAAATCCGCTCCCAAGCGTGGATCCTCTGAAAAGTATTCAAAATTACGACCTCCCAAAGGATGGCGCTTGAGGTTGGTCCCCGGCCCCAGTAACACAGACACATTTTGCGCGCGACATTCTGCTCCAAGGGCCTGCCCCATTTTCTTAATAAGCGCAGGATTCCAAGTCGCAGCGGTGGCCGACGCGGTCGGAAAGCAAGTCGCAGGCACTGAACCATTTAAGCCCACATGATCGCCTGCGCCGGTTTGCTTGCGCAGTCCATGAGGCCCATCTGTCATCATGATCGATGGTAAGCCCAAGCGTTCGATACCGTGCAGACTCCAGAAGTCTTTACCTGCACACAGTTGGGCTTTTTCTTCATTGGTTAGCTCTGCCAATAGCTCGGCAATTTGTTCAGTTTGCATCATGCTCTCCTTTTCCTGTGAATGTGTTACTGAGTTGGGTGAATTAGCGTACGGTGTAGCCACCGTCGACCGCTAGTGCATGACCCATCACAAAGGTAGAGCCAGGTCCACATAACCAAAGCACTGGATCCGCGATTTCTTCGGCGGTACCTAAGCGGCGCGCAGGCACTTGCTGCATTAGTAAATCCATGGCTTCCGTTTCTTCGGTTTTCATACCGGCGACCATCGGTGTATCAATGATGCCAGGGCAGACAGCGTTGATACGGATGCCTTGGTCGGCGTACTCAAGCGCTGCGGTTTTAGTCAGTCCTAGCACGCCATGTTTCGCTGCATGGTAAGCACCACGCCCCGGTACGCCCACAAAGCCGCCCAGCGATGAACAGTTAACGATGGCGCCACTGCCCTGCTCGCGCATCACTTGAAGCTCATATTTCATGCAGCTCCATAGCCCTTTAAGGTTGATATCCAGCACGCGATCAAATTCTTGAGACTCAAGATCGGCCGTTTCGGTGGCGATGGACTGTACCCCAGCATTGTTAAACGCTGCATCGAGGCGACCATAAGTGGCAACGGTTTTCTCAACCATGGCTTTGACCGCCATTTCATCCGTCACGTCACACTCGATGGCGATCGCACGGTGACCATTGGCTACTAATTCATCCGCGACTTTTTGCGCCGCCTCACCATTAATATCCGCAACCGCTACCGCAGCACCAGACTCTGCAAAGGCTTTGGCTGTCGCCAACCCCATACCGGATGCGCCACCTGTCACTAGTGCAACGTGGTTTGTAAAATCGTGAGCCATATCAGCCTCCTAGGTTTAAGTCTTCATGTTCAAATAGACCTAATTTTCTATCATAGTGCGGGCGGGCTTATAACCTGAGCAAACTTCCTTAATCCCTAGCTTTATGCAAGAAAGGGCCAAGAAGATTTTTAACGCCTATCAGAAGAGCCTGTAAGCTATTGTTAATTAATGAAATTTCAATATTTAAAGTGAACAAGCAAATGTCACAAAATTGATTGATGAATATGACTCATCAGACCTATGGCGTTTATGACATTGCCTAAAAGGCTGACCTTCCTACAATGGCTCACTTAACCCTAGAAGCGCCAGTGTCCCGCTGTGACCTAAAGAAGCCATTTTTGTCATCGTCTAGGGAGCAATTTGTTAAGGATCTCACCATGAAATCATCAGCATCGGTCTATTCATTTGTCGGCAGCAGCCTGGCTTTAATCGCTCTATTTATCGCCTCAGCGACGCCTATTCCCTTATATGGTTTATACCGAGAAGTAGACGGTCTGACTTACCAAGACCTCTCGCTAAGCTCTGTGGTCTACTTCGTCGGAGCACTTACATCACTGATGATCTTGGGGCGCCTGTCCAATCACTGGGGCCGTCGCTGGACCACACTGTTTGCGTTACTACTTGGGATCATCGGCTGTGCTTCGATGCTGTTTATCCATGATGCAACGCCATTGCTTATTGGGCGTTTCTTCCAAGGCCTTTCTTGTGGCTTAGCGTCCTCGGCAGTGGCTTCTTGGATCGTGGATACCTCAGATCGCATCCCCAAATGGGTGGCACCGGCTATCGTGGGTTGCGGTCCGATGACAGGACTAACCATCGGCGGCGTGGGCTCTGGTTTGCTAGTGGACCATACGGGTGATCCTCGACATATTCCATTTTTTATCACCATTGGTTTGATGGCACTGATCATGTTGATGGTGGCATTTGGCAAAGAAACCGTTGAGCGTGTATCCGGCGTTGTGCAATCGCTCAAACCTGACATTGCATTGCCAGAACCTGCACGTAAGGCCTTCCCGATTGCCGCAGTCACGTTTGTCTGCACTTGGGCGCTAGGTGGGTTCTTCCAGGCCTTTGGCCCAGCGATGGCACGTGAACAATTGCATTCTGATAGCGCCGTGGCGGCGGCATTGGTATTTGCGTCGGTGATGGCACCCAGCTTTATCGGGGCTTCTATTGCTGGTCGTTTCAAACCTCGCCAAGTACAAGTATTTGGTATGTTGGCGTTTACCTTGTGCCTAGGAGGATTACTGTTGTCCTTGAAACTCGGTACATTAAGCGCATTTCTGCTTGCCAGTGTGTTAGCCGGTACCGCTCAAGGGGCCATTTTAACGGGCAGTATTCGTTCGATGGTGGCTGAGCTGACTACCGAGCAAAGAGCCGGTGCGTTTTCCATTATTTATTTTACTTCTTACACTGGAGCCGCGGTTCCGACTCTGCTCGCGGGACAGTTTTCAAGTCATTTTACCTTACTTGAAATTGCGTGCGCCTATGGCGTATTGGCGGCAGTGGGTTGTCTTATTGTAATCTTGGGGCTGCGCCATCAAACCCGTAAACGAGCATATGCCTAATTAGGACTTAATATTCCCATTTGCTGTAGGAGACCTTATGAAGATTTTAATTGATGTGGCAGAGCAAACCATTCGTGCTACATTGCACGACAATAGCGCGGCAGCCAAGGATTTTTACCAGCTATTGCCTCTTGAATTGACCTTAGGCGATTATGCAGGGATCGAAAAAGTAAGTGATTTGCCAAGCAAACTCAACACTAAGGGTGAGCCTCTAGGTGTCGCAGCTCAGGCCGGCGATTTAACCTACTACGCCCCTTGGGGCAACCTTGCCTATTTTATCAAAGACTTCAAGTTTGCTAGCGGCCTTGTCTCTTTGGGCCAAGTCCACGAAGG
This sequence comes from Marinomonas ostreistagni, assembly GCF_016888445.1. Lineage (GTDB taxonomy): Bacteria > Pseudomonadota > Gammaproteobacteria > Pseudomonadales > Marinomonadaceae > Marinomonas > Marinomonas ostreistagni. The sequence continues at coordinate 1,034,631 of NZ_JAFEKF010000001.1, forward strand.
ACTTGAGTTGCTTAATGCGGCTGGGGATATCCCAGTGACGATCCGCAAGGCCTCGTAATCAGACCGCCCCTTCACAAGACTCTTCTGTAAGAGTCTTGTTTATTCCTTTTAATATCGTTGTACTTATTAGACTGAATTGATAAAAACACCACATTAATGTGGAGAATTCATTTATGTCGAGAGAAAATTACAACGAACTGATTGCCTTTATAGAAGTCGCTAAAGCCAGCAGTTTTACTCGCGCTGCAGCACACCTTGGCATAACTCAATCCGCATTAAGTCATACGGTAAAAGGCTTAGAAAAGCGCCTTGGGATTCGCTTGTTAACACGCACTACTCGCAGTGTATCCCTTACTGAAGCAGGCGAACGTTTATTGACAAAGATTGCGCCACGCTTTGAAGAAATCGATGCCGAAATTTCTTCTCTAAGTGAATTGCGCGACAAGCCTGCGGGCACTATTCGTATTTCCTCTAGTGACCACGCAATTGATTCGCTACTCTGGCCAAAACTTGAACCGATGTTACGTCAGTACCCTGATATCCGCATTGAGCTGTGTGTCGATTACGGCTTTACCGACATCGTCGAGCGCCGTTTTGACGCTGGGGTGCGCTTTGGAGAAGCCATTGCCAACGATATGATCGCCATTCGTATTGGTCCCGACATCAGCATGGCGGCTGCAGCGACGCCACAATATTTTGCTCAACACGGCAAACCTAAAGAGCCCCATGATTTACTCGAGCATCAGTGTATTAATCTGCGTCTACCTACCTATGGTGGACTCTACGCTTGGGAGTTCGAAAAAGGCGATCGTTCGTTAAACGTCAACGTGGATGGCCAGATGACTTTCAACAGCGTTGAGCAAATACGCCGCGCTGCTTTGGCCGATTTTGGTATCGCCTTTTTGCCAGAAGATATCTTTGCGCAAGATTTTGCCGAGGGCAAATTAGTACGAGTACTACAGGATTGGTGTCCGCCGTTTACCGGCTACCATTTATACTTCCCGAATCGCATGCGCTCATCGCCAGCGTTTGATATTGTGATTGATGCCCTAAGACACCAATCACCATAGTTCGCTCTTAGACTTTGAAACTGCCAACATGTGACTGAAGTGCTTGATACAGCTCAGACACTTTCTTGGACTGCTGGTTGATCGTGGTGGAAACCGTTTGCACCGCATCGGTTTGATGTTTGAGTGACACTAGGCTTTCGTTGATATCATTGGCCACTTGCGACTGCTCATTAGTCGCTTGGGCCGTCTGGGCGGCCATACCTTCCACTTTGGCAAAGGATTCATGCAAAGCATCAAAGATACTGATCACTTGATCAAAGTTCTCTGAGGTTGTCAGAGCATTATCACGGCTACTTTGCGTAGACGCAGAAGACGCCTTCACGCTGGTGTTGAGCTGACTGATCATGGTTTCGATTTCATCGGTGCTGTCTTGAGTTCGCGTTGCCAAGGTGCGCACCTCATCGGCCACGACGGCGAAACCACGCCCCTGCTCACCCGCGCGTGCCGCCTCAATGGCCGCATTGAGCGCCAACAAATTGGTTTGTTCAGCAATATTACGAATCACTTCCAAGACAGAAGCGATTGCTTCCGAACTTTTCTCCAGTTCACGGGAATGATTGAGGGAATTTTCGATTTCGCTTACCAGCGCTGATACAGCACGATGCGAAGCATTGACCGCTTGAATACCGTTTTGGGTCAGCCTATTAGAATCGGCCGCTTCTTGTGCGGTATTGGTGGCGACACTCGCCATTTCCTGATTGGACATGTTCATCTCATGCCCTGCACTGACAATAAACTCAGACGACGTCACCAAGGATTGCGTTATATCTTTGGTCTGATCTGATGCGGACTTAAGCTCTGTTGTGGTGCCGCCTAGCGCCTCAGATTGCACGCGAATACTGGCTATCATACCGCGCAGTTTTTCTACAAAGTCATCAAACTCGTGAGCCAAGTCACCGAGCTCATCTTTCGAGTCAGAGTTGATACGCTGGGTCAGATCACCATCCCCTTCTGCAATCTCATGGATGCGTTGACCGATGTGTTTAATACTACGCGTCAAACGCAGTGGCACTAGGTAACCGATCACAAGCGCCACGATAAAAGCAATCAAGATGACCACCACAGCAATCGACTGATAGGTATCGATTTGATCTATTGTGTGCTTTTCCATGTCACGAGAATGTTTTTGTACTAAGTTGCCGGCGGCATCTAGCATGTCACGCAACTGATCAAAGCTTGATTCAACCTGAGCAAATTCACTGGTATCAATCACAGCTTCTGCAGCACCTCGCTGCGCTAAATATTGGCTGCTGGCTTGGTACCACTGGTTAAAAATGGCATCAAAAGTCTGATATTTATCGATCACTTGAGGCTCGTTCTTAAGATAAATACGATATTCATTAAAGTGCTCGATGACCTGATTGGCATTGGCATGAAAATTCTCTTTGGCCAGTTCGTAAGCCACCAAACCGTTGCGCGCATGTTGAAACGCCAAGCGCGCTTGATATAAGTCTCGATCGGAATTGAGCACTGCCGTGATAGCTTCTAAGTGGCGCTCTAAACGAGCTTGTGTTAATTCACTTTCTTCTTCTCTAGTGTGCTGACGTAGGGACTCACCAGCCTCATCCAGTAGGGCTCTTAGCTGAGTAAAAAGCTGTTCAATTTCGATAACTTGTTGTGACCGAGTGCGAGCTTGGCTAGTGGTGGCCGTGAACTGCTCACTGCGCTGGCGCCATTGATTATAGACTGTCTCAAAATCTGCAAACGGAGCGATCAGCTCCTCTGGCTCATCCTTAAGATATTGGCGATAAAGCTGAAAGCGATCAAACACCTGCTGGGCATTATTTTCAAAATCAGTCTGGTTTTTGGCCGTATCACCCTCACCGGTAATGAGTTTCTCTTGTGCTAAGCGAGCTTGGTAAATATCTCGGTCGGCATTTAAAACTTCTGAAATTGCTTCAAAGTAGTGCTCCGCTTGAACCCGCATAGCACGCTCTTGGTAAGCGCTCATGATCAGCATAAAGCCAAATAAACCGATCAATATTAATGCTAACAATATAATTGGTAGCATAACCTTCACACGAATAGAGTGTATGCGCATCGTCAATCCCTTAGTCATCCAACAGTAGTGTTTTGAGTCTAGGTCAGGGATAAGAAGCGTGCAAAAAAACTACATAAAAAGTAAGTATTAAGCACTGACACCCACGTAAAAAGGGAGTGCCAGCGCTGACGCTTAGTCTTGCTTGATAATATGCAAGTCGCGCTGCGGGAATGGAATAGTAAGGCCGGCGGCTTCGATGCGCGGTTTGACTTGTTTTTGTAATGACCAATGCGTATCCCAAAACTTATCGGGGGTGGTCCAAGCACGTAGCTGTAAATTCACCGAACTATCTGCCAACATATGTACGATCACTTGAGGCGCTGGGTCTTTCATAATAACGTCGTATTCGCTGGCAAGCTCGAGCAGTGCCTTCATGCCATCATCGATAGAGTCGCCATACGAAATACCGACCGTTACTTCTAAACGTCGCTTGCTGTTACGACTGAAGTTTTTAATCGTAGAGTTCCACACGGCACTGTTGGGGCTTGAGATATAAAGGCCGTCGGCGGTTTCAAATACAGACGTAAACAAACCCACGTCCATAACCGTTCCCATATAGCCGCTGAATTCAACAAACTCGCCCTTTTTAATTGGCTTTAGGAACAAAATCATAATGCCAGCAGCGATGTTGCTCAACGTATCTTTGAGTGCTAAGCCGATCGCCAAACCTGCAGCACCCACCAAAGCAACCAAGCTTGCCGTGTTGACACCAAACAGATCTAAAATAATTACCAGCGCAATCAAGTACACAGCATAAGCCGCTACTTTAGAAAATAATTGAGCGATAATTTCATCATTGTGACTGACTCTTGCTACCGCTGCATAGACGGCTTTTTTGGCAATCTTTGAGATAAACGAGGCAGCAACAATAATCAAACAAGTCAGTAGCGCATTTTTGACCATTTCAAAAATCTGGTCTTCGTAGGTGGAATAGAACGCCATCAGCGTGTCCATTTACTTCTCCTTAAAAGCACAATGGGAACCGATTTAGCTAAGTCAAAACACTTAGCTGAGGACATTCTAAACCAAGCAATAAAAAGCACCTAGTGCTCTAGGCTAAACTGTTTAGTAAGCACCAATAGCTGAACGATTGGTGGTACCGTCCACCCAACGTTCGAGCTCCGCTGGATTTAATGGCTTTGAAAACAGATAACCCTGAGCGACATGATAGCCCTGCTCTCTAAGCACATCTAATTGCGCCGTATCTTCGATTCCCTCAGCCACCACGTCCAACTCCAGACTGGTGCCGATTTGCAGTACTGCGCGACTTAAAGCTCGGCTTTTACTGTCATGTTCAAGCTCAGTAACAAAGCTGCGATCGAGCTTTAGCTCCTTGATCGGAATTTTGCGTAGATAACTGAGACTGGAGTAGCCAATACCAAAATCATCAATCGAGAAATGCACCCCTTTAGCATGCAGCTCGTGCAGTACTTTCATGGTGGTTGGGTTGGTATCCAAAAGCACATTTTCAGTCAGTTCAAGGGTAATATCCTTGGGTTTGAGGCCATGGCGGGTAATTTCATTCATTACCCAGTCACACAACTCTAAGTTGTGAAAATTGATCGGCGACAAATTCACCGAGACTGTCGGAATCGGCATCTGTTGTTGGCGCCAAATGGATAACTGGCGACACGCTTCGGCTAAAGCCCAGCGACTTAGTTCACTGATCAGACCACACTCTTCTGCTAAGGGGATGAATTGGCTTGGCGAAACGCTGCCAAATTTAGGGTGTTCCCAGCGCGCCAGAGCCTCAACACCATACAATGAACCATCTTTAATGCGGATCTGTGGTTGATACACCAAGGTTAATTGGCAGGCTCGGATGGCTTTTTTTAGCGCCGCTTCTAGCGCTTGTTTTTCTTGCGCTAGCTGGTTGAGTTCATGACTGAAGTAGGCAAATCGACCACTGCCTGACGCTTTGGCTTGATACATCGCCATGTCGGCACGATGCAATAATGTTCCTACATCATAACCGTCATCAGGGAACAGGCTGATACCAATGCTGGCACTTGGAAATATTGTTTCACCCGCAATCGACAGTGGTTTACATAAGGATTGTTTGGCTTCTTCAACAAATTGAGCAATTGCCTGGCGATCTCGATCTAACGTGAGAATCACAAACTCATCCCCCGAGAGTCGCCCAAACACTTCATTAGCGCCGCAAACCGCGCGGATGCGATCGGCTATGTGCATGAGTAGTTGATCCCCAGCAGGGTGTCCTAAGGTGTCATTGACGTGCTTAAAGCGATCCAAGTCGATAAATAAGACACCCAGCTTATGATTGGCTTTAATGGCTTCTGCGAGTAATTGTTCGGCTTTGGCATGCAGCATACTGCGATTGGGCAATTTAGTCAGACTATCGTAATACGCCAGTTCTCGAATGTTTTGCTGCTGCTCTTCACGTTCGATCGCCAAGGCACAAATAGGCGCTAAGACATCGATCAACACTTGATCTAACTGTGTCGGCTCTTCACACTCTTTGCGCGAAAAAGCGATCACACCGATGACTTTTCCTTGCTGGTTTTTAATTGGGGTAGACCAGCAACTTTTCAGTCCATACGGCGCCATGATGTGCTGATAATCCTGCCATAAAGGATCGTCGCCAATATTAGAAACCACTACCTGCTCGCCACGGTATGCGGCCGTACCTGAAGAAGCAACGCCTTCGCCGATGGCAATATCGTTCAAGGTCTTTTTATAGCTATGGGGTAGTTTGGGCGCGGCAAGCAGTCTTAAATGATTGCGCTCATCGACTTTAAACACCGCAGGATACAAGCCTTGATCAATGGCACTGGCTTCTTGACAGGCGGTTTCCATAATCACTTCGAGTGGCTCGTCATTGGCAATCGATGACAACACTTTCGAATGAATCACTTGGTGCAATTTCGAGGCGGTAATTTCTGAAAAAATCGTCACCATGTGAGTGAACTCACCGTGATCATCAAACACCGGATTGGCGGTCACAGAACACCACATTTTACGACCATCTGCGGTACGCAATAGCTCTTCAAGTTTAATCGATTGACCTGAGCGGATCGCTCGCCGACTAGCAAGTGTGCGTTCTTCATCGAAGTACGGCGCAATAATGGCACTCGGCGTTTTCCCCAACATAAACGCTTCGCTGTAACCTAATAACTCTTCAAAGCCATGATTGACGTAAACGACGCGCCACTCGCTGTCGGTGATAAAAATGGCATTATCAGTACGATCTGCAACCAGTGATAACATCTGCGTACGCTTTTGCTCAGCGACTAAATGTGTCACGTCTTTGACAAATGCGGTGTAGAGAATTTTGCCGTCCATTTCCACCTTAGAAATGGAGAAGGTACCCCAACGACGGGTGCCATCTTTGCGGATAATTTCTATGTTGCGGCTGGCACCAACAATTTTATCGATGCCCGTTTCGCGATTGGCATTAATATAATCATCATGATTGGGTTTAATATGATCGGGCACCAAAATTTTAACGTTTTGATTCAAGACTTCTGCTTGCGAATACCCCCATAGTCGTTCCGCTGCTTTATTAAACAAAATGATATTGTTGTGGGAGTTGATGACAACCACGCCATCAATGGCCTGCTGCAAGGTTTGGGTAAAGATATCCGACAGATGATCTTGTTCTGGCATAGTCCCTCTTTAAAGACAAGTCATTCCTTTTAAACTTATGCGAAGTTTACCTTATATCGGCCACGGTACTACCCTCTTAAATCAAGCATTTAGGCTTTTACACATTAGTCAACAAAGTAATAAAGCCTAAATCTGCTAGGTATTTCAGGTAATAGCCCGTACTATAAGTCTAGAATGAGCACGTGTTCTAATGTCGCTCAGTCTGTTCTATACCTAATTTTCTGTGTAATTCTGAGATTTAATACTTTAAATGAATGACTTATCCCATTTAGTTAAATCATTAGCCTATTCACTAACGGTAGTGCCTGCATCGAGCCGATGTATAGACGCTTTGGCTCAACATCATGAATACAAAACTGACCTAGAGAAATGGCATAAAGGGGTTGCGCGCCATCGCAGTGGTGGCTATGACTTAGAGACCAAACAGTTACCAACCGAAAATACCTGTTTAACCATTTTAGATCGCATTCAAACTGGCCAACTAAAGATCCTCGAGCTACAAAAGTCTTGTAACCTGCTGACCGAGCTTGAGAAAACAACGCTACTGCATTTTTTAGAGGATGTACTTGAGCGCATGCAACAACGTGCTGACGCGGCTCATGCCATATTAGAAGAGATGGCTAAGCAAGGCATCGGTGTTAACGATTTAACCTGACACCCTGCTGTAGACTAACCTTATTGCGCGCCACCAATTAGACGCTCTACCTGTGCTGCAAGACTTAACAAACGAGCGTCTTGCCCAGATTGCATGGTCAACATTAATCCTACCGGCTGCTTCGCATTAGCTAGCGGCAATGAAATACTGCAACCATCAATCACATTAGCAAAGGTGGTATTACGTAGGCATAACAGGTTGATCCGATCAAACGCTTCATCGCTTTCAAAGTCTGTCATTTTAGGGGGCAGACACGCTACGGTTGGCAATACAAATACACTGTTTGAGTAAGCTTCCCGTAACCTTGCGATAAGGTTATGACGCTGAGTTTCGGTGTTGGAGAAGGCTTCATCACTCACCTCAGCGCCTCGTTCGATACGTTTGCGTACCCGTGGATCAAGTTTGCTACTGCTTAAATCAAACTTTTCTCCGTAGTAGCGGCGACTTTCAACCGCCGAGAATTGCCACACTGGGATCTCTTTGTATTGTTCAAGCTCTGGGAGAGCACGCTGCTCTAGCGCCACGCCAGCCGCCTTTAACTGATCAATAGCAGCATTAAATTGCGCTACTACAGACGCATCAGCGTCATCAAAACCAAAGTTTTCGGGCACGAGCCACTGAACGCTTTCAAGTGGCACATCTTGGGCAGCGCTGTCTTGCGCTAATACTTGCCACGCTACTTGGCAATCTGCCACGCTTTTGGTTATTACACCGACACTATCAAGTGTTTGAGATAAGGGCATGCAGCCTTGTTGCGGTGTGCTGTTGCGACTGGGTTTAAAGCCCGTGATACCACAAAATGCTGCGGGAATTCGTAGTGAACCACCGGTGTCCGTGCCCAAGGCAATATCCGCCATGCCTTGCGCTACTGTGACAGCGCCGCCACTGGTCGAGCCACCCGGGATAGCATCAGGTAGCGACGGGTTGGCAGGCGTGCCAAAGTGTGGATTCAGCCCTACTCCTGAGTAAGCCAACTCCGTCATATTGGTATGCCCGAGTAAGCTCGCCCCTGCTTGTTGCAGGCGGGCCACAGCCTCAGCTGACTGAGTAGCTGGCTCTTGACCTAGTAGCAAAGAGCCAGCCGAGGTGCGCTGGCCTTTGACATCAAAGTTCGCCTTGATACTAGCTATAGCGCCCTCTAATGGTCGCGGCGCTGCACTCGACTCCTGGGGAGCTTGCACTACTTCAAAACGCTCTATAAAAACACTGTCTTGCGCCTGCGCTAAACGATCTTGAACCGAATGCCAGTGTGTCTGCCAGTCTCGTGTCTGCCATGTGGGAATAGCTGTCATAAAGACTCCTTAACCGATTAGTGTGCTTAAAAGCGTGCGCGAAAGTGCCACTCACCTTCTGCGATATCGTTTTGGATGGACTGACGAATATCCTCGTCAATATGCTCATCATCAAAATCATACAAGCCTAACAAAGGCATGACTTTATTGCGCTTGATCTCTTTACCAATAAACTCTAACACCACACGACTGCAACACGGCATACGCTCCCCGCTACCCGACACGCCCAAACGTAGCCCAGTTAAACGGTCGATACGGTTTTTAAAGGTGGGATACAGGATCGTTTGCGTCATTTCTAAGTTGGTCAGGGTTTCGTAGTCGTGCAGAAAAATACGATCCCCTAAAAACTGCACCACGCCTTTGTACATGCCATGAAAAGGTTTGCCGCTTTTACGTGGGCTCATACGCTCAGTACGTTGGTAATAGGTTTTACCTTGTTGGCGCTCGATGCAGACTAGGGTGCGCAAGACCTTACCTGGGTAGGCCATCGACAAATAATATTCAAAATAATACCCGACGTATTTTTCGATGCCGTTTTGCCCCACCCCGTTTAGCTGATCAAAGTATTGCTGCTCCGGCGTATTAGCTTGGACGGTTTCTTGTTCAGCGATGGGACGAACTTGCAACAGGCGCCGAAACTGGCCATGCGGTAATAGGATCTCGTGCTCTTCTACACCAAAGAAGTCACAAATACGGCGCAGAGTACTGTTAGAGGGAAAGGTAGTGCCACTTAGATAGCGGTTAAACTGCGGCCGATTGACCGATAAACGACGGCACACTTCGGCAATGGATTTGTAATAACTGCAGAGTAACCTTAGGTTCTCTGGAAAACTGTCGTTCATAAGCCCCCCTGATCTGCGCAAATCTTAGCGCTTAACCTCGTGTAGTTAAACCTATTAATTAGCGCTAACTGACTCTATTAAACCATCTATTAGCATCATAGTTAACCAAGTTACAAAATCCCATTTTTGATGACGATTGGTTTCAATAGGCGCCCTGATCCAAATAACTACAATCACATCAGTTAGGAGTTCCCTATGTTAGCCTTCCTCAGCGACTTGCTCTGGAGCAAAGTGCTCATTGCATTCTTAATCGGACTGGGCATCTGGTTTACCGTTGCCTCTCGTTTTGTCCAATTCCGTTACTTTGGCAATATGTTCAGCATTTTGTCCTCCAAAAGCCGTCAGCACGACGAGCAACATTTAAGTTCCTTTCAAGCCTTAGTGCTGTCTGTCGCAGGGCGCGTCGGTGGCGGTAACATCGCTGGTGTCGCTGTTGCGATTACGTTGGGTGGTCCTGGCGCGATTTTCTGGATGTGGATTGTTGGCTTAATGGGCATGGCGACCAGTTTCTTCGAATGTACGCTGGCGCAGACGTATAAGTCTTCTGAGGCCGATGGCACTTACCGCGGCGGTCCAGCCTACTACATCGAGCGTGGCCTTGGTAAACATTGGAAATGGCTGAGTGTGCTGTACTCAGTATTGCTGTTTGCCACCTTTGGTATCGCTTTCACTACGTTACAGTCTTATTCGGTCGCGACTTCGCTAGAAGATGCTTTTGGCATCCCACTTTATTACAGCGGTATCGCTCTGGCGCTCGTGGTCGGCTTGATTATCTTCGGTGGTGTGAAGCGTATCGCTCAAGTGGCTGAGATTTTGGTGCCCATCATGGCCGGTGGCTATCTACTGATTGCCTTGATCGTCATTGGTCTGAACTACGCAGATATTCCTGCCATGCTGAGCTTGATCGTGAAAAGTGCCTTTGGTCTAGAGCCAGCCATCGGTGGCGGCATCGGTGCGGCGATCATGATGGGGGTAAAACGCGGTCTGTTTTCCAACGAAGCGGGGCTTGGTAGCGCACCTAACGTGGCCGCCGTGGCGTATGTACCTCACCCTGCTAATCAAGGCATCGTGCAATCGTTCTCGGTATTCATCGACACTATTCTATTGTGTACCTGTACCGCACTGATCATCTTACTAGGCTCTGCTTACGACCCTTCGATTGCGCAAGACTCCGTCCAGGGTGTGGCGTTGACCCAAGCTTCATTGGCGACGCATATGGGTGAATGGGGCCGTATTTTTGTCAGTATCGCGCTACTGCTGTTTGGCTTCTCTACGATTTTGTACAACTACTATTTAGGCGAAAACAGTGTCAGCTATGTAACTCACAGCGGCAACAACGATTTCATCATGAATGCATTCCGCGTGGTCATTATTTGTCTATGTTGCACAGGCGCCATGCTAGATCTAGGAACAGTGTTTGCCTTTGCCGACCTAACTATGGGCTTGCTGGCACTGGTCAACTTAATCGCCTTGGCGATGCTGTTTAAACCGGCTAAGCGTGTGATGCTGGACTATGAAAACCAGCGTAAAGCAGGTATCACTACGCCTACATTTGCCGCTGAAGATTTCTCTGATCTTGAACTAGATGAGACCGCTTGGCCGAAACGCTAAGTCCTTTGTCCTTTAACCACCTTTGGCGTGTCGTGTTTCGGTAGCATGGCACGCCTTTTTTAGGATTTGTTATGAATACTCGTTCTGAATACGATCTACTGGGCAACTTAGACGTACCTGCTGATGCTTACTATGGCATTCAAACGTTACGTGCAGCACAAAACTTTTCTATTACCGGTGTGCCGATCTCGCACTACCCTGAGCTGATCCGCGCATTAGCGATGGTCAAAGCCGCAGCGGCCCGTACCAACCAAGAGTTTGGTCTGATGTCTGAGGCCAAAGCAGATGCTATCGTTTACGCTTGTCATGATTTGATCAACGGCCAGTATCACGATCAGTTTATCGTGGACGTCATCCAAGGCGGTGCTGGCACTTCGACCAATATGAATGCCAATGAAGTCATCGCAAACATTGGCTTAACCAAGCTTGGCCATAAATTAGGCGATTACCAATACCTACACCCTAATGACGATGTGAACCGCTCACAGTCCACAAATGACGCGTACCCGACGGCGGCATGCTTAGGCATCCAATTTGCCGCGGATAACTTTATCCCGGTGTTGGCGTCATTAAAGTCGGCGCTAGAAAGCAAAGGCCAAGAGTTTGCCAAAGTCTTGAAGATGGGACGCACACAGTTGCAAGATGCTGTGCCGATGACGCTTGGCCAAGAGTTCGATGCCTTTGCCGTCAACTTAGGCGAAGACATCGATCGCATTAAAGAAGCCTGCGCGTTGCTGTGTGAAGTCAATTTGGGTGGTACTGCCATCGGTACTGGTATTAACACGCCTGAAGGCTTCGCTGTTAAAGCGGTCGAAAAGCTCGCTATCATCTCGAAAAAGCCGATGGTCCCAGCGGCTAACTTGGTTGAAGCGACGTCGGATATGGGTGCATTTGTGTTCTTCTCTGGCATTTTAAAGCGCTTGGCGATTAAATTAAGTAAGATGAGCAATGACTTACGCTTACTCTCTAGTGGCCCGCGCACCGGTTTTGGTGAGATTCGCCTGCCAGAGATGCAACCCGGCTCTTCGATCATGCCAGGTAAGGTCAACCCTGTGATTCCAGAGGCGATGAACCAGACGGCGTATCAAGTAATGGCCTCTGACCTGGCTGTAACACTGGCAGCCGAAGCTGGCCAATTACAGTTAAACGCCATGGAGCCAATGATCATTTATAACCTGCTAAACTCAATTAAGATGCTAAAGCAAGCTTGTGAGATGATGGAACATAAATGTATCCGCGGCATACAAGCCAACGAAGACGCTTGTTTGGCACACGTTGAAAACAGTATAGGTATTATCACCGCGCTGGTGCCACACATTGGCTACTCGACTTCGTCGCGGATTGCACGCCAAGCATTGCTTACTGGCGCAACCGTGAAAGCCTTGATCTTAGAACAAGGCATACTGTCCGAAGAAGAGATGAATGAGCTGCTAAAACCAGAAAATATGATCGCGCCCACTCGTACCGCGCACTGATCAGCAAGGAGATCATGTGACTCAAAAACTGTTAATCATTTATACCGGTGGCACCATCGGTATGACGCAAACGGAGCAGGGCTTAGCCCCTGCTCCTGGGTTGCAAACACGCATTGAAGAAGCGTTGGGTGAAGGCTTAAATGATTTACCATTGTTTGACTTATTAGAACTGTCGCCATTGATCGACAGTTCCAATATCACCCCCGCTAACTGGCAAGCGATTTACGATACCTTGCAACATCATTGGTCAAGTTATGCGGGGTTCGTCATCTTGCACGGCACCGATACCCTTGCCTACAGTGCTTCGGTGTTGTCTTTTATGCTGGGACAATGCAATAAAAACGTGGTGATTACTGGGTCACAGATTCCACTTGGCATGAGTCGTAGTGATGGCGCTACCAATATCGAATCAGCACTTGCCATTGCTGCGGAGCCAAGCTTTGGCATGGTGTCGGTGCTGTTTCATCATACGCTGATGCAAGGTAGCCGAGTGACTAAGTTTAGTAGTCATGACTTTAAGGCTTTTCAGTCATTTAACGCAGAGCCACTTGCTAAGCTTTCGATTCATAAGCAATTTAATGGCACTTGCTTTAATAATGATGCGGCCTACACCCCAGTCGTTAGGGATTATGAATTTCGCGACGGGGCGGTAGCCGTGTTGCCGCTGTACCCAAGCTTACCCCGCTACGCTTACGAGGGCATGCTGCACAGTGAGCAGTGTCAGGCGGTGATTCTTCAAACCTACGGCGCAGGCAATATTGCCGATATGAATACGGATTTTGTCGACTTTTTGGCCGCATTACAGCGCCAACAAAAGATTGTCGTCAATGTCACTCAGTGTGCCCACGGCGGCACGGCTCAAGGCACTTACGCTGCCGGCTCGTTGCTTGAAAAGCTCGGCATTTTGGATGGCAAAGACATGACCCTAGAAGCCGCTTACGCCAAGGTCCACTGGTTGCTTGCACAAGGTTACGACTACGACTCGATCACACAACAGTGGGCGCATGCCGTCATTGGAGAATTTACCGAAGCCTAATCAGTTTCGATAGTTACAATAGGCCCAAGGGCCACAAAATTCAGCATGGTAGGTTGATTCACCATCCACCATAGAGGATGATTTAGGTTCCACTGCCCCATTGTGAGACCGTTATGATTATTTCCCTCACCACTCCTGCCATGCTGTTTCCCGCGGTGTCGCTACTCCTGCTAGCGTACACCAACCGCTTCGTTACCTTGGCGTCTATCATTCGTAATTTTGATCCAGAGAGTGATAGCGAAAACACCCAAGCCCAGATCGCCAACTTGCGTCGTCGCATCTATTTAATACGCCGCATGCAAGAAGCAGGCGTCATCAGCTTTTGTTTATGTGTGGTGTCGATGTTGGCCCTTTACTGGCAATATGAAACTGTTGGCGGGTATATTTTTGCGGGCAGTTTGGCTTGCTTGTTGTATTCGCTGTTTTTATCGGTCCGCGAAATTAATATCTCATGCGATGCGTTGGATGTGCACCTGAAGAACTTTAAGGTGGATTTTAAGCATAAGCGCTGAATAAGTTAGGCGCACAAGCGGCGCCTAACTTGTCTTTAACGCTTGGCTAAAATAACTCATTTTCACTGCGCACTGAGAGGGTTGGCTCGCCACTCCAGCTAATCTCTACGTGAAACACGATTGGCCGACAGCACACTTGGCAATCTTCGATGTATTCGTAGCTTTCATCAAGCACTTCGATGACCACCTCAATACTTTCGCCGCAATAAGGACAGCCTACGTAGGTGCTTTGTAATGCCTCGTTCATTTACTACTCCTTAACTTTGGGCTCAGACCACACTGCCCATTCATTGCCGCATGGATCGAGAAAATGGAAGCGTCGGCCACCTGGAAACTCAAAGATGGGTTGCTCAATAGTCCCACCCGCTTGCTCAACATCAGCCAGCGTCTGCTCCAGCTCGTTTGCATAGAGCACAATCAGTGCGGCGCCTGTTTGCGGTCTTGAGGTAAAGTCAGCTCGAAAGAAGCCGCCCTTTACGCCCGCGTTGGAAAACGCTGTGTATTCTTGACCGAAGTCTTCAAACTGCCAACCAAACACCTGAGCAAAAAAACGCTTATTAAGAGCAAGATCTCGTGCTGGTAACTCAACATAATTAATCTGCTTATCCATGGTGATCCTCGGTTAAATCGTGGCGATGGTGACCAGAATAACACTGCCCAGTATCATACCACCACCAAACCATTGCTGGGGCGTGACACGCTCATTGAAGCGACGCTTTGAAAAGTACAAGGTACCTAAGATCTCAGCTTGCCCTAATGTCTTTACGAGCGCAGGATTGACCAATGCAAAGCCTGTAAACCAGCCGATCGAGCCTAAGGAACTTAATATGCCGACCTTCCAGCTTAGCGCTACCGAGCGATTGATCGGCGCTTTCAAATCCTTACTCATAATGATTTGTATGGCGCATAAAATCAGCGACTGAAGCGCCAGTACATACCAAAGCGTCACCCCTGCACTGGTAATAATCGACCCCGTCAATGAATGACTTGCCAGTGCCGCCGTCACAGATGTGACCGCAAAACACAAACCACTACCGAGCCCTGCAATCAACGAAATGTCTTTATGGGCGCGGCGTAAATTTTCTAAGCGCAGACTCATCACTAGAGCGCCCGCAACGCCCAGAATGATACCTAACCAAGCCGTTCCATTAAGAGCGTGGTGCAATAAGGGAATACCAATCAAAGCCGCTAAGACTGCTTCCGTTTTGGCAAGTAAGGTGCCTAAGGCGAAGCTACCTGATTGAAACACGCGCAACATTAAATAAGTAGCTAGCACTTGGGCAATCGCACAGACACTGGCGTAAACAAAAAACAAGCCGTTGTCGCCTAGGCGAACACCACCCAATAACAGCCAACACACCAGCAAATATAAGCTCACCAACGGCAAACCGTATAAAGAGCGTGCCATGGTGGCATGCAAAAAGCCTTGTTCTTGAGAAAGTGTTTTTTGGTAAGCGGTACGCAAGGATTGGCAAGCCGCGGCAAATAAGGTGACAAAGATCCACATGTCTTGAAGGTTCCAAAGGTAAGAAAGCGATGGCGCAGAGCATGCGCTCTCAATATGGATTTGTAAAAAGAATAATTAGAATTTTTAAGATTCCCTTAAGGAATACCTGCTAGTGTAGTATTTGCATCTTCAAATAATTTTATTCACTATCACGTCATCTCAATAATCGAACAACTTCCATGACTAAGCAGTTTGTACATTTCGGCCTCGTCGGCTTTTTTGGTTTTTTAATCGATGCTGCTGTCTTGTGGCTAGCCTCTCATTGGCTTTCCTATCCGAGCGCGAGGGCTCTGTCCTTCTGGGCTGCAGTGACGTCTAATTGGTGGCTGAACCGGCTGTTTACATTTAAGACGGCGCCACATCAAGAACGCAAACATCATCAATGGGGTAAGTTTTTATTCGCTTCTATGATTGGGTTTGTTCCCAATTGGGGGGTCTTTACAAGCTTGATGTGGCTTGCCCAGCCAAGTGGTCTTGCTGAGCAAGCTTGGTACCCTTACTTAGCGATGATGCCTGGCGTCCTTGCTGGCATGCTCATTAATTTTGCTCTGGCGAAATGGTGGGTATTTAAGGCTTAGGCTGCTCAAGTGTGCCATCAGCATGCTTGGCAAAACGTTTTTTCTCTAGCCCATGAGTTTGGTCATTGTCAGACCATGGCCAACCACCGAACTGTGTACGCTGAAAATCAGCAAACGCTTGCTGCAGCTCTTGTCTTGTATTCATAACAAAAGGCCCATGCTGCTGAACTGGCTCATCGATTGGCTTACCTTGCAGTAATAAGAAACGTGACTTCTGTTCGCCGTTAACAAATGCCACCTCACGATCACTGGCCAGTACTAGAGCTTCTTTGGGCTGAACCGTCTCACCCTCTAAGGCTGCGCTATCACCTTCGAAAAAATACACCGTACGATTAAGACCTGCTGATGCCGCTGGCATGGTCCATTGTGCATTAGGCTCCAGATCAATAATCCATATCGCTACTTCATTACGCGCATCAGCGGCCCAAGAATTAGGCGGTGGCGCGACAGGCGTAATATGCTCTTGATTAGGCGTCGTGTATTCCCCTGCGACCACTTTGATTTGCGTCGTACGGCCTTGCGCATCAGCGACTTTCGCAATCGGCGTATCATCGTTCCATAGCATGGCAAAGTGTGGTTCGACCATTTTGTCTTTGGCAGGTAAGTTTAACCAAATCTGAAACAGTTCTAACGGATTGTCTTGGTCGTCGTAGACGAGCGGGAACATTTCCGAATGCTGCACACCTTTACCCGCCGTCATCCACTGAGTATCCCCTTCGCCATAGCGCCCTGCTGCGCCCATAGAATCGGCATGATCGACAAAGCCTTCATTGACGATGGTGACCGTTTCAAAACCTCGGTGTGGGTGGGCCGGAAAACCAGGTATTTTACTGCCATGATACATACGCCAATTATTAATGCCGGCGAAGTCTTGGCCAATGTTGCGCCCTGCCAATGAGGCGTCAGGGCCAAGCTGACCATTGCCTTTAGGAAAGCGGTCATCATGGAAGGCGCAAAATAAGAAAGGATCAAATGTCGGCCAAAACATTTCGAGTTTCAGGCGTTGCATAATAGGACTGGACATACAGGTCTCCTTATTAGACTTTATGCATAAAGATTACCTTAACCCTGCTCGAGTTTCGATCTAAGCAGCCACAGTTCCACACTCTGTACTGCATCTAATACGCCCTTGGACACTGCACCTTAGTTAAGACGGAGACTAAGACTTTCGTCTGATTGGTTCAGGTATTAGTTGACCCCCTCTGCGCAAATATAAAAACTGTCAGAAAATAATAAATCAATGGAGAGTACCTAATGGTGCGTACATGGATCGCTACTTCACTGATGCTGGCTGCATCTTTTTTGGCTGTATGGCTCACCTCAGTGCCTTTGTGGTTTGCCCTGCTAGCAAGTGCGATATGCGCGCTAAACGGTGTCATTGCGATAGTCAGTCATCAGCAACACTTCTCAAAGCTTAAAGACAACACCACCGCAGCCCCTACCAGCACCAGTAAAATTGCTGAACAGGTTACGGCTACAACTTCAAAAATGGCCATTGGCGCTGCTGAAGTCTCGTTTGCGGTAGATAGCTTAACAGGCAATATCAAACACGTTGAAGACAATAGCCAACAGATTAGCCTGGCAACGACGGAGTTGTCTGAGACTAGCCAACAACTGTCCAGCAGCATTAACGCGGTTAATCAAGCGATGGAGCAGACTGCTTCAGCCGCGACTCACTCAGAGCAACAACTACGCCATGGTGCTAATCAAGTGGTTGCTTTGTCTCAATCAGTCGATCAAGCCGGCCAACAGCTAGCCCGTTTAAAGCAAAGTGCAGACGACATAGAAACGATCACTGATGTCATCAAAGGCGTGTCTGAACAAACCAATTTGCTGGCATTAAATGCAGCCATCGAGGCAGCGCGTGCCGGTGAACAAGGGCGTGGGTTTGCTGTCGTCGCTGATGAGGTGCGAGCACTAGCAGGTAAGAGTGCCGATGCCTCACAGCAGATCGCGGATATGCTTAATGAAGTACGTGACAACACCCTGAAAACACGAGCAGATATGGATAAAGTAACCGCTCAAAGCAGTGACTTAAAAAATGAGCTGATGGCTATTACTGATTCCTTTACTCACATATCCCATCAAGTCCAAACAGTGTCACAGTCTGTATTAGAGTTGCGGCATTCTAGCCATCATTTACAAGCAACGAGTGTACAGATCAACGACGCCATTGATGATATCAGTGCCAGCTTAAGTTCACTGTCGAATCGAAGTGTTACCCTATCTCAGCAAGCCAGCACCTTAAGCAGCGGCAGTGAGGCGATCTTCTTATCACTCAATGGTATTGAACATACTAATTTTTTCAGTAATACGCTCAAAGTGGGACGTCATGCGGCAAAACAAATCGGTAACTTATTTGAATCCTTAATCGCGCAAGGCAACATCAGCGAAGCGGATTTGTTTGCGCAACAGTACATACCGATTGCAAAGACCGACCCAACAAAGTATCACACGGCTTATGACCAGCTTACTGACCAATTTTTACCTGACATTCAAGAGCCCCTGCTGGAGCAGAACAAGGACATTCTGTACGCCGGTGCGGTAGACACTAAGGGCTACTTCCCCACTCACAATCGCTGTTATAGCCAGCCTCTCACAGGAGATTATCAGACAGACCTGATGCAAAACCGTACTAAACGGATTTTTGATGATGCAACGGGGCGCCGTTGCGGGGCGCACACTGATGACTTTCTACTGCAAACCTACAAACGTGACACAGGGGATATTTTGCACGACCTCTCCATTCCTATTTTTGTAAATGGCAAACACTGGGGGGGATTTAGAATCGGTTTTAAAGCTCAGTATTAAAACTAAAATGCGCAAATAGCATTGATTTTGTGCGTTTATTGACTAAATAACCGCCAAATAATGCATTACATAAGTTACAAAAGGATCGTTTACTTTCTTAAGTGATATGCAGTCTTCTGTCTCTGCCAGAGATTGGTAGACTGCCCAGCTTATAATAATCACAAACTAGAGAGTATCCTCCATGATTAATAACGAAGCATTACCTTCGAACGACCAGCGTGAGGTCAAAATTGTCCTATTGATCGCTGCTTTCGTTATCCTGTTGGCAACATTCTTTAACCAGCTTCCTGGTGGAATGATCGGTGCCCTAGGCGCCATGGTCATTGTTGGCTTTATCCTGAACTACCTAGGTGACCGAACACCTATCATTAACCAATTTTTTGGTGGCGGCGCTATCGTCGTTATCTTTGGTTCTTCTTACTTATTCCATAGTGGCTTCCTAGCCGGCGAAATCGAACAGCAAATTACCACGTTTACTAAGAGCGGTGGCTTCTTGTCTTTCTATGTTGCCAGCCTAGTGACCGGCTCTATTTTAGGCATGAGTACAGAAACGCTGAAAAAAGCCGCGCTGAAGTACATTCCTGTTATTTTAGGCGCTGTAGCGGTTTCATTCCTGTTTGCTGGTGTGATTGGTCTATTCTTTGGTAAGAACCTATTTGAATCCTTGATGTTGATCGCTTTGCCTATCATGGGCGGCGGCATGGGTGCAGGTGCGGTACCTCTAGTTGAAATTATGTCTGGCCGCACGGGGCTTGATGCAGCGTCGCTGATGTCACAAATGGTGCCAGCGTTAGCGATTGGTAATGCTGTGGCGATCGTGATTGCAGGTCTTTTAAACAAAGTCGGTCAAATGAAACCAAGCTGGACTGGCAACGGTGAACTGATCCGCGGCGATGCACCAGACATTACCGATTCGTCTAAACCAGGCGAAGCGCTGGATGTGAAGAAACTTGGCATGGGTGCTCTGATTGCCATCAGCATGTTCTTCCTAGGCACACTATTGTCTTCTGTGATTGCTATGCACACGTATGCTCTGATGATCTTATCGATTGCTATCATCAAGGTGACTGGTCTCATGCCTGAGCGTTTAGAAAAAGCGGCGCATGCTTGGTACACCTTCGTTGTGGGCAACTTAACACCAGCGCTATTGGTGGGGATCGGTGTGGCGTACACAGACCTTAACCAGATCATTGATGCACTAACACCTATGTACTTTGTGATGGTCTTTGCAACGGTGTTGGGCGCAGCCGTCGGTGCCGGTTTGATCGGTCGCGTTATGGGCTTCTACCCGATCGAATCCGCTATCACTGGCGGCCTATGTATGGCCAATATGGGCGGTACGGGTGATGTGGCCGTGCTGGCAGCCAGCAAGCGCATGCAGCTGATGCCTTTTGCACAGATCTCATCACGTATTGGCGGAGCCTTTATGTTGATTTTGGCAACCTTTGCCATTCAACTCTTAGCCTAATCCATCCACGGATTTAGAAGAGCCCCTATCGGGGCTCTTCTTGCTTCCTTATAATGCTAGGTATTCGCATATGATCGCTAATACCATGACTCTAAAATCCTATCTTAAAGCCATCGTTCTCATCACCATTACTCTGATAATGGCGATATCGGGCGTGCTATTGGTCGTTGTCACCCAACAAACCTACATCGATGGTGTTAGCCAACGCGGTATTGAGTTAGCCAAAGTCATTGCTAGCGATGAAGAGATCATCACTGCAGTTAAGCGCTCCAATCAGGGGCAGCTTGTCAGCCTACAAGCAACCATCGAGCCGTTACGCTCCAAAACCGATGCGTCCTATATTGTCATTACCGATGCCAATGGCGTCAGACTAAGCCATCCACTAGCAGAACGTATTGGACGCCCTTTTAGTGGTGCAGATATTTGGCCAACACTGGAAACCGGCGTAGCTCGAACCACATTCGCCACCGGCACCCTCGGGCCAGCCATCCGCAACTTCGTGCCCATCAAAGACCAAGGTCAAGTGATCGGCGCCATTAGTATTGGCTATCTAGAGCAATCCGTCGCGGATTTACTGTTTACATATTATATCGAAGCTATCATTTGGCTCGGTGTGATTTATGTATTGGCTATTGCATTAACCCTTTCTCTGCTCAGCAAGCTAAAGCGTACCTTTTTGGAGTACGAGCCTGAAGAAATCGTACAGCGCTTTAAACAGCACAGCGTGCTGCTAAATGGCATTCGTGAAGGCATTATAGCGATTGATAAAGAGCATAAAATTACAGCTATCAACCCTACCGCCAGCACTTGGTTAAACCCAGAGCTGGGCCAAAAAGAATTTATTGGCACCCCTCTTGAAAGCCTATCCAGAACCTTGGCACAGCTAATTCATGAGGCACTTTTGAAGCGCCATAAAAAAGTAATCAAATTGGGCAGACACGAATTTGCGGCGACCCTTTACCCATTAAATGAAACCGAGCATACGGGCTATTTGATCGTACTAAACCACGAACAAGATATGTCTGAATTGGAGCAAGAGCTGACTCGACTCACCGCTTATACACACCAATTGCGCGCAAAGACGCACGAGCACAATAATAAGCTCAATGTGGTATCTGGACTACTACAAGCAGGCAAAACCAACGCTGCGATCGAGTATTTACAACAAGAAAGCGATCACCATCAGTCTATGCTAGGCAATCTTGTACGTACTATTGAGAACAGCCCAGTCGCAGGAATGCTACTATCCAAGTATAATTATGCCAATGAACACGGTATTACCTTTACCTTAGACGAAGACAGCCAGCTTAAGCATTATTCACAGTCGGTAAATGACGACTTAATCACTTTGCTTGGCAACTTTATTGATAACGCTTTTTACGCCGCTGAGGCCAATCGAGCGCAACATTCACCCCACATAACGTTGTTTATCAGTGATCGAACATCCTATTTAATGATCACAGTAGAAGACACTGGAGCCGGCATTGACGACGATATTGCCGACTACATTTATGACTTAGGGGTTAGCAGCAAACCGCAACAAACCGAGCACGGTGTTGGACTATATTTGGTCAGCAACATCGTACGTCGTTATGGCGGTAGCCTTGATTGGGAACGTAGCGAGCAAGACACAACAGTGTTTAGCGTGTATTTAGACAAACGAGAGCTAAAAGAATGACGCAGTATACAGTTTTAATTGTTGAAGACGATCAGCAAGCGAGCTACACACTGGAACAAGCAGTTAACCAGCACCCTTTATTTAAGGTTATTGCTGCAGCCGAAAGCGCCGCTGAAACACATGGCCTACTAGGGCAAATGCCAGATCTTGTATTATTGGACATCAGTTTGCCCGATGGCAATGGTATGGATTTGCTGCGCACCATGCGCCAGCAGGGAATCACCTCCTCAGTTATCATGACCACCGCGGAACGAGAATCCACCACGGTGGCAAACGCCATCCAGCTTGGTGTCATCGACTACTTAGTCAAGCCGCTACGACTGTCACGTGTGCACCAAGCACTGAATGACTTCGTCGCCTTTCAAACCAAGCTTGAGGAGTCGAATCAAATCGATCAACTACAGATCGATGATTTAATGGGCAAAAACAAAGCCCAGCTAAAAGCTCGTAAAACGCCTAAGGGAATTGACTCAACCACCCTTTCGACCATGATTGCACATATCAAGGCGCGTAAAGAGCCATTTTCAGCCCAAGAGATTGGTGACGAATTAGAGTTAAGCCGTATCACCGCACGCCGCTACCTTGAGTACCTTGAGGAGCAAGGCATGGTCAGCATGACTCTCAATTACAATACTGGTGGTCGCCCAAAACAGCTCTATCATGTCATTGGCTGATCGTTAGCTTAAAACAAAAAGCCCGCCCTCAACAACGTTTGAGGGCGGGCTTTTTGTTAATAGGTATATCTAGGAGACTAGTTAAGCGTCTCAAGTGATGCGTAGCGAGTAGTAGACGAAATATTCACCGCACGCTGTAGCGCTTCTGGCGTTTGGTAAACCTGCGTCATGAATTGCTGGTCTTGTACCTGCTTTGCATCCAAGTATTCGTTATCGACTAACCAAGTCTTCATGGCTTCTTGGTCTAGACGACCATCTGGCAAGGTCATCTTTTGCATATCTTCGTCAGACATTTGCGCTACGGTTCCACCTGGCAAGTAGATCGCACCCGTAACAAAGTCAACGCCAAAGGCCACCACGCCTGGCACAAACCAAAGCAATAAACCCAAAGCATCTAAAGCGACGACACCTAAGTCTAATTTACCACCTGTCTGACCTTGACGTTCTGGATAGATAAGTGTGCCACAAGCCGCCAGCTGGGATGCAATCAAAGACCCAACAACTACCTTAGTTACCCCTTTTGATGTCACTTTCATCACTCTCTCCTTTTGCAAATTGATATCTTACATTTTGCTTTATAAATAAGAGTTATCAAGCTGATGGAGCAACTTGGCTTTTGTTTGCCTGTTTTTGGCACATTAACCGGCAAAGCAAACAATTTAATGACAATTCACTTAGCCTAGATTACTGGCCACCCAGAACCATTTCGTGAGATCCAATGCCGCCGCGCTTAGCATCACCATACCAAACAACTTCATAATGATTCCCTACTCTTTTTTATCAGGAGAACATCATACCGAGCTATGCATGCTTTGCATTTCAGTTTGCAGTTTGCTGACAGTTATTGCCTTTTTAATAAAAAAATCCCCGCCAAAGGCAGGGATTTCGATCTCAAGCGGTGCTCTATAATAAGCTTACCAGCCAGTGATTTCCTGAAGTGCGTCACCGATCTCAGCTAGCGAACGCACAGTCTTCACACCAGCGTCTTGCAGTGCAGCAAACTTCTCATCAGCGGTACCTTTACCACCAGAAATGATCGCACCAGCATGGCCCATACGCTTACCAGCAGGAGCCGTCACACCTGCGATGTAAGACACAACAGGCTTAGTCACGTTAGCTTTAATGTAAGCCGCCGCTTCTTCTTCGGCCGTACCACCGATTTCACCGATCATCACGATCGCTTCCGTTTGTGGATCGTTTTGGAACATTTCTAGAACGTCGATGAAGTTCGTACCTGGGATTGGGTCACCACCGATACCAACACAGGTAGATTGGCCGTAGCCTGCATCCGTTGTCTGCTTAACCGCTTCATAGGTCAAGGTACCAGAACGCGATACGATCCCCACTTTACCTGGCTTATGGATGTGACCAGGCATGATACCGATTTTACACTCACCCGGTGTGATCACACCTGGACAGTTAGGGCCGATAAGGCGAACGCCTAGCTCGTCACACTTCACTTTACAGTCAAGCATATCAAGTGTTGGCACACCCTCAGTGATACAAACGATTAGCTTGATGCCAGCGTTCGCAGCTTCAAGGATTGAGTCTTTAACAAAAGGAGCGGGAACGTAGATAACAGATGCTTCAGCACCAGTCGTTTCAACCGCTTCTTTAACGGTGTTAAATACTGGTAGACCAAGGTGCGTTTGACCGCCTTTGCCTGGTGTCACACCGCCGACCATCTTAGTACCGTAAGCAATCGCTTGCTCAGAGTGGAATGTGCCTTGACCGCCAGTGAAACCTTGGCAGATGACTTTGGTATCTTTGTTGATTAAAACAGACATTATTATTTGCCCTCCGCAGCTTTTACAACTTGTTCAGCTGCGTCTTTTAGACTTGATGCAGCAATGATATCCAGACCAGAGTTTGCTAGAACTTCACGGCCCTTCTCTGCGTTAGTACCTTCAAGACGAACGACTACAGGCACATCTACGCCCACTTGCTCGACCGCACCAATGATACCTTCAGCAATCATGTCACAGCGTACGATCCCACCAAAGATGTTAACCAGTACGGCTTTGACATTGCTGTCAGACAAAATAATCTTGAATGCTTCAGCAACACGTTCTTTCGTCGCGCCGCCACCTACGTCTAGGAAGTTAGCTGGTTTACCACCGTGTAGGTTTACGATATCCATCGTTCCCATTGCCAGACCCGCACCGTTGACCATACAGCCAACGTTACCGTCTAGTGCAACGTAGTTAAGCTCCCACTGAGCCGCATGGGCTTCACGCTCATCTTCTTGAGATGGGTCGTGGAATTCTTGCATTTTCTTCTGACGATACACAGCGTTGCTGTCGATGTTAATCTTACCGTCTAGACAGTGAAGATTACCTTCGTCAGTGATGACTAGAGGGTTAATTTCTAGTAGAGCGAAGTCGTAGTCATGGAACATCTTTGACAAACCAAGGAAGATCTTAGTGAACTGCTTGATTTGGTCAGAGTTAAGACCCATTTTGAAAGCCATTTCGCGTGCTTGGTATGGCTGTGCGCCCACCAACGGATCGATTTCTGCTTTATGGATCAGCTCAGGCGTCTCCTCGGCAACTTTCTCGATCTCAACACCACCTTCAGTAGATGCCATAAATACAACGCGACGAGTAGAACGATCCACAACAGCGCCAAGATACAACTCGTTAGCAATGTCTGTGCAAGATTCAACAAGGATTTTCGCGACTGGCTGACCATGTTCGTCAGTCTGGTAAGTGACTAGGTTTTTACCTAACCAGCTTGCCGCAAACTCTTTTACTTCATCCAAAGAATCAACAAGTTTTACACCACCTGCTTTACCGCGACCACCTGCGTGCACTTGAGCCTTAACGACCCACTTGTCTCCACCAATTTTCTTCGCTGCTTCCACTGCCTCTTCTGGCGTGTCAACTGCATGCCCTGTAGATACTGGCAGGCCATATTCAGCAAAAAGCTGTTTCGCCTGATATTCGTGTAAGTTCATTTGATTCTTCCGCTCATTTTATTAGTTAAATTAAGCTCTGCCCTCAGACAGAAAATTGCCGGCTCATGGCCGGCAAATCGAATTTCTTACTTGCGTTTACGGTTTGCAACGTGAATTGCATGACCATCGACAGCTAAGGCTGCTTCATGCACTGCCTCACTGACCGTTGGGTGAGCAAAGACAGTGAGAGCAATGTCTTCGGCGGTTGAGCCGAACTCCATTGCGATAACTGCCTGAGCGATCAAGTCAGCCGCATGGCCACCAATAATGTGGCAACCTAAAATACGATCTGTCTCTTCGCACGCTAGCATCTTCACGAAACCGTCGGTGTCATTGGCAGCCATAGCGCGACCAGATGCTGCAAATGGGAATTTACCCACTTTGTACTTCACACCCTCTGCTTTAAGCTGTTGCTCATTTTTACCGACCCATGCAATTTCAGGGTGCGTGTAAATAACAGAAGGAATGCAGTCGTAATTCATCTGAGCTTTATGACCAGCAATGATATCAGCAACCATCACGCCTTCTTCAGACGCTTTATGCGCTAGCATTGGGCCGCGCACGATGTCACCGATCGCAAATACACCTGGTACGTTTGTACGACATTGGTCGTCAACAAATACGAAACCGCGCTCATCAAGATTAACGCCAGAATCGCCTGCAAGACAACCGTCAGTGAAAGGTTTACGACCTACTGCAACGATTAGTTTGTCAAAGGTCACAGTTTGCTCTTCACCTTTCGCATCAAGGTAAGTCACTTCTACTTCGTTACCATTGATGTTACTACCTGTTACGCGTGCACCTAGACGAATGTCTAGACCTTGCTTTTTGAAGATTTTCGCTGCTTCTTTGCCTAGATCTTGGTCGCAAAGGCTTAAGAACTGCTCTTGCGCTTCTAGCACAACGACTTCTGAACCAAGACGTTTCCAAACCGAGCCAAGCTCAAGACCGATAACGCCGGCACCGATAACACCAAGACGCTTCGGTACTTCACGGAACTCTAGCGCACCTTCGTTATCAACGATGATGTCTTCAGTACGTGGTGCTGGTGGAATGTTAACTGGCACAGAACCCGTCGCAAGAATCACGTTGTCTGCTTCTAGTGTTTCCACCGAACCATCGTGTGCAGTGAATTCAACTTTTTTGTTCGCTAGAAGCTTACCGAAGCCTTCAAAGCTTGTTACGCCGTTGGCTTTAAATAGACCAGCGATACCGCCAGTTAATTGATCTACAATTTTGTCTTTACGGTTGATCATTGCATCAACGTCCATAGAGACTTCGTTGATACCGATACCGTGAACTTTGAACTCTTCTTTTGCATCATGGTATTTGTGCGAAGAATCCAAAAGCGCTTTAGAAGGGATACAACCTACGTTCAGACATGTACCACCAAGACGAGGCTTGTCTTCTTTATCAAGCCATTTTTCGATACACGCTGTTTTTAGGCCCAGTTGCGCCGCGCGAATTGCCGCTACGTAACCACCTGGACCACCACCGATTACAATTACATCAAATTTATTAGACATAGGATTTATCCATTGTTGTTTGTTGGGGCGTTATGCGCCCCAACAAGTTTTACTCTTACACTAAAAAGTGGGTACTTTTTATTAGATTTCAAGCAGTAGACGTGCAGGATCTTCTAAAAGCTCCTTGATGGTAACAAGGAACTGCACTGCTTCTTTACCATCAATCATACGGTGATCGTATGAAAGGGCTAGATACATCATTGGTTGAATCACAACTTGGCCATTAACTGCCATTGGGCGCTCTTGGATTTTGTGCATGCCCAAGATAGCCGTTTGAGGTGGATTCAAGATCGGCGTAGACAATAGAGAACCGAAGATACCGCCGTTCGTAATTGTAAAGGTACCACCCTGCATGTCGTCCATGCCTAGTTTACCTTCACGGCCACGAACTGCAAAATCCATGATATTAGATTCGATATCCGCAAGGCCCATCGCTTCAGTATTACGTAGTACTGGTACCATTAGGCCACGATCAGTCGATACTGCTACACCGATGTCTTGGTAACCATGGTAAACCATGTCGTTGCCATCAATCGATGCGTTTACTGCTGGGAAGCGTTTAAGAGCTTCTGTTGCAGCTTTAACAAAGAATGACATGAAGCCAAGCTTAGTGCCGTTGTGCGTTTTCTGGAACAAGTCTTTGTACTTGCTGCGCAGTTCCATCACAGGACCCATGTTCACTTCATTGTAAGTGGTAAGCATGGCAGCTGTTTGCTGTGCTTCTACTAGGCGTTTAGCGATCGTTGCACGTAGACGCGTCATTGGTACACGCTTCTCAACACGACCCTCGTCACCTAACGCAGGCATAGAAGCGCCTGTCGCCGCTGCTTTAGCCGGAGCAGATTCTGATTTAGCAGACGAAGCTGCAGGTGCTGCAGCAGGCTTGCTTTTCACAGCAGCATCAACGTCTTCTTTAGTAATGCGTCCACCTTTACCAGTGCCTTTTACTTGCGCTGGCGTTAGGCCTGCTTCAGCCATAGCTTTGCGAGCTGCAGGGCCTGCAACAGCATCTTCATCACCTTCTTCTGCTTGAGCAGGCGCTGCACTTTCTTGTGCAGGGGCCGCTTCTTCACCGGCAGCACCCACTGCGAAGTTCGCCAGCACTTCTTCGGACAATACCGTATCACCTTCGGCTTTAACGATGTCAGCAATCACGCCATCTGCAGGTGCTACTACCTCAAGCACAACTTTGTCAGTCTCGATATCTACGATGTGCTCATCGCGCTTACACGCTTCGCCTGGCTGTTTGTGCCACGCAGCAACCGTACCGTCAGCAACTGACTCAGGGAAAGTAGGTGCTTTCACTTGTACCGTTTCTTTGGCTGCTGAGGCAGCGGCTGCCTTAGGCGCTTCTTCAGTTTTTGCTGGTGCTTCTTCTTGCTTAGCTTCTGAAGCAGCGTCGTCAGACGAAGACGCTTGCGCACCTGAATCAAAAGTGGCCAGCACTTCTTCACTCAAAACGATATCGCCTTCGTTCTTTTTGATTTCTTTGATCACACCATCTGCTGGTGCAACCACTTCAAGAACGACCTTGTCAGTCTCGATATCAACAATGTGCTCGTCGCGCTTGCACGCTTCGCCTGGTTGTTTATGCCAAGTAGCGACAGTGCCATCCGCTACAGATTCTGGAAAAGTAGGTGCTTTAATTTCAATACTCATTTTTTACCCTTATCTCTGACAGGCAGTGTTGCTAGCCGACAATTGCGTCGTTAACCAGCGCTTCTTGTTCCTCTACGTGTACCGACATGTAACCTGCAGCCGGAGCAGCAGATGAAATGCGGCCTGCAAATCGAATCTTAAGATCCGGGTACAGACGCTCTAGTACACGATTCATACGGTGGCGGTTTGCATGCCAAGCGCCTTGGTTCTTAGGCTCTTCTTGACACCAAACAAGATCTTCAACGTTTTTGTACTGTTCCAAAATGGCTTCAAAATCAGCGTATGGGAATGGGTACAGTTGTTCTAGTCGAATGATGGCCACATCTTCCTTGGCCAGCTCTTCACGACGATTGTATAGGTCGTAATACACCTTGCCACTACAGATAACTAAACGTTTAACATTTTCTGGTGAAATGTTATCGGCGGTTTCTGGTAGCACGGTTTTAAAGCTGCCTTCAGATAAATCTTCAAGTGTCGAAATCGCTTGCTTATGACGCAACAAACTCTTCGGCGACATGATGATTAGAGGTCGACGCATGGGTCGGATCGCCTGACGGCGTAAAATATGGAAAATCTGCGATGGTGTCGTTGGTACACATACTTGGATGTTGTACTCCGCACACAACTGCATAAAGCGCTCTAGACGTGCTGAAGAGTGCTCTGGACCTTGACCTTCATAACCATGTGGCAGCAGCATCGTTAGACCGCATAGGCGGCCCCACTTGTGCTCACCACTAGTGATAAATTGGTCAATCACCACTTGGGCACCGTTTGCAAAATCACCGAATTGCGCTTCCCACAACACTAATCCTTTCGGTGATGTGGTTGAGTAGCCGTATTCAAACGCTAATACAGCTTCTTCTGAAAGGTAAGAATCGTATAGATCCAATGTCGGTTGATCTTCCGACAAATGTTTCAGAGGAATATAAGTGCTGCCATCTTTTTGACTGTGGATGACCGCGTGACGATGCGAGAACGTACCACGACCTGAGTCTTGGCCTGTTAGACGAATTGGGTAGCCTTGCTCTAGCAAGGTAGCAAACGCCATCATCTCAGCATAACCCCAGTTGATAGGCATCGCACCGGCAGTCATTTTGTCACGATCTTCGTAGATCTTCGTAACCTGACGTTGAACAACCACACCATCTGGAATAGCGGTCGTTTTACGTGCCACTTCTTGCAGTTGCGCCAATGGGTAAGAGGTATCACCTTCGTGCGTCCACTCAACACCTAGGTAAGGCGTCCAATCAACAAACAACTCTGACTTAGGCTCTAAGACAAGGCTCTTCGCTACATGACGTGCATTATCTAGATCTTCTCGGTTCTCACTCACAAACTCATCAGATTCTTGCTGTGTGATAACACCCTGCTCTACTAAGAACTCTGCGTATTTTGTGCGTGTGGTTTTTAGCTTGCTGATGATTTTGTACATCAGCGGCTGTGTACCAGAAGGCTCATCCGTCTCGTTGTGACCACGACGGCGGTAACATACCATGTCAATTACGACATCACGACCAAACTCGTAACGGTAATCCAGTGCCAGCTGAGTAACAAATAATACTGCCTCAGGATCATCGCCATTAACGTGGAAGATCGGTGCTTGAATCATCTTAGCAACATCTGTTGCGTATTCAGTCGAACGTGAGTCTTCTTGACGGTTAGTAGTGAAACCTACTTGGTTGTTAACCACGATGTGCACCGTACCGCCTGTTTTGTAGGCACGTGTTTGTGACATCTGGAAGGTTTCCATGACCACGCCTTGACCAGCAAATGCTGCATCACCGTGAATGGAAATAGGGACAACCGTTTTACCCGTTTTGTCTTGACGACGATCTTGACGTGCACGTACCGAGCCTTCAACTACTGGCGATACGATTTCAAGGTGAGATGGGTTAAAGGCTAGCACTGTGTGTACTTCACCACCCGCCGTCATCACGTTCGATGAAAAGCCTTGGTGGTATTTTACGTCACCTGAAGTGTTAACCAGCTTTTTACCTTCGAACTCATCGAACAAGTCTTTCGGGTTCTTACCTAACGTGTTAACCAATACGTTTAGACGACCACGGTGAGCCATGCCGATGACAACTTCTTTAGCACCTAGTGCACCAGAGCGTTGAATCAGCTCATTCACCATTGGAATTAAGCTTTCGCCACCTTCAAGACCGAAGCGTTTCGCACCTGGGTATCGGCTGGCTAAGTATTTCTCTAGACCTTCAGCTGCCGTTAGACGCTCTAACAATGCTTTACGGGTTTCTTCTGAATACTCAGGACGCGAACGGACAGACTCCACACGCTGTTGCAACCAAGCTTTTTCTTGAGTGTCAACAATGTGCATGAACTCGTAGCCGATTGAACCACAGTAGGTCTTCTCTAACTCTGAGATCATGTCTTTAAGAGGCATGGCATCTTGGTTAAAGAAAAGAGAACCAGTATTGAATTGTGTATCAAGATCGGCACCAGTTAACTGGTGGTAGCTGAGATCTAAGTCTGCAACTTTGTCGCGCTTTTGAATGCCGAGTGGGTCCAGATTAGAATGCTGGTGGCCTCGTACGCGGTAGGCATTAATTAATTGAAGAACATTGATTTGCTTCTGCTCATGCTCTGAGCTGGTAGCAACACCTGAAGAAGCAGAAATGTTGCGGAACTTGTTTTTACCAAGTTCTAAGAATTGTTGTTGAATAACGGAATGTGGAAGATCGGTTGATTGTGCTTCACTGACTCTTGGCAACTGATCAAAACATTTTCGCCATTCTTCTGATACTGAGTTGGGGTCAACTAAGTAGCTTTCAAACAGCCCCTCAACATATTCAAGGTTGCCCCCTGAAAAGTGAGAAGTGCTCCATAGCAACTCCATCAAACTTTCATGCATTCTCGATCACCCTTTTATGTTCGAGCTAGCTATCACCTTATGGGATAACTCATGTTATGTCTTGCTGACTAGGCTTTTTCTGAAGCTGTCAGATTATTATTGCTTTCGCTGTGTACCACACTTAACAGTCCTATTTTAAAGCACGTTTGCTTTACTATTTCAGTAACAAATGGGGCTATTCAGTGTTTTTCATGAACCAAAATAGACAGTCATGAAAAATTAAATTCTTTGCAGTCCTTATTTATAAACGTGTCTCCTTACTGCACTGGAGAGGTGTTAAAGAGGCGAAAGATGTTCGCCTCTTTAACCATAGCGTTAAATACTAAAAACGCCAGTTGGACCAATCAATTAGGTCGCGCGCTGTAGCAACATAGTGCGAATGTTACCGATCGCTTTGGTCGGATTAAGTCCCTTAGGACATACATTTACACAGTTCATGATGCCATGGCAACGGAAAACGCTAAATGGATCATCTAGATCACTTAGACGCTCCTGCGTAGCAGTGTCACGGCTATCCGCCAAGAAGCGGTAAGCTTGTAAAAGACCAGATGGACCAACAAATTTATCTGGATTCCACCAGAACGAAGGACAAGCCGTAGAACAACATGCACACAAGATACATTCGTAAAGTCCATCAAGCTTCTCACGCTCTTCAGGGCTCTGCAAACGCTCAATCGCTGGCGCTGGATTATCATTGATCAAGAATGGCTTGATTTTTTCATACTGCTTGTAGAACTGAGCCATATCAACGACTAGGTCACGCACAACTGGCAAGCCAGGTAGAGGACGAAGCACTAGTTTGTTGTTTTTGGCTGCAACAGACACTGGTGTAATACACGCTAGACCGTTTTTGCCAGACATGTTCATACCATCAGAACCACACACACCCTCACGGCATGAACGACGGTAAGAAATACTTGGGTCTTGCGCTTTCAACAAGTTCAAAACATCAAGCACCATTAGGTCTTTACCCTTTGGCAGCTCGATTTCAAAATCCTGCATGTAAGGCGCATCGTCCTTCTCAGGATTGTAACGATAGATACTAACTAACATTGACATAACTCCTTAGTATGAACGAACTTTAGGTGGGAAAGCATCCATAGTTTTCGGCGCAAAGTTAACATCACGCTGGGTTACTTTCTTCTCAGCTGGGTGATACAAAGAGTGTTTCAACCAGTTTTCATCGTCACGTTCAGTGAAGTCATTACGAGCGTGGGCACCACGACTCTCTTTACGGAACTCTGCAGGAATCGCAGTTGCTTCTGCAACTTCCAACAAGTTTTCAAGCTCAAGGGCTTCGATACGCGCGGTATTGAAGGCTTGACTCTTATCCTCAAGGTGAAGGTTCTCAACACGCTTACGCAGCTCTTTAAGCTGCTCTAGACCTTTTTGCATAGACTCACCTTCACGGAATACACCGAAGTAAAGCTGCATAGTCTTTTGTAGGTCTTCGCGAACTTGGGCAACACTTTCACCGCCAGTGCTGTTATTCAAACGCTCCAGACGTGCCATCGCTTTCGCTACGTCTGTATCGCTGGCATCCAGTGACTCAAAACCTTCGTCTAAAGATTTCTTCACCTGAAGACCTACTGAACGACCAAAGACAACCAAGTCTAGTAGTGAGTTACCACCCAAACGGTTAGCACCGTGTACCGATACACAAGCTACTTCACCACAAGCGTAAAGGCCTGGAATAATCTGATCTTCACCGCTTTCCGTTTGAATCAAGGCTTGACCGCCAACGTTCGTCGGTACACCACCCATCATGTAGTGACAAGTAGGGATAACCGGGATCGGCTCTTTCACAGGGTCTACGTGAGCAAACGTGCGAGATAGCTCAAGGATACCAGGCAAACGTTTGTTCAATGTCTCTTCACCCAAGTGGTCAAGTTTCAACAATACGTGATCGCCATTCTCGCCACAACCGCGGCCTTCAAGAATCTCAAGAATCATAGAACGTGCTACCACGTCACGACCCGCAAGGTCTTTAGCATTTGGTGCGTAACGCTCCATGAAACGTTCGCCATCTTTGTTGATCAGGTAACCACCTTCACCACGACAACCTTCTGTAACAAGCGTACCCGCACCGTAAATACCAGTTGGGTGGAACTGCCACATTTCCATGTCTTGCATTGGGTAGCCAGCACGCAATGCCATACCGACACCGTCACCAGTGTTGATGTGAGCATTCGTAGTAGACTGGTAAATACGACCTGCACCACCTGTCGCCAACACAGTTGCTTTGGCTTTTAGGTAAACGGTTTCGCCAGTTTCGACACAGATCGCAACCACACCCACAACACCGTTGTCCGCGTTTTTCACTAGATCAACGGCATACCACTCGTTAAAGAACGTAGTACCGCCCTTCAAGTTGGCTTGGTAAAGCGTGTGCAGTAGTGCGTGACCAGTACGGTCCGCAGCAGCACAGGTACGAGCAGCCTGACCGCCCTTACCAAAGTCTTTTGATTGACCACCGAAAGGACGCTGGTAAATACGACCATTCTCTTTACGTGAGAACGGCAAACCCATGTGCTCAAGTTCAAACACCGCCTGCGGGCCAACTGAACACATGTATTCGATCGCATCTTGGTCACCAATGTAGTCCGACCCCTTCACGGTGTCGTACATGTGCCAGCGCCAATCGTCATTTGGATCTTCACTTGCAATGGCACAAGTAATACCACCTTGAGCAGATACTGTGTGCGAACGCGTTGGAAATACTTTGGTTACACAGGCCGTGTTAAGACCAGATTCCGTCAACTGAAGCGCAGCACGCATACCTGCGCCGCCACCGCCAACAACAATCGCATCAAAAGAAATCGTACGAATATTAGCCATTACTTACAGCCCCCAAAGAACCTGAACACCCCATACGACGTAGATAAACATTGCTAAGCCGCATAGAGATTGAAAGAAGAAACGAACACCAGTTGCTTTGATGTAGTCAGTAGAGACCGACCACAAACCGATCCATGAGTGAATACCAACAGATAGCAGCGCTAGTAGAGAGAAGATGCGCATTGCCGTAGTTTCGAACAAACCGCTCCACTGCTCGTAGGTAAGATCTGGATTCAGAACCAAGTAACCAATGATAAAAATACTGTAAACTGACAAAACCAACGCAGAGATGCGTTGCATCATCCAGTCATAAAGACCTGAACGGCCAAAACTAGTTATTTGAGTTACCATATCCACACCCCTGCTAATACGATTAGAACCGCAGCGATCACTAGGTTCGCTTTCGCCGCCATACGGCCACTTTCAAGTTCTTCAAAATGTCCCATGTCCATGAACAAGTGTTTGACGCCTGCTACGAAGTGGTACATCAGAGCTGACACAACGCCCCAGATAATGAATTTCGCTAGGAAGTTGTTTTGAAGTGTCTCAACGACTTGATCAAAACCTTCTTGCGAAGATAAAGACGTATCAAACGCGTAAAACAAGAACACCAACCCAATAAATAGGATGATCCCTGTCACACGATGAAGGATTGAGACGATTGCTGTTACTGGCATTGATATTGTAGAAATATCAAGATTGACTGGTCTTTTTTTATTCACGACTCTACACCACTTAAATTGATTGAATGGTCAATCACGACCCAAGTTCTACTTTTTCCGACTATACTCACTACTCATTTTAGCGACAGTTGGATTACATAGGCCTACGTGAAAATCCCATCGATTTGCAAGCGACATTGGCGAAAGCGACTCAAACTTGCCAATTACCCCCGACAAATCAATGAAATCATCGGTGCGCAATTATAGACCACGCAAAAAACTTAATACAAATAGACAGATTGTAGGGTTTTTGATGGTCATCATTCACAAAATGAATGCAGCCATAAACATAGACAATAATGGTAGAAAATTACAAAGGAAAGACACCCAATCAATGCCAATTAGTTTTTTTAAATCAGATACTTAAGAATTATTTATCACTATCAAGAAAACTTTAAGCCCTTGTTTTCGTTACAAAATTACAAAGAAATTAAAATGATTAGGTAAGCACTGAGAAAATTGTCTAATTGACTTTGCCTACCCTAAGACAGTATTTTTTCCGCACCTTCTGGGCCTGGAGAGCTAACTCAAGGCTCTTTGCCCCGGACCAGAGTACGAAGGAGACCTATATAATGGCTGACAAAAAAGCTCGCTTAACAGTAGACGGTATCGATCAAACGATTGAGCTGCCTGTACTTTCAGGCACAGCAGGATTCGACGCAGTAGACGTTAGAACCCTAGGCTCACATGGCGTATTTACTTACGACCCTGGCTTCATGTCCACTGACTCATGCGAATCTGCTATCACCTACATCGATGGTGAAGCAGGTGTGCTGCTACATCGCGGCTACAAAATTGCCGACTTAGCACAACATTCAGATTACCTTGAGACTTGTTACCTACTCCTTAAAGGAGAGCTTCCGAGCGCGGAAGAGAAAGCCGAATTCGTTGAAACCGTAAAAAATCACACCATGGTTTCACAATCGATGCAGAAATTCCTTGAAGGCTTCCGCAACGATGCTCACCCGATGGCCGTTATGGTTGGCTTAGTTGGCGCTATGTCTGCTTTCTACCAAGACCAAATGGACATCACCGATCCAAAGCACCGTGAAATCGCTGCGTTCCGCTTGATTTCTAAGATGCCGACACTTGCCTCTATGTGTTACAAGTACTCAAAAGGTCAACCGACCATGTACCCACGTAACGACTTAAGCTATGCCGAAAACTTCCTTTACATGATGTTCGCTACGCCGTGTGAAGACTACAAGGTAAATCCTGTATTTGCGAAAGCAATGGACCGCATCTTCATCCTTCATGCGGATCATGAGCAAAACGCTTCAACCTCTACAGTACGCCTAGCAGGCTCTTCAGGCGCCAACCCATTTGCCTGTATCGCTGCCGGTATCGCAACCTTGTGGGGCCCTGCTCACGGCGGCGCCAACGAAGCAGTATTGACAATGCTTGAAGAAATCGGTGACGAGTCTAAAATAGATGAGTACATCGCTAAGGCAAAAGACAAAAACGATCCATTCCGTCTAATGGGCTTCGGTCACCGCGTTTACAAAAACTTTGACCCGCGCGCCAAAGTCATGCGCGAGACATGTGATGAAGTTCTTGCTGAACTTGGCCAAGCAGACGACCCAATGCTTAAGATCGCCAAGCGCCTTGAGCAAATCGCACTGGAAGACCCCTATTTTGTCGAGCGTAAGTTATACCCTAACGTAGACTTCTACTCTGGCATCATCATGAAGGCCATCGGTATTCCAACGTCAATGTTTACGGTAATCTTTGCTATGTCGCGCACGATTGGCTGGATCTCGCATTGGAATGAAATGATCAGTGGCAATTACAAAATCGGTCGTCCTCGTCAATTGTACGTTGGCCACACTGAGCGCGATTACCCAAGCGACAAAAAATAGTTTCATCACCTATCTGTGATACAAAAAAAGCGGCTAATTAGCCGCTTTTTTATTACCACAATACCTATTTAATAAAGTCAGTTCACTCTTCGTCTTCATACTGGATTTCGGTGACCACTGGCGACCCGCATTTAACGCACTCACCTTCAATCCAAAAACGGCTTGATGTCTCAAACTCTTTTGGATTTTTCATCCCCAAATCCATTTCCTGACATTGGTTACACCAAGTCTGGCTCAAAAAGTCGTTTTGCTCCTCGACTGGACGCGCAAAAAAATCTTTTGCGACTGGAGTTTCTTCATTTGTATTGGTCATTAACCGACACCTTATTTTCTGTATTCAAAAACTGTTAAGCGATTGGCATCAGGATCTAACGCACTGACCTGCTTACTACGCAGCACGGTATTTAATGCCACACTATTGTTAAACTTGGCCGCAGTACCATCTAGCGACAAGATAAATTCCACCTTATCCTCAACGACTTTAGCCAGCTGCACTTGGCGTACAATACTCAGGTCACTCAAGTAACGCGTCACCTTGGCTATATCTTGGTAGCTATGTATCCCATCGACACGAATTTGCATAGCATCCGGATCACCGCTAGCACGAGTCGCTGCGTATCGCTCTGAGAGTCTGGATGCTAACATAGCTGCCACTTGACCCATACCTTCAGACTTCGATGCATCACTAACAGAGCTCAAACGCACGCTTTGCTCGGGGTATAGCAACATACTGTCAAATACGTATTCCCCTGAGTATCGTCCGATGCGAACAACGGCGATGACATCCGTGTCGTAACGCTGACTGGCGTCACGAATTTCCTCTTGAAAGAAACCCCATAGCTCGCTTGAAGGCAGCTTAGTACGGTCGCTGTTATCGTCTAATGGCGCGTATACAGGCAATCCAAGCGCACCGGCACGGTCAAAAAACCCAGATAACGTACTGGAAGAACGTTGCGAACCGTAGGTCACTCGCCCAGCATCACTCTCTTCAACCATCCACACCAGCACACTAGGACGATTCGCCCCCCAAACCGGTAGGTTAGATTGGTATAAATAATTGTTAATGGATTCTTTATAAAAGGTCACATGAACGCGCTTGGCATCACCGCCCGCGATGGACTCTACGGAATGCTGAGCAACCCAAGAAGCGGCTTGGCGTTGTGCCTCGGACAGCACACTGGAAGATATAGCACTTGGCTGACCACTAACACGCCCTAATACCTGCTCCACGGTTTGCGAGAATGCTTGCTCTAGTAAGGCGGAATCATTATCAGCGTCACGAATTTGTACCGTTGCACTGTAAAGGTTAGACACTTGTGCACCAAAACTTAGCGGCGCCATCATCAATGCCAATAAAAATAGAATTTGCCTCAAAACTGTCCCCTCATACAAAGTATTGCGCCTATTCTACTGTCTTCTATGCAAAGAACCATAGCCCTTATTTCCCACTGTGGTAAAATGCATTTTTTTCCCACACCATGATAAGGCTTAGGCAATGACCGATTCGAATAAAACCTCGATCAGTTACAAAGACGCAGGCGTCGACATCAATGCGGGCAATGAGCTCGTAGAACGCATCAAAGGCGTTAGCAAAAAGACACGTCGTCCAGAAGTACTTGGCGGCTTGGGCGGCTTTGGCGCCCTAACTCGCCTACCACAAAAGTACAAAAATCCTATCCTGGTATCCGGAACTGACGGCGTTGGCACAAAATTACGTCTCGCCATGGATCTAAACAAACATGACACAATCGGTATCGACCTTGTGGCTATGTGTGTCAATGATTTGGTCGTTGCCGGTGCCGAGCCTCTGCTATTCCTAGATTACTATGCAACAGGCAAACTAGACGTAGACGTCGCTGCGGACGTTGTTACCGGTATTGGCGAAGGCTGTCTACAGTCTGGCTGTGCGCTAGTTGGCGGTGAAACAGCTGAAATGCCTGGCATGTACCACGATGGCGATTACGACCTTGCAGGTTTCTGTGTTGGCGTCGTGGAAGAAGACGGCATCATCGATGGCTCTAAGGTAAAATCAGGCGACACTTTGATCGCACTTGGCTCATCAGGCCCGCACTCTAACGGTTACTCTTTGATCCGTAAGATCTTAGAAGTAAGCAACGCCGACCTTAACGAAGAGATCGACGGTGTCGCTCTTAAAGACGCTTTGATGGCGCCAACTAAGATTTACGTTAAGTCGATCCTTAAGTTGATGGAAACAATGCCCGTCAACGCGCTAGCTCACATCACTGGTGGTGGCTTACTTGAGAATATTCCGCGCGTGCTACCGGAAGGTTCAGCGGCCTACATTGATGCTGCAAGCTGGACTCGCCCTGCTGTATTTGATTGGCTACAAGAGCAAGGCAACGTTGAGCAAGAAGAAATGTACCGCGTGCTTAACTGCGGTGTCGGCATGGTGATCGCAGTTGATGCAGACAAAGCCGAGCAAGCCCTACAAGTACTTCAGAGCGAAGGCGAGCAAGCATGGGTCATCGGTGAAATTCGCAACAAGACAGATAAAGAAGTCATCATCTCTGACCTAGAGGCGTCTGCATGAGCTTCCCCGTCGTTGTTCTAATTTCAGGCAGCGGCAGCAACTTGCAGGCTTTGATCGATCAAAGCCTGCAAGGTGATCTTGATATCGACATCAAAGCTGTCATTAGCAATAAAGCGTCGGCTTTTGGTCTAGAGCGCGCGAGCAAAGCTGGCATTCCAACACACAGCCTTGATCACAAGCAATTTGAATCACGTGAAGCGTTTGATCAAGCACTGATGCAGGTGATTGATCAGTACCAACCCAAGCTAGTGGTGCTTGCAGGTTTTATGCGCATCTTGACCGAGCAATTTACTCGTCACTATGAAGGACGCATGCTTAATATTCACCCCTCTCTACTGCCTAAGTATAAAGGGCTGAATACCCACCAACGAGCACTTGAGGATGGCGAAACAGAGCATGGCGTTTCAGTCCACTTTGTTACCTCGGAACTTGATGGCGGTGCAGTAGTCTTACAAGCAGCCACTGACGTTCAAGCTGACGATACCGCAGACTCACTTGCGCAAAAAGTTCATACTCTTGAACACATCATTTATCCATTAAGTGTAAAGTGGTTTAGTACAGGACGCTTAACACTTGAGAACGGAATCGCTAACTTAGATGGTCAAGCGCTACCCACGACAGGTATGCGCTACCACAATGCATTAACTTAGCAACAGGAAGTATTATTATGGGCATTCGCCGGATTATTGTCGCTGCAACACTCGCCATTCCCACTCTGCCCATAATTGCCGACTCGCCGTCACCTGCTCAAGCACCCGCGGCGAGTTTTTTCCAACCTTACCAAGCCACTTACAGTACGACTTGGAAAAAAGGCATCAGCATTAAAGTAGAAGGCTCACAAACACTAAGCCAAACCAGTGCCGATCAATGGCGCTTTAAATTTTACGCCGACACCTTCTTTGCTACGCTTTCAGAGCAAAGCACCTTTACCCGACAAGCATCACAAATACGTCCGCTTTCTTACCATTACCAATCCAGTATTTTAGGTAAGAAAAAACAAGCCAAGTTGACCTTTGATTGGCAAGCAATGAGTGTTTTGAATGACGTTAAGCAGAAGCCTTGGCGTATGGACATTACCGATCAAACACTCGATCGCCTAAGCATGCAATTGCAGTTACGCTATGACCTCAAAGCCGATCCAACAGGGAATTTTGCTTATCACATAGCAGACGGCGGCAAACTCAAGACCTATGCATTTGCAGCACAAGGCCATGAACAGATTGACACCCAATTGGGGAAGCTGGACGCCATCAAAGTCATTCGTACTGATAACGACTCAGATAAACGTAGCTCCTATTTTTGGTTTGCCCCAAAGTACGACTTTTTGTTAGTCAGAATGGAATACCACGACAAAGGCGAATCCTACACTCTCGATCTTGAGAAGATCGCTCTCAAGTAGCACTAAAGGTAGTGCTACTTCGCTGCTTGTAGTTGGTGGCTGTAATTAAAGTTGTCAAACTCGCTTTCCACATCCCAATGGACCGCGTGACAGCCAATTTCACGATAAAACTTCATCACACCATGGTGTTCAGCAGTGTGCAAAAACGCTCTAAGTGATGCCTGTAATGACGCTACAGGCAAGATGGCATGTAAAGGCTGAGAACCGGAGACAGTAGACAAGTAGTGAATTTTATCAGAGCAGGCTTCAGCACTAGCAATTAGCTCAACGAGCGCTGCACGAGAAAGCTTAGGCGTATCACATGGCAACACTAGCATATGCGAACTATGTACATATCCCAGCACCGCCAAAAGACCACCTAGCGGACCGACTCCCCCCAAACATTCATCGTCTGGTACAACGCAGTCAGCCATTTGGCGGTAGCGATCAAGATTGCGATTGGCACTAATAACAAGAGACTCACTAAGTGAGCCGGCCAAAGACAGCATATAATGTACTAATGGGCGGCCTTGGTAGATCTGCAAACCTTTATCAACGCCCCCCATTCGCTGTCCTTCGCCACCTGCGAGAATGACGGCAGTAAGAGTTATATCGGAGTAATGAGAAACCACCACTAATGTGCCATCAACTGATCAGGAGACTGAGTTTCATCGGCTGAGCCATGGGACTTAATATGCTGCTGTACTAACAAAGCTAGCGCTAGGCGATCTTTTACCGCCAGTTTTTTATAAATAGCAGTCAAATGGGCCTTAACCGTACGTTCAGTGATATTCATCTGTGTTGCAATCACCTTATTGGAAGACCCTCGAGACACCAACAACGCCACCGCATTTTCACGCTCAGACAGACTCCCTAATTCATCCTGTTCCCAATGTTCCTCAGGAATATTCTTTGCAGACTGAGCAATTAAGCTTTGAATGAACTCTTTTCCGCCCCAAATCTCACCCGATTCCACTACCGACATAATAAGAGACAACTGCTCCGCCTTAACAAATGGAGGGCATTGGGCATTAACGCCCGCTGACAGCATGCGAATACCAGCCGTTTGGCTACGTAAGTAAGGAAAAGCGATAATATTAAGGTTGGCGTGCGCATTTCTAAGCGCCACCACATCTTCTACTTTTCTGGAGAACTGCGCTTCATCAAGATAAACAAAGCAGTAGTCATATGGCTCCTTGGCTAACTGATCTAGCGTTTCCTGCTGACCTGTTGTGCGCGTCAACTCCGCTCGACCACTCAAGACATTGCACCAGTGGAGCCATACTGATTCATTAACGTTCCAGCACAATATTTTCACGATAGATGTATCCTTAAGACTGTATACTTTGATGTTAGCGCTAGCCCTAATTCTTCCCTGTAATGTTTTGTAACAAAAGCATGTTTAGCAACGGAATTTATGTAACTACCGCTCTCTTAAAGCGTTTTGTTTTGCCTTAAATATTGGTTTAAGAATATAGTCAATAATAGTCTTTTTACCAGTAATGATATCCA
The DNA here is from genome assembly GCF_016888445.1 of Marinomonas ostreistagni. Classification (GTDB taxonomy): domain Bacteria; phylum Pseudomonadota; class Gammaproteobacteria; order Pseudomonadales; family Marinomonadaceae; genus Marinomonas; species Marinomonas ostreistagni. The sequence continues at coordinate 1,077,378 of NZ_JAFEKF010000001.1, forward strand.
CTGATGCCTGCATACCTGGGATGATTGGCAGAGGATTAGCCTCACTACCTAGATAACTTTTATCAGTACGAACACGTACGACATAGAAACTGTTACCCTCTTCATCCACGATAGTGTCTGCCGAGATCGTTTCAACCGACGCCTCAAGGCCACCATAAATGGAGAAATCGTAGGCGCTTAATTTCACAACAGCTGGCAAATCCGGCTTAATAAAGCCAATATCCTCTGGCTTGATGCGCGCTTCAATCAACAGCGAATCTTCGATGGGCACCACTTCCATTAAATTCATACCAGGGCGAATCACTCCACCGACCGTATTGATCTCAATTTGCTTCACCACCCCTTTCACTGGCGAAGTCACCAAAGTACGATTCACCTTATCCTCTAAGGAGACGCTAGCCTCACGGATGCTGTCTAAATCGGCACGCACATCTGTCAATTGCTCTTGTGCTTCAGCCCTGAACTTCGCTTCACTTTCTTCTAATTTGGTTTGTGCCTCAACCAATGCAGAGCGCGCTCGCGGTAGGGCCAAGCGTGTCGCCTCAAGCTCCCCTTGTAGCTGGTTAACCTGGCGCTCCAACTGCAGTAACTCTACTCTTGATACCGCCCCTTGCGCAAAAGCCGGACGTGTTAAACGTAGCTCTTCACTGGCCAACTCGTAACTGCTGCGCAAGTTGCTCAATTTGGCCTCTTGCTCAACAATTTCTTGGCGGCGCTGCTGAACCTGCTGTTCAAAAATCGCTTGGTTAGCAGCAAGAGAAGCTGCACGGTTATCATACAGATTCGTTTCACGATCGATTAGGTCTTGATAATCTTTGGTGAGCCTATCAGGAAAGTCAGGCGCCTGGCCGTTCGCTTCGGCATATAAGCGCGCCGCGCGAGCCAACAAATTCATCTCTTCGGCTTGGCGCTCACGCAATGTTGATAAAGCCTCTGTGTTTTCGATCGTCATCAACAAATCACCAGCTTCAACACGCTGGCCAATGCGCACATTAATCTCTTTTAGAATGCCGCCTTCAAGGTTCTGAATAACCTGTACTTGGCTGGAAGGAATGACCTTACCATCACCGACCGTCACCTCATCCAGCTCGGTAAAATAGGCCCAAATTAGCGCACACACAACAAACAGCAAGACACACCAAAGAATGATGCGCCCACCACGTGGGGTTTTCAGCATCAGGGCTGCATTACGATCACTCAAAAAGCTGAGATCTGATTGTGCTACTGAAGTATTTTTACTCATTGATTTAGCTTACCTTAAGCTTGCCTTGACGCAACGCTTCAAAGACTTGTTCTTTCGGTCCATCGGCAACAATGCGACTGTTATCCATGACGATAATTCGATCTACTAGGTCAAGCATTGACGACTTATGGGTGATTAGAATCAAGGTTTTATCCGCAATAATATTTGCTAGACGACGCTTCATTCGTACCTCAGTGGTGTTATCCATTGACGCGGTTGGCTCATCTAAAATCATGATTTGCGGGTCAAATAGCAGTGCACGAGCAATCGCCACACTTTGTCTTTGACCACCCGATAATTGCAAACCACGCTCACCAACAATACTATCCAGTCCCGACGGACGGTGATTAGCAAACTCTGACACACCCGACAAATCTGCTGCTCGAATAATCGCCTCATCTTCAATATAAGGCACACCAAAACAGATATTCTCTTTGATGCTGCCATAAAATAAACTGACATCCTGAGACACCACACCAATGCTACGGCGCAAGTCCACCGGATTAACTTGGCGCAGATCAATGCCATCAATACGCACGGCGCCTTCGCGCGGCTCGTAAAGCCCCGTCATAAGCTTACCTAAGGTGCTTTTACCAGAACCGATTCGGCCGATAATGGCGACTTTTTCGCCGGCTTTAATACTAAGATTGAGCGCCGCCACAGCATCCTGCTCTTCTTCAGGATAGCTGAAGCTAACATTGTCGAACTCAAAGCGTCCGTCAAAACGAGAACGATGCACAAATTTAGTATCTTCTGGCTGTTCGACGGGGGAAGCCATGATTTCGTTCAATGCTTTAAACGCTGACTTTGCGTAATTGTAACGCGAAGCCAATGCTGCAAACTGCGCCATCGGCGCTAAAGCGCGCCCCGTCAGCATGACGGAGGCAATCAAGGCTCCCATACTCATCTCACCTTCGGAGATCAGGTACACCCCGACAATCACCATCGCCACACTGGTCATCTGCTGCGCAGTCATAGCAAAAGAAGAACAAGACTGAGCCAATTGACGCGTTTTTAAGCCCCAGTCAGCGATGTTGCCTACCGCACTTTCCCAATGTTGCTGCAAGGTACCTTGGGCGTTGTTCAGCTTAACGCTCTCAGCATTAGAAAGACTTTCAATCAATACCGCATTTTTCTGCAACGATGTTTTTTGCCCTTCTTCGATCGAATTACGCAATGGTGCTTGGATCACTAAGGAGTAAATCAAAACCAGAGCAATGGTGATCAACGGAATCACCCCCATAGGTCCACCGATTAACCAAATCACCCCAACGATTAGGAACATAAAAGGGATGTCGACCAAGGTGGTAATAGACGCAGAGGTAATAAACTCGCGAATGCTGTCAAACTCTTGCAGATTTTTTGCGAACGCACCGACCGACTTAGGACGTGACGCCATGCGAATGTTATTGACCTTGGCAAAAATATTGGCGGACAGCAGAATATCTGACTTTTTGCCCGCTACATCAATAAAGTAGGCACGCAAGGTACGCAGTAAGAAATCGAAGAAATAGACGATTGTCACGCCGATCGCCAATACCCATAAGGTATCGAAGGCATTGTTAGGCACCACTCGGTCATACACATTCATGACAAACAGTGGGCTAGCCAAAGCAAAGATATTGATCAATAACGAGGCAATGAACACATCTCGATAAATACGCCAAGAGGTCGCCACCGTCCCCCAAAACCAATGCCGATCGTTGACCTTCTCATCTTTAGTGGACTGTGCTCGCTTATCAAAACGGTATTGCGGGCGAATAAAAAAGCAGTATCCAGTGTATAGCTCAGCGATGTTTTCCCACGCGAGCCACGTCTCACCATCCCCTGTTTCAGGCAAAAATACTTTGACCTGCTGCTCTTGCTCATCAACTTCAAGCATCACACAAGCTTGATCATTTTCAAGCAACAGTACCACTGGCAATAACGCTGATGAAATCTTGTCTAGCGGGCGTTTGACGAAGCGTGTTACTAAGCCGATACGCTGTGCTGCTCGCTGGAACAATTCTGGCGTCATACCGCTTTGCGACAATGGCAAGCCGACAGACACCCCTTGATGCGTATAAGGGTTATCAAAATATTTGGTCAGGCTCACCAAGCAATCGAGTAATGGGTCCGGAGTTTCTAACTCTTCTACAGATTTATGCCACTTACTGTTTTTAGGGCGTGACGCCGACTCGGTTGCTGCCGCGTTGGCGTCATCTGTCGATGCTGCGTCCGACGCAGTATTATCGTCTTCGGCTGGCTCGGTCTGCGCTAACTCGTCATTACGATCCGTATCGTAGTCCGATTCTTCTTGCTTAAGCGAATGTTCAGAACTGTTATTTGCAGCCATGTTATGTGATTCCGTTGCGCGGGAGTTTACAGCCTAGTAGAGGATAAAGGTGTTCAACGACTGACAAAGCTTGCCCGCTAAAAAACACCCATAATCATACTCTAAGAGAAAATTTAAACGTATAGTATGTTACAACAACTTGATTAGTAATCTAAAATTCAATCATCGTAACCCATACACATCATGAATATAACCATTATGGTTCAATATAGAAGGTGATCAAAGGATGCTGTACGCAAAATTAGACGAAAACGGCGACATCTTAGATGTTGCTACCCAACATAGTGAAGAATACAACACCTTAGTCGCCCCAGATAATCCTGTTGTCGCAAATATTCTGGCACAAAAACTTGACCAAAAGTCCTCACAAGATCTTCTGCACTCTTCTGATCAAGACATGATGCGGGTACTGGAAGATTTAATTGATTTACTAGCAGAAAAGCGCTTAATTCAATTTACCGAACTGCCACTTGCGGCACAAAAGAAAATCCTCAGCCGCAAATGGGTGCGTAATATCCATAACGGTAACAATGAAGCCCTCATCCTTGAGGAATTCAACGAAACCGATTCGTTAATATAAGATTAGCGCTCGCCAAAGGCTTCTGGACGCCCGATACCAAAGCCTTGTAGGCCGCTGATATCAAACCCGCGAAGGATTTCTATTTGCTCGTCCGTTTCGACACCTGTCGCAATGACTTCGATGTTCAGACTATTGAACATCTTACATAAGGTATGCATAAAGAAGGACTCTGACTCTTTGCCCACCGCAAGCTTCGTATAGGAAGGGTCCACTTTAACGTAATCCGGCATTAAGGTTTTCAGATATTGGAAAGCAGAAAATTGTTTGCCAACGTTATCAATACCGAATTTCACGCCATGATTTTTAAGTGTTTGCACCAACAAAAATGCATGATCTTCAGCCGCTAGAACACTTTGCTCAGACACTTCAAATGCCAACAATGATTTCACTCTTGCCGGCAATTGCGCCAAGGTTTTATCTAACCAACTTACAAAGGTCAATTTTGCATAACCAGACGCCGACAAGTTGATCACAAATGGACCTTGATCACGCGTAGTTTCGATGGTCGAGATCACTCGCTCAATAATCACTTGGTCGACCTGCTCACCCAAATCAAACTGTTCTGCTAGGCCGATGAAATAGCCCGCATGATACTGTTTACCATCGCTCACTAAGCTGGCGTACACTTCTTGCTGTATAATTTGATCACGTTGATTCATATTCGCAACAGGCTGACGGCGCAAGGCAAAACTTTGCGTCTCGATAGCGTTTTCCAACATCGCTTTCCACGCCATACGACCAATCGCCATTTGCTGCGCCATATCTGAGTCGAACACTTTAAATTGGTTGGCACCTAATTGCTTCGCCGCCCTTAATGCGGCATCCACCTGTGCCATTGCGCTTGAACGTGTCACGCTGTCATCAATAATGACCGCACCGATATTGGCAACAGCTTCCGAATAGCTGATGCGCGCTCCAGACAGCTCTTTGAGTTCAACCATCAAGCTTTGCACCTGTTCTGTTAGGCGCTCTGTTTCGATATTAGGAATCAAAACAATAAAGTCCGCCCCACTCAATCGCGCCACAATGGCTTCAGGGTATTGGCGCACATGCTTTGAAATAATCTCAGCGGAGCTACGAATAAAACCATCGGCCGCTTCATAACCGCGCTCATTGTTTACCTTGGCAAGGTCTAATAAGTTCACTAACAACAAGCCATCAAAAGTACGATCGCCATCATCAAAATGTGCGACGATTTGGCTTTCAAAGAAGTTACGGTTACCTAGGCCACTGACAGGGTCTTTGAACGCTTTGGCCTGCAGCCACTGGGCAGTCTGCGCTTCAGCGGCAAATTCTTTTTCCAGCTTCGCCGCCATACGGTTCATGGACTGTACGACGGATTTAAGCTCACGGGTTTTGGGCAACTCAGTCATTTGCACAAAGCGGCGCTGCTGAATCGCTTCCGCTTGTTTTTCAACTTGAGATAATGGACGTACCAGCCAACGCACGGCTAAAGCGCCTAATAGAATCGCGATGGTGCCGATCACAATAAATGAAAGTAATAAATCTCGCGTTGCCAGCCAAAGCTGGTAGTAACCATAACCTGCACTGCCCGTAACATAGACTTGGCCCAGCTCGTTCCAGCCATTGGAAATGACCGCTTTCGCCGTAGGCACCTCAAAGTCAATAACTTGGATAAACCAGTCAGGCACACCAACAATGCGCGTCGGGTTAGCTCGTACAATCGAGCGATCCGTCGCATAAGCATGCACTCTAACTTTGGCAAAATAGCCGCTATCAAACACCGCATTCACGCTACTCTCGACGGAAGTATAATCTTCCAGCGCCATGTAGTCAGAGACTTGCATACTCAAGGTTGTAGCAGAGTCCTGGGTGGTCGACTGCAGCTGATTGATCAAATAATCTTTCGTATTCTGAAAGTTAATCGCCAACACTACTAGGAGCACTAGAGACAAGAGCAGCACAATGGTCAATAAAAGTTGTCTAAATAATGTCACGGTTTGTCTCCTAACCTTCCAAGTCTGTTAGTCGATTATTCAAATCTGTCCATAAGCTTAAACGTGATGAACCCCCTACTAGCTGACCACGGCCCTTTTCTTTGGAGAGCCACAGGTTTTCAGCATTAAAGGAATAAATTGGTTGCAGGTCATTACGCTGGATTGCCGGCTTAATAGTACGATCCAAGTTATCTAAGATTACTGGGACAGAGGTTGGGGTATCATAGTAAGCCAACACCATGTGATGCTGGTTTAATGTTAACGCTTTAACGTAAACAAGTCTTAACTTGTCATCGGGCACGCCAAGCTCACGCAAGGCAAAGTATTTTGCAATGGTAAAATCTTCACAGTCTCCGCCGCCTGTTGCCAAGAACTCTATCGGCGTTGCCCAATAGTCCTCTTTGCCCCAGTGTTTGATGTCGTTGACGAACTCCATCATATTAAAGAAGTCATTGACCGTTTGCAGCTTACCCACTACATCAGAGCCTTGTGCACCTTCCACCATCCGACGCCAAGCCAAGATTCGTTTCTCAGCTCGATCACCGTATTTGGCACCAATGTTTTGCGCCAAGGTCACATATTTTTGTGAAATATCAGCTTGAAGAAAAGTCGCCCCTAATAGCGCAAGCCCAAGCCACACACTTAAAATGGCACGAGGCCACAAAGTGATGACGCCAGCAAACGCTCGGAGCGACGTTTTCATCGATTAGCTCTCGCTTTTAGAGCGTTCAGCAAATTGCGCCAATTGTTCAGGCGATGCTTCCGCTTGATACTTAGCCTTCCAGTCAGCGTAAGGCTCTTTGTAAACGACTTCACGAGCTTGTTCGTAATCCATTTCCACACCACGTTCTTGTGCGGCCGCCGCATACCATTTACTCAAACAATTGCGGCAAAAGCCTGCTAGATTCATCAAGTCAATGTTTTGTACGTCTTTGCGCGCATCAAGATGCTCGATCAATCGACGTAATACGGCTGCTTCCACTTCGGTTTGCGTTTGTTTATCCATTAGTCATCTCAATCTTGTTTGTGTTTATGCGCTACAGGCTGTTGAGACCATTGTAGTGCGATTATGTCAGCAAAAGTGTGTCGAATTACAGAAAATTGTAAATCTTCTACACACTCCAAAAAATAGCTAGCGGCTTCAAGGGTTGCCAAGGCCGTAGCATTGGGCGATTTGCGGATTTCATACACAGACTCTGGCGGCGAGGCAAAGCTGACACTTTGGTAAGCGTTTAGACGCGGCTCAAGTAAGCGCATTTTTTTGGCTTTAGGCCAAGTACCATCCAATAAAATCACATGCTTGATACAACGCTTTTTATCCTCTGATAACCGTTCAACTGGCGTCGCCTCTTCTTCAGGAAAAAGCAATAAGGTTTCTTCTGGGCGACAGCTCGCCAAGCAATGCGCCAGCGCTTGATCATCCGTAAATGGTACGATGTGTGTCGAGGTATAATTTAAGGCAAATAAGCGAGCACTATTTTTGGCGTGCTTGGCTTCATGCTTATCCTGCAAAATCCAAACCTGAGTTCGGCCGTCCATAGGGGTAATTAAGTGGCAAATACACTGCTTAGCAGGATATTGGCAAGCGCTGCAAATTGGGCGCTTACCCACTAAGTCGCTCACCCAAGCAGCTCCAAATAGCGCTTAACAACATTATCCCAGCCATAATCTAACGCTTCGACCGTCAACGCATGACCAATCGACACCTCGGTAATGCGACCCTCTTGGCATAGCTGTGCGACGTTTTCTAAGTCTAGATCATGACCAGCATTAACACCTAAACCCTCGTCTAAAGCCGCTTGAGCAGCCGCTTGATACTGGTCATTTACTTCAGTAGCCTGCTCTGTGTGATAGGCATTCGCGTACGCCTCGGTATAAAGCTCGACACGGTCCGCGCCTACGGCTTTGGCCAGCGCCATATTGTCAGGGTTCGGGTCCATAAACAGCACCACTCGAATACCCTGCTCTTTTAAGCGATCAATCACTGGACGCAAGGCATCTTGATCACGCGCAATGTTCCAGCCATGGTCGGAAGTTAGCTGGTTCGGATCATCCGGCACCAACGTGCACTGATCTGGAAGCACCTCTAACACCACTTCTAAGAATTTCTCATCAGGGAACCCCTCGATGTTAAGCTCACGGCCAGGGTAGTGTTTTAGCAGCTCTTTTAAATCAAACGCATCTTGGTAAGTAGCATGGCGCTGATCTGGACGCGGGTGAATGGTCAAACCGAACGCCCCTAGCTCCAAGGTACGCTTGGCCATATCGACCATGTTAGGATAATTGCGGCCACGAGAATTACGTAACAGGCCGATTTTATTAAGGTTTACACTAAGGTGCGTCATGTTACTTCCTATTAAAAACATTCAGTACGGAGTATAAGCGATAGCTGGCGCTAACTTTAAGCACTAATTCTACAGATATAAGTCGCGGCTCACATCCTATGCTACAATCGCGCGCTACGGAGGAAGATTATGACGTATGAACCTTTTGCCGACATTTATGACCGTGCCGTCACACGTTTTGGCAGTGAAGCGCTGTTGCAACAGCAACTGGCACAGCCGCTCACACCAACTGAGCTTACCAAGATCGGCGATGATCGCTGGTTGGCGGCCTTTACTCAGAAGATTTTCCAATCCGGTATGAACTGGCAAGTGGTGCGTAATAAATGGCCTAACTTCGAGCAAGCTTTCTTTGGCTTTGACATCGAGAAGATGCTGTTAATGCACGACGAAATGTGGGAACAAAAAGCTCAAGACCGAAGCATCATTCGCCATCTTGGCAAGGTTATGACAATTCGTGACAATGCGCTCATGATGGCAGATATCCAAGCAACTCATGGCAGCTTTGCTAACTTTATTGCCCATTACCCCAGCGACGACATCGTTTCATTGTGGCGCTATCTCAAACAACAGGGATCGCGCTTAGGCGGCAATACTGGTGCTTATACATTACGCATCATGGGGAAAGATACGTTTTTGCTCAGCAAAGACGTGGAGGGCTATTTGCGTCATCAGTCTATCCTAACGACAGGCCGAGACACGCAAAGCGCGCTCAACGCTGCCCAGGCAGCCTTCAATCACTGGCATAAAGAATCAGCTTTACCTTATTGCCAAATCAGCCAGTGCATTGCTTACAGTGTTAACTAACTATTAATTGGAGTTGAAATGGCCGATCTAACTATTGATATCGTCGCCGATCCCGTTTGTCCTTGGTGTTACCTTGGCTACACCCGCTTAAGAGCGGCTATGGAACATCTAGGCGATGATTTTCGCTTCGACATTCACTGGCTGCCATTTGAGTTGCACCCAGATGTTCCTAAAGATGGCGTTGCCCGTAACGATTACTTAGGCAAAAAGTTTGGTAGCCAAGAAAAGCTTAACGAAGTCACTCATGCTCTGCAGAACGTAGGCCATGAAGCGGGTCTTGAGTTTAATTTTTCAGATAAAGATATCGTCCCTAATACCAAGCTGGCCCATCAGTTTATTGCTCAAGCAGGTCGTATGAACTTAGCAACGCCTATGGTAACCACGCTTTTTTACGCTTACTTCACGAAGGGCGAAAACATTGGTGATAGTGCTGTGCTAACACGCTTAGCCAAAGAAGTAGGTCTACAAGAAGAAGACATCGAAGAGGCACTTTCTCGTGAGGCAGAAATCTTAGTAGAAGAGAAAATGGAACGTTTGGCGCAGCTAAACATCGATTCGGTGCCAACCTATATCATCAATGAAAAGTTCCTTGTACAAGGGGCGCACCCACCGGAAACCTTTGCTGAAATCCTCACCGATATCAACCAAGAAAATGACGCTTAAGCGTCATTTTTTTTGCCTACCCCCTTCACCGAAACATTTAACAAAATCTATCAGGCCTGCAATTCAGATAAATTTATTTTTGTTGATAACAATTATCATCCCAAATATTATTTACAATAAATCGAATTGAGAGTGATTTTCATTTTATGTACGTTTGTCTTTGCAATGCTATCTCAGATAAAGCCATCAAAAAATCGATCGCCGACGGCGCGACAACGATGCGTGAGCTTTATAACGAGCATGATATTGGTAAACAGTGCGGGAAGTGCTGTAAAGACGTAAAAGGAATTCTTAACGAGGAGCTACTAAAACTGGCTGACGAGCTCCTCGTCAAGGTGGCATAGCATCACTGGTTTAGTGATCCAGTGATGACTCGCCCATTTGTGACTGTAGGTAGTTTTGCAGGCCTGCCGTTTTGATCAAATTCTGCTGTGTTTCCAGCCAATCAATCTGCTCTTCTTGCTCTTCTTGGATCTTCTCTAGCACTTCACGGCTCATGAAGTCTTTTTTCGCTTCACAAAGCTTAACGCCCGCCTGAAGATCAGGCAGTGTTGCCAATTCAAACGCCATATTAGAGTCAATCATTTCTTCAGCATCTTCACCAATGCGCAGACGACCAAGGTCCTGCAAGTTTGGCAAGCCTTCCAAAAACAAAATACGCTCAATTAAACGATCGGCGTTTTTCATCTTCTGGATAGAAGTTTTGTAATCCGCTTTATCCAACAGATCAAACCCCTGATCTTTAAACATACGCGCATGCAAGAAATACTGGTTAATGCCTACCAGCTCGTTTGCTAGCACTTTATTTAAGCTAGCGACGACTTCGCGATCACCTTTCATAACGACCTCTTACATCTGTGACTGAATGTAGTTTTGCTCGCCGATGGTATCCATCAAGCGTAGCTGTTTCTCAAGCCAGTAAACATGATCTTCTTCTGTGTCATACAAAAGCTTCTCAAGCATTTCGCGGGTTTGGTAATCACCCTCTTCTTCACAGATGGCGATAACATTACGCGCACACGCCACCACTTCAAGCTCAAGTGTTAAATCATTTTTCATCATAGAGCGCACGTCAGTTCCCACTAGCAGCTCGCGACGCTTAGTCATACAAGGCACGCCTTCAAGGAACAAAATACGCTTAATTAGCCAATCAGAATGATCTTTTTCTTCGTCCATTTCGTGGTTTAAGCGCTCATAAAGTTTGCTTAGACCCCAATCATCGTACATACGAGAGTGAATAAAGTATTGGTCGATCGCGGCCAACTCGTTTTCCAATAACGCGTTTAGGCTATCAATGACTTTTTGACTACCTTTCATATGGTTTTACCTCTTATTCGTAGTAGCTATTTAAAAATAGCACCATAATGTTTCAATACTAAATTACCAAGCCTAATTTGTAGACTTGCCCTCTCCTACTTTTACCTCAAGCTGATCGATACGCTGGAAGCCTCGTGGCAATTTCAAACCACGGCGCCCACGCTCACCGACATAATCCATCAACTCTTTTTCGGTAAACGATGTGAAGCGCTTACCATTGTGCGCACACAGCAAATCATCTGGCTGTAGAGATGCCATGGCACACACCCACTCCTCTCGGTCTTTGGCACGAGCGGATGAGATATTCAGTAATTTGTTCCCTTTGCCCTTCGCCATCTGCGGCAGCGAAGCGACACTAAAGGCCAACATGCGCCCTTCGTTGGACACCACCACAGCACGCGCTGTTTCGGGGTCAACGACTTTTACCGGCGCTAATACCTGGGCATTGACTGGCAAACTCAAAGTCGCTTTACCAGCTTTATTTTTGGCGTGCAAATCACCTAGCTTAGCAACAAAGCCATAGCCTGCATCTGACGCCACCAGATAGAAGGCATCGTCATGATCTAATACCGCAGCGACGATGTGGCAGTCTTTTTCTAAGGAGATTCGACCAGTGATTGGCTCACCTTGTCCTCGCGCTGATGGCAAGGTATGGGCCTTGATAGAATAAGTACGTCCGTTGGAAGCAAACAACACCAATGTTTGGTTTGAACGACCTTTGGTAGACAATAAAAATTCGTCGCCCGATTTATAACTTAGACCACGCTCATCAATATCATGTCCTTTAGCGGCACGAATCCAGCCTTGCTTGGACAGCACGACCGTGATCGGGTCATTAGACAACAGGTCTTCTTCACTGAACGCTTGGGCCTCTTTACGCTCAATGATCGGCGTACGTCGGTCGTCGCCAAACGCATCGATGGCTTCTTCGATTTCCTTAACAATCAAGTTTTTAAGCTTGCGATCCGATGCAAGGTAGGCCTCAAGCTGCTTACGCTCTTTTTCAAGCTCATCCTGCTCAGATCTAATACGCATTTCTTCAAGCTTGGCCAAGTGGCGCAGTTTAAGCTCAAGGATTGCTTCCGCTTGCGTATCCGTTAAACCAAAGCGCTCCATTAATACAGGCTTAGGTTTATCTTCGTTGCGAATAATTTCGATCACTTCGTCGATGTTTAAAAAAGCCACCAACAAGCCTTCGAGAATGTGCAGTCGATTCAGGACTTTATCTAAACGATATTGCAGACGCTTACGTACCACTCCGATTCTGAATCGCAACCACTCGCTAATAAAAGCCGCCAACGGCTTCACTTGCGGCAAGCCATCAAGACCGATCACGTTCATATTGACGCGATAGGACTTCTCTAAATCAGTCGTTGCGAACAGATGCGTCATCAGCGCTTCAACATCCACACGATTAGACTTAGGCACAATCACCAGTCGAGTTGGGTTTTCATGGTCAGATTCATCTCGCAGGTCCACAACCATTGGTAACTTCTTGGCCTGCATCTGCGCGGCAATCTGCTCTAGCACCTTACTACCAGACACCTGATGAGGCAGCTCATGCACCACCACTTCGCCTTCTTCCATCAAATAACGAGCACGCGCTTTGACTTGCCCCTTACCCGTTTCATAGAGCTTACGAATATCATCGCGCGGGGTAATAATTTCACCACCAGTCGGGAAGTCAGGCCCTTGTACGAACTCCATCAAATCGTCTAAGCCCGCTTTAGGGTTTTGCAGCATGTGGATACAAGCTTGTCCCACTTCACGCAAATTATGTGGTGGAATATCCGTCGCCATGCCCACGGCAATACCCGTCGTGCCATTTAGCAGTAAGTTAGGTAAACGCGCCGGCAATACAGCAGGTTCTTGCAGCGTACCATCAAAGTTTGGCACCCAATCAACAGTGCCTTGATTGACTTCTTTTAGCAGCACATCCGAATATTTAGACAGACGTGACTCAGTATAACGCATGGCAGCAAAGGATTTTGGATCATCTGGTGCGCCCCAGTTACCTTGGCCGTCTACTAACGGGTAACGATAAGAGAATGGCTGAGCCATCAACACCATGGCTTCATAACAGGCACTATCACCGTGAGGGTGGAATTTACCCAACACATCGCCGACTGTACGCGCAGACTTTTTGTATTTAGCCGTTGCCTTTAAACCTAGCTCACTCATCGCGTACACAATGCGACGCTGTACCGGTTTTAGCCCGTCACCGATGTGCGGCAACGCCCGGTCTAAAATGACGTACATCGAGTAGTTGAGATACGCTTTTTCCGTATAATCTTTTAACGATAGCGTCTCGTTGGCTTCAAAGTTGGCAATATCACTCAAAAGCAATTTCCTTTCTTAGTCTGGCTGATTGGCAAAAAGCCTAGGCATTTCGATAACTTAATGTGGCATCTACTATAATGAGGCACCTGCAAGCCTGCAACCACTGGGCATCAGGATTTCTACAGATAGTGTGTTTTTTATTTCGCGTATACACTAATATGGCGACAAACCATACAGGGACTCTTCATGAAAACACCATTAGGAAGCGATAGTTGGCAGCGAGTTGCGTTTGAAACGGCACACCTTAGAGTGTACGACATTCAGCTCGCGCTCAACGAGCATAGCAGTCATAACTTGGCACTACCTTTTGACAGCGTTTTATTTATGAGTGATGGTCAGGTGTTCTTGCAGACTGACAGTGAAGAGCTCACTCTCAAGGCAAATCAAGCTGTCTGGGTACAACATTTACTGCCTTTACGCTTGGTCACCATCGCCCCCCACTCTAGGTTTTTTGTGGTCTGCTTTAACGGCCAAACTCAACGCAAAGACAATCGTTTAGAGCGCTTCGCCAGTGGCACTGAAGCCAAAAAACACCTGCCTACAGGAGTCACCTTGTGGACCGCCTCTGATGACTCATTAGCAAAAGTTCAGTGGCAAATGCTGCCCGCACGTTACCAAGAACCTATGTACTACGTGCGCGAGGCAACTCAGTTTATTTTACCCATCAACAGCGCCAATGGCTTACAAGCACACTATAGCGAGCAACCCGTCGAAACCGTTACAAAGGATGGTCTCATCATTGCAGCAAACCAGTCCCATAGTCTACGCAACATCAGCGATCGACCTTTGACATTACTTAGCATCACGGCCCCTTACCCACGCCCAGGAAGAATCATTAAGCTGACGCGTTAACGTAATATAAGAGCGGTTAAAATATGATCTTCCCAGACGCCATTTATTTTCAAATAATCTCGAGCCATCCCCTCGCGCTCAAAGCCTAGCCGCTCAAGTACCGCTGCACTACGCTGGTTACGAGGCATATAACACGCCTGAATACGATCAATATTTAACACGTCTGAGACAAACTTAATGCCGGCGTCTAAGCATTCGTGCATATACCCCTGCCCCTGACAATCTTGGGCCAAGCTATAGCCTAAAAAGCAGGACTGAGAAATACCGCGCACCAATTGGGAATAATTGCTATAGGCCAACATGCGTGTTTCATCGGCATTTAATAGGCACAAGACACAACTTTTATCTTCCAAAAAATCACGCCGCATTTCTTTAATACGCAGCAAACAGGTTTGCTCTGAATAATAATCTTCATGGCGTTGCGGCTCCCAAGGCGCAAGAAAATCGCGTTGCTCATTTACGTAAGCATGTAACAATGGCATATCTTCTAGATCCAGTACCTTCAACACACCACGTGCTGTTTTAAGATAGGGAAAACGCCCTTCACGACGTTTATCAGATGAGGTCACCGCCACTTTCTCCTTGTGCACTTCCATGAGTTTTAAACTGTAACGATCAAACCAACATTGCTGACCAATGGATAAGGTTCGTTGCATCATAGTGTGATTCATCCATGCTTGCGCTTGATCCTTTGTGTGCCAATAAAACGTCATACTAGAACACTCTTCGACCACCCATTCCGTGTCCAAGTAGCCTGCTTGTTCACTGGCCAGCTCAATAATTTTTTCGGCCATGACACGAAACATAACGTCGTCCATCAAGGTAGAAGTGGTGACGTTGACCGCGAAATATGGCGTAGGATAGCGACTTTCCATGTATGACAACCTAAAGATTTTTATCAGTTTCGGAACTTTACAGCTCCGAGCTTGTCTATAATTTATACAGACTGGGCAGTAAGCAGGAAGCTCCACCCATCTGTGAAATTGCAAAGGTTATGCGATTTCTTACACCTAGCTTCCTATACTTTTTGGCGTTTTATACGCCAGCAGGAAGAGTCTTTTTTGCCCGCTGTCATCAGCGGGCTTTTTTATGCATAGCCATAAAAAAGGCGAGCTATGAAACACAGCTCGCCTTTAGAGATTACACGAATGTTAAGACACTCGCTCGCCATGCGCTTGTTTGTCAGCATGGTAAGATGAACGCACCAACGGCCCACAAGCGGCATGCTTAAAACCAAGCTCTTTAGCGACCTGCTCATAGCGCTCGAATTCTTCTGGGTGTACAAAGCGATCCATTGGGAAGTGGTGCTTAGAAGGCTGTAAATATTGACCGATCGTCAGCATATCCACACCGTGTGCACGTAGATCTTTCATCACTTCTACAATTTCTTCAAAGCTTTCACCCATACCGACCATCAAACCAGATTTCGTCGGCACGTCTGGACAGCGCTCTTTGAACTTCTTCAACAAATCCAACGACCACTGGTAATCCGAGCCCGGACGAACCTGACGGTAAAGGCGTGGAATCGATTCCAAGTTGTGGTTAAACACATCAGGCGGCGACACTTGCAAAATATCTAATGCTACATCCATACGACCACGAAAATCTGGTACTAAGGTTTCGATTTCAATCGATGGGCTTAATTTACGTGTTTCGTCGATACAATCAACAAAGTGCTGAGCCCCACCATCACGCAAATCATCACGGTCAACGGATGTGATCACAACGTACTTTAGACGCATATCACGAATCGCCACGGCAAGCTCTTTTGGCTCATCAAGGCTCAAGGCATTAGGACGGCCGTGCGCCACATCACAAAACGGACAACGACGAGTACAAATATCGCCCATAATCATAAAGGTCGCTGTACCGTTGGAGAAACACTCACCTAAATTGGGGCAGTTAGCTTCTTCACAAACAGAAGACAGCTTGTGTTCACGTAACGTGTTTTTGATACGAGCAATTTCTGGAGAGGCCGGCATACGCACACGCAACCAATCTGGTTTGCGCGGAATCTCTTCGGTTGGGATAACTTTGACAGGAATACGTGCCATTTTATCGGCACCGCGAAGTTTCTCGCCCTGCACCACTCGCTTTTGCTGAGTTGTCATTCTAATTCACCCTTGTTGGATAGTTGGATGAGAATATCCGAGACGTTCAGCTAAAATGTTTGCCAGCTGAACTTTAACCTGAGCCATGTCTGTGGTTGGCTGCAAGCGTTTCATATCAACCATTTGCAGACCTTGATAGCCACATGGGTTAATACGTAAAAAAGGTTCGAGATCCATATCGACGTTTAAGGCTACACCGTGGAAAGAACAACCACGGCGGACACGAAGCCCCAGCGATGAAATTTTCATTTCATCGACATATACCCCAGGCGCATCAGGCTTAGGATAAGAGGTAATACCGTGCTGTGCTAACACCTCGACGATTGAATTTTCAATCAAGGTTACAAGATCACGCACCCCAATACCTAGGCGCTTAAGATCAATCATGATGTAAGCAATAAGCTGCCCAGGACCATGATACGTGATTTGGCCGCCGCGGTCAGCTTGTACGACAGGAATATCACCGGCATTCAGGAGGTGCTCAGCTTTACCAGCTTGGCCTTGGGTAAACACAGGGGCGTGCTCAAGGAGCCAAATTTGATCGGCGTCGGCCTTATCACGAGTCTGGGTGAATTGCTTCATTTGCTCCCAGGTCAATTCATAAGGCACGACACCTAAATCACGGCACAAAAGAGTGTCTGGCATGCGTTACATAACCATCTTAACGACTTCTACCGCCATTAATCCTTTATGCAGATCTGCAAGGTGGGCTTCGCTTTGCGCTTCAATACGAAGACTGTAGCTAACAAAGCGGCCTTTTGAAGACACATTTTTGCGTACAGAACTTTCGTCAAACTCTGGTGCGTGCAGGCGCACGCACTCAAAGATTTCAGTGTGACCGTGATCACTGTCTAACGCCACAACTTTAATTAGGTAGTTGGCACAAGGAAACTCAATCTTAGGGGCATCTTGCGCATCCTTGGCAACGTTACCGCTTTTATTAATCAAAGCCATTTCGTGGTATCACCGTTTAAAACAAGTTCATAAAGAACAATTTAATCTTATCAAATAGACGCTTAAAGAAACCGCCCTCTTCGACCGCTTCCAGCGCTACAACATCACGCTCAAGCAATACATTATCAGGTCCGCCAACAACGATTTTGCCTAGTACATCACCCGCTGCGATCGGAGCTTCGATTTCAGATTTAAGGTCTAGCGACGCTGGAATAGAATCAGCGTTCTGACGTGGCATCGTCACCAACACATCATCTAGGAAACCAATCTTAACAGAATCTGCTTCACCACCCCAAACACGAGCGTCGTTTAATACCTGACCAGCACTGTATAGCTTACGAGTCTCGTAGTAGCGGAAGCCGTAGTTTAGCAGCTTCTGAGTTTCGGCTGCACGCGCTTCAGTCGAATTGGTACCCATTACCACAGCTACCAAACGCGTACCGTTACGAACCGCTGAGGCAGCCAAACAGTAACCCGCCGCTTCCGTGTGACCTGTTTTCAAACCGTCAACGGTCTTATCACGCCACAACAGCTTATTACGGTTTGGTTGGCGAATATCGTTGTAAGTAAAGTACTTCTCTTCGTACATTTTGTAGTTTTCAGGAAAATGTACAATCGTGGCACGTGACAGCAAAGCAATGTCATGCGCACTAGAGTAATGCCCCTCTGCAGGGAAACCTGTAGAGTTAACAAAGTGAGAGTTGTTCATCCCTAGAAGACGCGCATGCTGATTCATCAAATCCGCGAACGCTGCTTCACCACCTGCAATGTGCTCAGCAACGGCAACGCTGGCGTCGTTGCCAGACTGAATAATAATACCGCGCATTAGGTCTTCAAGACGTACCTGAGTGCCCTCGCGGACAAACATACGCGACCCTTCCATACGCCATGCTTTTTCACTGATGGTTACTTTATCCTCCAGTGAAATATTGCCTTTGGCCAGCTCATATTCTGCAATGTAAGCGGTCATCAGCTTAGTCAAGCTCGCTGGTGGCAGCTCTTCACGGCTATTATGTTCAACCAGAACATCACCTGTGTAAGCGTCCATCAACACATAGCTTTTCGCCGCAAGTTGTGGCGGTGCTGGGATCAAAGAAGGTGCAGCTGACGCCACAGTAGTAAATAGAGAAATTGCAAAAATAAATAGGGAGAACAATCGTTTCATATTATTAACGTCTAAGTCTGATACGTGTGGGGGAATAATACTAAAGGGAGATTGGAATCTCTAGCCTTGTAAAAGTTCCCATTATGGCGCTAACGCTACCTTTACACTTTCGCCAAAGCCAGCTGACTCTAATTTTTGTTGCCACTGAAGCAATTCTGCGTCGGCTTTATAGGGCCCAACCAGCACTTTATACAAGCCATCATCTGCATGCAGCACCTCGATATTGATCGCTGTATCAAAGCGCTCAAACAAGCGTTGCTTTAATTGCTCAGCCGAGGCCTGCTTAGAAAATGCACCCAATTGTAAGTGACTGAACAGCAAGTCATTTGCAGGTGCCTTGGGGGCCGGAGAAACCGCTTTAGGCGTGGTCACAGTAGGTGCTACTGGCGCTTTCGCGGTACTCACTGGTGTAGCGACTGCGCTAGCAGGAGCACGATAACGCTCACCAGGCTTCGGTGTAATCGCTTCAATACGTACGCGCGCAAGCCCCTTCTTGTGGTACCCCAAACGCGCTGCGGCAGCATAAGATAAGTCTATCAATCGATCCCCGTGAAACGGTCCACGATCGTTCACCCTGACAATAACTGTACGCTGGTTATCTAGGTTAGTAACCTTTAAATAGGTCGGTAGAGGCAATGACTTATGTGCAGCGGAAAACGTATACATATCATATGTTTCCCCATTTGAAGTTTTATGGCCGTGGAACTTTTGCCCGTACCAAGAAGCAGTACCCTGCGCAGTGTACCCTTCAGCTGAATCCATTACGTAGTATTTCTTGCCCCAGACTTCATAAGGGGATTTATTGCCACCACGACTCTTGGGCTCATACTTAGGAACCAGCTCTGGCAAATGATCCACTTTGATGTCACCACTTGGTGCGTGGTCTTGCAAAATGCTATAACGCCCACCACCTGATGCCTTATCGTAATCAATATCGCTACTTGAGCCGCCACCAATATGCGAAGAGCTCATACAGCCAGTCAAGCTGGCGGTTGCAAACAACAGTGTCCACTTAACTGTCTTCATATTGCGCAATCCTATTGGCTAACTCCCAAACTGACATGGCATAGCGACGACTAGGGTTGTAATCCATAATGGTGAAGAAGTTCTCAAACGCCAACCAATAAGTCGGCTGTTCTTCTTGTTCCCTAAGTCCAATTAAGCCGGCGGTTTGCGCACTGTAATCCGTTGTCACCCAAACGCCCTTTTGCGCCCACTCTTGCATGCTGTGTAAAGGACTGCGCCCCTTATTAACCAAATCGTCTACTTTATCACGATCCGCCACGCGTGCCGGGATCGCAACTCGCTCGCCGTAGCGCCAGCCATGGTGCTTCATATAATTAGCAATACTACCAATGGCATCTGCTTCTGAGCCCCATAGATCAATGTGGCCATCTTTATCGAAGTCGATCGCAAGCTTCAGGTAATTACTCGGCATAAACTGCACCATACCTAAAGCGCCGCTGTACGAACCATTAGTTGTGCCGATTTCCCAGCCTTCTTTACGCGCTAATAACAAATACGCCTCGAGTTCGCTCTGAAAGTATTGACCGCGACGTGGATAATCAAAGGCAAGGGTAGTAAGCGACGTAAAGACATCGCGATTGCCGGTGATGTTGCCGTAGGCGGTTTCTACCCCCAACAGCGCTACAATGACATGGCGATCCACACCAAACTGCTGCTCTGCTTGTGCTAACCACTTTTGATTGCGCTTAGCGAAACGCGCACCTTGACTAACACGCGCTTGGTCTAAAAAGCGCTCGCGGTATGCATAATATGGTGTAATGACTTCCGGCTGGTTGTCCGACTTAGTGATCACTTGTTCGCGTTTGTAAGTACTCGAGAAGACACTGACTAGCACATTTCGATCATAGTCATGTTCATTCACCATGCGCTCAACAAAACTGCGCACAGCTGGTAATTGATAATACGGTGTAAGTGTTGGCGCCTCTTGACTCGCATTAGCCGCTGCTTGTGTATCCGCTTGCGCATTGTTTTGTGTAACTGAGCAGCCCGATAAACCAAGCGCCACTCCGATGGCTATAAGTCTCATCAACATTATCTCGCCCTTTTGTGGGTTTGTATTGACATTAAAATTCCGAACGTCGCCATGATGGTAATGATTGATGTTCCACCATAACTGACTAGAGGTAACGGTACACCGACTACCGGCAAGATCCCAGAGACCATGCCAATATTTACAAACATATAAACAAAAAATGTCAGAGTGATACTACCCGCCAACAAACGTGCATAGTTATCCTCCGCATTAGCGGCAATAAATAAGCCTCGTGCTACCACCAATAAATAAGCACACATTAAAAGTGCACAGCCGATCATGCCAAATTCTTCGGCCAATACAGCAATAATAAAGTCAGTGTGACTTTCTGGCAGAAAGTTCAATTGCGCTTGCGACCCTTCTAACCAACCTTTACCGTGTAATCCACCAGAACCAATGGCCGTTTTCGATTGGATAATATTCCACCCAGAACCAAGAGGATCACTTTCTGGATCTAAAAACGTCAAAACACGTTGCTTTTGGTATTCACGCATCACCTGCCACAAACCATATGCTGCCACAGGCACGGCAGCAGCAGCGCCTAAAATATAACGCCAGCCAAGGCCTGCCAAAAATAAAGCAAAAATACCCGAGACACCCACTAACAGCGCGGTCCCCAAATCTGGCTGTTTCGCAACCATCAATGACGGCACCGCGATAATACCTAAAACCGTAATGATTTCTTTTAGCGTCGGCGGCAGTGGCCGGTTAGCAAAGTACCAAGCAACCATCATCGGCATGACAATCTTCATGATCTCAGATGGCTGGAAACGCAACCCACCTGGTAGCGCCAACCAACGCTGCGCCCCTTTGGCACCGACACCGGCCACCAAAACCGCCACCAGCAAACCCACTAGAATGGCAAACAAAAATGGCGAAGCACGACGCATATATTTTGGTGGCAACTGCGCCAAGGCCAAACAAGTGGCCATCCCTAATCCTAAGCGTACTACTTGTCGCTCAACCATGGCCACATCTTGCCCAGAGGCAGAGTACAAAATCACCAGACCACCGCTCATCAACAGCAACAGCGCCAGTAGCAACAATACGTCAACGTGAGTCAGGTGAAACAAACGCGCATTGGTAAACTTGAGAATTCGATAATAGAACTGTGAATTCATCGCGCTTGCTCCTCAAAGTAGTCATAACGCTCTGGATAGTCATCGTACAGATACGCATCAAATAGTGCTTTGGTTAGATCCGCGGGTTTGGCACTGCTGCCACCGTTTTCAAAAATCGCAAACACGGCAATTTTAGGATCTTCGGCAGGCGCAAAACCAATAAACAACGCATGGTCATGCAGACGTTTATCTAGATTAGACGCATCGTACTCTTCATCGTCTTGCAGACTGAATACTTGCCCCGTACCAGTTTTACCCGCAATCCGATACTCAGTGCCCTGTAGACGACGTCCGGTACCATGATCGTCGGTAATAACCTTTTCCATCGCTTTGACCATGCGCTCCCAGTTACGCTGATCTTTGAGCGTAATTTTGTGCTCCACACCATCATTGTCTTCAAAGGTGGCGGGCTGATCGTTCACGGCATCGACCATGCGCGGATAATACATATGGCCACGAGCAGCCAACGCCGCGTTGGCGGTCGCTATCTGAATCGGTGTGGCCACCATAAAGCCCTGTCCGATCCCTACGTTGACCGAGTCTCCTGGGTACCAAGGCTCTTTGTAACGGGATTTTTTCCACTCATTAGAAGGCAGCAAGCCGGCGCTGGCGCCATTTAAATCCAGAATGGAGGTGCTGCCATAACCAAACTTCGACAAAAAGTTGTGGATCGGCGTAATCCCCATTTTATGAGCCAACTGATAGTAATAGGTATCCACGGATTCGATGATAGAACGCTCTAGATCAATCCAGCCATGACCACCCCGCTTCCAGTCTCGGTAGCGGCGACCATCAGGATTAATTTGATAAAAGCCTCGAGCGTAATACCGCTCAGTCCAAGAGGAAAAGCCATGTTCTAGGCCCGCAAGCCCCATGAAAGGCTTAATGGTTGACGCTGGCGGATAGCCCCCACGTAAAGCGCGGTTAAACAGTGGTAAGCGTTTATCATCACGCAAACGCGCGTAGTTATCGACCGAAATACCACGCACAAATAAGTTCGGATCAAAGCCTGGCTTGGAGACCATCGCCAATACGCCGCCATTATTAGGGTCAATGGCGACGACGGAACCTTTGTAATCCCCAAGCAAATCGTAGGCGTATTGCTGTAACCGTGCATCCATATAAAGATGTAGATCTTTACCTGGCTCTGGATTTTGGCGCTCAATCTCAGACATGATGCGTCCACGCGCATTCACTTCTACCTTGGAGATACCAGGCTTACCAAATAAGGTACTTTCGTAATAGTTCTCGACACCCGTTTTACCGATAAACAATGCGCCTTGATACGCCATACGATCCACACGCTCAAGATCGGCTGCAGTAATACGACCAACGTATCCTACTGCATGGGCAAATGCTTCACCGTAAGGGTAATAACGCGTCAGCTGCGCCTCGACTTGCACACCATCCAGTTTGTATAGGTCTACCGAGACTTTTGACCACTCTTTGTCGGTCAATTGAGGCTTTAGAGTGATGGACTGATAGGGCCGACGATACTCTTTTAGCTTGCGTTCATAATTGCGCCAGTCTTCATCAGAGATATCGATTAGCTTATCCAAGCGCTCTTTCAACTCAGGCAAACTGGCGGCGCGCTCGGGAATAACCGTCAAACTGTGAATCGGACGATTGTCCGCTAACACCACGCCATTGCGGTCGTAAATCAATCCGCGAGGCGGTGGCTCAGTAACAAGCATCACTCGGTTTTCATTGGCTTTGGTTTGATACAAATCGTATTGCACGACCTGTAAATAGAAAAGGCGCGACATCAGCACGCCTATCATGATCAAAACGACAACCCCCGCCACAATGATCCGGCGGCGGGTTAAAGCGTGCTCTTGTCGGTAATTACGAAAAACTTGTTGATGCTTGCCCAAAACGAAACTCTATCTGTGATAGGGGTGATTGTTCATTAGTGTCCAAGCACGGTAGATTTGCTCAGCCAAGAGAATCCTCACCATCGGGTGAGGCAAGGTCAACTTCGACAATGACCATGCCTGATCAGCCCGTGCTGTACAGCGTGGATCTAAGCCATCAGGGCCGCCCACCAGCAATGAAATATTGTAGCCATCCATGCGCCAGCTTTCGGTTTGCTCGGCTAACTGCTCGGTCGACCATGATTTACCTAGTACTTCCAAGGCAATCACTTTGTCACCATTAGGGATCGCGGCTAGCATCGCGTCCCCTTCTTTTTGCACGGCTTTGCTAATGTCAGTATTTTTGCCACGTGGCGCCATTGGCAACTCAACTAGCTCTAAGGCAAAATCTCTTGGTAAGCGTTTGGCGTATTCATCGTAACCTTCGCTTACCCATTTCGGCATTTTTGTGCCAACCGCTATTAACTTAACTCGCATCTATGGCTTGGCCTTAGCGTTGCTCAGGAGTGATGTCCCACAATTTTTCAAGGTCGTAGAACGAACGTGCTTCTTCTGTCATCACGTGTACAACGACATCGTATAGATCAACCAGCACCCAGTCACTGCCCATTTCACGGCCTTCGCTGCCTAGTGGTTGCAGACCTTTACTTTTCGCGTGCTCTACGACATTTTGCCCAAGCGAGTTAACGTGACGCTTTGATGTACCGGTACAGATCACCATAAAGTCCATCATGTCAGTCAGTTCACTCACGTTAAGTACCGTGATGTTATCGCCTTTTACATCCTCAAGTGACTCAACAGCAAGCTCAAGAATTTGATCAGCAGATAATTGGTTTTGGCTCATAGTTTTGGATAACCCTATTTATATAAAGAATGCGCTTCAATGAAGCGTTGTATTGTTTCCGGAACCAAGTACGCTATAGACGCCTGTTTGCGGCAAAGGTTTCGTACTTGGCTAGAAGAAATGGCAAGCGGTGTGAAACTTTCCATCCAAATCTTACCTGAAGGCGCGCATTGTAACTCAGCAGGGCTTTCAGCTCGATGTTTTTCGTAAAATGCTGCCAGTGTCGAAATCAAGTCTGGTTCCCAGCCGGGCCTTGAAATCACCAAGATATGCGCCACGTCCAAAAGCTCCTGCCAACGTCCCCAAGTCGGTAGTGACAAAAAGCTGTCCATGCCAACGACCATAATCAATGGCTCATTCGGACCTAGCTCTTCACGCAGCTCTATCAGTGTGTCGATACTGTAGCTAGGACCTGCTCGCAGAATTTCTCGAGCATCGACCGTTAAACGTGGATCGCCAGTAATCCCCAATTGCACCATATGTAAACGCTGTTCAGCACTCACGGTCGGCTCACCCTTATGAACCGGCTGATAACAAGGAATAAGACGCAGACTTTTAAATTGAAAATAATCTAGAATATCAACCGCTGAGCGCAAGTGGCCGTGATGGATCGGATCAAACGTTCCGCCCATCACCACCGTTCCGAGTTGCTCAGCTTGCGATTGCAACTCAGTTGTCACGTGTATGGCCGTCCCCAAGTACGATGTACTTTTGACTGGTCAAGCCCACAAGCCCAACGGGACCACGGGCGTGGATTTTATCCGTAGAGATGCCGATTTCAGCCCCCAAACCGTACTCAAAGCCGTCAGCGAAAGCTGTAGAAGCATTCACCATGACCGACGATGAATCGACGGCCGCCATGAACACACGCGTCTTGCTGTAATTTTGCGTTACGATTGCGTCTGAGTGATGCGAACCATACGTATTAATGTGGTCAATAGCAGCATCCATATCCGCTACAGCTTTTATAGAAAGCTTTGGTGCAAGGTATTCAGTCTGCCAATCTTCTTCTGTGGCTTCACCGGCCTCAATCACCGCTCGAGTTTGCTCACAGCCCACTAACTCAACACCCTTTTCAGCCAAGGCAACGGCAATACGCGGCAAAAACGTTGCGGCCGCTTGCTCATGTACCAACAAGGTTTCCATCGCGTTACAAACACCATAGCGGCGAGTCTTCGCATTCATTGCAATAGCAAACGCTTTATCAAAGTCCGCTTCATCGTCTACGTACACATGACAAATGCCATCTAAGTGCTTAATCACTGGCACACGTGCATCGTTACTGATGCGTTCAATTAAGCTTTTACCACCACGCGGCACAATGACATCAACAAACTCTGGCATCGCAATTAACAAGCCTACAGCCTCGCGGTCAGTGGTATTGATCACCTGCACCGCCTCTTGAGGCAAATCTGCTGCCGCTAAACCCGCTTGCACTGCTTGAGCAATGGCTTGGTTAGAATAGTAAGCCTCACTACCGCCACGCAAAATCGTCGCGTTACCTGACTTTAGACATAAGCTTGCAGCATCGATAGTTACGTTTGGGCGCGATTCATAAATAATACCGATCACCCCCAACGGCACACGCATCTTACCTAAATGAATACCTGAAGGGCGATACACCATATCGGTGACCTCACCTACTGGGTCTGGCAACGAAGCGACTTGATTAAGCCCCTCGATCATGCCATCGATACGAGCATCGGTCAGAGCCAAACGATCTAGCATTGCTTCGTCTAACCCTTTCGCTTTACCGGCTTCTAAGTCCTTAGCATTCTCCTCTTTGAGTCGAGGTCGTGCTTGCTCCAACGCATCAGCCATTGCATATAAAGCATTATTTTTTTGCTCAGTGGAGACACGCGCCAAAAGACGTGACGCTGCACGCGCCTTCTGGCCGACTTCGTTCATGTAGGATTCTAAGGACATTTTATACTCTCTTATTTAACCAGCGATTTCGCGCCCTACAGGACGCCATTTCTACAGATAACCGTTATACTATCACAACTTACAGATCGTCATTCTCAAATATTGATAGCCGAACCGATAATTTCTCATGACACAGTTTCAATTCCAACAGATCGGCGTTGTCCATTCTTGCTACAAACAAAAATTTGGCATCCCGCGCCAACCTGGATTAGTCAAACAAGCGTCGGCTAGCATTGAATTGCTACCCCCTTTTAATCGACTCGACACGCTTGATGGCCTTGAGGGCTTTTCTCATATTTGGGTGCACTTTATTTTTCATCAATGCATCAACGATAACTGGAAGGCAAAAATTCGACCGCCACGTTTAGGCGGCAAAAAGAAGATGGGGATTTTCGCAACTAGGGCTACCCACCGACCTAACCCACTAGGGTTATCCGTGGTTGAACTACTCAGCATCCGCCAAGAGGATGGCAGAGTCTTCATCGACATTGCTGGTGCCGATTTGCTTGATCAAACGCCAGTGGTCGATATAAAGCCTTACCTACCTTACGCTGATGCCATTACCGATGCGCAAGGTGGCTTTGCCCCAGAACGTACCGAACTGAAACCCGTATTTTTTTCAGAGCTCGCACTATCACAACTTAACGACTATAAAGAAACCTATCAGCGCGACTTAAAGCCTCTCATCGAGCAAGTCATTGGCCAAGACCCAAGACCATCACATATGACCCAGCAACAAGGGCGCACACACGCCAACACACTTTGGAATGCCGATGTAAAATGGGTAGCAGAAAATGGCCAGTTTCATGTGTTGTACATCGATTACCCATTTGGAGATTAGCCGATGAACAAATCCAAAATGCTCAACGCTTACAAGACTGTGAATAAGTTAAAGCAAGCATCACAACCTGAATCAGACACGCAATCTGCCGAGCCACAACTGTATCGCTCAGATTACGATGAGAAACTGATCAAAGAGTATCATTTCGCGAAATTTCAGAAGAATTTAGATCAAATACAACACAATCCAGAACTGACCGAGCTGTTGGAAAAAGCGGAATGGAGTGATGAGGATGTGCAGAGATTGTTGGCCTTATTTCGCTAGCATTCTAGCTATACCCACGTTTATCCACATCTTCTGTGTATAGTTTATTTGTCAATCGATCACTAAAAAAAAGCATAAAAAAAGCGGGCCAAATTGGCCCGCTTTTTAAAACATTATTCTGAGATCAGAATTAGTTTTGGTTCTCAAGTTGAGCTTTGATTAGGTCACCGATTGTAGTCGGGCCATTTGCTTCAGCTTGCTGTTTCTCAGTGTGAGATTTCAGTGCAGCTTTCTCTTCAGAAGCGTCTTTCGCTTTAACAGAGATAGCAATTGTACGAGCTTTACGATCTACGTTCGTGATCGCAGCTTCTACAGAGTCACCTTCTTTCAGTACAGAAGAAGCATCTTCTACACGCTCACGGCTGATTTCAGAAACTTTCAAGTAAGCTTCAACGCCTTCAGCTAGAGTAACAGTCGCACCTTTCGCATCAACTTCAGATACAGTACCAGTTACGATCGCACCTTTGTCGTTTTCAGCTACGAATGCTACGAAAGGATCTTGCTCTAGTTGTTTAACACCTAGAGAGATACGCTCACGCTCAGCATCGATAGAAAGAACAACAGTTTCTAGCACATCACCTTTCTTGTATTGACGAACTGCTTCTTCACCAGTCTCATCCCAAGATAGGTCAGATAGGTGTACAAGGCCGTCGATACCACCGTCAAGACCGATGAATACGCCGAAGTCAGTGATAGACTTGATTGCGCCAGAGATCTTGTCGCCTTTGTTGAATGATGTAGCGAACTCTTCCCATGGGTTTGGAGTGCACTGCTTGATACCTAGAGAAATACGACGACGCTCTTCGTCGATGTCTAGGATCATAACTTCTACTTCGTCGCCGATTTGAACAACTTTAGAAGGGTGGATGTTTTTGTTAGTCCAGTCCATTTCAGAAACGTGTACTAGACCTTCAACGCCCTCTTCAAGCTCAGCGAAGCAACCGTAGTCAGTTAGGTTTGTAACGCGTGCAGTTACTTTCGTACCTTCTGGGTAACGAGCTTTGATTGCTACCCATGGATCTTCACCTAGTTGCTTAAGACCTAGAGATACGCGGTTACGCTCACGGTCAAACTTAAGAACTTTAACGTCGATCTCGTCACCTACAGCGATGATTTCGCTTGGGTGCTTGATACGTTTCCAAGACATGTCAGTGATGTGTAGAAGACCATCAACACCACCCAAGTCAACGAACGCACCGTAATCAGTAAGGTTCTTAACGATACCTTTAACTTCTTGACCTTCTTCAAGGTTAGCAAGAAGAGTTTCACGCTCAGCGCTGTTAGTCGCTTCCATAACGGCACGACGAGATACAACAACGTTGTTACGTTTCTGATCAAGCTTGATAAGTTTGAACTCAAGTTCAACACCTTCAAGGTGAGATGTGTCACGGATAGGACGAACATCTACCAAAGAACCTGGCAAGAAAGCACGGATGTTAGCGATGTCAACAGTGAAGCCACCTTTAACTTTACCGTTGATGATACCTTTAACGATTTCACCTTCTTCGTAGGCTTTCTCAAGAACAGCCCAAGTTTCAGCGCGCTTAGCTTTCTCACGAGAAAGTTTAGTCTCACCGAAGCCGTCTTCAACAGCGTCAAGCGCTACTTTAACTTCGTCGCCGATGTTTAGAGTGAATTCGCCGCTCTCGTTAAGGAATTGAGAACGTGGGATAACGCCTTCTGATTTAAGACCTGCGTGAACAGTTACCCAGTCGCTGTCGATGTCAACAACGATACCAGTAACAATCGAGCCTGGCGCCATTTCTACGCTTTTAAGGCTTTCTTCAAACAGTTCTGCGAAGCTTTGAGTCATTGTGATTCCTATAAATACGGAACAACTAAATGTTCCCTGCCACATCGCCAGCTTATGTGGGGTTAATTTACTTAAATTGCGATTTGGTTTTAACTGGCCCCAAAATCGACTTATCAGAGTATTTTAGCACAATCTTTAAGCATAAATACAGCTGTATCTTAGCAATAGGCAGCTTTGCTTGCTTGCTCTAAGATGGTTTCGACCACTTGTTCAATGGTCATCTCAGTACTATCGATCACTAGTGCACCGACCGCCGGCACCAAAGGGGCAACCGGACGATTGGCATCGCGCTCATCGCGCTCTTTAATGGTGCGCACAAGCTCTTCAAAATCTACTACTTCGCCTTTCTGCTCAAGCTGTAGCTGACGACGTTTCGCGCGCTCTTCTGCGCTGGCGGTTAAAAACACCTTAATCGATGCTTCAGGGAAAACTACCGTTCCCATATCGCGACCATCTGCTACTAAACCTGGCTCATCAACAAAGGCTCGTTGGCGCAATAACAAGCCTTCACGCACCTGTGGCACCGCGGCAAGCTTAGACGCTTGATTACCGACCACTTCATTGCGAATAGCCTGAGTAACCACCTCACCTTCTAAAATAATATCCACTGACCCATCAGCTGTTTGCTGGAATTGGATATCAAGATGCTCTGCTAAAACACGTAGCGCACCTACATCATCCGTTGAAATACCGTGGTGCTCTGCTGCCAACGCCAATAGGCGATACAAGGCACCACTATCAAGCAAATGCCAACCCAGCTTCTCTGCGACTAATTGACTGACAGTGCCTTTACCAGCACCACTTGGGCCATCAATCGTAATAACTGGGGCTTGATTCATCATAACTGTTCCTCTTATTTAGCCGTCCACTGAGCCTTTAAGACCCAGCTGCGCGGCAATTTCTTCTAAGTTTGGAATTTGCTCTAGCAGGTTCTGGCAATCCCTTACGGTTGCCCCGCTACGGCAGCGCGATGACAGCAATAAAAATGCCAACGCCACCAAGTCGTTACCAGCACTGTCTAGATCCCCTCCCTCAGGGGTCCGTCCTTGTACAAATAAAGTTCCGGCGTGCCATTCGCAAGCACCGCCAACATGATTCACACCATCGATAAGCGTCGTGATGCGATCTTCATAAAAGTATGGCAGATGAGCGATCCCTTCGAATTGGCTCGTCCCTTCTGCATACACGGCCGCTGCCGTAAGCAACGGCAAAAATCCACGCAATAAGCGCACTTGCTGAGTATCAAGACTCCAAGCTTGCAACTTAGCGAAAGACACGGTTAATGAACGCGCTGCAAATACCGACTCCACTGACTCAGACCAGTGCAGCTTCATTCCAGCGCCCTCCAGCACTGCAAACAACGCAGCCAAACGTCCTTCTGGCGCCACCCCCGTCAACTTAACGTTAGAGCCTGGTAATAGCGTCGCCAGCAAAGCCACCCAAACCACCTGCTGCGCATCTGCAGGTAACGTTAGGCTTGCGCCTTTGAGACAACCTGACTCAACCTTCAGTTCACCACTTTTGGCATCAGTGTCTAGCGAGACACCAAAACAATTAAATAAGGCCGCCATGGGCGCATCTAGGGTTTCTTCGGAGGTAAAACGACTCACGCCACCACTGAACAAGCTCAACAAAATCGCAGCAGACACCAACCTTGCCGAAGGCTGTCCTGGCAACGTTTGTGTCAACGGCTGAATCGCAGAAGGCTGCACTTTAAACGGTAAACAGTCTGCCGGCGCGCTCGTCACATTAGCCCCAGCCGCACTGAGCAGAGCCAACAATTGTGTGAAAGGTGTATTCGTTAACGCCTCTTCACCAATCACCTCAACTGGGAAGGCTTGACCTGCCAAAACAGGCAACAAGAGATATAAGCTAGTGGCTGAGTTATGCACGTTGATCGGCGCAATCGGTGCCCGTAATCCTTGACGCCCCACCCCATGCACACGCACATAACCGGGTGCAAATTCTTCGATCACAACGCCCATGTCACGCAGCGCTTGCAGCGTTACTTTGACATCGCCAGCCAAATCAATATTAGCCAATTCGCTAACGCCCTCGGACAGGGCGGCCATGATAAGCGCTCTATGTGACAAAGATTTGTCACCCAGCAAAGAAATTTCACCTTGAATAGCAGAGGCTGGCGACACCTGAATAGCCACCTGCTTAGCTTGTGGCTTACCCAGCGTACGCTGCTCCAATAAACGCAAAAAATGGTCACGTGCAGATTTGGCACGAGTAAATACGCCATACATGGATGCGCCGTCCGCATCAACGATCGCTTGGCGCATATCAGCAAGGCGCTCAGTGAACAAATCTAACGTCGACAGCGTTGCCTCTTTGTTGGCCAAAAACACATCGCGCCACATTACCGGGTCACTTGAAGCAATACGCGTAAAGTCACGGAAACCTCCCGCCGCAAAGCGAAAGATATCTTGGCTGCGATCAGCATTGGCCAACGCATCAACTAGGGTATAGGCCAGCAAATGCGGCAAATGACTAGAAGCTGCCAACACATGATCATGATGATCCACATCCATACTGACCACATCTGCTCCGACCGCTCGCCAAAGGCGATGCAATCGATCTAACTGCTCAGGGTCCGAATCCGGCAATGGCGTCACAATCGCCATATGCTTTTCAAACAAATGTGGATTGGCAGCTAGCACCCCACTCTTCTCAGCGCCCGCGATCGGATGCCCAGGAATAAAATTAGCTGGCACCTCACCAAATACCTGCGCCGCAGCCTCGACTACACTACCTTTAGTAGAGCCCACATCCGTGATCAACATATCTGGGCGCCAGTAAGGCTTAATTTCACTCAACACCGAAGCCATCGCTCGCACAGGTGTCGCCAAAATAATAATATCGATCTGACTTAGGGTCTGTTCATCAAGCTTCGCAGGATGATCAATCACCCCAGCAGACACCCCAAGCGTTAGCTCACCGTCGCGACGATCTGCACCAAACAGTGTCGCCAAGCCTTGCTGTTTTAGGCTCTTTGCAAAGGAGCCACCAATCATCCCTAAACCGACGATCAGTACATTACCAAACTCTTTTGTCTTGTCTTGCATAGCAAGTGCCTTCTACTCGTTGTCTCGTTTACAGCACAGCGACTGGGTAAGACCCAAGCACTTTCACTTCTGAGGCACGCTCACGCAGCTCAGCAATGACAGCCTTACAGGCGTCATCTTCGCAGTGGCCAACAAAATCGATGTAGAACACATAACCCCACTTACTAATGAGAGATGGGCGTGTTTCAAGGCGCGTCATATCCACACCATGTCGCTCAAATGACTCCAATAAGTGGTACAAAGCACCAGGTTCATTTTTAGCACTGACTAACAGCGATGTTTTATCTTTACCGCTGGCCGGTACTTTTTCATTGCCAATAATCAAAAAACGCGTGGTGTTCTCAGGGTGGTCTTCAATGTTCGCTGATACAACCGTCAGGTCGTACAACTCACTAGCGATCTCACCCGCAATGGCTGCCACGGCTTTACCATTTTTACCCGCTTCAGAAGCAAGACGTGCACCTTCAGCATTTGAGCTTACCGCGATGCGCTCTGCATGTGGCCAGTAGCGATCCAGCCAGGCACGACATTGGGCTAGTGATTGCTGATGTGAATAGATGTGAGTGACATCGTCCGCATTAATATTCGGCGCCACGAGCAAATTGTGGTGAATGCGAACTTCTACCTCACCACAGATTTTTAAGCGCGAGCCACGAAATGTATCCAAGGTATGATTCACCACACCTTCGGTAGAGTTTTCAACCGGCACCACACCATAGTTTGCAGCACCAGACTCCACCTCACGAAACACCTCATCGATCGCCGCCATCGGCGCACTGATAATGGATTTACCAAAGTGCTTCAACGCTGCCTGCTGAGTAAAAGTGCCCTCAGGCCCTAAGAAAGCAATACGCATAGGACGCTCAAGCGCTAAGCAAGAAGACATCACTTGACGGAAAATCTTCGCCATCTCTTCGTGACCTAAAGGCCCTTTATTACGCTCCATGACGCGACGCAACACCTGAGCTTCACGTTCAGGTCGATAAAAAACAACATCCTGATCCCCTTGCTCAGCAAGTTTCACTTCCGCTACTTTTTGCGCACAAGCGGCGCGCTCATTTATCAAATCCTGGATTTGGGCATCAATAGCATCGATGCGATCACGTAGCAGTGGCAACGTCATCGGAATGGTTTCGTTTTTTGTCGTCATAGAGCGTGTGTCCTAATTACAAATTAACCGTAGCGTTTCTCAAATGCCTGCATGAAGTCTACCAGCGCTTGCACGCCTGCTTTTGGCATAGCATTGTAGATACTGGCACGCATTCCGCCTACTGAACGGTGTCCAGCAAGGGTACGCAACCCGGCTTTTTCTGACTCTTTAAGGAAAAGGGATTCAAGTGACTCATCTGCCAAAATAAATGGCACATTCATACGCGAACGGTAGCGCGAGTCAATTGGGTTAGAATAAAAATCGCTAGCATCGATGGCATCGTACAACAATGCTGCTTTTTCAATATTAATGGCTTCCATCGCCGCCACACCACCTTGCGCTTCTAGCCACTCAAATACTAAGTCAGCCAGATAAATAGCAAATGTCGGCGGCGTGTTCACCATGGAATCTTGCTCAGCCAAGTTAGCGTAAGACCAAACGCTTGGCAGGTTTGCATTATCGCTGCGCGCCAATAAATCCTTACGGATGATATTCACCACGACACCAGCAGGGCCGATATTTTTCTGCGCTCCAGCGTAGATCATGCCGTACTTTGACACATCCAGAGGACGCGACAGAATAGTCGACGACAGATCAGCAATAATAGGTAAATTTGTCTCAGGCAAGTCTGCAAACTCCACCCCACCAATGGTTTCATTAGGCGTCAAGTGAAGGTAAGCTGCACGTTCATCCAGCTCAAGGCTAGCGAAATCAGGCACTGTAGTGTAGCCCTCTGCCTTAGAAGAACCCGCAACAATAACATCAGCGTACTTACGCGCCTCTTTTATGGCCTTGGTTGACCAAGCGCCAGTGTCTAAGTAGCAGGCGGACGAAAAACCGTGGGTTAAGTTGGCTGGAATTTGGGCGAATGATGTCGATGCACCACCTTGCGTAAAGACTATTTCGTAGTCATCAGAAATGCCAAGCAGGCTCGACAGGCGACTCTTTGCGGACGCTAAAATCGAAACAAACTCGTCACTACGGTGACTCATTTCCATGACCGATACGCCTTTACCGTGCCAATCAAGTAGCTCAGCTTGAGCCTTACTTAACACAGCTTCAGGAAGCGCAGCGGGACCAGAACAAAAATTATAAACTCGGCTCATCTGCCTTAAACCTCATTTAATGGCGTGCCGAATGGCACAAAAGAAGGCGCACCCTAGGTGCGCCTTATCGGGCTTTTACTCTTCTGAGCTTGGGGGAGTGCTCGTCAGTTCGTCGCCTGTTTCAGATGTTGCATCATCAGCTAGCTCCTCGTCTGGATCTACCGCTGCATCATCATCCTCTACCACGCGCTCAACACCCACTAATTTCTCATCGTTAGATAAGCGAATCAGTGTCACACCTTGGGTATTACGCCCTTGGCATGAGATTTCAGAAACGCGAGTACGCACCAACGTACCCATGTCGGTAATCAAGATCACTTCGTCCGACTCTTCAACTTGCGTCGCACCCACTACTGGGCCATTACGCTCGGACACCTGAATACCTTTAACACCTTGACCACCACGACCGTAAACGGGGAATTCATCGATCATAGTGCGCTTGCCATAGCCGTTTTCACAAGCCATCAGCACCGCTGTTTCAGTCTCGGCACTTGGCACGATCAGGGACACCACTTTCGCGTCATCCGCCAACTTAATGCCACGTACACCAGACGCAGTACGGCCCATAGCACGCACATCCGTTTCTTTAAAGCGAATCGTTTTACCCGCACTTGAAACCAGCATAATGTCATCATTGCCACTGGTTTGCGCAACACCCACTAGGGCATCCGTCTCATCCAATTTCAGTGCAATCAAGCCGCTTGAACGTGGACGAGCAAAGTGCTCCATCGCCGTTTTCTTCACAGTACCGTTCGCTGTCGCCATAAAGATGTAGCTACTAGCCGCTACGTCTTCGCCGTCTTCAACTTCGGTGTCCACATCGCTGTCTGCATCTGTTTTTTCTGGCGCAGTCAATGGCAACAAGGCGGAGATATGCTCACCCTCAGCCAACGGCAACAAGTTCACAATCGGGCGACCTTTAGAAGCTCGACTGCCCACTGGAATTTCAAATACGCGCAACCAGTACACTTTACCGAAGTTACTGAACAGCATGACAGTATCGTGACTGCTGGTAACTAACAGGTGGCTAATGTGGTCTTCATCTTTCATGCCTGACGAAGATTTACCACGACCACCACGGCGCTGCGCTTTGTACTCTTCAAGTGGCTGCGTTTTGGCATAACCAGTATCCGAGATCGTCACCACCATCGGCGCTTCATCAATCAAATCAGCGATGGTCAAATCTTGCTTAGACGTAAGAATCTCAGTACGACGCGTATCACCAAATTGGTCACGAGCATCTTCAAGCTCATCACGAATCACTTGCATCAAACGATCTGGGTTGGCCAATATGTCTAAAAGATCAGCAATCAAATCGATCAATGATTTGTATTCGCCCAGCAGCTTCTCGTGCTCAAGCCCCGTTAGACGGTGTAGACGCAAATCTAGAATCGCTTGCGCTTGCTCAGGTGACAAACGGTAAACGCCTTCATTGAAGCCGTAAGCAGCATCTAAATCGTCTGGACGACATGCATCAGCACCCGCGCGCTCAAGCATCGCCATAACGTTGCCTGGCTCCCAGGTTTCAGAAATCAACTTCTCTTTGGCTTCTGCTGACGTCGGTGACTGACGAATCAGCTCGATAACACGATCGATATTAGCCAGCGCTACCGCTAAACCTTCTAATACGTGGCCGCGCTCACGCGCTTTGCGTAATTCGTAAATGGTACGACGTGTTACTACTTCACGGCGGTGCTTCACAAAGCACTCTAGCACCTGCTTAAGGTTCAACAATTCAGGGCGCCCATCAACCAGCGCCACCATGTTGATACCAAACACCGTCTGTAGCTGTGTTTGGGTGAAGATATTATTGACCACTACATCTGGGTTTTCACCACGACGCAGCTCGATAACGATACGCATACCTTCCTTATCGGATTCGTCACGCAGCTCGCTAATGCCTTCTAACTTCTTCTCTTTAACCAACTCAGCGATTTTTTCGATCACTTTGGCTTTGTTAAGCTGGTAAGGGATTTCAGTAAAGATAATCGCTTGGCGATTACCCTTTTCCATATCTTCAATATGATGACGGGCACGCATGTAGATGCGGCCACGACCAGTTTTGTAGGCTTCAACTATGCCTGCACGACCATTAATGAAGGCGCCCGTTGGGAAATCTGGCCCTGGGATGTGCTCCATCAACTCATCAATGGTGACATCAGGATTATCAATGACATTCAGGCAGCCATCGATGACTTCACCCAAGTTATGCGGCGGAATGTTGGTCGCCATACCGACCGCAATACCCGCTGAGCCATTAACCAATAGCCCTGGAATACGCGTCGGCAGTACTTCTGGCATGTATTCCGTACCGTCGTAGTTAGGTACGAAATCCACTGTTTCTTTTTCTAGATCCATCAGCATATGGTGCGAAATACGCGCCATACGAATTTCGGTATAACGCATGGCTGCCGCACTATCACCGTCGACAGAACCGAAGTTACCCTGGCCGTCTACCAGCGTGTAACGCATCGAGAAAGGCTGCGCCATACGAACAATGGTCTCGTAGACAGCAGAATCACCGTGTGGGTGATATTTACCGATGACATCACCGACGATACGCGCCGATTTTTTGTAGGGCTTATTCCAATCATTCTTAAGCTCATTCATCGCGTAAAGTACGCGACGGTGCACCGGTTTTAGGCCGTCACGCACATCGGGAAGTGCTCGCCCAACGATTACACTCATGGCGTAATCAAGATAAGAACCTTTCAGCTCATTTTCGATACTGACGGGAATAATTTCTTTGGCTAATTCACCCATAGATACTACCGTTCCTTATGTTTGGAGTAGATCAAGCATGCAATCACTGCTTAACAAGCGCTTTGACCCACTTTTTGTAAGCGCGGCATTATAACACAAGCATTTCATTAACACCCATCATCAATGGTGCTTTTATTTACTTATCAGGCAAACCCTCAGATGCGTGTCAGATAAAACGCCCTAATTCAGCAAAAAATGCAGAATCACACGCAGGCAAGCATCACAATATAAGAAAAATCCGTAACTTAGGACAATACATTAGTTTGTTGCCTGCCCTAGAATCGCTATAATGCGGTAATCCAAACAGGCAAATCGCTCGAATAATCAGTGTAAGCAGAGATTTTTCGCCTGTAGCCACGCAAGAATAGGAACGAGAGATGACCTCAGAGCAAAACAAAACCACCAACGTAGACTTGGATGAAGTTGCTAAATTCGAAGCCCTAGCAAGCCGCTGGTGGGACAAAAACAGCGAATTTAAGCCTTTGCATGACATCAACCCTCTACGTGCCAACTACATCAATGAGCGTGCCAACCTAAACGGCAAAAAAGCCATCGACGTTGGCTGTGGCGGTGGCATTTTGTCCGAAGCTTTAGCGCAAATGGGCGCCACAGTGAAAGGCATTGATATGGGCGAAGCGCCACTTGCTGTCGCCAAGCTTCACCTTGAAGAAAGCGGTCTTGAGATCGACTACGAGCGCATCACAGCCGAAGAAATTGCTGAGCGCGAAACTGAGCAATACGACGTGGTTACCTGCCTAGAAATGCTGGAGCACGTCCCCGACCCAGCCTCAGTGATTCAAGCCTGCATGAAGCTTTGCAAGCCTGGCGGCCACGTATTTTTCTCAACCATTAACCGCAACCCTAAAGCTTACCTATTTGCCATTGTGGGGGCGGAATATGTACTAAAAATGTTACCTAAAGGCACGCATGATTACGCCAAATTCATCCAACCCGCCGAGCTAAGTCAATTTGCTCGTAAAGCAGGCCTTGATGTCACCCATATGACTGGATTGACCTACAATCCACTGACAAAAGTATACAAGCTGAACGATAAAGATGTATCTGTAAACTACATGATGCACACCCAAAAACCGAACTAAGCTCAGGAGGCTGTGATGCTAGACTATCAAGCAGCAAACGACTTATTACAGGATAAAGTGATACTGGTAACGGGTGCTGGTGACGGCATTGGTAAAGAAGCGGCCTTACAATATGCCGCTCATGGTGCCACCGTTATCTTACTTGGGCGCACCACCAAAAAGCTTGAGCAGGTTTACGACCAAATCGATGCCCAAGGGTACCCTCAAGCCGCCATCGTTCCTCTGAATCTAGACACTGCAGCCGAACATGACTACATCGAGCTCGCCAATACCATCGAGAGTGAATTTGGACGCTTAGACGGTATTTTACACAACGCCAGTTTGCTCGGAGCACGCACCCCTCTTGCCAACTTCGAGCCAAGCACGTTTGAGCAGGTGATGCGCGTCAACGTCAACGCACCGTTTTTATTAAACCAAGCATTGATGCCACTGCTACAAAAAGCACCACACGCCTCTATCGTCTTTACCAGCTCAAGTGTCGGCCGCAAAGCCAAAGCCTACTGGGGCGCCTATGCAGTATCTAAGTTTGCTACCGAAGCCATGATGCAGTTGCTTGCTGATGAAATGGAAAATATCTCCAACATTCGTGTCAACGCTATCAACCCCGGTGCGACTCGAACCAGCATGCGCGCCTTTGCTTATCCAGCCGAAGACCCAAATACCCTTAAAACACCGGCTGACATCATGCCGCTCTATTTATATCTAATGGGCGACGACAGCCTAGAAGTTAATGGTCAATCCATCGACGCCCAACCCAAATAGTAGCGATTGGTTATTTTTTGTGCACCAAGCTTGCACTCTTACATGGCATCAGGTTAGCCTGATGCCATGACTTTATTTATTAGCCGACTCAGCCCCCTTCTCGTCTCGCTAGCCATCATCGCTAGCGTAGTTTTAGTGAGTTTTTCAGCCGTAGCCAAATCTATGCAAACCATTCATGGTAAAAGCCTTAGCGACTCTAATGAGTACGCCACCCTAACACTCGACAACGGCCTAACAGTCATTTTAGTGTCCGATCCAAATGCTGAGCGCTCCGCCGCCTCGTTAGCTGTTGGCGCGGGCAATTATCAGGACCCTAACGAACACGCAGGCATTGCCCACCTACTAGAACACATGCTGTTTTTAGGCACCGAAAAATACCCTGAAGCCGACGCTTATCAAGCCTTCATCCGCGCCAAAGGTGGCTCACACAACGCCTACACCAGTGCACAGCTAACCAATTACTACTTTGACATATTGCCTGATCACTACAGTGAGGCGTTGGATCGCTTTGCGCAATTTTTCATCTCACCGACACTCGATGCTCAGTACATTGAACGTGAAATTCACGCCGTCGACGCGGAGTATCGTGCAAAACTCAACGATGAAAATCGCCGTAGTCATGAGTCGTTAAAGCAACTATACAATCCCAAACACCCTGCCAGCCGCTTTACCGTGGGCAATCTAGACACGCTAGGCAATCTAGAGACCAGCGAGCTTAGAAAAAGCCTCAAGGAGTTTTATCAGGCACATTACACGCCTGATAACATGGTGCTGACACTGGTCGCAAAACAGCCGCTTGAGTTACTTGAAGGCTACGCCCGACAATATTTTGATGGCATCACCAACCACCACGTAGCGAGCTCATCCGCAGCACTCCCGACACTGGTGACGCAGCCTAAGACCATCCAATTTTTTAAGACCAACACCGAAAAGAACGTCGTAAAACTGCTCTTCCCCATCGATAGCCAAACCCAAAACTACGCCAGTCAGCCGACGCGCTATTTGTCGTACGTACTTGGTGACGAATCACAAAATTCCGTGTTTGCTGATCTTAAACGTAATGGCTGGGCGCAATCTTTACATGTCAGCCTGAAGCAAGACGATGGCCAGCAAGCCATGTTTGCTATAACGCTAAGCCTTACCGAAGCCGGCGTAACACAACGCGACCAAGTCATCGCTAGACTTTTCAAGGCCATTAACAATCTACGCCAAGCAGATATTTCCAGCGACTACTTAGACGAAATTCAAACCCTAAGCGCGCTCAATTTTGAGCACCGCGACTACGTTGCCCCAATGCGCTTAGCACAAGTTTTATCGAGCCGAGCCTTAGACGTCAGCGCCACTGAACTGCTTAACAGTTTTCATATCACTCAGCACGCCCCTGACGCAGCCATTGAAAGACTGTTACAGCAGCTCGATCCGGATCAAGTCATTGTCCAATGGCAAAGCGATCGCCTATTTCCAGATAACTGGGCACAAAACGAAAGTAAATGGCGCACCGAGCCACTTTATAATGGCCAGTATCGCCAGTCTCTTCTCACCAAGGACTGGCCCTACCGCCAACTCACTGAGCCGCTTTCTGATCGATATGGACTCCCTGACAGCAATCCCTTTATACCTAAAGATTTAAGCTTGTTAGGCCAAACCGATGCACAACCGCAACGTTTGACCGAGCAATCTGGTTTTGACTTCTGGTACCGAGCTAATGGCCAATACCAAAACCCCAACGGCATGATTTTTGGCTATTTTGGTTTTCTTGAAGATCCCAGCCGCCGCGACTGCCTAACCTTACAACTGTGGGCACGACTGTTTAGCGATGCCACCAGTGAAAGTACCTATCAACCGTTTATGGCCGGACTGGGTTACCAACTTTACCCCCATCGCAACGGTCTGACACTTCGTACCAATGGCTACAGTGACAAACAGGCCGAATTCTTTGAGCAGATGATTGAAAAACTCATGGCATTTCGCGCCACACCTGAGCGTTTAGAACTGGCGCGCGAAGAAGTTGCCAAAGGCCTAAGAAATCTGGATTCGCAACCCCCCTACGCGCTAGCGCGTCATTACTTCAGCCAAGTGGCCGTTAAGGGCAACTCAAGTATAGAGCTCATGCAACAGCAGTTGGCCGACATCAGTCTAGAAGAGATTAACCAGTTTATTGAGCGCCAGCTACAAACGTTCCACTTCACTGGCTACATGACAGGTAACTTCACCGCAACACAAGCGCAACAGCTGTCACAAACCATGCAGACAAACCTAGCACCTAAACTTGGGGAACACGCCTATCAATACGTCCAGCTAAATGAGTTTGAGCCCTCTAAGCGTTATATTTTCCCATTCGAGACCAGCAGCTCCGACAGTACAGTGCTGTACAATTTAATTGCCGCAGACACCAACGATGCCAGCTACCAAGAGCGTGCATACGTACGTATTTTAAGCCAACTTCTCAGTGCGCGTTTCTATCATGAATTTCGCACCGAAAAGCAGTATGGCTACATCGTGGCGGTCACCAATCAGACCATTGAAAAAACGCCAGCCATTGGTTTTTTGGTGCAATCACCCAAAATCAGCACACAGAAACTGGTCAACGAAATTGAACGCTTCATTGATGAGCAAGAATGGGGCGACAACATTTCCCAACAAGACTTTGATCAAGCAAGAGAGGCATTGCTGGCAGCGTTCAAAAAACCTCCCACTAGCCTCAAAGAAGAAGCCCTACGTGAATGGCCTCACATTGTCGAACCAGAACATCAATTTGACGATCGTGACAACTGGATTGCTGCTCTAGAAGGGCTAGATCGTGAGGCGTTTTTGGCTTACGTAAATGAAAAAGTCGAGCAAGACCAAGCCGCTCGACTTCTTATCACCAACAAATGGCAGGATTTAGATATTTGGCAATCGGTGGCGATTCAATAATTAACCACCGATGAGACGCTCAAGCTTTTCTTCATTGCTTAGCGTCTCCGCCTCTGCATTTTGCTCTCTCTCAGGCGTTACTGGCGTGCTGCCTTGCGGTGCCTCTCCCATTACACGGTTACCTGGAATAACTTCGGTAAACTCACCTTCATCAGGTGTACCATGAATCTCTGCTTGGTCTGCTTCTAACTTTTCAAGCTGATCACCAAAAATACCGACTTCTGGCATCATACTTAAACGACGCTGTTGAATCTCTTCAGGAATATGACCTGTAAACAACACCGTAAACGGTGCCTCTTCAGTACGCTGATTGACCTCTCGATAAATCTCTTGCTCACGCTTAGCGATGTTAGACTCTTCTAGGTAGGACAATTGACTGGGATTAGCGGAGACCACCATATTGGCTAGCACATTGTTCTTTGGCTGCTCTGGCGGAATGACAGTGACACCTTCTGGAGTATTGTGAACGACTTGGTGTGT
The DNA here is from genome assembly GCF_016888445.1 of Marinomonas ostreistagni. Taxonomy (GTDB): domain Bacteria; phylum Pseudomonadota; class Gammaproteobacteria; order Pseudomonadales; family Marinomonadaceae; genus Marinomonas; species Marinomonas ostreistagni. The sequence continues at coordinate 1,120,135 of NZ_JAFEKF010000001.1, forward strand.
GCCGCTGTAAACCTGATTACCGTAGAGCACTTCTACCGGTTCACGGGTAATGGTTTGCGACCATGCCGGCAGTGACGCGAACGTTGCCGTCACGATGATAAACTTTTTTAAGGGCATGTTTGTTCTCCTAATCGTTACACCATCATAGAAGAATCTTGACACAAAAAAAAGGAGACCTAGGTCTCCTTTTTACAAAAGCATGTAAGCAAATGTCTTAAAGTGTAATCACATCAAACGGAACTTGAGGATCCACATCCGCTTCATAATCAACGCCTTCAACACCAAAACCAAACAGCTTCAAGAACTCATCCTTGTACAGTTGGTAATCGGTTTCAGCGAATAGGTTTGCGTCGGTAATTTGTGGCCATAGGTCGCGACACGCCTGCTGCACGTCTTCACGCAATTCCCAATCATCAAGACGTAGACGATTGTTATCATCTACTAATTCTGCTGGGTTATTGTCGTTGTATAAACGCTCAGCAAACATACGGTAGATTTGATCCATACAACCTTCGTGCAGACCTTTTTCGCGCATCACCTTGAATACCATAGATAGGTATAGAGGCATCACAGGAATCGCTGAAGACGCTTGCGTTACAACAGATTTAAGAACGGCTACGTTGGCGCCACCGCCCTGCAGAGCAAGCTTAGCATCGATTTCTTTTGCTGCGCGGTCTAGGTCTTCTTTGGCTTTACCTAGGGCACCGTGCCAGTAAATCGGCCAAGTGATGTCAGAGCCAATGTAAGAGTAAGCAACGGTACGCGCACCTTCGGCCAATACACCGGCTTCAGCCAGCGCCGACATCCAAAGCTCCCAGTCTTCGCCACCCATAACCGTAACAGTTTGTTCTACTTCTTCCTGAGTTGCAGGCTCGATTTCAGCGTCGATGATGACATCGCGGTTGGTATCGATGGCAGTAGAACGGTAAGGTTCGCCGATAGGTTTAAGTACTGAACGGATCACTTCACCTGACTCAGGCATTTTACGCACGGGTGATGCCAATGAGTAAACCACTAGGTCAATCTCACCTAGATCTTCTTTAATCAATTCAATAGCTTTCTCGCGCGCTTCGTTTGAAAACGCATCACCATTGATGCTTTTCGCGTACAAACCTGCTTTGTGAGCTGCTTTATCGAATGCTGCAGCGTTGTACCAACCCGCTGTGCCAGGTTTCTTCTCAGTCGCTGGCTTTTCAAAGAACACACCAATAGTCGCCGCACCAGAGCCGAAGGCTGCTGCGATTCGAGAAGATAGGCCGTAACCGCTTGATGAACCGATTACCAATACTTTTTTAGGGCCATTTTTGATTTCGCCATTCGCTTTTGTTTTAGCGATCTGGTTTAGGACATTTTGCTCACAACCGGTTGGGTGTGTCGTTGTACAAATAAATCCACGAATTTTCGGCTTAATGATCATAGTTAAGTCTCAACGTCATGTTTCCATCACATGTCATTCGGCCCGTCATAGGCCGACAACACAAAGTTGGCGCACATGATACAATACCCAGCAATACTTGTCCCTTTTCTTTATTTGCTCGGTAAATCAATTACGCCTCCTTTATGAAAATTTTAATTATTGGCTATGTCTGGCCAGAGCCCAACTCCTCGGCTGCAGGCAGCCGCATGATGCAACTGATCAAAACCTTTCGCGCACAAGATTGGGACGTGGAGTTTGCCTCCCCCGCACAGACAGGCGAGCACATGGAAGACCTGAAGCTTTATGGCGTCACCAGTCAAGCCATTGAACTCAATCATGACAGTTTCAATGACTACATTGCCTCTCTCAATCCCGACATCGTCGTGTTTGATCGCTTCATGATGGAAGAGCAGTTCGGTTGGCGCGTCGAAAAATACGCACCCAATGCCTTACGCGTACTTAATACCGAAGACCTGCATTCGTTACGTGACGCACGTCATACAGCTATCAAGCAAAATCGAGCGTTTGAACTGAGTGACATGCACAGTGACTTGGGAGTGCGCGAAATCGCGGCCATTTATCGTAGCGACTTAACCTTGATGATTTCAGAGTTCGAGACCGCTCTACTTAAAGACAGCTTTCAAGTCCCCGACACACACGTTATGCACTTACCCTTTATGCTTGATACGCAATCTCTGCGAGCAAAGAGCTTTGCTGAGCGCCAAGATTTTGTATTTATCGGCAACTTTCGCCACGCACCTAATTGGGATGCGGTGCTACAACTAAAGCAAGTGTATTGGCCCAAGATCCGCGCGCAATTGCCGCAAGCTAAGCTGAATATTTATGGCGCTTACCCACCACCTAAAGCAACGCAGTTACACAATGAAAAAGAAGGTTTTTTAGTAAAAGGCTGGGCTGATAATGCGCTTGAAGTCATTGAAGACGCACGCATCATGCTAAGCCCGATACGCTTCGGTGCTGGCATTAAAGGTAAATTGGTGGAGGCAATGCAGGTTGGCACCCCAAGCATTACTACGACGGTCGGCGCTGAAGCGATGGCCGGTAAACTACCTTGGAACGGTATAGTAACAGACGATGTAGAGGAATTTGTTGCGGCCGCAGTCAGCTTATACCAAGACACCAAAAGTTACGCGCTCATGCAGCATAATGGCCATCAAATCATCACGCAACGTTACGAGCAAAGCACTTGGCAAGACAGCCTTATCGGTCGACTTAAGATTCAATTGCAGCTCAAAGACCGTTTGCGCAACAATTTCTTTTTGGGTCGACTGGCGCGCCATCATTCGATGAAAAGCACGCAGTATATGTCACAATGGATTGCACTGAAAAATGCACAACCAAGTGACTCTTAGACCTTAATTGACATAAGGGCTGGCCGCTTCCCGTTGTTGGGCTTTTTCTACCACGGCCAGCTGCTCATCGCGAGTCATTTTGCCCCAGCGGCTAATCTCTTTGCCGGTGCGGTAGCAGCCAATACACACGTTCTCATCATTCAATTCGCAGATATTGATACACGGAGAACGGACGGCTTTTTGTTTAGCTGAGGCTTTTTTGCGGTTTTTATTTTTCATTATTAGCCTTTGACGCGTTAGCTTGTTGGGCTTCCTTCAAGGCTTTTTGCTGAGCATTCCACTCGCGCAGCTCTTCATAATAGGTATCCCAAACACAGGGTGAACACTCGCTTTCGCAGCATTCCCAATCTTCAGGTGGCTCGGGCCTTTGATCCATATTTTCCTCACATAAAAAAATCCCTCCTGAGCACGATTCATTTACATGAGCTCGCCATCAAAGAGGGATTATTTCTTAGCGCTTAGTATTCAGCGTTATGGTAAACACGCTGAACATCATCTAGATCGTTTAATAGATCTAGGAAACGCTCGAATTGCTCAACATCTTCGCCTGAGATTTCAGTCGTCATTTGCGGGATGAACTGAATCTCATCCACATCAAAATCAACGCCTGGGAAGTTGTCGACGATGGCTTGGCGCGCTTTGCCGTACTCTGTGTTAGGCGTAAATACGCTTGCTTTACCTTCATCGTATTCAATGTCAGTAACGTCAACGTCTGCTTCCAGCAAAGCTTCCATCACAGTGTCTTCGTCTTCTGCAGCAAATACAAAGATCGCAGAGTGATCAAACATGTGCGAAACACTGCCTTGGGTGCCGATCTTGCTTTTCACTTTGTTAAAGCAAGTACGTACATCACCGAAGGTACGGTTTGGGTTATCCGACAAACAATCGACGATGACCATGGTGTTGCCAGGGCCAAAACCTTCGTAACGAGCCGTGTCAAAATCTTCACCGCCGCCACCTTTGGCTTTGTCGAGTGCTTTTTCGATTACGTGGGTCGGTACTTGATCCTTCTTGGCGCGGTCAATCAAACTACGTAGCGCAAGGTTACCATCTGGATCGATGCCGCCTGATTTCGCACATACATAAATTTCACGTCCGTACTTACTGTAAACCTTGGCTTTTTGATCCGAGGTTTTCGCCATGGACTCTTTTCGGTTCTGATAGGCTCTGCCCATTACATCTTCCTACTATTCGGTCATTTAGAAAAAACAAAATTCTAACGCTAAGTGCCATGTTAGGAAACAACCTTGTGACTTTTTCATTAACAAATGACGCCCTTTTCATACAGAGCTAGCTATAACACGTTACAATGCAGGCCTTTGTTGCGCTTTCGCACAGCGAACCACAGAAGTTGTTAAATTTGGTTAAATGGTTTTTATTAAACGAACGTTTAATTATAATGCTATTTTACCCTATCTCTTGAGGAGACATTCATGTCACGCATCCTGCACCGATGGCTACCTTGGCTAACGTTCGTTAATGGCGCAACTGTAAAAGCCGATGTCATTGCAGGAATAACATGTGCCTCAATGTCTATTCCACAAGGGATCGCCTTTGCCGCGATTGCAGGCCTACCAGCAGAGTATGGCTTTTACAGCGCCATGGTGGCGCCCATCATTGCCGTACTATTTGGCTCGTCTTGGCATATGGTTTGTGGCCCAGCGACCGCTATTTCTGCACTGCTTTTCTCAACCCTCTCTGGCCTCTATGCACCAGGCTCGGCAGAATTTATTCAGGCAGCCTTAGCCATCACCTTCTTGGCTGGCTTAATTCAGCTGGCACTGGGTCTTGCCAAGCTTGGTAATCTTACTAACTTTGTTTCCCATGCGGTAATGGTAGGTTTTATTACCGGCGCAGCATTTTTAATCATGCTAAGCCAAGTACAACATGCGCTGACCGCAGAGCTGCCAAGACCTGAGCAACTGCCCAAGTTCATTGGCGCACTCTTTAGCGTCACACCTGCAGTCAACATGTATTCACTCACCATTACGCTGGTCACCATAGGCTCGGCCATTCTCATCAGGGCGATTATGCCCAAGCTGCCGCATTATTTGTTGGCTTTAATTATCGGCAGTGTGGCGGGCTATTTTTTGAATGCTGGCGCTCATGGTGTGCCTCTAGTGGGTGAGCTTAATGAAGCCATTCCCCCGTTTGCGCTTATTGAATTTTCATCAGCCACCTTGCGTGAGCTGGCCCCTGGCGCGGTTGTGCTGGCATTAATTGGCTTGCTAGAAGCCGCTTCCATCTCAAAAGCCATTGCCCTTAAAACCCAACAAGAAGTAGATACCAACCGCGAGTTTGTCGGCCAAGGCATGTCCAACATCGTCGGCAGTCTGTTCTCTAACTACATGAGCTCCGGCTCGTTTACTCGTAGCGGCATCAATGTCGAAGCAGGCGCTAGAACACCGCTGGCGATTATTTTCTCCAGTGTATTTTTACTGCTCATTCTAAGTTTAATTGCGCCGTTGTTTTCACACCTACCAATCCCCGCTATGGCAGGCATTATTATGCTGGTAGGCTGGCGCTTAATTGAGTTTAAAGAATTAATTCATTATGGCAAAACCAGTCGTAGCGAGCTTGTTATTGCACTGGTGACGCTTGTTGGTACGGTTGGCATTAGTCTAGAGTTTGGCATTTTGGTGGGTGTCGGGCTGAGCTTGGCGCTGTTTTTAAATCAAACAGCCAAACCCAATGTGCGTATCTTGGCGCCAATGGAAACGGATGAAGGGCGCTATTTTCACAACATCATGCACTTCGATTTAGAGACCTGTCCTCAGATTCATTTCATTCGCTTAGATGGCCCACTCTATTTTGGTTCAGTGGATTCGATGGCTAAACAATTTCAAGACATCGAGCACTCCATGCCTCACAAAGACCACTGGGTCATTTTATGCCGCGGCTTGTCGGCAATCGATATTCAGGGTGCGCACTTTTTAAAACAACTGACGGACCAACGTCGTGCCATGGGCACCGAAGTACATTTAGTCGTGCGTTACTTGTGGCAACTAGAGCAGTTAAGGCGCTTTGGAGTCCTTGATCACATCGGTGCAGCACACACCTACCCAGGCAAAGGCATCGCTATCAAGCAGATTGAAAAGGATATGGATTTAGGTCAATGCGCTCGTTGTAATAAGAACGTTTTTTGGGAATGCCAAGCACGTAAGCAAAAAGGCCAAGCACTGATCGCAATAGATCAACTATCAAGCGACCAGAGTTGATAGTGATTCCTCATTATTTGCTGACAATGTGACAGACTCGCTCTCCCGCTGTTTGAAAGTTCGTTGTAATATGGTTTGATTGATCGATCAAAATTATTCCAACCAATAACTTAGGCACAGCGATAACCAATATGTTTGGCTCAAAAAGCTTCCAGATTCGGCACAAACTGTTTTTAGTATTTGTGCTGAGCAACATTCTTTTGATTGTCTCCATGTGGCAAGTTTTCCAATGGAGTTTTGACCGTGGCTTTGTTACCTACGCGACCGAGCGCGACCGTGACTTTTTACAACAAATGGCCAGCCGTACGGCCAACCTATACATTTATTACGACGATTGGTACTTTTTGGTCCAAGAAAGTCGCCTAGAAAAAGATTGGCAGCAGGCTAAGCTTGAAAATATTCGCGACTTGATTCCACCACCGAGCACCCCAAATCTTGACCTTATCTATCCGTCGCAATATTACCGCCAGCGCTTTTTGTTATTTGGCGCTGACAAACAAAATTTAATCGGTGATGTGCCTTTTACTGACGCGGAAACCCAACCAGTACGCGTTGACGATCAGTTAGTAGGTTATGTCGGCTTGCGCTCAATGCGTGCTTTAGTACAGGATCAAACTTTAAGTTTCGTGCGCCAACAAGGTGAGGCTTTCTTATTGATTTCAGCCTTTATGCTAACCATTGCCGCCTTATTAACGTGGCCGTTGGCGCAGTGGCTGAGTCGCCCTATCTGTACCGTTCGTCAAGCCACCAAGCGCTTGTCTGCGGGACAATTTGATACGCGTATTAAAATCAAAGGGACAGATGAATTAGCTGACCTAGGTAGAGATTTTAACAACTTGGCTTCGACGCTTGAGCACATGCGAGAGGCCCGCAAAAAGTGGGTGGCGGATACCGCCCACGAATTACGTACGCCAGTGGCGATTCTGCGTGGCGAAATCGAAGCCATGCAAGATGGCATTATCAAGGTCACGCCAGACTCATTAGGCTCGCTACAACAAGAGGCCGTGCACATTGCACGCTTGATTGACGACTTAAACCAACTGTCAATGCATGACATGGGCAGTTTGAACTACACCATGGAAGACGTCACCCTAAACGATATTATTGAGCAAACAGCATCATCAATGAGTTTACCCTTTGATGAAGCTGGGTTAGATTTAGAACTTGTATTCGCCAAAAAAGCACCAATTAACATCACTGGCGACCAAGACAGATTGCATCAATTGTTTGCCAATCTAATGAATAACACACTTAAATACACCAATGCCCCAGGCAAGTTGACCGTCACACTCACCCGTGAAGGCAAAAAAGCGGTCGTGCTGTTTGAAGACACACCGCCTGGTGTAAGCGATGAAGACATTAAACAAATTTTTGAACAGTTTTTCCGTGTGGAAAACTCACGTAATCGTGCAACAGGTGGGCGCGGCCTAGGGCTTGCCATTTGTACGAGCATTGTTGATGGACATCAAGGCTCTATTTCCGCCTACCATTCTCCTAATGGTGGTCTGGGGATACGCGTCGAATTCCCTCTAAATTAATATGGACTTGAAACTATGAGCAAAGTACTGATTGTAGAAGACGAACCAAAATTGGCAGAATTGATGGCCGCTTACCTTGAGCAAGCAGGCTATGAATATCACCACATCGACCGTGGTGATCAAGTTGTCGATTACCTAAAAAATAATCAAGCAGACTTGATGTTGCTCGACCTAATGCTTCCAGGCCTTGATGGTGTCGAAGTATGTAAGCAAGTACGTCAATTCAGTGGCATGCCCATCATCATGGTGACAGCAAAAGCTGAAGAAATTGACCGTCTAATCGGTCTAGAAATGGGTGCCGATGATTACGTTTGTAAGCCTTTCAGCCCACGTGAAATCGTTGCGCGTGTTAAAGCTAACCTACGTCGTGTCGAGCTTGACCAGACAGAAGCACCTAAGACAGATGGCTTTGACTTGGATGCAGATCGCCTACGTGCCACTTATAAAGGTGAGCTAATCGACCTAACGACTGTTGAGTTCCAATTGCTACAACTTTTGATCAAAGAGCCAGGCCGTGTATTTGGCCGTGACATGATCATGAAGAGCATCTACACCGACAGCCGTGTGGTGAGTGACCGTACGATCGATAGTCACATTAAGAAACTACGTAAGAAAATCGCCGTTGTGGCACCTGAGCTTAATGTTATCCACTCTGTTTACGGCGCGGGCTACCGTTTCGAAAACAACGATTAATTAGCTCATATAATATTTAAGGCAGACACATGGGTGACTTTTTATCGGTGGTGGAGTTTTCGATCTCCATCACGGCGCCAATCTTTTTAGTACTGATCGTCGGGGTCATTTTAGAAAGAGTCGGCATGATTAACGACAACTTCGTTAGCGTTGCTTCCAAAGTTGTCTTCAACGTCGCCATGCCTGCCTTAATATTTATCAGTATTACGCAAAACAATACCGACCCTGATGGCCATGTGGGCTTGATGGTTTACGGTATCATTGCCACCTTTATCAGTTATCTATTTTTAGAACTGGTCGCAGCGAAAGTCATCCGCAACAAATCCGATCGCGGTATTGTTGTGCAAGGCGCGTTTCGCTCCAATATGGCCATTATTGGCTTGGCCTATGCCATGAATGCCTATGGTGATGAAGCATTAGCGGTGGCATCTGCTTATCTTGGCGGCGTGATGGTGCTTTACAATGTGCTGTCTGTCATCACGATCAATCGCTCCATGAGCGCCAACAAAAGCATTCGTGATTCCCTAATCTCGATTGCCAAGAACCCACTTATTTTAGCCATTGTTGCTGCGTTTCTTGCAAATCAGCTAAATGTGCAACTCCCGGAGATAGTCACCCAAGCGGGCAATTATTTTGCGCGCATGACCTTACCATTAGCACTGTTATGTGCTGGCGCCTCACTGCGCTTCCAAGCTTTGAAGCAAGATCTAATGCCTTCTTTATATGCCACTATTGGCAAGTTAGCTTTAGTGCCTGTTGCCTTAACACTTGGCGGTTACTTAGTTGGCTTTAGAGGCATTGAGCTTGGCGTATTATTCCTGCTCTCTTCTTCACCCTCTGCATCGGCAGGCTATATCATGGCGCGCGCCATGAATGGCAACGCCGTGTTAGCGGCCAACATCATTGTGCTTACCACCTTATTATCGCTGCTGAGCACCAGTATTGGCGTCACCTTATTACGTTCGTTACAACTGATTTAAATTTTTTTGTAAATTTAAATGAGAAGCACTTGCATTAAAATCTAAGAAGCTATTAAATAGTAATCATTCTCAGGATTGACGGATGATTAGACATGATTTTACAAGCGAGTGAATTATTTGATGAGGCAGGCGTTATTGTTTCTACCTGTGCTCGCTGGCTGTCCGGTTACCAGCGTGTCAAAGCGCCTTTAAGTGGTTTAAAGCTTATTCAGCAGACCCTTCAAATCAGCCAACCCGTCACCATACAAGAGCATATTTCAGCAGGCGTTTACTTTACGTTTAACACTGCTCACTCTGAACATCACACCGATGAAGTGACCGCTATTCAAGTGCAACCTGTGTTTCAAGACTCAGTGGTCGATTGGGAAGTGGCACAGCCAAAAAATTTCGCCTGGATTCAGCTATTCATTAGCTGGGAGCAATTAGCCACTGTCACTGGCGAACCGGTGGCACAAGCGCAAAGCTTCTTCGCTCGCCATGTGGGCCAAGAAACAGGCGCTTCCCTCGCCTTGCCTCAGACTCAAGCGCTCAGCAAAGATCTGCATCATCTGCTCGCTCAAGAAGGCAAGCAGCTCGCTTTAATCGGCAAGTTGTACAGTGTCATTTTTCAGTTTATTGAACACATTCAGATTCGTAGCCATCTTGCTAAATGCGAAGGCTGCCAAAAGAAGTTATTTAACAGCCAAAACCTGTTGGAATCAGATACTAAATACAGTGCCCAGCAGCTGGCGAAAGAAGTCGGTTTAACACTTACGGCACTGGAACTCGGTTTCCCGATCATTGCCAACATGACAGTACCCGAATACCAAATTGAAGTTGCAATTCGTAAAGCCCTGAGTCAGCAAGGCTCAGGCGTTTCACTCGCAAAGCGTATCAACGCTGATACTGGCCTTGCGAAACAAGACATTGAAAAGGCCTGCCTTAAGCGCTTTGGGGTATTAAGCCACCAACTAGGCAGTATGCAGTAACATTGAGGACACTATGAGCACTACGAACACCATCGGACTTTTTTACGGCACCGATACTTCTAACACCGAAATGGTCGGCCAAAAGATCCAGCAACAATTTGCCGAACTGGATCAAGCCGTCGAGATGCACGATATCAAAGACTCTGATATCAGCCAGCTACTCGAGTACGATTTTTTAATCCTCGGAATTCCTACATGGGACTTTGGTGGTATCCAAGCAGATTGGGAGGAAGTCGGTGACGCCCTTTCCGAGCTGGACCTATCAGGCAAAATTATCGCCCTATACGGCCTAGGCGACCAATTCGGTTACGGCGATTACTTTGTTGATGCGATCGGTTGGCTCCATGAAAAACTCGCCAATACCGGCGCAACCTTCATCGGCCAATGGTCGACTGAAGGTTATGATTTTGAAGCGTCTCGTGGCGTAAACGCCGACAAAACAGAGTTTGTCGGCCTTGCGATCGACGAAGACCAGCAATTTGACCTAACCGATCAACGTGTTGAGCAGTGGGTCATACAACTTTATGCAGAGCAGGCACTGGCAGCCGCCTAAGGTTAGATAGACTGGCTCACGGTTTTGCACACGACTCGTTTGGCTTCCACTCATTCGCTGCCCCGAATGACCAAATTCGTGCAAATAAGTGATTGACCGAAGGTTAATTTCTGCATAAAACACGCTTCCTCTTTCTCTCTCCTGCTTTTGGGGAAGCGTGTTTCTTTTTTTCCCGCCCTTTTGTTACTCTTGCTAACTCTTTTTGTTAGACAAAGCGCTATGAACCTAACCTTACCCGATCTTACTCTTGGCTTTTCATTGATCGCCTTGGCACTACTACTTTGGCAAAACTTCAAAATTCGCGAGCTGGCGTTAGCGCGAGCTAAGCAATATTGTCAAAAACTCGACTTGCAAATATTAGACGATGCCGTCTATGGCATTAGCTGGCGCCCGGTATTCTATAAAGGCCAACCGCGTATACGTCGTCGCTTTCGCTTTACTTTTACCACCACCGGAGAGCAACGTTATCACGGCGAGTTAGAAATGATCGGCCGCCATCAAACTCATATCAGCGTCGATCCTCACCGCATCGATTAAACCGTTATTCGACTTACAAACTTACACATTTCTGACGCTTAGCTATTTACAAAACTTACATAAGACTAAATACTCAGGGAGTAACATCGGAAATACCTAGTCATTACTATAAAAAACAAAAACGTAAGTAGGTGAATGTAATGTTGGCAAACCTAAGTTTTAAAGCCAAGCTGATGATCCTTCTTGGTGGCGCCATTCTCGGCTTCATCATTGTCACGGTCGTCGCACTGAACGGCATGAATGCACAAACCTCAGCTTCGGAGCGCTTCGAAGCAACCGCAAAAGTTCAAAATGATCTGTCTACCCTAGTGATCTCCAATATGTCTTTGTACGAGCAACTGGATCAACTAGACGATACAAGCTATCAAGACTTTTTAACCACTCTTGCCGCCACGTCTGAAGAATATAAAACCATTGTCGAAAAGGATATCGAACTGGCACAAGACCCTCAAACTAAGAAACTGCTGACGCAACTGCGTGAACAACTGATCACATATTCCAATACCCTAAAAAACCTAGTCACGCTTAAACAGCAAATCGGCTTTACCGCCAGCTCAGGCATGAAAGGCGAGCTATTAGTCCTCGGCGATGAAGTGGTCGAAAAAGTATCGTTCCTAAGCTTAGTCAAACAAGAGTTTTTACCAGTACGTGAAGCAGAAAAAAACTTCTTATTTGAACCAACGCCGGCAAACAAAGAAGCCTTCGAAAGCCGCTATGAGAAATTCTACCAGCGCGTCGTTAACTTCGGCCTCGAAGAGCGCTTTGGTGAGGTGATTCAAGCCTACTACGCTAAAGTACAAGACTATGGTCAGGTCGTCGCTCGCCTAACGGCTCTGGAGCGCGAGTTTGATAACATTCGTGATCAGTACAATGCCACGACTAATCAGGCGCAAGAACAACTTCGCCAAGCTGTACGCAATGCTCGACAGCAGGCAGAAGCGCAATCCGATCAAGCCGCGATTAGCGTCATCGTCGTCAGTGTGATTGTTGCGGTGTTGGCCGCTCTAATGATGATGGCCATTGGTCGTAGCGTAAACCGTTCCTTAAGCCAAATCATACGTGACTTGGGTAAAGTGAAAGATGGCGATTTAAGTGCTCGTTTAGCCATCAATCATAAACGCAACGATGAATTCGACTCACTGTGCAGTTCGGTTAACGAAATGACTTCTGGCTTGGGTTCTGTCATCGGTGATGTCGTGCACACGACTCGTGATGTCAGTGGCCGCGTGGGTGAACTAAATGGTGCCGTCGCTAATATTGCCAGCAGTAACCGTTCGGTGACTGAGCAAACAAACTCTTTGGCAGCCGCGACAGAGGAAATCTCTACCACCATCAGCAGTATTTCCAGCACGACTGAAGAGCTGAGTGAACAATCCAAACACACTTACGAATCCGCCAAACTTGGCGCAGAAACTATTAATGGTGCGCTGTCCAATCTTGGTCAGACGATCGAAGTAGTCAATGAAACAGGTCGCCAATTAAACGAACTTGGCCGCCTATCAAAAGACATTGATGATGTGATTGGCATGATCAATGACTTGGCCAATCAAACCAATCTGCTTGCCTTAAACGCTGCCATCGAAGCGGCTCGTGCAGGCGAAGCGGGTCGTGGCTTCTCAGTGGTTGCCGATGAAGTACGCTCGCTCGCTGAGAAAACTGTGGACGCCACAGCGAAGATTACTGACATTGTTGGCACGATCCAAAGCTCTACTCAAACGGCAATCGACACCATGGCCAGCGGCCAAGATAACCTGCATTCGATTGAGCAATACAGCGAAAAAGCCTCCCATGCGATTCGCGAAATTGAGCAACATGCACAAACCAGTTCGTTGTCTTCTGTCGATATGGCACGCTCCATTCAAGAAGTAGCGAAAACGGCGGTGCATATGAGCGAAGAGATGGACCGTATCGCGCAACAACTACAACGTGACAGCAGCGACATTGGCAGCATTGAAAGCAGCACACGTCATATCCATGACCAGGTTTCTGCCTTGGACGACAAAACCAAGGTGTTCACTACCTCCTAAAGATGTATTTGGACCATAAAAAAAGGCCGATCACTGATGAAGTGATCGGCCTTTTTCGTAGCGCTTACTGTGCTTTTATAGCTCAGCGAACTCTTTTTCCCAACGTTTGGCTTCTTTCTTAGAAGGACCGCCAACAGCATTAACTGCATGGCGCAGACGTGCGCGCGTCATATCTGGCCCCAAGATCGTCATGGAATCAAACACTGACACTGACGCTGTGGTACCAGCAACGGCAACAAACAATGGCGCAAAGAAGTCTTTGGGCTTCACTTCCATAGCTTGTGCTAGGGATTTCATTTCAGCAAAGATCTTATCTTTTTCCCAAGAGCGTAGTGCTTCCAGCTTCCAAAGAGCGAACTGAAGTGCCTTACGTAAGGTCTCCTGCTCCATCTTGATCTCAGCAAACGACTCAGCCGTCACATCTAGCTGGCCTTTGAAGAAGAAACCAGCGACATCGGCGACGTCAGAGAATGTCTCAATACGCGGGATAATTAACGGTAAGATCGCATTAACATACTCACTGTTCAGACCCCACTCGGCAAATTTCTGCGCAAAATCAGCCGGTGATAAATCTTCACGAATCCATAGACCGTTTAGCCATTTCAGTTTTTCAACATCAAATACTGGGCCACCTAGTGAAACACGCTGAATATCGAAGTTCTCGATCATGTCAGCTAGGGCAAATTTTTCGCTCTCATCTGGCATTGACCAGCCCATACGACCTAGATAGTTGATCACGGCTTCTGGCAGGAATCCCATGCGCTGATAGTACAGGATAGACGTTGGGTTTTTACGCTTAGACAACTTCGATTTATCAGGGTTACGCAACAAAGGCATGTGGCACAGTGTCGGCATGTCCCAACCAAAGTATTGGTACAGCAAAATGTGCTTCGGCGCTGAGTTGATCCACTCCTCACCACGGATTACGTGCGTAATCTTCATCAGGTGATCGTCTACTACGTTAGCTAAATGGTAAGTTGGTAGACCATCGGCTTTAAGCAGTACTTGCTGATCAATTTGCGCCCAATCGATTTCGATTTCACCGCGCAGCATGTCTTGTACGACACAAGTACCTTCTTCTGGCACTTTCATGCGAATCACGTACGGTACACCCGCATCGATTTTCGCCTGCACTTCTTCCGCACTAAGCTTCAGAGCGCGGCCGTCGTATTTTTGTGGCAAGCCTTGCTCTTTTTGCTCGGCACGCATTTGATCTAGCTCTTCCGCGGTTTCAAACGCGTAAAACGCATGACCTTTTTCCACCAACTCAAGGGCGTAATCTTTATAAATATCACCACGCTCACTTTGACGGTATGGACCATGTGGACCGCCAACGTCAGGACCTTCAGACCAATCCAATCCTAACCAACGCAATGCATCAAGGATCATCTTCTCCGATTCTGGGGTACTGCGGGTTTGGTCAGTATCTTCGATACGTAAAATAAATTCGCCGCCCATTTTTTTGGCAAAGGCCATATTAAACAGTGCGATGTATGCAGTACCAACGTGAGGGTCGCCAGTTGGAGAAGGCGCAATACGAGTTCTTACCTCAGACATATCCTATCTCATTAATCGGGTTAGTGATGCGGGCTATTATATGCCTGTTAGACGCTATCAGTAAGGGTCAATTCACACCTTTTATGCGAGGAAATGCATGAAATAAGGATTATGGGGCACCGCTCAGCTTATACCGACTGTTTTAGCTGTGACAAACGAATGCCAATATCGACATCGGTGCGCAACGTCACCATTTGACGAGCAAACAAGCAGTGCTCTAAGTGGCCTGACAACAAATTCTGCAAACGTGGTGTATAACGTGATAAATCGGCATAAACTTGCTCCAGCGTGTCCGCTTGCGCTAGCACTTGCGTCGCCAGTTTCGGCCCAACGCCTTTCACACCTGGAATATGATTGGTCGTATCACCGACGAGTGCCCAATAGTCCGGCAATTGAGCTACCCGCACGCCATACTTCTGCTCTACCCACTCCACATCGTAACCTTGCTTAGCAAAATAGTCGTATTGCAAGATATTTGGCTCAGTAAGTAACTGCGTGTAGCCTTTATCAGTGGACACAATCATGCTCTGAATACCGTGCTCACTGGCCTTATAGGCTAATGTGGCGACTAGATCATCCGCTTCCCAGCCATTAAGCCGCAAACAAGGCCAACCATTGAAGCGAAACAGTTTGGCAAAATCTGGCATTGCCTCAAGCAGTTGATCGTCCATCGGCGCACGACCAAGCTTGTATTCCGGAAACAGCTCATGGCGCCAAGTTTTGGCTGGCGAATCAAACACTATGGCCACGTACATAGGCGCAAACTGTTGCACCAGTTTTGCCATCGCATCGACACACAACCCTTGCGTGCGCTCAATGCGTCTAGTCGCATCCGCTTCACTTTCTAGTGCCGCATGTAAGCGTCGTATCAAGTTTAAGCCATCAATGAGTAAAAGCCTTTGGCGCACGGTTACCTTCCACTTTGCATCCTACCTGTTGTCTCTATTCTACGTTATTCTGAAGCCTAATTGGTAACAGGGTAAAGCTTCGTCGCCCATAGAGAATAAGGTGAATAGGTTATGGATACTAAAACGGCACTGACCCACGCGACAGTCGCAGGACTGCTCCTCACATCAGTAAATACTATGGCCGCGCCCGACGCGATCGTCATTGACCAAAACAGCAGTCAGGTCACAGAAACCTTAGGCAAACAAGACACACTCAGTTTTACCCCCATGCGTGGCACCCTACTGCCAGTTGGGCAATCTTACAGCCCTTTTCAATTACCTAACTTTGACTCATCAGAGCGCCGCAACTGGACCGATCACATTGGCCAACCGGTGCGCGTAGAACACAAACAGCGCGATTTTTCTCTTGAAGGCACTTTGGATGCGGTATCGGGTAACAGCTTTACCTTGAGCGTAAAACGCGTTGCCGCAAGCTACCCACTGTCGGACTTCTACTTAGTGCCCAAACTTGCTGCGGCCAACAGCCGCAGCTCAGTCAATTATCAAGGCACTCTAACCTATCAGACGGGCGATTTAACTTGGCAGCCTGAGCTATCCATGATCATTAATGATCGAGACGTCACCTTAATTCAGCAAGCCAGTATCGATAACCAAGCCTCTAGTGATCTTGAGCTAGACAAGGTTTTGCTGCATTACAGTCAAAATCGCAATGTCCGTCCGATGATGAAAAATGCTATGGCCAGCGATATGCGCGTTGAAGGCGCTGCACCAAGCACGGATTACAGCAATAATGAAATCACACTAGAGCTGCAGCAGCTGGCCTTGCCTGCCGCCTCGGAAACGCTAGTGGATCTTGGCAAAACCACGAGCCGCATTGAACAGAGCCGTAATGTCACCAGTGTCTACAGCTATGCTTCGGCCTCTAAATTGCCCCTGAGTTTTCATCAGGAAATTCGCTTTTCAAGCCCCAAAGATCTGATCCCTGGCAACTATCAGACGCTTTGGTATAAAGAACCTTACTATGTACAGGGTAATCGCGTGAGCCTGCAGCATACCCGCGAAAACGCCGAAATTACTGTACAGCTAAATCGCAGCTTAGATATCAAAGGTGACCTTACTCTAGTAACCGAATCAAAACAGGGCGACCACATCACTCAGACGTGGGAGCTTAACCTAGAGAACCTATCGCGCCAGAATCAAGCGTATCAGATTAACCATCAGCTTCAGGGCACCATTACAGACGTTTCATTACGCTCCCTTGAGCAAACGGCAGCCAATCAAGTGTCGCTATCTGGCACACTGGCAGCCAACAGCGATTACCAGATACGCTATACAGTTGACTTAGAAAAGTAGCCAATTCAGTTGCGGATTAACGCTCAAGACACATGACTTAGTCCGCAACCTTGTTTATTTACACAATGGCTTTAGTACACCTAGAGAATCTGTATGATATTGTCTTAAGTCATACAAGATATACCGATATGGGTGGTACCCACGCCTTGCGGCGTGGGGTAATATAAATTTATTTCATATTAAGGCCAGATTACACTCCATGAGAAAGCACATCATTGCATCGTTAGTGGCTGCCGCTGCAGCGGTACCAGCCCATTCAGAAACACTACTTGAAGTTTACAACCTAGCACTGAATCACGATCCAAGCTTGCGTGCTGCGGCAGCGACCTACCGCGCCGACAAAGAGCAAGTCGACGTGACTCGTGGTAACTTGTACCCAAATATTAGCTTTAGCGGGAGCCTTGGTTACACCAAAACCGACCCAGAAGAAGCTGAGTCTTTTGACAACACACAGAACCAGCTGGCTGTAAATCTGGATTACCCGATTTACTCACCAGCGCTGAACTACGGTGTCGATGCGACAGAAATTTCTTTAAAGAGCTCAGGCGTCGCCCTAGAGCAAGCCAAAGAAACACTGATCTACGAAACCCTATCTGATTACTTTGCCGTACTGACGGCACAAGCGACCCTTGATACGATTCGCTCACAGGTAAAAAGCTATGCTGGTCAGCTTGACCGCGTGAAAAAACAATACGAAGTCGGTCTAGTGTCCATCACAGATCAGCAAGATGCTCAGTCGGCTTACGACTCTATCTTGGTGACAGAACTAAACGCGGAAGCACAGCTAACGATCGCGCTTGAAACATTGCGCCAGCGTACTGGCCGCACCATCACTATGATTCCTAGCCTCTCTGAAGACTACCCTATCAAGGTGGCAGAAAACTTAGATGCCCGCGAGCTATTGGGTGTTGCCATGATGAACAACAAAAACATCCAAACATTGGATCTTTCTGTTGAACTGGCTGAAAACAATATCGATATCCAAAAAGCCAGCGGTCGCACGCCAACGGTCTCGATCACAGGTGCCGTATCGCGTACCGACAACGACTACGATCGTGAAACCGCCAACCGTCGTGATGGTGCAACCAATACCTCTTCGATCGGTTTAGGCGTGGCTATCCCACTGTACAGTGGTGGTGCCATTAACGCTTCGATTCGCCAAGCTGCCGCCAGCGCTGAAGCCGCCATGGAAACACGTGCAGATTCGATCCAAGACATTGAGCTAAGCATTCGTAACGCAGTACTTCAACTTCGCACTCTAGCCGCTCAGGTGAAAGCTCAGAAACAAGCCATCACTTCTGCCGAAAGTGCCCTAGAAGCCACTCAAGCAGGATACGATGTCGGTACACGTAACATTGTTGAGCTACTCGATGCTCAATCTATCTTCTTTGATGCCAAGAATACCTACGAGCAGCTACGCTACGACTTTGTGCTACAGCAAATCACCTTGCAGCAGCTAACGGGTGAGCTTAATGAAGAGGATATTGCCCAGCTAAACCAGTGGCTAATCTAGAGACTCTTCTTGATAAAAAGCCTGCTAGAGCGATCTAGCAGGCTTTTTTTTGCTTAGATCCTTACCTCTAGCGCACCAACTTTTAGACACAAAAAAGCCCCCAGCATCAAGTGCTGGGGGCTTTTTATTAGCCTAAGACTTTTTAGTACTTAGGGCATTTCATCTTCCAGCTCTTCTTTAGGCGCTGGAATCAAATCTTCGCGGGAAATATTCTGCGCCAACAACAAATTCGCGGCCACAAAAATAGACGAGTAAGTACCGATAATGATACCGACCAACAACGCCAGTGAGAAATTATGAATGCTCTCACCACCAAAGAAAAACAACACCAACAATACAAACAAAGTAGTCATCGAGGTAATAATCGTACGACCCAGAGTTTGGTTGATTGACTCATTAATCAGCTCTGTCGGCGTGGTATCGCGCATGATGCGGAAGTTTTCACGGATGCGGTCACACACAACAATAGTATCGTTCAAGGAGTAACCAATCACCGCTAACAACGCGGCTAATACCGTTAGATCAAACTCGAAATCAAACAACGAGAAGATACCCAAGGTAATAATCACATCGTGCGCCAATGCCACAACAGAGGCCACAGAGAACTTAAACTGGAAGCGTACCGCCACGTAAATCATGACAATCGCCAGCGCCAGTAGCATCCCTAGACCGCCCTGCTCGCGTAGCTCTTCACCTACTTGACCACCGACAAATTCGGAGCGCATTAGTTCTACGCTCACATTGCCGTTGTCACGCAACGTTGATAGCACCTCATCACCTAGAGTTGGCGTAAAGGCATTGCCCATACGCACCACCACATCGGTCGGCGAACCAAAGTTTTGTACCGTGACATCGGTGTAGTCTTGTTCTGCTAATAATGCGCGCACATCGTCTAGTGCTGGCGCTTCACCATATTGCACCTCGATCAAGGTTCCGCCAGTAAAGTCCAAACCAAACTGTAAGCCTTTGACCGCAAGCGAGCCCAGCGATACCAAGACCATGGCAATGGAGAACATTGCCACGATTTTGCGCATCGACATAAATGGAATATTCATCGTTACACTGTCTCCCTAGATAAATAAACGTTTGTTTTTGCGTCCACCGTACACCAAATTAATTTGGGCACGTGTTACCACAATCGCGGTAAACATCGACGTCAAAATACCGAGAGAAAGCGTCACCGCAAAGCCTTTCACCGGACCAGTACCGACCGCAAACAGGATCACTGCCACCAACAAAGTGGTGATATTGGCATCCAAAATCGTAGTGAAGGCACGGTTAAAGCCCGAATGTATCGCTTGCTGGCTAGGCAAACCTGCCTTGAGCTCCTCGCGTATACGCGAGAATATGAGCACGTTGGCGTCCACCGCCATACCCATTGTCAGTACAATACCGGCAATACCTGGAAGCGTTAAGGTGGCAGACAGCAGCGACATACACGCCATCAGCAAGACAATATTAAGCGCTAGAGAAACGTTGGCAAAAATACCAAAGACTTTGTAGTACACCAACATGAAGGCCATAACGATCAGCAGACCGATCTGCGCCGACAGCACACCTAAGCGAATGTTTTCAGCCCCTAGGCTTGGGCCAATGGTACGCTCTTCAACAAAGTAAATAGGCGCAGCCAAGGCACCAGCACGCAGCAGTAGCGCTAGCTCAGACGATTCACGTGGGCTATCAAGGCCCGTAATACGGAACGAGTTACCTAGTGTCGTCTGGATCGTCGCCAAAGAAATAATGCCGCGTTCACTGTAGCTGCGACGCTCTTCAACGAGCTCACCATTTTCGTCCTCGACAAAACGGCTACGGCTCTTATGTTCGATAAACACTACGGCCATATTGCGACCCACAGAGGTACGCGTAACACGCGCCATTTGTGAACCACCACGACCATCAAGACTGATGTTAACCTGTGGGCGACCGTTTTCATCAAACGAGGAATTGGCATCCGCCACACTGTCACCGGTAATGATCACATCGCGCTCAAGACGAGCGGTACGTCCACTGCCATCGCGGAACGTCAACGTTTCCGTATCACCCGCATTAGCATCCATACCTGCCTCAAGACGAAACTCAAGGTTCGCTGTAGCGCCGATGATACGTTTTGCTGACGCCGTATCTTGCACACCTGGCAGCTCAACCACGATGCGATTGCTACCTTGACGCTGAACCAATGGCTCTGCGACACCCAGCTCGTTGACACGGTTACGCAAAGTGGTCAAGTTTTGCTGTAAGGCATAAGCCTCCACTTCGTTGCGTGCTGCTTCTGTAAAGCGCACATCGACGAAGTACTCACCGCCTTCTTCACGGGTGCTGTACAGGTATTCAGAAAACTGATCTTCTAAAACCTCACTCGCCGCGGCTTGATCCTCTGCCTGCAAGAAGCGCACCGAAAGTACACCGTCTTCCACCTCAACACTGCGATAACGAATACGCTCACTGCGTAGCGCCGTTTTCATTTCGCTGGCAGCGACATCTAAACGCTGCTTTAACGCTGCTGGTGTGTCTACTTCCAATAAGAAGTGCACACCGCCGCGTAAGTCTAGACCTAACTTGGCAGGGCCTGCACCGATCGATGACAACCACTCAGGTGTTGTCGGTACAAGGTTTAAAGCGACTACGTAATTTTCGCCCAACGCAGCAGCGATCACAGGCTTCGCCGCCAATTGGTCCTCACCGCTATGGAAGCGCAAGGTACCGCCAGCAGGAGTCATCTCTGCTTGCTTTAATTCGATTCCAGCATCTTCTAAGGCTTGTTCTGCCGTAGCGAGAGTGCGCTGGTCAACAACAGTCGTGGTTTTTTGCGTGGATAGCTGAAGTGCTGGATCATCAGGATACAAATTTGGTAACGCATAAATGACGCCGCAAGCGATTACCAGCAAAATGAGCAAATACTTCCACAAGGGGTACTTGTTAAGCATGAATTGTCCTTGGAACGAGAGAAAAAAATAACCAAGAAAGTAGAAAAGCGCCGACTGGCGCTTTTCTTAGGTACATTAGATAGATTTCAGAGTGCCTTTTGGCAATACCGCGCCAACAGCAGACTTCTGGAATTTCATCTCAATGTCATCGGCAACTTCTAGTACAACGTAGTTGTCATCAACCTTCGTCACTTTACCTAGAACACCACCGTTAGTTACGACTTCGGTACCTTTCGCTAGGGAAGCCAACAAGTTTTTATGCTCTTTGGTGCGTTTCGCTTGTGGGCGCCACATCAAGAAATAAAAGATAACAACAAAACCAACTAACAATACCAGGTTAAAAATACCGGCATCGGCTGGCGCAGCACCTTCAGCGTAAGCTGGTGAGATCAAAGCGATCATGGTGATTACTCTCCAATGGTTAAAAAAACGGTTCGCGACCGACGCGTAGAAGTCGGTCCACGAGTAATGGTTATAGTTTCGACAATTACGTGCTCAGAGGTGGGGTTTCCATACCACGTTTCGCGTAAAACTCGTCTACGAAGGCATCAAATCTACCTTCATCGAGCGCTTTACGCAATCCTGCCATTAAGATCTGGTAGTAACGCAAGTTATGAATGGTGTTCAACTGGGCGCCCACCATTTCTTGACACTTGTCTAGATGATGTAGATATGACCGAGAAAAGTTTTTACAAGTGTAACAGTCACATTCTTTGTCCAGAGGACTTGTGTCATAACGATGGAACGCGTTACGAATACGTACAATGCCCTCTGAGGTAAACAAGTGACCATTGCGAGCATTACGTGTCGGCATCACACAGTCGAACATATCAACGCCTCGGCGCACGCCTTCGACAAGATCCTCAGGCTTACCGACGCCCATCAAATAGCGTGGTTTGTCCTGTGGCATCTTATGCGCCACGTGATCCAAGATGCGCACCATGTCTTCTTTTGGCTCACCGACCGATAGACCACCAATAGCGTAGCCATCAAAACCGATGCCTGTCAGACCTTCTAAGGACTCATCACGCAGTTGTTCGTACATACTGCCTTGGATAATACCAAACAAGGCTGACGGACTGTCACCGTGAGCATCTTTAGAACGCTGCGCCCAACGTAAACTCATGCGCATAGATTTCGCCGCTTCATCTTCTGTCGCTGGATACGGCGTACACTCGTCGAAGATCATCACAATGTCAGACCCTAAATCGCGTTGCACTTGCATCGAGATTTCAGGGCTTAAAAAAACTTTGTCGCCGTTGACCGGCGAGCGGAAGCTTACACCCTCTTCGGTGATTTTGCGCATATCACCAAGTGAGAACACCTGGAAGCCGCCTGAGTCGGTCAAAATTGGCTTTTGCCATTGAGTAAAATCATGCAAGTCGCCATGCGCCTTAATGACTTCGGTGCCAGGGCGCAACCAAAGGTGGAAGGTGTTACCCAAAATAATATCCGCGCCAATCGCTTCAATGTCTTTGGTCAACATACTCTTTACCGTCCCGTAGGTGCCTACAGGCATGAACGCGGGTGTTTCGATATCACCACGCGGAAAGCTCAAGCGCGCACGGCGAGCTTTTCCTGAGGTCGCAAGTACCTCAAAGTCCATAAAACATTCTGGACGTTTATCTGACATTCGTCTTATTCCTCAGCAATCGGGCCGTCGGCCTGTGGGTTTCGAGTAATAAACATGGCATCGCCGTAACTAAAGAAACGGTACTGCTCTTGAACCGCCTCACGATAGGCGTTCATCACATTGGCGTAACCAGCAAATGCGCTGATCAGCATAATGAGCGTCGACTCGGGCAAGTGAAAGTTGGTCACTAGCACATCGACCGTTTTGAATTCATACCCTGGGTAAATAAAAATACTGGTGTCTGCAGCAAACGGCTCTATCTGCCCCGACTGACTCGCCGACTCCAATGAGCGCACACTGGTCGTTCCGACGGCGATGACACGTTTACCGGCAGCTTTCGTGGCACGCACCTTATCAACCACTTCTTGCGACACTTCAGCGTATTCTGAATGCATCACGTGATCTTTGATGTCATCCACACGAACTGGCTGGAACGTACCAGCGCCAACATGCAAGGTCACAAACGCGGTGTCGACACCTTTGGCCTGCAGCTGCGCTAAAAGTTCATCATCAAAATGCAAACCTGCGGTCGGCGCCGCGACAGCGCCTGGGGTTTTATTGTAAACCGTCTGGTAACGTTCTTGATCGCTCTCATCATCGGGGCGCTCGATATAGGGCGGTAAAGGCATGTGACCGACCTTTTCAAGCACCTCAAGCACTGGCTCATCAAAGCGCAAGTGAAACAAGGTATCGTCACGGCCAATCATCTCAGCGCCATGGGAGGCGCCACGATCGGTGCCTAACGCCAAGCGATTGCCAACCTTGGGCGATTTACTGCAGCGCACATGGGCTAAAATTTCGTGCTCAGACAACAAGCGTTCAACCAAAATCTCAAGCTTGCCACCGGACTCTTTTTGACCGTACAAACGTGCCGGTATCACTCGAGTGTTGTTAAACACCATCAAGTCACCTGGCTCGACCAAGTCTAAAACGTCCTTAAAGGTGCGGTGAGACAAATCACCTGACGGGCCATCAAGCGTCAGCAAGCGACTTGCTGTTCGTTCTGGCATGGGGTAGCGGGCAATGAGTTCTTCCGGTAGCTCAAAGCGATAATCAGAAACGCGCATATTTGCTATCTTGTTTACCTAGAAAAATGATGCGGCATTTTAGCGAATTTCTACGCGCTTGGGTACGATATAAGAGCATTTCCCATTTAACTGCTTGGTTAAATCTCTAGTACTGTTCAAGTTATAATCAATCTGGTTTTGTTTGGCTTTTTTTATAAAAAAATCACCGAAAGTCGTTGACACCTTTTAAGAAATCACCATAATACGCCTCACCTTTTTCAAAGCCAGTGTGGTGGAATTGGTAGACACGATGGATTCAAAATCCATTGCCTATAAAGCGTGCCGGTTCGAGTCCGGCCACTGGTACCATCTTCTAAAGATGTGAAAAGCCCCGCGGTTACTGACCTCGGGGCTTTTTTGTTTCTGACGTTTTGAGTTTCACCGGCGATATTAGTTTATGCTGTCAACGGTTTGTCACCAAGGTCTGTCACGACCGTGACAGCTAAGCAAAAAAAAAGCGGTGCTCGAAAGCACCGCCGCAGGTCAACATCTAACGCCTATATTTAGCCAATCACCGCGCCGTCTTCACGGGAAATGGCGATCACACTTGAACGTGGCATTCCGCCGTTTGGCCAAGTCGAGTTGCCGTCTTCACCCGGGTGCTGGATACTGATAAACATGGTCGTGCGGTCCGCACTCCAAGCAGAACCGGTGATTTCACACTCTTTTGGCCCAACCAAGAAGCGCTTAATTTCGCCCGTTTCTGGATCACCCACCAGCATCTGGTTGTTACCTTGGCCTGCAAAACCTTCTTGGTTTGAGTAGTTACCATCTGTCTGGATCCACAACAGACCTTTCGAGTCAAACTGCAAGCCATCTGGTGAGTTAAACATGTTGTCCTTATTGATATTGCTTGAGCCAGCGTACGCATCGTCGTAGACCGCTGGGTTACCTGCCAAGACAAACAGATCCCAGTTAAAGTTAGGCGCAGTATGATCCTGACCTTCTGGGCGCCAGCGCACAATCTGACCAAAGTTGTTCTTCACACGAGGGTTTGGCCCAGTGGCTGGCGTTTCATCGCCACCCGCATTTGGTTTAACACCTCGGTTTTTGTTGTTGGTCAGAGCACAGTAGACTTCTGCTTTATGCGGATTCGATGCCACCCACTCAGGACGGTCCATAGTGGTTGCACCCACTTTCGACGCTGCCTCACGCGTGTAGATGGCAATTTCTGCTGCACTCATACCTGTCGCTTCAGGTGTTAACGCAATCCAACGACCAGTGTTATTGTCGTTAAACTTGGCCACATACAAAGTACCTTCTTCTAGTAGATCCGTGTTGTCACCGCCGACCACATATTTGTTCTTAGATACGAAGCGGTATAAGAACTCACCACGCTCGTCGTCACCTAGGTACACGACGACATGACCATTTGCCGCCACTTCCACTTCCGCGTTTTCATGTTTGAAGCGACCTAGTGCGGTGCGTTTTTTCGGACGAGCATCAGGATTGGTTGGATCGATTTCAACGATGTAACCAAAGCGGTTTGGTTCTTGTGGGTTTTTAGAAATATCAAAACGCTCATCCGCCATCGCCCAGTTGTAACCCCAGTCATCATGGCTGATACCGTAGCGCTTCATTTGCGGCGTGAGTGGCATATTTTTATTGCTAGAAGAAAAGTAACCGTTGAAGTTCTCTTCACACGTTAGATAAGTACCCCAAGGCGTTTGGCCGTTACCACAGTTGTTCCAAGTCCCTTTGGCAACTTCACCCTTTGGATCGGCTTTGGTTTTCAGCAAATCATGACCACGTGCAGGACCCGTGATGTCCATTTCGGTATCCGCGGTGATACGGCGGTTAAACTCAGAGTCTTTAACGATGCCCCACTGACCATTTTGGCGCGCAATTTCTACGATCGAAACACCGTGCGCCGCTTTACTCTTGCGAATGTCGTCAGCGTTAGCAGGTTTACCATCGGCACGGTTAGCGTGCAGTGTATTTAGGTTGGTGTACTCGTTGTTAACCGCTAGGATCTGACGGCCGTTATGACTAAATACCGCCATGCCGTCATTGTGGTCACCAAACGCTTGCTCTTGCGAAGCACCTGTACCACCCGTTGTTGGATCGAATGCAGGGGCGTTAGAAAACAGCGGCTCACCCCATGATGCCAATACTTCCCACTTGTAACCTGCAGGCACCGTAACCGTATCCTTGGTGTTCGCTTTCACCATTTCAAAAGCAAGACGAGACAATTTCGCCTCTTCACCCGCTAGCGCCTTACCTGCTGCAAACGTAGTAGAACCCATAACAAATGCTGTCGCACCGACGGCAGCGCCACCCGAAAGAAAACCACGGCGCGATACCATGCGCTTAGCTGACTCTTCAAATTCAACGACTTCTACCGCAGGGCGTACACGCTCATCATGCTCGTCAAAACCTAGCATTGGCTCTTGCTTTACTGACATCTGAATTCCCTCAAATTTTGCTTATATAGTTGAAGGTCAGCCCTTCCACGGGATGACCTCTTTATTAAAAATCTTTATCTATTTAGCTCTCACACGATGTCAGTTGCATGATGATTCGATGACAGTTTGGCAACAAATATATGTCAGCACTGTCATAAGCGCTCAAAAAAACGTCAAAGCGCCAAACAAATTGAATGCGAACAGCTACCATTAGCAACAACAATTTTATTTATGTATCATTTGTTGGACTACATGGCGCTTATCACAGTAAGGTACGCGCCCCCCTTGAAACTGCCAGCACAACAGTCTCTTAGAGCCACCATAAATTCACGGCAAGAGACTGTCATGGATAGCAAACGTCATGTTTACACTCAAAGATATAAAAATGATCCGCTCTGAACGGGTCATTTTGGACATTCCCGAACTTGAAATCCCCACCCAGGGTTTGACTGTTGTTTTAGGTCATAACGGCTCAGGCAAATCGACCATGGTGAGCTTATTAGCTGGCCAACAGCCCCCCGATCAAGGCCGCGTCAGTCTTAATAATCAAGACGTGTCACATATGAAGGCCAAAACGTTGGCACGTAATATTGCCTTTTTGCCACAAAAGCTGCCTTCCTCGGCAGGCCTTAATGTTCGTGAAGTGGTACGCCTAGGGCGCTTCCCATGGCGCGGCCTATTAGGGCGCTGGACCAAAGAAGACGAACAAATCATTGATCAAGCGATCGCTCGCACTGGCATCAACGAATTCGCTAGCGCTGAAGCAGATACACTCTCAGGGGGGGAACGCCAACGGGCATGGGTTGCCATGTTGCTGGCACAGCAATCACCTATTTTGATTTTAGACGAGCCCACCTCGGCGCTCGACATTCAGCATCAATACCAGCTGATGGCGTTGCTTAGCGAACTATGCCAAGACGATTCACGCGGTATTATCGTCATTTTGCATGATTTGAACCTAGCACTGCAGTATGCCGATCATATTGTCGCCCTGAATCACGGCCAAGTGGCGTTTGCAGGCCAAGCAGATCTACTGCTCGATGAGCAGCGTCTTAGCGAGCTCTACCAAACCCCTGTTCGCCTAGTAGAACATCCAATGTCTCCTCAATACTCTAAACCAAAGGTTGCTGTCGTATGTCCTTAACCTCTGTTCGCCAACTTATCGCTGTCGTCGGCATGGCCTTATTACTGGCTCAGCCCGCCAACGCCGAGATCACTATTGAAGACAGTCTTGGCAGTCAAACTTTCCAAGATACGCCTAAGCGTGTGGTGGCCTTGAATTGGGCGTTAATTGAGCAAGCCCTCGAATTAGATGTCATCCCCGTAGGCGCGTCCAATCCAGAAGCTTACAACACTTGGGTAGCGCAACCTTTGGCACCTAAAGAAGTCGCCAATATCGGTACCCGTGCTGAGCCCAACCTTGAAAAGATTGCCGCATTAAAGCCCGACGTAATTTTGGCTGGCGACCGCCAACGTGATTTAGTCGATTCGCTTTCTACCATTGCTCCAGTAGTGCTACTAGAAAACTATTCACCAGACAGCAGCGCTGGCGATAATGCCATTCGTCATTTTCGTACACTGGCCAAGCTATTTGATAAAGAAGCGCTTGGCGAGAGTAGATTAGACTCACTGCAACAACATATCGCAGCACTTAAGGGACAACTCCAACAGCACTATGGTGATACGCTGCCAGAGGTTCTACCGGTACGCTTTGGTAGCGACACGTCGGTTTACCTCTATACCGAGCACTCAATGTCAAACTGGGTGTTAGAGCAATTAGGTCTGCCTAATGCGCGCCTTCTGCCCTATGCAGCTTGGGGCGTCACGCAAAAGCGTCTAGAAACATTAAAAGACCTTGAGCAAGCCTACGTACTGTATATCTTGCCGTACCCTGAAGAGGAAGATTTGAAACAATCTTTCCTTTGGAAAGCCATGCCATTTGTACGTCAGAATCATGTTAACTCAGTTGACCCTGTGTGGAGTTATGGGGGCGCCATGTCGTTAAAATATATGGCCGATGTGTACGTCAAAAGCTTGCTAGAGATCGCCGATCAATGATCCATTTTCGCTCATTAAGCCTGGCTGGGATCACCACACTCGCTTTGGCAGCAGCCTTAATGCTGGGCACAGATCTCTCTGTGCCCCAACAATGGCATTTAATATTACAGCGCACAGCACCCGAAAGTTTCGCTGACTACAGTTATTTTTACGGCCACTTACCACGCTTAATCATGGCCATTATTGTCGGCGGCACTTTAGGGTTTGTGGGTAGTTTAATGCAACAACTGACTCAAAACCCTTTGACCTCGCCGCTTACATTGGGCACATCTTCAGGCGCTTGGCTAGCACTGATCATTATGAATGTTTGGTTTACACAGTGGGTTGCCCAATACAGCGCCATCGCTGCAATGGCGGGGGCGCTCTCAGCGTTTATGTTGATTGTGGCCATTGTTGGCTTAAAAAATCTAAGCGGTCTTCCAATTGTCGTGGCCGGTATGGTGGTCAATATTTTGCTGGGCGCTATTGCCACTGGCATCATCTTGCTGAACGAGCAATACGCGCAAAATATTTTTATGTGGGGCGCAGGCGATTTGGCGCAAAATGGCTGGGATCAGATCACATGGCTACTACCTAAACTCGTGCTATTTATCCCGCTTATGCTGTTTGCCCCGAGAGCACTCGCTCTATTAAAGCTTGGCAAAGACGGCGCCAGCAGCCGTGGCTTAGCCGTTATCCCAGTCTTTTTTATCTTGATGATCAGCGGCATTTGGCTGGCATCAGCGGCAATCACCAGTGTTGGTGTCATCGGCTTTATTGGCCTGATTAGCCCAAATATCGCTCGCGCTTGGGAGGCCCGTACCCCGCGCCAAGAACTAACATTCAGCGTCGCCATCGGCGCAATCTTATTGCTGCTAACAGACCGACTGGCCTTTTTTGCTACCCAGTGGAGCGATCAACTGATCCCTAGCGGCATAACCGCCGCCCTAATTGGTGCTCCTGCGCTGATCTGGTTTAGTCGCCGCCAACTAAAGGCGCAAGATAGTCTCGCGCTCATTTTACCCAGCGGTCGTCGACATCTAAGCCCCTTAAGTCTCGGCGCAATCAGCTCAATGCTACTGATCGCCATCATGGCGTACGGCTTCATCGACTTATCGCAAGGCAATTGGCAGTGGCATTGGCCGAGCGCTTATCAATGGCAAATTCGTTGGCCACGCTTGCTTACCGCAGCGGCGACAGGGCTTGGTTTGGCCGTCGCAGGGGTGATTTTGCAACGCCTTATTTATAACCCTCTGGCAAGCCCTGATATTTTGGGGGTTTCGGCAGGCGCCACACTTGCCATGGTGGCTTCAGCCGTCTGGCTTGGTCAAACGTCTTTGACCTATAACTGGCTTGCAGCCATTGCGGGTAGCTTAGTGGTCTTGGTTTGTTTGTTGCTGCTAGCACGTAAGCACCAGTACACCCCTTCAAGTTTGATCCTAACAGGTATCGCCATCACCGCTCTAATCGATGCCGTGATTCAGTTTTGCCTTGCTCAAGGAACATCTGATAGCTATCGCATTTTGCTTTGGTTATCAGGTTCCACTTATCGTACAAGTGCGGAGCAAAGTGTGACACTTACCACTGGCGTGTTACTACTACTTGGCGTTGCACTCATCTGCTCGCGCTGGCTCAATGTTATTTCTATTGGGCGCGCGTTTGCTCTAGCTCGCGGCATTAACGTCAGTGGCGTCAGCTTGGTGTTATTGTTAATTGTGGCATTGATGTGCGCCATGGCCACCGCCACCATGGGACCGGTGGCCTTTGTGGGGTTAATTGCGCCGCATTTGGCCATCATGCTTGGCGCTACGTCTGGCCGCGCGCAGCTCTGTATCGCTGCACTGATCGGCACAACCTTGATGCTGTGGGCAGATTGGCTGGGGCAAACCATACTCTATCCCGACCAAGTTGCAGCTGGTACTTTAGTGTCCATCATCGGCGGTGGATATTTTATTGCGCTACTACTGATTAGCCGCCTAAAACGATCTTGAAGCACCCATTCTAGGCACCATCTGAGCTCGCTCGAACAAGAAAGACTCGAGCGTCTCAGGCGCCAGCGCTTTGGCATATAAAAAGCCTTGGGCATAATCACAACCAAGCTCTTGAAGCAGCTTCGCTTGCTCTTGGTCCTCAACCCCTTCGGCGGTGACCGTAAGATTTAGGGATTTGGCGATCGAAATGATCGCTTCGAGCATCACCCTGCCACGATGGGTTTTAATTTCGTTGATAAACAAACGATCTATCTTCAAATTGTCTAAAGGCAACTTACCCAAATAACTTAACGCCGAGTAGCCCGTACCAAAATCGTCTAAACAAATATTGATACGATGATTTTGCAGCAGCTCAGCATTGGCTTTGACAACATCGCCGATCGAAAGCACGGCATCTTCTGTCACCTCCACCTCAATAATCTCAGCCGGTAAATCACGCTCTTGCAGCGCCAAGATCAAAAATTCAATCACATCACGGCGCGCAAAGCTCTTAGCCGACATATTGATCGATACCGGGGTTGATGCACTGAAGACTTCCCGGTGCTGCTGTATTGCGTCTAGGGTTTGAATAATAATGTATTTATCTAAGTCGATTACCAAGTCCAGCTCATACACTGTTTTGATAATATCCAATGGTGAGACATAACCTAGTTGCTCGCTATGCCAACGCATCAAGGACTCATAACCACACACTTCACCTGTTTGCAGGTTGATCTTGGGCTGAAAATGCACTGCGATGTCTTTGTAACCCAAGGCTCTGACCACGCCTCGCTCAACTTGCTTGCGACGATCATAGTCACGCTGGATAGCCTGATTATAAAAACAGCACGCCAACTCATTTTCTCGAGCATAGGCAAGCGCCATTTTGGCGCGCACAACGCCGTGATCAAAACTGTATTGCGGATCGTATAAGGTATAACCCGCATCCAGCTCAGAGCTAATCACTACTTGATTATTGAGCAGCTTTCTTAAATGCTGAATCCGGCTTGGCACATACTCATGCACATCCACTTCTTCAGGAATTTTGTAGATCACCAAAAAGCGCCCTTCAATCAAACGACTGGCAAACTCGATCGCAGGGTTTTGCTCAATAATAGTCGATATTTTACGCAGCTTAGACGCCACCACGTTTTCACCGGAGAGTTTGATCATGCGCTTATAGTCTGACACTTCAAACTGCACAAACGCATACACCTGATCGTCTTGGTCGCAATCAAGGGCTTCAAAACGTTTGCGCACATACTCTAATTTTGGCAATTTGGTAATATCGTCAAAATACTTTAAAAAGTACGCTTCATTAGACGCGACGACTTTTTCAGAGATATCAATTCCCACTGCTTGGATATGGGTGCCATCCAAATCCGTCACCCGTTTAATCCACCACTCCACATCAGTTTTTTGATAGGGAGTACGGATGGTAAGAGGTAGCTTAAACTCGTTTTCCCCACCTTTAGCTAAAAAGGCAAGCCGTGTTTTAAACTCTTCTTGGCTGGCATCATCGAGGCACTGCAAGAAGTTTTCATCACCATTTAACCCCTTACCCTCTCCGGTGACGAGCGCAGCAAAGGTTTTGTTTGCCAGCATGATGTCCCCAGACAACTGCATACGTACGATATACAGACCTTGAGAATCAAATACACTACGATAGCGCATATCGACGCGCTCAAAGTTATGCAAGGTTTCTTTGTACTGTGTTAAATCGTGACAAATACCGACAAACGCTGGTGGCTGATCAGCATAGTCTGCGCGCCCAACGGATAAGTGCATATCAAACAAACTGCCATCTTTGCGCTTAGCAATAACCTCTCGCCCTCGACCAATAATGGCAGCTTGGCCCGTTTTAAGATATTGCTCAAGATGGTGATCATGATCCTTAGCAACTGACTCAGGCATCAGCATCGATACGTTTTGATCTAACACCTCATCTGCGCAGTAACCAAATAGCGCTTCAGCGGCAGGTGAAAAAGCCTGAATAAGGCCTTTATGATTCAGAATGATGATTCCGTCGGCTGCGGAATTAAACAGCGCTTTGTATAGGATGGACTCTTGCGGCATGATCACCCCCTATTCCATGCACCAAAGCTTTGATCAAAGACGTCACTCCATTGAGACGCTTTGGTACCGCTAAAGCCAGATTGAGCTTTACTATAGTACAGATCACTCAACAGCGTAGCGTGGGGGTTCGGATTACTTTTCCGCATGACAAAAATCCATCGATTACATTAACAATAAATAAGCGCTAGGCGGGCGGATAATGCCAGTTAACAATGCACCACGATAGCGCCAGTACGACACTTTTACAGTTTTATGTAAGCAACCCCAGAAAACATGACATGAGTCAAAAACAAACTAATAAACATTGAAACAAAACGGCCATACTTTGCAAAAAATAAGGCTTACATCATTATTTTCTGCTAAATAGTGCGTATTTAGGCTTCTTCTTATTCGCTTACTTTATCGCCAATACGCTCCAACCGACCTATTGATGCACAACTTAGGGGCCGCCTTTTTGATTTTTGAAGATTCTTCGACTACGCAAGCTCACGACTAAACAAAACGAAAATTCAGAGAGATAATTTACAGGGTATTTCTGTAAGTGGTTGCGGGAGCCATTCTTTAAATTTAGAAAGCGAACCGACGGCTTCGGGTTATGAACCCAACGAGCTATCAGGCAGAGTTGTCCAAAATTTTTTGAGAATAATAAGATGTTTTTGATAAGTGGTTGCGGGAGCCGGATTTGAACCGACGACCTTCGGGTTATGAGCCCGACGAGCTACCAGACTGCTCCATCCCGCGTCTGAAAAGTCAAGAATAGACTTTAGGCTTGTTATCGTTAAACTGGTTGCGGGAGCCGGATTTGAACCGACGACCTTCGGGTTATGAGCCCGACGAGCTACCAGACTGCTCCATCCCGCGCCTGACAGTTTAAGATAACTGATTGTGTCTATGTAATGTTAATTGGTTGCGGGAGCCGGATTTGAACCGACGACCTTCGGGTTATGAGCCCGACGAGCTACCAGACTGCTCCATCCCGCGCCATGCGTCTTGCGACGTCAAATTACATAGTAAGTGATTATTGGTAGCGGTTTATCTAATTGGTTGCGGGAGCCGGATTTGAACCGACGACCTTCGGGTTATGAGCCCGACGAGCTACCAGACTGCTCCATCCCGCGCCAGATTTAGATAAATCTAATCACTGTAAGTAAACTCAATAAAATGAATCACTTACCGCCTGCTTTAAGGAAATATAAAACATTCCAAATGACTTTGAAAACGTTTTGTTTTTCTCTCTGTGCCGACGAGGTGCGCATATTACGTAGCTTTGATTGATTGGTCAACCCCTAATTTTAAAATCTTTATATTCTAGGCGTTCAGGGTAACCCAATGAAGTGCAATACTGGCGAATGCCAGAGCGTTCAGAGATCGCCTCACGGCAATAATGCGCAATCATTCGACGCGCATCATCAGACATAACGCGCCAATTGCTAAGACATGAAGTAAATTGAATTTGCTGGGAGCTATCGACCACCCAGCCTGTTTCTCCCTCGATTACACCATGCTGACGTCCGTCGGGCGCGATAAGAAGTACGGGCATACCATAAGCATTGGCTTGATCGATCACTCTACCCTCTAACGACGCTTCATAAGACAACACAATCAGACCATAATGCTTCATCAAGGTGTCACTAGGCGTTAAAAAGTCCTTCATGCTCAGAGCGCAGAACTCTGCACCACTGTCTTGCAACTGCTTTATCAAACGTTCACTGTAAGAATCTTCATGGATGATCACCACACCATTGGCTGCGGCCGCTTTGGGCTGAACATAGGTGTAATCGGCTTCGGCAGACAAATCTCCCCATTGGGAATGCTTCACCATCCACTTAGATAACCTTGCCAATAAGGGTGAACATGATCGCTCATCGTCTAGCCATGTCGGCAACGCGTTTGTCCATACTCGACATTTCAATGTCGGGCTTAACAAAGCTGCCAGACTGTTGGCTCGATCACCAAAGGTAATAAGGAAATGAGGGCTTTCTTGTTGCACTAGATTGAGAACTGCACGCATGGATGGCTTAATGACGTTTTCGTCTGGGGCATGACGGTGAGCCAACGCTACGATTCGGACATCCACAGCGAAGCGAGACAATTCTGAAGCAAACTCGGCCACAAAATCGTCCAAACGGCTATTATCAAACCGTGAATCCCAAAGAATCAAAACGTCCGTCATGCTGCGTTCCCAATGCATTGAATGGCTAAAGTGTATGTCAGTAGTAACCTAAAGCTACTGATTGCGCGTATATTTTTGCTTCAACACGTAACGCAATGTAAAAACAGATCACAATTCATACAATTAGATCCTTAATTTATCGGGAGTATAAAATGTTTGATTTAACTGCAAAATTACTGAAAAAATGCGAGATCCCAAGCCCCGAAGAAGCGCTAAAAGGAAGAAGTGAACCATTATTCATCGAAGATACAAACATAGTTACAAAAGATAACATGAAACGCCATGCTGGAACGCTCGAAAAAGAGGTTTATTTAGCACTTGGCTGTTTTTGGGGCGCAGAAAGAAAGTTTTGGAACACTCATGGCGTTAAGGTCACCGCTGTCGGCTACGCGGGTGGCTACACCCCCAATCCAACTTATGAAGAAGTATGTACTGGGCAAACCGCCCATACGGAAGTCGTGAAAGTGATTTTTAATAGCGATGAGATTTCATTGGAAGAAATTCTTAAAGTCTTCTGGGAAAACCACGACCCGACCCAAGGCATGCGCCAAGGCAACGATGTCGGTAGCCAATACCGCTCAGCCATCTACACCGTCAGTGAAGAAGATTTGCAAGCCGCTCAAGCCAGCAAAGAACAATACCAACAGCTACTCTTGGCCCATGGATTCGGCATGATCACCACTGAAATTGAGCCATTAGACACCTTCTATTTTGCCGAGACCGATCATCAGCAGTATCTGCACAAAAATCCTAATGGTTACTGTGGTTTAGCGGGCACAGGCGTAAGCTGCCCTGTTGGCCTAATTTAGCGACTCACCCCATCCAGCTAAATCACTGGATGGGGAAGCTAAGCGGCGCCTATCACTGGATTAAAAATCCAAGCCCGCTGACGCGCTCAACTTTTGAATTCATCGCGCTTTCCAACACCTTCTTATCACCAGCGATTAAGGTAAAGTGCTTTTTAGAGCGCGTGATGCCCGTGTAAATCAGCTCTTTTGTGAGAATCGGCGAATGCTGACTGGGCAACAGCATGGCTGTATGATGAAATTCAGAACCTTGTGATTTGTGAACGGTCATGGCAAATACCGTTTCCACACTCTGCAAACGGCTAGGCAGTACCCAGCGCACGCCCCCCTTACCGTCGGAAAACACGACGCGCTGTTTCAGTGCTCCATTTACCGGATAGAGCAAGCTGATACCTATATCACCATTCATCAGATCGACACTGTAATCATTTTGCGTCACCATCACAGGGCGCGCGAAGTACCAAACACTGTCGACGCTGGCCAAGCGCTTATGAGCAACCAGCAGCTGCTCGATCTTGTGATTCATGCCCTCAACACCCCAATCGCCTTTGCGCAGCGCCACAAGTAACTGAAAATGTGCGTGAGCCGCTAATACCTGTTTGCCCCAATCATCAAAAGCGCCAGTACCTTGACCGAGCTCTGGCATTGCAGCTGTGACCGCTAAATAATGCCCATAACCTTCTAACAACAACTGTTTAAAGGGCTCGCTCAGTGCTGTGTTGTCCTGCTGCGCCTGCTCCAAATATTGCAAAACGGGACGATTTTGAATGCTTTCCTGACGCTGGAAAATTGCTTGTAAATCGGGCCATTTCGGGTTGTCATGCGCCTGCTCTCGCTCTTCATTAACCAAACTTGCCAAGCGATGAATGACACCGCCTTCGACAAAGCGATAACTCTTACGCAACATACACACCGCTTGGTTGAGCGTCGTGCCGTGCGCATCAATGTAGGCTTGATCAATCGTTTGCTGGCACACCTCTTCAATCCATTGAGCCGTATCCGGGGTGTAGTGCCCTCTGACCGCACCGCGACACAAATCCCCTAGTACATAACCAGCCTCGACTGAGGCCAACTGATCTTTATCGCCCAGCAAAATGACACGTGTGTCCGCCTCGATGCCATCAAATAAATTGGCCATCATTTCGATGTCGATCATTGAGGCTTCATCCACTACGACAATATCCGCCACCAGCGGGTTAGACTTATTGTGCTGAAACTGACGACTGTTAGGCTTGGGGCTTAGCAACCGATGCAAGGTCATCACCTGAGTTGGGATTACAGCCTTTAACTTTTCTGGCGCTAAGTTATCTAGATCCGGCAGCGCAAGCCCGCTTAAGTTCTGCGCAATGGACTCATTTAAGCGCGCCGCGGCTTTGCCCGTCGGCGCTGCCAAACGTATCGCCAAGGGCGGTAAATCACGCAGCAAACGCTCGGCTTGTAACAGCGCCAGCAGTTTTAACACGGTGGTGGTTTTACCTGTACCAGGGCCACCCGTGATGATCGAAAAGTGGTTACTGGCGGCGATACCACAGGCGATGCGCTGCCAGTCCGTCTCTTCAAAATCGTGCTGCTTTTCACCAAACAACTGACTTAACAAACGCTTAATGTCGGCATTGCTTATGCGACTAGCAGGCTCAAGGCGCGCTTTAATCCCCTCGACGATGGTTCGCTCTGCTTGCCAATAACGGCGCAAATACAACAGCGCTCTCCCCTGCTGCTCAACCAACACAAATGGCGTCGCGGCCTGATCACCTTGGTAAGCGTTCTGCTCATCGGCAACGGCAGGACAGTTTCTTAAGCTCTGTAGCCATGTATCTCGCTGACAATCTGCAAGCCAATTTTGTAACTGAGCCATGCCTTGCTGACGTTCTTCAGAATCTACACCTTCTTGATTAAACAGCATGGTAGGTGTGGCTAACACTGCGTCTAGATCAAGACATACTTGCCCTAATGACACGCTGTGACTGGTCAACAGCAGAGCAAGCAGAAGATCTTCATTCTGCTCTGCTACCTGCTCACGCACAAACTTCACCAGCGCATAATCCACGTAGCGGATCAGCCCCAAATCCACCCAACTGAGCATGGTTTCCATCTTAGTCATGGTAGACCTCCTGAGAAGCGTCAGATGCCACATGAGCAGCGCCAGAGAACATGGCATCCAATTGCTCGATTAGCTCTCGAGGCGGCTTATCCAATACCAGCCCTTGCGTATCTGGGTGTTCATAGCCACGTAAAAAGAAATATACTGCCCCTCCGATATGCTGATCGTAACGGTAATCAGGTATACGCTCTTTTAAGTGACGATGCAGTGCCAACAAATACAGCACGTACTGCAAATCGTAGCGTTTTTTCAATAACGCCTCTTGTAAAGCTTGCGCATGGTAATCAGCGTCCGCATTGCCTAAGTAATTACTCTTCCAGTCAATGACAAAGTACTGGCCATCTATTTCAGCCACTAAGTCAATAAAGCCCTTAAGCATGCCCTGTAGCTGTTGAAAGTTCGCCATGGGTCGCTCTTGGCCTTGCCATGTGTGACGCCTTACTAATTGATCAAGTTGCGTGGTTTTGACCTCATTAGCCGCCAACATAAACTCCAGCTCGACGCTGATTTGCTGCGGCGCCAAGTCCATTAGGCGCACATACTGCTCTGCTTTGCCCGTTAACTTTTCAAGTGCAAAAGGCGTGGCCAAAAAGTCGGCCAACCAGTCTGCTAAGCCAGGCGCAAAGCTTGCCAAATCGCGCTTACGGCAGCGTGTTTCTAACAGTTGATGACGGCCATCATGATCCGCCACGGCGGCAGCAAAGCCTTGCAGGCGCTCGCCCTGCTCATCCTCAAAACGATGCTGAGCCGCCCACTCGATCAAGCCGTGTAAAAAGGTGCCCATAAAGCTACCGCGCGGCAAACAATGCATCAGTTTAGTGGCATGCTTTTGTGTAGGTTCAGCGTGATCGACACCACTATCATCGTCACTTAACTGCTCATCTATGGCGAGCTCAGTCGCCGTACTTTGTGGAAACATTGGCTCGCTCTTACCGCCATAACTGATCGACGAATAACTGGCAATCCACCAAGGCTCAATAGCCAAATCCTGCACGCGACGAGCCGGCCTTGGCTGCGCTTCCGCTAGGGGCTTGTAAGGCACCTGGTCAAGCTTAGGTTCAGCGATCGAAAATACGTCCTTAAGATGCTTATACTGCGCCAGTACCGAACCATTGTTGCGCCCTGCTAGCACGTGGCCAGCTGAGCTTAACTCAGGCTCTGGATTGTCTTTGGTCCCTTGCGGGTCTTCGATACCGACCCACTGAGCACAGATGGCTCGGGTCATTGCCACATACACTTTACGTACATCTTCCGCCAAGCGTTCAAAGTCAGCCATGGCAACTTCTTCGGGTTCTGGAGTAAAGGTCAAACTCAAACGACCATCGGCTTGATGATATTCGATCGGCACATCAGAGGCTTTAGTCGGGCGCGCATAATCCAAATACGGCAACATCACCAATGGATACTGCAAACCCTTGGACTTATGCACTGTGACCACCTGCACCAGATCGGCATCGCTTTCTAGACGTTGCTGGCGGCTCTCTTCGCTGGCATTTTCACTGGTAATGCATTGCTCAAGATAGTGAATCAATGCTTGTTGGCCTTGCACAGTTTCAGAGGCTTGCTGCAATAACTCACTGATATGGAACAAATCCGTGATAGAGCGCTCGCCATTGGCGGACTCTAAATAGCGGCTGGTGACACGCTGATCTTTAAAAAAGCGGTGCAAAGTCGCCATCACCCCAAACAGCAGCCAATGGTGATGGTAACTGCGAAACTGCTCGATAAAACCTTCCCAAAACACTTCATCGTGATTAAGACGGTCCAAATCATACAGCGACAACCCCATCAAACGACTGCCTAGGGCAATGCGCAAATAGTAGCTGTTGTAAGGCTCAGCCATAGCGCGCAGGACGCGCAAAATATCATCCGCTTCTTCGGTATCAAATACGTCGCTGGCATCTGACAAGTACACACTGGCTACATTGAGCTCAAACAACGCGCGACGAATTTGACGCGCTTGATTACCGCTGTTCACCAGCACGGCGAAGTCCTTCGGCAAAATCTCACGCGCCCCTTTGCCAAGGTCAATTTGTGCGCGACCTTGCTGGGAAAGATGCAAAAGTGAGGTGATTTCATTGGCTGTAACCACCGCACGATCCCACTTAGGCGCGTCTTCATCAGGTGTAGCTAAATCCCATACATGCTGTGGCGCGACCGGCTCACCATCGATCAAGAGCGCAATCCGTGTGCCCTCACGGCCGGATTGCACCGGCAAAAACGGGATGGGGTCGACGTCTTGTTGTTTAAATAAAAACGCTCCAGCGCTTTGATTGACCTTGTCAGCATGCTCAAAATAGCGGTTGACCGCCTGCACCAACGTAGGTGCCGAGCGATAGTTGTGCGTTAAGGTAAACTGCCGCTGACCGGTATCTTGTTTGGCCGCTAGATAGGTAAAAATATCGGCCCCTCGAAAGCGATAAATCGCCTGTTTCGGGTCGCCGATCATAAAAAAGCCCGTATGAGGGTGCGGCTCGGCTACATTATAAATGGTATTAAAAATACGATATTGCACTGGGTCGGTGTCTTGAAACTCGTCCACCAACGCCACAGGGAACTGCTTACGGATCACCTCAGCCAAGCGCTCTCCGCCTGGGTTTTGTAACGCCTGATCCAGTTTGATCAAGAGATCATTTTGACTCAAAGCGCCGCGCTGTAATTTTTCAGACACCACACGCTCAGCTACCCAATGACTGCTATGACTGATCAAATACTGCAGCGGGGTAATTAATGTCTGCACCGCCTGTTGCAAATCGACCAAGGTTTGCGCCGCACCACGATCGACCGGAATATGGCTAGGATCTTGCCAAAAATCGATGTCGAGCAAAGCAATCTTGGCAAAGCTTTTACCTTGAAAGAGTTTCTCCAGCATAGGCAGCGCCTCACCCGAAGCCTGACTCCATTCGGCCAGTCCTTCAAAGACCGTGGCACGATGCTTGGCATTCAGCGAGGTCGCTTTAAAGAGTTTTTGCTTAGCCGCCGCCTCAAAGTCACTTTGTAAAATGGGCAATGCCTGTTGCACCGCTTGCTTAAGCTCAGTAACAGTCGCCTCTCGCTCTTTCGCGATGGCCTCTAGCTGTGTACTGATATCCATCGGCACGGGCGCTATGGCATCGACTTTGTAGATCACTTTATTAACCGTCTGATACAAATCCGCTGGCGATTTGAAGCACGTTAATACTTGGCGCAGCTCCGATTCATCTAACGGAAACACCATTTCACGCCAATAATCTTCACAGGCTTGCATGATCAAAGGCTTCTCGTCTTCGATCAAGGTTTGCGTAAAATTCAGACCGCTGTAAAACGCATGCTCTGATAGGATGCGACTACACCACGAGTGAATCGTGGACACAGCGGCTTCGTCCATCCATTCTGCCGCCACTTCTAAGCGACGTGCTGCCGCATTCAAATCCTGCTGCGCAGCCACATCTTGCTTGAGCGTGCTCAGCTGCGGATCGGCTACCTCACTGTCGCCGCGAAAGTAGGCGGCCGCCTCGACCAAGCGCGCACGAATGCGATCACGCAGCTCTCGAGTTGCCGCTTTAGTAAAGGTCACCACCAAAATATTGGGTGGCAGTAAATACTCATCAAAGCTTTGCGTGCCACCGTGCTTAAGCACCAAGCGCAAATACAATAACGCCAAGGTATAGGTCTTACCTGTGCCGGCACTGGCTTCGATCAGAGCGGAGCCTGATAAGGGAAATGTGAGCGCATCTAACTGCTGAACCTGTTGCTCCATGATTAACCTTCCTTCAGGGCATCTAACATTGGCTGACACAAGATGGGAATCAGCGCTTCAAACGCTGCAACGGTGTCGTCTGCCAAAGGCGGGGTGAAATATTGGCGCGCATAATGGCTACCAGAGCTTGCAAGATCGGCATCGCTATAGCGCTCTAACATGCGATCGATATCTGACTTTTTCGAGCGTCCTTGGATCAAATACGCCATCGCACCATTGATACCAAAACACAACAAGTGCTGCATCGCGTTAAGCCATGTCCGCGTCAGCTGCTCCAAGTAGCGTTGCGCCTCTGTGTACACAAGCGGCGCAAATCGCAAATCGCCATTGGGCGACATGATCTGTGTGGCAATACCGCCCTGATGCGCAACATTGGCGATCACATGACGCACCCAGCCATGGACAACATTGTGCCAGCGCACTTTTGCATCGACTTTGTTAGCCGTGATGTCACGAGGAAATTGCTCGCTTTCGATGCGGCTTTCACTGTAGACATTGGACGTTTGCAAAATAAACTGTACCGTCTCGCCACTGCTTGGTGAGTAATAAAGGCGATCCAAATCATCCGCATAGGTAAGTCCCGTTTGGGCATCTAACAGCACCTCAAACTGGCGCAAAGTATTGGGCTTAGGTGTGAGTCGGTCAATCTCTTGCCGCCAAGCGAAGTACAAATGCTTCACGGTCTCGGGGAATAGATTTTCCCGACGAATCGCAGCAAATGCCCCTTCTTGGAGCTCGCCAGCCGCCACTTGACGGGCCAACTCCTGTTCCACTTGCTGATCCCAAGCGTCAGCGCTAGGTTGCTGTCGCTTAGCAAACTGCAACAAAGTATCGTGCACTTGCCAGACATCAAGCCCCGTGCTGACAAAGTTTTCGACTACTTTAGTCTCTTCAATTTCATTCGGACGATGGATATCCAAGCGCTGAGCAAACAAAGCATCTACCGGCGAGCGGAACAAGGCTGTGAGCTTACGCGCAGTCAGCGGCGCATCAGGAGCCCAAGGCGGTAAAGTCTGCTCGACATCGTTGGCCTGATCTTGTGCGCTGTGCTCCCACTCTTGTTGGTACGTAAAGAGCTTCGCTGGCTCGACAAAATATTGGCGACTAAATGGCTGCATTGGATAGTCTTGCGTCAACTGCTCTAATAGCTCAACTTGCGGCCAAGCTTTAGCAACATAGTCACGTAGCTGCCCCACCAATACCGAGGGCGGCTGCTCGCTATTGTCTTTAGCACTGCGACCTTGCCAGCTGATCACTAACTTATCTCGAGCTGACAGCACCGCTTCAAGGAACAAGTAGCGCGCATCTTCGCGACGAGAACGGTCACCAGGGCGGTAATCACCGACCATCAAGTCAAAATCCATCGGCGTACTGATTTGCGGGTAATCCCCATCGTTCATGCCGATCAGGTACACCTGCTTAAAGGGAATCGCACGCATCGGCATCAAGGTGGCAAAGTTCACCGATCCTAATAAAAACTTCTGGCTCAAAGCTGGTTCATCCATCTGCCCTAGCAACGCTTCTTGTACAACATCGATGGCAACTTGCTCGGCTTCGATTCCTGAGCCGTGCACGTACTCTTCGAGCAACTCGATCTGCTCTTCGATCCGGCTAAGCACACGCTGTTCATGATCATCGCTGGCGACAAAGAAAGTCTGTAGACACTGCTGCAAACTTTGACTCCAATCCAGCAAGACTTTGGGCGTACTAAACGCGTGCCACACCGCCTGTATGTCATCCACCAGACGATGCATCTGCCCCAACAGACGTGCCTCAAGACCGCCAATATCGCCGTAAGGCAAGACATCGCGCCAGATC
Source organism: Marinomonas ostreistagni (assembly GCF_016888445.1). Classification (GTDB taxonomy): domain Bacteria; phylum Pseudomonadota; class Gammaproteobacteria; order Pseudomonadales; family Marinomonadaceae; genus Marinomonas; species Marinomonas ostreistagni. The sequence goes on from NZ_JAFEKF010000001.1 coordinate 1,163,519, forward strand.
TCACCGTTGCCCACACTGTAGCCCAGCAACATACGCTTTAAGCCAAACAGCCAGGTATTTTGCTCAGAAGGATACGTCAGCCCGAGACCGCGACGTTGTTCTTTATCGAGCCCCCAACGAATATTGGCCTGCTCAATCCAGTGTTTCAGGGTGACCACATCCCCTTCGCTCAGTTGATAAGCATTGCGTAACGCTGGGATGTCCAACCAAGACAACAAATCCGTCGCCTCAAAGCGCGAATGGGTGATCGCCAACAAAGACTCAAACGCCGCCACAATAGGATGTTGCTGGCGAGCGCTTTGGTCAGCAATATGAAATGGTAGGAAACGCGCATCGGCGTGTTCGCCGTATTTAGCAAAGCGACCAAAGACTGCCTCGATGTGCGGCACATAGACATTGATATCCGGAGCCATGATTAAGATATCGCGCGGCGCCAGTGGTTGGCCTTGCTGTGCCGCCTGCTCAAATTCATTGAGTAATAAGTCGTGCAGCACTTCGATTTCACGTTGGCGACTGTGCGTTTCCAAAAAGCGTAAGCTATCGTCCCGTGAAACGTCGATCAAACGTGCGAGTGCCTTGCAATCATCGATGCTGCGCAACTGAAAAATATCGTCTTGTAACTGCTGTAGTAGCGTCGTCTCGCCCGGCGATTCAAATAGATCGATCTTACTGTCGACAAAAAACGGCTGATAGACTTGTGGCTCGTCTTGTTCGTCTAGCGAGTGTAAATAATCACGACCTAACTTCCCCCAAGATGCCAATAGCGGATTACCGTATAGGTGTGCTTCATCCAAGGAAATGTCTTTTTGCGTTCGCCCTTCTCGAAGTGGGCGCCGCGACTGAGCTTGACGCAACAGCTGGCGCCCTTCGATCAGATCGCCCCAGTAATACTCACTGGGGTTCATGGTAAACAGCAAGATTTGGGTAAACGGCGCAATCGCATGAAACACTTCTAATATTTGATTAGGTAGCGACGAGATACCAAACACTACGACACGGCGTGGTAGCCCTTCTAGTGAGCCATGGTTACGACAGTATTCGATAAAATCTTGGTGGATTTGCGAGCGGTTCACGACTTGGCGCTTACCCTTAGCAAACTGCGGATCTTGCTCTACATCATGCACCAGAAAACGCCACAACATCGGTTGCCACAGCTGTTCTTCAGGGACAGGTTTTGTTTGAGCGCTTGCCGACTCATCACGGGAAGGCATGACATCAAGGCCATCTTGCCATGCTTGTAGCCAGTCAGCCCGGTAGACTTGATATTGGTCGAACAACTTGGCGATACGTTCTGCCAACACATAGCGGCGATGCTCAGGATCTTTGCCCGTGGCCATAAAATGCAACAGCGCGTCATAGTGACCATCATGATCACACTGAGCTACTTGGCTGAGTAAGCGAAACAAACGCCATGTCATGGGTTTTAAATCAAATGGCGACTGGGTATCTAGCTCCCAAAACGCAGCCCGATAAGCTTCCCAGACAAAGCGCCCAGGCAGAGACACATCGATCGAGGTGGCAATGCCCACACCACCGTCACGCTCATCTTGGGCCAAGGCTTGCTGCAGCCACTGGGCGATGCCGTTACTCTGCACCAAAAACTTATCGGTCTCCAAAGGCTTTAGTGGATAACGCTTAACCCACTCCACCAACACCTCTTTTAATGACTCAAGACGATTGCCTTGAATGACCATCAATCCCGTCGGCCAATGCTCCATAACCCACCTACTCGCTTATTTCTCATGTCACTATGGTACATGAAATCTACGTCAGATCATGACGTTAACCAGCGCTTAGGCAATAAAAAAGCCAGCTTTTCCAAGCTGGCTTTTGTTAGGTTGACGCTGTGAGTAACGATTAACCGTCTTGGTTAATCGTGAACTCTTGGTTGTTGAAGATAACGGTCAGATTATCTGAAGCATTACCGGCATCAAATGAGCTGTCAGAACCGAAGGTTGCCACTTCCTTAGTACTGTCATCCGTACCGATCGACAAGTGTTTCACACCAGCTTCGTCTTCCGTCACAGAGACATTGGCTTCTAGGAAGGATTTCACCGCCTCCATATCTGCAGAGTCTACATCTGTCGGCAGATCTAACAAATCCGAGATATCTAGGGCATCTTCCGAAGAATCGAAGTCTTGGATAATGTCTTGCGTGAAGTCATCAGATAGGTCGGTATCGTTATGCAGCACGAAGATATCTTCACCGGCACCGCCGATCAGAGTATCCACTGCCTCATCTTCACCACCAAACAAGATGTCATTACCAGCATTACCCAGTAACGTCTCTTCGCCAGCCGTACCTTCAATATAGTCATCACCGCCGGTGCCAACTTTATCGTCTTCATCAGAAGAACCTATGATGCCGTCATTATTGCCGTTAGTACTAACAACCGCTTTTACATCCAAGGTATCGGTATCGATCGGAGTATTACCTGTGCGGATCAAGGTCAGGCCAGAGACCTCACCATCGATCACATCCACTTCGTAATCAGTCCCCGTGCGTGCTAGTAGAACGCCATCTTGCGACACAGAAATATCCTCTGGTATACCAGAGATGGTGACTTTAGTCGCCGCCTCTGCCTGATCTAGGCCAACAATGTTAACGGCTAACTGCGCGTAACTGAAAGCCGCTACTGCGCTGGTATCAAAAGCATTGCCTTTCACAACCACACCATCTTTAGTGATGATATTATCGAACTCTGCCAAATGCCCTTGAAGCTCCGTACTTTCAGCATACTGCTGCGCAGTGTAAGCATCCAAGTACACAGAATCCGTTTCGTGATCAGGGCTTACAGCCGCATCAACAAAATGATTGACCATACCTTTTACAAACAGTACATCATCACCCGAACCAAGATTTAATTCTTTTCCTTGGATGTTGCCATCAATGCGTACGATATCATCACCAGCCTCCGTTTGAATCTTGCCATCAAGGTTACCCTTCACATATACAGAATCAGAACCAGAGCCTGTATTGATCGTGCCATTACCATTGACAGAGCCAACCACTACTTTATCGGCATCATCACCAGTCGAGATTAAGCCATCTAGATTACCGGCAATTTGAATATGATCACTGCCAAAATTTGTTTTAATGAATGAACCACCATTCGCATTACCGCCTAAGTAAACATCACTAGCACCCACGTAATCTGCAAAGGTCACAGTCTTGCTTCCATAAGACAAGTAATCATTAAAACCAAAACCATGCCCATTTTCAAAACCATCCCAAATATCAGAAGATGAAGGCACATTGATCGGAGTCACCCTAACGTTAACAGACGCCTGACCACTCATATCACCGTTGATCTGCAACGATGCTGTCGCTGTGTCGTAGTTACCATTGCCATCTGTGATCGTGTAATCAAACAATGCACCACCGGTGTAGTTCGCTTCTGGCACAAAGACAATATTGCCTTCGCCATTTAGGTAAGCGTAACCATGCTGCACGTTATCAATGCTTGTAATCGACAATGTATCGTTTTCAGCATCGGTGTCATTGGCCAATAATGCCTCTGACTGAATCACCACAGACTGACCTTCAGTTAGGGTGGCAAACTCGCTAGAACTTGAACGTAATTCATAGTTATCAAGCGTCAGATATTCACCCCCCTCAACACGAAGTACAGGCTGGAATACGTAATCACCACCTTGGTCGAACCACAGCATTTCAATATTGTGGTAACCAGTCTCAGCTATTTCGAATACACCAAACGTATCTTCGGTCTCAGACTGCTGCTCGAAGTGATTAGCCACCACGGCACCGTCGATAGTAATCTCATAGCCATCATCAGCGTTCACTTTGAATTGATATGTACCCTGTTCAAGGTAAATCGCACCTGACAAACGAATACCGCCATCGCCGTCAGGCATCGATGCAGGATTATTACTTAACGACGCCGCGTCATCGCCTAAGAACGCCTGCAAATTATCGCCATAACCGACACCTTGTGACGTTCCCAACCCTTTAGTGTAATTGATCGTTTGGGCATCAAACGTTGCATCAGCGTCTCTCGTTGCAAGCTGAGTTTTGAACGTCGCCAAATCCCCAATCTGCTGACTAAAGCCCCAGTACTCGCCATGTAAGCCATTAGACACAGTAATCACATCATCATTTGCTTCTGGTGCGAAGTTGAATGCATCTACTGCGATGTTTTGCTCTACCGTCGCGGTAGAGTCACCGTCCGTAGAGGTAGCGCTAACCGTTAGATTAAACGCCTCCTGACCAAATGGCACGCTCAGGATAACATCGTCGATATCCTCTTCATCCAGTTTGTAGAAGCCAGTTTCACTGTCTTTTTCAAACTCGACACCACTACTGTTCACCAAGCGTCCATCCGTTGGCACGCCAGACACTGTAAAGGTCAGTACTTCACTACCATCTTGGTCGTTTTCAACCGCATTGATCGTGAGTGGGTACAACACAGAACTCGGCGCGGTAGTCAACTCTACTTTGATGTTGGTGATGTTAACAAACTCAAGCGTATCCGTACTGTCGACCAAGAAGTCCAATTCAATGTCGCCATTCGCATCCAATGTTGCAGTAAAGCTGTAATCATAATCCGTAGATAAGGATTCAGCACGATCGCCATAATTGTAAGTTAGCGGCCCCTCAGTTAGTAAAGAGCTACCATTTGCTTGAATATCAAAAGTATCTGAACGTGTACCAGTATTCCAGCTGCCTGAGACTTCTGCATCAAAGGTAATAGTCACTTCTTTGCCTGCGTTTGCACTACCAAAACTTAACGTACGAGTACTGCCAACTTCTTCATATTTAGTCTCATCGTTTACGATTCCGCTGCCACTCTCAGAACCAAGCCCATTAATATCTTCAGCCGTGAAGTAACCAACCGCTGAAGGTTCTCCTAGCGTTACCTCAAGTGTCGGTTCATCTGCCACGGCTGTGACTGACAAGGCTAAAGAGGCAGTCAGGCCAGCATTGGTTGTGTAAGTGATCGCCGGAACAGTTCCCGCTTTATCAAGAGTGGGCACATACTCGTAAGAGCCATCTGCATTGATGGTCAATTTGCCTTCACCGGCCAAGGTGATCGATTGACCAGCAGCCGCAGTGCTATCCCCAAAGGTGAAGCTTGTGACTTCTAGATCCGCACCAAAGTCATTTGCAAGCACACCTTGATCGGCCGTTACCGTAAGGGTTTCGTCCTCGTTTAAGGTGTTGCTATCAGACTTCAGCATCGGCTCATCGTTATTCACTGTGATGTTTAGCGTAGCGGTCACGCTATCACCGTCATTGTCGGTCACTTGGTAGTCAAAAGAGGCTACTAACTCAGCTTTATCTTGGATGTTAGCTAAGAAAGCATCACTTGGCGTAAAGCTGTAACTACCGTCCGCTGCAAGCGTCAATTTACCATCGGATGTTTCAATCACTTGCGCTGTAACTGCGCCGCCATCAGCACCAAATGCATTACTAGCTGTTAATGTGCCGGTAATGTCTTCATAGCCTTTGGCAGACTCTACTACTTCGACTTTAGCGACTAAGGTTGCGTTACTTGTTGCGCCTTCGCCCGTCGTTAAGGCATCGGAAATGTATCCTTGCCCTTCAACTTGGAAACCTTCTAGAGAGACTTTGTAAGTACTACCGTTTACTACCACTTCTTGAGTCGTCATGTTTGACAAACGGACTGTGTCCGCCGAATCATCGGCAGAGTTAGTATTCAATGTCTCGTCGATTTCTACATCCGCAGCAAGAGAAACACTCACCTCTACGCCATCAATCGTTAGCGTAAAGTTGTAGTTCACCTTACTCGTTTCAAGTGATGCGTACTGGGTCAAGATGCCGTTGTTAACGTGAGTGAAGTCACCTAAGCTAATGTAGCTATCCACATTAACATCAGCTTGGTTAGCGCTATCCACTAAACCGATGGAAGTATCAACATTAGAGTTATCTGACCAAGTTAAGACATCCAACAATGTGTCATCATCATTTACCAGCTCTTCAGTACGATCATACTCGTCGGCTACTGTCTCGAAGGAAACGTTACTAAAGCCACCCACAATGGCACTGACTGACACAGAGGTTGCAGCAGTCGATGTGCTGGTTAGATCTCCCTCAACTGCTACCGTTTGAGCAGGCGTATCGTCTTCAATTTCAACGTTGACCGTGGCCGTAGTGGTTTTCACTCCATCAGACAACTGAATATCAAAGTCAAAATCAAGCTTGTTTTCTACCGAACCGCCGTTATCAGGCGCTGCATGATCCACCGGAGCAGACAAGGTCACTGTGTAAGACGCTGAGCCACCTGACACTTCAGACAGTGAAATGCGAATGACTTCTACGTCATCCTCACCTTCAGCACCTTCTACAACTCCGACCATATCACCATTAATAGACTTCCATACCACTGGCTCACCGCCAGATTTGAAGCTTGTTTGTGGTTCCAAGATCGTTAGTGTCGGTGTCATACCGTCTTCTACAGAAACAGTGAATGATTTCTGTACTGTGATGACATCATTCTCATCGCCAGTGGTTTCTTTAATACCATTTTCCAATGCTTCTTCAGAAACCGCTGCAGACTGCGCGTCAAGCTCAAGTTCCAAAGTAGGCTCTTGTGGTGCCTCATTAACCGTTACGTTGATGATATGGCTAGCTGATTCTTGATCATCATTGCTGCCTTCTGTCGCAGTCGCAATAAATTCAAGCTCAAAACCACCTGTGTAGCCATCCGGTGTCTCAACAGTCATACGGTTAAAGTCAAAGCCTGCAGGTATGTCAGTAAGCGTACTGTCATTACCACTAAACGTGATAGTTATAGTGCCATCAGACAACACTGTTCCTGCTGGCGCATCACTCTTAACCTGCATCGACAAAGACTCAGAACCATCGGTGTCTTGCAAACGCACAGAGAACGGCTCAAGGGCAATTTCTGTGCCTTCATCACCAGTGTTCCAACCTTGTGTGATGTAAATGCCACCACTGTAAGTTGGGTTCAACGCACCATTCATGATGTCTTCAGCAGTTCTGAATAGCTCGAAGTTGTCGGTATTAATGGCCTTTTCTTCACCGCCGACTTTTAGATTGACAGAGAAACCACCAGGGCCATTTTGATTATGGTGAGCCAGTTCAATTTCGTAGAAACCGTCCGTCGTAACACCAAAGTCGAGACCATTAATCTCACTACCATTAGACCACTTCTCGGTTGCCTTTAAATCGCCATCCAGCTTGATATAGAAACTATCATCCGCCTGTCCTGAGAACTGATAACTAACACCCGCCTCAAGGTAGATATAGCCTTTGATAGTAGTCAGCACACCCACATCACCAGAGTTAAGCGTGTGGTAAGTAGAATCGATGGCACTGATCTCTTCTGGGCCAGAAGTAGGATCGGAGCTTTCTAATCCCTCTAGTGTCTCCTCAAGCTGCTCAGGTATCACGCCTTGGCCATCTTGTGTGCCGATCGTAATATTTTCCCAAGTCGTGATAGTAAGACCTTGAGCGACATCTGACTCGTAATCTGGTGTATTACCACCAGAGACGAAAGAACCATCAAGGGTAATTGGGTGTAGATCGAAGTTGGTTGTGTTCAAGGCAACTGCATCTTCGCCGTCTACTGAGACATTAACATTTAGGAAGCCATTACCTTCTTGGTTATGGAATACCAAATGAACAGGCAGGAACCCAGAAGTAGTCGCGGTAAACTCACCGCTAATATCATTATCTCCAGACTCAGTTGTTGGTGAATTCCACTGCCCATCAGCAATCACGTTGCCATCGATTGAAACATAGAAACTGTCGTCAATTTCACCACTGAAGCTATAGGTTTTGCCAGCTTCGAAGTACATCATTGCAGAAGCAACGCCTAAGTCACCTGTTGTCAGACCATTTTCTGTATCAATGTTTAGATCAGCAGGTAATGCTTGTAACACTTCTGATGAATCTGAATCACGTAGCGATGCAGTGTAATTTAATAGCTGTTGCAATTGTTCGACTGATGCACCATAGCCATTAAAGTCGATGATGCCATCTTCGTTAAAGTCCTGAGCATAGACATTATGCCAAACGGCATAATGCAAGCCTTCTGACACGCCAAACACTGGCGCATCCGCTACGGCTTCTACATCAATATTCAAGGTCGAGCTTTCACCTGACTCGCTCAAGGTGTAAGTCACTTCAGGCAAGCTACCAGACCAATGCTCTGTCGGCATAAAGCTGTACGAGCCATCTGCAGACATTTCAAGTTTGCCCACTACTGCACCTTCAATCTCCACATCAACCTCAAACGAAGTCTGAGTGTCACTGAAGGTATAGGTTGTGCCTTCAAGCTCAAATGATCCAAGCTTCGCGTCATCAGCAGCATTATCATTGGTTAATACATTGCCTGTGGCTGGAGACTGAGGATCTTCGAAAATCTTCTGGTAATCAGCCTGCAGGTTGATAAAACCATCACCTTGGCTAATAACAAGATTGGCAGAGCTTGTATCACCATCAGTATCTTTCACATGGTAAGTGAAGGTCTCACCGATTTCAGGATTCGGGTACTCAATCGATTGAATATCACCCACACGATACTGATCATCAGGATCAGCACTCACAGGGAACGTAAAGGCAATCGCAGCGATTGCAACAGAACCTGCTGTCGATACGTTAATAGATGTGTGATCACCATTACCTGTGATTGTGAAAGAGACATCCGCAATCGGATTACCCTCTTTATCAAAGGCTGCGACGGATACTTCATCATTGGCATTAAGGTTGTGGGCTTTAAAGTCAATTGACTCAGCGGCAGTATCTAGTTGGTATACTAGCGTCTCGCCGCCAGTCCCAGAGTTATTAATTGGGTTATTATTGCCATTACCCTCTTCGTCGCTACTAACGCCAAAGCCTTTGCTGGTCTGATTGACCGTAGCATCCGCTAAACTCAAATCAAGCGCCCCAGTATCGGCATCAACGTAAGCAGAGCCATAACCGAAACCGTGTAACGTAAAGCCGTTGTTCCATGTTGGTGATTCGTCACCAGAGAAATCACGCGCTTCAAATGTGTAACTACCATCTGTATTAATAGTCAATGTACCAGTATCCGCTTCAACAACCAGACTGCTGGCATTCTCAGCAAATTCGTACAGTACACCATCATAAGTAACACCCGTCACCTCGATGTCATCAACATGCGCATCGTTCTCAAGCACATTACCTTGGGCTGTATCAGCATCGATAGACTGATCCGTCTCACCCGTCACATCCAGACCTAAGGTACCCGTGTCTTCTTCTGATTCGACACCAACGTCTTTCACATTGATAGTGACCGTGGTCCATTCGGATTTGTTGCCATTGCTATCAGAAACTTCAAAACTAAATGATATAGGCTCAATGTCATCAGTCGAGTTTGTATGATCAATCACAGGTGCTTCATAGGTGTAGCTACCGTCTGAAGCAACCTTAAGCGTACCAAACTCTGCTGATTCTAATGTTAAGAACCCATCGACATATGAGCTGACTGCATTGGCTCCAGTTAGACTCATTGAAATGCCTGAGACTTCAAGACCATCATTCTGTGGATCTTCAAAGTAACTTAACAGTGAGCCAGCTCCAGCACCAATAGATAAGGTGGCTCCCTCATTCACATTTTGATCTGGAATATTACTAGTTAATTCAGGCGCGTCGTCTGTGCCTTTGATAGTGATGACAATATCTTGAGTCGTACCATCTGTAGCAGTTAGGGTAATAGTGTCTGTAACCTCATCACCATCATCAAGATCCTGGACCTTAGTCTGATCCAAAGTATACGTCCATATACCCTGTTCACTTAAAATTAAACTACCGTAAGTACCAATTTTAGGATAGCTGAAAGCTTCAAACTCAGGCTGATCATTTTCATCGACATCACTAATAGTGATAGTTCCACTAGTTTGCTCAAGGTCCTGAAGGTCGCCTTCGGTTACAGTTCCAATGTGGACACCACTCACTACTGGAGCATCATCTGTGCCAGTAATGGTTATGACAATGTCTTGAGTCGTGCCGTCATCAGCCGTCAGTGTTATCGTGTCTGTAACTTGATCTGCAAGCTGAATACCTTTGGCACCATCTAGTTCTTGAACCTTCGTTTGGTCCAGCGTATAGGTCCACGTACCGTCAACCAGAGTCAGACTACCGTAGCTACCTGTTACGGTAGTATTCGCGAACGATGGGGTGTCATCCCCATCAACATCGCTGATGCTGATCGTACCTGATGTCGTAATCACATCACCTACATCGCCTTCAGTCACTGCGCCAACAAGTTTACCTGATACAACTGGCGCATCGTTCGTGCCCGTAATCGTGATGGTTAACGTCGTGGTGTCAGTCGCACCTTTGTCATCGGTCACCGTCACTGGTACGACGATCGCTTGTGTCTCACCTTCGCTTAAGCTGTCGTAAGACGACGCGTCGAACGTGTAAGTACCATCGCTGTTGAAGGTTAGGCCTGTAGCCGTTGAGGTCGTGCTGAACGTCAGGCTTGCACCGGCTGGTAGATCCACATCCGACGCCGTAACCGTCCCAGATACGCTCGCATCCTCTTGCACCGCTGCCGTCGCTGCTGTCGCAACTGGCGCATCGTTCGTGCCCGTAATCGTGATGGTTAACGTCGTGGTGTCAGTCGCACCTTTGTCATCGGTCACCGTCA
>NZ_JAFEKF010000011.1 GCF_016888445.1 Marinomonas ostreistagni
TGTCTGACTTAGTGCTTTGCACTAAACTTGCTCTTTAACAATTTGATCTTTTGAAATAGACGATAATCAAGCGTCAAACCGGTGGAATCCACATCTAACCCATGTGAGATTCTATGATCGTAAATCCAATGAAGAACAAAAGCTTCGTTGGTATGTAGTTCAAAGTAGCGAAAACTATTTTGGGTTATATGGTCAAGTGACCAAGCGTGCACGGTGGATGCCTTGGCAGTCAGAGGCGATGAAGGACGTGGTAATCTGCGAAAAGCTCGGGGAAGTTGATAAACAAACTGTGATCCCGAGATGTCCGAATGGGGAAACCCACCCGCTTGCGGGTATCGTTACGTGAATACATAGCGTAACGAGGCGAACCCGGGGAACTGAAACATCTAAGTACCCGGAGGAAAAGAAATCAACCGAGATTCCCTTAGTAGCGGCGAGCGAACGGGGATTAGCCCTTAAGTTAAATTGGTGTTAGTAGAAGGCTCTGGAAAGTGCCGCCATAGTGGGTGATAGCCCCGTATACGAAAACGCCTTTTTAATGAAATCGAGTAAGACGGGACACGTGATATCCTGTTTGAATATGGGGGGACCATCCTCCAAGGCTAAATACTCCTGACTGACCGATAGTGAACCAGTACCGTGAGGGAAAGGCGAAAAGAACCCCTGTGAGGGGAGTGAAATAGAACCTGAAACCGTGTACGTACAAGCAGTGGGAGCCGACTTTGTTCGGTGACTGCGTACCTTTTGTATAATGGGTCAACGACTTAATTTTAGTAGCAAGCTTAACCGTTTAGGGGAGGCGTAGGGAAACCGAGTCTTAATAGGGCGCCCAGTTGCTAGAATTAGACCCGAAACCGGGCGATCTATCCATGAGCAGGTTGAAGGTTGGGTAACACTAACTGGAGGACCGAACCCACGTACGTTGAAAAGTCCGGGGATGACTTGTGGATTGGAGTGAAAGGCTAATCAAGCTCGGAGATAGCTGGTTCTCCTCGAAAGCTATTTAGGTAGCGCCTCGCGTATTGCCATTGGGGGTAGAGCACTGTTTGGGCTAGGGGGTCATCCCGACTTACCAACCCCATGCAAACTCCGAATACCAATGAGTATGAGCGCGGGAGACACACGGCGGGTGCTAACGTCCGTCGTGAAAAGGGAAACAACCCAGACCGTCAGCTAAGGTCCCAAAGTTACAGTTAAGTGGGAAACGATGTGGGAAGGCTTAGACAGCTAGGAGGTTGGCTTAGAAGCAGCCATCCTTTAAAGAAAGCGTAATAGCTCACTAGTCGAGTCGGCCTGCGCGGAAGATATAACGGGGCTCAAACTGTACACCGAAGCTACGGGTTTACACTTTTGTGTAAGCGGTAGAGGAGCGTTCTGTAAGCCGTTGAAGGTCAAGCTGTAAGGCAGGCTGGAGGTATCAGAAGTGCGAATGTTGACATGAGTAACGATAAAGGGAGTGAAAACCTCCCTCGCCGGAAGACCAAGGGTTCCTGTCCCATGCTAATCAGGGCAGGGTGAGTCGGCCCCTAAGGCGAGGCTGAAAAGCGTAGTCGATGGGAAACGGGTTAATATTCCCGTACCGATGTATATTGCGATGGAGAGACGGAGAAAGCTAGGCCAGCACGGCGATGGTTGTCCGTGTTTAAGGCGGTAGGCTGAGTACTTAGGCAAATCCGGGTACTTAAGGCCGAGAACTGATGACGAACCCTCTTTTGGGTGAAGTGGTTGATGCCATGCTTCCAGGAAAAACTTCTAAGCTTCAGATATACATTGACCGTACCCCAAACCGACACAGGTGGTCAGGTAGAGAATACCAAGGCGCTTGAGAGAACTCGGGTGAAGGAACTAGGCAAAATGGCACCGTAACTTCGGGAGAAGGTGCGCCGGTTAGGGTGAAGGACTTGCTCCGTAAGCTCTGACCGGTCGAAGATACCAGGTGGCTGCGACTGTTTATTAAAAACACAGCACTCTGCAAACACGAAAGTGGACGTATAGGGTGTGACGCCTGCCCGGTGCTTGAAGGTTAATTGATGGGGTTAGCGTAAGCGAAGCTCTTGATCGAAGCCCAAGTAAACGGCGGCCGTAACTATAACGGTCCTAAGGTAGCGAAATTCCTTGTCGGGTAAGTTCCGACCTGCACGAATGGCGTAACGATGGCCACACTGTCTCCACCCGAGACTCAGTGAAATTGAAATCGCAGTGAAGATGCTGTGTATCCGCGGCTAGACGGAAAGACCCCGTGAACCTTTACTATAGCTTCACAGTGAACTTTGAACCTACTTGTGTAGGATAGGTGGGAGGCTTTGAAGTGCAGACGCCAGTTTGCATGGAGCCAATCTTGAAATACCACCCTGGTATGTTTGAGGTTCTAACTCAGGTCCGTAATCCGGATCGAGGACACTGTGTGGTGGGTAGTTTGACTGGGGCGGTCTCCTCCCAAAGAGTAACGGAGGAGCACGAAGGTGCGCTCAGCATGGTCGGAAATCATGCAAAGAGTGTAAAGGCAAAAGCGCGCTTAACTGCGAGACAGACACGTCGAGCAGGTACGAAAGTAGGTCTTAGTGATCCGGTGGTTCTGTATGGAAGGGCCATCGCTCAACGGATAAAAGGTACTCCGGGGATAACAGGCTGATACCGCCCAAGAGTTCACATCGACGGCGGTGTTTGGCACCTCGATGTCGGCTCATCACATCCTGGGGCTGAAGCCGGTCCCAAGGGTATGGCTGTTCGCCATTTAAAGTGGTACGCGAGCTGGGTTTAGAACGTCGTGAGACAGTTCGGTCCCTATCTGCCGTGGACGTTTGAGATTTGAGAGGAGCTGCTCCTAGTACGAGAGGACCGGAGTGGACGAACCTCTGGTGTTCCGGTTGTCACGCCAGTGGCATTGCCGGGTAGCTACGTTCGGACGGGATAACCGCTGAAAGCATCTAAGCGGGAAGCCTCCCTCAAGATAAGATCTCACTGGCACTTAAAGTGCCCTAAAGAGCCGTTCGAGACTAGGACGTTGATAGGTTGGGTGTGTAAGCGCTGTGAGGCGTTGAGCTAACCAATACTAATTGCTCGTGAGGCTTGACCATATAACACCAAAGTGGTTTT
>NZ_JAFEKF010000012.1 GCF_016888445.1 Marinomonas ostreistagni
ATGATCCAGTAGTTTTATGATAGCTCTTTACTATCATCCATTTAAGAGAATTGCATTCTCAAGCCTCCTAAACGGAAACAAGCATATACATACTGTTTCCTTCCTATTATCTACAGAACTTCCTAGGATAAACTGCGAAAGTGGAATATCCTTGGTTTCTTGCAAATAATCCCATAGCTTATAAGGGTATCCGTAACGATGGACCTGTTGTCGGTCTGTCTTGCGGATAGGACCCTTAGGGGCTACGGGTGGATTGAGTAGGAAACTGAGAGGAAGATCCCTCCATGATGATGCCTTTGCATACCATATTACGTACTCTAAGTGCATTAACACCAGAGACCTCAAATGGAACTCGAAGAGTGTTTCAGACCCGAATGCCCAAAGTAGCCTTGCAGTCGAGAAGGATAATTCATCCAACTCCGGCTGCCGACACTGTGAAAGCAAGAAGTCATACGCGCTACCCTTACGGTAACAATCCAACAACCAAAACGTTGGAAAAGTTAACCACAGTTCCAAACTTAGAGGTGTAATACCGCTAGGAGAATGAAGACTTACCATCAACCTTCTCCACTTCCGGCTCAAAGTACTCATCACAGAGGAAGAGGACCTAGAGCCTTGAAGTTTTGAATATGTTCTATAACCAGCTCCCTTTAACCGGAAAGCGCTTTGTAAACTAGGCGCCCCCAGAACTTGGAAAACCAGTGGTGGTGAGTAGCGATCCAGAAGACGAATCAATGGTATAGAGAGTGGACTCACATCCACCCTATTTACCAAATGATTACGCATTATGAACCGCTTCGCAAACTCACAACACCCTCGATCCGAGATAAGGGACTTGTCTTTCGACAATACTCCCCCACACGCTTCAAGCATAATAACATAATTCTTAGCGACTTCGGCATCAGCTATAACTAAGTCATCACCTAGTATAGCATAATCATGAAAGTCAACTCCTGGGTACGCAGCCTCGGCCGAAACCCACACAATAAGGTGATGAACCATTGTGAAGATTGACCAAGAAGAGTAAAAACCTAAGGGTTGGCCCCGCCTATAATAAGCGCGTCTGGGCTTCCGCACATCATACCGACTATCAGGAACGTTTATGCTAGGTGTGGTCATAAGACCAAACCAACACCTACTAAACTCTCTCCCGAAGAAGGAAGTGAGCAAAGCCCGGAGCAACTCAGCAGGAAGAAGATCTGTTGCAGACTTAAGGTCAAAGGAAAATAGGTCCTTCTTACCAATCAGGCCCTTAAGGGGGCCCAACTGGTTATAAGTACCGTCTGTCTTTAATGTTGACAGTAATCCCATAGACCAGTCATGCAATGGGTAGAGCAGCATTTGTAGTACTGAACTACACATCACAAACAACCTGACCTTCCCAGCACCCTCAAGCTTAACAGCTAATCTAGCAAGGTCCATGGGACGATATATGAAATCTTCGTAAACAGTCGTAACTGTTTTACCAAGATCAAATAGATAGTCCCATATAGTGTATTCAGTACATGATTGAGAAAGACCTGCTTCAGCCACTTCGTCTCCCGGAAGGAAGACTCGGTGGGGAAACATAATCTCTCCGATCGTCTGTATAAATTCACTATTCCACCATACCATTAAAGCCGCTCCATCAAGAGGAAGAACATGATAGGCAGTGAGCTTATCAAGTCTTCTCATACCCAAAAGGCTTAGGTACGACTCCTTATGGACTGGGAAACTCGTGTTAGGTCCACTCGAAAGAATAGGCCTAAAACGGTATCCTAGCCTTAGTGGATGGTAGTGGAGACTAGGGCAGTATCGATCATAGAACGCTAGCGCTCTATCTTCGAAAAAAGCAATAGTCTCTACGACCGTACTAGTTAAGTGGGACCCCTCAGTCGAAATATTAGATACGTCTATCTGACGTTTCGACCGCGGAAGGATCTTGATGATCCGTGATAGTGTACACACAGATAACACTATACGGACTACCAGAGGATCGATCTCTCCCCTCAATCTTTTACGATATATCGGGGGAATGAAGCGGGGTATACCACTTCGCGTTAAAGATATATAGACTTTTTGATTATGAGCCAAAGGCCTAGTGCCACCGACGTATTGCTGCAGGTGAAAGCCAACCTGCTTCAAATAAATGCCGGTAAACAGTAAACCTGACTTTTTAGAAATCTGATATATCCTTTTACTCATTGCATATAACGCAATGCAATGACCCTTTGATGGACCACCGGAGACGCAGTATAGGATCCTATTTAGCAATCCCACAATGCGCCGGGTGTTTTCCAAAACACCCCGCCATCCCCGCGCTCCTATTCGCTCTAATAATTTAAATAAGGTAATTGTTTTCATAATAATTATCTAATTAATTAGAG
>NZ_JAFEKF010000013.1 GCF_016888445.1 Marinomonas ostreistagni
ACGACGTTAACCATCACGATTACGGGCACGAACGATGCGCCAGTTGCGACAGCAGCGACGGCAGCGGTGCAAGAGGATGCGAGCGTATCTGGTACGGTTACGGCGTCGGATGTGGATCTACCAGCCGGTGCAAGCCTGACGTTCAGCACGACTTCAACGGCTACAGGCCTAACCTTCAACAGCGATGGTACTTACACGTTCGACGCGTCGTCTTACGACAGCTTAAGCGAAGGTGAGACACAAGCGATCGTCGTACCAGTGACGGTGACCGATGACAAAGGTGCGACTGACACCACGACGTTAACCATCACGATTACGGGCACGAACGATGCGCCAGTTGTATCAGGTAAACTTGTTGGCGCAGTGACTGAAGGCGATGTAGGTGATGTGATTACGACATCAGGTACGATCAGCATCAGCGATGTTGATGGGGATGACACCCCATCGTTCGCGAATACTACCGTAACAGGTAGCTACGGTAGTCTGACTCTGGTTGACGGTACGTGGACCTATACGCTGGACCAAACTAAGGTACAAGATCTTGATATAAGAGATGAGGTGACAGACACCATTACCTTAACTGCGACGGATGATACCGCTCAAAACATTGTCATCACGATTACAGGTACCGACGATGCACCAGAGGTTACAGGCACGTTCACGGGTTCGGTTTCGGAAGGCAATGTTGGTGACGCAGCTGTTACAGCGAGTGGCACGATCAGCATCAGCGATGTGGATGCGGATGATAGCCCATCGTTCGCGAATACTACCGTAACAGGTAGCTACGGTAGCCTGACTCTGGTTGGCGGTGCGTGGACGTACACCTTGGATCAAAGCAAGGTTCAAGACTTGGACGGTGCGAAAGATGGTCAGTCAGCGGACCAAGTGACTGACACGATCACACTGACGGCCGATGATGGTACGCCTCAAAGCATCGTCATCACCATCACAGGTACGGATGATGCGCCTGTGGTTACAGGCACGTTCACAGGTTCGGTATCGGAAGGCAATGTAGGTGACGCAGCTGTTACAGCGAGTGGCACGATCAGCATCAGCGATGTGGATGCGAATGACAGTCCAGCGTTTGCTGACACCAGCACCCCAGTGCAAGGTATGTACGGTAGCCTGACTTTGGTAAACGGTGCGTGGACATACACGTTAGACCAAACGAAGGTACAAGATCTTGAACAGGGTGATAAGGTGACAGACACCATCACCTTAACTGCGACGGATGGTACCCCTCAAAACATTGTCATCACTATTACGGGCACGAACGATGCGCCAGTTGCGACAGCAGCGACGGCAGCGGTGCAAGAGGATGCGAGCGTATCTGG
>NZ_JAFEKF010000014.1 GCF_016888445.1 Marinomonas ostreistagni
TTGGATTTACGATCATAGAATCTCACATGGGTTAGATGTGGATCCCACCGGTTTGACGCTTGATTATCGTCTATTTCAAAAGATCAAATTGTTAAAGAGCAAGTTTAGTGCAAAGCACTAAGTCAGAGACTAGGACCCCTCAGTTAACATCTAAATCGATGAACTGGTCCAAGCATCTTGCTTAAGGCTTTGAGTTGTATCGTTTGGTTCGCAGAACTGCGAGATAGTAGATCGTTCCGTGAAGTGGTGGAGCCATGCGGGGTCGAACCGCAGACCTCCTGCGTGCAAAGCAGGCGCTCTCCCAACTGAGCTATGGCCCCTCTAAAACTTCGATGTATTCTCTACATTTTAAAATAAGTTTCAACTATTTTTTAAAACTTATTTTGACACCAGAATCTTGGGGATTCTGGTAGGTCTGGGCCGATTTGAACGGAAAGACATGACCTTACCCGCTTTTAACAAAGAGAATGGGGTGCGCTCTAACCAACAAGCGGCTTAACCGGATACCAATCTATCGATTGGTGGGTCTGGGCCGATTTGAACGGCCGACCTCACCCTTATCAGGGGTGCGCTCTAACCAACTGAGCTACAGACCCGGTCCAGACTACGATACTCTAAACTACAGATATCAGATAATTTGTGTGAACGCTCACCAGAGCTTCTTATCGTTTAAGGAGGTGATCCAGCCCCAGGTTCCCCTAGGGCTACCTTGTTACGACTTCACCCCAGTCATTGATCACTCCGTGGTAACCG
>NZ_JAFEKF010000015.1 GCF_016888445.1 Marinomonas ostreistagni
ATGGACCTGTTGTCGGTCCGTCTTCCGGATAGGACCCCTGGGTGCTACAGGTGGATTTAATAGAAAACTGAGAGGGAGATCCCTCCATGTTGTTGCCTTAGCATACCATATTACATATTCCAGGTGCATAAGCACCAAGGACCTCAAATGGAATTCAAAGAGTGTTTCAGACCCAGATGCCCAAAGTAACCGAGCAGAGGAAAAGGACAATTCGTCCAGTTCCGGCTGCCTGCACTGTGAAAGCAAAAAGTCATACGCGCTACCCTTACGGTAACAATCAAACAACCAAAAGGTTGGGAAAGTTAACCACAATTCCAAACTTAAAGGTGTAATACCGCTAGGAGAATGAAGACTTACCATCAACCTTCTCCACTTCCGACTCAAGGTGCTCATCACAGAGGAAGAGGACCTTGATTCCTGAAGTTTCGAATATGTTTTATAACCAGCCCCCTTTAACCGGAAAGCGCTTCTTAAACTAGGCGCTCCCAGAACCCGGAAGACTAGTGGCGGTGAGTAACGGTCCAATAGGCGAATCAGTGGCATGGAGAGTGGACTTACATCCACCCTGCTTGCCAGGTGATTATGCATTATGAACCGTTTCGCAAACTCACAACACCCTCGATCCGAAATGAGGGACTTATCCTTAGATAATACTCCCCCACACGCTTCGAGCATAATTACATAATTCTTAGCGACTTCGGCGTCCGCTATAACCAGGTCATCACCCAGTATAGCGTAGTCATGAAAGT
>NZ_JAFEKF010000016.1 GCF_016888445.1 Marinomonas ostreistagni
CATTGTCATAGGTTGTTTAGCCACTTTCCTATAAGTGGTGGGTGTGGAGAGGTTCGAACTCCCGACATTCGCCTTGTAAGGGCGACGCTCTCCCAACTGAGCTACACACCCATCGTAATGATGGCTTACTACCAACTTACTCTCATCAGAAGTAAGTGGCGGAACGGACGGGACTCGAACCCGCGACCCCCTGCGTGACAGGCAGGTATTCTAACCAACTGAACTACCGCTCCATTGTCATAGGTTGTTTAGCCACTTTCCTATAAGTGGTGGGTGTGGAGAGGTTCGAACTCCCGACATTCGCCTTGTAAGGGCGACGCTCTCCCAACTGAGCTACACACCCATCATAATGATGGCTTGCTACCAACTTACTCTCATCAAAAGTAAGTGGCGGAACGGACGGGACTCGAACCCGCGACCCCCTGCGTGACAGGCAGGTATTCTAACCAACTGAACTACCGCTCCATTGTCATAGGTTGTTTAGCCACTTTCCTATAAGTGGTGGGTGTGGAGAGGTTCGAACTCCCGACATTCGCCTTGTAAGGGCGACGCTCTCCCAACTGAGCTACACACCCAT
>NZ_JAFEKF010000017.1 GCF_016888445.1 Marinomonas ostreistagni
TTAGCGACTTCGGCGTCCGCTATAACCAGGTCATCACCCAGTATAGCGTAGTCATGAAAGTCAACTCCCGGATATGCAGCCTCAGCCGAGACCCACACAATAAGGTGATGAACCATTGTGAAGATCGACCAAGAAGAGTAAAAACCTAGGGGCTGACCCCGCCTATAATAAGCGCGTCTGGGCTTTCGCACATCATACCGACTATCGGGAACGTTTATGCTAGGTGTGGTCATAAGACCAAACCAACACCTACTAAACTCTCTCCCAAAGAAGGAAGTGAGCAATGCCCGGAGCAACTCGGCAGGAAGGAGATCCGTTGCTGACTTCAGGTCAAAGGAAAATAGGTCCTTCTTCCCAATTAGGCCCTTAAGGGGGCCCAACTGGTTGTAAGTACCATCTGTCTTTAATGTCGACAGTAATCCCATCGACCAGTCGTGCAGCGGGTATAGCAACATTTGCAATACCGAACTACACATTACAAACAACCTGACCTTCCCAGCACCCT
>NZ_JAFEKF010000002.1 GCF_016888445.1 Marinomonas ostreistagni
TGTTACCGCTCGACTTGCATGTGTTAAGCCTGCCGCCAGCGTTCAATCTGAGCCATGATCAAACTCTTCAGTTTAAAAAGTTTGCTCAAACTCGTGAATCACGTCTGACTTTAACTATATTCTTCAATCCGAAGATTAAAGAACGTAAAGCGAATTGACATGGTCACTTGCTTAAGACTTCAAAGTTTTTGAGAAGTCTCCAGCAAGCGCCCACACAAATTATCTGATTATCTATTTTAAAGAGCGTCTGACTCGTTGTTCGCTTCGTTGTTGTGAAGCGTTGTCCGTGTCAGTGGGTGCGTATAATACGCATCAGAATTTTTGACGCAAGCACTTTTTTATATTTTTAATAAAAAAGTCACGCGTTTGTCATATCCCTTAGCGGATCAGTAGTTTTAGATGGTTTTATGATCAATATCAAGCCAATTGAGGGCAGTTTTAGAAGATTCTCTATAGCTTTTACAAAAGCTCACATATGTAGCCGCTCAGCTACATTCTGCAACAAAACACAGAGCCGCAACATAACTGTCATATTTTGATAATAAAGTAGGCCGCAATTATTCACCCACTCGATCACTAACAAAGAGAGCGGCCCCTTGAAAATCTCCCATGTAACACGCGCGACAACGCTAAGCTACCTAGTGATTGCAGCAGCCCTCGCGGCACTTTTACTTTGGAGCACTCAAAGCTACCGAACAGCGTTTGAACAGAACGAGGCTTTTAACGAAGTATGGGAAGCGTCTGCTATTCAGCTTGAACAGAAAATTGAGAACTATTTGTCCTCAGGCGAAGCGTCTTTATTACAGGAGTCTGAAGCGTTTATCGAAAACGATATCAAACCCAAATTGGTCTCGCTGCCCGATAACCTCCAAGCAAACTTAACGGCGCGCCTTGATGCGATCGCTAATAGCTTAGCGACTGACGTGCGAGCAGCCGGCAAGCTCTCTGGCAACCCATACGCCCTGATCGAGAATAATGAACGCCAAATGCTGTTATCCCTAGACTACTTGAATCAGACACTGAACAACGCTAGCGCCGATAACACGCTAACAACCCCCTACTTAAAGTCACAAGGTAATATGTTTGCTGCCTTAGCGGCGCTACAGCAAGCCACTTCAGATTACCTAAGTCACCCAACCGCCGACAATCGCGCGCTAGTAGAAAGTGCTAACCAACTACTGATCACTCAAGTCCAAGCATTTGTCGCCCTACCCGCTTGGCAATCACAGGGCCAAGAGGACGCCGACGCTGGCGATGACCTTTCAGCCTTAATGGGCTGGGGAGCGACCGAAGAAACCGAACAGAGCGACGCCTTCGAGGAAACTAAGAACGAACTTAATACCTGGGCCAACCGCTACGTAAAAGATGTCGACAGCAGCTTGGCCTTGATCAAACAAGCGAATCAAGCAAAGAGCTCAATCCGAGAACTTATCGATCAGCTTAGCGCAGAACTAGAAAACGGCACCGCTACCATACAAGCGGCCACAGCAGAGACAGAGCGCAATACTCTGATCGCCTTTGGTGCCTTCGTTGTCATCATGATCTTGACCACCATTATCACTCACTTATTCCAGAGCCGAGTGGTGGTACACAGCGCCAAAGATCTGTACGACGCGGTCAAGGCGCTTGTAGAAAGTGATGACATTCATAGTCTGCGCGTCAGCAATAGTAAAAACGAGCTCACCGAAGTCGCACGCTACCTAAACCGTTATCTAGAGCAAATTGCTGTACAGCGCCAGCAACGTGATACCGAACTGCAGAACATTTCCTCTTCCCTGAACGAAATGCTGTATGCCTTTGGTCAGGTACACGAAATCAGCGTCAATTCAAAATCAGCCCTAGAACAAACGGTCGAACAAGCGGGTCACGTCGACGTACTTGCTAATAAAGCAGAAGTACGCGCCAAAGAAGTAGAAAGCTACGCTCAAGACACCAGCGAAGCCATGGCATTAAGTTCTCAACAAGTAGCCACACTAGAAAGCGCCAACAACACTACGGTTGAGCGCCTGCAAAGTAGTAAAACAGCACTTGGCAGCCTCGAAGACTCGGTATCGAATGCGAACTCGATCGTAGGTGGCATTCGCGATATTGCCGAACAAACGAACCTACTGGCTCTAAACGCCGCAATCGAAGCCGCTCGAGCAGGTGAACATGGCCGCGGCTTTGCAGTTGTGGCAACCGAGGTACGTTCACTGTCTGGCCGCACGCAACAATCACTTGAAGAGATTACGTCGATTTTTGACTCTTTAACCAGCTCAACCTCAAACCTGCGCAAAAACCTTGAGCGCATTGAAGCGGCCACTACCGAGCAACGCGCCTTGACCACCGAACTTGGTCACTCAGCACAAGAAGTCCAAGAAAAATCCCATCAATCATCGGTCTTGTCGCGTAAGGCCACTGGTTATGCCGAAGACCAAAAGCGCAGTGTGAGCTTGTTGAATGAAGCCGTAGAAAATGTCCGCTCTCAAGCGGATGAGTCGGAGCGCTTTTTAGCCAACATGACGGCCAACATTCGTCAGAAGATCGAAGACATCACCACCACGCTAGGCATTCATAGCAAGCAATCCTAGCCACAAAAAAGCCGGCGTCACTGCGCCGGCTTTTGTATGTTTATGGACACGTAGCACGCTTAAAACAGAACGCGTGCCTTGATCGTGCCATCCACTTCACGCACTTTTTCCAGTGCCAGCTCACCCATGTCCGCGTCAACTTCCATTACCATGTAGCCAAGCTTCTCAGTGGTACGCAAGAACTGACCGGAAATGTTGATGTCATTGTCAGAGAAAATCGCGTTGATCTTCGACAACACACCAGGGCGGTTTTCATGAATGTGAAGGATACGGTGCTTATCAGCCTGTGCTGGCAGCGCCACTTCTGGGAAGTTCACAGCAGCCGTAGTAGTACCGATATCCGAGTACTGAATAAGCTTCTCCGCCACTTCGACACCGATGTTTTCTTGCGCCTCCATGGTAGAGCCACCGATATGCGGAGTCAGAATAACGTTGTCCAAGCCACGCAATGGCGAAACAAACTCTTCGGCGTTACCTTTAGGCTCGACAGGGAAGACATCAATGGCAGCACCGGCAATATTACCGGCTTTAATCGACTCAGCCAGCGCTTCGATATCAACCACAGTTCCACGTGAGGCATTTAATAGAATCGCACCCTTCTTAATCTGAGCGATTTGTTCTGCGCCCATCATTAATTTAGTACTCGGCGTCTCTGGCACATGCAGACTGATTACATCAGAGGTCGACAGCAGCTCATGCAACGACTTCACTTGGCGCGCATTACCCAATGGCAGCTTAGTAATAATGTCGTAGAATACAACATCCATACCGAGCGACTCGGCCAACACACTTAACTGTGTACCAATACTGCCGTAGCCAATGATACCTAAGCGCTTACCACGGGTTTCATAAGATCCCACAGCGGACTTCAACCAACCGCCGCGGTGACTTACCGCATTCTTCTCAGGAATACCACGTAACAACAAAATGGTTTCACCTAGCACCAGCTCGGCCACACTACGAGTGTTTGAGAACGGCGCATTAAAGACCACGATACCTTTGTTAGAAGCGGCTTCAAGGTCTACTTGGTTGGTACCAATGCAGAAACAACCAATCGCAACCAGTTTCTCGGCATGTTCTAGCACTTTTGCGGTCAGCTGGGTACGTGAGCGAATACCGATGAAGTGGGCATCAGCAATCTTCTCGATCAACTCATCTTCTGCGAGCGCTGTTTTATGGAATTCAATGTTTTCATAGCCGGCAGCATTCAATGCTTCGATTGCAGATTGATGCACACCTTCTAATAACAAAATTTTGATTTTTGCTTTTTCTAAAGAAGTGTTACTCATCTTAATTTAAATTCTCTATGGTTTTTTGTAATGGGGGTATTGCCAGATTATGGTATCACACTACCTGAAGAGACGAAGGGAAAGATGAGGAATGCTATTCATAGCAAGCGGAGGGAAACTCAACTGTACAATAATTTACACCTTTTACACGCTCCTTGACTGGCAAGCTGTGCAGTGGGTAACTAGAATGAGAGTGTTCGAAATTTAAACAGGAGACGCCAGATGGCCATCCAAGGTATCAACAATAATGCAGTCAGCCCATTTGATGAGCAGCTAGCGGTAAGTCGTGCCAACAGTGCGAGTGCCGCACCCACGCCTGTAGCCACAGCCGCCAGCAGTGCGCCCGCATCCGTTGATGTCAGCGTGGAAATTTCTGCGCAAGCTCAGCAGCTAGCACAAGACAGCCTGCAATTGCAGTCCGTGGCTCAGCCCACTGATACACAAGCGGCTGCGGATGCGGTAAGCGCTTCTCAGTTTGGTGCTAACTCAACCATCAACAATGTGTCAATCGCAGCTGAGGCAACGGCTAACGCCAGTGAAACACTGAACGCTACGCCGTCTAACTCCAGCCAAAGTGCTAGTGTCGCCTCACAGTACAATGTCAGCCCCGACACAGCGTTAGGTCAGACCATTAACTTCTCTGCTTAGAGCGACTTAGCGTCGCTCTAAAAATACCCCTGCTTCCACATGGTGGGTGTAGGGGAATTGATCAAACATAGCGAAGCGCGTCACCTTATGAGTCGATGCTAGTGCTTCGAGGTTGTTCTTCAGAGTCTCGGGATTACAAGAGATGTATAAGATCTGATCCACTTTGCGGACCAACTCAACCGTCGCCTCATCCAGCCCTGCGCGTGGAGGATCCACGAGCACCGCCGATGGATTCAATGTGTCCATACCTGCCTGCACCAATGCTTTAGGCAATTCGCCTTCACCATTAAGTGCCGCTGACACATCTTCACTGGCCATCTTGACCACTTGAACGTTTTTAACGCCATTCATAGCAATGTTGAGACTCGCAGAGTTCACCGACACCTTAGCGATTTCGGTACCGATAACACGATCAAAGCGACGTGCTAGCGGGATCGAGAAGTTGCCATTACCACAGTACATTTCTAGCAGATCCCCTGAGCAGCCTTGCGTCACGTCTAGAGCCCATTCCAACATCTTTTCACTGATGCCTGCGTTGGGCTGGGTAAAGCTGTTTTCTACTTGTTGGTAGTGGTATTTACGGCCATTAACGGTCAGTGTTTCCATCACGAAATCACGTGACAGAATTTGCTTACGCTTACGACTGCGCCCGATAAAATGACAAGCGGGAAATTGCTCATTAAGCGCCACGGCTGCCGCATTCCACTCTTCGTCGATGGGTTTGTGGTACAGCATACTAATCAGGGCTTCGCCTGTCGTAGTAGTCAAAAAGTCCACTTGGAACAGCTTATGGCGCAGTACTGGGATATCACGAATCGCATCCAATAACTGTGGCATCAACTCGTTGATCAAGCGTGATGCAGGTAAGAACTGATCGACGCGAATCGGCTGGCGCGGTTCGGCAGGATCAAACATCGCATAAAACAAGTCATCGCCTTCGTGCCAAATGCGAAACTCAGCGCGCATACGATAGTGGCTTGGCGCACTGGCGAACACTTCCAATTCGGGCAGATCTAAATCCGCCATTAGTTCGATCAGAGTATCTTGTTTGCTTTGAAGTTGAGCTGGGTACTGCTCAGTCTGAATTTGATCCGGTCGCATGCAGTTAGGTATCCGCTTGAAGTTCGAGAATTGGGCGCGGCATTATACAAAGAGTCTGTTTAATTTGCGACCTAATGCATGCGCACGCACGTTATAAAAAGTTTGGCCCAAATAACACTTCTAGTGACAAGCTCACCGAAAATTCGCCTTCGAAGTCGTTATCATCTTCGTAGGTCATCTGGGGCTTAATCTCACCTATCAACCAGTTTTTATGCAACACCCGCTGATACTCGGCAAAATACAAAAAGCTATCGGCACTGGGCACACTGCCTGCTTGTAAATAACTAACTTGATAGCGCAGGCTGCTTTTGTCGCTCAGGCGTTGAGTTAAATACACATCCTCACGCCAATAGGTATCGGACTCCAGTTCTAGGTATGTGACACCAAACTCAGCGCCTACCGCAAAGCGCTCACCAAGCTCGCGGGTGGTCTCGATATTGTAGCGAGCGCCATTGCCAAGCGAATAATACACAAAGGCGGCCTCTTGCTGCTGCCAATACCAATCTCCCGTTTGCCACGCTTGCTTTAAGCGCATACGCACAAAAGGATCGAGCGGCATGCGCACCAACACACCTAGGTCAATGTCTGCGTCTAGCTCATCTGCCACATAGCGCAGCATAGTAGCGAAGCGCGTATCTTGAGCCGACTGCAGAATATTTTGGCCCGTATCGTTTTCCGTAACACGGTTATCTTGCGTTAGCTCATCGGCATCCGATTCGATAATCAGGTCGAGGCGGTCCTCGGTGCTCGGTAGGTCAATGCGCGCGTCTAGGTTAAAAAAGCCTGAGACACCATCTTGCTCTTCAATAATGGAGCCAAAACGCATACTGACAAAGCTATCGTTGATATTGTCGTGGCGCTGACCAGAAAAGAACATATCTAAACTTTTCGACCAAGTGCCCACTTTTTGTGAGGCTACTTCATGAGTAGAATGCCACCAAACTGGCGCATCACCCTGATCCGCTGGTAGTGTCTCAGGCTCAGAGTCTGCCAAGATGTTGGCACTGCTCAGCAGCCCCAACATCATCACACTGGTTTTAGCCATCCCTTGCCAGCTCATCATTACATCTCACGCAACATAGCACGGATCATAAGCGACGAGTTTTCTGCGGCCGTTGCCAAGTACTCTTCAAAGCTTGCTGGCGACTCCTTGTCTGCCACGTCAGATAACGAGCGTACGACCACAAATGGCACCGCAAATTTATGACACACTTGCGCCACAGCAGCCGCTTCCATCTCAACCGCTTTTAACGTTGGGAACGCTGCGCGCGTTTGCGCCACACGCTCTGCCTGACACATAAAGACATCACCCGTACCGACTAGCCCTACTTTGGCCTTTACCTGACCAACGCTTGTCACCGCTTTTTGTGCTAGTTCAATCAACCCCTGATCGGCAACAAAGGTTTCTGGCATACTAGGTAATTGACCAAGCTTGTAGCCAAACGCTGTCACATCCACGTCATGATGCACTACCGCATCGGAGATAATCACATCACCTACTTCAAGCTCTGGGTCAAAACCGCCCGCTGAGCCGATATTGATGACCGCAGACGGTTTAAAATTATCAAGCAGCAAGGTCGTCGATACCGCAGCATTCACTTTGCCGATACCGGATTTCAGCAGCACCACGGCTACACCGTCTAACTTACCCTGATAGAACTCACAGCCTGCTACTTCGGTATGCTGAAGGTCCGTCATCCACTCTTTGATTACGGCAACTTCATCATCCATGGCACCGATTAAACCTATTACACTCATCGCTCTTCTAGCCTTTTTTATCATCAAAACGTTGTATTAATTGCTGTACCAGCTCGCTATTGGGCGGCTGACCCTGCACATTAAAGTAGGTCATTGTAGCAGGACGCTCAGCAAAATCTTCCAGCACCAACCAATGGATTTGTGGATTAGCCACCACTAGAGGCTGCAACCGTTGAGCGCTTGCCTGATCCAACACTAATACCACTGATAGCGCCGCATGGGCTAAACCACCTTCCAATAACACCTCTAGATCCTGCTCACGACGCCCTACGATACCTTGGGACTGCAGCTCAGATAACCAAATAATTTGACTGATGTTCGAGCCACCCACGATCAGCCAGTTAGAACTGGTACTGAGCCAGCGTCGCAGATTGATCTTGTGCTCGCTCACTGTCTCGTTGATGACTTGCGCCAGTCGATAACGCATCAGCTGATGGGCATATACTATTTGCCCATCACGACAATTGGTGTGGCGCTCACAAATATAAAACAGTGGCACCTGAGTATCTGGATTAATCGAGCGCAAACGCTCCACGCCCTTGCGGGCCGAATGCTGATCGCCGACGGCCACAATGACTGCATCGTATTCCACGCCCAAAGCCCGATCTGAACTCAAAAACTCCTCAAACGATAAGAAGCG
This sequence comes from Marinomonas ostreistagni, assembly GCF_016888445.1. GTDB lineage: Bacteria > Pseudomonadota > Gammaproteobacteria > Pseudomonadales > Marinomonadaceae > Marinomonas > Marinomonas ostreistagni. The sequence continues at coordinate 8,007 of NZ_JAFEKF010000002.1, forward strand.
ATCGACCTTTGCCCCCAGCGCCAACAATGCACTAGAGCAGTACCCAGCAGCATCGAAATCGTTTTCGATCAGCGCTAAGCGCTGCCCAGTATGAGTAAGCGGAGCCGTTTCAGACTTCGCCTCTACCGACAAACTGGTAAAGATGGTGACACAGCCCTCTTCGATGATGGCGTGCCCTCGCACTAGCTTAGGAAATTCTTGCAACATCCACTTCATCGCTGGTGACACCTTCCCCACTCCAACGATACGAATCAGCAGGCCAGATTTTTCCCATTTCATGGTCAAGCGACGGGTCAAGATAGAGTCGGTCATACACAACACCAAGGCCAGCTGTATCAACACCTTATGGTCCGACGTCCAGTTGGCTTTAACCTGCGCTGCGTCCATTGAGATATCGTAGTCAACCAGCCCGTAGCGTTCTCCCTCCACGGCCAGTTGGGCGAGCTCCTCTTGCTGCGCCATCACAAACTCGCCTAGCGTTTCAAACTCGCTAGCACTCTGGGCCGCCTGACTGATTTGTTTTAGCAAATGCCCTATCAGTAGCAGCCAGTATTGCGGTGAAATGCAGTGCTCGTCATGACTTCTATGTAGAATATCCAACTCGTTCAAAACAATATGTGAATCAGGATAGGGACGATCAATGGTATGGCGCGGCAAAATATTAGTCAGCTGCCAACGCAAATGCCGCACCTCAGAAATATCACGCCCGACCAACATAACACTGCGAAAGCCGAATTCATTAATAAAGGAGTAGGTATGCCATTGATAGATCTTACCCAGCTCCGGCAACTCGATCTCAAAGCCGTCGTCATAAAGCCCTTTTAGAGCACGCTGGATCGGCTGGTGAAACGCAATGGGAGTCATATCAAAGATGGTTTTAGCGATCATGTAATCCGGAAACACCGCCTTTGACTCTTGGTTGATCGCCGTCAAACGCGCCGACTCATCACAAAACAAAATCGCACAGTTAAGCGAATCTAATAACAAATGGAAGTGCTGATCACGCGCCTTGAGCAAGGCTTCAAAATGGTTCATCTGCTGCTGTACTGGCAGAAACTCTTCGAAGTTAGCCTGCTGTTTGGCATCATGGTTATGGTTGGTTAAATGTTGCAGCGGTGAAAACATCCAACGATAGGCGTTATGCATGACAATCCAAAACAACACCATCAAACAGATCAGTACCAGCGCCGCGTTGATTAACACATTTTGCTCTAAGCTTTCAGAAAACGGCCGCGCCATTTTCACTTTAATCGTTAGCTTATCTTCTAGCGTTGGCAACTCAAGGATGCCGGTATACTCGATCGCTCGACTGGTCTCGTCAAAGGCCGGCAATTGATCGCTCAGCAGCATCTTACCTGACACACTGCTAAGCTCCATATAATCCACTTGCGCACCAGACATTAAGTCACTCGACAACGCCAAGTTATTATTCAACGATACAAAGCCATACAAATAGCCCTGTACGCGACTTTGCTCATTCGGCTGTAATGGTTTTTTGTACACCAGTAGCTCCGCCCCATCGGCGGTAGAAATATGGCGCCAATAATTCAAACGAGCACTGCGCGCTAGGTACGAGAGGCTATCATTGGTATAAAGACGAGCGCGGGGATCTTCAAGAGGCTCATCATCGGCTAAGGTAATATAGAAAAAGTCCAAACCGCCAAAAAACAACACATCATGCAGCTGAAACAAGCTATCCAAGCTACCATCATTACTGACTTGCTGGGCTAAGTATTTGGCCTCGAACTCCGCTCTATCCAAGTACGCCGAGAAACTCAGTCCAGCAACATTGACGCGATACTCCAAGATAGAGTCCGCTTGCGATTGTCGTAGGCTGTACCCCATTCCCCAGATCAGCATCACCAGCACAAACATGGCCACCAAAAATGGCACCACCGTTTTGCGTAAGAAGTGTTTTTTTAAACTCAATGAGGCCATAGTCGGAAGGAGTACCTAAAGGCTTGTTGAAACATAATATCGCGCGTCTCATCGTCCATTTCTTGGAACAACAACAGAGACGTCTCCATGTACACATCAGGCAACAAGCGCGATTCTAGGTCCGCTTTGATCGCTTCCGCCGCTGCTATAGCCATATTGTCATACATATCCAAAACTGTAACCAACACATTTTGCTGACGCAGCGCCGGATCGGACAAATCTTGTCCATTCCACGCATTGGTCAGCACATTGTCATGTTCCATGATGGCCCCCAACACACCAAAGCTTACTTCCGGCGTACAGGAGAAAATAAAATGCTGTTGCTCAGGGTGAGCACGCTGAGTCTGCTGCAACAGCTCTTGCGTAGCATGAAACGCCAGCTGAGCTTCATTAGCAATGGCCACATGACGATTCACTTTGCGCCCCGTCGACATCCATTCATTCATAAATACTTGGCAACGCTGCCCATTATCAAACGCATCGCGCACCATTATGACATCGACGATGGTATCGATGGGCAACACGCGATCGATATAGCTGGCCAAACGATGCATCGCCTTAGGCAAGTCCACACCAATGTAAATCAGCGGCGGATGATAACGCCACGCTTTGACTGGCGCGACCACATCAAGCATTAGCACTTCAGCTTGAGTGCGATTTAAAATACGTTCGATGCTTGGCCGGCTAAACTCATCCAAACCGTCCATCACGATGTAATCGTAATCCGTCTCTATGATGGTTTCGAAAATGGGATTGGCCACCTTGTGCAGCTCATGCTTAGGCAAATAAAAGATATCTACCTGAGTCGCTAGGTCAAATTCGCGCAAGCGGCGTTTGAAAGCCATCAACCAAGCACGGTTTTTAAGCTCCCCACGTTGCCCGCGTAGCACCACAGCAATTTTCTGGGTAGCAATATTTTGCGCTGAAGTGGGCGTCGGTTGCGATACAACTCGGGCCTGTAGCTGCTCCATCAACGGCTGCTGACTGGGATTGGCATCAAGAAAACGCTGCAGGCTGAATTCAGGCTGCACAATGTTGTACGCCAAGCTGAGCGAGGCATAAACCGAGCAACACAGAACAAAAATGCAACGAGCAAGGATCATATAGAACAAACAGTCTTTAAAGGGTTAAAGACATTCTAACGAGAACGGCTCTGAAAGAAATACAGCAGTAACAAAAAGGCATAAAAAAAGCCGAGTCACTAAGTAACTCGGCTTTCTTTAATTTGGTGCGGAAGGAGAGACTCGAACTCTCACGCCGTGAAGCACTGGAACCTAAATCCAGCGTGTCTACCAATTCCACCACTCCCGCAAGGAATGGCGAGCATTATAGAGAAACCATTTTCATGGTCAATACTTTTTTAAAAGTTTTTTTAAAAAAGTTGCTCGCTTATTATCCCTGATTAGAATCGGCGACCGTTTGCGTACTCACCACGCTCGTAACGAACCGCCATTTCTTCCAGATCCATGGTCTTAATGCGTGATGCTTGGCCCGCTGAACCAAACGCTTCGTAACGATCAATACACACAGCCTTCATCGCTTTGATGCTTTCAGTGAAGTATTTACGTGGGTCGAAGTTATCTGGGTGCTCAGCTAGGCAACGACGAATCGCGCCCGTAGCAGCCAAACGTAGATCGGTATCGATGTTAACTTTACGTACACCGTAGCGAATCGCTTTAACGATTTCCTCTACTGGCACACCGTAAGTCTCTGAGATCTGACCGCCATTTTGGTTAATGATTTCTAACCAATCTTGTGGCACAGAAGACGAGCCGTGCAACACGATGTGCGTGTTTGGTAGTCGTTCTGCGATACGGTTGATACGCTCGATATCTAGGATGTCACCGGTTGGTGGACGCGTGAACTTGTAAGCACCGTGGCTGGTACCGATTGCTACCGCTAGCGCATCAATGCCAGTCGCTTCGACAAACGCTAGCGCCTCATCTGGATCGGTTAGCATCTGTGAATGGTCAAGTGTGCCTTCTGCACCCACACCATCTTCTTCACCCGCTTGGCCTGTCTCTAGAGAACCTAGACAACCTAGCTCACCTTCTACAGAAACGCCACATGCGTGAGCGAATTCTACTGTACGACGCGTCACGTCTACGTTGTAATCGTAATCTGCTGGTGTTTTACCATCAGCCATCAATGAGCCGTCCATCATGACTGATGAGAAGCCTAATTGAATCGAACGTTGACAAATTGCTGGGCTCGTACCGTGATCCTGGTGCATGACTACCGGGATGTGTGGGTAATCTTCGATCGCCGCTGCGATTAAGTGGCGAAGAAAGTGTGAGCCTGCGTACTTACGCGCACCCGCAGAAGCTTGCATGATAACAGGTGAATTCACCTCATCCGCTGCTTCCATGATCGCTTTTACCTGCTCCATGTTATTCACGTTAAATGCAGGTAAGCCGTAATCATGTTCTGCTGCATGGTCCAGCAATTGACGCATACTAATTAAAGGCATAAAAGTTTCCTCTGACAATGAAGTTTTGGTGCCTAACTCGTGCAATCACAGAAGGTCACCCTCTGGTTTTATATTCATGCGCATGTGTGTCACATGTGGCTTTACGCCTTATCGTTATTGTCATGCTGTCTTACGACAGTCGGTCACTCTCTAAGTTTTAGAATCATTCTAAGTTTAGATGTGGATGAGACGGTCACTCCGACTCGTCTCATCGTGCAGGGTTATCCCTGTCTTATTCAAGCTTACGCGATTAGCTTTACACTAATTTTGCGTGCGTGATTCCAACATAGCAACCGCTGGTAGCACTTTTCCTTCAACAAATTCTAGGAAAGCACCGCCACCCGTTGAAATGTACGATACTTTTTCTGCGATATCGTACTTATCTACCGCTGCTAACGTATCACCGCCACCCGCAATTGAGAAGCCATCACTGTTGGCAATCGCATAAGACAGCGCCTTAGTGCCTTCGCCAAACTGATCAAACTCGAATACGCCTACCGGTCCATTCCAAATAATCGTTTGCGCACTTTCCAAAAGCTGAGCCAATTTCGCTGCTGCTTTCGGGCCGATATCTAGAATCATATCGTCCGCACTCACGTCTTGCGCATCCTTTACCGTCGCCTCAGCGTCTGCTGAGAACTCAGTTGCGACAACGACATCTTCTGGAAGAGGAATATTCACTTTTTCCATCAGGGCTTTGGCTTGTGGGATCAAGTCTGCCTCGTGCAGCGATTTACCCACAGGGAAACCTGCTGCCGCTAGGAACGTATTGGCAATACCCCCCCCAACGATTAGCTGATCCACTTTGTCAGACAACGATTCAAGCACCGTTAGTTTAGTCGACACTTTAGAACCACCAACGATCGCCGCCATTGGGCGCGCTGGAGTGGCTAAGGCTTTTTCTAGCGCTTCAAGCTCAGCAGCTAGCAGAGGGCCGGCACAAGCGATCGGCGCAAATTTGCCCACGCCGTGAGTCGATGCTTGAGCACGGTGTGCCGTACCAAACGCATCCATTACGTAGACGTCACACAGAGCGGCCATTTTTTTAGACAGCGCCTCGTCGTCTTTCTTTTCGCCCTTGTTGAAGCGCACGTTTTCAACCAACACAAGCTGACCCGCATCGACCTCAACGCCGTCTAACCAGTCTTTTACTAATGGTACGTCTTGACCTAGCAAGCCAGCCAAGTGGTCTGCGACAGGCTGCAAAGAGTACTGCTCTTCATACTCGCCTTCTGTTGGGCGACCAAGGTGCGACATCACCATCACTTTAGCGCCCGCTTCTAGCGCGTGCTTGATAGTCGGTAGCGCTGCGCGAATACGCGCATCACTGGTCACTTTGCCTTCTTTAACAGGCACGTTTAAATCTTCACGAATCAATACACGTTTGTTCGCGAGATCCAAGTCGGTCATTTTAATTACGGTCATGCACGATTCCTCGTCGTTTTAAAATCAAGAGTGCATAGCACTCGTTTCCAACACCTGCTGCCAATAACAAGCGACATCCAACATCCGGTTGGCATAGCCCCACTCATTATCGAACCAACATAACAGTTTCACCAGACGCCCATCGACAACTTGGGTCTGGGTACCATCAATCACCACCGAACGGGGATCATGGTTAAAATCTACTGAGGCATGCGCCTCTTGGGTATAACCCAACAACCCAGCATACTTCGCTGATGCCGCGACTTGTAGCGCCGTATTCACCTGCTCAACAGTCACTTCTTGGCTGGTGCGCACCACCATATCGATCAGTGATACATTCAATGTCGGCACCCGCACAGCGTTCGAGCTAATTTTACCGGTTAACTCCGGCATCAAACGTGCAATACCACGATCCAATCCCGTATTCACAGGGATAATCGAGCTCAGCGCGGCACGCGTTAAACGTAGGTCATTGGTATGGTAAGCGTCGATCACTGGCTGATCATTCATCGCCGAATGGATCGTTTGCGTTGCCCCATGCTCGACGCCCGACAAAGCTTGCAGCGTATCGAGTACTGGGATAACACAATTGGTGGTACAAGACGCGGCAGACACGATGGTGTGCTCGGCACCCATCACGGTTTCATGGTTAAAACCAAAGACAATGGTGGCATCCACATCCGCCGCCGCAGGCTGTGATAACAACACGCGCGGTGCGCCAGCATCAATAAAGCGCTGCACTTGCTCGCGCGCCGAAAACACGCCAGAGCATTCCAATACCATATCGATCTCAAGCGCAGCCCAATCAATGGCCTCAGGTGCCGTTTCAGCAAAACACTGAATCTCATCTTCACCAATGACTAAAGTGTTGCCCTTCACCGAGACTGGCTTAGGGAAACGGCCATGGGTCGTATCGTAGCGCGTCAGATAGCTGATCGTCTCAATATCGGATAATTCATTAATCGCCACGACCTGCAAACGGTCTTGGAAACCGTTTTCATAAATAGATCGCAGTACCGAACGGCCAATACGACCGTAGCCATTAATTGCTACTCGCAACATAACTCTTTCTTAATCTAATCAAGCAACAAAAAAGAGGAGCCCAAAGCTCCTCTTTTTGCGCAAAGCCGTTAGGCGTTCAGCAGTTTTTCTGCTGTCGCAACAACATTGTCGACGGTGAAGCCAAAGTGCTTCATCAAGTCACCACCCGGTGCTGATTCGCCGAAGGTACGCATACCGACCATCGCGCCGCCGAAACCAACGTACTTGTACCAGTAATCCACATGCGCCGCTTCAATCGCCACACGCTTAGTCACACTGCTTGGCAGAACAGACTCTTGGTAAGCCGCGTCTTGGGCGTCAAACACATCGGTTGATGGCATAGAAACGACACGAACTTTGGTGCCTTTCTCAGCCAAGGCTTTCGCTGAATCAAGCGCTAGACCCACTTCAGAGCCAGTCGCGATCAAGATAACCTCTGGTGTGCCTTCACAGTCAGATAGCACGTAACCACCTTTGGCCATGTCTTCTACCTGAGCGTCAGTACGCGTTTGTGCTGGTAGACCTTGGCGGCTAAAGACAAGCGCGGTTGGACCATCACGACGCTCAATACCCGCTTTCCATGCAACCGCTGTTTCTGCTGCATCGGCTGGGCGCCATACTGACATGTTTGGTGTCATACGTAGGTTAGCCAGTTGTTCAACCGGTTGGTGTGTCGGGCCGTCTTCACCTTGACCAATAGAGTCGTGGGTGTAAACGAAGATGTTTTGTAGACCCATCAGCGCTGACATGCGAACTGCGTTGCGCGCGTATTCCATAAACATTAGGAAGGTTGCGCCGTAGTTGATGAAACCACCGTGTAGTGAGACACCGTTCATGATGCCGCTCATACCGAATTCACGTACACCGTAGTAGATGTAGTTACCCGCTGGATCTTCTTGAATGCCTTTTGAGCCTGACCAAAGTGTTAGGTTAGAACCTGCAAGGTCAGCTGAACCGCCCAGTAGTTCTGGCAGAATCTCACCAAATTTACCGATCACGTTTTGTGAGGCTTTACGGCTGGCAATGCTCTCGCCTTTTTCTTGGCACTCTTTGATGTAAGCAGTCGCTTTTTCCGCAAAATCAGCTGGCAGCTCGCCTTTGATAACACGACGTTCGAATTCTGCTGCAAGTTCTGGGTAAGCCGCTTGGTAAGCTTCAAACTTCGCTTCCCACTCAGATTGTGCCGCAGCGCCTTTAGCTTTCGCGTCCCAACCTTCGTATACGTCAGCAGGGATTTCGAATGGTGCTTGTGACCAACCTAGGAATTCACGTGCTGCAGCGATCTCGTCGTCACCTAGTGGCGCACCGTGACAGTCGTGTGAACCAGATTTGTTTGGCGAACCAAAACCGATAATGGTTTTACAACAGATCAGTGTTGGCTTAGAGGTTTCTGCTTGCGCCGCTTCGATCGCTGCTTTGATCGCTTCAGGATCATGGCCGTCTACGTCAGCAATGACATGCCAACCGTACGCTTCAAAACGTTTTGGTGTGTCGTCAGTAAACCAACCGTCTACTTCACCATCGATTGAGATGCCGTTGTCATCCCAGAAAGCGACCAATTTACCTAGGCCTAGTGTGCCCGCTAGCGAACACGCTTCGTGAGAGATACCTTCCATCATACAGCCGTCGCCTAGGAAGCAGTATGTGTTGTGATCAACGACATTATGGCCTTCGCGGTTAAATTGCGCCGCTAGGGTTTTCTCAGCGATCGCCATACCCACCGCGTTGCTGATACCTGCGCCTAGCGGGCCAGTCGTTGTTTCAACACCGTCGGTGTAGCCATACTCAGGGTGACCAGGAGTTTTCGAGTGCAGCTGACGGAATTGCTTCAACTCTTCGATTGGCAAGTCATAGCCAGAAAGGTGTAGCAAAGAGTAAATCAACATTGAGCCGTGGCCGTTTGACAGTACAAAACGGTCACGATCGGCCCAGCTAGAATTGCTTGGGTTGTGTTTTAGAAAGTCATTCCAAAGCACTTCTGCGATATCAGCCATACCCATCGGCGCACCTGGGTGTCCAGATTTTGCTTTTTGGACGGCATCCATACTTAGAACGCGAATGGCGTTGGCAAGTTGTTTACGAGACGGCATTGATCATCCACTCCTGGTTAATGTACGAAATGTCGTTTTCATTCTCCACGCTAACTGTGAGCCTTGCAACGATCGCGTGCGGCTTATGCTCACTAATTAAGCAAGGAAAATGAAATTGCATAAAGATAGTTAGGATCATAACAAAAAAGGTACAAAAGCACCCTACCTAAAGCGCTTAATTGCTTGAATTGTCGTCGCTGTTGGTTCATTATCTGCGCCACAGCGTCGATTTGTTTCGGCTTGCGGACGCTATATAAAAGCAGCTAAACAGAAGCAGGAAGGCCTGTTTAGCAAACCATTCAGCTAAGCGGGTTTTTTTATGCCTGTTTGGCGCCCTAAAGTTCCATTTTATAGAGGCACAAACATGTCAGAATATTCTCTATTTACCTCAGAGTCTGTCTCTGAAGGTCACCCAGACAAAATCGCAGACCAAGTTTCTGATGCCATCTTGGATGCCATCCTAAAAGAAGACTCAGAAGCTCGCGTAGCCTGTGAAACCCTAGTGAAAACCGGCATGGTATTGGTCGCAGGTGAAGTGCGCACCAACGCGTGGGTCGACATCGAAGACATCGCCCGTGGCGTGATCCGTGACATCGGCTACAACAGCTCAGACATGGGCTTTGACTGGGAATCTTGTGCGGTGCTTAATGCTATCGGTAAACAGTCAGCAGATATCGCTGTCGGTGTTGACGAAGCTGACGATCACGAGCAAGGCGCTGGCGACCAAGGTCTAATGTTTGGTTTCGCGACCAACGAAACTGACGTCTTAATGCCTGCTCCGATTACCTACTCACACCGCTTGGTTCAACGCCAAGCCGAAGTACGTAAAAACGGCACGCTAGACTTCCTACGCCCAGATGCGAAAAGCCAGGTCACCTTCCGTTACGACGAAAACGGCAAGCCTTGCGCAATTGATGCCGTGGTTCTGTCTACTCAGCACAGCGCTGACATCAAACAAGCAGATCTTCGCGAAGCCGTGATGGAAGAAATCATCAAACCTGTGCTACCTGAAGAATGGTTGTCAAAAGAGACTAAGTACTTCATCAACCCAACTGGCCAATTCATCATTGGTGGTCCAGTAGGTGACTGTGGTCTAACGGGTCGTAAGATCATCGTTGATACCTACGGCGGCATGGCACGTCACGGTGGTGGTGCATTCTCGGGTAAAGACCCATCGAAAGTAGACCGTTCTGCGGCCTACGCTGGTCGTTACGTAGCGAAAAACATCGTCGCTGCTGGCCTTGCGGACAAGTGTGAGATCCAAGTGTCTTACGCCATCGGTGTGGCAGAGCCAACATCGATCAGTATCAATACTTTTGGTACCGGTAAAGTCAGCGACGAGATCATCTCTCAGCTAGTACGTGAGCACTTCGAACTGCGTCCAGCAGGCCTAGTGAAAATGCTAGATCTTAAGCGCCCAATCTACCTACCGACAGCGGCTTACGGCCACTTCGGTCGTGAAGGTGAAAACTTCACTTGGGAGCGCACCGACAAAGCTGACCTTTTGCGTAACGCTGCTGGTTTATAATTGTCGTAATTTCCGTTATAAAAGCCCTCTTGATAGAGGGCTTTTTTATTTATGCGTATTCCACGAATCTACGTCGACTTACCACTCGCCGAACACTCCACATTTGACTTGCCGGACAGCTCGTTTCAGCACTGCTGTAAAGTGCTACGTCTGAAAGAAAACCATCCCATCATTGTGTTCAATGGCCAAGGCGGACAATTTCACGCACAACTGGTCAACGTTGAAAAACGCAGCGCCCAATTTGCCGTCAGCAGCTTTGAAGCACTCGATAACGAATCGCCGCTGCGAGTGACCATCGGTCAAACCATTTCCCGTGGCGAGCGCATGGACTACGCAGTGCAAAAAGCCGTCGAAGCAGGTGCCTACCGCATCCAGCCATTATTTAGTGAACGCTGCGAAGTACGCCTCAACGATGCACGCATCGAAAAACGCGTGCAGCATTGGCAGCAAGTAGCCATCAGTGCCGCCGAACAAAGTGGTCGTGGCATCGTGCCGGAAGTCTGCACACCGTTACAGTTGGACGACTGGGTAAAGAAATGTAACGATATGTTAAAGCTTACCTTACACCATCATAGCGCCCAGCCTTTGCGACAATTTAAAGCGCGTGAAAACAACCAGTTAGCTCTGCTAATCGGCCCAGAGGGCGGGCTTACAGAAGATGAGGTAAGCCTAGCCAAAGCCAATGACTTTCATGCGATTGCCCTAGGTCCACGAGTATTGAGGACAGAAACTGCACCCATTGTCGCACTCACTGCGCTAAATTTACTCTGGGGTGATCTATGACGGTTACGAATTTTTACGTATTTGGTCAAGGTTATAACTAGTATTGATCTACATCAGTAAGCGACTTCCGCCCAAGATAGGCACTCCCTTCAGGCACAAGGCGCTTTTTAACCATATAGGACAGGTGGACACCCCATGTTTCAAAAAACGTTATTAACCAGCAGCGTTGCTCTATCTTTCGCTCTGTGCGCCATTCCTGCCTCAGGGATCACGCTAGAAGAAGCCACATACCAAGCCATCGAAAATAACCCCAACGTACGTCAAGCCATCGCCCTTTACCGCGAAAGTCTTGAAAATACCGAAGTGTCACGTCGTGAAGGCTTTTACCCATCCATCGATCTAACCGCTGGCATTGGTCGTGAAACGACTTACGACTATCAAGGCACAGGCGAAGATGTGGACCTAACGCGCCGTGAGCTAGCACTGAGCCTGACGCAACCAATCTTTAATGGCTTTGGTAGCACCAATGATGTCCGCCGCCTAAGCGCCGAAGCCGAAGCTGACCGCTGGAATGCCTACGTACAAATTGAAAACAAAGCGCTTGAAGTCACCGAAGCGTACCTAGAAGTACTACGTAACCGTGAATTGATGCGTCTGGCCGAAATCAACCTCGACACCCATACGCGCATCTTCCAACAGATCCGCACCGCGAGTGACTCAGGCGTAGGCCGTCAATCTGACTTCAGCCAAGTATCCGCACGTCTTTCTAAAGCAGAAGCGAACCGCTTATCAGCGGTCAACAACCTACGCGCCGCCGAATCTAACTATCTAAAGATCGTTGGCGAATTACCACCAGAAGAGCTTGTTTACCCTGTGCCTGATGCAGACTTACTACCAAGTAGTCTGGACGAAGCAATTAATCTAGCGCTGAAAAATAACCCAGCACTGGATTCAGCACGCAAAGACCTAGAAGCCACTGAGCACTACGTCAACGCCACCAAAGCCAACTACTACCCTGAGCTAAACTTTGTCATCGAGCGCTCTTTTGACAACAATATTGATGGCCAAGAAGGCGATGACGAAGACCTTACGGCCATGCTGCGTATGTCTTACAACCTATACAACGGTGGTGCCGACAAGCGTAACCACGCCGCCGCCGTACAGCAGCAAGTGCAAGCGTCTGAGATTCACCGCAATGCCACCCGTGACACCGAGTTGCAAGCGCGCCTTGCGTGGGCTTCTTACGAAGCGGCATTAGGCTCTAAATCTTACCTACGCCAATACGTTGCTTCGACGAAACAATCGCAAGAAGCGTACGCGCAGCAGTTTAGCCTAGGTCGTCGCACCCTGTTGGACGTACTGGATAGCGAAAACGAATTGTTCGAAGCACGCCAAGACTACGTTAATGCGGACTATGATGAGCTGTACGCTGAGTTCCGTCTGTTTAATAGCCAAGGTGAATTGATGCGTGCCCTACGTATCTACCAACCCGAAGCGTTGGGCTTTAATCAAGAGCCGATTCAAGAAGCGCGCAACACGAGCGCACCGACTCGCCCTACTACGCCAGCACCGAGCACACGTCAGATGCCGACTAATACCAACCAAGAACGTGATGACATCCTCTTCATCGACAGTGAAGAAGAATCGTCTCTAGGCGGCTGGTAACCCAACTGCGCAGCGTGACCAACAGTCATGCTGCGCGTTTTTTTCTGCTCAAGCGACGCTATTTTCTTAGCCCACTCTTATCTTTCCGGCGCTGAGTCCTTATACTGCTCACTATCGTTTTAAATATTAGCCTTCTCTTGAGCTAATAAGCTGTAATAGGAAGCACACCGAAATGACCATCAAGCTCGGTATCGTAATGGACCCAATCGCGTCCATTAACTACAAAAAAGACACCTCCCTTGCCATGTTATGGACCGCCGCTGACAAAGGCTGGTCTTTGTACTACATGGAGCAACAAGACCTTTTCCTAGAGCGCGGCCAAGCTTATGCCATGGCAACCGAGTTACAGGTCTTTAAAAACCCAGACAAATTCTACGAATTGGGCCAAGAAACACGTATGCCATTGGGCGAACTCGACGTCATCTTGATGCGCAAAGATCCGCCGTTTGACAGTGCTTTTATGCACACCACCATGATCTTGGATCAAGCCGAGCGCGATGGCGCAATGGTCGTCAATCCGCCTAAGGCGCTACTTGAGTGCAACGAGAAACTGTTCGCCACGCAATTCCCGCAATGCTGCCCAGAAGTGTTGGTCAGCCGCCGCACGGACTTGCTCAAGGCATTCCATAAAGAGCACCAAGACGTTATCTTCAAACCGCTAGACGGCATGGGTGGCAGCTCGATCTTTCGCGCGAAGCACGACGACCCGAACGTCAGTGTGATCATCGAAACCTTAACCCAAATGGGCCAAGAGCAAATCATGGCGCAGAAGTTTATCCCAGAAATAAAACAAGGCGATAAACGCATTCTGATCGTCGATGGCAAGCCCGTTCCTTACGCACTAGCACGTATTCCTGCTTCAGGTGAAACCCGCGGCAACCTAGCGGCCGGTGGCCGTGCTGAAGGGCGCGAACTAACGGACCGCGACCGCTGGATCTGTGAGCAAGTGATCCCTACGCTGAATGAAAAAGGCTTAATGTTTGTCGGTCTAGATGTAATCGGTGACTACCTAACCGAGATCAACGTCACCAGCCCGACCTGTGTGCGTCAATTGGATGACCAGTACGGCCTTAACATTGGCATGGATCTAATGAACGCCATCGAACAGCGTCTGGGCGCAGCATAATCTTCACTATGCGCGCCATTGATCGTTTTTCTATCACCTTGTTTATCGCCATCAGCTTGCACCTGATGGCGATCACCTTGGTAAACTTTGACTTCAGTATGGGACAAACCAACCCACGCAAAACACTCGAAGTCACCTTGGTGCGCCATAAATCTGACGCCCCCAAAGAAGCCGACTTTATCGCCCAAGAAAACCAGCAAGCCAGTGGCACTGAACTGCGTAAGCAAAAGCTCACCACCACAGAAACCGCACAATTTCGTGCCGATGAAATTCAAGATATCACCCCACCGGTACAGCCTCAGCTCGCTTCTGCTGAGCCAGTCGAAGACCCTGAAGTCATCGCCGCACAAAATGACAATGATGTGTTTCGCGTACTAGAAGATCCTGAGCAGCAAAACAAAACGCTCGAAGAGCAGTTTGTCGGCAAAACCCAAGTGCCAAGCCGCCTCTCCAGTGATATCGCCACTCTTGAAGCACTACTTGATCAGCAGCGCCAAGCCTATGCCAAACGTCCGCGCATTCGTCGCTTAACCTCGGTATCGGCCAAATCCGCTATCGATGCGCAGTACCTTGACGACTGGCGCCGCAAGATTGAGCGCATTGGCAATATTCACTACCCCGCCGAAGCCAAGCGTAACCAGCTTTACGGACAACTGCGCCTAGCGGTGTCTATCTTGCCGAATGGTTACGTTAAAGATATCGAAGTACTGCACTCTTCTGGCGTGCGCGTACTAGACGATGCAGCCATGCGCATCGTCCGCCTTGCCGAACCGTTTGACACCTTCCCTGCCGAGCTCAAACAAGAAGTCGACCAATTAGAGATCATCCGTACTTGGCAGTTTGTGCCGGGCAACCGTCTACGTAGCCAGTAAGAATCGTTGATGATCTCAACTCTGCAATCCAATTTGCTTGCGCCTGTCTCTCGCCTCGTACCTCGGCATCGACGCGTCAGCGCAAATTAGACGCAGAGTATCGCTCTAATAAAATCGACTATCGAGCAGACACAAAAAAGCCCTCACGCAGAGGGCTTTTTCACATAGTATGGAGTTGGATCGGCGGTTAATGGAATTCCGCTTCACCCATCGCCAATCGTATCTTCTTCATGGCGTTCTTTTCAAGCTGACGGATACGCTCCGCTGACACACCGTATTCGTCGGCCAAGTCGTGCAGTGTCGCTTTATTCTCGTTTAGCCAGCGCTTAATCAAGATATCGCGGCTACGATCATCCAGTTCAAGCATCGCGCTTTCAAGACGACGATTCGAATCCGCTTCCCAGTTGCCGTGTTCTAGCACTGCCGCCGGATCATAGCTTGAATCTTCTAGGTAATTCGCAGGTGCTTGATAAGCACTGTCATCGTCATCATCACTACCTGCATCAAACGCCATGTCAGTAGAGCTCATGCGACCTTCCATCTGACGTACCACTTCAGGGGTCACACCCAGATCACTCGCCACTGACTCAACCTCAGAATTGCTTAACCAAGTTAAACTCTTCTTAGCGCTGCGCAGGTTAAAGAACATTTTGCGCTGCGCCTTAGTGGTAGCCACCTTAACGATACGCCAGTTCTTCAGGATAAACTCGTGAATCTCAGCCTTAATCCAGTGCACAGCGAACGACACCAAGCGCACACCGACTTCTGGGTTAAAGCGTTTAACGGCCTTCATCAGACCAACGTTACCTTCCTGAATCAAATCCCCTTGATTCAAGCCGTAACCAGAATAACTTTTGGCAATATGCACTACAAAGCGAAGATGGGACATAACCAGTGAGCGCGCCGCATCAAGATCTTCTTGATAGTACAGGCGTTCAGCTAAGTCGTGTTCTTCATCCGCTGACAAAATCGGAATGGTACTAACGGCCTGAACATACGACTCGAGATTTTGACCCGGAGTCATCATGTCAATTGGCTGGAGAGCTTGACCCATTTCTATTTCACCTCTTCGTGTTCATACTGAGTATGACAAAATACTAGCAATAAAGTTTTTTAGGTGTGTGTGACAAATAAGGAGAGTTAGCCATTATTTATCAACTTTTCACCGCACTTTGTTCCTTTGTGTACCTTGCACATCATTATGCAATGTATTTGGACATCGGCTGCTTTATTGCAGCTCAATATCCCTGATATGGCGACTGACGGCAATCCAAGAGCCGATCACGCCAATCAAAGCGCTAATAGTTAAACATATTATAATTTCAACTGCATTAAAACTCTGCAATTCAAACTCGGCATGATACAGCTCGATCAACTGCTCAGCAGGCGCGCTAACCCAGAGCGTCAGTAGGATGATACAGAGCGTGGCAAATACTCCGCCTAACACACCAAACCAGAAGCCCATGTATAAAAAAGGACGACGGATATAGCTGTTGGTCGCGCCGACCAGCTTCATCACCAACACTTCGTCACGGCGGCTTTCTACCGCGGTACGAATGGTGTTACCCACGATCAACAACACAGCAAACACCAACAATGCTGAGATCGCATACACAAAGCGCTGACCAAAATCTAAAATCGTCGCCAAGCGCTGCAGCCATTCGGCATCCAGCTCGGCATGCTCCACCTGTGGCAAGCTTTGTAAGTGGGCGCGTAGCTCCTGCAGCGCCGGCAAGGTCGTCAAATCTACCGCCGCTTTAGGGATAACCTTCAACACGATCGGCAGTGGGTTTTCTGGCAAGGTCGACATAATCTCTTCGTAGCCGCTGGACTGCTCAAAGTAGCGTAAGCCTTCTTCTTTAGAGATATATTCGACGGATGCCACATCGGCTCGGCTCGATAGTTGGTGCGACAATGATAGCGCCTGGGTATCGTCTTGATTGGGGAACAGATACAGCGAGATCACTGATTGCTGTTCCCACTGATCCGTTACCGACTGCACGTTTTTCAGTAGTACAAATAAGCCACCAGGCAAAGACAACGAAATGGCGATCACCAAAATCGTCATGATGCTCGCCAATGGATGTCCGACCAAACGCCCTAGGCTTTCTTTTAAAAAGGCTTGGTGCTGGCGCAAATACAGCTTGATATCAAAACGCTGGCCAGTGCGCCAAGGATTCTTAGTTTTACCCGCTTGACGCTGCTGTCGTGTCGCACCACGGCGAGAAGGCTGTGGAGGTTTAGCCATCAGGAAAACCCTCCATCGTTGACCATATGGCCTTGATTTAAGGTCAACACACGATGGCGCATACGTGCCACCAACGCCAAGTCGTGACTGGCCACCAACACGGTCACCCCGACACGGTTAAACTCTTGGAACAGGTTCATGATTTCGGCTGACAAGCGTGGGTCCAAGTTACCGGTCGGCTCATCGGCCAGCAGTAACTGTGGCTTATTCACCACCGCTCGGGCGATACCAATACGCTGCTGCTCACCACCAGACAACGCCATCGGGTTAAGTTTTTCTTTACCCAACAACCCAACCTTATCAAGTGCCGCACGCACACGTTTGCCAGTCTGCGCATCATCCGCGCCACTGACTTGCAGCGGCAGCGCGACATTGTGAAACACGCTGCGATCAAACAACAGTTGGTGGTTCTGAAACACCACCCCCACGCGGCGACGGTGATACGGAATCGCGCCTTTGCCCAAGGTACTGAGATCAACACCGTCGACGAGGATATTGCCCGTTGACTGACGCTCAATCATCATGATGAGCTTCATCAGCGTACTTTTACCTGCACCAGAATGTCCGGTCAAAAAGGCCATTTCGGCCTGACGCAGATGAAAGCTCACCTGCGACAGTGCTTCTTGTCCACTCTCGTACTTTTTACCTACGCGCTGAAACTCAATTTCCACCTAGACGTCCCCTGTAATAAATTGCTGCCTAACTGTTACTCACTGGCAAACAGCGCGTCAACAAATTCTTGTGACTTAAACGGTCGTAAATCTTCGGCTTGCTCACCAACACCGATATAACGAATCGGTAAACCAAACTGCTTGGCAATCGCAAAGATGATGCCACCTTTGGCGGTACCGTCGAGTTTAGTCAACGTAATACCTGATACACCGACGGCTTCGGTAAACAGTTTCGCTTGGCTTAGGGCGTTTTGGCCCGTGCCAGCATCTAGTACCAACATCACTTCGTGTGGCGCTTCGACGTCCAGTTTCTTCATTACGCGCACGACTTTTTCTAGCTCGTTCATCAAGTTGGCTTTGTTTTGCAAACGACCGGCGGTATCGGCAATGACGATGTCCACGCCGCGTGACTTAGCAGACTCGATGGCATCGTAAATCACCGACGCTGAATCGGCACCGGTATGTTGCGCCACCACGGGTACGTTATTACGCTCGCCCCACACTTGTAACTGCTCAACCGCTGCGGCACGGAAGGTATCACCCGCCGCCAACATCACGCTCTTGCCTTCGGCTTGGTACTTCTTCGCCAGTTTACCAATGGTGGTCGTTTTGCCTACACCATTAACACCGACCATCAAGATAACAAAAGGACCCTCTTGCTTTTCAGGCACCAGCGGCTGCTCTGAATTCACCAAGATATCCTTAAGCTCACTCTTAAGTGTACGCATCAGTGCATCAGTGTCTTTCAGCTCTTTGCGATTCAGCTTATCGGTCAGTGAATCGATCAATGCTTGCGTCGCTTCAACCCCGACATCGGCCATCAATAGCTGAGTTTCTAACTCTTCTAGCAGATCGTCATCGAGCTTTTTACTGCCCATAACAATAGACGATAAACCAGACCCCAAACCACTGCGCGTGCGCGCCAAGCCTGCCTTAATACGCTGCGACCAAGATAAGGTTGGCTCTGGTACTGGCTCTTTGGCTACCACTGGCTGCTCTTGTACTGCAGGCTGGGCTTTCGGCAATGGCTCTGCCTCGGCCTCTGGCGCTTCTTTAGTAGCTGTTACTTCCTGCGCTAGGTCACTCGGTGCCACGTCTGGCGTCGCATCAGACGGCTCTTCCTTTGCACCAGGCGTGGCCTCGGATTCAGACACTTGGGATTCGACAGGCTTAGCGTCGGAGGTCATGCCTTTGATCAGCGCGCGCTTGATCAAAAACGCTAACGCCGCCAACACCACACCGATCGCAATCGGTGCATAGCGCGCATATTCGCCAAAATAAGGCGTCAGGTAAGCAATAATTTGGTCTACAAATTCCATTCACTTCTCTCTAATTTGATCCCAATGGATGGGAGAAATGGGCCGCGTCACTTGGCCTTGCCAAATGCAGGTGCGTCAAAAGCGCTGATTTTAGCATCATTCCTATTGGCAAAAAGCCCTAGTTTCGTGGAAAAATGCAGGTATGTTTTCTAAACACGCCTAAAGACTATGTTTAAACGTGATCAGCCCTTGTTCAGTCGTCCAGTTTTAGCGGCCATTATCGTCGTCACCATGCTCGCTATTTGGCTCCTTAATCTGACCGCACCCACGGTAGACCTGACGACACCCGAGATAAACCAATGGCAAACCGAGTCCGGTATCCCAGTGACTTGGGTGACCCAAGATGACTGGCAAGCAGGCAATAAACTTACGCTTACACTGGTATTTCAGGCCGACACACGCCAACCCGAGCTGACCGCCACCACCTTAAACATGCTCAGTGGCCCAAGCTTGCCGCTTAGCACCGCCACCATCAATCAGCGTCTAAGCCCATTAGCGGCCAATGTTGCAACAAACTTTACTCAGCAACGCCAGTTTTTAACACTGACTCTTAGTAATCAGCCACAGTTTTTAGAATCAAGCTTTAATCTGTTTGATACTTGGCTAAACCAGACACAGTTTAAAGCGACCGCTCTGGCGCGCCTACAACGACAAACCACCACTGATAGCGCTCAGCGCCAACTGCTGCAGCAGTTTATGCCAGACGTTCAAGCGCCCCCTGCTGAGCCACTTAACTTGCCCCAAGTAAACCAATACCTCAGTCAGCTTAAACAGCATGTCTCGCATATCGTCGTGGCCGGCGCCATCGACGCTAGCGTTACTCCCAGCTTGCAAGCAGGCTTAAATCGCATAACTCAACACATGACAACCGCTACTGAATCCCCGCTAACGGAGTGGGCGCAGCAGCCTGAGATTCAGCGCTTTGGCGAAGGTGAGTTAAGCGCCTTATACGGCGCCGTAGGACTGGCACCACTGAATTCAGTGGAAGACTGGCTCGCCCTGCAAGTTTGGGCGCGCGATATGCTTGAGACCCAAAAACAACGCCTTGCTAGCTCAGTGGTGCAATGGCAACTACAGCTGGCGGGCATAGCCCCCTACGCCACGTGGCAAATTCAACTGCCGCCAACCGTCCTGCAAAATACTGCAACCGAAACGCAGCCAGATACAGCGTGGGTGGATCTTCATACCTTGCCAAGCTGGCAAGACAGCGATGTCTTTGCACAACGCAAACAGCAACTGCTGACACGTCTCGCCACACTGAGCCAAACGCCAGAATGGTGGACCCAGATGGGCAGCCGTGTCGGTGCGCCTTCTGGCCCGTTAACCTTGACGCAATTTGCGCAAGACTACAGTCAAATCGCGAACTCTTTTACAATAGAAGACTATCAGCAACGCATTGAGACGCTGCTGCGTCCTTCCTCTCGACAAGAAATTCAGGTTAGCCAATGAAAAAGCCCAGCAACAAACACTCCAAAAGTACGTCTAAGTTACGCATCATTGGCGGGGAATGGCGCTCACGACAGCTTCCGATCCCAGATATTGAAGGTCTGCGCCCCACCACCGACCGAGTGCGTGAGACCGTGTTCAATTGGCTAAACTTTGAAGTGCCAGGCGCTCGTTGCTTGGATTTGTTTTGTGGCTCAGGCGCACTTGGTTTAGAAGCGCTCTCTCGTGGTGCAAAAGACTGCACCTTTGTTGAGCTAAATAAACAGGTCGCACAGCAAATCCAACAAAATCTTAAGACACTCAACGCCCCTCAAGGCCAAGTGGTTCACTCTGATGCGCTGTCTTTTTTACAGCGCCCGAGCGAAGCCTATGACCTGATTTTTTTGGATCCGCCGTTTCGAAAAGGTTTGTTAGATCAAGTCATTCCAGCGCTAGATAGCCAGTGGCTTAAGTCTGGTGCGCACATCTACATTGAACGCGAATCGGAAAAAGAGCTGCCACCGCTACCGGACAACTGGCAATTACTGAAAGAGAAAAAAGCCGGCCAACTGACCTTCGCTCTCTATTGCGCTATGTAAAAAATTGTTCAGTTTGTGCACGGTGCTTGCATACAACATCAAAACTGCTCTATGTTTGAGCAATAATAATGATAT
This sequence comes from Marinomonas ostreistagni, assembly GCF_016888445.1. Lineage (GTDB taxonomy): Bacteria > Pseudomonadota > Gammaproteobacteria > Pseudomonadales > Marinomonadaceae > Marinomonas > Marinomonas ostreistagni. The sequence goes on from NZ_JAFEKF010000002.1 coordinate 29,222, forward strand.
TACTCAAGGTGTCGTATGCTGAAGAATTTCTCATTTGGAGCCAAGCTTAAATTCTTGCTCGCCTGTGCTATCGCAGGCTTTGTCTTGGTTACACTGGTTGCCATCAATGGCATGAACGCACAGCAAGAAGCCAATGATCAGCTTAGAACCTACGGTGACATTGGCTCTGGTGTCGACAAAATCAGCTTAGGCATCCTAGAAGCCGCTGACGAGTTGCGCAACCTTAACGACAGCAACTACCAAGCTTACTTAAGCCAATTGCGCGACACCAAAGCACAAGATCTCGCCATGCTTGAGCGAGATATTCAAATGGTGGATCGCGAACCGCTTATTGCCGCGTTAAAAGCCTCCAAGACCCGTCTTGAAGACTACGCCAATGCCCTGCTCTCGCTAGCCGAGCAACGCAGCATCATAGGCTTTAGCAGTCAATCAGGCTACAAAGGCGAGATCACCGCGTTAGGCGATCAGATTTCTGAAAGCATTGCCCGCATCAGCCTACTCAATCGTGAATTCGTCAACGTGCGCAAAGTGGAAGGCAGTTACTTGAGCGAGCCCAGCCCTGCGGCACTAGAAGAGCTTAACGCAAGCTACGAGCGCTTCATGTCTCGGGTGAACAACTTTGGTTTTGCTGACACTGTTGGTACCACAGCGCAACAATATTACGATGCCATCTTGGCCTATGGCCCTGCCTACAGCGCGCTACAGCAAGCAGAGGATAACTTTGACTCACAAAAACTGGCCTTTACTGCTGGCCAGATTGAGCTTGCCGAGATTATTGAGCGCTATGTGCTCGAAGCCGAACAAGCAGCGGATCGCCAGGCCTCCCAGTCCCTTTACACCTTGATTATCGTCAGCATTGCCGTGGCGGTATTTGCTAGCATCCTGATGGTGAGTATCAGCCGCAGTGCGCGTCGCACCTTGAATCAAGTGATTACTGACTTAGTCAAAGTCAAAGAAGGTGACATGACCGCCAAAGCGACGGTTAATAAAAAGCGTCACGATGAGTTTGACGATTTAAGCGAGTCCCTTAACGAAATGACCAGCGGCCTCGGCAATGTCTTGTCGGATGTGGTATCGACTACTACTAGTGTCAGCACCATGATCAACGACCTTAACAGCGCTATGGCTAAAATTGCCGACAACAACCGTTCAGTAACCGAGCGCACTAACTCCTTGGCAGTGGCTACTGACGATATTTCAAACCGCATCACCACGCTTTCTAGCAGCACCGAAGAAATGCGCGAGCACTCCAACGAGACTTATCAATCGGCTAAATCTGGCGCCACCACGATTCGCGTCGTCCTCGATAACCTTAACGAGACCGTCGAAGCGGTCAACAAAACCAGCCACCAACTGGATGAACTCGGTAAGCTATCGTCTAATATCGACAACGTCATTGGCATGATCAACGATTTGGCCGAACAAACGAACTTGTTGGCACTGAATGCGGCGATTGAGGCGGCTCGTGCTGGTGAAGCCGGTCGTGGATTCTCAGTGGTCGCCGATGAAGTACGCTCTTTGGCAGAGAAAACCGTCGATGCCACCTCTAAAATCACCGAGATTGTCAGCACCATTCAGACGTCGACTCAATCAGCCATCAACACCATGGAACATGGTCAACAGAAGCTGCGCGTGATCGAAGAAAATGGCGCCGAAGCCGAAACGGCCATGCGCACCATCGAAACCAATGCCCAAACCAGCTCGCAAGCGTCCAATGATATGGTGAATGCGATCCAAGATGTGGCCAGCACCGCAGTACAGATGAGCAGCGAAATGGACCAAATCGCCCAACAGCTGAGCGAAGACAGCCATTCAATCGAAGTGATCGTCGACAGCGCTCACAAGATTCACAATATGGCCGACGGTTTATCCGCTAAAACTCGCGTCTTTACCCTGCGTTCTTAATCGCAAACGACCCAGCCTGTCTCATCAGGCTGGGTTTTAATCCCCCTCTCTTGAAGCCATACCACGCAGGCGCTAGACTGTGCTCCATTTAGTCATTTTCTTTAGGCCGCTCGTGTCGCGGCGTGTCGCTTATTTTCATCAGGAAACGCACAACCTATGCCGGAGACTATTCCAGCCGATTCTGTGGGGCTCATTACACCACAAGTAGCCCAGTTCGATGAGCCATTGGTTCTTGCCTGTGGCCAGACCCTACCCACCTATCAACTGATCTATGAAACGTACGGCCAACTCAATGCCGACGCCAGTAACGCTATCTTAATCTGCCATGCGTTAAGTGGGGATCATCATGCCGCTGGCTACCACAGTATGGAAGATCGCAAGCCAGGCTGGTGGGACAGTGCCATTGGCCCAGGTAAACCGATCGACACTAATCGCTTTTTTGTTATCAGCCTGAATAATCTTGGCGGTTGTGGCGGCAGTACTGGCCCGACCAGCGTCAATCCAGCGACAGGCAAGGTTTGGGGCGCAGAATTCCCCATGGTCACGGTCGAAGATTGGGTCGTTTCTCAAGCACGTTTGGCGGACCGCTTTGGTATTCAGCAATTTGCCGCTATCGTCGGCGGCAGTCTTGGTGGCATGCAAGTCCTTGAATGGAGCGTGCGTTACCCTGAGCGTTTACAAGCAGCAGCAATCATTGCGTCTGCGCCTAAGCTATCGACACAAAACATTGCCTTCAACGAAGTGGCACGCCAGTCGATTCGCCGCGATCCAGAGTTTTTTGATGGCAATTACCAAGCCGAAGACACGATTCCAAGAAATGGCCTAGGCTTAGCGCGCATGCTCGGCCATATCACCTACTTATCTGATGATTCGATGGGCAACAAGTTTGGCCGTCAGATGCGCCACGACACCTATCAATACAACTACGAAGTTGAGTTTGAGGTGGAAAGCTACTTACGTTACCAAGGTGAAGCCTTCACCAAGCGTTTCGACGCCAACACTTACATGCTGATGACCAAAGCACTGGATTACTTTGATCCAGCGGCCCGCGAAGGTGGCGATCTGGCCAAAGTACTGAGCAAAGCGCAGTGCGAATTCTTATTGGTGTCTTTCACCACCGACTGGCGCTTCTCGCCGGCGCGTAGCGAAGAAATCGTCGACGCTCTGATCCGCTGCGGCAAACACGTCAGCTACACCAAAATTGAAGCCATCGAAGGCCACGATGCCTTCTTATTCCCGATTCCGCGCTACATGAATGCGCTGCGTGGTTTTCTTGGCCGTGTTGCCAACCGTTTACCAGAGGAGCAAGCCTAATGCGCGCTGACTTAGAACTTATCAGTGATTGGATTCCAGCAGGCTCGCGCGTGCTGGATTTAGGCTGTGGCAACGGTGCGCTGCTAGAGCACCTACAACAACACAAACGTGTGGCGGGCTACGGTTTAGAAATCGATGCCGATAACATCAACACCTGTATCGAAAAAGGCATTCCGGTGCTTGAGCAAGACATCGATGAAGGTTTGCAAAACTTTGCTGAGCAGGACTTTGACATTGTTGTCATGGCGCATGCGCTGCAACAGTTCCGCCGCCCTGACCTACTGCTTGACGAGATGCTACGCATCGGCAAAGAAGCCGTCATTACCTTCCCCAACTTTGGTCACTGGCGCAACCGCATCCATTTAGGCATCAAAGGCCATATGCCGGTGTCGGAGTTCTTGCCCTACAACTGGTACGATACGCCTAACATTCACTTCTGTACCTTTAGTGATTTTCGCGATCTATGTCAGTCAAAAAACTTAAAAATCCAACGTTGGGCTGCAGTAGACGGACAATTACGCGATCATTGGTGGACGCGTATGATGCCCAATTTATTCAGTGAAACGGCGATCTTTAAGGTCAGCCGCTGATCAAGGAGTCGGTTATGAAATGGTTACTCAGTGTATTACTTACCTGTGTTGTGAGTTTGGCCCACGCCGAGCAAGTGCAAAGCTTTGGTCGTTACCAACTGCACTTCAACACCTTTGAGTCAGCCTTTCTAACCCCCGAGATCGCGCAGCAATACGGCCTGACTCGCAGTAAAGGGCAAGGCCTGCTAAATATCGCCGTCACCACACAAGCCGACGGCGAGGTGCCACAATCGCAGCCTGCCATCGTCTCGGGACACATCAAAAACTTGATGGGACAGATCATTCAGCTGTCGTTTCAAACCATCGACGAAGGTGATGCCGTCTATTATCTTGCGCCGTTTCGCAAAACCGACGATGAAATTCTAAAGTTCCACATTGAGGCCAAAACCAGCGCCGATGCTGAGCCGATGACTGTGGACTTTCAACGCCACTTCTACGTGGACTAAATAGGTGTTTTCATGAGCCAAACCATCGTACTTGCCAGCAACAACCTAGGTAAGATCAAAGAGTTTAACGAGCTGTTCCGCCGCTTTAATATCGAAGTAAAGCCGCAAGGGGAATTCAGTGTCGAAGACGCCGACGAAACCGGCTTAACGTTCGTCGAAAATGCCATCCTCAAAGCACGTCATGCCTGTGCCATCACAGGTTTGCCTGCTTTGGCGGACGACTCAGGCATCGAAGTGGACTTCTTGGACGGCGCACCGGGCATTTATTCAGCGCGCTTTGCCGGTGAACACGGCGACAATGATGCCAACAATGCGCTGTTGCTAGAAAAGCTGCAAGGCGTACCCAGCGCCCAGCGTACGGCGCGTTTTCATTGCGTATTGGCCTTTATGCGCCATGCCAACGACCCAACGCCAATCATCGCTCACGGCACTTGGGAAGGCCGTATTTTAGAGTCACTAGAAGGGGCTGAAGGCTTTGGTTACGACCCGCTATTTTACGTGCCCGAAAAAGGCTGCAGTGCGGCCAGTCTAAGTAAACAAGAGAAAAACCAAATCAGCCACCGCGCTCAAGCGCTGACGGCTCTATTGGAAGCGTTTAAAGCACGCCAGCTGATTGCATGAACACACTGCCACCGCTGAGCCTTTATATTCACGTCCCTTGGTGTGTACGCAAGTGCCCTTACTGCGACTTTAACTCACACCAAGCGGACCGCTTTGAAGAAAACGGCCAGCTGCCCGAACAAGCTTACCTCGGCCAATTACTCGCCGATCTTGAGGTCGATCTGCCCTATGTGGCGGACCGCCCCATACAAACGGCGTTTATCGGTGGTGGTACGCCAAGCTTAATGAGCGAAGACTTCTACTATCAGCTGTTCGACGGTTTGCGCAGCAAGCTTAACTGGGCGCCAGATGCAGAAGTCACCATGGAAGCCAACCCTGGCACGTTTGAGCAGGCCAAGTTTGCCCACTTTCGCCAAGCAGGCATCAACCGACTGTCGATTGGCGTACAAAGTTTTCAGCCAAACCTGTTGAAAACCCTAGGAAGAATCCACAACCGCGACGAAGCCATTCGCGCTGTGGATAAATCACGCCTAGCGGGGTTTGATAATATCAACATCGACTTGATGCATGGTTTACCCGATCAGAGTGTCGAAATGGCGCTAGAAGATCTGAAGCTGGCCATCGATTTAGACCCTGAACATTTGTCTTGGTACCAGCTCACCATCGAGCCCAATACCGAATTTTACCGTCGCCCGCCAACGTTGCCCGAAGACAACACACTGTGGAATATTCAGGACGATGGTTTGGCACTGCTTGAGCAACATGGCTATCACCAATACGAAGTATCAGCAAACGCTAAACTAGGTCGTAAAGCGTCGCATAATTTGAATTATTGGCGTTTTGGGGACTATTTAGGGATCGGTGCTGGCGCCCATGGCAAAGTGACTCTACCAGATGGTCAAATATTTCGTACACGAAAGACACGCCATCCGAATCACTACCTGAACAACCTCCCAGAAGCGCTTGCGATCAAAGAGGCCATTGCCAGCGAAGACCTGCCGCTGGAGTTCATGATGAACCGTTTGCGACTGTTTGAATCCTTTGCTTTGGACGATTATCAGCGCTATGCCTACCAAAATGTACCGAAAAGCTTAGAAAAGTCCTGTTCCGAGGCAGTTTCGCGCGGATTACTGGATTCTGTCGCTTGGCGACAAGGACAAGTCAGCACCACCCACAAGGGCAAACTCTTTTTAAATGAGCTGTTGGAGCTGTTTTTAACGGAATAGTCATTCAAATGACAATTGTTTGACATCTAATGAAGTTACTGCCATTCTCACTTTCCCGAAATTGCCCAGCACTCGCCGTGCTGGGCAATTTTTTGATCATGGATCGTAAATTTGCATCCGTATTTCAGTCTAAATCCTCAGCTGAGGATACCTGTGTTTCGGCACGGTTAAGTGTGATGCCATCTCTCGGAATCACCCTTTAGCGACAATTGGAATGCCTGCTTTGTCACTGTGTACTATTCGTAGTTCTCGCGCTTTGCTTTCATTCCAATTGCTACCAATAAGTACGTTTGGGAGAAACAAAAGATGAGTAAACATTCTTCGACAAAGGGTCGCGAGGAATATGCTACTTCCTACAAGGTTGGACAGGATAACGTCCAGTTTTTAGGGTTAGATGTGCACAACCCGGTCTTCGGTACCAGTGCCATCATTGTTCTATTATTTGTAATCTGTTCTATCGTCTTCCCGACTCAAGCTCGGGATGTCCTTATGGCAGCACGCGGTTGGTCAATCAATAACTTCGATTGGTTCTTTATGATCGCCGGCAACATCTTCGTGTTGTTCTGTTTACTGCTCATCTTTTTGCCTATGGGCCGCATTCGTTTAGGCGGTACCGAGGCCCGTCCAGAGCACTCCACCATCGCTTGGTTCTGTATGCTATTTGCTGCCGGCATGGGTATCGGCTTGATGTTCTGGAGTGTGGCGGAGCCTGTGGCTTACTTCACCGGTTGGTACGGCACACCTTTGAACGCTGAAGCCAATACTCCTGAAGCAGCCCGCTTAGCCTTGGGTGCAACGATGTTCCACTGGGGTCTACACCCTTGGGCGATTTACGCCGTCGTGGCACTGGCGTTGGCATTCTTTGCTTACAACAAAGGCCTACCTTTAACCATGCGTTCGGCGTTTTACCCGCTGTTTGGTGAACGCGTTTGGGGCGCACTAGGTAACATCATTGATGTGATTGCCGTGATCGCCACTATCTTTGGTCTGGCGACATCACTTGGTTTTGGTGCGCAACAAGCCACTTCTGGTCTGCATTTCTTGTTTGGCGTACCAAATACGTTGATCACGCAAATCGTTGTGATTGCTGTCGTCACCGCCGTGACCATCGTATCGGTCGCACGTGGCCTTGACGGTGGTGTGAAGATTTTATCTAACCTAAACATGATCATTGCCGGCATCTTGGCACTGTTTATCGTGATCGTTGGCCATACAGCGGACATTTTCGCAGCGATGGGCACTATCTTCTTAAGCTACGCCGAAAACATCTTGCCACTAAGTAATATGGTTGGTCGTGAAGACGAAACCTTCTACCACGGTTGGACAGTGTTCTACTGGGCTTGGTGGATCAGCTGGTCACCATTCGTAGGTATGTTTATCGCACGTGTATCACGTGGTCGTACCGTACGTGAGTTCATCATCGCCGTATTGTTGGTACCGACTGTGGTATCTATGGTGTGGATGGCCGTGTTCGGTGGTTCCGCGCTAGAGCAAGTACAACGTGAAATCGGCGCACTGGCTGAAGGTCTAACTGACCCTTCACTAGCCATGTTCCAAATGTTTGAGTCGTTCCCGCTAACGGACCTTATCTCATTTATCGCCGTGATCTTGGTACTGGTATTCTTCGTGACTTCATCTGACTCAGGCTCACTGGTTATCGACGGCATCACCGCTGGCGGTAAAACTGATGCACCGATCTCTCAGCGTATGTTCTGGGCGATCCTTGAAGGCATCATTGCCGTGGCACTCTTGGTCGGTGGCGGCTCTGAAGCCTTGACCGCCATTCAAGCGGCAGCCATCACGATCGGCCTACCGTTTACCTTGCTGATGCTGGTCATGTGTCTGGGTCTATGGAAAGGCCTGAAGAGCGATCTGAAGTTCGTACGCTAACTCAGACTACAGCATAGACTTCATAAAGGCGGGATTTTATCCCGCCTTTATTGTTTTTAGCTTTACCTTTGGTTAAACTGCGCTTCCTCTTAAGGGAGTAATCTTCTTCATGCCAGTGAAGATCCTTTGTCAACATAATTGAGCCTCAAGCTCATGGCAAAGGAGTCCAGACACGTAAGTGTTGGGATTGATGAGACTTAAGACGATAACTTGGCTCAGGTGGGCACAAGTTGGTCGTCTTATGTTTAATCGCCCACCAATGGACACATAAATGGAAGCCATCCTTACCTCTATCTCTACCGTTGCCTTAGCGGAAATGGGCGATAAAACTCAGCTATTGGCATTATTCTTAGCTGCGCGATTCCGCTCAAAGTTCCAAATCGTCTTAGGCATTGTCGCCGCGACTATCATTAACCACTTAATTTCGGCTTGGTTAGGCGTACAAATCACAAATTGGGTGCCAAGTGCTTGGTTAAACTGGTTAATTGGTGCTAGTTTTATAGCCGTAGGCCTGTGGATACTCATTCCAGACAAAGATGACAGTGAAGAGAGCAGCTTTCTTAAGTCAGGCGCTTTTATCGCTACCTTTGTGCTATTTTTCATCGCAGAAGTGGGCGACAAGACCCAGATTGCTACCGTAATATTAGGGGCTAACTACCATTCCGTGCTTTGGGTAACTGTCGGTTCTACCATCGGCATGCTGCTGGCGAACGTACCTGTGGTTTACGCAGGTCAGTGGCTAATGGAACGCATTGATCCTAAGAAAACACGTATCGCGGCATGTGTTTTGTTCTTGCTGATGGGCATCGCAGCCATTATCTACCCAGCCGTATAACAGAGGACTTTTATGGACGTCGAACTCTCGGAAATTTTGGATACACTGTGTGAATACGCGCCCTTCGCGGATTTAAAAGACGAAGCCATCTTACAAGAGATGGTGAAAGATATTGATGTGCAATATCTGCGCGCAGGAGAGTGGGCGATCGCACCAGAAGCTCGCAATGAAACCTTGTTTTTCATCCGCTCTGGGGCCATCGAAGCCAAAAATAAAAACGGTAAGCTGTTGCGTCGGATGCACGAAGGCGATGTGTTTGGCTCATCTTCACTGCTACGTGGCGGGCGTTCATCGCACACTATGCGCGCATTGGAAGACTCATTGCTGTACCGTATTCCTTCGCGCTGGTTTATCCAGTTTTACAGCGAGTTCGACTCCTTCTCTGACTTTTTTGAATTGTCCCGTGAAATCCGCCTAAAAGCGGCCATGGACAGCCAATCTTCGGATTTGTCGTTGATGACGTGTCCGGTGCAATCCTTATTGCGCCGTCCGCCGATTACGGCCGAACACGACGTCGACATCAAAACCGCGGCCAACATCATGTCCAACGAGCGTGTGTCGTCGTTGTTGATCACCGAAAACAACATGCTGGTGGGCATTTTAACTGACCGCGACTTACGTAACCGCGTGGTGGCCAAAGGCCTGCCGCTGGATGTGCGCGTCGACATGATCATGACTCAAGATCCGATCACAGTGGACGCGGGCGACTTCGCCTCTGAAGCCGTGTTAAAGATGATGGCGACCAACATTCACCATCTGCCCGTGACCAAAAATGATCGCCCAGTCGGCGTGATCAGTACTGGTGACTTGGTTCAACGCGAAAGCCATGGCTCGGTGTATGTCATCAGTGATATCTACAAACAAGAAGATGTCGAAGGCTTGGTGCAGATCAGTCAAAAGATGGATCACACCTTCACCCAGCTGGTGAATGCCGACGCCAACACGCAAATGATCGGCAACGCCATGTCACACATCGGTGTCGCCTTCGTTAAGCGTTTATTGCAGTTGGGCGAGCGCGAGCTAGGCCCAGCACCGATTCCTTACTGTTTCTTGGCCTTGGGCTCACAAGCCCGTGAAGAGCAAACCATTGCTACGGACCAAGACAACGCCATGATCCTACACGACAGCTACGACAAAGCGCTGCACGGCGACTACTTCCGTGAACTAAGCGAGTTTGTCTGTAAAAACCTCGACCGCTGTGGCTACCCACTGTGTACCGGTGACATCATGGCCATGAACCCACGTTGGCGCATCCGTTTGTCCGACTGGAAAGCGCAGTTTGCCGAGTGGATCGAAAAGCCTAAAGCCGAAGCCCTACTTCACGTATCGATCTTCTTCGATCTGCGCGGCATTTACGGCGATCGTATGTTGGCAAAACAGCTCAACAGTCATATTCGTACGCTGGCGATGAACAACAAAGGCTTCTTATCGGCCTTGGCGCGCAACGCCAACCAGCGAACGCCGCCACTGGGCTTCTTCCGTCAATTTGTATTGGACGGTGAAGGTAAGCAATCGCGTACCTTTAACTTGAAATCCCGTGGTATCGCTCCGATCTGTGACTTAGTGCGCGTACACGCGTTGGCACTTGGCTCCACTAAGCTCAATACATTTGAACGCTTAGAAGACATCGAAGAAGCCGGCATCATGCCTGACGGGCGCGCCCGTGACTTGATCTTAGCGCTTGAGATGATCGGCATGGTGCGTATCAAAAACCAAACGGTACAAATCGAAAACGACGAACAGCCCAACAACCAAGTCGACCCAGAAACCTTGTCAGCGTTTGAAAAGCGTCACTTACGTGATGCGTTTAACATCGTGTCGCGTCAGCAAGAATTCTTGAAATATCGCTACCCAGGTAAAGGCTCGTAATCGTCTATGACTCCCAATAATCTCCCTGAAAACTGGCAGGAAAGTTTTGCCGAGCTGGCGCAGGAAGTAACCAGCCCAGCGCTTAAACGCTTCTATGAAGCGGGCGTAGCGGGACTGGATGCGCCGTTAAAAGACGCACCCTTGGTAGCGCTAGACATCGAAACCACCGGCTTGGATCCGAGCAGCGATGACATTATCAGCATCGGTTTGGTGGAGTTTAATCTTCAAACCATTCCGCTGCGCAGTGCGCGCTATTGGTTGGCAAAGCCTCACGGCCCGCTGACAGCAGAATCAGTTGCCATTCATGAAATCACGCACTCAGAGATTCAGGACGCGCCGCGCCTGTCGAGTTTCTTAGATGAAGTGTTGGATGCGATTGCTGGTAAAATCGTGGTGATCCACTGTGCCGCGATTGAGCGCCCCTTCTTATACGAAGCGGCGATGAAGCATTATGGTGAGCCATTGCTGTTTCCAATGCTTGATACCATGGCACTGGAAGCTGGCATCATTCACAAACCTTGGTGGCAGCGCTTTGGCCGACAGCCATCACTGCGTTTGGATTCATGCCGCCAGCGTTACAACCTACCGCGCTATCGGGCGCACCAAGCTCTGATCGATGCACTGTCTTGTGCTGAGCTACTGCAGGCTCAAGTAGCGCATCACCTTGAAGACACGCGCATCACCTCAACCATGAGTTGCTGATGAATACGCCCCACGCCAAGCACTGGGGCGTATGCTTTTGAGTCTTAAACCAAGGTCGCTAAGCGAGCTTTGGCTTGCGCCATATCCGGTAATGATGGGTAAGCACCTGCTTTGGTAACAGACTCTGCACCGCACGACACCGCAAAGCGAATGATGGCTTCAAGCTCAACTTGCGAGAATTGCTGTAACGTCTCACGATCACCGCCACGCTCGGCCAACTGATACAACAAGCCACCGACAAATGCATCGCCTGCGGCCGTGGTATCGACCGCTTCCACACGTGGCGCAGCGACTTCGCCTTGCCCATGCGCCGCAGTAAAGTAACGAACTGCATTTGGCCCATCAGTTAACACAAACAACGACACCCCTTTGCTAAGTAACTGATCGATCAGCGCAAATGGTTCATCAGCGATGACTTCCAGCTCTTCAAGGCTTGCCTTGATCACATCCCCTTGCGCCATCCAATCGATGATACGCTGACAATCCACCTGGTGCTCAGGCCACAGGTTGATGCGCAAATTCACATCGATACTGACAATCCAATGGGCCGCCTTAGCCAGCTCAACCCCCGCCATCGTCGCAGCCGTGATGTTGGCATCAGTGAGCGTATTAGAGCAGGTATGGAACACGCCTTTGGGCTCTTTAAACCACTCGGCTTTAAAATCCTCAGCACGAAACAGCATGTCCGCCGATGGATTACGGTAAAACTCAAAGCTGCGCTCGCCCGTGTTATCTAAGCTGACAAACGCCAGTGCCGTCTTCGCCGCTTTGGTCATCAGCATGGTATCGGTTTGCACACCATAGCTGGCCAATGACGCTTGCAAGAAATGGCCGAAGGCGTCGTCACCCACCTGCCCTGCGAAATGACTGTTGCCACCTAAGCGCGCCACCGCAACGGCTACGTTAGCCGGTGCACCACCTGGGAACTTAGTAAAAGACTCTAAGCCTCCTTCTAGCCCAGTGACACCATTGGAAAGGAAGTCGATCAGCGCTTCGCCAAAGGCCATTACTTTTGTCGTCATTGTGAATCTCTCTCTTTTATTGTTACGCTCAACGGCGAATCATCATTCGTCGCCTTGGTCTGACAAACTATTGGGTGACACGTGTTACCATAGTCGTACAGACAATTACTGACTGTATTATCTAGACCGTTGGTTAACAAACGGTTTCTTGCTAGACTCTTCTGCTTATCTGCTTAATTATTAGCCAAAATTTATATGACAAAAACCAAATGCGTCTACGTAGTAGATGACGACGATGACATCCGCTCTTTGCTGAAGTCTTACCTAGAAAAGAATCAGTACAAAGTGCTGACGGCGGATTCGGGAGAAGCCTTTTTGGCAGATTTTGATACGTCTCTGGGTGTCGACCTCGTGATTTTAGATGTACGTTTACCCGGTGCCGATGGCTTTTCCGTGTGCCGTTCACTGCGTATGCAGTCCCATGTGCCGGTTATCATGCTGACCGCGAACTCAGACGAAATGGATCGCATCATCGGCCTTGAGATCGGTGCCGACGACTACTTAGCTAAACCCTTTAATCCACGCGAATTACTGGCACGCATTAAGGCGATTCATCGCCGTATGGAGCATATCAGCGACACCGCGGATGTGGACGTGGAGCCAGTAGCAGACGCACATCGCTTTTATCGTTTTGCCCAGTTTGAGCTAGACACTTTGACTCGCGAGCTTAAAGTGGCCGGTGTGCGAGAGTCCTTAAGCGGTGCCGACTACAACCTACTGATGCTCTTTGTCACCAACCCAGGTAACGTCTTATCGCGCGAATACATCGCCGAAAACACCCGTGGTCGTGACACCACACCGCTGGATCGCTTTATTGATGTACACGTCAGCCGCTTACGCCAGCGCCTGCGCGAAGACGCACGCCAACCCCAGTTGATCAAAACCGTGCGCGGCCAAGGCTACATTTTGACCTCGCATGTAGACGCCAGCGATCATGAAGCACAGTCTTCAGCGTCTTAAGCACTGGCTGCAATCGCTCACCGGCCAAATTGTCATCATTATGACGGTCGGCGTGGCGGCGGCGCAGTTCATTGGCTCTACTATTTGGTTGCACCAAATGGAGGCTGATACCCGTCAAAATGTGCGTGAGGTCTCGAAACACATGGCGTTTCGTATCGCCGCTACGGTCAGCTACTTTACCTCACTGCCACAAAACTACCGCCATATCGTCATAGACCAACTGCAAGACATGGGCGGCACGCGCTTTTTTGTCACGCTTAACCGTGAAGAAATCGCCATCAACGCTTTAGAGGATTTGCCGCTTAAGGACATCGTCAAAGACGAAGTGCAACACACCCTCGCCAAACAGCTGGGTATCACCAACGCCAAAATCGCTTTCTCCAGCCCCGACGATCTACACGTGATCAACAATCACACGCGCTTGGTGGATTTGCCTGAGCGTTGGGGACACCATAGTTTATTGGTGAAGCCACTGACGCCACCCATTATCGTGATTCAAATCCCGATCAATGACAGCGACTGGCTGTATCTAGCGAGCTTGATGCCGGATCCTTACTTCCTTGAAGAGAACTCGCCTTTAAGTGGCGATCGCTTGTTTTCGTTAGTGGTCTCGATTGTCACCGTGATGTTGCTGACGCTGCTGATTTTGCGCCGCACGACGCGACCGTTGGCAGTGCTCGCACGGGCGGCAGAGCGCTTTGGCCAAGGGGACTTTAAACCCTTGCGCGAAGAAGGCGCGCTCGAGGTGAAACACACCGCACAAGCCTTTAATGATATGCAGGCGCGCATTCAGCGCTACTTGAACGATCGTGAAAAACTGTTTGCAGCCATCTCTCATGACCTTAAAACGCCGATCACACGGCTACGCTTGCGTGCCGAAATGCTCGACGATGATGACACGCGGGATGCCATGGTACGGGATTTAGAAGATTTAGACTTGCTGGTAAAAGGCGCGATTCAGAGCGTAAAAGAAACCGAAATACACGAAAACCGCGTCGAAATCGACATCATGCGTTTCTTAAAAGACAATCAGCAAAGTGCTAACCAAGGCGCCCAACGCTTAACCGTTGAAGGTCAACTCAAGGGCCCTTATATTGGCAAGCCATTGGCGATTCGCCGTTGTCTTGGCAACCTGATCGACAATGCGCTGTACTACGGCCACAGCGCCACCGTACGCATCGATGACAGCGATACCGCCCTTTGCATCAGTATTTGTGACAATGGCCCTGGCATTCCGGACACTAAGCTCAACCAAGTATTCGAACCCTACACTCGCCTGTCGTCTCACAACCGCTCAGGTAGCATGGGCCTTGGCCTCAGCATTGCCCGCAATATCGCCCGCGCCCACGGCGGCGAAGTCTCCTTGCACAACCGTGCCGAAGGCGGTTTGGAAGCACGGCTATGGCTACCGCATCACTAAGCCAACGGCTTACCCGCTACCAAAAGCTCAGTCAGCTGCTTGGCGGGTAAACCTTTAGCAAACCAATACCCTTGGCCTTTTTGACAGCCTTGCTGGTGCAAGGCTAGCGCCTGCGCTTCGGTCTCGATGCCCTCTGCCACCAAATCAAAGCCTAAGCCATGGGCCAAAAATACAATCGCTTGGGTAATCATCGGATCAGAAATTTGCTCTGCACCGCCACCAGAGACAAAGCAGCGATCAATTTTAATGCGATCAATCGGCAAGGTTTTCAGATAACGCATAGAAGAATACCCTGTACCAAAGTCATCAATGGCGACTTTGACTCCTGCTCGACGCGCCTCAGACAGGGCATACAAGCTCGACAAGCCACTGTCGACAAACACCTCTTCGGTCAGCTCCAGCATCAAGCTGCCTGGCGGCAAATGATAATCTTGCAGTACATTACCGATCAGCTCATCAAAACTCACATGCAATAAGTGCCGTGGCGAAATATTTACCGACATAGTTAATTCAAAGCCTTGGGCGCGCCAATCCTGCAACTGTTGCGCGGCATGGCGCACCACCCATTCGCCCAGCGGCGTGATCAGGCCGACGCGACTGGCTTCGCTAATAAACTCATCCGGCATCAGTAAAGAGCCATCTGGTAAGCGCCAGCGGATCAAAGCTTCAACACCGACAATACGATAATCGTCTAGATTGACGATCGGCTGGTAGTGCAGTTCAAACTCGTTATTATCAAGCGCCTGCTGCAGGCCATTTTCGACCCGTGTCTCTTTATGCAGACGCGCCTGAAGATCATCACTAAACACCAAAAAGCGCGCATCGATGGCGTTCTTTTTACATTCGTAAAGCGCCATATCAGCTTTGCGCATCAGCTCAGAAACGGTTTCACCTTGGTTGGGAAACACCGCAATGCCCATACTCGCGGACACCACCAATTGCTTATAATCCAAGGTAGCAGGGCGTGACACTTCGGCTAAAATTTTGCTACACAGCCGCTCTAAGCTCACCAAATCATGAATGTTATCCAGCAAAATGGTGAACTCATCGCCGCCGATACGCGCGACAAAATCACTGGCACGAATGCCGCGACTGATGCGCTGCCCCACCAAAGTCAGCAATAGGTCGCCGACGTGATGCCCTAAGGTATCGTTGACGTTTTTAAAGCGGTCTAAATCCAAAAAGGCGATCGCCACATGACTTTGGTTACGCTTGGCGCGCTCTAACGCGAGCTCCGCGTGCTCCTCAAAAATCAGACGATTGCCCAAACCGGTTAAGGGGTCACGCTTGATCAATTGCGATATTTTCTGCTCGCTGCGTTTGCGCTCAATCGCATGGCGAATGCTGCGCTCTAATAGCGCCGAAGTGAGCTCATCTTTGGGAATAAAATCCGACGCGCCTAGCTGCATCAGCACATCGTCAAGCTCCGGTGCTTGCAGACCTGTCAGCACAATAATCGGCGTATCCAAGCCAATCAGCTTGGCATGTTTAAACAAATCCGTTGCCGTATGGCCTTCTAGGAAATAATCCGCCAATACCGCATCAAACTGCCCTTCCACCAAGGTATTCAGCGCCTCGGCATAAGAGGTCACATGACACAACTCAAATTGCGTGCGCGTGGCATGACTCAAATAGGTCCGCAAAAGAATGTAATCTTCTGGATCGTCCTCGATCACCAGTACTGAGAGTTTGTTTTGTTCCATCTTTCCTTTACCACTCTTTTGAGGATATCCAGCGCTCATACACAGCACTTAACACCGTGACTAACTCTGCGACACTGTCGGGTTTACCAATATGCTCATCCGCGCCCAGCGCTAAGGTACGTAAGCGCTCTTCACTGGCACACGAAGTCGAAAACACAATAATGCGTAAGCACTTAAGCTCAGATTGTTGGCGCAACCGCGCTAGCCAATCCAGGCCACTCTTACCCGGCATATTCAAATCCAATAACAAGGCTACAGGGCGTTGGGCTAACCACGCTTCAATTTGTCCAAGATACGCCCCAAACTGCTCACTGGTTTGAATATGAGTGAAACTCAGTGGCAACTGCGCCCGGCGTAGCGCCGTCGAGACCAGCAACGCATCCTCTTGATCGTCGTCTAGCATCAGTAGTATTGGCGTGTCCGCCTGTTCTTCACTCATCCACTAACACCTGTTTGGGTAGCTCTATCACCATGGTTGTGCCTTCATTGACCACTGGTTGCGCATATATCACGCCACCATGGCGTTGTACGATCTTGCGACAAATCGCCAAGCCCATCCCCGTACCCGCGTAAGCTTGTTTATCGTGCAAACGCTTGAACACCTCAAACACCTGCTCAGCAAACACTGGCTCAAAGCCAATGCCATTATCCACTACTCGCAGCCGATAGTGGCTGTCATCCTCTTCGGCACTGATGCGTATCACGGGCTGACGCTCAGGGTGATGGTATTTGAGCGCATTACTGATCAAATTTTGAAACAACTGGCGCATTTGTACGGCATCGCCATAGACTTCAGGCAAGGGACCGACTTCGATCGTCGCCTGTTCGTCTTCGATGGCCAGCTGTAGATCCTCCAACACATCCTGCAACACAGGTGCCAGCGGCATCAATCGTAATGGGCTCGCCTGTGAAGTCACGCGACTGTACGCCAGCAAATCTTCTAGCAAACTGCGCATCCGTTGGGCAGCGCTGACTATGTAACCTGAAAAGGTCTGCCCTTCTTCATTAAACTGCCCATACTCACCTTCCTGCAGCAGGGTCGAAAAGGCAATGATTTTGCGCAATGGCTCGCGCAAATCATGGGAAGCAATAAAAGCAAACTCCTGTAACTCACGGTTAGACAGCTCAAGCGCTTCGTTGCGCTCGTGGATACGCTCTTCATAAGCTTTACGCTGACTGATATCGACCAGTGACGCGACAATTTCGGCGCCACCCTCTAAATCCACAGGGTGTAAACCCACTTCCAACGGCACATAAGACCCATCAAAGCGTACCCCGTATAAATCTCGGCGAGCGCCCATCATGCGCTTCGAGGGCTTTGCTTGAAACTGTTCGCGATCGTGGATATGCCCTGCGCGTAATTCCGGCGGTACCAGCTGCTCCACTGGTATGCCCACTAAATCGTTAGGTTGGCAGCGAAAGATATGCGCCGCCATACTGTTGGCTTGCGTAATCTTGCCTTCTTGATTGACCACCAACATACCATTCGGCGCTGACTCAAAAATGCTGGTCATGCGCTTTTTCGTTTGGCCCGTGGCAGTGGTCTCTTGGGCCAGCTGGTCGGCCATGGTTTGGCGCGCTTGAATACTTTGATCCAGCTGCTGCTGGAGCGCTTGATTACGCCGGCGTAACGGTTGCACGACACGAGCACGATATAGCCAGAGCGCTAGCAACGCGCTACCAAGCCCTACTAACAAGACAATCAAACCTGCCACATAACCACCCGGCATCCCATGCATGCCAGCCTCCTTTTGCCACTCTAATGCATCAGTATAGGCGAATCTTTGGGCCTGTGTGCTAAGCAAACTCTGAGACAGACATGACCCTAAGAATGCACCACAGCAATTCGCTTTCTCCTCCGACCTCACAACCTTGCAAGACTTTGTTACAGTAGGTTGCTCTACTTTACCACTTGCGTGCATAAGGTTTGCTACATTTGCCAAATCTGGGTGAGCATTTTTTGATCTTATCGCCTAGATTTATAACAACGTTAGTTACAAAGTCCCATAAAAATAACAAGGGTTGCTGACCATGAAGAAAATTGCGTTAGGTTTATCAAGCATTGCCATCTCTGTTGCCGCGGCTACCGCGCACGCTGGCGAAGTAGAAGTTTTACACTGGTGGACATCCGGTGGTGAAGCCGCTTCTATCAATGTACTGAAAGACTTGATGACCGAAGAAGGTCATACGTGGAAAGATTTCGCTGTCGCTGGTGGTGGCGGTGAATCGGCTATGACGGTGCTTAAATCTCGTGCTATCGCGGGTAATCCGCCTGCAGCGGCACAAATCAAAGGCCCAACTATCCAAGAATGGGGTGATCTAGGCTTCCTAACCAACTTGGACTCGGTTGCCGAACAAGGTCAGTGGGACCAAAAACTTCCAGCAGTGGTCAGCGACGTCATGAAATACGACGGTCACTATGTTGCCGCACCAGTCAACGTACACCGTGTAAACTGGATGTGGGCCAACCCTGAAATCTTCAAAAAAGCCGGCGCTTCTATCCCAACCACTTGGGATCAATTCTTTGAAGCCGCTGACAAAATCAAAGCCGCAGGCTTCACACCACTGGCACACGGTGGTCAAGCATGGCAAGACGCGACGCTATTTGAAGCGATTGCGCTAGCCAAAGGCTCTGAATTCTACAATGCTGCCTTTGTTGAACTAGACGACGATACTCTGCGCAGCGATGACATGATCGATGTGTTCGCTAAATTCAAGAAAACCCGTGACTACGTAGATCCTGGCTTCTCTGGCCGTGACTGGAACATCGCCACCTCGATGGTGATCAACGGTGACGCTGCCATGCAAATCATGGGTGACTGGGCCAAAGGCGAATTCACCGCAGCAGGCAAAAAAGCCGGTATCGACTACGTTTGCTACGCCGCACCAGGCACCAGTGGCCAGTTTACCTTTAACATCGATTCGCTAGCGATGTTCCAGGTGGACGATGAAGGCGCGCAAAGTGCTCAGCAAGATCTTGCTAAGCTGATGCTTGAGCCAACCTTCCAAGAGACCTTTAACCTAAACAAAGGCTCGATCCCTGCCCGTCTAAACATGCCACGCGACAAGTTTGATACCTGTGCGCATGCGTCGATGGATGCCTTCTTAGCCAGCTCATCAACAGATGATCTTGTGCCGAGTATGGCGCACGGCATGGCTGTAAACTCGATGGTTCAAGGCGCGGTCTTTGATGTGGTCACCAACTTCTACAACAACGAGTCTATGACCGCTGAAGAAGCCGTTGACCGCTTAGCACGTGCGATCCAAGCGAGCATGTAAACAGCGCTAATGCGAGACCAACCATGGGGTTGGTCTCTCTTCTCTCCTCAAAGTAGAAGCACCCATTATGAATAAAAATGCCGCTAAAGCTGGGTCTACCGCGACGCCAGCGGGTCGTCCTGCGCGCCTGAGCTTGGCCGATTGGATGCCCAAAATCGTGATGGCACCGACTGTGGTTGCCGCAGTGGTGTGTATATACGGCTACATGATTTGGACCGCCGTACTGTCTTTTACCAACTCTCGTATGCTACCGACGTACAACTTCGTCGGCTTTGATCAGTACGAGCGTTTGTTTATGAATGATCGCTGGCTTGTTGCCCTAAGTAACTTAGGGATTTTCGGCGGTTTATTCATCTTAATTTGTTTGTTCCTAGGCGTAATGCTAGCGATCTTCCTCGACCAGAAAATTCGTGCTGAAGGGGCGATCCGTACTATTTACTTATACCCGATGGCGATCTCTTTCATCGTGACCGGTACCGCGTGGAAGTGGCTCTTAAACCCAACCAACGGTATCGAAAAAATGATGATCGAAATGGGCTTCGAAGACTTCCGTTTTGGTTGGCTGACCGACCCAGATATGGTGGTCTACTGTCTAGTCATCGCGGCGGTATGGCAAGCCTCTGGCTTCGTGATGGCGCTGTTCTTGGCAGGTCTTCGTGGCGTCGACGGCGAAATGATCAAAGCGGCTCAGCTTGATGGCGCGGGCATCTTTACCACTTACCGTCGCATCATTTTACCATCGCTTAAGCCCGTGTTTTTCAGTGCTTTGGTGATCCTTTCGCACATTGCGATCAAGAGTTTCGACTTGGTAGCAGCCTTGACCAACGGTGGCCCAGGTTACTCATCTGACCTGCCAGCAAACTTCATGTACGCCCACGCCTTTACCCGTAGTCAGATCGGCCTAGGTGCCGCGTCTGCGATGGTGATGCTGGGTTGTGTCTTGGCCATCTTGATCCCTTACTTGTACTCAGAATTACGAGGTGAGCGCCATGAGTAATCCTGCTAAACGTCAAACCACGGCGCTAGATAAAGCCTTACGCTTTGGCCTGTACGCGATGCTGATCGCCATGGCCGCGGTCTACTTAGCACCCTTTATCGTGATGTTGTTAACCTCGCTAAAAGACGTAGAAGAAATCCGTACTGGCACGCTACTTTCTTTGCCTGGCTCGATTGATTTCAGTGCGTGGAGCAAAGCGTGGAGCGGCGCCTGCACCGGTAGCCAATGTGAAGGTATGGCACCCTACTTCTTTAACTCATTTAAAATCGTGATTCCGGCGGTGGCGATTTCGACGCTGTTAGGCGCGATCAATGGTTACGTGATTTCGCACTGGAAATTCCGCGGCAGCGACTTCTTCTTTGCAGCGCTGTTAGTGGGCTGTTTCATTCCATTCCAAGTAATCTTGCTACCGATGGCACGTACCTTGGGTTGGTTGGGCATTGCCAACACCACCGCTGGTTTGGTGATGGTGCACGTGGTCTACGGTGTGGCATTTACGACACTGTTTTTCCGTAACTTCTACCAAGCGATCCCAGTGGAATTGGTCAAAGCAGCACGCCTTGATGGCGCCGGCTTCTTCACCATCTTCTACCGTATTATCTTGCCGGTTTCGACACCCATCATCGTCGTGACGGTTATTTGGCAGTTCACGCAAATTTGGAACGACTTCCTATTTGGCGTGGCGTTCTCTGGCTTCGACACACAACCTGTGACGGTAGCTCTTAACAACCTAGTGAACACCAGCTTCGGTGGTAAGGAATACAACGTCGATATGGCCGCTGCCATCATCGCCGCCCTACCCACGCTATTGGTTTACGTGTTAGCAGGCAAATACTTCGTGCGCGGCCTAACAGCAGGCGCGGTTAAAGGTTAAGCATTTAGGTTGGCTTTTTAAAGCAGACAGAGCCGGCGACGTCATCCGCCGGCCAGTGAAAGAATTTGGAGAAATAACATGGCAAGTCTAGTCATTGAAAATGTTAAAAAACGCTACGGCCAAACAGAAATTTTAAAAGGCATCGACATCTCAATCGAAGCCGGTGAATTCCTTATCCTAGTTGGCCCATCGGGCTGTGGTAAATCGACCCTGATGAACTCGATCGCAGGGCTAGAAGACGTTTCTGAAGGCCGTATTTTGATTGGCGATCAAGACGTCACCTTCTCAAGCCCGAAAGATCGCGACATCGCAATGGTGTTCCAGTCATACGCCCTGTACCCAAATATGACCGTCGCTGAGAACATCTCGTTTGGCCTAGAAATGCGCAAAGTGCCCAAAGACGAGCGTGAGGCCGAAGTGCAACGCGTCGCTGATATGCTACAGATCGGTCACTTACTCAAGCGTAAACCAGCGCAACTATCAGGTGGTCAGCGTCAGCGTGTGGCCATGGGTCGCGCTCTAGCACGTCGCCCGAAGATGTACCTATTCGACGAGCCGCTGTCTAACCTAGACGCTAAGCTTCGTGTCGAAATGCGTACCGAAATCAAGAAGTTACACCAAAAACTTGGCACCACTATCGTCTATGTAACCCACGATCAGATCGAAGCCATGACGCTGGCCGATCGCATCGCCGTGATGAAAGACGGTGAAGTGCAGCAGCTTGGCACACCACAGGAAATCTACGACAACCCAACAAACTTGTTCGTTGCAGGCTTTATGGGCTCTCCGGCGATGAACTTCATCCCAGCGAAAGTAGTGGAACACAGCGGTAGCTACGCGTTAGAGCTGCAAGCGACGCAACCAACATTGGTACCGTTCCCGAGCGCTGACAGCCTTAAAGCCTACGCTGGCAAAGAGATTTTACTGGGTCTGCGCCCAGAAATGATCACCGAACCACAGCCACACAAAGAAGGCGCTGAGTTTGTCGTCAAAGCAGACATCGATGTGGAAGTGATTGAGCCTATGGGCGCCGATACTATGGTGCTGACGCGTATTTCCGATGCCGAAGTGAACTGTCGCTGTAACCCAGCCTACCCAGCTAAAGCGAACGAAACCATTGCCATGATGTTTGATACGTCTAAAGCCGTTGCCTTTGATAAAGACACTGGCCAGCGTATCGATAACTAACGTTTAGTCGTCTCTTCGACGCTTTTTAGCCGGCCTTGTGCCGGCTTTTTTTATGCATTTTCAGCTTTTCATCAGGGTTTTGAAAAGATTGGGTATAGAACATCAAGCTTCCCGTTTTCGCTAACACAGCGCCCTTAGACTTTGTTTACAATCAAGGCATACATCGCTCGGAAACTTGACGCTCGCTGGTCACAGCGTCATACAGAAAAAGGACAAAGGCATGAATACCCAGCGCTATCTTACCCAATTTGCCCTATCGGGCGTTGTCATCGGCCTGACTGGCTGCTCGCTGTTTAGCTCTTCGCACACCGATACAGAGCTCACTGATAGCGCTGCGGCGTGGCAAGCAGGCCAAGAGTACAAACTGACCTTGTTACACACCAATGACCATCATGGTCACTTCTGGCCCAACGAACACGGCGAGTACGGGATGGCGGCGCGTAAGACCTTGATCGACAACATTCGCGAAGAGGTATTGCTAAACGATGGCCATAGCTTGCTGCTATCCGGCGGCGATGTGAACACTGGCGTGCCTGAGTCAGACCTATTGCACGCCGAGCCGGATTTTAAAGGCATGAAAGCCCTAGGCTATGACGCCATGGCGCTGGGGAACCATGAGTTTGATAATCCGGTAGACGTGCTGAAACAACAGCAACAATGGGCTGGCTTCCCGTTTTTATCAGCCAATATCCTTGACGAAGACACCGGCGAGCCACTGTTTGATGCTTACAAGATCTTTAGCGTGGGTGATTTGCGTGTCGCCGTAGTGGGCTTCACCACGGATGATACCATCCACATCGGCAACCCAGAATACCTCGAAGGCTTGCGTATCGAGTCCCCGATTGAGGTCGCTCAAGACCTGATCCCAACACTTGAGTCGCAATCCGACTTGATCGTCGCTGTGACCCATATGGGTCATTACGATAACGCTCAACACGGCAGCAATGCCCCAGGCGATGTCAGCTTAGCGCGCTCAGTGCCAGGCATTGATGTCATTGTCGGCGGCCATTCGCAAGATCCATTATTTGAGCCAGACAAACAAAACGGTACGCTGATTTTACAAGCCGATGAGTGGGGTAAATATCTCGGTCGCTTGGATCTGAGCATCGTTGATGGAGAAATTACCTCTGCCGACTATGAGCTAATCCCTGTGAACCTAAAAGAAAAAGTCGGTAAAGCCGATGGCTCGATCGAGCACAAACTGATCGGCCCCGAAATCGCTCAAGACAAAGACGTGCAAGCTATGCTGCGCCCTTATTACGAGCTCGGCCAAGCCAAAATGGGCGCACCGATCGGCTACACTGATGCCAAACTAGAAGGCGATCGCGACCAAGTGCGCAGCCGCGCCACCAACCTTGGTAACTTGATCACCCATGCCATGATTAAAAAGCTCGATGCCGACGTCGCGGTGATGAACTCAGGCGGCATTCGCGACAGCATTGCCGCTGGCGAAATCAGCTACAAAGCCGTGCTGCAAGTACAGCCGTTTAACAATCAGCTGGTGTACGTCGACATGACAGGCGCAGAGCTGGCGGATTACCTATCTGTGGTGGCAAGCAAAGAAGCTGGCACTGGTGCTTTTGCTCAGCTCAGCGGCGCCACTCTAGTGGTGACTGATGGCAAGGCGCAAAACATTCGCATCAACGAAAAGCCACTTGACCCAAGCCAAACCTACCGCCTAGCGCTCAATAGCTACAGTGCAGCAGGCGGCGATGGCTACCCAGATGTCACAGGGCATAAGCATTACAAAGAATCAGGCTATGGCGATGCCGAAGTCTTGGCCGAGTACATCAAAGACTACTCACCGATCATGGTCACACAATATCGACCAGCAGATGCGGTGCTACACTAAAGATTGATCTAGCGCCAAGCATTTTGTTTAGATTAAGCTAATATAAAGACAGACACAGCAATCTTGCGAAGGAGTCCTCTATGAAAGCAAATGTCGGCGGAATTGATAAGGTGTTACGCATTGTGATCGGCGCCCTGCTGATTGCCTTAGCGCTGTTTGGTGTGATCAGTCCATGGGGCTACCTAGGTATCCTGCTGGTGCTCAGCGGCGTGTTTAACTTCTGTGGCCTGTACTCACTGCTGGGAATCAACACCTGTAAGTCCTGCAAATAGCCACATCAGACGTAAAAAAGGGAGCCGAAGCTCCCTTTTTCATTGATGGCGCAGAATTACGCGTTGGCGTCTTCGAATAACGCTTGGCGCTGCAGCTCCATGATTTCATTGATGCCCTTACGCGCAACCTTCAGCATGCCGACCATGTGCTCATCACTAAAGGCTTCGCCTTCGGCCGTACCTTGGATCTCAATAAAACCGCCTTTATCGTTCATGATCACATTCATGTCCGTCTCAGCGCTTGAGTCTTCTGGATAATCCAAATCCAGCACTGGCGTGCCTTGGTAAACACCCACAGAGATCGCACCGATCTGCGAAATGATTGGGTTCTCCTTCACTTTTTTGTTTTCGACTAGCGTTTTCACGGCATCCGCTAGCGCGACAAAACCACCTGAAATCGACGCAGTACGCGTACCGCCATCGGCCTGAATCACATCACAGTCAATAGTGATGGTGTATTCGCCCAGCTTCTTCAAATCCAGCGCCGCGCGTAGTGAACGCCCGATCAGACGCTGAATCTCCACCGTACGACCGCCTTGTTTGCCGCGTGCCGCTTCGCGGTCCATGCGGTTGTGTGTCGAACGTGGCAACATGCCGTATTCAGCCGTGATCCAACCTTGGCCTTTGCCCTTCAAGAAACGAGGCACGCCTTGCACCACAGTCGCGGTACAAATCACCTTGGTATCACCGCACTCTACTAATACGGAACCTTCCGCGTGCTTGGTAAAGTTACGCGTAAACTTCATCGGACGTAATTGATCAGCTGCTCTACCACTTGGACGCATATAAGTCTCTCTGTCATTCGTTTGCAAAGGCCTAATTATAACGAACCCCGCGCAAAATGCCTGCCCATACTGAGGAAGTTTATCGCTAAGCCATCGCCTGAACCTAGCCCATACAAACATGACATCATCATCCTGACGCGCCCTGCACTCTTAGGTTACACTTAGCACAACTTTTACATTTAGCTGCTAGGGATTGATATGACTGCAAGCATGACCGCCTTTTCGCGCCAAGAAGCCGTATACGATTGGGGCACCATCAGCTGGGAGATTCGCTCGGTAAACCAACGCTACCTTGAGCCACACTTCCGCCTGCCGGAGCAATTTCGTGAGCTAGAATTCAGCTTCCGCGACGTACTTCGCAAAAAGCTAAACCGCGGTAAAGTCGAATGTCAGCTACGCTTCTACGCCGAAGACACCGCTGCCAAAGGCCTGAATATCAACGCCGACAACGCTCAAGCCCTAGCCAACGCGGTCAACGAACTGGGCACTTGGTTTGATGGCATCAAAACGCCATCGCCACTGCAAATCCTACAATGGCCTGGCATTCTAAGCGATGACAGCGCCGATGCGGACGAAATGAAAAAAGCTGTGGTAGCGCTGTTTCACAAGGCCTTGGAAGAAATGATCCAAGTACGCCAACGTGAAGGTGAGCAACTCGACGCCATCATCATTGACCGCCTAGACGCCATCGATGCCATCGTCGCCGATGTGAAAGCGAAGCTACCGACCATCATCGCGGCACAAAAGCAGAACCTACAAGACAAGCTAGAAGCGGCCAAAGTCGACCTAGATCCAATGCGCGTCGAAGCTGAAATCGTCATGCTGGCACAAAAAGCCGACGTCGCCGAAGAAGTGGATCGCCTAGCGACCCACACCAAAGAAGTGCGCCGTCAGCTAAACGAAAAAGGCCCTATCGGCCGCCGCCTAGACTTCCTAATGCAAGAGCTAAACCGCGAAGCCAACACGCTATCGTCTAAATCGATTGTGGTGGAGACAACGAATAGCGCTGTTGAGCTGAAGGTCTTGATCGAACAAATGCGAGAGCAAATACAAAACATCGAGTAACCTGAATATTGAAGGTGTAGCCATGCTAGATAAAAAGAGTCTAATCCAATCCATTCAGCACCTTATGCCGGATGTTAGATTGATTTACCTGTTTGGCTCTCAAGCAGATGGCAGTGCTACGCCTTCGAGTGACATTGATGTTGCCGTGCTATTGAAGAAGAAACTAGACCCAGTAACACGCTTCGATTTAGAGCAAAGCCTAGCCATCGAGTTGAATCAAGATGTTGATTTAGTGGATTTGTTAACAGCATCGACTGTCTTACAAAACCAAGTCATCATGCATGGTAAGCTGCTTTTTGGAAGTGAAAACGAGCAGGCGAAATTTGAAATGCAGGTCATGTCTATGTATCAGCATCTAAACGAAGAACGCTCTGACATTTTGCAGGAGTACCTAAAGTGAACGACTCAATTCTCAATAAGCTCGCTACCATTGATCGCTGCTTAAAGCGCATTCGAGAAGTTTACGATCTTGCAAAAGAACACTTCGATACCGATTACACCAGCCAAGATTCTATCATTCTGAACCTTCAGCGAGCCTGCGAAGCCAGCATTGATGCCGCTAATATACTTAACAAGCAGCACAACACAGGTATTCCGCAAAGTAGCCGAGACAGCTTTGAACTACTTAAGAAAGCAGGGCTGCTCTCTGCCCCGCTCGCCTCCAACCTGCAAAAAATGGTTGGCCTTCGCAATGTCGCAGTCCATGATTATCAAACGCTTAACTTAGAGATTGTGAAGCATGTGGTAGAAAATAGACTGTCTGATTTTGAAGACTTTATTACTGCTGTAAAAGAATTAAAAGCTTAGCCCACCGCCAGCTTCGCAGCTTGCTGCCACATAAAGTTGGGGATCGGCGTGCTCAACTGCCAAGTAATGCTCATCGGTTGTGAGCCGGTGTGCGAGACGTATTCCACTTCACCGTAATTCACAAAGCCCATGGTGCGGCCGTATTCATCTTTGGTTTGCTCGCGCACAAATAAAAACAGGCGTTTGCCAATCTCACTATGATCTATGTAGTCTTTTCCTCGACCATAATCAGGCCGTGCGCTGTTCTGTGATTGCCAATGGAACAACTGCTCGTTGATAGCATAGTCATGGTACATAGTCGTCGGTGAAAACTGCTTTTCATTCTTGTCTAAGGTGACAAATAGCAGCTCGATGTTTTGCTCTGCAATGACGAACACACCTTCTCGCGCTGGCGGTTGTTGCTCAAACGTCGTTGCGCCAAATGCAGCCAGTATCTGTTCTCTAGCATAGCGGGCATGCACTTTAAGCGGCACCTCAGGCAGATCGGTCATATCCAGCAATTCGTGTTTGATCCGCGCAAGTTGCCAGCGAATCAC
The DNA here is from genome assembly GCF_016888445.1 of Marinomonas ostreistagni. Lineage (GTDB taxonomy): Bacteria > Pseudomonadota > Gammaproteobacteria > Pseudomonadales > Marinomonadaceae > Marinomonas > Marinomonas ostreistagni. The sequence goes on from NZ_JAFEKF010000002.1 coordinate 57,320, forward strand.
ATCGGCAAGTTCCTGTGCTACTCCAAGGTGGCTCAGCTGCTTAATACTCTGCGCTAACGACGCAAAACCTACATCCGAGCCAGGCTTCTGCCAAAAGTCATAATGGCACATCACCGTACGACGATCGTCAGTGCAAACACCGCTAAAGTCAGTCTGACAAAGCTGCCCAAGAAAGTTTAAATAGCCATGATCATCACAGGTCAGAATGCGGTTATGAATCGCTTTGCGCACTAGCTTAAAGGCTTCAGCAATCCGCGAATCTTCTTTGACTTCATCTTTGGCGTTCGCCACCAACTCAGCCCAACTGCCGCGTTTGTACAGTTCGTTTAAGTCGATGTGCGGATGCTGCGCGATAAAGTTCGTCAGCGTCAGAGGCTGTGTGGAATGCTGCGGGAATTGACGAATCATAGCAGTCAGGCGGCTTTTAGTAAGCGTCGCTTGGCGAATATTACTGAGCACCATTTCTTGGGTACGTTTTGTCAGCTCAATACGACAGCCCAATGGAGCATGGGGAAAACCTTGCTTGATTTCATCACTGATCGCTTTTGGGCTACGCCCCACTAACGCTCTGAATTTATTAGCAAAATTATACTCTGGCTTGGAGTTACCAACAAAATCCAATACCGTGCAACACTTTTTACCTTCCGCTAAGCGCAGACCTCGCCCCAATTGCTGTAAGAAGATCGTGAGACTTTCTGTCGGGCGTAAAAACAGTAAAGTATCGACTTCCGGAATATCGACGCCCTCATTAAAGATATCCACCACACACAGCACATTGATTTGCCCACTCCGTAAGGCTTGTTGCTTCTGCTGACGCTGATCGCTGTTATCACTGGTTAAGATATCCGCATTAATGCCCTTTAAGAGAAATTGCTTGGTCATGTAGTCCGCGTGTTCACGGCTGACACAAAACGCCAATGCCTTCATTTGGCTGATATCGGTCACGATCTCCTGCAAACTCAATACGATCTTATCAACACGGGCTTGATTATGAGTATAGAGATTAGTGAGCTGTCCGATGTCGTAACGCCCACGGCTCCAAGCAATATTACGAAGATCCGTATCATCATCGATACCAAAATATTGAAATGGCGATAAGTGACGGCGATTAATCGCTTCCGGTAAACGAATTTCAGCGGCAATCACACCACCGAAGTCAGCCAGAATATCACCGCCATCATGACGCTCAGGTGTGGCAGTTAAACCTAATAAAAGGCTCGGTTGGAAGTACGCTAATACCGCACGATAGCTGTTTGCTTTAATGTGATGCACTTCATCAATAACGATGTAATCGTAGTAATCAGGCGTCAGGTTAAGTTGATCTAATTGGTTATTCAGCGTTTGGATCGACACAAACAGCTGTCGATAATGGGCAGGAGCGTGACTGCCAACCCAAAACTCACCGAATGAGCCATCGCGAAGTACGCCGCGATACGCCGCTCGAGCTTGCTTTAAAATCTCTTCCCGATGCGCCACAAACAAAAAGGTCGCATTGGGCTTTTCTTTCAAAAAGCGTGCAAAATCAAACGCCGAGATAAGCGTTTTTCCTGTACCAGTCGCAGCGACAACCAGATTGCGGAAGCGCTGATGTAAATGACGCTCAACAGCCAACTGCTCCAAGATTTCACTCTGATGTGGAAATGGTGTGATATCAAAGAAATGCGCCGCGCTTTGTTCGTCACTGCCACGCTGTTGTCGCAGGGCACGGTTTAGCTTTTCCGTACTGCTAGCATCGCCATCAAAGCGTTCAAATTCATTCGATGCCCAATAGGTTTCAAAGGTACTGAGCGACTTATCAATGATATGAGGGATTTCTTGGGAAGTGATTTTGAGGTTCCATTCAAGGCCATTGGTGAGCGCTGAGTGAGATAAATTAGAAGAGCCAATATAGCCCGTGTGATAGCCAGTATTGCGTAAGAATAAGTAGCTCTTAGCGTGCAAACGTTCGCGTTCAGTGTTGTAGCTGAGCTTCACTTCCGTATTAGGTAAGTTAGCCAAGTACTCTACCGCCTTGGCATCCGTAGCGCCCATATAAGAAGTAGTAATGACCTTTAGCTCACGACCACTGGCAGTAAACGCTTCCAGCTCTTTACGAAAGATGCGAATACCGGCCCATTTGATAAACGACACCAGCCAGTAAATTTTATCTGCGGATAAGATTTCGCGTTTTAGCTCAGACTCTAGCGACAAGCCAGCATTACTACCGCAAAAAAGCTCGCTTTGAGTAAGACCGGTTAACGGGAAAATGTCTTCGACATATTGCCTAAGATTGGCTGCAACAGGATTTTCTAGTTCATATAAAGCCGTGAGGATTTTGCCTTGGCTATTGAGTAGGTTCTCTTCGATCAGGCCATCATCTTGTAAACGCTCTTTCAGCCAAAGTAATAACTCATTGGATAACGCGATTTGCTGTTGCAGTTGGTCGTTGCCAGTCGGCACTGAGCCAATAGCGTATTCGAGAATATTAGACAGAAAACGCGACAGCCACACCGATGCCTCGCTGCTAGTTAGCGTTCGTTCGCCCACATAAAAGCGCTCACGATCCAAACGCTTTTCCACCAGCTGAGTGATCAGCTGCTCATAAATACCCGACTGCTGCATAAAGTCCCTTTGACGCCCGCTCAATCAATAATGGGACTATACTCCCATATCTCAGCGAAAACTGGGAATACAGTCCCTCTTTTTTAGCGCAGCGGTATGCTTTTTAGGTGCGTCTCAATCGCTGCAATCATAGATGTGGTCAGTGGCAAATGGGCTTTTGCTTGCGCCCAAACTTCATGAAAGCCTGCTACGGTTTCTTTAGCCGTATCTAGTACCAGCTTTTCTGGCAACATAGCTTTAGCGGCTAGGTGTGATAGTTCATCCAAGGTGAAGTCACTGAACTTCTTACTGCGGCTTAGTTATCATCTAATTGGTAGGCAGGTGACACTGACTCACCTTCATCCGTTACGCCATGACTGATTCGAATAATCGAATTGATCGCAGGGATCGACTTTAATTTGATATGCAATGACACATCAAAGTGTGCTCATGATATACAAATCCATATCAAACTAAGCCTTCGTACTTACTTGTCTTAGAAACTTACGGGACAGAAGAAAGCGACCTTACCAGAGCTGAGCAACGCCATTTTAAAAACACTTTAACCACATTTAACCACTCGGCGTAACAATCATGACTGGAAGTTGTAAAGCTTTCACAAGCGGCGACAGTTGGCTAACGCTTTGGAAATCTTTCTGCTAGCTTTGAATCACTACTAACCAAACAGTGAGGGACGGCTATGAAATTTTCAATGTTAGCGATGGTTACAGCACTTTTCTTAGGTGGTTGTTCGAATACGTGGGAAGGCGTAAAAGACGATTCGTCTGAGATTTACAACGAGTCGAAAGAGACGGTGCATGAAGCGACTGAGTAAGTTCGCCTGCGAATCGTTTGAGAAAAACGTTTAAAAAGAAGCCCGCTTTAAGAGTATTAAAGCGGGCTTTTTGTTGCTAAAAGCATATAACCAGTCGCGAACGCGTTTATTTCTTACGCTTGCGGTGCCATAGCAGTCCGATGGCGAACAACACCACGACCACACCTACGCCCATACCGACGCGCGCGTATTGGATCAACGGCGATTGCGCACCACCCGCGCGGATCTCGGCCACTTGTTCGGGGGTCACTTGTGTGCCCTTTAAGCCGTGCATATCAAGGATGTAGTTCGACAGTTGCGCCACTTGTTGGTTGTCCAAGTTGTTGAGGGCGTTAGGCTGATCACCAAACGGTGGCATAAACACATGACCGCCAGCTTCGGTTTCTCGATCTACGCCGTACAAGATGGTCGCGATCAAGTTAGAAGTATTGGCTTCACCAGTGACCGAGTTGTGGAACAAGCTTGGGTAGTAACCATCTTCAGTGCCTTGGGCATTGTAACCATGACACGAGGCACAGCTGCCTGAGTACAGGCGCGCGCCTGGCGCAGAGGTGTCTTCATGGAAGTCTTTACCACGAAACGCCGCCAATTTATTGCCTGGCTCACCTTGGTTAAAGCGGTTGTCCGAGGCGGTATTCACCGCCGGCACCGTTGCTAAATAATCGGCAATGGCATTTAAGTCACCGTCGCTCAGATGCTGAAAGCTGTAGCTGATCGCTTCAGCCATACTGCCCGCCGCTTGCGCTTTGCCTTCGACATGGCCGGTTTTCAGGTATTGCACCACCTCGGCTTTGCTCCAGCTACCGATGCCGCTGACTTTGTCAGAGGTAATATTCGGCGCGTACCAAGGGCCCACTTGAGCACCTGCAAGGAACTGATCGCCCTGCTCTTGCATCAACAAACCGCGCGGCGTGTGACATGTGGCACAGTGAGTGGGGCCTTCCACTAAGTAACGGCCACGGTTCCACGACTCAGATTGTTCTGGATCGTCTTGGTGTACGGTGTCATCAAGGAACAAGGCATTCCAAAACGCCATCGAAAAACGCAGGTTCATCGGGAATGGCAGCTCAGTCTCAGGGACAGGTTGATCCACAGGCTTAACTGCGTTCATAAAGTAGCTGTACAGCGCGTGAATGTCTTCGTCCGTCAGCTTGGCGTAAGCGGTGTACGGCATCGCCGGATACAGATGAGAACCATCTGCCGCGATGCCTTTGCGCAAGGCGTTAGCAAATTGTTCTTCGGTGTAGTTACCAATACCGAATGCTTTTGATGGCGTGATATTGGTAGCGAAGATGGTGCCGACTGGTGAGCTAATCGCTTTGCCGCCGGTAAACGGTTTAGCGGCGTGCTCTTGGCTGTGACAAGCGGTACAGTCCGATGCGATGGCAAGGTACTCGCCTTTGGCTAACGTCTCAGCATCATTGGAGGCTTGCGCTAATGCCAATGGCGACAGCAGCACCGCCGCACTTAACAGAAGGCTATGCGTGAAAGTCTTCATGATTAGGCTCCTGTCTTCATTTGGCGAATGATGGCTTCTGAGGCGCGAAACGCCAGCGCCACCATGGTGATGGTGCTGTTGCCCGTGGCGGTACTTGGCATCGCGCCGCCACCTGGCAAGAACAGGTTGGCGTGATCGTAAGCACGGCAGACATCGTCGACCACGGCGTTGCTTGAGTCTTTGCCCATAATGGTGCCGCCCATAATGTGTTTACTCGGGCGGAAGCCTGGCGAAGTCGGCGCTTCTTCAACGCCCATGGCGTCGGCGATACGCTGAATCATTGGCTCAGAAAACTCACGGGCACTGCGACGGGTGTATTCACCCACATCAAAATGCACCGCAGGTTTTGGTAGCCCTAGCCAGTCCTTTTTGTCCGACAAGGTTAGGCGGTTCTCAGGATCCGGCAACACTTCATGAGCCGCGACAATCATGCCCGACGTTGCCGTGTTGTGACGTAATTGCTCGTCCAACTCTCGACCAATTAATCCTTGCTTCAAGGTGTCAAAGGTGACGAAACGGTTTTGCGCAAAGTTGTTAAAACGGAAGTACGCCGCCGCATGACGCGAGCGGTAATCCCCTTGAGAGGTTTCCATAATGCCGCTGTTGACCACTGGGCCAAGGCCAGTCCAGTAAGGTTCTTTGAGCTTAATTTTGTAGGCCAGCTGCGGGTGATCCATCATGTTACGACCCACTTGGTCGGAGCTGTTCGCTAAGCCATTTGGGTTACGCTCGTCCGCCGACATCAGCAGCAGTTTTGGCGTTTCGATACCGTTACAGGCCAGTACAAAAGTCTTGCCAGTAATGCGGTGAGAGTCTTTATTGGGATCAAGGTAGTTCACCGCAGCGATTTCATTGTTGGCGTTGGTTTCTACTTTGTAGACCACCGCATTGTGCAAGATGGTCGCGCCTTTGGCTTCTAATCGACCCAGCGAGGTTGCCGCATCGTATTTCGCACCCACCGGACACACTGGCACACAGTTATTGTTACCACAGCAGGCTGGACGACTGTCGTAAGGCATGCCGCTGTTACGCGCTTGCGCTACATGAACGTTACGCAGGCCTAGCTTTTCGCGCATGACCTTGGTGAACTTCTCTTCGCCTGGGCTAAAAGGCAGCTCTGGCATTGGGTAAGGTTTAGAGCGTTTAACCCCTTGCGGCCACTGCTCTGCGGCATCGCTTGGGCCACAGATACCCAGCTTGTATTCCGCCATCACGTAGTAAGGCTCAAGCTCTTCATAAGGGAATGGCCAATCACGACCGACGCCATAAAGGCTATTCAGGCGCATGTCTTCCGGCGTTAAACGCCAGCAAGTGCCCGCCCAGTGCCAAGTGGAACCACCGGCGTAGCGCACATAGCTTTGTAGATAGCCAATGCCATTCGGGCCAGAGACTTGTAAGTAATCATCCCCCGGACGGCCAGATTTTGGCTCTGGATGCGGCGCCCAAGGCTTAGATGGGTAGCTGGCAATGGCATTGCCTTTATTGCCCAGCGGCAGGTTACGGTAGTTTTCAACGATTTCAGCGCGTGACACACGTGGGCCCGCTTCGAGCATCAGTACCGATAGACCCGCGTCCAATAATTGCTCGGCCACCACCGCTGCAACCACGCCAGTACCGACGATGACGACCTCAGCATTTGATGCGCCAGAATTTGAAGATGTAGACATTTGATATTCCTAGCAAAAATTAAAATTTACGCAGTGGTAGTACTGGCACATTAGGACGATCAGCCCAATCATTTGGACCGCTCACACCATAGGATGGGATGGTGATCACATCGGCGGTATTTTGAAACGTCAGCGCTTGCTCAAAGGCAAACGACTCGGCCTGCGCACTGGTATCTAGGCAACCTGCGTACCAACCAAAAATGATTTGGTAGGCGAGGTCTTGCAGTTCACCAACGGGAATATCGGCGAAGAAGTCTTCCACAATCTTGGCTTGTTTTTGCGTGGCGATTTTGAGGATATCGGCAACGTTTTGGTTAAGGTTTGAGTGCTTGTCTTTTAACAACACCCACATGCGCTGCCCCACACCTTCATCTAAATGATGGTTCACCAACAAACGCGATAACTTCATAAAAGACGCCACACCTGGCTCGTTGGCCAAGGCAGCACTAACTGGAAGGCTGACACCTAAAAGGCTATCCGCGCCTAATATGGCGCCAGCACGCAAGAAATTACGACGGGATTGGCTTTGTACACCATCCTTGGGGTTCATTTGGCTCATTTGGCTGTATTGACTCTGTTTTGTTTGAAGAGGCACGCCGTCCTTTGCCCATCAGGCGCGCTGTAAGATGCGCTGAATTCTATCGAAAACTTGAGCCAAGGTACGGGCTCACCGTCAGGTGCCATAATTAAATCTAATTCTACCGAAGCGCGTTTTTGGTCATTTCACGCTTTTCTACTAAATTGCAGCAAATGCGTCTTTTATAAGTTTTACGGGGATTTACGCTTGTCTTCATAATCTTGAGCGCTATTTTAGACGTATGAACTTGGCAACAAGGAGAACGATTCTATGAATATTTTAATGGTATTAACGTCCCACGATCAGCTGGGCGACACAGGTAATAAGACAGGATTCTGGCTAGAAGAATTCGCATCACCCTACTACACCTTCTTAGATGCAGGTGCCAACATCACTCTCGCTACGCCTAAAGGCGGACAAGCGCCGCTGGACCCAAACAGTGATACTGAAGACGCGCAAACCGAGTACACCGAACGCTATAAAGACGATCCAGACGCGCAGCAAGCACTGGCGAATACAGTGAAGCTCGGCACAGTAAAAGCTGACGATTACGATGCGGTATTTTACCCAGGCGGTCACGGCCCATTGTGGGATTTGGCTGAATCAGACGATTCCGCTGAGTTGATTGCCGAATTTGATCGCCAACAAAAAGACATTGGCTTGGTCTGCCATGCGCCGGCAGTATTGCGCAAAGTACGTAATATCAACGGCGACTTGTGGGTTAAAGGCCGTAAGCTAACTGGCTTTTCTAACTCCGAAGAAGAAGGTGTTGGCCTAACGAATGTAGTGCCATTCTTACTTGAAGATGAGCTGAAACGCTTAGGTGCCGAGTACGAAAAAGGCGAAGATTGGGAGTCTTACGTGGTCGAGGAAAGCAACTTGATCACCGGACAAAACCCAGCCAGTTCACAGGGTGTGGCGCAAATCATCGTCAACCATTTGAGCTAACGGTATCACCACACCAGCCGTGCTGGTGTGGTGTGCTCAAGACACGATTTTATCACGGCCCGTGTTTTTGGCTTGATACAGTTTAGTATCCACATCGTGAATCATATCGTCCAAGCTCATCTGTGCCGAGCTTTCTAGATGTGTCATGCCATAGCTTAGAGTGATAGTGCCCTGATGTGGCATCGGGTGCTGCTTCAAGACACGGCTGACCGCTTGCAGTCGTTCGGTTACTTCCGCCTGCGTCATGCCTACTGTGATCAAGATAAACTCTTCACCACCATAGCGCGCCACAATGTCAGTCGGTCGGAAATGATCGGTCAGTACCTTGGCGACGATCTCCAGCACTTGGTCACCAATGTTGTGGCCGTGATTATCATTGACCAGTTTAAAATGATCGATGTCACACAACACCATGCACAACGAACGCTGCTGCTGTTGCGCTTGCGCATGCGCTTGCTCGGACAACAAGTTAAAACCGCGGCGGTTATACAGTTTGGTCAGTTCATCGGTGGTGCTTTGCTCCAGCAGTAGCTCGTTTTCATCTTTTAGATGCGAGGTCCGCTGGGCCACTTTTTGCTCTAGGTTCTGCAACGTATCCGACAGCTCGTGGGCCATGTGCTGTAAGCGACGTCCGAGGGAGTTGATCTCACGCACGCGGCTCAGCGGTTGCGGCAACTGGCGAATACGCGTCAGCGAGTTGGCGGTGATGGCTTCGTTTAAGCGTAAAATCGGCTGACCAATGAAGCTGGCAATCAGCGAACCTGCTAAGGCAAAGCTGACAAACAGGATGATCAACACCAGCACTAACACCTGCGAAAAGCCTTTTAAAATGCCCGCATAATAGGATTCTGGCACCAAGACGCCAACGTACCAAGTTTTACCATAAGGCAAATCAATCGCGCGCACGTTATAAAGATAGCTGTCATGACCGACCATTAGCTCATGCGAGCCAGGCGTCAGCCGCTCACCAGCGTGATGAAAGACGGGATTGGTATGAGTGGCTAACGACACGCGTTTTACCAAGCCGCCGTCTTCGTTATACAGCGCACTGTTATTCGATGTTGCGATCAAATTACCGTTAGGCTCCGCCAAAAACACATACGAATCCTCCACCAAGCCGATGGACTGTAAGTACTTATCTAGCGCGATCAAGGCAACGCTGGTAGCCGTCACCCCGAGTAGCTGCCCTTGCTGATCGTACACTGGCGTCGATAAGCCCACGCCTAAAGACTGATAACCAAAGTACGGCGTAATGCTGCTCCAACTCATGCCTTGTTCGGCCATCGCATCTTGGTAAAAAGGACGTTTGCGCGGATCATAGCCATCGTAAGCAGGCTCATCCAGCATGCGCGCACCGATATAGTTGAGTGGATCATAATGAAACGCCGCTAAGCTGCCCGGCTCGCCAGTGTAGTTGGTCGCTACGTGATGGCTGTCGCCAAATGGATCGCGGGTCGAGTTAACGTAACGACCATCGGCGGTGGCAAAGGAGATAAAGGTCATGTATGGGTAAGGCAGCGCTTGTTCGTACAAACGCCCAGCGACAAAGTCGAGGTCATCCAGCCACTCGGGATGGTGGCCAATGGCTTGCTGGTTGATTTCAGCGATGGTGTTCAGCGGCGCCATAAACTCATTAACGCGGTCGTAGACCCGGGTTTCTATTTCGCGCATATAGTGCAGGCCAACGTTGTCAGAAACATTGGCGATGGTGACGGTTGAAAACCAATACACGGTGATGCCACCGAGCACTGCCAGCAAAGCAAACGGGATCACAATTAATCCCCACAAGGACATTTGCTTCATAACACCACCTTCAACTGCGCGTAAGGTTGAACTACCTTGTTTTCTTATAATTTTAGAGGCATCCAACCCCATAGGACCGATTATTATCACGCTATCACAGTCTTTTGACGGGAAATGTAACGTTGCGTAACCAGTTTTTTATAACAGCGCTTGATGAACGCTTAATGAAAGCTTGTCCTAGTGGTCAGTTTTAGACAATTTTGCGCAGATAAGTGTCGTTAACGTTGTCGTTCGTAAACACTCAAATTGACTGCCGTGGCGAGGTTTAACGACTCGATCAGACCCACGCCTGGGATAGTAAACGCTTGCGCATTAAGCGGCTGCAAGTGCTCACGTGGCACACCACGAGCTTCGTTACCAAAGATATAGCAGTCGCACTGCTTAAACTGCGCCGAGCTTAACGGCGCACCCTGCATATCAAGGCAACCAATGCTGCTAAAACGCTTAGGTAAGGTCGTGATGTCGACATCTAATTCCATCGGCACATGAAACAAGGCGCCCATGCTAGAGCGAATCACTTTAGGGTTAAACGGGTCCACACTGCCTGGGCTTAGCAATAAGCGAAAGCCACCAAACCACGCTAACGTGCGTAAAATGGTGCCTAAGTTGCCGGGATCTTGGATTTCATGCAGGTAAATGCCAACCGCATCTTCTGACGCCACTGGCGAGATAGCGGCCATCGGTACGACCGCCAAGATGCCCTGCGGGCTCTTGGTGTCGGACATTCCTGCCATCTGTTTTTGACTGACTTCGATCTTCTCAAACTGCGTCGACCAATCGGCGTAGTCAGACGTCACATAGAGTTTTGCCGCCGCCAGCTTAGGGTTGTGCTTGGCGGCGTTCTCGAGCTCCAGTACCAAGTGCTCGCCTTCGACTAGACAGTGACCCAGCTCTTGGCGGTACTTTTTCTGATGTAGCTTTTTGATCTGATCAATCTTCATGGATTAGGCACCTTGTTGCTTGAGAATGTCGAGCGCCACGGCTTCAGCGACCTTAATACCATCGATGCCGGCAGACAAGATACCACCCGCGTAACCCGCGCCCTCACCGGCTGGGTATAAGCCTTGGGTGTTCAAGCTCTGGTAACTTTGGTTGTCACGAGTAATTCGAATCGGCGATGAGGTACGGGTTTCGATGCCGGTTAAGATGGCGTCATCACGGTCAAAGCCGCGGATTTTCTTACCAAACGCAGGCAAGGCTTCGCGTACCGCTTCGATGATGAAGTCCGGTAACGCATCGGCCAAATCACATAGCTGGATACCTGGCTTGTAAGAAGGCTCCACTTCACCAAGCTTGGTCGACGCTTGGCCTTTAATAAAGTCGCCCACTAGCTGCGCTGGCGCTTTGTAGTCCGAGCCGCCAAGTTTGTAAGCCACTTCTTCAAGACGCTCTTGCAGCTCAACACCGGCCAGAATACCCTCTGGGTAATCTTGCTCTGGGTTAATACCGACCACGATCCCTGAGTTAGCATTGCGCTCATTACGCGAATACTGACTCATACCATTGGTCACGACGCGGCCGGCTTCTGAGGTGGCCGCAACCACTGTACCGCCAGGGCACATACAAAAACTGTAGACCGCTCGGCCATTTTTCGCATGATGTATCAATTTGTAATCAGCGGCGCCTAATTCAGGGTGACCGGCGTATTTACCCAAGCGTGCTTGGTCGATCAGCGACTGAGGGTGCTCGATACGAAAACCGATGGCAAATGGCTTTGGCTCGATAAATACGTCTTGCTTGTGCAGCATGCGGAAGGTATCACGAGCACTGTGACCAAGTGCCATGACCACGTGTTTACTGTGTAGCTCAGTACCATCTTGCAGCACCACGCCCGTCACTTTCTGATCGTCTAACAATAGATCCGTAACTTTGGATTCAAAACGAATCTCACCACCCAGCTCGATGATTTCTTCACGCATCTTCGCCACTACACCCGTTAGACGGAAAGTACCGATGTGCGGCTTGCTGACATACATGATTTCTTCTGGCGCACCGGCACGAACAAACTCGCTCATAACTTTACGGCCGTAGAATTTCGGATCTTTGACTTGGCTATACAGCTTACCGTCGGAGAACAAGCCCGCGCCGCCCTCACCAAACTGTACGTTTGACTCGGTATCAAGCTGCTTTTGACGCCATAGCGCCCAGGTATCTTTGGTGCGCTGGCGCACATTGCGGCCACGCTCTAAGACGATCGGCTTAAAACCCATTTGCGCTAGCGTCAACGCGGCAAACAAACCACACGGACCAAAGCCCACCACAATCGGCCGCTCGTTGAGATCAGCCGGCGCTGTCGCGACACTGTGGTATTCGATATCTGGAGCTGCTTTGACATGCACATCGTCTGCAAAACGCGCCAAGACCGCCGCATCATCGTTGGTCGTTAGATGGATGATGTAAACGAAGGTGATTTCCGTGTTTTTCTTGCGCGCATCGTAGCTGCGTTTAAACACGAAAAAGTCCTGCAAATCGCCATCCGCCAGTTGCAGGCGCTTAACAATCGCCTCGCGCAAAGCGGCTTCTGAATGGTCTAGAGGTAAAGCAAGTTCTGATAAACGAATCATGGGAAGGTCCTGGCCGATTGACTCGGCAAAAGATAGTCCGGCATCCGCCAACTGACGAGACAATCGGCTGAAAAAGATAATTTAGAGGCCACATTATACGCTGTGCAAGATAGCAAACATAATTTTATTTCCCGTCTGCGCCTTGCTAAGGTAAGCGCACTTTTAGAGAGCTTACGTTCAGGAAGACAGAGATGACACTCACTATTTGGCTTTCATTGTTTACCGTGTGTTTGCTGGGCGCCATGTCCCCAGGCCCAAGTTTAGTGACCGTTACCAAACACAGTTTAGCCGGAGGCAAGAGCAATGGCTTGGCAGCGGCGTGGGCACATGCGTTTGGCATCGGCGTGTACGCGTTTATTTCGCTGGTCGGCTTGGCGGTGATTTTCCACCAGCTGCCATGGCTATTTAACCTCATTAGCCTCGCCGGCGGCGCTTACTTGGCTTATCTGGGTTTCAATGCGTTGCGCTCCAAAGGCGGCATTGCCGCTAAACTGGGCGCAGGACAACAGGTAAGCGTGTGGCAATCGGCCAAAGAAGGTCTATTGATTTCGTTGCTCAGCCCGAAAATCGCGCTGTTTTTCGCGGCTCTATTCAGTCCGTTTGTCGCCGAGGTCAGCAGCCTTGATGGTAAATTGCTGATGGTGGCGACGCCTTTTGCCGTCGATGGCCTTTGGTACACCTTGATTACCCTGCTGCTAGCCAACTCCCATGTGCTGGATACGCTACGCCAGCGCGCGGTGATTATTGATCGCCTATCAGGCGTGGTGTTGCTGGCGTTAGCGGCGAAGATTCTATGGTCGGTGTTCTAAGCGCATCGTCTTTGCTGATGCGCCCGAGGCAGGTACAATAGCGTTTTTCCCAATCCGGTAGTGACATCACCATGGCTCGATCAAAAAGCAGTAACCGTTGGCTCGAAGAACACGTCAACGACCCCTACGTTAAAAAAGCGCAAATGGACGGTTACCGTTCTCGTGCCAGCTATAAACTGCTGACCCTGAACGAAAAAGACAAGCTGATCAAGCCGGGCAACTTGGTGCTTGATTTGGGCTCTGCCCCGGGTGGTTGGTCACAGGTCGCGACCAAATTGGTAGGCGAAAAAGGCAAAGTGATCGCGTCGGATATTCTACCGATGGATTCCATCGCGGGCGTGGAGTTTATTCAAGGTGACTTCACCGAGCAGGAAGTGTTTGATCAAATCATGACCGCCGTCGATGGCGCGCCCGTCGACGTAGTGATTTCAGATATGGCGCCCAACCTGAGCGGCGTCTCTGCCGTGGACCAAGCCGCTTCGATGTATCTGGTCGAACTGGCCTTGGATATGGCGATCCAAACGCTGAAACCTAAAGGTTTCTTCGCGGTAAAAGTGTTCCAAGGGGAAGGCTACGAAGAGTTCGTCAAAGAAATGCGCCCGCACTTTGATAACGTCGTAGTACGTAAACCTGAGTCGTCACGCGCCCGTTCACGCGAGGTCTACTTGGTCGGCCGTGGTTTTAAAGGCTAATTCTATGCAGCTTAAAACCTCTATCCGCCTCAACAAATACATCAGTGAAAGTGGTTTGTGCTCGCGCCGCGAAGCCGACCGCTACATTGAGCAAGGCAGCGTGTTTATCAATGGCAAACGCGCCGGCATTGGCGACCAGGTATCGCCAGGTGATTTGGTCAAAGTCAACGGTCAAACCATTGAGCCGATGGAAGCCGAAGATCTGATCTTTATCGCCGTCAATAAACCCGTTGGTATTGTCAGCACCACCGAGTCGAGCGAACCGAATAACATCGTTAGCTTTGTTAAGCACGGCGCACGTATCTTCCCGATCGGTCGTCTGGACAAAGACTCCCAAGGTCTGATCTTTATGACCAACAACGGCGACTTGGTGAATAAGATCCTGCGTGCCTCGAACAACCACGAGAAAGAATACTTGGTGACGGTCAACAAACCGATCACCGATGCCTTTATCGAAGGTATGAGCAACGGCGTACCGATCTTGGGCCAAATGACCAAAAAATGTAAGGTGCATAAAGAGTCGACCTTTGTCTTTAATATCACCTTGGTACAAGGCTTAAACCGCCAAATTCGCCGCATGGCAGAGCATTTTGGCTACGAAGTCGTGCAACTTGAGCGCATTCGCATCATGAATGTCTCACTCAAAGGCCTTGCCTTGGGCGACTGGCGCGACCTGACGCAAAAAGAAATCAATGCTATTGCCGAGATGACCAAAGATTCAGACGGTAACGCTGCACCGAAAGCCTCCAACCCACGCAAACCTAAGCCCAAACCGCAGGGCCAAGGCAAAGGTAATCGCGACGGCAAACCACGTGTTGGCGGCCCAGGCCGCACTGGCGAGTCCCGTGGCAAAGGCACAGGACAAGGTCGTCCTGCCAATGGCAAGCCCGCGACAGGCGGTCGTGGTAAACCCGCCAATGGTCGTGGTGCACCGAGCCAAGGTAAGCCCGCAGGCAAAGGCGGCAAGCCACAAGGTAATGGCAAGCCAGCGCCAGCAGGAAAAGGCGGCGCCGGTCGATCTAAACCAACGCCAAACGGTAAAGGCGGTGGTAATGCAGGTCGCGGCAAACCAAGCAACAAAGGCGGGCGCAGCCGCTAACACTTTAACCAATTGGGCGACTTTTCAGATGACTCGTCGCCCAGTTGTGGCATACTTAAGGCATTATTGACCTTAAGGACGAGATTATGGAACGATCGGCAACGGCTTTTATCACAGCTTTGTGTGCGCTGTTGTTATGCTGCTCTCAAGCTTGGGCGCAGCCTGTCATCGCTTGGGATACCAACCAAACTGCCCTCACCGACTTTAGCACCAGCTATTTTATCGATAGTAGCGAGACCATGTCGCTCGCAGAGGTTATCGAGCAACGTTTTACCCCCTCTGACAACCGCTTTGCTTTAGGCACCGAAGCCAAAATGACGTGGGTAAAAATCTTACTCGCCAATCCCACCGAACAAGCGCAGCAAGTCTACTTGCATCACCCACATGCTTATCACAATCGCTTGGTTGGACTGTATGAAGTAGTCGATGGCGACCTAGTACAAAGCCGTGTGCTGGATATGGATGATCCAGACACCTACCAGTGGATTTACGATGGCTCGGCGGTTTTTGCCATCGAGCTAGCCCCCCAACAACAAAAAACGCTGTACGTGCAAAGCGCTTCGTTTTCGCACCAGTGGTTCACCCTAGGTCTGTATGACGAAGACCACTCCAAACGCGCCCTGCTGGGCAATTACAGCGACATCGCTATCTTAGTCGGCATGTTACTAGCGCTGATTTTGTACAACCTGCTGCTCTATGCTTACTCGCGGGTGAAAGACAGCTTGTTCTACGCCTTTTATCTGATTTCGGCGGCCATGTGGATCGCCTTGTCCTATGGCTTAGTGGCTGACCTATTTGGCATTTATGGCTCGCAAACTTTGTATTGGCACCTCACGCTCATGACCATGCCGATCTTTTTGATTTTGTTCATGATGGACATTTTTGAGACGCGCCAACACTATCGCCTCGAGCATGGCGCCTTATTGACGCTGATGTGGATTATGATTGCTGAGTGTATTTATGGCGTCATCGATATTGTCGGTGCATTGCGTATTTCCAGCAGTCTTGCTGTCCTAATGATGCTGATCACCCTCTCGGTGAGCATCTCATTGACGATCAAAAAGCACCCGGTAGCGCGCTACTTTTTGCTCGGCCACAGCTGCTTTGTCGTGTTTAGTGCCATCGCGGTGCTGTTTTATAAAGGCATGATTCCCTTTACCTATTTATCCAGCCATGGCGTAGGCATTGGTCTGATGCTGGAAGCCTTGGTGTTGGCGCTGATCATCGCTTATCGCATTAAGCTATTTGAAGAAATCAAAGCCTCCCAAGAAGAGCTGAAGCAGCAAGCAGCAACCGATCCACTGACACACCTGTATAACCGCCGACATTTTCGTCAACTTGGCGAGCGTTTGCTTGAGCAAACCCGCGCTCACCAACAAGCGCTCAATGTGTTGATTTGTGATATTGACCTATTCAAGCAGGTCAATGATAACTATGGCCATGCTATCGGTGATCAGGCCATTATCGAGGTGGCGCAAACGCTGCAAAAACTGACGGGACCAGAGGATGTATTAGCACGTTATGGTGGCGAAGAGTACATTTTGCTACTGCCCAACAAAACTCTTGAGGAAGCCTGTTGGCTAGCCGAAGAAATCCGCACGGCAGTGGCCGCGCTGCGCATCGATACACCTTCACAACCGCTCTCTTTAACGCTCAGTATCGGGGTCTCACCTGTCTGCTCTAAGCAGACCTTAGAAAGTGCTATCAAACACGCCGACGACGCTCTTTACGTCGCCAAAGACGCGGGCCGTAATCGAGTTCAAGTGAGCTCATCTGCAGCCTCAGGGATCGGCAGATAGAGCGTGAAGCGCGTCCCCTCTGGCGAGGATTGAACATCGATGCTACCGCCCAATAAATTGGTCACCCATTGGTACACCATATATAGCCCTAAGCCGGTGTGCTGCTTGCCTCGGCCTGTGGTGACAAAAGGCTCCCAGATCGTCTCGATCAACTCTTCGGCTATGCCTTTGCCATCATCGATCACTGCGATCACGTAGTGCTCTTCGATACTGGCGACAATCGTAATGGTACCGCTTTGCTCTGGCTCAAAGGCATGCTCAAGCGCATTCATAATAAGATTTTGCAGTACTTGGCTTAATACGCCTGGGGCCGCCAGCCATGTCATGCCTGGTGCCACTTGATTGCTGATGCTGGCATGGGGGTAATTCTTTAGCATGGGCTTTAGGGGCGCCAGCACATCCTGCACCATCGCATGCACATCAAAGTGCACTTGGTCTTGGTGCATACGCTGCTCGGTAATGCGTTTAAACTGGCTCACGGTTTCAATAGCACGCGTTAAGTTTTGGTTGGCGATGTCTAGGGTATCTTGCATCACTGCTACTTCATTAGGATGATCAGTATGCAGACGTTTAAACATGTGCGGCAGAGACGACAAACTCATGCGAATGCCCCCTAACGGCGTATTCAGCTCATGACCCACCCCCGCCACCATCATACCTAAGGCTGACATTTTACTTTGCTCGACCAATTCTGCTTGTAACGACACCAAGCGTTCGTTGGCGTGGCTCAAGGATTGGTACATATCTTCCAGTTCGCATTTATCCAGCTCAATCTGGCGTACATAACGACGTCGCTGCTGCCAATAATGCCACGCATAAAAGCTCACCACAGCGCTCAAGATAAAGCTAAGCAGAGTGATGAGTAGCGTGGCCCAAAAGCGTTGGCGTGTCTCTGTTTGCCATACGGTTGGCGTCAGTTGTGACACAAAGTAGTAAACCTCAGAGCTGGTTAGACGATCGTCTTCCAATTCATTAGGCTGAATAATAGCAGGCCGATCTTGATCCAAATCCGTGGCAATTAAGGCTTGCTCGGTTTGCAGCATCACCCACGCTTCAGGGTATTGATTGGGAAAGCTGCCCTGTGGCTCGCTCAGCAGATGTTGCCAAGCCCATTCCGGTCTGTATGACAACAACCAATGACCACGGCTGTTCATCATTTCCAGCGTGTAGTGAGGTGTCTGCAGTGCAGCAAGACGTTGGAGCAGACTGTTTAGGTTATAGTTAAGCACCAACAAGCCCAACAACTCACCTTTTGCATTATGAAGTTTAGTGACGGCTCGCAGTGTCACCTCATAAGGCTCAACGATCTGCCCAGCTTCGACATTTAAATCAATAGGACTTAAAAAGATCTCGCCTGGGCGTGTTTGTAGGCCCTGCAAAAAATAATAGCGATTGGATTTATTCTGCAGCGCATTCGGTGGCACCTGCTGTACTTGGCCATTGATCACGTTTAAGCGTACCTGCTCTACACCTTGGGGCGATAACCAACGCAATTGCGCAATATGCTCTGATAATAAATGGAAGCGATCAAAATGCTCTGCCACATCACTACGCCACGTAGCGATATTTGGATAGCTGTCGGGGATCAAAAGCTGAGTCTCAGCACGCATAAAACGCACTATCTGATCAATGTGGCCAAGCTCACGGGAAAAGATCACCGAAGCCTGCGTCACCAAACGCTCTTGTACTTGGCGATGACCTACTTGCGACTGGCGCGTCGATAGCTGGTAACTGGTGACACCTAAGGCTGAAAATATCAGCCCCAACAACACCAGCCAAAGCCAAAATAGACGTGGCATGAATTAGCTTCCTGAAGCGTGTTTAAGGCGATCAAGACTCCAGTTAATCGCTTGTTCCAACAGCATAGGGCGAGCAATAAAGTAGCCTTGTCCTGCATCACAGCCCATGTCTTTGAGGGCCTGATATTGCTCTGAGGTTTCGATGCCTTCGGCAATCACATGTAAATTGAGCAAATGACCAAGGTCTATAATCATCTGTACGATTTGCTGGTCTTGCTCACTTTGCAGCATGCGGTTGATAAACTGGCGATCAATTTTTAACTCTGACACCGGCAAGATCGATAGGTATGCCAGCGATGAGTACCCTGCACCGAAGTCATCCAAACTGACCTTAATGCCCAAGCTTTGGCAGGCTTGCAACTGAGTCAAAGCGGTCGGTCCTTCTTGCATCAGCTGAGTTTCGGTCACTTCTAATACCAACGCCTGACTACTTACGTGCTCCTCGTGCAAACAGCGCTTGAAGCTCTCACTGAACTCGGGGCGTGAGATTTCAACGCCTGAAACGTTCACTGCTAGGGGAGCGTTAATGCCTGCTTGAGCCAATTGCAAACTGGCCTGGCACGCTTTGCGGGTAATCTGCTCGTCTAGCTGATCAATCAAACCGGTCGATTCAGCCAGTGGAATAAACTGATCCGGATAAATCTCGCAGCCCTCTTGATCACGCCAGCGTGCCAACACCTCAAACCCCAATAAGGCACCGCTTTGTAGAGCCACTTTAGGTTGCAACACGGGATAAAACTCGTTTTCTAATAACCCTAAACGCAACTTACCAAGTAATGCATAGCGCTCGCGAAAGGCATCGTGTTCATCGACATCAAAGGTCTTCAGGTCCTCATGGCTATGCTTGGCCTGCTCGAGCAAACTTTTACAAACGCCCACGATATCGATGGGGGTGCGCCCTTCCATATCCGATAATTTGACCAGACTAGCGGTGATACCCAAGATATGCATGCCATCTTCGATGTGCACTTTAGGATGTAGGATCGGCTCCAGTTCACTCCGGCTATAATCGCAGGCGTCGTGTACCAAGACCATAAAGGTATCGCGCTCATAAATGGCAATATCAATAACTTTAATAAAGCTCGCCTTGTAATAAGCCGCCAAGTGCAACATCAAGGTACGGCCAAACTCTACACCAAACAACACTTCGGTATAAGCTAGCTCCTCTACATGCAGCATCATAAGCTTGGCATCACGCCTCTCAGCAGGCGTCAAACCCGACATCTGGCGTAGTAGCCAGTTTTTATTATGCAGCCCTGTCACCGCATCGTAGTAAGCCAATTCAGATAAGCGATTATGCAGAGCGACATTACGAAAGCCGGCATTGATGTTTTCACCAAAGACTTCGAGCATATCGATTTGATAATCCAGCAAAGGATCATCAAACTGCGCCACGACCAAGTACTCTTTGTGATCCACATCTTCACTTGAGAAAAACAGCACTGAGCTTGGACAGTCGATAATATGACACTGGTTTTGATAGCTTTGTTGCAGTTTTTGCCGCAGCGCTGGATCGATATTTAGGCTGTTTAAGTACTGGTTACTCCAAGGCATAAAATCACCCACCGCGGCATACACCAAGGATTCATCCAATCCTGCAGAGGGTTCATGCACCATGCAGACGATGCCGCCACTTTGGGTGTTAAAGAGCCGCATGATCTCTTCGAGAATGGCTTGGGTGTAGGCTTTTAGATCGTACTTATTGCTGATTCGCTGACTGGCTTCGATCAGCATTTGAAAGCCCTGCCGAGCTTGGTGGGTTTTACGCAGTTGCTCCCATGTGCGCAGATTACTGAGCACGATGGTCTGAAGGTGGTCGTGGGTTAAATCGCTTTTGTTCCAGTAATCATCGATGTCATAGCTGACCATCAGGTCGTCTAAGGGCATCATGCCGGGCTGTCCAGTTAGCAACACTATACGCACTAAGCTGTTACCAATGCCATCACGAATACTGCGTACCAAACGTAAACCCGCATCGTCCGTTTCCATCACCACATCTAATAAGATAACGCTAATATCTTGGTTGGTCGCCAACATTGAAGCGGCTTCTTGGGCGGTGTTTGCCTTAAGGATCTCCACCTCTCGAGTGCCATAGTTGAGCACTTTTAAGGTATTAATCAGCGCTTTTTGGTACGCCTGATCGTCTTCTACCGTCAAGATTTTCCAAGGTTTGCAGGCTTCCTCATTACGCCCACTTAGTACGGTTGCTTCCATCAGCCATTGCCCTATCAATTTCCAGTCAGCACAGTTTTATCGCATCGTTTAGGTATAAACTACTGGCGCTTATTATGTGTATGTATTTGTAAACATAGCAGAGATTTGTTGTGACCAAGTAACCGTCTACTGACATCCCCAGCACAACAGATCAAGATCAATATTCACGACTCAGCAGCCAATGGCAATTATGCTATAGTGGCATTCTTTTATTTTCGCTCGCTTGAAACGGTAGGGTTATGACACAACACAAAGGCAATTTATTTATCTTGTCGGCTCCATCAGGAGCAGGTAAGTCTTCACTATATAAAGCACTGTTAAAAACCGATGACAAAGTGCGTATTTCCGTGTCACACACCACCCGTGCGCCACGCGCAGGTGAAGAGCATGGCCGTGAATACTTCTTTGTCGATGTGGATTCGTTTTTAGACATGATTGCCGAAGACGCCTTTTTTGAGCATGCCCAAGTGTTTGATAACTACTACGGCACCTCCAAACAAGCTATTTTTGATACGCTCGATCAAGGCTTGGATGTGATCTTAGAAATCGATTGGCAAGGGGCGCGCCAAGTGCGTGAGCTGTATCCTGATGCGATCGGTATCTTCATTTTGCCACCTTCTATGGCGGTACTTGAAGAGCGCTTAACTGGCCGTGGCACCGATTCACAAGAGGTCATCACTCATCGTATGTCAAAAGCGATCAGTGAGATTTCACACTACGACGAATACGAATACGTGGTGATCAACGATGATTTTGATACCGCGCTGGCACAATTGCAGGCGATTTTTGTCTCTCAGCGCACCAGAATGCCATTAATCCGCGAGATTCATGGCGATCTCATCAATGATCTCTTGTCATAACGATAAGCCGTTCAGTAAAATTAACAATCACTAATTAGTGATTAATTCTTACCCTATATAGAGGTCCAACATGGCTCGAGTTACAGTTGAAGATTGTCTTGAAAACGTAGACAACCGTTTTGAGTTGGTAATGGTTGCAGCTAAGCGCGCGCGTCAACTTGCTACTGGCGGTGCGGATTCTAAAGTGCCACTAGAAGACGACAAAATGACCGTTGTTGCGCTACGTGAAATCGCGGAAGATCTGATCAACGCCAAAAACGTAGATTTCCAAAACAAGCCTACGACTGAGTTTTAATTTGTATGGTATGCATCGCTCAGCACACGTATTTCTGGTTTAGCTGTTCCTGATGTGAGGTGAGTGATGTCTACTATTGAACAATTAGCTCAAAATCTTAGCCAATATTTGCCACATGATCAGGTTGCGACAGTAAAGCGCGCCTATTATTACGCCGAGCAGGCGCATGATGGTCAAAAGCGTAAGAGCGGCGAACACTACGTCACGCACCCTCTTGCTGTCGCTTTTATATTGGCAGGTCTGCGTATGGATTGTGACGGTCTAACCGCAGCGCTTTTACACGATGTTATTGAAGACACTGGGATTTCCCGCGAAGCCTTGGCCGAGCAGTTCGGTGAAGGGGTCGCCAGCCTGGTCGATGGCGTCAGTAAGCTGACCCATCTGGAATTCAATAGCCAGCTTGAAAAACAAGCACACAACTTCCAAAAAATGGCCATGGCGATGGCCGATGACATCCGCGTCATCATGGTGAAACTGGCCGACCGTCTGCATAACATGCGCACGCTCGACGCCATGCCCGCCCATAAAAAACGCCGCATTGCCAAAGAAACCCTCGATATCTACGCGCCGATTGCTAACCGTTTAGGTATGTATCGTCTGCGTGTCGACCTAGAATCTTTGGCCTTTGAAGCCTATTACCCGATGCGTGCGCGCATGTTGCAGCGCGCCATCAACAAGCGTTACGGCCAACGTGACAAATCGATGCAAAAGCTTGAGGACTTCATTCGTTCTGAGCTGGCTGCCGATTACATCGACGCACAAATCAGCGTGCGCGAAAAGCACATCTACAGCATCTACCAAAAGATGAAAAAGAAACGCCGCTCGCTCGAAGAGATCATGGACGTTTTGGGTGTGCGTATTGTTACCGATCGCCACGACAGCTGCTATCGTATTTTGGGCGTGATTCACGCTCTCTTTAAGCCGATCGAAGGCCGCTTTAAAGATTACATCGCCGTGCCTAAGTCCAACGGCTACCAATCGTTGCACACTACCGTGGTGGGCAATAATGGTTTGCCACTGGAAGTGCAGATTCGCACTCAAGAAATGGACGTGGTCGCCATCAATGGTATCGCCGCACACTGGTCGTACAAGTCTGATGACAAGTCGACCATTTCGCATACCAACCATGAGCGCGCCACCAAATGGGTGAAAAGCTTACTTGAGATTCAAGAAAAAGCGCATAACCCAATGGAGTTCATTGATAACGTTAAAAGCGACCTGTTCCCCGACGAAGTCTACGTGTTCACGCCCAAAGGCGAGATCATCGAGTTACCGTCAGGCGCGACGCCGGTCGACTTTGCTTACGGTGTCCATACTGAGATCGGTAATACCTGTATTTCCTGTCGTATCAACCGCCGTTTAGCACCGCTTAGCACCCAGCTAGAAAGCGGCCAGACGGTAGAAGTGATCACCGCCAAAAGCGCTCAGCCCAACGTTGCTTGGTTAAGCTTTGCCATCACCGGTAAGGCGCGCACCAATATTCGCCATTACCTGAAATCGAAACAGCGCGAAAACGCGATTTCGTTTGGCGCACGCTTGCTGACACGCTCGCTGAATGCCTTCCGTACTGCCATCGAAGAGCTGACCGAAGAGCAAATCCAGTCGGTGCTTGAACATTACCACCTAGAAACCATGGACGATTTACTTGAGTCCGTTGGTAAAGGTCGCATTGTTGGCTACGTGGTGGCACGCCAGCTGTTCCCGAATTTTAACGAAGATGAGCTGATCACACCCAAGTCCTTCAAAGTCAGTGGCTCAGAAGGCATGCTGATGTCGTTTGCCAAATGTTGTTCGCCGATTCCAGGTGACCCGATTGTCGGCTACGTGCAAGTGGACAAAGGCGTAATCATTCATCATCAGAGTTGCCCGAACATTCAAGATCACCTTGTCAGTCCAGAGCGCTATATCAAGATGAGCTGGAGCAAGGAGATCGAAGAAGAACTGAACGTCAGCCTCATCGTATCGTACGTCAACGAACGCGGTGCCGTGGCGAAGATCGCCAGCTCGATTACCGATACCGATTTCCAAGTATCCAACTTAGATATCATCGAGCGCGGCAAGATTTCTCGCTTGCGTCTTAACATCGCGATCTCGAGCCGTGTGGGCTTAGCCGATGTGATGCGACGTATTAAAGCGGTGCGCTGTGTCGAAAAAGTGACTCGCGAAACTCTTGTGGGCCGCTAGCGACACACTATTTACTCAACATAGTTAAGGATCCCAATACCATGGCGAAACAAGTGATCTTCTCTGAAAACGCTCCAGCAGCAATCGGCCCATACTCTCAAGCAGTACGCGCGGGCAACACGGTTTACCTATCGGGCCAAATCCCATTGGTACCAGAAACCATGGAAGTGATCAGCGACGACGTAGCCGAGCAAACCACGCAAGTCTTCAAAAACCTACAAGCGGTTTGTGAAGCAGCAGGTGGTTCACTAAAAGACATCGTCAAACTAAACATCTACATGACTGACCTAGGCAACTTCGCCCTAGTTAACGATGTGATGACTAAATTCTTCTCTGAACCTTACCCAGCACGCGCAGCTCTAGGTGTACGCGCGCTGCCGAAAGGCGTAGCGGTTGAGATCGAAGGTGTATTGGTTCTAGAAGACTAATTCTTCCTTGTACTGCATAAAAAAACGCGGCCTTAGCCGCGTTTTTTTATGCCTGTTGCTGACGCCAGCGCTGATAGCTTGACAGTAAACTCTCATACCCTAATACATAGGACGGGTACTGCGGTTGCCAACCCAAGTCGCGTAACGCTTGGCTGACGATACGTTTGCCTTTCGCGGGGAAGTAATCGCTAAAGGCTATGCTGTCGTCCAGCGGCGGCAACACATTCAAACGCGCTGCAAGCCACAGCTTCACCTCCCACATGCTAGTCGGTTGCGTATCGGTAGCAATAATATGCTCAGGCAACGGCTGCTGTGCCAACGCCTGCTCACCAACCAAGCACAACGCGCTGACCACATCGTCACGATGAATACGATTGGTCCATTGATTGGCGCCCCACGCCTGTCCCTCACGTACACCTTCAAGCAAACGATAGCGCCCAGGGCCGTAAATGCCCGAACAACGGACACTGATACTGCGCGCAAAGCCTTGTTTTAAGCACTCTTCTGCTGCCAACAGTTGCACCGCGGTGTCACTGGCTGGCACCGCTAGGGTGTCATCACTGATCCAGGCACCATTGTTTTGACCATAGACACTAGTGCTGGAGACAAACACCACCGCAGGCTGAGGTCGGCCTTGGTAGGCGTTGACGAGCGCTTCGGCCGCCTCCACATACGCCGCTTTATAAGCATCGCCGGTGCGGCTATTGGGCGTCATGATCAAATACACCAGATCCACTTCAGGCCAAGCCTGTGACTCTAACTGACGTAAATCGCCAGTCAGACCTAACACGCCCACGGGGAATTCAGTGCCTTGATAGCGCATGCCCGTCACTTCAGCACCTTGCGCAACAAAATACTCAGCTATGCCACGGCCCAAATCTCCGCACCCTGCAACCAGCACTTTTGTCATAACTCCCCCATTCGTTGTAAATAAAGCGCATCCGACGACATCCAAGTACACTTTATCAAATTATGTATTATCATAGTTATTACCAATTATAGGGATGGTAACTATGACGCTAACTGAACTGAAATACATTGTTATGCTAGCAGAAGAACAGCATTTTGGTCGCGCGGCAGATCGCTGTCACGTGTCACAGCCAACCTTAAGTGTGGCCGTTAAGAAGCTAGAGGATGAGCTTGGCGCCGCAATTTTTGAGCGCAGCAAAAGCTCGGTTTACATCACCCCTCTGGGCGAGCAGATCATCAAGCAATCGCGCCGCGTACTTGAACAAGCCAACATGATCAAAGAACTGGCATCGTCGGGTAAAAACCAGCTACGCGGCCCGCTCAAAGTCGGCGCGATTTACACCATCGCCCCATACTTATTCCCATCGATGATTCCTGAGCTTAAACGCCTTGCCGAAGGCATGCCCTTACTGATCGAAGAAGATCTGACTGAAAACCTGCGCCCGAAACTGCGCAATGGTGAGTTGGATGCCATCATAGTAGCGCTACCGTTCCGTGAACCCGATGTAGTAACACAGCCGATCTACGAAGAAGAATTCGTTGTCTTAATGCCTAAAGACCACCCTTGGACTGAGCTCAGCCACATCAGCACCGATCAGCTAACCACCGACAACTTACTACTGCTTGGCAAAGGTCATTGCTTCAGTGATCAGGTCATGGAGGCCTGTCCGATGGTCGGTGAAAACGAGCTTAACGAAGGTCACACCATCGTTAATGGCAGTTCGCTGGAAACCATTCGTTATATGGTGTCATCGGGGCTGGGCGTCACTGTGTTGCCGAAGTCTGCGGTCGCGCATCTGGATGAAAACATCTTGGCAGTGCGTCCCTTTACCGAACCCGCGCCCAAGCGTACCGTGGCCTTAGCATGGCGCGCCAGCTTTCCGCGTCCGCAAGCCATTGATTCACTCAGCCTCTCGATTCGAGCGGCCTGTCAAAAGCTCAATTTGGATCAAGACTAAGTCACTATGGTTGATGCATTAGAAACACAGGACATCAAAGAGCTAAAAGGTGTGGGCGCGGCCATGGCCGAAAAGCTAGCTAAGCTCAATATTCACACAGTTCAAGATGCCTTGTTTCATCTGCCCATTCGCTATCAAGACCGCACTCGTGTGGTGCCGCTGGGCCAACTGCGCTTTGGTGACGAAGCCGTTATCGAAGGCCAAGTCAGCGGCTGCGAAATCAAAATGGGGAAGCGGCGCAGCTTAATATGCCGCGTGCGCGATGCCTCCGGCTCCATTTGTCTGCGCTTTTTTCATTTCAACGCAGCACAAAAGAAGCAGCTGGAAAACGCTGGTCGCGTGCGTTGCTTCGGCGAGATTCGCCGAGGTAGCACCGGCTTTGAAATGTATCATCCAGAATACAGCATCATTGATGATGGCGATGCCCTAGAAGGTAACGATCAGCTGACGCCGATTTACCCGCTGACTGAAGGCATCACGCAAACCAAGATTCGCCAAATCTGCGAGCAAGCGCTAGACCGCTTAACCCCCTATAATCTGCGCGAATGGCTACCAGAGCCACTACGCCAGCAGTTCAGCTTGCCCTCATTGGCCGACGCGATCCAGTTTTTGCACCACCCTACAAAAGGCACCGATCTTGAACAGCTCAAACAAGGCGGCCATCCGGCGCAGTATCGCTTAAGCTTTGAAGAACTGATGGCGCACCAGCTGTCTTTGATTGGCAAGCGCCATATGGCCAAAACCGATCGCGCCATCAAGGTACCTTCAGCGGGTGCATTGTCCGATGCGCTATTACAGCAGCTGCCGTTTCGCCCAACCGGTGCGCAGCAGCGCGTGTTCCAAGAGATCCTACAAGACCTCAGCACGGGGCATCCGATGTTACGCTTGGTCCAAGGGGACGTGGGTTCCGGCAAAACGCTGGTTGCTGCCCTCGCCGCTGCAGCGACCGTGCAACAGGGTTACCAAGTCGCCGTGATGGCGCCGACCGAAATCTTAGCCGAACAGCACTACCTGAACTTCAAGCAATGGTTTGAACCGCTCGGCATCGAAGTGGCATGGATGATCGGTAAGCTCAAAGGCAAACAGCGCGAAGCCGAGCTCGCCCGCATCGCCTCAGGCGAAGCCGGTATCGTGGTCGGCACCCATGCGCTGTTTCAAGAAAGTGTGACATTTAAAGGGCTAGCGCTTGCCATCATCGATGAACAACATCGCTTTGGTGTGCACCAACGCATGGCGCTGCGTGAAAAAGGCTTACAAGCGGGCTTTCAGCCGCATCAGCTGATCATGACCGCTACCCCGATTCCGCGCACACTCGCTATGTCCGCCTACGCGGATCTCGACTGTTCGATCATCGACGAATTGCCACCTGGGCGTACGCCTGTGAATACCATTGTCGTGTCAGATCAGCGCCGTAACGAAGTCATCGAACGGGTTCGCCACGCCTGCGCCGAAGGCAAACAAGCCTATTGGGTGTGCACCCTGATCGAAGAGTCCGAAGCATTGCAATGCCAAGCCGCTGAAGACACGGCGATCCTGCTACAAGAACAGCTTACCGAGCTCAAGATTGGCCTCGTGCACGGACGTTTAAAAGCACAAGAAAAAGCCGATATTATGGCCCAATTTAAAGCAGGTGAACTGCAGCTATTGGTCGCCACCACGGTGATAGAAGTCGGCGTCGACGTGCCCAACGCCAGCCTCATGGTGATCGAAAACCCAGAGCGTTTGGGCCTTGCTCAATTACACCAATTGCGCGGACGCGTCGGCCGTGGCCAAGCCGCCAGCCACTGTGTGCTCTTGTATCACGCGCCACTTGGCCAGCAAGGCAAAGCACGCCTAGGCACCATGCGCGATACCACTGATGGTTTTAAAATTGCAGAAAAAGATTTGGAATTGCGCGGCCCAGGCGAACTGATGGGCTCGCGTCAGACGGGCTTGCTGGAGTTTAAAGTCGCGGATTTGCAGCGTGATAAAGGTTTGCTAAGCCAAGTACAACAGGCCGCGGCGACACTCTATCAAGACTATCCAGAGCATGTCTCGCCGCTACTCTCGCGCTGGCTGCCGAAGCACCAGCAATATCTTAACGTCTAAGGGATTTTCACGACCGTGGTGTTTTTCACTTCTTCCATCGCCACATAAGTACGTGATTCGCGCACGTGCGGCAGCGTCAGCAATGTTTCGCCAAGTAGATGACGGTAAGCATCCATATTCGACACGCGTGCTTTAAGCAGGTATTCAAAGTCACCGGCAATCAGGTGACACTCCAGCACTTCGGGGATTTCGGCGACCGCTTCTTTGAATTCATTAAAGCCCTCAGGCGAAGTCGCTTTGAGGCGAATCTCCACAAATACCAACAAGCCAGCATCCACTTTGCGTGGGTCGACTTGGGCACAGTACCCAGTAATGTAGCCATTACGCTCAAGGCGACGCACGCGCTCAAGACAAGGCGTAGCACTGAGCCCCACACGGCTGGCCAGCTCTACATTTGATAAACGTCCATTTAGTTGCAATTCACGTAGGATTTTCTTATCCAATCTGTCTAAAGGCTTGGCAGACGTTTCCATCAATATGATTCTCCGAAGGTAGCACCATCTAAATTATGTCGATTCTAGCACGGGGTCGATAAGTTAGGGAAAATAGAGTTTATCAACTTGTTAACGCGCCATAAAAGCGCACTGTCAGCACCTCATGCACCAGCGTCTCCCCCTCCAGCACAACAAAATTTAACACAACTAATTGATTGAAATGTATCCAATAGTGTGCCAAAAAGAGTAAGAAAGTAGCACGCTATAGACACTGATTGCACCATTATGCCCGCTGTAATGGCGGCTTTTGTACAGAATTCGTGCTATTTCACCGGTCTGCACTAGACTGTAAAGACCCATTAAAACCTATGTTGGCAAGTTACTTGCTTTGCTATGGGTGAACATTCAACCAAGGATCTCTGAGAGGATTCGCTTAGCGATATAACAATTAGTACAGCCTGGAGGCAAAATCATGAAATCGAACGTTGGTAAAATTCTTTCCACGGCGGCCATCGCTGCCACCATCAGTAGCGGCGCGGCAGCGGCAACACTGGATGATGTAAAAGAAAAAGGCTTTATTCAATGTGGCGTCAGCCAAGGGGTGCCAGGGTTTTCGAACGCTGACAACGCCGGTAACTGGACTGGCATCGATGTCGACGCTTGTCGTGCCGTCGCTGCCGCTATTTTTGGCGATGCGCAAAAAGTGAAATTTACGCCTCTGTCTGCCAAAGAACGTTTTACCGCACTGCAATCCGGCGAGATCGACGTACTGTCCCGTAACACCACTTGGACTTACACGCGCGATACCTCACTGGGTCTTGATTTTACCACCACCAACTTCTACGACGGCCAAGGCTTTATGGTACGTAAAGACCTAGGCGTTGAGACCGCCATGGATTTAGATGGCGCAACGGTCTGTACTGAGCAAGGCACCACCACCGAGCTCAACATGGCCGACTTCTTCCGCAAACACCAGCTTGATTATGTACCTGTGATCGTGCAAAAAGCCGACGAAGCCTTGTCTGCTTATGCCTCAGGTCGCTGTGACGTATTCACCACTGATAAATCTGGCTTGGCGGCGCACCGCTCTAAATTGTCAGATCCAGCAGCGCACATGATCCTACCCGAAACCATTTCTAAAGAGCCGCTTGGCCCTGTGGTACGCCATGGCGATAACCAGTGGAAAGACATCGTGACTTGGTCGCTGTTTGTGCAGATCAACGCCGAAGAAATGGGCATCAGCTCTGAAAATGTCGCCGACATCAAAGCCAACTCAACCGACCCAAGCGTGCGTCGTTTACTGGGTGCAGAAGGCAGCATGGGTGAAGCACTCGGCCTTGATGCCAACTGGGCTTACAACATCATCGCTGAAGTCGGTAACTACGGAGAAGTGTTTGAGCGCAATGTGGGCCCAGATACACCAGTCGGCTTACCGCGTGGCGTCAACAATCTATGGACTGAAGGCGGTGTATTGTACGCGCCACCAGTACGCTAATACTAATTACCACTCCATAGGGATAACCACCTAGCGGCCTACGCCGCTAGGTAACTTTCCATTTCAACCATCTGACGAGCATCCTTTGCCGGTACCAAGATGAGCGAAAAAACACCGATAAATACAAACTTTCTGCAGGATGCAGGTAAACGCGCCATGCTGTTTCAAGCCGTGCTGCTGATACTGGTGGTGGCATTTGGGTATTACCTGTTTCATAACCTGCAAGCAAACCTACAAGACCAAGGCATTTCGACTGGTTTTGCCTTTTTAAATGAGCCGGCGGGCTTTCCGATTCTGATTCATTTGATCGACTACACCGAGGCCAATAGTTATGGCCGTGCGTTTGTCGTGGCGCTGATCAATACCACAGTGATCTCGCTGATGGGCATCGTACTGGCGACAGTGATCGGGGTGATCATGGGCTTGGCGCGCTTGTCGCAAAACTGGCTAGTCGCACGCTTGGCTACGGTCTACATCGAAACCCTGCGTAACATCCCTTTGCTGCTGCAAATGTTCTTTTGGTATTTCGCCGTCTTGGCGGCGTTACCACACCCGCGTAACAGTATCGAAATGGGTGATTTTCTACTGAATAAGCGCGGTATTTATTCGCCTAACCCTAACTTTCAAGATGGCTTTGGCATCGCTGTGGCAGCGTTTGTGCTCGCCATTATGGCGGCGATTGCGCTGATTGTCTGGGCCAAGAAACGCCAAAAACGCACGGGGGTCTGGTTCCCAGCATATTGGTCGTCTCTAGGAATCATCGTTGTCGTGACCTTTTTAGGCTTTGCCTTGGCAGGCTTCCCGATCGAGTTTGATCTGCCACAAAAAAGCCGCTTCAACGTCTCTGGCGGCATGGTGCTGGTACCTGAATTCGTCGCGGTATTGCTAGCGCTATCCACCTATACTGGCGCCTTTATCGCCGAGATTGTCCGCGCAGGTATTTTGTCGGTCAGCTGGGGCCAAACCGAAGCGGCGCGCTCCCTAGGCCTGCGCGACAGCTTAACCCAACGTCTGATCGTGTTACCGCAAGCGCTGCGCGTCATCATTCCACCACTGACCAGCCAATACTTAAACCTCGCTAAAAACTCCTCCTTGGGCGCGGCCATTGCTTACCCTGAACTGGTGGCGGTGGTAATGGGTACGACCTTGAACCAAACCGGCCAAGCGATTGAGACCATTGGTTTATGTATGCTGGTATACGGCACCTTAAGTTTGTCCATTTCCATGTTTATGAATTGGTACAACAAAAAAATGTCGTTGATCGAACGTTAGGAGGCCCTTATGGCGATTGAATTTAAACCTTCACCGAGCCTCCCACCACCACAAAACTCTGTGGGCGCAGTGGCTTGGATTCGTAAAAATTTCTTTTCTTCTCCGCTCAATGTGGTGCTTACGGTACTGAGCTTGTATGTGCTCTATCTACTGATTCCACCGGTACTGCAATGGGCTGTGCTAGATGCCACCTGGAGTGGCGAGTCTAAAGCAGCTTGTACCGCAGGCGGTGCCTGCTGGGCGTTTATCGCAGTCTACTTTGATCAGTTTATGTATGGCTTATACCCAGCTGATGAGTATTGGCGCATCAATAGCGCAGCGCTGCTGCTGGTCGCGTTGGTAGCCATGTTTGCCCTCAAATCGGTTAACAAGATGTGGCTGGGCTTTACCATCATAGTGCTCTATCCGATCGTGGCTTACTTCTTGTTCGCAGGCGGTGTGTTGGGCCTTGAAGTGGTGGAAACATCTCTGTGGGGCGGCTTGTTTCTAACCACTCTATTGGGTGTCGTAGGCATTGTCGCGTCATTACCGCTTGGGGTGATTTTGGCGCTCGGGCGTCGCTCTCATATGCCAATCGTGAAATCGGTGTGTGTGGTATTCATCGAAACCATTCGTGCCGTGCCCCTGATCACTATCTTGTTTATGGCCTCGGTGATGATTCCGCTGTTTTTGCCGGACGGTTTGAATTTTAACAAGCTACTGCGCGTGCTGATCGGCATTACTATGTTCTCTGCCGCTTACATGGCAGAGGTGATTCGTGGCGGCTTACAAGCGATTCCCAAAGGCCAATATGAGGCCGCCGATGCCATGGGGCTGACCTACTGGCAATCGATGATCTTGGTGATTTTGCCACAGGCGTTAAAGCTGGTGATCCCAGGGATCGTGAACACCTTTATCGGCTTATTTAAAGATACCACGCTGGTTTATATCGTCGGCATGTTTGATCTATTAGGCCGGATTCAAGCAGCGACTCATGACGCCAACTGGCTCGGCACTACCACTGAAGGCTACGCCTTTGCAGGCTTCGTTTACTGGGCCATTTGTTTTGGCATGTCCCGCTATTCAATGGCCGTCGAACGCAAGCTAGACACCGGACATAAACGCAGTTAACCGACTATTTGAGGCACCTTATATGACGTACAACAATTTAGCCGTAGCCCAGTTAGCAGCGGGCGAAGAAGCCATTATCGAGTTTCAAGATGTGAACAAATGGTATGGCGATTTTCATGTGTTAAAGCACATCGATTTCAGTGTTAAAAAAGGCGAGCGTATCGTCGTCTGTGGTCCTTCGGGCTCTGGCAAATCGACCATGATTCGCTGTATCAACCGTCTGGAGGAACACCAGCAAGGGTCGATCTTGGTGGATGGCATCGAAATGAATGACAACCTCAAAAACATCGAAACGATCCGCAAAGATGTGGGCATGGTGTTTCAGCACTTTAATCTGTTTCCGCATTTAACCATCTTGGAAAATCTCACTTTGGCGCCGATCTGGGTGCGAAAAACCCCGAAAAAAGAAGCCGAAGAAATGGCCATGCACTATTTGGAGCGCGTCAAAATCGCCAACCAAGCGCTGAAATACCCAGGCCAATTGTCTGGTGGTCAGCAGCAGCGGGTAGCGATTGCACGAGGCTTGTGCATGAAGCCACGCATTATGCTGTTTGATGAACCGACCTCAGCACTGGACCCTGAAATGATTAAAGAGGTGCTCGATGTGATGATTCAGTTGGCCGACGAAGGCATGACCATGGTGTGTGTGACCCACGAAATGGGCTTTGCTAAAACCGTGGCCGACCGCGTGGTGTTTATGGATGCTGGCGAAATCGTCGAGGCCAATACACCACATGAGTTTTTTGACAACCCGCAGCACGATCGCACCCAGCTTTTCTTGAGTCAGATTCTCAATCATTAGACGCAGTGTTGCTTGTTTTGCCTTGTAAAAAAGCCCGCTAGGGCTTTTTTATTATCCATTATGTCCTAATATAAGTGATTGGAACGAAATAGGTAATTCGTGTGACGGACAAGCAAGAACAGGCGCCAACAATGAAGGTTCGTATTGTGCATTTGGCTGATCATACTGGTCGGCTACAGGTTATTTTTCCGCATGACAGCATGCTCGATATGGCGGCCGTTTCGCGCTTGACCAAACGTCGTTTTGATCCCGTTAGCAACTACAATATCGAAGGCGATCCGCTGATCAAGCCCAATGCCTGCGCGACTATTATTGATCACGCCGTGGCAAACGCGCAGAGCATTGAGCTGCGCCCCAGTGCTCAGCAAAACTACCGCAGTCTTAGCGCGGAAGAATTTCAGCAGCGCTTTCAAGGCCCGCTGACACGCTACGAAGCTGTTGCGATCCCTGTGGCAGAGATCCCTAAACCGGCCTCACATCTAGACAAAGATGCCGATCAGATGCTCAGCGCACTGGGTAAATTCCAGGCCGTGCGCCTGCAACAGCGACTCGAAGAAACCCTCGAAATCCCACCATTACCGGCGTCTTCGCACCGTATCATTCAGCTTTGTGCTAATGAGCACGCTGGCACCGATGATTTGTGTGACGTCATCAGTCTTGACCCAGCCCTTTCAGCGCAAGTCATCAGCTGGGCGTCATCGCCCTATTATGGTGTTCGCGGTGAAATCGAGTCGGTGGAAGATGCCATTATTCGTGTGCTGGGCTTTGATATGGTGATGAACCTAGCGCTGGGGTTATCGATGGGGAATGCTTTTCAACTGCCACAAAATGGCCCCCGTCATTACGAAGACTTTTGGCTCAGCGCCGTGTCCCATGCGGTGCTAATGGAAGCCTTGGTAAAAGCCATGCCAAGCGGCCAGCGACCACGTTTGGGCCACGCTTATCTAGCAGGCTTGCTGCATAACTTTGGTTTTCTCGCCATTGCTGTGGTCTTACCGCCACACTTTGCGGTGTTGTCCCGTTATATCGAAGCCAATGCTCATTTAGGAGCAGACGTGGTCGAGATGCAAACGCTGAACTTTACCAAAGAGCAGCTGGGCGCTTGGCTATTGAAGCATTGGGGCTTACCCGAAAGCATTTACACGGGCATTCGTTATAGCCGCGATCCCGCTTACAGTGGTGAGCATTGCCAGTTATCGCAGCTGCTGGGAGTTTGCCATCAGCTATTTACTGGAGACACGTTAGACACCGATTTGCTTGCAGCGGTTGGTCTTAGCGAAGCAGACGCTTTACACTGCCACCAGCAAGTTATGAGCTCTTCTAATGAGTTGAGCAAAATGGTGGATTTAATAAGCGGCAATAAATGAACCTAATCAATCACAACCTGTCTCGACGCTTTGATTATCGTTGGCATACGATCCATCAAATTCAGCGTCGCCAGATCCCAAAACACATTCGCCCTTGGCTGACCACCCAGCACTCGATCACCGCTAAACTGCGTCATATTGGTGAGCTGAGCGTTGATGTCATCGAAGACCGCTGGCAAGCACCGTCGCCACGAGAGCGTACGCGTTTACAGTTAAAGCCCCGTGAAATGGCACGCGTGCGTACGGTGATTTTACGCGTCAACGATGTGCCCGTGGTGTACGCGCGCTCGATCATCCCAGCGCGCTCAATTAAAGGCTCGTGGCGCTATTTGCCGCATTTAGACAACCGTCCCTTAGGCGGTTACGTGTATAAAGCCAAAGCCTTACGCCGCAGTCCAACTGAGATCACACAACTGCCCGCAGGCTTAATTGAAAACTGCGACCAAGCCCTTTGGGCGCGACGCTCTATCTTTCAACAATACGGCCCTGGCATTTTGGTCAACGAAGCCTTTTACCCGGCCATTGCGGACTTCACCCCGCTCGCCGGCCAACTTTAACAACAGCGATTTATATTATGAGCAAACTCCAAGACTACGCCGATCTGACCCGTTTTAATCGCCCTATTGGCTCTTTATTATTGCTGTGGCCAACTCTTTGGGCGCTTTGGTTAGCCGCTGACGGCTGGCCACAATGGCACTTGATCATCATCTTTACCTTAGGCGTATTTAGCATGCGCTCGGCTGGCTGTGTCATCAATGACTTTGCCGATCGCAAAGTCGATGGCCACGTTGAGCGCACCAAAAACCGCCCGTTGCCGTCTGGCCGCGTCAGTGAGTTTGAAGCACTAGCCTTATTTGCTGGCTTGTCTTTGCTTAGCTTTGTATTGGTATTAATGACCGACTGGCGCACGATTTTGCTATCAGTGGTGGGCCTAGGGCTGGCGGCGTTATATCCTTTTATGAAACGCTACACGCACTTGCCGCAGCTGTTTTTGGGGTTGGCTTTTTCGTGGGCGATTCCGATGGCTTATAGCGCTCAAGGTGGCGATCTGCTTGATCCTGAGCTGTGGATGCTGTTTGTGGCAAACTGCTTCTGGACCATTGCCTACGACACTTACTACGCCATGACCGATCGCCCAGACGATTTAAAAGTCGGCATCAAGTCGACGGCGATCTTGTTTGGCCGCTACGACCTATTGATCATTGTCATCCTACAGGGACTGATGCTTTCCTTAATGATGTGGATCGGTGTCATTGCCCAGCTAGGCATCTTATATTTTGTCAGCTTGATCGGCGCTGTTTATCTTTTTTACCAGCAATACCAACAAGCGAAAGACCGCGACCGTCAGGCGTGTTTCCGCTCTTTCTTAGACAATAACCGTGTTGGTTACTGTTTGTTTGCAGGAATCTTACTAAGCTATTACATTTAAATATGGCACTCATGTGACAATTTAATATAGCTGTCACATTTAGACGGTTTAATGAGTACCGTTCCTGAGATGAGGATAAATCCTGTGACCGGTAAAAAAGTACTAATAATTGATGATGAAGCGCCTATCCGCGAGATGATTGCTGTCGCGTTGGAAATGGCAGGCTACGAATACATGGAAGCGGAAAGCAGCCAGCAAGCACACGAGATGATTGTCGATCATCGCCCTGATCTGATCCTAGTGGATTGGATGATGCCTGGTGGCAGCGGCGTGGAGCTGACTCGTCGTCTAAAGAAAGATTCCACTACCGCTGAGATCCCTGTCATTATGCTGACAGCGAAAAGCGAAGAAGATAATAAAATCCAAGGCCTTGAAGTCGGTGCCGACGATTACATCACCAAGCCATTCTCGCCTCGCGAGTTGGTGGCACGTTTGAAAGCAGTATTGCGCCGTGCGACACCACAAGGTGTGGACGATCCGATTGAAGTCGATGGACTGCTGCTTGATCCTGTCAGTCAGCGTGTTTCGATTGGCACCAATCCATTGGATATGGGCCCAACGGAGTATCGCTTGCTGAAGTTCTTGATGACCCACCAAGAGCGTGCTTATTCACGTGCACAGCTATTGGATCAAGTTTGGGGCGGCAATGTTTACGTGGAAGAGCGTACCGTCGATGTGCATATTCGTCGTCTACGCAAAGCCATTGGTGATACCCATGACTACTTGATTCAAACCGTGCGTGGCACTGGCTACCGCTTTTCCGCCAAACGCACCCTCGCTTAGGTATTTATGAAAAAGATTTGGCAACGAGCGTTTTTAACTTGGATCACAGGCTTGGCAGCAGTACTCGCCATCGGCTTTGTGCTGGGTCAAACGCTTGCCTTAGCGTTGCTGTATACGCTAGGAACCCTCTACTGGCAGCTCTACCAGCTGTACCAGTTCCACTCTTGGCTACGTCGTTCAGGTAAGGCTGCGCCCCCTGAAGCCGCCGGAATTTGGGGCGAAATCTTTGATGCGGTGTATCGCTTACAGAAGAAACAACGTAAGTCGAAACGCCGCATGCGCCAAGCACTGAACCGCATTGAAAACTCCACTGCTGCGTTAAAAGAAGGCGTTATCATGGCGGATAGCAATGGTAACCTTGAGTGGTGGAACAACTCCGCGGGCTTATTGCTCGGCTTGCAGCGTCCGACCGACCGTGGCCAGCCGATTACCAATATCTTACGTAACCCAGAATTCTTTAAATACTTCTCGCAAAAGCGCTTTGGCGAGCCTTTGGTGATCAAATCGCCGTCAAAAGAAGGCGTGTATCTTGAAGTACAAACTACCCTCTACGATCAAAACGATCATCTGATCTTTATCCGTGACGTGACGCGCTTGTATCTGCTGGAGCAGATGCGTAAAGATTTCGTCGCCAACGCTTCTCATGAGCTGAAAACACCACTGACGGTGATTAAAGGTTACCTTGAGACGCTGACCATGTTTAAAGACAATTTGCCTGCTTCGATGCAACGCGGCATCGTCAACATGTCGGATCAATCCGAGCGCATGGAGCATTTGATCGAAGACTTATTACTGCTGTCACGTTTGGAAACCAATGATAAGCGTGAAAATCATCAGTGGCTTAAGCTTGAAGAAATTTGCGAACACATTCGTAAAACCGCAGACCCTATGCTCACCGAGCAGCACTCACTCAGTTTTGTGATACCGGACAACAGCTATGTTTACGGTGCAGCCAATGAGCTCTACAGTGCCTTCTCAAACTTGGTTTTGAACGCCATCAAATACTCACCAGAAGGCGGCCATATCAAGGTGCAATGGGTACAAAACGAGTTCAGCGGTGTGTTCTCGGTGGAAGACGAAGGTATGGGCATCGATCCACGCCACATTCCACGCCTGACGGAGCGTTTCTTCCGCGTCGACAAAGGCCGTGGCTCCAATACCGGTGGTACCGGTTTAGGTCTGGCGATCGTCAAACATGTCTTGATTCACCATAGTGCGAAACTGCAAATCCGCAGCCAGCCAAATGTCGGCAGTACTTTTGCTTGTCACTTCCCCAATGACCGAGTGCGCCAAGAGGCGATCTTGAGCACGGTGGCCTCAGAAGTGATACCTGAAGACGCCCCTAGCGACGTCGAAGAGTCTGCTAAAACCAGCCAAGCATCGACCACGGAGTCCTAACAAACTCCCATAAAAAAGCCCATACAGCGCGCTGTATGGGCTTTTTTGTGTCTATTTAAAAGAGCTTAAGACGCGTCAAACAACTGCTTGATAAAGGCCTCTTTGTCGGCATCTTGATCGATTAAGAGCAGCGTCACTGACAAAAATGCTGAGTCAGGCTTTTTCTCTGTGGTTGAGACTGATTGGACATAATAATTTAGGCGATTCACCACCTCATTGTGCGTCAAATCCAATACCGCTTGATCCAATACCGTCGGAATCACATCATCGCTTTTGATCAGCATAGTCACTTCGGTCGGTGATAACTGCATCACCATGCAGCGAAATTCCTTGCCAGCGAAACGCACCTTGGTGGGAATCTTGACGTCTTTATAGGTAGCCGTCTGCTCTGCTGGCGCAGGGTTAGTGACTTTTGGCGACTGGGTACGAATCTTACTGGCACCACCGGTCAATACATCCAGTGACGCAGTAGCCACGCCTCCTGCAGCACTCGGTGCAGGCTTATTAGCAGCGCTGTTAAGCTTTTTATCCACGCCCACACGCTTGGCCGCCGACTGCATTTTGGCGATTAGCTGATCCGCCGAAAATGGCTTGCCCAAATAATCCGTCACCCCTGATTGCACCGCCTCAACCACATGGGATTTATCGCCACGACTGGTAATCATAACAAATGGCAGGGTTTCCTTTTTATACTGGGGCTGCTCACGGCACCACTGTAATAACTCGACGCCCGTCATTTCTGGCATTTCCCAATCACACAAGACCATATCAAAGGTCATTTTCTCGAGTAATTGCTGGGCTTTGCGGCCATTCACGGCCTCTTCCACCGTGACATTAGGAAAGCGCTTACGCACGGTACGCTTGATTAAATCACGGGTAAACGAGGCATCATCCACTACCAAAATCTTCAAAATTGCTTCCTATCGTTGGCGCTCAATGCGGTTCTGATCGAGTAAATCAGCATAATTAACAAAACGTTCGCTGTACAGCTGTACCCATAACAAGGTCGCTGCGACTACGGCCACGGGCATGACAAACAGGTTCACCACAGGGATCGTAATGCCCAATGTGATAATAAAACCAAAGGTCCAACACAATAGCGGCTTCTCGCGCAGCGCAGCACGCATATCAGGGAAAGGCACTTGGTTATTGTCAAAGGCGTAGTCCATATACTGCAACGCTAGCATCCACGCGGAAAACAGCATTAACAGAAAGGGCGTCACCAAGTTAATCACAGGCACAAATGACAAAACTAAGAGACCAATAAAGCGCGGTAGGAAATAGCCTAGCTTCTGCATTTCACGCTTCAAGCTGCGACCAATGATCAGCATGATACCGCTAAAGCTCATGTCTTCATTGAACTGCTTACCGGTTTGCATCTCTTCGACTTTTTCGGCCAAAAATGCCATAAACGGCGCGGCTAAAATATTCACACCGACCGAGAAGCTATAAAACATCAACAGCCCTAAAACGATGTTGAGCAGCAAATAAAACAGCCAGTTAAGAAATGACATCCACTCCGGCAAGTAGCTCATCATGCCTTCGACCGCGACCGACATATAACTGACCGCCACCATATAAACCAATACAATCAAGGCAATATTGGCAAGGATCGGCGCCAGCAAGAACAATCGCAGGCGGCTCGACAAAAGCAGTGGGAAGGCTTTCACAAATGCACTGATGGCATGAAAGGGATGACTTATCACGTTGTTAATCCTTTGCTTAGCAACTAATGAAACCGTTTAAAACAGGTCATATTTAATCATATTATGCGGACTTTGATAGACCTTAAAACACACGGATTGTGTCATCCGTTACGTCAATTTTTACGCTTACCTGCTGTGTTTATAATCAATTTGTTATACTTTTGACTCAATCATCGGCTCACACGACTAACCTAGGTATGGATATGAAGTTTATCGGTCTGATCATCAGTGCTTTGGCGGCGCTTGGCGTTGCCTTAAACGCCGCAGCAGAACAGCCGCCACAGTTCAACACACTGACGATTACTGGCGCTATTAGCTCTGCAGAGGATGCGCCGGTAAAGGTAGATTTGGCCACGCTCAAAACACTGCCGGTCGAGCAAATCGTCACCCATAATCCATGGGAAGAAGGCCTGCACACCTATACAGGATTCAACCCTGTGGATCTTTTGGAGCAGCTTGACGCGGAAGGTGATGTGCTGCGAGTAACGGCATTTAATCAGTACATCACTGAAATCCCTTTGAGCGATTTTGCCGAACATAAGGCCATCATTGCCTATGAAATGGATTACCGCCCTATTACCGTACGCAATAAAGGTCCTTTTATCGTCATCTACGACTTTGATAACAACGCCATGCTACGTAATGAAGCTTACTACGGCCGCTCTATTTGGCAGATAGAATCGATCGAGGTTCTGGATTCAGGAGACTGATCATGGCCACAGTCTATCCAAGTCGACTACAGCTACCGCGCTCAAGGCGCTGGCTGACCTATCTAATGGTACTGTGTGCTGGCGTACTGGCGATTTTAGCGTTTATGCTGGTACCGCTGACCGAAAACAGCATGCGCCTTAACGCGCGCCAAGTATTTGAGAGCTCACGCTGGAATGCCATGCAGCTACAGCTGCAGTCTTACCGTTTAATGAACTACATATCCGATCTAGAAGAAGCGGATATGCCACTCAATGGCAACGCCTACTTTCAATACGATTTGGTACTCAGTCGCGTCGACTTACTACGCGATGGCGAAATCGGCAATCACATCCGTAGCTTTTCCAATGGCCGCGCCACCCGTCTACTCAACATAATTGCCGGCGAGCTAGAACTGATCAGCCTAAACCTTGAGCATCTTGAAAATGGTCGCATCGACCAAGCGGCCATCATTATGGATCGGCTACGCGCCTTGGACACGCAAATCACCGACTTTGTCGTCATCGTCAACCAAGGTGCTAACCGCTATGTGACCGCGCAACGTGAGCAGCTTAATCTGCAGCTTGAGCGCCTTGAATACATTGGTATTTTACTGACGCTGGTGGCAGCACTATTGGCTTTATTTGCCCTAAAAAGCTCCTATGACTTACGTTCTCTGTTTCGCCGTAATGGCCAGCTCGAAGACGATATTCGTCACCTACAAAAAGAGAAATCCGATGTCATTGCGCGCATCATTGCCGAACTTAAGCCTAATCTGATCACCATGACCGGCTGGAGCTCTAGTGCGTTGCAATCGGACGACGAATGGCACCGCCAAAGCCATCTAGAGCAACTGTCGGACTTAAGCGGCCATTTGTTGACCCAAGTAGACAGCTATCACGATTTGATCCTGATCGAATCGGGGCAGTTTGTACCACAACATACGGAGGGTGAGCTTAAGAGTCACATTGAATACTCCGTCAATGCCATGAAGCAGCAGTTGTTGGCACAAAACATCCGTTTGATGTGTTTCTTTGACCCGCGCTTAGTGCAGTCTTTTGAGGCCGACTTTAAGCGCCTGCATGAGATTTTAACCATGCTGCTTGGTCAGCTGAGCCAGCACTGCCCTAATGCAGCCATGCTGGTACATGTCAGGCCTTCGGCTTTACCGATTTTAGAAACGCGCAAAGGCGAACTGGCGAAAGACACGCGCATGGTACAAATCAGTATTCGTGATCGCGGCCAAGGTCTACCCAGCAACGTACAACAAGGGCTGCGCAGTAATCCGCATAATCCTGGCAACAGTATTATCAGCCAAATCCATAATATTGGTGTAGGCTTTACCTTAAGCCAATACTTGATCAGTACGCTGGGTGGCGAGTTGCACTTTTCCAGCTCAACGGAAAATGGCACAGAAATGTGGGTCGATTTGCCGATGAAAACGGTCGCCAACGTCTACCCTGCCAAACGCTCTAAGGTTGGCACCATCGCTATTTTAGACAACCAAATCACCAGTGATGACATATTTGAGATAGGCTTAGGTGACGCTTCTTATGGCATCGAGCCAATGACCCATGAGCATTTGTTAAAACCCGAAGTCACTTCAGGCTTCACGCCTTACCACGCGGTGTTGCTGGCGGATCAGCGGATATTGGATGTGGAAGCATTAGAAGCGCTGCTGGCGCTACAGTCTCACGACGTAAAACTGTTCGCGACAGAGAGTATTCGTCGCCAACACCCAGAGTTGAACATAAGCGCTATTTTCACTCTGCCGTTGACCGAAACTCAGCTCGAACAGCTGATTTGCGCCTAGGAGAAGCATATGGCCATCGATGTTCCACAATTAACGACCTTGCTGCAGATCTTGGGGGATGAGACGCTGCAAAAAGTACGTCAGAGCTATCTCGATGATAGCCAAGACAAGCTGCCACAATTAGCAGCCGCGATCGCCGCGCAAGACTTAGCCGCCGTCGATCATCTTAGCCATTCATTGAAATCTGCCAGTGCCAACCTAGCCATGCTTGAGCTGGCTGACGTTTTCGCACAAATGGAAGCCCAAGCCAGCCAAGGCCAGAGTGATCAGTTAGCCGCCCTGTATGACAGCGCCATGGCGGAATATCAGCGCTCGGTTAGCGAGCTGAACGCTGCTTTCTAGACAAGACCTTACGTAACTCATCATTACTAGCGCCCACAAAAAAGGCCAAGCATAAGCTTGGCCTTTTTGGTTTTTTTCAGCTGTTTTACGCGTCTTTTTTATCTTCTTGTGCCACCACTTCCAGCTCTTCTGCTGGGATATGGCGCACGTTAACGCCATTGATCAAGTACACCAAGTGCTGACATAGATGACGTGAGTGATCACCGATACGCTCTAGGGAGCGCAGCACCCAGATGACGTTAAACACACGACCAATCGAGCGTGGGTCTTCCATCAT
The DNA here is from genome assembly GCF_016888445.1 of Marinomonas ostreistagni. Taxonomy (GTDB): domain Bacteria; phylum Pseudomonadota; class Gammaproteobacteria; order Pseudomonadales; family Marinomonadaceae; genus Marinomonas; species Marinomonas ostreistagni. The sequence goes on from NZ_JAFEKF010000002.1 coordinate 100,902, forward strand.
GTAAGTGATCAGTGAGCGGATCGCCGTTTTGTACTCAAGGTCTACCGAGCGGTCGGCCTTGGCCACGCTGACCGCTAGATCGATGTCTAGACGTGCATAAGCATCCAAGCTCTCACGCACCATGCGTGTCACCATTTGGCCGATACGGCTGATTTCCACGTAACCACGTGGTGACTCGCCTTCGTTGATCAGCTTCAGGGCGTGGTTAGCGATTTTCTTCGCTTCATCACCCATACGCTCTAGCTCAGATACCGCTTTGCCAATCGATAAGATCATACGTAAGTCGGTCGCCGCAGGCTGGCGTTTGGCCAAGATACGGGTACATTCTTCGTCGATCAGCGCATCCAGTGAATTCACGGTTTTGTCTTTCGCTTTCACTTCTTCGGCTAAATCACTTTCGCCTTCTAGCAAAGCGTGAATCGCATCCGCTACTTGGTTCTCAACCACACCGCCCATGGTTAGGAAGTGCTGACGCAAGGTTTCAAGCTCAGCGTTAAACTGTTGAGAAATATGATCCGTTGTAAGTTCTCGCATAGTGTCAGTTCCTTATCCTAACCGTAACGACCAGTAATGTAGTCTTCAGTTTGTTGCTTAGTTGGGTTGGTAAATAGGCTGTTGGTATCGCCAAATTCGACCATGTCACCCATGTACATAAAGGCAGTATAGTCCGACACACGCGCCGCTTGTTGCATATTGTGCGTAACGATGGCGATGGTGAACTCGTTTTTCAGCTCATGGATCAGCTCTTCGATCTTCAAGGTAGAGATCGGGTCAAGGGCTGACGCCGGCTCGTCCAAAAGTAGAACCTCTGGTTTTACCGCTACCGTACGTGCGATCACTAGACGCTGCTGCTGACCACCAGACATACCCAGCGCACTTTCGTGTAGACGGTCTTTTACTTCGTCCCACAGCGCCGCTGAGCGCAGTGCCCATTCAACTGTTTCGTCGATCACGCGCTTCTTGTTGATACCTTGAATACGCAGACCGTAGGCGACGTTTTCGTAGATACTTTTTGGGAATGGGTTCGGCTTCTGGAACACCATGCCGACACGGCGACGTAGTTCCGCTACATCGGTGCCTTTTTCGTAGATGTTGGTGTCGTGCAGGTTGATTTCACCTGTGATGCGACAGCTGTCTACCAAGTCGTTCATACGGTTAAAGCAGCGCAGTAGCGTCGATTTACCACAGCCTGATGGGCCGATAAACGCGGTGACTTTTTTCTCAGGGATGATCATGTCGATCCCTTTTAGCGCTTCTTTCTCGCCGTAGTAAAGGTGTAAGTCTTTAACGGAAAGACAAACTTTTTCGTCTTCAATGCGCAGCGCCTGCTGGCTACGTTGCATTGCTGAAATATCAATTGAGTGTGTGCTTGATTCGCTCATAATTAATCGTCTCTCTCCGCTGTCTTACATGTCCAGCGATTTGTATTTTTCACGTAGGTGGTTACGGATGGTCACGGCCGCTAGGTTAAGTGTCGCAATCACGATGACCAATAATAGTGCTGTCGCGTAAACCAATGGGCGCGCAGCCTCTACGTTCGGGCTTTGGAAGCCCACGTCATAAATATGGAAGCCCAAGTGCATGAACTTCTGATCCAAGTGTAGGTACGGGTAGTTGCCATCCAGTGGTAGCGATGGTGCCAGTTTTACCACACCGACCAACATCAGCGGCGCTACCTCACCTGCAGCACGGGCCACAGCTAGAATCACACCGGTCATAATCGCTGGGCTCGCCATCGGTAAGACCACACGCCATAGGGTTTCGGCTTTGGTCGCACCCAAGGCAAGTGAGCCTTCACGCACACTGCGTGGGATACGTGACAGACCTTCTTCGGTGGCCACGATCACCACTGGCACGGTTAGTAGCGCTAGCGTGATCGATGCCCACATCAGGCCGCCAGTACCAAAAGTTGGTGATGGCAACGCTTCTGGGAAGAAGGCTTGGTCGATCCCCGAACCTAGGAAGTAGATAAAGAAGCCCAGACCAAAGACACCGTAAACGATCGAAGGCACGCCCGCTAGGTTGTTCACCGCGATACGAATAGTGCGTGTGACAAAACCTTGTGATGCGTATTCGCGTAGGTAAATCGCCGCGACCACACCAAATGGCGTCACCAGTACCGTCATCAACAATACCATCATCACGGTACCGAAGATCGCTGGGAAGACACCACCCTCGGTGTTGGCTTCGCGTGGTTCAGCGCTTAGGAATTCCCACACTTTGGCACCGTAGAAGCCCATCTTCGCCATAATGCCCATCGCGTTTGGACGGTAAGCACGCACCACCTTAGCCACTTGCATCTCGTGGATACTGCCGTCCATAACTTGCACGACAAAGGTGTCACGGTTGATCTGGCCGTAAAGCTCGATCAAACGCTGCTGCAATACTTCGTACTTAGCATCTTGCTCCGCACGCTCAGCATCGATGTCGGCTAGTTTCTCAGGCGTTAATTCACCGTCCAGCTCTAGACGACGTTGCTCAAGGCGTAGACGCTCAAGCTTGTGGTTGATCTCGCCGATCTCGAACTTCTCCACTTCGTGGATCTGATCGTAGATGTCGGTAGCACGATCGATACTTTGCTCAAATGCGGCCCATGTTGCTAACGCAGAGTCCGTCGGCGTCAGATCAGAGGTTTCTGCGACCACTTCGCCGCCCTCTTTCACCGCTTTTAGGTAACCATATAGGTTGCCCCACTCATGACGCTCTGCTGCAAACAGCATCTCTGGCTTGGTGATATCGGTGAAGTATTCATCGATGATCCAACGGAAGTCCGAGCCGTACACGTCACGGTTACCGGTTTTCATCAACGAGCGCATCATCAAGTCGTATTGATCGTCGACTGGAATACCGGCTTCGCGCAACTGCGCAGCGGGAACTTCGGTCGACTCCACACGCTCAGCAATCAAGGTGTATGGCTCTGAGCCTGGTAGGCTGTAGGTACCACGCTCAATATCTGCTGGCCAAAAGTGACCTAGACCACGTACTGCGATCAGCAGCAACAAGCCCAGTACCATGATCACAGAGATCGCCACGGCACCCGCGTTTAACCATACCCATGGATCACCAGATTTCACCCACTGGGATACGGTTTGTTTCTTTTGTTTCAATTCTGTACTCATTACAAGGATCCGTATTTCTTACGTAGGTGCTGACGCACGGTTTCTGCGATGGTGTTCACGACAAAGGTAAAGACGAACAACACAAACGCCGCCAAGAACAAGATACGGTAGTGAGAGCTACCCACTTCAGACTCCGGTACTTCGACCGCCAAGTTGGCCGCCAAGGTACGCATACCTTCAAAGATGTTGAAGTCCATAATCGGTGTGTTACCGGTCGCCATCAGTACGATCATGGTTTCACCGACCGCACGACCCATACCGATCATAATGGCCGAGAAGATACCTGGGCTGGCTGTCGGTAGTACTACGCGGGTCATGGTTTGCCAGTAGGTCGCACCCAATGCTAGCGAGCCTTGTGTTAGCGCTTTAGGCACTGAGAAGATCGCATCTTCGGTGATCGAGAAGATCGTCGGAATCACCGCGAAGCCCATCGCAAAACCAACCACTAGCGCGTTACGTTGGTCAAAAGTAATGCCTTGGTCGCCAAGCCAGCCACGAATGTTGCCATCAAACCAATACAGTTCGATCATCGGGCTCATCGCCACACAGCCCCAACCCAACACTACGATTAACGGGATCAATAACACTGGCTGCCAGCCTTCTGGCACCATCCAGCGAATGCCTTGTGGCATACGTGACCAAAGTAAGGCAAACAATAGAATGCCCACTGGCAACACCACCAAGATGCTGAACGCCGCGGCTAGATGCTCCTCAAGGAACGGCGCAAAGAAGATACCGGCTAAGAAACCTAGAATAACGGTTGGTAGCGCTTCCATAAGCTCGATCACAGGCTTCACCTTACGGCGTAGGCCTGGCGCCATGAAGTAAGCAGTGTAGATTGCACCACAAATCGCTAGTGGCACAGCCACAACCATGGCATAGAACGCCGCTTTGATAGTACCGAACGCTAATGGCACTAGGCTGTATTTAGGTTCGAAGTCATTGTTCGCCGCAGACGACTGCCACGTGTAAGTGGACTCTTGGTAACCTTCGTACCAGACATCACCCCAGATCGACGACCACGACACTTCTGGGTGTTCGTTGTCGACTTCAAATAGGTTGATCTGCTGACCGTCTTCTAGCAACAAAGCATTGGCACGTGGTGCGAAGCTGATCATGCCCGTTGCGCTATCGGTCAGCTTTTCGTTGATGACTTGGCTGCTTGACGTCGCGTTGTAGATCGCCACAAAGCCGCGCTCATCTAATGTTGCGAAGCCTTTACGACGGTGCTCCATGGCCACGTCAACGATGGCGTTGGTTTGCTGTACGTCACGGATAAAGGTTAGATGCTCAACGTTGTTGTCATCGCGTACGTTAAACCACTGAGTGACACGACCTGATGTATCCGCCACCATGACAGAAGATTGGCCTAGCAAGTACTGCATCGATACCAATTGTGCGTCGCCTTCCACCAGATCAATCTGGTCTTTTTGCGTGATGTCATCCATGTCACGAATATCGAATTCGGTCATCGCACCTGAGCGTGTCGCCATGTATAGGTAACGCTGGTCACCCGAAATCAACAGCGAGTAAGTGTCATCCACGTACGGCAGGCTGGCGCTTGATTCGGTCAACTCCACTTCTTCGGTGATGAAGTTCACATCTTTATCCAGACGTGTCACCTGTGCAGCATTGTCACCCACTGCAGCAATGGTCAGACTGTCTTCGCTGTCACGCACACTGATGTCACGTAACGCAAAATCGGCCACCTGAATGCCTTCAGTGCCGTAAGGATATTGAATGCTTGGCGTGATTAAACGCTCGCCATCCGGATAGGTAATTTTGTAATTTTGCTGCGCTACTAGCACACGACCATCGGCGTAACCAAAGGCAAATAAGTTACTGGTGTTGGCCTCTACCGCAAACGCTGTCGGTTCACCTAGCGGGTTTTGCACTTGCTCGATAATGTCGCCGTTGGCAGCGTTGAAATAGATCATGTCGCCATTTTCTGCGACACGTAAGCCGACTTCGACTTGTTCTTCAGAAGTCAGGTAAAGACTCTTGCCTGCTTCAAGAGCTGGCACTGGGTAGCTGTTTTGCTGTTCGATATCTGCGCCGGTAAACAATGGCGCAATCTCGTATACCAAATAGAAACATATCAGTAGAACAGCCACGATCACGCTGCTGCCGCCAATCGCGATACCGACGGTTGCACCACGATCTTTGAGTGCACGAACTTTACGATGACGCTTTAAGGCTGGCGTATCGAAATCCAGTTCGGGTATTTTTTGATCCGCTTTTGTACTCATCCGAATTCAACTTTGTTTGTGACAATTTTGTGACAGGTTTGGACGTAGCAAAAGCAGGAGAGATCTGATCTCTCCTGCTCCGTTACATCCTGTAAAACCTTCCCTGTTATCCAGTGATTACTGAATACCTAGGTCTTTCATGTATTTCGCAGATACTTTTGCTGGAAGTGGTACGTAACCATCTTTCACAACAACTTCTTGACCCATCTTAGAAAGAACCATCTTCACAAATTCACGCTCTAGTGGCGCAAGTGGCTTGTTAGGCTCTTTGTTTACGTAAACGTAAAGGAAACGAGACAGTGGGTATTTACCCGTTGCAGCGTTCTCAGGCGTCGCAGCGATCATTTCGCCACCTTCTTCTTTCGCTAGTGGTAGCGCACGAACTGAAGATGTTTGGTAACCGATACCTGAGTAACCGATGCCGTTAAGAGACGTTGATACAGACTGTACCACTGACGCTGAACCTGGCTGTTCGTTTACAGAGTTCTTGAAGTCACCCTTGAATAGAGCGTTTGACTTGAAGTAACCGTAAGTGCCTGATACTGAGTTACGGCCGAACAATTGAATGTCACGATCCGCCCAAGCACCTGTTAGACCCGTTGCGCCCCAGTTAGTGATGTCTTCGCTGTGACCACCCTTACGAGTAGAAGAGAAGATCGCATCCACTTCTGGAAGAGATAGACCTTTGATTGGGTTATCTTTGTGTACGAATACTGCTAGCGCGTCGATTGCCACTGGAACAGCTGTTGGCTTGTAGCCGTATTTCTTTTCAAACGCTGCGATCTCTTTGTCTTTCATCTGACGAGACATAGGACCGAAGTTAGATGTGCCTTCAGTTAGCGCTGGTGGCGCAGTAGAAGAACCAGCTGCTTGGATCTGAATGTTCACGTTCGGGTAAAGACGTTTGAAGTCCTCTGCCCAAAGTGTCATTAGGTTTGCTAGCGTGTCAGAACCAACACTTGAAATGTTACCTGATACACCGCTTGCTTTAGAGTAAGACGGTAGGTTTGCGTCAACGTCTGCCATGACGTTAGCAGAAACGCCTGCTAGGGTAGACACAGCTAGAGTAGCAACTAATTTTTTCATCACTTCAACCTCAATGGTTATCGTCAGTTTGGTATGATTCGAAATCCTATTTCGAGCCCGAACATCGTCGTTCTCGTTCGATGATGAAAACTATAAAGAGGCTTTGTGACACTAATGTTAAAGATGCAAATAAACTGAATATTTTTTCGTCAGGCGCTGACACACCTGACGAAAGTGGCAGGAATTAAGGGGCTTTGATCTCGTTCCAATCGACTTCGACCGTATGCCCTGGGCCCGCGTCTAGCAAGATATAGAACTCACCATCATAGGGCGCAAACTCGACACTTGAGGCGTCATTAAAGGTTTTACTGGCGATGATTTCTTCGTCGTAAGAAATTAAATCCACAGTAATGCCTTGCGCACTAGAACCATCTGAAAAGCCGCCTTGGCAAACAATATCCACCGTGCCTTGATGACACTCAACAAACGGAAAATGCGCTAAGGCCAGCGATGACCACACACCACTTAAGGCCACCAGCGCCGTACGACGCAGAGACGCTTTGTACATATTAAAGCTCCTGTTGCTGCTGTAAGAATTCAATGGTGGCGGGCGACGCCTGACGCAGCGGCCACTGCACCTGCTGCAAAGAGCCATCCCAGCCTTCGAGGGTGAGCCACAGCTCAGCATCCAGTGCGGTATTTTCTGGCACTGGCATACTAAAGCTCATGTGATACGGCGAACCAAAGCCAATCACGCCAGCGGTGCGCAAACTACGAGGCTTACCCAAGCGCAGATACACCGCTTTGACTTGCTCAGCGCAGGTTTGGCACAGCGCGGCATTAAAGGTCTTCATATAACCTGCCGGACCATCCAATTTCGGCGCCTGCTCAAATTGCTCAGCCAGCGTAATCTGCCACGGCCCAGCGGCTTGAGTACCAATATGACGCGCGCCCAGTCCGCTCGCACCACCAAACACCGACATAAGCTCGATGTAAAACGGCGCCAACACCAGCGGGATCAACATCAACAAGCCCGATAAATGAAAGCGCCAACGAAACCAACGCGAATCAGTCTTACGGCCTTTTTTAGTCGTCGCGTTACTCATGCAGAATCTCCTATTGCTTTAACACGGGCTTTTTTTTGACGGATGGCCGCTTGCGTGGTTTTAAAAGTGCGCGTCATCCAAATGCGCATACCGCTAAACACCATCATGGTGAGCAACACCCCAAAGAAGAAATACACCAACTTCAGACTCAACCCGACGAAATCACCGGTATGCAGCGCACGCATGGATAAGCGCGTAAACATCAAGCCGGGCTGATCGCCGACGCGCATGGCCTCATCGATGCTGCCGCTGTATGGATTCACGAGGAAGCTTTCATGCACTAAAGGAAACGCTTGGCTGCGGCCTAATACACGATAATGACCAAACGCGGTACCAGGTAAGCGCAACACCTGAGCCTCAACATTGTCATAACGCTGATTAACCGCAGCGATGGCTTGATCAGGCGTTATCAGCGGCGGCCGCCCTTGCTCTGCTACCGGCACTTCATCGCGCGGCACAAACACAGGCGCTTGCGACGCACCGTTAAACGGCACCCCCGCTTCAAACAGCAAGCCTTGGATCATGAACCAAATCGCCGTCACCGAAATAATCAAGATAAACGGGATCGACCAAATACCGGCTAAGCGGTGAAAGTCGCCCCAAAAAACACGCGCTCCGCGATTGACCCGCAAACGTGGATGCAAAAAGCCACGCCAAAATTTCTTATACACCACCAAACCTGTAATCAAAGACAGCAGCATCGGAATGCCCAACACACTGACCATGTACCAACCAAAGCTGTAACGGGTGAAGCCGGTATTAAAAGGAATCAGCAACCAGCCATGAATTGCCCGCACAAACTGGCGAAAGTTAAAACCACTGGCGGCACGGCCTTGGATCTCGCCGGTGTACGGATTAATAAAAACATTTTCACTGGTAGAATCCGGGTAACTTATCTCGGCGGTCAGCGCAAACTGAGACTTTACTGGGCGTGTGATCTCTGCCACATAGGCGCCAGGGGCTTCGCGCTCGACGACCTCAATGACTTCATCAAAAGTCAGCATCTCACCGGCATTGTCGGGTGGATTAGCCCGCACACTTGAATCAAACAGCCAGACGATTTCTTGGCTCACCGTGGCAATGGTGCCGGTTAAACAGATAAAAAAGAGAAACAACCAGATTGGCATCGCCAACCAGCTGTGCAGCAAAAACCACCACTGCGTCCGCTTCTTCGGCGCTTGGGCTTGAGTATTGGAGTTCATAATTGGGACCTAGACAGGAAAACAGCAGACAGCCAATAGGCTTTTTAAGATAAGCCGTTTACCCCACCCAAAAAGGGTACTAAAAAAGCTCTCTTACTATTTATTTACACAATTTAGAGCCTTAAAAATGACGAGTATAAACAGCCAACCGCGCGTATTTGCCTGCTATGCGTTCACTATTTAGCCCAGATCCAATAGACTGACGCCTCGGATTTTTCCGCCTTCCAAATTACAAAAGCAAAAACTGTCTGTGGGTTTATAAACATGCTTAAAACAATCATTGGGAGCGCCGAGCGCATTGCCACGGTCGTGGGCAAAGGCGTGGCTTGGCTGACCCTACTCATGATGGTGCTGACCTGTTTGATCGTAGTGTTGCGCTACGGCTTCGGCATTGGTGCCATCGCCTTACAAGAATCGGTGCTCTATCTGCACGCGCTAGTGTTTATGCTGGGCGCAGCGTACACCTTTAAAGACGATGAACACGTGCGTGTGGACGTCTTATATCGTGGTTTTTCAGCGCGCAAAAAGGCTTGGGTGAATATCATTGGCGGCCTGTTTTTTTTACTGCCGTTCTGCTTCTACACAGCGTATTTGAGCACCGATTACGTGGCCGCCTCCTGGGCCGTGATGGAAACCTCGCAAGAGCCTGGCGGACTGCCGTTTGTGTACCTGCTGAAGACGCTTATCCCAATCATGATGGCGCTGCTGATCATTCAAGGCATCGCCGATATTTTGAAAAACTTGGGCGTCGTGCTTAACAAACACCCGATGATGGAGGCCTTGTAAGGTGGCGGAATTTTTACCTTTATGGCTGTTTGCAGCCGTGTGCGTGTGCTTACTGTTTGGCTATCCGGTGGCGTTTTCACTTGGCGGTACAGCGCTGCTGTTTGCCGCAGTCGGCTCACTGGCAGGCACTTTTGATGCGGTGTTTTTAGAGGCCCTGCCAAACCGTTTGTTTGGTATCGTACGCAATGAAACTCTGATTGCCGTGCCCTTATTCGTATTGATGGGCGTGCTGTTGGAGAAATCCAAACTGGCCGAGCGCCTGCTCGATTCGATGGCTATGTTGTTTGGCACACTGCGCGGTGGTTTAGGCATCTCGGTGATTTTGGTGGGCATGTTGATGGCCGCCAGTACCGGCATCGTCGGTGCCACCGTCGTTACCATGGGCATGATTTCATTACCGACCATGCTACGTCGTGGCTATGATCCAGCGCTCGCGGCGGGCACCATTTGTGCCACTGGCACACTGGGGCAGATCATTCCGCCGTCCATTGCTTTGGTGTTGCTCGGCGATGTGATGTCCAATGCCTTTCAAAAAGCGCAACTGGACATGGGCGTGTTCTCTCCTAAAACCGTCTCTGTCGGTGATTTGTTTGTCGGCGCCCTGATTCCTGGTTTGATTCTGGTGAGCTTGTACATCGCGTATGTGGCCGTGGTGGCGTGGCTACAGCCCGAAAAAGCCCCTGCCGTACCTAAAGAAGAGTTACGCCGCGGCGTCGATGACTCATCACTTTTAGTGGAAATTCTAAAAGGTCTATTGCCGCCGTTATTGCTGATTTTAGCGGTGTTAGGCTCGATTCTTGGCGGTTTCGCTACCCCGACCGAAGCGGCGGGAGTCGGTGCTCTAGGCGCAGCGATACTGGCGTTGGCCTCCGGTAAGCTTAATTTACACACCTTAAAAGAATGTGCGCAGTCGACCACCAAGGTCACCGGTATGGTGTTTATGATCTTGATCGGCGCGTCGCTGTTTTCGTTGGTATTCCGCGGCTTTGGTGGTGAAGAGCTGATTCATGAATTCTTTAATCAGCTACCTGGTGGCGTTGTCAGTGCCGTCTTGATCGTTATGCTGGTGATGTTCTTACTAGGCTTCATTTTAGACTTTATCGAAATTACCTTCGTGGTGGTGCCGATCGTCGCGCCAGTCCTGCTGGCGATGGGCTTAGATCCAATTTGGCTCGGCATTATGATGGCGATCAATTTGCAGACTTCATTCTTAACACCACCGTTTGGCTTCGCCCTATTCTACCTACGAGGCGTGGCGCCGCCGGAAGTCAAAACCCAGTCCATCTATAAAGGTGTGCTGCCGTTTATTGCGATCCAATTGTTTGTGCTGCTACTGTTATCGGTATGGCCAGACCTAGCGACTTGGCTGCCTGAGCAAGTCTACGCCGACTAATCAAAAGGAGATGTTATGAAAGCGATGCAAGTGAACGACTACGGCCCAGCCAGCGATTTGACGCTGGTTGATACCGCCAAACCGAGTATCAACGACGAGCAAATCCTAGTCCAAATTGGCGCCTCGGGCGTCAATCCAGTGGACACCTACATCCGCTCGGGCACCAACAATTACAGCGCCTCGTTTCCCCATACACCGGGCAACGATGGCGCTGGCACGATTGTCGAGCTAGGCGCTAAGGTAGAAGGCTTTGAAGTCGGTCAACGCGTTTACTTCTCGCGTAATCTCACAGGTTCTGCCGCCGAATACGCAGTGTGCTTGCCAACCCATACGTTTGCCTTAGCCAATGCATTAAGCTTCGCCGAAGGCGCATGTCTTGGCATTCCTTACACCACGGCCCATCGCGCTTTATTTGGCCGCGCTCATGCTAGTGCAGGTGATAAAGTCTTGATCCATGGGGCAACAGGCGCCGTCGGTATCGCCGCCGTGCAGTTAGCGCTTGCCGCGGGATTAGACGTCGTCGCCTCAGCAGGAACTGAAGCGGGTGCTGACTTGCTGCGCCAACAAGGCGTCGAGCAGATCATCATGCATAACCAAGACGGTTACTTAGCGCCTTATCAATCGCTCGACAACGGCTTTGATGTGATCATCGAAATGCTTGCAAATCATAATCTAGACCAAGATCTCAAAGCGCTAGCGTTTGCTGGACGTGTGGCAGTGATCGGTAATCGCGGCACGGTCGAGATTAACCCTCGCGATCTGATGGCCCGTGATGCGGCTGTCATGGGGGTAGCGCTGGCCAATGTCAAACCCGCCGAGCTTAGTCGTATCGCCAAAGCCATGCTGCCTTTGTTTGAAAAAGGGGTGCTAAAACCGGTGATTCGACGCGAATATGCGTTGAACGAGCTGGCTCAAGCTCACGAAGACGTGCTCAAAAGTGGTGCCCAAGGTAACCTTGTGGTGGTTGTTTAAGTCGTTCTTCTGCCCACTCTTTTGCCTGTCGTTAAGCACTTGCCATGATCGTCTGAGACGGTCTTGGCAAGCATGCCCTCTACTCAATGCTATAAAAGATCGCTATACTGCGTGTTTTATTTGCACAAAAAGTAGGCAACTGTTTGACTCTCTCTGAATCCGATGTGTTCAGTCTGCCGGAGGTCGCAGACACCCACGATCACGATTATCACCAGCTGGTGGTTGTTTTAGATGGCAAAACGGATTTTGAAATCGACAGCCAAGGCGGACAAAAGCTGCAATCCGGTGCAGGCTGCATCGTGCCGTCTTCAGAAGGCCATCAGTTTGTCGGCTTAGGGGACAACCGCATCATGGTGGTCAACTTGCCCGTGCCACCGCCAAAAGCCATCACCGACGAAGAATACGAGATTGTCTCACGCCTGTTTGACCAGGCGGCGTACTTTGAGCTCAACCCTAGGTTACAAGTACTGGCCTCGGCATTGTCCGGCGAGATGCAACAATATCCAGACGACCCGATGCTGGCACGTGCCTGTGGCAACACCTTGCTCAGTGCTATTCGCCATCAGCTGACCAGCAAACCGGTGCGCACCCGCGGCCATCAGCTTGATATCGACAAACTTGATCAATTTATCGAGCTTAACTTATCGCGCCGAGTGCAAATCAGCCAACTGGCTAACTTCTGTTTTTTGAGCGTCAGTCAGTTCCACGAACGCTTTAAAGAACGCACCGGCATGACGCCGCATCAATACTTGATCCGCAAACGCCTTGAGCGCGCCCAACTGCTACTACGTGACGGCCACGCCCCGATTCAGGTGGCAGAGATGTGCGGCTTTTCGAGCCAAAGCGCCATGACCAGCGTGTTCTCACAAACCCTTGGCATCACCCCGTTGAAATACCAAAAACAATTCCGCTAAGCGCCCAACCATGGGCGTTGCAGTGCTTTGGTAACCAGACTTTCTTATAAAAAAAACCGATAATTTAGAAAGACCCTTTCACACTTTTATCACTATAGTGCTCCCATTCTGACAGGATGCCAGCTTGTGTTTTGCCAACTCTTTGCAACACTTAATTGAGCATCTTTCACCACCAATTCAGCGTCTGAACCAAAGCTTTTACTTTGGCTTGTCGTGGGAGAATCCGATTATGTTTAACGCACTCGACGTGTTACAACCGTCTATTCTTGAGCGCCCTCTTGATGAACTGTGGCAGCGCATTTCACCGCTATACAGCGCCGATGAAGAGCAATGGTTAGGTGAATTACTGACCCTTGCTGAGCCGACTGATGCGCAACTTAAAGCCAGCACCGACGCCGCTACCGATCTGATCGAACAAGTGCGTGCCGACGGCGAATCCATGTCGATGATTGACTCCCTACTGCTCGAATACAGCCTAGATACCAAAGAAGGCATTTTGCTGATGTGTCTGGCGGAAGCCTTGATGCGCGTGCCCGACAAAGAAACCGCCGATGCCTTTATCAAAGACCGCTTGAGCGTCGCCGACTGGGCGTCGCACGCCAATCACTCTGAGTCTTTCTTCGTCAATGCGTCCACTTGGGGCCTCTTGCTGACCGGCAAAGTAGTGACCATGGACGAAACCAAAGATGGCAAGCCAGCTAATCTGGTTAATCGCATGATCAATCGCGTCTCTGAGCCCGTGATCCGCAAGGCGATGAACCAAGCGATGAAAATCATGGGGCATCAGTTTGTTTTGGGACGTTCTATTAGCGAAGCCTTATCACGCGGCAAAAGCTACCGCGACAAAGGTTACACCTACTCGTTTGATATGCTGGGGGAAGCGGCGCTCACCGCTGACGATGCCGACAAATACCTGAAGTCTTACCTGCAAGCGGTCGAGTCAGTTGGCCAAGACACCTACAGCAAAGGCTACCGCCCGACCATCTCAATCAAACTGTCGGCACTGCACCCACGCTACGAAGTAGGCTGTGAAGAGCGCGTTATGACGGAGCTGTTTGCCAGCGTAAAACAGCTGATCACCCGCGCTCGCGAACTCAACGTGGGTATCACCATCGACGCCGAAGAAGCCGATCGCCTCGAGCTGTCGCTGCACCTGTTTGAAAAATTATTCCGTGACGAGTGCACCAAGGGATGGGGGTCATTTGGTCTAGTCGTGCAAGCCTACTCAAAACGTTGTTTGCCAGTGCTGACTTGGTTGGCGGCGCTGGCCAAAGACGTCGGTGATCGCATCCCTCTACGCTTGGTAAAAGGCGCGTACTGGGATTCTGAAATCAAATTGTGTCAACAGCGCGGCCTTAGCGGTTACCCTGTGTACACCCGCAAAGAAGGCACCGATGTGTCTTATCTTGCATGCGCGCATTTCTTATTAAGCCCGCACACCCGTGAATGGATCTTTCCGCAATTTGCCAGCCATAACGCGCACACCATCGCGACGGTGGCGACCATTGCCGAGCGCCACGGCGCGAATACCAGCGAATACGAATTCCAACGTTTGCACGGTATGGGCGATGCCCTGTACAACCGTCTGATCAAAGACAAAGACGTCTGTGTGCGCATCTACGCACCGGTCGGTAGCCACAAAGACCTACTACCGTATTTGGTACGTCGCTTGTTAGAAAACGGTGCCAACAGCTCGTTTGTACACCGTTTGGTCGATGCACGTTGCCCTGTTTCTGAATTGGTTGATCATCCAGTCACCACGCTGAAGAGCCGTAAAACTCTGCGCAATCCGTTGATCGATTTGCCACGGGATATGTTCGATAACCGAGCCAATTCCTACGGCCCTAATATCGAAATCGAAGCCGAATGGCAGCCATTTAAAGCCGCGGTTGATGCCTTTATGGGCCCAGAAACCAAGTGGACAGCCCAGCCAATCGTCGCAGGCGAGAGCCTAAGCACAGAAGATGTACACGCGGTTAAAAGCCCTTACGATCACAGTTTAGTGGCTGGTGAAGTACATTGGGCCAACGCTGAGATCGTCAATCAAGCGATCGAGACTGCCCACGGAGCTTACCCAACGTGGTCACAAACGCCAGCCGATGAGCGCGCCGCCTGCCTTGAGCGCATGGCAACGCTGATGGAAGAGAACTACGCCGAATTGGTGGCTATTTGTCACCGTGAAGCGGGTAAAACCATTCAAGACAGCATCGATGAAGTGCGTGAAGCAGTCGACTTCTGTAACTACTACGCACTAGAAGCGCGTAAAAACTTTGCGGCGCCGAAGGCCTTCACCAACTACTTGGGTGAACAGCAAAACGCTAAGCTGGTCGGCCGTGGTGTGTTTGCCTGCATCAGCCCTTGGAACTTCCCATTGGCGATCTTTACCGGCCAAGTCGCCGCTGCCTTAGTCGCTGGTAACACAGTGGTCTGTAAAGCCGCCGAGCAAACCTCTTTGATTGCTTACCGTGCGGTACAAATGCTGCATGAAGCAGGCATTCCGAAAGACGCTCTGCACTTTGTGCCTGGTAATGGCGCGACCGTCGGTGCACCCTTAACACAGCATCCACATATCGCTGGCTTAGCCTTCACTGGCTCTACGGGTACCGCACAACTGATCAACCGCACACTGGCCGAGCGTGGCGTGGCACCCGTGCCTGTGATCGCCGAAACCGGCGGTCAAAACGCCATGATCATTGATTCCACCTCGCTACCAGAGCAAGTGGTGCGTGATGCGGTGCGCTCAGCGTTCGCATCAGCGGGGCAGCGTTGTTCAGCGCTACGCGTGATGTTTGTGCAGGCCGATATCGCTGATCGTGTAATCCCGATGATCGCGGGGGCCATGCAACAACAAAGTGTCGGTTTGCCTTACTTACATTCGACCGATGTGGGTCCTGTGATCGATGAAAAAGCGCAAACGATGCTGCTTGAACACATCGACACCATGAAGCAAGAAGCGCGCTTGATCGCACAATCTGAGCTGCCGCAAGACGCCGATAAAGGTACTTTCGTCGCGCCGACAGCGTTTGAAATCGACAGCATTGATCAGCTAAAAGAAGAGAAGTTTGGCCCGATCATGCACGTAGTGCGCTACAAGGCCAAAGATCTCGATAAGATCATCGATACCATTAATAACTCTGGCTTCGGTTTGACCATGGGCGTACACAGCCGCAACGAAACCACTTGTGCGCACATCGCCAAACGTGCCCGCGTGGGTAACTTGTACATCAACCGTGACCAAGTCGGTGCGGTAGTTGGCGTACAACCATTTGGTGGCCAAGGCTTATCAGGTACTGGACCAAAAGCAGGCGGCCCGCACTATTTGCCACGCTTTGCGAAAGAGCAACTGCTTTAAAAACGCGCATTAGTCCTTGCCGATGCTGATAGCACCACACGGCAGATAGAGGTGCCTGCCGCTCGATGCGATTAAGGCAAGTGAGGTTAGACTTTGACATTGTTTAGGCTGCCCCCTAAGCAATAGGAGAAACAAGATATGACGATGGTAAAACCGATTCAGATGGAGGTCGCCAACCAAGTGCTGGAAACTTGGAACGCTCTTGGTGTGGCGGCTCGAGCAACGGCGCTAGCACGCACTATTGCAGGCCTTAACGATGCTCAAGCGCGTATGGCCCAGTGGCAATTAGACAATGCCCAAGCGCAAATCGGCGAGGCTGAGGTGTTACCCGGCCCAACTGGGGAAAGCAACGTACTGTCTACCCATGGACGCGGTGCGTTTCTGGTGACGGCACAAACAGACCTTGAGGCAGAGCTCAAAACCGTGGCACTGGTCGGCCACCTTTACGCCGCACTGGTGGCAGGCAACCCTGTCATTACAGTTGGGCCTGAGGGCCAAGCATTGATGGATCAAATTGCCCCGCACGTGCCCGAAGGCGTCATACAAAACGTCGCTGAGTCAGCCCAAGACACCATCATTGCCGCAGCAGGTTTAGCCGGGGTGGCGATTGTATGTGATAGCCAACATGCGCAAGCATTAAGCCAGCGCTTGGCGCAAAAAGACGGTTTGCTGTGTCAGCTGATTGAGGAAACCGACACCCAACAACTATCAAGTGTCGCCGCGCCACATACGATTTTGCGCTTTGTCACCGAGCAAACCGTGACCACCAACACCACCGCCATCGGCGGTAACGCTACCTTGCTAGAGCTGGGTAGTCAGGCTGAGTGATACGGCCTATTTGGCTTGGCGCACGGATGTGCGCCAAGCATTTTTTGTTTTAACTCAGCCTATCGTTACCCGCTAACTGAGTGATCCGCCCACGGCTTCCTCCCTAACTGAGCCGTGGGCTTTTTTTTGCCTTTAGAAGTGATAATCGAATGACATCGAAGCGGTACGCGGCGCGCCGTAGTAAGCGGTCGAGTACAAACTTTGGATGTATTTTTCATTAAAGATATTGTCGATGTTTAGACGGACCGTGGCATCGTCGCTTAACTCGTAAGAGGCAAACGCATTGGTTAACATGTAATCGTCTTGGGTCATGCCGTAGGTGGATTCGATATCTGACTGCCAGCGAGTGTTGACGCCGACTTTTAGGCCAGGCACTTGTTCAACACGTGTATCCATCATGAATTTCACTGTGGTACGTGGCACGTATTCGTAGATATCCTGACCATCAGCACCTTCAAGGTTTAGATGCGTCAGACCCAGCGACATACGAGTTCGAGGGGTTACGTGCCCCATGATTTCCATTTCCACCCCTTTCGACTTCACTTCTTTCGGTACGTAGTAGCGATCACCTTCTGCGTTGCGACCTTCGCCTAGTGTCGCCAAACCATCTTGTTCCGCGGTAAACACCGAGAAGGTCGTCAGCACGCGATTGTCCAACCATTCGGCTTTGACACCCGCTTCGTAGTTCACACCTTTTACGGGATCCAGATAATTACCATCGTATCCAACTTGGTCTTGGTTTTGATAAATGTCCGAGTAAGACACATAACCGACCACATCATCGGTGAAATCGTACAGCACACTTAAGTAAGGACTAACTTCTTCGGTATCCGGATAGTTAGTTGTGGTACTGCCTCCACCAAAGATAGAGTCCCCTTCACGCTCTAACTTAATCGCATTAACGCCGACAATGGAGTGCAATGCATCGGTTAACTCAAGTTTAGACGCCAGATAAAAACGCGTTAGCTGCTGCTCGCCCGTCCCGGTTAAGGTCTTAGGGCCAAACTCAGGCTCAACGGGAACATCACCGCCATAAGGCAACGCTGGCAATGGCTGACCTCGGTAAGTGTCCGTATCAAAGTTACGCACATAACGCTTAGAATCTTGGCGCGAATAACTTACCCCCGCCAAAAAGCTGTGCTCACGCTCAAAAGCGTTAAAGTCGCCGCTTAAGTTCAAATCAAAGACATTGTTTTCAAGCTTGGTAAAACCGGAGTAAGGAAAGCTGAATAAGCCCGTACCGTCAGCATTGACCGAATTGTTAGGTGCAGAGGCAAAGAACAGTTTCGAGTCGCCTTCGTATTCACGATAGGTGTAAGTGCCTTTAAGCTCCCAATCGTTGGGTAAGAAATGGCTGTATTCCACGAAGGCATCATTTGTTTTGGTATCGTAATACGCCCACTCAGCACTGGAAGACGAGGACCGATCCAGCTCCAGCTGACCACCGCCGTCGATATTAAGCGGCATCGCGCCCCACATAGGCGCATCTTGTTCGGCGTTACGGTAATTCATACCAAAGGTCAAAATACCATTGTCGCCGATTTGACCGTCGACTACTGCGTAAAGCGATTGGTGCTGATCTTCTAGGTCACGTATGTATGAGTCGCTTTGCTCACCGACCGCCACCACGCGCGCTGCCCAACGGCCATCTTCAGTCAGCACCTTGTTGTAATCCACCGCGCCGCGCATTTTGCCATAAGAGCCAGCGCTAAGATTCAGCTGGCCTTCATCGATATTGGTCGGACGCTTACGCACAAAGTTAATGGTGCCTGAGGCATTACCGACCCCCGTCAGTAGACCATTGGCGCCACGGATGACTTCGATTTTTTCAAATAGGAAAGTATCTTTTTGGCCAATCACGGTGCCCCAGTCATTGGTCATCCCCAAGCCATCCACTTGTGTGAGCTGAATACCAAAACCACGGGAATTGTAACGAGCACGGTTGGTTTCGTACTGGTCAACATTGACGCCAGTAATAAAGCTTAATGCTTCATTACTGGCCGTCAGACCATTATCCGCCATGCTTTCTTGATCGATGGTCGAGATGGATTGCGGAGTATCTTTGATCGCGAGCGCTAATCCGGTCGCGCCTTTTGACACACGATCATTACGCTGCGCTGTGACGGCCAGCGCGTCCATCTCAAAAGGTTCTGAGTTGACCGCGGCGAGTGGCTGTGACAAATAAATCACATCGTCTTGGACCACAGCATTTAGGCGAGTACCTGCCAATAATTGCTGCAGTGCTTGTGCTAGGGTGTAATCTCCGTTTAATGCGTCGGCTTCCTTACCTAAGGTTAAATTCGCTTGTGCTGAGAGCGACAGTCCACTGTCGGCCGCCAGTTTCAGTAACGCTTGCGACAAAGCGCCTGCGGGGATGTCATAGGTATTGCTTGCCTGCATCACACTGTCTGGACCAGTAATTGTTTGCTCGGCGTACACAGGCGCAGTACATAGCGCGCCCAGTACTAATGCGGAAATAGCCGTACGTTTAAACATTGTGAGTTCTCAAAAGTTCGTGATAAATGGGCCTACGTCAGCTTCGTGACGCGTTCACTAGATATGCCCCGACAACCACAAAAAGGGGAACTAGGAATGAGAAATATTTTTATTCTCTTCTATAAGAGTGAACCAAGGCGTGATTTCACGTACTTGAATCGGCAAGGTAAACGCCAAGGTATTCAGCACCTTACGTGTATCGGCCAGCGGGTAATGCCCCACTAAACGCAAGTTGGCAATCGCGGCGGAGCACTTCAACCAACCCTGTGGATGATAGCGATCAAGGTCGCGGATAAAATCTTCTAAGCGCATATTGTCAGCCACCAAGAAACCATCACGCCAAGCTTGAGCATTAGCGGAGACGCCTTGGTTGAGCACTGAATTCGCTTGGTTAAAGTGCAAAGTCTGCTGGCGCTTTACAGATACTTGGGTCGGCAATTGCGTCAACAGCACCTGAGCTTGCCCTTCACTCATGGCCAGTAAAGCACTGTCGTCTTGTAAGCGCATACCAAACGCACTGGCAGTGGCATCGACTTGGCCATAATCACTGTGAAGGCGCAGCGGCTGCGCATGGTTGGCCGCTTCCCAATAGAGCTCACCACGCATTAAATACAATTCTGGAGTAGGCGCCTGCTGGTCGATGTTGATCAAGGTATTGGTGTTAAGCCATAGCTGACTGCCATCTTTAAGCGCCAATTGACGGCGCTCGCCGACCGCTGTCTCATGACGTGTACCAGGAGTTAGAGAGGCCTCTAGAGTATGACGCTGAGTCCAAGCAAACGGTAACGCCACCGCTAAGCCCGCCAACCCATATAAGAACTGGCGTCGACTGCGCCCTGCTCCCTGTAACGCTTGAAAGCTTTCTTGGGCCGGCAATTGGCGAAACTGTCGATCAATCTGTTCTACTTGCGCCCACGCCTCACGGTGCAACGATGAATCCGCTAACCACTGTTGCCATGCTTTGCGCTCGTTGACTGACACTTGATCTCCTTGCAACGCCGCAAACCAAAAGGCTGCGTCTTCTAACGCTTGTTCACGCTGCTGAGTCGTCACCTGGCTCATGAGGCATCTGCCTGCTGGGCTTGTAAGCATTTAAGCATCGCTTGTGCAATGTACTTTTTCACCATGCGTTCAGATACCTCTAGCTCCACGGCAATGTCTTGATAACGCACGCCCTGTAAGCGCGACATCAAAAAGGCTTGGCGCGCCTTGCTCGATAAGTCCTGTAGCATTTGATCCACTTGATACAGCGCTTGCAGTACCTCGTATTGATCCTGCGCCGAGGGATACTCTGCTTCTGGCTGTGTCTGTAGCGACTCCAGATAGCTGCGTTCGATGTCTTGGCGGCGCCAATGGTTGATCAATAAGCCTTTGGCGATGGTAGTTAAGTAAGCCCGTGGTGAGTCAATCAACGACAGATTTTCTTGGCGTGTAATCAGGCGCGTAAAACTGTCTTGTGTTAAATCTTCAGCGGTGTGCTGACAAGACAAATGGCGGGCCAAGAAGCGCTGCAACCAAGAATGATGCTGACGGTAAAAATCCGCAAAATGACGATCAGAGACGCTTTGCATGTCGAACAAGCCTTTATCAGATAAAACTCTTACGAGGATATGTCCGAAGCGACATATCAAGCATGCAAAATAATAATACAAATGAGAATTGTTTTAAACAAAGAAGTCTAATAATTGATCAGCTAGCAAGCGGCTTAATTAGTCGTAATACGCTAGGCAAACGCGATTGCGGCCACTGTGCTTGGCTTCGTACAAGGCTTTATCCACGCGTTTGAAGGATTCCTCAAGTTGTCGCTGTGACGCTAACTGAATCGCGCCAATGGACACGGTTAGCCGCACAATTTGACCTTTTAGGATCAAAGGCTGTGTAGGAATGTAGGCGCGTATCTGTTCTGCCACGCCTTTGGCGCTCGCCAAATCGGTGTTTGGCAGCAACACATAAAACTCTTCACCGCCCATACGATACAGAGTGGCTTCTGCTGGCAGGGCATCTTGCACCGTGTTCACTAAGAATTTTAACGCCTCATCACCACTGGAGTGACCAAAGGCATCGTTGATTTTCTTGAAGTGGTCGATGTCTAGCGTCAGCAGACTGGCCGCTTGACTCGACTGCTTGGCATGGCTCAGCACTGCGTCGACACATTGCTCAAACTCGCGGCGATTACCAATGCCTGTAAGCGGGTCGGTACGGCTGGCACGCTCAACTTTTTGCATCAGTAGGTTGCGCTCGGTGACATCGAGCATCACGCCCACTTGGCCACCCTTTTCACCGTTGCTTTTGTAGAACACCGCTTTGTTAAACTCAATATCTCGGATGCCTTGCGGCGTCTGACAGGCGGCTTCGTAGATTTGCACACCGCCCTCAGCCAACAGCATAGCATCAGCACGATAGTAGACGTGGGCCAGCTCTTTTGGCGCCACGTCATACACCGAGTGATCGACAATTTTCTCCAGCGGCAGACCGATAAACTCACTAAACGCTTGGTTACAGCCACGATAAACGTGATGCTCGTCTTTATAAAAGATCGGTACCGGAATCGCATCAATGACATTTTGCAGCATGGTTTGTGCCGCTTGTTGCGTGACAAAGCTAAACTCTGCACGGGCAAGTTCGGCGGCGATCCAAGCGGCGATACGCTGGCTATCTGACAGAGCCATACTGTCTTTGACACCGGCTTTGAGCCATTGAGTGGCTTCGTCAAACGACCATTCATCACTTAATAAAAGCACACTGCGACTGGCCAACAGCGGAATGTCTCGACGATACAGGTCTTGCTCATGCTGCAAAACAATCGCTGACACCGGCGCTTCAGAAAGGCTGTCCAGCGCTTGCCAAACTAGCTGATGAGCCGTGCCGTTTAATAGCGTTGCAACCGGCGCCTGCCAAGCGGCAAAAGAAGCAGAGTAGTAGATGGTGCAAGTGGCCATGGCGATCGTCTTTGCTTAGGAGAGATACTAACAGTCTAAAGACCCATCAGCGCCAGAGCAATCGATAAACGGTAGCTTTACTCGCAAGATTCGTTGTCTTTACGTAACCTTCAAGCCAAGTTTTCACTGCATAAAAAAAGCCCCGCAATGTCTCCACTGTAGGGCTTCTTTGAACGCTGGGCTAACGTTAGTCACCCGCACGTGCGTTGATGATGGCGCGCTCAGAGACTTCGTGCCACGCCTCGACCTTGGTCTTGAAGGCCTGCATCGAGTTATACACTTTTTGACTCATTGGATCTTTGGCCGCAATGTCGGCCAACACTTCATCCGAGGTGGTACGCAGCTCAGCTAAAACAGCGTCAGGGAAGCGCTTCAAGTTCACATTGTGCTCGTTGATCAAGGTTTCTAACGCCGAGTTATTCAGCGCTGTGAATTCATCAAGCATTTCGGCATTGGCTTGACGCGCCGCCGCACGAACAATCAGCTGTAGATCTTCTGGTAAAGCTTCAAACGCATCTTTATTGATAAAGGTTTCGATGGTAGAACCTGGCTCTTGCCAGCCTGGGTAGTAGTAGTATTTCGCCGCTTTGTAGATACCAAAGGCCAAATCGTTGTATGGGCCGACCCATTCTGTCGCATCGATGGTGCCGGTTTGTAGCGCGGTAAACATTTCGCTACCTGGCAAGTTAACAATGGTCGCGCCCGCGCGTGCCATCACTTCGCCGCCAATGCCTGGCATACGCATCTTAAGACCTTGTAGGTCTTCTAAAGAGTTGATTTCTTTGTTGAACCAACCGCCCATTTGCGCGCCGGAGTTACCTGCCGCCATCGGGATGATGTTAAACGGCTCGTATACTTCTTCCCACAGCTCTAAACCACCGCCACTGTGTAGCCATGAGTTCATTTCTTGAGCCGTCAAGCCAAACGGTGTACTGGTAAAGAACTGCGCCGCAGGCACTTTGCCTTTCCAATAGTAAGAGGCGGCATGACCCATTTGAGCGGTGCCACGCGATACTGCATCAAAGGCTTCTAAGGCAGGCACTAGTTCACCCGCAGCGTATACTTTGACGTTCAAACGGCCGCCAGACATGGCAGTGATGCTGTCTGCTAGTGACTGGGCACCGGTTCCTAACGCGGGGAAGTTTTTCGGCCAAGTGGTGACCATTTTCCATTCGATCGGCTCGGCTTTAGCCGCAGGCGCTGCCGCTTGAGTGCTGTTATCAGAGTTGGCTTCTTCATCGCCGCCACAGGCGATCAAAGATAATGAAAGCAAGCTAGCTAATGCTAGTTTGCCGAAATTCGCTAGTTTTTTCATGATTTTCCTCGAAGTACTCGTTACCTTGCTGCCCGACTAAGATCGTAGCAACAGACATCGATGCGCGTCATACGCTGTCATTAGGCAATGCAACGGACCTGTAATCAGATTCTTATAATGGACGCTCAGGGCTTGTTCTGAGACAAGCGCGGCAAAATGGTAAGGGGGAAATTTGTACAACTCAACGAAATTCTAACCAATTAGTAGAATTTCGCTGAGTTTGGCGTAAATACGCAAGGGCGTTTAGCGACAACGAAATTAAAACGCAGACTGGTACTGCCAGCTTTGACGCTCACCCGTGCGCGCCGAGTGCTCGGCCAATGTCATGGCATACACCAATTCACAGGCTTGCTTAAGGGTCACAGGCGCTTCGCCCTGCCCTTGAATAGCCACCGTCAGTTGCTGGTAGAAATCCACATACCGACCGGCGCTGATCGCCTCATCCGTGGCCGTCACGTCATGCTGCGACGGCGCTAGGTAACAAGCAGCGCGCTGTTTGGTGCTGGCAAAGTCTGGCTGACCTGGTAGCTCTCCTGCTCGCAGCGCGTCTTCTTGAGCATCTAAGTCATAACAGTGCCAAGAGCCGCCATCAAAACGGGCGTTGTAACGGCGCATCGCGCCAGCTTCAAACAAACTCGCACCCAAGTACACGCGACGCTTGCCGTACGCTAAGGTGACATCAAAGGTATCCGCCGCAGAACCGCCTTCTCGCAATGTACCTATATCAGCTTGCACCCAATCAGGTGTACCCAAAAGTGCTAATGCTTGGTCCATTACATGGGGGCCTAAGTCCCAGAAAATCCCGGTACCGACACCCGGCTGCTCGCGCCAGCGCTCTTGTACCTCTGGACGAAAGCGGTCAAAGCGGCTCTCTAGCTGCTTTAATTGGCCTAACTCTTGTGTTTCTACTAACGCCTTTAAACGCAGGAAATCCCCGTCAAAGCGGCGGTTTTGATATACGCTCAATACTCGGTTTTGCTCACGGGCTAGGCGACATAACGCTTCCATTTGCTCAAGCTCTGTCACCGCAGGCTTTTCTAGCAATACGTGTTTGCCAGACTCCAGCGCTAACTTCGCTTGCGCGTAATGCAGCTCATTGGGCGTAGTGATCACCACCAGATCGATGTCATCACTTTGAATCAACGCCTCGGCATCACTTACCACCGCCACGTCAGGCCAGTATTGGTGAACCTTCTCCGGGCTAGAAGAGCAAATATACGACAGCGTCATACCCGCTTGATGGGCCACAAACGGCGCGTGAAACACTCGGCCTGATAGGCCAAATCCAATAATACCGACTCGAATCGTCATGAAATGCTCCCTAGTCATCGACAAGCTTAATACTACAGTTGAGTTATAGTATCAGGGATTTATGAACCAAGGCTTTCGGGTTTGTGCAGGTTTTCAGGTTCTGGGCCAAGACCCAAGCCTAGTGAGATAGGCTTGGGATAATAGCTTATCAAGTAGAGTGCTAAAGCACCTCTAGCTTAGCAAACGACAGCACCAGCCACTTGGAGCCGGCGTCGTCGAAGTTGACCTGCACCCGTGCTTGCGGGCCTTGGCCTTCGTAGTTCACCACTAAGCCTTCGCCAAAGATCGGGTGTTTGACACGATCACCCATGGAGACGTTGGTCTCTGGCACGGTGTGGCCTTGCATAATGTTTTGATTCTGACGCTGCACCGAAGCCGAGTAGTCAGGTCGCTGCATAGACACTGGGCGCGCCACTTGCGAGCGCAGGCGAACTTCTTCTAAGCACTCTTCTGGAATCTCGCGAATAAAGCGTGATGGGCTGTTGAACGACTCAGAACCATACAAACGACGCGATTCGGCGTAGGTGATGTAGAGCTTTTGCATGGCACGCGTGATGCCGACGTAACACAGACGGCGCTCTTCTTCTAAGCGGCCCGGCTCTTCAAACGACATTCGGTTAGGGAATAAGTTTTCTTCCACGCCCGCTAAGAATACTAGTGGGAACTCAAGGCCTTTGGCCGAGTGCAAGGTCATCAGCTGCACCGAGTCTTGGTATTCGTCCGCTTGAGCCTCACCGGCATCCAGCACCGCTTGATCTAAGAACGCCATCATCGGTGAGCTGAATTCTTCATCGGTATCGAGCCAATTAAAGCCACTGGCAGCGTTGACCAGCTCTTTTAAGTTCTCTACTCGGGCTTCACCCTTCTCGCCTTTTTCCTTTTCGTGATACGGAATCAAACCGGCTTCGGCAATGATTTGATCGAAGATATCACCTAGACCCAAGTCGGGATTTTGCAGCGTCGAGGCCATGCCTTGAATCAACTGCATAAAGCCCTTAATCGCATTCGCGGCGCGGGCGGGCATCAAGCTGTGGGTGACGATCTGATCCGCCGCTTGCCACATAGAACAACCTTGATCACGGGCGATTTCACGAATGGTGCCGATGCTGCGCTCACCAATGCCACGGGTCGGCACATTGATTACCCGCTCCATGGCACCGTCATCATTGGGATCAATCGCTAAGCGCGCATAGGCCAAGGCATTTTTGATCTCCAAACGGTCGTAGAATCTGTGCCCACCATAAATGCGATAAGCAATCTGTTCCCGAACTAAGCATTCCTCGATCACTCGTGACTGGGCGTTGGAGCGATATAGGATCGCCATATCCGTTAACGAATGGCCATCATCGCGCCATTTTTTGATGATTTCAACGATAAAACGCGCTTCGTCTTGTTCGTTAAAACCGGCGTATACCGAGATCGGTTCGCCTTCACCACTGTCGGTCCAAAGCTCCTTACCAAGGCGATCGTCGTTGTTCATGATCAGGCCGTTGGCCGCTTTTAGGATATGGCCTGTCGAGCGGTAGTTTTGCTCCAGACGAATGGTGTGTAGGTCTTTGAAGTGATGGGCTAGGTTTTGGATGTTTTCGATCTTAGCGCCACGCCAGCCGTAAATCGACTGGTCGTCATCACCGACTGCCGTGATGGTGCCAGCATCGCCGACCATCAGGCGTAGCCACGCATATTGGATGGTGTTGGTATCTTGAAACTCGTCCACCAGCACGTGCACAAAACGCTGTTGGTAATGTTTCAGCAGCGTCGGGTTGGTCAGCATCAATTCGTGGGCGCGCAGTAGCAGCTCACCAAAGTCGAGTAAGCCGTTTTTCTCACAGGCTTCTTCGTAGTGGTAATACATTTCGCGCATGCCTTTAGAAAAAGGGTCATGGCTATCGGGTACGTGCGCCGCGCGCAGCCCTTCATCTTTTTGCGCGTTGATAAACCAGCACACCTGCTTAGGCGGCCAGCGGGTTTCATCAATACTCAGCTCGCGCATGATGCGTTTGACCAGACGCAGCTGATCATCGCTGTCCATGATCTGGAAGTTTTCTTTAAGACCCGCGTCACGCCAGTGAGCGCGCAATAAACGGTGGGCGATACTGTGGAAGGTGCCCACCCACATGCCTTGAGGCGGTACGCCGATCAGCTGTTCGATACGCCCTTGCATCTCACGCGCGGCTTTGTTGGTAAAGGTCACCGCCATTAAGCTGTAGGGCGAGATTTCGTAGGCGTGCATCAGCCATGCGATACGGTGCACCAATACGCGGGTTTTACCCGAACCTGCGCCAGCCAGAACCAAGCTATTTTGTAACGGTGCTGCGACCGCTTCTCGCTGCTTATCGTTCAGCACATCGAGAATAAAAGAAACGTCCATTAGAACCCGCCAATAAAAAATTCATAAAAATTAGGTTGATTTTTGACCAGCTTTGCTTTTTTCTAACAGCTGAAGTCTTGATGTCTGTCTATTTTGACTTTTTTCACCTGTCGATGACAGTGATCTGTGCATTTCTGTCATCGAAATGGACCGAGAGGGAAAAATGATGAGTACGCCAGTGGAAACCATTGCCGAAGTTAAAACCGATTTGTTGTACGCTTCCATCAGCTTAAAGAAAGAAGAAACCGAACGTAATCAAAAAGAAGGTAGCGAACGCATGCGTAAAGCACGCCGAGCCATCGAAGACTATCTTGAGGAAAAACGCTTAAGCCAAGCGATTTCCGATGGTTGGGACGACTAGCGCGCCTTAACCTGCCCCAACATTATGTTGCCTAGGCCACATAGTGAGCCTAGGCAACACGCCTTTCTGTACGTCATCACGTTGCAGGCATAACTTTTATACCCTTAAAAACAGCATTTCAGATCCCCTCATAGATCAAAAATTGACTCATTTACGCTTTCTGAGGGGTGGTTTTTCTAGCGCACAGGTAGCGCTTGGAGTACCATTACCGCTGGTTTTTTAATGTTAATTTAGAATAAAAGCAGTACTTCTAACCCTTATGGGGAGTCACCATGTTCGAACATATCCAAGTTGCCCCGGCCGATCCTATTCTTGGCCTAAACGACGCTTACCGTAACGATCCGCACCCAGACAAAATCAATTTGGGCGTGGGCGTCTACAAAGATGAGCTCGGCGCGACACCTATCCTTAAGTCGGTTAAGCAAGCAGAAGAGCGCTTAGTCGAAACTGAAAAGACCAAAAGCTACTTGAGCATCGAAGGTACCGAAGCGTACCGCAACGCAGTTCAAGCGCTACTATTTGGTGCTGACCATGACATTATCGCCAAGCAACGTGCGCATACCGCACAGTCTCCAGGTGGTACCGGTGCTTTGCGCATCGCCGCAGAATTCATCAAGAAGCATATGTCTGGTGCAACAGTTTGGGTAAGTAACCCGACATGGGCCAACCACCAAGCGATTTTCCAATCAGTGGGCTTAGAAGTCGGCAGCTACGCGTATTACGATGCAGCGAGCAAGTCACTGGACTTTGAAGCCATGCTTGCCAGCCTATCGCAAGTGCCAGCAGGTGATGTGGTACTGTTCCACGGTTGCTGCCACAACCCAACCGGTATCGACCCAACCAGCGAACAATGGGCACAGTTGGCAAAATTGGCCAGCAAACAAGGCTTCTTGCCGCTGTTTGACTTTGCTTACCAAGGTTTCGGCGATGGTTTAGAAGAAGATGCTCGTGGTCTGCGCATTTTCCTAGAGCAAAACCAAGAAATGCTGATCGCTAACTCGTTCTCAAAGAACTTCGGTCTGTACAACGAGCGTGTTGGTGCCATCACAGTAGTATGTGAAACTGCTGAGCAAGCCGATGCGGCGTTCTCACAAGTGAAACGTTGTATCCGCGCCAACTACTCTAACCCACCATCACACGGTGCGGCGGTCGTAACAGAAGTGTTAACCGATCCTAAGCTGCGCAGCCTATGGGAAATGGAACTGCAAGCGATGCGTACGCGTATTCACGAAATGCGTAGTCTGTTTGTTAATACTTTGCGCGCTAAAGGCGTGACTCAAGACTTCTCGTTTATCTCACAACAAAACGGCATGTTCTCATTCTCTGGTCTAACGCCAGATCAAGTGGCACAGCTGCGTAGTGAGTTCGGTATTTACATTGTTGGCTCTGGCCGTATCAGCGTTGCAGGTATGACTAAAGACAACATGGAACCTCTGTGTGAAGCGATCGCTAAAGTATTAGCGAACTAAGCTCAGCGGTTCAAAGTCTTTTTAAAAAGCCAGCCCAAGCGTCTTGGGCTGGCTTTTTGTGTCTAGAAGCGCTCTTATCAAGCGCCTAAAGCACTCGATCTAATGCATCTAACAGCTGATCTAAATCGGCTTGGCTGGTGTAGTGCGCCAGCGAAAACCTTAGTACACCCGACTCAGGATCCACTCCCAGCGCTTCCAATAACCTTACCGCATAAAAATGCCCTGCGGCACAGATAATGCCTTGCTTTACCAGCTTGGCGGCTAATTCTTGTGGGCTGAACTCAGTTGCTAACAGCGACACTGTAGCACTGCGGCGCTGATAATCTGCTGGTCCCACTAAGGTCAACTTGGGATGCTGTGAGACATAATCTAGCAACTGTGGCAACAACGCAGCTTCGGCATCGTGCAACAGCTTACGCACTCGCTCGGCGCGTTGGCTGATGTCTTTACTGGGCTCAAAGTGATGATCGTGTAAGCGATCAAAGTAATCTACCACGCCTTGTGCAGCTGCGACTTGGGCGTGATCTGGCCCCGCTGGCACAAACCATTTATGGCGATACGCCTGGTTAAAATAATGGCCTTGATTACCCAAGACCTCGGCCATTGCTTGGCGAATCACCATTGCACCTAAATGCGGGCCAAACGCTTTATACAAAGAAAATAGATAAATATCTGCGCCTAAAGCACGCACATCAGCAAAGCCATGACCTGCCATCGCCACACCGTCTACCACGGTCCACACACCGGCTTGGCGTGCCTGCTCACAGATGGCTTTTACAGGATTAATGTGCGCCACCACATTAGAGCAATGGTTAAACGCCAGCAGCTTGGTACGCGGCCCAATTAGGCTCTCTAATTGCTTGGGATCTAACTCTGCCGTGATCGGATCGACGCGCCACTCTTTGATCTCGATCCCCTGCTCCACCAAACGGCGCCACACGCCAATATTGGCCTCATGATCTTGATTAGTAACGATAATTTCATCGCCCGCTTGCAGCACCTTGGCAAACGCCTGCGCCAGCACATACGTATTTTGTGAGGTTGAAGGCCCTAAATGCACTTCTTCTGGCAGCACATTAAGATAGCCAGCTAAGCGATCATAAGAGGCGTCCATCTGCTTGCCTGCGTCTTGCGATACTGGGTGTAGATGGTACGGCTGTAGCTTATTTTGGTGGTAATAACGATTGAGGTGCACGATGACAGGCAGACAAGCGTAAGCGCCACCGGCGTTATCAAAAAACGCTTGCTCCTGCAGGCTTGGCTCATCAAAGGCGGGAAACTGGGAACGAACAAACTCAAGATCAAGCGTAGCCATATCGACTGCCTCCTATACTGGCGATACTTCCTTGCAGTATAGGAGGCTTGCGGCAAATGTCAGGGGCTGCACAGGAAAACCTTAGTTATTGCTCCTGTCAGCAGGTATTAGCCAAAATCGTGATTGATCAAATCCAACATCGGGTTATAAACCGTTTTGGTAGGCTCTTGCTCATCGTCTTTGGCCTCGTCAGGTACAGTGTCAGCGGCTTCCGCTTCAGCCATCAGCTCATCGGTGGGCACATCGGCCTCGGCGTGCTCTATCGCTTGCGCCATTTGCTCGGCTTCTAGCACGGCTTCGTCTTCATCCGCGAGCATCAGGTCTTGATCCATAACCTCTTCAAGCGCCTCAATGCTCGCAGTCTGTTGCTCTAACAACTGCTCGGCTTCTGCCATATCAGCCGCCAGCGCGTCTTGCTCTGATGTAACTGGAGCCTCAGCAAGATGATCAAGCGTCTCAGCATCGTCTAATACTGGCTCATCGATCGTACTCTCAGCGAGAGAATCTTCCATTGCAGGCTCAGATTCAGGCTCAACCAGCACCGCAGTCTGTGACTGTTTCACATGGTGTAACTGTGCCGCCAAAGCCTCCAATCCGTCATAGCTCACATTGACCGCCAGCCAATGTTTGGCATCTGCCTGCGCCGCAAGCAGCTCCCCAGGCACGAGTCCATGGCGGTGCTTGGCCAGCAGTTGCGTCAGTTGATCGTCGGATAACGGTTGCTCTAGCTGTAACCATAGCGCCAAGCCACCTTTGGCGGGGGCAAATCTTACCCAATCACCCAAGGTCTGCTCTAAGGTGCTTTTAGCTTTTTCTGCTAGCGACCAAATCTGACGCGCGCGGCGCCCCAGCGCATGTTTACTGGTGTTGGATTCAAGCGCATCGATCAATGCCTGTTGTTGTGGATCGCTAAGCGCTAAATCAGCACTTAATAACGCACCTTCTAAGGCGCTGTATTGGCTTGGCAAACACCATGCCGCGTTGCGATCGACGCCTTTTGATTCGAGACCACCAATGTAAACAATCTGGTTGCGCTCATCTAACGACTTGTACGTCATCAAGGGTGCATTTTTGTAGCCAAGATGCGAGGTCATGTCCCATTCGATCGCCGGGATATCCACCTGCTGAAGAATCGCTAACCAGCGGCGTAAGCTTAAGTTAGAGATTTCAATGCCCGCGGGAAAGCCAAACTGGCTTGGGAATACCACAAGGCGAATGTCATCGTCGCGCAAACAGCGCACCGCCTCATCCAAATCCACCCCGCGCTCACCGGCAGCTAAGGTGACGACCTCGCGTCCAAGGCTTAGTCCGGTCGACGTCAGGCGTGGATCACAGGGCGTGATGACAAGGATTTTATCGCCCGCTTGAGTCAGCGTTTGCAGGGCTTGGGTAAACATCGCCAATGGCGAACGTCCAAGCCAAATATGCGCAGGATGGGCTTTAATCGCAATCTTACGTAAGTGTTCACTCACGGCTTCACGTACGGCTAAGTGGCCTTTGCCCAGTACTGGTAGATCTGGCTCGCCGGCTTTATGTACCGGAAATAAGAACTCATCACTTTGATCCACTAAGGCGGCTCGATGGGACAAAGCCGACCATGGCATTTTCTTGGCAAGACTTGCCTCAAACTCAGCGATCCGATCGCCAGCGAGTAAATGAGCCTGTTTAGCCGAAGGTTTATGACAGACGAAATAACCTGATTTTGGCCGCGATTCAATCCAGCCCTGCTCGGCTAGAATCTCATAGCCATGAATGACAGTGTTTAAGCTTAACTCCAGCTGTTTGGCCAGTTTACGTAACGACGGCATCTTATCACCAGGCGTTAACTCGCCTTGGCTCATCTGCTCTAAAAACCAGTCCACTACGCCCTGATATAAAAAGTCCGCCACGTCGTCTGTACCTTTCCTGAGTTAATTTTTACATTCTGTTAGAAACCTTAGCGAATCAGGCTAAAATAACAAGTGAATATCGTGCAAAAGGCCGCTAGATAGGGCCTTCAGCCAAATTTAAGGTACAATTTAACGGTCTTTTAACCAACAGCTGTGTGGAGCGTATGATTTTTGACGCCAATAAACTTCGCGATGAGTTTCCTATCTTAGCCATGGAGGCTCACGAGCATCCCTTGGTGTACTTAGATAACGCCGCCACCACACAAAAGCCGCAAGCAGTGTTGGATGCCTTGATCGCCTACTACACCACCAGCAATGCCAATGTTCATCGCGGTGCCCATTACTTAAGCGATCGCGCCACTGCACAGTTTGAACACGCCCGCGACCGTGTGGCTCGCTTTATCAATGCGCCGCAAGCGGACCATGTGATCTGGACCCAAGGCACGACCGATTCGATTAACCGCGTCGCTTATGGCCTCGAATGGTGTCTGAAGCCGGACGATGAGATTCTCATTACTAGCCTTGAACACCACGCCAACTTAGTCCCTTGGCAACAGCTAGCGTTTCGTACCGGTGCGCGTTTGCGCGTGTTACCGCTTACTTCCAAGGGCGAGTGGGAGCCGGAGTACGAGCGCTATTTTAACGAACACACTCGTATTTTTGCCTGTACTCAAGTCTCAAACGCCATAGGTGTTAAGACGCCGATTACAGATATGCTGGCCGCCGCCAAAGCGGTAAACGCCTTTACCTTGGTCGACGGCGCGCAAGCGATTGCTCACTACTCAGTCGATGTTCAAGCCCTCGACTGTGACTTTTATGCCTTTTCAGGCCACAAAATGTATGGCCCTACGGGGATTGGCGTACTCTACGGTAAGCCTCATGCCTTAGAAGTGCTGACGCCACTGCAAACCGGTGGTGAGATGGTCAGCCATGTAACCTACAACAGTACCGAATTTAACGTCTTACCGTACCGCCTAGAAGCTGGCACGCCAAATATCGAAGGCGTGATTGGCCTCGCCGCAGCGTGTGATTTTTTAGCGGCGCAAGATCGCCAAGGCATGATCGAATGGGAACAAAAGCTGGCACGCTACGTCTTTGATGAACTCAAGTTCAACACCGACATCGAGATTTACTCCCCTGCCAGCGATACCACTGTGGTGTCGCTGAGCGTACCGGGCATTCATACGCTCGATTTAAACAGCTACCTAGACAGCCAAGGTATTGCCGTTCGGGCGGGCAGTCACTGTGCTCATCCGCTGATGGCACAACTGGGCGTTAGCAGCACCCTACGAGCTTCATTTGCTTGTTATAATACCCTGTCTGAAGCGCGCCGCTTCTGTGATGTTTTACTCGAAGCCATAGAGATCTTAGGTGATGACTGAATTTGACCGCGACGCCATTCAAGCACGACTAACCACCTGCACCAGCAAAGAAGCGACCTTTAAAGAGTTAGTGAGCCTTAGCAAACAGCTTGAGCGACTCAGTGACGCAGATAAGACCGATGAGCATAAGGTCAAAGGCTGTGAAAGCGCCGTTTGGCTTATTGAGCAGCAAGACAATGGCATCTGTACCTTTCAAGCCGACAGCGACGCTAAGCTAATGCGCGGTGTGTTAGTGGTGATCTTAAGCCTTGCCAACGGCCGCAGCAAAGCCGAGCTGCAAGCGATGGATCTGGCTGCAGAACTGAGTCAGTTTAACCTCTCAAGTTACCTCACTAGCTCGCGCACCAATGGGATTTTAGGCATTCTTAAGCAGATTCAGGCCTAATCTGTATCTGCTTTGCTAAAAGACAAAACCACTGATCCCTAATGCGATAAACATCACACCGGTAAGACGATTAATCAGCACTAGGTGATTTTTCAGAATGTGCGACACTCGATCGATCGCGGCTGAGATCAAGATATGAATGACCAAGGTGATCAGTACTAACTCCAGCGTTAGCAACACCGCATAGCGTACAAAGCTGCCATTGTCAGGGATAAACATCGGAAACAACGCACCAAAAAACACCAAGGTTTTCGGGTTCAGTAGTGAAATCAATACGCCATTTTTGAAGCCATAGCCTTGAGCAGCAATGGTCATTTCACTGTTGGCGTAATACAGAGCCTTACATCCTAAATAGGCAATATAACCGCTGCATAGCCATGTCATGATTTGAAACGCCAGCTCACTTGAATGAATCACCGCCAGTAACCAAGTGTTTGCCAACACTGAGGCCAGTATCAGCCCAGTGGCAATACCGATAATCACTGGCAAAGTACGACGCAGATTGTGATTGATACTGTTGCTAACCACCGCCAAACCACCAGGTCCTGGCGATGCGGCAGAGGCCAAACAAACGGCTAAAAAAGCTAACTGACTTTCCATGTGACTCCCACTGTTACGGCCACTGCTACGGCTAAATTATTAAGAGGCTTGATTGGCCTTCTGCGCCAGTTTCTCAAGTACTCGGCCCACGGCGACAAAGCCGAAGGTTGCTGTGACCACTGTGCTGGCACCGAAACCCGTATCGCAATTCATCTTAGTTTCTGTGTCCCCTTTTTGACGTTGTTCGCAAACTGTACCGTCTAACTGTGGGTATTTTAGTTGCTCTAATGAGTACACACATTCGATTTCAAAGCGGCGTTTGGTGTTGCGAGGGAAGTTATAGTGACGACGCAGGAAGTTACGTAGCTTGGCAGCGAGCGGGTCTTGCTCGGTACGTGACAAATCCGCGATCTGAATTTGCGTCGGATCGATCTGGCCACCCGCGCCACCTACGGTAATTACCTTGCGCTTGTTGCGTTTACACCAAGCGATCAGAGCCGCTTTAGGTTTTAGGCTATCAATCGCATCAATCACGTAGTCAAAGGGCGTTTCAAGCAGCTCAGCGACGTTTTCTGGGGTGATAAAGTCTTCGACACAGTTCACTTGGC
Organism: Marinomonas ostreistagni; assembly: GCF_016888445.1. Lineage (GTDB taxonomy): Bacteria > Pseudomonadota > Gammaproteobacteria > Pseudomonadales > Marinomonadaceae > Marinomonas > Marinomonas ostreistagni. The sequence continues at coordinate 136,230 of NZ_JAFEKF010000002.1, forward strand.
ACTGTGGGTTGATCAGCTTAATACGCTCCGCCATGGCGTCTACCTTGGCTTTACCGACGTTGCCGTCAAGGGCATGGATCTGGCGATTGGTATTGGTGACACAGACATCGTCCATATCAATCAAGGTGATCTGGCCGACCCCTGAACGCGCCAACGCCTCAGCACACCAAGACCCCACGCCACCGATGCCGATGACACAAATGTGCGCTTGCTTGAACGCCTGATAGGCCGTTTGACCGTAAAGGCGGGCAATCCCGCCAAAACGCTGATCATCACTCACTCTTGAACTCCTTGCAGAATCTTACCGATAAGGCAGAATAACGATGCAATGTCTGATCTAGCTGACCAACGATTCCGTTGTGTCATCGCAGTACCGACCGGGCGGACATCCCTGTCCGCGACGGTCGGGTCGCCCATCCATGGGCTAAGTACTTGCAATGACACAACTTCATCTTAGCTGCGATCGATACATCGGCACCTTACCATGTTCGATAACGTCTACATTTACGATTAATTAGGGTTTATGCTGCATCAAGTCTTAGAACAACTCGGTCTGACCGAACGCGAAACCACCTTATATCAAACGCTGCTCAAACTAGGGCCGGCGTCGATTCGTGACATCGCTGAGCAGTCAGGCGTCAATCGTGGTTCCGCTTATGAATCGCTCAAGCAGCTGCAAAATAAAGGTGTGGTGAGCTATTTTCCGAAGGGTAAGCGCCGTTTTTTTATGGCGGAGAACCCTGATATTTTGCTTAACCTCGCGGAGGAGCGTAAGCAAAACATTGAAAAGACCATCGACTCACTCAAGCATACGATCATTCCGAGCTTGATACAGTCCCAGCCGACTTTCCATCACACCGATGTGCGTTATTACGAAGGCGATGATGGAATCGAGTGGGTATTGCGCGATATTTTAAACGTGGTGTCCGAGCAAGACCATAAAGAATACTGTGTATTTTCCTCGAAACCGATCCGACCGTATTTGTACCGTCCGTTTCCGACCTATACCAAGCAGCGGGTAAAGCTGGGGATCAATGTAAAAGTCATCGCCCTTGGCGATGGTGGTGAAGATGCGGAGCTTTCCGAACGTAAGTGGATCAAAACCGAAGACAGCGTCGATGCCAGCTACATCGCTATCTATCCGCCCAAATGTGCCATCATTTCGCTGGCGCGAGAAAACTTCCCGTCAGCGGTGGTCTTGGAATCAAACGACATCGCGAAAGCGCAACAGATTATCTTCGATACTCTTTGGCGACTGCTGTAGCCCATTTTTAACGCCATAAAAAAGCCCGAGCCGAAGCTCGGGCAAGGTGAATTAACATGGCGGTGGACCATGTTATCGGCTTGCTCAGCGAGTGGGTTGCAGCATCAGCCCGCTAACTTCTCAACGATTACGCCACGCTCCGCCATCAGTTCACGGATATCATCGATACTGTTGGGATCATCGATGGTCGACGGAATGGTGAACTCTTCGCCTGAGGCGATCTGACGCAACAGTTTACGCAAGATCTTACCGGAGCGTGTTTTGGGTAACTTGGGCACCACCAAGGCTAGTTTGAAACAAGCCAACGCACCAATCTCTTGGCGTACCAATTTGATCAGCTCTTCTTGTACTTGTTCGGCTTGGTCTTCGTAGCCATTTTTCAGTAGCACCAAGCCCAGTGGCAGCTGGCCCTTCAGGTCATCATTGATGCCAATGACACAACACTCCGCCACGGCATCGTGCATCGCCACCACTTCTTCCATTTCGCCTGTCGAGAGCCGGTGACCCGCTACGTTAATCACATCGTCGGTACGCCCCATGATGAAAACATAGCCATCTTCATCGATGTAACCGCCATCGCCGGAGGTGTAATAGCCGGGGTAGACACTCAGGTAGCTTGATTTGAAGCGCTCAATATCGCCCCAAATAGTCGGCAGACAGCTTGGCGGTAACGGCCGTTTGATGGCGATACTGCCCTGCTCCATCGGCGGCAACGGCTCACCTTGATCATCCAAGACACACACTTGAAAGCCTGGTGATGGCACCGTTGAAGAGCCTGGTTTGGCTATTTTCATCTCAAGGCCAATGGGGTTGGCACAGATAGCCCAGCCGGTTTCCGTTTGCCACCAGTGATCGACAATACATTTGCCAGTCACCGCTTTGGTCCATTCGTAGGTCGGTGGGTCTAAGCGCTCGCCAGCCATAAAGATGACTCGAAGGCCCGCTAAGTCTTCTTTGTTAAGCAGCTCGGCATTGGGGTCTTCTTTGCGAATCGCACGAAATGCAGTGGGCGCGGCAAACAAGGCTTTAACATCATACTCTTTGCAGACGCGCCAGAACTCACCAGCATTGGGCGTCATGATAGGCTTGCCTTCGTACATCACCGTAGTGCAGCCATAAATCAATGGGCCGTAAACAATGTAAGAGTGTCCAACAACCCAGCCCACATCGGACGCCGCCCAGAACACCTCGCCAGGCTGCATGTTATAGATCGCCTGCATGGAATAGTTTAACGCCACTGCATGACCGCCGTTATCACGCACCACGCCTTTAGGTTTGCCTGTAGTACCCGAGGTATAAAGGATATAAAGCGGATCAGTCCCTTTAACTGGGGTACAGTCACAAGGGGTAGCATCGCGCACAAAATCGTCCCAAGCCATGTCATGCGGACCGTTCAGCTCAGCCAGTTGCTGCTCGCGCTGGTACACCACACAAATATTTGGCGTGTGCTCGGCTTGAGATAGCGCGTTATCTAGCAGTGGCTTATAGGCAATCACTCGATTTACTTCAATACCACAGGAGGCGGTAATCACGGCCTTCGGCTTGGCATCATCGATACGTACTGCAAGCTCATGGGCAGCAAAGCCACCAAACACTACCGAGTGAATCGCACCCAGACGCGCTACCGCGAGCATGGCAATCAGCGCTTGTGGAATCATCGGCATATAGATGACGACGGTATCGCCTTTGTCGACACCTTGCTGTTTTAAAGCGCCCGCAAAGATCGCGACTTCTTCAAGCAGCGCTTGGTAAGTGTAGGTGTGTTGGGTGTTGGTAACGGGGGAATCGTAAATCAGCGCCGCTTGCTCAGCACGGCCATTGGCAACATGATAATCCAAGGCCAGGTAGCAGGTGTTGAGTGCGCCGTCCGCAAACCAACGATCCATGCCGTGCTCGTCCTGTGACAGCACGGTTTGGGGAAATTTAAACCACTCTAATGCGCGCGCTTTTTCGCGCCAAAATGCTTCTGGCTCAGCACAGGCGCGTTGGTATTCTATTTGATATGACATGCAGGCAGACCTTTTGTGTTTATTCTTTGCCAAACTCAGATTGTTGACAATCTGAAACGTCAGAATCAAATATAGACGATTTTTTAACCTAAAAATCTAATACTAAAGGCGTATTTTGAGTGTAGTTTTAATTATTGTCGACAAATCTACCTTCACGACGATTCATCTCTATGGCTCTTAAGCGTGCCACAGCTTCATTCAGCTCTTTTAGCGCTCGAGCATGGTCAAGGTCACTGCTGGAGTCGCCTAGATGTTCTTGGGCATGCTGTTTGGCGGCTAACGCTTCTTCTTCATCAAGCTCTCCAGCACGCTCAGCAAAATCTGCTAGAACGGTGACTTTATGAGGCTGTACTTCTAAGAAGCCACCCGAGATATACAAGACTTCTTCGCTACCGTCATCTTTGACGAGGCGTGCGATGCCAGGTTTTAAAAACGCCAACAGTGGTGCGTGCCCCGGATAAATGCCCATGTCGCCTTGGCTAGCGGTGACGACGATATGCTGAACGGCATTGGAAAAGAGTGTGCTGTCGATGCTGACAATGTCACACTGAATAGAACGACTCATAAAAACTCCCTCTTAGGTCGTAGGAATAGCGATATTGAGCCTCTAGTGTACGCGTTAATCATGGTTAAAATATGAACACAGCACATGATAGGCATAAAAAAAGCAGCCCTAAGGCTGCTTTTTTGAGAGATGGATCATCTAAAATTAGATGCCAGTACCGTGACGGTATTGCTGGATAGTACGTAGACGCGCTACGGCTTCCGCAAGCTCAGCCGTGGCACGGCTAAGATCCATGTCTGCATTTTGTTGATCCAACAGATCTTGAGCATGTTTCTTCGCTTCAAGTGCTGCCGCTTCATCAAGGTCGTTCGCACGAACAGCGGTATCTGCCAAGACAGTTACACGGTGTGGCTGAACTTCAAGGAAGCCGCCAGATACGAAGATAAACTCTTCTTCACCGTTTTGCTTAACCACACGAACAGGGCCTGGTTGCAACGTAGTCAACAAAGGCGCGTGACCTGGGTAGATACCTAGATCGCCATAACTACCTGCAGCCACAAGAGTCTCAACAGAACCTGAGAAGATCTCTTGTTCAGCGCTTACGATATCGCATTGTACCGTGATAGCCATAAGTTGCCTCTTTCAAGTCAGGCTTAGTCAGTGAGCCTGAGCTCACTGACGTCGCGTGGATTAAAGTTTCTTAGCTTTCTCGATGGCTTCTTCGATGCTACCGATCATGTAGAACGCTTGCTCTGGAAGCTCATCGTATTCGCCGTTTAGGATGCCTTGGAAGCCACGGATAGTGTCTTTCAAAGAAACGTATTTACCAGGTGCACCGGTGAATACTTCCGCTACGAAGAAAGGCTGAGACAAGTAACGCTGGATCTTACGAGCGCGGTTTACTGTCTGCTTGTCTTCTTCAGAAAGCTCGTCCATACCTAGGATCGCGATGATGTCTTTCAGCTCTTTGTAACGCTGAAGAACCATCTGTACGCCACGCGCTACATCGTAGTGCTCTTGACCGATTACTAGTGGATCAAGCTGACGTGAAGTAGAGTCTAGTGGATCGATTGCTGGGTAGATACCTAGCGCAGCGATGTCACGTGACAATACAACTGTTGCATCCAAGTGCGAGAACGTTGTCGCTGGAGAAGGGTCAGTCAAGTCATCGGCAGGTACGTATACCGCTTGTACAGACGTGATAGAGCCTTTCTTAGTTGACGTGATACGTTCTTGAAGTACACCCATCTCTTCTGCAAGCGTTGGCTGGTAACCTACGGCAGAAGGCATACGGCCTAGAAGGGCTGATACTTCAGTACCCGCTAGTGTGTAACGGTAGATGTTGTCGACGAAGAATAGTACGTCACGGCCTTCATCACGGAATTTTTCCGCCATGGTTAGACCAGTTAGTGCTACACGTAGACGGTTACCTGGTGGCTCATTCATCTGACCGTATACTAGAGATACTTTGTCGATTACGTTCGACTCAGTCATCTCGTGGTAGAAGTCGTTACCCTCACGAGTACGCTCACCAACACCTGCGAATACAGAGTAACCGCTGTGCTCGATCGCGATGTTACGGATAAGCTCCATCATGTTTACGGTTTTACCTACACCGGCACCACCGAACAGACCAACTTTACCACCCTTCGCGAACGGACATACAAGGTCGATTACCTTGATACCTGTTTCTAGCAATTCACTGCTGTTTGCTTGATCAGCGTAAGATGGAGCTTCGCGGTGGATAGACCAACGCTCTTCTTCACCGATTGCGCCTTTCTCGTCGATTGGGTTACCTAGAACGTCCATGATACGACCTAGAGTCTGAGTACCAACTGGTACAGACACTGGGTGACCAGTGTTTTGAACTTCTAGACCACGTTTTAGACCTTCTGTAGAACCCATGGCGATAGTACGTACGATACCGTCACCTAGCTGTTGTTGAACTTCCAACACCAGCTCTTTACCCTCGATAGTGAGGGCGTCGTATACTTTTGGCACGCTATCACGTGGGAATTCCACGTCGATAACCGCACCGATAATCTGTACGATTTGTCCGCTACTCATGTTCGGATCCTCTTAATACCTAAATACCTTAAACCGCTGCCGCGCCGCCAACAATCTCAGAAATTTCCTGAGTAATGGCTGCCTGACGTGCCTTGTTGTATACCAACTGCAACTCATCAATGATGTTGCCCGCGTTGTCAGTTGCGTTCTTCATAGCCAGCATTCGAGCGGCTTGTTCACACGCAATGTTTTCAACAACGGCCTGGTACACCTGAGATTCGATGTAACGAACCAATAGATCATTCAAGATCTCAACTGGGTCAGTGGGTTCGTAGATGTAATCCCAATGGTGTTTCAGTTGATCATTTTCTTCTGCTTTAAGCGGCAAAAGTTGTTCAACAACTGGCTTCTGAGTCATTGTGTTAACGAATTCGTTAGACACCATCATCAGACGGTCGATGCGACCTTCATCAAACGCATCCAACATTACTTTTACGCTACCAACTAGACGTGATGCTTCTGGCGCATCGCCTAGGCCGGTAATCGCAGCCGTAACATTACCACCGTAGTTTTTGAAGAAAGACACAGCTTTAGAGCCGACTGCACAGATCTCAACTTCGACCCCTGCATCAACGTGCTGCTTCATGTCTTTAATCGCAGCTTTGAACGCATTAATGTTCAAGCCACCACATAGACCACGGTCACTGGATACGATGATGTAACCAACTCGTTTAACTTCACGCTCGTTTAGGTAACGGTGCTTATACTCAAGATTCGCGTTTGCCAAGTGACCAATCACCTGACGAATACGATCTGCATACGGACGAGAAGAGCCCATACGATCTTGAGCTTTACGCGTCTTACTCGCTGCTACTTTTTCCATAGCGCGGGTAATTTTACGCGTATTGTTAATGCTCCCAATCTGAGCGCGTATCTCTTTTCCGACTGCCATATTAGACCTGCCCTTGTGAGAATGTTAATTCACAAACTGCAGAGATGATCAGTGGCTGGCAAGCCAGCCACGAAATCATTACCAAGTTTGCGTCGCTTTAAACTTCTCAATCGCTGACTTAAATGTGCCGGCGATTTCGTCGTTGTACTTACCAGTTTTGTTGATGTCAGCCATCAGATCAGTGTGTTCACTGTTCATGTAGCCTAACAATGCATTTTCAAAGCTAGCAATTTTGCTTGTTTCAACATCCGCAAGGTAGCCTTCGTTGGCAGCGTAAAGGATTACGCCCATTTCACCTACTGGCATTGGACTGAACTGTGCTTGTTTCATCAGTTCGGTCACTTGCTTACCGTGCTCAAGTTGCTTACGAGTCGCATCATCAAGGTCAGAAGCGAACTGAGCGAAAGCCGCCAATTCACGGTACTGAGCAAGAGCAAGACGGATACCGCCACCTAGCTTCTTGATGATTTTCGTTTGCGCTGCACCACCTACACGAGATACCGAGATACCAGCGTTCATTGCAGGACGGATACCCGCGTTGAAAGCACTTGTTTCAAGGAAGATCTGACCGTCAGTGATCGAGATAACGTTCGTTGGTACGAACGCTGATACGTCACCACCTTGGGTTTCGATGATAGGTAGAGCAGTCAAAGAACCTGTTTGGCCTTTAACTTCACCGTTAGTGAATTTCTCTACGTAGTCTGCGCTTACGCGAGACGCACGCTCTAGTAGACGAGAGTGCAAGTAGAAAACGTCACCTGGGTAGGCTTCACGACCTGGTGGACGACGTAGAAGCAATGAGATTTGACGGTAAGCCCAAGCTTGTTTCGTCAAGTCATCAAATACGATCAATGCGTCTTCACCGCGGTCACGGAAGTATTCGCCCATAGAACAGCCAGAGTAAGGAGCAAGGAACTGCATTGCAGCTGGGTCAGATGCACCCGCTACCACAACAGTTGTGTATTCCATTGCGCCGTTTTCTTCTAGCTTACGTACTACGCTAGCGATAGTAGACTGTTTTTGACCTACTGCTACGTACACACACTTAATGCCAGAGTGTTTCTGAGCAATGATAGTGTCGATAGCTAGTGCTGTTTTACCGATTTGACGGTCACCGATGATCAACTCACGCTGACCACGGCCGATTGGCACCATAGAGTCAATGGCTTTGTAGCCAGTTTGTACAGGTTGGTCTACGCCTTGACGCGCGATTACACCAGGTGCAACTTTTTCGACTGCGTCAGTTAGTTTTGCGTCGACAGAACCTTTACCGTCGATTGGGTTACCTAGTGCGTCAACAACGCGACCAAGTAGCTCAGGACCGACTGGTACTTCAAGGATACGACCAGTACATTTTGCTTTTTGGCCTTCTACAAGCTCTTGGTAATCACCAAGAATTACGGCACCTACAGAGTCACGCTCTAGGTTCAATGCCATACCGTAGACACCACCAGGGAACTCAATCATTTCCCCGTACATTACGTCAGCTAGACCGTGGATCAATACGATACCGTCTGCAACGCTGACAATTGTGCCCTCATTCTGGGCATCTGAAGACACATCTAGCGTTTCGATGCGCTTCTTAATGATCTCGCTGATCTCAGATGGATTCAGTTGCTGCATGCTAAATTCCTCAACCCTAGTTTCAATTACGAAACTCTAGGAGTTTATCGCTTCGGCCAGTTTCGCCAGTTTTCCGCGTACTGAACCGTCGATGATTAAATCACCGGTACGGATTACCACGCCACCAATAAGGCTTGCGTCTGTTTCACTAGTTAAATTGACGTGACGGTCTAATTTTTTCGCTAGTGATGCGGCCAGTGTTTGCTCTTGTTCAGTTGATAACGCAAAGGCAGATGTCACAACGACATCAACTGCTTTTTCGTAATTCAATTTGAACTGTTCAAATAACTCAGAAATCGCTGGAAGAAGCATTAAACGCTTATTCTCAGCAAGGCTTAGCAAATATGCTTTACCTTGATCTGTAACGACTTCGTTGCACACTTCCGCTAGAGCAGCTGCCTTCTCTTGCGCACTAAAAGCTGGTTTCTGAAGCGCTACGCTTAGCGATGGCTCAGTTGTAGCAGTAGCCAATATGCTTAGCATATTGGCCCACTCTGCAACTTGGCCCTGCTCACGAGCGACTTCAAAAGCTGCTTTGGCGTATGGTCGCGCGACTGTTTTTAATTCAGCCATATGACCCTCGCTTAAAGCTCTTTGGCGAGTTGTTCAACTATCTCGCTGTGTGCTTTTTCGTCAACGCTGGCGCCCAAAATCTTCTCCGCACCGATAAGAGCTAGAGCTGAAACTTGACTACGCAGTGCTTCTTTAGCACGTGCTGCGTCTTGTTCGATCTCTGCTTGCGCTGCATCACGTAGGCGTTGGCCGTCGGTTAGCGCTTGCTCTTTCGCTTCATCAATGATTTGGTTAGCACGTTTGTTGGCTTGTTCAATAATCTCGGCCGCTTGTTCCTTGCTTTCACGTAGTGTCTTAGTCGCTTGCTCTTGAGCTAGCTCTAAGTCACGTGAAGCACGGTTAGCTGCTTCCAAACCGTCTGCAATTTTCTTGCTACGCTCTTCGAGCGCAGCAATCACTGGTGGCCACACGAACTTCATGCAGAACCACACAAAAATAGCAAACGAGATAGCTTGGCCTATTAGTGTGAGATTAATATTCACGCAAATATCCTCGCTCTAGTCGTTCAAAATTAATAGATCACTTCAAAGTAAAGCGACGTATTAGCCAGCAACCTGAGCAATGAATGGGTTTGCGAAAGTGAAGAACAAAGCAATACCAACACCGATCATAGAAACGGCGTCAAGAAGACCCGCAACGATGAACATTTTAGTTTGTAGCATAGGCGCTAGCTCTGGTTGACGAGCACTTGCTTCCAAGAACTTACCACCCAAGATAGCAAAACCAATCGCTGTACCTAGTGCAGCCAAACCGATAAGGATTGCTACAGAGATAACAGTTAAACCAACTACAGTTTCCATTTTAACTCCTAAATATCACAGTTTTTTAAAGTTTAAAGCGTTTTATTCAAAAAGAATTAGTGATCTTCGTGGGCCATACTTAGGTACACGATTGTTAGCATCATAAAGATGAATGCTTGCAATGTGATGACCAAGATATGGAAGATTGCCCAAGGCACAGATAGCGCCCACTGAGCGAACCACGGCAAAATAGCGATAAGAATAAATATCAGCTCACCAGCGTACAAGTTACCGAATAGACGCAGTGCTAACGATACTGGTTTCGCCAGTAGACCTACCATTTCCAAAACAAAGTTGAATGGAATCATGATAGGTGTATTAAAGGGCTGAAGTGTCAATTCTTTAGTAAAGCCACCCACGCCTTTAATTTTGACGCTGTAAAAGATAATCAAAGCAAACACAGACAGAGACATGCCTAGGGTCGCGTTGATATCTGTTGTCGGAACGATACGGAAGTACGGCACGCCCGCCAACGTAGCTAAGTGAGGGATGAAATCAACAGGGATCAAGTCCATCAAGTTCATCAAGAAAATCCAAACGAAGATCGTCAGAGCTAATGGAGCAATCACACGGCTCTTGCCATGGAAACTCTCTTTTACGCTGTTGTCGACGAACTCGACCATCATTTCAACAAAATTCTGTAGACCAGAAGGCGTATCCGCAGATACTTTCTTCGCAGCCATTCGGAACAACCATAGGAATAGGATCCCTAGGCCGATAGAGAACAACATGGTATCCAGGTGAATCGCCCAGAACCCCATTGCTGCCGCTTCATCTGCACCGTGAGCAATGCCCCACGAACCATCAGGATGTTGACCAAAGGTCAAGTTCTGAAGGTGGTGCTTGATGTAGCCGGACGCGGTGAGATTTTCACTTGCCATATTTACATCCACACTTTTTCAATGATTAAAACCGTTACGCTTTGCTGCACTACTTATTGAGCAACAAAGGGCTGAGCCAGTGGCTCAAAACTGCAACTCCGAAGCCGGCCAATACAGCGCCTGGAACAAGTGGTTTGATGAAAATGAAGACCGCTGAAAGTAAAATAGCCGTCAGTACCAACTTGCCCGATTCACCTCGGTAAAATGACCTCACCACATCTTTTGCGGCTCGCGTCCCAGCATGACCAAATACGCGCCATGCCATATATAAATTTGGAAGGATGCTGGCTAATGCTCCGGCAAAAAATGAGTAGGCGTGTAGACCGCTTAAGGCGAAAAAAATTCCTACACTGATGCCGGCAGCGAGCGCCACTTGCAAGCCTACAAAACGAAACACTGCGCGTTTACGTGCGGCCAGTAATTCGCTTGCCTTTAATGGTTTGCTTGACGCCATGCTATCCCCTAACTTGATGCACTATTTTGGCTCAAAAAATAAGCACACAATGTGATCAAATTCAAAATCGGTCGCATTATATGGGTTATGTTAAGTGGGTTCAATACAAAGACTGCATAGAACACGCACTATTAGCCTAATGTCGACAAAATAGATGAATTTTGGGGCGTATGCGCCCCTATAAATCGAATAATTCTGCCATCATCGCTTCGAGGTGAGCCTGATCCTTGTATTCGATCACTAACTTGCCTTTGCCTTTGGCAGACGGTTGGATCTTGACGCTTGACTGAATTTTGGCAGCGATTTTATCGGCGTGTGCACTAAAGTCAGGCAATTCTGGTTGAGAGGCTTTATCAAGGGGCGGTTGTTGATAGGTTTTTACCAATTTTTCGGTTTCGCGAACCGATAAGGATTTGGTAATCACCACGGACGCCGCTTGCGGTTGTTGCTCCGCCTCCAGCGCCAATAAAGCACGGGCGTGGCCCATTTCAATGTCGCCATGCTCGAGCAGACGGCGAACTTCTGGTGTTAAGTTAAGCAAACGCAATAGGTTGGCCACCGCTGAGCGCGATTTACCGACGGTCTCTGCCACTTGTTGTTGCGTCAATTGGAACTCATCTACTAGGCGTTGTAAGGCCAATGCTTCTTCAACAGGATTGAGATCTTCACGCTGGATGTTTTCGATCAGTGCTAATACCACCGCATCAGCATCTTCCACATGACGCACAATAACGGGCACTTTATCCAAGCCAACAATCTTGGCCGCGCGCCAGCGACGTTCACCGGCGATAATTTCGTAGCGCTGCTCAGACAGTGGGCGTACCACGATGGGCTGCATAATGCCTTGATTACGAATCGAATTAGCCAATTCGTCCAGCTGATTCGGATTCATATCACGGCGCGGCTGGAACTGGCCTTTGCTCAGCCAATCCACCGGCAAGTACGTCAATCCCTGAATCGGCGCATGGGCTGATGCTTGTGTATCGGTCGTTTGACCTTCTTCTGTGGGGGCTGCTTTAGGCGCCAAGAGAGCGTCTAGACCACGGCCTAGACCACGCTTTTTCATCGTCATACGTTCCAAAAACCTTTATTAACCAAGATGCCAAGTTAGGCAGCGACCGCACGTTTGCGGATAAATTCTCCAGCCAGCGCTAAGTACGCGACCGCCCCTCGAGATTGCTTTTCGTAATGCAGCACCGGTAAACCATAACTCGGCGCCTCCGCTAAGCGAATATTACGCGGAATCACCGTATCGAAGACTTTATGACCAAAGTACTCGACCAATTGCGTCGACACATCATGGGTCAAGCTTGGACGCGGGTCGTACATGGTGCGCAAAATACCTTCGATCTCCAATACAGGGTTCAACGCCGTCGAAATCGTCTCAATGGTCTGTAGCAACGCCGATAGACCTTCTAAGGCGTAGTACTCACATTGCACAGGAATTAAGACACCTTGTGACGCGGCTAAAGCGTTAACGGTCAGCATGTTTAGTGACGGTGGGCAGTCGAGCAATACATAATCAAAGTCATGCTCGACTTCGTACAAGCTCGCTCGCAGGCGCGTTTCTTTGCTTGGCAGATCCAACAAAGCGACTTCGGCGCCTGTCAAATCTCCATTGGCTGGCAAGATGCTATAACCTGCCGTTTCACAGTGGACCATGGTCTCTTTAATACCATGGGTGCCTACCAATACATCAAACACAGACTTTTCGAGTTCTTCTTTTGCAACACCACTGCCGGTGGTGGCATTTCCCTGAGGATCGAGATCAATCAATAACACACGGCGTTTCATTGCGCTTAACGAAGCGGCTAGGTTAACGCAGGTGGTGGTCTTGCCCACGCCACCTTTTTGATTGGTCACTGCGATGATACGCGCCATGTTTCTATCCTTTGCGGGTCATGATTACCATATGACGCTCGGCATCAATGGTAGGTACACTTAATGGCTGAATGGTTTGAACGGATACAGAATCCGGTAAATTCACCAATTCATCCTCGGGGTAAACCCCTTTCATCGCTAAAAAGTTACCATTTGCCGCCGGTAAAGGTAAGCACCAATTAATCATGTCTTCGAGCGACGCAAACGCGCGCGAGGTAACATGATCGTAAGCACCTTGATGGGCATGGGTTTCAACGCGCTCATTGGCAACGGTGACATTTTTTAGACCCATTTCCATTTTGACTTGGGTCAGAAAGCGGGTTTTCTTACCATTGCTGTCCAGCAAGGTGAATTCGCGATCCGGCAAACAAATCGCTAACACCATACCGGGTAAACCTGGGCCGGTGCCGACATCGATGATTTTTTGTCCGGTAATGAAAGGAATCGTCGCTAAACTGTCGAGCAGATGTAGCGAGACCATCTTATCCGCATCACGGATGGCGGTAAGATTGTAGGCTTTATTCCATTTTTGCAGCATGCCAAGGTATTGCACAAGCTGTTCGATCGTCTGATCAGACAGTGAGATGCCCATTTTATCGGCACCCCACTTTAAGGTATCAAAGTAACTCACAGTAGTTCCCAGAAAAGCAGTCTAGAGACTGCCGATTCTAGGCACTTTTGCTGCTTATCGCACGTTTTTTCAAGTGAACTAACAGTAAAGATATGGCCGCAGGGGTCACTCCTTGAATACGAGACGCCGCGGCTAAGGTCGCAGGACGTGCCTCGTTTAACTTTTGTTTCACTTCGTTAGACAAGCCATCAATGACACTGTAATCAATGTTATCTGGTAAAGGCGTATTTTCTTGACGACGTAAACGCTCAATCTCATCCGCCTGACGCGCAATGTAACCGGCGTATTTCACCGAGATTTGCACTTGCTCTGAAACCTGCTCAGCCACTGCTTGTTCTGGTGCATTTTTAAGATGTGCGACATCTTTGTATTCCACACCAGGGCGCTTTAACAAATCAAGCAAGTTGTACTCGTGAGAAATGGGCGTTTCTAACTTTGGATTAATCGCTTCTGCTTCTGGCGTGTTCGGTACAATCCAAGATGACTTCATACGCTGTGTTTCGCGCTCGATCGCTTCACGTTTCTCACAAAATGCTGCCCAACGCTCTTCGCTCACCAAACCAAGCTCATGACCTTTTTCGGTCAAACGCATGTCGGCGTTGTCTTCACGTAAGATCAAACGGTATTCGGCACGGCTGGTAAACATGCGGTACGGTTCTTTTGCGCCCATCGTAATCAGATCATCAATCAGCACACCGATGTAAGCTTCATCACGGCGCGGTGTCCAAGGATCTTTGTCTTGTGCTTGTAGCGCGGCGTTCATACCCGCCAATAAGCCTTGTGCTCCCGCTTCTTCGTAGCCAGTAGTGCCGTTTAGCTGGCCAGCAAAGAATAAGCCGTCCATATGTTTGGTTTCTAATGAGTACTTTAAGTCTTGTGGATTAAAGTAATCGTACTCAATGGCGTAACCCGGACGCGTAATATGCGCGTTTTCAAGGCCCTTCATCGAACGGATTAACTCTAATTGCACGTCAAACGGTAACGAGGTCGAAATACCATTTGGATACAACTCATGTGTCGTTAGGCCTTCTGGCTCGATAAACACCTGATGTGAGTTTTTATCAGCAAAACGCACAATCTTATCTTCAATCGACGGACAGTAACGTGGACCGACGCTATCAATCACACCCGAGTACATCGGTGAACGATCCATGCCCGCACGGATAATGTCATGTGTCTGTTCATTGGTATGGGTGATAAAGCAATTGATTTGCTCAGGATGCAATGCACGGCTGCCCATGTAAGACATCACCGGTGTAATGTCATCACCCGGTTGCGCTTGCATGACAGAAAAGTCGACTGAGCGCGCATCAATACGCGGCGGCGTTCCGGTCTTCAAGCGGTCAATGCGAAACGGTAGCGCACGCAATTTTTCAGCTAAGCCAATCGAAGCAGGGTCGCCAGCACGGCCACCTGAATAATTTTGCATGCCAACGTGGATAACACCGCCCAAGAAAGTACCGGTTGTTAGTACGACCGTTTTACCGTGAAACTTGATACCACTTTGAGTGACGACACCACGAGCAGCACCCTCTTCAACGATTAAGTCTTCACAAGACTGTTGAAACAGCCATAGGTTTTCTTGGTTTTCCAAGGTATGTCGGATTGCCGCTTTATACAAAATACGGTCTGCTTGCGCACGAGTGGCACGTACTGCTGGCCCTTTACGGCTATTTAAAGTACGAAATTGAATGCCTGAGCGATCAGTCGCTAATGCCATGGCACCATCTAGTGCGTCAATTTCTTTCACAAGGTGGGACTTCCCGATGCCACCAATCGCTGGGTTACAAGACATTTGCCCCAGTGTCTCAATATTGTGTGTTAATAAAAGGGTTTTAACACCCATACGTGCTGCAGCTAAAGCGGCTTCGGTACCAGCATGACCACCACCGACTACAATCACATCAAAGCGAGTTGGGAAATCCACAAAGACCTCGTAAATGAATAAAAAACGAACAGTTCAAGAAACAGGGCGCCTAGTATATCGGCTAATTCACAAATTGAAAGAGAGCTCTCACGCTATTAACCCGGTCATCAAATATATAAATAGAATAGTATTATATGTCTTTCTTATGTTTATGTTTGCTATTAAAGAACGCTTTTTCTGTTGATAAAAAATAAAACTCTTTATTTATTAATAGTTTACGATCCTAAGAACTTGTTAACTATATACGCGTAAGCTTGTGATGTGGATAACCAAACCTTGTGTATAAAAGTGTGAGTTATACAAGCCATATTTAACACTGTGGAGTTGTCCTAAACTGTGCAAAACTTCTTATGCACTTGTCACCGATTTTGTCCACAGTGATTTTTGATTTATTTTATTAACATAAGGTGCTGAAAAATAAGAGGTTTGTGGGTATTTTTGGTTATTCATACAGCATTTTATTAAAAAAATAATCCACAGGCCAATCATGAGGATTTTTTTTCATCTTCATATTTTTTGCGCAAAAATTTTGTGAATAAAATATCTTGACAACCTCCTGCTGGCGTCAATGTTATGTGCATAACCCTCATTTTTTCGTCGACGCCAGCAAATGTGGATACTTTTCAAACATTTCTCTGCCTGCTATCGCTGTATTTGCCTTTCTGTGAACAAGCTTCTATTTTTAGACGGTCGGTCTAAAAGGAAATTGCTATGACAGCTGTGAGTAATCGTCGGGGGCGCCCGAAACAAACTGAATTAAGTTATTCGGACACGCGTGAGGCGTTATTGCACGCAGGTATTGTCTGGTTAACCAAGCAGGGTTTTAGTGCCACTGGGCTCGAGCCTTTGTTGCGCTCGGTACAGATCCCTAAAGGATCGTTTTATCACTACTTCGACAGCAAGGAGGCGTTTGGCCTCGCGGTATTAGCTCATTATCGTCAGTACTTTGAGCGTAAGTTGGCACGCCATCTTGAGGATGAGCAGTTACCCCCCTTTTCACGTCTGCGCGGCTTTATGACGGATGCGCGAACAGGGATGGAAAAATACGCCTACGAACGGGGCTGCTTAGTGGGCAATTTGGAGCAAGAAGCCAGCCACTTGTCGGCCGCAATGCGCCAAGCATTACTGGAGACCTATCAAAGTTGGCAGCATCAAGTAGCAAATTGTCTCGCCTTAGCGCAACAACAAGGACTGTTGGCGCAAGACGCCGATATCGACGCCCTTGCCCATGTATTTTGGGTCGGCTGGGAAGGCGCTGTCGCGCGAGCGCGACTGACTCAATCAAGTGGCCCATTGGTGCACTTTGAACACTTCTATCTCGCGGGGTTACCGCGCTAAATTTATTGCTTATAGACCTAGAGTCTAATCGGGAGGACGCACATGTTTAATGCGCTGGTCATTAACAAAGATGAACAAGGCTATCACGCTACACTGCGCCAAGTGGATGACGCAGAGTTACCCCAAGGCGATGTCGAGATTGCCGTGCAAGCGAGCACTCTCAACTACAAAGACGCGTTGGCGATTACCGGAAAATCACCTGTGGTGCGCCAGTTTCCGATGGTGCCAGGCATAGACTTGGTAGGCGAAGTGACGGCCTCAAGCAGCGCGCGCTTCAAACCAGGTGATCAGGTGCTATTAAACGGCTTTGGTGTGGGTGAAACCCACTGGGGTGGCTTAGCTGAACAAGCGCGATTAAACAGCGATTGGCTCATTGCATTACCGAGTGCCTTCAGTGCCGAACAAGCCATGGCCATCGGTACTGCTGGCTATACCGCCATGCTCAGTGTTCTGGCACTTGAAAAGCATGGCTTAACGCCTGAGCAAGGCCCGATATTGGTCACCGGCGCCAATGGCGGAGTTGGCAGTTATGCCGTGCGTATTTTAAGTAAATTGGGCTTTGAGGTGCATGCCAGTACGGGGCGCCCTGATGAAGCAGACTACCTAAAAAACCTCGGCGCCAGCACCATCATTGATCGTGCTGAGCTCAGTGAAGCTGGTAAACCGCTGCAAAAAGAGCGCTGGGCGGGGGTGGTTGATTGCGTCGGCAGTCACACTCTGGTCAATGCTTGCGCGCAAACTCAATATGGCGGTGCCGTCACCGCTTGTGGTTTGGCTCAAGGCATGGACTTACCAGCGACTGTCATGCCTTTTATCCTACGTGGCGTCACTCTGTATGGCATTGATAGCGTGATGCGCCCATTGGCGGATCGAGAGCAAGCGTGGCAACGCTTGGCAAGCCTACTAACCAGCGACGATCTGGATCAAATCGGCGCCAAAATTGGTCTCGAAGACGTCACCGAATACGCCCACAAACTGCTCGATGGCAGTGTGCGCGGACGCGTGATTGTGAGTCTATAGATATTTTTCTAGGACTATAAAATAAAAAAAATTTATAGTCCTAAGTTGCCCATTGGCACAAAATGGCACAAGCTTAATAGCCTTTCGCTTTAGATGAGCAATGGCTATCCAACTGGTGATGCACCAGTATTAAAACAATTAAAAAGGGAATTACCATGACGCTAGTATTGATACTAATTGCCGTTATTGCGTTTATCGTAGTGGCGACCTCAAAGTACAAACTCCATCCTTTCCTCACCCTATTATTGGCCGCATTTATTGCAGCCTTTGCCTATGGTTTGCCTGCCACTACCATTGCTAAAACCATTTCCTCGGGCTTTGGTGGTATTTTAGGTTACATTGGGTTGGTGATCGTTCTGGGGACTATTATTGGCACTATTTTAGAGAAAAGTGGTGCCGCGATTACTATGGCTGATGCAATCGTTAAGCTATTGGGGAAGCGCTTTCCAACGCTGACCATGTCGATCATTGGTTACATTGTATCCATACCCGTATTTTGTGACTCAGGCTATGTCATTTTGAACTCATTAAAACAGTCGATGGCCAATCGTATGAAAGTTTCGAGTGTGGCCATGAGTGTGGCGTTAGCAACGGGTTTATACGCAACGCATACCTTTGTTCCTCCCACGCCTGGTCCTATCGCAGCGGCGGGGAACTTGGGCTTGGAATCGAATTTAGGTTTGGTGATTGGCGTAGGTGTATTGGTTGCTCTAGTTGCAGCATTAGCAGGTATGTTTTGGGCTAATCGTTTCAAAGATACCCAACCTAATGGTGAAGGCGCTGAGAATTTGATGTTCGAAAATACCGATTACGAAGCCCTTAAACAGAGCTACGGCGTATTACCAAGCCCATTGAAATCGTTTGCACCGATCTTCGTACCGATCCTACTGATTTGTTTTGGGTCTATTGCTAACTTTCCGTCGGCACCATTAGGTCAAGGCCTGTTATTTGAGCTGTTAAACTTCTTAGGTCAGCCGCTTAATGCCCTAATTATTGGCTTATTCCTCTCGCTACCCCTACTTAAGGGAGAGCATAAAATGAGCGATTTTAGTGATCGTATTAGTGAAGGCTTAGTTGCGGCGGCGCCCATCTTGCTTATCACGGGGGCTGGCGGCGCGTTTGGTGCCGTATTGAAAGCGACCGCGCTTGGCGAATATTTGGGTAGCACTTTGTCTGCGTTGGGCATTGGTATCTTTATGCCGTTTGTAGTGTCTGCTGCATTAAAATCGGCGCAAGGCTCTTCGACAGTAGCCCTAGTGACGACTTCCGCTTTGGTTGCGCCACTGCTGGGAGATATCGGCTTGGATAGTGAAATGGGGCGTGTTCTAACGGTAATGGCGATTGGTGCTGGTGCGATGACAGTATCGCATGCCAATGATAGCTTCTTCTGGGTCGTAACACAGTTTAGCCGTATGAGCGTTAAACAAGCCTACAAAGCCCAAACCATGGCGACGCTGATCCAAGGTATTACCGCTATGCTGATGGTGTATGTACTGAGCTTAGTATTACTTTAACCCTTATCTAAACGCATAGCGCCACGTGAGGTCTTGTTTAAGGCCTCACGTGGTCAGCGCCTTATTTACCAATACAGAATGAACCAAAGATACGACCCAGCAAGTCGTCACTGCTAAACGCGCCGGTGATTTCGCTGAGGGCGTTTTGTGCTTCTTTAAGGTCTTCGGCAAGCAATTCCCCTGCGCCATGGCCGTGCAGTTGATCAAAGCCAGCATCTAGGTAGCGGTTGGCTTTTTGCAGGGCTTCGATGTGGCGACGGCGGGCGATAAAGCCGCCTTCGGTGGTGCTGTCAAAGCCCATTACGCTCTTAAGGTGCGTCGTCAATGCATCGACGCCATCGTTGGTTTTCGCCGATAGTGAGATCACAGGCAGGCCGTTTACTTCTTCGTAGCCAGTGCTTTCTTGGGTCAGATCGACCTTGTTGCGCACCAGGGTGAGATGATCGCGGGTGTGAAGTTGGTCCATAAATTCTGGCCAGATATCACGCGGATCATTGGAATCGACTGACTGACTGTCGACCATCAGCAGGATGCGATCGGCTTTGTGGATTTCTTCCCAAGCACGCTGGATACCAATGCGCTCGACTTCGTCCGGGCTGTCACGCAAGCCTGCAGTATCAATGATGTGTAGCGGCATACCGTCTAGGTGGATGTGCTCGCGTAGGACGTCACGAGTGGTGCCTTCGATGGCGGTTACGATGGCCGAATCTTTACCTGACAGAGCATTCAAAAGACTCGATTTACCCGCATTCGGGCGCCCTGCAATCACCACACTCATGCCTTCACGCAACAAAGCGCCTTGGTTGGCCTCTTGCATTACGCTGTTCAGCTTGTCGCGAATATCACCTAACTGCGCAGCAACTTTACCATCGCCGATAAAGTCGATTTCTTCTTCTGGGAAGTCGATCGCTGCTTCGACATAGATACGCAAATGAATCAGAGCTTCGACCAGCTCATCGACGCGTTTAGAAAACGCCCCTTGTAACGAGCGCAAGGCGCATTTAGCGGCCTGCTCAGACGATGAGTCGATCAAATCGGCGATCGCTTCGGCTTGCGTTAGGTCCATTTTATCATTCAAAAAGGCACGCTCTGAGAATTCACCTGGGCGCGCTAAGCGTGCGCCCAAGGCAACACAGCGGCTCAGTAGCATATCGATGATGACAGGCCCACCATGCCCTTGTAACTCAAATACATCTTCGCCGGTAAACGAGTTCGGGCCTGGAAAATACAGCGCGATGCCCATGTCCAATTGCTCACCTTGAGCATCATTAAACGGCACATAGTGCGCGTGACGTGGCGTTGGCTCAAAGCCAATGATGGCTTCGGCAATCGCTCGGCTTTTAGCGCCGGAAAGGCGCACGATGCCTACGCCGCCGCGACCTGGTGCGGTCGCTTGGGCAACAATGGTGTCTTGATCGATAAGCTGCTGAAAATCTGACATAACGGCCTGTGTAACAAAAAATAATAGAGTAAGTGTACGTCTTTCAATGCAAAAAGGCCTCCCGAAGGAAGCCTTTTTTAACACTTAGAAAAAGCCGGCGCTTTAGCCTTCGCCTTTCTCGATGTTTTTGGTGATCACGTACTGCTGGATAATCGATAAGGTGTTGTTCACTACCCAGTACAGTACAAGACCTGCCGGGAACCACAAGAAGAAGAACGTAAAGGCGATCGGCATGATCTTCATGATACGTGCTTGCATTGGGTCTGGCGGCGTTGGGTTAAGCGCTTGCTGACCTAGCATACTCAGACCCATTAGGATCGGTAGTACGAAGTAAGGGTCCATCGCCGACAAGTCGGTGATCCACAGCATAAATGGCGCGTGACGTAGCTCGACTGATTCCATCAATACCCAGTAAAGGGATAGGAATACCGGCATTTGTACTAAGATCGGTAGACAGCCCCCAAGTGGGTTGATCTTCTCTTTCTTGTACAGCTCCATCATCTTTTGTGACATGGCTTGACGGTCATCGCCGTATTGCTCACGTAGACGAGTAAGCTCTGGGCCAAACTTACGCATTTTCGCCATCGAACGGTAGCTTGCTGCAGACAGTTTGAAGAACAAAGCTTTCACACAGACGACGATCAAGATGATGGCCACACCCCAGTTCACAACAAACGATTGAATCGCTGTTAGCAACCAGAATAGCGGCTGAGCTAGCCACCACAACCAGCCGTAATCCACGGTTAGGTCTAGGTTTTCAGCCGTTGCTGCAAGTTGGTCTTGAAGCTTAGGACCGACATAGAAGGTCGAGCTTAGCGTGCCTTGTTGGCCTGCTGGTACTTCGACTGCAGAGCCAGTAAAGCCGATTAGGTTAAAGCCATTGTTGGTGCGCGCTTGCAGCGTCACTTTTTGGCCTTGCTCTGGAATCCAAGCCGATACGAAGTAGTGTTGCAATAACGCTACCCAGCCCTTTGTGGTCGTCTCTTTAACAGGCTCTTCAGCCATGTCGTCAAAGGAGATTTTATCGTAAGGGTTTTCTTCGTCAGAGATGGCGCCGCCCAAGAATGGCTGTAAGCCCATGTTGGTTGCGGTGCTTGGGTCTTCACTGTTGTCACGTTTGATCTGTGCAAACAGGTTACCACGCCATGTTTGTTCACTGGTGTTATTCACCGTGATCAATTGACGGATACTGTAAGTACCACGGGTGAAGACAAACGTTTTGGTGTAGCTAATGCCTTTGGCGTCGGTGTAGTACAGGTTAACTTCCAGCGTGTCTTCGCCTTCATTTAGGCTGTAAGACGTTTGCTCAGTGCTGTACATCGGGCGTGAACCGCTAGCATCAGGACCGTCACGGCCAATCAAACCACTTTGTGTCACGTAAAGACGTTCGCCGCCATTATCAAGGATCACAAATGGCTCATCGCCATTGTTGGTTTTCATGTACTGCAGTAACGAGGCTTCAACAAGGTCACCACCTTTCGGGTTGATGGCCACATCGAGCGTATCGGTAGTGACGTGAATCAGTTCCCCTTCGGCAACCGGCGTTGCTTGGTCAGGAATTTCACTGTCGCTGGCAGCTTGAGTTGAGGTGCTCGCGCTTGGAAGGTCCGAGTCGGCATTGGCTGCGACAACGGTTTCGCTTGGCGTACCTGCTTTTTGAGCGGTTGCTGTGGTGCCGTAGTCTTGGTTCCACTGCAAGAACAACAGGTAGCCGCTGACAAACAGCGCTCCCCATAAAAAGTAACGTCTGAAATCCATGGTATTCAACTAATTTGTTTGGTTGGACAATGGAGGTGAAAACACCCTTTTAAAAATCACGCCGTATTAAACCAGCCTTTAGCTGATTTTTCAGCCTATTTCTGCGACGAGTTGCGTTGTTTTTGTCCAGAATTGGGCTTTTGGGCTTTCTTCGCCAGTTGTTTCCACGCTTTTTCAAGGCGCTTATGCAACTCAGGGTTATCCACATCTTTAATGCCTTGGCGCGCGAGGAAAATAATATCCAAGCCGTTGAGCACGTCTTGATGATGTCGGAATGAGTCCCGCACAACGCGTTTGATGCGATTACGGCCAACAGCACGCTTATCGGTTTTTTTAGACACAATAAGACCGAGCCTAGCTTGGCTATCTTGTTTTCTTGCTAATAGCAGAAATTCGCCTGCGAAGACTTTAGAAGAGGTGTCGTTAAAGACAGATTGGTAGTCCCCGGCATTCAGGAGCCTGACCTGCCGGGGAAACATAAAGCGGGTCATCAAAGATTACGCGCTTAGAACCTTACGACCGCGAGCACGGCGAGCCGCCAATACTTTACGACCGTTTTTAGTTGCCGAGCGAGCACGGAAACCGTGTGCGCGTTTACGTTTTAGTACGCTAGGTTGGAAAGTTCTTTTCATTTCAATTCTCTCACTGAATCAGTGTTCTGAGTGTGAGGGTTAGCGTCCGCCAAGCCTCTTGGTTTGATTACAAAATCAGGGCGCGAATTCTAGTGGGTTTAGCGGCGCAATTCAATCCACTGAACGCGCATTTCTGTAAATAATTTAACCACAAATTCATTCATAAGGTTATACACAAGTTTATTGTGGTGATGTGAATAAAAAATTAAATGCGCCATTTATATTATCCACAAAGGAATTTTATTAATTTATAAAATTATTAATTAACAAATAGTTATCCTACAAATTTCCCTGTGCAAAAGATCTTATTGATAGGCTTGTTAATATGTTGATAAGTGGCTTGTTTATGCACATCTAGGTGATTTAATGCACTGGTGTGTATAAGTATGACTGTTATTAACATGTCCTGAAAAAAAGAGCGTGTGCGCTGCGCGCACATTTTTTTGTGGATAACTGCAATCGAGAACGTTAGAATCCCCCTCTTATTTCAAATTTACCGATTTTTCTACTCAATCAGGGAGAGCGTCTATCGTGTCTTTGCAGTATTGGGAGCGCTGTCTTGCGACCCTGCAGGAAGAGTTTTCCACATCGCAATTCAATACATGGATTCGTCCGCTGCAAGCGGAAGCCGAGTCTAATGGCGATCTGTGCCTGTATGCACCGAATCGTTTTGTGCTCGATTGGGTGACGAACAAGTACCAAACGCGTATTAAAGAGCTGTTATCGGAGTTTGCTGGTGCGGGCCCTGCGCCTAATCTTGTGTTTTCGGTGCGTCAAAGTGGCTTCAGTCAAACCAATACGCCACCGCCGCCGCCTGCTCCTGCACCAGCGACGCCTGAGCCTGCGCCTCGAGCACCTTCTATGCCCGAGCCAAAGTTTGAATCAGGCTATAGCCCGGGCTTTAGTCTGATGGACGATGAAGATCAGGATGGTCCAGAGATTGAATTCGAAGCGCCGTTAACACTTGGCGACCATTATCCTCGTCCAGAGCCTGAGCCGTACGAACAAGGGCAACTACCTTTAACACCGCCTAATCGTAAGGTGGAAGTAGAAGGTGGTATCAACCACGGTGCCAACTTGAATAACTCATTTACTTTCGAAAACTTTGTCGAAGGTAAGTCGAACCAATTGGCCCATGCTGCGGCGCAGCAAGTAGCAGAAAACCCTGGCGGTGCGTACAACCCACTGTTTATTTACGGCGGTGTTGGCCTAGGTAAAACCCACTTAATGCAAGCGGTCGGTACTGAGCTAATGCGCCATAACCCGAATGCGAAGGTGGTGTATTTGCACTCCGAGCGTTTCGTGGCGGATATGGTCAAAGCGTTACAACTTAACGCGATCAATGACTTTAAGCGTTATTACCGTTCAGTTGACGCCTTGTTGATCGACGATATTCAGTTCTTTGCTGGCAAAGACCGTACCCAAGAAGAGTTTTTCCACACGTTTAACGCCTTGTTAGAAGGTGGTCAGCAGATGATCTTGACTTGTGATCGCTACCCTAAGGAGATCCAAGGCCTTGAAGATCGTCTCAAATCACGTTTTGGTTGGGGCTTAACGGTTGCCATTGAGCCGCCTGAGTTGGAAACGCGAGTGGCGATTTTGATGCGCAAGGCGGACGAAAGCGGTGTTAAACTGTCTTACGATTCGGCCTTCTTCATTGCCCAAAAAATTCGCTCCAATGTGCGTGAACTAGAAGGCGCATTGAAACGCGTGATTGCCAACTCGCACTTTACTGGCCGTGCCATCACGCCGGATTTTGTGCGTGAGTCGTTAAAAGACTTATTGGCCTTGCAGGACAAGTTGGTGAACATTGATAATATTCAGCGTATCGTTGCCGAGTATTACAAGATTAAAATCAGCGATCTGTTGTCAAAACGTCGCAGTCGCTCAGTGGCCAGGCCGCGCCAAGTGGCGATGTCGTTGGCCAAAGAGCTGACCAACCATAGCTTGCCAGAAATCGGTGAAGCCTTTGGTGGACGTGACCACACGACCGCTTTGCATGCGATTCGTAAGATTAAAGAATTGCAGGACACGGACTCGGATATCCGTGAAGATTACAAACAATTAATGCGCATTCTGACCACCTAATTGGTCTAAGACTTTGAATTAACGAGGAAAAGAATGAAATTTTCAGTCGTCCGCGAGACACTACTCAAGCCCCTACAGTTGGTGGCGGGTGTCGTTGAGCGTAAACAAACGATGCCAGTATTAGCGAACGTGTTGGTAGAAGTAAAAGACCAGACTTTAACGCTAACGGGTTCCGACCTCGAGGTGGAACTGGTCGGTCGCGCACCACTAGATGAATGCCAAGAAGGTCGCATCACGGTACCTGCGCGTAAGCTGATGGATATTTGCAAAAGCTTACCAGATAGCGCTGTGATCGAATTTTCGTTAGACGAACAAAAAGCGGTGATTCGCTCAGGTCGTTCACGTTTTACCTTGTCGACTTTGCCTGCCGAAGAGTTCCCTAATATCCAAGATATGCAGGGTGATCTGACGGTCAAAATCCCGCAAGGCAACGTACGCAAGCTGATTGATCGCACTGGCTTTGCCATGGCCAACCAAGACGTGCGCTACTACCTAAACGGTATGCTATTTGAAGTAGCCGATGGCCAATTGCGTGCCGTAGCAACTGACGGTCACCGTCTGGCGACAGCGATCGAAGATGCCCAAGTACAAGGCGATCTGACGCAAGTGATCGTGCCACGTAAAGGCGTACTTGAACTAAACCGTCTATTAAACGATTCGGAAGACGAAGTCGAGCTGACCATTGGTGCCAACCACATTCGTGCCAAAGTTGCCGATTACACCTTCACGTCTAAGCTAGTTGACGGCAAGTTCCCTGATTATCACCGCGTTATCCCGCGTAATAATGAAAAAGTGGTGACAGCGGATCGTCTTGAACTACGCCAAGTATTCTTGCGCGCCTCGATTCTATCTAATGAAAAATACCGTGGTGTGCGCTTAATCTTGTCCAATGGCATGCTGCAAGTATTTGCCAATAACCCAGAGCAAGAAGAAGCCGAAGAATCCGTTTTGGTACAGTACCAAGGTGATAACCTAGAAGTTGGCTTCAACGTCGGTTACCTATTGGATGTATTGGGTGTAGTGGATTCTCAAGAAGTCCGTATTTCTTTGAACGACTCGAACAGCAGCGCATTGATCGAAGAAGGCCAAGGCCATGCTTCACAATACGTTGTCATGCCGATGCGTCTGTAATATCACCCAAGGGCGCGTTCGCGCCCTTGCCTTTCTAGGCCTTTTTTTATGCCGTTGGCCCGTCTTGATATCTCGCGTTTACGCAACTTAAGTCAGGTGCGGCTAGACCCCTCGCCGCAAGTAAACATTATCGTTGGCGAAAACGGCAGCGGCAAAACCTCTATATTAGAAGCCATCCACCTATTGTCTTTGGGGCGCTCGTTTCGTAGCCACAAACACAAAACCTACATCCAACATGAGCAACAAGAATGCGTCGTGTTTGCTCAAGTCGAAGATGGCCATCAGCGTTTACCCGTCGGCATTAAGCGCACCCGCGACGGTGCGGTCGAAGTGCGCATCCAAGGCCGCCCAGCGCAGTCTGCGGTGGAGCTGGCGGAGCGCTTACCAGTGCAGCTAATCAACCCTGATGCGTTCCGTTTATTAGAAGGCTCACCCAAGGTCAGACGTCAGTTTGTCGACTGGGGCGTATTCCATTTTGATGAGCACTTTATTAATGCATGGCGCGGTTGGCAAAAAGCGTTAAAACAGCGGAATAGCTTACTCAGACGTGGTAAAATAGCGGCCAATTTACTGGCGGCGTTTGATCAAGAGTTGATTCGCTTAGGCGAGCAAGTCAATCAGGCGCGTAAAGCGTACTGCGCCGCCCTGACACCGCATTTTGAAGCGGTGCTAAAACAACTAGCGCCAGGGCTGAGCGTGCAATTGCAGTTCTTCCAAGGTTGGGACGCCCAAAAATCCTTGCCAGAGGCAATTGAGCACAGTTACCAGCGCGACATAGATCTTGGATACACCAATACGGGGCCACAGCGCGCCGATTTGCGCGTCAAAACGCCGACCGGCGACGCTCTCGATACCTTGTCTCGAGGCCAGCAAAAATTGGTGGTATCAGCGCTTAAAATCGCCCAGGGTCAGCTCTTAATTGAGCGCGGTCGACAGTTAGTGTTTTTGGTGGACGATTTGCCCGCCGAGTTAGACGCTAACCACCGCCGCAAGCTCTGCCAATTGTTGGAATCCTTGGCGAGCCAAATTTTTATTACCAGCGTTGGACCAGATAGCATGGATTTTGATTGGTCCGATCAGACAGACGTTCGTCATTTCTCCATGAATGAAGGCGAACTGTCCCAAACGAGCAAAGGTTTGCAGGAGAGTTAAATGAGTGAAAATAGTTACGATTCGTCCAGTATCAAGGTGCTCAAGGGGCTAGACGCGGTACGTAAGCGTCCCGGTATGTATATCGGTGATACAGATGATGGTACCGGTTTGCACCACATGGTGTTTGAGGTGGTGGATAACTCCATCGACGAAGCACTAGCGGGCCACTGTGATACCATCAAAGTCATTATTCACCCAGACGAGTCTATTTCTGTATCGGACAATGGTCGTGGTATTCCGGTTGAGATGCACCCAGAAGAAGGTGTCTCGGCGGCGGAAGTCATCATGACTGTACTGCACGCTGGTGGTAAGTTTGACGATAACTCCTACAAAGTATCCGGCGGTCTGCACGGTGTGGGTGTATCGGTGGTAAACGCCTTATCAGAAACTGTGACCTTAACGATCCGTAAAAACGGCAAAATCTACGAGCAGAACTATGCTCACGGTGTGCCACAATCACCGCTTGCCGTGGTGGGTGAATCCGATGGTGCTGGTACAACAGTCCACTTTAAACCGTCTGCGGAAACCTTCTCCAACATTCTGTTTGTCTACGACATCCTAGCTAAGCGCTTGCGCGAGCTGTCATTCCTAAACTCAGGCGTGGCGATCCATCTGAAAGATGAGCGCAGCGGCAAAGAAGAATTCTTTAATTACGAAGGTGGTTTGAAGTCATTCGTTGAGCACTTGAATACCAACAAGCAGCCGATCAACGATATTTTCCACTTTATCTGTCAACGTGACGATCTCGACGATGGCATCGCCGTTGAAGTGGCGCTGCAGTGGAACGAAGGCTTCCAAGAAAACATCTTTTGTTACACCAACAACATTCCACAACGTGATGGTGGTACGCACTTAGCGGGCTTCCGTGGCGCGTTAACACGTACGCTGAACAACTTCATCGAATCGGAAGGCCTAGCTAAGAAGCAAAAGGTAGCGACCTCAGGAGATGACTGTCGTGAAGGTTTGACGGCCATCGTATCGGTGAAAGTACCGGATCCGAAGTTCTCTTCTCAGACCAAAGACAAGCTGGTTTCATCAGAAGTGAAAACCGCGGTTGAGCAGGAAATGGCGAAACGCTTCGCCGAGTACCTACTTGAGAAGCCAAACGAAGCCAAGATCATCGTTAACAAGATGCTAGATGCGGCTCGTGCCCGTGAGGCGGCGCGCCGTGCTCGTGATATGACTCGCCGTAAAGGTGCTCTAGACATCGCCGGTCTACCAGGTAAATTGGCTGACTGTCAGGAAAAAGACCCAGCGCTTTCAGAAATCTACCTAGTGGAGGGTGACTCTGCGGGTGGTTCGGCGAAGCAAGGTCGTGATCGTCGTACACAAGCGATCCTACCGCTAAAAGGTAAGATCCTAAACGTCGAAAAAGCGCGTTTTGACAAGATGCTTTCGTCTGCTGAGGTGGGCACTCTGATCACCGCACTGGGTTGTGGTATCGGCCGTGACGAATTTAACGCCGACAAACTGCGTTACCACAGCATCGTTATCATGACCGATGCCGACGTCGACGGCTCGCACATTCGTACTCTGCTGTTGACCTTCTTCTTCCGTCAAATGCCGGAAATCATCGAGCGTGGTCACATCTTTATCGCGCAACCACCGCTGTTTAAGATCAAACGCGGTAAGCAAGAGCAATACATCAAAGATGAGCCAGCGTTGGAGCAATTCTTGATTGAAGTGGCGTTGGACGGTGCCAAGTTCTTCGTTAACGAAGAAACACCAAGTATCCAAGGCGAAGGCCTAGCGAAGCTGATCCGTGACTTTATCAAGATTGAAGAAGACATTGATCGCATGTCGCGTGTGTACCCGAAAGATGTGATGAACAAGCTTTTGTACTGCAAAGAGCTGACCACTGATCAATTGAGCAGTGAAACAGAGGTACAAACATGGGTCGATGCGCTAGCAGCACAAATGCCGCTAGACGTGCGTACTGGCTTCCGTTTTGACTTCGGTGTTGAAAAAGACAGCGAGCGTAACCTTTACCTACCGGTTGTCGACATCATGTCTCACGGTGTGAGCACGCGCTACCGCTTTGAAGCGGCGTTCTTCACATCACCTGAGTACCAACGCATTGTGGCGATGTCAGAAACCGTTTACGAACTGTTTGAAGCGGGTTCTTACATCCAGCGTGGTGAGCGCAAAGAAACCGTGACCACCATCGAAGCTATGAAAGCCTGGCTGATGAAAGAAGCCCAGCGTGGCCTAAGCATCCAGCGCTACAAAGGTCTGGGTGAGATGAACCCTGAGCAGCTTTGGGAAACCACCATGGACCCAGATGCGCGTCGTATGCTGCGTGTGACCATCGATGATGCGGTAGCTGCCGATCAGATGTTTACCACATTGATGGGTGACGAAGTGGAACCACGTCGTAACTTTATTCAAGACAACGCCCTAACAGTGGCAAACTTGGACGTATAAGTCCTCAGTACGATCTTGGTAGCGAAAGCCCAGCCTAGTGCTGGGCTTTTTTATGTCTGCTATTTAGGAAACGGCTTGCTTGGTACGTTTGGCTCGCGGGCAATTAGCGCACTCGCTAAAGCCTTCACAGCGGTAGATTAAGCAGCAGGTTTTACGCTGAAAACTGCTCTGCTCCTGTTGCAAGCGCTGTGCGGTTTTGGGGACTTTAAGGCCCATCAGCTGACACCATTTTTGTCCTTGTTGATAGACCCAAGTGGCACTGTGTTCACCTGTAGGCGTGATCAGTTGCTGTGCCACCAGATGCTCTAAGGTGGTGAAAATGGTATCGGCTAAGATGGCCATCAGCAGTGGCTCACGGCTGTGTAGTTGGGTTGATAAGGCGTTAGCATAGCGCTGACAAAGGCGTTGCAAATCCGCCGCTGTCGGCACCATAGCGCGTTCTGTATCTGGCGCCGTGAGTAAGCGTGCGTGACTGGGTAAGGCAAAGCCAAGGGTGTAGTTATGTTGTTGGCGCAGGTCGAGTTGCGCTAAGCCCACCAAGCGTGACTGTAAACCATGGACACTGAGTATTGCCAAAAACACCGGCTGCCAAATCAACATACCCCACGTGCGTAAACGCCAAAAAGGCGCTCCCGCTTCGGGGGCGCCTTGGGCAATGCGGTGCGCTAAGCGCGCCGTCCCATAATGGGGACGCGACGCTAAAATAACGCTGCCGGAGTCGATCCTGACTTGAGTAAAGTCAGGGCTAATGGCCTGTGTCAGGTTAGTCAGTGCTTGCATAGATTAACGTCATCATAGTTTAGAACTCATAGCGCGCGCTGAGCTCGTACTGGCGTTCGGCACCAAACCAGCAATTGTCGGTGTCATAACAGCTGACATATTGCTCATCGGTCAAGTTGCTGACGCTAAAGCGTACGCTGGCGCCTTCAAGGTCGCGGTTAAGCATCGCCAAATCATAGCTGACTGCCGCGTCGACTAATGTCACCGAGGGGACAGTGTCAGAGTTTTGCGCATCGGCTTCCATCTCGCCGATATAGCGTGCTCCCAAGCCGAAGTTAGCACCCGCTAACTTGCCTTCAATCGGTTGATAGTTAAGCCACGCGCTAAGCTGCTTTTCGGGCACCCAGATCGGTGTGTTGCCCTTCAAATTGGTATCTTCAGTGACTTCGGCGTCTTGTAATGTCAGCGCGCCGCGTACGTCCCACTCATCGTTTAGGTAATGGGTGACATCGGCCTCTAGGCCACGTGAACGCACCTCGCCCACTTGAATCACATCGTAAGCGGTGCCGTCTGGGTCGCGTGTTTCGACCTTGGTTTTATCGATTTGATAGCCAGCCAAGGTAGCGACCGTATCGGCATTTTCAAACTTGATACCCGCCTCCCATTGTTCGCCTTCAGACGGTTCAAACGGTGTGCCAAAACGGTCTGAGCCGGACACTGGCTCGTAGCTTTGGGCGTAGTTAAGATACGGCGATAGACCATTGTCGAAGCGGTAAAGCACGCCGGCACGGCCACTGGTGAAGCGTTGGCTGATACGTGCATCTCGTGGCGCACCGTATTGCACGCCCTTTTCCGTGGATAAGAAGCGATCATGGCGTAAGCCCCCTAACAGTACCCAATTGCCCCACTCGATTTGGTCTTGAACATATAAGCCGGTTTGCTCTTTGTCGATGGTGAAGTCGCTGTGGTACGCCGGTGTATAAGTCAGAGTGTCGCGATCGACTAGATAGTGGTTGGGGTTATACAAATCGATGCTTGCGATGGCGCCGTCTTCGTAGCGAATGTCTGACTTCAGCTTGGTGTAATCCAACCCGAACAATAGATGGTGTGTCATGGCGCCGCTTTCTAATTCGGCGGCAAATTGGTTATCAATGGTCAGGCCTTTGCTGTCTTCATCGGTTAAATAAGCGCGGCGAGATAAGGTGCGCTCGTCTGCGGCTAAGCCCGTAGAGTAAGTGTTTTCTTGCAGTGCGCTGGCATCCATAAAGCGCGCGTTTTGTAAGAAACGCCACTGGTCATTAATCTTATGGTCCACCTTGTAACCCAACAGTGCGACTTCTTTGTCGTAGGTATTCCAGTTGGCATCACCTGAATAAGCATCGCTGTCCAAGGGGCCGTTAATGTTGGACTGCAGCGTGCCCTTTGCTGGTAATGAGGTATAGATACCCATCTCTGGGTCTTTTTGAT
Source organism: Marinomonas ostreistagni (assembly GCF_016888445.1). Taxonomy (GTDB): domain Bacteria; phylum Pseudomonadota; class Gammaproteobacteria; order Pseudomonadales; family Marinomonadaceae; genus Marinomonas; species Marinomonas ostreistagni. The sequence goes on from NZ_JAFEKF010000002.1 coordinate 168,422, forward strand.
AATAGAAATTGAGGTTAACTAGGGTGTCATCACTGGCTTGCCATTCTAGCGATGGCGCGACCATGATGCGTTCTTCTTTGGCGGTCTCGGCTTGGCCATCTTTTTGGCGAATCGCACCGACAACGCGGTAATTCACGTCATCACTTAGGGCGCCCGTGCTGTCAAATTCGGCATCGCGTTTGTTGCTACTGCCGATCGCCAGCTCAATTGAGTGCTGTGATTCGGCTTGCGGCGCTTTAGGGATGATATTGACCATGCCGCCAGGCGGCATGTAGCCATACAGCGCAGAAGTTGGCCCCTTAAAGACTTCGACATGCTCGATGGCCGCGCCGTCGATTTGTGGCTGTAAGTTCCAATCGTTGTACAACAGCTGCATGCCGTCATAATAGTTTTGGTAGTTGATGAAGCCACGGATGTTAAACAGATCCAAGCGCGTCACCGCGCCACCGCGCAGCTCGGTATTGATACCGGAGGTGTAGCGCACGGCTTCGGACAATGATTCAGCACCGCGCTGTTCTAACGATTGTGAATCGATTGTCGTGACACTTTGCGGCGTACTTTGCGTGTCTAATTGGTTTTTGGTACCGGTATTACGATAGGTTTCGCTAGTGACGGTTAAGGTATCCAGTAAGCGCGTGCTCGGTTCGGCTGCCTGCAGAGATAAACTGCTACCAGCGACGGCAATAGCGATTAACGTAGGGGTAAATAACGCACGATTAGCCATGGAACGTAAACTCCGATACATAAATAAAATTGAGAATAAGTCTCATTTTATTAAGTACAGTATCCGCTACTTAACCATTTGGTGCAACCTACGATGTTCGTCAGGCATCTTCTGCGCGCGGCACGATTGGTAGCCAGTATTCCATATGGCTGCTGCTCAAAGCCGGATCATAATCGCTTGGATAGATTTCGAGCTCAAACCCCGCTACCCCGCGATAAGTCGAATTAGGCAACCAAGTATGCATAAACCAACGTAGCGCCTGCTCTATTTGACGTACATCTCCCTCAATCGGGATCACCGCATAGGTTTGCTCTGGCAACGTTAGGCACTCAAGCTGTGTGGGAATGGATGTACAGGCAGCATTGTCGGCGCGTCCAGCCCAGTAGATCAACTTTTCCGCCAAAGGTGCTTCGCTAGGATCGCGAGTGTCAATGACACCGATAAATGGCGCATCGAACTTGAGTGTCGCGTCGGCACTGTTACAGACAGAATGATAGCGCTGCCAAATTTTAGGCACAGTTTCAGTGAAGTTGGGCGCATTTGAAAACGGCCCTTGAATCGTGGCGGATAGACCGATCAGAGTAAAGCTTGGCTGGGTTTCGATGCGTATTTGGCGAAACGCGTGCGTGTCGGCGGGCGCTTGCTGAGCGATGCTGCGCAGCGGTGTTTTTAAGGCGACGCGTTTACCGCGTTTACGGTATTGGCCTGGCGTGCAGCCAAACTGTTGTTTAAAGGCGCGATGAAAGCTGATTTCAGAGTCGAAGCCACAGCTTAACGCGATATCGATGTGCTTGGCTTGGCTATCAAGCAAGGCTTCTGCCGCTCGGCTTAAACGCAGTTCACGGACATACTGGGCGACGCTCAGCCCAGTGACATCGTTGAATACGCGCTGAAACTGCCAGCGAGACCAGCAACTGACCTGCGCCAATGAGGCCACCGTATGCTGCTCGGCCAGATTGTCGTGCAAATACTGCAGCACTGTTTCGATACGTGAGAAGCGTTGGGTGGTCATATTCTGTCGTCAGGTTGAAAGCGAAATAACAATTATTATTCCGCTTTCTGACGTGAATGCCAAGGCTTCTGCCTGTGTCTTGGCGCTTGGCAAACTTAGCCTAAGGCAACTTTGATACTGTCTTGGATCGGTGTCGTTGGGCGCCCTATCAATTCAGACAGAGTATGGCTGTCGTCAAACAAGCCGCCTTTTGAAGCGCCCACATCAGAGTCTGCTAGGATGTTGGCGAAGCCTTCGGGTAAACCGATATCGACCAATACTTTGGCGTATTCTGCTTCAGGAAGGTCTTGGTAAACCACCTCTTTGCCGCTGATTTGAGATAGATAGGCAGCGTACTGCGATAAGGTAAAAGCTTCATCGCCAGCCAACTCATAGATCTTACCTGCTTGCTGCTCTGAGGTTAGCACGATCGTAGCGGCATCGGCGTAGTCAGCACGTGTGGCGGTGGCGTATTGCCCTTCGCCCGCGCTACCCAATACGGCGCCGTGCTCGACCGCCATCGCTGCGCTCATGGTGTAGTTTTCTGAATACCAGCCATTACGCAGTAATACATGCGGTACGCCAGAGGCCTTTAACGCTGCCTCGGTGGCGCGGTGTTCTTCAGCCAGCGCCAGTGGCGATGAATCGGCGTGCAAAATACTGGTGTAAGCCAGCAATTCTACACCCGCAGCTTTGGCAGCAGCGATGACATTTTGATGCTGCGCTGCACGCTGGCCCACTTCACTAGAAGAGACCAACATCACTCGTGTCACACCAGCAAAGGCTTGCTCTAATGTGCTGGGATCGTTGTAGTCCGCTTGGCGCACCTGTACGCCACGTTCGCTCAAATGCGTAACCTTGCTTGGGCTGCGTACCGCGGCGACGATGGTTTCAGGGGCAACGCCACGTGCTAATAAGCTGGCGATGATCAGTTGTCCTAATTGGCCTGAGGCGCCTGTTACTAAAATCATTTTTACATCTCCATGGATTGGTGAGTGGATGAATCTAGGTTAGACTACAAGCTAACTTTTAGTAAGTACTGACCAAAAGGTAAGTATGGGGCTTTTACGAAACGGAGCATTCCATGACATCGAATAATCGCTTTGAGCGTGGGGATGTGTTTTCTAATCAGTGCCCCTCTCGTGAAATTTTGCGCCATGTCACTGGTCGTTGGGGCATGTTGGTGTTTTGGGCGCTACGTGATGGTGAGCCACAGCGTTTTAGTCAGCTGCGCCGACGTATCGAAGGGGGTAGTGAAAAAATGCTGGCGCAGACGTTACAGCAACTAGAAGCCGATGGTTTTGTAGCCCGTATCGAATACCCTGTCGTGCCGCCTCACGTGGAGTATCAGCTGACGACGTTAGGCAAGGCGTTTGGCGAGCGTGTGATCGATTTGATTGATTGGCTAGAGGGCAACTTGCTGACCATTCTTGATCAGCAAGTAACGCCCCCAACAGCATAATAACTATTGGTATTTATGAATGGTTGCGATCGCAAACGCCGCCAGATCCGTGTAAATATCAAAGTAGAAATCGATGTCTTTGTATTGCGTGGCGCGGCCTTTGCCGGTCAATACTAAGACTGGCGCACAACCACGGGCTTTGCCCGCTTCTAAGTCACGCAGCGAATCACCGACCATGATCGCCGGCTGCTGAGTAAAGTCCATCCCCAGCTGTTGCTCGATAGCTTCGATCATACCGCTTTTAGGTTTACGGCATTGGCAAGCGTCGTCTGGGCCATGGGGACAGTATTCAATCCCCTGCACTTCGCCACCTTCGGCGTGTAGTAAATCGAGCATCTTTTGATGCATTTTATCAAGCTCAGCCGCGTCGTAATAACCGCGGGCAATGCCAGACTGGTTAGTCGCGATAAACACTTGAAAGCCCGCTTTAGTCAGTGCCGCCATGGCTTTGATACTGCCAGGTAACGGAATCCACTCGTCGACCGATTTCACGTAGGCATCTGAATCTTGGTTAATCACACCATCACGGTCCAGTATGATAATGGGCTTGCTTGGGGCCATAAATAAATCTACCTCGAATAAATAAACTGCATTCGGTGGTAGTATAAAGGTTTCATAAAGCCTATGCGTTTGTTTTCACGTGAAACACTTTTTTATCACGGTTGTCTGACGCCAATTTATGTACAATGTAGCCATATTTTTAAAACCTAAGTGGGTGTTATGTCAGATCAAACTTCTAACTCTTCCTCGGCCATGACCAAAGTCTTCAAACTGATGGGCAAGCTGCCATTGCCATTGGTGCGCAGCCTAGGGCGTACGTTTGGCCTAATAGGATTGCGTTTTGATCGCCGTACCCGTCGCGCCATCGATCGTAACTTAGAGCTATGCATGCCGTCGCTCGACATCGAACAGCGTATTCGACTGCGTAACAATCGCTTGCGTCACATGGGGCAAACCTTTGCAGAAATGGGTCACTTATGGACCCGTGATGTGTCGTTTATTCTTGATCACTGCTATGAAGGTGAAGGGGCGGCAGCACTGAAAGAAGCGGTACAAGGCAAAGGCGGTGTGATTGTATTGGCACCGCATATTGGTAACTGGGAAGCGGTTAACGTTTATGTCAGCTCTATTCGCCCGATGACGGCTATGTACCGCCCTAGTAAAGACGAAAGCCTAGACAGTTTCATTTTGGCAGCGCGTAACCGTGCTGGCGGTGATTTGGTACCGACCAACCGCCGTGGTGTGATGCAGATCGTCAAGGCACTCAATGCCGACGGTGTCGTAGGAATGCTACCTGACCAAGTGCCACAAAAAGGCAGCGGCGAGTTTGCCCCCTTCTATGGGCATCAAGCGTACACCATGACGCTTGCAGGACAATTGGCACACAAAACCAACGCTAAAGCTTTTGTCGTCGGCTGCTTGCAAACCAGTAAAGGCTTTGAAGTGGTCGCGCTAGAAGTCGATCCGCGCTTTTACGATGAAGATGTCGAGACCTCACTTACTGGTCTAAATGCCTCGATTGAACAGTTAGTGGAGTACGCACCGAGCCAATACCAGTGGGAATACAAACGCTTTAAGTACCAGCCCCACGGTGCGCAAAATCCTTACAAAGAACACCTGTAACGCGTAGCCCTACGCTTCAGCAATATCCGCAAAACACGCTTGGCGACACACGCTCGCCAAGTCGTCTGGCGCTAAGCCAATATCAAAACCACGTTTACCGCCACTCACATAGACTTTATCAAACTGCTGCGCAGAGGCATCAATAACGGTCGTCAGCGCTTTCTTTTGGCCGATTGGACTAATCCCACCGACGATATAACCCGAACTACGCTCGGCTTCCTTAGGCTCAGCCATGCGCACTTTCTTCAGCTTTAAAGCCGCTGCAGTACGCTTTAAATTAAGCTTGCCTGTCACGGGCACAATCGCCACGTACAAAGCTTTTTCATCACTCACCAGTAAGGTCTTAAACACTTGAGCTGGCGCTAACCCCAGTTTGTCAGCCGCTTCTTCACCAAAGTTAGTGCAGTTTGGATCGTGAGCGTATTCGTGCTCGCTAAAAGCAATCTTGTGCTTTTTTAAGGTCTGTGTGGCTGGGGTCATTGCTTGCTCCTAGGCTACTTCTGCCAAAACATTGGTGTGAACAAAACCAACAAGGTAAATACTTCAAGACGCCCTAATAGCATGGCAAAACAAAGCATCCATTTGGACGGATCGTTAATCGTGGCAAAGCTGGCTGAGACTTCCCCAAGGCCAGGGCCTAGGTTATTCAGTGTCGCTGCTACAGCAGACCAAGCGGTGATCTGATCAATGCCAGTCGCCATCAAGCCAATCATCAAAATGATATACACCAACAGGTAGGCCGAGAAGAAGCCCCATACTGCCGATACCACTCGCTCTTGTACCGCCTTACCGCCGATCTTGACGGGAATCACGGCACTTGGGTGAATCAAACGCTGGATCTCACGAAAACCTTGTTTAAGGATCAGCAGAATACGAATCACCTTCATACCGCCGCCAGTCGAGCTAGCACAGCCGCCTACGAATGACGTTACGATCAGCAAGAATGGTAAAAAGTGCGGCCAGACCGAGAAGTCTGAGGTACTAAAGCCTGCAGTAGTCGCGATCGAGACACTTTCAAAAATGGCGTAACGTACAGAGGTTTGCCAATCAAATGTCGAGGTAATCACCAATACCAGCGACGCCAAGGAAATGGCACAAAACAGAATGAAGAAGAAAAAGCGTGCTTCTGAGTCTTTAAAGTAATGCCATACGCTACGGGTGCGCCAAGCATAGAAGTGTAAGCCAAAGTTCAACGCTGAAATTACCATAAAGATGGTACAAATGGCCTCAATGGTGCCGCTGTTGAAGTAACCAATGCTGGCATCGTGAGTAGAGAAACCACCGATTGCCACGGTCGAAAAGCTGTGACAAATAGCATCAAAGAAGGTCATGCCTGCCGCCCAATAACCAATGGTACACAGCACCGTCAGCGTGGCATAAATGTACCAAAGGGCTTTAGCGGTTTCGGCAATACGTGGGGTTAATTTGGAGTCTTTTACTGGCCCCGGTGTTTCGGCACGGTACAGCTGCATACCCCCGACCCCTAGCATCGGCATGATGGCTACCGCTAATACGATGATACCCATACCGCCTAACCACTGTAGCCACTGACGGTAAAACAAGATCGACTGGGGCAAGTTATCAATGGTGTGCAGAATGGTTGCCCCTGTGGTGGTGAGCCCGGACATGGACTCAAACAGCGAGTCGGTAAACGTCAGCTCAGGGTTGGTGGTCAGCAAAAAAGGCACCGCACCAAACAGCCCTAGCGTGGACCAAAACAAGACCGTCACCAAGAAACCGTCGCGGATCTTTAAATCGCCGCGGCAGTTGCGAAACGGCAGCCAGATGACTAAGCCGCTGGTTAAGTTGATCAGCAAGGCATATAAAAACGCCAAGATGGCACCGTCTTCATAGATAAGCGAGACGATGATGGGCGGCAACAGCGTTAAGCTGAAGATCATGATCATCATACCGATAACGCGCAGGATCACCTGAATATGCATGCTTTAGCCTTACTAAAACCAATCTGCGCCAAGTCGTTTGGCGCAGTAAAATGAATGAAAAGTTTGTCGTTAGAAGAAGCTCAGTCCCACTTGGAACAACTGCTCCACCGCTGGAATTTGTTTTTTATTGGAAACGAAAATAATGACGTGATCTTCCGCTTGAATCATCACATCGCCCGTGGCCAAGATGACTTCGTCGCCGCGAACGATGGCGCCGATCGTCGCCCCTTCAGGTAAGTGAATCTGCGCTATCGAACGCCCCACTACTTTAGACGAGCGGTAGTCACCGTGCGCCACGGCTTCTAGCGCCTCAGCCGCGCCTTTGCGCATCGAGTGGACATTAACCACATCGCCACGGCGAATAAAGGATAACAGTGAGCTGATGGTCGTATGTTGTGGTGACACCGCGATGTCGATCATACCTTCTTGTACGATGTCGACGTACGCTGGGTTATTGATGATGGTCATAACCGTGCGTACGCCCAATACCTTGGCCAACATCGAGGACATGATATTGGCTTCATCGTTATTGGTAATGGCACAGAACACATCGGTCGACTCGATGTTTTCTTCGAGCAGCAGCTCCTGCTTAGAGGCGTCACCATTGAGTACAATGGTGTTATCGAGGTTTTCAGAAAGGTAACGACAGCGTTCTGGATCGCGCTCGATGATCTTAACGCGATACTCTTTTTCAAGGCTTTGTGCCAAACGCTCACCAATGTTGCCGCCACCAGCGATAATGATACGACGGTAAGGTGTATCCAATGGGCGCAGTTCACTCATGACATCCATCACATCTCGCTGGGCAGCCAAGAAGAACACTTCATCGTTGGCGTGAATGTGCGTATTACCATCTGGCTTGATCGACTGACCATTTCGATAAATCGCAGCGATCCGAGTTTGGATCGAAGGCATGTGCTCACGCAGATAACTGATCGGGCGATCAATCAACGGGCCGCCCTTTTCCGCGCGTACCACCACCAGCTGAACTTTGCCTTCGGCAAACTCCATCACCTGCAGCGCGCCGGGGTAACGAATCAGACGGCTTAAATGCTTAGTGACTTCTTTTTCCGGACTGATGCGCACGTCCATTGGTAAGGCGGTATCGGCGAAAATCTTCGGATACTTGGAGTAGGCATTAGAGCGGATACGACCAATCTTGGTAGGCGTTTTAAATAAGGTGTAAGCGATCTGGCAGGCGATCATATTGGTTTCGTCTTGGTTGCTGACCGCAATCAGCAAGTCGGCATCGTTACAGCCAGCTTGGTCCAATACATCCGGATGCGAGCCGCTGCCCTGCACGGTTTGTATATCAAGACGATCTTGCAACTCCCTGAGACGATTCAGGTCGGTATCAATGACCGTGATGTCGTTGTCTTCATTGGCCAAGTTTTCCGCAAGAGTTGCGCCTACTTGGCCCGCGCCAATTATGATGATCTTCATTGTCTGCCTTAGAGCCAAGGGCTCATCGCAACATTAAAACGTAGCTGACCCCCACGAAATCATGAGGACGGTATTTGCTCACATTCTAAACGTGATTGGGTCAAGATTTAACGCTGAATAGCATAATATTGAATAATTTTTTGCGCCGCTGTGGTGGGCACTGACACTAGACAGGTAAGAACGCATTGGGGAGGCAGTGTTGCAGGTAAAACAAACACCACGACCTTACGATCGTGGTGTTGATTGGGTTAGGCCTGCTTTTGCAATAAGCAGTAATAAAAGCCGTCTTGGCCATCTACGGTTGGCAAGACTTGAATCCCATGACTCACCGCTTTACCAAAGCCAAGCGCCAGTGCGCTGTTTAAGGTATCCAGTGAGCACTCTTTTGCGTCCGCTTGCTCCGCTAAGAAGTGTGCCATTTGTCGCTCGTTTTCTTCTGGCATCAACGAGCACGTGGCGTAAAGCAAATAGCCGCCCGGTTTCAAGGTCTGCCAAGTCGCCATCAAGATACGCTGCTGGATTGTAACCAGCTCATCAATGTCCGCAGGCTTACGATTAATCTTGATGTCAGGGTTGCGGCGAATCACGCCTGTGGCAGAACACGGCGCATCCAACAAGATCTTATCGAACGCCTGTTGGTCCCACCAGGCATTCGTGTCACCGGCATCAGCACAGATAAGTTCTGCTTGTACTCCTAAGCGCTCCAGATTGGACTCGATACGCTGTAGGCGCCATGGTTCTAATTCCACTGCGGTAAGCTGTAGCTCGGGTGCTCGCTCAAGTAAATGACCGGTTTTTCCGCCAGGTGCCGCACAAGCATCCAGCACGCGTTCGCCCTGCTCAGGAGCTAGAATCATTGCCGCCAACTGCGCAGACTCATCCTGCACACTGGCGTGACCGTGCTCAAAATCAGGTAACATAGTTACGGAAACGGCTTTTTCTAGGTACAAACCTGAATCCGAAAAAGCTGTTTCACGTGAAACAGTGCCCTGTTCTGTTAGTTGTGCTTGATATGTTTCACGTGAAACTTTGTCTTGGTTCACACGGATACACATGGGTGGATGTGTGTTGGTAGCCGTTACGACTTGTTCGAAATCATCGCCCCAGTGCTTTTTGAAACGCTTCACCAACCACTTTGGTAAGTTAAACTCGACGGATGGTTGGCTAGCTAGATTGTCGAGAATGTCATCGCGCTCACGCTGGTAGCGACGCAATACGGCGTTCATCAGTTTAGTTGCCCAGTCTTTATCAAGCTGACGACACAGCTCTACTGACTCGTTAACCGCAGCATGATCTGGTGTATTCATGTGCTCGATTTGATACAAGCCCATCAGTAAGGTGGCGTAAAGATCGAGGTCTTTTTCTTCAAACGGCTTAGACAATAAGCTTAAAGCAACGCTGTTGAGCTGTGGGTAATAACGGCAGACACCGAAGCACAGCTCTTTGGTAAGACCTTGCTCATCGTAATCAACTTCGCCAATCTGCTTACTGATCTGTGTCGATAGTGAGCCGTGTTGGCCCAGCACCTGTTCAAGAATTTTTGCGGCGATTAAGCGTGCTGGCTGACTCATGCGTCGCCCCCGAAGACCTTACCAATTTGTAGCTGATCTTTGTGTTTACCATTTAAGGCATCTTGTACGGCTAGACGTTTGCCGCCTGGGAATTGCAGCTCGGTAATCAAGATTGAGCCTTTACCAGTGGCTACGACCAAGCCCTCTTTGCTCACCATGGTGATGGCGCCTGCTAAAAAGTCTTGGTCATGAGTGTCGAGCAATTTGGCTGCGTGGATCTTCATCGCGCCGACCGGTGTTTCAGTGTAAGCACCAGGCCAAGGCAGTAAGCCGCGGATACGACGGCTGAGCGTCAAAGCATCTTGCGTCCAGTCAATACGCCCTTCTTGTTTGGTAAGCTTTTCGGCGTAGCAAGTTAAGTCTTCATTTTGTGGCTCAGGTGTTACTTTGCCTGCGCGGATCGCTTCTAAGCCTTCGATCAAAGCATCGCCACCTAGTACGGCTAGACGGTCGTGTAACTCACCTGAGGTGTCTTCTGGTTTGATGTCGCACTCTTTCTTCAGCAACATGTCGCCCGTGTCTAAGCCCACATCCATTTGCATGATGGTGATGCCAGTAATGGCGTCGCCGGCGATCACTGCACGGTGAATCGGCGCAGCGCCACGCCAGCGAGGCAATAAAGAAGCATGTACATTGATGCAACCAAGTTTCGGTGTATCAAGCACGGCTTTAGGCAAAATCAAACCGTAAGCGGCGACGATCATGATGTCGGCGTTGAGCTCGGCTAAGGTTTGACGATCGGCTTCGTCTTTGAAATTAAGCGGTTGGTATACTGGGATATCATGCTCAAGCGCCAATTGCTTCACAGGGCTCGCGACCAGTTTTTGGCCGCGACCAGCAGGACGGTCAGGCTGAGTGTACACAGCAATGACTTCATAGTGTTTAGCCGCAGCGTTATCAAGCACGGCTTGTAAGCTAGCAGCCGCAAAATCTGGCGTACCAGCAAAGATAATACGTAAAGGTGTTTGAGAGTCTGGATTGGTCATAGTGCTTGTTTATCTCTACTAACGAAAAAATCAGGCCGTAGCCTGATTTTTGAAAAAGGATGTACGGTGTGTAGCGGGACACGCCGTAGGCTTTTTATGCGCGTTTCTTTTGCGCTTTTTGCAGCTTGGTTTTGATGCGGTTACGCTTCAATGGCGATAGGTAATCCACCATTAGCTTGCCATCAAGGTGATCGATTTCGTGTTGTACACACACAGCCATCAGCTCATCGGTATCCAATTCAAATGGTTTACCGTGACGGTCTAACGCTTTGACTTTGACCTTGGCAGCACGGTAAATGTGCTCGTAAAAACCAGGCACGGATAGACAGCCTTCTTGGCATTCATTGGGTGCATCGTCTAACACGTCAAACTCAGGGTTAACGAAAACAATTGGCTCGTTGCGCTCTTCCGAGAAGTCCATCACAACGATACGGTAATGGTAGTCAACCTGTGTCGCGGCAAGACCAACACCCTGCTCGTCGTACATGGTATCCAACATATCGTCGATCTTGGTCTGTAGGTCGGCATCGTCAAAATCAGTGACGGGTTCAGCGACCTTACGCAGACGCGGATCTGGGTATTCTAAAACGGGTAATACAGCCATAGGGTTTTCCAAATTCTTAATGTGTAGCCTGTCCTTTAACATCTGGGTGGCAAAGGACAATTTCAATACCTATATTGTAACCTAAGATGACGCAAAAGCGTGCATCCAGCTGGCTAAAAAATATGCAATGTGGTTAAATACGCCGCGTTTTTTAGCACCACAGAGTCTCTGTGGCCCCGCTCCTCTTTATGTATCGCGAAGGATTGCTACATGAAACACTCCCTGCATGGTTTGAGTGAAACCCAATGGTTAGCGCTAAGTTTGATGCCAGGCCTTGGTACGACGCGTCTAGCTCACTTATGGACCTATCTGGATACACTGCATCAACCTCAAAGCGTAGAAGCGTCATTATTTCCTGAGCTTGATGAGTCTTCTCACTCTGAATCCGCTATCGATTTTCAGACGTTACGTGCCCTAGGCTGGCCTGAACACACGGCACGTGCGGTGATGTTATACCTCAATCGCGACAAACTACCCTATGAGGCCGAAAGCAGTTTACAGACCGCGCTGGACTGGTTGCAGAGCGATGATCAGCAACTGGTGTTTCGTGGCACAGGCAATTATCCAGCGTTACTTGGGCGCATCAGCGTGCCGCCGACCTTTTTGTATGTCAAAGGCCAGCCCAGTGCTTGGGACAAGCCAACTCTTGGTATGGTTGGAGCGCGAGCCGCATCGGGTTACGGTCGCAAGATTGCCGAGCAATGGGGCATGCAGATGAGCCAGCAAGGCTTTTCCATCATCAGTGGCGGCGCCCGTGGGATTGATACTTACGCTCACCAAGGAGCGCTCAATGCTCAGCAAGCGACGGTGGCGGTAATGGGTACCGGCTTGTTTCACCCTTATCCCAAGCAAAACATAGGCTTATTCCAACAGATCCTAGAATACGGCGGTGCGTTGGTAAGTGAGTATCCGCTTACTACCGGTGTACGCCCCAATTTTTTCCCGCCACGTAATCGCATTATCAGTGGTATGAGTCACGGTGTGTTTGTCGTAGAGGCGTCGGAAAAAAGCGGCTCACTGATCAGTGCGCGTTATGCTCTAGAAGAAAATCGCGAAGTGTTTGCCCTACCGGGTCGAGTCAGTGATCCGCAGGCGTCGGGCACCAATCAGTTGATTCGCCAAGGGGCGACGTTAGTCACTTCGATCGACGATATTTTAGCGGAGCTGCCGCGTTCGGTGCGCAGTCCTGTTGGCGATGTTAAGCAAGACGTGAGCGCTCTGCCTGAAGGAAAGGTTGATGTAAGCGGCTTCTCAATCAGCGCACAAACCTTGGTCGAGGTGTTTCAACAAGAGCGCATTGGATTGGACTTTGATGCGCTGGTGCGACGCACTGGCCTGCCCGCACCAGAACTATCGCAAACGCTCATGGAGCTAGAGCTCTCTGGGGTGATTACCAATGCTCAAGGGCAGTATCAATTTAGCGCTTAATCGCCACTGAAAATATCGCGCTTAAGCTGCTGAATATCGCGGCGCTCTTTTTTGTTCGGACGGTGATCCGACATGATGCGACCACCAAAGGATTTGTGCTCTGCAGCACGGCGCTCACGCTTGGCGATCGAGTCGGCGGTTTCTTCATACAGTAGCTGCGCTTCGGGTGCGCCACGGCGCTGCTCACTAAGACCTTTGACCGCCACGGTGACTTCGTCCCAGCCTTTACGTACGGTGATCAACGCCCCCAGCTCAACATTGCGTGCGGCTTTGCCTTTGGCACCGTTGTACATGACTTTGCCGCCATCGATAGCGTCTTTGCACAGACCACGGGTTTTGAAAAAACGCGCGGCCCAGAGCCATTTATCTAATCTTACTGCTTGTGATTGCGACTGTTTTTCTGCTTTACTCATAGATTGGACACACGATTGTTAAAACGAAAGAATTCATACCATTATGACGGATGTTAGTTGTCACCCAAGCTTTAAGGCACTGCAACAGATAATACACAATGCGGCCGATGCCATCATGGAGATTTATCAGAAAGCCGACTTAGGTGTCGAGCAAAAATCTGATGATAGTCCCGTGACGGCAGCAGACATCGCCGCCAATACCGTGATTATGGCAGGCCTAGAACAGTTTACGCCAGAGATTCCGATTCTTTCGGAAGAAGCCGTGGTGTCGTTTGAAGAGCGTAAAGACTGGCAATTGCTTTGGGTGGTGGATCCGCTGGATGGTACCAAAGAGTTTATTAAGCGCAACGGCGAGTTCAGCATCAACATCGCGCTGGTGCGTGATGGTCGTCCGATCCTCGGTATCGTGTATCTGCCGACAACAGCGGAAGGCTACTTTGGCGTCACCGAAGCGTGGCAAGGACTCATGCCAGGAGCATTTAAATGGCAAGGTGATGAAGTTGAACCGATCACCGTGCGTGAGCCACGTGAGCCGCTGGTGGCGATGACCAGCCGCAGTCATGGACCTGCCCTACCAGAAGACCTAAAAGAAACCCTCAAAGACACCTATGAACAAGTGCGAGAGCTGCCCAAAGGCAGCTCTATCAAAGGCTGTCGTATTGCTGAAGGCGTTGCGGATTTGCACCTACGCCGTGGCCCAACCAGCGAATGGGACACCGCAGCACAACAAGCCATCATCGAAGCGGCCGGTGGCCAGCTGATCGCACCCAGCGGCAAACCATTTCGTTATAACCAACGCGAAAGCCTCCTCAACGGCCACTTCATTGTCGCCGGCCCTGAGATCACACCCGTGATTTTAGATTGGTACAAGCAAGGTGAAGACGAAGCGTAGCCGTAGCCGCCGTCCGAGCCCTAATAAATGCCCACAAAAAAGCCGCTTAGAAATACTCTAAGCGGCTTTTGTCGTTTATAGAGGTTTAACCCTAGACTGTCGTCAGCCCATGAGTTTGTTAGGCAACCAAGTCACAAGCTCAGGGTTGAACATAACGATGATCAACACCAATAGCTTGATCAGTACGAACGGTGTCACCGAACGGTAGATATCGAGCATGGTAATGCCCGGCGGTGCGATGCCTTTTAGGTAGAACAAGGCGAAGCCGTAAGGTGGCGTTTGTACGGCGATTTCGATGTTTAGGATCATCAAGATACCGAACCAAATCGGATCAAAACCCAGTGATACCGCGATCGGCGTGAAGATCGGCGCACACATCAAGACGATGATGAATTCATCGATGATGAAGCCAAGCAACAACATAATCACCTGGAACAACAGGATCACCATCATTGGCGGTAAGCCAAGATCTTCGGTAAAGCCTGCTACCATGCTTTGAACGCCCATCAGTAGATGGAAGTTACTAAAGACGGTGGCACCGAAAATGATCCACATTGCGACACTGACTAGCACCGCCGCGCGTAGGCCTGCACTTCTGACCATCTTAGGTTTAAAGCGTTTAAAGAAGATCGCCAAGATCACCGCACCCACGACACCAATGGCGCCGGATTCGGTCGGGGTCGCAATACCCATAATGATACTGCCCAATACCGCAACGATCAGTAGCAATGACAAGCCACCATCACGGGCCGTCAGTAACTTCTCTTTGGTCGTTTGTGGCGTCTCTGGCAGTTTATCGAGGGGCGCTTTCTTAGGGTTCAGTTTGCACGAAATCACCACGTAAGTGATCAACAGCACAATGGTAATCAACGCCGGCACTAAGGCACCGATAAACATACGGCCCACAGAGTTCTGCGTCGACGAGGCAAACATGATCATTGGGATACTAGGTGGAATCAAAATACCCAGACCACCACCGGCCATGATCACACCCAGTGCTAGGCGTTTGTCATAACCACGCTCAAGCATTGGGCGCAGAGCGATACTGCCTGAGGTCATGATGCCGGCACCAATAATACCGACCATGGCACCGATCATCGAACACACGATGATCACGCTGATCGCTAACGAGCCGCGTACTTTACCGATGACCATTTGACTGGCATTAAACATGGCATCACCGATGCCGGAGCGAGTCAGTAGTTGGCCCATGTAGATATACAGTGGGATGGCGAGCAGGATAAAACTAAAATGCGTCGCTTCAAGAGTCGTTGGGATCACGTTAAACAAGCCATCACCCCAAGTGATGTAACCAATGCCCATGGCGATGCCGCCCAAGGCTAGGCCCACTTGTGCGCCCAGCGCAAAGCTCACCAAAATACAGGCCAGTAGAACGCCCGTTAAGACTTCAATACTCATCATTACGCGTCGTCCTCATCATCAAATCGGCGCTCTGGTAGGAGCTTTTTACCGGTAAATAGGTGGTAGGCTTCTTCGAGCCAATCGCTTGACAGTTGTGCGATAAAGATCGCACCTGCGACCACCATCATCATCCAGTAATGATGCATATGAGGCGCCCATTCACTTTGGCGGCGGTAGTTGAATTCGAGTGCTTCTTCAAACTTGCCAAAGCACATTTTGCAGACAATGACTAAGAAGAAGATGCCAAGCGCAAACGACAGCATGTTAAATACGTTGCGTACGCGCGGAGAAACTTTGTTGTAGAGAATATCAACGTTGATGTGCCCACGGCGTTGTTGTGCGTAGGCACCGCCGAGTGCGGCGATGTAGCCAAACATAAACAAAGATAGGTCATAAGCCCAAATCGTCGGCTCATTTAAGAAGTAGCGAGAAAAAACCTCGAAAGCTACGACAAACGCCAAGGCTGGCATGACATAAGAAACGGATTTGCCTACGAATTCCACCACGCGGTGAATCGTAAGGCAATATAGCCTTATCGCAGTCAATAACATGGAAAGTGTACCTCAGGATAAACGAAAAAAGGCGAGCGCGGACGCGCTCGCCTTTTGGAAAGGATCAATTACTTCTGTTCTGCACGAAGTACATCGATCAAACGTTTGCTGTATTCATCCGATGCAGCGTATTCGTCCCACAGGCCTGCGCCTGCTGCTTTCCATGCTTCTTTGTCCGCTTCGCTTGGCTCTGGAGACCATTGTAGGCCTTTTTCTTCCATTTCAGCGATCGCTTCTGCTTCCCATTGCTTAGACTTGTTTAGCTGCTCGTCTGCGTGCGTTGCAGTCGCTGCTTTCACAGCTTCTTTTTGCTCGTCAGTTAGCTTGCTCCACGCGCTACGGTTAACAATGATAGGTAACACTTGAGCGCCCGCTAGTGGAAGTGGGTACATGTATTTTGCTACTTCTACGTGGTTACCATCGCGGTGGTCGATCATGTTAGAACCGATCGAACCATCGATAACGCCAGTTGATAGAGACGTGTAGATCTCAGACCAAGCTAGAGATACTGGAGAAGCACCTAGGTTACGTAGGAACTTACCGTATGCGCCTGGTGCACGGATTTTCAAACCTTTGAAATCTTCTACTGATTCAATTGGCTCTTTGGTGATGATGTAAACTGGTGGCTGAATGTATGGGTCAAGCCATACTAAGCCTTGAGAGCCGTACGCTTCTTTAAGAATCTCATCCCAACCTTTTTCGTGGAACAAAGCGTTTAGTTCGTCAGTGTCATCGGTACCGCCAGGTAGGCCGATTTCTACCACACCTGCTGGAAGCTCACCCGCGTGCATTGATTGGAATGGTGCGCCCATCGTCACAAGACCAGATTTTACTGCGCCTAGGATACCGGTTGTACCCACACCTTCGCCGGAGTAAAGCACTTGAACTTTAATGTCGCCATTAGAGTTTTGCTCGATATTTTTAGCTAGGTTTTCGTAGATTTCACCGAACGCTGTGCCGCGACCGTATAGGTTGGCAAAGCGCCAGTTATGGTCAGCTGCATGAGCCGAAGTTGCTACTGCGCCAGCACCCAAAGCGACAGCAAGAGAACTCGCGACTAACTGTTTTTTTACTTTTAGTAGAGTTTTTAACATGAGTAACCTCTTGTAGAAGAGTTGCTAATATGAGCCACGTCCTCCCCGACTGTGGCGCTTAATTTGATACTTTCAAAAAGCTTGCACAAATTAAACCGTACAAAATCTACCTAAAGTTTTGTCGCTATCAAACAAATGAGGAGCTAAGAAAACAGCTTATAAATCAGTAGGCTAAAGAGTAAGGTCCAAGGCATACACGGCACTCTGACTGGTCCATTTTGGTGCTTGGTGTGTTGCAGTAAGATGTTCGTTTTATGAAGATCTAATGATCTGATTATTAAAGCATTTTCGCGGCGCAACAGCCAAATATTTTGCTTAAAAAATAAGCAGTAAAATACCCAAAAAACAAACGCACCAATGAGGTGCGTTTGTCGCAATTAGGCAAATCTAATGGGGCAGCCCGTGGCGCCATTTAACCGGCCGTAAAAGCTTGGCTTTTAGCGCACATCAAATTGTTCAATTTGTTGGGTCAGCGCGCCCACGTGCTGATGAATCGCTTGCCCAGAAGACTCAATATTTTGCGTGGCGTGGTAGTTGTGCTCGATGCTTTGCGCAATATCGTCCATGTCTTTGGCCATGGTTTGAGTGGTCTGCACCACCTCTTGAATGGCGCTGGAAATGGTCTGAGTGCGTTCCGCAGCATCCAATGTCAGTTGCTCAACTTCTTGGATCGTCTGCACGGCGCTCTCGCCCTTCTCACGGCCAGTAGCGACTTGTTGCAAGCTGTGCTGCATGGCGCCGATGACCTGTTGCGTGTCTTGCTGAATGCCTTCAATCTTACTGGTGATGCTGCTGGTGGCTTTAACAGTTTGCTCGGCTAAGGTGCGCACCTCGTCGGCGACCACAGCAAACCCACGCCCTGCTTCTCCAGCGCGGGCCGCTTCAATGGCTGCATTAAGTGCCAACAAATTAGTCTGCTCAGCCACGCCTACAATGAGATCAATCACCGAATCGATTTCTTTAGAACGCTCGCCCAGCTTGGTGACCATGGTGTGCGTATGCTCAATAGAATCTGCTACCGCTTGAATCGAATCAATGGCCACGCCAATCACGGCGGCACCGCTTTGCGCGGCGCTATGAGCATGATTTGCAGCGTTGTTTACCTGTTGGGTCATGTCCCCTACATCGGCAGCGGTTTGCGAAATTTCTTCGGTGGCGGTCGCTAGAGTGTTACTGCGATCGCGAATCTGCTGGCTACCCGCAACGATGGTGTGAGCGTCATCACTTAACTGATCGGCAGTTTCGATTAAGGCACGATTGCTATGACGTAGCTGCCCTACTAACTGGCTTAAGCTATCGGTCATGTTGTTGGAGGTCAGTTGAATCTGATCAAACTCATCATTGTTGTTGAGCCCTGCATTGTCACGGTGAATCAGCTTACCCGCGGCGACATCTTTTAACTGTGCCAAGATCACGCCAATCTTTTTGTTTAGGGCGTAGATCAAGGAGGCCATGATCACGCCAATCAGCAACGTTAACACCACGCCGCCAATGATCAGGTTACGACGGGCGTCGTTGGCGGTGGTGTGCGCGGTTTGTTGCGCTTGCGCTAGTAGTGGATCTTGCAGATAGCGTGTGGTTTGGCTTAATAACTCGGTATTTTGCTGACGCTGTGTGCGCAAGGTTTGTTCGAGTGTTACCAGTTTTAATGCGGTGTCCGCTACAGGCTCTAGAGCAGCGCGATAGTCATTTAATAGCGGATTAAATACATCGCCAAAGCCAATGTCGTTGATCTGTTTTAGTAAAGTATCGAGTGCGGCTTGCCAAGCTTGATACCCTTCTGGCGACGGGTAGGCGAGGAAATCTTTTTCCTGGGCGCGTACTTCTTTAAAGCCTGACGCAAACGCCGCCAGCAGTTTCAACTCTTCGGCCGCCGTTTGGGCGCTTTGATTAAGGGTTAATAACGCCCCGTATTGATTATCCGTGCCCAGCTGCTTGATTAACTGTAGACGCTGCTCAAGAGTGGTTAAGTAATCAGGTAATTGTTGGCTTAGCTCGTTGAGTAACTGCTGAGCACGCTTATCAAGGTAAGGATTCTGAAGGATATTGCCTAGCGCTTTCGCTTGATGCAAATCGTTGAGCTCGGTCGCAAGATCGGCTAATTCTGGTTGCTGTGGCTGCGCTGAGTCTTGGGTGAACTTTAGCAGGTCAATTTCAAGCTCACTGATCTGTACGTGAGACGCCGCAATGGCATTTGCCTTGCGCCCTGCTTCCTGCATCTGGTTGAAGTTTAATACGGCATATAACCCAAAGCCTGCATAGCCAACACAAACAAGCACAAGGATGGCAATTAGCTTTTGACGCATAGATAAAGATCGCAGCACAGGAGCTCCTGATTAAATCATCGATTATGAACGGCCAATGTACAGATTCAATATGTAACTTTAATGAAAAAAAAGCCCTCAACTAAGAGGGCCTAAATACGAAGATTCTCAGTATAAGAAGTAAAAAGGGCCTTCTTAAGAGCTACCGACCTGAGCTGTAAAAGGGTGAGAGTTACGCATCAAGGTCAGTGGGTTTACCTTAAATAAGCTAACCTTTGAATGAAAGGTCAGCTTCTAAACCTAAAGTTAGAGCGTGACCAAACTTTGTTCATCAGGCATGCTAAGAGACGATTGAAACCGTGTATATCTTTGTTCGGCATACGGTTTTGAGAGTGGATCCGATATACTGGGTGGGTGTCGGTCGGTGAAGTCAGTAGATTGAAGGGGGACGCCATGAGCGCAAAGAATTACTCGCTTGGGCAAGTAGGTGATTATGAGATCAAGCAACTCAAAGTATTTAAGACAGTGGTCGATTGCGGTGGCTTCTCTGCAGCTGAGACGGTACTAAACATCGGCCGCTCGACGATTAGCCTACACATCTCGAACCTCGAAGCGCGCCTTAATCTGACCTTATGTAAGCGTGGCCGCGGTGGCTTTTCACTGACCCAAGAAGGTGAAATCATCTACCGTATGACCGAAACCTTGCTGGAATCGCTGGATGCCTTTCGTATCACAGTAAATAACTTAAACGCCAGCCTGACCGGGCGTTTGCGCATTGCCATGTCAGACTCCGTTAGCCTCGATCCCCGTTGTCGCTTCCCAGAATTGATACGCGAATTTACCGGCCAGGCCCCAGAAGTATCGTTAACCACCAGCGTGTCGGCCATGGCGCAAATCGAACGTACCATCTTAAATGACGAGGCAGACGTCGGCTTTATACCTTACCACCGTAAATTAGACGGCCTTGGCTACATTCATTTATACAGTGATGCGTGTTATGTGTACGTGGCCAAAGACCACCCACTGGCCCAAATGAGCGCCGCCGAACAAGTTGAAGCCGTCGACAGCTACCCTGCTTCGCACGCAGGGCTTAAACCCCATGAAGGGGTTAGCTCGCAGATGTCCAACATGAACCTGTCAGCGATCTCTTACTTCTACGATACACGTCTTAGCTTGATTTTATCGGGCCGCTACATTGGCTTTTTACCCGAAGCGTATGCTTCAGAGCATGTCAAAAGCGGCGCGATCGTCCCCGTTGCCACCGACCATCGTTCGTACTCCCTCGGCATGGCCGTGATCTATAAAAAGACCGCCCAACCGAACAAACCACGGGAAGTATTTTTGGACGTCATCCGCGAATACTTCGCCAACAACTCTTCTGAAGCAGCGCCTTATTAAAGGCGCTTAAGAGAACAAATAACCGTCAAAATCTGGTGATTCGGTATCAGATAGCTCAAACAACGTGCGTTTGACGTTTTCCAAGTGTTGCCACATCGCCTCGCGAGCACCTTCTGCATCGCGTTTGCGCAGCTGCATTAGCACCTTTTCATGATCTTTTAGCCATTGACCGCTATACGACGACTCGGGGATTCGAGAATGGAGTTGCTGCCACATCGGGTTGTTATCACGCATGTCCCACAGGCGTAAGACATTATCGGCAAGTAAGGTATTTTGCGTCGCTTGGGCGACCAATAAGTGAAACTCACGATCAGCGGCATTGGCTTTTTCGACGTTGTGCAGCTCTGCTTCCTCAAGGTCTAAGGTATCTTGCAGCTTCTGCAGGTCTGCTTTGGTAATAGTCTGAGCGGCACAAGCGGCTACGGCGCTTTCTATCACTTGACGCGCTTGCAGTAATTCAAACGGCCCTACATCGGAAATGGGTGCTGCCGCACGCTCCATAGGGCGACACTTTAAATAGCTTCCCGAGCCTTTCTTTACTTCGATCAGCTCTTCGATTTCTAGCATGATAAAGGCTTCACGCACCAAGGTACGGCTGACGCCAAATAGCTCAGCGTAGACCCGCTCGGTAGGAAGTTTATCGCCGACGCTTAAATCAGATTTCAGAATTTCTAATTTGATTTTTTCGCCAATTTCTTTGTAAAGACGCTCTGCCATAGTGCTTGCTACATAGTTTAAAACGTAGGAGTGGTATGCCATCTTCACGTATTTGTCTAAAAAAGTCGAGTCGCGGGCACTTTAATAGGCCATTAAGATCAAAATGGTATACCAAAAAGCGATGTTTGCTTGTCTGTGGTGAAAAATTACGCTAGGTTTAGCCTCGTTATCCATTTTTTGGTATGCCAAAAATAATAAATTAGGTTTGTCAGTATGAAAATTCGCTCCGCTAAAGTGATTGTGACCTGCCCGGGTCGCAATATGGTGACACTCAAAGTTGAAACCGACGAAGGTGTCTATGGTATCGGTGATGCAACCTTAAACGGCCGTGAAAAAGCGGTGGTTGCCTATTTAGAAGATCATGTGATCCCAACGTTGATTGGCAAAGACCCTCAACGTATCGAAGACACATGGCAGTACCTGTACCGCGGAGCGTATTGGCGTCGTGGCCCTGTTACCATGACGGCTATCGCAGCGGTTGATGTTGCGTTGTGGGACATTAAAGCCAAGCTTGCCAACATGCCACTGTATCAATTACTAGGCGGTAAAAGCCGTGAAAAGGTCATGGTCTATGGCCATGCAACGGGATTAGACATCGACTCTTGTCTTGAAGAAGTACAGAAACATGTGGATCTTGGCTACAAAGCCGTACGTGTTCAATGTGGTATTCCGGGCGTACCGACAACCTATGGTGTCGCTAAAGAGGCTGGCAAACCCTATGAACCAGCAGACTCGTCTTTGCCTGCAGAGCACGTATGGTCAACGGAAAAATATCTGAATCACGTTCCTAAACTGTTCCAAGCAGTACGTGACCAGTTTGGCGAAGACCTACATATCTTACACGATGCCCACCATCGTCTGACGCCTATCCAAGCGGCACGCTTAGGCAAAGAGGTCGAGCCGTACCATCTATTTTGGCTAGAAGACTGCACGCCTGCGGAGCATCAAGCGTCGTACGAAACTATTCGTCAGCACACCACGACGCCGCTAGCGATTGGCGAAGTCTTTAGTTCTTTGCATGATTGCCAAGAACTGATCCAAAAGCAGTTGATTGATTACATTCGCGCGACTATTACCCACGCGGGTGGTATCACCAATGTGCGCCGTATCGCCGACTTTGCCGCTTTGTACCATGTTAAGACAGGCTTCCATGGCGCCACGGACCTTTCGCCAGTGTGCATGGGCGCAGCATTGCACTTTGATACTTGGGTACCGAACTTCGGCATTCAAGAGCACATGCCCCACACTGCTGAGACCGACGCGGTCTTCCCCCATGCTTATGAATTTAAAGATGGTTTCTTCACGCCTGGCGAAGTGCCTGGACACGGTGTCGACATCGATGAAGAACTGGCGGCGAAATACCCTTACAAACCTGCTTATCTTCCGGTTAACCGTTTAGAAGATGGCACGCTGTGGAACTGGTAATCTTATGAAAGCTTTTGAAGTCAAAAACGTTAACGAATACAACCTAATCGATGCAGACATGCCAGATGTCAGTGCGGGTGAAGTCATTATCAAGACTTCCTTTGCCGGTATTTGTGGCTCGGATCTACATATCATTCATGGCCAGAATCCATTTGTGCAGTTCCCTCGCGTCACCGGCCATGAATTCTCTGGTGTCATCACGGCTGTGGCAGACGATGTTGAAGGTCTAGCTGTTGGCGATCGCGTCTGTGTTGATCCCGTGATCAGCTGCGGAACCTGCTATCCATGTCGAGCTGGTCGTCACAATGTGTGTATGAACATGCAAGTGTTTGGCGTGCATCGTAATGGTGGCTTTAGTCAGTTTACCAGCGCTCCTGCTGGCAATGTCATCAAGCTGCCGGACAATGTAACCTTAGAGCAAGCCGCACTGGTTGAGCCTTACTCGATTGCGATGAATGTGCTATCACGCATGAACCCCATCGATGGTGATACGTTATTAGTTTATGGTGCGGGCGTGATAGGCCTCACCATTGTCCAAGTCGCCAAAGCCATCGGCATTAAGCGTATTATCGTCACGGATATTGTTGCTGAGCGCTTGGAGACAGCCAAAGCGCTGGGCGCCACCGATACCATTAATAGCCGCGAGCAAAATGTTGAAGACACCGTGCGTGCGTGGACCAACGGTGAAGGTGTACCGCTGATCGCGGATGCGGCCTGCATTCCAGCGCTATTACCGGAAATCTTACGAATTGCCTGCCCTGCTGGCCGCATTGGTCTGCTTGGCTTTAGTTCTGCGCCGAGCGATTTGGCGCAAATCGAAGTGATTAAGAAAGAGTTAACCTTGGTTGGCTCTCGCTTAAACAACCGTCGATTCCCACAAGTGTTGGAATTGATAGCTTCTGGTCAACTCGACCCGTTGAAACTGATCAGTCACCGTGTTGCCTTACAGCAAATGCCTGAAGGTATCCAGCTGATGGAAAAACACCCAGAGATTACCCGCAAAGTGCTCGTCACTATGGGTGAGTAACTTATAAACGATCGATAATAAAAATTGGAGTTACCCATGATTAAGCCAATGTTCAAAGCCCTTGCCCTGTCATCAGCCTTATTGGCGGCCGGTATGAGTCAAGCCGCCGATGTCACCCTGAAGTTTGGCCACCCTGCTGCCGAAGATAATATCTGGCACAAAGCGGCACTTAAATTTAAAGAAGTTGCTGAAGCTGAGTCAGAAGGCCGCATCGAAGTAAAACTGTACCCAAGTTCGCAGCTTGGTAAAGAACTGGATGTGATTAACAGCATTCAGTTAGGTACAGCAGACATGACAATGACGGGTGAGTCACTGCAGAACTGGGCCCCTAAGGCGGCGTTATTGGCCGTACCTTATGCCTTTACCAGCTCTGAACAGCTGAAAAGTGCTGTCGAAGGTGAAGTGGGTGAAGAGATTGAAGCGCAGATTAAACAGCGCACAGGTCTGCAGCCGATTGCTTGGTTTGAGCGTGGTCCGCGTCATCTAACTTCCAATAAACCGATTACTGAGCCAAGTGACCTTGAAGGCATGAAGCTGCGTGTACCCAACGTACCTTTATTTGTAAAAGCGTGGGATAAACTGGGTGCTAAGCCTATTCCGATGTCATTCAGTGAAGTGTTTACCTCATTGCAGCAAAACACCATTGATGGCCAAGAGAACCCACTAAGTCTGATTAAAAGCGCGAGCTTTTATGAAGTACAAGACTACGTGAACCTAACTGGCCACGTGCGCAGCTGGATTTATGTAGTGATTAGTGCCAACAAACTAAACAGCATGCCAGCTGATCTGCGTGAAATCGTTTTAGATGCAGCAGCACAAATGCAGTCTTACGAACATGAGATGTTTGCCGCTGACGAAGCCGCTTTACGCTCAGACCTAGAAGCTCGCGGTATGGAGTTTGTTGAGCCAAACATCGAAGCCTTCCAAGAAAAAGTAAAAGCAGCGGTTCAAGAGTCTTTGACGCCTGAACAGCTAGAGCTACTGAATAAAATTTAATAACAACACGCTCAACCTCCTCATGCTCTAGCATGAGGAGGTATTTTTTTGGAGTTTGGTCTGATGAATGCTCCCGCTTCTAAGAGCTCTTTTGTGGCGACCATCACCTCTGTCTTGCTGACGCTCAGAGGCGTGATTGATAAGTGCTTTGCCACACTTGCCTGCGTATCACTGTTGGCCATCGCTGCGGTGGTGTTGCTGCAGGTAGTGGCGCGCTTTATGTTGCCTTCTTCGCCCGTTTGGACGGAAGAATTATCCCGCTATCTATTCATTTATCTTATTGTCCTCAGCTCTGGTTTAGTCATTCGTGATGATCGCCATGTGCGTTTAGAACTGTTTCAAGGTCTGCTAAGTCCAGCGTTAAAGCGTGCTTATGTCTTAATTTGTCACGCACTTACTGGCGCCTTTGCGGCCTACCTCATTCCGTTTGCTCTGCAGTATGCGCAAATCGGTCAATGGCAAATGTCGCCAACTCTAGAAATGCCAATGTACTGGGTCTTTATTTCAGTCACGATCTTTTTTGCCTTAACGGCGTTTTACAGTGCATTGGGCTTTGTACTTGAGTTGCTTTCTCCCACTAATCGAGAGACTCAATAACGATGGAAGTTGCGATTTTATTCACCCTGTTTTTTGCTCTTCTGCTCTTTGGTATGCCCATTGTTTTTTGTTTGGGGCTGTCCTCGGTAGCGTATTTATTTATGGCGGATATTCCGCTGACGATTGTGCCACAGCGGCTGTATGCGGGGATGGATTCCTTTGTCTTGCTCTGTATACCTGGTTTCATTTTGGCGGGTAACCTAATGAATGTCGGTAACATTACCGATTACATTATTCGTTTTAGCAACTCGCTTTTAGGTCATATTCGTGGCGGCTTGGGCCTTGCTAACGTGGGTGGCTCGATGATCTTTGGCGGTATCTCAGGTACGGCGGTGGCGGATACGGCAAGTATCGGTTCGGTGATGATTCCGGGGATGGCGCGCTCTGGCTATGACAAGCCATTTGCCGCAGCGGTCACTGCCGCCTCATCAACTATCGGACCGATTATCCCGCCTAGCGTTCCCATGATTATCGTGGGTTCTTTAAGCGGTATCTCCGTCGGCAAAATGTTTATGGCCGGCGTTATTCCTGGTTTGATGCTGGGACTGGCCATGATGGTGACGGCGTACATCATCGCCGTGCGCCGTCAGTATCCGCGTGAGAAGCGTGCCACAGTAAAAGAAATCCTATCGGTTGGTCGCGGTGCGTTTTGGGCGCTGCTGATGACCTTCATTATCCTCTACGGCATCATCGGCGGCGTCTTTACACCGACCGAAGCGTCGATTGTCGCGAGTTTGTATGCGTTTGTCGTCGGTATGTTTGTGTACAAGGGGATTACTTGGAAAAACTTGCCGAAGATCTTGATGGATACGGCACTGAGCTCGTCGAGCTTGTTGATCTTGGTCGGCATGGCGAACTTGTTTGGCTGGATCTTAACCAGTGAGCAGATTCCACAGATGCTAGCGGATGCGATCTTTGGCATTACCTCGAATCCTATTTTAGTGATCTTGATTCTCAATGTGGTATTGCTGCTGGTCGGTGGTTTTATGGAAACCATCGCCGCACTTATCATCCTGTTCCCTACCTTGTTAAAGGTTGCTGAAGGCATTGGTATGGATCCGATTCACTTCGGCATCATGGCGGTCTTGAACTTGATGATCGGCTTAACAACACCGCCAGTGGGGGTGTGTTTGTTTGTCGCGGCTGGCATCGGCAAGATTCCTATGTCGCAAGTCGTGAAAGCGATCTGGCCCTTCCTACTGTGTAATCTAGCGGTACTGCTGCTGGTTGCCTATGTTCCGGCAGTGTCTTTGTGGCTGCCA
The DNA here is from genome assembly GCF_016888445.1 of Marinomonas ostreistagni. Classification (GTDB taxonomy): domain Bacteria; phylum Pseudomonadota; class Gammaproteobacteria; order Pseudomonadales; family Marinomonadaceae; genus Marinomonas; species Marinomonas ostreistagni. The sequence continues at coordinate 195,255 of NZ_JAFEKF010000002.1, forward strand.
TCGTTTATGAATTAAGCCTGAGATAGTGCTATGAATATTACCTACGAACACAGCCAAATAGCGCCTGGTCAACATCAAGCAGGCATCGTTCACATCGGCTTGGGCGCATTTCACCGCGCTCACCAAGCCGTTTATATTGAAAAGACCTTAGCCGCCAAAGGCGGTGATTGGGCTCTTGTGAGCGCCAATATTCGCTCTAATGTCAGCTTGGTCGAGCAACTCAATGACGCTAATAATCGCTTTCATGTGGTTGAGTATGCGAGCAGCGAGCAGGCGACTGTGCGCGAGATCTGCGCGATGAAAGAAGCGCTGTTTGCTGGCGATGAGGCTGGGCGACAAGCGCTGATCGAACGTCTAGTGGACACACATACCAAGATTGTCACCATGACGGTGACAGAAAAAGGTTACTTCTTATCACCTGCTTCAGGTGAGCTACAGCTCGATCATGCGGATTTGCAGCATGACTTAACACATCCTAACAGCCCGAAAACCGTGATTGGCTTATTAGCCGAAAGTTTGCGCCAGCGTCGAAACGCTGATATGCCTCCTTTCACGGTATTGTGCTGCGATAACATGCCGCACAACGGTCAACGAGTGAAAAATGCTGTGGTAAGCTTTGCCAAAGCATTAGACACCTCACTTGCTGAATGGATTTTGCAGCACGTTGCCTTCCCAAGCTCCATGGTCGATCGAATTGTCCCGGCGATGACGGAAGCGGATTTCTTAGCGGTTAATCGTGATACCGGTATCGATAGCCCTACTGTGGTGAAGTGCGAACAATTTAGCCAATGGGTCATCGAAGATGACTTCCCCCAAGGGCGTCCTCAGTGGCAAGACTTTGGCGTGCAGATGGTGGCAGATGTCAGCGCTTATGAAATGATGAAGCTACGCATGCTCAATGGTAGTCACTCACTGTTAGCGTATCTAGGGCCCATTGCAGGTTATGAAACCGTTGCACAAGCGCTAACCGATGCAGACATCGAGCAGTTTCTACGTAACTACATGATGCAAGAAGTGGCACCGACACTGACGTCCTTCGAGCATGATGAATTATCAGCCTATTGTGAGGCCTTAATTCAGCGTTTTAAGAATGACAGTTTGCATCATAAGCTACTACAGATCGCGATGGATGGTTCGCAAAAACTGCCTCAGCGCTGGCTACAAAGTTGGTTGGAATTAACGCAAGCATCGCGCACAAGCGCAGCGATAGAGTTAGGCATCGCGGGCTGGATGCGTTACGTGATCAACTGCCAAGCGACACAATCAGACTTGAATGATCCACTGCAAGCGGCCTTGTATGAGGCGATATCAGGGCTTAATGACAAGACTCAAAAGGTGCAGGCTTTATTGGCGTTCGGTGATGTGTTCCCAGTACAGATGAGCACTGATCAAGCGTTGGTTGAACGCCTAACCTGCCAAGTGGCGCGACTCTCAGAGCAGCCATTAGCTGAGACGTTACACTCATTGTTTAGTCCTGCAGTGTAGAGGCCCAGATCATGACAACGCTAAAAATAGCCTGCATCGGTGAATGCATGGTGGAATTAACACAGGGTACAGAGCCGAATAGCTTAATCAAAAACTATGCAGGTGATACCTATAACACAGCTTATTATCTAAAAATGCTACTCAAGGGCCACGCAGAGGTAAGCTATATCTCTGCAGTAGGTACAGATGCTCTGAGTGTAGAGCTGGTCGACGCTCTTGAGACGGCAGGCTTAGAGACTGGCTCCATACGTCGATTAGAGGACGGTAAAGTGGGTTTGTACCTTGTGGCAAACGACGCGGATGGCGAGCGACACTTTACCTACTGGCGCGAGACGTCGGCTGCTAAGCGGGTATTTGATGGTGAGGAAGGCGATCGTTTGTTAGCGTCTTTAGCAGATTACGATGTCGTTTACTTATCGGGTATATCGCTGGCGATTCTGACGCCTGTGGCGCGAGTGAAACTATTAAACGCCCTGTCAGAAGCCAACATCGACGTGGTGTTTGATCCCAATTATCGGCCTAAGCTATGGCAAAACGCTGGCGAAGCGTCCTCGGCTATGCGTGAGTTCATCAGCGCTACACACGCTACCGTTATGACTACCTTGGACGATGAGCAGTTGTTGAATAACCTAACCTCCGACACTGAAGTGATCGATTTTTGGTTAGCGGCTGGGGCGCAAGAGGTGATCGTTAAAAAAGGTGCTGAAGGCTGTTTAATCGCCTCGGAAAACTTGCTAGTACCTTCGTTACAAGGTTTGCAGCCGCTTGATACAACAGGTGCAGGTGACTCATTTAACGGTGCGTATTTGGCTGCTAAGGCATCCGGTAAAAGTGTTCAAGACAGTGCTCAATTAGCACATCAAGTCGCGGGCCAAGTGATACAGCATCGAGGCGCCATTGTGCCATCAAGCAAGCTTGAGTTGTGACCCAACGGCATTAACCCCAAAAAAGAAGCCCTAGCTGGAAACAGCTAGGGCTTTTTATTGCGCTTAAAACCTAGCCATAAAAAAGCCACTGCCCAAGGGGCAGTGGCTAAAAATGCAAGAAGTACTTTAAGGAGGACGCTCTTGCAAACGGAAGTCTAGGTGGACTAAACCGTTAACACTGAAATCTTAAACAAGCTCTTTGAATAGACGCTTGAAGATTTCCATACCTTCATCAATGATCTCCATTTCGATCGTCAATGCTGGTAGGAAACGGATAACGTTGCCGCGGATACCACAAGAAAGCAGTACTAGACCGTTTTCTGCTGCTTTTGCAGATAGGTTTTTCGCAAGCTCTGGATATGGCTGGTTTACGTCACCGTCTTTTACGAATTCAACCGCGATCATGGCACCCGCATTACGGATATCACCGATGATTTGTGGGTAGTCTGCTTGTAGACCTTTTAGGTGCTCAACAAAACGCGCGCCAACTTGGTTAGCACGTTCGCATAGGTTTTCTTCTTCGATTACGTCGAATACTGCAAGACCTGCTGCACAACCTACTGGAGAACCACCGTACGTACCGCCAAGACCACCAGGGATTGGAGCGTCCATGATGTCTGCTTTACCAACTACTGCTGCGATTGGGAAACCGCCCGCGATACCTTTAGCAGCGGTCATAAGATCCGCTTCGATACCAGCTTGTTCGTGGCAGAACATAGTACCTGTACGTGCGAAACCTGCTTGGATTTCGTCAGCGATCAATAGGATGCCGTGTTGGTCACATAGCGCGCGAAGTTTCTGCATGAAGCTTGCAGAAGCCATGTAGAAACCACCTTCACCTTGTACTGGCTCAATGATGATCGCAGCCACACGAGAAGGCTCGATGTCACAAGTGAAGCGCATTTGCAGGTCAGCAAGTGCTTGCTCTTCAGTGATGCCTAGGTATTCATTTGGGTATGGCACGTGGAAGATGTCGCTTGGGAAAGGACCGAAACCTACTTTGTAAGGGTTTACTTTACCCGTTAGACCCATGGTCATGTTAGTACGACCGTGGAAGCCACCGTTGAACGCGATGATGCCTGGACGACCTGTGTAAGCACGTGCGATTTTCACACAGTTCTCAACCGCTTCTGCACCCGTTGTAACGAAGATAGATTTCTTCGGTGTGTTACCTGGGGCTGCCGCGTTTAGCTTCTCTGCAAGAGCCACTGCTGATTCGTATGGGCTCACCATCACACAAGTGTGTGTGAAGCGCTCAACTTGCGCTTGTACAGCGGCTTGTACTTTCGGGTGGTTGTGGCCAGTGTTGACTACGGCGATACCAGCACCGAAGTCGATGTGACGGTTGCCTTCAACGTCCCAGATCTCAGCGTTTTTCGCACGGTCTACGTAGACTGGTGCCATGTTGCCTTGGCCACGCGCGATGGCGTTTACTTTGCGTTCTTGTAAGCTAGCGTTGTTCATGTGTCTTGTTCTCTCTTAATTAGGTGCGAGCAATGTCGTTTGCAAAAGGTTGTCTTGGCGTCGTGTTATCGCAAGCATTTAGCCCATGGATGGGCGTTCCGCCCCTTTAGGGCATGGACGCCCTACAGGGCGGTGCTGCGATAACTCGATGCCAAAGCCGCAACCTTAAGGCTCGACACTGGCGGGCAATTGGGCTGCTTAGTTAATGCCGCCCATGCATAGGTATTTAATTTCCACGTACTCGTCGATACCGTACTTGGAACCCTCACGGCCACTGCCAGACTCTTTGACGCCGCCAAACGGTGCAACTTCGCTGGAAATGATGCCTTCGTTAACACCGACCATGCCGTATTCCAAGGCTTCTGAAACGCGCCAGATACGACCGATGTTTTGGGAATAGAAGTAGGATGCCAAACCAAATGGGGTATTGTTTGCCATCTCTACTGCCTCTTCTTCTGTGCTAAAGCGGAACAATGGCGCCACAGGGCCAAAGATTTCGCTTGAGAAGATGGTCATGTCAGGTGTCACACCTGTCAAAATAGTGGGCTCAAAGAATTGCTCGCCCGCTTGCTCTGCTTTCGCGCCGCCGACCAATGCTTGCGCACCTTTGCTCACTGCGTCGTTCACAAGCTCTTCAACCTTGTTCACAGCCGCTTTGTTGATCAAAGGACCAATGTTTACGCCTTCAGTGAAACCGTTACCTGTCTTGAACTCAGCAACGCGCTTCGCCAATTTCTCAGCAAAAGCATCGTACACGCCGTCTTGAACAAGGATACGGTTGGCACAAACACAGGTTTGGCCTGCGTTGCGATATTTGGAAGCAATCGCGCCTTCTACTGCCGCATCGAGATCTGCGTCGTCGAATACGATGAAAGGTGCGTTGCCGCCTAGCTCCATGGAGGTGCGTTTTACCGTTTGCGCACATTGAGACAGCAACAATTTGCCTACTGGCGTAGAACCAGTGAAACTCAATTTACGCACGATAGGGTTGCCAGTCAGTACGCCGCCAATATCTTTGGAGTTAGTACCCACTACCACGTTCAAAACACCCGCTGGGATACCCGCTTGATGCGCCAACTCGGCAAGCGCTAGAGCACACAGAGGTGTTTCTTCTGATGGTTTAATCACGATCGTACAACCTGCAGCAAGCGCTGGACCGGCTTTACGCGTAATCATGGCAATTGGGAAGTTCCAAGGGGTGATCGCTGCAACAACGCCCACGCCTTGCTTGATAGTTAGTACACGCTTGTCGTTGGCAAAAGATGGGATCACTTCACCGTATAGACGACGCGCTTCGTCAGCAAACCAGTCGATGAAAGATGCGCCGTATAGCACTTCGCCTTTCGCTTCAGCAAACGGTTTGCCTTGCTCTAGAGTCATTAGCTTGGCTAGGTCTTCTTGGTTATCAAGAATCAGCTGGTTCCATTTACGCAGTAGCGTGGCACGCTCTTTTGCAGTTTTGCCTTGCCATGCTTTTTGTGCTGCATTAGCCGCTTCCACAGCACGTGTGGTTTCGTCGGCTGCAAGGTCCGCAACGTCAATGATGTGCTCGCCAGTGGCTGGGTTCGTGATGGCAAACGTTTTGCCAGAATCAGCCGCGATCCATTCGCCATTCACGTAGGATTGGCTCTTCAATAGATTCGCTTGCGCTAAGGTTGCTTGCATAGTAACTCCAGACTCAAATATGAGATATCAGTGTTCGAGCCATTGGCTCGTAATGCTGAGATAGTAGGAGATCGTTGATGACGGGAAAATGAAAAGCTATCAATGCAATGTTTGATGCTTTTCAAACATTTAAAACAAGCTTGATGGCGCGCATGGCGCGGCCTGTGTCATGGCATAAAAAAGGCGAGCCAGTGGCTCGCCTTTTAAGATTAGAGCGTGACGCGTGGTTTATTCAGCGTCTTCTTTAATGCCGCCCATGCACAGATATTTGATTTCTAGGTAATCTTCGATGCCGTACTTAGAACCCTCACGGCCATTACCCGATTCTTTGACACCACCAAATGGCGCAACTTCAGTAGAGATGCCGCCTTCGTTGATGCCAACCATGCCGTATTCTAGCGACTCGGAAACACGCCAGATGCGGCTTACGTCTTGGGCATAGAAGTAAGAGGCCAAGCCAAATGGGGTATTGTTGGCACGCTCGATCACTTCTTTTTCAGTCTTAAAGCGGTACAGCGGCGCGACGGGGCCAAAGATCTCAGTTGAGAAGATGTCCATCTCGTCATTCACATCGGTCAGTACCGTTGGCGTGTAGTAAAGCTCATCGCCCTGCTCTGAGTCGTGACCGCCGACGGCGATTTTTGCACCCTTCTCGACCGCATCATCGACCAGCTCGACTACTTTTTTCACCGCGTCCGTATTGATCAATGGGCCAACGGTAACGCCTTTGGTGAAGCCATTGCCGACTTTGATGTCTGCCACGCGTTCAGCCAGCTTTTTAGCGAATTCGTCGTAAATGCCATCTTGGACAAAAATACGGTTGGCGCTGATGCAGACTTGGCCGGCGTTGCGGAATTTACAGCCGATTAGGCCATCCAGTGCGGCATCGATGTCGGCGTCATCAAAGATAATAAACGGCGCGTTGCCACCAAGCTCCATCGAGGTGCGTTTAACGGTTTTGGCACACTGTTCTTGCAGCGTTTTACCGGTTGGCGTTGAGCCAGTGAAGCTTAGCTTGCGCACAGTTGGGTGGCTGGTCAGTGCTTCGCCCACGTCTTTTGAGCTACTGCCGACGATCAGGTTGAGTACACCTTCTGGGAAGCCTGCTTGGCGTGCCAGTTCTGCCAAAGCTAGCGCACACAGAGGCGTTTCTTTAGATGGACGCGCGATGACTGTACAGCCGGCCGCCAGTGCTGGTGCGACTTTACGAGTAATCATCGCCACTGGGAAGTTCCATGGCGTAATAGCGGCAACGACACCGACAGGTTGTTTAATGGTAAGTACGCGCTTGCCGGATGCAAACGTCGGGATCACATCGCCGTCGGTACGGCGCGCTTCGTCAGCGAACCAATCTAAAAACTCTGCGCCATAAAGCACTTCGCCTTTGGCTTCTTCAAAGGGTTTGCCCTGCTCTAGGGTCATTAGTGTCGCGAGATCTTCTTGGCTTTCTAATACCAGCTGATACCACTTACGCAGCAAGGTGGCGCGCTCTTTAGCGGTTTTCTTTTGCCAAGCTGGCTGTGCGGCTGCGGCGGCTTCGATGGCACGATTGGTTTCGTCCGCGCCGCAATCCGCCAAGTTGGCAAGGGTTTCCCCTGTAGCTGGGTTGGTCACGGCAAACGTCTGACCTGAATCTGCTGACACCCACTGACCGTTAATGAAGGATTGGCTTTTTAGTAGGCTTGGTTGCGTTAGTGTGATTTCCATAATGACTCCAGACTCAAAATTAGAGGTTCGCGATCGAGCGCTAGGCTCGATTCCAAGTGAAGGCAGCAAGTCATCGCATTACATCGCTCAGTACTCGCCACCGCGTAAAATCACTATAGCGCTTAAATCCGGTGCGTTTTGCTTAAGAAACATGAAAGCACCGTGAAGAAACGCGCAAATGCCAAAAGGCTTACACCTTGTGTCAGAGATCCGGAAAAATGTGGGTCATTTAAGGATGTGTATTTAAATGGTCATAAACCTTGCCTATAGTGAAACAAACAAAAGCATCTACCGATTGATAGATAGCAAGGAGAACAACACATGGATATGCAATCGACCCTCAGTGCTGCCAACAAGCCTGAGAACCCAACCAAGCTTGCGATTATGGCCGCGGGTGAAAAAGCACTACTAAGCCAAGGTTACAAAGCCATGAGCTTTCGTGATTTGGCGGCTGAAGTAGGTATCAAAAGTGCCAGTGTGCATTATCACTTTCCGACTAAAAGCGATTTGGTGCTGGCGGTGCTAAAGCGCTATCGCGCGGATTTTACCGAGCACCTAGTGCTGCCCAAAAAGAAACGCCAAGCCGCGCAAAAAGCGTTAAACAGCTTTATTGATGGCTTTCGTAAGCGCGTCATCGACAACGGCACCTTAAGTTTATGCACCGTGTTAGCCGCCGAAAAGAGTCTACTTGAGCAACAGGTATTAGATGAAATAGAGGCCTTTTATGAGATCAAAGTCGATTGGCTGGCGACGGTGGTGTCATACATGAAAAAAGGCTGGATGCCGACCGATGAAACGCGCCACTACGCCTACCAAATCTTGGCCAGCCTTCATGGTGCTTCGGTATTGGTGCAGGCCAGCGGCGCGCCTGAGCGTTTCGAAGATGCCATGGCGCCTTGGCGTACGCTGGTGGAGCGTTTTTAAGCGCGTGTTGTTGGTTGAGAATCAGTGCTAGAATGCCAGCACTTAATTTACAACCTAGGGAGCGAGCCTAAGCATGGTAACTGAGGACAAGATAGCGTCTGTTAAGCAGTATTTATTAGGACTACAGGATCGTATCTGTGAGCGTCTTGAAGCCTTCGAACCCACGGCGCGCTTTCATGAAGATGCTTGGCAACGTGAAACCGGCGGCATGGGCCGCACCCGTGTGCTGACGGGGGATGTCGTTGAAAAAGGCGGCGTAAACTTCTCCCATGTTAAAGGTGATAAGTTGCCCCCTTCGGCGACCGCCCAGCGTCCTGAACTTGCTGGCGGCAGCTTTGAAGCCATGGGCGTTTCCCTAGTGATTCACCCGCATAATCCCTACGCACCCACCTCCCATGCCAATGTGCGCTTGTTTGTCGTTCGTAAAGAAGGCCTAGAGCCAGTTTGGTGGTTTGGCGGCGGCTTTGACCTGACCCCTTATTACGTCGATGAAGCAGACTGTATCCAATGGCACCAACAAGCGCTGGATTCGCTGACGCCTTTTGGCGAAGAGTATTACGACCGCTTTAAAGCATGGTGTGACGAGTACTTCTTCCTAAAACACCGCCAAGAGCACCGTGGCATCGGCGGTTTATTCTTTGACGACTTTAATGAACTGTCCTTTGAAGACAGCTTCGCTCTGATGCAAGCGGTGGGCGATGGCTACATTGAAGCGTACGAGCCGATTTTAGCAAAACACAAAGACACGCCATTTGGTGAACGTGAGCGCGATTTTCAGTTGCATCGTCGTGGGCGCTATGTAGAGTTTAACTTGGTGTTTGACCGTGGCACGCACTTTGGTTTGCAAAGTGGCGCTGGGCGCACCGAATCGATTTTGATGTCATTGCCGCCTGAGGTGAAATGGACCTACGGTTACGAGCCAGAGCCAGGCAGCCCAGAAGCCGCACTGACAGAAGACTATCTGACTGGACGCGATTGGTTAGGGCGAGCTTAAGTAGAATCGCTCTTTCCTATTAATCTTTGATCAGCAAGCGTCCAGCCACCAAAGAGACAGCTCAAATGGCACATCCCTTTGCCCCTTGAACTTTCACCGTGATTATGACGGTTCTTCTCTGGCTTGGCTTTGACGTTTGCTGATAATGAACATCGAATTTAGCAATCTTAATTGAGGTTTACAGTGGAACAGCTCGCAGTAATCGGTAATCCCATTGAACACAGCAAATCCCCAGAGATTCATCATGCGTTTGCCGCGCAAACTGGTTTGGCAGTCAATTACTCCAAGATCCTTGGTGATCTAGAAGGCTTTGAGCAGCAGGTTCAGGACTTCTTCGCCGAAGGTGGACTCGGGTTAAACGTTACTGTGCCGTTTAAGCAGCGTGCGTTTGATATGTGCGACAAGCTAAGTAAACGTGCCGAACAAGCCGGAGCCGTGAACACCCTAATGATGGGCAAAAATGGCGAACTCTACGGCGACAACACTGATGGCGCAGGCATGGTGCGCGACATTGTAAAGGTGCTTGAGCAGCCACTTAAAGGCAAACGTGTATTGATCTTAGGTGCTGGTGGCGCGGTACGTGGTGTGCTGGGGCCTGTTATGGCACAAGATCCAGAAACGGTCACGATTGCCAATCGAACGGTAGCGAAAGCCGAAGAACTGGCGCGCATTTTTAACTGCGACTACTCAGGTTTTGATGATCTAAAAGGCGCGTTTGATGTCATTATAAACGGCTCCTCAGCAAGTTTAGGCGGTGAACTACCACCATTAAAGGACTCGCTGATCGCGCCTCATACGTGGGTCTACGATATGGTTTATGGCAAAGAGCCGACTGTCTTTATGCAATGGGCATTTGCGCGTGGCGCACAAGGTGCAGACGGCTTAGGCATGTTGGTTGGCCAAGCGGCAGAAGCTTTCTTCTTGTGGCTACACCAGCGCCCTGAACAAGCACCAGTGATTGAAAAACTACGTGCTGAGATGTAGTCAGTTTAGCTACTGAATTCTAAGATCATATACTCTCTTCGCACTGGCTAAACGGCACATCCATATGCCCATTAGCCAGCGTTGTCATCCTGACAGCAGTGTTCAGGTAAGTTTATGTTTGTCTTTGCTCAGATCATAAAATCTCTTCGCACTGGCTAAACGGCACATCCATGTGTCCATTAGCCAGCGTTGTCATCCTGACAACTGTGCTCAGATGAGTTTATGATCTTAGCTAGGCGTTTTTTGTTACTTGGTTAGAGCACAAGAATACTTTTGGCTTCAGCAATCAATCGAAGAGCCGCCGTCAGGATGACGGCATCGGCTCACCAGCACAGGGATGTGCTGTTGAGCCGACTCGCAGATGATTGCTAAGTCACAATGAATAACTTCACTTCGGAGGCCTCATGAAAGCCCAATGGTTCGCATCCATCGCAGATATTGGCTATGAACGCTGGCAGCAGGCCATCGGTGAGACCTCTTATCCGTTTGCCCAATTCGCTTTTTACCAAGCGTTAGAAGAGCACCACTGCTTGGGGGATGGCACCGGTTGGTATCCAGAATACCTACTAGTCATGGACGACGATGACACGCCGATTGCGATTGCGCCGACCTTCTTAAAGACCCACTCGCAAGGCGAGTTTGTGTTTGACTGGTCGTGGGCCGATGCCTATCAGCGCTATGGCTACGATTATTACCCTAAGCGCATTTGGGCGGTGCCTTATTCACCGGTGACAGGTCCACGCTTGTTTACCCACCTTGATCCGACCGGCCATTCTGAAGAATACGCGGCCATTTATGCGGCGCTTGCTCCAGTGCTGACCCAAGCCAACCAAGAGCGCCAGTTCTCCAGCTGGCATTTGCTATTTTGCCGCGAGCACTTGGCCGAACACTTGGCGCGTTCGGATGACTACTTACACCGTATTTCCTGCCAGTTTCATTGGTTTAACAAAGGCTATCAGTCGATGGCGGATTTCTTTGCCACCTTTGCCAGCCGTAAGCGCAAAAGCGCTCGCAAAGAGCGCGAGAAAATCGCCCAGCAAGGCTTGCGCCTAGAGCGCAAGCTCGGCTCCGAGCTGACAGCTGCTGATGTGCAGTTTTTCTATATTTGCTACCAAAGCACCTACGCCAAGCGCGGCCAAGTGGGCTATCTCAGCGAAGCTTTCTTCCAGCAGCTGGTCAATACCATGGCGGAGCAGATCTTATTGGTACTGGCGTATAAAGAAGACCTGCCAGTGGGGGCGTCTTGGTGTTTCTTCGACGATCACTCACTCTATGGCCGTTATTGGGGCTGTATCGAGGAATTTGACTGCCTGCATTTCGAGGCGTGTTATTACCAAGGCATCGAGTTCTGCATCGAAAAAGGGTTACAGCATTTTGATCCAGGCACTCAAGGGGAACACAAAATTGCCCGCGGCTTTGAGCCTGTGTTCAGCCACAGCATTCACTACATCGAACACCCTGGTTTTCGTGACGCGATCGGCAACTTCTGTGAAGAAGAAGCCGAGGCTGTGCGCGAGTATCACCAAGATACCCATGAACTGCTGCCGTTTAAGCAGGGCTTATAGCTATCTAGGCTTTCTAAGTTAATATTTTCTACAGTCTAGTTTTTCCAGCGGACGACTATTACTTTGCGAAACTGCAATTATTTCGAATAAAAAATACCCGCATAGGGCGGGTATTTTTTAAAAAGCTTGGATAGCTTATTGGTTATCAGGCTATCAGCTTAAATGTTTTCAAACGAATAGTCATGGCTTGCTGCGATACTTCAAAGTACTGAGCAAGTGCTGAAATATCTTGAGTTACGCTTTTAAAGCGCTCTACGACCAGCTCTTTAGGTAACAGCAAAGCAGCTGCAAAGCGATTCGCTTCTGCTTCATGAGAAGGTTTAATCTTGCTGTTTCCTAACTCACCGTTATCACTTCGATATGCAACACTATCGCTAATACCTGTCCCCATCAAATGTCGATGTAAAATAAAGTGACCTATTTCATGGGCTATTGTAAAACGCTGACGATATGCGCCGTGCGTTTTATTCACAGTGATTTCAAATTGATTGTCTTCTTTGCGTTCGATTTTACCAGACATATTGTCTGCTAAACGCTTTCTAGTTAGCTTGATTCCCAGATCAGAGCATAATTGCTCCAGATCAACAGGCTGGTTTCTCATGGCTTCATTTACGATTTCAAAACTATTTTTCATCATGATGCCCTCCCCTTAAATCTTCATCTGGTGCAGGTGCGATATCGTCTTCTGTACCGCTAGTCTCATTCGTGTTAACTACGCCATTCTTATAAAGTTCTGCATAGTCCTGAAAAAGATCTGGTACTGATTCTTCCATGTACTTGATGGCGTCCTGCTCCAGCTTTTCACTCATTTCTTTTTTGAACTGCTCAAAACATTCTTCTGTCGTTTTTTTGGCAATGAATTCAGCGCGATCCTTTAAATGCATAAAGCCAAACACACCAAGGATGGCAAATACTACCCCTATCAGAGCTAGGGCCAATGACGCAAAATCTAAACGACCTAATTGGTAAGCAATGCTTATTGCATCAGCATGAAGCGCAGTTGAAACAGTAGATGAATTCATAATTTCAACGCCTACCTCATCAACTGTCTGGACAGTAGTGCTAACTACTTTGGAAACGGAAGAACTGCTTGTTTCCGTATCAACAGACGCGGCAACCGCTTTATTTACTACTGGTACCGAAACTGGGAACCAAGTTGTCCCGCCATGGTGAATAAACCAAAAACCGGCGATGGTCAGAGTTGATATTGTCCATACCCAATGTGCCAGTTTTAAACCTTTCTTTAACACTAAGAACTATCCCTGAACACTACATATAGTGGTGAAAAACCAAAAAAACACTACATATAGTGTTTTTTACTTCCTTTTAAAACCAGAAAACCGCTCTAATGGCGGTTTTTTAGTGTTGCGAGCTTTTCAAATTGTATGTAGTAGTATCACTAAGCAATGAACCAAAAGATACTAAGACCTGTACACTTAATGTGTAACATCTTACACGTTAAGTGTACCCGTAACTGCATTTTTTTACACGGTAAATGTGTGTATTTGTGTCATTTAATGGCGTTATTTTGTGTATGTTGTACTGAGTTAGCACGGTTTTATATCAGAGGCCAAATGCTAAGCGTCGTCTGAGTCTGGTCGAAGGCTGGATTTGTCTTACTCCAGAAAGGCTTACTTAAAAACTCTGATGTGGTCCAAACACTTCGTAATGAATGCGATCTTCGCTGACACCAAGGCTGAGTAGTTGCGCTTTCGCAAACATCATAAAGCCCACTGGGCCACACAGGTAAAAGTCGCCATCGTTAACCGGTAGTATCTCTGCGATTTGCGCCAGCTGCATTTGTCCTGCGAGGCTGTGATCTTCATTCTCCGGTGCCTGATGTTCAAACCAAGTGTAGTGAGTGAGGTTGATGCGCTCTGCCAAGCTTGCAACGTGCTCGCCAAACGAGTGTTGGCTTGGAGTACGACAAGCGTGTAGGTAAAACACTGGGTTGTTAGTGCCTTGCTGCACCAGCGTGTCAAGGATGGCATTCATCGGGGTTAAACCAACGCCCGCAGAGATTAAAACAACTGGGCGCTCACGCTCTTGATAATGAAAGTCGCCAGCAGGCGGCATCAGAGCCACTTCATCACCGACTTCGACACTATCGTGCAGGTAGTTAGACACCACGCCATTTTTCGTATCGTTTAGCTCACGTTTGACGCTGATGCGGTAGTTTTTGCCATTTGGTGCAGTCGATAAGCTGTACTGACGAATCTCATCAAACTCGTGATCGCTTGGGTGCACTTTGAGCCCTAAATACTGACCTGGAACGTAATCCATCACTGGCTGCTGATCGACTGGTTCTAGCACAAAGCTAGTGACCAGCTCAGATTCGAGTTGTTTTTGCGCCACGCGGAAGGTACGGAACTCTTCCCAACCGCCATCTTTGGCTGCGTTGGCTTTGTACAAATCCCCTTCTACTTGGATAAAGATATCCGCTAGTTGCTGGTAAGCGGCGCCCCATGCTTCTTCAATCTCCGGCGTGAACGCATCACCCAGTAATTCGCGTAGCGTTTCGATTAGGTGATGACCCACGATTGCGTACTGATCGGCCTTGATATTAAAGCTGGTGTGTTTATGGGCGATGCGCATCACAGCACCAGTCAGCACGTCTAGATTATCGATATGAGTTGCATAGGCAGCGATCGCATCAAACAGGGCTGCAGGTTGGCGGCCTGTGGCTTGATGCGACATATTGAATACATCTTTTAATTCGGGGTTGTGCGTAAACATGCGCTTGTAAAAATGCTCAGTGATGGCTGTCCCCGCTGATGCCAATACCGGAATAGTCGCTTTTACGGTGTCGATATGTGTTTGCGCTAGCATAGTGTGTCTCCGCGATGTTTTAAGTGTTTTGGGCTCAATCAACTGAACCAGTTAACCTCTAAGAGCGAAAACAGTGCCAAAAATATTTTATCTAATTAATTCAGTTGGTTAGGTAATTTAGAGAATTGATATAGGTCATTTTGACTGGCTTATTTTCGTGTCATTACCTATTAATTAGGTCAATATGACCTAACGATAAGAATTGAATGAGATAGTTATGATTGCCAGTGATCACCTACTGCGATTTGCCTTAGACCTTGCCAGCTCTGTGACCTTAGAAGATCGGTTCGAGCGTCTAATACGTGCGGTGCGCGCAACCATCGAATGTGATGCGGTGGTATTACTAGTACGCCAAGGCGACGTGCTACAGCCGCTTGCGCAGCAAGGGTTAGTCGATGATGTCATGGGGCGCCGCTTTAGTATTCAAGAGCACCCGCGTTTCACCGATATTTGTGCTTCATACCAACCGGTACGCTTTCCAACAGGCTGCACGCTGCCTGATCCCTACGACGGTATGGTGGCGGGCCATGCTGATGGCTTGCCAGTACATGCCTGCATGGGCATCCCGCTATATGTACAAGGCCAGCTGTTGGGCGTAGTGACGCTGGATAGCATGACGCCAGGTGTGTTTGATGACATTGATGCTCGAGCGTTAGATATTGTCGGTACGATGGCGGCCATGAGCCTTAATACCGCCATGCTACTGCAGCGGCTGGAGCAAAAGTCGAAGCACGCACAAGAGCTCTTGGTGGAGTTAAGTGAAGAAGCATTGAATAAAGAAGCGACTGAGCTGGTTGGACAGAGCCAAGCCATGCAAACACTCAAACAACACCTAGAGTTGGTCGCACCGGCGGATTTAGCTGTGCTGATTGAAGGTGAAACCGGTGTGGGTAAAGAACTAGTAGCACGTACCCTGCACCGTGCCTCTCAACGCTCACAAGCGCCGATGGTGTATGTGAATTGTGCGGCGATTCCAGAAAACCTGATCGAAAGTGAGCTCTTTGGCCATGTCAAAGGGGCTTTTACTGGCGCGGATCGAGATCGTGTGGGTAAGTTCACACTCGCCCATGGCGGCACGCTGTTTCTCGACGAAATTGGTGAATTGCCCTTGGAAGCTCAAGGCACGCTACTGCGTGCCATCCAAAACCAAGAAATCCAGGCCGTCGGTAAAGACAGTATCGAATACGTCGATGTGCGCATCATCGCTGCCACCAATCGCGACCTAAAACAAGAAGTAGCGGAGAAACGCTTTCGTGCCGACCTCTATCATCGGTTAAGCGTATTTCCCATTGCGGTACCGCCACTGCGTGAGCGCCAAGGCGATGTGCTGCTGTTGGCAGGCTTTTTCGCTGAGCAGCTACGCCGAAAATTTGGCTTGCAGCAGCTAACCCTCTCGGCCAATGCGCGTCAGCACTTACAACAGTATGCGTGGCCAGGGAATGTTAGGGAGCTTGAGCATGTATTATCGCGCGCCGCTTTACTCGCAAAACAGCATACAAATCAGGGAATTACCTGCATTGATGTAAGCCACCTAGGCGACATAAACTCGACCTTGCCGCAGGATGAACAGCTGCCGACAAGCAGCGACCTTGCGGCTGAAAAAGCAACAGATAGCAGCGTCGATCTAAAAGTAGCGACAGAAGATTTTCAGCGCCAAATGATTCAACAAGCCCTCGATCAAGCCGAGCTTAACTGGGCGCAAGCGGCACGTCTTCTCAATATGGACCGAGCCAACCTAGTGCGCTTAGCAAAGCGCTTGGATATCCACGTTACCAAGCAGCGGAGTTAGGCGTTATTTTGGCGCTGAGCTTGGCTCACTTGTTGGATGCGGCCCGCGGGGACGCTAAGGGCTGAGATTAGGTAGTCACGTAAATCGTCGTCATAACCGCATTCTACTAAAGCGTCATTCATGCAGTTGAGCCACATTAGGCGCTCGGCATCGTTTACGTCTAGGTGCGCGTGCGCACGTGGCAGTGCGATTTGACCGTATTTGGCGGCGTACATGCGTTCCCCGCCCATCCAGCCGTGTAAAAACAGGATCAGTTTATCGATCGAGGTGTCCACAGGCTGCGGGTGCATATCAAATAGTGGTCGATACGCTGGCGTGTCCGCCATCAAGCGATAGAAGGTGCGCACAAGTTTGTTCAGACCTTCCAAGCCACCAATGGCTTGCAACGTGGCATCGCCCTCACCGAAGGTGGGTTTCGTTGTATTACTCGTCATTCTTCTGCTGCTTCTCAGCTTTCGCTTTGTCCATTTTGACGGAGTTGTGCCAACCACCTAATGCGGCCAACGCACCAATGATTAAGCTCATGTACATCGGGATTTCGAACAGCATGGTAATACTGATAAAGACACAGCCTACAGCGAGACCTTCTAATACGGGTTTGAATGCTTTTTTCATAGGGACTCCGAAAATTTTCGCTGCGAAGTTTAGCAAAATGGCCACTAAATTAAAGCAAATTGTGGAAAAAACCACCACTTATCCAGATGTCAATACAATTTGCTACATGAAACGAATTTGCTGGAACTATGTGGATAACTACTATTTTGGCGCATATTTTGGGTATAAATCCAGGCTATCGCCGTGAAAGACGGCTTTAAACTGTCTAAACGCTAAAAAAATGTGTATAACAGGCGCTTATTTCCACAATCAATTATCGGCGGCACGCGGTTAGCGTTAACTAACTTATCCACAATGATGCAAAATACACCCAATTTGTTCCAACGAGGCAAAGCTTGAGTTATCAACAGCTGAAAGCACGTATCCAGCAAGACGGCGCTCTACATCGCAAAATCTGGCATCTAGCATGGCCGCCAATGGTGTCTAACATCACCACGCCTCTACTTGGTTTAGTCGATACGGCTGTGGTCGGACATCTAGGCACAGCATTGCATCTTGGTGCGGTTGCCATCGGCGCGAGCATTTTTAGCTTCTTGTTTTGGGCGTTTGGCTTTTTGCGTATGGGGTCGACCGGATTAACCGCGCAATCTATGGGACGTGATGACGGGCATCGTGTGCGGGCGCTGTTGTTACAGTCGATTGCGATGGGCGTGGGAATTGGTTTATTACTGATTCTGTTCCAAGGGCCCATTATTGAGCTGGCGATCTATTTTATGGAGCCGAGCGCCGAGCTAGAGCCTTGGGCGCGGGCCTATTGTGAAGCGCGAATCTACAGCGCTCCGGCTGTGTTGGCAGGCTATGCCTTGATGGGCTGGTTCTTTGGTATTCAATATTCCAAAGGCCCTTTATGGATGCTGCTGGTGATCAATATCGCCAACATGATGCTGGATTATGTGGCCGTGTATCAGTGGGATATGGCCAGTGTCGGCGTCGCTTGGGCGACGGTAGCATCGCATTATTTAGGTGTGTGCTTTGCGCTGGTGCTAGCGGCCAAGCAATTACAGCGTTTTGAAGGGCACGTGCCATTAGTGGATTTGGCCAAATGGCGTACCTACATTGAGTTGGTGCAAGTGAATCGCTATTTGTTTGTGCGCACGGTTTTACTGCTGACCGTGATGACCTTCTTTACCGCACAAGGGGCGCGCCAAGGCGATGCGGTCTTGGCGGCCAATGCGGTTTTAATGACCTTCCTAATGATCATTTCCAATGCGCTGGATGGCTTTGCGTTTTCTGTGGAAGCGCTATGTGGCGAATATCTAGGGCGTAAAAAGCGTGAGCTGTTTGAGAAGGTGATCCGCTTATCGACTTACTGGGCGTTGTTTGCTGCGTTGTTGTTAATGTTGGTGTTTTGGCTGTTTGGCGGGCTGATTATCGACCTTTTAACCAGCGTTGAATCGGTGCGAGCGACGGCCAAACTGTACCTACCTTGGCTGATTGCCTTTCCTCTGTTGGGTATTTGGTCCTACATGCTCGATGGTATATTTATCGGCACGACCAGTGTTAAACAGATGCAAAACACCATGATTCTCAGTGTGTTAGGCGTGTTTTTTCCATTATGGTGGCTGACCCAAGGCTTAGGCAATCATGGTCTTTGGCTCAGCATGGCGCTGTTTTTTATCGCTCGTGCGATCACCTTGTGGTGGTGTTACCAGCGTAATTTGAAGCGCCATGTGTGGTTTGCGCCTGAGTCAGTCTAATTCTTGTTCGTTGCGTCGCAAGGAGCGTTGAATACGTGACGCTTCGCGGCGCATTTTTAGCAGGTTATCTTCGACAAACACGAGATGCGCATGCACCGCCGAGCGTGCTTCATCAGGCTGCCCTGCCATGATGGCATCATACAGCGCCTGATGTTGTGCCATGACATGGCCACGCGCATCTTTCTTTTCAAATAAATTGGTCAGATTGGCCGAGATGCTTTTTTCTAACGTCGAAAACAAGCTGCGCAATGTGTGCAGTAGCACGACATTGTGAGCGCATTCGGCGATCGCCATATGAAATTCGGCATCGAGCTTGGATTCTTGGCTTGAATCTTCACGTTGGTTCGCTGCCACTAAGGCGTTGTAGCGTTTGGTCAGCATGGCCTTATCCGCCTCTGTCGCACGCAGCGCGGCGTAATAAGCCGAGAGCCCCTCTAGCGCATCGCGAAACTCTAGTTGATCGTACAAAAACTCGTCATGAGAGCTTAGTAACGCTTGCAGTGGATCGGTAAACGAAGAGCCCAGCTGCTCAGAGACATAAGTACCGCCGCCATGTTTGGAGTTCAGCACGCCGCGGGCGGCCAGCTTTTGGATCGCTTCTCGTAATGAAGGCCGTGACACATCAAAGCGCTCCGCCAACTCGCGCTCCGGCGGTAATTTCTGCCCAGGTTTAAACGTCCCTTCCAAAATCATACTTTCGAGCTCTTGCATGATGATGTCGGAGATTTTCGGCTGTTTGACGCGTCCGAAGCTACTTTTGCTCACGATAAAGCCCCTTTATGTATGTCTACCTAATTGGTTTTGTTGCAGTTAATTATTTGGTAAGACCAATGTCAATGTTTTTCACATGCTGAATAAAACCCTTCAACTTCTGTGGATAAAGTTAAAAGTGGTAAAACCAATGGTAAAAATCACTAATATGTCGACAAAAGTCTTAAAAATAGCCAGTTGACAAATTATCGGCTTGTTCTTATCTTTGCCTTACTTTGATCAGGTAAATTGGTATGACCAATTTATCGATCTTGGATAATAGCCTCTAGTTGGTCTGGGAGTCACGGGGGCGACGATAAAAATAAACATATCCAAACAAAGGTTATAAAAATGAAAACATCCGTAAAAACTCTGCTCACAGGGACAGCGGTAGCTGTTGCCATGGCATCTCTTACACCTGCGGCGTTGGCTGATGACAAGAAAATCATGCTAAAAGTGCCCGTAGCCTTCTCTACTAATCTACCTAGCCTAGGTTCTCCGATCGTTAAAGTGGCGGATCAGCTTAAGCTGGTTTCCAACAATACGCTGCGCATGAAGGTATACGAGCCGGGTAAATTGGTCGCACCGTTTGAAATTTTAGACTCTGTATCACGTGGCAAGGTTAATGCAGGCTTCACGTTGGCAGGTTACTGGGCAGGTAAAATCCCTGCGTCACCGATGTTTTCATCTGTACCTTTTGGTCCAGAAGCGTCTGAATACCTTGCGTGGATTTATTACGGCAACGGTTTAAAACTGTACCAAGAAATGTACGACCAAGCGGGTTACAACGTACATGTTGTGCCATGTGGTATTACCCCGCCAGAAACCTCTGGCTGGTTCTCAAAGCCAATCGAAAAGCCAGAAGATCTTGAAGGTCTGCGCATGCGCTTCTTCGGTCTTGGCGGCAAAGTCATGGAGAAGCTAGGCGTGTCGACGTCGTTGCTACCAGGCTCAGAAATCTTCCCTGCGCTGGAAAAAGGTGCGATTGATGCCACTGAGTTCTCTATCCCTTCAGTGGATAAAAACATCGGCTTCCACAAGATCGTCAAATACAACTACTTCCCTGGTTGGCACCAACAAGCAACCTTGGCTGAGCTTTTGATCAACAAAGATACTTGGAATGAAATGTCCGAGAGCCAGCAAGCGCAGCTAAACCAAGTCTGTAAAGCTTCCGTGGCGGACTCACTTGCCCAAGGCGAAGCGGAGCAGTTTGCCATCTTGCAAGAAAACGTTGAAAAGCGTGGTGTTGTAATCAAAAAGTGGAGCCCAGAAATGCTGAGCACCTTTAAATCCGCTTGGGACGAAGTGGTCGCTGAAGAATCGGCGAACGATCCATTCTTTGCCAAAGTCTGGGAAGACCTATCGGAATTCCGTGAAGGCTACAAAGTCTGGGGCGAAAATGCCTTCCTACCGCGCTAAGCGCTCGTTTAACGACGACTTCAAGCCAGTAAGCATTTGAGCTTACTGGCTTTTCTGATTGATTTAACAGGAGAATCACGTGTCTCACTCTGATTCTGATGCTTTGCCAACTGTACCCTTGGCAACCTTTCTAGAAAAGATTGTACTGGGCAGTGGGCGTTTATTTGCGTGGGCGTATGTGGCGCTGATCGTAGTGATTTTGCTACAGGTCGTGCTGCGCTATGGCTTCAACCACGGGCTTGTCTTGCTAGAAGAGCTGCAATGGCACTTGTATGCCATCGGCGTGATGTTTGGTGTGTCCTACGCCCAAGTCACCAATTCTCATATTCGTGTGGATTTGTTCCATGCCACCTTGTCCGCCCGTGCGCGTCACTGCTGGGAAATCTTTGGCATTGTGTTTTTGCTATTTCCTTTTATCTACGTGGTGTTTGATTCCAGCTTGCCGTTTGTCTACGACGCGTGGCGCATTGGCGAATCGTCGGCCGCGCCGACTGGATTGCCCTACCGCTGGGTCATTAAATCGGTGATTCCGTTAAGTTTTGCGCTCTTGTTCCTCGCGAGTTTGGCGCGTTTGATCCGTACTGTTGCGGCGCTACGTCGAGGTTAATGCTATGGAAATGAATGAAATTTTAGTCATTGCGATGTTTTTGACCTTCATCGCTTTATTGTTCACCGGCTTTCCGGTGGCGTTTGTCTTGGGTGGCGTTGGCGTTGCCTTTGCGTTTATCGGTTACCTTTCAGATATCTACCTCGATACCTTCACCGGTTTGGATTATCTAACCCTGAGTTTGGTGGTTAACCGCATCTATAAGGTGATGGATAACTGGGTCATGGTCGCCCTGCCGATGTTTATCTTTATGGGCATCATGCTGGACCGCTCTGGCGTGGCCGAGCGCTTAATGCAGTCGATTCAGCAGTTGTTTGGTCGTGTGCGTGGCGGCTTGGCGATCACGGTTACTCTGATCGGTATTATCTTGGCGGCGTCGACCGGCATCGTTGGCGCATCTGTGGTGTTGCTGGGGTTAATGTCCTTACCTGCAATGCAAGCGCAGAACTACAATAAGCCGCTGGCGCTGGGCACCATTGCCAGTGCGGGCACCTTGGGTATTTTGATTCCGCCTTCGATCATGTTGGTGATCATGGCCGATCAGTTGGCACTGTCCGTGGGTGACCTATTTATGGGCGCGGTAGCCCCAGGTTTCTTGTTGGGTGCGATGTATGTGTTCTTTATCGTCGCGGTTGGCATCATTCGTCCGAGTATGTTCCCGCTGCCAGAAGACGCTAAAAAAGTCGATTGGCCAGTGATTTGGAATGTATTTAAGAGCATTTTGCCGCCTGTGGCGCTGATTTTTGCTGTGCTCGGTTCGATCTTTGCAGGCATCGCCACGGCGACTGAAGCCTCAGGTGTCGGTGCATTTGGTGCGACCTTGCTGGCCTGGTGGAATAAAAAGCTGAACTTCAAAGTCTTTAAGGAAGTGCTGCACGGTTCTTACAACACAACCGCGTATATTTTCGCTGTCTTCTTGGGCGCGACCTGTTTTGCCTTGGTGTTGCGCGAATTAGGCGGAGATGAGCTGATCGAGTCTTGGTTGCATGCGCTACCGTTTGGTGACTACGGCATCATTGTATGCGTATTGTTGATTATTTTCTTATTAGGCTTCTTCCTTGATTGGATTGAGATCACGCTGATCGTACTGCCTTTGTTGGCACCGGTGATTTCGGCACTGGACCTAAATATCAATGGTTACGGTGTCATCGATAACCCAGAGCTGGTGTGGTTTGTGATGTTGGTAGCGATGGCGCTGCAAACCTCCTTCTTAACACCGCCGATGGGCTTCTCGTTGTTTTACTTAAAAGGCGTTTGCCCGCCAGATGTGAAGTTGTCTCACATCTACAAAGGTGTGGTGCCTTTTATCATTCTGCAGTTGATTGGTTTGGCTATCTTGGTCGCTTGGCCGCAGCTAGTGCTGTGGTTACCGGCGACGGCGTACGGTAGTTAATTCGTCAGTAAAATTGGAACACGTTATGAAACCGCATTATCAAGCTTTATACGACAAGTTGGCGCAGCGCATTGATCGCGAGCGTTTGATTCATGACCCTTTGCGTACTCTTGCGTACGGTACGGATGCCAGCTTTTATCGCCTTGTGCCGCAGTTGGTGGTGCGGGTTCATAACGAAGAAGAAGTACAATTTGTGCTGCGTGAAACGCGTGCCATGGATATCCCGGTGACGTTTCGCGCCGGCGGCACCAGCCTTTCAGGCCAAGCGGTCACGGATTCGGTGCTGATTCAGCTGTCTGACCAATGGAAGGGTTACCGCATTCACGATCATGGTCATGCGGTGTCATTGCAGCCAGGCATTATTGGTGCCCGTGCTAACCAGCTGCTAGCGCCCTATCAGCGTAAAATCGGCCCAGATCCAGCATCGATTAATGCCTGTATGATCGGCGGGATTGCCGCCAACAATGCCAGCGGCATGTGTTGTGGTACCGCGCAAAACAGCTATCACACGGTGAAAAGCATGCGTGTGATCATGGAAGACGGCACCTTGCTGGATACCTCCGATGAGAACAGTCGCGCTAACTTCCAGCAAAGCCATACAGAATTGTTATCCGAATTGGATACATTAGCCAAGAGTGTCAAAAATGACAGCGATTTAGCCAACAAAATAAGACACAAATACAGGCTCAAAAATACAACTGGGTACAGTCTTAACAGTTTGGTAGATTTTGACGACCCATTCGACATTCTGATGCACCTAATGATCGGTTCCGAAGGGACGTTGGGCTTTATCAGCGA
The DNA here is from genome assembly GCF_016888445.1 of Marinomonas ostreistagni. Taxonomy (GTDB): domain Bacteria; phylum Pseudomonadota; class Gammaproteobacteria; order Pseudomonadales; family Marinomonadaceae; genus Marinomonas; species Marinomonas ostreistagni. Next base: position 218,866 of record NZ_JAFEKF010000002.1, read on the forward strand.
AGTGACTTACGAAACCGTGATCGAGCACCCAATCAAAGCGGCCGCGCTGATTTACTTCCCAGACATGCATACGACTTGTCGTGCGGTGACCGTGCTAAAGAGCACACCGGTGGCGGCAGTGGAGTTGATCGACCGCGCGGGTTTGCGCGCAGTGGAAGACAAGCCTGGCATGCCTGAGATGCTCAAAACATTAGACGAAAGCGTTGCTTGCCTATTGGTAGACGTGCGCGCTTCGACTCAGGCTGAGCTTGAGCAGCAGATTGCTCAGGTGGCGCAGTCCCTTGAGAGCATGAATGCGCTCTACGAGATTGAGTTCACCCAAGACAAAACCCTCTACGACACCTACTGGAAGATCCGTAAAGGTATGTTCCCAGCGGTCGGCGCCGTGCGAAATGTCGGCACCACGGTCATCATCGAAGATGTGGCGTTTCCCGTGGAACAATTGGCCGAAGGCGTGGCCGAGCTACAAGGCGTATTTCAAAAATACGGCTACAGCGAAGCCATCTTGTTTGGCCATGCCCTTGAAGGCAACCTGCACTTCGTCTTTACCCAAGGCTTTGATGATCCGGCCGAAGTCAAACGCTACGAAGCACTGATGGACGAAGTGGCGCAGCTGGTCGCCGGTAAATACAACGGCTCTCTAAAAGCCGAGCACGGCACAGGGCGTAATATGGCGCCTTATGTGCTGCTCGAATGGGGCCAGCAAGCCTACGACATCATGTGGCAACTGAAAAAAGCCTTTGACCCAAAAAGCTTGTTAAACCCTGATGTGATTTTGACGCACAACGCCAATATCCACGTGGAAAACCTCAAGCCGCTGCCCAAGGCCAACGACAAAGTCGATACCTGTATCGAGTGCGGCTTTTGTGAGCATGCCTGTCCGTCGCGTGATCTGACCTTGACGCCACGCCAGCGCATTGTGCTGTGGCGTGAGATTCAGCGCTTAGAACGCTCGGGCGAATCTCCCGAGCGCTTGGCCGAGCTGCGCCAAGAATACGCCTACGAAGGCGTCGATACCTGCGCCGCCTGTGGTTTGTGTTCGATGCAGTGCCCAGTGGGCATTAATACTGGCGATTTGACGCGCGAATTACGCCACGATCGTTACGACGATACCAAGGTCGGCTATTGGATCGCCGATCATTTTGAAGGCGTCACCAAGACGGCGCGCACCGGCCTTGCCCTCGCTGGCGGCATGCGCACTGTGCTAGGTAATAGTGGTATGAAAGCCGTCACCGGCATCGCCAACAGCGTGACCGGTGGCATAGTGCCTAAATGGCACCCGCAGATGCCAAAAGCCGCCTCAGTGCCGCAGCAGCGTATTGCCATCACCCAAGACGGTCGCCCGACGGTTGTCTACGTGCCGAGCTGTGCCACGCGCGTGATGGGCGCCGGCCCAAACGCACAGGATCAGCGCCCCGTGATGGAGGTGATGCTATCTGTACTCGAAAAAGCAGGCTATAACGTCATTGTACCCGAAGGCATCGATAGCCAATGCTGTGGCATGGCGTTTCAATCCAAAGGCCAGTTTGATGCGGCGGCGCAAAAAGCTAATGACCTCAATAGCTTACTGATGAGTGCTACGCAACAAGGCGCGCTACCAGTGGTGTGTGACACCAGCCCGTGTTTACTGACTATGAAAGACACTCTCGATCCAGCATTGAACTTGTACGAGCAAGTACAATTTCTAGCGGATCACGCCATGGCGAATCTAAACATCGAACGCAAAATCCCGAAAATGGCCCTGCATATCACCTGTAGCACCACACGCATGGGCTTAGGCAATACCTTCGTGAAACTGGCTGAGCAACTGGCCGACGAAGTCGTGATACCGCCGGATATCACCTGCTGTGGCTTTGCCGGTGACAAAGGTTTCAGTACACCCGAGCTAAACCAAAGCGCCCTGAAAACGTTGAAAAACGCCGTACAAGACTGCGACGTCGGCTACTCCAACTCCCGCACCTGCGAGATCGGCCTGACCGAGCACTCCGGCATCGAGTACCAATCGATTGTTTACTTAGTGGACCAGCTGGCGCGATAGCTATTTGTTCACGTTAAAAGCTTGTTCATGATGCATGAACAAGCTTTTGCGATAGGCACTGATACCTTTTCTAGCGCATTCTGCGCTCAAACCATCATCACCAAAACTGCGTTGTGCAGACGTGACTGTAAGGCGGTGATAAGATCCGCGCCCTAAGATATTCCATAAATAGTTGATGACTATTCCCAGAAGGAATATTTTATGGCCACACCTCACTAATCTCACAGAGTTGGTGAGATTGCAGATTCAACTGGGCGCTCATTAAATGATCTTTATAAAAAACTTAGTCACCAAATCTATAGTCTTCGCGCAGCAGTGGCCTGGGCTATTGGCAGTGATCGCCTTTGCCAGTGGTGTGGCGAGTTACGCGCTTGTCGAGCGCAACGAATCGTTTGCGCAGGGTATCGCCGTTCTATTGTTGTTGTCTTGGTTGTGGCTAATCATTGATAACTGGCTACGCCATAAGGTCAAACAACGTTTCGGCGTCGATGTGTCGCCAAACTTTATGCGCTTTGCGCTGCAAATGGTGCAGCAAGAAAGCCTGTTTTTTGCATTGCCGTTTTTCTTAGCGGTGACCTCTTGGAACCATCCGCAGGCGGCCTTCACTGGTTTGATCATTGTCTGTGCTTTTATCTCTGTCGTGGACCCGATTTACTACAAAAAGCTGGCCAGCCAACATCTGCTTTATACGGTGTTTCATAACTTTGCGTTGTTTGTCGTGTTGCTGGTGACCCTACCCATTTTATTGCATCTGACGACTAGCGAAAGCGTGAAGATCGCTCTAATCATCGCCACCATATTCACCATCCCCAGCTTAAAAAACCTGATGCTCAATGCTAAATGGTGGCACTTCCCTATTTTGATCATCGTGCTTTGCGCCTTGAGCGCTGCCCTGTGGCAATTGCGCAGCTGGGTGCCACCTGCGGCGCTACGCTTAACGGATATCACGATCTCACATGACGTCAATGAAGAAGAGCTCAAGCCCGCTGAAAGTGTCAAACAGATCAGTGCAAACACGCTAAAACAAAGTGGCTTATATACGTGGACGGCCGTCAAAGCGCCGCGAGGGTTAAATGAAAAAATCTATCATGTCTGGATCCAAGACAAACACGAAGTTGATCGTATCGCCTTAGAGATCGCTGGCGGGCGCCAACAAGGCTATCGCGCTTGGACCCACAAAGTTAACTTCCCTGAAAACCCAATGGGGAGATGGCAAGTTGAAGTCGTCACAGAATCTGGACAATTGATTGGCTTAACCAAATTCACCGTCACCAAAGCGACAGAATCTGAGACGCCAGTCACACCGGCAGCTGAGCTGGCGCGCTAGTTGATATGTTTCTTGCTCAGGCACTTAACCTATTCATGGCACTACAACCAAAAGGTCGAGTACATGCCGCAGACGCAGACGATCAGTAGCGCCCAGCCGATCACTTTAAAGAACACTGGGGTTTCGGCTTTTTGAATCTTGTCGTGGAAATGCTGGCCGATCAGGTGGCCGATAAAGGCACAAGGCAACAGCCAAAGCTGGTGGATCAGTTGCAAGTCGACGCCCGCGATCAAAAAAGACGTCATCTTGATGCACACCAAGATAAACCACAGCACAAATAGCGTGTCGCGCAGCTGATGGCGCGGCACCTTGGTGGCAAACACCGATACGATCAAAGGCGCGCCGACCAGCGATGTGCCGCTGACATAGCCGCCCAGCATTAGCAGGCCGTTGTTGACGATCGGATTAGTGCTGTAAAACGGCCGACTGATGATATAAGACACCGCAAACACCGACACGATCACAAAAATCACGCCCGTGACGATATCATTAGGCAACGTCAGCAAGCCAAATACACCGATCAACTTAGGCACGATCATGATGCCAAGCGCCTTGCGCAAATAGCCCCACGCAATGTTGCCGGAGGCTTCACCCTGCTGCGGTAAGTCTTGATTGTGCTTGGCTTTTTTGGCGCCGCGCCAAGCGATCCAGCTGGAGAAAATCAGCAGATGAATGGAAATAATCGGTAGAAACACCAGCGGGTCGTTGTGCACCAGCAACAGAAACGGCAGCGCCAATACCGCGCCCCCGAAGCCCAGCCCAGTACGGACAAAGCCACTCCAAATAAAAATCCCTGCGATGGCGGCATACTGCCAGCCCATTAGCTGTTCCATGGTGTCGATCTTCTTAACAATGCATAAGCGGGAATTATGACGGTTGAAACCACGCTTGGCTATGCAAGTACGCCATCAATTCATCGCGCAATAGCTTGGCACGCACCGATAAACTGCGTCGATACGGCCACACCATATAAATTTCGCGACTGCGCCCGCGCCACTCCGGCAACACCCGCTGTAAGTGACCTTGCTGCATCTCTTCATAGACCAAGCTCTCCGGCAAAAAGGTCACCCCTTGGCCGTGCTTCACTAGATTGACGGCAATGCGCATATCGTTGCTGGTGTGGCGATGGGATTTATCCAGCGTCACGCTTTTGCCGGATTGGTGAATCAAATGCCACTCGGCAAACAACTGGCCCGCTACGCTTTGGGTTTGCTCCAGTTGCTCTAGCGTCGTAGGAAATGGCGCTAAGCTCGGTGACGCGACCAGCACGCCTTGGATCTCGCCGACCTTGCGCTGAATCAGTGACAGATTGGCCGACTGCCCCGAACGCAAGGCCAAATCCGCCTGCGTATCTTGCAAGCTTTCGTAACTGTTACTGAGCTCAATACGTAGGGATATTTGCGGGTATCGTGCGGTAAATTGCGCCCAAAATTCATCAAGTGGCCCAGCACCTAAGTTCGTTGGCGCAAGGATTTTAACCTCACCTTCGAGACTATTAAGCGTGTGATCCAGGTCTGAGATACGCTGGTCCAACGCCTCGATAAACTCCGCACACTCGCGGTAATAAGACTCGCCCGTGGTGGTCAGCGTCAGCCCCTTCGTCGAGCGATGCAGCAACACCGCTTCGAGCGTGTTTTCCAGTGCAGCGATGCGGCGCGATACCGTCGCAATGGTCATGCCCAACTTATCCGCCGCCGCGGTTAGGCTTTTGGCCTCAGCGGCCACGATAAAGATTTTAAGATCGTCCAGCATTTTGCATTTCTGTAAAAAGGGTTATTAAAAGTGGCTATTTTTACCAATATAACGCTTTGGTAAGCTTCTCGCATTCGTTAATAGCCATTTTTGAGGACGTTTTTATGAAGCACCGTATTGTCTTTGCCGCCATGATGTCATTTGTTTTATCCCTGCTGATGTCGGCTTGGGTGACCTTTATGAACATCGGCGCCCACCCTGAGTTTGTCTCGTTTTGGCTGCACGCATGGATCTACGCATGGCCCGCCGCTGCCGCGATTTCATTTGTGTTCGCACCCTACTTACATCAGCTCGCCACCAAACTCACCAGTAAATAAACACCAAAAAGCCACATCAGACTTCTCTTGGCGTGGCTTTTCTACACCTACTCTGTAAGACCGCGCTATGCGCGGGAACAATAATGTTATCCGCTTTACCTTATGTTCAATTAACTGTACAAGTATGAATTCTAGGCTTATACTTGTCCTATTAAATGTACATGTGGAGGTTCTATGAGAATTGTATCTTTTACAGAAGCAAGAAATAGTCTTAAAACTGTGTTGGATGGCGTTGTAAATGATGCGGATACCACGGTGATTACTCGTCGTGATTCAGAAGACGCCGTTGTCATGTCACTAGATTACTACAACAGCTTGATGGAAACCGTTCATTTGCTTCGCTCACCGCAGAATGCTGAACACTTGAGCCGCTCAATAGCACAGTACCGTGCAGGCAAAACCGCAGCACGAGAGCTAATTGATGAGTAGCCAACGTTTACTATCGTGGACTGATGAGGCATGGGGTGACTATGTTTATTGGCAAACACAAGATAAGAAAACATTAAAGCGTATCAATAAGCTTATCAACGATGTAAAGCGTTCACCATTTGAGGGGATTGGTAAGCCTGAGCCTCTAAAAGAGAGCTTGGCGGGGTTCTGGTCGCGCCGTATTGATGATACCAATCGACTAGTTTACGCAGTCGATGACCACTCCATCACAATACTTTCTTGTCGTTATCACTACTGAGCCCCCATTAGCAGAGTGCTCACGAGTGTCAGTTCACTTAGTAGGACCGCGCTGTGCGCGGGAAAATCGACATCCCCCGCCCTAAATCATTGGAAACCACGCCTGAATCGCTTAGTCTTTCATCATTGCTGTCATGGAAGACGAAAAGCCCGCCTTAACGCCTCCCTGATGCACGGTTATTTAGAAAACCACGCATGCTTGTTTTGAAAGTCCAAGAGGTGCGTAAATTCTATTTGATCCATTAAAAATCATATAGTTAGTGCTTATAAATTATAAGAACTAAGCAGAATAATGAGCACGTACGGTTTATTGGGTAAGCGCGGGTGCGCACTATTAAAATGTTATGTGCCAATAAAAATTAGTCATGTAGGGAATTTCAAATGGGAAAAGAAAACAAGGACTGCTTTATAATAATGCCAATAGCCGATGCCGATGGCTATGAGAAAGGGCACTTTCTAAGAGTTTATGAAGATATAGTTAAACCAGCAGTTCAAGATTCAGGGTTCGTAGCAACCAGAGCTGACGAGGTAAAAGAGACAAATTTCATCCACTTGGATATTCTTAAAAAGCTCATTGATGCCCCTATTGCGATTTGCGATTTAAGCTCAAGAAATCCAAATGTTCTTTTTGAATTGGGAATTAGACAGGCTTTTGATAAGCCAGTTGTTCTCATTCAAGAAAAAGGAACTCCTAAAATCTTTGATATTGGGCCGTTACGTTACCTTGAATACGATAAAGGCATGAAGTATCACGATGTTTTGAGAACACAAAAAGAACTCTCTGAGGCTATAGTTGCTACCAAGACAGCAGAAGGCCAACAAGGTAATATCAATTCAATTGTCAGGCTGATGGCCTTGAGCAATCCTGCATCTATACCAACCCTTGAAGGCGATAATAAAGAAGCTCTTGCTATAGATATACTTCAATCACAGCTTAATGATATGCGTAAGATGATGGAGATTTCTTTGATGGAGAATAAACGAGGAAGCAGCAAGGGAAGCATTCACCTAATCGAATATGAACGAATTTCCAATAAGCTCGACAAGTTAATTAACTCTAGAAACCGTATGTCCAAATCTAATCTCGAAGGTGAGTACCACCGATTAATGATGGAAACAGAGGAGCTAGCTATGCACTGCGATGAAAAGACTGATCATCGAATGCTTCGCTATTTGATGGAAAGAATCCACCGTTCGATGCATAGCGATTTTGGTGATGAGTAAGGCACATAACAAACCAAGTCAGCGGGACACCAACACGTAGGCCCCCGTCACTTCGTTCCGTATTTTAGCCTACGTGTTATTGCCCCTGCTTGGGGCGTTATGCAATTCAAGGAAGCTCCAAATGGATTGAGGCCGTATCGGATAAAAAACCTAGGAGGACAGCATCAGTCGCCGTAATGCGATCGGGCTCGGATAATCACCACTACACAGCGACCATTCTCAATCCGATAGACGATCCTGTCTTGGAAGCTTAAGCGAACGGAGTAATAGCCCTTTAAATCACCGACTAGCGGTTTGCCAGTTTCGGGAGCTACGGAGATCTTGTGACGCAGGATATCTTTTAGCTTGTCCTTAAGCTTAGGGGGTAGCTTGGCAATATCTATTTGCGCTTGCTTGGTGAACTCGATTTGGTAGGTCTGCTCTGTCACAGAGGCTCCCTAAACACGTCTTCAAAGCTATCAGTCTCACCTTCATCTGCTTCTTTAACGGATTGATCAAAGGTTTGCTTAAAGTTTGGCTGTGTCAGCAAATGAAGAGTTTCTTGCAAGCTCTCGTAGTCTTCTGCTGACATGATCACTGCGTTACCAGTTTTATGTTGTACTTCGATGATTTCGTGTTGTTGGTTGGTTTGCTTAATCAGCTCAAAGAAGGCTTTTCGAGCTTCTGTCGCTGTCATCTTTACCATGATGATAGGTCCTCTAAAAACGTACCACTTGAGTGTTTGAGAAGTATATTTTCATTTGGCTAATTCGATCAATAAATGATCACTTTGAACTATTGAGCTTTTCGTATGCCCGCTCTATTTGAAGAACTTAGCTGCGTCCTAAGTGACAATCAGTTGTAACAGTCAGCTTTTGTTGGTGCTGTAGGACGGCGCTTTGCGCGGGAAAATCGATATCCCCCGCTCGAAATCATTGGAAACCACACTAGAATCGCTTAGTCTTTCATCATTGCTGTCATGGAAGACGAAAAGCCCGCCTTAACGCCTCCCTGACGCACGGTGATTTAGAAAAACACGCATGCGCACTATTAAAATGTGAGCTTGAAGGGAAGCATGAAGTACGATCCGATCAATATAAAAAATAAGCTGGCTCTTTTCGATGAGCTCTGGTCCCCTCGCGTAATAGCTGAAATGAATGACTACCAGTTCAAGCTTGCGAAAGGTGAAGGGGATTTTGTCTGGCATGATCACCCTGATACCGATGAGGTTTTTATCGTAATGGAGGGTCAGCTTGTTATTGAATTTCGTGATGGGGCGGTAACGTTAAACCCTGGAGAGATGTATGTGATTCCAAAGGGTGTTGAGCATAAACCTTTCGCTAAAGGCCTTGTGCAGGTTTTGCTTGTAGAGCCTAAAGGTGTTGTGAACACGGGTGAATCTGGTGGCACTCTTACCGCAGAGAACGATATTTGGGTTTAAAGCTAACAAGCGGCGCGAGACGGACCAAATTTCCGCTCGTACCTTGCGCCGTTCATGTGGGGCGTTATGCTGCTAGGAGTAAATATGTTGAGATTTGATCAGGGCAACGCTCGGTTTAATTGTCGTAGTGCTGCTGTGATAATTGATGAAAATCATGTGTTGTTGCATAGACTTGCAGGTGACCCTTTTTGGGCATTGCCGGGCGGTAAAGTAGAGTTTTTTGAAAACTCAGACGATACATTGAAAAGAGAGCTGCTTGAAGAGCTGTCTATCCAGTCAGTTGTTGAAAGGCATCTTTGGTATGTTGAAAGCTTTTTTGAGTTTTCTGGTAAAAAGTATCACGAATTAGCCAATTACTTTTTGGTGCGCTTGAGTTTTCCACAGAAGTTACCAAAAACTGAGACTTTTCATGGTATAGAGTCTGACGTAGATTTAGAGTTTCGCTGGTTCCCATTGACTGATTTAGCAGACATCGATATTAGACCTAGGTTTTTACGCTCTGGCTTATTAGATTTACCTAGCGAAACAAGATATATCAAGCTAAATGAAAACGCAGCATAACAAACCGTTTAAGCTGGTTCGCAAACGCTCAAACATGGCATAGGTTCACTCACAGCTTAACGCGACGTTAAATTTAAATAACCCATGAACACCCTTCCATGCATTCAATTGGCACGCTTTTTAAACAATTAAGTTGCATGGAAGAGTGCCCCAACGATCCTGCACCCTCGACAAAACCAAAGCCTCGCAAACCTAAAAGACTCCCGCGCGCAGCGCGGTCCTACAAGGGCTTAAACCAGTGCCCAGAACGCCTCAACCAGTGGTTTTTTCAGGCTCTTCTGTAAGGTAGACAAGCCAATATCATAAGGCTCTATCAGGACGCCATTATGCAGTTTTATTTCGATGTGCGGGTGCACTTGGCGAAAGCATTTAGAGATAAAAAAACGGCCTCACTAGGAGGCCGTTTTTCTAATCACACTCTACCTGACTAAGACTGTTTCTCAGTCGGCGTGTTGTCACTTTCGTCTTCGTTGTGCTCGTTCCAGATTGAGTCGTCGATCTGGCCTTTTAGCTCTGGGTATTCTTTGGCATCAAAAATCGGGATGTGATTTTTGCGTTGCGCAAAGTAGTCTTTGGTCAGTTTCACCACGACACCAGACAGCAAGACGATGGCGATCAAGTTGATGGTTGCCATCAGACCCATCGCAGCGTCGGCGGCGTTGAAGACCATTTGAACGCTTTCGTACGCGCCCCAAGGGATCATTGCTAACGCCAAGATACGCAAGATGAAGATGCCTGGCTTGGTCGCCCATTTTAGGTACGTCAGGGCGTTTTCAGCGTAGCTGTAGTTACCGATGATCGAGGTAAAGGCGAAGAACAAGATGGCGATCGCGACGAAGTAGCTACCAAAGCCGCCGATATGCTCATCTAGAGCGGTTTGCGTCAGCATGATGCCGGTCTCATCTGTCCCCATGGCACCCGATAGCAAGATCATCAGCGCGGTGGCGGTACAGACCAGCAGCGTATCGATGAATACGCCCAATGACTGCACCATGCCTTGTGATGATGGGTGGTGTGGGTAAGGTGTCGCGACTGCGGCGATGTTTGGCGCTGAACCCATACCGGCTTCGTTGGAGAACAAACCACGTTTAACACCGTTTAACAGTGCACCGGCGACGCCGCCAGCGGCTTGTTCAAAGCCAAAGGCACTCTTCACAATCAACGCTAATGCTGCTGGAACCTCGTCAATATTGACGACGATAACAAATAGAGCCAGTAGCAAATACGCTGCTGCCATAAAAGGCACTAGGATCTCTGCAACGCGAGCGATCTTTTTGATGCCACCAAAGATCACGATCGCGGCAAGGCCCATTACCACAAAGCCAGTGACAAGCTTAGGCACATCGAAGGCTTCTTCCATGGCGCCGGCGATCGAGTTGGCTTGTACGGCGTTGAACACGAGACCAAACGCTAGGATCAGTGCTAACGAAAACAACGCCCCTGCCCAAGGCGCTTTCAGGCCGCGAGCAATGTAAAATGCTGGGCCGCCACGCAGTTGGCCGTTGGCATCGCGCACCTTGTATAGCTGCGCTAGCGTGCTCTCAGCGTAGGCAGTGGCCATACCGATCAAAGCAACCATCCACATCCAAAAAATCGCGCCAGGGCCACCTAAGACCAGTGCTACGGCCACGCCGGCCATATTGCCGGTGCCGACGCGTGACGCCAAGCTGGTACATAGGGCTTGAAAAGGAGAAATGCCACCGCGATCATTTTGTGGTGCACGCATAATGGTGCGAATGAACTCTGGGAAGTGGCGGATCTGAATGAACGCCAAGCGGATGGTGAAAAACACGCCGACCGCAAGGAGCCCGTAAATGAGGATATAGCCCCAAAACAGATTGTTTAACGTATCAATGATGGTTGCCATGAGGCGCTCCATAGTTATGTTTGTTATTCAAAGGCGAGCACGTTTGGCTTGTTACTGAGCGCAACGTGGGTGCTCCCTTCCCTCGAAGCGCGCAAGGATAGCGCGGCCTTAAAACATAGCAAGGATAAAGCTGACCAACTGAACAAATAGGGTGCAAAAACTAAGTAATTAGCCTTTTGCACTCGGTTTTGGGCGGATAATCTTCAAACCAAAGGTCGTGATCTCGCCTTTTTCGATTTCTTTTACGGTGAGCTCGATTTCACCAAAACGGTAGCGGTCACCGACCACCACGCGGCGATGGAATTTCTCTAAAAAGAACTCTTTGACGGTGCAATCAAGGTAGCGTTCTTCCATGCGGAAGAAGTAGAAATACGCCAGATCGCGCAGTTTGGCATCGCTGTTGACCACAAAATCGCCGTAGAACTGGCTCATAGAGGTTTGCTGCAAACGCTGCCCTGAGGTGAAGTAACGACTCAATTCGATGTCTTCGGCCACTTGCGAGAAGAATGCGGCTTTGTCGTTGGCTTGCAGGGCTTGGTCAAACTCCACCATCAGCTCACCGCCGCGCATCACGCCCATGGGCCTTGAGTACGGCGTAGACGGCATGGATTCTACCGAACAGCCGACCAGATCGCTGTCTGCAGGCACGTTAAAAATCAGGATATGGCGATTGTGGAAGTCGTCAAACGACAAGCTGTAAGTGTTGGGTGTCGCAGCTTTGTCGGGCAGCTCTACTTTGAGCCAACGTGCCACTTTAGGGATGGTCCAACCCTGCAGCACCAATGACATAATCACCACGAAAAAGACCAGGTGGAAGTAGGTGTTGGTTTGCTCAAGCCCAGACAGTGACGGATACATGGCCAAAATGATCGGTACGGCGCCACGCAGACCACACCAACTGATAAACACCTGCTCGCGCCACGGGAAGTGAAATGGCAGTAAAGACAGCAACACCGCAATTGGACGGGCGACGAAGATCAGCGCGAAGCCTATGGCGATGGCGGGCAAAATCACCGTGACCAGCTGGCTGGGTGAGACCAGCAGGCCCAGCATCAAGAACATACCGATTTGGCTCAGCCACGCCATGCCGTCATGGAAGCGGTGTACGTCTTTTTTGTAGGGCATATTGACCGAGTTACCCAGTACCACACCGACGATGTAAATCGCCAAGAAGCCACTGCCGCCGAGTAAGTTGGTGATACCAAAGACACTTAAGCCAGTGGTCATGATCAATAATGGGTACAGTGAGCTGGCAAGCTTGAGTCGTGGTAATACTTTTGTCAGCAAGTAACCGATACCAGCGCCTATGGCTAAGCCAAGCCCCATTTGCTGAACGAAGTGCAGCAGCATGCCCCAACCTAGCTCTTTGTCTTGGCTGCCAATCAATTGCACCATGGTAATGGTTAAGAAGATTGCCATCGGGTCGTTGGCACCGGATTCGACTTCAAGTGTTGCCCCCGTACGCTCTTTTAAGCGCAGTCCGGCGTTACGGATCAAACCAAATACTGCGGCGGCATCGGTAGAGCCGATGATAGCGCCGATCAGCAAGCTTTCTTGCCATGGTAGCCCGATGATCCAATACACGGCTGCGCCAGTAATGCCTGCGGTGACTAAGACGCCGACCGTCGCTAGCATAAAGGCAGGTTTTAAGCTGATGGCAAAGGATTCGCGCCGGGTACCAAGACCGCCGTCGAGAAGGATGGTGGCGAGCGCGAGGTTTCCGAATAAAAAGGCTAAACCGGAGTTATCAAACTCAATGCCGCCGATTCCGTCTTCGCCGGCAAGCATGCCGACCACAAGGAAGACCAGCAGGAGTGGTGCGCCCAAGCGGCGCGATAAGACACTGGCAAGGATGCTAAACAGCGCTAAGGCACCCGCCAAAAAAATGTACTGGCTTGAGATTTCAATGGTCATAGGCGTTCTATCCGTAATTGTTAAGCTTTAACCATCAAAGGACGAGCGGTTAACAGATGGAACGTATCAGTGTATGGCAACTTGATGAGCCTGCAAAGGGCGAGACAAAGCAATTGCCCGAATTTCCACAAAGCCCTAAAAAGACCCACTGACAAGCGGCGCCAGTGGGTATAAGTAGGTGTTGTATGCTCTTTTGTGTGAGCCTACAGCCCCAGCTCGCTTTTTACAGCGGCTAAGCCTGGTTGGCCCGAGGTCGTGGTAACACCTTCTAGCCAGTTATCTAACACATCTGGATTGTCTTGCAGCCATTTGCTGGCGGCTTCGTTGGCGCTCATGCCTTCATCGGTCATGGCGATGACGGTGTTTTCCATATCCAGCGTGAAGGCCATGTTTTCTAGTAGTTGGGTGACGTTGCCACAGTCGCTGGCATAGCCTTTACGGGTGACGGTTTGGATCGTGGCGCCGCCATAATTTGGGCCAAAGTAGTCATCGCCGCCGGACAAATATTTAAGATCGAAGTTAACGTTCATTGGGTGCGGCTCCCACGCGAGGAAGACAATTGCCTTTTCACGTTTAACCGCACGCGCTACTTGCGCCAACATGGCTTGTTCGCCGGATTCCACCACACGCCACTCACCAAGGCCAAAGTCGTTTTTATCGATCATATCCATCAGGTTTTGATTAGCCGGAGAGCCCGCGCCAATACCGTAGATGCGCTCGCCAAACTCGCGCGCGTGCGCTTGCAGGTCACTAAAATCTTGGATGCCTTGATCGTACATGTACTCCGGCACGGCAAGGGTGAATTTCACTCCTTCTAAATTGGTGCGGATCACATCAAGGTTGTCTTGATATTGCTCGATAAACGCGGTTTGCGCGGGCATCCAGTTGCCTAAGAAGACATCAATCTGACCATTTTTGAGGCTTTCGAAACCAATGGGCACCGCCAATAATTTGATGTCTGTCTCATAGCCGAGGGCTTCGAGTACGGTCGTCGCTAAGCCATTGGTGGCGCCGATGTCGGTCCAGCCTGGGTCGGTCAGCGTGACCGTTTGGCATTGTTCGGGGACGGCGGCCAGTGCGCCGCTAGCAGAGACAGAGATCAGGGTGGCAAGCAGAGTATGAGTCGGGCTCAGTGGTTTCATGAATCGGTTCCTCAGTGATGTTATGTTGTTATGTTTACATGGAGCGTTCTTATCTTTTTGGTTGATTTCTATACAAACTATGACGCGCCCATAGGGCGCGTCAAATGCTTTAGTGAACTTTTGGGTAACGGGATTTGGCTTCGAGGTCATCCAAATCAATGTGATTACGCATGTACATTTCGGTCGCTGGGAAGTACGGCTGGTGATCCCAAGCGATGTTGGTCTCGCCCTCGCCCACTGCGCGCACGATCAAACGACGACGGCGCTGACTGATCTTCACGGCTTCGGTAATGGCCTCAGAATCCCAACGTTGCAGCGCCTCGTCGCGGAAAGCTTGTACGACGTTGGCGTAGGCTTCATCGTTGGCTAAGTTGTTCAGCTCTAACGGGTCTTTCTCAAGGTCGTACAGCTGGTCTGGGTCAATATGACAGTGCACGTATTTGTATTGGCCACGGCGAATCATAAACAGTGGCGCGATCGCCCCTTCGCCACAGTATTCGCCAATCACTTCATCGTGTCCGCCCGCTTTGCCTTCTATGTGTGGCGTGAGTGTGCGGCCATCGATAGGCATCGCATATTCCATGCCTTCGCCGCCGGTGGCCCAGTCGACAAACGTCGGCAGCAAGTCCATGGTGGAGACTGACTCTTTCACACGTTTCGGCTGGAAGCGATCCGGTGCAGAGACGATCAATGGCACGCGCGCTGAGCCTTCGAAGTATGACATTTTGAACCATAGGTTACGCTCGCCCAGCATGTCGCCATGGTCGCCGGAGAAGACAATGATGGTGTCTTCATCTAGGTTACAGTCTTTTAGGGCTTTTAGTAGGCGCCCTACTTGATCATCGACGTAGCTGCAGGCGCCGTAGTAAGCGTGGCGCGCGTTGCGAATGTCTTCATCAGTAATCTCTTGATCGTAGTAAGCAAACACATCCTGCAGACGGCGCGAATGCGGATCTTGCTCTTCTTCTGGAATACGAATCTTCGGCAGATCGATTTCATCGTGATCGTAGCGATCCCAGTATTCTTGCGTAATCGCGTAAGGGTCGTGTGGGTGTGTCATCGACACGGTCAGACAAAACGGCTGCTCTTTTTTGCTGCGTGCGTAGTCGTATAGGTAACGCTCGGCGTGGAACACGACCTCGTCGTCAAAATCGAGCTGGTTACTGCGCACGCAAGTGCCCGCTTCTAGCACAGAGCCCATGTTGTGATACCAAGTTGGGCGCGTGTCTGGGTCGTCCCAGTTGGGGAACCAGCCGTAGTCGGCCGGGTAAATATCGGTGGTTAAGCGGTGCTCAAAACCGTGTAGCTGATCGGGGCCACAGAAGTGCATTTTGCCAGACAGCGCGGTTTTGTAGCCTTGGGTACGTAGGTAGTAAGGGAACGTCGGGATATCCGCTGGGAAGTCCGCGGCATTGTCCCATGCGCCGATACGAGTCGGCAGTTGCCCTGTCATCAGTACATAGCGTGATGGCGCACACAGAGGGCTGTTGGTATAAGCCGAGTCAAACACCACGCCGCGCTCAGCTAAGCCAGCAAGGTTTGGCACTTTGGCGGTTTTGCCGCCGTAAAACGGCAGTGCCGAAGCGGCCATTTGGTCCGCCATGATGAAAAGAATATTAGGTTTTTTGTGCGCCATGCTCGATTACTCCAGATGCGTTTATAAATAAGCTTGATTAATACTACTTCAGCGCTGAAGTCCTTATGTGTTATAGATTGAAGGGAAATCTTAATGCTGTAAACTGACTAAAAATTTATGAGTAAGATAAGGTGAGCTTATGTTAAACGATGGCGATATGCCGCCGCTGCAGATGTTGGTAGTGTTTGAGTCTTCGGCGCGACATCTAAGCTTTACCGGCGCGGCGCGCGAGCTGGGCACGACACAGCCGGCGATCAGTCAGCAGGTCAAAGCGCTGGAGGCGTTTTTAGGGGTGATGCTGTTTCGCCGTGTCTATCGCGGCGTGGAGCTGACCGATGAAGGTCACATCTTGCTGAAAACCACTCAATCCAGTTTCAGTGAGATTCGTAAAACCATCAGTTTTATTCGTAATAAACGTGACACGCCGCGCCTCAATGTGGCGACCGATTTTGCCTTTGCCGCCTACTGGCTGATGCCGCGGTTACCTGAGTTTCGTAGGCTGTACCCCAATGTCGAAATTCGTTTGCATACGTCACAATCCAATGCCGATGTGGCGCTGCAAGATATTGATTTGGCGATTGTTTTCAGTGATGGCGTGCACAAGGGCTTAGTCACGGAAAAGCTGTTTGAAGAAGAGGTATTTCCGGTCTGCAGTCCGCGATTATTAGCGGAATATGGCCCCTTTGCCACGCTCGAAGATTTGACCCAAGCGCCGCTGCTAAAACTGCATGCCCAGCCGGATGAAAAATGGATGGTTTGGGAACGTTTGTTTGCCCAGCATAATGCGGCGTGGTCACCGGCTCAGACCATGATGGAGTTTGATAATTACACGCTGTTGGTGCAAGCAGCCATTGCCGGACAAGGTGTGGCATTAGGCTGGAGTGCGCTATTAGACGACATGCTAAACAATCAGTTATTAGTGGCGTTTCCTGAGTTTAAAACCCAATCTTCTAATGGCTACTTCTCTGCTGTTCCGCCCGCTAAAGTCGAGGATTTGACGGTGCAGTTATTCAAAGAGTGGCTCCATCAGCTGTGCTAATCGAATCAATGCCTAGAAAGTGATCAACATTTTTACTCCAGGGATAGACAAACGCAAATGATAATGATTATTATTGTTTGGCATTTTCATTCTTGGAGGGGCATCCAATGGAAAACTGGAAACACGTCATCGTCGCCGGCAATCACGCTTTTAGCGCCGGTCAAAATCAGCAAGCACTTGAGCATTACCAACAAGCCTCAGCGTGCGCACGCGAATACTTAGGACAATGGTTTGATACCAAAGCCGCGGTGATGGCGCTGGTGGTCAGTGATTTGAATCTCGCTGAAACCCAGTGCCGCTTAGAGCAATTCTCCGACGCGATCGACACGTACAGTACCTTGAGCTTGGATCTGCGCCGTTTTCAATGTCGTTTCCCACAAAGCAACCCCATCGTCGGTTATGTGGCGCAGGCGCTGACGCGTGTTAAGCAAGAGTTTTTAACGCTGACCAAAACCTATGCTTACGACATTTTAGACGTGCCGCCACAACCTGCCGCTGCGCCACAGGCGTCCGGTGCCTCCTAATGTACCCACTCATTCATAGTCTAAAGGAGTCTTTGTTATGTTAACGCGTGTTTTCACTAGCGCCGTTGCGCTGACGGCCACCAGTGCTGCGCTGGCCCATCCTGGCCACGATCACTCCCATTGGAGCAGCCCTGCCGTGCATGCTTTATTTTTCATTGGCATTGCTGTCGTGCTCGGTGCTGCCGCTTGGCAAATTCGTAAACAAATCAAAGCGAAGCGAGATCAAGGAGAATCCTAATGTTACACGGTATGTTAAGTAAACTAGATCGCCTGCTGACGCTGGAGCAAGCGTCTGCCCATTGTGATATTCCCTGTAAAATTTACGATCCTTACATGGCGCAATATTCGGCGTTAAGCGTCTTGCGGATGATGGATTTGATCGCCGAACTAAGCGCGAAAGAGTCACTAAGCATCGCCGATCACGCCCAATTAGCACGTGTCGTGGCAGAGAAAGAAACCCACGCTGAAAAAGCCAAGCATGAAGTGCGAGTGATCTGGGGCGACTATTTTAAACAGCCGCAATTTGAGCAATACCCAGACATCAGCGATCTTGTACATCGCATCATGTTGGCAGGCTCTGCGTGCAAGCAAGGCATCGAACGCGATAAAGCCGAAAACTTTATAAGCCTAATCAATGAATTTGCGGCAGCCTTTTGGACCACAAAAGGCATCGAAACGTACACGGCTACCGCGCCGTTCCCACCTTCAGTTCCTGTGGTATATGCCAAATTGGGTGATTAATGCGCCTTAATTGGTGGCCGCTACGCTGCTTTCGCGTACACGGGGACAGCATGTCCCCGACCCTGCATCACGGTGATTATGTCATCACCCGCACCTGCTTACTCAACCTGCATGCGGGAGATGTCGTCGTGGTGCAGCACCCGCAATTCGACATCATTATTAAACGTATCGCCGCGATCCTACCCCATGGTTTGACGCTCCAAGGAGACAATTTGGCGGCGTCGACCTCCAGCGAGCGCATGGGCTTGGTAAGTCACGCTCGCGTCCTTGGCAAGGTTATAAAGTGCGTTTCAACCTAAGTGTCGTAACGCTCAGCTTAGGCGCAGGCCCTAGCTCGGCTGCTGCGGCCTAGTATCTGCTGGATGTAGGGCTTCACTTCGGCGACGGTGGTGCAGTGGTTCGGAATCGAGACACTGCGGTAGCCGTCGCTTTGGAAGGCTCGATCAACTTCTAGCAAGAGGCCGGTTTCGTTGTCGTTATCGACGAAGGTAGCTTCGATCTCTTGAATACCTAGCCAAG
Source organism: Marinomonas ostreistagni (assembly GCF_016888445.1). GTDB lineage: Bacteria > Pseudomonadota > Gammaproteobacteria > Pseudomonadales > Marinomonadaceae > Marinomonas > Marinomonas ostreistagni. Next base: position 237,574 of record NZ_JAFEKF010000002.1, read on the forward strand.
AGCGGCTCTCAGGTTTGAACTCATACTCTTGGTAGCATGGCAGATGCGAGATGAAGTCGGGGGTTTGAGCGCGTCCGACTTCGATGTCTGACTTGAATAAACGATAGCCGCTTTGGTTAAGGCATTTGAGTACTGCCAGTTGCGTGGCTCTTGGCAGAATGACCAATGGCTCTTGGTCAGAACCATCTAATCCGTATTTGATGTCTAGCCCTGTCTGGAGCCAAACGTTGGCGATCTGCTCGCCCATGAGTTCGGTGGCAGGGATTTCGGTATGTAGCGTTAGGGTGAACGTTTTTGTCAGGGTTTCGCCCGCTTGCACTGTGATGTTTAATTCTTGCCACCATTCTTGTAACACCACGTTTTTGACGAACTCGTGCTTGCCATCATGAGTTTGCGCATGAGCGCCAGTCATAATGGCAAAGGCCAATCCTTGGACTTCTTGCGCGACCTCGCCACCTTGGATGGTGACTTCTAGTTCGAACGGTTCACCCGCTTGTAACGTGGGTGAAAGCATGACTGCCTCGACTGTGGCGTTACCAATACCGGCGCTGGCTAATAGCTTTTTAAACATAATCAAATCCTCCTAACGGCTACATCGTCCATTCAAAGTAGCATCGCTTAGAAGCATGCGACTACACAGCACAATGCCAACAATATGGTTGTTTAGGTTAGGGCTTTGACAATGCTATGACGTAAGCTAGCAATGCGCTTATCTGGCTCAAAAATAGCGCACGTTCTATGCACGCTTAGACAAACCAAGCGATACCTAAGCCGACCACACTGGTAAACACCAAGGGCAGGCTAGCGCGAAGCATGGCGCGGCCACCGATGGCGGCAGTCATGCCAGCTTTGAGCAAGCCATTAACGGTGGCCGCGATCACGATCCCGAGCACCGCGGTATTGAGTGCCAATCCTTCACGGCTCATGCCGGACAATGACAAGTTGATCGGGTCCACATCGGCTACCCCTGATGCGGCCGCTAGCAAGAGTACCCCAGCATCCCCAAGGGTGGCTTTTAAGCCGCTGCTGAGCAGTAGAATAACCGTTAGCAAGGCACCAAATCCTAACGCCGACCATAACGATAATGGCGATGCCGGAGGCGCGACATCTTCGGGGACACTTTGATTCCCTTGATACCAAAACCATAGGGCGGGTAGATAAGTCAGCAGAGCCATGATTAAAACAGGGATAGCCAGAGGCGTAATCAGATCAGGGTTAATCACGCCAGCGACTAATAACACACGCGGGTACATGGTGCCGCAGGCAAACAGCACCCCAGCCGCCAGTAAGGGCGAGGCCGCCGGTACTTGTTTGGCCATGCGCGAGAATTGCAGTGTCAGCGCCGTCGATGAAGCGAAGCCTGCAAACAGTGCTGTCGCCATAATGCCTTTGCGGGCACCAGCAAACTTCATCGCGAAATAGCTGACAAACGAGATACTGGCGATCAGTACCACCATCCACCAGATTTCATAAGGATTCAGCGCGTCCCAAGGGCCCATATCTTCGTTGGGAATGACCGAGAGAATCACCACAGAAATGACCAGCAACTCTAAGGCGGCCCATAGCTCTTTCTTTTCAAACAACAAAAGCCAGCGATGTAGCTCGCCTTTAAGGCTTAATAGAAGGGCGGTAATTACCGCCAAAGAGGAGGCTTCGACGACGTAGCCCAGCATCACCATGGCGCCATAACTAAACGTCAGCAACGAGGCGATCAGTGAGGTTAAAGAGGCGCGCTCGCGGGTGCTGTTGACCACATACGAGGCGGTTAATGCCAATGCTAGGGCAATGAAGAAAACGCCCAATAAATAGACGTTGACGGATTCACTGAGCATCGCCGCGACCGCGCCAAGCAAAGAGATCAGCGCATAGGTCCGCAATCCCGCTACGCGAGAACCTTCTTTTTGATCGCGGTATTTAAAGCCGCGTTCGATGCCAATTAATAAGCCTAAAGAAAGCGCAACGGCCAACAAAACAATCTGAGAATCACCAAACTGCATAGCACCATCCTATTGTTCTATTTATAAATATTCTTATGCGTGTTGCATCCTTGAGCCTTCTTTAAGCCTAACACAGAGGTGCAAAATTGCCTGTTTAGTTACTGTTTCATTGTGTTTTAGCAGGGTTAGCGAGGCACGCGCGAGCGGATTGCCTCAGGCAAGAGCCGCAGCACTTGTTGACGTGCCACATGCCAAAATCCAGACAAGATCAGCAACGAGAAGCCCACGGCGATACCGACCAGTGCCGCGCTGTTTTCGACGCCCCCATAGGTGTCCATAAAGTCCACCGTGGCATACAACACATAGACCAAGGCTGACACCATAAACGCACGTCGATCAATGATAAGCGATAGCACTGTGAGTAGCGCGTAGAGTGCGATAAAACTGGCAATATGAGCACCAGCAGTAGGTGCGATGATTAGGTTATAAAAGGCCGCATGAACGATCAAAGGCGAAGCGCACAGATGCAACCAAAAGGCGATGTCGGACTGGCGCTTAGTGCGCGCTAAGTCTTGGCGATCCCACCACAGCGCCATGGCAAACAAGATTAGGCCCGCGATCAGAGCGGCTTCATCAAGGTAATTAAGGTTTTGTAAGCGCGGAAAGAGGCTCACTAAGCCGCTAAACAAAAAGATCACTGCCGGTACGGCGCCAGCGGCAATGGTGATCGGCACTCGAAAGCGTTGCCAATGGCAAAAGGTACCCGCAACGGTTACCGCAGCGGCCAACAATACGGCGTTTTGATGCAATGTTTCAAAGGTCAGCATGACCGCCGAGAACAAGCTGCCGGCAAAATACGCAACCAAGACAATCGCTGGCAGCGCCATATGACGACGCCTGACGAAAAACTCCGCCAACAACCAAGACGCAGCGGCGACCATGGCCGAGCCAAGAGCTGGCGCATAGGCATCGCCTAACAAGGAAATGGAGTATAAAAATAGACTGATCGCAATGACGACAAAAATGTCATTGAAGCTTGAAATCAAACGAATATTTTCTTCGTCGACACTGGGGCTGTGGCGTTGTTGTTCGACCATCTGGCGAAAGGCTTGCACGTCAGCAGAGCGAAAAATCCCCTTACGTGTCGCCTGTTCTAGATCTTCATCCGTGTACATAGCGTCTCATCTTAAAACTGATCAATAGCGTGAATGTATGAGTGCTTAAGATGACGAATGCCTTGCTGTGATGCAAGGCTTGTGCGCTGGAAAGTCATTTATTTACACGGCACTTAGCGACATCGTGTAAGTGTCTTATTTAGGCACTCATGATGAGCTGGCTAATGGCATTGCTGATCAGGTTTTTGTTCACCGTGGTGCGTGCCACAGGTTGATCAAACCAAAAGCTCATGGGTTGGTCGTAGCCTATGCCGTGCATGAAGTTGTACAGCGCTTTGCGTAACCCTTGGCCGAGCATGTCATGATCGGTGCCAGTGGGGTCAAAGAAGTCTACATCGTTTTCCGCGAACAGCGTCTCAGGGCGTTCGGCTAAGGTGATGCCATATTCTTCAGGATTAAGGCCGATAGGGCTGTGAATGGTCGCTGCAAAGCGGTGCCAGTAAGCGGATTGGAAACAGCCGTGTGACATCATTTGGCGTACCATTTCGAGGGCATCGACGGTTTCTTGCTCGGTTTGTGTTGGGAAGCCGTACATCAAGTAGGCGTGCACTAGGACGCCAGCATCGCTGAAGCCTTTGGTGACGCGTGCGACTTGCTCGACACTGACGCCTTTTTTCATCAGTTTTAGCAGACGATCGGAAGCCACTTCCAAACCACCGCTGACGGCAATACAGCCTGAGTCTGCCAGCAGTTGGCATTTTTCTGGTGTGAAGGTCTTTTCAAAGCGAATATTGCCCCACCAGCTGATCACGACGCCACGCTCGATTAGACGCTCAGCAAGCGCAAACAGTGCTTTCGGTGGAGCGGCTTCGTCAACAAAATGGAAGCCTGTTTGACCGGTTTCTTCGATCAACTGCTCAATGCGATCCACCAAAATATCGGCGCCCGCGTAGTCATAGCGCTCGATATAATCCAAGCTGACATCGCAGAAGCTGCACTTCTTCCAATAGCAGCCATGGGCAATGGTCAATTTATTCCAGCGGCCATCGCTCCAAATGCGGTGCATTGGGTTAAGCATCTCGCACAATGCCAAGTACTCGTCCAGCGGCAAACCGTCGTATACAGGTGCACCCACATCAAGCTGCGGGATGTCGTGTAAGTCTTTGTTATCGTTAAAGTAAACAAACGCTTCGCCGTCTTGGTCTTGCGCTAAAAAGTAGGTGCGCACCAGCTCATCGACGTCCCGTTTACCATCGAAGTATTCGAGCAAGGTCATAAACGGGCGTTCGCCATCGTCGACACAGATAAAGTCGACGAATTCAAACACACGTGGGTCTTTTAAAGCGCGCAGTTCGGTATTAATAAAACCGCCGCCCATCACCACCGGAATATCTGGCGCTAGCTCTTTGCAGGTCTGCGCAATTCGCAGTGCACCGAGCATGTTGCCTGGGAATGGCACGGTCAGTGCCACCACGCTAGGCTGAGTTTCGTCTAAATACACTTCGACCAGCTGCTCTAAAATCTCTGAGCTAAAGCTTGGCTCTGCCATCAGCGTATCGTACAAATCATCAAACGTTGGATTGGCGGCGGCGAGGCGTTCGCCATAACGGCTCACTTCAAAGTAAGGATCCACCCCTTGGGTGATGACAGCGGATAAATCGTTGATAAACAGCGTGGCTAAGTACTTGGCCTTATCCTGCACACCTAGGTCGCCGAAGGCGCTTTTGAGCACATCGCCCGACACTGCTTCCATTTGCGCAATGGCATCGAAGGCAGGACCTTCCGGTAAAAAACGGCGGCTATTGATGCGCATCGCAAGACTTGGGTCTTTGCCTTGTAAAAAGCGAATCACAGGCTCGACACACAGATGATAGCGATCAAATTCGGCCAAAAAGGTGTAGATCACATCGGGTAATTCATCGTCGTCAAACTCGGCAAAATTATCCTCTACATGCTGACGCATAATGTCTAATCCAGACTGCGTCATCATCTCTAAGAATAATTCAATCGCAGGGTCCCGCTGTACCGCCTCGTATCCTTGAGAACGCAAAAAGCCTGTCAGATACGCCGTCGCTGGATAGGGCGTATTTAACTGAGTCATTGGAGGAGTCATGAATAGAACGGTCATAAAAGGCCTGTGTTTTGAGCTTAATTAGCGTAAAAAAGTGTTTAATACGGTTTCAAATTGATCACGTAAACGTGACTCATAGACTTGCTTGACCGACTCTTGGTTAGCGAGCGACACGCGTTGGCGCAGTGCTTCATCCTCAAGCAGGGTCGTCATAAGGTTTGCCAACTCTTGATTGTCAGAACCTTCATAAATAAAGTCTGCCGCTTCGCCACTAATCAGTTCACTCGCACCCACCCACTGTGTGGTGATGACTGGCGCGCCACAGGCCATTGCTTCGGCTACTACGCGGCCAAACTCTTCAATGCGGGCGGGTAAAACAAAGATATCCAACGCATTGAAGTAATCTTGTACTTCATTAGAAATCGGTAGATGACGAATACGATGAGCGTAAGGCGATTGATCCAGCATCGCTTGGTATTCTGGCGTTAAGTTATCTTTGCCGACATAGACGAAATGGGTTTTTTCCGCGAGTTCGGGGGCCAGTAAATCAATCGCTTTAAAGAAGCGGTCAATGCCGCGCTTTTTGAATGCACCAGAGGTGACTAGACCCACCAGAAACTCATCGTCTTGAACCCCTAGCTTGCTGCGAATAGTTTGGCGCTCCTGCGTAGACACGCGCTTAAACTGCTGCTCATCAATGGCGGGGTAAATGATGGAAATATCTTCTGATGCCACATTAAAGCGTTGCACCAGCTCGTTTTTCATCATCTTTGAGTTAGCCACAATATGTTTGTAGGTATGATTCTTAAGAATAGGTGTGTGAGTTTGATACAGCTCATCGTCTTCGGCTAATGGTCGACCATGGATCTTTTCCGAGGCCAAGTGCACACAGTTATGGATAAAGTGAATATCAGGTTGCTGGAAGTCACCGTGGCCAATAATAAGGTCAACGTTTAAGCGCTCTGCTAGTTTCAATACTTGCTTATTAAACTGCTTACGACGCGCTGATTTCTTTTGCCAAAAATAGCGCTTAGCTTTGTGCGGGATACCGCCACTGGCCTTGATATCTGGAATGTTTAGCGCTTCAGCAATGATGTGTACTTCATAGCCTTTTTCTTTTAGGAAGCGTGCTTCTTCATGGACATGACGGCTCGCACCTGAGTAGGTTTTCTCAAGATTAAGCTTAGCGATTAGGATCTTTTTCATAGAGCTTCCCTTTTGAAGGATGACGTAATCATTGCCTTGGTATCAATGTATGTGCGCGGGCGCAGTTTACCTTATTTTGGTCTGAAACAGTTGCTTAATTTTGTGTTGTGCTGGGCGCTCGACAAGATGCCAAGAAGCAATCGCACAGGCGAAGGTAACCGTACTTGAGAGTAATACAAAGCCTGGCCACGACAGCTCAGGCCATAGATAAATGACACTCTGCTGTACTAAAAAACCATAAATATAGAGCCCATAGGAGTAATCCCCCAGGCGCTGCAAGCTGCGCATTTTATTACGGGGTAGATAGGCGAGTGTGAGCGTGGTGTAACTGATGGCAAGCCCAGCAAGCGCAGGTAATAGCGCTGTGTGTTGCAGTGCCCAAAGCATGATACAAAGCGCTAGCGCATAGCGGAAGCGTAATACCAGAGTATGGCGTGCTAGGTACATAAATGCGCCAGCTAAGAACACACAGACAAATATCAGCATTACCCAAGCATCGTCTGTGCGTGTGTTTAGCGCACGATGCCCAAGGACACTCAGTAGAACGTAGCCAATAAATGCCAAACCAAGCGCGCGGCGTCGAAGCCAGTAAGTGGAAGAAATGGACGTGGCTGTTAACACGCAAAAGCCTACCGCCACCATCACATACAGCCACGCCTCAATCGGCAGCGTCCAAAGTGAAGCATTGATGGTATGCGGGTACGGCGTTGTCTGAAACACGCCAGGCAACTGAAACTGCGTGTGTATGTCGAGTAGGTTTAGATTGAGTAGGTAGCGCCATGTGGAGGCTGTGCTGAAATAGTCTGCCAGCCTTAGCTCAGTTAAAAGCGGACCCGCTACCAATACAGTGAGACCAAGCAAAACAATGAGCCCAGGGAGCAAGCGTGCGGCGCGCGCGCAGGCGTAGTAGCGAAGGTCTTGGGAGCGATGCAGACTGCGACAAATCAAAAAGCCACTGATGGCGAAGAACACGCAGACAAAAACATGATCTAGGCGAATGCCAACGATCGACCATGGCAGCGCGGTGCCGGAAAACACCAGCACACTGTGGCTGAGCAATACGCCCACCGCGCAGCACAGGCGCAGGAGCGTAAAGTGATTATCGCGTGATGGGCTAAAGTCGGCTAAGGTCATGCGCGCATCATAGCACGATGACGCAGGCGGTCAGCCCATCAGGCGTTCACTTAAATGTGAGGCTAGGCGCTTACAGTACCGTCATGATGTCTTCGCGCGCCAGACGGGTTTTAGCAAGACCGGCATTGTAATCCGTGCTTTCGTCACGGTAGCCCAGCGCCAAGCCAACATCACAGCGGTAGCCACGTAGCTCATCAGCAAACAGCTCGCTCAGCATTTCGTGATCCACCCCTTCAAGCGGCGTTGAGTCAATACCAAGGCGTGCTAGCGTATGTAGGGTGTTGCCCAAGGCTAGATAAGTTTGCGCTTTGGTCCAAGCTTCGGTGTTGCCGTTTTCGTCGGTATTAAGCTCAGCAAATGGAAACGAGCTGTACGCCGCTTCGCGCTCTTCAGGCTTGGTGCGGCCATCAGCGATGCCTTTGTCGACGACTTTATCGTAATCGGCACGGGTGTAATGTGTTTTGTGGGCAAACAAAATAATGTGCGACGCTGCTTTGGCGTGCTTTTGGTTGAACTGAAATTTGTTTGCGAAGCTGTCGTAAAAGCGTTGCTTAGCCGCATCACTCTCGATCACGACAAACTTCCACGGCTGTGAATTAATCGACGACGCCGACAGACGCATGGCTTCGTAAATCACTTCCATATCGGCCGCTGAAATGCGTTTAGTAGGGTCGTAGCTTTTAGTGGTGTAACGCTTTTCTAAGTCCGCAATAATTGGATGAGTCATAATCTTCTCTCTTAATCATTAGGGCATGCTGAGCATGCGGCATTTATGTGGCCATGCTAGTGAAGTTAAATGACAATCGGAATAGGTGTTAAATTGAATTATTATCAAATATATTTTGATAATACATTTCTAATGAAGGTCCTGAGTCGTGCAAATCGAAGATCTTAATGTGGTGTTGACCGTGGCGGAGCTGGGCAGTATCACCGCGGCCGCCACTCAGCTGGATATGCAGACGGCGACCGCGAGTGCGGCGGTAAAGCGCGTCGAGGCGTACTTGGGCGCGCCCTTGTTTATCCGTACTACGCGTCGCTTACGGCTGTCGGCCATCGGAGCAAGTTATCTACCTCAGTGCCAGCAAGCACTGCAGACGCTGGCGCAAGCCAAGCAGGCGGTGCAGCAAGAGCAAGGCACCATGCGCGGCGAAGTGCGTTTGTCGGTGTCCTCTGATTTGGGCCGTAACCTCGTAATGCCGTGGCTGGATGAGTGGTTTGATGAGCACCCTGAGTTATCGATTCGCGCGCATTTAAGCGACACCAATGTGGATTTTTACCGCGACAACATCGACCTCGCGCTGCGCTATGGTGCGCCGCCGGACTCCAGCTTGTACGGCTTTAAAATCTGTAACGTGCCACGACTGCTGTGTGCGAGCCCAGCTTACTTAACGGCGTACGGTACGCCGCGAGTACCAGACGATCTCAAGCAAGGGCACAACGGCTTGTTTTATCAATTACGCAACATCTTAAACGATGCTTGGCAGTTTTATGATGGCACAGGCCAAGTCTATAAGGTGAAGCCGCGGTCCAATCGCTGTGCCAACGATGGCGAGTTGGTGCGGCGCTGGTGTGTGGCGGGCAAAGGTATTGCGGTTAAATCGAGCTTAGACATCAGCGGCGATTTATTAGCTGGGCGCTTGGTTCCGCTGATGTCTGATTATCAAATAGAAATGGGGGAATTGTGGCTAATTTATCCGAGCAAAAATATCACCACGCCGGTGATTCATTTATTACGGGATCGCTTGCGCGAGCGCACACGAGCACTACTGACGGCGCTGATTGAGCGCCGTCTCCTACCACCTGAGGTGCTAGATTAGCGTGGCTCACTAGGCACGCGCGTGACCAAAAGCTGCTCCACGCGGACCCCTTCTAGATCGAGCACTTCAAACTTATAACCCGCGTGTAGCAGTGAGTCGGTGCGCTTGGGTAAGCGTTTAAGTTGATAGATGACAAAGCCTGCGATGGTTTCGTATTGGTTGCGATCAGGGAAGTCCTCGATGTCTAAGTGGCGCATGACATCGTTGATGGGCGTTAAGCCGTCGATCAGCCAAGAGCTGTCATCCCGTTTCACAATGTGCTCGGCATCGTGTGAAGTAATCAAATCGCCCATAAAGCTATTTAGCAAATCTTTTACCGTGACCAGTCCGACCACGGTGCCGTATTCATTGACCACCACCGCAAACGCTTGGGGCGCGACCTTAAATGCGTTGAGAGCCTCCGACAGGGTCAACGTCTCTGGTAGGTAAAAAATATCCTTATCAAGCTGCGCCAGTGGGATGTTGGCTTGTTCCCCTTTGAGCACTTGGCGCAAGATTTCTTTGGATTCGATGATGCCTAAAATCGTATCCAAACCACCCGCACAGACTAAAAAGTCATTGTGTGGATGCTCGATAAATTTTTGCGTGATCGCCTCGCTGTCTTCTTGAGCATCAAAATACACAATTTGGTCGCGCGGTGTCATGGCGCTGCCAATGGTGACACTGTCCAGCTCAAATACGTTGCCAATCAGTTGATATTCCTGCTTTTGCAAACTGCCATCTTCGGCGCCCGCTTCCATCATGGCGACGATGTCTTCGGTAGTCACTAGTTCCTCTTGCTGAGTCGGTAATTTCAGCAACCTGAGGATCATGTTGGTGAGTCCGTTGAAGAAAAATACTAGCGGCATCAGCACAAATGTCATCCAGCGCATTGGTGTGATTACGCGCATGGCAATGGCTTCGGGCATGATGATCGCCAAGCGCTTAGGCAGTAGGTCGGCAAACAAAATGAACAGTGAGGTAAGCGTGATAAACGAGAGCCAAAAGCTTATCTGATCCAGCAGTGGCCCTTGGTACACCATCGCAACCCATTCTTTAAAATACGGCGTCAGGGCTTGCTCACCAATGATACCGCCCATGATGGCGATCGCATTGAGCGCAATCTGAATCATGGCGAAAAACGTCCCTGGATTCTGCTGTAAGGCGAGCACAGCACTGGCGTTAGGGTGGCCGTCTTCGACCAGCATGCGCAGTTTGATCTTGCGGGCCGCGGCCATGCCGATTTCTGACATGGCAAACAACGCACTGACCCCGATTAATAAGCCAATGCCAAACAAATCACTCATACACACCTCATTTCACGACCGACGCAATCAAGCCGTGTGTGGGCGTCCTGAGTAGGTAAAAAGGGGCGCGCCATAAACGGCGTTTTCTGATCAGAAAACAGCCGCATTATAGAAGTAAATGGGTTTAGAGCAACGCTTATTTCACTCTAAAATCGCCGCTAAATGTTGCGGCCCTAGTTGGCGCATTTGACGCTCGATCCAGCTCACTCGTTGGCTCAGCTGGTAGCTTAAACGATTCGGATTGCGCTGGCGTGGATTGGGCAGTAAGACTGCTAGTTGTGCCGCTTGGCGAGGTGTTAGGGCGCGGGCAGAGCGATTGAAGTAATGCTGGCTGGCAGCTTCGACACCATAAATACCAGGCCCAAACTCGGCGACGTTTAAGTAGATTTCTAAAATGCGGTGTTTGCCCCAGAGTAACTCTAGGCTCATGGCTAAGCTGGCTTCCAGTCCTTTGCGGATCAAGCTGCGACCAGGCCATAAGAATAAGTTTTTAGCGGTTTGCTGAGTGATGGTACTGGCGCCACGCAGCTGTTCGCCGTCGCCGTAATCGTGTAACGCATTGCTGATCGCGGTGAAGTCGACGCCGTAATGCAGCGGAAAGCGCTGATCCTCAGAGGCCACAAATGCCAATGGCACATAATCGGGTAATTCATCTAAATCCACCCAAGACTGCGTCACTGGTGCATCGCTTTGCAGCATAAACGCAGTCGTCGGGGGCGGCACAAAGCGAAACAGTATCAACAGTAGCACGAGCAAGAGTGCCAGCTTCCAGAATACAGACCAGAGCCAACGAAAGATCGGATAGCGTCGTTTTGCCATGAATAACCCTAAAGGTAAAAAGTTAATAACCAATGCTAGTAGATCATAGCAATTTTTCAGAAGATCGTGCTTATGGTCTGATTTTTTCCAATTTAGCTCCTAACACTCAGAGCACATGATGTCTTCAGTATTTTACTTTGATAATCAAATAATCTACGCTTTATTTATATTTGATAATCAAAGTAGTTGTTATGACCATACCGAATTGCAATAAAACCGAACAGTTCTCGTATTTTGACGCGCAGAATGAAAAGCGTACGCGTTATGTCTTGGCGCTGACATTTGTCACCATGGTGTTGGAGATTGGCGCGGGTACGATTTTTGGCTCCATGGCGCTGTTGGCAGATGGCTGGCACATGGGCACGCACGCGGCGGCGTTTTGCATAACTTTGTTTGTGTATCGCTACGCGCGCAAGCACAAAGACAGCGGTAAGTTCTCTTATGGCACTGGTAAGGTCGGTGTATTAGGCGGATACACCAGTGCTGTGTTGTTGGGACTGGTGGCATTTGGCATGTTGTTTGAGTCGCTGCATCGCTTGGTGGAGCCAGTGGCGATTGAGTTTAACGCCGCGATTGGTGTCGCGGTGATCGGTCTAGTGGTCAACATCGCCAGTATGTTCTTACTTGGCCATGATCACGGCCACGACCATGGTCACGGCGGACATTCACATGATCATCATCACGGGCACGATCATGCTCATGACCACTCACATAGTCACCATGATGATCACAATCTACGCGCCGCGTACATTCACGTGCTGACCGATGCTTTGACCTCGGTATTGGCGATTGCTGCGTTGTTGGTCGGTAAGTATGTCGGCTGGACTTGGCTGGACCCCATTATGGGCGTAGTGGGCAGTATCATCATAGCTAAGTGGGCCTGGGGGCTAATGCAGCAAACGTCGCCGATCTTGCTCGATAAAGCGATCGATGAAGACTACAAACATCAGTTGGTTGAGACGGTTGAGCAAAGCGGCGCACGCTTACAGGATATGCATATCTGGAAGGTCAGTGCCGATCATTTTTGTGCCACGCTAACGCTTAAGGACAGTGAGCAGCGTTCGCCTGCTTTCTTTAAGCAACTACTGCGAGAGTTTGATAAGATTGACCACATAGTGATTGAAGTGAACCCAGCCTAGGAAGCTTACATGTCTAGCATCGCGACCTTAAACAAAGTACTGACGGAATACTACGACAAGATGGCCTCGTGGGAAGCCTGCGTGGTACGTGAGTCAGAATACTCGTTGGCCCAGATCCACACCTTAGAGGTGTTGGGTAATTATGGCGCGACCAATATGAAAACTCTGGCTCATCGCTTAGGCATCACCACCGGCACCTTGACGGTGCAGGTGGAAAAGCTGGTCAAACAAGGCTTGGTGCAGCGCCAATACAGTGAGGACGATCGCCGCTCCATCACGGTGGCGCTGACCGATGCTGGCCAAGCCATCCATGAGCATCACAATGCCTTACACATCGCCTTAACCGAAGATCTCACCAAAGACTTCAGCGACGCGGAACGCGACACCTTGATCGCTTTGCTGAGCAAGGTGAATCAAGAGTTTTAAGATACCAACCTTGCCTGTGCTTCGTTGCCAAAGTACAACACTCCGTTACGTTACACAGTGGTATTTGTAGATAGGTTTGCTAATTTACTTAATAAGGTTAGGTAAATAGGCACACTCTACATGAGCGACAGTACTCCACAGTATGATGGTTTCGAAGCGGTTTTTAGACACTCTAAAGACGGCCTTGCCATTTTCAAAGACGGCTACTTTGTTGATTGCAATCAATCCATGATTGAGCTCGTAGGCGGTACCCAAAAAGAAGACTTTTTAGGGTTAACGCCGTTTGAATTCTCGCCGGAATATCAGTTTGATGGGCAAAGCTCAGCCGAAAAAGGCATGGCATACATTAATCAGTGCTACGCTGAAGGCAGTGTGCGTTTTGAGTGGATACATAAGAAGCTCAATGGCGAACCTTTTTGGTGTGAAGTCATTCTGACCAAAATGGAGCTCAACGGTGAAGTGGTTGCCCATACCAACTGGCGCGACATCTCCGAGAAAAAACAGCTAGAGCTGGATCTTGCCGAACAAAAAGAAACCTTTGAAACCCTATTTAACGAGTCTATGGATGGCCTGTGTGTATACGATGGCAAGCAATATGTGGACTGCAACAAAGCCTTTCTAAAGATGTTTGGCTTTGCCAAAAAAGAAGACGCGATCGGGCTTAACCCTGGGGATATTTCACCCGAATTTCAGGCCGATGGTCGACCTTCCAAGATCGCTGCACGAGAGATCGTACAAGACTCCATGGAAAAGGGCAGCGTGCGCTTTGAGTGGGTGCATAAGCGCGTCGATGGCACCGAGTTTTGGACCGAGGTCATTGTCACCAAAGTGATGCTCAATGGCGTCAATTCGATCTATGCGGTGATCCGTGACATCTCGGAAAAGAAAAACTTAGAGCTTGAGCTTGCGGATCAGAAGCTTACCTTTGAAACCTTGTTTAATGAATCCGTCGATGGCCTGACTTTCTTTGATGGTGAACGCTATTTAGACTGCAACAAAGCCTTCTTGCAGTTGATGGGATTCCAGCACAAATCCGAAGTGATTGGACTCAATCCGTTAACCATTTCGCCCTCTCATCAAGCTGACGGGCGCACCTCCGAAGAGCATTTTGATGATCGTGCTGCCGAGTTGTTTGAGCACGGCAGTACGCGCTTCGAATGGCTGCACAAAAAAACCGATGGTACGCCGTTCTGGACCGAAGTGATTGTAGGGTTATTGTCATTAAATGGCCGCGAAGTGACCTACTCGATCACCCGTGATATCAGCGAGAAAAAAGCGCTCGAGCTTGAAATTGTCGAGCGCAATGAGGCACTAAATCAGTCCAATGCCGATCTAGAAGACACGATCGACAACCTTAAACAAACCCAAGACAAATTGGTCGAGTCAGAAAAGATGGCCAGCTTAGGTTCATTGGTGGCGGGTGTGGCCCATGAGATCAACACGCCTGTTGGCGTTGGATTGATGGGCATAACTCAGTTTTTAGAGGACAGCTACGAGCTACGCCAGCGCTATGACCACGGCCAGCTGACCGAAACGGACTTTGAAAGCTTTCTAAATAACGCCAACGATATCTCTGAACTGGTGAAGAAAAATCTCGAGCGCACTGCGCACCTAGTCAAAGGCTTTAAACAAATCGCCGTCGATCAAACCAGTGAAGAAGAGCGTCAGATCAACCTAAATGATTACTGTGAAGAGGTGGTATTTAGCCTTGGATCGGTGATTCGCAAAGCCCGCGTTAGCGTAGAGATCGATTGTGCACCGGATTTAAATGTGGTCACCAACCCTGGGCTGTTGTCACAGGTGCTGACTAACTTGATTGTGAACTCGATGAATCACGGCTTTGGTGATCAAGGTACGGGCACTATCCGTATTGCGCTGCGCGAACAAAGTGAGCAAACCTTTGTGTTGAGCTATAAAGACAATGGCAAAGGCATCAGTGCGGCCAATTTGCCGAAGATATTTGATCCCTTCTTTACCACCAATCGCGGCCAAGGCGGCACGGGCTTAGGTCTTAATGTTACGTACAACATTGTTACGGGGCCGTTAGCTGGTGCGATTCGCTGTACTAGCCAAGAAGGTCATGGGGTGGAATTTACGATCAGCTTCAAGGTGAAGCAGCGACTATAAATGAGAGCGGCCCACCTTAAGGTGAGCCGCTGGCATAGCTTAGGCAAGGTGCTTGTTGAAGAACTCAGTCATCTTATCAAATGGGATGATGTCAGTTTGATCGTATAGATCCGTGTGAGTCGCCCCAGGAATGATCATCAGCTCTTTTGGCTCGGCCGCTGCTTCGTACGCGGTTTCGCTGAAGTAACGCGAGTGTGCGTTTTCACCATGAACAAATAAAATCGGACGCGGTGAGATTTCATCAATGTAAGTCAAAATCGGCAGGTTCATAAACGGTAGCGGCGTGGTGAGTGACCAAGCTGCATTCGAGTTGATCGCACGCGGATGGAAGCCACGTTCCTTTGACTTGTAGTAAGCGGCGTATTCGACCACGAACTGCGGCTCGCCACCTTCAAGCTCCAGTGACACTGGGCCGTACGCTGGCTTACCATTTTCGGCATCTTTCCAGCGCTGTTGGCTAAGTTGCTCTAGCGTTTGTTGGCGCTGCTCAGGTGTGGTGCTGTCGTTGTAACCTTTCGACATCACGCGCGTCATATCGTACATGGTGCTGGCTACGACCGCTTTGACACGTTTATCAACTGCCACCGCGCTCAGTGCCATGCCACCAAAACCACAAATACCGATCACGCCGATACGCTCACGGTCAACATTAGACTGAAGGCCGATGCAATCGACGCCTGCACTAAAGTCTTCGACGTTGATATCGGGTGACGCAACATTGCGAGGTGCGCCGCCGCTTTCGCCGGTAAACGATGGGTCAAACGCCAAAGTGATAAAGCCACGCTCGGCCATGGTTTGTGCGTATAGGCCAGAAGATTGCTCTTTGACCGCACCAAATGGACCGCTTAACACCAAAGCTGGCAGCTTACCGCTAGCATTTTTAGGGGTGTATAAGTCGCCAACTAAGGGAATGCCGTAACGGTTTTTGAAGGTGACTTTTTGGTGGTTAACCTTATCGCTTTTCGGGAAGGTTTTGTCCCACTCTGAGCCAATCTCAAGTTCAGAGCTTGAGTGTGCAAACGCTTGACCGGATGTCATCGCCGCGACGCTTGCTGCGGCAATACCTGCACCAGTCATTTTCAGTAAATCACGGCGCTCTGCGCTTTGTAGGGATGCTTCTGTCGATGGGATATCTTGGCTCATACTCTGGTCTCCTTATGGGGATTAGGCCATATCAATGAAAATCACTTACCAAAGTGTTACTGAGTAGGGGCAATTTACGTAGTCGAATTGTCTTTAGTTATTGCCTAATGATGCAAAAAACTGAGCGTTAATGTTGGCTTGGCTGAGACATCTGAGATGTATGACCTCCGTTTTTTTTCCCTGCAAAAGCTGCAGTTCATAAAGCTTTCACAAATACTCGTTAGTTTACTCAGAGCCAATGAGTAGCCTGAATAAAATAGAAACTACTACAGCCATTGTCATGACTGGGATACAGCGGTGCAAGATAAATGATTTCTGTGGTTATTGATCCGTACTCATGATAGCGTGGCGATAATTAAGTCAATGGAATGACATATTCTTTACAGATAGCGAGCCGTGCTTCGCTGTCATGCCGAGACTTAAGCACATAATAACAATGCTCGGATTTACGTGAGGCGTGTCAGATAGCGCTAAGCGCTGCTAAAGGCGCCCTCACGTAGTAAAAAGAAGGAAAAAATAGTTTATGGATAAATGGCATCGCTTAGCTCTGCGTACGCGCTTTTTCTTGGTGGTTGGTTTGCTGCTACTGGTGCAGCTGTGTATCGTGATGACCAGCCAAGCACTTCTCACCAGTCAAGATCGCTTAGATCGTTTGCAACAGTATGAATTACCGCTCGCGTTAGAAGGTATTGGTAGCGGTATTCAAGCAGAGTTAAACAGCATGATTGCCGGCTCACAAGCGCTTGCGAACAATCCCGTGATCACCCAATGGGTACAGCAAGGCATGCCCCAGAGTGGCTTTGAGCAGGTCTCCCAAACCATGGTCAAAACGCAATCCAACCTCGGCGCACTGGGCGTATTTCTAGCGGCCAATGATGGCAACCGGATGGCCTATTATCATTACGAAGATGGTCAATTGCATGAGCGTCCACTGACTCAGTCAAATCCAGACGACAGCTGGTACTTTGATTACCTCAGTCGACAGCCAGAGTACGAGCTGAATCTAGATTCCAATGATTTCAGTGGCAATGATCTGCGCATGTTTATCAACTTTTCCAGCACCGAGCTAAACGCTGCAGGCCGTCCTTATGTAGTCGCCGGTGGCGTGATGGATTTAGCGGCGGTGGCAAAGCTGATTCAGTCTTACCAGATTGGTGCTAATGGCACCGTGTTAATGGTCGCGGCGAATGGCCAAGTGGACGTCGGCCCAAGTGATTTACCGCAAGACTTAGCCTTGGCGCAAAATCCCACGATCGCCCCTCTTATTCGCCAGCCGAGCACCAGCGTACAGGTGGCAAAAGGTGATTGGCTTGGGCGCGACAGTTATATTGCTTCTTATTGGTTACCATCGTTGCAGCGCTATGTGGTCGCCACGGTACCGACCAGTGAGATTACCGCGGATATTCGCAACAACCAATTATTGATCGCAGGCTTATCGTTGGTGCTTTTGCTGGTTGGACTGCTGGTGCTTTACCCTGTCACAGGCGCCTTGATTCGCCCAGTCGTGCGTTTGCGTGAGCAGATTCGTCAAGCATCGGAAACGCTCGACCTATCGATGCAGTTTAAGACCCGTGACCAAGCGGAGATCGGCGATTTATGTGCCCAAATGACACATTTGATGGCACGGTTGCGCGGCACTATGCAAGAAGTGGCGGTCGTTTCAAACGAGACGGAAGATCTGTCTGAGCAATTGGAATCTGGCGCCCAAAGTACCACTCGCTCGTTTCATGAGCAGCAAGCCGCCTTGGCGCAAATCTCGGCAACCATGGAAGGCATCGCTGAGCAAGTATCGACCATTGCTCACTCGGCGCGCGAGGCGGGAGACCAGTCAAGCCAAGGGCGTGATATCTTGGCGCAATCGGTGCAACGCTTACAGATCAGTGTCAGCGCCATCGAACAGTTGCAAACCGAGATGAACGCGAACCGCGAAGAAATGAGCGTGTTACAGCATCATGGTGATGAAATCCTTGTGGTGTTAGACGTCATCCGCGGCATTTCTGAGCAAACCAATCTGCTGGCGTTAAACGCTGCCATCGAAGCGGCGCGTGCCGGTGAGCATGGTCGCGGCTTTGCTGTAGTTGCCGACGAAGTACGTCAGCTGGCACAGCGTACCTCCGACTCTACGGCCAATATCCAGGGCATGATCGATACGCTACGTGGTGCAACGCAACGTATGGCAGATCAAATGCAAAACAGTACCGAAAGCACTGAGAAAGGCTTAGCTGGTTTGCATGAAACCCATGCCAAACTCGACGATATGAGCCATCAGCTGACGGCGGTCTTTGATCGCAATGCGCAAATCGCGCAGAGCACACAAGATCAAGAATACTCCATCAGTGAGGTGCACGAAGGTTTACAAGCCCTGTCGACGCAAGGGGAAGTGGCGGCGACCATGGCCGATCAATCAAGCTCCGCTACGCGTCATTTACGCGATCGCATGGGGACACTAAAAGAGCATATGAAGGTGTTTACCTTTTAGTAAACGCTGAATGTGGGTCAGCACAGGCCGGTTGGGCTATAAGAGAATGTTATGTATAACTTTAAACCGTTAGAAATCTGGTTATCATGGGCGTCAAATTCAGATGACGTAGTATGAAAGGATAATTTTAATGGGTTGGGTGTACTTAATTTTGGCGGGTCTGACAGAGATCGGCTGGCCGCTTGGGATGAAGCTGGCACAAACCACAGGGCACAAGTGGCAGTGGTTGCTGTTTGCTGTGGGTTTTATGATCATCAGTGGCTTTTTGCTATGGATGGCGCAAAAGCAAATCCCGATGGGCACGGCTTATGCGGTGTGGACCGGCATCGGCGCCGCTGGCACATTTTTGGTTGGCGTGTGGATGTTTGGCGATGCGACCTCATTGTTGCGTTACATGGGCATCTTGTTAATCATCTCAGGTGTCGTCGTCCTCAAGCTCGCACACTAAGCAGAGACGGGCTTGCTATGCTGCAAGCCCGTATGGCGCTATTTAGGCGCGTTCGCCGAGCTGTTTTTAGCGCGAACGTGTAGCTGCAAACCCAATAAAAAGTAGCGCAAGATCTGATCTTTACACGGGCGATAGTGGCGATTATCCGGCTTACGGAAAAACGCGCTTAGCTCGTGTTTACTCAAGTTGAACTCCGCCAAGCGCATCATCTCAAGCATGTCTTCGGCTTTAAAACTCATCGCAATTCGCAGCTTCTGCAAGATCACATTATTATTCAGACGCGTTTCTGGCACCGGTTTTTCGCCCTCACGCGCGCCGCGGCGCTGGATAATTAAGCCATTTAGAAAAGACGCTAACTGCACATCTTCCATTGGCTCAAAGCCTTCCATGTCTTCTTTTTTTAACCAAGCCGCAACCTGCGCTTCTGTTGTATTCACGTCGGCCAAGGCAAAAATCTCGACCATGGTGCTGTCTTTAAAATCGAAGGTGTAGCGTACGCGACGCAAAATATCATTGTTGGTCAAAATAGAATCCAGTGAGTTAATAAACCAGCTTAATCCAAATGATTGCTGGGGCCGGATCATGATAACAGAGAAGCGCGCTAGGCTCTTGTCTAGAGCGTGTCAATCGGCATTACTTTTTCCTTCACAGACTCTTTTCTCAGATTACTGTAGTATGCGCACACTAACGCGCTAACGCTTTAAATAGCGCGTTTTATAAGCAACTTTTGTGAAAGGATAATGCCGAATGGCAGATTTTAAAACTCACGTCAGTGTGGCCGCCGCCTTAAGTATTCCATTGGCTGCGGGCACCTACTTTTTCCATTTAGCGAGCCTTACCGATGCCTTGTTATATGCCTTGGCTGGTACGTTAGGGGGCATGCTGCCTGATATTGATGCCGATGAGTCGATTGCCATACGCATCGTGTTTCGGCTGTTTGGTGCGCTGACCGCGGCGGTGTGTGGCTGGCTTTGGTTTGATGAGCTCTTGATTTGGCATGTCTTAGCCTTAGCGCTGGCCAGTTATTTTGTGGTGCGTATTCCAGTGCAGTGGGTGTTTGAGCGTCTGACAGATCATCGCGGCGTGCTGCACAGCCTGTTGGCCAATGTATTATTCACCGTCGTCGCCGTACCGATCGCTTATCATGTGCTGGGCCTAAGCGCCAAAACCGCATGGGGTATTGGTGCTTTCATTTTCTTTGGTGCCACGGTGCACCTAATTTTGGACGAGGTCTACAGCATCGATTTGAGCGGCATGCGCGTCAAACGCTCGTTTGGCACCGCTTTAAAACTCACTGACTGGAAAGAGCCGTTGGCTTCTTTGATCTTTGTCGTGGCTTGTGGCGTTGGCTATTGGTTGAGTCCAGGCCTTGAAGCGTGGCAACAGTCTCTGCTGGCGCTGACCCCTTAAGCCAATGCCATCCAGTAACTAAGTGTCAGCATCAGTATTGCAATGCCCGCATCCAAGCAGCGCCATGCTGCTGGCTTACTAAACACTGGCCGTAACAATCGCGCCCCAAACCCTAAGCCACAAAACCATAGAATGCTTGCCATACAAGCGCCTAGGGCAAACAAAATTTGGCCGATCCCCGTATATTGCGCTGACAAACTGCCGAGCAGCACCATGGTGTCTAAGTAGACATGAGGGTTTAAAAAGGTAAACGCCAAACAGGTTGCGATCGCGGCTTTAAGAGAGCCGGCGGATGCTTGCGCCGCCTGTAAAGCGGCGTTGCCGGATAATGCACGGTAGGCTGCTTGCAGGCCATATACGGCTAGAAATACCGCGCCGCCCCAGCGCAAATATTGGATCAGCAGCGGCCAGCGCTCTGTTAATACTCCAATCCCTGCAACGCCTGCACTGATCAGGAGAATATCGCTAAGCGAAGTGATCAGCACGATAACGCCCACGTGCTGACGCAACAGCCCTTGGCGCAACACAAAAGCGTTTTGTGAGCCAATCGCAATAATCAATCCGGCGCCGGTAAACAGCCCCGACAGTAACGCCGTTAACATCATCTTTAGACCTATTAGTTGAATAACGGCGCTATGATGGGCGGTCAGTTCTAGTTAGTAAAATTAATAAAATTGGATATAGTTAAGAAAAACTAATCTGGAGCGCAAAATGAGTTTAGTACACCCGCAGTTAGCGGCTTTTGCGGCAGTGATCGAAGCCACCAGTTTTGAAGGCGCTGCGCAGCGTTTGCATGTCACGCCTTCGGCTATTTCGCAGCGAGTGAAGGCGCTTGAAGACCGATTGGGGCAAGTGTTGGTCGTACGTCAGCTACCTTGTCGGCCGACCGAAGCGGGCCAGTCTTTATTGCGTAAAGTGTGGCCCATGCTTGCATTAGAAAGTGAAGCGTTAGAAGCCTTTCAGTTAGAGCTATCAGCCAATGCGGCAGCGCGTCCGCTCAAAATTGCGGTCAACGATGACTCTTTAGAAACCTGGTTATTGCCCGCTTTGGCCGAGCTTCATCAGCAGTTCGGGTATTTGTTTGATGTGATGGTCGACGATCAAGATCATTCGTTGCACCGGTTGCGTGAAGGAAGTGTATTGGGCGCGGTAACCGCGGATCATCGCCCGATTCAAGGGTGTGCAGTAAAGCCGCTTGGCACTATGCGTTACCAAGCCATTGCCAGTCCAGAGCTGGCTCAGCGTTATTTTGCAAATGGAGTGAATGCTGACAGCTTGCGCCAAGCGCCGATGCTGGTTTTCAACCGCAAAGACGAGCTTCAGCATCGCTTTATTGCGCAGATCACGGGGCAAACACCCTGTCATCCGCCCACACACTATCTGCCAACTTCAAAAGGATTTGTGGACGCTGCAGCACTCAGTATCGGCTGGTGTATGGTGCCTGAATGCATGATAACAGAGGCCTTAGCGCACAAGCGCGTCTGCTTGCTGGCACCAGAGCAACCAATAGAGGTGCCCCTGTATTGGCAACACGCCTCGGTTCGCTCGCAAACACTAGCGCATTTAACCGAGGCACTGCGTCGACATGCTGAGCAGATGTTAGGGGTTACTTAAGCTGGTAGTCACAGACTGCCCAATCTTCGCCGTCGGTCCAGACACTACCCGCTTGGCGGTCGATGTCTTGCTGCTGGCTTTGTGCGCTAAAGAAAATACCGTGAGTAGCAGAGGGCGCGCGGCCTTTCACATCAATCTTGATGCGATCGTCTTCGATTGCGCCCACCGTGCCGACACTGTTTTGCCAAGTGCAGACCGACGCACCTAAGGGTTTGGGTTGCTTAAGGTTGTGCTCATAGCGGGCTTCGCGAGACTGCGTTTCACGCTCCATTTGGGCGTTATCCTGTTTGGCTTGTTGCTGTGCTTGCTTTGCTTCAGCAAGCAGTGGCGTCTCGTCTTTGCTCGAGGCTTGAGCTTGGCTGCTGTGTTGCTTGGCTGTGGTGACTTCGCCTTGAGGCTCACTCACTGGCTCGGGATTCGACACAGCACTACATGCGCTCAATAACAAAGGCAGAGCGACTAAAGTCAAATTACGTATCAACATGAGCAATCCTTTTTGTCCTATAAGTTGACTCTAGCTTAGCACTGTTTGAATTTAAAAAGTGAGCACATAAAACCCAATAAAAAACCAAGCTACTATGTGTATCTTTACGGTTTGGGGGGCGGCGCGTAAGGTCCTTCAAGTAAGCCCTTGTACCTATCATTAATGGCAATAATATTGGCACTTCGAGCCAGTTGCGGCGTTTGATCATTTACCGAATTAAGGATCTGCGTGGCAACCGCGTTAAGAATCGCAGAGGTCAGGCTGCTACTAGAATCAGAGCTTTTCGAAGCACTGGCTTTGGCGTCCCACAGCGTAACGCCGGTTTGGCTATCGACCAAACGCATCGAAACATCGACTACGGTGCTAGAGGACAGCAGGTTAAATTTCTGCCCCCAATCGTGGATCTCAGTGTAAAGGACTGCATCGGCGCCGATGTGCTCATAGAGCTTATCTAGCGGCACTAAATTCATTTCTTCGGGCGTTGGTAAACCATTGTCCTTCATAAACTGGTCAATCACCGCGACCGGAAACACGTAGTAGCCTTTTTCGCCTAAGGGCCGACTAATGGTCGAAATAAACACATAAGGTGCTTGTACTTCGAGCGATTGGTTTTTGGGCGGGATCACCAAAATTGAGCGCGGCTCAGCGGCTTTCAGGGCGTCATAATTATAAGGTGCCGGTGTCGTACAGCCCGCGAGCAGTAGACACAAGCTCAGGCCGAATAAGGTCCGCACAGCGGTTAGATATTTCATTGTGCACCACCTTGTAAGCGCGACAGCATGCCGTCGACCATCACCGTTGCCTCAGGAAATAGGGTTTTCTCCATCACGAGTTCTGCCTTGGCTTGCGCCATATTGCCTTGCATGGCGTATAGATAGCCTAAATGCGCATGCACACCAGGGGCGATGGTCAAACCTTTGGCGTGGCTTTTCTCCACGTCCGCCTGCAATGTGAGGATTTGCGTCGTGGTGTCGGCACTGCCGGGCTCAAAGTACATGTCGTACACTAAGCCCTCATAATGGCCCCAGTAAAAAGCCGGCTCACGCGTGGCACAGCCGACCGCAAGTAGTGTCAAACCAGCGAGGCAGGCTAGCCGAGCGGTCTTATAACAGGATAGAAGAGTGCCACGTTGCATCGTTATTCAACGCTCCACGTGCCATTTTCCAGATCACGGACGATGTTGTTGACCGCCTCAGTAATCGCAAAATTCAGTACCTTGCCATTCAGTGTGGCATCGTAACTGGCGGTCGAACCAAAGCCGATGACTTCGCGGTTGCTAAGCTCGTATTCACCGGCCGCTTGAGTCGCGTATACGATTTCGCCATTGATCACATCGACGATGTTTAAGCTGACTTTGGCGTAAGCGGTTTGTGTTTTACCTGAGCCTAAAATACCGAAAAGTTGCTTATCACCGGTGATCTTGCGACCAAATTCAGTGACATCGCCAGTTAAAGTGTAGCGAGCGCCCGTCAAGCTTTGGCTGACGCCATTTAACTCGGCTTCGCGTTTTAGCGTTTCTAGGTTTTCACGATCGACCACTTTAAAACGGTTGGTTTGTTGCAGATGAGTTTTTAAAATGGTTTTTGCTTGGTTGCCTAGCTGATCCACATTGCTGGAAAACAGCCCTTGCATGTAGGACGAGCGATTCTGGAAGTTACCCACTACTAAGGTAGTTTTTTGACCTTGATAGTTGGTTTTATAAGTCGCCACGGTCTCAGATGGCACCATACGGTTGGACTGTGTTGCACTACATCCCACTAAGCCTAATGCGATGATTGCTGCGCCAAACGCCAGTGATTTTTTAATAGAAAAACGCGCCATAGAAAACTCCCCATAAGGCTCGTGAAAAGCAGTGCTGCGAAAATGCCACTGCAGATTATTTGCACGATTGTATAGCGCTTACAGGACAGGCGCCAGTGCAAAAATAGCGCTCTGCGCTAGTCCTATGACGCATAGATGCGTTACCGTGGTGAGCATGTACCATTTAACATTAAGGATGCTTATGTCGCGTCAAAAATTAACCCCAGCAGAGATTGAAACGGCTCTAGCTGAGCTCAACGCCGCCACAGAAAATGCTTGGCAAATTGAAGACGGTAAGTTGAGTAAAACCTTTAAATTCAAAGACTTTGGGCAGGCGTTTGGCTTTATGACCCAATGTGCTCTGTATGCAGAGAAAGATGATCATCACCCAGAATGGTTCAACGTCTACAACAAGGTCACGATCCAGCTGATTACGCACAGCGCCGCAGGTCTATCCGCTAAGGATTTTGCCTTTGCTCAAAAGGCGGACCGCTACGCTCAGGGCGATTGAGCCATGGTCGCCATCAGAGCATGTCGGCCGCGTAATTTGCTGTTACAGTGAATAGCGATTAACCAAGGATGATAGGCTATGCCAGAGAGTCAAACAAACACTTTAGTGCCCGCACCAAACTCAGTAATGGGCTTTGATCAAGATGTATGGACGTGGGACTTTTTTTATCAGCAGTGGCTACAGATCGTCCATGCCTGTGCGCAAATCTTACCTACCTTGTTATTGGGTTTAGCGCTATTCGTGTTGTGTTATCTGATGTCTGGCCCTTTATCGCGTTTGCTGATTCGTCCGATCGCATTAATGACCGATAGTAAGTTAGTCGAAGTCGTGGTGAGGCGAGGCATCAGCACTTTGATTATATTGCTTGGCGTGTATTTATTTTTGCGCTTGGCAGGACTGACGGAATTTGCCGTGGCCATCATGAGTGGCACTGGCTTGATCGGCCTGATCCTCGGTTTTGCTTTTCGCGATATCGCCGAAAACTTCATTGCTAGCTTGCTATTGAGCATCCAGCGACCCTTTAAGATTGACGATGTGATCGAAGTCGATGGGCGCGTAGGCGTTATCCGTAAGGTGACTTCACGGGCGACCACACTGGTGGATTACGATGGCAATCATATCCAAATCCCTAATGCCACCGTGTACAAAAACACCATCAAAAACCTCACCGCTAACCCTAAAATGCGCGCTAAAGTGAGCATCGGTATTGGTTATGAAAACGATATTCGTAGCGCTCAAACCTTAGCCTTAAGCATCGCTAATCAGCAGGCTGCGGTATTAAATGAGCCGCCCGCACAAGTCTTAATCGAAACCTTAGGCGCTTCGACCATCAATTTAGTGCTGTACTTCTGGGTCAACAGCGAACAGCACAGCCCGCTAAAAGTCAGCTCGCAGCTGATGCGTGAATTGGTCGAAGAGTTTACGCGTCGGTCGATCAGCATGCCTGACGACGCCCGCGAGCGTATCCTGCTGAACGTGCCTACCGCTCTAACTCAAACTACTGAACCGGCTCGAGAAGACACAGAGACTCAAGAACCAAGCACCGCCACGCAAGAGCCCCCTGCAAGCCTTAATGACACCAGCAGTGATACAGATGATATTCGTGAGCAAGCTGATCAAGCCCGTGATCCTGAGCAAGGTAAGAATATTATTTAGGGTTAAAACGTAGGGATTTGGCCGGTTTGAATGCTTTCTAGGACGCCTGCGCGCATTTTTTCTGTGCGGCGCAGCATGCCTTGGATGACCTGCTTGCTTTTTTTCCTAGCAAGTGGGCTTAATACCATACGTGACAAAGATTTAAAGCTCATATCGCGTGGGCCAAAGCCATCGACTAAGACAGGGGTTAAGCGGCCATCTGTTGCTTTGCGCATTAAAATATTTTGGATGCCATCATCGTGCAATAAAACACCGCACTTCAGGACTTTTTCTTGCAGAGCCTTGATGTAGGCAAAGCCTTGCTCAATCGAGAGCAAGTTAGCTTCGATGTATTCTTCAAGGCTTTTAGATACTTTGCCGTCATGATCTTTAACGATCTCAGTCACCACGCCTTTACCCATGTTGGTGGCCACGGTGCCTTTGTATTGCGCAATGAAATCCAACGCATGGCGGCGGTGAAAGTGGTAAAACACGATCTCTGTAATATTGCGGTCTTTGCGCGGGTTATGGTTAACCTTGATGCACAAGTCGTTGTGACTTGGGTGCTTGAACACCGTACGGCAACTGCCTTTGGCAAGATATAAGGGATCACTGAGCGTTACGTTCACGAAAGCCTCGGGGTGTTAAAACTAATAACAGTGGCCCAGTGAAACTTTAGAGGTTGCTTCCTTGAACCATCGCTGACGGTAGTGCCATTATGCCACAACAACAAAGATTCACATAATTGAAAACAGATTGTCATAGTTTTGTGCGTTTTGTGTCAGCTAGGCAGTGCTGGTGTAGTATTGATCTGCCCTCACAGCCTTTTTTGAGTCAATCTTGTAAGGATGGTCAACAGCAGGCCATTGAATTACTATAAGCTACTGTTATCCAATATCTGCATCTTAGCCTGCAGGTATCTTGTCGATAGGGACGTTATGAAGACAAATGCATTTTTGACTAGAAGCTTACTGAGTGGCTTATATCTGCTTCTACTCAGTATGTCTGGCATGTCGTATGGACAAGATATCTTGACGGCTGAGGAACGCCAGTGGCTAGCGGATCAGCCCGTGATTCGCTTTGCCCCCGCCCCTAATTATCCTCCGGTCGAGTTCTTCGATGACAACAACGAGTACCAAGGCATTACCGCCGATTTTATTCGCATCATCGACCAGAAATTTAACTTTGGCCTCAAACTTGAGATCGTACAGCTAAAGAGCTGGGGAGAAGTGGTGTCGGCAGGGCGCGCGCGTGAGGTCGACATGTGGGGCGCAGCCGAACAAACCCCAGCGCGCAGTCAATATATGCAATTCACTCGGCCTTATATTCGTTTGCCGGCGGTGATTATCGTGCGTAATGAATTCGTCGGCGAAGGCATCGAAGCGCTGGAAGGCAAGCAAGTTGTCGGTATCGACAATTATGCCTCTTACGAGCATTTGCAAGAGCATTATCCACAACTCAACACCATGGCCGTGCCAGATATTGAGACCGGCCTGCGCATGGTCTCTTATGGCTCGGCGGATGCGATCGTCGCCTCCAACGCCGCCGCGATTTACTACATCGAAAGAAATGGCCTGACCAATCTTAAAGTCATCGGTGAATCCGGCTTTGAGTGGAATTTACGTTTCGCTGTAAGAGACGACTGGGCGCCGCTACTGTCCATTATGCAAAAAGGCTTAGACGGCATCACTGCACAACAAAAGCGAGACATCTACCGCTACTGGATTAATTTGGATTCGGTAGAAGACGGAGCCTTTTCCCAAAATGGTCGCTATATCACTTTGGCAGGCGTTTTGGTGGCGATTTTACTGGTCTTGTTAGGCTGGTGTGTTCGTAGAAAATCGAAGCTTAAAATGCAGCTACTGACTCAGCGCCTCGAAGAACAGAAACAAATCGAACAAGAGCTCAAAAACCTGGCGACGACCGATGCCTTAACCGGCACTTATAATCGACGCGCTATTTTAGAAATGGCACATGTAGATCACGCAAAATGCCTAGCAGAAGGGCAACCCTTTAGCGTGCTGTTGATGGACATCGATCACTTTAAACAAGTGAACGATCAATACGGTCATGAGGTAGGCGACCGAGTCATCAAGGCAGTGGTTGATGTTTGCAGTGAGGTCTTGCAGGTCAAAAGTCTTGGTCATATAGGCCGTTTTGGTGGCGAAGAGTTTGTGATCCTACTGCCAAATACAGATCAAGCTGCCGCTAGCATCCTCGCCGAACAGCTCAGAGAGCGAGTCGAACGAGAGCCAATTCAATGCGTCAAAAATGCGTGGCACTCTGCCACCGTCAGCATTGGCTTGGCGTCACAGGATAGCTATGAGACATTCGACGAGCTGTTAAATCGAGCGGATCTTGCCATGTACGAAGCGAAAAAAGCCGGTCGTAACCAAGTCGCTATTTCACAAGAGCTGGTTGCTGGCTAATAGTACAAAGCGTTACTGCTGCATCTCTCTTATGCGCATAGGCATCCGATCAATATCGTTAAACAAGCGCTCTAGATCCAATCCCGATATGCGCTCTTTTAGGCCGCCATCCTTACCGATCAGAATGACCTCGTTGTCGTTAAGTTGATACTGGCTTTTCACGCGGCTTAACAAGCTTGGGCTGATGGCACCTTGGTAATTAGTCTGAATATCATTGTCTGATAACACCAACCAGACCACATCCCGATCAATGATCGCGTCGCTCGCTTGGCTAAAAAGATCTGTCAGCTTCGTACTGTCTTGGCCGGCGTTGGCCACTATGATGCGGTTTTCCCACCTTAAATCTTGCAGGCTCGTGAGTGTTTCATCGCTGGCTGCAGCAGCTTGAGTAAACGCCGTGAGCGCCAGTACACAGGGAATAAGACAAGGCTTCATATATTCCTCCAGGTCAATGCTTATTAAGCGGTACGAGGATGAATAGTGCGTAGATCAGTTAGTGGTAACTCTTAGAGCGGATCTCTTTGCGCCCATTGTTCACCACGTGGATTCGCAATAACATGGCAGCAGACACGCAACGCCAGCATTTCGGCTGCTCACAGGACTTACTTAGGTTGTATAGAGAATGATTCACCTGCAAGACTACTTCGCCCGTATTCACTATCAAGGGCCGGCAACACCAGAGCTTTCCACGCTAAAAGCCATTCACGCGCTGCATCCGGCGCACATCCCCTTTGAGAATATTGATGTCTTGCTTGAGCGTGGCATCAGCTTGGATCTAGAGAAGATCCAGCAAAAACTTATCGGCGATCGTCGCGGTGGTTACTGTTTTGAGCACAACGCGCTGTTTATGCAGGTGCTAAAACAACTGGGGTTTGAAGTCGAATCGTTAATGGCGCGTAATGTTTGGCGCCAGCCCGAAGATATGCCATTTGGCCCACGCACCCATCAGGTGCTAAGAGTACGTATTGAGGGTGAATGGTGGCTCGCGGATGTGGGATTTGGTGGTCTTGTACTGACCGATCCTCTGCGTTTGGAAACCGATGAAGCGCAGCAGGGACAACACGAAGCATTTCGTATTTTGACGCACGATCACGGCTGGATGTTGCAGGTAAACGTACAGGAGCGATGGGAAGACCTATACGATATTGCCAGCCAACCTCAGGAGCCGATCGAGATGGACGTGGCTAACTGGTTTACTTCAGCGAGCCCCAACTCCAAATTCCGCCACAACTTAATGATGGCGCGAGCCACACATGACACTCGCTATGCATTGCTGAACAACCGCCTAACGGCTCGCCCACGCAACGGCACAGTAGAGCAACGAGAGTTAAACCCAGAGCAGTTAGCCGCTGCTTTAGAGGAATGCTTTGAGCTTAAGGTCGAAAGCGAGTGGATGCCGCTGTTGGAAAGGATTGTTGAAAAAGCCAATTCGTAAAAGCAATAGTTAAGCTGATGGAAGGGGTGGATTAGTTTTCATCTGCCCCCAATATCTCATAGCTCCATACCAGCCATCATGTGCTTCGCTACATGAGAGTGGATCGGCGTCAGTCCAGATTTAATGCCAAAGGGCTTAAACACGGTATCAATCATCGACTGGGCTTGGTTGCCTTTGTCTTGCTCAATATCTGTGAGCGTACGGCGACTGACTCCGACAAACTCCGCGTAGCGGGTTTGAGAAAATCCTAAGACCTCTTTACGTAGCGTCTTAAGCATTTGCCCTTGGCTGATTTCACCTAGTAAATGCTGTTGTAGCAGTTGTACCAACAATGCCTGGCGTTCGGCAGGTGTCATGCTCATAAAAGCCCCCAGCGAGTCAGTTTAGTTTCCAGCCATTCGATTTGAATCACCCTTAAAATACGTTCTGCCACGCCTCGTTCCGTCAATCTGTCCTGTAATCCCACTAACTTTTGAGCCGTGTTTTGCAGAGCGGAAAATGAAATGTTACTAGGACACAGATCGCCTAATTCTTCTGTGATGGCGTGCCAGCGGTATTCACCGCCTTCCTCAAAAGGCGGCCCCCATTTTGTGGTGCGAGTTACGCCTTCTGGGTCCACTTTCATTGGCGCAAAGTCATAGATAGGTGACAGCCAAATATCATTCGGGCGTTTCAGTAAAGCGGTATTGCGGCCATGATTATCCGTGTTGCCAAAAGCAATGTTTAATAAATCGCGAGTCAGCCATTCACAGACAAAACGCTGTGGGTCAAATTTCGCAGAGCGTTTGGCAAGCAAAGCACAGATTGAGCGTAATACCTCAAAATGGTTTAAGTAACTGCCAGCTGGCTTGTGCAGTACCGAGAATATCGACTCTAAACCATAGCGCTCCCAAACCGAACCATTCCAATGTGTATCAAAGCGAGGTAACCAAAGGGAAGGGTAGCGCTCCCCTTCGATGAGGCGCATACCTTCCGTATTGATGGTGTTAAAGCCCATGGCTGCTAGCTCTTGGTAAAAGTGGTACTCAGCGCGCAAGATATCGCAATCATCTTGTGTGCGGTGCTTTCCTCTAGGAAACTTT
This sequence comes from Marinomonas ostreistagni, assembly GCF_016888445.1. Classification (GTDB taxonomy): domain Bacteria; phylum Pseudomonadota; class Gammaproteobacteria; order Pseudomonadales; family Marinomonadaceae; genus Marinomonas; species Marinomonas ostreistagni. The sequence continues at coordinate 268,620 of NZ_JAFEKF010000002.1, forward strand.
ACCAAGTAATGAGCATCGGCAATCGTATGTTGGTCTTGAAAGGTATCAATCCATACTTCTTCGTTATCAGAGCAACGCAATAACAACTTAGGGGCTTCGCCGCCAGCACCGGTTGCCCCGCCACTGATGGCGCCCATTTCCTGAGCATAGGCTAAAAAGTCAGAATCCCGTTCGACCACATCTTTCACAGCAAACTTACGTAAATGAAGAGTCGAGCTTTCTGGTAATTTAGGTAAAGACTCCTTAACTCTTAAATTGCCTACTGGTGCAATAGTGCCTTTTTCTAATAGTTCAGAATCCAATTCGCCTGATGATAGACCTGCTAAGCCCCAAGCATCCACCAGATAGCGGCGTGCAGCCTCTGCTGGAACAATATCATCCAAGAAGCCAAACCAGCGTTCTGCTTCATGCTCAATCATCACTTGAACCGGAAGCGTCAGTCCACAAGCATGCTCATCATCGTAGTCAAGCCACTCGATGGCATAGTTCATCTCATAGCCAAGGCTACATCGACCAGTATTGCCTTTCTCCGGCTCAGCAATATTGACGATAGCGATGTCATGCCATTGTTGATCGAATAGTGCTTGAATAGTAAGGGATTTCATAAGATACCTGAGTGAGCAGTATTTTGCTCATTCTAGACTTTACTAGCCGTTTTTGGGAAATATATTTCTCAAAAAAATCTAAAATACTTATTTTTGAGCAATATATTTCCCAATGGAAACAGTAACCCATTCACGCCTTGTGAACTGCTCTAACAGGCTTGCATGGCGATACTGTAAAAAGCTAAATTACCCGCTCTGGTCAAAAATCGATCTCAATGAGGAGAAGTACAATGTCATCAAAACGCACTAGAGAGATGTCTGCGCTTAAAGCGAGCAATCTTAAGCGTTTAGGCGAGGCGTACGCTAAGGCCAAAGCTGAAGGTACATTGAAAGCAAAGTCACCTCAAAAGCAAGCTGTAGCGCGCTAGTACGACCAATAAAATTAGACTGATAAGCCGAGCATTGCTCGGCTTTTTTGTCGCTAAATCGCGGTTCTTGCATCTTACCCGCAAATCTCAATAGTACTTCCAAAAACTGGCTTACCATCGCGATTGAATTTGAGAAACATACCCATGCAGCAGTTGGCACAGAGCTGATCCTAACTAACTACTACCAGAATGCAGGCTACAAACGCCGACCGAAAATAAGCTGAACGAAACAGCTACTCGCCTAGTAAGCTCTCACTCCCTTTCATTTTCTATTACCTGAACTGGTAAGAGTACAGTCCGCCTAAATATCGTTAAATCTCGATAAAATCTACGATATGGATGGTAACGAAGCAAGAAAAGCCAGCTTTAGATAAAACTGGCTTGGTTGATAGAACTGAACTCTGGATCATTTTTTAAGGTGGGTGGCCTGTTAAGCTGCCTGTTAATATTCTTTAGGTAGCGTAAATCCATTAATATAAGATTTTTTTATGACAATCTTTCTATTATCAGGCGTCTCTATTAGGTATTCGTGACCTAGTCTAGAGAGAACTATCACATCAGTTATTGTGTTTTCTATGCACTTCTCATTCATTTCTTCCAGTACTTTGCATCCATCATCACTAAAATGAATTGAATCTACTTTGAAGTTTCCAATTTTAAATATTTTTGCAGTTGCTTTCGGTATGTAATAAGTATTTTTGCTTGAAATTGATATGATTAATATTAACATAAATCCTGAGATTAATATTTTAAGAAGACTGGCTTCTGAGCTGCTTATTATGATGTTTATGAGCAATACAGACAGTCCTGTTATGAAGATATAAATGTAGTCTTCATAGTTTCCTTTGAATTCATTGGATGTCTTGAAAATTGCTAAGACTACTATGACAGGAAAGAAAATTAAGAATGACGCCGCCGTTGCTTGGAGAGAGATTTTAAATTTTCCATATTTTTCATGCACGAATTTAAAATCCAGAATTTTTAGTACTGCCAGGGAAAAAAGCCATGAAAGTGCTAATGTTAATGTTAATATGTATTCTGGTGGTATTTTTTCTGGATCATTATTTAAGATTAAATACAGTGCACTTGAAATTGAGAATGTTAAAAAAGGTGTAAGTATACATATTGCTGCCACAAAAAACGGTTTAATTTCTTTCCCTAAAAAATAAACATCATAAAATGATTTTCTTTTAATGCTCAGTATTAGTCCTGGTATTATTAAATACATTGATAAGTTTACTAATAAAAAAAGGCTTGATGCTGTAGTTGTGATGAAAAGTACACCTAGATCTTCTATTTTTATGGATGGAACATACTCAATATAAGTATAGTAAATTACAAGATTGAGTAGTCCAAATAAAGTGAAGAAAGTACTTAGGGTTTTAAATGGTTCTTTGATTAGTTTTGATTTAAATTCTTCCATTAATGTATGTGCTCTTTTTTAGAATATCTGATGGTAATGAAATTGTGATTTTGATTGTGATGGAAAAAATAAGGCACTAATGCGCCTCGTCCCAGTTGTTCCCAATCCCAGCTTTCGCAAGCAATGGCACGTCGATCTCGCTGGTGGTTTGCATTATTTCGACAATCTTCTCTTGCGCAGCGTCAAGGTCTTTCTCAGCCACTTCATAGATGAGTTCATCGTGTACTTGCATGATCATGCGTACGTCTAGGTCGGTGTCGGCGAGCCAGTTGTGCATGTTGATCATGGCGCGTTTGATGATGTCGGCGGCGGAGCCTTGCATCGGGGCGTTGATCGCGGTGCGTTCGGCGGCTTGGCGCATCACGGCGTTACGGGCTTTGATCTCGGGGACGTACAAGATTAATTTTCATCTGACCCCAATTGTTCAGGTTAAGGCGTGGTAACTTCTTAGTCATATACTGCCTCTTTAAGTTTGATATAAGTATGTATATAAACATTCTGTTTTTATATACAGTGCCATGGTTCTTAGAATAATTCCAGAAATGGGGCAAAAATCTCCTATTCCGCCAATCCTGTTTTGATATTTAGAAACATGTCATAACAGCTCATTTCCCAAGGTAAAAGTTTTTAGGGTGGGCGAACTATCGCTATCATGCAAAAGAGTCACTGGGTCTACAAAGTGAGCTCTGGCAGTCACACGAGCTCTATCTCAAACTGAGTCATCAGCAAAGAGCACGAGCAAAGCGTTATCAAACATTATTCAAATATCATATTCCCGACGAAGAGTTTGGACGGATTCGATCCACCGCATTCCGATATGGGTGGTAAAGAAGCAAGAAAAGCCAGCTTTATATGAAGCTGGCTAAGTGCTAGAACTGAGTGTTGAATCACTTTTTAAGGTGGGTGGCCAGTTAAGCACTGTTTTGCCTGATTTGTTAAGAGTTTATTGCGTCTAAAAACGTTAAATCTCGATAAAATCTACGATATGGATGGTAACGAAGCAAGAAAAGCTAGCTTTAGATGAAACTGGCTTAGTTGGTAGAACTGAGTGCTGGATCATGTTTTAAGGTGGGTGGCCTGTTAAGCCTTCTAGTTAATATCGATTATTTAGTTTTGTAAAACCTGTGCTCATCATCTAAAAAAACAATATAAAATGTGTTTTTGCAGAATTTCCATTCAGAAGAGCCTTGCTTCATATCGTGGCATGTTTCAGGCGTTACGAAGCCTATGAGTCTTGTTGAACTATCTATTCTAAACCTTGCCCACTTTGCTTCAATAGGGACGTGCTTAGGATGTGAGAAATCCGATTTCTTGGGGAAATCTCCATAGACCTCTAAGACATGACCACTCCCTCTACCAATTTTTTCTCGCTGCCAATGCTCTAAGCTATCTTTTGAATAGTTAATGAGCTTGTCTATTAACTTTACGATATTATCTTGATTCCAATCCTTGAAATCTTGGCCAGCATCTTGGTCTCGATCAAAGTAAGAAAAGTTGAATTTGCAGCGTTTCGAAAGATCATTATTCTCACTAAAGATACTAATTGTAGGTATCTTTGATAAAAAGCCATCCTTCCGTGAATTTTTAAAACTCATATCTTAGGAGTTCCACCAATTTTTCCAGAATTATAGATTCTTGCTATTGAACGATCATTTCTTAATAGCTCGCCTGGGATTTCATCAAGCCTATAGCTAAAGCATTCATTGTTTTCTTTTTCTACTAGGTATACCTTGTACTTTCCCAAATGATCAATGATTTCTGTATTATGTGTAGTGAAGATTAACTGTGCATCATTAGGGTTAGTCTCTTTATCTTCAAAAAGAGATATCAGCTTAGGTAATATGTGTGGATGTAAATTTATATCAAATTCATCTAAGCAAAGAATTCCACCTAACTGTAGGACAATTTCATATTTACCTAGTTGATCATATAAGGATCGAGTGCCAGTCGATTCAAAGTAATAATGTAGTTTATGATCTTTTTTGTTGTGTGAGTGATAAAATAATGGGACGTATGATATCTTGCCGCTTTCTTCATTTTTTCGTTTAAATACTTTTATATCAGTAATACCTGTGTCACATTCTTTTATGATATTTTTTGTAAACTCTAAAGCCTCAGGTCTTTCATAAAATATTTTTGATATCTTCGATACAAAAGAGGGCATTGATCCTGTCTCTTCGAGTCCCGTATAAGATACATTAAAGATCATTTTGTTAAAGAAAATATATGTATCTTCAATAGCGGAGAGATCAGTTTTTTTATTTTCAGAATCTAAATTATGTTGTTTGTATATGCTAAATAATGAAACATTCTTTCTTAATTTTATCGAGCGTAAAATGGAAAGAGAGGCAATTGAATAGTTAATTTCATTATCAATCCTCTCTAATATTAGAGTTTTGCGATTATTTTTCCTATAAAGTCTTTCTGACAGTACAGAAGACTCTGTAATACTTAGCTCATAAACATACTCAGTGTTATTTATGATAAAGTTTACAAAAAAATTCGATGGGTCTTCACTGTCAAAGAATGGTTCGTAATTTAGTAAGTCATCAGGTTCATAATCATCGAATGATTTAGTACAAAAGTTACTTAGGAAAGAAAGAGCTTTAATAAGGTTTGTTTTACCGGAGGCATTTTTTCCTTTGATACATAACAATTTTGAAATGCCACTATCATTTGAATACTGCTCAGGTACGCGAAAACTAATATTGGCCCCTTCTTTAAACCCAAAAAAATTTTCAAAACCATATTCTAGCAACATTTTAATATCTCTATTTAGAGTTAATTTATATGTTCTTGATTGTCGTCTAATTGGCGCATCTTGTCAATTTTAGGCAGAATGCGCCAATTAGGGTTGGCGCCTAGTGCGCCTCGTCCCAGTTGTTTCCAACCCCAGCCTCAACCAATAGAGGTACGTCGATCTCGCTACTCGTCTGCATAATCTCGACAATTTTCTCTTGCGCGGCATCAAGGTCTTTCTCGGCCACTTCGAAGATCAATTCATCGTGTACTTGCATGATCATGCGTACATCTAGGTCGGTGCCTTGTAGCCAGTTGTGCATGTTGATCATGGCGCGTTTGATGATGTCGGCGGCGGAGCCTTGCATCGGGGCGTTGATGGCAGTGCGTTCTGCGGCTTGGCGCATCATGGCGTTTTTCGCTTTGATTTCAGGTAGGTACAAGCGACGACCAAAGATGGTTTCGACGTAGCCTTTTTCTTTGGCGCTTTCACGGGTGTTGTCCATGTAGGTGCGCACGCCTGGGTAGCGTTCGAAGTAGCGCTGTACGTATTGCTGCGCTTCGGGGCGGCCGATGCCAAGTTGTTTCGCGAGGCCAAAGGCCGACATGCCGTAGATCAGGCCGAAGTTGATGGCTTTGGCGCGGCGTCGTTGTTCGCTGGTGACTTCATCAGCGGTGGTGTCGAAGACTTCCGCAGCGGTCGCCTTGTGTACGTCGAGGTCATTGGCAAACGCGTCTAAAAGTCCCTTATCTTGTGATAGGTGCGCCATGATGCGCAGCTCGATCTGTGAGTAGTCGGCCGCGACCAGCTTGTAGCCTTCCGGTGCGACAAACGCTTGGCGAATGCGGCGACCTTCGGTGGTACGGATTGGGATGTTTTGCAAGTTCGGATCGGTCGAGGACAAACGGCCGGTCGCGGTCACGGCTTGATGGTAAGACGTATGAATGCGGCCAGTCTTTTGTAGCATCTCTGGTAGCTTATCGGTGTAAGTCGACTTGAGCTTCGATAGGCTGCGGTGTTCCATGATCAAGCGTGGTAGTTCGTATTGCTCGGCCAGCTCTTGCAGGATCGGCTCAGCAGTCGAAGGTTGGCCTTTTGGAGTCTTCTTAATGACTGGCAAGCCTTGCTTCTCAAACAGGATTTCTTGCAGCTGTTTCGGTGAGCTTAGGTTAAAAGCTTGGCCTGCTTCTTCGTGTGCTTTGATCTCGATTTCTTGCAGTTTGCCAGCGATTTCAGAGCTTTGCGCGTGCAGTAAGTCCGGGTCGACCAAGGCGCCCGTTTGTTCCATTTTTGCCAATACTGGCACCAATGGTAGTTCGATGTCTTTTAGGACTTTGACCAAGTCGCCTTCTTTTTCTAGCTTAGGCATGATCGCATGGTGCAGGCGCAAGGTGATGTCGGCGTCTTCGGCGGCGTAATGGGCCGCTTGCTCAAGTTCGATCTGGTTAAAGGTTTTTTGCTTGGCACCTTTACCAGCGATTTCTTCAAAGCTCACCGTGGTGTGGCCCAAGAATTTGGTCGCAAGGCTGTCCATATCGTGGCGCGTGGCGGTGGAATTCAGCACGTACGACTCTAGCATGGTGTCGTAGGCGATGCCGCGCAGGGTGATGCCGTAGTTGTTCAATACGTTGGCATCGTATTTTAGGTGCTGACCGACTTTTTTCTGGTTATCGTCTTCTAGCCAAGGCTTCAGTTGCTCTAGTACCCAATCACGATCCAGCTGCTCGGGCGCGCCTTCGTAATCATGTGCGACTGGGATGTACGCGGCTTTGCCGATTTCCACGGAAACGCTCACGCCCACAAGCTCAGCGGCCATGTAGTTAAGAGATGTGGTTTCCGTGTCGAAGGCTACCAGCTCGGCGTCTTGGATTTTCTTCAGCCAAGCGTTGAAGCTGTCTTTATCAAGCACCGTGTCGTACTCGACGTCGATATTGGCCGCAGGCGCTGGTTCATCTTCGTTGTCCACTGTGTCATCGGCGGTGCCGTGGGCTGGGGCTTTGTCGATATCGCGCAACCAGGTTTTGAATTCTAGCTTTTGGAACCACTCGCGTAGGGCTTCTTTGTTGATTTCTTCGTTTTTCAACGTGTGTGGATCAAATGGCAGCTCGACGTCGCATTTAATGGTGGCAAGCTTGTAGCTTAGCTCGGCCATTTCGCGGTGTTCTTCCATTTTCTTGGCCATGGTTTTAGAGCCACGGAAGCCCAAGTCCGCCAGTTCGTCGAGGCGTTGGTAAATTTCTTCGATGGAGCCGATGCCTTGCAGCATGGCTAAGGCGGTTTTTTCACCGACGCCCGGTACGCCTGGGATGTTGTCGACTTTGTCGCCCATCAGCGCTAGGAAGTCGATGATCAACTCAGGTGGGATTTTGAATTTTTCTTTAACGCCTTCCACGTCCATCACGGTGTCGGTCATGGTGTTGACTAGAGTGACTTTGTCGGTGACTAGCTGCGCCATGTCTTTGTCGCCTGTAGAAACAACGACTTCACGGCCTTCGCCACCGATTTGTTTGGCGATGGTGCCGATCACGTCGTCGGCTTCGACGCCGTCGATGATGACCAACGGCAAGCCCATGGCTTCGATCATGCGGTGGATCGGTTCGATCTGTACGCGCAGGTCGTCAGGCATCGGTGGGCGCTGGGCTTTGTATTCGCTGTACATGTCATCGCGGAAGGTTTTGCCTTTGGCGTCAAAAATCACCACGATCGGGGAATTTGGGTAACGGCCGATTAAGCTGCGGATCATGCTGATCACGCCACGGGCTGCGTTGGTCGGTTGGCCGTCGCTAGTGGTCAGTGGTGGAATGGCGTGAAAGGCGCGGTACAGGTAAGACGAACCGTCTACCAATACCATCGGTGCTGCATGGGTCAGTGAATCTTGAGCCGACATAATTTCCCTCGTGCACGGTACGCTCGGCGTATCGCGTCTGTTTAAATTCAAATCTTAGATATTTGCGTCGTAGATTAACATAATCGCCCCTTTTTTCGTGGTGTTCAATTGACCTTTTTGCTCTGATTGTGGAGCATTAGCGGCTTATGCAGATTTAATTCATTAGGTACAGATTTTGGCTGTTTACACTTCTCTCTCGGACTCTGACATGCGCGGCCTTGTGGCCGATTACAACTTAGGTGAACTGGTGTCTTTTCAAGGCATTTCAGGGGGTGTGGAAAACACCAATTATTTTGTCACGACGACAACAGGGAAGTATGTACTTACTTTGTTTGAAGAGTTTGAGTTTGATGAAGTGCCGTATTTCTTAGATGTGGTGTCACATCTGCAGAACAAAGGCTTTAATGTGCCAGCGGCGTTGCTTGATAACGAAGGCGAGCGCCTACGCGTGGTGCAGGATCGCCCAGCGATCATTGTCGATTGCTTCCCTGGCGACATCATGGAGTCTACCAGTGTGGAATCTTGCCGCATCATGGGTAAGGTACTTGCGCAGCTGCATACCGCAGGTATGGACTTCCCTGAGCAGCGTGCAAGCCATCGCGGCATGGAGTGGTGGCACGCAACGTCTAAAGCGTTGGCGCCGGAGCTTGAGCCAGAGCAAGCGCATTTGTTGCTTGAGCAAGTGGCGGAGTTTGATCAGTTTATCGATCAATACGACGATCAGTTGGCCAAGGGCACAGTGCACGGCGATTTGTTCTTCAACAATACTTTGTTTGAAGGCGAGCAGTTGTCGGCCATCATCGATTTTTACAACGCCTGCTACTCGTGGTTGATGTACGACCTTGCGATCGTGGTCAACGATTGGTGCTCGGATTTGAGCACGGGCGAGTTGGATATGGACAAATACCACGCCATGATCAATGCCTACATGCATGAGCGCAAGCCTAGCGCGGCGGAAATCCTGTCTTGGCCGCATATGATGAAGATCGCGGCGTTGCGCTTTTGGTTGTCACGCTTAGAAGCATGGCACGGTGCGAAAGACGACCCAGAGCGTCTAGCTCAACAACACGATCCGAAGGAATTCCAGCGCATTTTGGAAGCGCGTGTGCGCAACGTACCGAGTTTAATGGAGCACTAAATGCGCGCGTATTGGCGTCATGCTTGCATCGGATTACTGAGTGCGTTGGGCGTAAGCTCGGCGCTGGCGCATCCGCACATTTGGATCGATTCCTATTATTCGGTCAATGTCAGTACGCCGCGCGTGCAGGTGGTGGAAGCGCACTGGTCGTTTGATGTGTTTTCAAGCTTAGATATGTTGATCGAGTTTGATAAAGACGCCAACGGCCAGTTAGAAAAAGCCGAGAAGGCAGAGGCGGCCGAAGCCTTTACCAATTTGGCGCAATACGGCTACTTTATAAAGATGCAGGTGGATGGCCAAGCGGTCACGCCTGCGAGCGTCGATGTGCTCGATGTCGGCGTGCAAGATCAAGCGCTTACGGTGCGTTTGGGCATTACCCTGCCTAATGAAGTCGACCTACAACAGCAGCGCTTACGCATGGGTTTTGGTGATCCGGAAAACTATTTTGCGATGGTGATCCCAGAGCAGGGCTTGGTGCAGCTCAATGGTATGCGCGCCGAAACCTGTACGCCAACACCTGCTGATGCGACGGAGTTTTATATGGAAGGCTGGGTCGATCTAAGCTGCGATCCCTAAGTCGCTCAACCGTCGCCCACGAATGTTAGACGAGGCGTGTCATGCTTGAGCAGTTTCAGTGGTTACCTTTTTTAGTGGCGATTAGCTTGCTCACCATGAGCCCCGGCGTGGATACCTTGTTGGTGTTACGCAGCTCGGCGATGGCGGGCTGGCGGGTCGGCTTTGTCTGCAGTTTGGGCATTTGCATGGGGCTGTTTGCTCATGCTGCCGTGTCGGCGCTGGGCTTGTCGGTGATTATGCTTGGCTCGGCGACGCTGTTTACTATGTTTAAGATCGCTGGGGCCTTGTATCTGGTGTATCTCGGCCTGCAGGCACTGCGCAGTGCGTGGCAGGCTCAAGGCTTGCGTTTGGAGTTGCCCCAAGGGCGTACGTTTACCGCGCGCACGGCGTTTCGCCAAGGCCTGTTGTCGAATCTTTTGAATCCTAAGACGATTGTGTTTTACATGGCGTTTTTACCGCAGTTCATCAACCCAGAACACTCGGCGGTGACACAATCTCTGTTTATGGCTGCCCTGCACTTTATCATAGCGATGGGGTGGCAGACCTTTTTGGCGGTGATGGTTCACCGTGCAAGAGTTTGGCTAGCGCGACCAAAAGTGGCGCAAGCTTTGGATGGCTTAACTGGCGTATTGCTGGTGGGCTTTGGTATTAAATTGGCACTGACTCAACGCTGATCGTGTGAGCGGTGTCTACTTGGGTATGACCTATCATGAGTTTATTGATTTCCACTTGGATTAAGTTCTTCTTCCTGTTCGCACCGTTTTTCGTGTTGTCGATGTTTTTGGCACTGACGCGCGGTGAGACACCTTCAGCACGTCGTCATGTGGCGAATAAGTCGATCATTGCGGCGCTGGCGATTTCGTTGGTGTTGATGTTTTTTGGCGGTGCCTTGTTTGATGTATTGGGCATTACGCTGGACTCGTTCCGTATCGGCGCGGGCATCTTGCTGTTTATGTCGGCGATCAGCTTGGTCAAAGACGGTACCCGTAACCACGCTACCGGTATGCCCAGTGAGGAGCGCGACGATGTGTCGGTAGTGCCATTAGCGGTGCCAACTATTATTGGCCCCGCGACCATCGGTACCATCTTGGTCTATGGTGTGGAGTTTGAAGGCTGGGATTTGGTGATCGGCGTATTGGGCCTTGTCGGGGCGTTGTTGTCCTTGGGCGTGTTGTTGTACGCCAGCTCCTTGATTGAGAAACTTTTAGGCCGCACCGGACTCAATATTCTCTCGAAAATCACCGGTTTGATCTTGGCCGCGATGGCGGCGCAGATTTTTATGGGCGGTGTGATGGGCTTTTTGCAGCCAAATTAAGCGATGCTGAGGCGTCATTGGCTGGATGTTCATTTGCGTTTAAATGTTATACTATAACATTATGATAACCCTACAGCGGAGCCAATGGTGCCACGTAATCTTGTCGTAACTCTTATCTTAGCGCTGCTGGCCAGCAGCTCTTGGGCCGCCGACGGTCAGTCGATGTTTGCCGTCAGTCGCTGGATCATGGAACAACAGCGCGACTTTCATCGTCAGTTGGCGAGCTTGGTGCAAGGCCTAAGCCGAGAACAAAGCCCTGCGTTGATTGGCAGCTTGCTGGTGGCGAGCTTCTTATATGGTATTTTTCACGCAGCGGGTCCAGGTCACGGTAAGGCAGTGATTGCGTCTTATTTGTTGGCCACGAAAGCGCCGCTGCGTAAGGGTATTTGGCTGTCATTTTTATCCGCTACGCTACAAGGTGTGGTGGCGATCGCCTTGGTGGTGGCGCTGGCGCAGGTATTAGAGCTCGCCGGACGCGTCACACAGACCACGCGTATGTTAGAATTAGCCTCTTATGCGGCGATTGGCTTGATTGGTGTGTGGATGCTGTGGCGTTTGGCGCGCGGTAAATCCAGCTGTGGCCATGATCATTCTCATGATGAAGTAGGCTGTCACGGCCATCACCATGACGCAGCGCATGCGCACCATGGGCATGGTTGTCATCACGATCATAGCCACGCCCATGAAGAACAAAAAGTCGCCCAGCGCAGTACGGTTGCGATGGTGTCGGCGATCGGTATTCGCCCCTGTACGGGGGCAGTGTTGGTGTTGCTGTTTGCCACCAGCACCGGAATTTTACAATGGGGAATGTTAGCGACCTTAGTGATGTCGCTAGGCACCGCCCTCACGGTGTCGGCGCTGGCATTGGTCAGTGTCCTAGTGCGCGATGGCAGTATGGCATTGAGCCCCAATAAATGGCGCAGTCGTTTGACCAAAGGGCTGGCAGTACTTGCCGCTTGCGCCTTAATTTTTATCAGTGTCACGATGATTTACAGTGACCTACAAGTAGCAGGGCGGGCATTCTAATGACCGAACACAAACACGATCAGAGCCACGATCACAGTCATGATCATGCGCACAATCACGATATCTGTATTGAGCAAGCGTTGGAAACGGCGGAAACCGTCTGCGCCGAGCAGGGCCAGCGTTTAACCAAGGTGCGCCGCCGTGCGTTGGAGTTGATTTGGCAGAGCCATCGTCCACTTGGGGCGTATCAATTGTTGGCCAAATTGGCCGAAGAAGGCTTCAATTCTGCGCCGCCGACGGTGTATCGCGCGCTAGACTTTTTGTTGGCTGCAGGCCTAATCCACAAGGTTGAGTCGATGAACGCGTATCTTGGCTGTGCCCACGCAGACAAAGTCCACAAGGGCTATTTCTTGATCTGTGACGAGTGCCAAAACGTGATGGAATTTGACTACCAAGACATCCATCAAACCTTGATCGATAAAGCGGCAGAGCAAGGTTTTGAGCTGCGCTCAGAGACCATCGAACTGACCGGCTTATGCGCCGATTGTCGTCACTAAGGAAGCCTTGGCATGAGTACCCGGTTAGCCGAGTTAAAAGACATTGGTATTCGCTTCGGCGAGCGCCAGCTGTTAAGCAATATTAATATCACCCTGCATCAAGGCGAGATCGTCACTTTGATCGGCCCAAATGGCAGCGGTAAAAGTACCTTGATCCGCACCTTGTTGGATCTACAACAGCCAAGCTCCGGTAAGGTAGTGCGCCATGACACCTTGCGTATTGGCTACATGCCGCAAAAGCTACACATTGATCCGACGTTGCCTTTGACAGTGAAGCATTTCTTGGGGTTGGTGCGCGGTGTGAATAAAAAGCAGATCGCTCCGACGCTGGCCAAAGTGGGCATTCCACACTTGGAAAACTCGCAAGTGCATGTTTTGTCAGGTGGTGAAACGCAGCGCTTGTTGTTGGCCCGTGCGTTGCTCAATCAGCCCAATTTATTGGTGCTGGACGAGCCGGTGCAAGGGGTCGATGTAAATGGTCAAATCGAGCTGTATAACTTGATTGCGGCGATCCGTGATGAGCTCAATTGCGGCGTGTTTATGATCTCCCATGATTTGCACTTGGTGATGGCGCAAACCGATACCGTGGTGTGTGTGAACCAGCACGTATGTTGTTCGGGGTCGCCGCAGCATGTGAAAGATCATCCTGCCTATCAAGCGTTATTTGGTGTGCCGGGGGCCGATGCGTCACTGGCGATTTATTCACACCAACACGATCATGTTCATGATGACAGCGGCGAAGTGGTCGAAGAAGGCCATGTGCATTCCAAGCATTGTCAGCACCATAGCCACTAGCCCGGAGAAGTAAGAAATGTTGGAACTGTTAATGCGCGCCTTGCTCGGCGGCTTAGGTGTGGCGGCGGTCGCGGGGCCCTTGGGAGCTTTCGTGGTGTGGCGTCGAATGGCGTACTTTGGTGACACCTTGGCGCACTCGGCGCTGTTAGGCGTAGCGCTGGGCTTCTTGCTCGATATTAATTTGAACTTAGCCATTGTGGTGTTGTGTGTCGGCTTGGCACTGGTGCTGGTGACGTTACAGAAAAAGCAGATCATTGCCACGGATACCTTGCTTGGCATATTGGCGCATTCGGCGCTGTCGCTAGGCTTGGTTGCGGTCAGCTTTTTGGACAATATCCGTATCGATTTGATGGCCTATTTGTTTGGTGATTTGCTCGCCATCGGCCAGACGGATCTGTACTGGATTTATGGCGGTGGTTTGGTTGTCATGGCGCTCTTGGTAGCCTTTTGGCGACCTTTGCTGGCGATGACTGTCAATGAAGAGCTGGCCAAAGTCGAAGGTTACCCAGTGGAAGCGATTCGCTTGCTACTGATGTTGTTGGTGGCGGTAGTGATTGCGGTGGCGATGAAGATTGTCGGCGTGTTGTTGATCACTTCTTTGATGATCATCCCTGCGGCGACTTCCCGTAAGTTATCTCAGACTCCGGTGCAGATGGCGACATTTGCCGGCATTTTAGGCTGTTTATCCGTCTGTGGTGGCCTCTGGGCCTCGTACCATTGGGATACGCCAACAGGGCCAAGTGTGGTGGTGTGTGCGGCGCTGTTGTTCTTGATCGCTTATACCTTGCCGACACGCAAAATGGCTCAGTAACAGCTTTAAGAAGTTATCAAAAACGCGGCTAAGGCCGCGTTTTTTGTGCGCGTCGATTAAGCCAATAATCCACTGAGATGACGCCTGCCCCTTGGCGCATTAATAACAGCGCCAACGCCGCCCAAGTGCCGTGCAAAGCATAGGCATCAGGGTAGACAAATATCTGAATCACCAGTGTCATGGCGAAAATACCTAAGGCGGCCAAACGGCACAGCACACCGGTGAGCAATAAAATCGGCAACAGATGCTCGGCGATCGTGGCAAGATAAGCCGCCCAAGTCGGATCGATCCAAGGGAGGGCGTATTCGTATTCAAATAAAAACACCGTGCTGTCTTTTAGCATCGGCCAACCCCATTCATATACATCCGCTACTGGGTTAAAGGCGAAGCCTTCGATTTTGGTTTGCCCTGAAAGCCAAAAAACGGCGGCTAAGGCAAACCGCGTCAGCAGCAAAACCACACTCTCTGGCACGGTTTGGAATAGACGCTCAATGCGCGCAGATAAGGCGTGTCGCATAAGTCCTCCTAGGATTCTTTGATGTCACTGAATACTTGCCACTTCATCAGCTGGGCTAGCGTCTGGCCCAGATCAAACGCCGTACCGCTAACGTCTTCGGGTAAGGCTTCGCCCAAGCGATGGCCTTCTATCAAGGCGTTTAGAAACGCATGCTGCGCTTGTGAGATGACATAGCAGCAGCCGTATAAACCGTCTTTGGTCAGTAACAGCGCCTCAGGTTGATAGACGTTTAGCTGGCTGAGATCGGGGGTGGCTTGGCGATGAGCAAGATATAAAGAACCGATGGCGTAAGGGCTTTGCATCAGCTCGCAGTTAGCTGACAGCGTCAACTGCAGGGTGTCGGGTTGTTGTACTTGGCTTAAGCGTTGTTGAGCTTGGGCCAATGTCAGCGTCGCAGCTTCGGCCTGATGGGTTAGCTGCAGCAGACGGTATTCTAAGCGGCACAGATCGGCTAAATACGGCAGCGACTGAGCTGGTACAAACGTTTGGATAAAATCGGCGAAAGTGTCGCCATAATCGGATAAAACTGGGCTTTTCGGCAGGGTTTGGTAACTATACTGACGTGCCATGGTGTGAAAAAACGCTTCGCCCACTAGCTGCTTGCAGACGGGGAAAATATCACTCAGCGCCTCGATCAGGGAATGCTGAACATTGTTGCGATAGACGCTAAAGCGACTGTCTTGTTCACTGGCACCGCGCGCTTTGATATCGCGTAGCAGGTGTTTGTCTTGCTGCCATAGCGCGGCGTGAAACTCAGTTTGCATGACGTAGCTCCTGTGCATTGGCGCGGATCTGATCAGCTTGCTGAGCTTCCTTAAGTAGCTGACTAAGCTCTGGTAATTGGCCATCGCGCTCGATCAAGGTCGGGCAGTCACCGATCCGCTGTAGCGCGTATTGATACAGTTGCCATACTTCATCGGCGACCGGCGCATCGTGGGAGTCGATCTTGAGCGCCAGTGCAGCGTGTTCGTCTAGCGCGTAGCCCGCCAAATGTATCTGTTGCACGGCACGCATGGGAAAATCCAATAAGTATTGATAAGGGTTGTGACCATGGTTGAAGCAGGAAACTTCGACATTGTTGATGTCTAATAGCAGTCCACAGCCGGTGCGCTGAGCTAACTCGTGAATAAATTCGGTTTCTGGCATGGCGCTGGAGTGAAACTCGACATACGACGATGGGTTCTCGATGAGAATTTGGCGTTTCAGGCGGGTCTGCACCTGATCAACATGCTCACATAACACCTGTAACCGCTCAGGCGTATAAGGTACTGGCAAGAGATCGTTTAAAAAGCTGTTTTGGTGGCGTGACCAAGCGAGATGCTCAGAAAACATCGCTGGCTCAATGCGCTCGACAAGAGCGGCCACGCGCTCTAAATGGGCCACATCTAATGGCTCGTCACCGCCTAACGACAAACCGACGCCATGGACGCTGATGTCGTAGTACTGACGAATCAGATCTAAGTAATAACGTGCGGGTCCGCCAGCGCTCAGGTAATTCTCGGCATGAATTTCAAAAAAACCGACCTCAGGACGCTGCGCTAAGATGTCTTCGTAGTAGCGCGGTTTAAGGCTGATACCGGTGCGCGTGGCAAAGCCCGAAGGGACATGCCCTTCGGTTTGCGCAGCGGCTAACGTATGCTTGAGCATCCCTTAGAACGCCTCAAGTTTGCCGTGACCGCTTGGCGATGTTGGTGATTCCATGTCCATACAAGTACCCGCAGGGACAAGCTTCCAAGCATTGCCTTGATAATCGACCGTTGAGCTACCCGCGCATGAGGTGCCTGGGCCTGCTGCGCAGTCGTTTTGACCTGCGAGCGCCACGCCGTAGCATTTTTCTTTGTCAGCAGCTTGAGCTGGCACAGCAACAGCCGATAGGGCGACAGCAGTACCTAGCGCTAGGGCAAGAGAAGTGTTTTTGTTACTCATAATGTGTCCCTCCAATGGGATGGTTTAGGTGGTTGTACAAGCATTGGACGGAGCGAGTAGGTGAGTTCTTACACAAACAATAAAAAATTTTGCATGAGTTTTGGATAGTGTGATTGTGACGCCTGCGTTTCCTTAATGTTAAGTTTTGATTAAACGTTTTCAGGTGCTATGTTTATTCGTAGTGCTTTTTAGTAGGGTGAAGCATCAAAATGATGCAACAACAGATGCAAGGAGAAATGGATATGGCTAAACTTGATAAGAAAGCAATCAAAGCGGAAATCAAAGAGCGCAAAGAGAAGGTTGCTAAGCACAAGAGCAAAATCGAAAAGCTGAAAGATTCGCTAGAGAAAAAAGCGAATAAGAAATCGACCATGAAAGCGACCAGCAAAAACCCGAAAGAATCTCCGGGAAACAAAGCCGCTAAAGACGCTTCTGGCAAAAAAGCATCCGCAAAAAAATCGGCTAAAAAATAAATTAGACGTCACCAGATCCCATAACGGAGCCTAAGGCTCCGTTATTTTTTGGCGTCCTCTGACTCAGTGTCGTCTGACTGCACGTAACGCTGAGTAATCTCTCGCAGTGCCGACATCTGTTTACCAAATTGACGACAAGCTGGGCACATGGCCGTGTGCATGCCCAAGGACACTTTCTCTTTGGTGCTCAGTGGACGATCCAACTTTTCGGACAGTAATTGTGTAGCTTCAGTACATTTCATCATGGGCAAGTCTCCCCAGCGAACCAATTGTCTTCCAAGCATTCGCGCAGGCGCAAGCGCGCACGAAACAGCGTGGTATTGAGATTGCTAACGCTGAGCTGTTCGTTGTCACAGATTTCGTTGGACTCTAGCTCTAAAAATTCGCGCATCATAAATAAGCGACTGTAGCGCGCCGGTAGTGCATCCAAGCAGGTGTCAAAGATTTTCCAAAAGTCGCTGCTTTCTAAACCGTGATCGGGCTCGTCCCACTTTTGCGGGCGTTCGTCTTTTTGCCAATGACCATGATCGGTAAACAAGGTGTCGAGCAAGGCCTCGTCGTTACGCCCGGCGCCTTCTTCTAAGATACTGGCGCTGGTATAGCGTTTTTCCTTACGCAAAATATCGATCAGTTTGTTTTTGAGGATGGCGAACACCCAAGTTTTCAGTGCCGCTTGGCGCTGGAAGCGCTCGATATGTTGATAAGCTGAGAGCATGGCGTCTTGTACCGCGTCTTCTGCTAGGGCTTGGTTGCGCACTTGCAGTGTGGCGAACTTAAGCATTTGTAGGCGCAAGGCGTTCATAAACTCGGTGTCGTCAAACAGACTCGAGCAAGGTGCTGGGTCGATCGGTAAGGCGGCAGAGGTCATAGGCAATCTCGGTTTGTCGGTAAGCTTGGTTAGCAATGTAGAACACTAGACGTAACAAACCGAGATCTTCTTACACTAAACTACAAAAAAATTAGTCGTTAAGTGCAGAGAGGGCCGCGTCGAGGCGTGGCGCCGTATAGGGCGGGCGGATCGAGCCTGAGAACTTGCCTTCAGGGTTGACCAGCAGCACTTTATTTTGGTGGGTGGCGTAGTTTTCCGCCGAAATTACGTCGTACAAGTCCGCATAGGCGTCGTCGCTTGGTTGCACCACTTGGATGCCGAGCTGGGTTTGCTCGGTGATCGAGCCTTGGCACAGGGCATCACAAAATTTTGGTTGCACAAAAATGGCTTGCCATACGTCAGCGTGATTGGGCACCGGTGGTAATTGACGCGGAAACTCCAGTAACTCTACGCCTAAACGTTGCTGGGTCTCGTGGTCCAATACCGGATCCGAAAAGTTCTTTTGGTAAGACTGCGTGGCAATCCATGCGGCACCTGCGATCAGTGCCACGCCAATAAAAGGTGCTGTTAACCGAGCCATTATCCCTCTGCTGCCTCCGCTAAGTATTCGTCTTTGAGTTTGACGTAGTTCAAACCCGCATATTGGAAATATTCGATTTCTTTCTCGGTCAATTTACGCGCTTGTTTAACCGGTGAGCCCATGTACAAATAACCTGACTCAAGACGCTTGCCAGGTGGCACCAAGGAACCGGCGCCAATGATGACTTCATCTTCGATGACCGCACCGTCTAAAATGGTGGTACTCATGCCGACCAGAACTTTGTTGCCGATGGTGCAGCCGTGCAGCATCGCCATGTGGCCAACAGTGACGTCGTCACCGATCTCGAGCGGGTGGCCTTCGGGTTTGTAAGTGCTGGCGTGAGTGATGTGCAGGCATGAATTGTCCTGAATGCTGGTGCGCTGACCAATGCGAATACGGTGCATATCGCCGCGAATCGACACCAAAGGCCATACCGAGCTGTCATCTCCTATAACAACATCGCCGATGATCACGGCGCTGTCATCGACCCATACACGTTCACCAAAAGACGGCGTGTGACCGCGAAATGTTTTGCTTCCCATCTTCTCGACCTTAGCACTCAAGGTGCAGCATTAATAAAACCTATGGATGTGATCAAGCTGGCACCATTGAAAAAGCGCTAAGACCACATATCTTATATAGCAGAACCTAATCTTATAGTTGCAAGGCGGCTCGCGTCTTGCCAAAAAAAAGGATAACACGATATGACACAATCCGTATGGGATGCGACCAGCTTACCTGAATTTTCCAAGGTCGATCCAGCCACGGTCGCGGCGGACCTTGAAGCATTGCTAAACAAAAATCGTGCCGAGATCGAAGCGATTGTAGCGCACAATGTTCACCCGACTTGGGAGAGCTTAGTCGTGCCTTTGGATGAGATCGAAGATCGCCTAGGGCAATTTTGGTCGCCGATCAGTCACTTAAACTCGGTAAAAAACGGCCCAGAGATTCGTGAAGCCTACAATGCCTGCCTACCAATGCTAAGCGACTACGCTACTGAATTGGGGCAAAACAAAGCCTTGTACGAAGCCTACAAAGCGTTGGCCGAAAGCGACGCTGCTGCGCAACTAAGCCAAGCACAGCGTGAAGCGCTGACACAAACCATCCGTGATTTTGAGCTATCAGGCGTAGGCCTTGAAGGCGATGCTAAGAAGCGCTACGGCGAGATCAGCTCCCGCTTGTCTGAACTGGGTAGCCAGTTCGGTGAAAACGTACTCGACGCGACCCGAGCGTGGAGTAAACTCATCACCGACGTAAACGAACTGAAAGGCCTGCCGGATTCTGCGTTGGCGCAAGCCAAGCAAGCGGCACAAGCGAAAGGCGAAGACGGCTGGTTGTTTACCCTAGACATTCCATCGTACTTGCCTGTCTTGAGCTACGCTGATAACCAAGCGCTGCGCGAAGAGATGTACAAAGCCTACGCCACGCGTGCTTCTGAGCTAAGCGACGATGGTCAGTTTGATAACACGCCTTTGATCCAAGAAATCCTAGCGTTACGTCATGAAATGGCTCAACTGCTTGGCTTTGATGATTACGCGGAGCTGTCTGTGGCGACCAAAATGGCGCAAAGTGGCGACCAAGTGATGGCGTTCTTAAACGATTTGGCAGAAAAATCTAAGCCTGCGGCCCAAGAAGATCTCGCCGCGCTACAAGCGTTTGCCAAAGACGAATACGGTTTAGACGAGCTTAATGCATGGGATGTTGGTTACTACGCCGAGAAACTGCGCGAGAAAAAGTACGCTATCTCTCAGGAAGCTTTGCGTCCGTACTTCCCAATCAACAAAGTCTTGTCTGGCTTGTTCCACACGGCGCAAACCTTATTTGCAGTCGACATCCGTGAAGAATCTGACTTTGACTCTTACCACCCAGATGTGAAGCTGTTTACCATTTCGAAAAATGGTGAAGACGTGGCGCGTTTCTTCCTTGACCCGTACGCTCGCGAAGGCAAACGTGGCGGCGCTTGGATGGACGAATGTCGCGTACGTCGTCGTCTAGATGACGGCCGCTTGCAGCTGCCAGTGGCGTATCTTGTGTGTAACTTCACCCAGCCAATCGGCGATCAGCCAGCGCTGTTGACCCATGATGAAGTGACGACCTTATTCCATGAATTTGGCCATGGTTTGCATCACATGCTGACGCAAGTCGACGTGGCGTCTGTATCAGGCATCAATGGTGTGGCGTGGGATGCCGTGGAGCTACCGAGCCAGTTCCTAGAAAACTGGTGCTGGGAGCCAGAAGCCTTGGCGCACATTGCCGGTCATTACGAGACGGGCGAACCGCTGCCAAAAGATCTGCTGGATAAAATGCTGGCGGCGAAAAACTTCCACTCGGGCATGCAGATGGTACGTCAGCTAGAGTTCTCGCTGTTTGACTTCCGCTTGCACCGCGAATACCAAGACGGCGTCACTGCTCAAGCCGTTTTAGACGATGTACGCCAGCAGGTCGCAGTGATCATTCCGCCAGCGTTCCACCGTTTCCAAAATAGCTTCTCGCACATCTTTGCCGGTGGTTACGCGGCGGGTTATTACAGCTACAAGTGGGCAGAAGTGCTATCGGCGGATGCGTTTTCTAAGTTTGAGGAAGACGGCATCTTCAACACTGAAACCGGTGCCCTGTTCCGTGATACCATACTGGCCAATGGCGGCTCACGCCCAGCTGGCGAGTTGTTTGCGGCGTTCCGTGGCCGTGAGCCAAGTGTTGATGCTTTACTTCGTCACAGTGGTATTGCGGCTTAAAGGTTATAAGTGCGAGCAGTCAATCCATCCCCTTTTGCTGCGGTGGAGGTGTGTAAGCTGCTTGATCGGTCAATACTCAACGCCGACCGGAAGACATCCCTGTCTTCGACGGTCGGTCGACGCCATCCATGGCGTCTGCTTATGAGTATTGATCGATCAATCAATAAAGACCGAAGGCTCGACTTAGTAATCTTCTTGAGTGTTACGTGAGTTTCTTTTCAACAGCCACCAAGGAAGGTGGCGCGAGGGCTCTGGCGCAGGGATGCGCCACGCCCGAGTGAAAAGGAACCACGTGACCGCTAAACTAAAGCAGTGAGCCAAAGCCAACTAATAAGTGGTGCGAGTAAACAGTAATCATCGTTTGAGCAGATTTCCTCTTCAACAGCAACCGTGGATGGTTGCGCGAGGGCTTTGGCACTGGGATGTGCCATGCCCGAGTGAAGAGGAACCACGTGAACGATAGACTGAAGCAGTGAGCCAAAGCCAGCATCTGCGGTGTGCTTGAGCGGCTGATCACTCAACGCCGACCGGAAGACATCCCTGTCTTCGATGGTCGGTCGACGCCATCCATGGCGTCTGCTTATGAGTAATCAACAGCTCAATCAAATGAATTCAACTGAGGTTTATATGACAACCAAACGCTTTATCGCGGGGGCGGTATGCCCACGCTGTAACGAGATGGATAAAATCCGCGCTTGGCGCGATGACGAGGCGGAAAAGCAGTACCGTGAGTGTGTGGCATGTGGCTATGAAGACGAGCAATCGACCAAAGTCCAAGCCCAGCCACAGGAGCTTGAGACGCGCGTCAATCAGCCGTTTGCTTCTTCGCCAGAAGGCGACACGGCAGTGATTAATTTTGTCCCTAATCCTGGTGACACTAAGCACTAAATTGCTTCACGTGAAACTTGCCTAATTACGCTCTTTTAGATGGCTCTAAGCCCAATCTGTCGCGGCTCGATTGAATATGAGAGTAGTTATTATTACCATAATAACTATCTTTAATAACAGTCCGCTTCAGTAGGCCATCTTATGAGCTCCTTTCTAACGCGTTTTCTTATTCGTCCTGTGTTTGCGGTCATTTTGTTGGTGCTGCAATCCCACGCTTGGGCGTCCGGTGTCACGGTTACTCATGCGATGGGGGACACCGATATTTCTGATTCAACACGCGTGGTGACCTTGTACCAAGGAGCGACAGATTCGGCGCTGGCGTTAGGCGTACAGCCGGTCGGTGTGGTGGAGTCGTGGGCACAGCAGCCGGTGTACGATTACCTGAATAATCGACTAGGCGACGAAGTGACCTATGTCGGGCTCGAAACCCAACCTAATCTTGAGGTGATTGCGCGCCTGCAGCCGGATGTCATCATCGGTGCTAAAGCGCGTCATGAGAAAATTTACGGTCAGCTGTCGCAGATCGCACCGACAGTCCTCGCTGAGAATGTCTACGATTTTAAGCGCACACTTGAGTTAACAGCTGAGGCGACGGGGCGTACAGAAAAAGGGGATGAGCTTTGGCAAGCGTGGCAAGCGCGTACTCAAGCATTTCGTGATCACCTTAGCGCAGAGCAGCAGCAATGGCCGCTAACAGCATCGATTCTAAACGTACGCGCCGATCATTTACGCCTTTACTTGGAAGACAGTTTCCCAGGAGCAGTGCTTAAGGATATCGGCTTTGAGTTTCCGTTGTCAGAGCAGGCCAGCTGGGGCATGAAGCTAAAAACCAAAGAGGCGCTACCGACGGTCAATGCTGATGTGTTTTTCATTCTGTTCGATGGCGATGATGCAGCGGTGCAGCAAAACTATGATGCTTGGCGCTTGCATCCTCTTTGGAATGTGCTGAAAGCACCGCGAGCAGGCCAAGTGCACGAAGTCGATCGCATTACTTGGCTGCTGTCGGGCGGGATCTTGGGCGCGAATCTAATGCTGGATCAACTTTCGGCAATTTATGAACGAGCCCCTGCGAACTGATTATGCTGATTCCTTATCAAGCACGCTCTCTACGCGTGGGTCTGTTGCTACTGTCAGCAGTGGCGCTGTTAGTCAGCTTTATGGTGAGTGTGGCGTTTGGTCAGTATGCCGTGCCGCTGCAAAGCGTTTGGACCTCTTTTTTTCATTACGATCCTAACTCCATTGATCATGTGGTAGTTCATACCACGCGTTTATCCCGTGCCGTGGTAGCGGTGGCCGTGGGTTCGGCGTTGGCGGTGTCGGGTGTGTTGATGCAAACTCTGACGCGTAATCCGTTGGCTTCTCCCGCGATCTTTGGCGTCAATGCCGGCGCAGTGTTTTTCATTGTGCTGTTCGCGCAGTTCTTTTCGGTCAGTGAGCTGAATGATTATCTGTGGATCGCCTTTTTCGGCGCGGCGCTCGCTGGGGCGCTGGTCTATGGCTTAGGTGCGATGGGCCATGATGGTTTATCGCCAGTACGCATTGTCTTAGCCGGTGCTGCGATCAGTGCCTTATTTGTGGCTTTTACCCAAGGTCTATTGGTGATTGGCCAAGAAGGTTTAGACAGTGTGTTGTTTTGGATCGCAGGCTCAGTGTCGGGGCGCGAATTAGACGTGGTGATGCCCGTGCTACCGTATCTTGGCGGAGCGCTTTTGGCGGCCTTGGTGCTGGCGCCGCATATCAATATTTTGCTGTCCGGTGACGATGTCGCTAAAGGGCTAGGGCAAAATACGCTGCTACTTAAAGTGGCGCTCAGTGTGCTGATTATTGGCCTTGCCGGTGCGTCGGTAGCCTTAGCAGGCAATATCGGTTTTATCGGCTTGGTGATTCCGCATATGGTGCGCGCGTTTGTAGGCAATGATCATAAGTGGCTGATTCCGCTGGCGGCGATCTGGGGCGCGAGCTTGCTGCTTTTGTCCGATGTATTAAGCCGTTTTGTATTGTTGCCCGAGGAAGTGCCGATCGGCGTAGTGACGGCCTTGATCGGCACGCCGTTCTTTATTTACTTGGCACGTAAGGGGCGCAAACATGGCTAAACAGTGGGTCGTGCGTGGGCGCTGGTGCTCGTTTTCAGTACCTGTAGCAAGTTTGTGGATGCTGGCGTTGATCACTGCGGTGACCTTGCTCGTGCTATTAGGGTCGTTGATGTTGGGTGATAGCTTATTGTCGCCGCAAGCGGTTATTGAAGCGTTACTGGCGCCTGCTAGCAGTGAGTATGGTTTTGTCGTCGAAACGTTACGCTTGCCGCGAATCTTGATGGCAGCGATGGTCGGTGCGGCCTTGGCCTTGTCTGGTTTAGTGCTGCAGTCGATGATTCGTAATCCGTTGGCGTCACCGGATATTATCGGTATCACCAGTGGCGCATCAGCGGCGGCGGTGTTGTTTTTATCCTTGTTTGCTGGGCTGGGCATTGTCTGGTTGCCGCTATTTGCTATTGCGGGCGCTTTACTGGCAGCGCTAGCGATTTATGTGTTGGCGTGGCGCGGTGGCGTGACGCCCATGCGTTTGATCTTAGTGGGTATTGGTGTGTCGGCGGCCATGGGCGCAGTGACCACCTTGCTAATTGCAGTGAGTTCTACGGCCACCAGTATTACGGCGTATATTTGGCTGACCGGTAGTGTCTATGGTGCGGATTGGCAAGATGTGCAGGCGCTGGCGCCGTGGTGGTTGCTGACGTTACCGCTGTGTATATTTCTAGCGCGCCGTATCAATGCGCAAGAGCTAGGTGATCAGCTCGCCACAGGCTTAGGAGTGTCGGTACAGCCGCTGCGTTTAACGCTGCTTGGCTTAAGTGTGCTGTTAGCCGCCCCCGCGGTGGCGTATGCCGGTGCGGTGGGTTTTGTTGGCTTGATCGCGCCACATATTGCGCGGCGTTTGGTGACACGTAGCTTTGCTATGTTGCTGCCCGCTACAGCGATGATCGGCGCTTGTTTAGTGATGTTGGCCGATCTGATGGGGCGTACGCTGTTCCAGCCGCTGGACATTCCGGCAGGTGTGTTTGTCTCGGCCATCGGCGCGCCGTTCTTTATTTACCTTCTCTACCGACAACGATTTTAAGTGAGTGACGTGTTATGACGACAACTGAGTCCAGTATGCATCCGCTGACCTGCGAGCAGCTGACCCTTGGCTACGATAAAACCACGATCATTAACGCGCTGGATTTGGCGATCGAGCCGAACCAAATTACGGTGTTGGTGGGGGGCAATGGTTGCGGTAAATCGACTTTGTTAAAGTCTTTGGCGCGCTTGTTAAAGCCGACCTCAGGCGAGATTTTTTTGTACGACCAAAAGCTGCTACAGCAGTCGGGCAAAGAAGTGGCGCGTAAGCTGGCGATCTTGCCGCAAGGGCCGATTGCACCTGAGGGATTAACTGTCGAGCAGTTGGTGCGCCAAGGGCGTTACCCACATCAAAACTGGCTACAAAGCTGGACTGAGCAAGACGAGCAATTGGTGCAAAAGGCGCTACGCGATACCAACATGCAGGATTTTGCTGAGCGTCCGATAGAGGCCTTATCTGGCGGTCAGCGTCAGCGTGCTTGGATTGCCATGGCATTGGCCCAAGATACGGAAATTTTGCTGCTCGATGAGCCGACAACTTATCTAGATTTGACCCATCAGATTGAGATTTTGGATCTGCTGTTTGAGCTCAATCGCACCCAAAACACGACCATTTTAATGGTACTGCATGATCTTAACTTAGCCTGCCGTTACGCTCATCAAATGGTGGCAGTGAAGCAGGGTAAGGTGTTTTGCCAAGGCGCGCCGGAACAGATTTTGGATTTTGATATGGTCAAAAGCGTGTTTGATATGGAGTGCCATATTACGCAAGATCCGCTATTTGGTACGCCCATGTGCATCCCGTTTGGCAAGGGGCGTAAAGTTGGCTAGTGCGACGTTTACGCCAGAAGAATGGCAAGCTCTCGCGGCATATGGTCTAACGCAAGCTGATGCTGAAGGCGAGAGTGGCTTTCGTGTGAATGCCGAGCAGCTTGTGAATGATGAGTCATGCGTAGCGGTGCTTGAGCAGATCAAGCCCGCGTTGGGCGCCCCCAATCTTAAGGTGGCGGCGTCTTTGACTATCAAGCGTTTGGCTTTTTTAGTGCTGGCGCCGACGCTTTATGCGTTATCACGCTTTGACAAAGGCTTGGATGTGTCGCTGGCGCAATGTGAATTTGACTACGCGTTAAAAGACCGTATCTGGCAATCGAAAATGCCGCTAAAACGTATCGATGTGACGCCTTTATGCGGTGATCGTGCTGATTGGCGCATACAAGTGCTGACTCAAGCATTTGCTGAGCATCTTAGCCCCGTGGTTGAAACCATGCATCGTTTGACACGTTCGCCTAAACGTATCCTGTGGGAAAACGTTGCGGTGCGTGTGTTCAGTATTTACGAGCGTCGCGTGCTACCAGGCTTAGAAGGTGAGCAAAAAGCTTTAGCGCAGGCAGATTATGCGTGGCTATTGTCGGACGGGGCGAGTGAAGTATTTGGTTTGGACACTAACCCGATTGCCGAATTTGATAGCGCTTTTACCGAGCTTGAAAGCGCGGCCGAGCCCGTGCGTGTGCGCCGTACGTGTTGTTATTACTATCGTGCCACGGAACCACAAGAGTTTTGTAGCAACTGCCCGTTGCCACTGAGGTTGAAGCGCAACAAGAAAGCTTGAAACAGCCATAAAAAACGCCCGTAAGTCAGACTTGCGGGCGTTTTTTAGTTGG
This sequence comes from Marinomonas ostreistagni, assembly GCF_016888445.1. GTDB lineage: Bacteria > Pseudomonadota > Gammaproteobacteria > Pseudomonadales > Marinomonadaceae > Marinomonas > Marinomonas ostreistagni. The sequence goes on from NZ_JAFEKF010000002.1 coordinate 295,523, forward strand.
GTGCCAACTTAGAAGTCGACGCCATAGCCGACTGTTAGGGTGCGGCCACGGCCTTTGAAGTAAGAGTTATCGTTGGCGTATGAAGCCTGTGAGTAATAGGTGAAGTAGTCTTCATCAAATACGTTGGCGACCGACACGTTCAAGCGACCCACTGGCAACTGATAGCCCATCGACGCGTCGACTAGTGTGTAGCCATCAAAGTCTAGATTGTCTTCTTCGAAGCTGCGTGAGAACGAGTGGTTAGCTTGCAGCATGGTTGATAGCTTGTTGTTCCAGTTCGCTGTCCACGCTACGCGTAGGCGGTTTGGCGGCAGTTCCGAGCCATTTAGCTTGGTGTCTACTTCACCGTCGCCATCGCGGTCCGATTTGCCGCGGATGTAGGAGTAGCCTGTTTCTAAGCGGTGTTGCTCGTTAAGTGCTAAGCCAAGAGATGCTTCGACACCTTTGATTTCTTTTTTCTCGCGATTAACCGTGTACAAACCATTCACTTCCGATAGACGGCTACCAAGGTCGGAATTACTTTCGTAGTAGCTGATTTCGAAATCAACATTTTGCTGATTTACACGGACACCGGCTTCGTAGTTGTCGGTCACGATCGGAGATAGATTAAGCAGGGTGTTGACGTCTTGATTAGGTGTGTCGATGCCGCGCAAAACACGGCCTACATCTGGCATACCAAAACCTTCTGAGTAGTTGGCAAACAAGCTAACAGACGGCGTTAGTTTGAACACCGCACCGGCGTTGTAGACGGTTTCGTCAAACTCCGGTGAGCCGCCATTTACGGTCACGTTGTCGTTGGCTGCGACGGTTTGATAGGTGTCTACATCTAACTTGGCTTTTTCGTAACGCGCGCCTGCTTGCAGAATCAAGCGGTCAGTGGCTTGCAGTTCAAACTGGGCAAATGGAGCGTAGTTTGTGTAGGTTGTCTCAGGCACGTAAGTACGATCGGTGAGGATCAGCTTTTGGCTGGTAGTGTCTTGAAGTACATCCAGACCTGTGATCACTTTCAAGCGATTATCCAGCAGGCCATCTTTGGTTAGGCTGACTTTGGCACCGATTTTTTCTGACTCATTTTGTGATTGGTCGTAGATGGTTTCCGGTGTATTAGGATCTTGGAAACTGCTGGACGTGCTGGCACCGTAACGACCTTTAAAGTCTTGCAGGAAGGCTTGAGCGTTAAGCTCCATGCCCGCTAAGTCGCTATCTGTGTATGTCAGGTTGGTGGTTTCCACTTCATTGAAATGTGCTTTGCCTTCTGGGCGGCCTTTGGTGGACCCTGTGGCGATGCCATTGGCGCGGTCACCTGTAACCGCACGAAAGTCCATATTACTCTCAAGCTTATAGCGGTTGTGTTGCAGCTCAAGGTTTTGATCATCATTGAACCAGTAGCCGACTTTAGCAAATACATCGTAGCTGTCAGAGCCTTGCATATCGCCACGCAAGGTTTCCGCGCCCACGTAGTCGTCGTTACCATCTAGATACATGCCTTGTGTCTCACGCGTGAGACCTACGAGGTAATCCCAATTACCTTTTGCGCCTTGTGCTTGGTAGCCCAACTTATGCGACAGAGTATCGCTATCCAGCTCGCTGGTCGGGGTTGTGATCGAAGCGTTGATGCTTTGTTTCAGGCTGTCTGAGCGGTTAGATTTGGTGATGAAGTTGATGATGCCACCGGTGGCGCCTAGGCCGTGAATGGCGCTGGCACCGTGAATCACTTCGATACGTTCCACCATGGCAAGATCAATCGTATGCGCTGAGCGGCTGCCTTCACGAATCGGATTGGACTGCGGAACGCCATCAATCATGTACAGCACTGAGCGGCCGCGGAATGTTTGGCTGCTGTTGTTGAGTTTTTGCGTGTTAGGTGAATACGCTGGCAGTAGGCTCGACAATACTTGTGAGCTGTCTGAGCTGATGCTCATCTGCTGTTCAATCTGCTCTCGAGTGATGACGGTTACCACCTGGGAGTTGTTGCCTTGCTCGGTATTAATACGGCTGGATTCGATTTGAATCGGGGCCAACTCTAGGGTTTGGGTGTCGGCTATGGCCGCCGTGGTTACGCTGAGCGCGAAAGGGATGGCCACGAGGCCAAGTGGGGTCGAGAGAGAGTGGCGCATGATGAATTCCTCATCTACTGTAATTTATTGTAAAGATGTAGGTGAGAATAGTAACGGTTATTGTTTGCTGTTGTAAATTGCAACGAGGCGTTGCATGAAATAAAAAGTAATAAATGTCGCTTATGAAACAAAAAAGGCCACGCTAATTAGCGTAGCCCTTGCCGATGGCTGAGAAAGGAAGATCAAGTCCCAGTTCTGGGATTTGTAAGCCAACCCAAGCGGGGAAGGTGTTGCTGTTGGGACCAGGGAAGACGGTGTATTGGTCTTTCCACGGATAGTCGACTACGGCTTGTTCGATCCGAGGAATCAGCTCAGCCGCTTGTGCGCCTTTAAGTGATAGCAGCTTTTCAGGCTTGGCACCGTACCAAAAGCGGTCAGGCGTAGCCGTGTTGTAGGTGTGTAGCGCAGGTTGGCCACGTTCGATGCGCCAGCCGACCACTTCGTGGACTTTGTACTCATCCGCATTGGCTTCTTTAGTGGCGATCCATGTGTGAATCGCAAACCAGCCGCGCCAACTAAACGCGTCGGCACCGTAGACTTCGATCACCGCTTCTTGCTCTTCGCTCGGATTTGGCGCAATGCCCGCGGGCTCGCGGCTGGCGGTGCGCCAGTCAGAGTTAGAGCAAGCGCTGACGAGGGTGGCCAGCGCCGCTAAAGTAAACAGTTTCTTCATGAGGCTCTCCTTAATCTTATTGTCAGTGTGACAAAAAATAGGCACAGAGTGTGCCTATTTATAGAGAGTCCCGAATAGATTCATAATCTAGTTCGGCTTGATAGAAGGTAGGTGCTCAATCAGCTGTTGCTCTTGTACTGGCGGTAAAAACCAATAGCCCTGTAGATAATCGATGCCCATGCTGGTCAGCAATTGGCGCTGCTCGTCGGTTTCTACCCCTTCGGCGATAACCTTGTAGTCAAACGCGGTCGCGATTTGTGAGACGGCTTCGACGATTGCTTTGCCGCCTGTGTCCATTGACCAAACAAAGGAACGGTCGATTTTGACGTAGTCGACGTCAAACTCCTGCATCACCGATAGCGATGAGTAGCCGGTGCCAAAGTCGTCGATTGAGACTTTAATGCCAAGGTCTTTTAAGCGTTTGATATTGTTAATCATGCGTCGCTTGTCGTGCGCAAACAGCGACTCAGTGATTTCAAGGTCAAGCTTGTTGGGCGCAAAGCCAGTGCGTTTTAATACCGCGGCCACTTCGTTTGGAAAGTCATTATCAAGCAGTTGCTGGATCGACACGTTAACACACATGCCCAAATCTTGATGGTGTGCTTGCATGCGTTTGCCGGCTAAGCAGGCTTCGCCCAGCACCCAAATACCGATCGAGCGAATAAAACCATATTGCTCGGCAATGGCAATAAATTCATCCGGCGGAATGCGCTCGTCATCCAGCGTCCAGCGCAGCAGGGCTTCGACGCTGGCGATTTGCCCTGTTGTGGAGTCGACGATCGGTTGGTACACCAAAGAAAGCTCGTGACGGTGCACGGCATTTTCTAGGTGGTCGCGCAGTCGAATTTCACGCATCAGTTGATCACGCAGGGATTCATCAAACACACCAACGCGGCCTTTTTCGGCACGTTTTTGGTTGTACATGGCCATGTCGGCGCGCTGGATCAAACGTTCATGGTCATTACCGTGTTGCGGATAATACGCCACACCGATGGTAGCACCGATAGAGAGTTTAGAGCCGTCGACCACGTACGGTAGCGCAATCAGGTCGATGATCTCTTGGGCGTTGTTGAGTAACGTATCGCTTTGGTTAATGGTCAACAGAAACTCATCCCCGCCCCAGCGACACAGCAAATCTTTATCTTGGGTTACTTGCTTGATGCGTTGTCCGGCCTCTTTAATGACTTGGTCACCGGCTTTGTGGCCGAGCGTATCATTGATGGTTTTAAAGCCGTCTAAGTCAATAAAGAGCACCGCCAGTCGTGTATTAGGCTGGGTGCTGAGGCGATAGCTTAGGTTTTCGGCAAACGCCTTGCGGTTGTAAAGTCCTGTCAGCGGATCGATGTTGGACAGGGAGTAAATCTCTTGGGTGCGCTTGTTGACCTCTTGCTCCATGTGCGACAGCAGGTGGTCATTTTGATGTTTAAGATGAATCGCGCGTGAGGTAAAGCGACCGGCATTATTGGCACCTAAGCCCATCACGATGCAGAAGGCCAAGCTTAATAGACCCAAAATACCGAAGTAGTCCTCATTGGGGGAGATGAGCAACACAATCGCCAACGGCAGGGTGAGGATCACCGAATACACGATTGATAAACGTCGACCCGCAGACAACAGACTCACCGAGCCGCCAGAAAAAGCGGCGATGACAATACAAGTGACGGCGATCTCAGCCCAGCTAGCCTGCCACATAAGCACGGTAAACACGGCATAGGCACTCCATAGGCTGCCAGTGAACAGCGCGCCTGCGGCAAAACGTGCACGTGCGCGGCCGTGGGCAAAGCTGTCTTGATGACGAGCCGAGCTAAAGAAGTAAATGAGATCCATAAAACGCAGTAGGGCCGTCACACAAATAAGGCCCCACCAAGCGTATTTGATGGACTGAATGGCGGCACTGGATGGAAAAGAAAATACCAAAACTGATGCGGCAAACACTGAAATGACGAGTCCCATCCCTGAGTTGCTATACAGTAAATTGACAGCATCTTTTTGCTCCACACGGGAGGTTTTAGTTTGAGTCATATAATACGGTTAGCCTAAATATCGAGTCGCATGCCTGCTGAGTATTAGCGTATAACTTGAAGTGCTCGATCAAAGTCATACTGAGCAATGTTGCTTCTAATTATATCTAATTTCTCGACTGGGTAGTCAGAATCTTGCAGTTTATTGAGTACGATTAAGGCTTCGTCGGCATCGCCAAGCTCACAGGCTTGACATAAACGCTCCAGTAATAGCGTCACCTCGGCATCACTGACAGTGGTAGCGCAAGCCGGTATTGGGCTGGATGGTTCGATACAAGGATTTGCTTGGGGCTTGGCAACCAGCGTCATGAATTGCTGAATCACTTGATACAGTCGGCTCAAGGCGATTGGCTTAGCGATAAACTCAGAAAACCCTTGGGCAAGATAGTAGCGCCGTTCATGATCAAAGCTAGATGCTGTCACCGCTATAATTGGGATGTCGGCAAGGGCGGATTGTGTGCGGATGTGCTGCAACAAGGTGACGCCATCCATTTGTGGCATGCGAATATCGCTAAAAATGATATCGATGGCAACGTCGAGGCAGTTCAATGCCTGAGCACCGTTTTCAGCACAAATCACCGTGAATCCCATACCTTCTAGTAGCCCTTGTAGCATGTCGCGGCTGAGTTCGTCGTCTTCAATGACTAGGGCGTGAGCGCTGCTATTAGAGGGCAATTGCCAGTGCTGTTGCCCTGCTGAGGCGGGTGTCTCACTGGTCAGTGTTAGGGGAATAAATATTTCGATTTGCGTGCCGCGGTTAGGTGTACTGTGCAGTACAAATTCGCCCTCCATGGCTTCGGCGATGCGCCGTGACAGAACTAACCCAAGCCCAGTGCCGCCATTGATGTTACCGCTGGCGCCTTGGCTAAAAGGTTGAAACAGTTGCTCTAGTTCACTGGCAGAGATGCCAGGACCAGTGTCTTCGATGCGCATACGAAGATTAGGTGCTTGGTAGTCTATTTTGACGCTGATGCTGCCTTTTTGCGTAAACTTAACTGCATTATCTAAGGCGTTCAATAAAATCTGTCCAAGCTTAGTGCGGTCGACGCGGCAGTGATCACGGGCGTCTAATAACACCGATTGGTGGAAGGCTAAGCCTTTATCTTGAGCGCGCTGGCTGTGTAGGCTAAGCAGATCCTCGAGCTCGCGCTTAAGAGCAATCTTTTCTGGATTGAGTTGTAGCCGCCCTGCTTCGATCTTCGACAAATCTAAAATGTCGTTGATTAGGTTTAGTAGGCGCTGACCGGCGCTGTAAATGCGTTCGATCTGACGGCTGCTTTGCTCGGTAAACTCATCTTTTTGTTGCAGTAATTGAGCGTAGCCCAAAATAGCGTTTAGAGGTGTACGGATTTCATGGCTCATATTGGCCAAAAAGATGCTCTTACTGGCGTTGGCTTGATCCGCTTGCTGTTTGGCGTTTTCGAGCTCCTGTTGCAGCAGGAAGGTGTCGGTCATGTCGCGTGCGACAGAGAGTACGCCGATCACGTTTTTATCAGCATCGAGGAAAGGCGTGCGAATAATGCTGAAATACGCTTTGCGATGTAAATCGGTATTGAGCCAGGAGGCGATGGTACAAGGGCGCTTATGTTGAACTAAAGTCTGCTCTTGTTGCTGCCAGAGGCCGCGTTGATCCTCGGGTAAACTTTGCGCCATGGTATGACTTTGAAAATAGTGGCGATAGGCCTTATTGGCAATGGTGTCGCGCTGGTCAAAAAACTCCAGTACAACTAAGTCGGGAATGGCATCAAACAGCAACGTTAGTAAGGCTTCTTGTTGCTGTTGTTGCATCTGCGCCTGTTTGCTTAAGGTGATGTTTTCTAGCGTACCGGTCAGGGTAGGCTTTTTATTAAAGCTTTGTATCGCGCCACCTTTGAGCGCTAACCAGCAAGGGGTTTCTGAGTTGAGGCGAAACTCGATATCGATCACCCCTAGCTCACTTTGACGGGCGCTTTTAAAGGCCTCGTAAGTCATGTCGCGATGCTCAGGCGCGATCAGCTCGATAAACTCACCCAAGCTTTTAGGGTGTGTTACACAGGTTGGCACAATGCTGGCGAAGGTGCTGGGCAGCTCTAACTTGGCGGACTGGTACGGTAGCTTCCATTCGGTGGCTTTGATTGCCGCGAGCGCTGTTTCGAAGCGTTGCTTTTGCGCCTTGATCTGACGCCTGCTGAGCCAGGTAAACAGCATTAAGCCTAACAGGACGACAATGACGGCTAAGAGAGCGAGGGTGTAATTCCAGTTGACGGTTTCGCTGGCAAAATAATCGGTGTGTTCAAGATACCAGTTTTCGGCAATTTGATAGCGCTCAGCCGGTGTTAGGGAAGCAATCCAACGATTCATGATTTGCTCAAGTTCAGGCCAATCGTTGCGTACGGCGAAGGCCAGCTCGGCTTCAAAAGGAAGGCGACCGCGAATTGTAAGCGAGGTGGCTGCTAAGCGTGCTCGTTGAAACTGACCTAGAGCATAAGTGGTGATCAGGTATTGGATGTCATCGCCGGCTAAAGCCGCCACACCTTCTTGAAACGAGTTAACAATGACAAATTCGGCATCAGGGTAGTTCTGAAACAGTGCCCAAGTATAGCCATAACCATTGATAATACCGATTTTGCTGCCAGCAATTGTAGAGAGGTTAGTGACTTCGCCGCCGACCTCGTCGGCCAGTAATACCAAACTGTTGCTTAAATAGGGAGCAGTGAAATGATGGCTATTATGAATAGCAATACTGCCCAACACATCGGACATCACATCGACTTGCCCTTGTTGTGCCAGCAGTAGCGTTTCATCCCAAGAGCGAGTCGTCACAAATTCGACTTGTATGCCAGTATCTTGTGTAAAACGCTGCAAAAACGCGGCGACAATCCCGACATAGCGGCCTTGTTCGTCAAATGCTTCAAAGGGCAGCCAGTTAGGATCACCGGCGTAGCGAATGGTGTGGTGCTCTGCTAGCCAGCGTTGTTCGTAGGCGCTTAGTTCGAAGTCGCGGGCGAGGGGGCTGGCGCTACTTAAGAGCGCTATCAAGCTAAGCGCTAAGGCGCAGGTTACTGATCTGACGTGCATGAGCTGATCCGCGTAAGACAGCGTTCTAGATTGGCTTCTGTTAGCGGCTCAGGTTTGTGAAAATGGTAGCCTTGGCCCCACGCGATGCCCATGCTTTTGAAACGCTGGGCAAGGGCTTCATTTTCGACAAACTCCACCACACAAGGTTTATCAAGCTTGGCTGCGACATCTAAAATAGACTGCACCATGGCCAAGCTTGCTTCAGAGTGTTCGACTTCTCTGGCAAACATGCCATCGATCTTGATGTGATCAAACGGAAAATCACGCAGGTAACTAAAGCTTGAATAGCCACTACCAAAATCATCAATGGCGATGCTGCAGCCCAGCTGCTGAATTTGTTCAAGGATGGAGGAGGTCTTGCTAACGTGAATAATTTGCTCGGTTTCAGTGACTTCAAAGCACAGCATCCGGCTAGGGATCTGGAATTGCTCGAGTGTGTCTCGGATGTAGGCGACTAAATGCTGATCACGCAATGTGGTGGCGGATAAGTTCAGTGCCACATAACCAATCTGTCGTTTGATGTTCGGATGCTGTTGTAAAAACTGGCACACTTGGCGGATCATCCAGCGGTCGATATCAGCGATTAGTTGGTAACGCTCGGCGGCAAATAAGAACGTATCAGGAAACAGAATCTTGTCTTGCTCAGGAGCATACAGTCGTACTAACGCTTCTAAGCGCAGCTCGCTTTGCGCGCTATCGAGTGGGCAGATTTGCTGAAAATAGACGCGAAAATGATCGTACTTGAGGGCGTCAATTAAGCGTAGCGCCCAGTTTTGACGGATCGGTTGGCGGCTCGACTCGGTTTGCATGTCGGTAAAGAAGCGTACGACTTGCCCTCCGCTGCGTTTTGCATCGTACATGGCTTCGTCGGCCATCATCAGCACTTGGTCAAACGAGGTGATGGATTCATCGATCTCAACCACCGCGATGGTAGCGCCCACGTCAAACTGGCGTTCGTCCCAGGTAAAGGTAAAGTGCTCGAATTCGCGATGCAGTTGCTCGGCAATGGTACGAATGGTGGCCAGCTCGGGCGAAGGGTAAACCAGTGCAAAACTGTCGCCACTTAGGCGCGCCACAAAGGCCGCACGCCCCGCCACCAAGCTGATCAGCTCGGCGGCTTCACTCAGTAGCTCATCACCGGCGATCAAGCCACAGCTTTCATTGACGACTCGAAAACGGGCTAGATCAATAGAGAAATAGTAAGCCGAGGTGAAACTGTCGCTGGATTGGCTGATGAGTTCCACCACATAGGATTCAAGCGCGGTACGGTTATGGGTGCGGCTGACAAAATCGTGATCGGCCAAATACTTGAGGCGATCTTGCATGTAGCGGCGTTCGTTGATTTCTTCGCGCAATTGCTTGTTGACTGCCACTAGCTCGGCGGTGCGCAGTCGCACGCGTTCTTCTAAGTCATTATTTAGATTACGTAGCTGTTGCAGTAACGCATGGCGCTCTTGGTGGTGCTGTACGCGCGCCACGACTTCGTCGGCGTTTATAGGCTTGGTAATGTAATCATTGCCGCCAGCAGCGAAACCTTGGCTGATGTCGTCGGTGCGGCCAGTGACAAAAATAATCGGAATGTCTTTAAAACGCGGATCTTGACGTAGTAGTCGGCATAAATCAAAACCGCTCATGCCGGGCATCATGACGTCCAGCAGAATAAGATCGGGAATCAGTTGCTCGAGGATGACGAGGGCGCGCTCAGCGGAGGTCGCGACCGACATTTTACACTGCAGTGGGGCAATAACATTGCGCAACACATCAATGTTGTCAGGTACATCGTCAACGATGAGTACGGTGAATACCTTCATTCTTATCCCTGTTTGCTTAACCTAAAAATTAGAATCGTTTATTTCTCGAGCAATGTCCAGCCTCGTAATAGGGATTCACAAATTGTTCTTTTGCGGCTGAGATTCAGAACGGTTTGTGAGGGCATAAAACTTATTTCAACTAGCCGCTGACAGGTTGCTTAAGACAGGTTTATACTGAAAATATCATTTGCAGTAACATTCTTAAGGAAGGCCTTATGACACAACATCTCGTATTAACCGTCATCGGTGATGATCGCCTAGGATTGGTAGAAGCCGTGTCGAATGTGGTTGCCGAGCATCAAGGCAACTGGGGCGAAAGCCGTATGGCGCACTTGGCAGATAAATTTGCCGGGATTGTCACGGTAGCCGTGCCTAAAGAAAACGAAGAGGCCTTGATCAGCGCCTTGAATAATTTGTCTGGAATGGGCTTAAAAGTCTCCGTCGAGCGTGCTCAGGCGCGTCGCCATGAAGGTGAGACCTTGGTGCTATCAGTAATGGGCAATGATCGTACGGGCATTGTGCGCCAAGTGTCCCAAGTGCTGAACCAGCTCGGTGCCAGTGTGCTGGATTTGAGCAGCTTCTGTGAGCCCGCACCGATGAGCTCCGAAATGTTATTTAACGCTGAGATTGAGATTGCTTTGCCACAGGGCACAAGTCTTGAAACGCTTGAGCGTGCCATCGAATCCATCAGCAGCGACTTAGTGGTCGAAGTGGTGGAATAACTCACTGGGCATGGGCATCATTATGGGAAATATTGTGATGCCCTTGCAGCTTTTGCAGAACCTGTTTCAATAGTCCTATCTCTTTATTAAAACAGGCCCTCACTTCTCCAATGCAATTACCCGCCACTTTTCGCGCCCTCGCCAATGTCAATTTTCGACTGTGGGTGTTGTCTGCGTTTGTCTCTAATATCGGCGCTTGGTTACAACGCACCGCTCAAGATTGGATCGTCATAGCGGAGTTATCGGATCACAATGCCGCTGCCGTGGGCATTGTGGTGTTTTTGCAGTTTGTGCCGCAAATTGTGTTGCTGCCAATCACGGGCTGGGCGGCTGATCGTGTCGAGCGGCGGCGCTTATTATTGATCACTCAAAGCTTGATGGCGCTTTTAGCGCTGGTGCTAGGGGTGCTGGCGATTACCGAGGTGGTAGAGCTGTGGCATGTTTACGCCTGTGCTTTAGGGTTGGGCATTGTGGCAGCCTTCGATGCGCCCGCGCGGCATGCGTTTGTGTCTGATGTAGTGACCGAAAAAGAGGTGCCAAATGCGGTGTCTCTGAATTCTATGTCGTTCCAGTCAGCGCGTCTGATTGGCCCTGCGATTGCCGGTATTTTGATTGCCGCAGTGGGTGCAGGTTGGGTGTTTATTATCAATGTGATTTCCTTTGCGCCTTTGCTGATTGCGTTGTATTTATTGGGCAAACGCACGCTTGTGGGCAGCGAAGAAGGTAAGCGCTCGGGCCAGCAAAAATCTGGTTTTTTGGATGGTTTTCGCTACCTTAATGCCCACCGTGAAATGATTGTCTGCTTAATTATGGTATCGCTGGTGTGTGGCGTGGCGATGAACTTCCCCGTTTATTTGTCGGCCATGACTGTGCATGTGTTCCAAGGTCATGCGGGACAGTATGGTTTATTGATTTCGATGATGGCGGTGGGCTCGATTATGGGCGCTTTGATCACCGCCAGTCGCGCACAGCCGACGTTTAGCTTCTTGGTATGCTTGCCCGCAGGCGTAGCCTTGAGTAGCGCGGTGTTGGCGCTGGCCCCGAGTTTTCTGACGTTTGCGCTGTTAATGATTGTGTTGGGTCTAAGCGTACAGTTGCTGACCATTTCGGCCAATACCTTTATGCAGTTGTCTACCGAGCGGACTTATCGTGGGCGGGTGATGGCCATTGCGCTGGCCACGATGCTAGGCAGTACAGCGCTAGGCGCGCCTTTGGTGGGCTGGATTGCGGATACCTTCGGTGCGCGCTGGGCGATTGGCGCCAGCTCGGTATCGGCCCTGCTGGCGTTTATCATTGGTATGACTTATTACCGGCGTTACTTTTTGGCAAGAAGTGCAAGCGAATAGGCGCTTAAGCGCCTATCGCGGTGTTTACTAAGTCTTCTTTGGTTAAAGCAATCGCTTCTTGAGGCGGCACAGGGCGACTGAAAAAGTAACCTTGCATCACATGCACACCGAGCTGCTCTAAAATATGCATTTCGGCTTGTTTTTCGACACCTTCACCGAGTACCACGCAGTTGGTTTCTTTGGCAAAACCGATGAGGGCGGCCACTAGCGCGCGTCGGCTACGGTCTTGGTCAATGTTGCTGATTAAACTACGATCCAGCTTAATAATGTCTGCTTGCAGCTCGAGAATATGCTGAAAGCTGGCAAAGCCCGCCCCCGCATCATCGACGGCCAAGCGCATGCCTTTGGCGCGTAGCGGTGCAAAGCTCTCGCGAAAGGCTGCATAATCTTCGATGACTTCGCGCTCCGTCACTTCTAATACCAAACGCTCTAAAGGTTGATGTTCAAGTAAATCAAACAGCCCTTGAGAGTTTAAAAAAGTGGGCGAGATGTTGATGGCTAGGTAACGATCTTCTGGAATGAAATTCAGCAGCGCCAGTGACAATTCAATCGAGTAGAGCTCGAGTAATTCACCTACGCCCGCCTCGTGTGCTTGCGCGAACCAATAGTTGGGTGGTTGATAAGGATCCGTGCGAAAGCGTGATAAGCACTCGTAGCCAACGATAGCGGCTTTACGGCTATCGTAAATTGGTTGCAGAGCAATGCCTAGCGCCTCTTCTTGTAGCAGCGTAAAGATCGCCTCGCGCGTGGTTTCGCTTTGCTCCAACTTGAGTAAATCCGCTTCAAGATTGCGTGAGGCAAACTGAGCAAACAGCGTCAGGATCGACAGGTCTTTATGCGACAAACTTTCATCAGGCGTGGTGCTAAAGCAGCACAAGGTGCCATACACACGATCATCGGAAAACGTAATAGGGACGCCAATATAGCTGCCAATGTTGAGCGCTTCGGTGACCGCCATGTTGCGAGTAATCGGGTGGGCTTGTGTGTTCGGAATGATCGCTGGAATTTCTTTGTCGCAGATTTTTTGACAATAGGTCGTATCGCTGGGGTCCTTGTGACCCACGGGAATGTCGAGTGAGCACTCTGGATGTGAATTGATATGAGTGAATTCACGATAGCCGTCTTTAAAGCGCGATATAAAGGCGATCTCCATCCCTAGATGCTGACGGATGGATTCCACCAGGGTGTCGATATCGTCACGTTGTGATTCAGCGTCCGAGGTGATGGCGTCGGCAGAAGATAGCTGATTGATTAGATTGGAAAAAAGTTGCGACTGCTGTGAAGAGGTTCCTTCAGTCGTCATAAATTATACTCCCTAAAATATGGCTGGCACATACTTCGTGGCACTGGCTGCGTGCCTTGCGTCCTGCTCATTGCAATTTATACGATACCTATAACGGGTTGCAATAGCTTCTTGGCGCTTGCGTTTGTTTTCACAGATTAAACAATGCTAATACTTCTCACGGATTTCCCCGCGCTATTGGATAGTGGTACGATGCCCACCTCACAAGAGTTTGCATATCGAGAACAAGCACTATGACAAAGTACACCGTGCTGCAGCGAGATCACCTAACACGCGCAGAATCCGAAGCCGATAAAATAGAACAGCTCACCTCATGCGGCTACCGCGTCTGTAAAGAAGTAGAAGCCGATAGTGCAGAGGCCGCGCTTGCGCAATACCAAGCTGAGCCAACACCGGCCGCGCCTGAGAGCCCAGCTATCCCACAAAAGTATCGTAAATTCCTTTGGCTGGGATTGGTATGTGCTGTGCTTTGGTTCTTATTTGTCATCTTCGGTCTGCTTCCGCTCGCCTTTCCAGATTGAGTCTGAGAGCGAAGGCTTAAAGCGTTTTAATGATGCGAATCAATAAGTAGCGCTTATTACAGCAAAAACCGTCGTGCGTCATAAAACGGTCATCACTGTCCCGTCACCCTACCCCTATAATCAGCGCGAAATTTACCGCTCAGAGGGAAAGGGGTTACAAAGGACATGCTTAATCGTGTTATCGGTTCCATCAAACATAAGCTGTATCTGGCAGCCATCGTCGTTGGTTTGACACTTATCGCGATCGCGGTATTTGCCTATCGTGAGGCAGATAAAGTCCAGGATCTGTTTCAGCTTAACCAGCTGCTTGAAAACAGCGAAAAGCAAATGCTGCATCTGCGCAAAGACGAGAAGGATTTCTTAAGTCGCAGCGACGAAACCTATGTTGAGAGCTTCCAAGCTAACTACCGCACACTGCTGCAAGATCTTGAGCAAGTCGTCGGCTCGCCTCTCATTCATGCGGCGCCGATCAATTACTCAAGCCGCATCCAGCACAACATCAGTTTGCTAAAGCAGTATTTAGAAGAATACCGTCAGGATTTTGAGCAGATTGTCGCGTTGCAAACGCAGGTTGGTCTATCGGAAACGCAAGGCCTCAAAGGGCGCTTACGCCAAGCGGTGCACAATGCCGAAGACAGCATCCAATCATTTGACAACAGCACCCTTGAAGCGGCCATGCTGACACTACGTCGCAATGAAAAAGACTTTCTCCTGCGACATGACGAGAAATATGTCAGCCGTCATCGTGATAATGTCGCGCGTTTCCAAACGCTTTTAGCTGCCTCACCGCTGGCCGCTGCCGATCAAGCCAACATTGAACAACACATGCTTGCCTATCAGCAGGACTTCCAAGCCTTAGTCGATAAAATGCAAATCGTAGGTTTGACGCCAGAGGTCGGTGTGCTGGGTGAAATGCGTGATCATGTGCATCAAACAGAACAAAACTTTGCTGCGGTGCGTTTAGAGCTATATGAGCTACAAAAACTGTTTGTAAAAGAGATCACTTGGACGCTCGGTATTATGCTCACCATCGCCGTTGGCTTTGGTGTCGGTATGATTACCTTTATCGCCGTAAGCGTGTCTCACCGTATTGGTATTGTCGCGGGGCAGTTGCACAACATCGCTGAAGGCTCAGCCAATCTTGGTCAGCGCTTAGATATAAAAGGGCAAGATGAAGTAGCGGCTTTAAGTGCCAGCTTTAATCGCTTTGTCGGCAAATTACAGGACGAGTTCACCGGTATCCAAAGTGTTAGCGATGAGCTTTATAGCACCACCCAAGCGAATGCCGCATTGACCTCTACCGCCCGTGAGAACGCCAGCCAGCAGCATGCAGAATCGTCTCAGGCCGCCGTGGCTGCTCAGCAAATGGCAGCTACCGCGCAGGAAATGGCGATCAATATTGAAGATACCGCACGTCAAACCGAAGTCATGCAAGGCGCCGTCTCAGAAGGTCATACGGTTGTTCAAGCCACACGCCAATCGATCGAAGACCTGAATAAAGTCATCCTTGAATCGGGCGAGTCGGTTGGTTATGTCAGCGAGCAAAGTGGACGCATTGACTCGGTCGTCGATGTGATTCGTGATATTGCCGAACAGACTAACTTATTAGCGCTAAATGCGGCCATCGAAGCGGCACGAGCGGGTGAGAGTGGCCGCGGCTTTGCCGTTGTGGCTGATGAAGTGCGAGGTCTTGCGCAGCGAACCCGTGGTTCCACCGAAGAGATTCAGGAGCTAGTAGAAGGCTTACGTACCCGTGTGCAGAATGCTGTGGCGCTCATGGAGCAAAGCAATGCCTTCGCGCAAAAGGGCGTCGAAAGCACATCGGCCGCAGAACAGGCGCTAGAAAAAATTCATCATGCGGTGGATGGTATTGTTTCTATGAGCGCTCAGATTGCAGCGGGCTCTACCGAGCAAGCGCAAACTGCTGATGTCATGGGCCAAAACATCGCCGCTATCTCTGAGCTGGCAGATTCAACCTTAGACACCATTAATCAAGTGGATCAAGAGGGTGAGCGCTTGGCACAGAAGTCGTCTCAGCTATCAGGCATCGTACACCGCTATATCTAGATCATCAGACATAAAAAAGGGGCGCTATCCAAAGATAGCGCCCCTTTTTATTGAGCGACTTTAATGAAAAATTAAAGTGCTACGATGTTCTCAGCTTGTGGGCCTTTTTGGCCTTGAGTAACAACGAATTCTACTTTCTGGCCTTCAGCAAGAGTTTTGAAGCCTGAACCTTCGATGTTACGGAAGTGAGCGAATACGTCTGGGCCGTTTTCTTGTTGGATGAAACCGAAGCCTTTAGTTTCGTTGAACCATTTAACTGTACCAGTTGCTTTAGTAGACATAATAAATATCCTGTAATTAAAAATAATAGATGCCCTTAAGGGCGGGTGTAGCGGAGAAATGACAATATTTTAAATCTTACAAGACGAGGGACTACTTTTAATAACGCAACGTAACGAGGATGTAAAAACGCACACTTTCTAGCTGCTGTTTAATTTATAGACATTCGTTTACCCTGTCAAAGGTTATTTTGGTTTATTTTGTAAGTGTTTTGTATATTCATAGCCAATACTGCCACGCCCCATAAATCCATGTGGCTAACATAGCCACTCCTAAGACATTGCAAACGCGAAACATGCGCTTTTGCGTCTTATGGCGAAAGCGCTGTTGTGCGTAGATCGCGCCTAAAGCACCGCCCATGAGTGTGAACAAGAGTAAGACGCGTTCGGGGATACGCTGTTTGTTTTTACGTTGTGATTGGCGTTTATCAAACCAATAAAGCATCGGCACTACGATGAGGTTCTGCACGAGTAAACTCAGTAGTAAACCCAAGTGCCAGAGAGTAAGCGGGCTTCGCTCAAGCAAGGTGGTGTACTGCTGCAACGCGAATAAAGTCGCTGAGGTGAACAGTAGGTTGCCAGTAAGTGGTAGGCAAAACCATTTTACATAGATAGAGCGCATCGTAGATTAGAGTGTAACTTCGTTGGTGAGCGTGGAGGTGACGCGGTTACGCCCTTGGCTCTTGGCATGGTACAAGCGTTTGTCGGCGAGCTTAAGCATCTGTCCGATATTTTGCGTTTCGTCACTGTGTGCCACACCGAAGCTTGCGGTCACCTGAATGGTTTGTTCTTCCACGCATAATACCGAGGCTTCGATGGCCGATCTTAAGCGCTCGGTCAGAGCACGCACTTCATAATGATTCATCTCAGAGACCAGTAGCACCATTTCTTCACCACCCCAGCGGGCGATGGCATCTTTTTCACTGACCGAGTTACGTAGAATTTGCGCGACCTTTTTAAGCACTAAGTCGCCGACATTGTGACCGTAGTTGTCATTGATAGACTTAAAGTGATCAATGTCCAGCATGATAAGACTGAGCAAATGATGGTTTTGCTTGGCGTGCTGTACCAGCTTACTGGCGGCCATTTCAAAGGAGCGACGGTTAAGCAATTGCGTGAGCGGATCACTGCTGGCAAGAAACTTCGCTGTGACACGATCAGACTCGATGTCCTTAAGGCGGGTGGCAATAATCGTCGCCAAGATAATCGCTTCCAGAAACACGCCGATCTCCGCGCCGCGATAACCCCAGAAGGTATAAGGAATAATGCCGCACACGGACACCGTCGAGGTAAATAAACCAAACATGCTACACAGTACCGCAACCAAAAAGTAGCGCGCTTCGGGCACCTTTCCAGCGTTATAAATTCCGACCGCGATCATCAAGCATGAAGTAATGGCTAAGAAGCCAAAGGACACAATCGAGCTGGCAATGTGCAATTGCGCCAAGGTGAAGATCGACATACACAGTAAACTGACCGCGGCGTAAACCTTGATGACATTTAAAAGATTGGGCATACGCTCACGCAAGCGCAAGAAGTTACTCATGAACGCTAAGCCACAGACACCGTGCACGACCATAATAAATATGGTGCTGTAGTTTTGAAACGTAGGCGAATTGGGGTACAGCCAAGCATAAGCGTAACCATTATAGCCGATGTTCATAACCACAAAGCTCGACATATAGGCAGCATAGTAGAGTGCATACGCTTGCTTAAAGATAATAAACAGCACAATGCTAAAGCCAGTCAGCGCCAGTAACGTGCCGTAAAGCAGGCCAGAGGCAAGATAGTTTTTCGGCTCTTGGCTTTGAAATTGCTCTAGACTTTCTAACTCGATAGGCATCGCCAAGGGGTCGTGGGTACGCGCTTTGATCAACACATAACTTCGCCCAGGCGGGACATGCAGATGGAAAACGAAGCCTTTGGTGGGTAACAAATGTTTATCGGCCGGAGCCGCATCTCCCGTGTACCATTCTTGTATCAGCCCGCTCCCATCAAGATGGTAAACGTTTAATTGCTCAATCCAGGTTTGCCCAGCCGTGAGGCGTCGATCGAGAACTTCTGATGTGGGGTTATTGATCGCGACTTGAACCCAAGTCGTACGATTACTGATACCAAAGGTAAGAAACGGATGACTGGCTTCGGTAAATTGTAGGCTTTTGAAGCGCTGGCGTGCTTGCGGCCAGTCGATTACGTCATCGGTATACTCTTGAAAGTAACCAATGGATTCAATCAAAGAAGTAGGTGGTGTTGGCTTAGCAGAGGCGACACTGACGCTTAACAAAAAAGCTAATGAAAGTAGAAAACAGCGAATCATCATGTGCACGTCGACAAAGTTTGCCCCTTATAAGGCCGAGTCAGCCATCGCAGTGAAAATAGCGTAATTTGGTGTGTGTTCCAAGATGAAAAGCACCGATGGCTGACAAATCTCGTATTTTTAATACTTTTCGCGGGTTAAGTTGTACTTTCTACCCCCGCTAAGCGGCGTGTCATCGTGCCGGCCGTTACACGCTGACAGCCGCTGGTATTTTGCCCAGCCCATAATGGAGAAAAGTCTCCTGAGCCAGTCGCTTCAGCGGCTTTGCGTAATGGCGTCATAGCATCACTGGCTAATGGAAATGGCGGTGCTTCAGCGCTCATGGGCCCAAGTTCACGCATTAAGCGGTTAACGATGCCGCGTGCAGGCCCGCCGCTAAATAAATTGGTCAGTGCTGTATGTTGCGCGTTTTCGCTTTGCAAAGCAGAGCGGTGCACATCGGAGGTGTTGGCTTCATCGCACAGCAGATACGAAGTGCCGATTTGAGCGCCGGCGGCACCAAGCGCCATAACCGCTTGCACACCTTGCGCGTCGGCAATGCCGCCAGCTGCAATGACAGGGGCAGAAACCGCCGCCACGATTTGTGGTACTAGGGCAAAAGTACCGACTTGAGTCGTAATGTCGTGACTTAAGAAAAAGCCGCGATGGCCACCAGCCTCCACACCTTGAGCAATGATGGCAGCAACGCCATGTTGCTCAAGCCATAAAGCTTCATCGACGGTGGTGGCGGTCGCGATGATCTTGCCGCCCCAATCGCGTATTTGCGCCATCAGGGTTGGGGAAGGTAATCCAAAATGAAAGCTCACCACTGGGGGCTGAAAGCGCGCTAATACTTGCGCCATTTGTGCGTTATAAGGCGCACGTTTTGCTCCCCCTTGAATGTCAATCAGGTCGACGCCCAGCTCTTCATAATAAGGCAGTAATGCGGCACGCCAGCGCCCTTCGACGGCGCTATTGCTTTCAGGCGGGGTATGGCAGAAAAAGTTAACGTTATAAGGCTTATCAGTGGCTTGAGTTAGAGCGGTCAGCTCACGCTCTAAAGACTCTGTGTCGAGCATGGCGCAGGGGAGCGATCCTAGACCGCCAGCATTAGAGACCGCTGCCGCCAATTTATGATCTTGTACGCCCGCCATCGGCGCCTGAATAATCGGATACTCAATACCAAGCAATTCTTGAATCATAGCGCACCTGTCACTCCATGGTTTGTGGCCACAGACTAGCATTGAATGATGACAGATTAAAATCGCTTTACTGGGCTTTTATTGACGTTTGGAAGGGTTGGCATAGCCTTTGCCATGACTTGAGGATAAAAGCCAAAAAACGCTCATAAAAGGTATTTTTGCAGATTTTTGGTCATTATTGCTGCATTAGAAGGCATCTTTTTGCCGCTCTATGTGTGAAGCGCCAACAATAAAAAGGAGTTTGTATGAGTACTATCTCTTCCCGCATGAACCTTGATCAATGGAATCGCATGGATAATAAAACCGCCACGGTACTAGAGTTTCACGAGCTCAAAGCGGAAGGTTTGATCGGCGAAAGTTCAGATGCTTATCAAGAAACCCAATGGCGTAAAAACCTTGATGAACCGTATGCCCAAGACGAAAAACTACGTTTTTGGAGTGAGCGTACCAACACCCAATGGTGGGCGATGATGGAAGATGGCGCGGTCGGGCAGCAAGCGGCAGGGTACTTAGCGCAAATGACGACCGAAAAGCGCCAGACAGCCGCTGATTATCTGGCCAGTTTTCATGATTTATCCAATGCCTTACAAACAGAGCTGTCCGAGATGGGGGGTTCTGCTGATCTCGATCAGTTGCTTGATAATGCCGCGGCAGGGCGAGCAGCGACCCTGAACGCCGATGGTTCGAGCGTGGAATTTGCCGAGCAAATTGAGCAGTTTTGGCAATCGAATCAAACCGAGATCAGTGATGTTGAAGCTCAATATAACGACCTAAAAGCCTTCCCGAAACACCTGTCTGAGTGGCTTGATGAAAAGCAAATTGAGCGTTCAGCGGACCTCGATGCGATGGTCGAAAAGCACCGTTACAGCGGTTTAAACGGCCTTCGAGAACACAGTGATGCATTGTTAGGAAGCTTTCGCTTCAATATCCGCGATGATCAAGGGGCACAAATGATGGTGCCCAGTGAACTTGGCAGCATCAGCCAAAAAGACAACTTTTCAATGTTCGACTCGTTAGTCTTTTCCTTTCCTGTGCATGAAGACTACACCGAGCGTCGCATCGAAATGGCGCTACTGATGGGTAACGCAGGCGCTATGAAAAATGCTCTAGCGACCGGTATGATGCAGCGTGAACAGCAAAATCTGCTCTCGAAATACAGCAATATTTACTCAACACTATCGGCAAATATCAGCGCGCAAATGCAAGCTATTGAGCCAAGCCTGTCATTACAGGATATTTTGGATAACCTCAAAGCAGGTAAAGACCCTGCGATGTTGGCAGGGGATAACTTGCACCCACAAGCTGACAAAATTAACGACCTTGTTAATAAATTTGCTGGATTAATCGACGCTGTGCGAACCCAGCAACAGCAATTTGAAAGCGCACCTAAGACAGTGCAAGACTGGCTGGCAGAGGGGGAGAACAGTCAAATGCTCGACCAAATGGTGTATAACCAATTTGGCCTAGAGCCTTGGGAATCAGGCAGCAACAGCCGTATGTTTCGAGACTCTGCCAGTGCTCCTGGGCTAAACTTCTTCATGCACCAAGGCGAAGAGTACCAACAGAAAATCATTGAAGAAGCCGTCGAACGTCGCGATCGACTAGAAAAAGAGCTATTTCGCTACACCGGCGGTGACAGTGCACTTGATCTTGAAACCGTGCTGCATAACTTTCGCTTTAACCAGCCTCTTGGCTTAATGGAAAATGGCGAGATACACGAGGCCAGTTACTCGCTCAAAAGCTTCGTCGAAGACAACATGGACGACATTGCCAACCACATTGACTGGTCTTGGGTGCTTGGCGAGCAAGAAAACCTCACCATGATCGACTACCAATCATGGATGAGCTACGACCGCGCCGCCGATATTGCCGACCCAGTGGTGGATTGGCTGCTAGAGAGTTTTCGTAAGAAGCAGGTGTGAGGAGGTGGTCATGCTTTAAAATGAAAAGCGCGACGAGCCTATAGCACTGTCCCTTCTGGAAGGGTGACAAAAATCGAGTGGCGGATTTCGTTGTTCAATGCTTTAGAGCAGTGGCCTTCGCCTTCGGTGTCTTCTAGCAGTAGCACGTCACCGCCTTTGAATTGGCGGGTTTCACCGTTCGACACTTTAAATTCACAGCTGCCTTTGATGATAAACAACAACTGACGCTGTGGTGCTGGGTGCCATTTGAAATCGTAGTCGGCAGGGGTTTCACGAAAAATCATCTCACCCGCAGAAAAACGCTCCGACAACATACCGATTGGCCCGCCATCGCGGACAGCGATATTTACTTCACCGAAATGGCTTTTGCCCTGATCGTCATTATAAATTCGAGTAAATTGCATGGGAGATTCCTGTAAGTAATCCAGGGGTCAGATCCCTTAAATGTTCAATGGCTTAGTCTATGAGTGTTTTCGTTAAAGGGATCTGCCCCCTTATAGCTGCAGAGCCTGCTCCGGGAGCGAGGCGTTGTGCCCTAGCTCGTCAATCCAAAAACCTATTTCAAACTCTGCAATGTATGGCTTAACACCGCTAAAGTCGCGACCACATCTTCGGTCATAATGGCTTCCGCCGGATGGTGGCTAATGCCTTTATCACAGCGCATAAACAGCATCGCCACAGGGCAAATATCTGCAATCGCCATGGCATCGTGTCCAGCACCAGAGAATAAGGTGTGTACGTCGATATTTTGCGCGGCGATGGCATCACGCAACACGCTTTGCAGCTTGGCATCACAATGCACGGCGTTGGCGCTGTGAGTTTGCTGATGTTCTAACGTTACGTTGCGTTTTGCGGCGATATTCGCCAAACGCTCCATGATATCGGCCAAAGCATCATCACGTTGTTGGTCGTGTTCGCTACGAATATCCAATGAGAAAACGGTTTTGCCAGAGATCACATTGACGCCATTTGGGCGGTTGCTGATCTGGCCCACAGTCGCCACCACGCCATGTTCTTTGGCAACGGTTTCCACCGCTAAAATCATTTCACTGCTGGCTGCTAGTGCGTCTAGACGCATTGGCATTGGTACAGTGCCCGCATGACCGGCCATACCGGTAACGGTAAACTCAAAACGTTTAGCGCCAGCGATGGCACTGACCACACCTACGGGAAGGTTTTTCTCTTCTAAAACAGGGCCTTGCTCGATATGCAGCTCAAGGTAGCCTTTCAAATTGTCCGTAGAAATGGCCGCTTCAGACACTTTATCAAAGCTTAAACCGAAGTTTTCCAGCGCCTCGGCAAGGCTAATACCGTCATCGTCTTTTAGCTCGGCCCAGCTCGCGGGCCATTGACCGGTTAAGGCGCGGCTACCTAGCAGAGTTGAACCAAAGCGAGTGCCTTCTTCGTCACCAAAGCCCACGATATCCAAATGGAAAGGCAGACGAATACCTTCTGCTTGGAAGGCTTCGATCAAGGTCACTGGCGCAACCACGCCAAGCATGCCATCGTATTTGCCACCGTTGGGTACCGTGTCTAAATGGCTGCCCATAATAAAACGCGGTGCGTTGGCATCTTCCGCCTCAAAGCGCCCCCACAGGTTGCCTGCTTGATCTTGCCAAGTTTGCATGCCTGCGGCTTCCATCCAGCTACCTACCAATTGATTGGCTTCTTTATGTTGCTCCGTCAGGTAGCGTCGATCAAGGTATTCAGACGCTTGGCTAATCTTGCCAAGCGTCTCCAAGCGCTCCATGACGGCTTGGCCAAGGCGTTTGAAATCCATCATAGGCTGGCCTTTTGCGTTGCCGCATATACTGCCATCGCTGTGTCGACACCTTCACCATTTGGCAGAGCAAAACCTTGGCCGCGAAGCACGGTTTCAAGAGACTGAAGCGTGTGCAAAACAGCGTCTTGGCGTGCGTTGTAGCCCATGGTACCGATACGCCATACTTTGCCTTTTAATGGGCCAAAGCTCGTGCCGATTTCGATGTTAAATATGTTGAGCATATCGTGACGTACTTTCTCGCCATCAACATTGTCAGGGATATGAACGCCAACCACATTGCTCATTTTGTTGCTTAGATCACCGTATGGCTTCAAGCCCATCGCTTTAATACCTTGAAGCATGGCATTGCCTGCTAATTGGTGACGAGCGATCACTGAGTCTTGGCCTTCGCGTAGCAGTTCCACGGCACATTGGCGTGCGCCAAACAGCATAGTTGCCGCTTCCGTGTGGTGGTTTAGACGCTCTTCGCCCCAGTAATCCATAATCATGCCAAGATCGAAGTAGTTCGAGCGAATGCGAGAACCAGCGGACTCTGTATGGTGTGCATCACGGATACCCGCTTCCACATGGTGGCGCTTGCGAACAGCGGAAACAAAACGATCGCTGTAGCTTACTGGCGCGCTACCAGATGGTCCGCCAAGACATTTCTGTAGACCAACAGAGACTGCGTCAATTTGCCACGCGTCCATATCAAATGGGTTACCACCGATAGAAGCCGTCGCGTCCGTGTACAGCAACACATCGTGGGCACGACAGATGCCGCCGATTTCATTTAATGGCTGCAGCATAGTCGTTGAGGTATCGCCTTGAACAATGGCTAATACTTTTGGTTGTACGCGTTTGATCGCTTCTTCGATTTGTTGTGGATCGAAGACTTCACCCCAAGGCACTTCAATGGTGTGTACTTCCGCGTCGGCGCGTTCCGCGATCTCTGTTAGAAGATGACCGAAACGACCGAAGATTGGCACAAGCACTTTATCACCAGGCTCAAGCACAGACACCAAAGACGCTTCGATGCCCGCACGAGACGTACCATCGATTAGGAAAGTTTGTTCGTTTTGCGTATTGAAGACCTGACGGTACAGCGCCATCACTTCGTTCATGTAACTCGTCATCGTCGGGTCATATTGACCGACTAACTGCGTTGACATGGCTTGCAACACACTTGGGTAACAGTTGATTGGGCCTGGACCCATTAGCAAACGTGGTGGAAATTGTAGAGGTTGCATGAATAGCTCCTACGCTAAAACTTGGTAAAGCATTCTTAGGCCAGTGAAAATCAGTGTTACCGCGAACACTTTTTTCAACATGGCCGCGTTCAAACGGTTGGCAAGGCCCGCACCGACTGGTGCGAACAAAACGGTCAGTGGGATAATGCAGGCTGCGCCGACAAGGTTTACTAGACCGAAAGTACCGAATGGTGAATCCACTGGCGTTTGACCTGCGATCAACATAGTGACCGCCGCTGGCAGAGAAATAATCAGACCTACCGCCGCGGCTGTGCCGACAGCACGGTGTGCTGGGTAGTTACAGAAAGTCAGAGTAGGCACGGTTAGCGTACCGCCACCGATACCCACCATAGAGCTGAAGAAACCAATGCAAGTCGCGATGATACTTTGACCACCTTTACCTGGAAGAGACTGGAAAAAAGCGTCTTTCTTACCCAGCAACATATTGAGTGCAGACAGAGTCGCAATCACACCGAATAGCAGTGTTAGCCATTGGCCTTCCACGCGCGTCACCACGTATGAGCCGATCATCACGCCAGCAAAAATAAACACGCCCCAAAACTTAAGTAGTTGGAAATCCACATTGCCTTTGGCGTTGTGGGCCCGGATCGAGCTGATCGACGTTGGGATAATCGTGGCTAGAGATGTAGCGGTCGCCACTAGCATTGCTGTATCAGCACTAACACCTAAGCCTTGGTACAAGAAAAACAGCACCGGCACGATTACGATACCGCCACCAACACCTAAAAGACCTGCCAAGATACCCGCGACTACGCCTGTGCCCATCATGGCTAAAATCATGGAATAGTTTTCCATTATGAATGACATCTACTTTTTAACTCCTGCTTAGGGACTGTTGTGTTTGATTGGAATCAAAACGAATTCTTCGGCCCGGCTTAGACGGCACATCCATGTGCCGATTAAGCCTACGCAATCATCCTGATTGCTGGCCTCTAGAATTGTTTTGATCCCATTGAATACGTACTTCATCTAGTGAGACAGCCAATTAGGTTATGGCAAGCACCAGCCCATGGATGGGCTGGGTAGGCTGTCGCAGACAGGGATGTCTGCCAGCCGGCGGCCATAACCTAATTGGCGGCTCAGTCTGAATGACTTTCTATTTGCGAGCCGGCGCTTTCATAATCAACTTCGACGCATTTCAGGCCAAATGACTTAACCTGAGTAGCTAGCCGAAGAAACGGCTAAACCATCACTGCGTGGGTCGGTTGCGGCGTCGGTATTGCCCTCAGGGAACAACACGACAGCGCCCGCATGGCCCATTAATTCATTGCACGCTGGCACGGCGACTAGGTCATGGCCGCGGGCAATCAATGTCTCTGCGGCTTCCGCCGCGAAATCGCTTTCCACTTTTAAGTTGTGGCTCACATCTCCCCATGTACGACCGAGTAACCAACGGCCTGCGGCAATGCTCTGGGCCAGTGGTTGCTTGTGGTACACGTAACGGCTGAACAACGCCGCTTGGGTTTGTGGTTGGCCTTCGCCACCCATGGTGCCGTAACTGATACGACGGCCATCGTTAAGTTCTGCAAAAGCAGGGTTTAGGGTGTGAAATGGCTTTAAATTCGGCTTAAGTTCTTGCAAATGGCCTTTTTCAAGGCTGAACGATGAGCCGCGGTTGTTCCACACAATGCCAGTGCTTGGGCTGACGATGCCGCTGCCAAATTCCCAGTAAAGACTTTGGATGTAGCTCACCATACGGCCTTCGCTGTCACAGCAGCCCATCCAAATGGTGTCGCCGTGTTTCGCTGGGTGTGGCCATACTTGGGCTTGGTCGATGGTAATCTTGTCAGCCATGGACGCTAGGCTTTCATCGCTCAGTAACTCTTGTAGTTCAACGCTTAAACGCGCTGGGTCAGTGACGTATTCGTTGCGAGCGATAAAGGCTTGCTTGGTGGCTTCGATCAGTAGGTGCGCCATATCGGTTTCACCGCCATCGCCTAGCTGATGAATGCGATCGTACAGTGCCAAGATGATCAAGGAAGCAATGCCTTGCGTCGGTGCCGGCAGGTTGTAAAGTTTGCCTACACCTGTCTCCACACTTAATGGCGTCACTTGTTCGGCGCGGTAATCGTGAAAATCCGCCAAGCGAATCGGCGAGCCAGCCGCTTCAAGGTCGGCCGCCAGCTTCTCTGCCACTGTGCCGTGGTAGAAATCGTCTAAGCCGATTTCTGCTAGGTGTTTTAACGTTTGCGCCAAAGTGCTTAGGGTTAAGCGGTTACCGTGAGTCAGTGTTTCACCTTGATCTAAAAACTGTACGAAGCCCGGTAGAGAGGCTAAATCGTTATGTACTTTTTGGCTGGCAGCTTGCAGGCTTTCTGTAATTTCAATGCCATTCTCTGCATGATCGATGGCATTTTGCAGCAGTTCGCTTAATGACTTAGGCGCTTGCCAGAAGGCGCTGATGTCTAAGGCTTTTTGCCAACCCGCTACCGCGCCCGCCATAGTCACGGTTGCTTTACCGCCGCGTGCAGGGATCGCATCGTCGCCTTGGAAGAAGTCTAATGTCGCCAGTTGCGCCGCTTTACCAGAGGCATCGATGCCAATTGGCGCTTTACCCGGTTCGCTGATCAGCCAAAAACCGTCGCCACCTAAACCGTTCATGTGTGGGTACACCACCGCAATGGTTGCTGCCGCAGCGACCATCGCTTCAATAGCAGTGCCGCCTTGTTCAAGAATAGCCTGACCGGCTTTGGTCGCCTCGTGATGTGGTGCGGTAAAGGCAATAGAAGGTGAAATCGAAGACATGCGTTACTCCATTAGTTCTTTGGCTAGGGCTAACAAACTTAGGTCGCTACCGCGAGGGCCTATTAGGGATAGGCCACACGGTGCGCCATCGATCTCACAAACGGGTAAGTGCAATTGTGGGAGACCGCATAGACCAGCGATCGCCGTCAGCTCTAAAAGCTGGTTACGGTAATCGGCTAACTCATTGTCTTTCATCGTTAAAAGTGGCGAACGACCTGGTGTGGTTGGCAGTATCAAGACGGCACCTTCCAGCTGTTCATCAAGCCATGCGCGAAACTTCGCTTGTTGTGCTTTGGCGTCGCTGACGTCGTCTGTACTGATGGTTTTCGTCCACTCAAAGCGGCTGGCGATGTCTGGCGCAAAATCAGGATCGTTTTGTGTGATCCACTCACCGTGAGTTTGCCAAATTTCCGCCCCTTGTAGGGTGCGGAAGGTTGCACCGGTTTGCCAGTACACTGGGTCGATTTCAAGGCTTTCATCTATGTTGAGCTTGCCTTGATCTGCCCATGTGTCTAGCTGCTTAAGTAGCGCGTCTTTGTGTTCAACTTGTTCGATTAATACTTTGGAAATCAGTGTTTTAGCAAGCAGTGGTTGTTGATTCGGTAGCAAAGTTTTAGCAACCTTGATCAGCTCATCAAGGCTACGGGTCATAAAGCCAACCGTGTCAAAAGACGGAGCTAACGCCACCATGTTATCCATCGCGATGGCGCTGTGAGTCGGGCGTAAACCAAACAAGCCGTTGTAGCTTGATGGCACACGAATGGAACCGCCGGTATCCGTGCCCAAACCAATCTCAGCCAGCTTGCCAGAAACCGCGACCGCCGAGCCTGATGACGAACCACCCGGTAAACGCTCTGGGTTAATTGGGTTTTCTGGTGTGCCGTAATGAATATTTTGCCCGTTTAGGCTGTAAGCCAATTCGTCGGTAATCGTCTTTCCGACGAACTGCGCGCCTGCGCTTAGCAAGGTGCTCACGCTCGATGCGGTTGCTGTTGGTTGATCATGGGTAGCGAGCCACGTTGGGTTACCAGCTGTGGTTGGCAAACCTTCCATATGAAACAAATCTTTCACCGCTAAACGCATACCTGCAAGTGATTGCTCAGAGGCAGCCACCACCGTCGGGGAGAAGTGTTCTGGTAGGCGTAAAAACGGGTTTTGGACGATTGCGTGTTTCATAAGTCGCTCCTTTGCTTGGCAGTATGAAACAATTGTTTCTAATATTTGTCAACTGAAACGAAAGGTGCGAAACGCTTCGCTTCAATCCCTGTCGCAAATAGGCTGATTTAGCATGATGGCTGTGCCCACAGAGAGTCCGGCAGCGCTGCCAAGCGAAAACCTGCGATTTTATGTACTTCATTCAGGGCATAACGAAACTCTGTTGCAACAGTGTTGGGAAGGCGTGCTTCGAAGGCTTCGAGGATTTGATCTTTGCTCGCGCCCTTCACTGCCATAATGAAGGGAAAACCAAACTTGTCGCGGTAGCTTTCATTAAGCGCTAAGAAACGCTCCAGTTCCGGAGGGGAGAGTTGGTCAAGCCCGGCGCCCGCTTGCTCGTTGCTGGAGGCATCGGTGAGTTCGCCTGCTAATGCGGCTTTTCCGGCCAAATCGGGGTGTGCTCGCAGCAGCGCTAGCTGAGTGTTGTGGTCGGCGGCTTCGACGATATCGCGCAGCGCGCTTTGCACCGCTATTTGGATGCCTTCAGGATGCTGGTTAAGCGTGTCGCGTTGCTCATAAAGTGCCTCGGCGACCCATTTAGAGTGTTCGTAGATGTCCTTCAACTGCTTGATAAAGCTTGGCTTATCTTGATCAAGTAACGCTGTCTCTGTGGTGTCCATACACACTCCTGTGAGCTGTGATATCTGTATTTGTATTTGGCGCTGCTAGAGTTTTGAGCGTAATCTCTGTAGCGATGAAGCGCTAATTTTTATCCTACATAGTGGTTATCAAGCAGTCTATGGGAGGCTCGATGGGATATTTAACGACACATATCTTAGATACAACACATGGTCTTGCGGCGGCTGGTGTGGCGATTACGCTCTTTCAACTGGCAGACGATGGCACCCGAAGCGTGGTGCAGCGAGCGCTGTCCAATGACGATGGCCGCTGTGATGCGCCACTGATAGAAGGCGACAGCTTCCAAGTCGGGCGCTACGAACTAGAGTTTGCCATAGGTGATTACTTTGCCAAGCAAGGCGTTGAGATGCCTGAACCACGCTTTCTTGACGTGGTGGTACTGCGCTTTGGCATCGCGGATGAAGCCAGTCACTATCACGTACCACTGCTAGTGACGCCGTACTCTTATAGCACTTATCGTGGCAGCTAATAGAGCACCTTATTGGTGCGTGAGTGGTTGGCGAAATCACTTGGCCCGTTTTGTTTAATTCTTAACTTATTGTTTGTAATAGAAAATAGTGGCCTTTAAAGCTTGGGCACGATTCTTGATAGCCGTTACATTGAGCAATGGGCTAAAGGAGTGCGGTATGAAAGCGATCATTATTGGTGCTGGTATTGGCGGAATGTCTGCTGCCGCTGCTTTGCATCAACAAGGCATAGAATGCGAGATATTTGAGGCGGTCAAAGAGATGAAGCCAGTGGGTGCGGCGATCTCGATTTGGTCCAATGGCGTTAAATGCATGAATCACTTAGGCATGGGGGACATCATGGATGACCTCGGTGGTCCACTACACAATATGGCTTACCTTGAAGGTTTCAGCTCTGCCCAGATGACACGCTTTAGTTTAAAACCTTTAGTCGACGAAGTGGGCGAGCGTCCATGTCCTGTCTCGCGCGCCCATCTGCAGACACGCATGATTGACTGGTGGGGGCGCGATAAAGTCCAGTTTGGCAAACGCTTGGAATGCGTGACGCAAGATGAAGACGGCGTGACCGCGACCTTTACCGATGGCTCCGCTGCTCAGGGTGATTTTATGATCGCGGCCGATGGCGCGCACTCTATCGCTCGAGAATATGTATTAGGCCGTAAAGTCGAGCGTCGCTATGCGGGGTATGTGAATTGGAATGGCTTAGTCGAAATCGATGAAGCCATTGCCCCAGCCGACCAGTGGACTATGTTTGTTGCCGATGGCAAACGTGTTTCTGTGATGCCAATTGCTGGCAATCGCTTCTACTTCTTCTTTGATGTGCCGTTGCCAAAAGATTTACCAGAAGACCGCTCAACGGTGGTAAATGACCTAAAAGGTTACTTCGAAGGCTGGGCTGAACCGGTTCAACGCCTAATCGATGCCATCAATCCTGAGACCACCAATCGTATTGAAATCCACGACGTCGAGCCATTTAGTTCATTGGTGAAAGGCCGTGTTGCATTGCTTGGTGATGCGGGCCATAGCACCACGCCAGATATCGGCCAAGGCGGCTGCGCTGCGCTGGAAGACTCTGTGGTATTGGGGCATTGCTTCGCCGCCAGTTGCGATATCGAAGGCGCGCTGCAATGTTACCAAAGCGGTCGCTTAGAGCGCGTCAAAGATCTTGTGCTCAAAGCACGCCAACGCTGTCATGTGACTCACGGTTTTGACCGTGAGACGACGCAAGCTTGGTACCAAGAGCTGCGTACCGAAACTGGCGCTGGCATTATGTCTGGCTTGGCCA
The DNA here is from genome assembly GCF_016888445.1 of Marinomonas ostreistagni. GTDB lineage: Bacteria > Pseudomonadota > Gammaproteobacteria > Pseudomonadales > Marinomonadaceae > Marinomonas > Marinomonas ostreistagni. The sequence goes on from NZ_JAFEKF010000002.1 coordinate 326,243, forward strand.
AAACTATCCTTGGCGGCCCCTTGGGCTAATTAACCTTCCAGTTCATCCAAGTCGTGGTACAGATTTGAGATCGATTGAGTGCGCAGTTGCGCGGTTTCGCCCAGCTGTTCGTAGACTTGGTTGCAGAGCATAGAGACGAGGCTCATCGGAGCAGCGTAGCTGTAAAATGGGTTTTCGTTACCAAGGTGACAGATCAAAATATGGTTGGCGTGTTGGTTATACACTTGGCCTGTCGGGTCGGTGATGAGAATCACGTTGCGGCCAGTCAGGGCGTTGATAATAGACTTAAACGCTTTGGTGCGACGCTGAAAGCCCAACAGAATCACCACTTCATCTTCTAAAATATCGTGAATGTCTTCGCCTAATGTTTGCCCTGGCTGGGGTAATAGGCGCACGGCTGGGCGAATCTGTTGCAGTTGCTGGCGAAAATGCAGAGCCACTGGGTAAGAGTTGCGAAAGCCGATTAAGGTCACGCGGCTGGCGTGGGCGATTTGTTGGCTAACGGCAGCGAGTGTCTCAGGGTTTAGCCCCGCAAAAGTTTGCGCCAAGTTATTAAGCTCAGTCGCGGTCTGGTCGATGCTTTGATCGTGGGTCATCACGGGCACGCCGCTTTGGCGCAAGGCGAGTTGTGCTTGCTTGGCATCTTGCTGTGATTCGAAGCCAAGTTGGCGGAAGAAACGACTGACGGTGGCCTTAGAAGTGCCGGTTTGCTCGGCAATCTGAGCCGAGGTCTGGCTGACAATCGCCAGCGGGTGCTGTTGGAGATAGTTCGCTATGGCGCGCGCTGAGGGCGATAACGACGGGTAATTTTGCTCAATTAATGAGAGAACATCCTGCTGCACGATTACTTCACACCTAACCAATCAATTTTGCCCCATAAGGTAAAGCAAAGCGCTGACTAAGCCAAATAATATACTAGGGCAGAGCGTAACAATGCAGGCGCGATGTAAATTGGGTCGGGTCAACCTTTTGTGTAAATCATGGGCGGTTAGGTTTACATCAATAGTAAGTGGTCTATAGTAAAGGGGCTTAATGATTATAAGGATATAACGGTCAAGCAAGGAGTGTTTATGGCCATTATTACAGTCAGTTACCAGCAGCATAATTTTCAGCAACAGCTGGTGTCTTACGATTTAGAAATCGATACCTTTGACGAGGTATGTCTACTGATCGATGAGTACCCTTGGGAGCGCGAATTGGCGCTCGCCCACGTTCGTGGTGAAAAGGGGCACTTCCATTTTGTGCGTCGTGATGGCGATCAGCTTCCCTATGCCAGCATTCAATTTGTGCCAGTCTCGAAAGGCCGTGGCCGGCTGGACGTCGACGTGGTGGTGCGCCCAGGCTTTTTGGACTTTTTTGGACGCAAAGCGTTGTCACGGCATTTTAATGTGGTGGATATGGTCGACGCGAAGGCGGCCGTCAAAGAGTTGTTTGAGGCGCCAGTCACTGACTTGTACCAAAAGTATTTGTGCGACAGCCACTAGCGCGTCTTTACATCGCGTGTTTTAAAAAGTCGACCAGCTGTGTCACCTTGGGTGACGGATATTGACTGTACGGGTAGACCGCCCAAATACCATCTTCGGGTTCACGGTATTCGTCTAATACCGTGACCAGCTCGCCACGGTCCAGATAATCTTGTACATAGTAATCTGGCAATTGCGCTAAGCCCATGCCTTTCAGGGTTGCATCCAGCAGCGCATTGCCATTATTGCAGGAGATAGTGCCTTTTGGGTGCAGTTTGTGGTGCTTTCCGCCATGACAAAAACGCCAATAATCGGTGCTGCCTAGTAAGCAATTATGATGCTGTAACTGTGATAACTGAGTCGGTGTGCCGTATTTTTCGAGGTAGGCGGGTGTTGCGCACAGATGTTGTACGCGCGTGTCCAGCTTCTTTGCGATCATGCTGGAATCCTCTAATTTGCCCAAGCGGATCGCTAAATCAAACCCATCGCGTACCAAGTCTAAACGCTCATTGCTGAGTACTAATTCAATAGTGAGTTGTTCGTGCAGCGCCATAAAATCATTGATCAGCGGCGCAATGCGCTTTTCACCGTAGGTACTGGCAGCGGTGACTTTTAAATGTCCTGTCAGCACACCAGACATATTGATCACCGCCTGATCTGCTTGCTCAAGGCCTTGCAGCAATTGCTTACAGTGCTGGTAATAAATAATCCCCACATCCGTCAAGGAGACATGGCGCGTGGTGCGGCGAACCAGCTTGGCTCCCAAACGTTGCTCTAAGGCTGTGAGTTTACGACTCACTTGAGCGGTAGAAATATCTAAGATTTTAGCGGCGGCGGTGAAGCTGGCTTCATCGGCCACGGTGACGAATTCGGCGATGCCTTCCCAGTGAAACATTGTTACATATATGCAAAAGTGATTTAACGAATCGCTAGATTATCATCGTAAAAGAAATAAATACAATGCTCACCATCTTAACGGATAGCGCCATCGGCCCAGTGCAAAGGTGACCGGTGAACACAGTTAGACTCTGATGGGAGAGCAACATGATCTACGCACAACCGGGCCAACCAGGCTCAGTCGTTTCTTTTAACACTCGCTACGAAAATTACATCAATGGCCAATGGGTGGCACCAGTCAATGGCCAGTACTTTGATAATGTCAGCCCTGTTACGGGTGAAGTGTACACACAGGTGCCGCGCTCAGATCAGGCGGATATTGAGTTGGCGCTCGATGCAGCGCATGCGGCGAAAGCCAGCTGGGCAGCGACCTCGGTCACCGATCGCGCCAATATGCTATTGCAAATTGCCGATCGCATCGAAGCCAATCATGAGATGCTAGCGGTAACCGAAACTTGGGACAATGGTAAAGCGGTGCGTGAAACACTGGCCGCAGATGTGCCACTGACCGTGGATCACTTCCGCTATTTTGCCAGCGTGATTCGCGCGCAAGAAGGTGGTATCAGTGATCTTAACCAAGACACCGTGGCTTACCATTTTCAAGAACCGCTTGGGGTGGTTGGACAAATCATTCCGTGGAACTTCCCGATGCTGATGGCCGCTTGGAAACTGGCTCCCGCACTTGCAGCAGGTAACTGTGTGGTGCTTAAACCAGCCGAGCAAACGCCTATCTCGATCTTGAAAATCCTAGAGCTGATCGGTGATTTAATCCCAGCTGGTGTGTTGAATGTGGTCAATGGTTTTGGGCGCGAAGTCGGCCAAGCGCTGGCGACAAGTACGCGTATCGCCAAGATTGCCTTCACTGGCTCTACGCCTGTGGGCGGTCAAATCATGAAATACGCGGCGGACAATATTATTCCGTCGACGGTAGAGCTTGGCGGTAAGTCGCCTAATATCTTCTTTGAAGACATTTTGCAGCAAGAGCCTGAATACCTTGAGAAGTGTGCCGAAGGCTTAGCATTGGCCTTCTTCAACCAAGGTGAGGTGTGTACTTGCCCATCGCGAGCTTTGATTCAAGAAAGCATTTACGATGACTTTATGGGCATGGTGTTGGAGCGTGCGGCTAAGATCAAGCGCGGTAACCCGCTCGACACTGAGGTGCAGGTTGGGGCGCAAGCGTCACAACAGCAGTACGAGAAAATCTTGGAATACATTGAAATCGGCCGTCAAGAAGGCGCTGAAGTGCTGACGGGTGGCAACATTGCCCAAGTCGGTGAAGGCTTTGATAAGGGGTATTACATCGAGCCAACGCTGCTAAAAGGTCACAATAAGATGCGCGTGTTCCAAGAAGAAATCTTTGGCCCAGTGGTCTCGGTGACGACTTTTAAAGACGAAGCGGATGCCATCGAGATCGCTAATGACAGTGAGTTTGGCTTGGGAGCCGGCCTTTGGACGCGAGATATGAACCGCGCCTACCGTGTCGGGCGAGCGCTTGAAGCGGGGCGTGTGTGGACCAATTGCTACCATCAGTATCCTGCGCACGCGGCGTTTGGTGGCTACAAGAAGTCCGGCGTTGGCCGTGAAAACCATAAGATGATGCTCGATCATTATCAGCAAACAAAAAATCTCTTGGTCAGCTACGACACTAATCCAATGGGCTTTTTCTAAGCGTATAAGGGCCTTAGTACCCTAAAGAACGCTAGCCGCATCAGGGCAACTTGATGCGGCTTTTCTTATTGTTTACAGACAATGCGGTCTACAATATGGATTCTTGCCTAAGGATTTGTGGGCCAAACTTTTTAATAATAAGGACATGTGTGCAGGCATTATTTGAGTTTTTAAGCTCGGTAATCGACTCGATGACCGACCACCTTGCCGTGATTGATGAGCAAGGACAAATCGTCTTTGTTAACGAAAGTTGGAAGGCGTTTGCAGACCTGAATGCCTGTGACTTGCAAAGCGTTTGGCAACAGGTGAACTATCTAGATGTCTGCGATGCGGCCGCCGCCAATGGTGATGATTTTGGTATCCAAGCGAGCCAAGGTATTCGTGCGGTCATCGCCCAAACCGAGTCAGAATTTACCTTAGAATACCCCTGCCATAGCCCAGACCAACAGCGTTGGTTCATCATGCGTGTGACTCCATTTTGGCATTGTGAGCAGCTGTTTCTGGTAGTCGCGCATCAAAATGTCACCGAGCGCAAGTTAGCCGAGCAAAAGGCGGAGCGCTTAGCCAATATTGACGCCCTGACGGATATCGCCAATCGACGTGCATTTGAGCGAGAATTTAACGCTGTATGGGAGACATCCCGCGAGCATCAGCAGCCACTGTGTTTGGCGTTTATCGATTTGGATTACTTTAAAGTGTTGAACGATACTTACGGGCATGCCGTGGGGGATGAGTGCTTAAGTCAGTTTGCTCGGTTATTGGAGCGTCACACACAGGCGCAGGGACAATTTTGCGCCCGCTGTGGCGGTGAAGAGTTTGCCATTATTTGGCGCAATACTGCGCTGGCCGTTGCCGAACAACAGATGCAGCAGCTGCTGGATGAACTGCGGCAGATGGCCTTGGCCAATGAGCGTTCGCCAGTGGCGCCTTACCTAACGGTGAGCGCGGGTTTAGCTGAAATCACGCCTAGTGAAGCGTGCTGTCCTAGTCGCTTTTTTAGTCACGTGGATGAGCGACTCTATCAGGCCAAACACACTGGGCGTGATGGCGTTGTGGCCAGTGATGAGCCAACGCTTCTTTCCCCCAAAACCGCGTAATAATACGCGGATTAGATGGCGCTACTAAAGCGCTTCATTGGGGTTTTCAATATCAAACAAGTACGCCCACTCTTGGTCACGCCCCATAGCATCGACCAACTGCACTTTTAACACCCACTGCATACGTTCGTCGGTACACAATGGCACCACCACTTTGTTGGTCCAAGTGTTATCAGGTAGTTTGCGCAGTGGGTATTCGTAAACCCCCAAATACATGTCACGACCTTCTAATACGAGGGTGACTTCTTGAGCATTTTGCAGTGCGCTAGGCAGCTCCAGCGTGGTGTCGATACGACGATTAAGGCGAATGCCGTCATCAAACTGAATGGTAGCGCTACTCAGGCGCTCTGGCCCCGTTTGCAACATGCAGTGCCCGGTGTCTAAGTTACAGGGACCCAGAGCATCCGGCAGGGGATCTTCTGAGTGCACCATTTTGACAATGGCAGCAACGCCGAAAATAGATAAGAAGGCAGCGATGTAAAAAATGATTTCAGCTTTGCTCAGCGCTTTCATAGGTCAATCTTTCTTTGGTTAGCAGTGTGTCTTATACGCATTTTACCCTGATACAGACCTCTAGGTCAGGTAAGAGTTCGCGATGCGCCCAAAATCTCGCTAAAGGATGACGCAACTAGGGTGAATGCTCTTACCTGTATGCGCTTGATAGATGGGCTATTGCGCCTGAACAAGCGTACAATAGTGGCGATTTTTTTTGTGTTTTGGGAGTACACGGCGCGTGGATTTTTTAATGTATTTGGTATTGGGCGCATGCTCTGGTGTGTTGGCAGGCTTATTTGGTATCGGTGGCGGTCTGATTATTGTGCCGGTGTTGGTGTTTAGTTTTGCGGCGCAAGGGGTAGCACCAGAAGTACTGACACACTTGGCAGTCGGGACCTCCCTTGCGGCCATTTTGTTTACCTCAATCAATTCGGTATTAGCGCACCACAAAAAAGGCGCGGTGTTGTGGCCGTTGGTGACTTGGTTAGCCGGAGGTATTTTAGTGGGCAGCGCTTTGGGGGGTGTCACAGCATCGCTGATTCCAGGCGAAGATTTGCAGCAGATCATTGGTGTGTTTGCCATCGTTATGGCGTTTCAAATGTGGTTTGGCTGGCGTCCAAAGGGCGATCCTAAACCTGTGGCTAAGCCAACATTGGTCGGTGCCGGCGGTATTATTGGTTGGGCCTCGGCGATCTTTGGCATTGGTGGCGGTTCTTTGATGGTGCCATTTTTGTCTTGGAAAGGAACAGAAATGAAGCAGGCGGTGGCCACATCTGCGGCCTGTGGTCTACCGATCGCATTGTCGGGAGCGTTGACTTTTATGGTCACTGGTTACGGCCACGCTGATTTGCCTGATAACAGCATTGGTTATGTCTATTTGCCGGCATTAGTGGGGATCGCGGCGACCAGTATGTTCAGTGCGCGCTTGGGCGCTCGTTTGGCACACAGTTTGGATTCCGGCTTGCTAAAAAAACTGTTTGCCGTGCTGTTACTGTTTGTCGGTAGCAGCTTCTTGTTTTAGTGAGACAATTGCCTAAGACATTCGTATAACTTTTGTACATTATCAGCGAACAAAATTGGTGCGCCATGGGCAAGCGCACCAGTTTTGTATATATTGAAGTGAAGAAGGTGTACCAAGAGGAGATGATGTGATGACAATAAGAAGGGTACAGCCAATCGATTTAGAGCCTCTTGTTGAGCTGTGGGAGATGGTCTTTCCGGACGATCCGTCACACAATGCGCCGCGCTCTATGCTACCCACTAAGCTGGATGTGGACGATTTAATCCTAGTCGCATGGGAAGAAGGTGTCATGGTGGGGGCATGTATGCTGGGCTATGACGGTCATCGTGGCTGGTTGTATGCCGTGGCAGTGCATCCTGAGCACCGTCGTAAAGGCATTGGCACAGATTTGATCAAGTCTGCATTTGATACCTTGCAGTCATTGGGCTGCATTAAGGTCAATCTTCAAGTCCGTGAAATTAACAACCCCGATCTGATTGCCTTTTATGAGTCCCTTGGCTTTAAAGTTGAGCCGCGCATCAGTATGGGCAAGCTGTTAGACGGGCCTTCTCTTTAGGCGCTACTGGGCGATCTTTGATCGCCTTTTGCCCAGCTTTTACCTACAATACCGCTGTTTTAGTCGCTAGCACCGCAGTCGTGGTGCTTAGTCGCATGCGCACTGCGAAGGTTTGTGCGCCGCCATTTTTTAAGGAGTTTTGCTATGTCCTTGCGCGTGTTACGCCAAATGCTGGCCGTTTGTGCTGCCTTAACCAGCACCTTGGTTTTGGCCAGTGATATCGAAATCAGTCAACCAGCCGTACGTGCCATGCCACCAGGGGCGCCTGCCAGTGGTGCTTATGTAACTTTGACTAATCACAGCGATCAAGTACGCCATTTGGTCAGCGTGGAAAGTGATGCGGCCAAGACTGTCGAGATTCATTTAAGCGAAATGCAGGGTGACACCATGAAAATGTCCCAAGTCGCTTCGGTCACTGTGCCAGCTCACGGGCAAGTGGCGTTACGCCCAGGTAGTTACCACATCATGATGATGGGACTGACTCAGCCGATTAAGGTGGGCGATCAGATTGACTTTACCTTGGTCATGCAAGACGGCGAGCGCATTGCTATGCAAGCTCCGGTGTTAGGGCCTGAGGACATGGCACGCTACACACCGGCAATGAAACACAAGATGATGGATCACTCTCAGCACCAGGGTGAAACAATGGATCACGGGGCACACCAAGCGGATCACGCCCATCATTAATGTCTAGCGGGCCAGCGGCAGCTGGCCTCACTCCGAATAACGGCGGCGCGCCGCCGTAAATCTCTGTTTTGCACACGTCCATGGGAGCGACTATGCAGCGCCACTATATACTTGGCTACGGCAGTCTCATCAGTTCAGAAAGTCGAGCCAAAACCGGTGAAACGGGCCAAGTTTGGCCGGTTAAATTACATGGCTTTGAGCGTCATTGGTCAGTGATGTCGCCAGAGCTTGGCATGAGCACGGTCGCCATCGTGCAAGCCGAAGATAAGTTCTGTAACGGCGTGCTGATCGAAGTGGCTGAGGATCAATTTCCGTTATTTGATGAGCGTGAGCAGGGTTATCATCGTGCTCAGATCGATAAGCAGCAGTTGCAAGCATACCAAGATGAGCCATTGCCAGAGGGCACCTACTGGGCGTATCACACCAATGAAATCGTCCACCCATGTGTGAATTATCCCATAACATTAAGTTATGTGGATGTGATTTTGTCAGGCTGTTTTGAGCATGGCGATGCGTTTATCACCGACTTTTTATCTTTAACCCGCGGTTGGCATGGACCACTGATCAATGATCGCCCGATGCCTGTGTATCCAAGGGCTCAACCTGACCTAGCGACCGAGCGCTTGAATCGCTTATTGGCGCCAGTGTCGACGCTTTCTATGAATGAGTTAGCCATTACCTATGAATCTTAATTCTCCTAGTTTATTGCTTGAGCGAAACGCCGAGCAGTTTCAAGGCAAGGTCTTATTTGCCAATCCTGAAGACCGTTATCCACAGATGCTCGCGAACGCGGCACAAGTGTCTGCATGGTGCCAATCTCACAGTGTGTTTGAGAGCTTGCAGCAAGCTGGCATGGGGGCTGAGTCGTTGCATTTTGGCGCCACGTGGGATGACAGCAAAGGAACAGAATTTGATCATGTGATCATCTATCAGCCCAAAGCCAAAGAGCTGTTGGATTATCTACTGGCGGCAACCTTGCCTCTTTTAAACAAGGGCGGCCAAGTTTGGCTAGTGGGAGATAATAAGAGCGGTGTGAAGTCTTCAATGAAGCGCTTACAAGGGCCGCTTGAAGACGTGGGTAAGTTTGATAGCGCGAAGCACTGTTTGCTGTACAGTGGATATAAACAAGCGCCAGCGAAGCCGTTTGTGTTTGAGGAGTGGATCACTACTTGGCAACAAGAAGTGGCAGGCCAGACGCTGACCTTGTGTAGCATTCCTGGTGTCTTTGGTCATGGTAAATTAGACAAAGGCACCGCGCTCTTATTAGAGCAGCTTCAGCAACATCGCTTTATGAGCGATGTGGCCAAGGCGCGTTTGCTCGATTTTGGTTGTGGCGATGGCATTATCAGTTTGTGGCTACACCAGCAGACCGGCGCTCATATTCATGCGCTAGATGACTCGGCGCTCGCCTTAAAGGCGACTGAGCTTACCTTTGCGGCCAATGAGTGTCATGACGCGCTTACGCTGATTGCGTCCAATGGTCTGGCGCAGGTCAAAGGACGCTTTAACTATGTGATCACCAATCCGCCATTTCACACGGGCGTGAGTACTGATTATTCGATCGCAGAGCGCTTTTTCATCAATGTGAAACAGCATTTGACGCTTAATGGTGAATTGTTTGTGGTGGCGAATGACTTTTTACGTTACCCGCCGCTGATGGATGCCGCGTTGAGTAAGCATACGGTGCTTACAAAAGCGCGTGGTTTTGCCGTTTACCATGCCCGACAAAAGAAGAATTAGGCTATACTTCCAAGCTTTGGCATGGATGCTGCTTATTCTTGGGCATAAGGATGAGTGCGCTATTTAGCGTTTGGGTGGAGGGAGTGCATGCTCCAGTATGTATTGGCGAAGTATTTGAATCTCAGCAAGGATGATGAGCAGTACCGCCACGTTAGCTTAATCTTGATTTACATCTTATCGTGTGTGGCCATCACCACGTTTTACTGCTTCTACAACACAGTGATTTTTGATAATCCAGTGATGTTTTACATCGACTTGGGTGGCACTGTGCTGGGATTGTTTGCCTTGTATGCTTTGCTAGGCCTAAAGCGTGTGCAATTGGCGTCTTTTATCTTGCTACTAATGGCGACCAGCGTCTGCCTATTGGTCATCTATCAGCGTGGCAACATCAACTATAACTTCGCTTGGGCGCTTATCAGCCCGTTAATGAGTATCTTTTTACTCGGTTATCTGTGGGGCAGTCTCTATACGCTCGCGTATTTTCTCTTAGTTGCATGGATTGGCTGGCAAGGTCTATACAGCTGGTCGGATTCGCCTTGGACTACCAGCGCACTGGTGAATGTGATGGCCATTTATCTGCTGCTGTTCATGTTTTCCTGTTATTTCGAGTCCAGTCGCCGCGCGGCACAACAACAGCTGCAAGCTTCTAATAAAAAGCTGCAGATGTTGGCGACCACTGATGCCCTAACTGGACTTTATAATCGTCGTTACATGGAAGATGAGCTGCTGAACTCCGAGGCGGAGGTGTTCTTCGTCATGGTTGATGTGGATGACTTTAAGCATGTGAATGATCAATTTGGGCACATGGCGGGCGATGAAGTGTTGGTCGGCTTGGCGCAAGAAATGCGTGATGTGGTCGGGGAGGAAGGCTGTGTTGGGCGCTGGGGTGGCGAGGAGTTCGTCATTATTTGGCGACTCGCTGATGCGATTACCTTGGCCGCACGTCTGGACGAGTTGTTACTGCAGGTTGCACGCCGTCCATTTGGTCTTGAGCGACCGATCACCATTAGTGCGGGGGCGGTCAAGCATGCCTCTAATGAGCATCGTGATGCGTTACGCAAAGTGGATGAGGCGCTTTATTTGGCAAAAATGTCGGGTAAAAACTGCTATCGCTTAGCGTTAAATGACTAAATTGTGCATAAAATATGTAAAACGGCGCTTTTTTGGCGTACAGCTTTGCACAAACTAATACAATACGCCCAATTTACTCTATCAACGCTAGGGTGCCGTTTTATCAGACATCGCTGATATCAGAGATGTGGGTCTCTGAGGGTAGCCAAATGTCACTTCAAGGAAATTAACATGAACAAAAACACATTTAAAAAGAGTGTTAAAGCAGCCGTTGGTGGGTTAGCGCTTAGCTTATCAAGCCTGACGCTGGCCGCTGAAACTTGGGATATGCCATTGGCCTATTCGGCCACCAATTACCATTCTGTGATCGCGAAAGAATTTGCCGAACAGGTTTCTGCCGCTCAGGATGAAGTCGAGATCGTGACACACCCTTCGGGCTCTCTATTTAAGGGTGGCGAGATTTATGGCGCGGTACGCCGTGGCTTGGCGCCAATTGGTGAGCGCTTGATTTCAGCCTTGAGTAACGAAAGTGCGATCTACTCTTTAGATGCGATTCCGTTTTTGGCGACGGATTTTGATTCGTCTTGGGATTTGTATCAAGCCTCCAAGCCAGCCTTAGAAGAGGTGCTGGATAAACACCGCTTGAAGTTGTTGTACTCTATTCCATGGCCGCCACAAGGCTTATTTGCCAACCGTGAGATCAACGAAATCGCGGACATGCAGGGACTAAAATTCCGTGCCTACAATCCGTCTACTTCGACCATCGCCGAACTAATGGGCGCGATTCCTACCAAAGTAGAAGCCGCTGAAGTGGCGCAAGCGTTTGCGACGGGCGTGGCAGAAAGCATGCTGTCATCAGGTTCGACAGGCTACGATCAAAAGCTTTGGGAGCACGTTGATTACTGGTACGACGTAAAAGCTTGGTTGCCTAAAAACATGGTATTTGTAAACAAGCGTGCGTGGCAGCAGCTGGATCAAGAGACGCAAGATGTAATCTTGGCGGCAGCGGCAGAAGCAGAGCAAAAGGGCTGGGCAAAAGCGCAAGAGTTGGCAGATTGGTATAAAGGCGAACTGGCGAAAAATGGCATGACCGTACAAGAAGCCAGTGACACGCTTAAAAACGAGTTAAAAGCGATTGGCGAGCAAATGACCAATGATTGGTTAGAAGACGCAGGCGAGGAAGGCCAAGCGGTAATCGACGCTTATCAAGCTATGTAAGATGCCACAAGGGTAGCGCCAAGCGCTGCCCTTGTCCGACTTCCTATCGCGGAATCTGTTCTATGTTTCTATGTTCTATTGGCAAGGGATTAGAAGGCTTATATAAGTTTTCTGGTGCTCTCGCCGCTTTGTGTTTAGTCTCGATGGCCTTGTGCGTCATTCTGAGTATTGTTACTCGTTTATTCGATGGTTACGTGCCTGGTTTGACCGAGATTGCTGGTTACTTGATGGGCGCGGCCAACTGTCTGGCGTTGGCGTATACCTTCCGCAATAAAGCGCACATCCAAGTCACTTTGTTTATCGAAAAAATGGGCGTTAAGCAGCAGCGTGGCTTTACCGTTTTTGCCCTCTTGATGACCTCTCTAATCACCCTTTATGTCGCGTATTACATGATTCGCCTGACCTATTTTTCATGGGACTTTCATGAGGTCAGTGATGGCTCGATTGCGCTACCGCTATGGATTCCACAAAGCGTCGTCACGCTGGGCACGATTCTATTTGCGATCAGTGTGGTGCACTCATTTTTCGAATACTGCTGGTTGCTGCTGACTGGGCAGGCCCCAAGCTCTAATGCTCAAGAAGAGGCGCTATAATGGATGAGATGTTATTGGCCGTGGCGTTGCTTGCGGTGCTGTTTTTTCTTTTGGGCTCAGGTATTTGGGTCGGTGCCAGCTTAATCGGCTGTGCCATAGTGGGTATGGAGCTGTTTACTGGTCGTCCTACGGGTGATTCGATGGCCATTACCATTTGGGGCTCGATTTCCTCTTGGACACTCACCTCTTTGCCGCTGTTTATCTGGATGGGTGAAATCCTGTTTCGCACCAAGTTATCAGAGACCTTGTTTAAAGGTCTGACGCCTTGGATGTATCGTTTACCAGGTGGGTTGCTGCATGTGAACATCACCGGCTCTGCGGTGTTTGCTGCGATCTCTGGCTCGTCAGCCGCCACGGTTGCGACGGTCGGTAAAATGTCGATCCCTGAGCTGAAGAAGCGTCGCTATAGCGACCGTATGATTGTTGGTACCTTGGCCGGTGCGGGCACGCTAGGCTTGCTGATTCCGCCTTCGGTATCGCTGATTATCTACGCGGTGACAGTAAATGAGTCGATTGCCAAGCTCTTTATGGCGGGCATTATTCCTGGTTTGATGCTGGCAGGCTTATTTATGGGCTATGTGGCGTTGAGCTCGTTTTTCCGTAAAAGTGGCGAAACCGATGATTTGTCGTTTAACTGGCGTGATAAGGCCTCGGCGCTGGTTAGTTTGAGCCCGATCGTGGCGCTGATCATCTGCGTGATTGGTTCTATTTATGCCGGCATTGCGACGGCAACTGAAGCGGCGGTTTTGGGCGTCGTTGGTTCATTACTGATTGCACTGATGCAAAAGAGCTTGGATTGGCAAAGTTTCCGTGACTCGCTAATGGGCGCCGTCAAAACCTCCAGTATGATTGCCTTTATCCTGATGGGCGCGCACTTTTTGTCGTTGGCAATGGGTTTTACCGGCTTGCCGCGTCATTTGGCTGAAGTAATCGGTGGCTGGGAGTTGTCGCCGTTAATGCTGATCGTAATTTTGACGGTCTTCTACATCATTTTAGGCTGCTTTTTGGATGGTTTGTCTTCCATCGTTTTGACTATGGCTGTCATCGAGCCGCTGGTGCGCCAAGCCGGTTTTGACATGATTTGGTTCGGCATTTATCTGATGATCGTGGTGGAAATGGCGCAAATTACGCCGCCAGTTGGCTTTAATCTGTTTGTGCTGCAATCCATGACGGGGCATAACATGGCGTTTATAGCGCGCGCCGCATTCCCGATGTTTTTGCTGATGATCATGGCGGTGTTCATCATGGTGTGGATACCGGAGCTGGCGACCTTTTTACCCAATGCGATGAAGTAAGCCTTCATCGCATTGTGGTGGCTTAGGCGTTCGCCATTACTTTGGATTGTTTGAACCACTCAATGGCTTGAATGATATCAAACGTAGGCAAGCCTAGCGCTTTGACCAGCGCGGCGCGGTAAGGTGAAAGGTTGGTGCATTCTAGGATCAGCACTTTGATATTAGGATGCGCTGCCACCAGTGCTTGGGCCGCCGTGACGACTTCTGCTTCGGCTTTGGCGGTATCAAGCGTCGGTCGATCTTGTTGGATGGTTTGATAAAGCTCGCCGTCTTTAGGGATGTCGCCGATGACGATGTCCGCGGCAAAGTGTCCACCGAAGTGCTTTTCGTTTAGTTTGTTGGCATCAAAGGTCAGTACGCCAATTTGCTCATCGGCGTTAGACAGAAAGTTGCGTGCAAAGGGGATGGTCAGCAGCGAGCTGGTGAGGACCGGAGTGCGGGTATGAGCTTTCAGCTCTTGCTGCATTTCACCTAAAAAGCCGCAGGTGGTTACGATCAAGTCGATACCTTGCTGTTCAAGTTGAGTTAAGCGCGCAAAAATATCTTGTTTGGTGGCAGGATCGACGCCGTTGGCGCTGACGATGGCACTGACCGTGGCCGACGGTACACGTTGATACACCACGTCAAAATCAAAGGAGTCAGGATTGCCGATATCCCCCAGTACACGCGGAAAGTGTGTATTAAGCATGATGACACCCAGTGAAAAGGTGTGCTCTGAATTCGACATGTGTTTTGCGTCCTAGTAATAGTTTTTCAGTTTTTATAGAGGCATTAGATGGTTAGCGTCTACGTAGTTGGAGCAGGTATTGTGGGCGTCAGTTGTGCGCTGAACCTGTTGGAGAAGGGCTATAAAGTTACTTTAATTGACCGCTCAAGTGAAGTGAAAGAAACGTCCTTTGGTAATGCTGGTGTGATTGCTCGCAGCTCGGCCTTTTTGATCAATAATCGTAATTTAATCCCGAGCTTGCACAAGTATGCTTTTAACAAAAGCTTAGGGGTGCGCTTGGATTATCGCTACTTGTTAAAGAACGCTGGTTGGGCGGCGCAGTTCCTGTATCAGTCCTTAGAAGTCAACTCCGATAAAAATATCCGCGCGCTTAATCGCCTGATAAAGCCTGCTTTGGCGGAGCATAAAAAGTGGTTGGCTCAAGCGGGGCAGTTACATCGTTTGCAAGAAGGTGGCTGGTTGAAATTGTTTCGCTCGCCCAATGGACTAAACTCTACGGGCTATGAGCAATCGATTTACAAGCAACTTGGCATCGCTTACCAAGAGTTAGATGAAGCGCAAATCCAAGCGTTGGAGCCGGCGCTAAACCCTATTTATAAGTGTGGTTTGCACATTAAAGATACCGCTTCAGTGGATCATCCTGGAGAAGTGACACAAGCCTACATCGATTTGTTTGTCGCCCGTGGCGGTGAGCGAGTGATCGATCAAGTATCGCGTTTGTCGCGTGAAGGTGAGCAGGTTGTATTGCACGGTGAAGCTGATCTTTATCGCGCCGACCGTTTAGTATTAGCGGCGGGACCTTGGTCCAATGATTTGTTGAAAAGTATCGCTAAGCCATTGCCCATGTGTTTTGAGCGCGGCTACCACCAACACTTTGCGGTTCGCTCAGAGAAGCGTTTACAGCGTCCATTTTTAGATGCCGAAAAGTCTTTTGTGATGACGCTGACCAGCCAAGGCTACCGTGTCACCAGTGGTTCAGAGCTAAAGGACAAAGACGCACAGTGTTCGCCTGATCAGTTATTTGACGTCATGCCGTTTGCGCGCCAAGCATTGCCGTTTGGCGAGCTTGTGACGGACTCTTTGTGGCAGGGTAATCGTCCGACGCTGCCCGACTCCTTGCCTGCGATCGGCCCTTGTCCGCAGCAGGCGAATATTTGGTTGGCGTTTGGCCACCAACATGTGGGCTTTAGTACGGGGCCGATAACCGGGCGCTTAATTGCGCAAATGATCGCAGGGGAGCGTGCTGATATTGATTGTGCGCCTTTTTCACCTGCACGTTTTTAAATAGGAAGCATGATGCAATCAAGCAGGGAATCGCTGTCATCACTCGTTCAACTAGCGCTGTCAGGCTATGGCGTGGCGCTGGGCTGCGCGGTGTTTTTGTGTGCTTTGATTCCTCAGCTGAGCTTTTTGACGCCGGTTGCAGCCATGATCTATTGGCTGGTGTGCTTGCATGCTTGGCCACGAGTAAATCGCCGTAATAAGCGTCAGATCGTGTTTTTGTTGGCGGTAGGGCTCACTGCTTTGCTAGTGGCCTTGTCGACCTCGGTAGCGATTCCAGTATGGCATTTACTAGAAGGTAACTTGGCGATCGTGGCGATGCTGTCGGCGGTATCGTTTCTGGGGTTGCTACCGGATACGGTGAAACAAAGCAAAGCGGTCCTCGGCGGTAAGGGCGTGGTCAGTACTTGGTCGAGTGTCCAGCTGCTTGGGGCGGTCATCAATATGTCGTCGGTCTTTGTGGTTGGGGATAAGTTACAGCGCTTATCCAAAGACATGTCCCCAGCTCAGTTTTCGGTGCTGGTGCGGGCGCTGACCAGTGCTGGTTGGTGGTCACCGTTTTTTGCCTCGGTGGCGGTCGCTTTATCGATTGCGCCCGCGGCGCAGTTTCATCAGTTGGCGCTGATTGGTGTGCCGATCGCTGTGATCGCTTGTCTCATGACGCTTTGGGAGTTTAAACGCCAGCAAACCATGCGCGATTTTGTGGGCTTTCCGCTGGCGCTAAGCTCGCTACTCTTTCCTGTGACACTGGCACTGATGGTGCTGGTGTTTCACTATTTTATCCTGCCCGATGTGGCGATTTTGGCCATCGTCACCTTGCTGAGTCCTGTCTCGGTGATTGTTTTGTTGCTGATGCGCAGTGGACCTCGCAACACTAAGCAGCGCTTACAGAATCATGCTCAAGTGCGTTTGGCGAATATGGCCAATGAGCTATCACTGTTTTTGGCGGCGGGCTTTTTAACCACCACGGTCAGTTTGGCCCTTAAAGGTGTGCTGGGAGACGATTGGTCGCTGTTTGCGCAGTTTGGCTTCTTGCAGGCTTATCTCTGTTACTTGGCCATTTGTGGCATTGCTTTGTTAGGGCTGCATCCGATTGTGGGAATTTCTTTGATGAGTTCCATGGTGCCCGCGGCAGATGTTAATAATACCTTGTTGGCGTTTGTGGCCCTTTGTGCATGGGCGGTTGGTACCTCGGTGAGTCCGTTATCGGGTATCAATTTATCCGTGTCAGGTAAATATGATGTGGATAATTTTCAGTTAGCTAAAAGCAACTGGTGGTATGGCGCGGTGATGTCTGGGTGGGTCGCCATTGCTATGTGGGTGTTAAGTTGGGCGCTTGAGGTTGGTGTTAGCTAAACACGATGTTTGGTGCAAAAAGGCTGTTTAGTTGATGAAATCAACAACCCTTGAATCGTGTAAATGAAAGTGATGTTTAATTGTCTTTGCACTTTAAAATTAGCGCGGATGGCTGTTTAAACGGCGTTATAAAAGCAGTTTTTTGTGGTTCTTTTCTGTATTTTTAAAAAGAAAAAACAGTTTATTACGGCTCAAATAATAATCTGGATCACTTTTTAGCATGAAAAGTGTGTAAAACTTTCCAGCTGACACTTTGCACTATTTAGACGCATTCCATTCATTAAGGAAGTTTGCTTACAGAACTTTACCAAAGTGCAAGACTTACCTACTCTCTAACGATTACAACTCTAATCTAATCTGCAGGGAGCCATTTTCCATCATGTTTATCTTATCGATTCTGTTCATTTTGCTCGGCGTCGTTCTAACCATAGGTGGTATTTGGTTACTGGCGGTTGGCGGCAGTGCTTATTACGTCATTCTGGGCGTGTCCTTACTTTTAGTGGGTGGTTTGTTGAAAAAACAGCGCCGCTTAGCCAATGGTCTATATGCAGCACTACTACTTGGCAGTATGGTGTGGGCATTATGGGAGTCTGGCTTAAGCTGGTGGCCACTGGCCAGCCGCATGGGCATGTTGCTAGTGTTAGCGCTACCTTTGCTGATTTTTGTAGGGCGCAAAAATGCTGGCGCGCAGCGTTTCTTATTACCTGTCTGGGGCATCAGTACCCTGATTACTCTGAGCCCTTTGGCGATGGACGATCCGACCGCGACCGAAGGTACTATGGCGCAGCAAGTAGTGTCACCTAATGCCAATATTGGCTTAGAAGACGATAGTGAGTGGCTCGCTTATGGCCGCTCTAATTTAGGTCAGCGCTACTCGCCGCTTAATCAAATTACCACCGACAACGTGACCGATTTAGAGCTTGCTTGGCAATACCAAACGGGTGATACCAAGGGACCGCAAGATGTCACGGAAACCACCTATCAGGTGACGCCGCTTAAAATTGGCAATGCTCTCTACATTTGTACACCACATAACTGGTTGATCGCACTGAACGCCGACACCGGTGAAGAGCTGTGGAAATACGATGCCAAAGTACCTGCCGAAAGCCAGCGTCAGCACCAAACTTGTCGTGGCGTTTCGTATTTAGAACCTAGCAATAGTTCCGCTGAAAATGTGGCGCTTAATATGGAGCAGCCATCTGAGCAGCTAGCGCCGGTGCAATGTGATGCGCAGCTATACATGCCGACATCAGATGCGCGCTTGCTGGCAGTGGATCCGGCCACAGGTGCCTTGTGTGAGAACTTTGCCGACAACGGCGTGCTAGACCTAATGCACAACATGCCATTTACGCAATCGGGCTATTACTACTCAACGTCACCACCATTGGTAGCAGGTGGTGTGGTCGTGGTCGCCGGTGCGGTGAATGATAACTACGATATTAATTCGCCATCAGGTGTCATTCGTGCCTACGATGTTAAAACTGGTGAGCTTCAATGGAACTGGGATTCAGGTCATCCAGATGATACGGCGCCAATTGGTGCAGATGAAACCTACGCGGTGAGCTCGCCTAATAGTTGGTCAGTAGCCAGTGCCGATGAAGAGCTAGGCCTTGCTTACTTCCCGATGGGCAACCGTACGCCAGATCAGTTGGGCATGTATCGTTCGCCAGCAGAAGAAAAATACGCGACCTCTGTAGTGGCGCTGAGCTTAGAGACCGGTCAACCACAATGGGTGCAGCAATTTGTCCATCATGACCTTTGGGATATGGATACGCCAGCCCAACCGGTGTTGCTAGACTTGGATACTGAGCAAGGCAATCAACCTGCTTTAGTGGTGCCGACCAAGCAAGGGGATGTCTATGTGCTGAACCGTGCTACTGGCGAGCCGATCTTCCCGATTACAGAAGAGCCTGCTCCGCAGGGCGCGATCCCTGGTGACTTTACCGCACCGACGCAGCCGACTTCGGCGGTGACCTTTAAGCCTGAGCCTTTAACGGAAGCGAAAATGTGGGGCGCCACACCGATCGATCAAATGTTGTGTCGTATCGAGTTTAATCAGTTGGATTACCAAGGGCGCTACACGCCACCGTCCGAAAACGGCTCGTTGATTTATCCTGGTAACTTTGGTGTGTTCAACTGGGGCAGCGTGGCCGTGGATCCGCGTCGCCAAGTGATGTTTGGCATGCCGCTTTACCTAGCCTTCACCTCTAAGTTAGTCGCCAAAGGTGGCCAAGACCTAGGTGAAACCAACCAAGGTGAGCAAGGCTTGAATGAAAACGCTGGCGCACCTTATGCGGTAGAAATGGGACCATTCTTATCACCCGTTGGCATTCCTTGTCAGCAGCCGCCTTGGGGCTATGTGGCGGGTGTTGATTTGCAGACAGGTAAAACCGCTTGGCAACACAAGAACGGAACTATCCAAGATCTGACACCGCTGAATTTGCCGATCAAAATGGGTGTGCCAGGTATCGGTGGCCCGATTATCACGGACAGTGGCGTAGCCTTTATGGCGGCCAGCATTGATGACTACTTGCGTGCCTACGATGTCAAAACGGGCAACCAGCTATGGGAGACGCGTTTACCAGCCGGCGGTCAAGCAACGCCAATGACCTATTTAAACAGCCGCGGCGAGCAAATCGTGGTGCAGGTTGCAGGTGGCCACGGCTCACTAGGAACAACCATTGGCGACTATGTGGTGGCTTATAAATTGCCATCTAATTGATTTTAAATGAAAAGTTAAAAAGCCCAGCAATGTCTGGGCTTTTTTATGCTTTTTTGTTTGATGTTGGCTTTCTGAGAGTTGTTTTGGTTATAACGAAACGTTGTCCAACAGATCAAAATTGATATTGGCAGTCAGAGTTCAAATTTCTTATCATTCCGCGCCAATAGTAGCCAAAAGCTACGATCTCCAAGAATTTTAACTGGAAACAACAGTAATTATGACAAAACCAACTCCTGTGGCGTTACTGCCGCTCGTGCTTTTCTTGACGCTCTTTGTTGGCAGCGGTCTGTGGTACCAAAGCCTTGGCAAAGAATTCGCGTTTTACCAAATCCAAGCCCCTGTCGCGATTTTGCCTGCGATTGTGCTGGCGTTGATCTTGGGTCGTGGTGCATTGCAGTCGCGCATTGAAACCTTTGTTAAAGGGGTGGGCGATCAGACGATCATTACCATGGTGCTGATTTATTTGCTGGCGGGTGCTTTTGCTAGTGTTGCTAAAGCCATTGGTGGCGTCGATGCGACTGTTAACTTTGGCTTAAGCGTGATTCCTTCAAGCTTTATCTTGCCCGGTATCTTTATCATTACGGCGTTTGTGGCAACATCAATGGGTACTTCTATGGGCACCATCGCTGCGATTGCACCGATTGCTGTAGGTGTGGCGGAAGTGACGGATTTGCCATTGCTGACGACAGTAGGCGCGGTCGTGGGCGGTGCGATGTTTGGCGATAACTTATCGATCATTTCCGACACCACGATCGCAGCGACCCGTACGCAAGGCTGTGATATGCGTGATAAGTTTCGCATGAACTTCAAAATTGCTTTACCAGCAGCGGTATTGGTGTTGGTTTGGTTGTTTTTCCAAGGCTCACAAGCACACCTTGACGATCTAAAAGAGTATGACTTGTTGCTGGTATTGCCTTATGTCGCGGTACTGGTGTTGGCCGTATTGGGCGTCAATGTATTACTCGTTTTGTTTACCGGCATCGTACTGGCAGGTGGTATTGGCCTGTCGAACATGGACGATTACAACGTTGCGCAGTGGTCACAAGATATCTACGCAGGCTACACCGGCATGCAAGAAATCATGATCTTGTCGCTACTGATCGGTGGCTTAGGCGCGTTGATGAAAGCTCAAGGTGGCCTTGATTGGATTGTGAAGACAATTGAAGGCATCAGCCGTCGTCTCGGTGCCAAAGAAGGCTCAAACAAAGCCGGTGAGCTGAGTATCAGTACCTCGGTGGCGCTAACTAACCTATGTACCGCGAACAATACTGTCGCCATCTTGATTTCTGGTTCTGTTGCTAAAGATGTGGCCACTCGTTATGGCGTTGACCCACGTCGTAGTGCCAGCTTATTGGATATTTTCTCGTGTGTGATTCAGGGCTTAATCCCTTACGGCGCTCAAGTGCTGTTGGCTTCTTCGCTGGCTGGCGTGTCGCCTATCGAACTGATTACTCATGTTCAGTACAGCTGGATTCTTGCCGTTGTGGCGTTGCTGTCGATTGTCTTTGCTTGGCCAAAAGCAGCTGCCAAAGCCACAGCCTAAAAGTTATTTAGGCCGTTCATTAAAAAGCCGAGTGCGGTGCTATCCCTACTCGGCTTTTTTTATGCATACAAACTGATAGCGCTTAGCTTTGGGCAGGCTGTTCTGCCATAGAAGTGATACGACCTTGGTCGTCAAACTCAGCAATGCTTTCGTCTTTTTCACGCCATTCTGCTTGTTCCACATCCGATGCCTTAGGTGAGAATAGCCCCAGCTGTGCGTACAGCAAGCCCAGCACCGGTGAGATCCAGCAGGCGAACGCCAATGGAATGTAGAGTAGGTTTTCGAAATTACCGTCGGCAATGCCTAACCCCAGTGCTGTTACCACAAAGGCACCACCCGCATTCCAAGGAATCAGCGGTGAAATCAGCGTGCCGCCTTCTTCTGTGGCGCGTGATAAGTTAAGCGTTGAGTACTTCATACCACGGTACACTGGCGCGTACATGCGACCCGGTAGGGCAATCGACAAGTATGGGTCACCCGCGACAAGGTTGGTTGCCACCGAGGTAAACGTAGCAGACGTTTGTAGGCCCTTAAACGAACGTACCTTAGACATGATGGTACGGATAATCGACTCAAGACAGCCGGTTTTCTCTAGTGAGCCACCAAATGCCAAGGCAATCAGTACCAAAGAAATGGTCCACATCATGGACTGGATGCCGCCGCGGTTTAGCAGGCTATTGATCTCATCCGAAGCCGTTTGGATGCTATAACCACTGTTGGCAAAGGTGACGACTTCATACAAGCTTGCACCTTGTGCCCACATGGCGGCCAAACCACCGGTCAGGACACCGACAAACAAGGATGGCAACGGCGGCATGCGCATCACCGCCAAGGCAATAACAATGATCGCAGGTAGTAGCAGCCAGACTGAAATATCAAAGTTCGCCTGCAAGGTCGATGTGATCGACGTAATGCGTTCAAACGAGGCACTGTCATCACCAATCAAGGTAAAGCCCGCCACAAAGTAAATCACCAAGCCGATTAGCATGGCTGGCACCGTGGTTGGCATCATGTTTTTAATGTGTGAGAACAAATCTACGCCAGTCACCGCTGGCGCAAGGTTGGTTGTGTCTGACAGTGGCGAGACTTTATCGCCGAAGAAGGCGCCAGACACTACGGCACCGGCGGTCCAGTACATAGGGATATCAAAGCCTGCACCGATGCCCATTAGGGCCAAACCAACCGTACCCACGGTGCCCCAAGAAGTACCAAGCGATACCGATACCACGGCACATAGGATCATCGCCGCCGCTAAGAAAATCTGTGGTGATAAAATGGTGAGGCCGTAATAGATCAGCGTCGGTACTGTGCCACTGGCGATCCAGACGCCGACAATCATACCGACCAAAATCAAGATAGCGACCGAAGGTAAGCCCACGTGGACTACGTGCAGCATACCGGTTTCGATATCTTTCCATTTAAAGCCAAGTTTGATTCCGACCAGACCTGTGATCGCGATCCCGATTGAAAGCGGGACATGCGGGGTAAAGTCACCGAAGTAGAAAATTTGAATGCCTAGAATGATCAACGTCAACACGACAGGGACCATGGCTAGGCCAAAGCTCGGCTTTTGCACCGTGCTTTTGGCAGCATCAGAAGCCATATAATATTCCTTTTATGATGGGTAAAAACAGCATACGTCAGCGCAGCGTGATTAGGCCCAAAGCCGCTCTGCACTGAGTTAAAAAGATAAAGCCAGACAAGGGGTTGAGTAAAGACCTGTCTGGCTTAGTTGTGGTGTTAATCAAACGGCTTTGGTGCAGGAGTTTGATCTACTGAGGGCGGAAGAATCGGTAAGGTAAACTGTGGTTGGTCACCTGTCAGCGATTTTAAGAACGCAACAATCGCGGCATTGTCGGCAGCGGAGAACTGACGCCCTAATTGTAAGCGTCCCATAATGTCGACAGCCTCAGTCAAGGTCGCGGCTTCACCATCATGGAAGTAGGGATACGTTAGCTCCACATTGCGTAGCGTCGGAACTTTAAACATGAAGCGATCAGCGTCTTTACCGGTCACAGCGACACGACCCTCAGCACTGTTGTTCGTTTTATAGGGTTCGATAATGCCCATTTTCTGAAACGAATTACCACCAGCAGCGGGGCCATTATGACACGCGGTACAGCCGCTCTCTTTGAATAGAGCATAGCCCGATTTTTCGGTCTCGGTCAGTGCGTCTTCATCCCCCATGAGCCACTGGTCAAAGGGCGAATTGGGTGTGACCAAGGTTTTCTCGAACTCGGCGATAGCGTCGGTCATTAGGTCGATCGAGATACTTTGGGGGCCGAAGACTTGCTGGAATTCCCGTTGATAACCTGGAATCGAGTCGATGACGCTTACCGCGAGTAAGTGAGTCGAGCCCATTTCGCCTGGGTTAGCGATTGGACCGCCTGCTTGCTCTTTCAAGTCTTTTGCTCGGCCGTCCCAAAATTGTGCGAGGTTCAGGCTAGAGTTAAGCACGGTGGGGGAGTTTATCGGCCCTTGCTGCCAACGATCGCCGATCGACGTTTTTAAATTATCCGTACCGCCCATACTCAAGTTGTGGCAAGAGTTACATGAGATGAAGCCTGATTTAGACAAACGAGGATCAAAGTAAAGCTTTTTGCCCAGCTCTGCTTTGGCTAGATTGATTGTTTTGACGGGCTCGATTGGTTGGATGGGTTCTTGGGCGACCGCTGCACCGGCAAGCAGTACGACCGAAGTCGCGATCAAAGTTTTAGGTAATGCCAAACATTGCATGTTCCACCTCGCATGATTGGTTATTAAGGATGAGCGCCCTATCGTTATTCGTCCGTTATTCGTCCTTTATAAAGCGCTAATATAATCATAAAAGGTCTGTAAACTTATGTTACTGTATGCTGACCCAGCATGATGCATATCAGATATATAAAGCGGTTATGTGACTGGGCCGACGTCTTCTTTCATTGATCCTAAGAGCTCTTTATGTCGCAACTCGAACCCGCTGCAAAAGCTGGCATGCTGTATGGCATTACCGCTTATTTATTGTGGGCCATTGCCCCGCTGTATTTTAAAACCATCGATCAGGTGCCGGCTTTGGATATTTTGTCGCATCGCATTATTTGGTCGTTTGTGATTGTGTTGGTGTTAATGGTGTTGCTGCGTAAGGGCACGGCATTGCGCCAAGCGCTGAGTAAAAAGGTGCTGGCGGCGATGTTGGTCTCTTCTTTGCTGATCGCCGGTAACTGGGGCACTTACATTTATGCGGTCAACAGCCAGCAGTTGTTGAGCGCAAGTCTGGGGTATTACATTAATCCTTTAGTGAGCATCGTGTTGGGCATGGTGTTTTTCAAAGATAAGCTGGATCGGCCGAAACAAGTCGCGGCATTGTTGTGCTTGGCTGCTGTGGTGTTTGAAGTGATTCAATTTGGTCGCTTGCCGTGGATCGCGCTGACGCTGGCATTTAGTTTCGGCTTTTATGGCTTAATCCGTAAGAAAGTCGCACTGGATAGTTTCACTGGGATGACCATTGAAACCGCCATTTTATTGCCATGGGCCCTGATTCAGCTGCAATGGCTAAGCCAAGATATTGGCTTTATGACAGCGGATAATCTTTCTCTTACGCTGCTGTTGATGGCGGCGGGGCCTGTAACCATGGTGCCGCTAATGTGTTTTGCCGCGGCGGCCAATCGCGTGAGCTTGGTGACACTGGGCTTCTTCCAATACATTGGTCCCAGTGCCATGTTTTGCTTGGCTGTATTTCTCTACGATGAACCGTTTAGTACGGAGAAATTAGTTACGTTTGCTCTGATCTGGCTAGCGCTCTTGCTGTTGATCATCAGCTCGATCAAGTCGTTACGCAAGCAGCGCCAGCTTATGCGCGGCGCTTAAGAAAACAGCATCAGTTTCATCGCGGCGATGGTCGAAACGAGTCGGATTAGCCATTTAAAGTGGCTGGGCTTCACATGTTTTAAGAAGTGGTAGCCGATAACGGAGCCAATCAGCAAGCCCGGTAGCGCGTAAGCACTGATGGTTAAGCTCTCTTGGCTTAATAACCCTAGGCTTAGGTACATGGGCAGCTTAACCAAGTTGGTTAAGAAAAAGCCCCACGCACGGGTGCTGACATAGCTTTGTTTCGGTAGCTTTTGCTCCAGTAAAAACAAGCTAAACAATGGCCCTGAGGCGTTGGCGACCATGCTGACCAAACCACTAAAAAATCCCATCGAATAAGCAGTAACGGGCTTTTGCATAAAGGCATTTTTGGGGCGCAGGTCTAGGTATAAGCCTAATACAATCATACCGACGATAATCACGCCCAACATGGTCACGAATTGATCTGCATCGATGCCCGCCAGCAAATAGGTACCGATCAACACGCCTAAAAAGCTCAGCGGTAAAAAGCGCGCCAGCACCGCCCAAGAAATCTTTTGGCGATAGCTGTACACCGCCATGATATCGGTGATCACATACAATGGTAACAGCACGCCGAGGGCTTCAGGCCCAGGGAAGGCAAACATCACAATCGGCAAGACGATGAGTCCCATGCCACCGACGGAAAACTTAGAAAAACCGGTAATCAAACCAGCGATAAACATCACCACTAATGCGGTTGTCACTGTGTCCCCCTTGATTGGAAAAACGTATTACTTGAATAGGGCTAGGATACTCGCAATAATGAATTAAAAATAATTTCGTTTTTTGATTATCATGAAAGGAAAATCGAATCATGAAGCTGGACCAATTGCGCGCCTTTATCGCTGTTGTCGAAAGTGGCAGCTTTCGTGCCGCCGCCGAAGCCATTCATAAAACTCAGCCGAGCATCAGTGCCGCCGTGAAAGCCCTAGAAGCTCAGTATGGCTTGCAGTTACTGGACCGAGACAGTTATCGCCCGACGCTCACTGCGCAAGGCAAAGCGTTTTTTAAGCAAAGCAAAAAGCTGCTATCGCAGGTTAATCAGCTCGAAAGCCTAGGCCACCACTTGGCGCAAGGGGAAGGCCAGCAATCGCTGCGCTTATGCATCAGTCAAATGAGCCTTACCGATCACATTATTGGCTTATTAAAAAGCTTCGAAGCGGCGCATCCGCAGATCACCATCGAGTTGACCACCGATCACCTAAATGGCGTGCAAGAGCATCTGATTAAAGAGAAATCGGACATTGCCATTGGGCCTAGTTATGGCTTAGACGATCGCCATATTTTTGTCGAAGTCGGCAAGCTGGAAATGATGTCGGTGGTTCACCCAGACCTGTTGCCTGAGCTGCAAGCGGGCGCGCAAAAGGTCAAGCAGCAAGCGCTGTACTCGTTGCCACAAATCTTGGTCAGCCGCGCCGCCGAAGACCAAGCACATCGCTTCGTCTTACCGGCGGGCAAACGCTGGCACGTTAATGACTTCCAAGCCAAAAAGAGCTTAGTACAAGCCGGAATGGGCTGGGCACGCATGCCTTATTACATGATCAAAGACTCGTTAGACGAAGGCCGCTTGGTGCGTATGGATGTAGAAAACTTCACCTCACACAGCCAGTTTCCACTGTTTATGATTCGCCTACGAAACCAAACCTTAAGTCATGAAGCCAGCCAGTTTTGGGATCACGTGAAAGCAGCGGTTTAGAAGTTGAACTCTCAAATTATATGTTCCATTTGGGCTACAAAAAGGTGGCTGATTTGCGTTGCCATATAACTACCAAACGCCGGATGCGGGACGGGCGCAACGGCCAGTACAATATCGACCGCAGGCAAGGCGGGTAAATACTCTTGCTCGACAATCGTGAGTCCTGCGCTGACGCTAGAAACCGCCATGGCACTAACGCCTAGATTTTTGCGTAGCAAACTCTTAATCGTGGTGGCACTTGGGGTGCTGCACAGCAACCAATAATCGAGAGCGGCTTTTTCCAAGCCATCCAAGGCGGCGCTGTAGAACTTGCAATCCGGTTCGTACAACACCAACGGTAAAGGTGATTGCGCCATGATGCTGGTGTCGTCACCACAGACCCAGACACCGCGATCATGCTTGAGTAAGTAGCCTTCTTCAATATCGGGGGCTCGGGTCAAAATGGCGATATCAATTTCACCTCGATCCAGCTTCAAGCGCAGTTCAGTACTGCAATCACAGACAATGCTGAAGCTTTGCTGTGGCAACAGAACTCGAATATGCGCGACTAAATCTGGCAAGATGGATTCGGCGTAATCATCAGGACAGCCGATTTTAAGGGGGCGGTGGTGATCGCCTTGTTTAAAGTGCCCGATGGCTTCATCGTGCAATGACAGGATACGTCGCGCATAACTCACCAGCTGCTGGCCTTGATCGGTTAAACCAAGATGTCGGCCTTGCTTGGTAAACAGTGCTTGCCCGACGTCTTCTTCCAGCTTCTTCATCTGCATACTGATCGCACTCTGAGAGCGAAACGTCTGCTTTGCCGCACGGGTAAAACTGCCTGTATCCACGA
Source organism: Marinomonas ostreistagni (assembly GCF_016888445.1). Taxonomy (GTDB): domain Bacteria; phylum Pseudomonadota; class Gammaproteobacteria; order Pseudomonadales; family Marinomonadaceae; genus Marinomonas; species Marinomonas ostreistagni. The sequence continues at coordinate 354,071 of NZ_JAFEKF010000002.1, forward strand.
ACGCAACAAAACTGCGTAAACCATCTATATCCATATCGTATGACCCATCATTAATTCGAATAGAACCCTTCAAAACTATTCGTTAGTCAAATCAATTGCAAGGGCGCACAATCGTTTTATCTTCAACGACTGGATAAGGAATGCCCCATGAAACTGATCATCGCCAACAAAAACTACTCTACTTGGTCCCTACGTGGCTGGCTCGCCCTAAAAGCATTTGGTGTGCCGTTTGAGGAGATCAAACTCACGCTATTTACCGAGGCTTTCTACGATACATTGGCGCAGCATACGCCCGTGCAAAAAGTCCCAGTATTGATCGACGGTGACGTAACGGTGTGGGATTCACTGGCCATAGTGGAGTATGTGAATGAGGCGCATCTAAACGGAGCAGGCTGGCCTAGTGGCATGGCTCAACGGGCTGAGGCCCGAGCCATCGTCGCGCAAATGCACAGCGGCTATAACGCCCTGCGTAATGAAATGCCAATGAACTGCCGCGCCCAGCGTCGCTTGCAACTGAGTAATGAAGCACAAGCGGATGTACAAGCCATCGCAACACTTTGGCAAGACCTCAGAGCACGCCACAGCGATCAAGGCGACTACCTCTTCGGCGCATTTAGTATGGTCGACGCCTTCTTCGCCCCCGTTGCCTTTCGCTTCGTCACCTACGGTATCGAACTAAGCGGAGAAGCAGAGCGCTACCAGCAAACGCTATTAAATCATCCTGCCATGAAAGAATGGCTGGCCGACGCGCTCAATGAAACCGACATCATCAAAGAAGACGAAGCGGGTGAGCCAGTTTAGGCTTACTCTGTTTCGGTTGAGTGCTCAAATGACCTTGTTAAATTGTCTACACTTCGTCAGGAATGTCGAAGCAAAACGGTCTCTAAGGAAGAGCTAAGGCATTTGGGTTATATCTGTAGTTTTCTACCATCACTTTTGCGTATGGTTTAAACCTAGTTTACATAACAGGTTGGAAAGGAAGGCTATTATGAGCTCAACGATTCAAAAGGTTTTTGCCAAGGTGCTGTCGTATCTGTTTTTTATCTTGGCGGCATTTGTCGGTGGTACCAGTATTGTGACCGCGGCGACTCAATACATGGAAGGGGAAGCCTTAACACAGGTACTCATTCAGGTGATTAACTCCAATATCATCGCCATTGCGGTGTTTGAGTTGGCGATGGTGATTAACAAGGAGTACGGCAATAAGAATGAGCATGATGTGATTGTCATGCTGCGTCGTACCTTGCCGCGTTTTATCGGTACCGTGTGTGTGGCGTTGGCACTTGAGGGACTTATCATGGTTATCAAGTACAGCCAAATGGACATGGCCGGTAACTTATATTACCCAGTAGCGATCGTCGTCAGCGCTGCAGTACTACTGATTGCGCTAGGGCTTTTCATGCATTTCGTACCACGCGACACCGAGCCAAAGCAGCTGGATCACGACGATTAATACGTCGTCGTGGGTGGGCTAGGCTGTAGCGGGCGTTTCGGGAAGCGCCATGTTTGTAGTAACAAACAACCTGCAATCAAGCCCATGCCCAGCCAGCCCCAAGCGGACAGCTGTTCGCCTACTAACGTGACGGCCAGCAGGGCGGCGATTACAGGCTCAAATAAGGTCAGCAAGGTGGCACTGCTGGCATGGCTGGTACGTAAGCCATAGCCAAACAATAGATAGCCTAAAAACATCGGCACAAACGCCATATAAAGCGCCACGCTGGTATGTGTCACGCCATCAAACAAGCCTTCTGCCGTGAAGGCCAGCGAGGGCAGCAACAGCGCTGCCGACAGCAAAAACATACTGCCAATGGCCGACTTAGAATGTATGCCTGCCTCAATCAGGCGTTTACCAAGCCACGTATAGAGTGCGTATGCGCCTGCTGCGATTAAACCTAATACCACGCCCCAGAACGTATCGCTTGCGGCCAGTACAGAATCGTCGGCGGATTGCGTAAACGTTAATAGCACGATGCCGACCACACCTAGCAATAAGCTCAAGCACCAACGCACTCCCAGCGGACTTTTGCCGCCAATTAACCACTCCAGCAAAGCTGTGAAAAAGGGGGCTGCGCCGATGGCGACAACGGTACCAATAGCGACTCCCGCTAAGTGCATAGCACTGTAAAACGCTAACGGATAGATGACCACGCCCAGTGCCCCTAAAAGCACTAAACGTCGCATTTGCCAGAGTGCATGACGATCATAATATAGACGTCGCCAGGCCACCCAGACTTGCAACAAACCACCAATCCCCATGGCAAATGCCCCGATGGCCAGCGGACTAACGCTGCTAGCAAAACTTGCTGCTGTACCAGTTGTGCCCCAGAGCATGGCGGCAATCAGAATGGCGCAAGGGCCTGCTTGAGAGGCGAGAAAGGGCGCACGTGGCGACATAATGGTATCCAGTTGGGTGAAAGCCATCATGATAACCGATGGGGTCGGGTAGACGCATCCGGCAAAAGTCGGAAAGAATTTTAAGGTTGTATATAAATTAACCAGAGGTGTGGCCGATAACACAGAGGACGTGTCTCAGGGAGGGCATCCGATGGCTTCAAGCACTTTATCTTTTCAATCCAACTACGATTACCAGCGCCAACAAACCACCACGCGCCATGCGGTGAGTTTAAGCCGTGAGGCAGCACCTGAGCGTGATGCCGAAGGGCCGAGCGTCTCGTTGTCGGCGCAAATGGGGCGCCGCTTGGTGCAACAGCAAGAAATCAACGTACGCTCGGCGTCGAGTGAGCTAGAACCTTCAGGCAAAGAGGCGGCAGAGCACAGCATTTCGCAAGTAGAGCAACGCTTTCAAAGAATGATTTCGGTACTAGAACGAATGTTTGGCATTAAAGTGCAGCTGTATGAAGCGCCGGACGCGAACGCTGCCGCAGGGGCGGGCTTTGTCCCTCCTGAAGAGACTGCAGACAGTGCCAATGAGCCAAACAATAGTAACTCGCGCCAAACCGTGATGGCGATGCGCGAATACCATCAGGTTATCGAAACCGAATCGAGCCAAGTCGCGATTCAGGGCAAGTTAGAACTCAGCGATGGACGCAAGCTCAATGTCGATTTTCGCATGGACATGGCGCGTAGCCGCCAAGAGGAATATTGGGGCGAGCTGACCATTTCTAGTCAGCGCCAAGTGGATCCTTTGGTGGTCAACTTAAATAACAATGGCGCTCAGCTGACCCAGCGGCGAATGGATTTTGATTTAGACGGGGATGGCGAAACAGAGCGCGTCGCGTTTGCTACGGGCGATTCGGCGTTTTTGGCGCGTGATCGCAATAACAACGGCACTATTGATGATGGCAGTGAGCTATTTGGCCCGCAATCCGGCAGTGGTTTTGCTGATCTTGCTGAGCACGATAGCAATGGTGATGGCTTGATCGATCAGTTAGACGATATTTGGCAGGAATTGGTGTTGGTACAGCGCGATGAAGCGGGTAATGAAAGTCTGTTATCCCTTGCCGATGTGGGGATCGATGCATTTGTACTAGAGCGTACTTATACGCCATTTGGCTTGTTTAACGCTCACGGAGAGCGCATGGGCAACATTCGTGAGACAGGGTTATACGTGCGCGAAAATGGCACTGTGGACAGCTTACAGCATGTGGATCTGACGATTTAATAGTACGGCGATCAGTACTTAGGTACTGATCGCCACAAGCTTAAAGTTTTACCAGTGGGCTGTTGCTGACTAGGGTCGGTGTGATCTGGATTTTATCAATCAGCTCTTCACTGGCTTGTACTTCTTCCGCTTCTGTAAACAAGCCAAAGCGCAGTTTGAACTGTTTGCTCTCTTTACCAGCGATCGTCGGCACTAAGCCTAAATCCCATTGGTGGGTGCGGTTATAGGCAAATGAAGTGCCGGGCTCGATGCCGACCACATAGCCTTGTTCTAAGGTGTCGGTGTTTTTCCAAATGGTTAGTACCGGCAGTGTTTCAATCGCCCAGCTGACTTCGACGCCCGCATCGCCATTGGCGTTTTTTAATAAGGCGTGGCACTGGCCATCTTCGTCTGGCAATGGGAAGACGTTAAACACCATCTCATCAAAGTCGACGGTTGGTGCAGGCATTTGGTTCCACTCGGCCAAGCCTTGCTGTGCGTATTCATTAAACGGCGACACTTGGCGTGCGGCGATTTGTAGTGAAGCGCCTTGCTCTAAGATCGGTGTACCAAAGTTATTATGATAAATAGCTTGGTAGCTGTTGTCGTAGTTACTCAGGTTGCTAAGGGTATCGGTGACGTGCACATACGGCTCGTCAGGGGTCATGGCAAGCTCAGTAAACACTTCGTAGTTGGTGGATTTGAAGCGTTTTTCATCGACACGACCTTTTAGCGTGACGCGATAAGGAGGCTGCTGCTCGACCTCTAAGCTCACCTCGCTAGCAGGGGTGTTTTGAATGCGCCCATGTAGGCTCAATCGTTCACCTTGATCTTTGCCTGGATGTCCGGCCCATTGATAGCCACAACGCACCAGCATTTCATTGAAGCCATCGAGCCAGCCTAAACCGCCGGAGGCTTCTGCGTTAATAAAATGAGGGTGTACCACTTCTTTTACCGGAGAATCCCAGCCAAAACGCTGTCCGTTACGGACCACGTCCAGCACCGCCATGGCGCGTGTCGGCACAATGCGTAATGTTTTATCGCCCACAGTCAGGGTAATGAGCTTGGAGCCTTGTTGTTTGCCGCCGCGTAGTGTTTGTAGGCGACACTCAATGTTAACGTCTTCTGGTAGGCCCATATCGGCTGCAGTCAGATGTGCTGAATTCAGGTCAACATTGTTGGCTTGACTCAAAAAGGTAAAGTGGTAAACAGATGAAGTAGACATGAACACTCCTCATTTGGTGTGCACGCACTATAACGGCTGAAAACGCTGGTGTAAAAGAGCTGAATCAATTCATTGCAAGATCGCTGATTTTGCCCATCTTTAGTGCGTTTTTATTCGATGAACCCCGTGATATCCCTAGTTTTGCTTTTTTGTTTGCATTGTTTTGGTGCGCTTTTGGCAGCTTCATGGCATGCCAAAAGCGCAGGATTCGGCTAGCGTCTCGAAATTTATCGTCCACTCCCTTATGCTATTTTGACAACAAAAGGAGATGCATCGATGAACGTCAGTTTTTTAGGATTAGGAACCATGGGCTACCCCATGGCGGGTCATTTGAGCCGCGCTGGGCATCAGGTGACCGTCTACAACCGTACTCTGAGTAAAGCCGAGGCTTGGTGCCAAGAGTATCAAGGGCGTATTGCATTGACCCCTGCAGAAGCGGCGCAAGCGGATATCGTGCTGACTTGTGTGGGCAATGATGATGACTTGCGCAGTTTGTATTTGGGCGAGCAAGGTGCACTGAGTCAGGCGCAACCAGGCACTTTGTTTATTGATCATACGACGGCGTCTGCTGAAGTGGCGCGTGAGCTGCATCAAGCGGCGCAAGCGAAGCAATGCGACTTCTTGGACGGCCCTGTATCGGGTGGTCAAGCTGGCGCTGTAAACGGTGTTTTGACAGTCATGATGGGCGGTGAGCAAGCGTTGATTGATCGTGCCAAGCCGGTGTTAGAGTGCTACGCCAAAGCTTTTACGCGCTTAGGTGATGTTGGCGCGGGGCAGCTGGCCAAAATGGTTAATCAGATTATGGTCGGCGGTATTTTAAGCGGTATCTCAGAAGGCGTACGTTTTGCCCAGCAAGCAGGCTTAGATATTGAAACCTTAGTAGAGACACTGAAATACGGTGCGGCAGGCTCTTGGCAGCTTGAAAACCGTGGCGCCACCATGGCGCGTGATGAATTTGACTTTGGCTTTGCCATAGAATGGATGCACAAAGACTTAGGCATTGCCCTTGAGCAGGCGCAAGCCATGGGTATGAAGCTACCCTATACCGAAGTGATTGATCGTCAATATGTGGAGTTGATCGAGCAGGGGCGTGGCCGCCAAGATACGTCAGTGCTGGTGAAAGCGCTGGATAAGATCAACCAAGGCTCATAAAAGCAAAGGCCTTACCCGTAGTAAGGCCTTAACTGAGATTAGAACGAGTACAGTACCGATGCCGTGGTTTCGGTGTCGGTAGTGTCAGTGTTCGCAGGCACATCAGACGTGTATTTCACGCGGTACGCTAGCTTCATAGCTAGGTTATCAACGATGTTGGCTTGAATCGCAGAGACCGATTCGTAGACATCGTTGCCGCCATCTACGCTAGCTTCTGTGTTGAGCTCTTGGTGGAACAAAGACGAAGCAGTGAAGTGGTATTCGTAAGTGGCCGCCAAACGTACGAAAGTGCCGCGATCAGATTTGCCATCCGCATCAATATCACGGTCAATTGCGAACTCGCGGTAACCTACTCCAGCCGACGCTTCCAAGTAAGAGCCGTCGCCCTTTTGCCAAAAGCGATTACCGTAACCGGTAGAGGCCGAGCTCTTGTGGCGGTAGCCTGAGAAGCGATCTTCTTCGTGGGCACCACGTACAAACCAGAATTGTTCTGTATCGAACTTGTAGTTACTTTGCACTGTACCCGAATATTTCTCGGCAGTGGTTTCACTATCAGAGCTACTAGACAGCGCACTAAGGCTGTAATCCGTACGCCATTGTACAGACTCTTGGGTCAAGTTAAGACGACCATTGATGTTGTTGGTGTCACTGTTACCTGATGTCGCAACAAAGCCAAGTTCGGCAGAGCCACTTAGATTGCTGGGGTCGTCGTCTGTGGGGGTGTCGGCATGCGCCAATGGCACGGCTAGGCAAGCGGCCAGTAATGGCGTGATTAGTGCGTGTTTCATGTATGTCCTCATAGCGATCCATTATAGAATGTGAAAGAAGTTAACACAGTCAATCGCTTAGGCGCAGAGTTTGGTTAAAGGTTACATATTAAGGTCATATTTACCCATATGAACGAAGAAAAACTGATCTAGTTGTTAGTTTTGTCCATATTTTTTGCGCTTTATAAATGGCAATCCTTGCCCATCAAAATCGGTACGCCGGTGAACAAAACAATGAACGAAGTAAAAACCTACCTTAGTGGCTACAGTGCCGAGCTACAGCAGCAAGTCAGCGCTCTTTTAGACGCTGAAAAAACTGGGCCATGGTTGTTGAGCAAATACCCGCGTGCTCACGAGTTGGCAGGCGCCAAACAACTGTATCAGTACGCCCAGCAACTTAAGCAAGAGGCCATGCGCAGTGCGCCGCCGATCAGCAAGGTGGTGTATGACGACAAGATCCATGTAATTCATAATGCGCTGGGCTTGCATACTTATGTCTCACGAGTACAAGGCAGCAAACTCAAGGCGAAAAACGAGATACGTATCGGCGCCTTGTTTCGTCAGGTGCCTGAGCCGTTTTTAAGAATGATCTTGGTACACGAGTTGGCGCATTTAAAAGAAAAGGAACACAGCAAAGCGTTTTATAAGCTGTGCTGCTATATGGAGCCAGATTATCACCAGCTGGAATTTGAGCTACGTGTGTATCTGTGTCATCGCGAACGTTTTGGCGAATTGTGGGCCTAGACGAATAGCGCTAGACCCACATGACGCTTAATCAGTCAAAGTCTGCCGCGCTGTGGCGCTCGGTCAGACCATCGTCCCCCCACGGCTTGTTGACGCGGATACCGCGCTGTACCGCAGGGCGCTGTTGAACCAGCTCCGCCCAGCGTTTTAGGTGAGTGTATTCTTGTACTTGCAGGAATTCGTCTGAGCCTTCATACAAGTTGCCCAATACGAGATTGCCGTACCAAGGCCAGATGGCGATGTCGGCGATTGAGTATTCGTCACCCGCCATGTATTTATTGCGCGCCAAATGCTTGTCGAGTACGTCAAGCTGGCGTTTGGTTTCCATGGTGTAGCGATCGATCGGGTATTGCAGCGTCACTGGTGCGTAGGCAAAGAAATGACCAAAGCCACCGCCAACAAACGGCGCTGAGCCCATCTGCCACATCAGCCAGTTACGGCATTCGGTTTTGCCTTTAAGGTCCTTCGGCTGTAGCGTATCGAATTTTTCCGCTAAGTATTGCAGGATCGAACCGGATTCAAAAATACGCAGATCAGGATCGACTGTGGTGTCGATCAGGGCCGGTATCTTGGAGTTTGGGTTGATGGCGACGAAGCCAGAAGAGAACTGTTTGCCTTCCCCGATATCAATGGTGTACGCGTCGTACTCCGCTTCTTGGATGCCTTGCTCGAGCAGCTCTTCGAGCATGATAGTCGCTTTTTGGCCATTGGGTGTGGCAAGAGAGTGCAGTTGGAACGGGTGCTCGCCGCGCGGCAAGGTCTTTTCATGGGTTGAACCAGAGTAAGGGCGGTTGATCTTGGACCACTTGCCCGCTTCGTTCTCATCGTATTTCCAGACTTTGGGTAGCGTGTATTCGTTTTCCGTACTCATCGTTTACCTCACTTCAATTAATCTTGGATACTTTTATTTATATGAGTTGGAGCGGGGCGAGTACAAGGCGAGACTAAGGACACTCTGTGGAAACAAAAAAGCCAGCGGCTGAATCAGGCGCTGGCTTCTTAGGGAGTTTAACGATCGAAATTACGCGATCTTAGTCAACCAACCGTGTGTATCGGGTGCTTTGCCCCACTGAATATCGTTCAGTGCTTGGCGCAGTTTCTGTGCCATTGGGCCGATTTCGCCGTCGCCGACTTTGATGTCTTCACCGTTGTAGATAAAGGTGCCGACAGACGTCAATACCGCTGCCGTACCAGACAGCATGGCTTCAACACCTGGTTTCTTGGCGCGCTCAAGTAGTTCTTCTACTGATACTTCACGCTCAGACACTGTCATGCCTAGGTCTTTCGCGATCTGTAGGATGCTTGAGCGAGTAACGCCGTGTAGGAAGCTAGAGTCCAACGCCTTAGTGATGATTTCGTTGCCATCGACTAATAAGAAGTTGGCTGCGCCGGTTTCTGTGATGTAGCCATTTGGGCAGAACAAAATCTGGTCTGCTTGGTACTGCGCTTTGGCTTCAAGCGTTGGCTGAAGCGCGCTAGCGTAGTTACCGCCACTCTTAATCATACCCATGTGTGGCGCACAGCGTTGGCCTGTCTCGTCTAGCAATAGACGCAGTGGACGAGCGCCACCAGCGAAGTAATCGCCAACCGGAGACAGTAGCACGTACATCATCGAAGAATCAGAAGGCGCGGCCGCTTTACCAACCGCTGCTTCGGTACCGATGTGCGTTGGGCGAATGTACATAGAGCCTGGAGGCGTTGGTACATCGGCTGCGTACTCAGCCACGATGTCAGCGATCATCTGTGACAATTGCTCTTTGTTCACTTCTGGCAGTGATAGCAAGCGGCTGCTCTGGGCGAAACGCTCGACGTTTTGGTCCATTCGAAAGACGTGCACGCTGCCGTCTTCGTGACGGAATGCTTTCAAGCCTTCAAAGCAAGTGCTTGAGTAATGCAAGACGTGCGCACCTGGGTGTAGTGAGATGCTGTCAGAGGCAACGATCTGAGACTCAGACCATTGATTGTTTTCGAATGTTGCTAATGCCATGTTCGGCATAAACACGCTACCAAAAGCCGCCATTGTGTGTTTCCTACTGAAAAATATTACGAAAGGGATGTTCTAGGTATTAAGTTTGGGCAGGCGATTTGAATGGATGTCCAGACTTAATCACACGATACTAAAACAGATTGGACTGGTAAGAAAGCAACATTGCCAGATTCGCCCTAGGCGTGGCGGGAATTGTTCATTTAATCCATAAAAGAAGGCCCCAGAATAACCGCTATTCTGGGGCGCTCGTTTTAACGATTATTAAGAATCGAAATATAGTGATCGGTTCGATCGGTATGCTCTTCTGGCGCCACATCTTTCACATGGCCGCCATCGATATCATTTTTCAAGGCGCGGATCAGACTCAGCATCATCAAGAAGATGATAAAGGCAAACGGTAAACCTGCTGCCAAAGAGGCGGTTTGCAGGGCCTTAAGACCGCCTGCCAGCAACAATGCCGCAGCGACTGCGCCTTCACCCAAGCCCCAGAAAATACGGTAGCCCGTTGGCGGTGTTTCGCTGCCCATCGATACCATCGTGGTGATCACCAAAGTGCCCGAGTCAGACGAGGTAACGAAGTAGGTAATGATCAAGATCACCGAGATAAAGGCGACAAACTGCGTCAAAATGCCCAAATCAAGGTTCTCAATCACCACAAACAGTGGTTTGGAAATGTCTTCGTTGACCGCCGCAATAACACCACCGGTACCAAAGCCACCGTCGGCAAACAGCTCCATAAACATGCCAGTGCCGCCGAAGATCGACATCCACAAGAAGGTCACCAAGGTCGGTACCAACAGCACGCCTAGACAGAATTCGCGGATGGTACGGCCTTTAGAAACGCGGGCGATGAACATACCGACAAACGGTGCCCAAGCAATCCACCAGCCCCAGTAAAACACGGTCCACCAGCCTTGCCATTGACCTTCAGGATCAGGGTCGACCCAAAAGCCCATGGGAATGACGTTGATCAGGTAGTCGCCCAGATTGGTCACAAAAAAGCCCAGTAGAAACACGGTTGGACCGGCGAACAAAAAGATAGTGATCAATACGATCGACAACCACATGTTCACTTCTGACAAGATCTTAATGCCACGACCCACACCGGAGACCGCCGATAAAGTGGCGATCACAGAAACCACAGCAATAATAATCACCTGGGGTACGGTGCCTACTGGCACATCAAACATGTAATTAAGACCCGCGTTGATTTGCCCAGCACCCAAACCAAGGGTGGTCGCTACACCAAACAAGGTGCCGAATACGGCCAACAGGTCAGCAATGTGACCACGCCAGCCAAAGATCTTATCGCCAAACAGTGGGTACAGCGCCGAGCGAATCGTCAGCGGTAGATCATGGCGGTAAGCAAAATACGCCAGTGACAAACCGACGATCACATACACCGCCCAGCCGTGTAGACCCCAGTGCAAAAAGGTGGTCTGCATCGCCGTATTGGCGCCTGCCATAGTATTAGCGGTGCCGTCTGCTAAAAAAGGGCTGTTTTGGATGTGATAAGCGGGTTCTGCGATCGACCAAAATAGCAAGCCAATACCCATACCTGCGCCGAACAGCATCGAAAACCAAGAGAAGTAGCTGAATTCGGGGCGGTCGTTGTCTTTACCCAAGCGAATGTGGCCGAAGCGCGAGCACATCAACCAGAGTACGAAGCCGACGAATACACACATAGAAATCACGTAAAACCAGTCTAAGGTTTCTTGGATCCAGTTTTGCGTGGATTGGAAAACGCCCGCGGCGAAGTCGACGTCATAAAGAGTGAAAATAACAAATGCCAAGATCAGCCCTTTGGAGAAAAGCGCCATATTCGGGTTGAGGCCCCGAAACATACCTTTGTCCGCTAAGATCACGTAATCCGTGTCGGACTGTTTTGATTTTTTAGAATGTGTTCCCATGTCTAAACCTATTTCGATTTATTATCGACAACAAGCTACCCTGCAAACATGGCTCCGTAAACGACCTAAAAACTAATGTTTGCCATAAGTTCATCTAATGTCATAAAACGGTGTCGCAAAGTCACCTGTGGAACGTCTAAAATGGCGTTAGCATAGGCTCAAAAAGCAATCTTGGATGCGTTATCAATTAATTGTTTTAATTAATAAAAAATCAATGCCGCTACACGTCCTGCTGCGTTCAAGCATGTGTCTGACCCCAAGTGTCAGGCGTTCCTTGCCGAAGTGATATTTATATATTGCCACGCATTATGTTACAGCAATGCGAATTAAAACGGGCATGGTACGGCGTAATCACACGTGATAGACGGCGCGAATAGGCCATTTCAAACAAGCAAGATTAGCTTTGGCGGCGTTGAGCGACTTGATGCGCCTGCTCATAAAGCGTTTGTAATTCCTCAAGGCTGACGTCTAAAAACGCATCGTGTTGCGTGAGAGCTTGGTGCCAGTCCTCCAGCTCAATGCGATCGGCTTGGGTGGGCTTAGTCTTGTGGCGTTTAGGTTGTGAGGGGTAGCGGCGCCAGTGAAATAGATTATTCATAATCATGCCTAAGACAATAATCACCGCAATATTGAAGACGAACGCAAAGCCCGTGTAGGCGATCGCATCGGGTGTCACGCCGGTGACAAAAAAGAACGCAGTCGCCGCCCCCGGTGGATGTAAGCAGCGTAAGTAATGCATGCCGAATACGGTCAGACCGACGGCCAGCGCAGCCGCCACGATGCCATCACCGAGCACGATAAAGCAGCCGATCCCCATCAGCATGGCGAGACTTTGACCAATCAGCACCGGCCAAGGCTGTGATAACGCGCCGTGGGGCAAGGCAAATACCAAAAACGCACTGGCGGCGGATGAGGCAAAAAATAATAAGTGTGCCTGATCGCCGAGCGTCCATTGTGTCAGATAAGCCACTAACGCGATCGCAGCGCAGGTTGCTAGGCCTGAGATAAGTCGTTCTAAGTGGGAGGTTTGATTGACTTCGATGCCTAAGTATTCAGTCAGCTGAGCCAATAAGCGCATGGGAAGTGTCCTTTAAATCGTATACAGCGAGTTGATTTGCTAAGCCTACCGTCTTATCTTCCATAGATATAATGAATAATAACTGATTATAAATTCAAAAATATTGAACTAAATGTAGGCCAAGTTATGGACGTCGAGTTAGCGCGCACCTTCTTAGAAATTATGCAGTCTGGTACCTTCGCCAAAGCGTCAGAGCGCCTGCACGTGACCCAAACCACGGTGACCGCAAGGATCCACAGTTTAGAGCAGCAGCTTAATTGCCGATTGTTTATTCGCAATCGACGTGGCGCGCGCTTGACCAAAGAAGGAGAGCGCTTCGCGCATTATGCCCAGCAAATGATCAGTGTCTGGCAGGCGGCGCAAGATGCCTGTCAGACGCCTTTAGAAAACGCCAAAGAGACCTTGTGGCTAGGTTGTGAAAACAGCCTTTGGAATCCGATTATGGTGGATTGGTTGGCGGCCTTAGAGAGCTGTGAGCGCTTCCAACTGTCGGCGCAAGTGGCGACCACCGAAACCCTCTACGATGATCTAAGACGCAAGCGTTTAGACGCTGCCGTAGTGCACAGCGCACGCTATTATCCGGAGCTACAAATCGAGCAGGTTGCAGAAGAAAAGCTTGTACATGTGGCGGCGACGCATTGCACCAGCCCTAATTTGTATATTGATTGGGGTGAAGAGTTTGCTCAGCAATTTGATCGCTGCTTACCCTTTAGTCGGCAGACGGCGGATTATTATTCACTGGGGCCGTTGGCGTTAAAAGTGATGCTGCGCCAAGGCGGCAATGGCTACTTTCGTACGCGCGTCGTACAGCACCATCTAGAACGCGGCGCGCTTTCACTGGTGGAGCAATCACCGGAATTCCATTATCCGATCTATCTTGTATCACGCACCGATACACCCCAATCACAACGCAGTTTAGTCACTGAGCAGCTGCAGCAAGTGCTCCAAGAATCGACTCACTGGCTGGTTTAATGAGTCTGGATGCAAAAGCGGGCAAGTCGCTGCTTAAACTTTAAGCGACCTATTTTGGTGCAAATATGACGTGTTTTGTCCGCCTGTTTAAATGTTAAGTCGGTAGAATCAGGAGCTCATCCAATTTATGCGGAGGACACATGGACGTTAATATCAAACTTCTCTTTAGTGGCATGGCGATTGTCTTAGCGCTAGTGGGCTTCGTGCCCTATATTGCGCTGATTTTGCGCGGCAAAGTGAAGCCGCATGTGTTCTCTTGGGTCATTTGGGGCATTACCACCACGGTGATTTTCTTTGCCCAGCTGGAAGCTGATGGCGGCGTTGGCGCTTGGCCAATTGGACTGTCGGGCTTTGTTACCATCTTGATTGCGGTGTTGGCGTATCTCAATCGCGGCGATGCCACGATTACGCGCGCCGACTGGGGCTTTTTGATCGCCGCCATTGCCTCATTGCCATTATGGTATATGACCAATGACCCGCTATGGACCGTGGTGATTCTAACGACCATCGATATGATTGGCTTTGGTCCGACCTTCCGCAAAGCCTACCATCGACCCTTTGAAGACAGTCGCGTATTTTTCATCATCATGATCTTGCGTAATGTCTGCTCTGTCGTCGCCCTGGAAGCCTACTCGGTCACCACCGTACTGTTTCCATTCTGTTTGGCGATGGGCTTCTTGATCCTATTGATTATCTTACAATACCGCCGCATGGTGCTGGCGCCTGCCTGATCAAGCAAAGTCTGCTGTTATCAGCTCGCACAGGCGTAGCAATTGTGCCTGTGCGCTGTCTCCCTCTATCTCCAATTCAAGCGGCCAGCCACAGTTAATCCTGAAACAGTCATTGTAGTCTGGGTGGGTGCTGAAGCAGCTACCACGGCGGATATCGACGCCAACTGTTTGCGCTTGATCGGCAAGCTGGTTGGTGTCGATGCCAGGCAATCGTATCCATAAGACTAAACCACCTTTAGGTGCGCTAATTTGTGCCGAAGCAGGTAAGTGCTCACTTAATAGCTGCCGATACTGGTGAACTTGCGACTGCAAAATAGGGCGTACCTTGTGAAGGTGGTGGCGGTAATCGCCGCAGAGAATAAACTCTGAGATACAGGCTTGCACGAGACTATTAATGCCCATGCTGGTGTGGCTGTGATGGCTAAAAAAGCGCTCAAAGAAGCGCCCAGGTAGGCACCAGCCAAGACGCAATCCCGGCGCTAGGGTCTTGGAAATGGAGCTGCACCAGAGAATATAACCTTCCTTATCCCAATATTTGGCCGGCAATGACTGCTCTTTTTGATGGCTCAGCTCAAAGTACACATCGTCTTCGATAATGGGCATATCATAGCGTGCTGCTAACTGCGCAATGGCCTGTTTTTGCTCTGCTGGCAAGGTGATCCCTAAAGGGTTTAAGTGCGTGGTGCTTAGCAGAGCGGCGCTGACTTTTTGCTCGGCAAAACACACTTCTAGCGCTTCCAGATCAATGCCTTGGTGCGTTACTGGGATCTCGATGATCTGACGTTTCAAGGTGGTCAGTAAATCCAATAAACCACTAAAGCAAGGTGAGCAAACGGCAATCGCGTCTTTTGGCTCAGTCAGACACTCAAGGGCGATACGCACTGAGTCGAGGCTAGAGTTAGTGATGACTAACTCACTGGCATTAAAGGGAAAATGGTTGGCGCGAAAGTGCTCAGCGAGTGCTTGGCGTAAGCTTGCCAGTCCTTGGGCTTCGGGGTAGCTAAACATGCTTTGACTGGCGCGCTTAGTGACCCGTTTGATGGTTCGAGTCAGATCTGTTTCTGGTAATAGGTCAGGTGCCATCAAGGAGGTTCCGAGCGGGCCAAATCCTGCGAGGCTGCTGTCATAGCCTTGTTTAGGCGCGAAGCGACTAGGATCGCGCGGTGTCAAAGTATGACTTGATAAAGGTGGGAACTCGGTCACTTGGCTGCGATGGGCGACAAAGTAGCCTGACTGTGGTCGAGCATATATCCAACCGCGATCTTCTAGGTAGCTGTAGGTTTTACCGGCCGTCGTTAGGCTCACGCCTTGTTGTTGTGCCAATTGGCGTAGAGCAGGCAAGCGAACCCCAGAAGGTAAGCGCTCACTTACAATGTCATCAATAAACGCTTGCGCTAAAGATTCGTACAGGGTCATGGTGTTGTGTGCTCACTACTAACGTGTGATCTTTAAAATTGTACTCTTATTTTTATTAAAAATTGAATCTGCTCTCTTGGCAAGCGGTGTTTCATACTCACAGCTCAATCGCGGATAACCGCTTCAGCATGAGGGGAGACATCATGAATCAAAAAGACAGCTTGCTGCTGGTGCTATTGATGGCGCTGTGGGGATTTAACTTCAGTGTGATCAAGCTGGGCGTCAACAACATGGATCCATTTCTACTGACGGCCTTGCGCTTTACGTTGGCGGTATTGCCGTTGATCTTCTTTATTCGTCGCCCAAAGGTACCTTGGCGTTATCTGATGGCCTACGGATTAACCTTTGGCGTCGGCGTATGGGGCTTTACCACGCTATCGGTCGGCGCAGGCTTATCGTCAGGGTTGGCCTCGTTATTATTGGATATGAGCGTGATCAGCAGCTTATTGGTAGGGCGCTACTTACTCAAAGAGCAGGTAACCGTCAGTAAAGTATTGGGCTCTGTACTGGCGCTGCTAGGCTTGGGGATTATTATCTGGAATCAAGATGGCTCCGTAACGGCGCTAGGTTTGGCCTTGGTATTGAGTGCATCGGTGTTTTGGAGCGTGAATGGTCTAATCGTCAAACGCTCAGGCACTCGCGAAATCTTCGCCTTTAATATCTGGGGCATGGCTTTCGCACCGATTCCATTACTGCTGTTGGCGCTAATTGTCAGCGGCCCTGAAGCTGTAGCGCAATCGATCGCTGACATCAATGGTTCTGTACTGTTCTCCGCCGCTTTTCAAGCCTATCCAACGACACTGCTTGGCTACTGGTTCTGGAACAAAATGATCGTCAAATACTCCGTCTCAAGCGTCGCGCCCATGACCTTGCTAGTACCGGTATTTGCCCTGATCGGCGGCTATATTTTCTTTGGCGAAAGCCTTGATGCGGCACAAAGCGTCGCTGCCGTGGTGATTTTACTTGGTGTGGCGATCAGTGAGGTCAAACTGCCAAAAGGGCGCGGAGTGATAGTGAAAGCAAGCTAAGGCTTTGCTGGGGTAGATAATTAAGGGGGCAGATTCCTGCACGATTTAACTCTACATAAGCTACGGTATGTAAGGAATCTGACCCCTGAGCGTATTACTTCTGCAAACAGCCTAGCATTTGCTGTTCGATTTGATCCCAGTCGAGTTCTTTGGAGCTGATGATTTCGATGCGTGAGTCGCGACGGTAAGCGACTTTGTCGAAGTCGTGCTCGTCTTTAACGCGGTTAAAGAAGACCCAAGCATGGCCGATGCGGATCACGCCTTTGATGCGCTCAATGTTTTCTAGGCCGTTTAGAATCGGTTCTAGATCCCAAAATTCGAAGCAGTCCTCACGGTGGAAAATCCAGCCACAGCTGTAGTAGCCGCTACCGTGTCCGGTTTTGCGAATCGGTTGGCCAGGCTCTGCCACGGCTTCGACGTCGTGCTCATGATGGTGGTGGTCATCATGGCTGTGTTCATGATCATGATGGTGCTGGTGCGCATCAGGGAATTGCGCTTTAAGCTGACCGTTGCGCACTAGGTCGAGTAGCGCTGGATCTAACGCGCCCTTGGTGGTGCGGGCGATGTGTTGCTTAGGTGGAAACATGTTGCCCAAGCTTTCTTCGGCCATTTCCACGAGCTCGGCTTCGGCGATGTCACATTTATTGATCATCACTACGTCGGCAAGGTTGAGCTGGTCGTGGAAAGTTTCGTTGTTGACTACTTCCTCAAGCTCGAGCGAGCGTGGGTCGAGGATGCAGATGGTGGCACGCAGATCGAGTTTGTCTTTAAAAGACGGGCCCATCAGAGTGTCGATGATCCCTTCTGGGTGACCAAGGCCAGTGGGCTCGATGATCAAACGATCTGGCTTAGCGTGTTCGATCAAGGCCTTCAGGGTCGGTGTTAGCGATGCGCCCATGGCACAGCAAATACAGCCGCCCGCTAGTTCTTTGACGTGCAGGCCTTCTTCGGTCGGCATCATTTCTTGGTCGATGCCTACTTGGCCAAATTCGTTGACCAGCACGGCCCAAGATTCGCCCTCTGGTTTATTGGCGAGCAGGCCGTTGATGGTGGTCGTTTTGCCGACCCCGAGGAATCCCGAAATGATATTGGTAGGGATGCGTGTACTTAGCTCGTTCATACAGTCTCTTTTTGTTCACTGGGCGCAACGCACCAACGAGAGGTCGTGGTGCGTGTGTGGCGTGGCTTTGAGTTAGGAATAGTGTGGCGTCTTTTGTTGGCTCAGGCTAGCCCTATTCCGACATGCAATTTAGGATTTGCTTAGGCGGCGTTGGCAAGGGCTTGGTCGATGCTGTCTTCTAGTTGGCGCAAGCGGTTGAGCTCTTCTAATAGGCGCTGTTCGAGGTTTTTGAAGTTGAGCGGCAAGCTGCGCTGGCAGACGTTGTGACCTTCACCGATGACTTGGTAATCTTTCCAGCTGTTAATGCGCTCGCCTTCAAGGGCTAAAAATTCGGCCATAAAGCGCTCGCGATTAGGGCAATCTTCTTCGGCGTGTAGACACACAGGGAAGGCTTTCTTTTTGATTTGTGGTTCTTCGATGTACGTCTCAAAGTGCACGCCACCTTGGTTGTGGTTGTACCAAGTGTCTTTGTACAGCTGGATATAAGGGCCGCGATTGTAAATTTCCCAGCCATCGTCAAACCAGCTGGTTTTTTTGAGGGCTTGTTCTAGGTTGCGAAATACTTTTTTGATGTCTTTCATCGCTCTCTCTCGGGGCTTTCAAGGCATGATGCGACACGAGGCGGTCGCTTAAAATGTTATAATATATCATTTAATTGGCGGGTGACAGAATGCAAATGTGACAGCTTCAGGGAGTGTGTTTTAACGCGGCGGGATTAGTCGCTTTCAAAGCGTGAGCGCATTATAATCAAATGATAATGAAAGATAGTAGAAAGGTTGCCTAATGGAAAGTAAAACAGCCCGCTTTACGGTACTACTCGACCCACGCAAAAAGAAGGCGTTTGAGACGCTGTGCGCGGAACAAGATTTGACCCCATCGCAGGTGGTGCGTCAGCTGATTCGTGGTTATTTAGAAGAGCACGATGTGGATTTTACCCAGCTTGATTTAGACGAGCCAGCGAAAAAAGACTAAAAATCGGCAAAGCATTATCATGTTATTGTCATTGCGTTATAATGTTTTGCTTATTACTCCTATTTTATTGAGGTTATTTAATATGAGCCTTCCAGCTTGCCCACAGTGCAGTTCTGAATACGTTTACCAAGATCAGTCGCTACTGATCTGCCCTGAGTGCGCTTACGAGTGGGATCCAAACGAAGAGATCGTCGACGAAGATGCGCTGATCCTAAAAGATTCTGTGGGTAACTTACTTGCGGAAGGTGACAAGGTGACCTTGATCAAAGACCTGAAAGTAAAGGGCTCGTCTCAAGTATTAAAAGTCGGTACCAAAGCGACCATCAAACGCTTTGTCGACGGTGACCATGACATCGACTGTAAAGTGGATGGCGCTGGCGACATGATGCTGAAATCTCAGTTCGTTAAGAAAGCTTAACCCGTTACTGATAGCGCGGTTCGAGATGAGAAGGCCCCTAGCGATAGGGGCCTTTTTTATGGTTAGACTTCGATTCGGTTGCGACCATTACGCTTGGCGCGATAGAGGTTTTTGTCTGCTTGCTGAATTAAATCGCTTTGATTAGCCATGGTGTTGGAGCTAATACCACCACTAATAGTGACTGGGTGTTCTTGGCCTGGCAGGCGGATGGTGGCAACGCATTGTTTGATGTGCATGGCGATCTCATAAGCCTGACGTGGACCGTAATGCGGCAGCAATAGCACAAGTTCTTCTCCGCCAAAACGACCTACATGGCCTTGGTCTCGTACTTCACTCTTAATACACTCGGCGACTTTCTTAAGCACTTCGTCACCGAAAGGATGGCCATAGTTATCATTAATGGCTTTAAAGTGGTCAATGTCGAGCATAACGATACTCAGCGGTGCTTGTTGCTGTTGTGCTTGCTTGAGTAGTGTTTCGAGCAGCGCAGTAATATGGCGACGATTGTACAAGCCGGTCAGCTCATCGTGCTGTAGCAGATGGTTGATGCGCTCTGTGGTTTGGTTCGAGGTGTGGGCTAGGGCTTTGAATTCCTCGTAAGCTACCTCGTCTTCGTTGATCAAGGATAGCTGAGCATTGTTGTGCTCTAAATTGCGAATAAACAGCTGTACGCTGTCGTTCATGCGCTTATACACATAGCGCGCCGCCAAAACACTTAATAGTAATAGTCCGCCAGCCAACAGCAGGACTTTATAAATGCCACTTAAAAGTTGCTGATAAAGCGCGTCTTGGTAATTGCTGATTTGGCGGTTTAAGGCATCTAGATCTGCCCCAGAGCCAATCGCCCAATCCCACTCCGGCACAGCATTGATGTACATAAGTTTGTCAGAAAACGTATCTTGCGAAGCATGCGGCCAAGCTAGGGTAAGAAAGCCTTGATGAGGCGGGTTTTTGGCAATATCAATTTGCTGGCCGATAAAATCGATGCCAGGGGCTGGGTTATCGGTATAGTAATTTTTGCCGATGAGCTCTGGGAAACGTCCATTGGCGAGCTCAGTGCCCTCAAAGTCGTGGATAAAAATATATTGATTACCGTCGACACCATAGCTCAGCTGGTTGATATAAGACTGAATCTCTTGCTGCAGTTGTTGCGTGGAAATTTTACTGTACTCCCCCGCACCAAAATACCAGTTATAGGGGGCGAACTCGTGTAAGTAACTGATTTTCTTATACTGTTTAGTGTCGTCGTGAAACGGTAATTGCCAGTAGCCTTCGATAAACCCTTGCTGCTGAGTTTGTACTAACTCAATTTCACTCAGCATCGAAGCTTGTGTGGTTTGTGACGCTTGATCGAGCAAGTTATAGCCCTCTAAAGCAGGCATCACAGGGTTGAGCATAATATTGCCATCTAAACTGGCAATAAAGTAATAGCCACGACCCTCATTAAAGCGCATGCCACGCACGGTCTCGATGATCAGCTCTTGCAGGGCAGCAGTGCTCATTTTCCCTTGGTTTTGGGTATATAGGGTATTGATCAGCGCTTTGATTTCTAGCACTCGGCTTTTGATGTCAGCCCGCAGCCTCGTGTCGGTCTGTGAGCGGCGATAGTCGATGTAGCTGACAAGGGCGTCGACACGTGTTTTTAGCTCATCTTTTACTTGTTGGGTGTAGTCATCGCGAATGCGTTTTGAGTCGCTTTGATAGGTTTGATAGATATTGTTAATCCACAACAAAGACGTCAGCGCGATGGCGAAAGCGCCGATCAGCACGATGTTATAAAAGACAAAAACTGAAAGGCGCTTTTTACGCATGGTGTCTCGTCCTTGTGAGGCTTGGGCCGGTAGTGTGCTGTCTCCCTTACGTTGTCCCGTATCCTAACCCTTTCATAGGGTAAATAATACTCATTGTATACAATGAGTAGACATCCGATTAAAAAGTAAACACCTATGTTGTGTTCAGTTTCGCTTAGGGCTGTTTGAAATTCCTTATGCGGATATGCAGCATATTGCTGGAGAGATGGGGATGAGCTAAGACATTCGTCAATTCCGCTCGCTCCAGCTCCGTGGAGATCTTCGGCTGTCCATGACAGCAAAGATGATGACTTGATCACCTAATACTTTATAAAAGACACCGACTGGAAATTGCTTGAGCAAAGCACGGCGAATATCTCGGTGAACGGGTTGGTATAGCAAAGGATTGAGAGCGACTTGAGCGATGATTTCATCTGTTCGAGATATAAAATCATGGCCAAGCTTTGGGCTTATTCGTTTGTAGTAGTCGAGAGAATTACGAATATCTTGCTCCGCTTCCTTGCGAACAAAAATTCTGTAAGGCATTAATCTTCTATTAATTGTTTCTTAAGTAAGTGCCACTCTGTACCAAGGTTTTGGTCTTTCTCAAATGCAGAGGATCGTGCGTCTAGGATCGCTTTTTGTTCATCGCTGATCGGCGCTGAAGTTTGTTCTTGATAAGCACTTTCCCATAGCTTCTCTGCAAGCTGGACTTTTTCTTCGGTGGAAAGGTGTTCGATATTCATAACAGTAAACTCAGTTTGAATGTTTGTATCAGTATACGTTAGTGAAAGAGAGCTGGCGAATTATTAGCCAGCTTCATTCCTTGGCAATCGTACTGAGATCAACGCTGTTAGACCAATAAAGCCCGCCGATACCCAAAGACACACCGCTAAGCCGTACTCTTGGTAGAGCCAGCCTGATAATAACGTACCGATAAGGCGGCCCATGGCGTTGGCCATGTAGTAAAAGCCGACGTCTAGGGAAACGCCATCTTTGCCGGCGTAGCTGACGATCAGGTAGCTGTGTAGGGAAGAGTTGATGGCGAATATGGCGCCGAAGGCAAATAGACCTGCGATCACGGCGAATTCAATTTGCCAATCAAACGTCAGTGCAAGAGCAATCGCAACGGGAATGATGCCAAGGGCTAATGCCCAGCTTAGGGCTTGGCGACCGTCAGGGACTTTGCCTGAAGCTTTGCCAGTAAAGCGTGGCGCAAAGCCTTGCACAAAACCATAGGCAATCACCCATGCTGCAAGGAAGCCGCCTACGTACCAATGATCCCAGCCAAAGGTGCTGGCAAGGAATACTGGTAAGGCCACCACAAACCAGACATCACGGGCGCCGAATAAAAACAGACGTGCGGCAGAAAGATAGTTCACTGCAGCACTTTTCGAGAAGATATCGCCAAATTTTGGCTTATTCTTAGCTTTTCCAAGATCTTTGTTCAGTGCCAACATGCTGGCGACCCATACCAACGCAAGCGCGATGGCCATGCCCAAAATCGCACCTTTAAAGCCAAATAAGCTGAGTAACGCGCCGCCAAGGAAAAAGCCCACACCTTTTAGCGCGTTCTTAGAGCCTGTCAGCAGTGCGACCCATTTATACAATTGGCCTTGGGCATCGCTGGGGACTAATAGCTTAATCGAGCTCTTGGCGCTCATTTTATTTAAGTCTTTGGCAATACCGGATAACGCCTGCGCGCCCATCACCCATGGCACGGTTAAAAAGCTGGTCGGCACCAACAGCATGCTCAGCGCCACCACCTGCATAAACAGGCCAATATTCATGGTGCGGTTGAGGCCAAGACGCGCTCCAAGCCAACCGCCAACAAGATTGGTCACCACACCAAAAATCTCATAGAACAAAAACAGCATGGCGATTTCCAGTGGGCTGTAACCCAAACCGTGGAAATACAGCACCACCAACATTCGCAACGCGCCGTCGGTTAAGGTAAACGCCCAGTAATTACCCGTCACCACCATATATTGGCGGATCGCTGGCGAAAGATTGGCTAGTGCTCCCATGAGATCTTGATTCCGTTTATGAGCAAAGTAAGTGGTTAACGCCTCGCTTGACGATGACAGCACCGACCGACGCACATCCCTGTGCGTGACGGTCGGGTCGCCCATCCATGGGCTAAGTGCTTGTCATCTTCAAGCTAAGCTGAGCAAGTACATTAGCGAGATAAATCCAGCCGGATCGAAGGCTGGATTTATCAAGGCTACAGAAGCTAACTATTTGGCTTGTAGATCCAAACGACCAACCATACGCATCAGCTCTGCGGTACGGTTGGCGTAGCCCCATTCGTTGTCGTACCACGCATACAGCTTCACCTGAGTGCCATTGATGACCATGGTCGAAAGGGCGTCGATGGTGCTGGAGCGTGGATCCGTTTTGTAATCCACAGATACTAATGGGCGCTCTTCGTAACCGAGGATGTCTTTTAGCTCGCCTTCGGCGGCTTCTTTTAGGAAGCCGTTTACTTCCGCTTCCGTGGTTGGGCGGCTGACTTCAAACACACAGTCAGTTATAGAAGCGTTGGCCAGTGGCACACGCACTGCGTGACCGTTTAGCTTGCCTTTTAGCTCTGGGAAAATATGGGTAATCGCGGTCGCCGAGCCTGTCGTGGTGGGGATCAAGCTGGCACCACAGGCACGTGCACGACGCAGATCTTTGTGCGGTGCGTCCAAGATGGTCTGCGTGTTGGTGATATCGTGAATCGTGGTCATGGAGCCATGCTCAATGCCCAACTTCTCGTGAATCACTTTCACCACTGGTGCAAGGCAGTTGGTGGTACAAGACGCTGCGGTAACAATTGGGTGAATGGCTGGGTCGTATAGATCATGGTTCACGCCCATTACGACGTTGAGCACGCCGTCTTCTTTCACTGGCGCGGTGACCACTACGCGTTTTACGCCTTGATCAATGTAGGCTTGTAGCAAGGCTTTGGTTTTCATCTTGCCACTGGCTTCGATCACCACATCACAGCCCGACCAGTCCGTCTCACCAATCGATTTGTTCTGTGTGCAGGCAATGCGCTGACCATTGATGATCATCTCGTTGCCTTCTGTGCTGGCTTCGTGATGCCAACGGCCGTGAACAGAGTCGAACGTGATCAAATGTGCCAATGTCGCGGCATCACCTGCTGGATCGTTAATTTGAACGAATTCCACATCATCCCAGTCAAAGGCCGCACGAAAAGACAAGCGCCCCATGCGACCAAAACCATTAATTCCCACTTTAATCGTCATACTGACCTCATATTTTTTGTTATTTGATGATTGTTATGCACAGCAACTTTGAGCACGTTCGGGGCGATCGCCCATTTGCGCCAAACGGCTTAAGTCGGCAGCTACGTAGTCCAGATTTTCCGCGGCGCTTAGCTGTAGTACCAGTTTGGCCCAGTCGGGTAAGGTCTCATTAAGGCTGTAAAATACCCACTGACCTTGGCGACGATCGGTCAGTAGTCCACAACTGCGCAGCTGGGCTAAGTGGCGTGAGATTTTTGGCTGGCTTTCGTCGATAGCCGCCATCAGTTCGCAGACACACAGCTCTTGTTCTAGCTGGATCAGCAACAAGCAGCGCAGGCGCGTGTCGTCGGCTAAACACTTATAAAACGACAGGGGGTTAAGCTCTAGCTCAAGCGGCTCTGACATAGGGTGTACTCATAGGCTAATTTATATATGGCAAACAGCATATATGAAAAAACATATAAGTAAAGGGGCTAGTTTGGCGTACAGCTGGCTTGGTAGTTGATGGTGAAGTCATAGATCAACTCACGTACCCAGCGACGCAGTGGATCAGCGTGCGTGCGTTCATGCCACACTTGGTTTAAGCGTACGCTGGCAATGTCGAGTGGCACAGGGTAAACGCGCAGTTTAGGGTTGTTACGCAGAGCGCTCTGCGCCACGCTTTCAAAGCAGGTGGTGATGATTTCTGGGTTTTCTTGGACGATATGAATCGGAGCCAAATGGCTTGAGACTCCGGCCACTACTTTACGCTTATGCCCTAAGCGTTCTAGTTCTAAATCCACTTCACCGATCAAATCGCCAGAGACCGATACGACCAAGTGTTCGCACTGAAGATAGGCGTCCAAATCCAGCACTTCACCTCGGATATGAGGATTGTCTTCTGATGCCAGCACACAATAACTGCGCTCGCCGACAAATTGTTGGCGCATGGTGTCGGGTAGGTCTTTGTAAAAACCGGCGATGGCTAAATCACATTGGCCGTTTTCTAGCTCCGCCCTTGGCAGCTCGCCGCGGGTATTGCGAATCACAAAGCGGACGTTGGGGGCTTGCTCACGCATGATTTTTAAAAGATGCGACAGCGAGCACATTTCGAAGTAATCATGGGTATAAATCACGATTTTATCGTCGCGCTTGCGAAAGTCAGGCTCGACTTGCGTCGCGTAAAACGCTTCTAAGTTAGGCATGATGTCACGAATTTGTTGCGCCAGTTCGTGGGCTTTTGGCGTTGGTGTTAAGCCTCTCGGTGCTTTAATGAAGAGCGGGTCGTGCCATTCATCGCGCAACTTATTCAGTTTGTGGCTCAGTGCTGGTTGGCTGATGGATAACAGCTTAGCCGCGCGAGAAGCATTGCGCTCCTGATAAAGCACATGAAACAGCAGTAATAGATTTAAATCTCGGCGAAAAATATTCATAAAAGAGCCTTTTAAACGAACAACACGGGCAGCGCCCGTGTTGTGTCTCTATGTTCTCGGGAAGAGAGTAGAGTAAGTGTAGTTTGCTTAGAGCTTAATAACGACCCGCCCAATGGGCGTAAGGCGCAGGCAACACCCAAGAGGGATTTTCAACCTCGAGTGCTTTGGCCAGCTGGTAGGTATAGCGTGGGTTCGCTAGGTAAGCACGCCCAATCAGTACTTGATCCAGTTGCTGCTCTGCGATTGCGCGTTCGGCATCCTGAGGTTTATCGAAGCCCCAAGCAGAAGCAACCGGTAAGCCTGTTTCACGACGTACGCGCTCGGCGGTTTGCGCTAGCATTGATGGGCCCCAAGGAATGTTTACATCGGGTGTGGAGAAGCCAAAGCTGACGCTTAAGAAATCCAAGCCATGGTCTTTAAACTCTTTGATCAACCAGATCGATTCTTCCAGCGTTTCTTCATCACGACCATCGTACTCGATTACGCCAAAGCGTGCGGTCAGCGGTAGCTCTTGTGGCCATACAGCGCGAACGGCTTTTAAGGTGTCGATGAGAAATTTACCGCGACCTTCTTTATCGCCGCCGTATTCATCTGTGCGCTGGTTGGCATCACGGTTAAAGAACGATTGCGCTAGGTAGCCGTGAGCAAAATGCAGTTCCAGCCATTCAAAGCCTGCGTCTAAAGCGCGTTTTGCCGCATCGACGAAGTTTTGCTGCACGCGCTCAATATCGGCATGGGACATCTCTTTCGGTGTCTTCGGCAGGTTGGCGCCGAAAGCGACCGCAGACGGGGCGATGGTGTCCCAACCGCGTGGGTCGTCTTCTGCTAGGTGATCGTCGCCATCCCAAGGGCGGTTGGCGCTGGCTTTACGACCGGCATGAGCGATTTGGATGCCTGGTACACTGCCATTTTCCTTGATAGACGTCGCAATTTTAGCCAACTCATCGGCCTGTTGATCGTTCCAAATGCCTACGTCGTTTGGCGAGATACGGCCTTCGGGTGATACAGCGGTTGCTTCCACCACCACTAGGCCCGCGCCGCCACGAGCCAACTCTGCGTAATGCTGCTTATGCCAATTGTTGACCACGCCATCTTCGCCAGCGCTGTATTGGCACATGGGTGGAATTCCGATGCGGTTCTTTAGGGTTATGCTTTTTAGCGTAAATGGCGTAAATAGCTCAGCCATGGATTTCTCCTTGTCAAAATTTGCGAGGCTGACGTCTTGTTTTGATCGGGTCAGCGAAAGTGTGAGTGCTATAATAGGGATTCTTGGTTATTCATAAATTGATATTTTTAAATAACAGCTATTCAAAAATTAAATAACAGTAGTCATAAAGAGTCGGTCCTATGAAAACCTGGATTATTTTGTTTGTTGCTATCGTCTCGGAAGTAATCGCTACTTCGGCGCTCAAGGCCAGTGATGGCTTCTCAAAGCTCGGCCCTAGTATCTTGGTCGTGGTAGGTTACGCCTTAGCGTTTTACTTCTTATCATTGACTCTAAAGGTAATGTCTGTAGGCGTTGCTTACGCCATTTGGGCGGGGCTTGGCATTGTGCTGACAGCTATCATTGGCTGGTTTCTGTTTGGGCAGAAACTTGATGTGGCGGCGCTTTTGGGGATGGGGCTAATACTTTTGGGAGTAATTGTGATTAATTTGTTTTCCAACGCAAGTGGGCATTAATTCGTCGCAATTAGGATAGTGCGCAAACCGCCCTAGGCGTACTTTGCGCTAAGTCAATTTGGCATATTAGAGGGTTTTTATGTTTCGTCTATTAAGCAAATATCAATGCGCAAAAGACCTAGGTCTTCCGATTGCTGCATTCGTTGCGTTACTGCTGTTTAGCGCAATTTTCACTTATTTTTGCCCAGAAAGTGGCTGGTCTACTTTCTTTGCCATTTTGCCACTTGTGCCTGCGATCTGGGCCGTGCGTACCACGATCCGTCTAGTGACCTTGATGGAAACTCAGCAACAAGTTCAGCAGTTGGTGAACTTTGCTACGAGCTTCGTTGTGGTCGGTTTGCTGACCTTTACCTACGGCTTCCTATCGTGCTTCGCTGATTACCCAAGTTTCCCACTTATTCTTGTGGCGCCTTTGATGGTGGCTGTTTGGGTGATCACTGACCAAATTTCGAAGCGTCGCAACAAGTAATTCGCGCCGCGTTCACGCTTTTCTGGCGGTTACCGCCACGTTTTTCCGCCAAATTGCCTTCCTGCCGGAATCTGGACAACCCAACGATTAGGGTTGTCCTACCGGATCACTTATAGCACATTAGTGTTCTTTCATTTTCTCATCGATCTGATTAACGAGAGGCGCTTGTGTCATTTGAAACACGTCTAGCCAATGCCCATGCCGAACTACAGGCGCAGGGTGTTTGGTTGTCCAACTATAAACCGCCCATGTTTAGTTTATTGCGTATGCTTGGCATCAAGGTGCCACCGCCGTACTACTTGGGCTTTCACCTCAATGCGGTCATTGCCTTTTGGTATTTCGCCATCATCATCTTTTTAGTGATGTACTTTGGACTGCTTGGTAGCAACGATAGCTTGCGATCTGCCTTAGATAAGGCGGCTTTGTGGGGCATTATCTATGGTGTTGGGATGGCGACGTTTTATGCCATCAGACGCCGCAAGTTACAGCTCAGTGACTGGTCGTCACTATAATTAACGAATTGTTTTATAAGGATTTTACATGTCTAGTAAAGTGTATTGTGTGGCGCAGTTTTTGCCTAAAGAAGGTCAAGAAAAGGCACTGTTTGAGGTCTTGCAGAGTTTAGAGCCAAACACGCTGCGCGAGGACGGTTGTTTGCAATATCGAGTGACGCGCCAAGTGATGAGCCCATTTGCCGATGGCAAGAGTTTCCCGATTGCATTTCATGAGCAATGGGCCAATATGGCGGCGTTTGAAGCGCATTGTCAGCGTCAAGAGATTGCGGCATTTTTTGAGCGCTACTGCCAAGCAGAAGATGGCTTAGCGGCGGACTGGAATGTCTGTATTTACAGCGATGAGCCTGAGGATTTTGACGCGCCAGAGCTGGCTTAAAAAAGGGCGCCAAGGGACACAGTGGATGCCCCTTGGCGAAAAGCGTTTACCTTACAGGAATCTTTAAGTGTGCAATTGATAAGGTAACCTTACACTTAAATGTCGGCGTTGGACGCTAACGTGATCACCTGCCCAGTAAACACTGGGAGTACTAAAAAACTGAATCAACCCTGTGTGGCGTTACAACGAGTGCATGTTTCACTGTAATGCGCGTCACATGTTAACAATCAGTATTGAGTGATTAATCAGCTAACCAATCAATAATGTTATAATATAACATTTGTTTGTGGATGCAACCCCTTATGTACAAAAAATAACCCCCAGTTTTTAGGCTGAGGGTTAGGGGAGTAATGCACTGATTTGTGAGCCGTTTAGTGATTGAGGTTAATCACTCGATCGCAGCGTTTGGCGATCAGGTCTGGATCATGGCTCACCAACATCACCGCGCAGCCGTTTTGTTTCGCCACATCCACTAATAGCTTGCTAACGTCCCGTTGAGTCACTGGGTCTAAACGTGAGGTCGGTTCGTCGGCAAACAAAAATACCGGATCTAGCAAGAGCACACGCAACATGCAAAAGCGCTGTAGCTCGCCTCCCGAGACCCCTTCTGAATTACGATTGAGTAGCGCATCCGTTAAGCCCAATTGCTGCATCAAAGGCGCAATACGCGCTCGGTCAATGTTGTGCAGTTTGATGGTATCCTCAAGCAGCGTGCGCAGCGACACAGCACGGCTCACCGCTGCGGTAGGGTCTTGGTAGAGCTTCTGCCATTGCTGAACTGCAGCTTGACGCTGACGCTTGATGCGGCCGCCAAGGGGCTGTTGTACGCCTAGCAGCGTGTCGCCCAAGGTGCTTTTACCACAGCCACTGTCGCCGACAACCCCAACAACTTCACCTTCATCAAGCGTGAAGCTGAGGTGCTTGGTCAAGGCGCTAGTGCCATAGCCGATGGTCAAATCTTCCACATCGAGCAAGCGTTTGTCGGTTTGGGTGCTAGGCTCGGGAGCAGGCCAGTTGACGGGATCGGCTTCGATCAAGGCTTGGGTAAAGGCATGCTGCGGCGCCTTTAGGATTTGCTCGGCATCGCCTTCTTCGACCAATTCGCCAGCTTTGATGACCATCATGTGGCCGCCGATTTTGCGCGCCACTGCCACATCGTGGGTGATGGTGATTAGCGTGCCTTGTTCAGACTGGGTGAGCAATTGCTCGACTACTTGATCGCGGCGTGACACATCCAAACCTTTGGTTGGCTCATCGGCCAATAAGACCGAGGCGCCGCCCGCCATAGCACAGGCGATGGCGACGCGCTGTGCCATGCCGCCAGAGAGCTGATCGACACGTTTATGACCACTGTCCGAGAGGCCTTGCAGGGCCAGCGTATAATCGGCGCTCTGACGAGCCTCCCCCGCACTTTGCCCCGCCACCAGTTGGTAGGTTTCTTGTAGCTGTGGCTGTGCGCCCATTAGTGGGTCCAGTGAGTTCCAAGGCTCTTGTGGCAGCATACTGATGCGATGTCCCCAAAAGCGTTGGCGCTGCTTGGCATTAACTTCATCGCCAAACAAGGTCACCTTGCCTTCGGTGCGTAAACTGCTTGGTAAATTGCCCATAATGGCTTGTGCCAGCAGACTTTTACCTGAGCCTGTTTGGCCTAAAATGGTCAAACGTTGGCCTTTTTCAAGGGTTAAGCTCATCGGTGCCAGCAATTCGGTCTGCCCGGCCCAGACGGTTAAGTTTTCAATATGAATCAAACTCATTGTGTGCGACCTCGGCCCATTAATTGACATGCTAGAACCACTAACGCCAGCAAAATAAGCGGCTGAGCCAGCAGCCAAGGCGCATCACTGTAGTAGGGGAAATGCTCGACAATCATTAAGCCAAGCTCAGCTAAAGGCGGCTGAATACCGACATAGACAAAGCCTAATGAGGCCATCATCAAGATTGCATTAGCCGCGCCAAACGCAGCGATGGTAAATAGCTGTGGCGCGATCGCTGGCCAGTAATGACGACGGAAAATATACCACTGGCCAAAGCCCATCAATTTTGATGATTGCACTTCAGGTGAGTGCGTTAAGCGTTGCGTGATGGCGCGGCTGACGCGAAAGTATTCGATCCATTGAATCAAAGAAATCGCTACGTACAGCATCCAAAAAGAGCCTGGCACGATGGCGGCAAAGATCAGCACCAAGACCAAGCCCGGTAACGCCAAAATCATGGTGACGATGGCATCTAAGCCACGATCTAGCCAACGGCCACGAGTCGCAGCAAGCACGCCTGCGCTGACACCAATGATGGCCGAAGTTAGGACGCACAAGCCCGCCATCATAAGCGATAACTGCAGCGCGTCTGCCAAGCGGATCCACATATTGCGACCAAAGTGGTCGGTGCCGAGCCAAAACTCGCTGTTTGGCGCGGTCATGATATGGCTAAGGTTTTGCGTCGCGGCATCGCCTTCTTGCAACATAGGGCCAAACACAGCGTAAACGATTAAGAGCAGCAATAGCGCCGCTCCGGATTTTTGTGTGGTGGTCAAAGAAATGCTCATGACAACTGGCCTCCACGTGGGTCAAGGTAGTGACAAGCAATGTCGACTAAGGTGTTCATGACTACAAACAGCACGCCCATCATCAAGGCAGCACCTTGGATTAAGGGAATATCACGGGCAAAAATGGCATGGGCTAAGCCATGTCCGATACCAGGCCAAGAAAATAATGATTCGATCATCACCACCCCTTCAACCACGGTGATTAATTGAATGCCCAAGAACGCCACCACAGGGACTGCGATGTTGCGCGCACCATGACGCATAAAGGCTTGGCTTGGGCTTAAACCTTTCATACGGGCGAATTCAAAAAATGAGCTACCAAATACGCGGCGTGCTTCCGTATGTACCACGCGATTGGAAATCGCCGCTAAGCTTAACGCCAGTGTCAAAGCCGGTAGCACCAAATGCGCCGGAGTACCAAAGCCCGCCACGGGCAGTAGATTCCACTCCAATGCAAACATAATCACGGCCAATAAGCCGATAACAAATACCGGTACTGCGCGTAAGGCCGTTGAAATGGTCAGCAAGACACGGTCTAGCCAGCCGCCTTTGAAGGCACTGGCAAGGCCGAGTGGTACGGCGATCAAAATGGATAGAAGGATGCCTGCCAATGCCAGTAGTACCGAGTGCCCCAGCATGTGCCAAATCTGCTCGGTCACGGGCGCGCCACTGACCAGAGAATTGCCAAGATTCCAGCTGAGTAAATCGGTGAACCACTGCCAATAAGCGCTCCAGGCGCTTTGGTCTAAGCCCAGCTCGGCGCGCACCATGTCAGCGGCACGATTATCCACCGCGTCCATGCCATAGCGGCTGGCAGCGATACGGTAGGCCATGTCACCAGGCAGCGCACGCATCAAAAAGAAGGTGAGGGTGCCGACGCCCCAGGAGACGGCAACCAACTGTAATAAACGTTTGAGAAGTAAAGCGCGCATGGAATTACTTCACCCACGATAGTTCGTTGAGGAAGTAGCTGCGCTCGTATGGGTCAAAACGGAAACCTTCTAGGCGCTTATTGACCGCGGTTTGCTGGACATAAGATGCCACCGGGATAAGCGGTTTTTCATCGTATAGCGCCTGTGCCACGGTTTGTGCTTTTTGACGGTAGACACTTGGGTCAGACTCAGACAGCAATTCGTTTAGAGTGGTCTTGATGCCCTGATTGTCCCAATTAAGCGTGCCCCAGTCGCCGCCTTTTGCGCCGCCTAAGTCTTTTAGAAGAGAACCTAATGGATCGGCGATGACACCGTAGTTACGCGCCATCAGTGCCGTGTCCAAGGAATCATCCGCGTGGCCGGCTGGGATGGCGCTGGAGTTAGTAATGCTGACATTAAGCTTCACACCCAGTTGGCGCCATTGATCTTGAATCGCTGTTGCCACGGTTGTGAGCTCTGGGCGGTCTGCGTAGGTGATCATATCGATCTCAAAGCGTTGCCCGTCTTTTTCCAGCCAGCCATCGCTGTTGGTTTGCCAACCTTGCGCCTGCAGTAGGGCTTTGGCTTGTTCTAAATCTTGCTCGACTGAAGTATCGGCTACATGCCAATCCGCCATGTAGGCCGGTAGGATTTGCGCGGTTGCAGCCTCTGGTGCGCGCAGTACTGCCGCAGCAATGCCGCGACGGTTGAGTGCTAGGCTAAGCGCTTGACGGGCTTCTACGGTATCCATGCTAGGGTGGCTCGCATTGACTTTTACCACCAAGGTGCGAGGCAAGTCAGAGCGGATAATTTCAAGGTTTGGTAAGCGTTTGAGGGTCGGCACTGCCGCTGGATCCAGACCAAAAACAATGTCCCCTTGGCCGCTTCGAGCTTGCAGTACGCGCGCTTCAGCACGATGACCGGTCAAGTAGCGGGCGTATTCGATCTCGGCCACTTTGCCCCAGTAATCGTCAAATTTCTCGACCACCAAACGGTGCGGTACGGCAATTTGGTAAACCGAGAATGGCCCTGTACCAATGGCTTCGCGAGCAAGGTTATCTTCGCCGTAGGCTTGTGGCGCTAAAATGGCACTGGCGTAGTTGGCTAAGATCGCGCCCAATGGCTGAAACGGTTGCGACAGGTTGATGTCGATATGCTGCGCATCGACGACCTCGATACTGGTCACAGGCACGCCCTGCCAAGCGCCGGGTTTTTCAGTCGCGATGCGTAAGGCTTTTACCACTGAGTCTGCAGTCATAGGTGTGTCGTTGTGATAAACAACATCGTCGCGCAGTGACAACCGCCATTTATGGCCACCTTCTAAGATATCCCAAGCGCTGGCCAGTCCTGGTGTTAGGTTGCCTTGATTGTCCACATTGAGCAGGGTTTCAAAGATTTGCATGCGCGTGAACACATAACCACTGCGCGATGGATCAATGCTTGAAAATTCAAACGCGGCGTTAATTTTAACCGTGTTTTGGTCTGTTGGTTCGGCGTTAACGGGGGTAGTGGCAAGAGCAAGGGCCGAAATCGCTCCGGCTAACGAAGAAGTGAAAAAGCGCATGTGACAGCGAATCCTTTAGTGAGATCAATAAAAACTGCGCAAATGTTATGATATAACGTAATTTTTGAGAATTATTTTTAGATACTTTCTAAGTGAAAGATTTTCAAGTTATTTGATCCTGATGGGGCTAATCCCCGTATAAATTAGGGTTATTTATGAATGGGCAACAGGTTGTCGCAATTGAGCTAATTTTTTAGTGGAGAGATGCGGAACTAATGTGTACAATTTTCGGTCGAAATTCTGATTTATATCAAAATTGACTAATTATTGAGCAAATCCATTCTGCTCTGAGTCAAAAACAGGCATAGGTGTCCGATTGTGGATATGAAACAAACGAACAAAAACATGATGAGCAGCGGTGGCGCACTAAGCCAGCCTCTTCAGTCTATGAAGTGGGCGGCTCGTCTGAATGCGTTTGTTTTGGCTGTGGTGGCAGTGAACCTGATCATCTTCCCACTCGGCGGCGCCTACGATCCTAGTGACTTTTTCCACACGGTTTTTAAAGACCTCCCGCTTATCTCCCTGTATGCCTTCTTCGGCATCATCAGCCTCTTTGTGTTTGTCTACTGGCTATTTTTTATGCCTAGTGGGCAATTTGCGTGGCCTGAAAAGCGCTCACGCAACATAAGACCACCGCGTCAGGTGGTTCTTCGTCAAGCTTTTTACAACTCTGTATCAGCTTGTCGCGCACCCCCAGTTTCTGCTTAAAGAGTTTTGGCGGCATTTTCGATCGTTCTATTTGAATGATGGTAAATACCACGTGCTCTTGGGCACGCACAAAACTCCTCCGCGGGAAAGTTACCGGCCTGAGCCGGTCTGAAATCCTGTCATCATTTCGATGTCAGCCTACGTCAATCTAGGGTTAGAGGATGAATCTCTTGTTAACTCGTAACTTAAGTAAAGTCGCTTTGGCAGCACTAGTAGCTCTACTAGCTGGTTGTCAGGGTGGTGTGCTTGACCCGAAAGGACAAATCGGTGTGATGGAGAAGGAGCTGATTATTACAGCGACTATCCTGATGCTGCTTGTCGTGATTCCGGTTATCTTCATGACACTTTACTTCGCATGGAAATATCGCGAAGGTCGTGGCGAAGCCTACGAACCAAAATGGTCACACTCCACTAAAATTGAAACCGTGGTATGGGTGATTCCAATTATCATCATTGCGATTCTTGGTGTCATTACCTACAAATCAACGCATGCGTTGAACCCATACAAGCCAATTGAATCTGAAGAAGAGCCAGTTACTGTTGAAGTAGTGTCTCTGAACTGGAAGTGGTTGTTTATTTACCCAGATCTTGGTATCGCAACGGTGAACGAGTTAGCGTTCCCAGCGAACGTTCCTGTGAACTTCAAGATCACCTCTGCGGGTACAATGAACTCATTCTTCATTCCACAGTTGGGTTCTATGATTTACTCAATGGCTGGCATGGAAACTAAGCTGCACTTGATCGCTGATGAGCCAGGCTCGTTCAGAGGCTTGTCTGCAAACTACTCAGGTCATGGCTTCACTGGTATGCAATTCGAAGCAATTGCTACACCAACTCGTGAAGACTTCCAAGAGTGGGTTGAAGGCGTTAAAGCATCTGGCGAAGCACTGACAACAGAGCGCTATGAAGAGCTTGCTCCACCAAGCCAGTACCAGCTTGATAACCCAACTAAATCACATCCAGTAGAGTACTTCGCTACTGTGAAAGATGGTTTGTACTTCGACATCATCTGGGAATACATGGGCGACATGGGTCGTATCGACTTCTACGGTAAGCCTGAATACGGTGCACAGCTTCCTGAGGGTGTAACTCTGCCTCAGCGTGAGCCAGCGAGCACTACCCATGAAGCTGAGGAGGCATCTCACTAATGAATCTTCTAGGTAAATTGTCTTGGGATTCTATCCCACATGACCCTATTGTCCTGACTACCCTAGCATTCGTAGCAGTCGGCGGCGCGGCATTGTTCGTGTTCATGACGCTTGCGAAAAAATGGGGCTGGTTATGGCGCGAGTGGTTGACGTCTGTTGACCACAAACGCTTGGGTATCATGTACATCATCCTAGCATTCGTAATGCTGATCCGTGGTTTCGCGGACGCCATTATGATGCGTACGCAGCTCGCGCTGTCGACTAATGGTGGGGAAGGTTACTTGCCGCCGCACCACTACGACCAAATCTTTACGGCACACGGTGTCATCATGATCATCTTTATGGCGATGCCATTTATGATCGGTCTGATGAACATCATCCTGCCATTGCAGATTGGTGCGCGCGACGTTGCCTTCCCGTTCCTGAACAACCTGTCTTTCTGGTTGGCGGTTGCGGGTGCGTTGCTAGTAAACATCTCTCTAGGTCTTGGTGAATTCGCGATGACTGGTTGGGTAGCTTATCCGCCATTGTCGGGACTTGAATTCAGTCCAGGGGTGGGTGTCGACTACTACATATGGGCACTGCAGATTTCCGGTATCGGTACGACGCTTACTGGTGTGAACTTCTTGGTAACTGTACTTAAGATGCGTGCACCTGGCATGAAGTTGATGGATATGCCGATCTTCACTTGGACCTGTACTTGGGCCAACGTATTGATCGTAGCATCTTTCCCAATTCTGACTGCTGCGCTAGCAATGCTAACGCTTGACCGTTACTTGGATTTCCACTTCTTCACTAACGACCTTGGCGGGAACTCGATGATGTACATCAACTTGTTCTGGGCATGGGGTCACCCTGAAGTATACATCCTAGTACTGCCAGCATTTGGTATCTTCTCTGAGATCGTTTCGACGTTCACAGGTAAGCGCCTATTTGGTTACAAATCGATGGTTTACGCATCTGGTGCGATTTCCATCCTTGGCTTCATCGTATGGTTGCACCACTTCTTTACGATGGGTTCAAGCGCGAACGTTAACGCCTTCTTCGGTATCATGACGATGATCATCGCGATCCCGACAGGTGTGAAGCTGTTCAACTGGTTGTTCACAATGTACAAAGGCCGTGTTCGCCTAGAAGTGCCAATGCTTTGGACTCTTGGTTTCATGGTTCTGTTCTCGATCGGTGGTATGACCGGTGTTCTACTAGCTGTACCAGGCGCGGACTACGTGCTTCACAACAGCTTGTTCTTGATCGCCCACTTCCACAACACGATCATTGCAGGTGCAGTATTCGGTTACCTAGCTGGTTTCACCTTCTGGTTCCCGAAAGCAATGGGCTTCCACCTAGATCCAAAATACGGAAAGATCTCTTTCTGGTGTTGGTCTATCGGCTTCTTGCTAGCGTTCATGCCACTTTACGTTCTAGGTTTCCTAGGTATGACTCGTCGCCTAAACAGCACGGACAACCCAGACTGGAACATTTGGCTATACATCGCTGCAGTAGGTGCCTTTGTGATCGCGATCGGTATCGCTTCTCAGCTTATCCAATTGTTTGTTGGCTTCAAAAACAAAGACAAAAACTTGGACAAGACTGGCGATCCATGGAACGGCCACACTCTAGAATGGTCTCTAGCGTCTCCACCACAGTTCTACAACTTCGCTAAATTGCCGAAAGTTGAAGACTTGGATGCGTTCACTGACATGAAAGAGAAAGGTACTGCGTACCAGCGTCATGAAAGCTATGAGCCTATCCACATGCCAAGCAACACTAATGCAGGTCCAATCATGGGTCTATTGTCTACAGCGCTAGGTTTTGCTCTAGTGTGGCACATTTGGTGGTTGGCAGGTGCAAGCTTCATCGGTTTGATCGTTGCCTTCATTTGTCGTGCGTACGCAAGTAACACTGATTACTACGTACAGCCTGATGAAGTGGCACGTATCGAGAATGAACACCTAGATAACGTGGCTAAGGGGTAATCATGAGTACTTCTGCAACTGCGCATCACGATGCGCACCATGATGAACACCACGATACCGGACGTAATACTACGTTAGGTTTCTGGATTTACTTGATGACGGACTGCATCTTGTTTGCGTCCTTCTTTGCAACGTACGCAGTGTTGTTTATGAACACTGCGGGCGGTGTATCTGGTAAAGATATTTTTGATCTGAACCTAATTGCGGGCGGTACTGCTGCCCTATTGCTAAGCTCGATTACGTTCGGCTTCGCAATGATCAGTGCGTA
Organism: Marinomonas ostreistagni; assembly: GCF_016888445.1. Taxonomy (GTDB): domain Bacteria; phylum Pseudomonadota; class Gammaproteobacteria; order Pseudomonadales; family Marinomonadaceae; genus Marinomonas; species Marinomonas ostreistagni. The sequence continues at coordinate 391,805 of NZ_JAFEKF010000002.1, forward strand.
CAAGAAGAGCAAAGGCGGCACCCTATTATGGTTGTTCGTGACGTTCTTGTTTGGTGCGGCCTTCATCGGCATCGAGCTTTATGAGTTCAATCACTTGATCCATGCCGGTCACGGACCAAGCTCTAGTGCCTTCCTAACAGCGTTCTTCTCGCTAGTAGGTTTGCACGGCTTGCACGTAACAGCAGGTCTAATCTGGATTACAGTTCTGTTTATTGATGTTGCTAAGCGTGGTCTACAAGACCGCACAGTAACTCGCTTAGGTTGCCTAAGCTTGTTCTGGCACTTCTTGGACGTGATCTGGATCTGTGTATTCTCTTTCGTCTACCTAATGGGAGCTATGTAAATGAGTCAACATGATCACGACGCACATTCTCACGGTAGCGTAGGTTCATACGTCATTGGTTTCGTTCTATCGGTAATCTTGACAGTGATCCCATTCTGGGCAGTGATGACCAGTGCATTTGATCGTGCTACGTTGTTCGCGGTAATCGTCGTAACAGCTGTGGTACAGATCTTTGTACACTTGAAGTACTTCTTGCACCTAAACTTCACTAAAGAAGGCAAGATCGATACTTTGTCGTTCATCTTTACAGCCATCGTTATCGTAATGGTCGTAGCACTATCTGTATGGATTATCTACGAATCTGTTCTGATGATGATGTACTAGGCGAAGCAGCGTATGTTTAAGCGGATCTCATCGTCGCCAAAACCAGAGCAACATAGTGTGTTCGACCGTTACCTTAAGGTAACTAAGCCGGGCATCATTATGGGCAATTTGATCTCCGTGGCGGGGGGGTATTTCCTCGCCGCTCGCGGTGACATCGATTGGCTACTCATGCTAGTGACAATCATTGGATTGTCACTGGTAGTGGCTTCTGGTTGTGCGATCAATAACTGCATCGACCGCGATATTGACGCCAAGATGCAACGTACTCGCAACCGCGTAACAGTTACCGGTGAAATGTCGCTCAAAGCGGCACTAGCACACGGACTGGTACTTGGCGTGGTCGGGTTTGGTTTACTTGCGTACTTTACGAATGAAGTCGCTGTGTTTTTCGCAGCGTTTGGCTACTTCGTGTACGTGGGTCTGTACAGCCTGTACTTTAAGCGCCATTCGGTTTACGGCACGTTGATTGGTAGTCTGTCGGGCGCAGTGCCACCAGTGGTGGGTTACTGTGCGGTGACGGGGCAGTTCGACGCAGGTGCGGCGATCCTGTTGGTAATGTTTAGTATTTGGCAGATGCCACATTCTTATGCCATTGCCATCTTCCGCTACAAAGACTACGCCGCGGCAGGTATTCCGGTGTTGCCAGTGGCCGAAGGCATTCAAAAAGCAAAACACCACATTGTGTTGTGGATTGCTGTGTTTGCCATCGCCAGCGCGATGCTGCCATTAACAGGCTATGTGGGCGTCGGCTTTATGGCCGTTGCTGCCTGCACCAGCCTTTGGTGGTTAGGTATGGCGATTAAAGGCTACCGTGCCGACATTGATGTGAATCGTTGGGCACGCCAAGTGTTCTTCTTCTCCATCATCACCGTCACGGCGCTGAGTATTACTATGTCGTTGGACTTTCGTGCGGTAGCCCCTGACTACCTAGTCATGCTGTCACACTAAGTCCTATTCGTCAGCCAAATCGAAAACGCCCCGCAGGGAAACCTGCGGGGCGTTTTTTTTGCTACAGTGATGACTCATGTTAATTGAATGCAGGGAGTGACAGGATGATCCACACGTTACGCACACGTCATGGGCTCTATTTATTGGCTGGTTTGTTATCGGTCTCTTGTGCTGCAAACAGTAGCGATACTGAGGTGACGATTGATTGCGAGACGGCTTACACGACGCGGGATATGAATCAGTGTGCGGCGCAAACGTTAGCTGAGTCTGAACAAGTGATGCAGCGTTACCTTGATGCCAGTTTGGAGCGACATCAGCAAGATCCAGAGCTGGTTCAAGCGATCGAGCTAGCTCAACAACGTTGGCAGCAATATCGTAGTGCGCACTGTGATGCAGTGTACACTCAGTGGCGTGAGGGCACGATTCGCGGCGTGATGACACTAAGCTGTAAAACCGAGCTCACAGAGCAGCGTACGCATGCTCTGTGGTCAAACTTTTTGACTTACATGGACAGTACGGCGCCTGTGTTACCTGAGCCCAAAGTGTCTAAACCATAGCTAGGCATAAAAAAGCCCGCCATGGCAAAGAGCATCATGGCGGGCAATAAAAAGGAGCGGGCACTAGGGAAGCCCGCTAGGAACAATCATTAGTTTTGTTTAGCAAGATCCAAACTGTGCAACGCTAGACGTTCTGGTTCCATCATGTAGCGATATAGAATTGCCGCAGTAAAGCCGCCAATGAATAACGCATAGTTAGCAAGAGCGGTGAATACGAAGCTACAGAAGATGGCGACGATACCCGCGATGACCAACGCATAGACACTCTTTTTATTGACCCCTTTGTCGTACCAGTACAAGCCTTTTTCAGACTCCGTGTACAGCGATGGGATGTCGATCTTGCCTTTCTTTATAAAGAAGTAATCCACAATGATGATGCCGTATAGAGGTCCGATCATCGCCGCTAGTACATCCACTGTGTAGTGAATCACTTCAGGGTTGTTAAATAGGTTCCAAGGCATTAGCAATACTGAGCCAAACGCTGCGATAAAGCCGCCGGCTTTAAAGCTGATCTTTTGTGGCGATACGTTGGAGAAATCAAAAGCGGGCGCGACGAAGTTGGCAACGATGTTGATGCCCACAGTAGCGAAGATAAAAGTCATAGCGCCCAAGACAGTGATCAGACCTGAGTCCAAACGACGTACGGTTTCGACTGGATCGGTGATCATGGTGCCAAAAACAGGGATCGACGCTGACACAATCACCACGCTGAACACCGAGAACAAGATGAAGTTAAACGGTAGGCCTAGTAGGTTGCCAAGTTTGAGCTTTTCATAGCTGCCACAGTAGCGCGAGAAGTCACTGAAGTTAAGTGTCGGACCAGCGAAGTAGCCCGCTACCAAAGCGATCGCAATGATCATCTGCATAATAGCGTCCATACCCGATAGGCTAGCGTCGCCCAGTGTGAAACTAATGTTGTCCCAACCTGCTAGATTGACCATATAGATACACAACGCAAACATGGCGACATAGATGGCAGGGCCGGACCAATCGATGACTTTACGAATCATGTCCATGCCAAACATAAACACAATGCCTTGCAAGATCCACATCGCGGTGAAGCCAATCCAGCCAAGGTAGGATAAGCCTAAAAAGCTCTCATCGGCGAGTGTTGCCATACCAGGGAAGAAATACAGCAACAGGATAATAAAGGAGCTTGAGGCGAGGAAGGTTTGAATGCCGTACCACACTACGGCGATCAAGCCACGGATCACCGCAGGGATATTGGCACCAAACACACCAAATGACATACGTGCGATGACGGGGAAGGGGCGCCAGCTTTTTGTCCAGGTTTGCCCATCAAGTTAGCAAACAGCAATACGATGGAAATACCCACGAGCAGGCTGATAAACACTTGAATACCATTTAAGCCCAAGGCAAATAAGCTGGCAGCGAAAACATAGCCACCGACGCTGTGTACATCAGACATCCAGAAGGCAAAAATGGAGTACCAGCCCCACTTTTGTTCGGTGTCTGGCTTGAGGTCGGCATTACTGAGTCGAGGACTCACAGGTAAATCGTGTTTCATGATGGATGGCTCCCTGTTTTGATTGTATACAATCTATCAATACAATTACCGTGCCAAACTCTGAAACATTGGTTTCTTTGTGTTTTTTAAATGAAATTAAAGTTTCTTTATTGGGTGCTGCACCCAAATGTTGCGAGCATTTTCGTTTATGTTCTACTTTTGTGCATTTTTCTTCCAGATTGTTTGCCACGTGTTTCCCGTGATCGAGCATGGTATAGTGAAGAATTGGTGTACACATCCACACAAATAATTGTATACAATATAAGTGATTACACTCATGGCAAATGACGAGAAAATTTACCAGAAGATTTTGAAAGCGATTGTTGAGCATCAGCTACCACCTGGGGCGCGCCTGCCAGAGGACCGTTTGTCTGAGGCTTTTGGCGTCAGCCGCACTGGGATTCGTAAAGTGTTACAGCGCTTAGCGCTGGAGCATTTTGTCGTGATTGCGCGCAACAAGGGCGCACAGGTTAATCATCCTAGTGAGGAAGAAGCCTTAGAAGTGCTAGACAGCCGAATATTGATCGAGCCATTGTTGATTGCTGGCGTACAAGCCAACTGGAGCAGCGAGCAGTCCGAACGCTTTAAAGATCTGGTAGAAGAAGAGCGTGACGCAGAGCAAGCGGGTGATATGGCCGCTTCGATTCAAGCGACTGCGCGTTTTCATTACGAACTCGCGCAATTGGCGGGTAACAGTGTACTAGCCGCGTTTGTAGAGCAGCTATGTTATCGCTCTTCACTCGTCATTGCTGCCTACGGCACGCGCAGTAGCGTGAGCTGTGATTGTGGTGATCACAGTCAGCTTTTAGATCTGCTTGATAAACAGCAGCCGCAACAAGCTCAAGCTTGGATGAAGCATCATTTACAAGAGATCAAGGCCTCATTAGTTCTCACCAGCCAAGAAGAACAGCACATCGACTTCCAGCGCTTATTTTCATAGGAAACCTTCATGCGAATCCAAATTATTAACCCCAACACCAGTGCCGGTATGACCGAAGCCATGGCCGCCAGTGCGCGCCTTATTGCTTTGTCGGATACCGAAATCATCGCTAGTACCCCAGAGCACGGTCCCAAAAGCATTGAGTGCGCGTTTGATGAAACGATCGCGGGTGCGGCCATGTTGGATCAGGTCCAACAAGGCAAGGGAATGAATGTGGATGCGCATATTGTGGCCTGTTTTGGTGACCCAGCATTGGATGCCGCTCGTGAGCTGGCGGATGCGCCTGTGATTGGTATTGCTGAGGCGGCATTTAAATTAGCCAGCATGGTCGGCCATAAGTTTGGTGTGGTGACGACGTTGTCACGAACTGTACCTGCGAGTGAGCACCTATTGCATAAATATGGATACAAACATCTGTGTAGCGGCGTGCGCGCTACCGATATTCCGGTGCTGGCGTTAGAGCATATTGAGCCGAGCGCCTACAACCAGCTACGTGACGAATGTCTAGCGGCGATCGAGCAAGATGGTGCTGAAGCCATTGTATTAGGTTGTGCGGGCATGTCGGCGCTGGTTGAACGTTTGCAGGCAGAGCTTCCGGTCCCGGTCATCGATGGTGTGGCGGCGGCGGTGAAACTGGCCGAAAGTTTGTACCAGTTAGGGCTTAAGACCGCGAAAACTGGTCAATACGGTGCGCCAGTTAATAAACCCTTTATCGGCCGTTACGAGCATTGGAATCGCTAAACAAGGTAGTAGAGTATGAAACATTATTTAGAACGAGATTACGCTGGCTACGGGCGCGACAACTTGCCAAAAGTAGAATGGCCTAATAAAGCCCGCATCGCGCTGCAATTTGTACTGAACTTCGAAGAAGGCGGCGAGAACTGTGTGTTACACGGCGATGAGCACGCCGAAACCTTTTTATCTGAAATCTTTGGTGCGCAGCCGTTCAAAGACCGCCATATGAGCATGGAGTCGTTATACGAATATGGCTCGCGTAACGGTGTCTGGCGCATCTTGAACGAATTTGAAAAACGCGGTTTACCATTGTCGATTTTCGCAGTGGCGACGGCGTTACAGCGTAACCCTGACGTAGCAAAAGCCTTTGTCGATGGCGGTCATGAGTTGGTGTGCCATGGTTTAAAATGGATTCACTATCAAGACATGCCGATTGAAGAAGAGCGCAAACACATGCAACAAGCGCTACAGATCATCCAAGATGAGACCGGTGTGATGCCAATGGGTTGGTACACGGGCCGTGATTCCCCCAACACGCGTAAACTGGTCGCAGAGCAACCGCAGCTGAAATACGATTCAGATAACTATGGTGATGATCTTCCTTATTGGGTAGAAGTGCCGCACCACGATGATGAGAGCAAAACCAAACCGCATCTGATCATCCCTTACACGCTGGACTGTAACGATATGCGCTTCGCCTCACCCTATGGATTTAGCCATGGTGATGAATTCTTCCAGTACTTAAAAGACAACTTCGATTGCCTCTACGCCGAGGGTGAAACTGCACCGAAGATGATGTCGATTGGTATGCACTGTCGCACCCTGGGTAAACCAGCGCGCTTTATGGCACTGAAGAAATTCCTTGATTACGTGCAGTCCCATGACGATGTGTGGATCACGCGCCGGTGTGATATCGCTAATCATTGGATTGAGCATCATCCGCCCGCTTAATGTGATGCCGCTAAAACTAAAAAGGCGAGTCAAATGACTCGCCTTTTTTATGTGCGCAAAAGTAAGTCATCACTCGATATGAATGTACCTATCTAGCTATCGCTAAAGAGTGGGAATATGCCATGCGCTGCTTGTATTGGCCTTGTCGCCCATGAAAGTGATCAGTCACATTTTACAACGGCTCTCTTTCTGTATAATAATTCTCAGCTTAACCAAGTGGACAGCAAAGCTTACGTATACTTGCCCTATTGGCAAAAGGTTGCACATTTGTTCATTTGATTAATCACTATTAGTTAATTCATAATTCCATAAATTAAAATAATAAGCCCCCTTCGGTGCTATCTTTCTTTTATATTAATTAACACAAACTCGGCGCAGAGTGCTTGGCTCGTTGGGTGACTATATAGAGTCTACTGACCATGACTGATACCGTTTTAGAGTTTACTCGAGTGTACTTAGCCTGCTTCTATACCTTTGTCGCACTCTTCTACACCGTTCGCATCATTACGTTTAAGCGCAGTTCAGGCCTTGAACGCGTGTTTCACGGGCAGCGCTATTCTGCCAACTGGTGGCATCACAAAATTTTTGGACTGTTTCGTGTGGCGATTTGGATGGTGTGCGTCTGGCGTGTATTTTTCCCGTCCATCGACAGTTACTTAGGCTTACTGCCAGGCTATGAAAATCCGTGGCTGCTGGCCGCTGGCGATGTGTGTTTGACGGTGGGTTTTGCTTGGGCAATTAAGTCGCACTTTGCGCTAGGGCAGGCTTGGACCTCTGGAGTAGACAATAGCCTTAAGCATCAGCTCGTGACAAACGGTGTGTACAGTAAATCACGCAATCCTATTTACCTCGGTGTGTTATTGGCGCAAGTTGGATTTGTCTTGGCGCTGCCATCCGTGTTCTCTGTGGTGTGTTTGGCATTTGGTGTGACGACTATTTTGCGTCAGACAAAGATCGAAGAGGCGCATCTTGAGCGCCTGCATCCTGAGTCTTATAGCGAATACAAACAGCGCGTGCCGCGCTGGGTCTGATGGTTTTATTGGTTGTGTAAATAAGCCACGAAGCAGCGACAAAAAAAGCCCCTAACTCAGTAAGTTAGGGGCTTTTTTAATGCTTAAAATGGGCGCTTACGCAGAAGCGCTCATTTTGGCAGAAAGGCGTTCTGCAGCCAGCTTTGCCGCTGGCTCGAACTCTTCTGTACCGTTAGCAAGTTGCTCGGCCAAGATCTTCTTCATGCGACGTGACCAGAATTTGGTAATGTGGTTTTCCACAATATCCGCAACTTCTGATTCCGACCCAGCGCTCACATTGTTTTGGGCAATGTGATTGATCATGGTTACGATGCTTTCTTCTTCAGTATGAAACATAGTGCTCTCTCAATACCTACTTATTTAACAGCATCAGCAGAAGACGCTGAGCCACGCAAGAACTCGTATTGACGCTCGTGGTTGTCTTGGAAGTTCTTCTGCCATTCTGATGGCTGAGACACTTTCTCAACTTGTACCGCGGTCACCTTGTACTCAGGACAGTTAGTCGCCCAGTCTGAGTTGTTGGTCGTGATGACGTTGGCGCCACTACCAGGGTGGTGGAATGTTGTGTAAACCACGCCAGGTTGCATACGTTCAGCGACGCGTGCACGAAGTACCGTTTGGCCTGCACGGCTGGTGATACCCAACCAATCGCCAGTCTTGATACCGCGCTCTTCTGCATCGTGAGGGTGCAACTCAAGGATATCTTCATCGTGCCAAGCTTGGTTGTCGGTACGACGAGTTTGTGCGCCTACGTTGTATTGGCTCAAGATACGGCCAGTCGTTAGCAACAGTGGGAAGCGGCTGTTAGCGCGTTCCGTTGTTGGTACGAATTCTGTCACGGCGAACAAGGCTTTACCTTCGTCACCGATTGGGAAGCTTTCAGTGTGCATGATCGGTGAGCCCATTGGGAACTCATCGTTACATGGCCACTGTAGGCTGCCGTGCTCTTCAAGCGCATCGTAGCTAACATTCGCGAAGCTTGGTGTCAGGCTTGCGATCTCATCCATGATTTCAGATGGGTGAGAGTAGTTCATTGGGTAGCCCAATGCGTTAGCAAGATCGACCGTTACTTCCCAGTCTTCTTTACCTGCAACCGGTGCCATCACTTTACGTACGCGGTTAATACGACGCTCCGCGTTAGTGAAGGTACCGTTCTTCTCTAGGAAGGTAGAGCCTGGTAGCAATACGTGAGCGAATTTCGCTGTTTCGTTCAAGAAGATATCTTGTACGATCAAGCAATCAAGCGCCGATAGAGCCGCTTCAACGTGTTGTGTGTTCGGGTCAGACTGGGCAATGTCTTCACCTTGCACGTACATGGCACGGAATTCGCCTGATAGGGCAGCATCGAACATGTTCGGAATACGTAAACCTGGCTCATCGTCCAGTTTCACGCCCCATACTTTTTCGAAGCGTGCGCGGGCAACCGCGTCCGATACGTGCTGGTAACCTGGTAGCTCGTGTGGGAAAGAACCCATGTCACAAGAACCTTGTACGTTGTTCTGACCACGTAGTGGGTTTACACCGACACCTTCACGACCCATGTTGCCAGTCGCTAGGGCAAGGTTGGCAATCCCCATTACCGTTGTTGAACCTTGGCTGTGCTCGGTTACACCTAGACCGTAGTAGATCGATGCGTTTTTCGCTGTGGCGAATTTACGTGCTGCTTCACGTACTTTCTCAGCTTTAACGCCAGTGATCTCTTCTACGTTTTCTGGTGCATGACGCTCTTCGATGATGAACTCACGCCATTTCGCGTAAGCATCGCCTTCACAACGAGACGCGATAAATTCTTTGTCTTCGTAGCCTTCTGTGACAACCACGTGTGCTAATGCGTTAACCATGGCAACGTTGGTGCCTGGACGCAATGGCAAGTGCGTTGCATCACCTAGGTGAGGTGTGCTCAGTAGATCGATTTCACGTGGGTCCGTTACGATCAAGCTAGCGCCTTCACGTAGACGACGACGCATTAGCGAGCCGAATACAGGGTGGGCGTCAGTTGGGTTAGCACCGATTACAAGGATACAGTCAGAGAACATGACTGAGTCGAATGTTTGCGTACCCGCAGACTCACCTAGCGTTTGCTTCAGACCGTAGCCGGTTGGGCTGTGACATACACGTGCACAGGTATCGGTGTTGTTGTTACCGAATGCCGCACGGATCAGCTTCTGAACCAAGTAAGTTTCTTCGTTGGTACAACGAGAAGACGTAATACCACCGATGCTTTCACGGCCGTATTGCGCTTGAATGTCTTTTAGACGTTTTGCCGCGAAACCAATCGCTTCTTCCCAGCTGACTTCTTTCCAAGGCTGGTCGATCGAATCACGGATCATTGGCGCTTTGATGCGGTCTTTGTGCGTAGCGTAACCAAATGCGAAACGACCTTTAACACACGAGTGACCGTGGTTCGCGTCGCCTTCTTTAGCTGGCACCATACGTACTAGCTGATCGCCTTTCATTTCGGCTTTGAATGAACAGCCAACACCACAGTAAGCACATGTTGTTGTTACACTGTGTTCTGGCACACCCATGTCGATGACGGATTTTTCCATCAGAGTCGACGTTGGACACGCTTGGACACAGGCACCACAAGACACACACTCAGAGTCTAGGAATTGCTCGTCTTGGCCAGCGGCCACTTTCGAGTCAAAGCCACGACCATCAATCGTCAATGCAAACGTACCTTGGACTTCACCACAGGCACGTACACAGCGTGAACACACGATACATTTGCTTGGATCGAAGGTGAAGTATGGGTTTGAGTGGTCTTTTTGTGAATCAAGGTGATTCTCGCCATCAAAGCCGTAACGGACTTCACGTAGACCCACAGCGCCTGCCATGTCCTGTAGTTCACAGTCACCGTTGGCTGGACAGGTTAGACAGTCTAGCGGGTGATCGGAAATGTACAGTTCCATGATGTTACGACGTAGCTTAGCTAGCTTATCGTTTTGCGTAGTGACCTTCATGCCAGCATCGACCGGAGTCGTACAAGACGCAGGCGTACCACGACGGCCTTCGATTTGTACCGCACAAATACGGCAAGAACCATAAGCTTCTAGGTTATCGCTGGCACATAGTTTAGGGATGTTGATGTCGTGCAGCGCCGCTGCACGCATCACAGACGTACCTTCTGGAACCGTGACTTCTACGCCATCGATTTCCAGCGTCACCATCTTCTCGCTAAGAGAAGCGGGTGTGCCGTAGTCTTTATTTGGGTCAAAATGTTGCAACATAATTAGACCTCCTTCGCTTGGGTCGCTGCAGCTGCATTCGTAACGAAGTCCTCAGTAAAGTGTTTCATGGCACTTTGCACTGGGAATGGCGTCATACCGCCCATGGCACAAAGGGAACCGTCTAACATCGTCTCACATAGATCGGACAACAGCTCCATGTTGGCTTCGACGTTCTTACCTTCGCGAATACGGTCGATGACTTCGACACCACGTGTAGAACCGATTCGGCATGGGGTACATTTACCACATGACTCGGCCACACAGAACTCCATAGAGAAGCGTGCCTGTTCACTCATATCGACAGTGTCGTCAAACATGACCACACCACCGTGACCAAGTACGGCTTCTTTTTGGCTAAATTCTTCGTAACCTAGTGGGGTATCCCACTGGCCTTCGTGTAGGTATGCGCCCAATGGGCCACCTACCTGTACGGCACGTAGCGGACGACCGCTGCGTGTACCGCCACCGAAATCGAACATTAGTTCGTTCAGTGTAGGACCAAATGCCAATTCTACCAAACCGCCGAACTTAACGTTGCCGGCCACTTGGAATGGCAAGGTACCGCGTGAACGGCCGATACCCATGTCAGCGTAGGCTTTGGCACCCTTATCAAGGATGAAAGGTACCGCTGCCAATGACAATACGTTGTTCACTACCGTTGGCTGACCAAATAGGCCAACAATGGCTGGTAGTGGTGGTTTTGCACGTACTAGACCGCGCTTACCTTCTAAACTTTCTAGTAGTGAGGTTTCTTCACCACAGATGTAAGCGCCAGCGCCCATGCGTACTTCTAGATCGAAGTGTTTGCCGCTACCTTGGATGTCTGCACCCAATAGGTTGTTGTCGTAGGCCGACTGGATCGCACTGTTTAGGTTTTCAATCGACAGCGGGTACTCAGAACGGCAGTAGATGTAACCTTGAGTGGCGCCGACCGCAAGACCTGCGATGGTCATACCTTCGATGAGCATGAACGGGTCACATTCCATCACGAGACGGTCAGCGAAGGTACCAGAGTCACCTTCGTCGGCGTTACAGACGATGTACTTTTGGTTTTTCGGTGATTCTACGTCTAGCACGGTTTGCCATTTGATGCCCGTTGGGAACGCTGCACCACCACGGCCACGTAGACCTGATTCTTTTACGGCATCAACGATTTCTTGTGACGACAGTTTGATCGCGTTCTTAAGACCTTTAAAGCCATCGTTGGCTTGGTAGTCTTCAAGGGATACTGGGTCAGTGATGCCTAGACGTGAGAAAGTGAAACGTTCTTGGCGTTTCAAGTAAGGGATCTCTTCGACCAAACCTACCGCTAGCGGGTGATCAACGTTGCCTTTGTAAAATTCTGCGGCAAACAGAGATTCGATATCGCCTTCTTTGACTGGGCCAAAACCGTAACGACCAGCGTCGGTATCAACTTCAACAAGCGGCTCGATCCAGTACAGACCACGGGTACCGTTACGACGAACTTCCACGTCAACATTGTGCTCTTGTGCGACGATCTCGATCAAGCGTGCAATGCGGTCAGCACCACGTGCTTTGGCTGTAGTATCAGAGGGAACATGAATGCGGTAAGTCATTACATAATCTCCACACGGTCAGTTTTAAGACCTTCAACGATTTCGTCAAAGCGCGCTGCGTCCACGTCAGCATGGATCTGGTCGCCGACACGAATAGACGGGCCGCAAGAACAGTTGCCTAAGCAGTAGACTGGCTCAAGAGTGATGTTGCGATCATCGGTAGTCTGGTGGTAATCCACGCCTAGAGACGCTTTTGCGTGCGCTTCTAGTGCGCGTGAACCTTGTGCTTGGCAAGCCTCTGCACGACACACTTCAACCACATGACGACCTGGTTGATGCGTACGGAAATGGTGATAGAAACTAATCACACCGTGAACTTCTGCGCGCGTAAGTTTGAGCGACTGAGCGATCAAGGAGACGGCTTCATCTGGGATATATGAAAAGCGATCCTGAATAGCATGCAGAATCGGTAGCAAAGCGCCCGGCTTAGATTTGAGCTCATCAATGATGGCTTGCGCAGTTACTGGCTCCCACGCAACTGCTTTCGATGTAGTCATTGTATTTCCTCCTGTCGCCCAGCTACAAAGGGATTTCGTAATCTGGCGGAAGTGTTGCTTATTATTGTAGCGGTTAATGTGCGACGAGACGCGACTAGAGACAAGATGAGGTCATTGCTCCCTCATGGCTCGCTGCCCCGCGGCCTAATTTCAAGAGTATTAATCAGGTGCGCACATTAGCACACACCTTGATCAATTATTTATCTTATTGCGACACATTCGAGTGCTTTGACGCAATCCCTGTGCCTCTTTTTTGGGCACATTCAGATGGCCAAATAGTAAACATGTCATTGCCATAAGTCACACTTAAGCAAAAAAAAGTCAAAGCGCAAGGGTGCTGTATCAGAAAACCTTATAGATCACATGAAAAGGTGATCAAAAATTACAAAACCGTCGTAATCACACCCGCCTCTGACGCTTGTGTGCAAGATTAGTCGTCTTAGCTGGTTTCTAATTGGCTTCGCTCCTAAGTGGGCGATAGTCTACATAAATGTCGTGAATGGTTATTTATGTAGACCAATAAAAGAAGATTTTACGGCTAAACTCGGACAACAATAAGTACGGCATCATTATGAGAATTGGTATACCGAAAGAGATAGAAGACGGCGAGCTGCGGGTGGCCATGACCCCTGCGGTCGCTGAAAGGGTCAAAAAGTTAGGCTTTGATCTTGTGATTGAGAGTGGTGCAGGTGCTGCAGCATCTTACTCAGACGAAGCATATGAGGCAGCAGGCGTAGAAGTGACCAGCGATACAAAAGCGCTATGGCACGACTCTGACGTCCTGATTAAAGTACGCCCTCCAGTGGAACACCCAGAGCTTGGCTTTTATGGCATTGAGCTACTAGGTAAAGATCAAACACTGATTAGTACCCTCTATCCTGCGCAAAACTCAGCTAAGTTAAACGAACTGGCTGCACGCGGCACGAATGCTGTCGCGCTAGACGCTGTGCCACGTATTTCACGTGCTCAGAAGATGGACGTACTAAGTTCGATGGCCAACATCGCCGGTTACCGTGCGGTAGTGGAAGCAGCGCAACACTTTGGTCGCTTCTTCACAGGTCAGATCACTGCCGCAGGTAAAGTTCCGCCAGCGAAAGTGATGGTTATCGGTGCAGGTGTTGCAGGTCTTGCAGCCATCGGTGCCGCGAAAAGTATGGGTGCGATCGTACGTGCGTTCGACACGCGTCCAGAAGTAAAAGAACAAGTCGAAAGTATGGACGCCGAATTCCTTGAGTTAGATTTCGAGGAAGAGGACGGCAGTGGCGAAGGCGGTTACGCTAAAGTCATGAGCCCTGAGTTCATCGCAGCCGAAATGGCCTTGTTCGCAGAACAAGCCAAAGACGTTGACATCATCATCACCACGGCGCTTATCCCAGGTAAGCCTGCACCAGAATTGATCACAGAAGAAATGGTTCGCTCAATGAAACCAGGTAGTGTGATCGTTGACTTGGCGGCAGAAACTGGCGGTAACTGTAAGCTAACTCAAGCGAACGAAGTCGTGCATGCACACGGCGTGACCTTGATCGGTTACACCAACTTGCCAAGCCGTATGGCGGCGCAATCAAGCCAATTGTTTGCGACCAACATTTACCACCTACTTACTGAGCTTTGCCCGAACAAAGATGGTCAGATCGATCTGAACATGGAAGACGAAGTGATTCGTGGGGCAACGGTAGTCAAACAAGGCAACATCACTTGGCCACCACCAGCACCGCGTTTGTCTGCGGCGCCAAAGGCGGATGTCAGTGAGCCACTGCCAGAGGCGAAAGAGCCTGCTAAGAAAGAAGAGAAGAAACCAAGTGCCTTTGGTTTCCTAGTACCTGTGTTAATCGTAGGTGCATTGCTAATGGGAGTGGGCAGCGTAGCGCCTGCTGAGTTTATGGGACACTTGACCGTCTTTGTATTGTCGTGCTTTGTCGGTTATATGGTGGTTTGGGGAGTTAGCCACTCTCTGCATACGCCACTAATGAGTGTTACCAATGCCATCAGTAGTATCATCGTGGTCGGTGCTTTGACACAGATCTCGAACGATAGTCCGATCGTTTCGATACTGGCTGCTCTGGCAATCTTTATTACCAGCATTAACATCGTCGGCGGTTTTGCCGTGACGCATCGTATGCTGAAAATGTTCCGTAAGTAGGAGACGACAATGAACTTTGGAGTAATGACGGCTGCCTACATCGGAGCCAGCGCCTTATTCATCATGGCACTGGGTGGCTTGAGCCACCAAGAAAGCGCACGCCGCGGTAATATCTACGGCATCCTAGGTATGGCACTTGCGATGGGTATTACTATTGCTGGTGCAGTAACAGACAACTACGGTCTACTGTTAGTCGGTCTAGTGCCTGGCGGTATCATCGGTTACATCCTAGCGAAACGCGTGGAAATGACCTCGATGCCAGAGCTAGTCGCTATCCTACACAGTTTGGTAGGTTTGGCTGCGGTCTTCGTAGGCTTTGCCAATGCTTTTGGCCATGGCGCTTACGAGTCTGTTGTAGCACAACGTATCCATGACGTAGAAACGTCACTAGGTATCTTTATCGGTGCAGTAACCTTCACGGGTTCTTTGGTAGCTTACTTGAAGTTAAGCGGCAAAGTATCGGGTAACCCACTGCAACTGCCTGGTCGTCACATGATCAACCTTGCGATCGTATTAGTGTCTTTGTACCTAATCGTAGAATTCGCAGCGGTTGGCGCAGACGCAGGTATGATTTACCTATACATCATCACAGCGTTGGCATTGATCTTCGGTGCGCACCTTGTGGTTGCCATCGGTGGTGCAGACATGCCAGTGGTTGTATCGATGCTGAACTCATACTCAGGTTGGGCAGCGGCAGCGATGGGCTTCATGCTAGGTAACGATCTACTTATCGTAGTCGGTGCCTTGGTAGGTAGCTCGGGTGCGATCCTGTCTTACATCATGTGTCGTGCGATGAACCGTAAATTCTTGAACGTTATCCTAGGTGGTATCGGTTCTAAGAAGAAAAAAGCGGCTCCAGCAGCAGGCGGTGCAGCAGAAGAACAAGGCGAAATCGTCGAAGTTCAGACTGAAGAAGCGGCGCACATGCTAGAATCTGCGAAAGAAGTCATGATCATTCCAGGTTACGGTATGGCCGTTGCTCAAGCACAGCACACGGTTTATGAGATCACTAAGAAACTGCGTGAAAAAGGCGTTAACGTGCGCTTTGGTATCCACCCTGTAGCGGGTCGTATGCCTGGTCACATGAACGTACTGCTAGCAGAAGCGAAAGTACCTTACGACATCGTGTACGAAATGGACGAAATCAACGAAGATTTCCCTAAAGTAGACGTATCGGTTGTTATCGGTGCCAACGACATCGTTAACCCTGCAGCAAACGAAGTTGAAGACAGCCCAATTGCTGGTATGCCAGTACTTGAGCCTTGGAAAGGTAAGCACACTATCGTACTAAAACGTGGTATGAGCCGTGGTTACGCGGGTGTTGAAAACCCACTGTTCTTCAAAGACAACACACGCATGTTGTTTGGCGATGCGAAACAAACAGTCGACGCACTGTTGAAGCACTTGTCAGAAGACTAAAAGCTAGTCTGATAAAAAAGCCCGAGTCATCTAAGATGTCTCGGGCTTTTTTGTGTCTGAAGAAAATACAGTTGCTTTAGAAAGGGATTGCGACCGGTCAGTATCAAGCTTCGAACCGCCCAAGACGGCACATCCATGTGCCGGTTGGGCTACGCAGGCATCCTGCCTGCTGTTCTCAGTCTTGATATCTGACCTTTTATCAAGTTTCTCAGCTGTAGTATCTGGCTTGTTGCTAAGCCATATCCAATGTCATCAGTAAGCGCTGTTGGCCAGCCTCGACACCCGGAGAACGGTGCACAATACCGCGCCCTTCATTACCTTCCCAGCGTTCACCCTTTAATAGCGCAACATCGCCGGCGCTGATTTGCTGAATCGTGGCATCGCCAGAGATTAAACCAGAGCTGCTATCGGGTAGACCATTGCTACCGCGCCCCAATTTTTGACGGTTCAAATCGCTTTCTGAAAGCCATTGCGTGGCTGGGCCTGCGTAAGTTGTGATCAAGCGACACGGCACTTGATCGACATGAAAACGAGGGCACATAGCACGATCTACTTGCGTTAAGCGTAGGCCCGCAGTATCCGCATCAAACAAACAGCAGTAAGCATCGACCAATAAGGCGATGTCCCGTATCAGCACATCACGACCCGATACATCCGGCAAACTACGCTCAAGTGCCTGACTCACGTTGTCTGGGGTAACAATTTCACTTAGCGAAAAGCTGGTTTGGTTGGCCAGTAGCGCTGCGACAGCCTGATCGAGCTCGTTCTCGAGCACGCGCTGCCATACCGCGAAGTTGACGTCGTCTTGGTAGATCTGTGTGAGCCCCGCAAGCTCTTCAGACTGTGCGGCACGTGGCGCGGCAATGGCCTCACTCATAGGGTAGTCGACGGCTTGAGTGCTCATGCCGCCTCCTGCCATGCTGGGAATGGGTCTTCAAATTGTGTCCAAGCTTCTTGTCCAGCCAATAGTTCGTCTTCGGTCAGCAGGCAGTTTTCCAGAGCAGCCAACATGGCGTCTTTGTCCAAGCTTTGGCCGATAAACACCATTTCTTGGCGCATGTCGCCAAATGGTTCGTGCCATTGATCCATAATAATATCGATGGATTCTTGGTCTTGCGGCCAGAATTTACGTGGCACCGCGTGCCAAAACATGCCCGCAAAACCATAGTGTGCAATACCGCCTGCTTGGCTCCATTGACCTGCAAATTGCGGGCGTGACGCCAGCCAAAAGTAGCCTTTAGAGCGGATCAATTTACCGTATTGTTCTGTGCTGTGTAGGAAGTGATGGAAGCGTTTTGGGTGAAACGGTTTACGTGCCACAAAACTAAAGCTGCCAATGCCGTATTCTTCGGTTTCAGGAATGTGCTCGCCGCGCATTTCTTTCATCCAGCCTGCTGACTGCTGGGCTTTTTCGAAGCTAAATTTGCCGGTGCCGAGAATCGTTTCTGGAGCGACACGGCCGTGCTCCATGGTCAGAATGTCGGCTTCGGTATTCAGTGAACGCAAGATGGCTTTAAGTTTATCAAGTTGCGCTTGATCAACTAGGTCGGCTTTACTTATCAATAGCATGTCGGCAAATTCGACTTGGTCGATCAACAGATCTGAGACGCTGCGCTCGTCGTCTTCACCTAAGGATTCGCCAGTTTCTTGCAGGCTTTGCGCTTGCTGGTAGTCCTTTAAGAAGTTCACTGCATCGACTACGGTCACCATGGTATCCAAGCGCGAAATATCAGACAGGCTGACACCATCTTCATCAGCAAAGGTAAAGGTCTCGGCCACAGGCAGTGGCTCAGAGATACCGGTCGACTCGATAACTAGGTAATCGAATTTTTTCGCTTCGGCTAAGCGACGTACTTCCAGCAGCAAGTCTTCACGTAAGGTGCAGCAGATGCAGCCATTACTCATTTCCACGAGCTTTTCTTCGCCACGGTTCAGAGAGACTTCTTTTTCCACAAAAGCGGCATCAATGTTGATTTCACTCATGTCATTAACAATCACGGCAATTTTTAGGCCGTCACGGTTATTAAGGATATGGCTTAGTAGGGTGGTTTTGCCAGCGCCTAAGAAGCCCGACAGTACAGTGACCGGAAGGCGATCATTTGAAGGGGTAGTGGACATAATTTTCTCCTGCAAAATTATTAGGATGTTATAACATAACATTTGTGTCGGATAAAGCTGACCGCCTTGCACAGAGTTTACTTAGACGTTTTTGGTCATAGCTTTTAAGATGAAAGGATTATTTCAGTAATCATCAGTGGAGGAAGTGCGCGTGACCCAAAGAGCATCAGAATTGATTGAAACCATGACGCGCGTGGACGGCGTCGCACCTGGTTCAGATTTAGCCAAGCATCAGAAAATGGCGCAGAGTCCATTTGTCTTCTTAAGAGGCTCGGCGGCGCTGTTTTATCACGACTTGGCGACGGCGCGTGTGCGCCTGCCAAGTGAGCTCGAACAATGGCCACTGACGATGATTATGGGCGATTGCCATGTGTCTAATTTTGGCTTTTTCAGTGAAGAAGGCTCTCACGGTGGCGACGTTATTTTTGCCCCCAATGATTTTGATGATGCCTGTGTCGGTCAAGCCGGATGGGATCTATTGCGCTTTGGCGTGAGCATGATTTTAAGTGCCGATCATTGCAAAGGTGCGCTAGCGGGGACGTATCAACTGGAAGATACACTGGGTAAGTCTAAGGTTGTTGATTCGGCGCAGGTAGAGCAAGCACTGGAAGCGTTTTTAGAAAGCTATCGCGCGGTGTGTGTACGCATTTTATCGCAGCAATGGGATTATCGCGCGGTGCTACAAGACTTCGAAAAAGACCATATTTTACATAAGCCAGAAAACAAAGCGGCGAAGCGCCAAGCCGCTGGCAAAGACTTTATGAGCAAAAGCTCACTAGCCAAAGCTGTCGATTTAACTGCTTTTCCACTGCAGTTTCGGGCGCTGCCAGAGAAGTTTCAGCGCATCAACCGCGCCTTATATCACGAGATTGAGCAACAGTTTGCCCCCTACGTCGACGATCATATTCTCGACATAGTTGAGCGTGTGGGCGCCGGCACAGGTTCGGTCAATATGGCACGTTACTATTTATTGGTCGGGCCTGATGCAGTGGCTCATGAAGATGAGTTAGCCCAGTATCATATCGTCGAAATCAAAAAGCAGCGCCCTGCAGCGCCGTTATTTTGCTTCACTGAATTAAGCCCAGTGAATTTACTGAATCCGGCGCACCTAACAGTGACTTGTCAGCGTCGCATGCAGCGTAATCCTGATTTGGTGCTTGACGAAGCACGTTGGAAAAAGTCGCACTGGTTGATTCGTTCACGTCACCATGCTCGTGTGGGTATTGATCCAGAAGACGTGTGCTGCGGCAAAAAAGCGCAAAAGAATGGTTTGCTCGATTATGCCTATGCCTGTGGTATGGCTTTAGCGCTGGCGCACTGTCGCAGTGATCGTCGGGGTTATGGCTTTGAGCATGCGGTGGCTGCAACACCTGATCAAGCTTGGCAAGCACTTAAAGAAGTTCAAAAGGCGTATGCGGAGCAGGTGAAGCAAGATTGGCAGTGGCTGGCATCTGAGCAAAGTCGCTGAAGTCTGATCAGGCTTCAGTGTTGAGGCCTGCCAACTGCCATAGTTGCTCTTTATCCACGGCATCGATTTGCTCGGGCTTCAGGTAAGCGTTGGCGTAGGTGAGGTAGGTTTGCGACTCAACAAATAGCTTAAATAAATCGCCGTCCAAATGCTCCTTTTTCACCATGCTGGCGAGGATGGTAAGTGCTTTTGAGATGCTATGGCCCGCTTTGTAGGGGCGGTCGGATGCGGTTAACGCTTCAAACACGTCGGCAATGGCGAGCATACGATCTTGTACACTGAGCTCTTCGCGCTTGAGTTGCCTTGGGTAGCCGTTGCCGTTGAGCTGCTCGTGATGATTGCCAGCAATGTTGGCAACGTTTTTGTACTCATCAGGGAAGGGCAACGAGGTGAGCATTTTGATGGTTTGCACCATATGATCTTTGATCACAAAGCGTTCTTCCTCGGTTAATGTGCCCCGCTGTACACTTAAGTTGTACAGCTCTCCCTTGTTAAACGCTTGCTCTGGCAGCTGCATATTAAAGCCCCAAATATTGTCAGGGTTGTCCGCCTCTACGGCAGGGCGCCGGTCTCCCCAAGGTTCAATATGTTCAGCTCTGTTGGTGAGCAGTGTTTCTTGCGCTGGCAAGGTTTCCGGTGTGTCTGGCAGTAATTGCTGTTCGTCTTGAGACAAACCAAGACGATTACTGAAATGGCGGGTCCAAGTGGTTTGAGCGATTTGTTGTAAGCGCTCAATATCTTGCTCTGACATGGCTTCGCCGCCTATGTTGCTGTGCGCGATAAAGGCAAAATCTGCGAGCAGTTGTTGCTGGCGCTGGTGTTTATGCGCTGCCAGCTGGCTTTCATCTTGACCGGCGATTTGCCCTTTGAGGTACTCGATCTCAGCGTCACGCCAGAGTACTTCAAAGCGCGTGCGCACCTCATGAATGCGATTATAGATGGTTTCTAGTTTGGTCGCTTTGTCGACCACGTGTACCGGGCTGGTGATTTTGCCGCAGTCATGCAGCCAGGCGGCCAGTTGAAACTCGCGGCGCTGTTGCTCCGTCATGGTGAATGGCGCCAGTGGGCCTTGGTTAGTTTGTTCTGTGGCGTCGGCCAGCATTATGGCAAGCTCAGGTACGCGCTCACAGTGAGCGCTGGTGTAAGGAGACTTGGCATCAATGGCATCGGCGAGTAGACGAATGATGGCATCGAGTAATTCCTGTTGTGCTTCTAATTGGCGGCGAGTAGAGATTGCTGTGGCCGCTGCACCGGATACCTCATCCATAAAGCGTTGAAACGATTCAATGTTTACCTGTGACCCTTCTGGTAATTGCAGTAACAGCATGCCCAATGTGGTGTTATCACGGTCGATCAAAGGCGTCAGAAATAACTGCTGCGTGTGATCAAGCTGCGCCATCAATGCAGGGCGTAATTCAGGCCAGTGAGTGCTATGACAGATGAGCGTTTCTGGGCACTGAATATGCGCTTGTGTGGCGCGCTGCATTTGCGACTTGGACTCATTAAATAAGTACACTGCCCCAGCTTTGGAAGACGTAATGGCAATTAGGTGATTAGAAACTTGTTCGAGCATGTGTTCTAGATCAGGGTCGTGCGCCAAGGTGTGCGAAATCGATTGGAAGTTATGAATCGTCAGTGCCATATGATCGGTTAAGGATGAGAGCACATTCACTTCTTTGACTGGCGAGGTCACATCAATCTTGCGATTAAAATCAAATGACGACAGCTTGCTGACCTCTTTCGATAGCAGGTGCAAAGGATGCGCAATCGAGCGTCCGACGAGCCAACCGAAAAACATCAAAATCAAAATGACCCCACTGGCAAGCAGTAGTTGATTTCGTAGATTTTGGTTGATGTCGTGCAGTAAGAAGGACTGCGGCACAGCATAAAGTAATTGCCATTCTTGCATGCTTGATCCCTCTAAGGGATAGCTTAGGCCATACCATTGTTCACCCTCGGCGGAATATTTAGCGATCGTTTGCGTATGGTTCGGCTGCGCCTGCAGTTGTGCTAAAGCGTTATTGTCTAATTGTGCGAGAGTTTTGATCTCAGAATGTTCGTCATCAGCGGTGGTCGTCAGGGGGACATCGGTCTGGTTGTAGCCCATTAGGTGACCATCGTGATCCACAATGGCCATTTGTATCGGGGTGGCTGGCGTTAGCTGATGCATATACTGCGATAAGTCGTTAATCGACGCATCGACCCCTACGGTAGCTCTATTATCGGCATTATAAATGGCGAAGGAGCTGCCAATTTCATCGGTTGAGTAGAATAAATAGGGCTCTGTTAAGATGGTGCCACGCTGAGAATGTGCTTGCTGAAACCACGGTCGTTCTCTTGGGTCGTAGCGATAGTCATTGGGTTGCTCAAGGTGCTGTAGCGGATTGAGTTCGGCATCGAAAAACGTCCAGCGCGTGTTTTCGATCACGCCTGAGGCCTGGCGGTCGATTGCTTGCAGTAAAAACTGCGCCCCTTCTGGGGCATTGAAACGTGCTCGCGCAATGGGACTTTTAAGGGAGCGAAATAAAAAGAAATCACCATCATCGTAGCCGACGTAGACCGCGCTTAAAATCTGGTTCATCTTGATTAAGCTTGCCAAAAAGGGCAGGCGAGCAGTGCGCTGATCCATATTGTTTAGGCTGGTGATGGCATCAAATTGCAACAACATCACACTCTGTTCAGCCGTCGCGGTGACGTGCTCAATTTGCATCTCAAGAGATAACGTCGCTTGTTTGGCATTAAGCTCTATCTGCTGATGTAAGGCATCACGACCATACCAGTAGGAAAAAATGGTTAGCGTTGCCGCTAACAACATCATACTAAGGATGATGCTGCCACTGACTAGCACTCTAACTGAAATTCCCTTTTTTAGGCGGTACCTATTCATCCATGTCGACCTTTTTTAATGGCAAATTTGTAGGAAACTATGAATAAAATGCGCGAAATTACGTTGTTGAGTATTGGTTAGGATTAAAAAATGTTCAAGTTTAGTGAGGCGAATAAAAAAGGCTGAACCCATCG
This sequence comes from Marinomonas ostreistagni, assembly GCF_016888445.1. Classification (GTDB taxonomy): domain Bacteria; phylum Pseudomonadota; class Gammaproteobacteria; order Pseudomonadales; family Marinomonadaceae; genus Marinomonas; species Marinomonas ostreistagni. The sequence continues at coordinate 414,632 of NZ_JAFEKF010000002.1, forward strand.
GAGTTCAGCCTTTATAGGCGCATTTAAGTAATAACTTACGTCGCTGGCGCTTCTTCAGGGTGGGTATTTTCGACGTGGTGTTTGGTTGCAACTTTACGGATCGACATATTGGCAAAGAAAGCTACGACCAAAAGGCCCGCCATCGCGTACATTGTCGTGTTGTACAGGCTAGACGTCGGGTCGACCGTGCCTGCTGGTGCGATTTCCATCAAACGACCAAGCGTTACCGTGTTAGAGGCGATTAAGGCTTCTAACTGCTCACGGCCCGCACCGAAGGTTTGCATAAACACGGCCGGATCGATTTTGGCTGCGAGGTTATGGATCGCGTTGTTGAGAGACTGCTCACGCAAGTAAGTGATCGCAAACGGCCCTAAGACGCCCGCGGTACTCCAAGCCGTCAACAAACGACCGTGAATGCCACCAACATGTAGCGTGCCGAAAATATCAGCCAAGTACGCTGGAATCGTCGCAAAACCACCGCCATACATAGTGAAGATGATCATGGTCGCCAAGCAGAACAAGATTAGCCAAATAACCGCTGGGTTACTGCTGACTTGGCTGGCGATGTAGGGAATCGAGACATACAGCACCATACCGATCAAGAAGAAGCAGTAGAAGGTGTTTTTGCGCCCAATATAGTCGGACGCTGAGGCCCAGAAGAAGCGGCCCACCATGTTAAAGACACTGATCATCAAGACATACGTCGCGGCAAAACCAGCGTCGACAATCAATGGCAGCGTCGTGCCGAAGATTTCCGTCATCATGGTCTTGGCCACCCCGATCACACCGATGCCCGCGGTCACGTTCAAACACAGCACTAACCACAATAGGTAAAATTGCGGTGTTTTCAGCGCTTGGTCGATGTGGACGTGATTGGTGCTGATCAGCTGAGTTTTGGCTTCTTTCTCAGGTGGTGGTGTCCAGCCTTCTGGTTTCCAGTCTGGTGCTGGCACGCGATAAGCAAATGCCGCGATGGTCATGACGATGAAGTAGACAATCCCCAACGTGATAAAGACGCCCGCTACACCTGTATCGCCAGTATTGACTACGTAAACACCTTCTGGCCCTGGCACCGGCACTTTGGCCATGTCCGCTGCGCTGGCAACGACCACTTCAAGGCGCTCGCCGGCCACTTCGACAAAACGACGGCCGGCATCTGTGATCATGGTGACATCGGTTACTTTACCAAGGTACTGCGGCGCTTCGTAAAACTTGGTCAACAGCCATTCTTTTAACGGCGCACCGATCATCGCACCACCGCCAAAGCCCATAATGGCCATGCCGGTGGCCATGCCCCTTCGGTCAGGGAACCACCGTATTAAAGTACTCACGGGTGAGACATAGCCGAGGCCGAGACCACAGCCCCCCATGACGCCGTAGCCTAAATAGAGCAGCCAGAGCTGGTCCCAGAGAATACCGAGGCTACCGACTAAAAAGCCGCCGCCCCATAAAATAGCGGCTAAGAAGCCCACCGCACGAGGGCCGACTTTTTCGAGCCATTTACCGCCAATCGCGGCGGCTAAGCCAAGAAAGACAATAGCTGTTGAGAAAATCCAAACAACAGAACTTAACGACCAATCATCGGCGGCGCTGGCAACGACACCGTGTTGTCGAACAAGAGGTGGGTTAAAAATACTCCAGGCGTAAACAGAGCCAATACATAGGTGAATGGCGATAGAAGCTGGGGGTACCAGCCAACGGTTGAAGCCGGGTTTGGCTACAATGCGCTCTTTTAATAAGAACGATAAAGGACCAGATGATTGAGACATAAGGTTTCGCTCCGCTTTTATATTTATTGTGGCAGTTTGTGATCGCAAGTGGGTAACTTGCGCATTACCTATCGCAATAACTAGGCCAATCTGTAAAGTCTTTTTAAAACATTGACTTACAAGTATTAGAGGGATTTATATGATAAGCGGTAGGGTTATTTTGATGCGTTTTAGAGAAGCGGGCGGGTCATTTTGACCCGCCTTGAAGAGTGATAGCGAAGAGCGTGCCAACCGCTACCTTAGAACGCACTTTGAGTGTGGCTCTGGCCTGATCTAAAAGCCGCTTACTGATGGCGAGCCCCAACCCTGTACCTTGGCTTGAGGTGGTGTAGAAGGGGTCAAAGATGCGTTTTTTCTGCGTCGGCGTCATGCCACAGCCGTTATCGGCCACTAGGACACGTACGCCACCTAAGCGATGATTGCGGCTGCGAAGGGTGATCGTACCGTCGTTATCGATGGCGTTAGCAGCATTCATAATCAAGTTGATCAACACTTGCTGTAGCTGAGCGCTATCCGCTAGGGCAAGCTGATCTGCTCTAAGGTCTAATCGCAAGCTGATGCGTCGACGCGACAGTTCATGCTGCACCAGTGCTTGCGTGTTTTCGATGATTGGTCCGACGTCGATTGCGGCCAATTGATGAGTGTTAGGGTCTTGTTTGGCAAGCTTAAGTAGATCGTCAATGATGGTTCGAATACGTGCTACTTGGGCGATGATGATATCAGCGTCGTGTTGGATTTCTGGAGTGACTTGATCGCCAAGTTCATCCATTAAAATGTCCATATAGCCCAATATGACCGCGGTCGGATTGTTGATTTCATGAGCTACACCTGCGGTCAGTTCGCCTAAAGCGGCTAATTTACCCTGTTCTACCAACTGCTCTCTAGTGCGGTTTAACAAGGTGATATGTTGTTGTAGTTCTTGGGTTTTTTGTTCTAATGCTTGGGTTCGTTGCGCGACTTTATGTTCTAGTTGTTGAGCGGCGGATAGAATCTCATCGCGCTGCTGATCCAGTTGGCTTTGCATGTCATTAAAGTGTTCGGCTAGCTGATGTACTTCGGCCGTGGTATTAAGCGATGGAATCTGTAAACGCTCACCGTCACGGATGCGATCCATCACTGAAGTCATAATTTCAAACGGTTTGGCCAGTGAGCGTGCACCTAATATTGCCAATGTGATACAGACTACTAACACCGCGGCAAATAGCCACAATAACAGCTCTAGCCAATGGTATAGGCTGCTCATAAAGGGGGCTTCTAAAAAGCCTGCGTACAGCATGCCAATGCGCTCACCATTTACATCGGTCACGGGTTCGTAGGCTGAAACATACCAATCATTCACGACAAAAGCGCGATCGAGCCAACGCTCACCTTGCAGCAACACCTGCTGCTGGACTTGGTCCGAAACCGTGGTGCCGATGGCGCGTTGCTGTTGCGCGCTTGGGTGTGGCACATTGGTGCTGATGCGTACGTTGTCTAAAAACAAGGTGACTGTGCCAAGCCCTTGCTCGGGCAAACTACCCGGTCCGTAGACGGTGTTGCTAATTTGGTCGACAAACGCGTGGTTGGCGTTCATTAATAAACCCGCTGCCAAATACGCTAGGATTTGCCCATGCTCGCCCGTTACTGGATAGACAAAATGCAGTAGCATGCCGCGCTGTTCGATGGCGGATGCGTCAGCGCCTGTTAGAGGGGGAATCGCAGCTCGCTTTGCTAAGGCTGGGTCCAGTCGTTCTAATGTGGTTTGCGAAAATACTTCCACGCCACTGCTGGGGCCTTCGAGTTGGGCACGAGTTAATAGTGGGCTGCTAGGGTAGAAGCAATCCTGCTGTGCAATGGCGCATCCCGCTGGCGATAAAATGCGCACAAAATCCAGCTCAGTGGCCAAGGCTAGGCGCTGCTGCAAGTTGTCGACTTTTGTGGCCTCGGGGCTGGCGAGTTGTTCACGTAAGTCCGCTCTAAAGCGGTAGTCATTGGCGCTTAACGATAGGCGTACTAAGTATTGTTCTTGGGTGTTTAAAAAGGTCTCGTGGGCGACCGCTAGATCGGTATTGGCTTTCATCAACAATTGACGATAGCCCACCTCGTTGCTCCACAAGTAAGCCAATAAAATGACGCCTGGTAACACCAGTAACAGAGGGAACAACGTAAGCGCTACCATGCGTCCTCTTAAGCTGTCCAAGTATTGTCGCCAACGCTTAGAAGCCACCGTCTTCTCCTAATGTCAGTTTGCGATCTAATGTTTTGCGAGTGATGCCAAGGCGCTCAGCGGCCTTGGTTTTGTTACCTTGGCAATCTTGCAGTACTTGCTCAATGTGCGCGACTTCTACTGCCTTTAGGGGCCACTGGCTTGGGTAGCCCTGAGAGCTAGAGGCGTCATTGGCCGAGGTCAGCAATTGTGCTGGAGTGAGTGCTAATAATAGGCATCGTTCGATGATGTTTTTGAGTTCGCGCACATTGCCTGGCCAAGCATAATCTTGCAAAGCCCGTTGATCATGTGGGCTGAGTGAAAACGGGCTAACGCCCAATTCGACACTGAGTTTGGCGATAAAGTGTTGCGCCAGCAGCACGACATCGTCACGACGTTGGCGCAAAGCAGGAAGAGCCAGTTGTAAAACATTTAAACGATAGAATAAATCTTCACGAAACGCGCCTGAGCTGACGGCTTGGGCCAAGGATTTATTGGACGCGGCCACGATACGAACATTGACCGGATCATCGCGCTCCGCTCCCACGGCGCGAATGCGACCATCTTCAAGTACCCGCAGTAGTTTGGATTGCATCGCCAGCGGCAGCTCGGCGATTTCATCTAAAAACAGCGTGCCGCCATCGGCATAACTAAAGAGCCCTTCACGGGCCTGATGGGCGTTGGTGAAAGCACCTTTCACATGACCAAATAATTCTGATTCGACCAGTTCCGGCGCGAGGGCTGCGCAGTTTACTGGCACGAAGGCGCCGCTGCGATCACTTTGCTGATGAATGGCCAGCGCCGCTAACTCTTTACCGGTACCGGTTTCACCTTCAATCAGTACCGCCGATGGCGCCTTGGCAATACGACTAATGAAATCCCGTGCGCTCTGCATAACGGCACTTTCGCCAATAAGACCGGTGTTATTGTCTTGGCGCGAAAGTTGTTGCGTTAAGACGAAGTTTTCTTTGTGCAAACGGCGATGTTCTAGGCATTTGGCCACCGCTCTGCGCATTTGTTCTATACGAAAGGGTTTGATGATTAAATCACTGGCCCCTAAACGCAAGACATCGATGGCTTGGTTTAAGTCGGCGAAGGCGGTCATGAAAATCACTTCAGAAGGGCAGCCAGATTCGCGTGCACTGTGAATCCATTCCACTCCAGAGCGCCCAGGCATACAGATGTCGACAATCAACACATCAAAATGCTGTTGTTGGCGCAACGTCTCGGCTTCTTCGCTGGATGAGGCAACAGCCACATGAGCGTAATATTTGCTTAGGGCACGTTGTAAGAAGTCACGAATACCGGCCTCATCATCGACAATGAGGATGCGGTTATCTTGCAAAGAATGAGATGTGGGTAAAGTCGCAGGCGATGTGATGGATACGCTCATATTGTTATTCTAATTGACTGATTTCAAAAAAGTTTAGCACAAGCGCTTGGTTAACAAAGCATCAATCTTGAGGCTTTGAGAGATTTTTGACTGCGCAGAAAAAGTGAAGCGTGTGTGAATCAAATTGGCGTTCGGTTGCAAAAGCTTCAACCATCATTAAATCTAATACTGCAAGGCAAGCAACTATGTGAACACATGAGAACCAAGGGGGACACCATGATTCAACCTACAGCTGATACAAAACCGATCGCAAACATTATCAAGACAATGAACAGCGGCATTGCGTTTTACCAAGAAGCGAAGCAAAAAGTCGAAGATGGTACACACACAGGGTTCTTTAATCGTATGATCGATGCCAAGGCAGAGGCGGTATTTGAGCTGCAGCCTTACGCCGTTAAAGAAACGGGCGATCTGGTCAATGGCGATGACACCATGGTTGAAGCGCGTAAGGCGTATACCAAAATCGCCGATAAGCTCACTTCAAACAGCACCGCGTTTACCTATGTAGAGCAGCTTGAAGAAGTCGAAGATCGAGTGCTAGAAGAAATTGATACGGCACTTAAAAAGGAGCTTCCAGATAACTGCGAAGCGACCTTGATCCGAGTACAAAAACGTATGAAAGAGTGCCACGATGAGATGCGTATGCTAAAGACCAACGTGGTTGAATAAGCTGCGCTGTTGAGCACCGCCGAAAAAACAAAACGGCCCGTGATGGCAGCATCACGGGCCGTTTTGTTATGGCGCCCTAGAGTGCTTATCCCAGTAACTTAGCCGTGGCTAAATATCCCTTCTGGATGGTCTTAAGGGCGTTGTCAGTTTGGTCGCGCTCGACATAGTAGTGCTCGACGCCGGCTTGTTTCGCGCGCGCGAAGATCGGTGTAAAGTCTGTGATGCCAGTACCTACATCAGCGAAGTTACCCGCTGCGTCCATATCTTTTATGTGCCACAGTTTAAAGCGACCTGCGTGTTGCTCAAAGTAAGCAAACGGGTCTTGCTTGGCTTTTAATACCCAGTACAAGTCCATTTCCATGGCCATATTTTGTGCTTCGACTTCGTTCAGTAACACGTCGTATGGCATCTCGCCATTCATCACATCAAATTCAAAGGCATGGTTGTGGTAAGCAAGCGTTAGACCTTGTTTGCGGCAGGCTTCGCCCCAGCGGTTACACTCTTCAGCCAGTACTTTGTAAGTATCGATGCCATGGCCTCGTTGTTCTTCGCTGAGGTACGGAATGACCACGTATTGGTGACCGATTTCTTGGGCCAGCTCGATGACTTTTTGAATACCATCATTGCGGAAGGTATCCAATGGAATATGGGCGGAGGGTGATGACAAGCCATTGTCATTCATCATCGCACGGATCTCTTTTGGCGAATGACCAAAATAGCCGGCAAACTCCAGTTCTTTATAACCCACTTGTGCGACCAACTTTAGTGTATCGCTGACGCTGGCGCCCATCATATCGCGTAGTGTGTACAGCTGTAGACCGACCGCCTTTGCAGTGCTGCTGGCGAACACTGGCATAGATGGCAGTGCCATGGCACTGATACCAGCGGCCCCCAATTTCAGTAGGTTACGACGGCTGATGCTCTGTGAAGAGTGGTTAAAGTAGTCAGACATTTAGATGTTCTCCTAGATTATTTTTATTGTCGTCCCTGCACCTTTTAAAAAGGCTATTGGTCTGGCGCAGGGCCGGTGCTGGCGCGGGTAATCAACTCAAAGGGTAAGATCACTTTCGGTGCTTTGGTGACTTTGTTGTCCAGTACATCGATCAATAGATTGACCGAGGTGCGTCCAAATTCTTCTGCAGGTTGGGCGATGGTGGTCAGCGGTGGGTCACAAAACTCCGCAAAGGAAATATCATCAAAGCCTGTCACTGAGATATCCTCTGGAATGCGTAGGCCCGCGTCTTTAAAGCCTTGTATGGCGCCCATGGCGATTTCATCGTTGGCGCACACTACCGCCGTAGGGCGGACTGGCAACGCCAAGATTTGCTCCGCCGCTTCACGGCCTGAGTACAGATCAAAGTGTCCAGCAAACAGTAACGATTCATCAAACTCAATCCCTGCATCCGCTAACGCATCACGGTAGCCTGCTAAACGAGTCTGAGTTAATGGGCTCTGTTGAGGGCCTTTGATGATGGCAATACGGCGATGATTTAAATCGATCAGATGTTGCGTGATGGCTTTGGCGGCCGCGCGGTTATCCAAGGTCACCACCGGAAAGCGATCATTCTCGAGTACTTCACAAGCATTCACCATCGGCAATAAGCCTGTTGAATCGTCCAGCTCAAATGGATTGTGAGCGCGTAGCTGAATCAGACCATCGGCCTGAGAGGTCTGTACCATTTTGGCGTAATTGGCCTCAAGTTCGGCGTTGCCTAAGGTATTACCAAGTAAGAGGGCGTAGCCGCGCTCAGCGGCGGCGCTTTGCATGCCACTGATAACACGGGCAAAGAAGACGTTGGCGACTGTCGGTACTAGCACGACCAAATTGGATGTCTTGCCCGAGCGGAATTTTACCGCCATCAGATTGGGCTGATAGCCTGTTTCTGCCACCGCAGCCATGACTTTGGCGCGGGTCTTTGGGGATACTCGCTCGGGTTGTTGTAGGGCGCGGGACACACTTGCCACGGATACGCCAGCTAACTCTGCGACATCACGAATGGTTGCCATAACCGTCTCTTAAACCTTTTTATTCTTCTCAGTCACAAAAATGTAACCGATAACATATGTTAATGGGAAGTTACAGGAAATGTCTGAAAAATCCAGTACCTAGTGAAGATTATACCGCAGTATTCGCCCCAAAAAGAGGCGCCATGCCCCGTCATTGCTCAAAATTGTTTGACAGATAAAAATGTAAACGGTTACATTTTGTAATAATTATAGGCTAGACAACGCTGGGCTGCTGTCAGCGAGGAGAGAGAAATGGCGAAACTGGAAAAAGTCCGTGTCGGAATGGTCGGTGGTGGCGAAGGAGCCTTCATCGGTGCGGTGCATCGACACGCAATGGGATTGGATGGTCAATACGAGCTTGTATGTGGTGCCTTCAGTCGTCAGACAGACAATAACCAGCGTACCGCTGACAGCTTAGGTCTTGATGATCAGCGTGTGTACGCCTCTTGGCAAGACATGCTAGCGCAAGAAGCCGAGCTTCCTGAACATGAGCGCATGGAGGTAGTCGTTGTGGTAACGCCGAACCATATGCACGTGCCGATTTCGATGGCGGCCATCGAAGCGGGCTTCCATGTATTCTGCGAAAAACCTGCCGCGCTTAGCTTAGACGAAGCCAAACAACTGGCGGATGTTGTCAATAGTTCAGACCGCCTGTACGGTCTGGCGCACACGTATCTTGGTTACCCCATGGTGTGGCAAGCGAAGTCCATGGTTGAAGATGGCAAGCTGGGCACCATTCGTAAAATTCTCGTCGAATATCCACAAGGCTGGCTGTCTGAGCCTGATGACCCTTCTAATAAACAAGCTTCTTGGCGTACCGATCCTTCTCAGTCAGGCGCGGCTGGTTGTATGGGTGACATCGGTACGCACGCATTTGGCTTAGCCGAGCTGATCAGTGGTCAAAACGTAACTAAACTGTGCGCCGATATGAACTCTGTTGTAGAAGGCCGACGCCTTGATGACGATGGTGCGGCGTTTTTTCGTACCGAGCAGGGCGCGCGCGGTGTGTTGATCGCCAGCCAAGTCTGCGTCGGTGTCGAAAACGATCTGAAAATCCGAATTTACGGTGACCAAGGCGGCCTTGAATGGTCTCAAATGGAGCCGAACTCCCTGACTTACCGTACGATGGATGCGCCGTACATGGTGTATCGCGCCGGTGCCGGTCAACCTGGTCTGTATCCAGAAGCTGCCCGTCGCTGCCGTGTTCCAGCGGGTCACCCAGAAGGTTATCTAGAAGCCATGGCTAACTTATACAGCGATTTTGCTGCGGCCGTGCGCCAAGGCTTGTCTGGCAAAGCGCCGGGTGTGCCTGGGCTTGAATCTGGCTTGCGTGGCATGGCGTTTATTGAAGCCATGGTGGCAAGCGGTGCCAGCGATCAAAAATGGCTAACCATGCCAGATACCCATTAATTGAGTCGAGGAGAAAACGATGTCGACGATGAAAGGACCTGCGATTTTCCTCGCACAATTTGCGGGCGACAATGCGCCGTTTGATACGCTTGAAGGCATGGCCAAATGGGCGGCGTCTTTAGGGTACAAGGGCATTCAAGTGCCGACCGACCCTAAGTTATTTGATTTAGAAATTGCTGCCGAAAGCCAAGAATACTGCGACAACATTAAGGCTATGTGTGAACAAGCTGGTGTTGAAATCACCGAGCTGTCGACGCACTTGCAAGGCCAACTGGTAGCCGTACACCCAGCCTACGATGAGCTGTTTGATAACTTCGCCCCAGCAGAATTACACGGTAAACCAAAAGAGCGTACCGAGTGGGCTATTAACCAATTGAAACTGGCGGCAAAAGCGAGCCAACGTCTTGGCCTAAAAGCCCACGCGACTTTCTCGGGCGCGTTTATGTGGCACCTAGTCTACCCATGGCCACAACGCCCAGCGGGCTTGGTTGAGCAAGGTTTTAAAGAATTAGCGGCGCGTTGGACGCCGATCCTCGATGCCTTTGACGCAGCAGGTGTCGACGTATGTTACGAAATTCACCCAGGGGAAGACCTGCATGATGGCGCCTCGTTTGAGCGCTTTTTAGCGGCGGTGGATAACCACCCGCGTGCCAACATCCTGTTTGACCCAAGCCACTTTGTACTGCAACAGCTGGACTACCTCGACTTCATCGATCGTTATCACGATCGCATCAAGATGTTCCATGTGAAAGACGCAGAATTCAATCCTAATGGTCGTTCCGGCGTTTATGGCGGTTACGAAGATTGGGTGGATCGTCCTGGCCGCTTCCGCTCATTGGGCGACGGACAGGTGGACTTCAAAGGCATTTTCTCCAAGCTCACTCAATACGGATTTGATGGTTGGGCCGTGCTCGAATGGGAATGCTGCTTGAAAGACTCAGCTCAAGGGGCTGCGGAAGGTGCACCGTTTATTGCCGCGCACATGATCAAACCAACCGAGGTGGCGTTTGATGATTTTGCTGGCGCAGGCAGTAGCGAAGCACGTAATCGACGCATCTTGGGGCTTGATAACGCATAACCATAATAACGGCTTTGCCCACACCATGAGGTTAAAACAATGATAACAACTCGTCTTAGTTTAATGATGTTTCTTCAGTTCTTTATCTGGGGAGGATGGTTCGTCACCTTAGGCACTTTCTTAGGACAGACCTTAGAAGCCAATGGCGGCGAGATCGGAATGGCGTTTTCAACCCAGTCATGGGGCGCGATCATCGCGCCGTTCATTATTGGTTTGATTGCCGACCGCTTCTTTAATGCCGAGCGTATTTTAGGGGTATTGCACCTGATCGGCGCAGTGTTGATGTACATGATGTATCAAGCACAAGACTTCAGTGCTTTTTACCCGTATGTGTTGGGCTACATGATTGCTTACATGCCAACTCTTGCCTTGGTGAACTCGGTATCGTTTGGGCAGATGAAAGACCCTGCGAAGGAGTTTGGTAAAGTACGTGTTTGGGGTACTCTCGGTTGGATCGTGGCTGGCCTAGTGATCAGCTTCGTATTCTCTTGGGATTCGCAAGCCTCTATTGCTGATGGCATGCTGCGCAACACCTTTATGATGGGCGCGATCGCATCGGTTATTTTGGGTGTTTACAGCTTCACCTTGCCCAACACTCCGCCAAAAGGGGCGGCACAAAGCGGTGGCTTAAACGAAATGCTAGGGCTTGATGCCTTGAATCTGCTAAAAGATCGTAACTTCTTGGTATTCTTCGTCTCGTCGGTACTGATCTGTATTCCATTAGCGTTTTACTACCAAAACGCTAACCCATTCTTAGCAGGCATCGGGGTTGAAAATGCCACCGGTATCATGACCATCGGTCAGATGTCAGAAGTATTGTTCTTGCTGATCATGCCATTGTTGCTGAGCCGTTTTGGTATCAAATTAACCCTTTTGATCGGTATGCTGGCGTGGGCCGTGCGTTATGTGTTGTTTGCTTACGGTAATGCCGACAGCGGTCTAATGATGCTGATCATCGGTATCGCTTTGCATGGTATTTGTTACGACTTTTTCTTTGTGACTGGCCAGATTTATACGGATGCCAAAGCCGGAGAAAAGAACAAGAGCGCGGCGCAAGGTATGATCACGCTGGCGACTTACGGTGTCGGTATGCTGATCGGCTTCTGGGTAGCGGGTAAAGTCACTGACGCTTATACCGTGGATGGTATGGCTGACTGGAGCGGTATTTGGCTGTTCCCAGCAGGCTTTGCCGCCGTGGTAATGGTTATTTTCTTGATCCTATTTAAGGATGATAAAAAAACCGCTCAGGCGTAATAAAGGTCTGACTCCAGAAAGCCCGGCATTATGCTGGGCTTTTTTGTGACTTAATGCCCTGTTTGCGCTCAATCGCATTGCTTTTGCCGTTGGGGCTATAGTATTTTTGGATGATATTGTTAATCAATATCATCTCATTCAATCACATCTCTAAAAGGGAATTTATGAACGCTAAAGTCGTTGCTGCGTTGGGCGCTGGTTGCGCATTGGCATTGGTTGTCGTGCCACCGATGTTTATCAAATCACATGTCGCCGCCAACTTGGCTGAGATCCAAGCATCTTTTAACGCGGTGCCAGGTCAAGAGCTGACCTTAGAAAAGCAAGAGGATGGCTGGTTCGGTGCCTCTTACACAGGTCATGCGACAGTCAACCTACGCCAGCTTGACCCAAGCTTGGCAGATTTATTTGGCCCGAGAGCGGAAGTGCCTTTTACGCTTGAGACGGCTTATGGTCCATTGTTGTTTGCAGATGGTTTTGGTTTGGGCTTGGCCAAGCAAGTAATTGAAGTGGCCGGCGAAGAGTTACCTGAAGAATTTGACTGGGACCAAGACCAGCCGCTTTATCAAGCAAGCGTGACCACGCCGATGTTCGGCGGTTTAGAGGTCTCTGATCGTGTGGTGCCTTTTACCATCACCGATAAACGTGGACGCGGCAGTGTCGAGTTCAGCGGTTACCAAGGCAGCGGTTCTTTCTCTGACAGTGCCTTTGATTACGCTGGTGAAATTGACTCACTATCGATTTCGGATCGCGGCGAAGCGTTGACCATGTCAGGTTATACCTTTGATATCGATTCTGATACCGATATTCAGACCATGATCGAAACCGGTATTGCGCAATACGATATGAGCATGCATCTTGAGCAGATGGCCTTTACCGAGATGTTCAGTGTGTCTGATATTGAGCTAAGCGGCGGTTCAGACGTCGACGAAGAGGCGCAAACTACCAGTGGTAGCGGGCATTTCTCAATGGCCGATTTGAGTGTTATGAACTTCCCGACAGTGGAAGAGCTGACCTTTGATATGACGCTTAATGACTTCAGTAATGAGTTTTTGACGCGTTTTAACGACTTCAACAAAGAGCTTTCTCAGGCGCCAAGCTATCAGCAAGACCGTCTACTGACCGCGTTTATGATGGAAAACCTTGAGCTATTGATGAGCACGGATCCGTCGATGAAGCTAGAGGCTTTAGACGCGTCATTTGAGCAAGGGGATGTGCATTTCGAAGGTTTTGCTGAGTTCCTAAACGGCGCAAACTTTGACTCAAACAATCTCAATTCACCGGATGCCCTAGCGCAGATGGTACAAGCGGGCGCTGAGTTTGAAATTGATGAAGCGTTAGCCGAGACATTGGTCAATGCTTTTATGCAAATGCAGCTGCAACCACAGCTAGAGCGTGGCTGGATGACCCAAGAAGAGTTTGATGCGCAGTCTGAGCAGGCGACGCGTAACATGCTGGAGTCTTTCATTGCTCAAGGTTGGATTGTCAAAGATGGTGACGCTTACACCGCTGACTTTGAGTTAGAAAACGGTCAAATGGCCTTTAACGGCCAAGCGATGAACCTGTAATCCACCAAGGTAAGGTTGGGCGCTGCCCAACCTTACGCTTGATAAAATACCGCCAACCAAATAGTTGTGTGCTCTGGATCGGTTTTAATCACTCGATGCTGGCTGTGAGCAGGGATATTAAGCCAATCGCCGGCTTTGAGCGTGACGATACGCCCATCATCAAACACCAGCACCCCATACCCCTCTAACACCATGACCCATTCATCTTCTGTTTGGTCATACCAGGCTTGATTTAATGGGCTATTCGGCGGCGTAACGATCCGCTCAATACGCATATTTGACGCATTGATTAATGGCTCAAAATGCTCCCTTGATGTATCTAAGGGCAGTTGTTGTAAAAGATTCTCGATCATTGGACTAGTCCCTGTTTTTATTAGTCGTTTTACCAAGACAATGTGACATTCCCTAGCAGTGTCTTGGAAAAGAGCAATTTTATCATAGTCTTATGAGAAAAAGCGTATGGGCTTTAGTGGCATAAAAACTCATAGCTTTAAGGTGGGGAGCGAATCTGTCGTGATATTAGGGATGTAGCCGACGGGCGTGCCAGTAATGTTCCTTCCAGTAGACATTGTCTAAACGTGAAATCATTACGCCACGCGAGGAGGATGCATGAAGGAATTGCCCATCTTCGATGTAAATCCCCACATGACGCGCTTTACTGCCGGTTTTGAAAAACACCAAATCCCCAGCGCGTAAATCGGCGCTGGGGATGGCGAAACCGGTTTGCGATTGCTGGGCGGTAGTGCGTGGAATGCGAGTGGCGAACTGTTGCTCAAGAGTGAGGTGAACAAAGCCTGAGCAATCGACGCCGCGTTTGCTCATACCGCCCCAGACATAGGGGGTGCCACGCCATTCTTGATGTTGCTGGTAAAGGCGTTGACTAACAAATGCCTCGCTACTCTTTTGTAGCACCGACGCTTCTACCTGATAGGCTGTATCAGGAGCACTTTGCATCATTGAGCCACAGCCGGTCAGCGTAAGGCTCAAACTCATTAAGGTCGCGGTTAAAAAAGTGTTAGCTCGGGTCATGTCGAAAGCATCCTAGCAAGGTTGTTTTCATCATAAGCACTTTTTTGACCGCTGACAAAAAATTTACAAAGCGTAAATGACATTACATGTTAGTGGCGTCCTTGATGGCATTCAACAGTTGCATAAATCCTTCTGGGCCTTGGTACAAATCTGCGCCGGAAAACATATAGTTTTGGCCATTACTGGTCATGATCAACTGTGGCACGCCTTTGTGTTCCATCTGGCCTAATAAGCGCCCTGCGTGTTGCACCATTTGCTCACTGCGTTGTTGTAGTGCTGCATCTTCAGTGATGGCGGTGAGAATCTCTTCACGAGTGACACTTAGGCCATGTGTGTTTGCTACGTCAGCTGCAATGTCAGCAACGATATTGGCGTCAGCCGTGTCTAAGCCGTCGACGTAGCGACAGGTTTGCGCGCGCTGTAAGAAGCGATGGGCTAACCCTAGTTGTTGCGATTCTAGGTAGACGATCGCCAAGGTTAGCGCTTGTGACGAAAACACGCCTTGCTCGTTGCCCAATACCTGATCAAAGTAAGCTTGCGAAAATGGCTGCTGGGTAAGTTCTTGAATACGCAGGTCATTCTTCTTCGCGTGTTCCGCCATACTATTCATGGGGCGGGGCTGATAAAACATGCCTACCGGTGCCATGGCGATATTGCCAAGCTTAGCATCATGGAGTGCTTGAATGGTCGGCGCTGCCGCGTAGCACCAGCCGCATAAAGGGTCGAATAAATAGGTAAAAGTCATACTGGCCATTCCAAAAGATAAGCCGCCAAGATAAAAGGATTTGGAGCTGTTGAAAAGAGTTCAAGCGCGCTAAGCGCAACATTGCTTGATCAATGTCGCGCAGCGGCCTAAATCAGATACGGGCTAGACATCCGCTAGCGCTTGTTCGCCGAGCAAGCGTAGGGCAATTTGATTATTGAGATGAGCCACGATGACCTGACTGCGCAGTAAGGTAGGCAGTTCGATCAAGGCCACGAGTACCAACAAAGCAATGCCGATAGCGGGTGCGACAAACAGTAAGCCAACACCTAACAGCATCAGCACAAGATCAAACAGACCAGCGAGCCATTGGCCCACATAAAAGTTGTGCAGCCCAGCAACGAAAAACCAGTTCAGTGCGGCGTAAGTATCAGGGTCTTTGATGGCGGGTTGATAGCGCTGATAAAACGCCAAGCGTTGGGCGTCAGGCATTTGTTGCAAGGTGTGGCGGATGTGTTCTTCTTCAGCGCTCACTTGCGCTTGGCGTACGGTCCAGGCTTCAAACACGCACAGCTCCTTTAGGGTAGTGGGTCGTCGATACGCTCGACTTGATCGGGAACGTTACAGCGGCGCAAACGCCGCCACGCCAGCCAGCAACCTTTTATCACCCCATAGGTTTGAATCGCTTGGGCAGCGTATTCGGAGCAGGTAGGGGAAAAGTTACAGGACACACCAAAGCGGCGGCTGCCGCCACCGCCTTGTTGATAGCGCCGTATCAATGCTAACAGCGCCCGTTGACCCAGATTCATGGTTTAGCGGCCCAAGGTTAGGATCACTGTTTCGCGTGACCAAAATAGCCAAAAGCGTTTCTTTTCAATTACTTGAAACACCATCTGCCAACCATCAGCCGCGGCTTCATTAAGTTTGGCCTCAAGGCGCTTGATCGGTAAGCCAGACGAGCCCAATAAAATCGTACCGCAACCGCCTTCCGTGACAATCTCAACTTTGTATTCTTTGTACATTTCGCACTCCAATTAGCGTTTATAGATAAAAGCCATCTTATAACCAAAGCGCGCGCGAATAAAAGGCATCCTTGCAGCCTGAAATAGACATGCAAGCTTTTGTCGTGATATTTGTCATCTCGCCAATGCTTCGGGGCGGATGACTTGAATATTAAAGCCTTTCACGCTGGCGCTTAGTAGATAGTGGGAAAAGTAGTCAACAAAGTCTTGCTCGATCACTTGGCGCTTAAGTTGACTGGCGTGGCGCAAGTACAGCTGACCATCACGGCGCACCGCAATGGCTTGGTGAGTGATGTTCATATTGGTGCCAATCCATTGCTTCACCTCATAGTTGGGGCGCACGATACTGATCACACTGCCTGATGGGATGCGATCGAGCAACGTTTGGTTCAAGTGTGCGTCTTGTTGACGTGTTGTCAGTGCTAACTGCTGCAGCGCTTGCTGACGTGTCTTATCGTTTAGGGTGTTGTCTTGCTCAATCGCTTGGCTTGCCTGTTGGCGCGCTGGAATTTTGGCAGGATCTGCCTGCTGCGGCACAAAGATTGCGGTTAACGGGATGTAAGGCGTATTCACCGGCTCAGGCGCGAAGTGTGCTCCGGCTTGGCGCAGCTGCTGTAGAGCTTGGGCTTGTTGCTCAGGGCTGCTGTTTGGCAACTGGATACGCTCAGGTCCCATGCTTTGGTACCAAGCTTGTTTATCAATCACGGTGTGAGCGTAGAGCGTATACTCAGCGCCCACCTGAGGCGTCACTTCTTCCAGTACCGACTGATTATTAGGTAACCAATCAACACTTGGGAAATGATTACGCTTCACAAAATCAATCTCGCCATCCTGATAACGCAGCTGCGTGAGGCGTGGCAAAAACTCGGACGCATTGCGCGCAGTAACGCCAGCAATAATGGTCTCCACATAAGTGGTGCAGTCAAATGCATCAAAGCGCAGCAAAGGGTCTTGGTCAAATTGGCCTTGTTCACCTTCACCTAAATTGCCATCCACATACACAATCCCCATCAGGCTCTCGGTCAACTGATCAATCCTCTCCGCACGACTGGCATGATTTTGATTGAGCTGATCGATCAGCTCAAAGTAGCGCGTCTGGGTGTCGCTCTCTTTAGGTGAATGCAGGGCACAGCTGGGTAACAAAGTCAGTGCGACGGTAGCGAGTAGGGTGTTTTTTAGTAATTGAGTGCGCATGATCAATACAGGCTTGAAGAGTATTGCCTGAGGTTAGCATGTTCTTAGGCGGCTCGGGAGCCATACTGATGTAAAGAATGATCGCCACTGGCGCATGGCCAGCGACGATCCTTTAGTGTTATGACGCAGAATTGTCCGCTTGTTGAGCTGATTCTGAAGGTTGCGCTTGTGACGAATTAGACGTCTGTGTCGCGGCGGCTGGTGCTTCAGATGACGTGGCATCTTGCGTCGCGGCTGGACTGGTTTGCTCGGCTGGGCGCAGGCGTTCTAGTTCTTCGCGTAAGCTTTTGATGTAGGCGTCTTTTTCTTGCACGGTGTTATTCAGCTGCTGCAGTTGCGCTGCGGCGTTTTCCGAGCTTTGTTGGCTGTCATTGATAAAACGCACTAGGGCTTGGGTTTGTGCTTCAAAGGTTTGATCGCGGCCATCGACGGCGCCAAGGCTTTGTTGCAATGGGTAAAGTAGTGCCTCGATACGAAGAATGTAGCCTTCATGATCCAATGGGCGTTGCTGTAAGGCGCGTAATTTTTCAACTTCGTCGGCGATCAGTTCAGCGCGCTGGGTGAAAAACACCGATAAACGGGCTTTTTCTTGCACTTGCTCCAGTTGCTTCGGCGAGCTGGCGACAAAGGCGAGCGCGTCGGTAAGGGTTGCCGATGCTTTGGCGAAGGCATTCGGTGCCAGCTGTTTGGCATTGGAGTTATTCAGTGTTTGGAACGCTTGTTGCGCATCGGTTAGGTAGACTTTGGTGATGGTTTTCACTTCCAGTGTGTGTTGCTTGGCAAGCAGTGCTGCTTGGTCTGCTAACGCTTGGTCCGGGCGGTCATCAGCGACTAGGTCTACTAGCTTTTTAAGCTCTTTATCGAGTGCGTTACTTAGGCTTGGGAAGTGCTGTTGGGCATCGATTTTTTTAAGGTAGTCGCGGTTGCTAAAGGCGTCCGCAAGGGTGCTGTTAGCGAGCGTGCGCGTTGCGTCGGCGCTGTCCATTTTGCTGCTAAAACGTTCGAGGTTTTGCTCAGTCGCTTCGAGGTTAGTCGTCGAGCTAAAAAAGCCAGTTTTGTCGTTGGCTTCAGCAGGATTAGATTGGTATTCGCGGTAGTAAGATTGGGCGTCTTCAAGGGCGTCTTGGGCATCATTGAAGTCATCTGTTGCGTACCAATCAAGCTCTTGTTCTTGGGCTTTAGCTAAGCGTTGTTGTGCGGCATCAATTGCTTGCTTGACTGAGTTGATCTGAATGATGAGCTCAGAGCGGGCTGCATCGTCCATTAGGCTGCCAGCGGAACCGCCGCCAGTGCTGGCACAACCACTCAGTGCAAGGGCCAAGGTGAGCGCGAAAACTGATCCTTTTACGTCCTTTCTCATGAACTGCTTCCTACTTATTGCTTATGAATTCCTTACAATAATATGGGTTTTGCAGTGGAAAAAATAGGGCGTTTGGAAGCTGGTTAACATAAAAAAACCGCCCTCAGTTTACTGAGGGCGGTTGGTGTTTTGGCGTATTGTTGGGCTTAGTTACGGATCAAGTGATCGAACGCACCTAGGGCGGCGGTCGCACCAGCACCCATGGAGATGATGATTTGCTTGTACGGTACGTTGGTCACGTCACCTGCGGCAAATACACCAGGCATTGAGGTACGGCCGTGGGTATCGATCACGATTTCGCCACGCTCTGTTAGTTCGATGCTGTCTTGCAAGAACTCACTGTTTGGCACCAAGCCGATTTGGACGAAGATACCGGCAAGCTCAAGTGTGTGCGACTCGTCAGTAGTACGGTCAGTGTAAGTCAGGCCGTTGACGCGCTCACCATCGCCTAGCACTTCAGTGGTCATGGCGTTTTTAATGATGGTGACGTTTGGCAGTGACTGCGCTTTTTTGATCAGTACGTCATCGGCACGTAGTGTGTCTGCGAACTCTAGTACGGTGACGTGCTCTACTAGGCCAGCCAAGTCGATCGCCGCTTCGATACCTGAGTTGCCACCACCGATAACGGCGGTTTTCTTGCCTTTAAACAATGGGCCATCACAGTGTGGGCAGTAAGCCACGCCTTTGCCTTTGTATTCTTGCTCGCCTGGGACGTTCATTTCGCGCCAGCGGGCACCGGTCGCCAAGACGATGGTTTTACTTTTCAGTACCGCACCGTTTTCTAGTTCCACTTCAACGAGGTCTTTCTTCTCGATGCGTGCAGCGCGCTGTGATTTCATGATGTCGACATCGTAATCCAACACGTGCTGCTCAAGGTTGGCGACCATTTTCGGGCCGTCAGTGGCTTTCACTGAGATGAAGTTCTCGATGGCCATGGTATCGGCGACTTGGCCACCGAAACGCTCTGCGACAACACCGGTACGAATGCCTTTACGGGCCGCGTAGATCGCTGCTGCCGCGCCTGCTGGGCCACCGCCGACGATTAATACATCGTATGGGTCTTTTTCTGATAGCGCTGCCGCTTGTTTTTCGCTGGCGCCGGTATCAACTTTGTTTAGGATTTCGTCTAGGGTCATACGGCCTTGGCCGAAGTGCTCGCCATTGACGTATAAAGACGGTACGGCCATGACGTTGCGTTGTTCAACTTCATCAGGGAACACGCCGCCATCGATCATAGTTGCGGTCACTTTCGGGTTCAGTACAGCCATTAGGTTGATGGCTTGAACCACGTCAGGACAGTTGTGACATGACAATGAGATGTAGACTTCAAAGTTCAGCTCAGTGTCGAGATTCTTAATTTGCTCAAGCGTTTCTTGTGCGGCTTTTGATGGGTGGCCACCCGCTTGTAGTAGGGCCAGTACAAGTGAGGTAAATTCGTGCCCCATTGGTACGCCAGCAAAGTTGACGCGAGCTTGTTCACCTTGTGGGCCAACCGACATTTGTGGCGCACGGCCTTGTGGATTGTCGTCGATGGTTAAGGTGATTTTGGCACTGTTCAGTTCTTGAATTTCAGTTGCCAATTCTTGCAGTTCTTTTGATTTGTCGCTGCTGTTAGTGGACACAGTAATCTCAATCGGATTAACGATGTTTTGAAGGTATGTGCCCAACTGTTGTTTCATATTTGCGTCTAACATAATAATTAACCCGTTTTTTAGTTGAGAGTGATTACAGTGCCTGTAAATTTCGGGCGTGAGAGGTCAGCACCTGTCTTGATAAGTAGAGGGAGGCGTGAGGTTCCTTAGCTCGAAAAATATCTTGTGGGCTTTAACGCCTTGCACTGGAAGGCAAAGCCCGATGTTGGGCGCGAGGCGCCCAACACTGGAAGAGGCGTCTTAGATTTTGCCTACTAGGTCTAGAGATGGAGCAAGAGTCGCTTCACCTTCTTTCCATTTAGCTGGGCAAACTTCGCCTGGGTGAGCGGCTACGTATTGAGCTGCTTTCACTTTGCGTAGTAGGTCTTCTGCGTCACGGCCGATGCCTTCTGCAGTGATTTCCATTGCTTGGATAGTACCTTCTGGATCGATCAAGAAAGTAGCGCGGTCAGCAAGGCCTTGACCTTCACGTAGAACACCGAAGTTGTTCGTGATGGTCGCAGTTTGGTCGCCTACCATGTAGTAGTTGATTTTGCCGATTGCTTCAGAAGTGTCGTGCCAAGCTTTGTGACAGAAGTGAGTGTCTGTAGATACAGAGAATACTTCAACGCCCATGCCTTTTAGTTCTTCGTATTTGCTTGCTAGGTCTTCAAGTTCAGTAGGACATACGAACGTGAAGTCAGCTGGGTAGAAGAAGAACACGGCCCATTTGCCTAGAACGTCCTTTTCAGAAATCTCTACGAACTCGCCTTCTTTAAATGCTGTCGCGTTGAATGGTTTGATTTGAGTGTTAATCATGTTCATCTCCGTAGTTTGTGGGTTTCGCTGTTTGCGTTATCAACAGTGTCTATAATATGGGGTCGATGTGACGAAATGAAATTGTGTTTTACTAAAACTTAGATAAAAAAAAACTATCAAGAATTAATAAAACCTATTCATCTGGGTATCGCGCCCGGATGGCGTGGACTTCCGGCATCAAAGGTAAGGTGATTTCGACCAATTTCGGATCAAAATGCAGGCCTGCTTGCGTAGCAAGGAATTGCTCCGCTTGCTCTTTGCTCCAAGGTTCTTTGTAGGGACGTTTAGACAGCAGAGCATCGATAACATCGGCTAACGCAACAATGCGCCCTTCTAGGGGGATATCTTCGCCGGATAAGCCATAAGGGTAACCGCTACCGTCCCATTTTTCGTGGTGTGTCAAAGCAATGGTTTTGGCCATTTCTAACAAAGGATCATGTTCTACTGAGAGAATCTCGGCACCGAAAATGGTGTGTTTCTTCATCACCTCCCATTCTTCTGGGTCCAGTTTGCCTGGCTTTAGCAAGATGGCGTCGGCGATACCGATTTTACCAACGTCGTGCATCGGTGCGGCATGAAAGACGCGATCGATCCATTCGCTATCACTAACACAATGCTCTGCGATCAGCTTGGTGATATAGCTCATGCGGATGACGTGGGCACCCGTCTCGTTGTCTTTGTACTCTACCGCACGGCCAAGGTGGTGAATGATGCGCAGTTGGCTCTCTTGCAGGGCTTTGGTGCGCTCGCGTACTTTGGCCGCCAGTTGTCGATTTTGATCGTATAAGGCCAGCTGAGTGCGGATACGGGCGCGTACCAGTGGTGGACTGACGGGTTTGATAATGTAGTCGGCGGCGCCCATTTCAAAGCCACGTTCTTCGTCACGAATGTCATGTTTGGCGGTGACGAAAATAATTGGAATATTGGCCGTGGCTGGGTCGGCTTTAAGGCGGCGGCACACTTCGTAGCCATCCATCTCAGGCATCATAACATCAAGCAAAATCAGGTCCGGCTTGTGCGCTGATTGAGCAATCGTTAATGCTCTGGCGCCGCTTAGGGCGACCTTGATGCTGTACTCATCACGCAATGAGGCGGCCAGCACATCGATGTTTTCTGGGGTGTCATCAACGACCAGCAAGGTGGCCTTATGAGCATCTTGTATATCGGTCATATGGACTACTTTTCCTTGATGAGAGCAAGCAAAGCGTCGACCTGCTCAATGGCGAGATCAAAGTCATAGACAGCAATTGCTTCATTAATAGTATTGAATACGGCTCGCTCATTAGCTTGATCAAGGTTTGGTTTCAGTGCTTGCACAAGATCGCGTGATTCGAGCAAATTTTGCACCAAAGCCTCACGTAGCTCTTCTAGTAAGGCGATGCGCTGAGTGTCGTCTAGTGGTGTCTGATCACTGTCGATCTCAGGCTCATCTGCTTTAACAAGCTGTTGTTGCCAACGAGTAAGCTCTATAAGAATAGTCTTAAGTTCACTGGTTAAGCCAGTAAACAAGACATGATATTCATCAGTGGATGCCATCTTTCTTTCTAGGCTATTAGCCAGGCTGGCCAGCTCTTCCATGCCCAAGGTGCCCGCAGTGCCTTTGAGTGTGTGCACCATACGCAAAGCGTCGTTGGGATTGGCTTGTTCAAAACGCTGGGTAAAGTCCTGATAACTGTTAATAAAGCGCTCTAATAGGCGAATATAGAGCGCTTTAGTTTGTGTGCGTTGTAAGCCTAAATGGGTATCAATATGCGATGACTGAGGCAGCGGATTACTGGTTTCAGGGGCCGGCATTGGCTCATTTGTTGGCGTGCTCTTAACCTTAGCGATCTTATCTTTAGGCATCCAGCGCGCCATGGTGCGAAACATCTGGCTGATATTGAGCGGTTTGGCAATGTGGTCGTTCATGCCAGCGGCTAAGGCCATGTCAATGTCGTGCTGCAGGACGTTGGCAGTCATAGCAATGATGGGCAGCTTGGCGTAAGCCGCTTGCTGGCGAATGGCGCGGGTGGCTTGATAGCCATCCATAACCGGCATCTGGCAGTCCATCAGGATCATGTCGAAGGCTTCTTGCTGTAGCAGCTCTAGGGCTTCTTGGCCGTTGTTAGCGGTACTGAGCTGAATGTGTTGTTGCGTCAGCAGTTCTTGGGCCAGCTCACGGTTGATGTCGTTGTCTTCTACCAGTAATACCCGTGCTTGATGCAGAATAGGGTAATCCTCTTCTTCGAGCGGTACGTTTTGTTGCTCTTTGCCGACCCAATTATCTAGACCATAGCTGCTGGCGATGGTGTCAAACAGGCTAGAAGTGGTGACAGGTTTGGTCAGATAGCCTGCGATATCAAGCTCTTGCGAGGCTTGTTTGACCTGCTCTAGGCCATAGGCTGTGACCATAATTAAGGTCGGTGGTGCCATTTCGGGATTCGCTAAAATACGACGGCAAGTCTCGACACCGTCGATGTCTGGCATTTTCCAGTCGACCAATAATAGATGGTAGTGACAACCTTGCAGGTGGGCCTGCTTAAGTAGCTCAATGGCTTTTAGGCCGCTGTCACAGACATCACAGTTAAAGCCTAAGGCTTCTACGTTAGCTTGTAGGACTTCGCGTGCGGTGTCGTTGTCATCCACGATGAGCACTCGCTCAATGGCTAAATCATTTCGCCAAGCGTCTTGCTGGGGCGCATTTTGTACTTGCCCAAATTGGGCGCTGAAGTGGAAGCAACTGCCTTGGTCTAGGACGCTTTCAAGCCAAATTTGGCCGCCCATCAATTCGGTTAATTGCTTCGAAATCACCAAACCTAAACCCGAGCCACCAAAGCGGCGTGTGGTGGAGCTGTCAGCTTGTGAAAAGGACCGGAATAGGCGCTTTTGCTGGGCTGGACTGATGCCGATGCCGGTATCTTGGACGCTAAACTGCACGCTTATATGGTCCTTGTCTTGTTTTAGCTGACGCGCCTTGATGACGATTTCACCATGCTGGGTGAACTTGACGGCGTTGTTCCCTAAATTAAGTAAAATCTGGCGTAGACGCAGGGCGTCACCTTTAAACAACGGCGGTAAATTGGGGTCGATGTCGAATACCAATTCGAGCCCTTTTTCTTCGACTTTAAGGGCTAATAGGTGAGCCACTTCACTGAGTACTTCCTGCAGGCGAAAAGGCTCGTGCTCAAGCTCAATGCGCCCTGCTTCGATTTTAGAGAAATCGAGAATGTCATTAATGATGCCGAGTAGCGATTCGGCTGAGTTACGTACTTTTTGGATGTAGTTGCGTTGTTTGTCATCTAGGCCCGATTTCAAGGCCAAGTAAGACATACCAATGATGGAGTTCATCGGCGTGCGAATCTCATGGCTCATATTGGCCAGGAAGTTACTCTTGGCTTGGCTCGCTTGTTCGGCGCGCTCTTTGGCAATCTGTAGCTCTTGGGTTTGTTCAGCGATTTCATTTTCAAGCTGTTCTTTATACGCTTGCAGGGACATTTGTGTCTTGTAGCGCTCGGTGATGTCTCGCCACGTACAAATAATGGCGGGTTTGTCGTCATATTGTACGCCTAGCAAAGACATGTCGGCGTAAATCGGCTCGTCTTGGCCAGTAAAAATCCACTCGCAACGACAATGACCTTGCTGTTGAACCTGCTCGAACAGTTGCTGGAGCTTAGTTTGCGAGCTGTCGTTATCAAACTGAGTGAAAGGCGAGAGTTCGCTCAAGTTAGTAGCGACTAGACTGTGTTTATCGGTTAATCCGAGCGTAGCAACCGCCGCATCATTGCACTCAGTGATGAGGCCATCACGAATAATCCAAGCAGGGTCTGGTGAGGACTCAAACATGGAACGGAAGCGGTCTTCACTTTCTACTAAGTGAGTGAGCTGACGTTTTAGGCGTGTGGTAATCGCCCAAGACAGCAGCAACATGATGCTGACGGATAAAATACTGATCCAGATAACGGTATTATTGACCCGTGCCAACTGCTCTTCGATTTCTTGTTCAAAGCGATTAGATTCTTCTTGTACCAGCTCACCAATCTGATCAAGGAAGCGACTTAGTGGGAAGAAAATGGCTTCTAGCTCACGGTTAAGTTGTTGTTTTTCTTGCTCAAGTGCAATCTGCTCAAAGCGTTGATTAAAGAGACCATCTTGCCCCAATTGAACGGTTTGCCCAGTGCTATTAAAACTGTGTTGTTCGCCAAACAATACGACTTCCAAAGAGGCAATCTGACGCTCTAGGGTGTCTACATAAATCGGGTAATATTCAGCGGCTTGGGCAATAGCGTAATTCAGACGCTCGATGGAGGGCACAATTTCGTTATTGAGCAGGTGAAATAGCTCATCCTGGCTGGTGGTCACGGGCAGCGCATTGACGGCAATGTCTAACGCCGAAATATTTTCGATGGTGGTACTCAACGAGGCGTCTAGATTAGAAATCTTAATGCCCAAATACTCTTCGGCAATGGCTTGGCGTTGTGCTTCGTCCGCCGCGCGGTATTGGTACAACAGCCGGCTTTCAATCAGGCGGTGGCGACCATTTAACGCGTGTAACAGATTGGTGAGCGCATCTACTTTGGCTTGTGACTGATGGACATAGTTCGCATCCCGAGCGGCACTATCGATAGCGGTTTTGCGCGCGTGCCAATCGTTGATCCGTTGGGTCACTTGATGAATCTGACGGCCTCGGGTCTCTAGGGCAATGCTCAGCAGTTTAATGGCGGCTTTTTGATGGGCTTGTGAGCGTAATGTGGCTGCGGCGTCGCGATAGCGTTGGTAGCGACTTTCATCGTAATAGTCTTGGTTGGAACCGTCGTAGAGCGCTTGGCGTAAGCGACTGTAGTGGGCAGGGACAATCTCTTTTAGTTCGGAGGCCGCCTTGAGCATGTCGCCTTGCTGGGCTCGCAACGCTTGTTGTTGGGTTTTTAGGTCGTTGACCGTATCGGTCAAAATGGCGGCACCAATGACGGTAGAGCACAATACAAACAGCGCCAACAGCCAGACCAGCGGGGTGATCGGCGTTGTGCGAGCATTGCTACGGTTCATGATGCACCTCACTGTTTAGCGGGGTATGGCGGCCTAAATGGGTGGTTTGGTTGTCTTCAATCCATTGCAGCCAGAGCGTATGGTTAGCTTGCTCCAAACCAGCGTAAAAATAAAACTCATGATCACCAATGTCCCATGACAAAGGCTGCTTTAAATAGTCTAGCAAAGATTGGCTAGAAGGCACTGTGTCAGGACTGTGCTGCTGCAATAGTCGTCCCATCATGCGTCCTGCGATATAGCCTTCAAAGGCCAATGACGAGGGCGCCATGGTCGGCATAAAAAAGTCTAAATCGAGCTTGAATTGCTGGGCCAAGGTAGAGGAAGCCAGATCCAGAGAAGGCGTCACTTGGCTGGTTAAAACACGGCTTGGTTGATCTTCTAATTGGTGCAGTAGTGGTTTTATATTCACCACAGAAAGCGCGGCAAAGATAGGGTCCATGCCGACCTCATGCATCAAACTGATAAGCTCGCCCGCGGCCACGTAGGTGGTAAATAAAAACACCGCTTTAGGTGGTGTTGGGCGGGCTAAAATATTGGCTACGGCATGCTCTGCAGCGATCGCATTTCGACGGTGGTAGAGTTGCAATAGGTCGTGCGCCGAGTTCAAACCGTAAGGCTCCAAGCTATGCACCAGATGTCGCAGGGAGCTTTCGCCAAAGCTATCTTTTTGCACGTACACCGCAATGTCTTGTGGGGCAATGCCATAGTCTTCCACGATAGTGTTTGCCAACACTTGGATTTCGTCTTGATAGCCTGCTCGAGTGTGAAAAATATAGGGCTCGGCACGGGCAGTTTTCAGGGCGCTGGCTCCAGAAAAGGGCGCGATTAAGGGGAGTTGGTAGGTCTCTAATAGCGGTAAAACGGTCAGCGCCGTCGGTGTGCCAATGCTACCGATAAAGGCGCTGACATTATCGTCTAACACCAAGCGGTTGACCTGCTCTACGGTGCGCTGGGGCTCATAATGATCGTCGCGCTTTACCAAGGTCAGCTTATAAGACAGCGCCCGCTGCTGATTGATATGGGCAAAGCCTAGCTCAATACCTTGCGACATATGCTCGCCGACAAAAGCATTCGGGCCGCTTAAAGGCCCAGTAAAACCAAAGCGCAATTCATTGGCATGCAAGCTTGTTAGCCAAAGGCTAGAGCCCAAAAAAAGCGTCAATAAGGCGATGTACTTGCGCAATGGAACGTCCTCAAACAACCAGCGATTGGGCAGTGATAAATCACGCCAGCATGACACTCATAGTAGAGGATTTTTATGTAATTCTCGGCAGCGGTTATGTCATTTAGTGTAACGGCTTAACGCCACTGCTGTAGACGCGCTAGCTGTAGATGGCGCTCATACTCCGCTTCGGCGACATTGATGGCACGAAAATGGATCTGATCACCGGGTTTTTTTTGTGACAGCAAGGCGCCTGATAAATTGGTGACGCAGCCGATTTTAGGGTAGCCGCCAATGGTTTGGCGGTCTCTTAGCAACACGATCGGCTGCCCATCGCTGGGCACTTGAATGGCGCCATAGGTGATGCCTTCGGAGATAATACCACTCAACTCTTGCCCGATGGCTTGGCCTTCTAAGCGATAGCCCATGCGGTCACAATGTTGGCTCAGAGTATAGGTGCTACTAAAAAAGCGTGCTTGGTCAAGCCTTGAGAACTGCTGGTACTGATAGCCTGTGACCACATTAATCTGGGATTGCAGGTAGTCAGGTCGAGCTAAGCGAGGGACATGACGCGCTTGGTGCTGGTGACTGGTTTGGAAAACCAGTACATCGCCCTTGGAAAGTTTGTCGCCGACGCCCGTTAAACCACCCAGTTGCTCGCGCATAACGGTCGCCACACTGCCCAGTACCGGGTCGACGACAAAGCCACCTTTGACGGCCAAATACGCCCGCAGGCCAACTTGAGGTTGATGAAAGGCCAAGATATCGCCTTTATGGATGGCGTAGGTTTGCCAGGGCTCAAGATACTGATCATTCAACGTCGCGCCCAAATCCGCCCCAGTGATGGCAATGCTGGTTGCCGCTTGGGCTTCTACGGCAAACATGCCGAAGGTGATTTCGATCTGCGGCGCGTGGCTGTCATTATCCAGTAAGGCATTGCCCCAGCGAAACGCGTACTCATCCATAGCACCGCCGGTGGTCACGCCAAGATGCTGATAACCATGTCGGCCAAGGTCTTGTACCAGCGCCAGCATGCCTGGTTTGATTACGTTAAACGCCATCTAGCTGGCCTCCTTGGGCAATGAATTGCTCGCGACTGATAGGCTCAAAGCGCACTCGGTCACCGACTTGAATCAAGGCAAGACTGTCGCTCTGCCAGTCCACCAGAGTCAGTGGCGTGCGGCCTAACAAATGCCAGCCGCCGGGCGTTTCGCTAGGGTACACAGCGCTTTGTTGTTCAGCGATGGCGACGCTACCGCGCGGCACTTTTAAGCGTGGTGTGGTTTTACGTGGCAGGCGCAAAGCTTCGGGCGTATTGCCTAAAAAAGCAAAGCCAGGTGCGAAGCCAATGGCGTAGGCGCGATACACGGTTTCGCTGTGCTGCTTGATGACTTCATCTACCGTCAAGCTGCATTGCTTGGCGACGTCTTCAAGGTCTGGTCCGACCTCTGGGGCATAGTAGACCGGGATAACCACGTCACGACGCTCGCTTTGTGACGTCGCATTGAGGTCGATTCTTTCACATAACAGCTTGATTTTGCTTAGAATCTTGAAACGGTCGTAATGGTCGGTGTCAAACGTCACCAAGAGTGTCGTATACGACGGTACGATATCAATAATGCCAGCACAGTCGTGTAATGCTTGACTCACCTTAGCAATGACCTCGGCGACATGCTCATCAATACTCTCAGCAAAGGTCAGTAAACAGGCATGATCGCTGACCAGTTCTATATGCGGTGGAAATATGAGTGTGTTAGACATATCAGCGCTGTCCGATGGCGGCACGAATGCGTTGCACTGCATCGAGGGCGTGATCGCCGTCGCCGTGGACACAAATAGTGTCTGCGTGCACCGCCAAAGACTGACCGGATTCGGTGATCAATGAGCCGTGTTGGCTAAGGTTATGCACTTGTTGTTCGATTAAGTCGAAGCTTTGGTGCACGGCGTTGGCTTGTTTGCGCGGTGTTAATCGGCCTGCGTCCGTGTAGAGGCGATCTGAGAAGGCTTCAAACCAAAGATCAAGGGCATATTTCTTTGCCAATGCTTTGACTTGGTCTGCCTCTGGGATGGCCATCACCATTAATACTAAGCGGTTGCCTAATTCGCTGACCGCCTGCATCACCGTTTCTAACACGCTAAAGTCGGCCATCATGGTGTTGTACAGCGCCCCGTGGGGCTTCACGTAGCTCACGTGTGTGCCTTGGGCTTGGCAAATGCCTTGCAGCGCGCCGATTTGGTATTGAATCAATGCTTTGAGCTCATTCGGTGCGATGTCCATATTGCGGCGGCCAAAGCCAACCAGATCAGGGTAAGCAGGGTGTGCGCCGATGGTGACCTGATGTTGCTTGGCCAGTGCGACTGTTTTATGCATCGTCAATGGATCGGACGCATGAAAGCCACAGGCAATATTGGCCTGATCAATGTAGGGCATGATCTCTTCATCCCGTCCCATCGTCCACGCCCCGAAGGCTTCACCCATATCACAATTTAGTTTCATAACCTGCTCCGCAAATACCGATCAGGGCGACATCGACCCTGTTTGTTAAGGTGTAGCTTAACCAGCTCGGCCAAAGGCAACAAGTCTGATCAATGTTGACTGCTTCTAGACGCTTTTACTGAGCTTTTACTTGAGGCGTGTCTATCTAAGTTGGAACGGCTTTTGTATGCTCTAGACAACGAATAGGAGTGAGCAATGAACAAACTGATTTCCATGATTTTAAAAGGCCTCGTAGCGGTATTGCCGATCGGCCTGACCATCTATTTCTTCTATTGGTTGTTGGCTACAGCGGAAGAATTGGCGCGCCCCTTGGTATTGTTAGTGTGGCCAAGTGACTATTATTTTCCAGGCCTTGGCGTGGTCACCAGTTTGTTGCTGTTGGCGTTAGTCGGCTTGGTGGTGAATTTTTACGGCATTCGCTATCTGATGAAACTGAGTCAGCGCTTGTTTGAAAAAATCCCGTTGGTGAAATCCATCTATGGTGCGCTGCAAGACATGATGACGGTGTTCAACTTGTCGAAAAAAACTGGGCATCAAAGCGTTGTGTCATTGGAAATCCAAGGCATGCAAATGATCGGCTTTGTCACCGGTGAGCAAATGGGTAAGCGTTTATTTGGCGAACAAGATCTAGTCGGCGTATATTTGCCACTGAGTTACCAAATCGGCGGTATGACTGTGTATGTCTCCCGCGATAAGTTAACCCCGCTGGATGTCACCATGGAAGAAGGCATGCGTATCGCTGTGACCGGTGGGGTGCAATCGAAAAAGTGAGCCCTATGCAATTAGAACAGATCTGTGAACGACTGGAAGAAAACGGTTATCCGGCCAAATTAAAGCGCTTTCCGCGCCGTATCTATGTGGGCTCGTTAGGCTCGTTTTATGGCGTCACCATCGTCGAAAATGAAAAGACCGGTGCACTAAAGGTGTCTTATCAGCCTTTAATTTTGATCGTTGGCAGCGTGCTGCTGGTGTACAGCTTTATCAAAAGCTATGGCAACGACCCGATGTTGTCGGCTTTGATTGGTATTACCGCCGCGTCGGTGATGGCCAATTTTGTGAAGTCGCGCAAGAAAAAGCACGAAATTGAAGCCTTGTTAAAAACGCTTTAATGATCTGTCTAAGCCCGCTTCAAGCGGGCTTTTTTGTGCCCATAGATAAGCTTACTTTTTCAAATGAAATACTTAAGTTTTCATTTGAAATAGCCTCGCAATGAAAATGACATCTTTGCCCCGTACCCTCAACAGAGTCTAAGGCGCTTAAGCCTTAACTTTTTACATCAATACGAGGGAATGCTTCATGGGTAAGTTTGCGTTGGTATCTTTGGCGGTCGGTCTGGCCACCTCTAGTTCGGTAATGGCAGCAACACAAATTGAATGGTGGCATGCCATGGGCGGTGCCAACGGTGAAAAGGTCGATGAGATCGCGGCGACCTTTAATGCGGCGCAAGACGATTATGAAGTAAAACCGGTGTTTAAAGGTAACTACACCGAGACCATGACCTCGGCGATTGCCGCGTTTCGTGCCAAACAACAGCCTGCCTTAGTACAGGTGTTTGAAGTGGGCACGGCCAGTATGATGGCCGCAGAAGGCGCTATTTATCCCGTGTATCAATTGATGCAAGACACAGATCAAGCGTTTGACCAAGACGATTATCTAAGTGCTGTGACGGGCTACTACACGGATAACAATGGCAATATGTTGTCGCTGCCGTTTAATAGCTCCACTCCAGTACTGTATTACAACAAAGAGCAGTTTGAACAAGCCGGTGTCAGTGTGCCGCGCACTTGGCAAGAGCTTGGCGACGTCGCACAGACGTTGGTCGAAAATGGCGTCGAATGTGGCTTCACCACCGCGTGGCAGTCTTGGATTCAGTTAGAAAACTTCAGCGCCCGCCATGATTTACCGTTTGCTTCAAAGGCCAATGGTTTTGCCGGTCTAGATACTGAGCTGCAATTTAATAGTCCGGCGCAAGTGGCGCATATCGAGCAAATGCGTGCTTGGCAACAAGATGGTGTATTTAGCTATGGCGGACGACGCAGTGACTCAGCGTCTAAGTTTTATAGCCAAGAATGTGCCATGCACATGGAGTCTTCTGCAGGCTATGCTGGGGTGAAGCGTAACGCTGACTTTGACTTTGGTGTGGCGCAGCTGCCGTACAATGACGAGCTGATTGACACTCCGCAAAATACCATCATTGGTGGCGCGTCCTTGTGGGTATTGCAAGGCAAAAGCGAGGCCGAATATGAGGCGGTGGCGGCGTTTTTAAGCTTCCTGTCACAAGCTGATGTGCAGGCCGATTGGCACCAATTCTCGGGCTACTTGCCGATTACCGAAGCGGCTTATGAGCTAACGGCTGAGCAGGGCTTTTATGAGGCTAACCCAGGCACAGATGTTGCGGTTAAGCAGATGACGGCTGTAACACCGACCGAGCACTCAAAAGGTCTGCGTCTAGGTAATTTCGTACAAATCCGTGACATCATCAATGAAGAGCTTGAGGCAGTGTGGGCTGGTGATAAAACCGCGCAAGTGGCTCTAGACGCTGCCGTTGAGCGCGGCAATGCGCTGCTACGTAAGTTCGAAAAAGCCAACGATTAATCCCTTCATAACGCTAAATGGTGTGACCGCCTCCCATGCAAGGGAGGCGTGTTGGCGCCGAGCCTTTGCGCTTATAAAGCACTAAGAGTCTGATATGTCTGTATATTTTCCACAAAAATGGCTGCCTTACGGATTGTTGTTGCCGCAGCTGTTGGTGACCGCAGTGTTTTTTCTCTGGCCAGCGGGACAAGCGGTCGAGCAGGCGTTTTATCAAGAAGACGCCTTTGGTTTAAGTCGTGATTTTGTTGGCTTGGATAACTTTATTGCGTTGTTTCAGAGCGCTGAATATTTTGCCGCGCTGGGCACGACGTTAGTGTTTAGCGTGTCGGTAGCGGGTTTAGGGCTGGTGTTGGCACTGCTCTTGGCCGTCATGGCTGACCGCGTACTGCGCGCCGCCATGGTCTATCAAACCCTATTAATTTGGCCCTATGCCGTGGCCCCAGCGTTGGCGGGCGTACTCTGGTGGGTGCTGTTTGATCCGAGTATCGGGCCGCTCGCCTTGGCGCTACAAACGTTGGGCGTGGACTGGAATCATTATCTTAACGGTGATCAGGCCATGCTGTTGGTGGTGATCGCTGCCACTTGGAAGCAAATCAGCTACAACTTCTTATTTTTCCTAGCGGGGCTGCAGGCGATTCCACGCTCTTTGATCGAGGCGGCGGCAATCGATGGCGCTGGTCCAGCGAAGCGCTTTTTCGACATCGTTTTACCGTTGCTCTCGCCGACGACCTTCTTTTTGTTGGTGGTGAATGTGGTGTACGCCTTCTTTGATACCTTTGCTGTGATCGATGCTACGACTCAAGGTGGGCCTGGGCAAAGTACCACCACCATGGTGTACAAGGTCTATAAGGACGGCTTCGTTGGTCTGGATTTGGGCAGCTCGGCCGCCCAGTCTGTGGTGCTGATGGTCGTGGTTGGCCTGATGACGATTATTCAGTTTCGCTACATTGAGCGTAAGGTGCAGTACTAATGATTGAACATCGTCCTGGGCTGACGTTTGTCAGTCATTTGATTTTATGGCTAGGCATTGTGGTAGTGGCTTTGCCTGTTTGGGTGGCACTCGTCGCATCGACCCATCCGGCCAATGCGTTTGCTGCCGGCGCTGTGCCGCTTTGGTTTGGCGATCAAGCCTTGGCTAACTGGCAGCAGGTGTTGCTAGGTAAGGATGGCGATATGTCGCAGTTGCTACGTATGACGCTCAACTCCTTGGTCATGGCGCTTGGCATTACGTTTGGCAAAATTGCGATTTCGCTGTTGTCCGCCTATGCCATTGTGTTCTTCCGCTTTCCCTTTCGTGGTGCGGCATTTTGGATGATTTTCTTTACTCTGATGCTGCCAGTGGAAGTGCGCATTGTGCCGACCTATCAGGTGGTGGCCAATCTGGATCTGCTCAACAGCTATACAGGGCTGACGTTGCCCTTGATCGCCAGTGCGACGGCCACCTTCCTGTTTCGCCAGTGTTTTATGAGCATTCCCAGCGAATTAGTAGAGGCCGCGCGCATCGATGGCGCCGGCCCGCTGCGTTTCTTTTGCGATATTTTGTTGCCCATGTCGCGCACACAAATTGCGGCCTTGTTTGTGATCCTATTTATCTACGGCTGGAATCAGTATCTATGGCCTTTGATCGTGACCACAGATGATGCCTATTACACGCTGGTGATGAGTATTAAACGTTTGCTGTCGGTGGACAACGGTGAAATTGAATGGAACCAAGTCATGGTGACCACGTTGTTGGCGATGTTGCCGCCAGTGTTGGTCGTGATCAGCATGCAAAAGCTGTTCGTCAAAGGCTTGGTCGACGCGGAGAAGTAACATGTCAGAAGTTATCCTCAAACAGATGGGAAAAACCTATCCGAACGGCCATACAGCGGTTGCCAGCCTTGATCTTGAGATCGCTGCCGGTGAGTTTATTGTGCTGGTAGGCCCATCGGGTTGTGGTAAATCCACCTTGCTGCGCATGGTGGCAGGGCTTGAAAGTATTAGCACGGGTGAGCTGCTGATCCAAGATGAGCGCGTTAATGATAAAGAGCCAGCACAGCGCGATATCGCTATGGTGTTTCAAAACTATGCCTTATACCCACACATGTCGGTGTACGACAATATGGCCTATGGCCTGAAAAATCGCGGTATCGCTAAAGCCCAGATCACCGAGCAAGTGCAAGCGGTGGCTAAGATGCTGGAATTAGAGGCGCTGTTACAGCGCAAGCCCAAGCAACTATCGGGTGGTCAGCGTCAACGAGTGGCCATGGGACGTGCGATGGTGCGCGATCCTAAGGTGTTTTTGTTTGATGAGCCATTGTCGAATTTAGACGCTAAACTCAGGGTACAAATGCGCGTAGAAATTCGCGCCCTGCAGCGTAAGCTTGGCACCACGACCTTGTATGTGACCCATGATCAGGTCGAAGCCATGACACTGGCCGATCGCTTAGTGGTGCTTAATCAAGGTCATGTGGAGCAAATCGGTACCCCGATGGAGGTTTATGAGCGACCAGCCTCGACTTTTGTCGCACAATTTATTGGCTCGCCAGCGATGAATCTTATCCCCAGCAAGATGGTCGATGGCAAGCCCGCGCTAGATGTGGATATCCCGGTGGCTTGTCCACACCTTTTGGCATCATCAGTATTATTGGGCGTACGGCCTGAGCATGTGGATATCGTACCGCTGTCAGAGACAGCGCTGCAGTTACAAGTGCTCGCCATCGAGGCATTAGGTGCCGAAACCTTGTTGCATGGCACCTTAGAAGGCTGGGGCGACACAGCGCCTACCTTTGTGGTGCGCTTAGCCGGACAACATCAACCGGCGCTAGGTGAGCGTATCGGGTTGCGTGTCAGCCCTGAGGCGTGGCATGTATTTGATGGAGACACTCAGAAAAGGATAACGCAATGCAACTAAGCAAAGTAATGGGCCACCGTGGCGCAGCCTTGCTGGCCCCTGAGAACACCTTGGCGTCGATTCGCGCCGCGGCCGCCACTGGCGTCAAGTGGGTCGAAATTGATGTTTACCCAATTGCCCAAGGGGGTCTGATCATTTTCCATGATGACACCTTAGAGCGCTGTACCAATGGCATCGGCAATACGGTAGAGGCGAATCTTGAGACGATCTTAACCTTAGATGCCGGCACTTGGTTTGGTGGTGAGCATGAGGGGGAAAAGATACCGACGCTTGAGCAAGCCATCGACTGTATTCAAGCGTTGGGCTTAGGGTTAAACCTTGAAATAAAATACGACGGCACAGCAATAGAGCAGGTCGTACCGCCGATTTTGGCGCTGCTGGCTGAGCGTTGGCAGGACAATGACAAGCTGATGATCTCCAGCTTCAACTATCCCGCGTTACAGTGGTGCTATCACACCAATAAGCAATTACACCTAGGCTACTTGGTCAACCAAGTCCCTGATGATTGGTTATTAAAGCTCGCGGCCATCGAAGCCTACAGTCTGAATTGTCACTACAAGCCGTTGACCGAAGCGCAGGCGCGCGCCATCAAATCCGCCGGTTATCAGCTGCTTTGTTATACCGCCAATGACCCACAACTGGTGACAGATCATTGGGATTGGGGCATGGATGCGGTGATTACCGACGATCCGCGTCCGTTTATGGCGTTGGAGCATTCATGAGTCTCAACGAACGACAACTGCATATTTTAAACTGGGTGCAGCAGTGCGACCTGTTGTTAGTAGAGGATATGGTGGAGCGCTTTGCGGTATCATCCCAGACCATCCGTAAAGACATTAATCAGCTAGCGGAACGCCATTTGGTGCGCCGTCAGCACGGTGGCATTGCTCCTGTCTCAACCGCTGAAAACCTCCCGTTTGCCAATCGCCAGCACCTTAATAGCGTTGCTAAGCAGGCGATTGCCCAGCGCGTCGCTGCCAATATTCCTAATGGTGCCTCGGTGTTTTTGGGCATCGGCACGACCGTCGAAAATGTCGCCAAAGCCTTGCTCGATCATCAGGCGCTGCAAATCTTTACCAACAACCTCACCGTGGCGACCCTGTTTGCTCAGCGCGAAGATATCAGCGTGCGTTTAACCGCTGGGCGTATGCGTCATCGACACTGTGATCTAGTTGGCAGTGATGCCATAGACAGCATGCGCAAGTATGTTTTTGATTACGGTGTGCTTGGCTGTGGCGGCTTGCACGAGCGTTACGGCGTGCTCGACTTTGATGCCGACGAAGCCAATATCAGCCGCACCTTGATCGAGCAAAGTCGTCATACCTTGTTGGTGGCAGATCAACATAAATGGGGGCGCAAGGCGAGTGCTTGTGTGGCCAGCTTTAATACCATCGAAAGTTTGTTTACCGATGCCATCGCAACGTCGCAAATGGAGGTTTTAGAAAGCTCAGGCACGCAGATTATTACCTGTACTGAGAACGCCTATGTCTAGCCCGTTGGCACTGGAAGCCTTAACCGCGCAAGCATTGCAATCGGTGCGTTATGTACTGACCGACTTCGACGATACCTTAACCTTGGATGGACAATTACCAACGCCAACCTTAGCAGCGTTATATCGTCTGCAAGCGGCGGGGGTCGGCGTGATTCCCGTGACGGGCGGTTGTGCCGGATGGTCCGACATGATGGCGCGGGTGTTGCCCGTGAGTGGTGTCATCAGTGAAGGGGGCGGTGTTTTTTTGCAGCCCGAAAATGGCTGTGTGGAGTATGAGTTTTTTGTGGCAGAGGAGCTGATGCGCGCGCGTCAAGCCGAGCTTTTGACACTTTTAGAGCCGCTTCTAGAACGTTTTGCGCCGCTGAAACTGAGCCGTGACCAAGCCTATCGCCTGACCGATGTGGCAATTGATTATGGCCAAGAAATCCGCCCGCCCGCGACCGCGCAATGCCAAGCTCTGCTGCACGAGCTCACTGAACTTGGCCTGAATGCCAAAGTTTCTTCGATCCACATTAATGTGTGTCAGGCGGGTGTGGATAAGTATGCTATGGCCGCAAAAGTGTTAGCGCAGCGCTTAGCGATCGCACCGGATCATATGGCGCAACAAGTGTTGTATGTGGGCGATGCGCCGAACGATGAAACCATGTTTGCCAAGTTTCCGCTAAGTGTCGGTGTCGCTAATATCACGCAACACTTGGCGCACATGCAACATTTACCGCGCTACATTACCGCGCAAGCGGGCGGCCTTGGCTTTGCTGAGCTGGCCGACAAATTGTTGTTGGCGCAAACTAAAAAAGCGCTGTAAACAGCGCTTTTTTGTCGAGCTAAGATAGTCTAGAACAGGTTTTCGATAGCAATATTGCTGTTGCCACCATTACCAGAGCCACCGTTAGATTCCTGATTATTATTGACTGCGCGTTCCGTCGGGACGTGGTCAGGGCGGAAGATTTCAAAGATCGCATTGTCTTGGCCAGGGTAAGCACGTTCACCTGTCTCAGGGTCGATACGCACCGTCACCAATGAAGAAGGCTTATTCACGTAGCTCACTGGGCTACCGTCGAGACGCTCACGCATGTAGTTAATCCAAGTCGGTAGTGAGGCGGAACCACCCCATTCGCCGCGACCCAGTGGCGACATGTCATCAAAGCCAGTCCAGACAGTAGTTACGACATCGCCATTAAAGCCTGAGAACCAGGCATCACGGCCATCGTTGGTGGTGCCGGTCTTGCCAGCAATGTCATCACGATCCAGCACACGGGCACGACGGCCAGTACCATAGCGGATAACGTCACGCATGATGTCGTAGATGATGTAGCTGACTTCTTCGTCTAATACGCGTGGTGCCGTTGGTCGCGTTTGTGCGTCTTCACCAGAGCCAAATAGGCCGACGGTTTGACCCGCTTCGTTAGGTTCTTCTAGCACGCTGCAGTCACGGCAAACAGTGGTCGGTTGCGCTTCGAAAATGACTTCGCCATCACGATCTTCGATACGATCGATGAAGTAAGGTTCGACACGGAAACCACCATTAGAAAACACGGTGTAGCCTGAGGCCACTTGCATCGGCGATAAGTTGGCGCTACCAAGTGACAGCGATAAGTTATGCGGTAACTCGTCTGGATCAAAGCCAAAGCGTTTTAAAAACTCTAGCGTCGGGCGAATGCCCATCTCGTCCAGTAGGCGTACCGAGACCACGTTTTGCGAGCGGTACAAGGCTTGGCGCAGACGGGTTGGACCATAGAATTTGCCGCCATCGTTGGTTGGGCGCCACGCTTGCGCAAGATTAGTGTCATGGAACACGACTGGCGCATCGTTAATCACGGTAGACGCGGTATAACCTTGGTCTAAGGCACTTGAGTAGATAAACGGCTTGAAGTTCGAGCCAGGCTGACGTTTAGACTGCGTAATGCGGTTAAACTTGTTGGCAAAGTAGTTAAAACCGCCGACCAGCGATTCGATCGCACCGGTTTGGCTATCCAGCGACACTAGGGCACTTTGTACCGTTGGCATTTGCGTCAGACGCCAAGTGGTATCTGCATCAGGGCGTAATTGAATAATATCGCCAGGTACCATGACATCGCTGACTGATGTAGGCGCTTTGCCATGATAGTTTTCATTGATGTAGGGCGCTGCCCATTCCATCGCTGCAAACGGTAGCTCAAACTTGTCGCCATTTTCTAGGCGTACTGAAGCACGCTCGGCATTGGTTTCAAGCACCAGCGCGGCGCGCCATTCAGGTAGATTGTCAATGTCTTGTAGGACTTCGGTCTGCTCTTCGAGCGGTGCATCGATCAAGCCAGTGCGGGTATCTAGCGTGCCGCGGTAACCGTGACGTTCGTCATAGGCGAGCACGCCATCGTAGATGGCTTTGTTGGCAGCCTTTTGGCGCTCTGAATTGATCGTGGTGTAGACCGTGAAGCCTTTGGTGTAGAGCTCATCACCGTACTCTTGATAGAGCTGATGGCGCACCATTTCAGCCACGTAGTTGGCTTCGACGTCTGGTTGAATGCCATAGTTTTTGGCGGTGACCGGGGTTTCGACCGCCGCTTGGTAGGCTTCTTTTTCGATCATACCCAGCGAGAGCATGCGTTGTAGAATCCAGTTACGACGAATCAAGGCGCGTGAGGGGTTTGCGACTGGGTTATAGCGTGACGGAGCTTTAGGTAAGCCTGCGATCATGGCGTATTGCGCTAAATCCAGCTCACTTAAATGCTTGCCATAATACACCTGCGCCGCTGCATCGAAACCGTAAGCGCGTTTACCGAGGTAAATCTTATTCATGTAGAGCTCAAGAATCTCATGCTTAGACAGCTCTTGCTCCATTTTTAACGAAATAAAGATCTCGGTGAATTTGCGCATGAAGGTTTGTTCAAACGACAAAAAGTAGTTACGTGCCACCTGCATGGTGATGGTACTACCGCCACTCTGGATTTCCCCACTGGTCACAAGCTGAAATACAGCACGTAATAGACCAACGACATCCACACCGGGGTGATGGTAAAAGTTGCTATCTTCGGCTGCTAAGACGGCATTTTCGAGATCTTTGGGGATATCTTCGTACTTAAGTGGTGTTCGGCGCTGCTCACCAAACTCACCAATAAGCTGTTCGTCGCGTGTATAAATACGCAGTGGGATTTGTAATTCGATCGCTTTCATTTCTTCCACGGTAGGAATGCGATCTTTTACTTGTGTGTAGATAGCGTAGGTCACCCCAACGGCGGCGAGTGCGCCCAGGACGAACAGAATCAAGAGTATTTTTAGAGTCTTGGCCATGATAGGTCGCTGATTATTTTATGTGTCATGGAGTATACCTGAGAACAATAGACAGTGGGGACTTGTAGCGTGACAAAATCGTGCTATCTTGGTGTAAAGATTTGACGCGAATTAAGGGATTTGGTTCATAAAAGTCGTCAAATTTATGTCTGACAACGGACTGTCAGCAAACATTGTTCATGGAGGGAACCATGCTCATTTTTACACGTCCCAAGCTTTTGCTGTGGCGCGATCAGTGCTGGCAAGTGATGACACTCGCTCAAGCACTAGCCTCATCGCCTACGCCCCCAGCGTTAGGCATTGACGAAGCCATCGCCCAGCTCAAAACCTTACCTAAGACCTGCTTACGCTGGCCAATTTGCCTGCCTGATGAGTGGCTTAGCAACGGCGTTTACACGCTTGAACCGCGCTTTCCAAGCGAGCTTTACCCTATGGCGGCGCACACCTACAGCGGCCATTGTTGCCATTTGCTCGAAACTGAACGAGTCACCAGTTTTTCTTATCGTCTAACAGAGCGGCAAGAATTGCGCTTTGCGGTGTTGCCTAAAGCCGTGTTTGAGCAGCTGAGTGAGCTGACCCGTGCGCACATTATGAGTGAGGGATTACTACGTCATGGGCAAGCCTCTCGATGGCGTACGCTACTGCGCAATACAAGTGCTTTTGAGCCCTTCTCCAGTCACTATATTGAACAGCGCAAACAGCAGCGCCAGCGACGCCAGTTAGTACGTGCGATGGCAGGCCTTGCTGTGCTGACGATTCTATTAGCAGGTTATATGTACAGCACCACGCCCGTGGCGCAGTGGCCCGCAACAGCCTTAGATACTGGCGCGAAGGTGGCGCCGGGCGTGTTAGACAGCTTGACCTATATCCGCAGTTTACCGCCCCAAGTGCGCGTTGATCAGCTGCAAGTTTCCACTGGGCACGTCCAGCTAGCCCTGTCGGGCAACGCTCAAGACATCACTTTGTGGCAACAACAGTGGCCCGCTCATCTGCCCCCATTAACGCTGACCTTAAGCACGTCGGGAGAACAGCCATGAGTGAGACGCCCACATCGCGTGCTCAGCAATGGTTAGTCGGCGCGCTACTGTTGGAGTGTTTGCTTGCCGCTTGGGCCCTTAATACGCTCTGGCAATGGCGCGCGGAGCGTATTGCTGACGCTCAGCAAGCTCAATTCGCAACGCTACAGCAGCAGCGCCAGCAGCAAGCCATCAATGCTTTAAGCCAAGATCCAAGTCTGACGTTACT
This sequence comes from Marinomonas ostreistagni, assembly GCF_016888445.1. Classification (GTDB taxonomy): domain Bacteria; phylum Pseudomonadota; class Gammaproteobacteria; order Pseudomonadales; family Marinomonadaceae; genus Marinomonas; species Marinomonas ostreistagni. The sequence continues at coordinate 455,896 of NZ_JAFEKF010000002.1, forward strand.
AGGCAGCGCACCAAGGTGGCAAGGTTTGCGGTTACAGCATCAGCAGTCTCTCGCCGACTGGCAGACGCAACTTGAAGGGTTACAACAGCAGTTGTGGATCGTGCCGCAAACGATTCGTTGGCAACGCCAGGGCAAGCAATGGCACGGAGACTTAGAGTGGGCATTTGTGCCCGCCAGCACCCTAAAGCCTAACTATGACGTGCTACCGCTGTCGCAAACCTCCAGCTGGACGGAGCAAGGAGTATTAGTGAGTACGGTGCAAGGGCGCCATGCCGCGGCTTTGGTCAAAGTGCAGCAGCAAGAAGTGTGGCTACGCCAAGGTCAGTGGTCGCCTTTATTGCAAGCGACTTTAAGCGAAGTACAGCAGGATCGAATCCTGTTGAACGATCAGCATGGGCAAACGCATCAGCTGCCTTTCGTTAAGCCAAGCACTAGTACCGTGCTGGGAGAAAAGCCATGAAAGCGTTGTGCATAAAGATTTGTCTAATGACCCTTTGGCTTGCAAGCAGCAAAGTGCTGGCCTTGGATGTGTTTATGCGCAATCAGCCGATACAAGCTGTATTACCACAGCTGGCAGCAGAGCTTGAGCAAAGTGTGATTATCGATGAAAGCATTGCCGCAAATGTCACTCTTGCCATTCGCGATGCCACTTGGCCTGAGATCATGGCGGCGGTCGCGGCACAATTACAGCTGCAGCTGAGTTGGCAAGGCGAAATTGCCATTTTGGCGCCCAAAGCAGTCGCTGCGTCCGCAGAGGCGAGCGTCTTAGAGGATCAATGTGATCACGCTATCTGGCATTTAAAACACGCCAAAGCGGTCACGGTTGGCACCTATCTAAAGCAATATTTTAGTGATTTGGGCACCATTATTGATCCGCGTACCAATGCTATTATGACGCGCTATTGCGGTGCGCCTGAGACCTTAGCCATGGCGTTTGAGTGGCTCGACAGTCCCACGCGTCAAATTGAGATCGGTGCTGAAATCGCGCAAGTCAGTGACTCGGTGCAAGAGCAGCTAGGTGTTAACTGGCACGCACGCTTATTAGATCAATCACAAACCTCCATTTTGGGCGATATCGATCTGGGACTTGCGGCAGCGCCCGTAAACTTAGGCATCTCGGGAGTAACGGGCAATTTAGCCTTATCAGCGACGCTTGATTGGCTCGAGCGTCAAGGGTCTGCCAGCGTTTTGGCGCGCCCTAAAATTGTCACCGCTGAAGGACAACCCGCGCGCATTGAGTCGGGCACGGAGGTGCCTTATCAAGTCGTCGACGATGACAATGTCAGTGTTGAGTTTCGCCAAGCCGGTTTAATGCTGGAAGTCACACCGCAGGTCAAAGATGAAACCACCTTATTGCTCAATTTAAAAATTCACCAAGATTCGGTTGGTGAAATGGTTAACGGTGTGCCCAGTATCGAAACCAATCGGGTACAGACGCAGGTTGAAGTAAAAAATGGTGAAACACTGGTATTAGGCGGGATTTATCGAGAAGAAACCTTTATTAATGTCAACAAAGTTCCAGTGTTAGGTGATGTGCCAGTAATGGGAGCTTTGTTTCGCCAAGAAACCGAGCAGCAAGAAAAGGTTGAATTACTTGTATTTATTACGCCAAAACTGCTAAAAATGTCGGTAAACTAGGCAGTAGCCAATAACAGTTTAACTTCGAAGTACTAATTACAATGATTAACGCCCCCACTATTATTTTGGTGGGTCCAATGGGTGCCGGTAAAACCACCATTGGACGCCTTCTGTCGCAACAGCTAGACAGAGAATTTTACGACTCGGATCGAGTCATAGAAGAGAATGCTGGCGCGGACATTCCTTGGATTTTTGAAAAAGAAGGGGAAGAAGGGTTTCGTCGTCGCGAAACTCAAACGCTGCAAAGCATGCTCGAAGACGATCAAGCGCCGGTGGTACTTGCCACCGGTGGCGGTATTGTGATGAAAGACGAAAACCGTGCCATGCTCAAAACACAGCCCTTGGTAGTGTATTTATCGGCGTCGGTTGCGCAGCAATTGCAGCGCACATCAAAAAGCAATAACCGCCCATTGCTTAAGCAAGGTAATCCAAAAGAAACCTTGAGCCGCTTATTTGAACTACGCGACCCTTTATATAGAGAAGTCGCGTCAGTGATTGTCGAAACCGATTCGCGCCACCCCAAATCCGTTGCTAATAAAGTAATGGACGCGATTAAGAAGTATTTGAAAACGGAGGCATAGCTTACTATGCGCACGCTTACGGTCGAACTAGGGGACCGCAGTTACCCTATTTACATTGGTGCTGGTATTCGTCAGCAAAAAGCATTGTTTGATGAGGCGATTCACGGCAAACAAGTTATGATCGTAACCAATACCACGGTAGCAGAATACTATCTTGATGCATTGGTGACGCTACTGCAGGATGATTACCAAGTGGCCACTTGTATCCTACCGGACGGCGAACAATACAAAACCCTAGCGACCTATGAGCAAATCATGACGTCGTTACTGGAAGCCAAACACAATCGTACGACGACGATTATCGCTCTTGGCGGTGGTGTCGTTGGTGATATGGCAGGCTTTGCTGCCGCAACGTATCAGCGTGGCGTGCCGTTTATCCAAGTACCAACAACGTTATTGTCACAGGTTGATTCGTCTGTTGGCGGTAAAACCGGTGTGAACCATCCGCTGGGTAAAAATATGATCGGGGCGTTTTATCAGCCTCAAGCGGTGGTGATTGATACCGATACGCTAAATACATTGCCGAGTCGTGAGCTGTCAGCCGGTATGGCTGAAGTGATCAAATACGGTTTGATCTGTGACGCACCATTCTTTGAATGGCTAGAAGCGCAAATCGAGCCATTAATGGCTTTGGATCAAGAAGCCGTCACCCATGCGATCTTTGAATCTTGTAAAGCTAAGGCCTATGTCGTGGCGCAAGATGAAAAAGAAGGTGGAATTCGTGCTATTTTGAACCTAGGTCACACGTTTGGCCATGCGATTGAAACAGAAATGGGCTATGGTCAATGGTTACACGGTGAAGCGGTCGCCGCTGGTACAGTGATGGCGGTCGACCTGTCTTGGCGCTTAGGTAATTTAAGTGAGCAAGACGTGGCACGTAGTGTGGCCTTATTAGAACAAGCCAAACTACCTGTGTTGCCACCGCGCGGCATGACCCGCGAAGCCTTTATGGATCGCATGTTGCTGGACAAAAAAGTACTGGATGGCAGTCTACGCCTAGTATTGCTCAATGCCTTGGGGGATGCTTGTGTGACGGCTGATTTTGCTATGGACGATTTTAATGCGTGTCTGGACGACGCCATTGAAGCGGCTGCTCAATAAATTTTTACTCATGTAGAGGAAGACAATGTCTGAGTCGGACTTTCAGTTCAATCTGGAGGAGGCCCTAGATCAGCAACCTAAGGTGATGCTGAGGAATCCGTTCGGCTCAAATGACGCACAAGTGTTTTTCTCTAGTGAGGAGCGCAATCAGCAGCTGGGCATGCTGGAGCACTTGAGTCGTTACTCTAACTTGCTGTCGGTGGTGATGGGCGCGAGCGGCAGCGGTAAAACACGCTTCCTGCAAGAGTTTATTCGTTTGCAAGCCGATAGCGCCATGATCAGTCATGTCAACGCCTCCATGTTGATGACAGCAGGTCAGCTCCTACAAGCCATCTACGCAGGCTATGCCGACTTACTCGACAGTAGCAATGCGGGCACATCCTTTGGCCCGTTGCTGAAGTTCTCTCATGAGATGGAAGCTAAGGGTCAAAAAGCCATTATCCTGATTGATAATGCCCATGAGCTGAATACCGATGCCGTGATTATGCTGATGGACATGATGTCCTTGGCCACGGAATCACAAGAAGTGCCGCATGTGGCGCTGTTTACTGAGCATTCGCTAGCGCAAAACCTCGACGCTTATCAGCAAAATCGTTACCAACAGCTTAGTCATGAGTTGACGCTAGAGCCGTTTAGCTTGGATCAAACGCGTGCCTATATGCTGCACCGTGTGCGAGCGATTGGTGGTGGCATCAACTTGCCATTTAACGAGAAGCAGGTGAAAAAGATCTACCAACGGTCGCAAGGCCACCCTGGTAAGATCAATCAAGCAGCGCTCGCCATGATGGGCGATAAAAATGCCGCCAAGAGCATGCAAAAAGGCACCAAGTCATCACCCTTTAAGTTTTCCGGCGGGTTATCCTTTGGCTTTCCTGTCGTGCATATGGCGCTGCTATCCATTGTGATGCTGGGTATTTTGGTGGCGGTTATTTTCAGTGGCGGCGAAGACGAAGCCCCCGCGAACACCGCTAGTACTAGTATCGCCCCGATTAGCCAAGCACCGCGCCAAGCCAGCTCTGAAACCATTGCTCGCATTGAGCAGATGCAGCGTCAGATTGGCCAAGAGAGTCCGGTTTCTTTACCGCCGATAGCAGCCAACAGTGGCACCAGCAATGGCAATAACACGTCAGTGTCTTCGGTGGCGCCAGCGCCGTTACGCAATAATGATTCTACCAGCGCCAGTGAACCGCGCGTGTCAGCACCAGTACTGGAGAGCGAAGAGCCGGAGGTGGCCAGCGCGCCCGAACCAGCGTCAGAGCCAGAAACAGTCGCTCCGAGCGATCCTTTCAACCAAACGCAGCGTTGGTTGGAGCGCAATCCAAACCGTTATACTTTGCAGCTACTCGGCACCCATAACCAAGACACAGTGCAAGATTTTATCCGTGACCAAGGTAGCTTAGATGCGTTTAGCTACTTCGAAGCTCTACACAATGGCCGTCCTTGGTATGTGGTAGTGTATGGCGAGTATCGTAATCGCAGTGAAGCCATCGGCGCGGTAGAAAATCTGCCTGGCGGGCTTGCTAGCCTCAACCCTTGGGCACGAAGCGTACGTGGTATCCAGCAGGATATTCGTCGCGCCAATGGTCAATAATCCTACAAAAATCCCACTCTTTAGGGCGTTACTGCATCTTTTCTGCATGATTTAAGTCGCTTTCTGGTAAAAAAATTCAAAAAAAGTAAAAAAAACCATATTCGACTGGATTACCACCGATGCCAGTGGAATTTTCTGCTGGCTATAACGGCGACCATAGATAATTCTCCATTTGCGTGAGAATGGTTTTCATCTAATGCCTAAAAACAGCACTTTTTGTGCAAAAAACGACCTGTCAAATTTGAGTGCCTTCTGGGCGCGGAGTATATTGAATCACCTTTTAACGCATTAGTGGGTCTATAAAAACCATTCTCAGGCGCGTTCGATGCCTGTCCACTAGATGCGACATGAACTGAATCAAGTAGAGATTTCTACCTTTTAACTGTGGGAGTTGGTGTATGAATGCAGGCCTTTATCGTCCTGGCGAGTTCAAAGACAACTGTGGGTTTGGACTGATCGCTCACATGGAAGGCACGTCTAGTCACGACCTTCTCAAGACCGCAATCGAATCACTGACCAGTATGACGCACCGTGGCGGTATCGCCGCTGATGGTAAGACCGGTGATGGTTGTGGCTTGTTAATCCAAAAGCCAGATGCATTTCTTCGTGAAGAAGCTGTGTCGTTATTTAACCACGTTTTTTCGGATTTATACGGCATTGGTATGGTCTTCATGGACCAAGATGCGACCTTGGCGACCGAGCAACGTGATGTACTAACCAAAGCACTAGAAGACGAAGGGTTAAACGTAGTGGGCTGGCGTGACGTGCCAGTGGATCCTTCTTGCTTGGGTACGATCGCGATGGATTGTCTGCCACGCATTGAGCAGGTATTTGTCGACAGCAATCGTTTGGATGCCCGTACTTTCGCGACCCGTTTATTTGTCGCGCGTCGTCGTGCTGAAATCGCTTTGGCGCAGTACGAAAATTTCTATATCTGTTCTTTGTCAGACAAAGTGTTGTCTTACAAGGGCTTGATGATGCCAGTGGATCTACCGACTTTTTATCAAGATCTTGGCAACGAAAAACTGCAAACCGCGATCTGTGTCTTCCACCAACGTTTCTCTACCAACACCTTGCCAAAATGGCCGTTAGCACAGCCATTCCGCATGTTGGCGCACAACGGTGAGATCAATACCATTGAAGGTAACCGTAACTGGGCGATCGCCCGTGGCAGCAAATTACGCTCGCCATTGTTACCTGAGATTCCAGAATTAACGCCAGTGGTCAACCTAACCGGTTCTGACTCGTCTTCGATGGACAACATGCTGGAACTGCTTGTGACGGGCGGTATGGATATCTTCCGTGCGGCACGCATGATTATTCCACCGGCGTGGCAAAACGTTGAAAACATGGACCCTGAGCTGCGTGCATTCTACGAGTTTAACTCTATGCACATGGAGCCATGGGACGGTCCAGCGGGCTTAGTTATGACTGACGGTCGCCATGCAATCTGTATGCTAGACCGCAACGGTCTGCGTCCGTCACGTTGGGTGGTGACCAAAAATGGTTACATCACACTGGCATCTGAAATCGGTACTTACGACTACAAAGACGAAGATGTCGTGTCTAAAGGTCGTGTGGGCCCAGGTCAAATGTTGGTGGTCGACACGCAAACCGGTGAAGTACTACACACCAACGATATCGACAACAAACTTAAGTCTGCACACCCTTACAAGAAGTGGTTGAAGCAAGAAGGCTTGCGCATCGAAGCCTTGCTACAAGAGCATTCGATGGAGTTCGTGCCGTTTACCCCAGAGCAGATGTCGACCTATCAGAAGATGTTCCAAGTCTCGTTCGAAGAACGTGACCAAATCTTCCGTCCGTTGGCCGAAAGTGGTCATGAAGCGGTTGGCTCTATGGGTGATGATACGCCGATGGCGGTCATGTCCAACCAAACGCGTCCGGTGACCGACTACTTCCGTCAGAAGTTTGCGCAAGTCACTAACCCGCCGATCGATCCACTGCGTGAATCGGTGGTAATGTCCCTTGAGACCTTGATCGGTGTTGAGCGCAACCTGTTTGAAGAAACGCCAAAGCACGCTAACCGTATTATCTTATCGTCGCCAGTGCTGTCACCACGCAAGTACAGCCGTTTGTTGGCGATGGAAGATCATCGTTTCCGCTTGGTGCGTTTGAACACTTACTACAATCCAGAAGAGATCAGCCTAGAGCAGGCGATCGAAAACCTTAAGCACAGTGCTGAAGAAGTGGTGCGTAACGGTGCTGTGATTGTCGTGCTGACTGACCGGGATCTAGAAAAAGGCTTGTTGCCAATCCCTGCGGCGATGGCTGTCGGTGCGGTGCATCATCACTTAACAGAAGTGGGCTTGCGCTGTGACTCTAACATCATTGCCGATACCGCCTTTGCCCGCGACCCACACCAGTTTGCGGTGTTGCTAGGATTCGGTGCGACCGCGGTGTACCCATATCTGTCTTACCGTCTGATCAATGACATGATCGACAAAGGCGAAGTCTTGGGCGACCCGATTATGTGCCACCAGAAATACCGTAAAGGCATCAACAAAGGCCTGATGAAAATCATGTCGAAGATGGGCATTTCTACCGTTGCGTCTTACCGTGGTGCACAGCTATTTGAAGCCGTGGGCCTAGACAGCAAAGTGGTTGATCTGTGTTTCAAAGGTGTGCCAAGCCGTATTCAAGGGGCAACGTTTGCGGACTTCCAGCGCGAGCAATCCTTGATTGCTAACAATGCTTGGAAAGCGCGTAAGCCGATCAATCAAGGCGGTTACCTGAAATATGTACACGGTCAGGAATACCACGCCTTTAACCCAGATGTGGTTAAAAACTTACAAATGTCGGTCACCAGCGGCAAGTTTGAAGACTTCAGTAAATACGCTGAATTAGTCAACACACGCCCAGCATCGATGCTACGTGACTTGTTTGGCATTCGCTTTGATGCGCCTTCTATCGATGTTGACCAAGTTGAATCGATCGAGAGCATCTTGCCGCGCTTTGACTCGGCAGGTATGTCGCTAGGTGCCTTGTCACCTGAAGCGCACGAAGCCTTAGCGCAAGCGATGAACGAATTGGGCTGTCGCTCTAACTCAGGTGAGGGTGGTGAAGACCCAGCGCGTCATGGCACTGAGCGCCGTTCTAAGATCAAGCAGATTGCCTCGGGGCGTTTTGGTGTGACACCAGAATACCTAGTCAACGCGGAAGTGCTGCAGATTAAAGTGGCGCAAGGGGCCAAGCCAGGTGAAGGTGGTCAGCTACCTGGCGGTAAAGTAAACGGCTTGATTGCGCGTCTACGTTACTCGGTACCGGGCGTTACTCTGATTTCGCCACCGCCACACCACGATATTTACTCGATCGAAGACTTGGCGCAGCTGATCTTCGACTTGAAACAAGTCAACCCTGAAGCCTTGGTCTCAGTGAAACTTGTTTCTGAGCCAGGTGTCGGTACGATCGCGGCGGGTGTTGCCAAAGCGTACGCCGACTTGATCACCATCTCAGGCTACGACGGTGGCACCGCGGCATCGCCGATCACATCGATCCGTCATGCCGGTTCGCCATGGGAGCTAGGTCTTGCCGAAGCGCAACAGGCACTGCGTGCCAACGATCTGCGTGGCAAGATTCGTCTGCAAACTGACGGCGGCTTAAAAACTGGCTTGGATGTCGTGAAAGCGGCGATCCTTGGTGCAGAAAGCTTTGGCTTTGGTACCACACCAATGGTGGCTATGGGTTGCAAATTCTTGCGTATCTGTCACCTCAATAACTGTGCCACAGGTGTCGCGACGCAGGACGAAAAACTGCGTGAAGAATACTTCATTGGCACGGTTGAAATGATCAAAAACTTCTTCCGCTTTATGGCCGAAGACACGCGTCAGTGGATGGCGAAACTGGGTGTTAGCACCATGGCTGAGTTGATTGGCCGTACCGATTTGTTGACCTTGCTACCGGGGGAAACGGAGAAGCAAGCCAACTTGGACCTGTCGCCGATTCTAAATAACGATGCGATCCCTGCGGACAAACCACAGTACTGCCAAGTGCCGTTTAACCCGCCACACGATAAGGGCCTACTGGCTGAGAAAATGTGGTCAACGGTGCAGCATGCGGTGGAAGAGAAAGAAGGTGGTGAGTATGCCTTTACCGTGACCAACCAAGACCGCTCGATCGGAGCGCGTTTGTCCGGTGAAATTGCTAAGCGCTACGGCAACCAAGGCATGATTGATGCACCGTTGACGTTAAAGCTTAAAGGTACGGCAGGACAATCCTTCGGTGTGTGGAACGCCGGTGGTTTGCACATGTACCTTGAAGGCGATGCCAACGACTATGTGGGCAAAGGCATGACGGGCGGTAAGCTGATCGTGCGTCCGCCGCAGAATTCGGTATTTGAGTCGCAAAAATCGGCCATTATCGGTAACACCTGCTTGTACGGTGCAACCGGCGGTAAATTGTTTGCAGCGGGTACCGCAGGTGAGCGTTTTGCGGTGCGTAACTCAGGTTGTCACGCTGTCATTGAAGGCGCAGGCGATCACTGTTGTGAATACATGACTGGCGGTCTGGTCACGGTATTGGGCAGCACGGGTTACAACTTCGGTGCGGGTATGACCGGTGGTTTTGCTTACGTACTCGACTTGGATCGTACCTTCGTCGACAAGTACAACCACGAGTTGGTGGAAATCCAACGTGTGGGTACTGAGTTGACTGAAGAATACCGCTCACACCTACGTGGTGTGATTGAAGAATATGTTCGTGAAACGAACAGTGAGTGGGGCCGAGAAATCCTAGAAGACTTCTACGACTACATCGGTAAGTTCTGGTTAGTGAAACCGAAGGCGGCCAGCCTAGGGCAACTATTGGCGAATACTCGTCAACGTCCAGAGTAATTGGTAGTCCGGTTTTCCATCAATGTCATTAGCAGCACGCCTAATCATAGCAGCACCGCCTCGTCAGACATCCATGTCTGAAGAGAGCGGAGCGTCCTTCCATGGACTGAATGCTGGCCATGATCAGGCTTGTTTAAACGTTCTGCTGCTTGAGTGGCATTGGGTTTCCCATTTGAAAGAGTGCCGCGCTCAGCGCGGCCACAGGAGATAGCAGCTTATGTCTGAGCGCTTGAACAACGTATTTCAATTTGTTGAAGTAGATCGTAAAGATCCAAAGAAAAAGCCACTGCTGACGCGTAAGTCGCAGTTTGTCGAAATCTACCGCCCGTACGAAGAAGACAGTGCCAAGCATCAAGCGCACCGTTGTCTGGAGTGTGGTAACCCTTACTGTGAATGGAAGTGTCCGGTACACAACTACATTCCTAACTGGCTCAAGCTGGTTGCAGAGGGCAATATTTTAGAAGCGGCTGAGCTGAGCCACCAAACCAACTCACTGCCAGAAGTGTGTGGCCGTGTGTGTCCACAAGACCGTTTGTGTGAAGGCTCTTGTACGCTAGGCGAAGGCGGCTTCGGTGCCGTAACCATCGGCTCTGTGGAAAAATACATCACGGATACAGCGTTTGCTTTAGGCTGGCGTCCGGATATGTCCAAAGTTGTGCCAGTGAACAAAACCGTGGCCATTGTGGGCGCGGGTCCTGCTGGCCTTGCTTGTGCTGACATCCTGGTACGTAACGGCGTCAAGCCCGTGGTATTTGATAAAAACCCAGAGATTGGCGGCTTGCTGACCTTTGGTATCCCGGAGTTCAAACTGGAAAAAACCGTCATGACACGCCGTCGTGAAGTGTTTGAAGAGATGGGTGTGGAATTCGTACTGGGTACCAGTGTCGGTGATGATGTGCCATTTGAGCATATCCTTGAAGAATACGACGCGGTGTTCCTAGGTATGGGTACCTACAAATACATGAAGGGCGGCTTCCCTGGTGAAGATCTACCTGGTGTTTATGACGCGCTCGATTTTCTGATCTCCAACGTTAACCACTGCTTAGACTTTGAAGAGAATGAAGAAGACTTCATTAGTATGAAAGGCAAACAAGTCGTGGTATTAGGCGGTGGTGATACAGCGATGGACTGTAACCGTACCTCGATTCGCCAAGGCGCTAAGAGCGTAACCTGTGCCTACCGTCGTGATGAAGAAAACATGCCAGGCTCGCGCAAAGAAGTGAAGAATGCCCGCGAAGAAGGCGTGCAGTTCCTCTTTAACCGTCAGCCAGTTGAGATCATTGGTGATGGCAAAGTAGAAGGCATCAAGGTGGTTGAAACGCAAATGGGCGAGCCGGATGAAAATGGCCGTCGCCGCGCCGAAATCATTGAAGGCAGCGAGCAAGTGGTTCCGGCCGATGTGGTTTTGGTGGCATTCGGCTTCCAGCCAAGCCCAGCGCCTTGGTTCGAAAAATTTGGTATCCAGACCGATAGTAAAGGTCGTGTGCTAGCACCCACCAATGGCCGCTATATGTACCAAACCACCAACGAAAAAATCTTCGCTGGCGGCGACATGGTACGTGGCTCTGACCTCGTTGTTACCGCGATCGATGAAGGTCGTAAAGCCGCAGAAGGCATTATGGACTTCCTCGACGTTTAAGTTTCGTCATGTGACTCACAATCTGTGATGTCTCATCTAGGCCCCTATCGCAAGATAGGGGCTTTTTTTTGCGTCAACAAAATGTCGTAAATATATAAAATAAGATGATAATCAGTCTTATTTGTGAAATGTTTTTGCGCTATATTTGCCGTTACTTAATTATAACTCGCAGTAATGAATGTCCTATAGGGTTATTCCTTTGCGTGAATCTTTAGGACAATTTTGACTCAAAAAGGACGGTAAAATGAGCTTCAAGCGCAAGATAATGGTAATTTTGTTGGCCGTGGGGATTTTGCCAGCTTTGATACTAGCGGCTATTTTAACCTGGGTTTCGGCGCAGGCGATTTCCCAGTCAGTCTTTGATCACTTATCTTCCGTGCGTAGTGCCAAAGCCTCTACCGTCACCCATTACCTTGAAACCTTGGCGCATGAAGTGGAAATCTTGGCGCAAAGCCCAGATGTTAATGATGCGCTAGAAACCTTTGCGGAGACGTTTTACAACCTACCAGAAATCGATGATAGTGCTGTCGACACAGCATTAACGGGTTATTACCAAGGGCAGTTTTTACCGCGCTGGCAAGCACAAAATACGGCTGTTGGAGCGCAAGATGCCAGTCGTTTGATGACGCAACTGTCACCTCAAGCCCGTTATTACCAGTACCAGTATATTACCCAGAATCCTCATCCGGTTGGACAAAAGGATAAGCTGCGAGCAGATGCCAGCGATAGTGCTTACAGTGCTCAGCATCGCCGTTTCCATCCGTATATGCGAGAAGTGCAGCAGCGCTTCGGTTTTTACGATATTTTCCTGATCGATCAACAAGGTACCGTTGTTTATAGCGTTTTTAAAGAGCTCGATTTTGCCACCAACCTGAATACTGGTCCATATCAAGATTCAGGCCTAGCACGAGCTTACCAACAAGGTTTAGCGCAGCCAGCAAAAGGAGTAGCGGTAACGGATTTCTCGCTATATGTGCCGTCCTATGATGCGCCGGCAGGTTTTATTTCTTCGCCTATCTTCCAAGACGGTGAGCGTGTCGGTGTGCTCGTTGCGCAGTTTCCGATCGATGAACTCAATGCTGTCATGAAGGAGCGTGATGGCTTGGGAGAAACAGGGGAAACCTACCTTGTCGGCCCAGATAATCTAATGCGTTAGGACTCTTATTTAGATCCCGAGCATCACTCTGTGATGGCGTCCTTTAAAGAGCCAACTAAAGGTCAAGTGGATACTGCTGCAGTACAGGCTGCCCAAGGCCAACAAAGTGGCACTCAAATCATCCAAGATTACAACGGTGAGCCGGTTTTATCTGCGTATGCGCCTTTGCCTTTTGCTGGATTAGGTTGGAGCATCTTGGCCGAAATGGATGAAGCAGAAGCCATGGCGGCGCGTAATCAAATGCTCTGGGTGAGCATCGCCTTGGTCATATTGGCAGCTGTTGTTGGTCTAATAGTCGCACTGCTAGTAAGCCGCATGGTGTTGCGTCCTTTAGGGGCTGAGCCCAGCACTATGCGCGACATCGCTGATCGCATTGCGCAAGGGGATCTAACGGTGAACTTTAATGCCACCCAAGAGCCAAGCGTGTACCGCTCAATGGCGCTTATGGCGCAGAGTTTAACTGACTTGGTGGCTGAGATTCGTCACGGTGCACAACGTCAATCACAAACAGCACAAGAGCTTGCTGTCATTTCTGAGCAAACCAGCGGCGCGATTCGTGAGCAAAATGCCAACACCACGCATATTGCTGCGGCGACCTCGCAGTTAAGTTCGACTTCAAGCGAAGTATCGCAAACCATTCAGAGTGTGGCCCAAGCCACGCAAGAGGCCAAAAGCAAGGTCTCCCAAGGCGCACAATATGCTAACGCTGCTTCAAACGCGTTAGAAAATGTGACCGAAGAGCTGCACACCTCTGGCCAAAAAGTTGATTATCTGGCACAGCAAGTTGAGTCAATTTCGGCAGTGCTTAGCAGCATTGAAGGGCTGTCGGATCAAACCAATCTGTTGGCATTGAATGCGGCGATTGAGGCAGCACGCGCCGGCGAAAGTGGTCGCGGCTTTGCCGTAGTGGCGGATGAAGTGCGCACACTAGCGCAAAATACGCAGAAAGAGACAGAGCAAATTGCCAATATTATCGCCTTGCTACAAAACGGCGCGAAAGAAGCGCAGACCTTAGTGTATCGTAGTATTGAAACCTCTGGTGAAGTCGCGTCACAAAGCCGTCAGAGTGCTGTGTTGTTGAACGAAGCCGCTAAGCAAGTGGACCATGTAGACGAGATGACGCTGCAAATCGCCAGCGCCGCGGAGCAGCAGTCTTCGGTCACCAGCGAAATCAGTGGCAATGTCGAATCACTGAGCGCCAGCTCTTCACAGATTGAGCAGACCGTTGAAGAAATCTCTAACTCAAGTGAAGAAGTAGCGCGACTATCGGGTAATTTGAATGTCTTGGTGGATCGTTTTAAAGTGAGTTGATACTCCTTTAACATGAGACGCTGATGCATTTTTTAATCTTTTTAGGCTCTGTTCGCACCTCCACGCCGCCGCGTCCTGCGCGGCTGGGGGAGCGCGTTGCCAAAGCTTGCTTACAAGTCTTAGGACATGCCTACCCAGAACACTCCTTTGAGCTGATTGATCCGCTGGATTACAGCCAAGACGCTATATTTAAACCGCATTTCGCTTACGCCAAAAGCAAAGTACCTGACGATCTAGACGCGTTGGCGCAGAAGATTGAGCAGGCCCATGGTTACGTTATGGTCAGCCCCGAATACAATCATTCTATGAGCCCTGCGTTGGCCCATTTGCTCAACCATTTTGGTAGTTCGCTGTTTTCGTTTAAACCCAGTGCGATTGTGACCTATTCGGCGGGGCAATGGGGCGGTATGCGCGCCGCAGTAGGCATGCGTACCTTTCTAAGTGAGCTGGGTTGTTTGCCAGTGTCGGCCATGATTCATGTGCCCAAGGCGCAAGAGGTCTTTGACGAGCAGGGTAGCGTGCTGGCCGAAGCGAGTTCCGATCAATAGCAGGGTTACTTCGGCCGTACGTTTAGTCAGCTTCTGTGGTGGGCTCAGGCCTGTGATAGCCAGCGTCAACAGAGTGACCCATTTGCCACGAGTGAGGCGTTTGTGCGTTCGCCAGACGAGCGCAACGCGCCCCGTTAACGACTTTCAAGGTTACACCTTAGTTCTTATTCATTTGCGCTTGAGTCCGCGACTAGGATTGCCAATAGTGGTATTAGGCAACGGGCAGGAGCAAGCACAGATGAAAAAGGCCATAGTAATCTTGTTGGTATTGGCACTGGTTGGCAGCGCCGCTTATGGCGTGTGGTTTGTCTCGGAGCGCTGGCAAGAGCCCAAAGTGATGCCGGTAGTCGGCGCGACCTCACGAGATTGGCACCCCGAAACTTTTTGGTATGAGCCTTGGGGCGAGTCGCTGGTGCACAAAGGCATGGATATTTTTGCCGACCGCGGAACGCCAGTCGTAGCGGCCACCAACCATTATATTATGTCGGTCAACGATAGCCGTCGCGGCGGTAAAAATATTTGGGCGCTTGGGCCTAATTGGCGTATGCATTATTACGCCCACTTAGACACCATTGAAGAAGGTTTGGGTGGCTATGTAGCAGCGGGGACACCGTTGGGTACCGTGGGCAGTTCAGGTAATGCCCAAGGCAAACCACCGCATTTGCACTACGGCATTCGCAGCATGATCGCCGATGAGTCGCGCATTGATGATTCAACCTTGGGTGAACAAAAAGCTTATTGGCTCAACCCGATCGAGTATCTGGCACCGGTGATCGTCACTCCATAGATTTGACCGTTTGGTTAATGTTGGCAGGATTCCTGCTAAGCTTATGAAGCCCTTATTTGCTTCCCTGACGCTTTAAACAGGGCATAATAACGGTATGCATAGGAGTAGCAGGCAGTATGATTCGTTTTTTAATCAATGACCGCGAAGTCACCGTCGACCACATTTCCCCAGACACGACGGTACTGGAGTACCTTCGCACCAAAGTTGAGCAACGCGGGACCAAAGAAGGCTGTGCTTCGGGTGACTGTGGTGCCTGTACCGTGGTGTTGGCTGACGTCATCGAAGGTCGCCTGCAATATCGCCATATCAACAGCTGTATTACGCTTCTTGGCAGCTTACATGGTAAGCAACTGGTCACCGTTGAGCATCTAAAAGAGCAGGGTGCGTTGCACCCAGTGCAGCAAGCCATGGTGGACTTGCATGGCTCTCAGTGTGGCTTTTGTACGCCAGGCTTTATCATGTCGATGTTCTTTCTTTATAAGAACTATGAACAACCCACTCGCGCTGACGTAGAGCGTGCATTAGCCGGAAACCTTTGTCGTTGTACCGGTTACCGCCCGATTATTGATGCCGCGTTAAGCCTTGCGGGTAACCGCTCAGAAGACGCCTTTGCCAAGCAAGAAGCGCAAACTGTTGAGCGTTTAAATGCGATTCGCTCACAGCAGCCAAGTGGCTCGTTGCAGTACGGCACACGCCAATTCCTTATCCCTACTAATAGTGA
This sequence comes from Marinomonas ostreistagni, assembly GCF_016888445.1. Classification (GTDB taxonomy): domain Bacteria; phylum Pseudomonadota; class Gammaproteobacteria; order Pseudomonadales; family Marinomonadaceae; genus Marinomonas; species Marinomonas ostreistagni. The sequence continues at coordinate 471,819 of NZ_JAFEKF010000002.1, forward strand.
TGAACTGCTTGATGCTCTCAAAACTCATCCTGATGCTAAGCTGCTAGCAGGCGGCACCGATTTCTCATTAAGCATCACTCAGCAGCTTCATCAGCCAGAGACCATTATTTACACTGGCCGTGTGGCCGAACTGACACAAATAGAAGTGGCTGAGCACTGTCTCAAGATCGGTGCAGCGGTAGCCTACAGTGATGCCGAAGCACTGCTACACAAACACTTCCCAAGCTTTGCTGATTTGCTTGAGCGCCTTGGTTCACTGCAAGTACGTAACCAAGGCACATTAGGTGGCAACATTGCCAACGCTTCTCCGATTGGCGATACGCCGCCTGTGTTGTTAGCGTTAGATGCTGTGCTACATGTACGTGGACAAGCGGGTCGTCAAACCCTGCCCATCCGCGAGTTCTTTACTGGCTACCGTCAAACTAAACTGCCAGAGATGGGTTTTATTGAAAGCATTGAAATCCCGCTGCAACCAGAACGCTTAGTGCAGGTGTATAAAATTTCCAAACGCTTAGACGATGATATCTCTGCGGTGTGTGCCGCGTTTTCGATCCTATTAGAAGACGGTGTGGTCGCGGATGCGCGCCTCGGATTTGGTGGTATGGCAGCAACGCCAGCAAGAGCTCTCAATGCAGAGCAAGCCTTAATTGGACAGCCTTTTACCGAACAAGGAATACAAACGGCGCAGCAAGCGTTAAGCCAAGATTTCAGTCCAATTGATGATGTTCGAGCCTCAGGTGCTTACCGTCTACAAGTGGCGCAAAACCTTCTACTACGCGCTGTCCTTGAGCAAGATAATCCGACCAATGAAGCCATGGAGGTGGTGCAGTATGCGTAATCTTAAAGCAACCGGCAGCACGGCCACCCAAACCGGTGGTGCAACGGGCGTCTCACGTAAACATGAAAGTGCGCCGAAACATGTGGCGGGCGAAGCGATCTATGTGGACGATATGCTTGAACCACGTGGCACGCTGTATGGCGCGGTAGGCTACAGCGCCATTGCCAAAGGTCGCATTAAGCAAATGGATCTTAGCGCCGTGCGCCAAAGCGAAGGCGTCGTGGATGTGCTCTTGGTCGAAGACATCCCAGGGCATACGGACATCGGTGCGGTATTTGGTGGCGATCCGATTTTGACCTCTGAGGAGATTAAATACCAAGGTCAGCCAATCTTTGTGGTGGTTGCTGATACTGAGTTACAAGCGCGTCGCGCCGTGAAAAAAGCCCAGATCGAATACGATGAACAAGCTGCCACGCTTGATGTGATCGAGGCTTTAAACGCGCAACAATTTGTGCGGCCATCGCACTTCATGAACTATGGCGATGCCCATACCACGTTAGCCAAAGCGCCGTTACGTCTAAAAGCTGAGCAACACATCGGCGGTCAAGAGCATTTCTATTTAGAAGGCCAAGTGGCGCTGGTCGTGCCAGCCGAAGATGGCGGTATGTTGGTGTACAGCTCGACGCAACATCCAAGTGAAGTGCAAAAGCTGGTGGCGGAAGTGCTTAATGTCCCTGCGAACCGTATCACGGTAGATATGCGTCGTATGGGCGGCGGCTTTGGCGGTAAAGAAAGCCAAGCAGCGGCGTGGGCGTGTATGGCGGCGGCGTTGGTGTTGAAAACGGGCAAACCGGTGAAATTACGTTTGCCGCGTGTTGACGATATGAGCATGACCGGTAAGCGTCATCCATTCTACAACACCTATGACATTGGCTTTGATGAACAAGGTTTGATCCAAGCGGCAGACATTATGGTCGCGGGCAATTGTGGTCACTCGGCGGACCTTTCTGATGCCATTGTCGATCGCGCCATGTTCCACGCGGACAACGCTTATTTCCTAGGTGATGTGGCGATTGCAGGGCATCGTTGCCAGACCAATACGGTTTCGCATACTGCGTTTCGTGGCTTTGGCGGCCCGCAGGGCATGATGATTATTGAACGTGCTATGGACGATATTGCGCGTGTGGTGGGTAAAGACCCATTGGATGTGCGCAAGCTCAATCTCTATGGCGGTGAAGGTCGTGACACCACGCCTTACCATCAAAAAGTGGAGCACAATGTTTTGCTTGAGCTGATCGAAAAACTGGAGCAAAGCAGTGATTATCGCGCCCGTCGTCATGAGATCACTGAGTGGAATAAAACCAGTCGCGTGCTCAAGCGCGGCCTCGCTTTAACGCCGGTAAAATTTGGTATTTCCTTTACCCTACAACACCTTAACCAAGCTGGGGCACTGATTCATATTTACACCGATGGCAGCATTCAAGTGAATCACGGTGGCACGGAAATGGGCCAAGGGCTGCATACTAAGATTATTCAAATTGTCGCTGAAGCCTTAGCCATTGATCCTAATGAAATCCAGATCACTGCGACGAGAACGGATAAAGTGCCCAACACCTCGCCCACCGCGGCGTCGAGTGGTACGGATCTAAATGGCCAAGCGGCGAAAAACGCAGCACTGACTTTAAAACAGCGCATCGCAGAATGCATCGCTGAGCAAAAAGCCTGCGAACTTGAAACGGTGATGTTTGCTAATGGCCGCATTTACTGGGGCGATCAAACCGAGTCCATGAGCTTTGCCGATGCGGCGTTATTTGCTTATGAAAACCGCGTGTCTTTGTCTGCAACGGGTTATTACAAAACACCAAAAATCTGGTACGACCGCGAGCAAGCCAAAGGGCGTCCGTTCTTTTACTTTGCCAACGGTGCTGCCGTGTCCGAAGTGGTGGTGGATACCCTAACGGGCGAATACAAAGTGCTCGGTGTGGACATCCTGCATGATGTCGGTCGCAGCTTAAACCCTGCGGTGGATCGCGGTCAGATCGAAGGTGGCTTTATTCAAGGTATGGGTTGGCTTACCACCGAAGAACTGAAGTGGAACGACAAAGGCGTATTGACCAGCAATGGCCCAGCCACCTACAAAATCCCTGCCATCAGCGACACGCCTAAGCGTTTTAATGTGGCTCTGTTTGAGCGTGATAACGATGAAGAAACCGTGTATCACTCCAAAGCCGTTGGCGAGCCGCCGTTTATGCTGGCGATCTCAGTGTGGGCGGCACTGCGTGATGCTATCTCTTCGCTGTCAGGTTATAACGTCAGCCCGCCTCTCGATACGCCGGCGACGCCGGAGCGAGTGCTGAATGCGATCATGATGACCAAACAAGCCAATATAGAAGCACAAAAGGAGAGCCGCTGATGGACGCTTGGACGAATAAAGTTGCCGAATTGCAACGCACTGGCGAGGCTTATACCTTAGTGACGGTCATCGGTACCCGCGGTTCATCGCCTCGTGAAAATGGTAGCAAAATGGTGGTGACCGCAGACGCCAGTTTCGACACCATCGGCGGCGGGCATTTAGAGTACAAAGCCATTGCTCAAGCGCGCGAACTGCTTCTCACCGAGTATGACTGCCAGCATATCGAAAGCTATCCGCTCGGCGCCACGTTGGGGCAATGCTGTGGTGGTAAAGTATTGGTGCTGTTCGAATATTTTGCCAAACGCGGCCTCGATGTATGGTTGTTTGGGGCGGGGCATGTGGCCAAAGCCATGATGCCACTACTGGCCGAATTACCCTTGCGTGTGCACTGGGTAGACAGCCGTTTAGAGCAGTTCCCCGAAGCAATCCCTGATAATGTCGAGCAGTGCTTGAGCGATGATCCCGTAGGCGAACTCAGTCGCGCCAAGCCGGGCAGCTACATGTTGGTGTTGACCCATAATCACCAGTTGGATTATGAATTGACGGAGGCGGCCCTTAAGCGCGACGACCTAAGCTTTGTTGGAGTGATCGGCTCAGATACCAAAGCGCTGCGCTTTCGCCAGCGTCTCACGCATCGCCAGTTTCAAGCCGAGCAGATCGCTCGACTGACCTGCCCAGTAGGGCTTGAGCAAGTGCCGGGTAAGCGCCCGATGGAAGTGGCGGTTTCGATTGTGGGGCAGTTGATCGCCCACTACCAGACGGCCCAGCAGCAACCTTCAAAGCAGCACAATGCGCTCTCTTGGGCAGCGCTCACCGAAGAGCTCGGATTGGACAGCCCCTAGCGCTTTCACGGAAGTTGCGTCTTTATTGCAGGAAGTCAGTGTCGGTTGGTGGTTAGTATAAAAGTCACTTAATCATTACGCAGCCATCTAGACACTAGATAAGGAGAGCTTTATGAAAATGCCAAATTTGGGTATGGGAACCTTCCGTTTAAAAGGCGAGACCGCCTATAACTCAGTACAAATGGCGCTGGAAGAAGGCTTTCGTCATATCGATACCGCGCAAATGTACGACAACGAAGAAGAGGTTGGTCGTGCTATCGCGGACAGCGGTGTGCCACGTGAAGAGTTATTTGTCACCACCAAAATCCATATGGACCATATGGGCAAAGAGGACTTACTGCCAAGCGTGCATGAGAGCCTTAAAAAACTACAGCTAGATTACGTCGACCTGTTATTGATCCATTGGCCGACCCCCGCTAATGGCGAAGGTATGGAAGAATACCTAGGTGAATTGCTTAAAGCGCAAGAGCAAGGCCTCACGCAAAATATCGGCGTCTCTAACTTTACCATTGAGCTATTAGAAAAAGCGCAATCGATCCTGCCTAAAGGTGTGTTGGCCAATAACCAAATCGAGGTTCATCCATACCTGCAAAACGCCAAGATTCGTGACTACGCTGACAAAGCCGGCATTCATATCACAGGTTACATGCCCTTTGCCGTGGGTAAAGTATTGAAAGATGCAGAGATTCACCGCATCGCTGATAAGCACAAAGCGACGCCGGCTCAGGTGGTGATTGCTTGGGCACTACAGCAAGGTTTGACGGTGATCCCATCGTCTACCAAGCGCGAAAACTTACAAGACAACATCTTTGCCTTAAAGATCGAGCTAGATCCAGAAGATATGGCCAAAATCTCCACTCTTGATCGTGGTGACCGCCAAGTGGACCCAGACTTCGCACCTGCCTGGGACGAATAAGCATTTTCTATAAAAAAAGCCGCCCTAATGGGCGGCTGAATAGAAAGAAAACACTAGATGGACAATCGCGGTTTTCAAAAGGAACTTCGGTAGCTTTGTTTAGAAGCGGTAGTTTAGGCCTAGCTTAAAATTGCGGCCCGGTTGGTAAGAAGTGGTATCAGCGCCGGTACTATCGTCTGTTGAAGTTTGGCTTTTGCTATACAATTCGTCGGTTACGTTGTCGACTCGAAGTTGCGCACTAAAATTATCAGTAAACTGATACGAAGCGAATACATCATAGACTGTGTAACTGTTGTACTCGACTGTTCTGGTGTTGCCACGGAAGGTAGATTCATACTTACGACCCTTGCGGTACTTTGTGTCCACTCCTACGCGACCTTTTTGGTCATTGAAGTAAGTGCCAAGTGTAACGCTGACGCTGCGAGGAACCATGTTGTTATCTTTCGTTTTTGAGCCGTCATCTTCAACAACATAACCAGCCATATCTTGGAAAGAGAATTTAGCAAATAAAAACTCACTATCGTAACCAGCTGTTAATTCCCAACCAAAGACAGCGGCTTCATCTTTGTTAACAAACCGACGCACTTCATAAGGGCGACCGTTATATGTGCCCAAGTTCTGATCTAATGTACCTAAGGTATCGTTGTAGATTTTGTCTTTTAGGTCATTATGAATGTAGGTCATACTTGCGTTGACACGGTCTTGTGCTTGCCAAACCCCCATACGTTCGAATGTTAGGCCAATTTCTGAGTTTAATGAGGTCTCACCTGTTAAGTTTTCGTTGGGAATAACACACCAGTTGCCATGGCCATCCATACAGCCCGTAAGGTTGCCTGTCTCGTAGATACCATCACCGTTAACATCCGAGCCAGAGAATGGTTCTTCAGGGAAGCCTTTGCCATAAATCTCATAAATGGCAGGAGAACGGTAGCCTGAGCCAACTAATGCTGTAAAGCCTAAACCATGGATAGAGGTGTCTTCGAATGGCTTCCAAAGAGCAGATAACTTGGAGTTAAGCGAGCCATCGCCTTCAATATCATTACTATTGAAGCTCGCGTCATATTGATCGTAACGGAGGCTACCAGCCAGCTCTAAACCTTCACCAATATGGATTGTGTCACTTAAATAGCCTCCAATAGAGGTGCGTTCCGCAACTTTTGCTGAGCCATCATCATTACTATAAATCATACGAATGTCATCGAAAGTATAATCTAGGCCATAGCGTACGATATGCATGGTGTTGCTTGTAGGAAATAATACACTTGTGTTTTCAATCTCTGCATAAGTAGTGGTTACGCCACCATTTTCCTCCCAATCGCCAGTGCCATTATCAGTCTCTTGATCGCCATCAGAACGCGAGAGTCTAATCTTTAAGTCAACAAGATCATTATCTTTCGGGTTATAGGTGTATTGAGCAGATAGTGTTTGGTCTTTGTTTTCTTTTTTGGTTTCAGAGCCGTCATCGTCAAAATCAGAGTATTCCATATGGTTTTCAAGGATACTTGCTTCTAACCTTTGCTCTTCATCAGGAGTGAAAACACCTTTAACCAAGTAGCTCAAATCTTCCGAGCCAGTGCTTCCATTGTTAGTTTCATAACCGTTGGCGTCTTCATAAGCCTTAGTATCTTTGGCTGAAATGGTCGCGTTTGCAGAGAATTTGTCGTTGAATTTCTTCGCCACGTCGGCGCTAATTCCGTTTGCTTCGCCATTGGTCTCGTGAGAGTAACGAAGGTTTGCGCCCCAATCTCGACCTTCACGAATAATACTTTCTGGGTCTTTGGTCTCCAGTAGCAGCACACCACCTGTTGAGCCATTGCCATAGGTGTTAGCAGCAGCGCCAGGAATCACGGTAATGGATTCATACATATCCATATTAAGCCAGATAGTGTCGCGATCGGCGCTACCTTTATGCATGATTTGACTACGGTTGTTTGGAGCACCTTCAACGCGAACACTAACAGCTTTTCCAGATTGACCGCGTACAGTAATTTCACTACCACGTGAGCCACCTACTTCATCTATTTGAATGGAGGCATTATTCTGTAATGCATCAGCTAAGTTAGACGCTTGAACTGCTTCAATATCTTCGCTCGTAATAGTGGTCGCACCATGGGCTTCACTTACGCGTGCTTTATCGGTTGTTTGTAATTCCGTTTCTTGAGTGCTTTCTACCACTAGGGTATCGAGCTGTTCGTCAGCGTAAAGTGTGCCTGAGGCGAGTGCTACTGCCACCGCAATCATCGAGCGTTTCATTCCGTGTATTCTCCAGTATTAATCGTTTTTTAAAGATTTTGTGCACATATGTAAGGTTATATACATGATGGCATATCAATAATGATATTTAAATGCACTTGATAACGATTATCATTAATAGTTCACGGAACGTTTTGTTTACAATTGCGGAACAGTGCCGTTAGCTTGGTATATTTCAGTAATGGCCTGTAACACATTGAGCTTATTAGAAATTAAAGCTTCCTCGGCGCTGTAAAGGCTACGTTGGGCGCTGATCAGGTCGGATTTTTCGCTAACGCCTTCTTGCCATTCGTACTCAATAATATCGGTTTGCTGCTGCAAATTATCGTACGATGCCAGTTGGTAGCGATAGCTGACAAGGCTTTGCTGATAGTTACTTAAACTGTCTTTTACTTCCTCTAGAGCGGTGCGTACGGTGCTTTGATAATTGATCTGAGCAATGCGCTCATTAATGGCTGCGCGTTGTTCATTGAGAGTGCGTGCGCCGCCATCATAGAGCGTCATACTGATCGACTCAGACAATGCGATAGCCCACTGCTCGGCCAAGTCGTACAGATCCGAAGGGCGCAGGCTGAGGCTTATAGACAGATTAGGCCAACGCTCTAGCTGAGTCACTTGGCTGGTCAAAAACGCTTGGCGCACATTGGCTTTGGCGGCTTTTAGATCCGGACGCTGACGCAGCAGCTGTGCCGGCTGATTAAGCGCAATCTCGGGCACCACAATATCGGATAAAACGGTATCAGGGAGTTGCTCTACCCACTCATCGATGCCCGCCAGTAGGGCGATGGCGCGCTGTTGATCACGCTGTTGTAGCGTTAAGGTTTCGACACGCTCTTCAAGGCTTAAAATTGTGCTTTGCTGGCGCAGTAGATCGCTTTTAGAGACCACGCCGGCATCGTATTGTAAGTCGTATAATTCAAGGCTTTCTTGTGCAGAAGCCAAGTTTTGCCGACTGATAGCAAGGCGTTCCTTGGTCGCTAGATAACTAAAGTATTGGCGGATGAGGTTGGCGGTCAGAGAGATCTGAGCCGCTTCTAAATCCCACTCACTGATGCTGGCGGCAAGGGCGGCCTGATCTTCTTGGGCCTGTAGTTTTCCCCATAGGTCCCACTCGTAACGTGCTGAAAAGGAAAGGCTTTCAGAGTGTTGGTAATAGTGGCTGACATCCGCGCTAGAGCTGGATTGTGAGGCGCTGAGGCTGCCACTGGCACTGATGCCTTGATTGGCACGTTCAAGATCCAGGGCTAATTGCGCACTTTGTAGGCGCTGTGCTGCAACCTGTACGTCCCAGTTTTGCGCAAACGCTTGGCGCAGTAAAAACGCCAGATCCAAAGAGCTAAAGCTTAACCATTGATCTGGGGTAAAGGCACTGTAGCCGTATTGTTCTTGCGCCAAACTTGGTGGCTTGGGCGCTTGATAGACAGAGCTACTGCTACAGCCAAGTAATAACAGTGCGCAACCAGCGCTGATCAGATGTTTCATTTATTCCTCCGCCAGAGCATCGATAGGGTTAAGACGCGACGCTTTACGAGCTGGTGCGTGACCAAAAATAAGTCCCACCAAAAAGGCCGACGCAAACGCCAGTGCCGCCGGCTGCCACGCCAGTGCAATGGCAATATCAAAGCGAGCGATGAACAAGGCCGCGCCCACGCCTAGTAACACACCGATCACGCCACCGCTACAACACACCACTAACGCTTCGATATTAAATTGACGCAAGATGTCTTTGGGCTTGGCGCCTGTGGCCAAACGCAAGCCGATTTCACGTCGTCGCTCGGTGACACTCACCAACATAATGTTCATCACGCCAATACCGCCGACCAACAAAGAGATGGCGGCAATTGAGCCTAATAACATAGTCATGGTGTTTTGGGTTTCGGACACGGCTTCAATCAAGGAGGCCGTGTTAAAAATGCCGAAGTCTTCTTTGCCATGGCGCTCAATAAGCAATTGGCGAATGGTCTGTTCGACCTGCTCAAGATCTTCACCACTTTTAACTTTAATGGTCAGCCCGCCTAGGTAGCGCCCAGCAAATACTCTTGTTAGGCCGGTTTGCAGAGGCACAAGTACCACTTCGTCGTTGTTCATGCCGCCTGCCGAGGCGCCTTGAGCGGTTAGTACGCCTATCACTTGATAGAGGCTGTTTTTCATCATCACGTACTGGCCGATGGCGTTTTGCTCAGGAAACAGCGACTCGGCGATGGTAGCGCCGATCACGATCACTGGGGCTTTATCGGCGTTGTCGCGCTCTCTAAACATCACTCCTTGGGCAATTTCCCAATCACGGATGTGCAGATAATTAGGCGTGGTCGCCATGATCTTGCTGCGATAATCACGGTTTAGGTAACGAATGGTCGAGCGTGCTTCGCGTTCTGGGGCAATGCCGACGAGCTCAGGCAGTTCATTGAGAGCCTCGACATCGTCCAAGGTGAGGGTAGCAATGTCACCGGAGTTACGCATGTTGGCGCCACCAGGGCGCAGCATCAGCAAATTGGTGCCCATGGATTCAATGCGATCAATCACTTGTTGCTTACCACCTTCGCCGATGGCCATCATGGCGACTACTGCCGCGACGCCAATGACCACGCCAAGCAAGGTCAGTAGGGTGCGAAACCAGTTGGCAAACAAGGCACGAAAGGAAATTGTCACGGCTTCGCTCAGGGCAATCGACGGTAGCGGGCGCAGTGTTTCCTTGGCGGCGGTGGGCGTTGCCTCTGTCTCGGTAGGAGCACCGTTGTCGGATAAAATCGTGCCATCTTGAATATGAATCTGACGCTTAGCTTGTGCCGCCACATGGGCGTCGTGAGTGATCAGAATCACGGTCACGCCTTGCTGATTGAGTTCGCTGAGCAGCGCCAGCACTTGCTCGCTACTCTGTGAGTCCAAGGCGCCGGTGGGCTCGTCCGCCAGAATGACTTCTGCACCATTAATCAGCGCACGGGCGATCGACACACGCTGTTGCTGACCACCAGAGAGCTCGCTTGGTTTATGCTGCTCGCGTCCTTCAAGTCCTAGCTGTTGCAGTAAGGCAAAGGCGCGCTCGCGCCGCGCTGATTTGGCCGTATTGGCGTACAAAGCGGGTAACGCCACATTTTCATGGGCGCTCAAGGCTGGCAACAGCTGATAGCGCTGAAACACAAAACCAAAGGTTTTGAGGCGCAGTGCGGCCAGTTGATTGGTATCGAGCTGACTAACATCATGGCCATTGATGCAATAGCGCCCGTAAGTGGGGCTGTCGAGGCAGCCAAGGATGTTCATCAAGGTCGATTTACCAGAGCCAGATTGACCCATAATAGCGACGAACTCGCCTTGCTCGATGGTCAGTGACACATCGTTTAAGGCTTTGATATGCGCGTCGCCGTTGCGATAGCTGCGCTCAATGTGCTCGAGTAGCAACAATGGAGGCTTAGTTGCCACGGCGGCCTCCCATTGGTGGGCGGTTGCCGGTCAAACTGCTGGCTTGATTGCCTCTGGGGGCATTTTGATTACCCGAAATCACCAGATCGCCCGCCTCTAAGCCAGAGGTGATTTCAATATGGGTACGATTTTGAATGCCGGTTTCGACTTTGACGCTCGCACGCTCGCCATTAGCGCCGGGAACAAATGCCAGGCTGCCGCGCGGGCGCTGGGCAATACTGGCTAACGGTGCCATCAGCACATCTTCGGCTTGCTCCTGAATAAAGAAAACTTGCGTACTCATGCCATCCATTAGTTTGCCCGCTTGGTTATCGACATCGATGAGCACTTGATACAGCACCACATCGTTGTTGACCGAAGGCGTGGGCAAAATAGTATTGAGCGTTGAGTGGTAAAAGACGTCAGGGTTACCTAAGGTTGAGAAGCGCACCGCCATACCTTCGCTTAATTTATGAATGTCGGCTTCTGAGACATCTGCGCGCAAGGTCATCTGCTTTAGACTGGAAATCGTCATCAAGGTGGGGGCGCTTTGGTTAGCATTTAAGGTTTGTCCAACGCGAACCTCAATACTGCTGACGGTGCCATCAATTGGGGCGTAAATGCGGCTATAAGAAAGCGTTGCCACATCACCATCAAGCGCTGCTTGACTGGCTTTTATTTGTGCTTCAATCGCGGCAATACGGGCCTTTAAAATCACAATATCGGTTTCTGCGGACTGTAGTGCATCATCACTGACCGCGCCGCGCTGGTGTAAACGACGGTCGCGCTCGATGCGAGTGTTCGAAAGCTCCAGTTGCGCTTCAAGCTGCGCCAATTGCGCTTTTTGGTTCTCAAGGCTGGCTTGCGAGCGGTTGACGTCGATTTCAAATACGGTGGCATCGATCTCTGCCAACAGCTGACCTTGTTGTACTTCATCGCCTTCTTCCACATAAAGTGTCTCGATTTGGCCAGACACTTGGGCGCCGACATCGACGTAATTTGAAGGCTCCAGTGTGCCTGTGCCGGCGACACTGATCTCAATATCACCGCGTACGATGGGTTCAGTGCGCCAGCTAGGTTGCGCATCTTGTTGCGCGAACACATACCAAGCGCCAGTTGCTGCGGGAATGCCTAAGACAAGCAACCAAATGCTGACTGTTAGCCAAGAGCGACGGAAAGTCATAAGTACTTACTCACGTTAGAAACGGCGCATGGGCCGATATAAGAGGTTATGAAAAGAGGCAGGAATAGTTACAAAATAGCAAGATCTTGTAAATATGAATGATAACGATTCTTGGTAAAGCTATGTAAAGGTGTGCTGTTGAGATCTATAAATAAAAAAACGGACGCAAATGCGTCCGTCTAAATAGGCTCTTGAAATATGAGACTCACTTAAGTGGAAGCTTAAAAAAGTCTATAACCGCTACGCTCTAAGTAACGATACAAGGCATATAGTAGACGCTTTAAGTCGCTTACGCAAATAATAATTATTATCATTAAGAAATTTTATCGTTTAATCCTTATTCAATGACGTTAGATAACAAACGCTTTACCTTTTATAGAATTTAGCATTGAACGAGCAAACAATAATCATTATTATCCGCAGCTCTTTTATCACATCAAGGTAGAGTATTGTGTTGTCCAGTTTCAGCAAGGGAATAAGCTCACCCAAAGTACAGGTGACGTATCGCACGGCGTTGGTCTTGATTGGCGGTTATGCCTTAGCCGCTGGCTTGAGCTTGTTGGCCGCGCACTTTTCAACATTACAAGGGCGCGATTTACGCGGTTTACTCTACTTAGTATTTTTCGTCGCTTACACGGTGGCCATTATCCTGTTGTTTGCCATTAACCGTCATCGCCAAGCCACTTGGGCAACCCTGCTAAGCAATGGCGTCACTTGGGGCGTGCTCTGGTTAATCGGAGGTCTGTCATGAAAGGGCCCTTACGCAAGACCATGACTTGGCTACATACGTGGAGCAGTATCTTACTCGGGTGGCTGTTGTTCGCGATTTTCTTAACCGGCACCTTGTCTTATTTTCGCATGGAAATTAATCATTGGATGACGCCAGAGGCACATGTGTCGGTACCGTCAGAACACGCCATTGGTATCGCCGCCAAGCGTTTAGTCGAGGTGGCTCCCGAAGCTGAGAGCTGGAACATTACGCTACCCAGCGAGCGCAATAATACGTTGGATTTAAGCTGGCGTAATCCCGGCGATACTCAGCGCCGCCGCGGTCCGATGGAAGTGCTTAACCCAAGTACGGGTGAGCAGATTGAGGTGCGTGAAACACGTGGTGGCGACTTTCTCTATCGTTTTCATTTTGAGTTGTACCATTTGCCCCGCGGTTTTTCGCGAACCTTGGTAGAAATCGCCACCATGGCGATGTTTATCGCCTTGATCTCCGGCATCATCATGCACCGCAAGATCTTTAGCGACTTCTTTATGTTTCGCACTAAGAACCGCTCTTTAGGCTGGTCGGATGCCCACGCAGTGACTGCTGTGCTGGCGCTACCGTTTCATTTAATGATTACCTTTTCAGGGCTGATTTTACTGGCTTCGACCTTAGTATTCTGGGGCGATGACATAAACAGAAGCGCCAATGGGGGCAATCAAGCGCGCGGGCCAGCACAAGTAGCAGCCGAGCCTGTTGAGCGTTTGCCTGCGCCAGATTTAACGCGCATGCTGGCAACTGCCGAGCATGAGTTGGGCGCTCGTGTCAGCTTCCTGTTGGCGAATAAGCCCATGACACGGGAAGCTGAATACATTTTCTTCTCGTCAGAGCGTGACAGTCTATTAGGGAGTCGCTTCGGTCAAACACTGACACTTGATAATGACGGCAATGTGCGTGAAGCCTCCGGCATGTTTGCTACTAATAACCAAGAAATCAACGCGGTGAATGCGATCAATGGTGTATTGAGAACATTACACGAAGCGCGCTTTGCCGATCCCTTGGTGCGCTGGTTGTTTTTCATTGCAGGTGTCTCAGGCACCTTAATGGTCGGCACAGGCTCAATTTTATGGGCGACTAAACGCGCCAAACGCCAAACTGGGCAGTTTGGTTTTGAGTTGGTACATGTGCTAAATATCGCCAGTATCAGTGGACTTTGCATTGCTGTCGCCAGCTACTTTTGGCTTAACCGTTTGCTTCCGGCCGAGCTTGCCGTCCGCCAAAGCTGGGAGATTAATGGCTTCTTTATGGTTTGGCTGCTGACATTGGTGCACGCTGCGATATACCGCCATCGCCACGCTTGGCAAGCGCAACTGTGGCTGGCAGGTAGTCTGTTTGTATTGCTGCCAGCATTGGATCAGTTTACTTCTCCAGTGGGCTTGTGGAGTGCGTTAATAAATGGCGATTGGATGCGCTTAAGCTTTGATGGCATGAGTTTATTAATAGGCGCTATCTTGTTGCTTTGTGCAGGGTATTTGCGCCAAAAAATGCAAAAAGTAAGAGCCCAGCAAGCTGTAAAGAAGAGGTCGAGCAGCACTGCTTCAGGTACGCAAGAGGTGATCGCGAAATGATGGTGTTAGTATCGTTCCTATTAAGTTTTTATGCGTTTTTACACTTTGCCATGAGTGTTAAAAAGCATCATCTGGATGTTTATAAAGGTTGGTATCAAGCTAAGCCGCTTTCTATGCGCGAGTACCGTACGCAGCAATTGATTGCTTGGCTTGCCTTATTGGCTTCGTTTTATATCGCCGTGGCACACTGGGGCATCGGCATTGGTTCGATGGCATGGCTGATGCTGATCACGGTGTCAGCGCTGCTGGTGGTGGCATTATTGGCCTATCGTTTAAACTGGTTCCAATGGCTTTGGCGCTACACCAGTTTGGGGCTTAGAGTGGCACCGCCTGTATCTAAATCATGAGTTTGTTACTGTATTAAATCGAGATCTTGGTATGAATAAAATTCCCAGCGATATCTGCAACTTAGCAGATTACGAACGCCACGCTAAAGCGCTGTTGGCGGAGCCGACATGGGCCTACTTATCAGGCTTCTCGATGGATGGTATTACCCACCGACGTAACCGCGCTAAGCTTGATGAAGTATTGCTGCAGCAGCGTATTTTGAGCGCGGATATGGGCCAAGGTGATTGCCGCTTATCACTGTTTGGACGCGAGCTTAGTATGCCTTTGTTGATTGCGCCTTTGGCCTATCAAAAGCTTGCCCATCCGATGGGCGAATTGGGCGCAGTACAAGCGGCCGCCGCGCAAGGCGTTGGCTTTTGCTTATCAACACTTGCCAGTTCCAGTATTGAGCAGGTAGCAGAGGTTGCGCCTCAAGCGAACCGTTGGTTTCAGTTATATTGCCAGCCTAATCGAGATGACACGCTTAAGCTTATACGCCGGGCTGAAGCGGCGGGCTATCAAGCGCTTGTGGTCACCGCGGATGCACCTATTAATGGTGTGCGTAACGCTGAGCAACGTGCAGGCTTTGAGTTGCCAGACGGCGTGCGCGCCGTCAATTTAGACGGTTTGCCACAAGCCGCCGCAGGGGATTCGGTGTTTGCTTGTTGGATGAGTCAGGCGCCTGATTGGCAGACCTTAGCGTGGATACGCAAGCAAACCCGTTTGCCATTGCTGTTAAAAGGTGTAATGCATCCGGCAGATGCCAAGCGTGCGCTCGAGGTCGGTGTCGATGGTGTAATCGTCTCTAACCACGGTGGTCGGGTACTGGATAGCCAGCCGGCAACGATCGAGGTGTTACCTGCCATCCGCGCGGCCGTTGGGCCGACATTACCGGTATTGCTTGATAGTGGTATTCGCCGTGGCAGTGACATCGTCAAAGCAATAGCGCTTGGGGCCAACGCGGTATTGTTAGGCCGCCCAGTGTTTTATGCGCAAGCGGTCGCCGGCCCTTTAGGTGTGGCGCACAGTCTGCGCATTTTGCGTGATGAACTAGAAGCGACCATGGCGTTATGCGGGTGTGCTACCTTGGCTGATATCAATCAAGACTGCTTATACACACCTTTTTAGTGACTCATATTGTTGCAAGCCAAACCTAGTTGGTTTGGCTCCATTGACGCAATAAGTTGTGGTACACCCAAATCAAGTTCTGAATGCGCTCGTCATCCGGCAGATCTTGGCGCAACCCTTGAATGCTTTGATCTAGCTGGTATAGCGTGCGGCGCTGTTCGTTGTCTGCGACTAAGCTTTGTAACCAAAAGAACGAGCTGACGCGCGCCCCTTGCGTCACGGGATTCACCTTGTGAATGCTGGTCGACGGATACAGCACCATATCCCCTGCAGGCAGTTTAATTGCTTGCGTGCCAAAGGTGTCTTCGATCACCAACTCTCCACCCTCGTAGTCTTCAGGCTCGCTTAAAAATAAGGTCATGGATAAGTCTGTGCGCACTTTCACGGGCGTGTTCGGCACTTGGCGAATGGCATTGTCCACATGAAAACCAAACTGTCCGCCCCCTTCATAACGGTTAAACATCGGCGGAAAGATTTTTGCCGGTAGGGCGCTGCCCATAAAGTCTTCCCGCTGGCTTAGGGTGTGCAAAATAAAGTCGCCGAGCTTACGCGCTAGCGGGTCGTCTTGGCTTAGTTGCAAATTGCTTTTTTGCTGGCGTGAAGCATTGCCCGCGGTGAGTTTGCCGTCTTGCCAATCTGCTTGGTCCAACGCCTCGCGGATCTCGGTCACTTGTGCAGCGGTTAACACGTTTTTTAGATGCAGTAGCATAGCGGGTTACTCGTATAAGATAGTTTTATCAGTGCTAGAGATAGCAAAGCAGCCGCGTACAAAGTAACACGGCTGCTTTGGGAGAACGAGCAAAGGAAACAAAACTCGTTCTAGGAACGCTTCAGCTTATTAGAAGTCGTATTTCACAGTGACTTTAGCATTGCGTGGATTACCTGGGCGGAAGTGGCCCTTGGCGCTGTAATCCGATGCGTAACGCTCATCCGTCAAGTTGCTCACATTTAGCTGAGCACTTAGCTGATCTGTAAACGCGTAGCTTGCCATCGCATTGACGATGGTTGCTGAGCCAGTGGTGAAGTAAACACGGTTGGCACGCCAGTAATCGTTGCCAGACTGGTATTCCGCACCTGCACCTAGAGTTAGTGGGCCTTGCGCGTAAGTCATCCACAATGCGGCCGATTTTTTCGGAGCCGCAGTTAGGCCGTTACCAGAAGCATCATCGCCGCGCGAAGTACCTTCTACGACTTTCGCCTTTTGGTAGGTGTAGCTAGCGGTCACAGAGACGGCGTCAGTGATCTGGCCAGTCGCGGATAACTCCACACCTTTGCTTTGCTGCTCGCCTGAAGTCGTTAGCTCATTATTAACCGTTTCATACTCATCTTTCGAGGTTTTGAATACGGCAGCGCTTAGCAATAGGCGGTCGTCAAACAGTTCCCACTTAGTACCTAACTCTTTGGTTACGGACTCGATTGGATCCAGTGAAGCGTATTCAGCAACATCCTCTTCACTACGACCATTAAGCGAAAGGTTAGCGCCGTTAGGCTCTTCGTTATTGGCGATGGCAAGATAAATGCTACCGTTGCTTGCTGGCTTGTAATTCACCGCAGCATTCCAGCTAAAGAGTGTAGCGTCTGACGTTGCATCGACCATAGTCGCGCTAGAGCCACGGCCGACACGCTGAACCGCATCCAGTTCGTAGTCTTCTACGCGGGCGCCAGCACTAACTTGCCAGTGCTCGTTTAGCGTGGCGGTGTCGTTTAGGTAAACTGCAAAGCCTTTCGCGGTGGCATCTTTTGAGTAACCGTCAATGCTGTAGCTGCCCGAAGCACGGATTTCACCTGGATTAAGTGGATCGTAGCTGGTTTTCGAGTAGCTGTAGCCGGATAGATCTACATTCGGTGTTTTCTGGTTTTCACGGTAGGCTTCGGCGCCGACGACGATATCATGGCGAATCTTGCCAGTGTACTTTTCACCGATAAAGTCCAGTTGTGTGACCACTAGCTGGTTTTCGCTGAAGTTAGTTTTAGGGAAAACTAAACCATAGTTACCAGTGTAATTAGGGTTGTCGCGGTCGCCTAGGTTTTCTGGCCAAGGGCGGTGGATAATAGATTTGGTTTCGGTCTCGCCATAGCGTGTTTGGCTGCGTAGGTTCCACGCATCGTTTAACTTATGGTTCACAATCGCGGTTAGGGTTAGGGCATCAACTTCTTCAAAGTCGCGATTTTTTACACCGTAGTAATTGTCCCAGTATTTCTCAGCGATCATGCCTTCTGGCACACCTGACGCATTGGAAACCTCTTCAGTGATGAATGGCAAGCCAATCACTGGTGTGTTGTCCTGCTTCATGTACATAAAGTTAAAGGTAACATCGGTATCTTCGCTGATTTGCTGGAAGTAAGATGGCGCCACAGCATAGCTCTTGTATTCTTCTTCGCCGTTATCCCAGTAATCGCCACCTTGCTCGGTCATCAAGTTCAAACGTACAGCGCTGTCATCCGATAGGACTTTATTGAAGTCACCAGTCAAACGCTTAGTATCAGCTTCATCGTAAGAGGCGCTGATGCTGTTTTGATCGCCACGTAGGTGTGCAGACTTAGTTACTAGGTTAACCGAGCCGCCCGCGGAACCTTTACCATATACCGAACCATTGGCGCCTTTAGCGACTTCGATTTGCTCAGTGTTAAAAGTGTCACGGCTGTAGCCTGCCACATCACGGATACCATCAGAGTAGATGCTGCCATTGGCATCAAAACCACGAATTGTGACGTTGTCAGAAGTGTTAACGTTACCGCCACCACCTTCACCGGCACCAAAGGTAGATACACCAGAAACATTGCGTAACGCGTCTTCTAGGGACGTGACACCTTGATCTTCCAGTACTTGCTCATTCACTACGTTGATGGTTTTTGGGGTATCAACCATTTCTTGCGTGAATTTAGGGCTAGCTGGCGCACCGGCTTTGTAGCCATTTTCAGACGTATCAATAACATCGATACGCTCTAGCTCAGCGCTGTTTTGCTCAGCAGCAAAGCTTGGTGAGCTCATCAGCGCCAGTGCGGAGCCAACCGCTAAAGCGATCGGAGCAATCTTGAATTGACCTTTGTTCAAAGTGTTCGCGTTCTTCATTGGTGTATCCATGTAAAGCAGTTTAATGAATGTAATAGTTTTAATGAGAAGCGGATGTTAAATGATAATTATTGTTATTGGAATATGTTTTGTGCATATTTTTTCATTAGTCATATAACTTTTGGTGATTTGTTTAGAGAAATGAGGATGTATATAACGAAAAAAAGCAAGCCATGGGCTGCATGGCTTGCTTTTTAGCTTTGATTGGCTGTTACAACGAGGCGCTAGCGGGTGGGCAGGTTGTTAAGTGTAGCCTGCCAGCGCTCACTAAAGCTCTGCTTGCTGTAGCGGCTGAAGTCGTCAATTTGCCAAGTGTTAGCGCCTGCCTTGGTATTAAT
This sequence comes from Marinomonas ostreistagni, assembly GCF_016888445.1. Taxonomy (GTDB): domain Bacteria; phylum Pseudomonadota; class Gammaproteobacteria; order Pseudomonadales; family Marinomonadaceae; genus Marinomonas; species Marinomonas ostreistagni. The sequence goes on from NZ_JAFEKF010000002.1 coordinate 490,803, forward strand.
CTCCACCGCCGTCATGCCGTCCAATTCATCGGCTTCAAGGGTGGGTAGCAGAAGCCCTTTACTAAAGGGCGTCACCGAGTCTTTGCCATTGGTTACCGCATCAAAGCCAGACATCAGCAAGGCATCGTCCATATCCAATGCGACTTGGCGCAGTGCGCGGCTATTGGCTTGGAAATTGGCATTAATCTGATCCGCTTGATCGGGCCACAAAGCGATCAAGTCACGCTTTAAGATGCCAAGCATTAATAAGGCATTGTTGGTATTGAGCCAAAAATATTCGTCTGGCTCATGGGTCGCCACTTGCTCACCGCCTGGGATCAGGGCCTTAGCAATATCGATCGGCACAATGCGCACATTAGTACTGCGCAGCGGCACATAGAAGGCCAACTCAGGGCGTAACGAGCTGATATTTACAATCGCATCAAAGTGCGCCATCGGCTCGGTTTCATTGCGATTGAGCCAGCTGGGGATACGATTAATCGGCAAGCGTGTAGGAGGCAAATAAGTCACCTCAATATCGGTGTCAGCCAGCAGCGCTGAGGTCATGCTGTAAGTAATCGGCGCGACGGTCGCGACATTGGCGGCCAGCGCCCAATTAGCGCACAGCAGTAATAGACTAGAGAGAATTACGCGCATGCGGTGGAGCCTCCTTTGCGCAGAGAGTAAACAGAGATAGCGATAACAAACCAGACACAGGCCACTAAAATAATGGCCGGTCCCGTACCAATGGCCCATTTCATATACATAGGCAGTAACACGCCGATCAAGGCGCTAGTCGTGGCTATCAGTACCGAATAACCGACCATACCGCGCAGATCACGTGCCATCAGGCGAGCGCTGGCCGCAGGGATCAACAGCAAGGCACCGACCAAGATGGCGCCAATAATTTTTACCGCCGCGACGGTGACCAGTGCGATCAGCAGCACAAAACCATAATCATGCAGAGTCACCGCGATACGACGCGAGCGCGCAATATCGGGGCTTAATGCATTCAAATAGGCATGGTTGGCACTGAAAAAAGCCAGCCCCATAACAATGGTGGTAATCACCGCCAAAATAATTAAATCGTAGGCGGAGGCGGTTAAGATCGAACCAAACAGCACCTGCTCCACCAAGTGAGCATTGATTTTCTTAGCGACAAACATCAGCAGCGCTGCACCTAATGCCAAGGCAAATGCCAAAAAGACGCCGATCAAAGCATCATAAGGCACCGTCGTGCGCCCGCGCACCCACTGTAGCGTCAAAGCAAACAACACCGAGAAGGCAAACAAGCTGATCCAAGGTTCGGTGGCCGGCTCGCCCATTAAGATACCAATCGAGACGCCGGTCAGGGCACTGTGGCCGACGGCTTCGGATAGAAACGCCAAGCGTTTTACCACCACCAAGGTGCCTAGCATACCGAGCAGCGGGCCGATCATAAGACAGGCCAAGAACGCGTTGACGACAAATCCGTAGTCAAAAATCGCCGGTAACAATCCCAGCGCCACTAGGCTGGAAAACACATCATGAATACTAGCTAGCATGGCGCAAACCTATGTGAAGCGATTGAAATGATTGCAGTAGCGTGGTCGGGTCGTCGTGGCCCTGTAGGCCGCCGTCGATCCACGACAAGGTATCGCAGTGAGCTTGTAGAATCTGCCAGTCGTGCTCGATCATGACGATGGTGCCGCCGTTGGCTTTGAACTGCACTAAAATCTCAAGAATCTGCTCTCGACCGTGTTTATCGACGCCCGCTAAAGGCTCATCGAGCAGCAAAATATGCGGCTCGTTTAGTAGTGCGCAGGACAGCAGGACACGCTGACGTTCACCAGAAGACAAGGTACCCAAACGCTTACCTAAGAGTTTGTTGATACCGACACGCTCGACCACCGCATCGATTTTAGGATCGCCTTTAAAGCGGCGCCACACGGGGCGTTTGTCACAGTGCATACGCAAAAAATCCAGTGCTGTGACGGGCAAAGATGCATCAAAGGGCGACAGTTGCGGCATATAACCCGCGTGATTGCGGCCCTCGGGCCAATGTAGCTTAATGCTGCCGCTGTGGTTATGAAGCCCCGCGATGGCTTTTAGCAAGGTACTCTTGCCGCCGCCATTGGGGCCAGCGATGCCATGCCACTGCCCACCGTCTAAGTTAAGGTCCAGTGACTCGAGCAAAGGCATGCCTTTGACAGTCACGTTGACGTTGGCAAGGTATAAACTTGGGCCCATCATTATTGCAGCGCCTCAGCCAGTTTCTTCAAGTTGTTGCCCATCTCACGCTCGACTTGATCGGCGCTGTATTCGCCGTGGGTCATATGGCTGAAGTAGTACACCTTAATGCCGGTTTCTTGCTCGATCATATCGACATAGTGGTTTTCCATATTCAGCTCAGTAAACAGCACATCGATGTTTTGCTGGCGAATGGTCTGGATGGTTTCTTCTAGCTGCGAAGCGGTCGGCGAGACGCCGTGCGCTGGCTCAATCACCGCTGAGACGGTTAAACCAAACTCTTGCAGCAAGTAAGCGTAAGCACCGTGAGTACTGGCAATACGGATATTGCTGACATCTTTATCAAGTAGGGCTTCTTGTACCGGTGTTTTTAAGGCGCGCAGAGTTTTGGCGTACTGCATGGCATTTTTAAGGAAGTAGGTCTTGTTGTCAGGGTCGAGCTCACCCAAGGCTTTAGCAATGGTGTACACCTGGCGAATGCCAGCATCAATCGAGACAAACGAATGTGGATTGACTTTTTCATCATGACCAATCAGTGGCACATCTTTATTGGCGTAAATCACTTGAAGGTTTTTGGGTTGCAGTCGGTCGACGGTTTGCGTCGCAAATAAATCGTGGCCGATGCCATTTACGACTAGGGCATCCAAGCTATTTAAACGCTCAATATCAGCAGGGTTGAGCTGGTAATTATGCGGGTTAAAGCCGCTCTCGATCAGAGGCAGTACATCGCCACGTTCGCCGACAATATGGCTCACGTATGAGTAGTAAGGGTGCAATGTCACGCCGACTTGTAACCGCGCACTGGCTTGGGCACTCATTAAAATAAGTAAGCTCAGGAGTAAATATCGCATGTGAAATCCTATTGGTTTAGCGTGTGCCAAGTGATGGCAGCATGGCAATCGACGGCTTGCTCGGTCTGCGTCCAGTGGGCATCCCAAGCGTCTTCATGGCGCTCGACAATGAACTGAAAATCACCCGTAAGCAGGCTGAAGCAGTCATCTTCTTGCTGCGTAAAAGCTTGCCCTTTAATGGTTGGTAGTGGCAGTTCGTCTAGCTGGTAGGGGGCTGTGATGAGACCGGCTTCTTCGAGCATGGCGATTTCTTCCACCGCATTGCTGATCTGCGTGGCGGCGTTGATTAACGACGCGGGCAGCTCAGGCAAGGCATTAGCGCTGGTTTTATGAATCAACGACAGCAATATGAGTGCCGTGGCTATGACCCCAGCACACACCAGCAGAAAGTTGCGTGTCTCGCCGCGGCCATCCGCTGGTGGCACGATCTCAATCTCAGAATTCGGCATAGTCAAACTCAGCAGGGTCTTCATGACCTGGATCGAACATTAAGTAATATTCGCCGTCTGGCTGTGGAATATGGATTTCACCCATATTGTCCGTAGTCTGACGAGTTAATAGCTCTTCGTCGTAGCTGCGCACTTCGATGGTTTCACCATGGGCTAAAGAACCGTCGCTGTAGGCAGCAACACAGCTGACTTCTTGGTTCGCCAATTGACAATCTAGAGTCGGGTAATGCGCAAAGGCGCTGCTCGAAAGCAACGCCATTAAGCTACCCATTAATAAGGTCGCTTTGCTCATTATTCGTATACCACTTCAAAGGTGTAAAACACGGTGTAGAAGGCTTTATCGGCATCAGCGCCTGGGTTCTCACCTTGGTAGCCAAATGTTGCCGCGTAACGGCCGGCATTTTCGATTTCGATGCTCGCCATGCCGTCTTCGTCGGTGGTCGCTTTGATTGGCTCAAGTTCGCCATTGTAGAGTGCCGCTTCGGCTTTCACCGTAATCTCAACGCCTTCGACGGCTTCACCGTCTAGCAAGGCTTGGAATTCAAGCTCTTCACCATTGATGTAGTCAGCAGGATGCGTCACCGGGATGATTTCAAAGCCTTCGTTAGTCGGATTGATGACTTCTTCAGTTGGCATTTTGGCGGTCACAAATGACATGCCGTAGCGACTCATTTTGATGGTTTCGATGTTTTTCGCGTCTTCTGGGATCAAATCTTGTACTTGAGCCAAGCTGCCACGTAGGCGTTTTTGTGTGTCACGCTTACCGATGGTGTAGGTCGTCATGTACATTGGCTCAGAGCCACCGTACACGATTTTGTAGGTGCCGTTTTCGTCAATAGGCAGGTCAAATGACGTGCGCGAAGCGCTCTTAACGACAGTGCCGATGTTGCGAATACGTTTGCCATTAGCGCCATACACATTGATATTGTCTGCGCCTACTGGCTTATCAAAACGAAACACGCCATGTGACGCTGAAATATCAACGGCAACTGAAGCGGGCGCTTCGGTAATAATAGATTTCGCCGGCATGATCATTAGCTCGTGAGCCATAGTGCTGCTAGCGGCCAATAGGCCTAGCGCGCAAAGAGTCGCTTTAAACATGGGTAGTCCTTAAGTGTTATTTTACAGTAATCAAGATGTCGCCCAGCTCGTCTTCGGCTGGAATACGGTATTGGCTTTGGCCATCGTTGAGGTCAATCTTCGCTTTCACCAGTGAACGGCCACCGTTTTCACGAGCGGCTTCGACATACAGGGTGAACTTGTCCCAGTCGTCGTTGACATTAAAGGTTTCGCTGTAGTGGCCAGGGCCTTTGGTTGCGCCGGTGAGCCCATCGATATGGTGGTCGTAACGGCCGACTTTACGCCACCAGCGGCGCAGGTCAGAGAGCCATTTGTCCTTTTCACCTTGTAAATGCCAAACCAGCAAATGCTCGCTGTCGCGGCCTTGTTCAGCCCAAATCGCCACATAAGGTTTGGCGTAGCGCTCGGCGTCTGGGCGTGGAATCTCAAACGCCACTTCTACCGTTGCAGCTTGTGCTAGGCTTGCCATACCAAGGGCCGCGCCAAGCAATGTTTTATTTATGAGTGAGCGCATGCAGCTCTCCTTTAATGCATCAAATAAATCGCCAACACTGTTACCAAAGAGCCGATACCGACCCAACTAAGTGTGGTGGTACGTTGTAAGGTGTTGATTACCAAAAGCCATAATCCCGACAGACAAAACACCAGCATAAACACACCGGCACTATCAGACAGCCAGCGCCAAAATCCTGTGACGTGTTTGCCACGGTGTAGGTTATTAAGCATTTCTAAAAACGGCAGGTCCCGAATAAACACATCGGCCACTTCATCGTCTGGGTAGACTTCCACTGCATAACTGCCTTGTGGGCCGTCTAAATGCAGCAGTAGAAGCTGCTCTGCAGGCTCCCAATTGATTTCTAAATCCACCCCATGAATCCCGTGCTCTTGATCCAGCCATTGCAATACACTCAATGCAGTAGCGGTGGATTCACTTTCCCAATCAAGGCTGAGCAAGGATTCGGGTAAATCGAATGTTTGTGAGGTTTGCTCAGTACTGCCTAAATCCCAATCGATATGGTTTAAGAACACACCGGTTGCAGCGAAAAAGATCATCAGCAATAAAACGGGGGCGGCGCTATAGATATGAAGCCAACGGGCCCAGCGATTTAGTGCAACGATTTTGGTGTTCATAGGTGAAAATGTTCTTAAACGTAAATTACTCGCTAATGATAATCGCTATCGTTAAAAATGTGCAATATAATAACAATAATTATTGTTGATATTTACGTTAGTTTACGGAGAGAAGTGTGCCGACTTGGTTTGTGAAGGTGGTGCAGCAACTAGATCGCCTAGTGTATGTGGCCAGTGCCTTATTACTATGGGTGTTGTTTTACCTATGGAGTGTCTTGAGCAGCAGTGACTACAGTTATTCTAGTGAGGCATTTAGTGCTTTGTTGGTGCCTGTTTTTAGTCTCGCTCAGTATCAGGTATATCAACTGCCGAGTGGTCTCATGGCGCACGTGGCTGATGGCCAACTTGGCTACGTATTTTCATCCCGTGAATGGCATTGGTTAAGCGCTATGCTGCACATCAGTCAGTATCTGCTGTATGTGGTATTGGCGGTGTCTGTCTGGGCATTTCAATATGCTCCCTTGCGCCGTTTCGGAGTCTCTATGGCGCTGATGGCTGGCGTACTCTTGTATTCAAAAGTGTTTTTGCTGACCCAAGGTAGCGTAGCGATTGCCCCATGGTGGACGCTGTTTTTGATCGTTGTGCCCTGTTTAAGCGTGTATTTTGATGTGCGCAAGCGCCTTCCTAGCCAAGCAGGGCAGCGCAGTGCCTTGATTGCTTACGCTAGCCAAACGGGTAGCGCCAAGCGCTTAGCAGAACAACTGCACAAAGCTGCGCAGCCGTTGGTGGATCTACGCTGCGTGTCACAATTAAGCGCCCAACAGCTGCAGAGTTATCAGCGCGTGTTTTTCGTGGTCAGTACCCATGGTAATGGCGCCGCGCCAGATGCGGCACATAAACTTGTCCATGAATTGCAAACGACTCAAGCGGCTTCCTGTGAGACCAAGTTTAGCGTGCTAGCACTGGGTGATCGTACTTATCAAACCTTTTGTGCGTTTGGCTACCAGCTGTCTGATTTGCTCGATCAAAAAGGCTTTAAGCGCCTATTACCGCTTCAAGAAGTGGATCGCATGGATTTACGTGCGGTCGAGACTTGGTGGCAACAAATCGCCCAGCTACTCGGTCTGGCGAATCAAAAGGTGGCGCTGCAATACGACGAGTTTGTGGTACAGCAGAATGAGTGCCTCAACCCGCAGCAAGCCTTACGTTTGGCCTACCGCATACGCCTTTGCCTGCCAGGCGTTCGTTATCAGCCTGGGGATGTGTTGGCGGTGATGCCACAAGTTAACCGTGATAGCGTGCGACAGCGGCTTGAGCGTTATGGCTTTTCGGGCTCTGAAGCCGTGCAGCTCGCCGGTCAAAGAATGCTGTTATTGGATGCCTTGACCCAACTTGAATGGGAATATGAACAAGCCGATACGCCGCAGGCACTGGTCGACCAGCTCACACCTTTGCATGAACGCCTCTATTCAATCGCCTCGTGTGAGCCTGATTACGTGGAGTTACTGGTGCGTCAACATTGGCGTGCAGATGGCACGTTAGGGATTGCCTCAGGCTATCTAACACAACTGCAACCAGGTCAGCGTATCGAAGCCAGTCTTCGTGAGCACACAAGCTTTCATTTGGTGGGCGATGTGCCGCTGATCATGATTGGCGCGGGCACCGGTTTAGCGCCGTTTATGGGCTTTTTACAACAGAAGCAAAATTGGGGTTCAGAGACGGAAAACTGGCTGCTGTTTGGCGAACAATACTTTGAACATGACGCCTATTTTCACGACGCACTGCAACGCTTCCAAGATGAGGGCGTACTGACACGTTTTCATACCGCTTGGTCGCGCACCGACGGTCTCTATGTGCAATCCCTGTTGACCATGCATGAGGTAGCGTTACGCGAATGGGTCGAACACAAAGGCGCGCATATCTACCTTTGCGGTAGCCGCCAAGGCTTTGGTGAAGCGGTCAACGACACCCTACGAGAGATCATCCCAGAACAATACCTAAGTGAACGCTTACACACGGATTTGTATTAGCAGCATCGCCTCAGCCAAATCCATTTTCCGCTCCAACGAGCAAGCTCGGGAGATCGCTTCAAATGGACAATGGCTGAAGCTCTAAAAGTGGTGCAGCATTCCACGCGCAGGCGCGAATAGTCGCTTAAAAATTGTATGGATCGTTGGCTAGGTTGGTAGTAATTCAGGTTGAAATCGCTTCAGCCATATCCATTTTTCGCTCCAACGAGCAAGCTCGGGAGATCGCTTCAAATGGACAATGGCTGAAGCTCTCAAGCTAACGAGGTAGTAGCTCGGTACGAGGGAATTGTATCCCCGATTACAAGCGTTAGCTTGCTGAACTAAAGCCAAGGCGGCTGCACCGCCAATCGCGGGCAATAGCCCCCTCGTACAAGATTTTCATACAGCAGAGGGTCGGTACGAGGGGATTGTATCCCCGATTGCAAGCGTTAGCTTGCTGAACTAAAGCCAAGGCGGCTGCACCGCCAATCGCGGGCAATAGCCCCCTCGTACAAGATTTTCATACGGCAGAAGCCTGGTACGAGGGGATTGTATCCCCGATTACAAGCGTTAGCTTGCTGAACTAAAGCCAAGGCGGCTGCACTGCCAATCGCGGGCAATAGCCCCCTCGTACAACGCTTTCGTTCTAACGCACTAACCACGCTTCTTTGTAGTAGCGGTTAAGCTGCCCATCTTGCCAATGGAACAGATACAGCCAGTCGTTGTTGACCAAGTTTTGCAACAACTCATGCTTAGCGACGATCGCGGCAATAGTATCTTTCGGTGCGCGGATGTAGACTGCAAGACGCTGGGGCGTGTGCATCCACTGCTCGCCGTTGTGCAAAGATTGCAGCGCCAAGCCAATGCGCAGGTCGCCCCCGTTGCCTTCAAACACGCCAATGTGATCACCGACCGCGTTGTGCAAAACTTTGTTGCCACTGCCGAACTTGAAGTTATCAGTAGTGGAAAGGTTGTACTGCATGTTGATCCAGTGGGTCACCAACATGGGCGCGGTCATCAAGCGCTCTAGCACTGCGCCGTCAGGGTCTTGTTCAAAATCGTAATCGTGTAAGAACGAACGACCTTCCAAGTCCAGATTACGCGTATGCTGACGCGGGGCGATGATAAAGGCGTTGTTATCCGCCAAGCCCCATTCTGGGCGAGTCTGTGACCAGTCTTTGGCACGTTTTTGGTAGGCGCGATCGCGCTCTTCTTTGTCCATATTCATCAACGCTTCATCCAAACGCGGAGCGCGTTCTTGCTGCGTCAAATACGTGGCTTGCTTGAGCCAGTCGATCACGTCAGCGTCTTTTACGTTGTTGTAGCAGGTAATATGGTCGGTGATGGTGTTGTGTTGTGCTGGCACAAATTGTGTCTGCTTAGGGATGTTGTAGCCCAGTGTCACGAGCTTTTCGCGCACTTGGCTGTCGTTAAGCAGTTGCGCCAAGACTTTCACGTTGACCTCACCGCTTTGGCCACCACAGGCACCACATTCAAGGCCAGCGCTCTGTAGGTTATTGCAGCTGTGGCTACCATGACCGACCAGCATGATGGTGTCGGCAAACGAATGCAGTCCCATGGTATCGAGCACGCCTTTGGCCAATTGTGCTTGATCATTGATACCCAGGGTGGTGCCTTGGCGTGTCAGAGTCCAGTGCGTGTGGTTGGTTAGGATCTTCGGTGAGTGCGCTTTGGTTTCACCAGCGACGGTCTTTTTAAACAGTTTAAACGCATACCACCAGCCCATGGATTCGACCATGGAGAAGGTCGCGGTCGCCGCATTGCCCCAGCGATTCCAGCTGGCGCTGCGATTAGCGCGATCAAGTTGACTGTCGTCCGCTTGGCTTTCAAACACGCGAATGCTGGGTGGTACCAAGCCAGGTAGTTGCGGGCGTGTGACTTGGGTGCCCGCTTGTTCGTATTCAATCGGTAAACCAAAGAACCCAGCAAAACCATAAGTTTCGATCTCGCTGCTTTGGCGCTCTAGGGCGCGACGATACACTTCGGAGCGCACATCGATACAAAAGATTGCTTGCAAGCGCGGTGCTGAAGTGTGTTGTGGTGCGACGTCCTTAAGCTGCTGATGCATAGATTGCTGTTCACTCAGCTCCAACGCGCGGGCCCAGACACGCTGGATAATCATGGCGTCATGGTGCTGACTGCGTAGTTCAACGATGTGGTTAAGTTGACGCTGCCAGCGCTCTTGTAGCAGCTCAAAATCATCGGCATCGTGTTGCGCAAGATAGCGCCAAACGACCAGCTCCCATGCCATCTTAATGGCGAGCAGTGAGCGCAGGTCGTCGTTGGTTTTGCCAGATTTTTGCGCCTCAAACGCACGATAAGCCAAGTACGAGCCCCAGCCATTGATGTCGAGCAGTAGAGATTGGGCGTAGGCCGGCAGCGCGTTATCGTTTACCTCAAGCGTTTTAATAGCTTCAGCAAACAAGGCTTCTTGATCGTCCGGCAAGTGATCAAATTCTTTATCAAGGCCTGCCTCTGACATGATGATCGCCAAGCCGCGGTCCATGCGTGAAACCTGTAGCCAGTGTTGATACAAGTTCAACGATTGTTGACGGTATTGGCGGTTCAGCATCGGGCGTTGCTGTTGATAATGTGCGGCGCAAAATTGGCTGATTTGATGGGTGATTTCATCGTGCCACGACATCTTCGCCGTGCTGCGGGTTAAGTCAGCCCAGTCAGCGATGTTGCGCCAGCTTTGGGTGCGGCTCGACTCTTTACTCAAATAAATGATTAGCGACTCTGGCGACATGTCCAAGCCATATTCGTTGGCGGCTTGCATAAGACGGTCATTGGCAATGCGGCCGTCCTCGTACCACTGCACGTAGGTGGTGATGTCCATATGACAGCGAATGCCAGCCAGCAGAGACATGTTGGTCGCGACTTGGTCAAAAGGCTGGTCAACTAGGTTCCATAGAGGATTCACAGCGATCATCTGATCCAGCGGCCAGTTCGGTGCTAGGCACTTAGTGGCTTGTGTCAGCGCACTCTGTTGCGCGTCATTGAGTTCGAGTTGAGCGTGAGTATCCATCATTATTTCTTCCAGCCTTTTGCAAGATTTGGGAATATCAGCGCCACACCGTGGTGCTTAGCTTTCGAATACGCCGGTAGGCTCACAGGCCAGATCAGCAGCGTCAGCTTGGTGAACCATTCATCTAAGTAAAGGCCCGCAAATAAAGTCACTGAGAAGCGGCGCACCCAAGGCAAATGCGCCAAGTAGCGCAGGCAGATCGCCAACACAAACAACACCACAAACAAAGCACAGGCCCAAATATCCTCGGCACCAAACGCCATCACGGTGTGCTCAGGGATATGACCGTGCAGCAGCCAGCCTGTAGCGGATTTTAAACCACCATAAAGCAATGCCAAGCCGATGACTGTCAACGCTAAGCGCAAGAAAGCGCTGGGTCGTGGCACACTGCGCCACTGTGCAACTAAGAGGGTCAAGGCAAACCACATTAATAACCATGGGCTCATAGGGCCTTGGTATTGCCACAACCAGATGGCGGCACCGACCGCCACTGTGCTAAACAATGCCGCCGCACCCCACGCGATAAAGTGCGGGTTCTCATCGGGCGCTACTTTACGGGTTAGGTAGTCATGCACAGCGCTACTAGAGTTCAAGAAAGCATGGGCTTTGTACACTGAGTGCGTCATCAAGTGCAGCACCGCCAGTTCATATAGTCCGAGCGCACACTCAAGCAGCATTAAGCCCATTTGTGCGCTGGTCGACCATGCCAAACGTACCTTGATACTGATACGTGTGGTCATCACTAGGGCACTGATGACAGTCGTTAAACCCGCCACGATGAGCAATAACCAGATCGCAGCACTGCTCAGTTGCAGTAAAGGATAGAAGCTAAGGACTAAGTAACCGCCCAAGTTGATAATGCCCGCGTGTAAAAGCGCGCTGACCGGCGTAGGCGCTTCGACCACTTGCATCAGCCAGCCATGAACGGGCAGCTGGGCACATTTCATCAATGCGGCGGCAGCAATCAAGCAGGCGGCTACTTGCTCTTGCCAAGTCAGCGCGCCGTACATCTGATTCATGATTTCTGATAAGTACCAGGTTTCGTGCGTCCAGTAGAGCAGGCCAAAAGCACACAGTAGCGACAGCTCAGCAACACGGGCTAAGATAAATTTCTTGTGCGCCGCTAGGATTGCCCGCGGACGATCCGGGTAAAAGGTTAACAAGTAGTGTAGGCCCAGACTAATACCAACCCAGCCAGCCCAGAACCAAAGTAAGTGATTACTAGACAAGGTCAGTGTCACCGCAGCCAGCGTCAGCATTAGGGCGCGATAATAGTGATCAACCCGCGGCTCGCCGGCCATATAACGCTGGGAAAAGCTCACCAACACCCACGCCATAAACACTACCAAAATCAGCATTAAGGCACTGAGTAAGGAGGTATAAATGGGGGCGCTTTGATCGGCTGAAAACAGCCACCAAGAAGACAAGATTGCGACAAGCAACACGGGAGCGGTCCATACGCCGACGAGCGCGACCCGCGCGGCATGCTGGCGTAGCTTAGGTAAGCCGCAGGCAAGGCCGATCAGGGCGTACAGAGCTGGCAACAAAAAAGTCAAAAAAGTCATTGGTTTCGCCATGGAAATTGTTGAAAGTGGCGCCAGTATGCCGTTAGATTAACGTTAATAAAAATACATATATTTTAATGAAACGTTCTGTTTTTGATATTAATCAAAGCAGCAATAAGGAATCCTTATGGCACGCTTAAATTACCATCATCTTTATTACTTTTGGCGTGTGGCAAGTATTGGCCATTTGACCCAAGCAGCAGAGCAATTGCACGTGTCGCAATCGGCTTTGTCCTCACAAATCAAACAGCTAGAGAATAAGATAGGGCAAACCTTGTTTGAGCGCGAGGGGCGACGCCTGGTTCTGACGGATGTGGGCAAAAAAGTACAACTTTATGCGCAAGATATCTTCGCTACGGGCGAAGAGTTGGAGCAATTTCTCAAAAGCGGTAATACTCAGCACCATCATCTCAACATCGGTTTTGAAACCCACTTGTCGCGTAACTTTATCGAAGCCTTCATTGCTCCCTTGCTCGATGATGCATCGGTGAGTTTTTCGCTCTATGCGCGCAATATCAGTGATTTGATGGCGGGCTTGAGTAGCCATGAGTTGGATATTGCTTTGACCAACCGCGCCTTGGCCAATGATGTACAAGGTGTGATGTGGCAAAACCAATTGGTAGCACGCCAATCAGTGGCGATCGTCGGTCCTTCTGGCGCTAAGCCAAAGACGAAGTTCCCTGAGGGGTATGCCGATAAAAAGTGGATTTTGCCGGGCCATAATATGGGCATACGCTCTTTGTTTGAGTCCTTTTGCACCACCCATCAGTATCGTGCTGATGTCAAAACCGAAGTCGACGACATGGCGATGATGCGTCTATTGGCCCGTGACAGTGGCTATTTATCGGTGTTACCGCCGGTGGTGGTCAAAGACGAGATCGAAATGGGCCGCTTAGAAGTCTACCAAGAGCTGCCTCAGGCCTATGAGCACTTTTATGCCATCTCGCAACCACGCAAATTCGTGCCAGAAGTCCTGCTACATCTACTCAAACAACAGCAATTAGAATAGCCTTTTTAAGGCCTAGGTCATCGCGCTGTCGCTCAGATGCACTACTATGTGTAGACATGGACGCGTAACTTGCTCAGTACCAAGGAGATGACAGCGAATGGCGACCTTAATGGCCTTATGCCCAGTGGTGTTTTTGATTTGGAGTATGACCAAGCCCTCGCCTTGGCCTTCTCACGTGGCGCTGCCGCTTACCGCGTTACTGACCGCGTTGATTCAGCTGGGGTATTTTGAGGCGTCACTGCAACTCCTCACGGCCAATGGTATTGCTGGTGTGTTATCGGTGTTGACGCCAATCTCGATCGTTGCCGGAGCCATCTTACTCAATCGCGTCTTGGTGCATTCGGGTGCAGAAGAAGTGCTGCGCCATTGGCTGGAGCGCATCAGTACCAATCAGGTGGCGCAGCTGATGATCATTGGTTGGGCATTTGCCTTTATGCTTGAAGGGGCGTCTGGGTTTGGTACGCCTGCGGCTATTGCTGCGCCGATTTTGGTGGGGCTCGGCTTTGCGCCGATGTCTGTGGCGTTGCTGACCTTGGTAATGAACAGTGTGCCGGTGTCGTTTGGCGCAGTGGGCACACCCACTTGGTTTGGTTTTGAAGCGCTGAATCTAAGCGATGTCATGGTGTTGCAAATCTCCTCTTACACCGGCCTGATGCATTTGGCCGCGGGCTTGGTGATCCCTGTTTTGGCGCTTAAGTTCCTCGTCAGTTGGCAAGCCATTCGTGCCAATTTTCTGTTTATCCTCATCAGTATTTTAAGTTGTACGCTGCCGTATTTTTTACTGGCGCAGATCAATTACGAGTTCCCCGCTTTGTTAGGTGGCGCGCTTGGCTTGGCCATTTCCATTGCTGCGGCCAAGGCTGGCGTTGGCCTGCACCGCGAGCATCAAGCGCCCCTTAGCAGCACAGCTTCCTTGCCGTTTGTAGCAGTACTGAAAGCCCTGTCGCCTTTTATATTATTAATCGTCATCTTGATCGTGACGCGAGTGCAGCAGCTAGAGATCAAAGCCCTGCTAAACAGCACCACCCCTTGGTTTAGTCTAGCTGGGATCGAGGTCAGCGAGGCGTTGATTATCAGCTGGCGCGGCATTTTGGACACCTCGGTGAATTGGTCTTATAAAACGCTGTATGTGCCAGCGCTGATCCCATTTGTGGTGACGGTGTTACTGTTGGTGCCGATATTGTCTTTGCGCTGGGCGACGCTAAAACTGGCCCTTGGTGAGACCGGCGCTCGCATTAAGCTGCCAGTGATTGCCTTGATCGGCGCGCTGATGATGGTCAACTTTATGATGCAGGGCGATGAGCGCGCGCCTATCTTTATCATCGCCGATGGTTTGGCGCGGTTAATGGGAGAAAGCTGGGTCTATGTGGCGGCATTATTGGGTGCGCTGGGCTCGTTCTTTTCCGGGTCCGCGACGGTGTCTAATTTAACCTTTGGTGGCATTCAATATGGTATTGCTGAGCAGACCGCTTTGCCGGTAGCGCTGGTGTTGGCGCTGCAGTCAGTGGGCGCGGCCATGGGCAATATGGTGTGCATCAATAACATCATTGCGGTGGCGACGATTTTGGGCATTAAAAACCAAGAAGGCGCCATGATTAAGCGTACCGTCATTCCTATGTTGGTGTATGCCGCCATTGCGGCGCTAATGGGCGCCATCTTGCTACATTTGGCATAAAAATGGCTTCTGAAGCCTAGGGGCCACTCCATTATTGACGCAAAATATGCTTTCATTGCGCTGGCTTATCTCAAGCATTAAAGACTAGGAATACGAATACGCTATGGAATTTATCTGGATACTGTTTGCCTTCGTTTGCGGTTTGGCCGTAAAGATGGTCAATCTGCCCCCCTTAATCGGCTTTTTGGCCGCAGGTTTTATTCTGAATTTTATGCAGGTGCAGCCGTCGAGCGTGCTGTCGCACCTGTCCGATCTTGGCATTACCTTGATGCTGTTTTGTATCGGCTTGAAGCTTCATGTTAAAGACTTACTCAAACGTGAAGTATGGGCATCGACCCTTGGTCACATGGGCGTTTGGACCATTTTAGTGATCGGTGTGGCCTCGTTGGCAGGTCTTGCTGGGCTGCAATATTTTGATGTCTTGACGCTGCGTACCGCAGCCTTAGTTGGCTTTGCATTAAGTTTCTCCAGTACCGTATGTATCGTCAAACTACTCGAAGAAGCCGGTGAGCTGAAGACGCGTCACGGTCAGTTGGCGCTTGGTATTTTGGTAATGCAAGATATCGTTGCGGTGGTGTTCTTGGTGTTGGCAACGGGCAAGGCACCCAGTCTGTGGGCGCTGCTGTTATTTGCTTTAATTCCGTTGCGCCCGGTCATTGGCAAGCTGGTGGACAAATCTGGCCACGGGGAAATGCTGCCGCTGACGGGCTTATTCTTGGCACTGGGCGGCTATGAGCTATTTTATCTAGTGGACGTGAAGGGCGATTTAGGTGCTCTGATCTTAGGAATCTTGTTGGCGTCCCATAGCAAGGCCTCGGAGCTTAATAAGTCGTTGATGAACTTCAAAGACTTATTCTTGATCGGCTTCTTCTTAAGTATTGGTTTCAGTGCCTTGCCGACTTGGGAAATGCTGGGCATCAGTGCTTTGTTAACGTTACTGTTGCTGGCCAAGTTTGTGCTGTTTTTCTTTATGTTTACCAGTTTGCGCCTGCGCGGCCGTACCTCATTCTTGGGGGCGTTAGTGCTGTCAAACTACAGTGAATTTGGTTTGATCGTAGTGGCATTGAGTGTCGAGGCGGGTTGGATCAGTAACGATTGGTTGGTGATTTTGGCGCTCGCGGTGTCGTTCTCGTTTGTTATTACCAGTATTTTGTACCGCAAAGCCCACAGCTATTTCCGTCATTACAAAGATCGCATTCGCCATTACGAGCATGCGGTGCCACTGCCAGAAGATACCTTCTACCAGCCTAAAAATATGGAGATCTTGGTGGTGGGTCTTGGTCGAGTCGGTCGTGGTGCCTACGAATCCTTGAGCAATATGGTCGAGGGCGATGTGGTTGCTGGCATGGATGCGGATCAGTTCCGTATTAAGCAAATGCAAAGCGAAAACCATAATGTTTTCTTCGGTGACGGTGAAGACGTCGACTTATGGGAATACTTAGATCTTTCGCAAGTGAAGCTAGTGCTGTTGGCGCTGCCATCGGCGGATGATAGTACCAATGTGGTGAAACAGCTGCGTAGCACGGGCTTTACCGGTCAGGTGGCGGCGATCGCCCGTTACCAAGACGAGCGCGAGCATATGTTACAGGCTGGCATCAACAATGTGTTTAACTTCTACACCGAAGCCGGTACCGGTTTTGCCGAAGAAAGCTTGTCGTTGATTCGCGCTCAGCCTAACAAGGCGCTGTGATCCTTTTTTTGACCTAGCACGTAGGGTAATGCGACCGCTTAACAGGAGCGCATTACCCTATGCCTCACGCCAAACCCCATCTCCCCAGCAAAACCTGTGAAGTTTGCCAGCGCCCGTTTGTGTGGCGCAAAAAATGGGCCTCCTGCTGGCATGAGGTCAAATATTGCTCGGAGCGCTGTCGCCGCAACCGCGCAAAAAACAGGGAAAATTCGCCTTAGTGTCATGGATCTTTAGTATCATAGTCGCCAACTGGGATTAATACGCCACTGAGGTGACATGCAAACTACGTCTTATTTGTCGAAGCAACTCTTTTCAATGACTTGGCCGATGCTGTTTGGCATCTTGTCGATCATGAGTTTTCAGTTGGTCGACAGTGCTTTTATCGGCCAATTAGGCGTATTGCCACTGGCGGCGCAAGGCTTTACCGCACCGATGGCGATGATCTTTATCGGCTTACAAGTCGGCCTAGGCATTGCGACCACGTCGTTGATTTCACGCGCCCTTGGGGCCGATGATACGGTGTTTGCTAAGCAGCTAGGTGGCTTAGTGGTGTTACTTGGCGCCATCGGTATTGCCTTGGTGTCGGTCTTGGTTTGGGTGTTTCGTCATGGCATTTTGGCCCTGCTCAGCGCGCCTGAGAGCGTCACGCCGATCATCGATGATTATTGGGGCTGGTGGTTAGTCAGTACTTGGATCGGCGCCATGATCTATTTCTTCTACAGTATTTGTCGCTCCAACGGCAATACTATGCTGCCAGGCACCATTATGGTGGTCACCAGCCTACTAAACATCGCCTTAGATCCGCTGTTCATCTTTGTGTTTGATTTTGGCATCGTCGGTGCCGCCTATGCCACCATTGTCGCGTTTGCTATCGGCATGTTGATCATTGTGCCCAAATCCTATGCCAGTCATTGGCTGACGTTTGATTTTTCTAGTCTGCATTGGCTCGATACGCTCAGCAAAATTGGTCATATTATGGGGCCCGCGATGATCAGTCAGTTGCTGCCGCCGTTATCCTCGGTGTTGGCGACCAAGCTTTTGGCAGGATTCGGTACCGCGGCGGTGGCGGCGTGGGCCGTCAGCTCGCGCTTTGAGTTTTTTGCCATTGTCACCGTTTTGGCGCTGACCATGACGTTGCCGCCGATGGTGGGGCGCTTTTATGGTGCTGGCAACTATGGCGACATTCGCCGCTTGGTGCGCATTGCTGTGGTGTATGTTTTAGGTTTTCAGGCTCTGGTTGCGGTACTGGTCGCGTTCGCTGCGCCGTGGATTGCCTCACTGATGTCGAGCGATCAAGAGGTGACCGATATCGTCACTTGGCATTTATGGTGGGTGCCAGTGAGTTTAGGGCCATTGGGCGTGTGTATGATGATGGTGTCGGTGGCGAATGCCTTAGGGCAGCCTTACAAAGCACTGTTGATGTCGGCGCTTCGCTTGTTTGCCTTCTTCCTACCAGCGCTTTGGATCGGTGGTCAGATTGGCGGTCTGTGGGGGCTGTTTATTGGCTCGAGTGTCGGTAATGTTTTGGCGGGTCTAGCGGCGTGGCAGATCTATCAAAATATTATGAAAACCACCTGCTCTGAAGCGCAGCAGCAGGCGGCATAAGTCTGATCGCACCCTTGTGTGATCAGAGCTGATTGATATTATCCAGACACCACTGAGCACGATCGAGCGTGGCTTGTTGCTGCGCTTCATCTTGCTTGTCCCAGTTGCCATAAATTAAGCCAATGCGCGGGTTTTTCAGTAGGCGCTCACGATGCTTGACCATAAAGTGCCAATAAAGGCTGTTAAGTGGGCAAGCATCCTCACCAGTCTTTTGTTTCACATCGTAGGCACAGTTACCACAATAATCTCCCATGCGCTGAATATAGCTGCCGCTCGCGGCGTAAGGCTTAGAGGCAATCCAGCCGCCGTCGGCAAATTGGCTCATACTGCGGGTGTTGGGTAGCTCGACCCACTCCAAAGCGTCCACATAAATCCCCAGATACCACTCATCCACTTGTTTCGGCTCAATGCCCGCCAGCATACAGAAGTTGCCTGTCACCATAAGGCGCTGAATGTGGTGCGCGTAGGCGTAGTCCAGTGATTGACCAATAGCGTTGGCAAGACAGTTCATCTTGGTATCGCCAGTCCAGAAAAACTCCGGTAAATCGCCGTCGGCTTCTAGGACGTTTTGCTCGCTGTAATCGGGCATGTTGATCCAGTACATGCCGCGCACGTATTCGCGCCAACCGAGAATTTGGCGCACAAAACCCTCTACTTGCGCGATGTCGATTTCTTTGCGGTAGCGATAGCTTAAGATTGCTGCTTGAATCACATGCTTAGGGTTGAGCATTTTGCTGTTGAGGGCAAACGACAAACGTGAGTGATACAGGCTCCACTTGTTTGGTGTTTGGTCGGTCATCGCATCTTGAAAGCGACCAAAGTTAGGCAGCAAGTGATCGCAAAAATACTGCAGCATGGTCAGCGCATCGTGGCGCGTGACGGGCCAAGGTAAGTTTTCTTGGGCCTGACCAAGGGACGCAATCTTGTGGCGTTTAATACGCGCCAATAGATGCTTTACATCGTGGCTAAAACACAGCGGCTCAGGGATATTGGCCAAATCTTTGGCTTTGAGCTTTTGACGGTTGGCGTTGTCGTAGTTCCACGTGCCACCCTCGGGCTCGTGATCGTCGGTCATCAAGATATTAAAACGTTGGCGCATTTTGCGGTAAAAATGCTCCATTCGAATGGTGGTTTTAGGCTTGAAATGACGCGGAATTTCTTCAAATGGCAGCAAGAAATGCTCAGTGTCCACCAAGCTAACTTTTTGCGATGCTTGCTCGGCGATCGAGCGGTATTGCATCATCACCCGATGCTCATCAGGGCGTTGCAGCTCAATGCGTTTCGCGCCAATTTCTTGTGCTGTTTCAAGGATCAGCTGTTCAAGGCTCAGGCCGACGGTGTCGTCTAGCGTCAGATAACGTACTGCGTGGCCAGCATCCAGCAAAGCGCCAGCGAACTTTTCCATAGCCAAGAAAAACGCACACAGTTTTTGGATGTGATGTTTGACGTAGGTGGCTTCGGGATGCAGCTCGGCGATCAAGTACAGCACACCTGGGTCATTTTTCTTGTACCAGCGATGGCCAGCATTGAGTTGGTCGCCAAGGACGACGCGCAGTGTATGATATTGGCTCATGAAGACGCATCCTGCTGTCGACGGGTGGGCGGACGCACATGGGTTGCCAGTATGCGATGCTTTTCTTGTTGTACGCGCGGGTGATTGCGAAATCCCCACAACCGCTCGCGAGCGGCTTTTGCGGCACTGACAAGATCGACGATAGGGGCGGGATAATCCTGCCCAATCTGGCATTGATACAAGGTTTCCTCCATTGTGGTCATGTCCCATGGTGAATGAATTAACGGCGCTGGCAACTCGTGTAATTCGGGTACCCAGCGGCGTATGAATGCACCCTCTGGATCCTGCTCTTGAGCCTGTTTTACCGGATTATAAAGCCTTATGGTATTCGTGCCAGTCACACCGGCTTGCATTTGCAATTGTGGGTAGTGGATGCCGGGCTCAAAATCCAAAAACAAACGCGCTAAATGCTCGGCGCCAAGGCGCCAATCGATGTTTAAATGATGACATAAAAAGCTCACCAGCATAGCGCGCATACGAAAGTTTATATAGCCAGTGGCGTGTAAAGCGCGCATACAGGCATCGACCATTGGCACACCAGTATGGCCTGTTTGCCAAGCGTATAAATCCTGAGTCACTTGATGGTCATTGCGGTACGGGAATTCAAGGTAACCCTGATTGATAGGGCGCTGCTCCATAGCGCACTCGGACTCGAATTTTTGCATAAAGTGACAATGCCAATGCAGGCGCGAGCTGAGCGCGATCAAGCTGCGGCGCCAGCCTGGTGTATGCCAGCGTTTTAGCAGATCTTGATAGACTTCGCGCAGACTGATGTTGCCCCAAGCTAAATAGGGAGACAGGCGCGTGCAAGCCGAGCGACTGCTGGAAGGGCTAGAAATCGAGCGATAATAGTCCTTGCCACGACCGTCATAAAAGCTTTGTAGAGTTTGCCACGCGAGCGTTGGGCCACCGGTTTGCAGACCTTTTTTAGCAACTTGCCAGCTTTCAGGTAGTGTCAGTGCGGGCGCCGTAATGGGCTGCCACTGAGCTTGCTTGAGATCGACGTCAGCGAGCGGTGCGCGCATCACTTGCTGCCAGTTACGATCCCAGTCATCGCGGCTGGTTAGACCACGTATCACGGCGCCACTCGGGAATTCTTGCCACGTAATGCCTTGTTGCTGGCACCAAGCCGCGACAGCACGATCACGAGCGAAGGTGACGGCTAAGCCAATCTCTTCGCTACTGTAAAGTTGATCAAAGCCGTGTTCGCGCTGCAGCCACTGTAGTGCTGGCAGTGCGTGATCATGCAGAATAAGTAATTGAGCGCCAAAGGGTTCAAGTTGACGCTTTAGGTCTTCAAGGGATTGCCAAACAAAACGCCAATGGCGCTCATCGTAATGACCATCATTGATCAGCGCAGGTTCAAAAATATAGAGCAATATTAGTGGCTTGCCGGAGGCTATCGCAGCAGCGAGCGGCGCGTGATCGGTGAGTCTTAAATCACGTTTAAGCCACACTACGGAAGGACTTGTGCGCTTCATTTGGGGATAATAGGCCAATCGGCGGCGTCGACCGAATCCAGTTGCGGATCGTGCTGATGGCCACTCCATTTTTCTATAAAGCGCCCTTCAGGGTCATATTGCTGCGTTTGCTTCTCAAGGTTAAAGTGCCTGCCGCCGCGCGGATCGGCGCCAACGCCTGCGATGTATTGCCAGTTGCCCCAGTTAGCGCCGACATCATAATCCACCAACTGTGATTCGAAGTAAGCCGCGCCATAGCGCCAATCGATGCCCAGCTCATAAATCAGACAACTAGCGGCCAACTGGCGGCCACGGTTGCTCATATAGCCGGTTTGATTTAGCTGCTTCATACACGCGTTAACGATTGGGTAAGGGGTGTTGCCTTGGCACCACTTTTTAAAACGCTCGGCGTAGTAACTGCCCACATGACCTTGACCGGTAATGCCGTCGCGCACAAACAAGCCTTTACCGTGCAAGGTAGCGTACCAATGGAAATATTCACGCCACAGCAGCTCAAAATAGATCCAATAGGTTGAATCATTGGCCCCATGATCTTGCTCATAAACATCGAGGCACGCTTTGATTTGGCGTGGCGAGACACTGCCTTGGGCGAGCCAAGGAGAGAACTTGGTCGAGTTTTCCCAACCGTCTAGCTCATTGCGCAGAGTCTTGTAGCGACTGGGCAAATCGGTGGCAAAGTAATCGCTAAGGTGCGTCAGCCCCGCTAATTCACCTCCGGTAAATAAACCGCGCTCATCGCTGCGACGGGCAGGCCAGACGTCTAGGTAAGGCAAATCCAAGGCTCTTGAGGATGGCAAGCTGGTGATTTCCGGGTAGAGGGAAGGCAGGTTAAGCGGCTCGACCTGTTTGCGAAACTTGCTAAAAGAGCTGGGTAAGTCGGCTAATGCAAACGGTAGCTGCTGCTCGGTGAAAAGGCTTAGGCCGTGTTCGATGACAAACTGCACATCAGCAAATTCAGCTTGTAAGTTGGCCAAGGTCTGACGCTCATACCAGCCTGGATGATGATTACGAAACACATGGGTAATCGGCAGTTCATTGAGCAATACCGACAGCGTCGACATGGCGCTCTGTTCACTGACATACAAAAGTTGTCCGAGGCTTTCCAGACTGCAAGCCAAGTCGTCTAAGCCTTGAAAATAAAAGCGCTCGCGACGCATCGAAGGCTCGGCCAACTGATAGGGCATTGGCACAGTGATATCAGGTGTTAAGCAGGCGACAAATAATAATTCATCCACTTGTTGCTGAGCTGCCCATAATAACTTCTGATCCGCAGTACGTAAGTCGTTGCCCAGCCAAACGAGACCGATAGACATGGTATTCCCCAAATTAGCTTAATAGTTTAGTTACGTAGTTCTAGTGGTTTTGGATTGCAATAAATAATAAGGTAAATTCTTGTAAACGCAGGTGAGAATGAATATCATTGTTTTAATAAATCGTTTTATTCATTTTTCTGGAGCGTGCAATGAATAGCACAATGGAACAAATTAAAGACTTCCTTGTTGTTGGTGGCCCTGTCGTATGGATTTTGCTTGGCTTCTCGATGATTGCCGTCACTATCTTTTTAGTGAAGCTATGGCAACTGGCGACACTGCGTGCAGAAAGCCGTAAATCCATCAATATTGCGCTCGATGCTTGGCGCGCTCGCGACGTTGATACAGCGCTAAACACCTTGTCAGAAAAGCGCCCAGTTGAAAGCGTGGTGGCTTACAGTATGGAAGCCTTACGCCATGCCAATCGCGAAGTGGCGTCTGTACGCGAAGAAGCTGAGCGTCGCGCACTAAACACATTACACGACCTGCGCTCGTTCCTACGTCCATTAGAAATCATCGGCTCTTTAAGCCCGCTACTGGGTCTACTGGGTACGGTACTGGGTATGATCACGGCCTTCCAACAGATGGAAAGCGCCGGAGCACAAGTGGATCCATCGGTTCTGTCTGGCGGTATCTGGCAAGCACTATTAACCACTGCAGTGGGTATCGCAGTAGCCATCCCTGTTATCGCCATGCACGCATGGTTAGAGCGTAAAGTAGAACGCGTTGCCCATAACATGAACGATGCCGTCACTCAGGTTTTTACATCAAAAGAAGGTGAGCGCCTAGCCGCTGTGGCTGCGCGTGAGGTGCCACATGCCGCTTAAGCTGGATCAGCCGCGTAAAAAACAGCTGATCAGCCTAACGCCGTTAATCGATGTCGTCTTCATCCTGCTTTTGTTCTTCATGCTGACATCTTCCTTTGTCGCATGGCGTACCTTGGATACCCCTCTGTCAGCGCCACAGACTGAGGTGACACCAGAGCAAGACAAACAAGATCCAATGATTTTTGAGCTGCGTGCCAACGATGGCCTAGTGTGGTTTGACGGCCAATCTGTGTCTGTCGCCAACAGTGATCGCATTCGCGATCTAGTGCAGCAAAATCAAGATCGCTTATTTGTACTGCAAGCGGAAGACGACGTGTCTTTGCAATCATTGATGACCTTAGCGGATCAATTGAAACTGCAGGGAGCTGAAAAGCTCTCCATCGCCAATGCGTTTAGCGAATCTGAGTAATCATGAATATCAATCAGAAATTTATTGCCCAGCGCGATAGTCAAGGCGGGGATGACGGCGTCATCCCTTTGATCAACGTGGTGTTTTTGATGTTGATCTTCTTTATGGTCGCCGGCCAAATTCAAAAAGCCGATCCGATCCAGATTACCCCACCTAACTCGATCAATGAGCAACGCCCTGAGGCCGAGCCGAATGTGATGATGGTGGTCGGTAGCGACGGTGAAATGTATCTCAATGACGACTTAGTGGTCTTAGAGGATGTCGAAAGCCGCCTCACGCAACTGTTTGACAGCGCCGCGGATCAAGACGCCTTTTGGGTACAGATCAAAGCTGATGGCGCGCTTAACATTGAGTCGCTGCGTCCGTTGTTTTCTGAAATCCGTGCTGCTGGTTTGACCAAAGTCAGCATCGCCACGCAGTTAGGGCAAGGAGACGCCCAGTGAAACGCAGTCATTGGATCATTGCTGGTAGCGTCGCCGTATCGCTGCACGCAGGCGCGTTTTATGGCGCCTTTTTACACTCTGACGATAAAGATTCAGGCAGCTTAGCTGCGGGTGAGCAGGGCATCGAATTTGACCTAGGCATGCTTGGGGATATGGGTGCTGAGCAAGAGACCGTGGTGTCACAAGCGGAAATTACCCCGCCAGAACCAGAGGTCGTTGAACCTGAACCGGAGCCAGAACCTGAACCGGAGCCAGAACCCGAGCCGGAGCCAGAACCCGAGCCGGAACCGATTCCAGAGCCTGAGCCAGAACCTGTGCCCGAGCCGGAAGTTGAGGTGAAACAGCAAAGTGAGATCATCGCGCCTGAGCCGAAGCCAGAACCCAAACCTGAGCCCAAGCCAGAACCGAAACCTGAGCCTAAGCCAGAACCCAAACCACAACCGAAGCCAAAGCCCAAACCACAGCCTGCGCAAGAAGTGGTAGCAGACCAAGCCAATGCGGATAAAACCGTGGTGCAGCAAAAAGCCACGACCGGTCGAGCAAGTTCTGCCAACAGTGGTGGCCAGGAAGCGGCACAGGCGGATTACTACGCTAAGCTAGCGGCGAAATTGGCCAGTAACAAGCGCTACCCGCGTGCTTCACGTCGTCGTGGCGAAGAAGGTGTGGTGACGATATCGTTTGTCGCACACCCTAATGGCGATGCCAAAAATATCGAAGTGACTGGCAGCTCCGGCTCACGTCGCCTTGATAAAGCGGCCATTGATATGGTGAAACGCTCGCAGCCTCTGCCGGCGTTCTCACTGGAAATGGGCAGCACTCCGATGGAAATTTCACTGCCCGTTGCGTTCCAATTACGTGACTAATGGCTAATTGGCCGAGCGTGGTAACAACAACCACACTCGGCCAAAGTGCTTCAATTGCCCCGCATGAAAGTGCGCTTCTTCACCAATTCCTTGATACCAATCGATGTGGCCTGGTCCTTTAATCGCGCCGCCTACGTCTTGTGCCAGTAGCAAACGAAACTCATGACCGACCAGCTCTCCTTGAGCATTAAGCTTTGGCACTTCACCCAATAAAATGCTGCCTAATGGAATGATTTTAGGATCCACGGCAACCGAATACAGCGGCGTCAATGGCACATTGGCCGCGCCCACTGGTTGAGTTAAGCCTTCACTGAAAAACAGATAACTTGGGTTGGTGGACATCACCTCGCGCATTTGCTCAGGATGCGCCGCGAGCCATTCGCGAATCGCTTGAGCCGACATTTGGTCGCGTTCAATTTCGCCGCGCTCGATCAAAATCTTGCCTAAACTACGGTACGCGTGGCCATTAACGCCGCCCCAAGACAGCAAGCGACGTTCGCCATCTTCAAATTCCACCATGCCTGAGCCTTGCACGTGCAAAAAGAAGTTATCCACCAAGCTTGAGGTATAGGCGATCTCAAGTCCTTGGCCATCTAAAGCACCCTCAAAATCAATTTGTTCACGACTCGGTAGACGCCCGCCATTACTTTTGGGTTTGCGATAGAGTGGGTAGCGGAAGGTCTCATCTGGCTGATGGCGCACTTCCATCACCGGTACATAATAGCCAGTAATCTGCACGTTGCCGCGCTGATCCATGCCCGACACTTGAAATGCTTCTAGCTGCGGCCAGTAACTTGGGTCGTTAAACCAGGCCTCTAACTCACTGGCCGTGGCGCGTAAGTCATCACTGGATAACGATAGATTGCCGGCCTGATAATCACGCTGGCCAATACGCTCAAGGTAGCGGATTTGCTGCTGCAAACCATGACTAAAGGTGGCATCAGGATGGGGTAGGCCAGGCGGTAAGCGCTCACTTAAATAGAGCTCATCGCGCTCAAGCGCATCCTCATCGCGCCCGTTGTTGGGGAAATCATTAGAAGAATCGATCTCTTGTGTGCTACAAGCCGATAAAAGCAGCAGCGGAAGCAGTAAAACGAGCAATCGTGTGGTCATAAGAAATCAGTGCTGAGTAAAATAGCTATGAGTGGCTGAACTCAAGATAAGTTCAATGCTTAATGCATTAAGCATTCGTAAGCTTGGCGCAGACTAATGAAGTAGTCGGTATCACCGCCGCGGTCAGGGTGAGCATTGTGCGCTAGTTTGCGATATTGATGCTTAATAGCCTCTTTATCATCCAGCAAGTCGGCATCAAGTTCTAGCGTCTTTAAGGCTTCTTTACGCTCATCTTGGTTGAGGATGCCGTGGAAGAAACTGTCGAGTAAGCGCTTGACCTCGTCTTTATCGGTTTTGACGTACTCGTCCCAATCCAGATAATAGGCGGCCAGCTTGGCATCGGCGCTGTCAGCAAGGGTGGTGGCGTCGCTGTGTTGATGAGGGTGATCGTGTAATAAACGGATGCGCGTGGAGCGGATTTCGAGTACTAACTGCTCCTCTTGCCACAAACTAGACTGCAGCTGGTAGAGTGCATTCATAATCAAAAAATGCTGGCGAAACAGCTGTAAGTTGGCATCATCGGCTAAGCGTTGCAACACCGTATGTCGCTGTTTCAGAGACTTGAGAATATCGTACTCCGCAATGCCCTCTGAATGGGTTCGCAACAGCGCCAGTATATCGGGTATTAGTGGGTTTCTCATAACGTGCTCCATGCTACAACTCTAGTCTATATGAGCAAAAATGCATGGGTCAAAAGGCCATATGTAACGAACGGGGTAACAGGTCGCTTATGATTTACATTTTGTTACTGATTGTAATTATTGGATTGTTCTTTGGTCCACAGCTGTGGGTTAAGCACATTCTAAATAAGTACAAAACGGCCCGTCCAGACTTGCCTGGTAATGGTGGTGAACTGGCGGAGCATTTAATTAAACGCTATGAATTACAAGATGTTAAAGTCGAGCAAACCGAGGATGGCAAAGACCATTATGACATCGTTGCCAAGCGTGTGCGCCTTAGCTCTTATGTCATGAATGAGCGTTCACTGACAGCTGTTGCCGTGGCCGCTCACGAGGTCGGACATGCCATTGCCCACCACCGCCAAGAGACAGTGGCACGCCTGCGTACACGTTATTTGCCGATTGCGATGATAGTACAGCGCTTTGCGGTGCTGATGTTATTTGCTTGGCCTATCGTTAGTGTTTTGCTGCGCTTGCCGTACACCCCAGCACTGCATGCGTTGGTGGTGATTGTCTTAGGACTACTGACGGTGTTTATTCAATTGGCGATCTTGCCCGAAGAGTGGGACGCCAGCTTCAACAAAGCCTTACCCATCCTGCGCCAAGGGCGCTATTTGTCTAGCCAAGATTTACCCAAGGTGAAACGCATCCTAACCGCCTGCGCCATGACCTACGTGGCCTCTGCCTTAATGAACATCCTTATGTTCTGGCGCCTACCAAGACGCTGAGGCACGCCCGCAATATCTATGAGTGGGAACGCATTGTAGGAGGGTCAGCTTAGGGGACTGACCCTTTCATGAAGGGCAACAGCCAATGTCCATTTGGAGCGATCTCCCGAGCTTGCTCGTTGGAGCGAAAAATGGATTTGGCTGATGCGATTGTGGGCCTCGCATTGCTTTGAGTTGCGAGATCTGAGGAGGCCATGACCTTGCAATTCAATTTGCTTGCGCATTGTCTCGTTCCTCGACGCGTCAGCGCAAATCAAACGCAAGGTAATGTCTAATGAGTCTTTCATAAAATTGAGCAAGCTAGCGCTTGCGATCGGGGATACAATCCCCTCGTACCGAGCATAGGTTGCGTCAGTTGAATGATTGTACGAGGGGGCTATTGCCCGCGATTGGCGGCATAGCCGCCTTGGCTTTGCCCCAGCAAGCTAGCGCTTGCGATCGGGGATACAATCCCCTCGTACTGGGCATCTGCTACGTTAGCTTAGGAGCAACAGCCAATGTCCATTTGGAGCGGAAAATGGATTTGGCTGGTGCGACTATTAACCTGAGAAAAAAGCATAAAAAAGACCCCCGAAGGGGCCAATAAGGAGTGTTCTATAAACGGCTTAACGCTGCTTGGTTTCGAATTCTGGGTGAATCCAAACCGGCACATTCGCCGTGGGCAGTAAGTCGTTGCCAAGGATCATGTCCGCAGCACGCTCACCCACCATGATTGTAGGTGCGTTCAGATTACCATTAGGGATGGTTGGAAAGATGGACGAATCCACCACCCGTAGGCCTTCTACGCCCCGAACGCGACATTCTTCGTCCAACACCGCCATCGGATCATCGTCGGCGCCCATCTTACAAGTACACGAAGGGTGGTAAGCGCTTTCCACGTTGTCTTTGACCCACTGATCAATCTCGGCATCGCTTTGCACCGCCTCACCCGGTTGGATCTCTTCACCGCGATAGGCATCCAGAGCCGGTTGCTGTAGCAGTTCGCGGGTCAGGCGAATGGTGTCGCGCCAATCTTGTTTGTCTTGCTCAGTGCTGATGTAGTTAAACTGAATGCGTGGCTTGGCTTCAGGGTCATTGCTCTCGATCCAAACGCGGCCCCGGCTTTCGGGTTTGTTCGGGCCAACGTGCACTTGGAAGCCATGACCATCGACCGCTGCTTGGCCGTCATAGCGCATCGCCGCTGGCAAGAAGTGGTACTGAATATTGGGCCATTTAAGGCCCGCGCGAGAGCGAATAAAACCACAGGATTCAAAGTGGTTGGTGGCGCCCAAGCCGTCTTTAAACAAAATCCAGCGGGTACCGATCATGCCTTTGCTGATCAAGCCTAGCTTGCTGTTTAAGGTCACCGGCTCTTTACACCAGTATTGGAAGTAGACTTCCAAGTGGTCTTGTAAGTTCTCACCCACGCCAGGCAAGTCGTGTACAACCGGTACGTGAGCCTTGTCTAGGACCTGTTTTGGACCAATACCAGAGCGCTGCAAAATGGTGGGCGAGCCGATTGAGCCGGCGCTTAGAATCACTTCTTTGTTGGCGTAAGTCTGCATCACTTGATCGTTCAAACGGTACTCGATGCCCGTGGCACGCTTGCCGTCAAACAGGACGCGCTTGGTCAGTACGCCAGTTTGCAAGGTCAGGTTAGGGCGTTTTAGCGCGCGGCGCAGATACACGTTTGAGGTCGAGGCGCGCACGCCGTCTTTGACCGTCATATGCATGGGGCCAAAGCCTTCTTGGCGGTAGCCATTGTAATCATCCGTTTGCCCGTAACCCGCTTGCGCACCGGCATTGATAAAGGCTTGATAAAGCGGATTTAAGGCCATGTTGTTGCCGTTGTTGGTAGCTAATGGGCCATCGCCGCCACGGTAGGTGTCAGCGCCGCCTTGCCAAGATTCGGCGCGTTTAAAGTAGGGTAGTACGTTTTGGTAGTGCCAGCCTTTAGCGCCATGCTCTTCCCACTCGTCGAAGTCACAGGCGTGACCACGCACATAGACCATACCATTGATCGACGACGAGCCGCCCAGCACTTTACCGCGTGGGCAATGCATTTCGCGGCCATCAAGTCCGGCTTCTTTATCGGTATGAAACTGCCACGCGTACTTGTCGGTATTCATCGGGTAAGACAGCGCAGTGGGCATTTGGATAAAAATACTCTTATCCGAACCGCCCATTTCCAGCAATAGCACTGAGTGCTCGCCACTTTGGCTTAAACGATCCGCCAACACACAGCCCGCAGAACCAGCGCCGACAATGATGTAATCATAGGTTTTGTTGCTCATAGCACCACCTCCATGGACTTAGTAAGGGCTTGGGATATCCGTCATTGAGACCAATACGCTCTTTACTTGGGTATAAGCGCGTAGAGTATCTAAGCCATTTTCACGGCCAATGCCGGACTCTTTGTAACCGCCGACTGGCATTTCCGCAGGTGATGCGCCCCAAGTGTTGATCCAGCAAATGCCAGCTTCAAGCTGTTTGATGACGCGGTGAGCTCGGCTGATGTCTTTGGTGAAGACGCCTGCAGCCAGGCCATATTTGGTGTTGTTGGCGCGGCGAATCACTTCATCTTCGTCACGGAAACTTAGCACTGACATCACCGGACCAAAGATTTCATCGCGCACTTGTGGCATGTGATCGTCACAGTCGACAAATACCGTCGGTTTGACGAAAGCACCTTTGTCGCAGCCATTGTCGAGGTAGCGTTCACCACCACAAAGCAGTGTGGCGCCGGCGTCTTGTGCCGCTTGGATGTATTCCAATACCTTGTGCATATGCTCTTGATGAATCAATGAGCCTACTTGAGTATTGATGTCCATCGGGTCGCCGATGATCATGGCTTCGGTGCGTTGTTTCAGCTCGGCTTTGAAAGTCTCTAGCATGTCTTCGTGTACAAACACGCGTGTGCCGTTGGTACACACTTCGCCTTGGGTGAAGAAGTTGGCCAGCATCGCGCCTGATACCGCTTGATCCACCGGCATATTAGGGAAAATGATCAGTGGCGATTTACCGCCAAGTTCCATGGTGACGTCTTTAAGGCTTGAAGCGGCCGCCGCCATGACTTTTTTGCCAGTGCCGACTTCGCCAGTGAATGAGACTTTATCGATTTCAGGGTGATTAGTAATCAGTTGACCAGTGCGAGCGTCGCCTTGTACTACGTTAAACACACCGTCGGGTACGCCGGCTTCGGTGTAAATCTCAGCCAGTTTGTAGGCGGTTAGGGGTGTTTCTTCGGAAGGCTTAAAGATCATGGCGTTACCCGCCGCCAAAGCTGGGCCCGATTTCCAGCAGGCGATTTGAATAGGGTAGTTCCACGCGCCAATGCCAGCACAGATGCCAAGTGGCTCGCGACGGGTGTAGTAGAAGCTGTCGCTATCTAGGTCTTGGAAGTCACCTTGAATTTTATCGGCTAGACCCGCGTAATATTCGATCACATCTGCACCGGTTTGAATGTCCACTTCAAGCGCTTCTTGCAGCGGCTTACCGGTATCCAGCACTTCAAGTTTGGCAATATCATCGTTGTGCTGGCGTAGTAGGTCCGCAGCACGCTTTAAAATGCGTCCGCGTTCAACGCCACTCATAGCGGCCCATTCACGTTGCCCTTGTTTGGCTGACTCAATAGCCGCGGCTAGCTCTTGTTCACCGGCCAACTCGATGGTTGCCAATTCTTCACCTGTGGCAGGGTTGGTCGTAACAAAGGTTTCACCCGACTGAGACGCTCGGTAGCCCCCGTGAATGTATTGCTGTTTATGTGCCATGATTCACCTCTTCAATGCGTCATCTGTGTTGTGTGTCTTAGGACACAGATGAAGGAAAATTTTTATTAAATGAGCGTTTAATAAAAAACATTGTACATAATTTGAGTGATTTTGAAATCACATGAGGGAAAAATTTTAGCAACAAGCGTGTGGCGAAGTGACTTTGAGGCTTTTAAGGTACAAAAAAAGCCCTTGTTAGGGAGGCTAACAAGGGCTTCTAACATCCTGATTTATGGAGAATTAAATCATTACAACGCAGTTATGGTCCGGACTGATAGGGCTTTGTTGATAGCCATCGGCGGCCTCATCGTTCAGCCAAGTTTGGCCATCGACAAGATAGCGAAATTGATAATGCTGGTCTTTATCAAGATTCAGCGTCGAGGCGAATACACCGGTTTTTTGCTTGCGCATCGGTGTAGCGGTTTCGTCCCAGCCGTTAAAATCGCCCACTAAGTACACCTTTTTAGCGCCTTCAAGCTGCTCTGCCGGCAAGGCAAATTTGACCTTACATTGAGGCTTGGTTTTTAAGTACGTTTTTTCAATCATCGATCGCTCCTTGAGTCCAAATGGGGAACTCGTGACTTATGCACATCCAAATAGTTGCAAGCAAGTCCTGCGCCAATGGGGACAACTCGAGTGCTTATCCCCAACCCCATTAAGCAAACTGCCTATAACTTATACTACATATCTTGTCTGACCAAAGTGAAGGAAAATTGTTCAAACCCTGCACAATATTTGGGCGTCACGTCCTAGACTGAAGCATGTCACCAACAACAATAAGAGGGGATGATGATGGAATTCGCTCATATAGTACTTATCGTATTGGTCATCGCTTTGGTCGCGAAATTTGGCTACCGTTGGTATCAAAAGCACCACAAACACAGCCACTCGCACCATGACTCTTAAACCGTGTTTTGGCCGCCCTCAAGGTAGCGCTTGCGCTTGCTGTCTTTGACTTTTTCTAAGTCGACCAAGACCAAACCGTCGACACAGTAACCAAAGTCCGCGTCGACACCAAAATCCAAAAAGCGTACCCCTTGTTCGTCGCACAGTTCGCTGTATTGCTTGAACAAGGTCGGTACCGCAGCCCCCAAATTACCTAACTGCTCTTTAAGGATGCGAAAGTCTTCTTCGTAGCTTTGGCCAGTAAAGAAGCCTTTAAGGAGTTCTTTATGCTCTGCTTGGATCAAATAAGGGTTATACGATGCGGCCAAATGCTCTTTGTCGGCAAAGTAGGTGCAGTAGAAATGCACGATCATGTCTTTGGCCAAAGTTGGGTAGTTGCCACTTAAGCTAACTGGGCCAAACATATAGCGCACTTCTGGGTGGCGCTTTAAGTAGGCGCCGATGCCGTACCATAAGTAATCTAAGCTGCGCTTGCCCCAATATTTTGGTTGTACAAAACTGCGGCCAAGCTCAATGCCTTGGGCAAAATAAGGCTCCATATCGCAGCTGTATTGAAACAAGGTGGTGCTGTAAATACTGTGTGGTGTATCGCTCTGCAGAAAACGATAGACCTCGCCGATGCGATACGCGCCAACCACTTCCAGCTCTTCTTCGTCCCAAAGTACTAAATGACGATAATCGCGATCGTATTTATCTAAGTCCTTGTGCTCGCCGGTGCCTTCGCCGACCTTACGAAAGGCAATTTCACGTAAGCGGCCAATCTCTTGCATGAGGCTGGATTCGTGCTCGTATTCAGCTAAGTAAATTTGCTTATTATCTTTGGTCGAGCCCAGATGCTCAGCGCGCTTTAACTCAAGTTTGAGCTGTTGGCGGTTTTGTGGGTGAGAAATGGTTTTCTCTGTTTTTAGGAGCGGTTTGCGGCCTTTGGCGATGCGGTACAAGTGACGCTTCACCAGTTTGTTTTTCTCTTTGTTGCTCAGTGGCAATTTGGCCAGCTCTTGGATCGGGATCGGCTCGCCCACTTGAATCGGAATGCGTCGATTGCGTTGACGAAACATTTCATTGGCCAGCTGTAGCGTCGACAGTGGGCGATACACCCAAGAACTGGTGTAAAACATCATCGAGTTACGCCCGCCAATGTGCACTGGCAAAATCTGACTATTGGTTTTTTGGGCGATCTTTAGGTAACTCGAGCTCCACTGTAGATCCTTTACGCCGCTGGGCGATAAGCGGGACACTTCACCCGCAGGGAAGATAATGACACACTCTTCGCGCTGCAAGCAGTCCATGATGGCTTTAAGCTGCTGACGGCCAGTTTTGCCGCCCATATTATCCACCGGCAGTACTAGGCCTTTTAGCGCATCAAAACCGAGTAATAAATCATTAGCGACGATTTTGACGTCTGGGCGGATTTCGCCGATAAGGCGCAAAATAGCGAGGCCATCAAGGGCCCCAAGTGGGTGGTTGGCAACAATAACAGTACGGCCAAACGCCGGAATATTACGGCGGTCCACTTGGCTGGCTTGATAACCAAAATTGAAATGGTCGAGTACCCGGTCAATAAACTCAAAGCCAACGTATTCACCGTTGTGCTCGAGGAACTGATTGACTTCGTGTTCGTGAAATAGACGCTTTAAGACACTAATGGTCGGCTTGGTAATCAGCGGACTTTTGTCAAAAAACTGCGGGGCTTTGCTGGTAATTAATTGTTCGACCTGTAACACGCGACACTCCGAAAAGGCTACTCTCTATCGCTAACAGGCTAAAAAGTATGCGTGACAGAAGTGTGACGTTTTGGTGTTGCATTGATGACAAATTAAACAGCAGAAATGATAGGCACAAAAAAGGCCGCTACAGCGGCCTTTTCAGAGGGGGATAACATTAAGCTTCTTGTTTCGCTTTATTGCTATTGCCAAGGGTAATGTGGCGTGACCCTTTGTAATCAGTTTGACCACTGACACCCGAATCAATTTGCTCGATTTGACCGCCACGGGCTAAAAACTCTTCCATTTGTTTTGCGATTGAGTCTGATGTCTCAATGGCTGCATCTTGCTTCTTTTTGGTCGCCATGGCGCGTTCCTTATTTTTAGTCAGTAGTAAACTTCACTATACCAGAATCCGTCGGTATTGGCTTTAGTTTATTTTTTCAACAATTAGCCCGCTAAGCGGCTTGGGTGGAAGTAGCGCATAATCGGGTTGAAAAAGCGCGAAAACCTTCCGGTAAACTCGATTGGAGAATCGAGCACAATCAAACAAATACAATCGGCGTCTTTGGTGACACGTGGCTGGTGATGGTCCTCATCGCCACGACGGATAAAGTCACCCGCTCGATATAAGCCTTCTTCATCCGAGAAAGCGCCACTCAATACCAAGGTAATCTCATCACCGGTGTGAGTGTGGTAAGGCATCGCTGCGCCAGCTTTGATGTATAACAAAGCAATTTGCTCACCGCTGCTTTCATTGGACAAGGTAGCCAATTTAAAAGAGGGCGTTAAGCTCATCCACTTAAGCTTGTCATAGCCTTCTGGGATGTAGCGGCGTAGCGTCGCTGGAATGTGTCGCAAAGTGTCTGATAAAGCGCTAGATGGCGCTGGCGCCGTGGCTTGCTCAGATGTGGGCTCGGACTGCGCGGTAATGCGCGCCAGAACACTCGACTTCAAAGCCGACATTTGGCTTTGTGGTGCGGTGTCTGCTTGTTTGGACAACAGTTCGGCGCCTAACATATTGAGACGTTTTACTTGCTCGCGACAGTGGGCACATTGATCCAAATGGGTCGAAACCGCCAGCGCATGGGCCAACGACAAGGACCCAGACGAATAGTCAGTTAACATGTCCAAAGTAGGGTGGCAGCTAAGCATAAACGACTACCTCTTAATAATTACAGATAACTTGTTGAGAGCAAGACGCACACGTGACTTAACCGTGCCCAGCGGCAACCCAAGTTCTTGTGAGGCTTCAGAATGGCTTTTGCCTTCTAAATAAACCTTTGAAAGTACTTGTTGTTGGTCGTTGGGAAGTTCGTTAAGACCGTTGCGAATACGTTCTTGGTCTCGCTTTTGCTGAACGTCGCTAAACGGATCAGCATTTTCATCGACAAGCTCGCTCCAGAAACCATCAGGATCGATGTCACTCTGGTAACGCCCATTTTTGCGCATGTAATCAATCCGCGCGTTTCGCGCAATGGTAAATACCCAAGTATTCAGCGAAGCGGTAGCAGGGTTGTAGAGATGCGCCTTATTCCAAATCCGGATCATTACCTCTTGGGCGATATCATCCGCCATAAGGTTGGAGCCGGGTTGGGCAGACAAACAAAATGCGCGTATTCGTGGGGCATAGTGGTCGAACAGTCTCTCTAGCGCCGCAGTATTTTTCTGCGTCGCGATTAAGGCCATATCGTCGACTAAGGTGTGATCACTGTCTAGATTTTCTGAAACCATGTTCATCCTGTGCTCCAAACGTACAAAATAAAGTCTGTTTGGGTGTGGCAAGCGTGCTTGCGTAAATGGATACGTCTTTAATGACTGAGTTGGATCAGTGATCTGATAAAAAAAAACGTTCGTATTGTATTAGAACTTGTCAGAACTAAAAAATGAGTACACTCCATGTCCCATGCTACCCCAGAAAGCCAAGCGCTAATTGAACGCTTCAAAGCGTTTTACAAAGACGTGAAACATCCTAAACTGGATGTCATAGGCGATATGTACAGTAGCGACATCAAATTTCGTGACCCTGTCCACCAGATCGAAGGCATGGATGAATTACACGCTTACTTGTCCAACATGTGTGACAATGTCGAAAGTGGTCGATTTGAGTTCTTGGATCAGCTTATTGGTCCTGACACTGCCTATATTAAATGGAATATGTACTTTCGTCATCCCAAGCTTGGTAAAGAGACCCATGTGGTGCGCGGCGTGTCGCAAATACAATTTAACGAGCGCATTTACTATCATGAAGACATCTACGACATGGGGCAGATGATTTATGAACACGTGCCTGTCGTCGGATGGGCGGTGACCAAATTACGCAAACGTCTTAGCGCAACATAGGAGTGTTATTATGCCAGCAGTAGGAAACGCACCATTTGCTTGGATCACCGGGGCGAGCTCGGGGTTAGGATTATCGCTGACGCAAGCGTATCTTGAGCGGGGTTATCACGTGGTGGCCTCAGCGCGACGTGAGAAAGAGCTGGCTGGACTAAGTCGCTTATACCCTGATGCATTGCACTTTATGCCGTTTGATGTGACTAAAGAAGAGGAGGTAGAGCCTGCTAAGGCCTTGCTTGAGAAAATCACCAAACGCCTCGATCTAGTGATTTTAAATGCCGGAACGTGTGAATACCTTGATATGGACAAGCCCGATTGGAGCCTGTTTGATCGCGTCAACCAAGTCAATTACATGGGCATGGTGCGTTCACTAAGAGTCTGTTTAGACCTGCTCAAGCAAACCCCCGACGCGCATTTGGTCGGCGTCAGCTCGCAAGCGGTACAAGCGCCGTTTATTCGCTCGGAGGCGTACGGCGCGAGTAAAGCGGCGTCACGCTATTTACTAGCGTCGTTACGCTTAGACTTAGCGCCGGATGATATTGACGTCACCTGCATCATGCCAGGTTTTATCGACACGCCATTAACCAAACGTAATGATTTCCCGATGCCCTTTTTGATGTCGCCAGACCAAGCTGCGGCACGCATTCAAAAGGCCATTGATAAGCGTGTCTACGAATACGCCTTTCCTAAGCGACTGTCAGCTGCGCTGGCACTGTCGAAACTTTTCCCTAAGCTTTGGTTTAAGCAAAACGCTCGCGAAACGTCTGAGTAAGGAACATCAAACACATGAAAGTAGCGATTATTGGCACGGGTATCTCGGGCCTGACGGCTGCGTATCTATTGCGCCAAGAATATGACATCACAGTATTTGAACGAGACAGCCGTATTGGTGGCCATACAGCTAGTAAAACGGTGGATGATCAAGGTGTTACGCGTCAAATCGACACCGGCTTTATTGTTTATAACGATTGGACTTACCCTAACTTCATTCGCCTGATGAATGAGCTTGGCGTGCGCTCAAGACCGACCGAGATGAGCTTCAGTGTCAGCTGTGATCGCACCGGCTTAGAGTATGGCGGCAACAATTTGAATACCCTGTTTGCGCAGCGCAAAAACCTACTTAATCCGCGCTTTTTGGGGATGTTAAAAGACATCGTCGCCTTTAATAAACAATCCATTAAAGA
This sequence comes from Marinomonas ostreistagni, assembly GCF_016888445.1. Taxonomy (GTDB): domain Bacteria; phylum Pseudomonadota; class Gammaproteobacteria; order Pseudomonadales; family Marinomonadaceae; genus Marinomonas; species Marinomonas ostreistagni. The sequence goes on from NZ_JAFEKF010000002.1 coordinate 528,373, forward strand.
CCTCGATTCAGGGCGCTTAGACCCGGCTATCACCTTGGGTGAGTATCTCGACCAAAAAGGCTATGGCCAACAGTTTGCCAGCCATTATTTAATCCCCATGGGCAGCGCAATATGGTCGTCCACCCTGCAAGAAATGCTCGATTTTCCGCTGGTGTTTTTTGTGCGTTTTTTCAAAAATCACGGCTTATTGAGCGTTAATAATCGTCCCCAGTGGCATGTGATCGAAGGCGGTTCGAGCGCTTATCTTGAGCCACTCACACAAGCTTTCAAATCGCGTATCCGACTTAATAGCGAAATCGAAAAGGTGACCCGCCAGCCAGGTAAGGTAGAGATTCGCTTTACTGATCAGCACACAGAAATCTTTGATCATGTGGTGTTTGCTTGTCACAGCGATCAAGCACTGGCCCTACTGGGGGATGATGCCTCGGCGTCAGAGCGTGAAATTTTAGGTGCCATTCCTTACCGTGATAACGATGTGGTGTTGCACACAGATACCAGTTTGATGCCTAAAGCCAAGCTTGCATGGTCAAGCTGGAACTATCACCTAAGCAAAGACCAAACTAAGCCTGCGACGCTCAGCTACAACATGAACATCCTGCAAAACCTTGAGGGTGCAGCCAATACCTATGTGGTGACTTTAAACCACACCGATTGGATTGATCCGCAAAAGATCATCGGACGCTACCGTTATGCGCACCCGACCTTCACTCTCGCGGGGATCGAAGCGCAGGAGCGCTGGCATGAAATCAACTTTGGTAATACCTGGTTCTGTGGCGCTTACTGGCGAAATGGTTTCCATGAAGATGGCTGTTGGAGTGGCGTACGCGTTGCCAAAGCGCTAGGAGTGAACTGGTAATGAGCGATACTTGGCGCAGTGGTTTTTACACGGGCACGGTGCGCCATCGCCGCTTTACGCCCAAAGCGCACGCGTTTACTTACCAAGTCAGCATGGTGTATTTCGATTTAGACGAAGTTGATGCCATCTTAGCCAGCTCACCATGGTGGTCAGCTAAGCGCTGGCGCCCAGCACGCTTTGTGCGCCAAGACTACTTCGGCACGTCCGACAAAAGTATCAAACAGGCGGTGCAAGACGAAGTCAATCAGCGTCTCGGGCTTAACCTTTCAGGCCCAGTTCGACTACTGACCAATGCCCGCTACTTTGGTTATTTAATCAATCCGATCTCCGTCTATTACTGCTTTGACGAGCAGGAAACTCTGCACGCAATGTTGCTAGAAGTGACCAATACACCTTGGGGCGAGAAGGTGGCCTATGTGTTTGCCTGTGATCCAAGCAAGCCGGTTCAGCGTACTAACATAGACAAAACCATGCATGTGTCGCCGTTTCATCCGATGGAACATTTTTACGATTGGCGCAGCAGTGTGCCGGGGCAGAAGATTGCCATACACATGCGTAATAAAGAACAAACCGAAGCACAGCAATGTGTTTTTGATGCAACCTTGTCGCTGCGCCGCGAGACAATCACCAAACGCAGTCTCGCCTCGATTTTATGGCGCTATCCGTGGATGACGGCCAAGGTTGTATGGGGCATATATTGGCAAGCCTTAAAGCTATTTGTGAAGCGTGTGCCAGTGCATGACCACCCAAAACACAAAGCAGGACATTCGTGAGATTAAGGGGAAGCAGATGATCAACTCAATCAATGTCGGACGTCGCAAAAAGTCAGCGCGACGTCAGGGGTTAATCGATAAAGCCGCGAAAAAAGCCGTGTTCGCGATGCTCAGACGACTTGAAGTTGGCCATTTGGTACTCGAAGACCAAGGCGAACATTATAGCTTTGGCCAAGATTCGGCCACCGCCCATTACCATGCTCACATTACTGTGAAAGACATCGAAGCGTATCGCGACGTCTTTTTAAACAGCAGCATCGGCGCCGGAGAAGCCTACATGAAAGGGCATTGGACCACGCCCGACCTGCCTAATGTGATTCGTTTGATGGTGGCCAATCTAAACCTAATCAACGAAGTGGATGCCAAGCGCCCAATTTGGCAGCGTATAGGTCACAAGTTATTTCATTCCCTTAACGCCAACACCCGCGATGGTTCGCGTAAAAACATCGCCGCTCATTATGATTTGGGTAACGACTTCTTTGAGCTATTTTTAGATCCGACCATGATGTACTCCGCTGCGGTCTATCCAAGTGCCGATGCGACCCTTGAGCAGGCGTCCGTGCACAAGCTCGACCGCATGTGCCAAAAGCTTGAACTTGGGCCTGGCGATCACTTGCTAGAAATTGGTACCGGCTGGGGCGGTATGGCGATCCATGCGGCCAAGCATTATGGCTGTCATGTGACCACGACGACCATTTCAAAAGAGCAATACGAATACGCCAAGGCGCGCGTACAAGCCGAAGGTCTGAGCAATCGTGTGACCTTGTTGCTGGAGGATTACCGCGACTTAACTGGCCAATACGACAAACTCGTATCGATCGAAATGATTGAAGCAGTTGGCCATGAATATTACGACAGCTACTTTGCCAAATGCAGCGAGCTGTTAAAGCCGGAAGGATTAATGGCGATTCAAGCAATCACTATTGCAGACCAGCGTTATGATTACGCGCGCAAGTCGGTGGACTTTATCCAGCGCTATATCTTCCCTGGGGGGTGTTTGCCGTCAAACGCGGTGATCGCTGACAAAGTGGCCAATAAAACCAACATGCAAATCATCGACGTGGAAGATATTACCGAGCATTACGCTGACACCCTACAAGACTGGCGCACGCGCTTCTTCGACAAGCTGGATGCGGTCAAACAGCAGGGCTTTGATGATGTCTTCTGCCGCATGTGGGATTTCTATCTCGCTTATTGCGAAGGTGGTTTTCGCGAGCGTGCCATCAGTACCGGCCAATTCGTGATGGCCAAACCAAATTACCGATTCCAGAGACGCTAATCAGACGCCGTGAGGCCGTTATGAAGACGATACTCAATGCCGTTAGTTTCCAACTGTTATGGTTTGCCTGTGTTTTAGGGGGCGATGATTGGGCCTTAGCGGCCATCGTCGTCTACTTTGTGCTGCATCATTACTTTTTTGTGCAGCAAAGCAACGAGTGGTGGTTGATCGTCTTATTCGTGGGGCTTGGCATCATTGTTGATGGTGCCTTGATCTTTGGTGGCTGGCTGATGATGCCACCGTCGATCTGGACCTTTCCTTTACCGCCGCCTTGGCTTCTGGGTCTCTGGGCAGGCGTCGGCTCACTGTTTTTCCATTGCCTACATTGGGGCCAGCAGCGGCCGTGGCTACTCAGTGTCTTGGCTGCGCTTTCCGTACCGTTTAGTTACCTGATGGGCGCGCGCTTTGCCGAAGTGTCATTCGGTCAAGGCCAACTCGAAACCTTAGTGCTTATTGGCTTTATCTGGTTTTGGTTGATGCAAGTGGGCGTCATGGGCGTACAGTTTTTAAATCACCGACAAGGACTTAAATCATGATGAAGCAGACTGTTGCAGGCCTTTGTCTGGCCGCGCTCGCTGCACCCAGTATGGCTCAAGACACTACCGTCGTGGGTAAAGCGTATCGTCTTGACAGTGATCAGTTGGTGTATGTTGAAAAACACCAATACCTCGAGGATGGTCGCCACCAAGTGTCTTACGAGTCGCCCCAAGGTGAGGTATTTGCTCGCAAAACCCTTGATTACTCCGTGTCAGAGCAGGCGCCAACATTTACCCAAACTAATGATCTGATCGGTGAGCGCATCGAAGTCAGCAATGCGGATGGCAAGCTTAAATTACGCTACCGCGCCAGTGACAATGGCAAAGTGTTTCAAAAGCGTTTTGAGCGCAGCAAGCGTCTGCTAGTCGACGCGGGGTTTGATAAATACGTTAAAAATAATTGGCAGGCGCTGACCGAGGGCAAGCCCTTTGAAATCCAATACTTGGTGCCCAGTGAAACCACCACGGTGAGCTTCAAAGTCAGTCAAACGGACTGTTTGGCCAATACGCCAGCTAGCGCCAAGTGTTTTTCTATTGCGCCGCAGTCTTGGTGGGTCTCGCTTGCGGTAGACCCGCTCACGGTGGCTTATGACCCTAATACGCGTAACTTAGTACGCTTCACTGGGCGTGGCAATATTGCCAATGCCGACGGCGACTACCAAAGCGTTGATATTCATTACCAATACCCAGATAGCCAAGCTACAGGAGAATAACATGCTTCGAATCGTACTTTTTTGCGCCATGATGGTGGGCCTTGCTGGCTGCTCGTCGACCACGGTTGAAACTTATGCTGACAATGAGCCTAAGTTTGATGTGGAAACCTTTTTTGAGGGCGATCTGGTCGCCCATGGTGTGCTCAAAGATTACAGCGGCGAAGTGATTCGTTATTTTTCAGCGGATCTTAAAGGTAGCTGGCAAGATGGCGTCGGCACATTAGAAGAATGGTTTGTATTTGACGATGGTGAGCGTCAAGAGCGCACATGGACGCTAGAGCCAAACGCCGACGGTAGCTACACCGCCAATGCCAACGACGCGGTCGGGCCAGGCACACTGAAAACGGCGGGTAACGCGCTGTTTATGAAGTATGTGCTGCGTGTGCCCTATGATGGCGATACCATTGATGTCAGCGTCGATGATCGCATGTACTTAGTGACGCCAGATGTATTGATTAACGAATCGACCCTTAAAAAGTTTGGTTTTGAAGTAGGCCAGCTGACGCTCACCATTCGCCGTGTCGATCCTTAGTGTAGAACTGAGATGCCTGTGCTAATCTTGCGCCTCGATAACAACGTGAACAAAGGTGAGTCGTGGCGCAATTAGTGTTTCGTTTAAAAAACGTCCCCGAGCAAGAGGCGGATGACATCCGTGAGTTGCTAAACGAGCAGGGTATTGAGTTCTATGAAACCAGCGCTGGCCGCTGGCAAATCTCGATGGCAGGCATCTGGGTACGAGACAAAGCGCAAGCAGCCCAAGCCAAAGAGCTGATCGCACAAGATCAAGCGCAACGGGCGCAGCAGGCCACGCCGATCACCGCCAAAGATTGGCTTGCGGGGTTTTTAACCCATGCCAAACAAAACCCAGTGGAGTTTGTGTTTACCGTCCTTGGCATCTTATTGGTATTGTCGTTGACCTTGATTCCATTTTGGATTGGCCAGCGCTTAGCGGGCTAAACCGGCGTACAGGTTTGTTGCGCTTGTAATAAGGCGCGCATCACTAAGCGGCGCGTAACAATGCCAATGAGGCGACCTTCCTCCACCACAGGGTAGATTTTGGGCTTGCTGCCCATCATCAAGTTGACCACCTGCATGACTTGTTGGTCGGGCGTTACAAACAGCACATCTTCACTCATCACTTTGGCAACCGAGCCTGGGCTGTCACAGTGATAGGCCGATTGGCTCAGTGGCCCCAGCAAATCTTGCTCTGAGACAAAGCCGATCAGGCGACCGTACTGGTCGGTGACGGGGGCGCCGCTAAGTTTGTGTAGCGCCAGCTGACGCGCGCATTCATCGGCTGCTGTCGTTGGCTGCACGTGAAACGTGTCATGGGACATGATATCTCTCACACACAAGGCATCTAGCTTCATAAGAGCCTCCACTTTGTTGGTGGTGAATGTCCTTTAAGTGTAGTGCCTGACGCTAGATTTTGCCCAGATTCGCCGGCCATTGGCAGGTTTGTGCGTGAGCCTTTTTACTTCCCGTTAAAAGTCTTTAAAATAAGACGATTGAGCATCCGTTAACCGACCTTGGTACAGCGCCTTTATGAGTAAGTCGAAAAAAGACAACAAGCTAACCCTGCACCCACGCAATCCCCATCGTGCGCGCTACAACTTTGCGCTGCTGGCGGACTCGTGCCCAGAGCTAGCGCCTCATATCAAGCTGAATCAATACGGCACTCAAACCATTGATTTTGCCGATCCAGAAGCGGTAAAAGTGCTTAACCGCGCGCTACTGAATCACTTTTATGGGGTATTGTTTTGGGACATCCCCGAAGGCTATCTATGCCCACCGATTCCAGGGCGTGCCGATTACATTCATTACCTAGCGGATTTACTGGCTGATTGTAACCAAGGCCAGATTCCTCGTGGCCGTGGCGTCAAAGCATTGGATGTTGGCACCGGAGCCAACTGCGTCTACCCGATCATTGGCTCGCAAGAGTACGGCTGGCAATTTGTCGGCAGTGATGTGAATCCGACCGCGGTACAGGCGGCGAGTCTTATTGTCGATGCTAACCCAAGCCTTAAAAAACGCGTCAGCATTCGTCAGCAACAGCAAGCAGAGCGTATCTTCGCCGGTGTGTGGCAAGACGATGAACTGTTTGATGTGACCTTATGTAATCCGCCGTTCCACAGCAGTGAAGCGGCCATGAGCTCAGAAAACAAACGCAAATGGCGCGGCCTTAATGCCAAAGCCGATGCTAAAAAAGGTACCCTTAACTTTGGTGGTCACGGACCTGAGCTTTGGTGCGACGGCGGCGAGGCAGGCTTTATCACGCGTATGATCAAAGAGAGTGTGGCCTTTAAAGAGCGCTGCTTCTGGTTTACCAGCTTGGTCGCGCGACGCGATAATTTGCCGAGCATTTACCGCGCTCTGGAACAAGCGGGCGCGATACAAGTCAAAACCATAGAGATGGCGCAAGGCCAAAAAGTCAGCCGCTTTGTGGCGTGGAGCTTTTTGGAAGATGCGCAAATCGATTACTGGCGCGATACCCGCTGGCGCAAATAACGCTCGCATCCGCGGCGCGCAGATAGACTAAACTGAAACATACCCAAGCGACTAAAAGGTGTTCCTATGATCGCGCTCGTAAGGTTAGTAGTACTGGTATTGTTGATCCTGTTGGTGACAGCAGGGGGCTTGATCATGAGCTTACTGCTCGCCTTTTCCAAAGATCGAGTGTATTACATCGCCAAAGCCTTTGCGCCAGTGGCACGCTTGTTTGGCTTACGGGTGGAAAAGCACGTGTCTTACAAAGCCTATGATGTGGCGCAAGCGGTGTACATCGCCAACCATCAGAACAACTTTGATTTGTTTACCTTTTCTCATGTGGTGCCGCATCATACGGTCACCGTCGGCAAGAGTACTCTGAAATGGCTACCGTTTTTTGGCTGGTTGTATTGGGCCACCGGTAATTTTTTGATTGAACGCAACGACCGCGACAAAGCCATCGCTACCATCAAACAAATCGTTAGCAAAATGCGCGCCTCAGGCCTGTCGATTTGGATGTTTCCCGAAGGCACGCGCAGTCGTGGCCGCGGCTGGTTACCCTTCAAACGCGGTGCGTTTCATGCCGCCATTCAGGCGGGAGTGCCCATCATTCCTGTGGTGTGTAGCTCGACCCACGAGCAAGTTAAGTGGAATCGCCTACGCAATGGCACCGTCAAAGTGGAAGTGATGGACCCGATTTTTACCGAAGGTCTGACCGAGCAAGATGTCGCACAGCTGGTCAAACAGTGTGAAACCCTTATGCACGCCAAGCAGCTCGAGCTAGACCAAGCGATTGAGCAAGCCGAATAACCTAGCGGCTGGTCGGCAAGGCCTCATCAATCGCTTGTTGTAGCGCAGTCACCAGCTCATGATCGGGCAGCTCGTTAGCCTGGTGCCACTCTGGGCGCTGGCTAATGCGGGCAAACAACTTCTCTAAGCGTGCCACCTCTTGTTTGTCTGGCAGCGTATCTGATTGCCCTTGGTAGGCTTGTTGGGACGCGTGACCGCGTTGGTGCAAATGGGCAATCAGCTGAATGCCGCGATACAAAAGCGCAATCGAGCTGTCTGGATTCAGCGCCAACACCGAGCGCTTACGCAACTTATTCATCAAAGTGGTTTTAAAAGAACGCCCCGTCTGCACACCTGCACCTAAAATAGCGCCAAGCGTCGTCGCTGTACCTAAAGTGAGACCAGCGCTCAAAATATCAATGCCAGCGCCGATGGCCGCACCCGTGGCAGCGCTAGTGCTGGTGTTGATGCCCCAACTTTTAAGCGTGTCGGGATCAAAGATATCCTGTTGCCATTGACCTTCTTGTAAAGGTAAATCCCTTAGCACCACATCTTCGTGGCGAAAATCGTATAAGCGCAAACAGTAGCTCACAAACGCCTGTTCACGTTGACGAATATGCTGTTCAAATGCTTGCTTTTCGCTAGCGCTTGGCGTCGTCGAGGCACATACAAATTGGCTGGTAGTGCAGTCAATCAGGGCATGACTAAGGGCTTGTTTGGCCTGCGTGAGACGCTTGGCAGCGTCTTGCTCGCGTTGGTTGATCAGCGCTTGTAAGGTGTCGTATTCATCTGGTGCCAAGCTTTGCAGGGTCTGGTACAGCTTGCGCTCATCGGCCAAAAAGAACGCTACTGTATCGTAGCGTACATGAGCATGCAGCTGGCGCTCGGCCAGGCAGCGGCGCCATTCGCTTTCGTGGCTCTGCTCGGCGTTACAAAAGTTAAGAATCGGCACGATCGGCTTGTTGGCACAAGCGAGGATATTGAGCTCATCCAGATACTTACCCAATGGCGCTTGGCGTAAATCGATCACATACAAAATAATATCGCAGCGACTGAGCTGCTTAAGGATTTTCAGCTCCTGCTCAAAGTCATCCTGCAGCGCACTGTCGCTTTGTACCGCCTCAAGCCAGCGCTCATTGCTGGTATCTGCATAATCCTGCACACGGGTTTGCCACAGGCCGATCGAATCCTCAAATCCTGGGGTGTCGATCAAGTCCAGCAAGGGCGCGTCGTTGAGCGTCAGCGAGATTTGCTCCACATGACGCGTGGTGCCTGAGTAGTTTTGTACCTCGCCAAAGTTATGATCGCGCAGCATGGTGCGAATCAGTGAGGTTTTGCCCGTGTTAGCGTGGCCGACAATTAACAAAGAAATCGACATATTACACATCCTTCCAGTGGCGAATCTGCGCGGCATCGACACCACGCTCTAATAGCGCTTGGGTCCAAGCCTCGACAAATGTCTGGCCGTGTAAATAGATAGTGTGGGTTGAAGGCACAGCTTGTTTAATAAAGCGCAAACTGCCGCGATCAGGGCTGTTCTCGGCGTCTAATACCAAGACTTTGTCAGACGCTTGATCTTGTAAATAAGCCTGCTGGGAAGCGGCATCTTCCACTCGTGCAGTGACTTCAATATTAGTAGGCTCGGCCTTACTCCACTCAAACAAAAAGTAGCGTGAATCTTGTGGCAGCGGCGCTGGTGCTGCATCGGCTACGGCGGTTTGAGTCATCGTAGGCGTTGTCGTTGCAGAGGTGTTGTCGGCGTCCAAAATGCGTGATTGGTAGCGTGCTTTTGGCGCGCTCGGCACAAGCTGTTGCCATAGGGATTGACGCGCTGAGCGGTATAACACATGACTTAGCGCGGTAAACAGTAAACGCACCAATACACCGTACAAGAGCACACAGCTGAGCAGCCATAAGCCCCACATTTGGCGCACGCTATCGCTTTGTTCTGCGACACCAATTTGGCTCATTTGAATATCGCTAAGCGTTGGCATCGGTGCGCCGATCATGCTTGGCAACACGCTAAGCCACTGACTCACCTGATAAAAATCCTGTTGTGTCAGCAGAGTGGTTTCCCAGACAAACTGTACTTGATGGGTCATCAAAAATAACAGCGCACTGCATAAGCCGCCGAGCAAATAGCCCGTCCAGCAGCTGTGGACTAAGCGTCCCATTAGCCATCGGCCAGTACGACCCCGTAGACGCAGCTGAATAAAGCTTTCCAGTACAGGTTTGGGCAAACGCAGTGCGCGGCCGACTTTATCAAGCAACAGTGAAAACCACTGCAACTGACCGCCGCCGCGCGGGCTTTGGGTCGCAAGACTCGCCAGCCAAATCAACAAACTGACCAAGTGAGCACCGAGTAAAATCACCAATAGCCAAAAAATATTCAGCGCTTGATCCGTACCCGAACCAAACGAGATCGGCGCTGCGACCGCGCCCATGATGGTAAACAAACCAATCAATAGCAGCTGTAAGCCATTACCTAAGCCTACGACCTTGGTATAGCTATCATAAACGCCAGCGTCTGCTAGGCTTGATGGGTGGTGTTGTTCGAGACTGGCTTTAAGCGCAGACTGTTCTTGACGCGCAAGGGGCATAGCACCGACATCCTCAGCTAAATCATTCATAGGCATACCGTTTTTGGATGACATTTATCAACGTCAGTCTATCAGGCTGTATCTGTACTTGGCGAATTGTTACGTCGAAAGCGTAATATGTATGTAATTGTTACAGGGAATTGTGCCTTGCGACAGGGCTACATTAGTATCAAATCATCAAAGTGACTAGACAAAGGTTGGTCTCACATGCGTTTAAATTCCATTCGAACTAAGGTGACCGCACCGATTGCATTGTTAGGTGCGATTTTACTGGGTGTGTATTTCTCTTCTATAGCGATTGTCGATATTGCCAAACAGCAAATGGACAAACAAGCTAAATCCTATTTCGCTGCCAGCAGTTTGGTACTGAATGCCGATCGCGATATTTACCAAGCGCTAGTAGCGCGTAATGCCATCGTTAATGGGCAAGGGTCTCTGGCAGATAACCAAGCGGATTTCGCTGACAACGCACAACAAGTTAAAGATCGTTTTAATGCCTACCGTGCGGCCTTAGCATCAGAGCCACAGCTAGTCAGCCAATTTTCAAACTTCGATGCCTTGTTTAACGCATGGCAAGCACAAGAAGCGACCCTGCTACGCCAAGCGCAAGCAGGCCAAGATACGAGCGCAGCGATGGCGCAAGCCGATGCCAGCTTCTCGGCAATCCGTGATGTGCTAGATGTAGCAGGTGAAACCGTCAACAATCGCGCCCAAGAGGCACAGCAAGAAGCTTTAGCAAGCATCGAACAAACCCAAAACACTAAACTCATCATTATCGTGATCGTGCTGGCGATCGCTGCCGCGTTTGGTTACTTAGTGCCGAAACGTCTAAACGAGCGCGTTAACCACTTGGCTAGTCGTATTAAAGAAATCGCCGAAGGTGATGGTGACTTAACGCAGCGCATTAACTCGACCGCCAAAGATGAGTTGGGCGATCTAGCCAACGAGTTTGACGGCTTTGTTGAGCGTCTACGTGGCATCATCGGCAGCATCCGACAGCAGTCTCAGTCTTTGGGCAGCATGACCAGCGAACTTACCCACGTATCTGAGCGCACTGCAGGCGTGACCACTACCTTGGTTAACGCGTCGAACTCCATCGTTAGCGCGGCCCATGAAATGAACATGTCGAACCAAGAAATGGCCGGTGTGGCGAACGATACTGCCACCGAGGCGCACAACTCGAGCGCCCTAGCAGACCAAGGTATCGGTGCGGTGAATAACTCACGCAGTGCCATCGATGGGCTAGTGGGTGATATCGAACAAGCTCTTGGTCGCGCGACGGACCTTGAGAAAAGCTCGGAAGCGATTGCTTCGGTACTAGAAGTGATCCGTAACATCGCTGAACAAACCAACTTGTTGGCGCTTAACGCCGCGATCGAGGCGGCCCGTGCCGGTGAGCAAGGTCGAGGCTTTGCCGTGGTAGCCGACGAAGTACGCACACTGGCAACGCGTACTCAAGACAGCACCAACGAAATCGAATCTATGATCGATCAGCTCAAAGTCAACGTGCATGAGTCATCGCGCGCGATTCAAAACAGCCGCACCAATGCTGACACCACAGTGTCTAACTTCGACGAAGTGATCCGTATCTTCGGTGCGCTACAAGAGTCGTTTGGCAAAGTGCAAGAAATGGCCGCGCAAACCGCTCAAGCTACGCAAGAACAATCGACCGTATCGGGTGAGATCAACGAGAACTTGTCGGCGATGAAAGCACAAACCGACGAAGTACAAGCGGTTTCCGAAAGCGTACAAGCGCAATCGAAACAAATCAGCGATCTCTTCGAAGAATTAGATCGCCAAGTGGGCAGCTTCAAGGTCTAGTCTTAAGCGATTACATTTAGCCATAAGAAAAGCCGCTTCCATGAAGCGGCTTTTTTGTATGTGAAATAATCAGTTTCTGGAATTTTGGGGTTATTGGGGTTATATTTAAAGCGCTTAAGATCAAAGGAATGATCGATGAAAAGTAGAGAAGTGATTCAGCTGCTGTTGGACGATGGCTGGTATCAAGTTCGGGTGAAGGGGAGTCATGTGCAATTTAAGCATCCCACCAAAAAAGGTACGGTCACCGTGCCGCACCCGAAAAAAGATGTGCCACTTGGTACGTTTAACAGCATCAAAAAACAAGCCGAGCTTGATAAGTAGGTATCTACCATGAAATATCCTATCGTATTACATACTGATAACGGCGTGAGCTACGGTGTCACCGTGCCTGATCTACCAGGTTGTTTCTCTGCAGGAGACAGCTTTGATGAAGCTTTGGACATGGCAGAAGAGGCGATCTTTACTCACTTAGAGCTGATGCTGGAAGACGGCGAAGAGATTCCTGTGGCAAGCCCAGTGGCAGAGCTAAAAGACAACCCAGATTACCGTAATGGCATCTGGGCGATTGTGAATGTTGATATCACCCCGCTGCTTGGCAAAAGCGAGAAGATCAATGTCACTTTGCCGCATTTATTGATCACCAAGATTGATAAAGTGGTGGCGGCAAATCCGAAGTATAAATCGCGTTCGGGATTCTTGGCTGAGGCGTCTAAAAAAGTTTTAAATTTGGTGTAGATAATTAAGGAAGTTGTAGATGGAACGCAAAGTGATTTTAGATACCAATATCATTCACAGCACTCGTACAGATACATCTGGAATGCAAATGCTCTTGAGGTTAGTTAAATCAGGTTTTTTGAAACTTGTTATACCTGAAGTTGTTGCTAGGGAGTATTTGACTAAAAGAGTTACGGAATCTAAAGCTTCAATGGAAAAAGTTATTTCAGAAGCAAGAAAGCTTAAGAATAGTAAGGTTTATGGAAGTGATTACTCTTTGTCTAGTATAGAGTCTTCTATTTCGGAAGCTATCAAAGACATTGAGCCGAGTTTTCATGAATGGGCTAGTCAAGAAGGTATAGAAATATATAAGATCAATAACACATCAATTGAAGATATTTTCAATGACTACTTCCTTGGGATAGGGGCTTTCAAAAAGCCAAAAAGTCGTGAAGATTTCCCCGATGCTGTGATTTTAGACTGTATCAGAAAGCTCTCTACAGAATCTAATGTTTATGTAATTACAAAAGATCAACACCTTTCTGGCTGCTGTACAAGACTAAATACTATTACGGTATGTACCTCATTAGATGATTTGTTTGAGGAAAATGATATCAAGGAGGCCATTATCGACCTAGATAGTGTGGATGGGCGTATAAATAGCATTCTTGAAACCTTAGAGTCTTCTTCAGCTAATATATCTATCCAAGAGTTTATAAGTGAATTTAAGAGAGAAGAATATTTAGAGAAAGGCTTCCTATATGACTCTATTGATTTGCCATATGATCTAAAAGAGATTGTTGATAGTTCGGATAATTGGTCAGTACAAGCGGAAATTTCAGGTGAGCTAGACTTTAATGATTTGTATGTATCCAAAGCAAAATTTCTAGGTGGCAATAAATTCAGCTTGTCTACTAATATGGAGTGCTTGCTTGAATTGCATGTTTTTTGTTCTCCTGAAACGTATGAGACACTTCCATATGAATATAGAAAGAAACTTGAGTGTGATGAGGAACTTATTGATGGAGAAGAACATATATCTGGTGAGCTTAGAGGATACCTCGAAAGTAATATCGTTATAGACGCTATAGACCTTAATATTAACCCTCATGCCTTAGAGGTACATTTAAGTTATTTAGGGCAAGATAGATGTGAGTTAGAAGTCGAAGTTGAAAGCATTAATTTGGATATCATTTCTCTATAAAAAAGCCGCTTCGTTTGAAGCGGCTTTTTTGTGTCTGACGGGATAATCCTGAGGATTACGCGTCGATACGTTTGTACTTAATACGCGTTGGCGTTGCGTCTTTACCCGTACGCGCTTTGTAGTCGGCTTCGTATTCTTGGTAGTTACCTTCGAAGAATACGGCTTTTGAGTCACCTTCGTAAGCCAAGATGTGTGTTGCCACACGGTCAAGGAACCAACGGTCGTGGGAAATCACAATTGCCGCACCTGGGAACGCTAGTAGCGCTTCCTCTAGGGCACGTAGTGTTTCAACGTCCAGGTCGTTGGTCGGTTCGTCGAGTAGCAAGACGTTGCCGCCTTCTTTTAGCAGCTTCGCCAAGTGCAGACGGTTACGCTCACCACCTGAAAGGTGTTTCACCAGTTTCTGTTGATCTGAGCCTTTGAAGTTAAAGCGACCGATGTAGGCACGTGAAGGCACTTTCCAGTTGTTCACTGTGATCATGTCTTGGCCATCAGAGATCTCTTCAAAGACCGTCTTGTCGCCATCTAGCTCACGCATCTGATCAACGTAGGCTAGTTGCACGGTTTCACCGATGGTCACGGTGCCTGAGTCAGGTTGCTCAATGCCGGCGATCATTTTGAACAGGGTCGATTTACCGGCACCGTTACCACCGACTACACCGACGATCGCGCCTGGTGGCACAACCATGTTGAAGTCTTCAACCAATACGCGGCCATCGAAACCTTTAGAAACGTTTTCGATCTCGATAACTTTGTTACCTAGGCGAGGACCCGGTGGAATGTACAGCTCGTTGGTCTCGTTACGTTCTTGGAACTCTTTTGAGTTCATTTCTTCGAAACGTGCTAGACGCGCTTTGGACTTAGACTGACGGCCTTTAGCGTTTTGGCGCACCCACTCAAGCTCAGACTTGATGGCTTTGTTGTGTGACGCTTGTTGCTTAGCTTCCATCTCAAGACGCGCATTCTTCTGGTCTAGCCAAGAAGAGTAGTTGCCTTCGTATGGGATACCGTGACCACGGTCAAGCTCAAGGATCCAGCCCGCAGCGTTATCTAGGAAGTAACGGTCGTGGGTGATCGCTACCACAGTACCTGGGTAATCTTTCAAGAAGCGTTCTAGCCACGCGACAGACTCAGCGTCCAAGTGGTTAGTCGGCTCGTCTAGAAGGATCATGTCAGGCTTGTCTAGTAGTAGACGACATAGCGCCACACGACGACGCTCACCACCAGATAGGTGCTCAACGTTGGCATCCCAAGGTGGCAGACGTAGCGCATCGGCTGCGACTTCTAGGGCGCGATCAAGGTTATGACCGTCTTTTGCTGTGATCAGGTTTTCCAGCTCAGCTTGCTCTGCCGCCAACGCATCAAAGTCAGCATCAGGATCGGCGTAAGCGGCGTAGACTTCATCAAGACGCACAAGCGCTTCTTTTACGTCGGCCACAGATTCTTCGACGATGCCACGCACGTCTTTCGCCGGATCAAGCTCTGGCTCCTGTGGTAGGTAGCCGACTTTTAGACCTGGCATCGGGCGTGCTTCACCAATGTATTCTTGGTCAACGCCTGCCATGATGCGCAATAGGGTCGATTTACCAGAGCCGTTTAGACCCAAAACACCGATTTTAGCGCCAGGGAAAAACGACAGGGAAATGTCTTTAAGAATCTCGCGTTTCGGCGGTACGATCTTACCAACGCGGTTCATGCTGTATACAAACTGTGCCATAAGCTGTGGTCTGTTCCTACGTGAAATAACGAAACTGAATTGATGCCAAGCAGCGCGCCAAGCGCGAGTGCTTGATACCGACAAATGTTGGCGCTAAGCATAGCACAACAACAGCCAATGCAGAATCATTGCAAATCGCTTCGACGCGCCCTAAACCTCGCCCCCTCGGTAGCTATATAGCAGTGAGATTGTTATTATCTTGGACTATTATTAGCCAGTAATTTTTGGCTGTTATCGAACCAACTTTCCCAATCATTGGAACCCAAATGCGTTGTCCTTTTTGTGGTACTCAAGATACCAAAGTGCTTGATTCTCGACTTGTTTCCGAGGGCGCTCAAGTACGTCGTCGTCGCACCTGCGGCCATTGCCAAGAACGCTTTACCACCTTTGAAGTGGCTGAGTTACAAATGCCCAAATTGATCAAAAGTGATGGCAGCCGTGAGCCGTTTGACGAAGACAAGCTTCGCTCGGGGATTATCAAAGCGCTGGAGAAGCGTCCAGTGAGCATCGAATCGGTGGAAACCGCCATTATTCGTGTCAAAGAAAAGCTACAAGCCACGGGCGAGCGCGAGTTGCCGTCACGCATCATCGGTGAAGCGGTGATGGAAGAGCTTAAGCGCCTTGACCAAGTCGCCTACGTGCGCTTTGCTTCGGTCTACCGTAGCTTTAAAGACATCAGCGAGTTTCGCCAAGAAATTGAACGCCTCGAAAGCGGCACCAGCACCTCTGAGGAGAACTAAATGACGCAGCCGATTCACCAACATTATATGGCGCAAGCAATACGCTTGGCCGAACACGGCCGTTACACCACCCATCCAAATCCTCGCGTGGGCTGTGTCATCGTCAAAGACGGCGCCGTGATCAGTGAAGGCTTTCACAAGCGCGCTGGCGAAGGCCACGCCGAAGTGCAAGCGCTGGCCAATCTCACTACTGACGCCAAAGGCGCGACCGCCTATGTCACGCTAGAGCCGTGCAGCCACTTTGGACGTACACCGCCATGTGCGCAAGCCTTGATTAATGCGGGCGTTGGGACTGTGGTTTATGGCATGCAAGATCCCAACCCAGAAGTCGCAGGCAATGGCCTGACTATGCTCAAAGAAGCCGGCATCGAAGTAATCGGCCCGATTATGGAAGCCGAATGCCGCGCGCTTAATCCAGGTTTTATCAAACGTATGGAAGAAGGCTTGCCGTTTGTACGCGTTAAGCTTGCCATGAGTGTCGACGGTCGCACCGCGATGGAATCCGGCGAAAGCCAATGGATCACGGGCCCTGAAGCGCGCCAAGATGTGCAGCGTTTGCGTGCGCAAAGCTCTGCCATCGTCACTGGCATCGGTTCAGTGATCATCGATAACCCCAGCATGACGGTGCGCATTGATGACAACGATCAAGCGGCTGACAGCAAAGACGTGCGCCAACCGCTGCGCGTGATTCTTGATACGGCGCTATCGATTCCACCCGAAGCGAAGATCTTATACCCGACCAATGAAGTAGTCGTGTTCTGCGACGAAGAAGAAATCGAGCAAGAGCACTTAGCCACGCTGCAAAAGAAAAAAGTCGACGTGCGCTTCTTACCACTAGGCGACGATGGTCGCTTGGATTTGGTGGAAGCCATGGGGCAACTGGCCGACCAAGGCATCAATGAAGTCTTAGTTGAGACCGGGGCCGTGCTAGCCGGCGCCTTTTTAGACGCAGGTCTAGTCGACGAACTTGTGGTGTACATGGCGCCTAAGTTACTTGGCTCAGAAGCGCGTCCACTACTAAACTTACCCCTAGAGCAGATGTCCGAAGCGGTCGATCTTGAGCTTCTCGACCTGCGCAAAGTCGGGCAAGACATCAAATTTGTCTACCGTCCACAGTATCGTGATGACGAAGAGGAACAAGCCTAGTGTTTACTGGCATCATTACCGGTCAAGGGCGCGTGGCACAATGCCAACGCAAAGGCGGTGATTTAGCGCTTAAAATCCACGCCGAAAGCCTAGATATGCACGATGTCGCCCTGGGCGACAGCATCGCCACCAATGGCGTGTGTTTGACCGTGACACGTCTAGAAGGCAGCAGCTATTGGGCCGATGTCTCCGCTGAGACATTGGCGCACACCACGCTAAGTCAATGGCAAGTTGGGCAGCAGGTGAACCTTGAAAAAGCCCTACAGCCGACTTCGCGCCTAGGCGGGCACTTGGTCAGCGGTCATGTGGACGCCACCGGCGAAGTGGTGGCCATCTGGCCGGATGCACGAAGTATTCGTTATCGAATCAAAGTGTTACCAGAGTTGATGCGCTATATTGCTCTTAAAGGCTCGATCTGTGTCGATGGTGCGAGTCTAACGGTAACCGGCCTTGATGCAGATGAATTTGAGCTCAGCATTGTGCCACACACGGCCCAAGAAACCATTATGGCCAGTTATCAGGTGGGCACTCAGGTAAACATTGAGGTGGATCAGATCGCGCGCTACTTAGAGCGTTTAATCGCACCGCAAAACGTACAGAGCGAGCCAAAGGTGTCATCCTTAACGGAGACATTTTTAGCCGAACATGGGTTTATGGGGCGCCGCCGCTAAACCGTGACTGAATGAAATAGGAAGGTGAAGTACCATGGCAATTAATACCATTGAAGAAATCTTGGCCGACATGCGCCAAGGCAAGATGGTCATTCTGATGGACGACGAAGATCGCGAAAACGAAGGCGACCTGATTGTCCCGGCAGAATGCATCACGCCGGAAATCATCAACTTTATGGCCGTGCAAGCCCGTGGCTTGATCTGTCTGACGCTGACACCGGAGCGCTGTAAACAACTGGCGCTGCCCTTGATGGTGAATCAAAACGGCGCCGCCTTCAGCACCAACTTTACCCTTTCTATTGAAGCGGCCGAAGGCGTGACCACAGGTATTTCCGCGGCCGACCGCGCACTGACCGTGAAGCGTGCCGTCGCCGCCAACGCTCAACCAGAAGATATCGTGCAGCCAGGGCATATTTTCCCAGTGATGGCAAAACCAGGCGGCGTGTTATCGCGCGCAGGCCACACCGAAGCAGGCTGTGATTTGGCGCGTATGGCAGGTTACGAAGCCGCCTCCGTGATCGTCGAAGTGATCAATGACGATGGCACCATGGCGCGTCGTCCAGATTTAGAAAAGTTTGCCGAGAAACATGGCATAAAAATTGGTACAATCGCTGACCTGATTCATTACCGCACACTCAACGAAACCACCGTGCAACGCGAAGCGGAGCAAGTGGTGCAAACCGAAGTGGGCGAATTTAATCTGATCACCTACCGCGATACGGTACAAGGCCTTAGCCATATGGCCTTTGTCAAAGGTGACATCACGCCAGATACACCGACTCTTGTGCGGGTTCACGTACGTGACCCAGCTCGTGATATCGCCGGAATCATCTCCTCCGAGACCGAGCACAAATGGTCCATGTCAGGCGCATTGGAATACGTCGCCAAAGAAGGCGCTGGTGTGGTGGTATTAGTGGATACGTTGGATCATCCGAATGATCTAGCGGCCAGCTTCGCCACCACGCTGAACCCACCTGCGGGGAAAGGTTCACATAAAAGCGGTTCAGGCACTTACCTGACCGTCGGGACGGGGTCGCAGATTCTACGGGATTTGGGCGTGTGCAAGATGCGCTTGCTCAGCTCGCCGAAGAAATTCTCCGTCACTGGGTTTGATTTAGAAACGGTGGAATTCATTCCATATAAGGGCGCTCCTGTGAGTGCCGATCAAGTTTAAAGTTTAGAGGCAGATATGAGCGATATTAAGACTTATGAAGGTCATTTCGCAGCACCTGGTGCCAAGTTTGCGCTGGTGGTGGGCCGTTTTAACAGCTACATCGTTGAGAGCTTAAAAGAAGGCGCTATCGACACCCTAGTACGCCACGGCATCAAAAAAGAAGACATCACTGTGATCTACTCGCCAGGTGCGTTTGAGATCCCTGTGGTCGTGAAAAAAGTCGCTGAGCAAAACCAATACGATGCCATTGTTGCCCTAGGCGCAGTGATCCGTGGTGGTACGCCGCACTTTGAATACGTGGCGGGCGAATGTGTGAAAGGTCTTGGCCAATTGGCACTGCAATACGGTATCCCAGTATCGTTTGGCGTGTTGACGGTTGATACCATCGAGCAAGCGATCGAACGCGCTGGCACTAAAGCCGGCAACAAAGGTGGTGAAGCAGCACTTTCTGCTCTAGAAACAGTAGCCGTATTGCGTGAATTGGAAAGCAAATAATGAGTGATCAAGACCAGGCACAAAAGCCAAAAAAACCTTCTCGTTCGCAACTGCGTAGCGCGTCGCGCTCGTTTGCTTTGCAGGCGCTTTACCAATGGCAGATGAACCAATCATCGGTCAATGAAATCGAAGCGCAATTTGCTGTCGATCACGACATGGCAAGCTGCGACAAGACCTACTTCCGTGAGCTTCTTTACGGCGTAGCGTCTAAAGCTAAAGCCCTAGACGAGAAGTTTGAGCAATACCTTGATCGTTCGTTATCAGAGTTAGATGCCATTGAATTGGCAACGTTGCGTATCGGTACGTTTGAACTAGTAGAACGCTTAGACGTGCCTTACCGTGTGGCGATCAACGAAGGTGTTGAATTGGCGAAATCGTTTGGTGCCAGCGAAAGTCACAAATACGTAAACGGCATTTTAGACAAACTTGCTCAGCACGTGCGCCGCGAAGAAATCGCTGCCCGTCGTAATGCCAAGTAAGGGCGTTTGAGTAAGTGTTGAAGAATCCCAGTCAGGCCCCGCTTGACTGGGATTTTTTGTAGCGGCATTGAGATAGGACGACTATGCAAGAGTTTGAGTTAATTCGCTCGATCTTTCAGGCCTCGGTCATGGCCAACACCGAAGGGCGCGGCGATATATTGCAAGGCATTGGTGATGATTGCGCTCAGGTGCAAGTACCCGAAGGGCAAACCCTAGTCTTTTCCATGGATACCATGGTCGAAGGGCGTCATTTTCCTTACGATGCTGATCCGGTCGACATCGGCTATCGCGCGGTCGCGACCTGTGTCAGTGATTTGGCGGCAATGGGCGCCAAGCCCGCATTCTTTACCTTGGCCCTGACGATGCCTGAGTCCGATCCTCAATGGTTAGCAGGCTTTGCCGAAGGCATGGCGGAGCTAGCGGAGCCGATTGGCTTGTTATTAGTCGGCGGTGACACCACCAAAGGCCCACTGACGATTACTTTGCAAGTGCACGGCTATGTCGAGCAAGCTATGACACGTCTGCGCAGCCATGCTCAAGTGGGCGATGACATTTACGTCACTGGCACCTTAGGCGATGCCGCGGCAGCCGTGCCGGTAGTGACCGGTGAGCTACAAGTGTCAGCCGAACGCTACGAATACTTCTATGAGCGCTATTGGCGCCCATCCCCACGTTTAATCGCCGGTATGGCCTTAAAGCGTGTGGTGCACAGCATGATGGATATCTCTGATGGCCTCGCCCAAGATTTGCAGCATATTTTGCGCGCCTCAAAGGTCGGTGCCTATGTGGATTACGCCAAACTTCCCGTGTCTGATGAGCTTGCCCAATGGCGCCCCGAAAGCGCCTACGCGCTAGCACTCACCGGTGGCGATGATTACGAGCTATGCTTCACCGCGCCGCCTAGCGCCCGCGAAGAGATCCAGTTAATTCTGCAAACCTTGCATTTGCCTTGTGCGCGCATTGGAGAAATCACGGACTCTGAAGAATTGATCGTCGATGGTTACGATGGCGAGCTGAGCGGCTGGCAGCATTTTTAAGCGCTGACGCAAGCGTGCTCAAAAAGCCCTGGCCAAAGTAAACAAAAGCCGTGTCTGTGACACGGCTTTTGTCGTTATGAAGGAATACTTTGGCGCAGCATGGTGAGCGCATCGCTGAGCAAAATCGGGCGATTGTCCGTGGATTCCAAGACTTTGTCACTGTAGCGCCACTGAAAGTCAGAGTAGTAGCTTTTGCGATACTCGGAAGGCGTCGCGCCACAATACTTTTTAAACGCCGCGGTCATATGGCGATGTTCGTTAAAGCCGACTGCTTGGGCGATTTCAGTGATCGGCAGTTGCACGTCTTTGAGCAGTGGCTTAGCCATGTTGACGCGCACCATGGACAAGTATTCAAACGGGCTGTAACCGCTGACTTTTTTAAACAAACGCGAGAAATGGTAATAGCTTAAGTGGGCTTGGTCAGCCAATTGGGCAATGGTGATTTGCTCTTGGTAATGGCGATTGATAAAGCCAATGCTTTCTTTAATTACCTGATCGTCTTTGCCTTCTGTTGTCGACGCCAGCTTGGCTTGGCTGTGGCTGGCTTGTTCTATCCCAGCTAATAATTGATAGGTATTCGCAAGGCTAGCAAAGCCCGCTGAGGTTTGTAGCAATGCCGCTAGATGCGTGTCGGCCAGTTGGCGCAGGGCGTCATAGTTGGCGTGCGTCGGCGTGATGGTCTGATAACCCGTCACTGGCGCATGATTGCGATCAAACAGGGTGGCGTCAAACTGCCAAGTGACCAAGGCACTTTGTGGCGTCGACTGCTCGATGGCATGAATAATATCCGGGCCGATATAGACGAAGTCCCCCTGTTGCAAGGTGATCTCTTGCTGGTTCACCGTAAAGGTGAAGCCGCCGCGCAATATATAGCTAAACTCGGGGGCCTTGTGCCAATGCGGTTGGCAATAAGTCACTTCCGCCGCAAAGACATTAAGGTGCTCCGAATCAAATACGATCAGCTCACAGGTTGACGACATCGGCTCTAAATATTCAGCCTGTCTTTTCACTGAATTAAATGGTTGCATTGTCGGTGTATTTTATAATTTTTATGTATTGATTGGAGCGTTTACGCCCCTTTATATAACGCCAGCACAGTGTTCTCTGGGCACTGTGCCAGCGGCTTGGGTGGGCCAATCCTGTGCCCTAAATTATGCTTGTTGTATTAATCGTAGTGTAGCGCATCCGCCAACGCTTGGCGTGATACATCGACGCCCAAAAACTCCGTCAGGGCAATATAAAAACCGCAGAACAGCTCCGGCGCAATATTGATCAAGCGCTCACGAATCACCTCAGGCGCAAGGCCGCTCTTGTCTGCCACCAATGCCACGATCTGAGCAAAGGCGCGTTCATCGTTGATCAGCTGCACCAAAGAGCTGTCCACGTTAAGTGGCAAGCGATGCGCTGTGCCCAGTGCTTGCACGCTGGCGCGCAGTGGCAGCTCGCGTGAGTGCGCCCCGACACAGATCTCATAGGTGCCGGCTTCCGTGATCCATTGCTCAAGCGTAGGGTGATAGGAGCGGAAGTCTTCTGCGCTGAGCGTCAGTTCAACGGTTTGCGTCTCGCCTGCTGCGAGCGCCACTTTGCTAAAGGCTTTAAGATTCACTGGCGCGTGGGCCAATTCGCCGTCTGGGTGCGTTAAGTACACTTGTACTACTTCTTTACCCGCACGATCGCCGCTATTGGTCACAGTGACTGACACGGTCAGGGCATCGTCTGCGGCCAAGGTGGTGTGACTAAGACTCAGAGCTTGATACTCAAACTGGGTGTAGCTTAGACCAAAACCAAATGGGAAGCGGGGCGTCATCTTACGCTTATCGTAATAGCGATAGCCTACGTAAATGCCTTCCGAATAATGATGACGCAAGGCTTCCCCTGGATAATGCAAAAACGCCGGTGTTTCTTCCAGACAGTTCGGCACCGTCACCGTGAGCTTGCCGCTTGGGTTAGCGTGACCAAACAGCAGCTTAGCCACCGCCTTACCGACCCCTTGACCCGCAAAGAAGGTCTCAAGCAGGGCGTGACACTGGTCCAGCCAGGGCATTTCGACCGCATCCGAGTTGCTCAAGACCACGACGGTTCTAGGGGCAACTTGTGACACCTTATGAATCAACTGCTCGTGGGCGGCGAGGATCGACAGGTTTTGGCGATCGCCATTTTCACCGTCTTCACCGATCGCCGTATTGACGAACACCACCGCCACATCGCTGTGCTGGGCGATATGGACCGCCTGCGCTAGGGCTTCGTCATCGGCTTGATCGTCGGCGCCGACGCCTTTGGCAAAGTGAATATCAAACGCATCACCCGCTACATCAATGATTTCATCCAGTGGGCGATCCAACACATACGGCACTGTAGTAGCACAGCCAGAGCCTTGAATGACTGGCTCATGAGCGCCTGGGCCGATGATTGCCACGCGCTGAAAGCGCTTAGCGTCTAATGGCAAGGTTTGCTCGTCGTTCTTTAATAGCACAATCGACTCTTCGGCGATCTGCTGGGCCAAAGCGTGATGCGCGCTGAAATCCGTGGTCGGCTTAGTGGTTTTCTGATCCAGTTGTAGGCGATCTAGCAGGGTCAGCAGACGCGCACAAGACTCGTCCACCACCGACATGGGTACACGGCCCTCGTTGATCGCGGCCAATAAATCGCGCTTGTCACGTTGTACTTCAGGCATCGACAAATCATTGCCCGCCAGTAGTGAAGCCGGGCGGTCTTTGATGCCGTACCAATCGGACATTACTAAGCCGTTGTAGCCCCATTGTTCGCGCAAAATTTGCGTCAACAAGGTGTGGCTCTGGGACGTTTGTTCGCCGTTTAAACGGTTGTAAGACGACATCACGGTCCATGGGTTGGACTTATCGATGGCGCGCTTAAAGCCCGCTAAATACAGCTCGTGCAGCGTGCGCGCATCCACGATCGAATCCATCTCGGTGCGACGAAACTCAGAGTTATTGCAGGCAAAGTGCTTGAGGCTCGCGCCAACGCCTTCATCCTGCATGCCGTTGATCAAGGCTGCTGCCAGCTCACCGCTGACGACTGGGTCTTCTGAATAGTATTCATAACCACGCCCAGAGAGCGGTGTGCGGCGCAAGTTGATACCAGGGCCGAGCAAAATATCCACGCCCAACGCTTGGCATTCATGCGCCAAGGCTTGCCCCATTTGATACACCAGCTCAGTGTCCCAGCTACACGCCAGCGCTGAGCCGTTCGGAAAACAGGTGGCCGGCAAGGTTTGGCCAAACAAGGCTTCACTGCCTTTTTTCTGCTCACCTTGATCGTCGGCGGATTGGTGCACCACGTTTAAGAAATCGCTGATGGTCCAATTGGCATCGTCGTCGATTTGCTCGCTGCTGTAGCGCACGCCATATGTGCCATCGGTCATGGTGGCGCTAGGAATGCCCAAGTGCGCAAACGGGGTAGTTTTCCACAGCGCTTTGCCCGACAAGAAAGCCACTTTCTCGTCGGTGGTCATTTGGCTGATGAGCGTTTCATGTGAGTGTTTCATAAGAGTCCATTAGGTGTTGCTTTTACGCGCGTCGATTTTGGCAATCAGCTCGCGGTAGTTGTGTTCGTTAAGCGTGTACAGCGCTACCACGATCATCGACAAGATAAACATCGCAGCAGGGAAAATCGTCATACTAAAATTGATACCGGCGATGGCTTCGGCGCTCACCGCATCGCTTGAGTAGTTGAAGCTGTCCAATAATAGACCAGCACAGCCACCACCGACCGCCATGGCAATTTTGGTGATGAAGTTATAGAAGCCATAAATCGTGCCTTCGGCGCGCACTTCATGATGCCATTCGGCGTATTCCACCGTATCTGGCACCATCGACCACATGGTGACAAAACCAATGCCCAGAGTAACGCTAAACATACACACGCCGATCATGATCAGGGTGACGTTGTCGCCAGCGATAAAGTATTGGAACAACAGACCGGCTGCGCCAAATACAAGACCGGCTTGGGTTAGGGCTTTTTTGCCCAGCATGGCGATCAGCTTTTCAGAAATGATTACACCAAAGGTGTAAAACGCGGTCTGGATCAAGAAAAACTGCGTGGTAAACGAGGCATCGCCGATCACATAGTTAATAAAGTAGATCGCAATCGCCATCCACACGGTGTAGGCGATGTAGAAAAACATAGTGTACAAAGACACATTGATCAGCGGCTTGTTTTTAAACACTGTATTAATGATGACTTTGGCGCCGACGGGCGTGCTGTCTCGTTCCACTGCGACACGCTCTTTGGTCATGGCAAAACAAGCAAAGAAGGTCAACGACGCCAATGCTGAGTAAATCGCGACAGCCGCGATATAGCCAGTTTGTGGCGTCTCAAACAGCGACACCAGCGGATCAGCGGTGGTCGACACCACCAAGTAACCAATACTGGCCAGCGCGAAGCGATATACTGACAACGACGCCCGTGATTGCTCGTCTTGAGTCAGCATATTGGTCATCGCTGAGTAGGGCGTATTGACTGTGGTGTACGCCAAGCAGTACAGGGTGTAAGTGAACAGCGCAAAGGCAAATTTGTAATCTGTTTCAAACACTAAGAAGCAGGCTACGGTCAGCAGCGCAAGCGGTAGGGTGCCATACAAAATAAACGGGCGTAACTTACCGAAGCGGGTATCGGTTTTATCGACAAAATAGCCAATCACCAAGTTAAAAATGGCGTCGGCCACGCGGGCGATGACAAAAATAGCACTGGCTTGGGCGGCACTGATGCCGTAAATATCGGTGTAATAGAACAACAAAAACAACGATACAAAGCCAAACGATAGATTCGACGCGAAGTCGCCTAGTCCGTACCCAAACTTTTCGGTTCGGGAGATCTTCACATAGCTGTTATTAGAATTGAGTGAAAGTGACATAAGATTTCTCCAGTTTATTATGTGAGCAGACTATCAAAACTCACACAGCGGCACGCACGTCATTTTGCTTAACTAAGGGCGGATTTTTGCTAAGTGTCTAAAAAATGAGCGCCCTGATAACTTCCATTGGAGAGTCGTCAGCGAACGCGTATAATCTTGTCATTCTTCCTTTTATGCGAGTGTGCCTGTGTCCCGTGAATTAACCCCACACCATGCCTTTCAGACCGATTGCCTTGAGCAAATGGGCATTGTCAGCTGGGTGCAAGGCCAAGCGCCAGCCACTGGGACCATCTATCGCGCGCCGCAGCCTTGGCCCCGTGCCGATGGCTTACAAGCGTCTGAGCCGGACGTTATTATGGATGACAGCGCTTTTGCGCCGCCCATGCCAGCGCCTGCTCGCGCCCCAGAAAAGATCGATCCTGAGCAAAAAGATGCGTCAGTAGCGGACCTTAAACGCCAGCTTGGCGCCGCGCCAGAAGTCATCGTCGAAGATCTACAGCCGATCGAAGAAGTGGTGCTCGACACTCCAGAGTTGGCGCCCGATGCGGGCCAGAAACTGCCATTACAAACGCATTTGGCGGGCTACTTTATGCTTGGGCGCTTATTAGTGTTAAGCGATTTACCGCAAGCGTTTAACGATGAAGACGCCCTAGATAAGCTTGCGCTGAACCTCAGTAAAGCCTTACTAAAACAAGAGGTTAGCGAATGGCATAAAGGCTTGTTCCGCTGGCCAGGGCGTCTGCAAAACCAATATCTAGTCGGTCGCCAAGATTGGCTGTTAGGCGCCTTTGAGCAATTCTTAATGAATCAATTGGGCAACCAAGCCAACCAAGAATTACTGATTATTTTAGCGGGACAACACAGCGTGCAGTTTTTTGACGCCTTACCCGACGCGCACCCGTTAAAGCGCCATCCTGCTGCGCAGGTAGACAGCTTGCCGCAAATGCTGCGCATCCCCGAATTACGTAAAGATGCGTGGGCGACCATGCAATCTACATTTTTTGCACCAAAATAATCATGTCTGATCACTATACTATCTCCCCAGCCGCTAGTGATGACCTAGACGCCTTGCTAGCATTAAACCAACAGGCGAATCCGCATCCGTGGTCAGCTGCATTGATGGCCGATGCACTGGCAAGCGGCAAAAATAGCCGTCAAAACTGGCTGCTCAAAGATAAAGTCAGTGGCGAGTTGGTGGCTTGGTTATGCGCTTCAAAAGTCTATGACCAAAGCGAATTAGAATTAGTAGTGACGCATCCAGATTGGCGTCGCCGCGGCTTGGCACAACGTCTTATCGAGCATTGGCTAGATTGGGCGCAAGCACAAGATTGCCACGAAGCGCTATTAGAAGTACGCGCTTCTAACACTGGCGCCATCGCCCTATATGAAAAGCTCGCGTTTGCCGAAGTCGGCCGACGCAAAAACTATTATCCGTTGGCGGACGGGGGCAAAGAGGCCGCTGTGCTCATGACCCGCCCGCTCAACGACGCACACTGAGACTGCAACCGCAGACCAACAATGGAGTAATACCATGACTCAAGTACTAGTGCCGATTGCCAATGGCAGCGAAGACATTGAAGCCGTCACCATTATCGACGTACTACGTCGCGGTGGCGCCGAAGTAACCGTCGCCAGCGTGCACGATGACAAGCAAATCACCGCAGCCAACGGCTGTAAGATCGAAGCCGATGTCTTGATCGGGGATGTGGCGGAGCAAATGTACGATGCCATCGTGTTGCCAGGTGGCATGCCAGGCGCAGAGCATCTACGCGACAGCAAAGTGTTGGTTGATCTGTTGGAAAAACACGACATCCAAGACGCTCTGATCGCAGCCATCTGTGCGGCACCAGCCGTGGTACTTGGTACGCATGGGTTTGTGATGGACAAGCAAGCGACCTGTTACCCAGGCTTTGAAGACGGTCTCAAAGGCGCAGACTACCAAGCGGATCAGCCGATCGTGATGGACGACAACATCATTACGGCGCAAGGCCCAGCCATGGCGATGGCCTTTGCATTGGCGGTATTGGCGAATCTAAAAGGCATCGAAGTGACCGAAGAAACGGCACAGGGCCTGCTTTGCTAAAAGCGCTGATCTTGTCCAAATGGTCAAGCTAAAATCTGCAAAAACAGCCGAAACTTGGGCTTTCGGCGGCTCTTTTGTGTGGACGAAAAAGCCATTTCAGAGTAAAATTGTTCAGATTTATTTGGTCGTAGCGACTCAAAACACAGCAGTAGTTCGACTACGACATCAGCATCATTTTATAAAAGCGAGGTGGGCCACAGGTTTACCTCGCTTTTTTGCAACCTAAAATAGGCACTTACGGGAGGTTCCTTTGGCAACATCAGCGATTCTTGCTCTGGAAGACGGCACAATATTTAGAGGTGTGTCGATCGGAGCAGATGGCTCCTCAACCGCAGAGGTTGTGTTCAACACCTCAATGACCGGTTATCAAGAAATTCTTACTGATCCTTCCTACGCTCGACAAATGGTCACTCTGACCTACCCACACATTGGTAATACTGGCGTTAACGCCGAAGACGAAGAGTCTGACCAAGTTTGGTGTTCGGGCCTAATCATTCGCGACCTACCTTTGCTATCAAGCAGCTGGCGTCAACAAGAGACACTAGATGGCTACCTTAAGCGTAAAGGTGTGGTTGGGATTGCGGACATCGATACACGTAAATTGACGCGTATCCTACGTGAGAAAGGTGCTCAAGCCGGCTGCATCATGGCTGGCGACAACATCAACGAAGAGGAAGCCGTTGCGCAAGCCAAAGCTTTCCCTGGCTTGAAAGGCATGGATTTAGCCAAAGAAGTAACGACAGACAAGTCATACGAGTGGACTGAGTCAACTTGGTCGCTTGCAGCGGGTCACACCACCCCAACAGAATTCCCATACCACGTCGTGGCATACGACTACGGTGTGAAAACCAACATTTTACGTATGCTTGTTGAGCGTGGTTGCCGCTTGACGGTTGTACCTGCGAAAACTCCAGCAAGTGACGTGCTAGCACTGAATCCAGATGGCGTTTTCCTATCGAACGGCCCTGGCGACCCAGAGCCATGTGATTACGCGATCAATGCGATCAAAGAGATCCTAGAAACTGAAATTCCCGTTTTCGGTATCTGTCTAGGTCACCAATTGCTAGCGCTAGCAAGCGGCGCGCAAACCGTCAAAATGAAGTTTGGTCACCACGGTGCAAACCACCCGGTACAAGACATCAAAGCGGGCAACGTAATGATCACCAGCCAAAACCACGGTTTTGCGGTGGATGAAGCAACGCTACCTGCAAACCTAGAAGCAACGCACAAATCATTGTTCGATGGCTCTCTACAAGGCATTGCACGTACTGACAAAAAAGCTTTCAGCTTCCAGGGTCACCCTGAAGCGAGCCCAGGTCCACACGACGTGGCACCGCTATTTGATCAGTTCATTGAAAACATCAAAGCAACCAAAGCCTAAGCGAGAACGAGAAGACTATGCCAAAACGTACTGACATAAAAAGCGTCTTAATCTTAGGTGCTGGTCCGATTGTCATCGGTCAGGCCTGTGAATTCGACTACTCAGGTGCGCAAGCCTGTAAAGCCCTTCGTGAAGAAGGCTTCCGAGTTATCCTAGTAAACTCGAACCCAGCAACCATCATGACTGACCCAGTAATGGCGGATGCGACTTACATCGAGCCGATCGAATGGCAAACGGTTGAGAAAATCATCGAAAAAGAACGCCCAGATGCTGTTCTTCCGACGATGGGTGGCCAAACTGCATTGAACTGTGCGCTAGATCTTGAGCGTCACGGCGTGCTAGCGAAATACAATGTTGAAATGATCGGTGCGACTGCGGATGCGATCGACAAAGCCGAAGACCGTCACCGTTTCGACGAAGCGATGAAAGCGATTGGCCTTGAGTGTCCACGTGCGGGCATCGCCCACAACATGGACGAAGCGCACGGCGTACTAAGCGAAGTGGGCTTCCCATGTATCATCCGTCCATCGTTCACTATGGGTGGTTCTGGTGGCGGTATCGCCTACAACATGGAAGAGTTCGTTGAAATCTGTGAGCGTGGTCTAGACCTATCTCCGACCAACGAACTGCTGATCGACGAATCTCTGATCGGTTGGAAAGAGTACGAGATGGAAGTTGTACGTGACAAAAACGACAACTGTATCATCGTATGTGCGATCGAAAACTTCGACGCCATGGGCGTGCACACAGGTGACTCGATCACTGTTGCTCCAGCTCAGACTCTGACAGATAAAGAATACCAAATCATGCGTAACGCCTCTTTGGCAGTACTGCGTGAGATCGGTGTTGAAACGGGTGGTTCCAACGTACAGTTCGGTATGGACCCTAACACTGGCCGCTTAGTCGTTATCGAGATGAACCCACGTGTATCACGTTCATCTGCACTAGCGTCTAAAGCAACCGGTTTCCCAATCGCGAAAATCGCGGCTAAGCTAGCGATCGGTTACACCCTTGATGAGCTACAAAACGACATCACAGGTGGCCTAACACCTGCGAGCTTCGAGCCATCAATCGACTACGTTGTAACTAAGATTCCTCGTTTCACATTTGAGAAATTCCCACAAGCCAACGACCGCCTAACGACGCAAATGAAGTCTGTAGGTGAGGTGATGGCGATCGGTCGTACCTTCCAAGAATCCATGCAAAAAGCCCTTCGTGGCCTAGAAACCGGCACAGACGGCTTCAACCCAATGCTGGACCTAGAAGACGAATCAAGCAAAGAAGTACTACAACGCGAGCTTAAAGCACCAGGTGCGGATCGTATTTGGTACATCGGTGATGCCTTCCGTTCTGGCATGAGCGTAGACGAAGTTTACGAAGTGACCGGCGTTGATCCATGGTTCTTGGTACAAATCGAAGACCTGATCAAAGAAGAACAAGCACTAGAATTCGCAGGCCTTGCGGATCTAACCCACGACAGCATGCGTCGTCTGAAGCGTAAAGGCTTCTCTGACGCACGCCTAGCAGCACTGCTAAACGTGACTGAGAAATCCCTACGTGAGCGTCGTTACCTAGTTGACGTACACCCAGTGTACAAGCGCGTCGATACCTGTGCGGCAGAATTCGCGTCTAACACAGCGTACATGTACTCAACCTACGAAGACGAATGTGAAGCCGCGCCAAGCGACAAGCAAAAAGTTGTTATTTTAGGTGGTGGTCCAAACCGTATCGGTCAAGGTATCGAGTTTGACTACTGCTGTGTACACGCGGCCCTAGGTCTACGTGAAGACGGCTTCGAAACCATCATGGTGAACTGTAACCCTGAAACCGTTTCAACCGACTACGACACTTCTGATCGTCTGTACTTCGAGCCAGTCACGCTAGAAGACGTACTAGAAATCGTTCGTACCGAGAAACCAGTTGGCGTAATCGTGCAGTTCGGTGGTCAAACACCGCTTAAGATTGCCCGTGCCCTTCAGAATGAAGGCGTGCCAATCATCGGTACGACACCAGAAGCGATCGACCGTGCCGAAGACCGTGAGCGTTTCCAAAGCATGATCCAGCGCCTAGGCTACAAACAGCCTAAAAACGCGACCGTACGTTCAACCGAACAAGCGATCGTAAAAGCCGCTGAAATCGGCTACCCACTAGTGGTACGTCCTTCGTACGTACTAGGTGGCCGCGCGATGGAAATCGTTTACAACGAAAAAGAACTGACGCGCTACATGACGTCTGCGGTAAAAGTGTCAAACGACAGCCCAGTACTGCTTGACCACTTCCTAAACTCAGCCATCGAGATCGACATCGACTGTATCTCTGACGGCGAGCAAGTTGTGATCGGCGGCATCATGCAGCACATCGAACAAGCCGGTGTTCACTCAGGTGACTCAGCGTGTTCATTGCCTCCTTACTCATTGCCAGCGGACGTTCAAGACGAAATCCGTGTTATGATTAAACGCATGGCGCTAGAGCTTGGTGTAATCGGTCTGATGAACACCCAGCTAGCGGTTCAAGACGGTGAAATTTACGTAATCGAGGTCAACCCTCGTGCGTCACGTACCGTACCATTCGTTTCTAAGTGCATCGGTCGTTCACTAGCTCAACTTGCAGCGCTAGTAATGGCAGGTAAGACACTGGCAGAGCTTGGTTTCACTGAAGAAGTCATCCCAGACTACTACAGCGTTAAAGAAGCGGTATTCCCGTTCAACAAGTTCCAAGGCGTTGACCCAATTCTTGGGCCAGAAATGAAATCTACCGGTGAAGTCATGGGTGTTGGCGATACTTTCGCTGAAGCCTTCGGTAAAGCAGCCCTAGGTGGCGGCACCGTACTTCCGACTTCAGGCCGCGTCTTCATCTCTGTGCGTGACCAAGACAAAGCTGGCTCAGTAGACGTCGCTAAACGCCTAATTGGCCTAGGTTTTGACCTAGTGGCAACGGGCGGTACCGCGAAATACCTAGCTGAAAATGGCGTGGAAGTGAAGAAAGTGAACAAAGTGAACGAAGGTCGTCCACACATTGTTGATATGCTGAAAAACAATGAGATCGCTTACATCATTAACACCACATCGGGTACTCAAGCGATTGCAGACTCGTCTGTGATTCGTCGTACCGCACTACAAGGCAAAGTGTGCTACACCACAACTTTGGCCGGTGCCGATGCCATGAGCCTAGCGATCAGCAGCGCCAACGAAGAGATCAAAGTTAGAAGACTGCAAGAGTTGCACTCGGGGAAATAATGAAAAAAGTACCAATGACGTTGGAAGGCGAAACGCGCTTACGCGAAGAGCTGAACCACTTGAAAACTGTCGTTCGTCCACGTGTGATTGCGGATATCGCCGAAGCACGTGAACACGGCGACCTGAAAGAAAACGCAGAGTACCACGCCGCTCGTGAAGAGCAGGGCTTTGCTGAAGGTCGTATCTCAGAGATCGAAGGCAAACTGGCTGACGCTCAAGTGATCGATGCCAAAAGCATCCCACACACGGGCAAAGTGATCTTTGGTTCGACGGTAACCTTGTTCAACGTCGACACAGAAGAGACCGTGACTTACAAAATCGTAGGTGACGACGAATCGGATGTGAAACAAAAGAAAATCTCTTACGCGTCACCGATCGCCAAAGCGATCATCGGCAAAATGGAAGGCGACGAAGTCGCCATCCAGATTCCATCTGGCGAAGTTGTCTACGAAATCGAAACCGTAGAACACATCTAAGCCGCGCGTTAAGTCGACGATCTAAAACGCCCCGTAGCAATGCTACGGGGCGTTTTTTTATGGCTGCTGCTCTAGAAAGTGATGTGGCAAAGGTCGGTACGAGGGGATTGCATCCCCGATCGCAAGCGCAGCTTGCTAGAAAAAGAAAAGGCAGCTTCGCCGCCAGTCGCGGGC
Source organism: Marinomonas ostreistagni (assembly GCF_016888445.1). Classification (GTDB taxonomy): domain Bacteria; phylum Pseudomonadota; class Gammaproteobacteria; order Pseudomonadales; family Marinomonadaceae; genus Marinomonas; species Marinomonas ostreistagni. The sequence continues at coordinate 561,827 of NZ_JAFEKF010000002.1, forward strand.
ACAGATCGGTACGAGGGGATTGCATCCCCGACCGCAAGCGCAGCTTGCTAGAATAAGAAAAGGCAGCTTCGCCGCCAGTCGCGGGCAAAGATCGGTACAAGGGGATTGCATCCCCGATTGCAAGCATAGCTTGCTTATCTAAATCTAGGCAGCTTCGCCGCCAGTCACGGGCAATAGCCCCCTCGTACAGAGATCTTCGCAAGCCTGAGATGCTTGTGTGGCAGAGGCCCGGTACGAGGGGATTGCATCCCCGATCGCAAGCGCAGCTTGCTAGAATAAGAAAAGGCAGCTTCGCCGCCAGTCGCGGGCAAAGATCGGTACGAGGGGATTGCATCCCCGATTGCAAGCATAGCTTGCTAGAAAAAGAAAAGGCAGCTTCGCCGCCAGTCGCGGGCAAAGATCGGTACGAGGGGATTGCATCCCCGATCGCATGCGCAGCTTGCTAGAAAAAGAAAAGGCAGCTTCGCCGCCAGTCGCGGGCACAGATCGGTACGAGGGGATTGTATCCCCGATTGCAAGCGCAGCTTGCTAGCTTTGCCGAGCAAATTTGTCGCAGAAAAGGCAGCTTCGCCGCCAGTCACGGGCAAAGGTCGGTACGAGGGGATTGCATCCCCGATTGCAAGCGCAGCTTGCTAGAATAAGAAAAGGCAGCTTCGCCGCCAGTCACGGGCAATAGCCCCCTCGTACAGAGATCTTCGCAAGCCTGAGATGCTTGTGTGGCAGAGGCCCGGTACGAGGGGATTGCATCCCCGATCGCAAGTTCAGCTTGCTAGATTTATTGCGTCACGAAGCTGGCAAACAGCACGTCCATCACCGGCTCGGTGCCGGTTTCTTCTTTCAACGCTTCATTGACCGCCACTTTGGCGGCGGCGCGGGTTTCTTCGCGGGCGATCGCGCCCGTCACTTGCTCTTTCTCGCGCGAGCTCAAAAACATCACCAGCGCATCACGCACGATCGGCATATTGGCCAAGATCACGCCCTCACGCGAGCTATCTGAGCGCAGGCTGATCTTGGTTTTGATGTAACTCAAGCGCCCACCTGTAGAACTGTAGTTAACGATAAAATCCGGCTCCAGCTCGATATACACGGGCGTCACCGCCGCGGCTTCGTCCTCAGCATAGCTGCTTGGGCTTAAACCAAGCGTGAATAAACACGTCAAAATCAGTAGAAGGTGCTTTTTTCCGTTTAGCAGACAATGCATGATAGTTCCTCTCTCGAATTCGCAAGCTGACTGGTTATACTAGCGGCCATAAAGAGATGACAGACCAGATAAAACCAACACAGCGCCACTGGCACTTTTTTATCATTGTACTGTCTAGTGTTCACCGGGTCACCCGTATCAAACGATAAAAGGAAATCACCATTATGCTATCGCTGTTTTCAGCTCGCCGTTTCCACGGCTTAGTTGCGTTTGCGGCCTTTGCGCTACTTGCTGTCGCATTTTACATGGAGTACCAAATGATGCTGGAGCCGTGCCCGCTGTGCATGATGCAGCGCATTATGTTCTTCCTTGTTGGCGTTTTCTCACTGATCTCAGCCTGTGGTAAGCAGCTTAGTTGGCAGCGCAAGCTCGCTTGGCCAATCGTAGTGTTTTCTGTGTTGGGCGCGTTGCTGTCGATCCGCCACTTATACTTACAAAACCTGCCAGCCGATGAGCTACCTGCCTGTCTTCCAGGCCTAAGCTACATGGTCGAAGTCTTCCCGTGGCAAGATGTGATGCAGGCTATGATCCTAGGCACCGGCGACTGCGGCGAAGTGTCGTGGACCTTCTTAGGCTTAAGTATCCCAGGCTGGACGCTAGTAGCCTTCGTTGGCATGGCAGTGATCAATCTTGTGATTGCTCTTAAGCCCAATAAAAGCGCAGTAAACTGATCCTAGTTACATAAAGCGTGCGTAACATTACAAAAGGTCGGTGGCCATGTGTTGCAGGGCTGACTCGATCAGAATATGCTTAAACCATAAAGCCTAGGTCAGCAAACGCGCCAACAGCGCCGAGCCATAGGGGTAAATGTCTGCCCCTGCTGCGTGCTAGGTAAACCATCAACAAGAACGTGGTTAGGAGACAAGTTATGCTAGAACGCTGCAAAACTGCGCAAGAGCGATGGGGAGGCGTTCACGCCATTATTGACCGTTGGCTTCAAAGTCGTAAACGACTGATCGAAGACTGGGTTGAGCTGCGTGAACGCGGGGAATACACACCGACCGACACACCAAAAGTACAGGCTTTTTGTGAGTTGCTGGTCGACTACGTATCCACTGGCCACTTCGAAGTCTACGAGCAACTGGCGCTTGAAGCTCAAGAATTCCACGACGATACGGCACTGCAATGCTTTCAGCAGCTGATGCCGGAAATCGATAAAAACACCGAAATCGTATTAGAGTTCAACGACCGTTACGACACCAAAGAACACTGCAATGCGCAACTTGCGGATCTACCGATTGCCTTGCAAACGCTGGGTTTAGTAATGGACGAACGTTTCGCATATGAGGATCGACTCATTGAAGAGTTACATGAGGCGCACAGCGAAGCGAGCGCTTAAATCAGCCACGCTAGCCGGATTGGTTCTAGGGTTGGTCGCATGCTCGGCCGAAGAGCCGGTATCCGTTACGTCCATGGCGGTACAAGGGCTGTACTCAGCGGCCTTGAGCGACAATGGCTCAGGTTCGTTGATTGGTTCGATCCAACACGGCGGCAGCTACTGGCGCAATACTCCCTCACAGCGTCTCTATAACTGGAATCACGCCAGCGGTGAATACACGCCATTAGTCAGTGTCGACATTGACCCAAGCGGTGACTATGCGGCTACGGGCGGTGAGCGCACTATGGTGCTGTGGAGCACCGTCACCGGCGAATCGGTTGGCTTTTGGAATACCCCAGGGGACATCAAATCAGTCAAATTAACGCGCAACGGTGACTTTGCCTTAGTCGGCATGGACGATCAAACCGCGCGCTACTTTGATGTCAAAAACGGCGGCGTACGTCATGTATTACGCATGGGCTCGGTGATCCGCTCGGTGGACGTCACCCCAGATGGCCGTTATGCCTTAACCGGCGATGATCTCTACCAAGTGGTGCTGTGGGACTTGCGTACCGGCGAGCCACAACAGACGTGGCAACTGGACAACAACATTGCCACAGTCAAACTCTCTAACGACGGCGCGTACGCCTTTGCCGCAGCGCAGCTGGGTGATGCCAAAGTCTGGTCAACGCTCACGGGCGGCCAAGTCAGCCAAATCGATACCGGAGCCCTGCAGTCACGCAATGTCACCATCAGCCAAGCGCAATTTTCCAACGATGGCCGACGTCTGTTGCTGGGCGAACAAAACCGCCGCGTTAACTTAGTCGATACCATCACCGGCGACGTGCAACGCTCTTGGGATTTACACCTCAAAGATACCATGCGACCGACTGGCTCAGCGGTATTGGCCTTAGCCTTCGGCGCGGGCAATACCTATTACGCTATCGGCAGTAATGGTTTCTTAAATGTCTTCCAATAGCACCGCTCACACTCAGAGCGGTGCTTTCTATTTTAAATAAGGTTATATGGCAATGCAGCTCACCTCTTCACAACGACTTTGGGGCGCTTTGTGTGCCACCCAAGCCATGCTTTCGGTTGCCGCTGGCGCCTTTGGTGCTCACGGTCTGAAAAACCTTGTTGGCCCGACTCAACTCGAATGGTGGCAAACCGCTTGCCAGTACCTGATGTACCACAGTCTAGCGGGGTTGCTCGCCGTCGGTATGCTAGCAGTATTGCCAAAAGTGCGCCGTGCCCCGTTGCTATTTAGCTTGGGCAATCTATTATTTGCAGGCTCTCTCGCCGTGATGACCCTGACGGACTTGCGTACGCTTGGTATGATCACACCGATCGGCGGCGTGCTCTATTTATTGGGCTGGTTGGTGATGATCCTAGGCTTTATAAAACCGACTCAGAGCCGCGCGAATTAACAGACATTTCGCTTCTATTTTAGTACCATACCCGCCTAAATTTTGAACGTGAGATTAGCACTTCCATGCAAGACGAACAGAACCCAACCAATCCAGATGTTAAACAGCGCAGAATACGCAGTTTCGTAGTGCGCGGTGGCCGTATGACCGAAGGCCAGCAAAAGGCTTATGATGCCAACTGGGAAGTTTTCGGTCTGGATGCCGCCAATGGCCGCATCGCTTACCAAGACGTATTTGGTCGTGAGTCCGACGTGGTTATCGAAGTAGGCTTTGGTATGGGCGCGTCACTGGTCGAAATGGCTAAAAATGCCCCAGAAAAAGACTTCATCGGCATCGAAGTGCACCCACCAGGCGTTGCTAAGCTGATGATGATGGCGGCCGAAGAAGGTCTGACCAACATCCGTGTGTACTGCCACGACGCCATCGAAGTCATGGCCGATTGCTTGCCACAAGGCGAAGCTTCGACCTTCCAGTTGTTCTTCCCTGATCCATGGCACAAGAAAAAGCACAACAAGCGTCGCATCGTGCAGCCATTGTTTGCCCAGCAAGTGGCGAACATCCTAAAAGTCGGAGGTGTGTTCCACATGGCGACCGACTGGGAGCCTTACGCTGAGCACATGCTAGAAGTGATGGAAGTACAAGAAAACTACGAAAACGTCGCCGGTAAAAACCAATACCATCCACGCCCAAGTAACCGTCCGTTGACTAAATTTGAGCAGCGCGGTGAAAAGCTTGGCCACGGTGTGTGGGATCTGATCTACAAAAAGCTAGATCAATAATTCGATTAAACGTGATCTTCCAGACACAAAAAACGGCGCTTAAAAGCGCCGTTTTTATTGGACCGAATCAAAACACAATTAGTTTTTGATTTCAGCGTCTTCGCGAGTGTTGCCTGCATCAAAGTAAGCTTGGAACACTTTAGGTGTGCGGCCACGGCCACTCCACTCATGTGTTTCGCCGTTCCACTGGATACGGTACTTCGGTGCAACAGTCTTGCCTTTAGTCGCGCTAGAACGAGACACACCGCCGCTTAGCGTAGCGATTTCTTCTAGTGTCAGACCACTTTGTTCGATCAGTTTCGCAATCTCAGCGGCTTGGGCTGCTTTTGCTTGTTCTTCTGCTTGACGAGCTTGCTCATCTTCTTGCATTTTAACCAGCGCGTTGTTTAAACCTTCGATTAGGTTTTCAAGTTGGGCGATGGTTAATTCTTTGGCCGCAGCACGTGCTTTGGCTTTATTTCCGGCTAGCTCTTCTAGTAAGCTCATGATTTCCCCTATAGATCTGAAAACGCATTAATGTACGCGAACACAGAAAGAAATCCTTCTGCAACTGTGTTGTTTTAAAGTGGGTATAAGATTACCCGAAATAAACGGATTAATTCAATTACCTTAAAGTTAATATCTTTATTTAAGGTGCTTTAATCAAGTTTATTTTAATAGTTTAATAAAAACTTCCTCAATTAGCGAATACTAAACGGCCCAAAAGTAAACAATATGCAGATAATTTATACGACGCTGGCGTCAGAATTTGGTAAATCGGTCAATACCACCCAAAATATCATCAAACTATTTGAGGAAGGGGCGACCGTCCCATTCGTCGCCCGCTACCGAAAAGAAACTACCGGTGCCATGGCCGATGATGTATTGCGAGACTTTCATACCCGTTGGCAATATTTATTGGAGCTAGAAAAACGTCGCGAAGCCATTCAAGACATACTGCAAAGTAGCGACAATGTGCCAGCTGCGGTATTTAAAAGCCTAGCTGCGGCGACCAGTAAAACCGAACTAGAAGACATCTACGCGCCCTTTAAACAGACGCGCAAAACCAAAGCTGATCTCGCCGTCGAGGCCGGCTTGCAGCCGTTTGCCATCGCTATCTGGCAAGACGGTCAAGCCAATGCTGCCCAGCATTATCAAGCCTTGCCAGACACGGTCAGAGCAGCGACCAGCCAAAGCGAGGCATTATCGGGCGCCAAACATATAATTATTGAAAAGTTATCGCAAAATATAATGACGCTACAGCAAGGTAAACAACTGCTGAAAAAAGAAGGCGAATTAATCAGCCGAGTCATGCGCGGCAAAAAAGAAATCGGCGAAAAGTTTCAAGATTATTTCGATTACCGTGAAGCGATTAAAAAATGTCCGCCGCATCGGTTGTTGGCACTATTTCGGGGCAAAAAAGAAAACATCCTCAAGCTATCGATTGAATTAGAGCAGGATCGACTGCCATATTCGCTGCAGCAAGCCATCTTTTTAACACCGCTAGGCTTTCCTGAGATAAAAGAACGCACCCCAAGCAAAGAGAAAATCGCTTGGCTAGAAAGCGCTTGGCAAGAAAAGATATTCTCTAAACTTGAAACAGATATTCTCAGCGAACTAAAAGAGCAAGCCGAAGCGGGTGCGATTGAAGTATTCCAAGACAATTTAAAAGACCTTTTGATGGCCGCACCAGCAGGGGCCAAACGCACCCTAGGATTAGACCCAGGTTTTCGTAATGGTGTTAAATGGGCGGCGATCGATGAATACGGCGCATTATTAGACTACGGCGTCATCTATCCTCATGCGCCACAAAACCAAACGCAAAAAGCCTGCGCGCAATTACAACAAGTGATTCGCAAACATCAAATCGACTGGGTGGTGATTGGCAACGGTACCGCCTCGCGCGAGACAGAAACCTTGGTGAAAAGCTTAATCAGCGAGCAACAGCTAAACTGCCGCAGCGTGATCGTCTCTGAAGCGGGCGCTTCTGTGTACTCAGCATCGCCTGTGGCCAGCCAAGAATTCCCCGAGTTAGACGTCACCATTCGTGGCGCCATCTCCATCGCCCGACGCTTTCAAGACCCGCTGGCGGAACTGGTGAAAATCGACCCGCAAGCCATCGGTGTTGGCCAATACCAACACGACGTCAAAGCCAACAAACTCAGCGAAGCGCTGGACTACGTAGTGGAAGACTGCGTGAATAAAGTCGGCGTTGACCTCAACCTTGCCTCCGCATCCTTGTTAACCCACGTCTCCGGCTTAAGCCAACGCCTAGCGCAAAACATCATCGACCTGCGCGAACAGCTTGGAGGCTTCACCAGCCGCGCCCAGCTCAAAAAAGTCAAAGGCATCGGCGATAAATGCTTCGAACAATGTGCCGGCTTCCTGCGCATCCGTGGCGGCAAAGAGCCGCTTGACGCCTCCGCCGTGCACCCAGAATCTTATGCGCTAGTGAAACAAATGGCACAGCAGGTCAACCTAGAAGTGAAAAAACTGGTGGGCAACGTTCAAGCCGTGGGCCAACTACAGCAACAACTGGCACAACCAGGGCAACTTAGCTTCACGCAAAAAGACATCTTAGACGAACTCGCCAAACCTGGCCGCGACCCGCGTCCAGAATTCCAATACGCCAGCTTCGACGACAGCGTTGCCACCATCGACGACCTACGTGAAGGCATGACCCTAGAAGGCGTCGTCACCAACGTCGCCGCCTTCGGCGCCTTCGTCGACATCGGCGTCCACCAAGACGGCCTCGTGCACATCTCCCAACTCGCCAACCGCTTCGTCAAAGACCCCCGCGACGAAGTCCGCGTCGGCGAAGTCATCAAAGTAGAAGTGCTCGACGTCGACGCCAAACGCAAACGCATCGCTCTCAAGCGCCTTGGCTCCTAGACTTGCTAGATTGAAATCGCAGCAAAGATCGGTACGAGGGGATTGCATCCCCGATTGCAAGCGCAGCTTGCTGCGCCCGAGGACTCATTAGACATTACCTTGCGTTTGATTTGCGCTGACGCGTCGAGGAACGAGACAATGCGCAAGCAAATTGAATTGCAAGGTCATGGCCTCATCAAGGCTTTGCTATCTCAAACCCGCTTGGCTGGGCATTGGCGGCAGGCTTGCTGCAGTAGCTCGACAAACAGCTTAGTCGCGGGTCCGGTGCGCTCGCCCTTGCCAAAGATCGCATACATATCAAACGTACGCTGCCCGCCGGACTCCAGCGGCAGCGGCTGCAGGCGTCCTGATTCGATCACGCTGCGCAAATCCGCGATCGGCAACCAGGCAAAGCCAATCCCCGACGACACCACCTCCAGCGCCGACTGCACGCTCGACACCGTCCAGCGCTGCTCCGCCCCGAGCCAGCCTTCATCGCGCGAGCTTTGGCTCGCCGAATCACGGATCACCACCTGCAGCTCCTGTTTCAAGCGCTCATTGCTGATCTTGCCAGGCTCCCGAAACAGCGGATGATTGGGCGCCGCCACGGCCACCATCTCCACCTCAATGATCGGATCGGCCAAATAACCCTTTGGCACAATGCCACTCAAAATCAAATCCGGCGAACCGTTTTCCATCAACTCCAGCGCACCACTGAGCACCACCTCGTGCAACTGCACTTGCGTGCCTTGGCTCTGCGGTTCAAACGCCTTCAGCGCGCGCAACAGTGCCGGTGTCGGAAATGCCTCGTCCACCACCAACTCAATCTCCGGCTCCCAGCCTTGGCCTAGCGTATGCGCCAGCTCTTCCAGCTCCAGCGCCTCGCGCACGATATGCCGCGAGCGGCGCAACAGCACCTCACCACGTTCGGTTAACTTCGCCTTACGGCCATCGATCGCCAGCAGCGGATAGCCCAGCTGCTCTTGCAATTTGGACACGGTATAACTGATCGACGACTGACTTTTGTGCAATGCTTCCGCCGCCTGCGCAAAGCCGCCTTTATCCACCACCGCTTGCAACACGCGCCACTGTTCTAGAGTTACTTTTGGAGCCTTCATAGAGAGCCTTTTATGATTTTGATAACGCATAATATCTAAATTATCGATCTTATGAGTCGAAATATTACGCTTTTATATCTAAAAATTAGGTTTTATTATTCTTCTATCCAATGAATTCGAAGCCAAAGCTTCACACACAGTTTAGGAGATTGAACATGGCAACACTACTACGAATTGACTCAAGTGCCTCAGGCGACCTGTCCAAATCACGTCAACTAACCGACGCCTTTGTTGCGCAGTGGCAAGCGAAAAACCCAGACGGCCAAGTGATCGTACGCGACGTCAACGCCAACCCACTGCCACATTTCACCAGCGAAACACTGGGCGCACTGTTTACCCCAGAAGCGGATCGTACCGCTGAGCAACAAGCGATCGTCACCATCGGCGATGAACTGATCGCCGAGCTAGAATCAGCCGACGTGATCGCCCTAAGCGCGCCAATGTACAACTTCAGCATCCCATCGACGCTGAAATCTTACTTCGACTACATCGCCCGCGCTGGCCGTACCTTTAAATACACCGAAGAAGGCCCAGTGGGCTTGGTTAACAAAGACGCCTACGTCTTCACCGCCAGCGGCAGCTTCCTAGCCGGCACACCGATGGACCACCAAGCGGCGTACATCAACACCTTCTTAAACTTCGTCGGCATCAACGTCAAACAAACCTTCACCGCCGGCGGCCAAGCCCTAGGCGAAGACGGTGAAAAAGCCTTCACCGCCGCCAAAGACAGCATCGCCCTAGCGGTGTAAGCCAACCGGGGGTTAAGATCGGTACGAGGGGATTGCATCCCTGATGCTTATTAGGCTGAATTCGCCCCAGCCAAATCCATTTTTCGCTCCAACGAGCAAGCTCGGGAGATCGCTACAAATGGACATTGGCTGTCGCTCAGGAAATTAGCAAATCTTGCTGGGGCGAGTTCGTTCATCGCGGGCACAGGTCGGTACGAGGGGATTGTATCCCCGATCGCAAGCGCAGCTTGCTGAGCTAAATTTGCGCCCGAGGACTCATTAGACATTACCTTGCGTTTGATTTGCGCTGACGCGTCGAGGAACGAGACAATGCGCAAGCAAATTGAATTGCAAGGTCATGGCCTCCCAAAATCTAGCCGCTCTAGCTAACAGATGCTCAGCGATTCCCTACCGCACCACCGCACCACCGCACCAATCTCTGGGCAGCGCTCTTGCAGCGCAAGCGCCAGCGCTTGCTTGGCATCCGCCTCGCCGTGTACCAGCTTCACCTGCCGAGGCGCCATCGGTATCCCCGCGACAAAGCGCAGCAAGTCAGCCTGCCCCGCATGAGCCGAATACCCGCCCAGCTGCCAGACTTTCGCCTTGATCGGATAACGCTCGCCATCAAACTCCACATAACCATTGGCCTTGTGATGAAAGCGCAACAAATCCCGCCCAGGCGTGCCCGCCGCCTGATACCCGACAAAGATCACATCATTGCGCGCATCGCCCAGCAACGCCTTCAGATAATTAACAATGCGCCCACCCGCACACATCCCAGACGCCGCGATCACCACCGCAGGCCGCGCCTGGCGCGCCAGATAATCCACCGTCTGCACATGCAGATCATGCTCATCAATCGTAGTAATTTGCTCAAAATTTAAAGGATGGCGACCACTGGCCACGCGCTCGCTGGCTTCTTGATCCCAATAGGGCTTCAAGCGACGATACACCTCAGTAAAATCGTTGGCCAAGGGCGAGTCGACAATAATATCCAACTCATCCCACGCCACGCTGGCACCGCTGCGCGTATGGCTCACTGGCGTATCGCGTTGTTCATGAATAATCGACTCGATCTCATACAACAACTCCTGCGTGCGCCCAATGGAAAACGCCGGGATCAGCACCACACCACCATCGGCCAACGCACCTGCCATCGACGCCTGCAACCGCTCGCGGCGCTGGCTGCGATCCTCATGATCTTTATCGCCATAGGTACTCTCGAGCACCAATTGATCCGCTCGCTCGGGCGCTTTCGGCTCCGGCAACAAAGGCGCATGGGGTGCGCCCAAATCCCCTGAAAACACCACATGCCAGTGTTGATCCACCGACGTTTCACCGCTTGGCACCGGTAAACGCACGCTCACATAGGCCGAGCCCAAAATATGCCCCGCGGGCGATAAACGCACTTGCACCGCCGGTGCGTCGTCACCATTTAGCGTCAACGCATGCCACACCTCATATTCCACCGCCACCAATTGCGCGCGCAAACGCTCCAAGCACGCCTCAATAATGTCACGGTTACGGGTGACGCCGACTTTGAGGGCATCTTCGATCACCAGCGGCAATAATTCCGCGCTCGGCTTAGAGCAAATAATCGGACCACTAAAGCCCGCCGCCAGCAAATAGGGGATGCGCCCCACATGATCAATATGCACATGGGTGACGATCAGCGCTTGCACGCGGGAGATATCAAACTCGATTGCCAACTGCTCGACTGAGGCACCGCGCTCCGAGGCTTCGCTGCCCTGAAATAAGCCGCAATCGACCAACAGCGAACGATCGTCATCGATAATGAGTTCATGACAAGAGCCGGTGACACCGTCTTTGGCGCCATGGTGGGTAATTTCAAACATACACAATCCTTATGTACTGAGGTAAAGCCTTGATTGTAGAGCATTCTGGCGCACATAGCACAGGGCATAAAAATCCCCCTGCAAAGTCACTTTGACAAAGAATTGTCAAAAAATTTATGACAAAACAAATTGCGCTAAAAAGTCACAACAGGTCTAATATCCGGCTACTAAAAAGACATTCAAACGTTTAGGCCAAACACATATGACACAGGACATCGTGATCCTTGCCGCAGGCAAGGGAAGCCGTATGAAATCGGATTTTTCTAAAGTACTACATAAAGTAGGTGGCGAGGCGATGGTACGTCGTGTGCTAAGTACCGCAGCGCAACTCAACGACGCTCAACTACACCTGATCGTCGGTCACCAAGGCCAACAAGTCGAGCAAGCATGTCAGGATTTTGGTGCCAACATCGTTTGGCAGACCAACCCACAAGGCACCGGCGACGCCCTACGTCGCGCCGCGCCTTCATTGACCGCCGACGGCGCCACACTGACCCTATACGGCGACGTGCCGCTGATCCAGCAAGACACCCTAGAGCGCATGCGTGCCTTATCGACACCCAACACGCTGGTACTGCTGACCATCACCCTAGACAACCCACACGGCTACGGCCGTATCGTGCGTAATCAACAAGGCCAAGTGACTGCCATCGTTGAGCAAAAAGACGCCAGCGCCGAGCAATTGGCGATCCAAGAAGTCAACACTGGTATCTTGCTAGCGCCCAATGCCAAGCTACAAGACTGGCTTGCTGCGCTGAACAACGACAACGCCCAAGGCGAATACTACCTTACTGACATCATCGCCATGGCGGCCGAGCAGGGCGTTGACATCGTCACCGTCGAGCCAGAGTACGAATGGGAAGTGGCGGGCGTTAATGACCGCGTTCAGCTCGCGGCACTAGAGCGCGTCTGGCAACAACAGCAAGCCGAAACCCTGATGCGCCAAGGCGCTAGCCTGATGGACCCAAGCCGCATCGATATTCGTGGCACACTGACCACCGGCCAAGACTGCATCATCGACATCAACTGTGTGTTTGAAGGCAACGTCACCCTAGGCAAAAACGTCGAAGTCGGCCCTAACTGCGTACTCAAAAACTGCACCGTCGCCGACAACACCATTATCAAAGCCAATACCATGATCGAAGACAGCCAAGTTGGCGACGCTTGTGATCTGGGCCCGTTTGCGCGTTTGCGCCCTGGCACGGTACTGGCGGACAAAGCCAAGATCGGCAACTTCGTAGAAACCAAAAAAGCCCACATTGGCGCTGGCAGCAAGGTCAACCACTTAAGCTACATTGGCGACACGACTATGGGCGCAGGCGTCAACGTCGGTGCGGGCACCATTACTTGCAACTACGATGGCGTCAATAAATTTCAGACCATCATCGGTGACGGCGTCTTTGTGGGGTCTAACACCTCATTGGTGGCGCCAGTGGAAGTACAGCAAGGCGCTACCATCGCCGCTGGCTCGACCATCACCAAAAACGTCGCTGCAGATCAGCTGGCCTTTGGCCGTGCCAAACAAATGAACAAAAACGGTTGGGCGCGTCCGACCAAGCAGGAGAAATAATATGTGTGGAATCGTCGGCGCCATCGCTCAACGTAACGTAGCCAAAATCCTACTCGAAGGCCTATCACGCCTAGAATACCGTGGTTATGACTCATCAGGCGTAGCCATCAACAACGAAACCGGCGTGCGTGCGCACCGTGCGGTAGGCAAAGTACAAGCCCTAAAAGACAAGTTTGAAGCCGAGCCACTAGACGGCAAAATCGGCATCGCCCACACCCGTTGGGCGACCCACGGCAAACCGACTGAAGCCAACGCGCACCCGCATTTCTCCGGCCCAGATTTGGCCCTCGTGCACAATGGCATCATCGAAAACCACGACGTACTGCGCCGTGAGCTAAAAGCCAAAGGCTACGAATTCAAATCCGAGACCGACACCGAAGTGATCGTGCACTTGGTACACGAAGCACTGAAGAGTGAGCCAAACTTCGTACAAGCGGTGAAAAACGCCCTAGAAAGCCTACACGGCGCCTTTGCCATTGCGGTCACGCTTAATGACGAAAACGAGCGTCTAGTGGTCGCGCGTCAAGGCAGTCCGCTAGTCGTGGGCGTGGGTATCGAAGAAAACTTCGTGGCGTCTGATCAGCTAGCGCTATTGCACGTCACAGACCAATTTATCTTCCTAGAAGAAGGCGATGTGGCCGAACTGACCCGTGATGGCGTCACCGTATGGGATAAGGATGACATCATCCAAGAGCGCCCGATCAGTGTCTTCAATCACAATGTGGATGCCACCGACAAAGGCGAATTCCGCCACTACATGCTGAAAGAAATCTACGAGCAACCGACGGTAGTTGCTGCGTGTCTAGAAGGTCGCCTTAGCCATGAGCGCGTACTTACCAGCTGCTTCGGTGCTAACTCTGAGTTCTTAAAGCAGGTAGAAAACGTCCATATCGTTGCCTGTGGTACCAGCTACCACGCCGGCATGGTAGCCAAATACTGGATCGAAGACATGGCTAATATCCCATGTACCGTCGAAGTCGCCAGTGAATACCGCTACCGCAAAGTGGCCGTGCCGAAAAACACGCTGTTTTTAACTCTGTCACAATCCGGCGAAACCGCAGACACCTTGGCCGCACTGCGCATGGCCAAAGAGCTAAACTACCTAACCACGCTGGCGATTTGTAACGTTCCCTCGTCGACGCTAGTACGCGAGTCTGGCCTAACGCTTCTGACCAAAGCCGGCGCCGAGATCGGTGTGGCTTCCACCAAAGCCTTCACCACTCAGCTAACCGCGCTATTGATCACCTCGATCGCCATCGCCGCCGAAAAAGGCGAGCTAAGCGATGCCAAGCAAGCAGAGCTGGTGCAAGCATTGCGCTCACTGCCGGCTTACCTAGACGCCGCCATCAAGCAAGACAGCACCATCCAAGTGGTAGCCGAGCAATTTGCCAACAAGCATCACGCGCTGTTCTTAGGTCGTGGCCCGATGTTCCCGATCGCCCTAGAAGGCGCATTGAAGCTAAAAGAAATCAGCTACATCCACGCCGAAGCCTACCCAGCGGGTGAGCTTAAGCACGGCCCATTGGCGCTGGTAGACGAAGACATGCCGATCATCACCATGGTGCCGCACAACGTCATGCTCGATAAACTCAAATCCAATTTACAAGAAGTCGCGGCTCGCGGCGGTGAGTTGTTTGTGTTTGCCGACAAAGACACGGATCTGCACAGTGAAGAGGGCGTCACTTTTACCGAAGTACCAAAAGTCGATGCCATCCTTGAGCCGATCGTACACACCATCCCGCTACAGCTATTGTCTTACCACGTCGCTGTGGTCAAAGGCACCGACGTCGACCAACCACGCAACTTGGCCAAGTCTGTCACAGTAGAATAACCCTGCCTCATAACAGGGCGGCGAAGCACTCGCTGCCCTGTTACTTACCACCTTTTCTCAGTCATCATTCCTTTTATTGATCTAGCGACTAGTTAGTTACATTTCGCTACATAAGGCTAATTTTTTTCTTGTTGATCGTTACGCAAGCTTACAAAAAAGCTAGTTGATTAGGTCATCTAGTAGCATGATATTCATTAATCTCTCTATATAATTCTTTCACTTTATAGACTAAATGTGCCTTTTTCTTGCGTCTTTCGGGCGAGAAGGGATGGATGGAGTTAGGAGAGCAGTAATGAATCGAATGTTTCGATTGGTATGGAATGCAACACAAGGAAGCTGGGTCGTCGCCAGCGAAATCGCCAAAGGCAAAACCAAAAGCAAAGCGCTAAAAGCAACTACCGGCGGAATACTGGCAGCAAGTTTGGTGGCATTTGCGCCAATATCTTTGGCTGCCCCAGCCGTAACTACTTGGATAGGGGGTGATGGCAATTGGTCTACTAATGGTAACTGGGATAACAACACATCACCCAATGGTGAGGTTAAAGTACCCGTTGTTGCGAGTAATGGCGATAGTATTGCGTTTTCAGATTCTTGGTTAACAATAACAACAGGTAGCATACTACTATCGGATTCAACCAGCCTGAATTTAGCTTCTACTAGTAGTTTATATGTTGGACAGCCTGAAGCAATCCTAACCCTTGCAACTGGGGCATCGATATCCTCGTCTAGGGCTTTATATAATAGTGGTATCATTAATATTGGTTCAGCCGAAGGTAGCGCCGCTGTTGGTGCAGGATCACTATTAGTAAGCACTATCAACTATGGTGGCACTTTTGTTTTTAATCATACTGATACCGACTATGAATTCTCTCCAAGTATAAGTGGAGGGGGGAATATTAAACTCCTGTCTGGTACAACATCTTTTAGTGGTTTAAGAAATTACACAGGTGCAATAACTATTAATGGTGGCACCTTGCGCATTGCTAATGGTGATTCTGTATCAGCATCTAGTATAGACAATGCTGGCACTATTAATATTGGCTCAGCTGAAGGTAGTGTCGCCGTTAGTGCAGGATCACTATCTATAAGCTCCATCAATTCAAATAAAGGCACTTTTGTTTTTAACCATACAGATACAGATTATGAGTTCTCCCCAAGCATAATGGGAAATGGCAACATTAAACTCATCTC
The DNA here is from genome assembly GCF_016888445.1 of Marinomonas ostreistagni. GTDB lineage: Bacteria > Pseudomonadota > Gammaproteobacteria > Pseudomonadales > Marinomonadaceae > Marinomonas > Marinomonas ostreistagni. Next base: position 577,696 of record NZ_JAFEKF010000002.1, read on the forward strand.
TGGATCGACTGCTTTTACTGGAAATTTAAATAGCTACACTGGTGCGATGGCCGTCGATGGTGGCACCTTGCGCATCGCGGATGGCAATACATTAAGCTTAGGTGGAGACTATAGCCAAACTGTTGATGGCATCCTCCAAATCGGTGCATCCAGTTCTGCTAGCTACGGCCAGCTAAACGTAGCGGGCACTGCAGATTTTGCTGCTGATTCTAAGATCGACATCGATGTCGCCACGGTGAATACGCTTGCCAATGGCAATCTACTAGACAGTGTTATCTCTGCAGGCACATTGAATGCTTCCACATTCAACGTCACTGATAACTCAGCGTTATTTGATTTCGCAGCAGTGGTCAACAACGACAACACAGTCGATCTAACCACTCAACAAACTCGCACCGTCTCCACCTCCGTCCGCAATCGCCGCGCGACGCAAAACTACGGCGCAGCCAGCGTGCTAGATAGCTTTATGAGTGGCGGTACCAGCGGCTCAGATATGGACAATGTCGTCACGGCATTTGGTCGTTTGGCGACCGATGAAGAAGTCAGTGAAGCCGTGGCCGAAACGCTACCTTTGATGCAAGGCGCGACGACACAAGCGGCGGCCAACGTAATGCAAACCACAGGTCGTATCATTCGTACGCGCCAGGCAATGACCTCAGGTCTTGCGTCGGGTGATGGCTTTATCGCTGATAAGCACGGTTGGGTCAAACCGATCGGTAGCTGGGCGACGCAACATTCAATCGATGACAGTGCCGGCTTTACCGTCGACAGCTACGGCATCATCGGTGGTGTGGATGGCGACATCAGCGACAACGACACGGTCGGTATCGCTCTGTCATACGTGGACAGCTCCATGAAAGGTGAAAACAGCACCTCACGCAACTCCGCTGATATCGATGCTTACCAGATCGCCTTTTACGGCCAACACGATCTAGGCGCTGAGGCTTACGATCTATCGGTCAACTGGCAAGCAGATTGGGGCATTAACAAAACCGAAGGTAAGCGTCATATGTCATTTATCGGCCGTACCGCCGAATCCGACTACGATACTTACACCACGCACGTGGGCGTTGGCGTAGGTCGCACCTTTGCTGTAGCTGAGCGCACCACACTGACACCAAGCGTGCAGCTGGATTACTCACACATCGAAAACCGCCGTTACACCGAGACGGGTGCTGGCGCGTTGAACTTATCGGTGAGCGATGACCAGATCGATGCGTTCGTAGTGAGCTTGCAAGGCGACTTGATGCATGAGTTCAATGATCAATGGGCGCTACTGGCTAACGCCGGCGTGGGTTACGACCTAATCGACGATGACACCAGCGTCACCTCGACTTACGCCGGTGGCGGCACCGCCTTCACCACCCAAGGTCTCAACCAAGCCCCATGGCGCGTCACCGCCGGAGTCGGTGTTAACTACAACCTAGACGACACCACCACCCTAAGTGCCAACTACGATATGCAAGGCAAAGAAAACTTCTTAAGCCACACCGCCAGCGCCAAAGTACGTTGGATGTTCTAAGACTGAGAAGTGTTACACTCAAAGCCCTACACCTGTGTAGGGCTTTTTTGTGAGAGGAAAGGGTATGAAGCGGCTGTTACTGTGTATAAGTTTGATGGCGCTATTACAAGGGTGCGCCGGTGTTTCGGTAACTGAGCGCCAGCAATACGCCGCGATGCTGATCGAGCAAGCTGGCTGGCAGAGTGAAGTGCTCAAGACACCTGAATTTGCATTATTTAGCGCGCGCCCTCTAAAAGCCCCAGGGATAAACACTGCAACAGAGCCATTAATCATCTTTATCGAAGGCGATGGACTAGCATGGGTGAGTCGTAATCGACCGTCGTTAAATCCCACACCGATATCACCTCTAGCACTAGAGCTCGCGCTCAATATGAAAGACTCTGGCCCAGTCGCTTACCTTGCGCGCCCGTGTCAGTATGTAAAGGATGCACGCTGTGAAAAGCGCTATTGGACCTCCGCACGCTTTGCGCCAGAGGTGATCCGCGCCACCGATGCGGCAATTGATCGCTTAAAAGCCAATGCTCAGGCGCAGCAGGTAGTCTTAGTTGGCTATTCAGGCGGTGGCGCTGTGGCCGCGCTCGTCGCGGCAAGGCGCCATGATATCGCCAAATTGATTACCCTCGCTGGTAATCTTGATACCGATTATTGGGCACAGTTAAAGCAGATCACACCGCTATACGGCTCATTAAATCCAGCCGACGCTTGGCAAGCATTAGCATCGATCCCGCAGATACACTATGTCGGCGCTAAGGATACGATCGTCCCTCCAGCAGTCGCCGAAGCGTATCAAAAGCGCTTTCCTGCATCGCAGCAGCCTGAAGTGCAGGTAATGGAAGACTACGATCATCACTGCTGCTGGCATGAAATAGAGGCTAAAGAGCTGACTAAATAGTAGACAGAACTGTGCACTAAATCACTTAAAGGCGTAAATGTGTTGAGCGCTAGGATACAGCGTCAACTTTTCCTACGCGTTTTATTTACTCAAAAACACCCTTGCTTTATCATGTTCATCTCTTGAACGCACGCCCTAGGCAAGGAATCAGCACGTGGCCATTTCAACAGCACCTCGACCTCATCGTATCGAGCACTCGACTCGTGCCTGCGTCACACCTATTGCTGAGCTCTCTTTTAATCCTTTGCACTGTGCTGCATCCCTTTTATCGTCTGATTTACGTGAGCAAACCAACGTATGCTAAACGACGAATACCGCCTAAAAATCCTTAAAGCCGTCGAAGCCGACCCACAGATCAGCCAGCGTGAGCTCGCTAAGCAGCTTGGCATCAGCCTAGGCAAAACCAACTTTTGCCTAAAAGCCCTGATCGAAAAAGGTCAAATCAAAGCAGAAAACTTTAAAAACAACCCGAATAAAAGCGGCTATTGGTATCTGCTCACGCTCAGCGGTATTGAGGAAAAAGCCGCGCTAACGAAGCGTTTTTTAGCGCGCAAATTACAAGAACATGAAGAACTGACGGCCGAGATAGAAGTATTGAGGCGAGAAGTATTGGAAACGAGTTCGCACTCAGCGACACAACGAAACGATCAAAGTATATGAAGTATTTAGTTACCGGTGCGGCCGGATTTATTGGTATGCATACCTGTGAGCGTCTCTTAGAAGCAGGTCATGAAGTCGTAGGCTTAGACAGCTTAAATGCGTACTACTTGCCAGCGCTAAAGCAACATCGTCTCGAAAAGCTGCTGCCACAAGAAAATTTTCGTTTCGTACAGCTAGATCTGGCCGATCGCGAGGGCATGGCTGAGCTTTTCAAAACCGAGCAATTCCAGCGAGTCATTCACTTAGCGGCCCAAGCGGGTGTGCGCTACTCGCTAGAAGCACCGTTTGAATACGTCGACAGTAACCTCGTGGGTATGATGACGATTTTAGAAGGTTGTCGCCATAATCAGGTCGAGCATCTCGTCTATGCCTCTTCTAGTTCAGTTTATGGCATGAACACTAAGATTCCGTTCTCTGAGTCAGATGTGGTGGACCATCCAGTGTCGCTCTATGCGGCTACCAAAAAATCCAATGAGCTGATGGCGCATTCTTATTCGCACCTTTATGGCATCCCGACGACTGGTCTACGCTTCTTTACCGTCTACGGCCCAGGCGGGCGACCTGATATGGCCCCTTGGCTCTTTACCGAAGCCATCCTCAATGACAAACCAATCAAGGTTTTTAATCACGGCAAAATGATGCGTGACTTTACCTACATCGATGACATCGTTGAAGGGGTAGTGCGCATTCAAGATGTATTGCCCCAGGCAAATCAGAACCAAGGTACGACAGCGTCGTACGCGATCTACAACATTGGCAATAATCAGCCAATCCAGCTCTCAGAATTTATCGAAGCGATCGAGTCTGCCTGTGGCAAACAAGCTGAAAAGATCTATATGGATATGCAGCCAGGTGATGTGCCGAAAACCTATGCTGACACCGCACAGCTTGAGGCGGCGGTAGGGTACAAACCAGCTACCTCCATCCAAGAAGGCATGCTGAAATTTGTAGAATGGTACAAAGCCTTTCAAACAGAGCTGAAGGGCTAAAGGAATAGAGAATATGAGCAAGCAAAAACTGAATATTGCCATCGCCGGCACCGGCTATGTCGGCCTTTCGAACGCTATGTTGCTCGCGCAGCACAATGACGTGACAGCGGTCGATATCGTGGCAGAAAAAGTCCAACTTCTTAATGACAAGCAGTCACCGATCGTTGATGCTGAAATAGAAGACTTTTTAGCCAACAAAACGCTTAACTTCAGAGCGACCCTAGACAAACAGCAAGCCTACGAAAACGCCGACTTTGTCATCATCGCTACGCCGACGGATTACGATACGGAAACCAACTACTTTAATACCAACAGCGTTGAGGCGGTGATCCAAGATGTCATGGCGATCAACCCAAATACTGTGATGGTGATCAAATCGACAGTTCCGGTAGGTTACACCAAGAGCGTAAAAGAGAAGTTTAACTGCGACAATATTATCTTCTCGCCTGAGTTCTTACGTGAAGGCAAAGCGCTATACGACAACCTTTATCCCTCACGCATTATCGTCGGTGAGCGCACAGAGCGAGCGCAACAATTTGCTGACTTACTTAAGCAAGGCGCAATTAAACAGGACATCGAAGTACTACTAACCGACAGCACCGAAGCCGAAGCGGTTAAGTTGTTCTCAAATACTTACCTAGCACTGCGCGTAGCGTACTTCAATGAGCTGGATACTTATTGTGAATCTCACGGTTTAGATACCAAGCAGATCATTGATGGTGTATCACTCGATCCCCGCATAGGTAGCCATTACAACAACCCAAGCTTTGGTTATGGTGGCTATTGTCTACCAAAAGATACCAAACAGCTGCTGGCAAACTATCAAGATGTACCGAACAACCTAATCCGAGCGATTGTTGACTCCAATTCAACCCGCAAAGACTTTATTGCGGACTCGGTAATCAAGCGCAACCCGAAAGTGGTTGGCATCTATCGCTTAGTGATGAAAACCGGCAGTGATAACTTCCGCGCATCCGCTATCCAAGGCATCATGAAGCGCATCAAAGCCAAAGGCATTGAAGTTGTCATCTACGAGCCAGTTTTAGAGCAAGACGAATTCTTTCACTCACGTGTGGTAAAAGACTTAGCTGAATTTAAGAGAATGGCTGATGTGATCGTTGCTAACCGCCCAGCAGAAGAGCTTAGTGATGTGGCGAGTAAAGTTTATACACGTGATTTATTTGGGAATGATTAGAGATCTATTATGAGTGATATTTTAAGCTTGATCGGCAGAGATAAAGCCCTGTTCAGCGTTGATATTACAGGGAATGAAGAGAAACTTTCGCAGACTGTCTCAGAGTCTAAATTTTTGGTTTTAGGTGGCGCTGGCTCGATCGGTCAAGCTGTTACAAAAGAGATTTTTAAACGCAATCCTAAGAAGCTACATGTTGTTGATATCAGTGAAAATAACATGGTGGAGTTGGTGCGGGATATTCGTAGTTCTTTAGGCTATATCGAAGGCGATTTCCAAACCTTTGCTTTAGATATCGGATCGATAGAGTACGATGCTTTTATAGCGGCAGATGGCAACTACGATTATATATTGAACTTGTCAGCACTGAAGCATGTCCGTAGTGAAAAAGATCCGTTTACCTTGATGCGAATGATTGATGTGAATGTCTTCAACACCGACAAAACGATTCAGCAGGCAATTGATGCCGGAGCCAAGAAGTACTTCTGTGTGTCCACTGATAAAGCAGCGAACCCAGTAAATATGATGGGCGCTTCAAAGCGTATCATGGAGATGTTCTTGATGCGCAAAAGTGAACATATGGATATTTCTACGGCACGTTTTGCCAACGTGGCTTTTTCCGATGGTTCATTGTTACACGGCTTTAACCAGCGTATCCAAAAGCGTCAGCCTATCGTTGCTCCGAATGATATCAAGCGCTACTTTGTAACCCCGCAAGAGTCAGGCGAGCTATGCTTGATGTCGTGTATCTTTGGTGAAAATCGTGACATCTTTTTCCCTAAATTAAGCGAAGCCCTACATCTCATATCTTTCTCAGATATCGCGGTTAATTATCTCAAGCAGCGCGGTTACGAGCCGTATTTATGTTCTTCAGAAGAGGAGGCTCGTGAGTTAGTTCATACTCTGCCAGAGAAAGGCCAGTGGCCCTGTTTATTTACCGGTAGTGATACAACTGGGGAAAAGGATTTTGAGGAATTCTTTACAGATACCGAAACCCTTGATATGTCGCGCTTTGAAAACCTTGGCATCATCAAAAATACACCAGAGTACGATCAAGCTTTGCTGTCTTTATTTGAGAGCTGTATTACAGAGATGAAAGCGGCGCGCAGTTGGTCCAAAGAGCAGATTGTTGAACTATTCTTCAAGATGATTCCTGGCTTTGGGCATAAAGAAACAGGCAAATATCTTGATAGCAAAATGTAGGTGGTCGGACTTATGAAATCTGCATCAATCGTTGAGTTTATTAGAGGTACTTACCAAACGAATGAGTTTATTCCTCTACATGTGCCTAGGTTCGATGGTAACGAAAAAAACTACGTTATGGAGACACTTGAAAGTACTTTTGTCTCAAGCGTAGGTAAGTTTGTCGACAACTTCGAACATAAAATCGAAAGTTTCACCGGAACCGCCAAAGCGGTTGCGACGGTTAATGGTACGGCAGCGCTACACACGGCATTATATATGGCTGGTGTGCGACAAGGGGACTTGGTCATTACTCAGGCTCTAACATTTGTCGCGACGTGTAATGCGCTCCATCACATGGGCGCGGAGCCAGTCTTTGTGGATGTATCACCCGTAAGTTTAGGTCTATGTCCAAAAGCTGTAGACGCATTTTTATGTGAACAAGCAGAGGTGACAGAGACGGGGTGCATTCATAAACCGACCGGTAAGAGAATCCAAGCTGTAGTGCCTATGCATACTTTTGGCCACCCAGTGGAGCTAGATGAGCTATTAGCTATTTGTCAAAAGTGGAATATTGCCTTGGTTGAAGATGCGGCTGAGAGCTTGGGGTCCTTTTATAAAGGCAAGCATACAGGCACGATTGGTGATTTTGGTGCATTAAGTTTTAATGGCAACAAGATTATTACGACTGGAGGTGGTGGCATCGTGCTGTGTCAATCATCTGATGATGGAGTACATACCAAGCATCTGACAACTACCGCTAAGGTACCTCATGCTTATGAGTTTTTTCATGATGAGCCAGGTTTTAACTACCGTATGCCAAATATCAACGCTGCGTTAGGGTGTGCTCAAATGGAAGTACTAGACAGCTATCTGCAGCAAAAACGTCAGTTAGCAGGACGTTATCGTGATTTCTTCTCAGACTCTGAATATAAATTTGTCAGTGAGCCAAGTTACGCTCAATCGAACTATTGGCTCAATGCAATTATTTGCCCAGATCAAGAGGCTCGTGAGCGATTACTTAAAGAAACCAATGCTGCTGGCGTAATGACACGCCCTATTTGGAAACTGATGCATCGTTTACCTATGTTTGAGAATGCAATACGAGCAGATCTCAATAACTCAGAGTTTATTGAAGCTCATCTGGTTAATCTGCCAAGTACGCCTATAAAATTTGATGTTATAGAGGAACGAAATGAAAGTTAGTATTTTAGGAAGTGGTCAAATGGGGGCGGGTATTGTTTCTCTAATGTTGCAATCGCCATATGTTGATACCGTTATCTGGTGGGCTCGATCTGAATCTTCGTTGGATAAAGCCTTGTTGAAGGTAAAAAAAGAAGTTCGACGGTTCGCTAAAAACTCAGGCTTTGATAATGAAAAACTATTAAATAAGTTAGTTTTTTCAACTGATCTATCTAAAATATCTGGCAGTTCATTCTGTATAGAGGCTGTTTCTGAAGAAATGCGCCTTAAAGAACAGCTTCTTGAAAGTGTATCTGATTACCTTGATGAAGACGCTATTATAGCCACGAATACTTCTTCATTTTCTATTACTGCTTTATCTATTTCCACGCGATTTCCAGAGAAGGTAGTAGGAATGCATTTTTTTAATCCTACTTCAGTAATGCAGCTTGTTGAAGTTGTTAAGGGATTAAATACATCTGATTGCACTGTGAATAGAGCGATAGAGTTAGCTTCTAATTTGGGTAAGGAAGCAGTCTTAGTTAATGAGTCCCCAGGATTTATTGTGAATAGAATGCTTATTCCAATGATTAATGAGGCCATATCTATATATGCAGAAAGCGTAGCTTCTATAGATGATATTGATAAAGCAATGAAATTAGGTGCAAATCATCCACTGGGTCCGCTGGCATTAGCTGACTTAATTGGTACTGATGTTTGCCTTTCAATCATGGAAACTCTCCATTACGAAACGGGTGACCCTAAATACAGAGCACATCCTTTATTGAGACAGTATGTTCGTGCTGGCTATTTGGGAAGAAAGTCGGGAAGAGGTTTTCATGCTTATAGACGATAACATTCAGATTATTGATATAGATAATTCAGAGGATCTAATTAAATATATCGATGGGATCTCTGAATTATTTTTAGAAAGTTTTTCTAAACCATTAGATGTCGAGCTTTGGGAGTGGGCCTATGTTAATAATCCTTTTGGAGAGCCAATAGTTTCACTAGCTATCTCAAATGATAAAGTGATTGGACACTACGCTGTGATTCCTTGTACTTTAAGCTGCTCGAAAGGAGAGATTCAAGGTTATTTGTCCATGACGACGATGGTGGCGGCCGCTTATAGAAAGTATAAACTTTTTCAATTACTTGCAAACAGAGTTTACGATAAAATTGAGTCTAAAATCGAGCCGTCAGTTGTATTTGGTTTTCCGAATAATAATTCTGCGCCAGGCTTCAGGAAGCGTTTGGGGTGGACTATAGATTTAGATTACAAGGTTATTGAATTATCAAAGCAGGTTCAGGACTACTGGAGAAAAAGGACATCAGAAGAAAACTATAAAGAAAAATATACTTTATTTCTCAATGGTGACGTTAAAAATTGGAGAATGAAAAAACCTAAACAAGAATGGTCTATAAAAAAGGGGGTTGGCCTGAAAAGGGTGCACGACTCTTTAGATCTTATGTATGTTGAAGATCCTGTTTATATAGCTGATATAGCTGATATAGCTGAGCTGAGTAAAGTTTATACAATATTGCCTATACCGGACTCTAAAGAAGAAGAGTTAAATTGTAAAGTCGCTTTTTCATACCGATTTGGCTATCGATTCTTTAACTATAGTGGAAGGGATGATGTAAATTTCTTTGTGCAAATGTGTATGTCGGATGTATTTTAATGAAAATTTTAGCACTAACCTCAATTCGTTCTGAATATGATCTTGTCAGCTCTCTTTTCAAAAAACTCCACTTGGATCCAGAAATTGATTTACAGCTACTAGTTGGAGGAGCGCATAACTCTCCATCTTTTGGTTTAACTAGAAAATATATTGAAGCGGATGGCTTTAATATCTTGATGAGTATCGAAAGTTTGCTGGATGCAGATAGTAGTTCCTCTAGACTTAAGAGTGCTTCTATTTTGTTAATGTCATCAGTAGATATAGTAAAGAGGTATTCTCCAGATCTTATTATTTATGCTGGAGATAGAGAAGAGATTATGATAGGTGCTATGCTCGGGGGATATTTATCAATTCCAACATTACACTTATTTGGCGGTGATCATGCGTCGGATGGACATATTGATAATCCTATAAGACATGCAGTATCGAAATTATCGACTGTACATTTTGTAAGTAATGATGAGCATGCAAGGCGTTTATATGCTATTGGAGAACCTAGTCGGCGAGTTTTTAATATAGGTAGTGTTGCATTAGATAAATTCTATGATATTGATAAAAATCCAAGTGTTGTATCAAAAATTGCTTTTAAAGAAGTTACTAGACCTTTAGCTCTTTTTATCTATCATCCTGTTGAGGGGGAGTTAGATAATGTTGAGAGCATTGTTAGAGATGCAATTAATGTATTAATTGAAGAAGGCTATCATGTGTTCATAGGGAAGCCTAATACTGATTATGGTAATGCACGTATACGCAATGTGATTGAAAGTTTTGAAAATAATACAGATCATTTATCAGTCTATAGTAATTTGCCTAGAATTGATTTTGTTCAGTTGTTTAAGGCTTGCTCCCTTATTGCAGGTAATTCATCAGCAGGATTATTAGAAGCAGCTACTATTCCGATTGCATGTATAAATATTGGGGAGCGTCAAAAAAATCGTCTTTGTGCTGAAAATGTTGTTTTTGTAGAGGCTAATAAAGAATCCATATTGAGTGGCGTTAAAAAAATAAAAACTATTGAGTTCAAAGCTAAATTATCAAAAGTTATAAATCCTTATGGCGATGGTCAATCTTCTAAGCAAGCATATAATCTTATTAAAAGTATAAATTTTCAAAGTTTATTGTTAAAGACAGAGGATCCAATAAATGAAGAGTAATAGAAATATTTTAGTTGTTGCTCCTCATGCAGATGATGAAACTTTAGGGTGTGGTGGAACTATTTTGAAATTATCGAAACAAGGCTATAGTGTCCACTGGTTACTCGTGACAGGTATGACTTCCTCCTATGGCTTCACTGAAGCTCAGATAGATAAGAGACGCTCTGAAATTAAGACTGTAGCAGAGGCCTACGGATTCAAAGGGGTACATGAACTACAGCTTCCACCAGCGAAATTAGAAACTTTGCCAAAAAGTGAAATAATTGGCCCCATTTGCTCAGTAGTAGAGCAAATCAAGCCCTCAATAGTCTTAACGGTTTATCGAAATGATGCTCATAGTGATCACGAGATTGTTTATGATGCTGTAATGTCTGCATCTAAGTCATTTCGCTTTCCTTTTATTAAAAAAGTCTTAGCTTACGAGACAATGTCAGAAACCGATTTTGGTATGAAGCCGGAGGATGGTGGTTTTAGACCGAATGTTTATGTTGATATCAGCGAATATCTAGATAAAAAACTTGATATATTAGAAATATTTGAGTCAGAAGTGAGTGATTTTCCATTCCCCAGATCTAAGTTAGCTCTCGAGTCTCTTGCTCGAGTAAGAGGAGCTCAATGCAATGCTCAAGCTGCAGAAGCTTTCTTGTTAATAAAGGAGATATTATGACTATTATTATTGCTGAAGCTGGCGTAAATCATAATGGAAGTCGTAAGCTTGCCTTTGAGTTAATTGATGCTGCCAAAGAGGCAGGCGCTAATATCGTAAAATTTCAAACATTCAAAGCTAAAAATTTAGTAACAGAAGATGCAAAGCAAGCTGCATATCAAGTAGCTAATACTAAGAAAGAAGAGTCGCAGTTTGCGATGCTTAGCCGGCTAGAATTACCTTACGATACACATCATGAGTTGGTGAAATACTGTGACTCTTTGGGTATTGAGTTTTTATCAACAGCCTTTGATCTTGATAGCTTAGATTTTTTAGTGAATGACTTGGCACTCAAGCGATTAAAGTTACCATCAGGAGAGCTCACTAATGCGCCTTTAGTTTTGGCACATGCTCGATCTGGTTGCGATCTAATTGTTTCAACTGGTATGGCATCATTATCAGAAATTGAGACTGCTCTAGGCGTGATTGCATTTGGCTATACAGCGGATGCATCAACAGTACCTTCTTTACAAGCTTTTCAAGAGGCTTACGCCTCTGACAAAGGGCAGAAGGCCCTGAAAGAGAAAGTGACAATTCTTCATTGTACTACTGAGTATCCCGCACCAATGGAAGAGATTAATCTTCGCGCTATGGATACCTTGGGGCAAGCATTTGGACTGGCGGCTGGTTATTCGGATCATAGCGAGGGGATTACTATACCAGTAGCCGCTGTCGCTCGCGGGGCAGTATTGATTGAGAAGCACTTTACCCTCGATAAAGATATGGAAGGTCCCGATCATAAAGCATCGCTTGAGCCTCAGGAGCTGAAGGCAATGGTCGATGCAATACGTCAGGTTGAGCAAGCGCTAGGCTCTTATACTAAGAAGCCAACAGTCTCTGAAGTGAAGAATAAACTTGTCGCAAGGAAAAGTTTGGTAGCGGCCAAAGACATAGCAATTGGCGAGCAACTTACGGAAGCAAACCTAACGATTAAACGTCCAGGCTCTGGAGTGACTCCATACCGATACTGGCATTACATCGGGACTGAATCGAATCAGGATTATAAGGCGGGAGATCTAATTCGTGAGTAGATCATTAAAGCCCCCGATCGTTTTGATTGGTGGTGGTGGTCATGCGGCGGTTCTTGCCGAAATTTTGCTTATGCAAAATAGAGAAATTGTTGCTGTGCTAAGTCCTGAGGAAATTCAAGAGCGAGCGATATTTAGAGGAATGGTACACCTCAAAGAAGACAGTGATGTACTCACTTTCAATAAAGAGCAGGTAAGATTAGTGAACGGTATTGGCATGTTGCCAAAATCGATGTTAAGGAAAAGGGTAAATGAGTACTTTCTTGAGTTAGGTTACCAGTTTGATAGCGTGATTGCTGACAGTGCCTATGTGTCTCCTTCAGCGCTAATTGAAGAGGGGGCTCAGATTCTCCCGATGGCTATCGTGCATACAGGTGCTCATGTGGGCAAACACAGTATTGTAAATACAAGTGCGCTCATAGAACATGACTGTAAGATAGGTGAATATAATCACATTGCGCCAAAATCGGTGTTATGTGGTCAGGTTGAAACAGAGCGAGATGTATTTATAGGTGCAGGGTCTGTGTTGACCCAAAATGTCAAAGTGGGACAGAGCACTTTGATAGGAGCTGGCGCAATCGTTAACAAAATAATAGAGCCTAATAGTATTGTTTACCCTGCTAAAGGGACTCTTAAGCAACAAGAGCATGGATCATAGAGATGAGTCATAGTTGGCAAAAAGCCCTAGTTAGCGAGTCTAGTAGTATTAAAGAAGCGCTTAAGATAATTGACAGCGAAGCCTTGCGTGTGGCCTTAGCAGTGAGTCCCGATAGAAAGCTGTTAGGAGTCATTACTGACGGCGATATACGTCGGGCGCTATTACGTGGGTTATCACTAGAAGAGTCTGTTAGTAAGGTCATGAACACTAGCCCAATTATCGCTTTTAATCATGCGACAAAGGATGAGCTAGTAACTTTGATGGAAAAGCATCAGGTTTTATCAGTTCCGCTTGTCAGTGAAGAGGGTGTAGTAACAGGACTTGAAACGCTTCATAGTGCACTAAGCAAAAAACGTTATCAAAATCCGATATTTATCATGGCAGGTGGTTTTGGAACGCGTTTAAAACCATTAACTGATAATTGCCCCAAGCCAATGCTGAAAGTTGGTGATAAACCGATATTAGAAACAGTTATAAAGAGTTTTATAAAGGCGGGCTTTAGTAATTTCTATATTTCAACTCACTACATGCCTGAGCAGATTCATGGGCACTTCAAAGATGGTGAAGATCTTGGAGTTAGTATTACTTATGTGCATGAAGATAAACCTCTAGGGACAGGTGGGGCGCTTGGTCTGCTTCCAGGCAGTATGCCAAAGGATCTACCTCTCATTATGATCAATGGTGATGTGCTTACTAATGTTAACTTTGAAAGGTTATTGAAATTTCATGAAGATAACAATGCAGACGCAACAATGTGTGTTCGTGAATATGACTACCAAATCCCCTACGGCGTTATTAATGGAGAGGGTAATAAAATTACCAGCATGGTAGAGAAGCCTGTGCATCGCTTCTTTATTAATGCTGGTATATATGTGCTGTCGCCACAAGTCATAAACTCTGTTGCCAAAAATGAGAAAATTGATATGCCATCTCTTTTAGAGAAGCATATGAATGAGCGTCAAAATGTATTGATGTTTCCTATCCATGAGTATTGGCTAGATATTGGAAGAATGGATGATTTTAATCGAGCTCAAACTGATATATTAAACTTAGGCCTATGAAATATGATCAATAAAAAAAGAGTACTGGCAGTAATACCTGCAAGGGGGGGGAGTAAAAGATTACCAAGAAAGAATATTCTTCCTCTATCAGGAAAACCACTCATTTTATGGAGTATAGAAGCAGCCAAGAAGTCAATGTATATAGATAAGTATATTGTTACTAGTGACGATGACGAAATACTAAATATATCTAAGTCTATGCAAGCACCAACATTAAAAAGACCTGGTTACTTAGCTAGTGATAAGGTAGGTACTTTAGATGTGATACTTCATGCACTAGGTGAGCAAGAAAAAAAATATGATATCGTAGTCGTGTTACAGCCAACAAGCCCACTTAGAACAGAAAAGAATATTGATGAAGCTTTAGAGTTATTTATTGAAAAAGATGCTAATTCTATTATATCTGTATGTGAAACAGATCATCCTTTATTATGGTGTAATACATTACCTGAAGATAATAGTCTAGTTTCTTTTATAAAAGAGGGTGTTAAGGAAAAACGTAGTCAAGATTTAGAGAAGAGTTACAGGATAAACGGAGCTTTATATGTTTATAATACTAAAAGTCTCATATGTGATAAAAATATAGGGTTTGATGATAAATCATACGCTTATATAATGAAGAGAGAAGAATCGATTGATATAGATGAAGAAATTGATTTTAGGATTGCCGAAATGTTAAAGAATTTTTAGAAGATTTTGATCATGATAGCATATATTGAGTCGTCTTATCAGCTTAAAAATTTTATTAGATACTGTAATGAAATAAGTGGAAAGAAAAAAAATATAAAGGTCTATTTACGTATAAATGGTTCTAGTGAACAATGCAAGCAATATGATAATATTTTAATTGGTAGAGATGAGTTTTTAGTTAAGAGAGTTAACTTATCAGATGGCTTTTTTGAGAATTTTAAAGTATTTTTTTGTTTTATTTACGATATTATGCGCTGTAAAACTTTAGTTGTTGGTGATGCCAGAAGTTTTGTTTCTTCTAAAATCATTAAGAATTTTAGTTTTTTTAAAAAAATAGTGTTGGTCGATGACGGGTTGTACTTATACTCGTACTGGAGAAAAATAAAAAAATACAAAGTTACTTTGTATTCATCACTATATCAAATTGAATTTGATATTTCAAAAGATAAAAATAATTCCTTGTCGTTTCAATATATGCAGTTTGATAAGGTTAAAGTTAATTATGCCGAAGAGGTTGGCATATGTTTTATAGGTTCGAAGGTTGTAGAAATAGGGTATCTGAATGAGGAGTTTTATCTTTCAATTCTGAGAAGCAAGTATTGCAATAATATAAAATGTTTATATTTTGCTCATAGAGGAGAGGCTCCGGAAAAACTGAAAAAAGTTTCAGAGATAGGCTACATATTAATTAAGCCTGATCTACCATTAGAAGACTACTTTATTATTAATGGTGCACCGAAAGCGGAATATTTCTCATTGTATTCTACTGCTCTTTACAATTTATCTGTGATGATTCCTGATGTGAAATTCTCATGTATTGACCCTGGTCAGGCATCGTGGTTATTAGGTGATTTAGAGGCGATATATGAATGCTATGATCTTCTAGAAAAAAATGGAATCAGTCGAATATATCAGGATTAAATTCTAGCTAAGGGAGCCTATGACTATGATAAAATTTTTGGTAAAAGAGTTCTTCGAAAGTTTAATTAGAAATATCAGAAAATTAAGGTGCACTAGGAAGATTAAAGAGAGGTTAAATAAAGAATATAGTGCTATAAGTGAAAATGGATTTCATTCAATAGATGGATTTCTTTCTAGAGATGAATGTTCAGCACTCATAAAGGAAATAGATTCCTTAATTAATAAGAGTGATATTAATTTATGGGTTGACTCAAAAAACTCCGATCATAGGTTGTATTTCATTGATACGATAAATGAAAAATTTGCGGAGTTCTTAAAAAATGAATATTTCCTAAATGTTCTAAAGGTATATACAGGTATTGATAGTCCAGTTGGTATGTTGCTTGCTGGAAGAGTCGATGCTGTTGACGGCAATGTTGGGTCAGGGGGAGGGTGGCACAGAGACTCACCTATACAGCACCAAACAAAAGCTATTTGTTATCTAAGTGATGTCGACGAAAGTAACGGCCCCTTTCAATACATCCCGAAATCTCACAAGAAAATTAATATAATAAACATGTGCTTTAAAAAAGTTTTCAGACCTGGGCAATATAGGTTTTCAGAATCAGATATTAAAAAATATTGTGATGAAACTGGGCAAGAGGCAGTAAATATGACTGGTGAGGCTGGGAAACTAATGTTTGTAGATACAAAAGGTATTCATAGAGGCAAGCCAATCGAGACTGGGTCTCGATATGTGTTGTTTTGTTATTTTTGGAATAAAAAAATACCTAATCACTTCAATAAGTATAAGCAGGTGTGATTATGTTTTATAGGTTATTAAATTTGTTCTTTAAGATCTTTGTTTATAGTGGTTATCGAGTAAAGTATAACCTCCCAAGTGATTTTAGGTTTAACGGGTTTTTGATCAGATTTAATGTCAAAGGAGATGTTTTTTTTGGTTCTAGGTGCTATATAAGCTATTATTCATACTTAAATGTACCTAAAGGAACTAAGTTAGTAGTCGGTGATGATGTTTCAATTGGTCATAATGTAAAAATTTATACTTCTTCATTTGACATTGAGATGAAGATTAAGAATAAAATTTCTGAGCCTAAAAACTCTAGTGTATATATTGGTAATAATGTTTTAATCGGAGCAAATGTTTTCATATGTCCTGGAGTTTGCATTGGTGACAATGTAGTGATTGGAGCAAATAGTGTTGTCACACATGATATAGTCGACAGTTGTAGCGCAGCAGGTGCACCAGCTAAAGTAATAAGAAAATTCACTTTATGAAAGAAAAAATTAAATACTTAACACTTTCATATGGAACTGCAGCACTACAGTTTTTACTATTACCTCCTTTTGTATCCGCACTTGGAAAGAATGGTTATGGGCAGTATAGTTATTATCTATCTATAATTACTTGGTTCTGCTTTTTTTCAACATTAGGTAGTCCTACTAAGATTAGGAAAATTGCTGCAGCTATAATATATTCGGATGCAGATTATTTAAATTATAAAAAGAAAATAAGTGCGGCTGTTTTTTTTGTTTCTATTCTTTCATCATTTTCTTGTCTCGTCTTTTACTCATTATTCGATTCATTTATTGGCTCTGTCTATATAGTTCTATATAGTATTTTTATAATTTATTCTTCATATTTAATTTCTAATGATAAGGTTATTTATAGTGCATTTTTTTCACTATTAATAACAGTCTTGCCTATAGCTTCAGTTATTTTTCTTGATGCGCTATTTATTAATGCTGAGTGGAGCTTAAGGTTCTTTGCATCTTCAATCTTAATTTTTTTTATATTTATATCTTTCGATAAGGTTTTTTTTGACTTCTTTAAATTCTCTAATTTAAATGCATCAGATCTAGTAGAGACTGCAAAGGAGAATTTTAAATTAGCGCCAAACGGTATATATGATAAGATAGTTAGTCAAGGAGATAAGGTATATGTTGGTGCTTTTTTTGGAGTGGAAACTTTAGCAATATATGCTCTTGGTGCTCAGCTTTCTAATATTTTATATATTACCATGAAGGCATTTACTGTTTATATGGAGACAAAAATATACAGAAAAAAAATAAAAATCATGGAGGTTTGTATGCTTTTTGGGGGCGCGCTCCCTTTTGTTTTTGTTCTTTACTATATTATTTCAAAGTTGTTCCCTTTTTTATTTTCAGATGAGTTTTACGATGTTATTAGTATACTGATATTTCAGTTAATGGTGGTTCTTTTTAGGGTTTTTTCAAATGTTCTATTCTCCTATGATTACGCCAGTGAATACAGTTTTTCTGTTTTGAGAAATATGTTTGTTCAATATTTTTTCTTGTTTACATTTTGTATTCTTTTGTTTTTTAATGGCGTGGACACTATATATCAGTTTAGCTTTTATTTGATGATTTTTTGTTCTTTCGGTGTTCTTGTTAATTTTTGTTTTTGCTTTTATAGAGAGAGAATGAGATGAGGTTTTTGTTTTTTCTTTCAGCTGGTATGGCTTCATTTAATATTCCGATTTTTTTTGGGACCTTAAAAAGACTCAGTGCCTTTTTTTTGGTTTTTTACGTGATTTATATTTTTGTGTGTAGAGGGGTAGCTAAGTTAAATAAAGCTTTCTTAACTGTTATTTGTTTTTGGTTCTTATTCTTTTTGAGCACCCTTTTGGGTGTCGTTGATAATGGAATTATAAGCTCGGTTCCTTTTACTATATTTTTCACATTTTTTATAGTTTTTGTTTTTTCTATATCGGCCTCATCGAATAATAAAAGTTATTTTGTTTTTGGGGGGGATGATGCGTTTAGAGCTCTTTTTATTTTGAATTTTATTTGTTTTATTTATCTTTTTTCTATTGTTGATTATGATTTATCTAATGTTAATGTGTTGAGGTGGTATTTAGTTAATAAGGAAATACCTATAAATAGCACATTTAATCAGGTTTTTTTTCTGCTTGTTTTAAATGTTGTGGTCTTTTTTTATATTAAATCTATCTTTTTGAAGAAAGCATTTGTTGTGTGTTGTTGTGTGTTGTTGTGTATTTTTATTGTTTTTTCTTTGTCTAGGCAAAACCTTTTAGCTTTGGTTTTGTTTTTTGTTTTTTATGGGTTTTTTAGTTTTAAATTTTCTTGTTTTAAGGTTTTTAGAGTACTGTTTTTTTTGTTTGTTACTTTATTTTTTGTTGTTTTTTTGTATTACTTTTTTGATAGTGGAAGTTACTTTAATTATATTTTTAGTCGCTTAGAAAGGAGCGTTCAACAACTTAGTAGTCCAGATTATGTGAGGTTTAGGCAGTTTTTTGATTCCTTTTTAGTTGGGTTAGAGAATCCATTTTTTGGTTTGGGGGTGGGTGGTTTCTATGATTTTGCTATTATGAATAATTACAGTCCGCATTCAGCTTCCCCAGAAGCTGCCTTTAATCAATTATCCTCTGAGCATGGGATCTTTTTATTAATTTATTTTATTTTTATTTACTCTTTGATGGTGGCAAATCTTATTTATATGAAGAGGAAGGAGGAAGACTATAAAGCAGTTTTTTTCATTGATTTGAATTTAAGTCTTCTGTGTTCATGTTTCTTTTTGTCATTTTTTAATGAAATTCATATTCAGTCATCAATGTGGATTTTATATATTTTGTTAATGAAGATGACTTTTAGTTTTTCAAGTCAAGGGTGAGTGGAAATGGCATATGTTTTGGTCGAAAATAATGGTGTGGAAAAAGGTGTTCTAGTTTTTAAGCATTCAGAGTATCGTTTTCTATCTAGTGTTGGAGATGATCTAATTAAAAATCTTAAAAGTAATTATCATATAGGCTTGTATATTGGTTTTTTTTCAGTTTTTGAGTATGAGCCTGAATATGTGGATTTTTTCATAGCCGCCGATAATGTTCTTGAAATAAAAAAAGGCGATAAAAATAAACCAAGATTGCCCTTGAATGGCTTTAATTTTATAAATGAAGATCTGTTCAATAAAAATGAAGATATTAACAAGGTTAAGAAGTATGATTTCCTATTTGTCGGTAATTCTCAGACAAGAAAAAACTTACTTAAATTAGTTAAAGCTTTTAGGAAACTTTCTGAAAAGGGAGTTGATTTTAGTGCTTTTATAATTAATCGTTTTTCAGATGATTTTGAACAAAAGAGTTACTTGAAAAGAGTTAGAGACGAAATAAATAAAATACCTCATAATTATAGAAAAGGGATAAAGTATTTAGAGCTTAGCTATCAAGGTGATATGCTTCCCAAGGAAATGATGAGTCAGATCTACCAAGAGAGTAGATCATTGGTTTGTCCCTCTTTGTCTGAAGGTGCGGCACGAGTCGTAGCTGAGGCTGCTTTGAATGACCTAGTGATTATTAGTTACTCTAAAATGAAAGGAGGAACTAATAATCACCTTGATGAAGAGAGTGATTTTATTTTTTCTGATTTAGATTTGCTTAGTGAAACACTAGAAGAATTTATTTATAAAAAAAATAAATATAAATTTTATATTTCGAAAAATAAAAAGTGTTACTCTCAAGTGGAAAGCAAAAAAAGGCTTGTTGATTTTTTATTTGATAATGGTTTTTGTAAGGAGAGAAGGAAGCTGGAGGCAATACTAAAGAGCGATCTTTATAATGCTTTTAGTGGCCATAAAAATATTTTGCATGAAAGTATGTCTAACTCTATTTCTGATGAGGTATTGTCGCATAAAAAAATGTTATTTTTTGTCTCTTCAAAGCTTGAAAAGAGAGTTGATTGGGGAAGATTAAGTATTTCTTTTTTTAAGGATTTTATGGCTTTTTTTAGGAAGCCTATTGTTTTTATAAAAGGCCTTGTAAAGGCAATGGTGAGATAGGTTATGCCAGTTGTTTCAATAGTTACTCCATGCTACAACTCTAGTTTGTATATTTCTGAGGCTATAGAGTCTGTTATATCCCAAAAATATAAAGACTGGGAGATGATCATAGTAGATGATGCCTCTAGTGATAAATCTATAGATTTAATAGATTATTATATTAAACTTGATCCAAGAATTCGGCTGATTAAACTTCAAGAAAATTCTGGGGCTGCTGTTGCTCGTAATGCTGCTATGAAGGATGCTAAAGGGCGATATATTGCGTTTTTGGATAGTGATGATATATGGCATTCTGATAAGCTAGACACTCAAATAGCTTTTATGAAAGAAAATAATATGGCATTTTCTTATTCTTCTTATTATAAAATTGATGAAAATGGATCAGTCATTGATGAAGTTGGTGTGCCTGAGAAAGTAACTTACACAGATTTACTTAAAGTTTGCTCGATAGGCTGTTTGACTGCAATGTATGATACTAAGCTCGTTGGGAGAATAGATATGCCACTTATTCGAAAACGGCAAGATTTAGGTTTATGGTTAAGAGTTTTAAAGAAAACTGATTATGCATATGGTATCTCTGAGCCTTTAGCGAAGTATAGGATAAGGAGTGATTCTATTTCATCTAATAAAATAGTTGCCGCTAAATACACTTGGCGCTTATATAAAGAAGTTGAGTGTTTACCTTTCTTGAAGGCTGTTTTTTACTTTAGTCATTATGCTTTTAATGGTATTTTAAGGACAAAGTTCCCAAAGATTGCACGTATTTTAGGTTTGCTTTAATATTAATTAGTAACTTCTAAATAATGCTAGGAACTAAAAACACTTTATTTAGGATTAAGAATGAAATCAGCGCCACTTCAACGTTTTAGAACTCGTAGAGTCCCCGTACTTTATGCGCTTGTAGATTTGGTAATTCCCGCAGTACTACTTTTTATTATTCAGGTTCTAGTGAGCCAAAAGATGTGGACTGAAGCCCACTCTGGGATGGCTATGATCAGCGGAGTTCTGTTTGTTATTAGCACCGCCGCTCAAGGTGGCTACAGTCGCTATAGTCAGCGCTCCATTGCCAAAAAGCTTGAAATCACCTTTAAGACTTGGGTCTTCAATGTCTTTTTGCTACTAGTGCTGTCTTTCTTTTTCTTAGCAACGCTGGAGTTTTCTCGAGTTGTTATGAGCCTTTGGGTGTTTTTGACACCGATCCTAGTTCTAATACTCAAGCTTCAGGTTAACCGGTTTGCTGGGCAGTTCGCACAGGCTAAAATACAAGTGGCTGTGTTAGGGCGGCACTATGAGTTCAATGAATTTGAGTACTCAATGCTTGAGCAGCAGGGCGTCGAGCTTAGTTACTTTAGCTTGAGTGAGTCTGATGATATCGAAGAAAAGATTCTTTCTATCAACCCTGATTACTTGTTACTTAACTTGGAAGCGCCGGCAACCAATAAGCTTATCAAAGAGTTAACGCACTTGGATCTCAAGGGCGTTCGCCTGATTGTATTGCATCGATTTATGGAGGCTTTCCTTCGTAAGTGTTATATCCCCTATGAGAGCGGTGATCTTAGCTATCTTGAGAAGGTGCATAGCTATTCGTCTATCAATTACTTTTCGAAACGTGTGGTCGATTGGGTAGCAGTGATTTCTTTAGGTTTAGTATCATTGCCTGTTATGGCCCTATCTGTGTTTCGCATTAAGCGCCAGTCGCCAGGTAGTATCTTTTTTAAGCAGAGCCGGGTTGGGCTTGGCGGTGAAAACTTCATGGCGGTGAAATTTCGTAGCATGCATGAAAATGCGAAGTTCAACCCATACACTCAAGAAGAAGATCCGCGTATCTTTCCTTGGGGTAACTTTATGCGTAAGTCACGTGTAGATGAACTTCCACAGCTTTGGAATGTTGCGAAAGGTGATATGCATCTGCTTGGGCCGCGTACGGAATGGGATATCTTGGTCGAAGGTTATGAAAAAGAGATTCCCTACTATCATGAGCGTCATCTTGTTCGCCCTGGTATCTCTGGCTGGGCGCAGGTGCTTTATCCTTATGGGGCCAATACTGAAGATGCGCGACAGAAGCTTATGTATGACCTTTATTATATTAAGCATTGGAGTATTTGGTTGGAGCTCGAGACGTTGATACGTACGGTGGGTGTCGTGTTAGGTAAGAAAGGGCTTTAATTCTCAATCGTTTATCAAATTTTATAAAGCAGGCCTATGAATGTCATAGGCCTGCTTTTTTATGTCTGGTGATTTGCGAAATGTAGGATGCGATACATGAGAGTACTATTTCCCGCGCGCAGCGCAGTCCTACAGAGGGTGGGTTTTTGGTGGTATATGGCTGTAGGCAATCGGTTGGTAGTCAAGGTGGCTTTGGATGCGTTGTGCGACGCTTGGGTGCCAGAGTGGTGTGAGGGTTTGGCTGGGTTGGCCTTGCTCGAGGACGCAGCAGTGTCTGGGGGCGAGGGTGAGATTACGCCAAGTGGTGAGGGTGCGGTTTTGGTAATGGATTTTGCCGAGGTGTTTGGGCTCGATGGCGAGTAGGGCGCTCCAGCGGGTGTTGTTGCTTGTTGGTGTGTGGGTTTTAACGCTGTGGACGGTTTGGTAGTTGATCTGATTAGTGTGGGATTCGATCCAGTCAATGAGGGTTTGTAGGGCGATATCGCCGATGCCGTCTTTACTGTAGCCGCCGCCGACATCCGAGTGGACGCCGGCGAACCAGAGCTCGAGTACGCGGCCATCATGGTTGAGTAGCGTGGGCCGAAAGGCGAGGCGCTGCTCGTCCAGGGCGACGAGGTGTAGGGCTTTGTGGACGGCTTCGGGCAGTGTGTGGCCGTGTTCGAAGACCACGTCTGTGTGTGGGCGTTGGCTGCTGTCTAGATTGGGCCAGCCGATGGAGGCGACGGTGTCGATGATGGCTTCTAGGATGATGGGGCGGTCGAGTAGTGGTGTGATCAGGGCGGCGAAGCGGCGGGCGAGAGCGGCACCGCGGCTAAAGCCGATAAGGACGATATGCTTTATGGTGTGGTCGTAGTGTTGTTGGAAGTCTTGCATAGCGCGGTTGAGGATCTGGGCGATGTGGCCTGCTTCGACGGCAAAGGCGGCGTTGAAGGTTTGTTCGAGCCAGCTGCCGTAGGTACCGATGCCGGGGTAGT
Organism: Marinomonas ostreistagni; assembly: GCF_016888445.1. GTDB lineage: Bacteria > Pseudomonadota > Gammaproteobacteria > Pseudomonadales > Marinomonadaceae > Marinomonas > Marinomonas ostreistagni. The sequence goes on from NZ_JAFEKF010000002.1 coordinate 601,171, forward strand.
AGAAGGTTTTGTGGTCGAGGTGGCGTGGTGAGAGGCCTTGGTGGTGTTTGAGTTGGCCGCCTAGGAGTAGGTGGGATTTGAGGACGTTGGTGATGCTGGAGAGTTGATCGGGTGGTGTGAAGGCGTCTTGTGGGCTGTTGCCGGTGCCATCGAAATGGAAAAATAAAGTCGACATAGTGCGCTCCTTGCGTTGTCGGGATGTGGTTTGATTGTGGCCTGCCTTCCTGGCGGGCTTTTGATTAGAGTAGCATGGGTTTGTTTGATTTGCTGCCAAATCGCGGGCAATAGCCCCCTCGTACAGAGATCTTCGCATCTTGCGAGTTTTGTCGCGGGCAATGCTCGGTACGAGGGGATTGCATCCCCGATTGCAAGCGCAGCTTGCTTGGCTTGATCTTGGGCAGCTTTGCTGCCGATCGCGGGCAATAGCCCCCTCGTACAGAGGTCCTTGCAGCTTGTGAGTTTTGTCGCGGGCAATGCTTGGTACGAGGGGATTGCATCCCCGATTGCTAGCGCGAGCTTGCTTGGCTTGATCTTGGGCAGCTTCGCTGCCGATCGCGGGCAATAGCCCCCTCGTACAGAGGTCTTTGCAGCTTGTGAGTTTTGTCGCGGGCAATGCTCGGTACGAGGGGATTGCATCCCCGATTGCAAGCGCGAGCTTGCTTGGCTTGATCTTGGGCAGCTTTGCTGCCGATCGCGGGCAATAGCCCCCTCGTACAGGGCGTCGTAACTTGCGAATTTTATCGCGGGTAATTGCCCTGTCGGTCGGGGGTTATTTTAGGAAGGCGTTGACGACGTTCTCGGGTTTGAAGTCGTCGATCCAGGCTTCTTTGATGGGGTAGCTGCCTTGGGCGAGGGTTTGGTCGATTTTATCGGCGAGGGCTTGCGGGGTGCGTTCGCAGAGGAAGTTTTCCAGTTCGCCTTTGAAGATATCGCGCACGCCGCCTTGGCAGTCAACTGAGATAATAGGAGTGCCGCAGGCGAGGGCTTCGAACAGCACGATGCCTAGGCCTTCTACCCGTGAGCTCAGCACAAACAAGCTGGCGTGCTTCATCCACACATAAGGGTTGGCTTGGTTGCCGACGAAGTGCACTTTGTCGGCGATGCCGAGGGTCTTGGCTTGTTCTTTAAGTGTCTGCTCCAGTTTACCACTGCCGACGATCACCAGTGGTATAGTTTGCTGGCTCTTAGCGTAGGCTTCGAGGAGTAGGTCTTGGCCTTTTTGTGGCACCAGCCTAGCGACATTAAGAAGATAAGGGCCGTCTGGCATAGCGCTAGGTTTGGCCGCTAGGGCCTGCTCACGTATGCAATCAATCGGGCAAGGGTTGGTGATAACACTGAGGCTTTTAGGCGCTACGTGGTGTTGGCTTAGCTGCTCTTGCGCTTGTTGCTTCACGCCGCTAGAGACGGTCGCTAAGTGTTTGTTATGAAACAAGGCTTTAACGCGCTTGGCATACAAAGAAGCGGAAGCTTTGCTGGAGCGGTTGATCATGTTTTCGAGCACGTAGATGGCGCGTTCATGGTCAAACGACCAGACCATTTCATAGGTGCCTTCACCGCGAAGGATAATGCGATCAAATGCGCCGTAGGTCTGTTCAAGCTTGGCGATCTCGCGCTGCAGACGCTTGCCGCCGTGCCAACCAGAGAGCAGGAAGTAAGATTTACGCCAGACTAGATTACTCAGTCGTGCGCCGATCTCGGTCAGTAAACTCAAAGGCTCGGCCAAGGAGATATGGTTAACGTTAAATTGATGTAGTTTTACGCTTGGATGCGCTGGGTAAAAGGCATCGTCACGCTTTTTGTAAAACAGTAAGTGGCTCTCGTGGCCCTCTGCCGCAAAGGCATCGGCTAAGTTGATGGCGACACGCTCCATGCCGCCAGTCTTAAGGGCGCGGACGACTACTAGGGTGCGCATTGGCCGTCCTGTTTTAGCTCATTAGCTTCTGCGCGCCAGATAAGTGCCATCAGGCCAGCAAAGATGATTTGCATGCACAGTACCCCTGTCCAGAAGAATAAGTAAGATTCCGCCATACCGATGACGCTCCAAAAGGCCATGGCACCGAGCGCAAAGTAGCCGATATCTTGATTAAGGCGCTTTTGCGCGACCAGTTTTAATACACGAGAAAGCATCCAGCCGATGAAGACACCATAAAAGATAAAGCCGATCAGTCCGTATTGCACCAGTAGCGCGATATAGATGTTGTGCATATGGCCGAACCGTTCTTTAACCCAGTCTGGTAGCCACTCCGTACGCTTAATGGCAATCACTTGGCCTTGGCCGCCCCAGCCTGTGAGCGGGCGCTCGGCGAAGTGCTCGCCCGCAGCGATCCAAGTATTAGCACGGATGCCCCAGCTCGTGTAAGGAATATTATCTAAATCGCCATTTAGAATCTGCAATGCAACTTGATTATCTCGGGATTTAGATAAGCGCTGTTCGATTGTTGGCCAAAGAGTTTGCTGGAAGGCGACCGCGATAACCAGTACGGCCAGAAGTGCCACGCCAAGCCAGCGCTTATTAATGCTTTGCTTACCTTTGATTAAGGTGTAGCCAAAGTAAACTAGGGTCACCAAGATAGTGGCGGCTAAGGCTAACCATGAGGCGCGGGTCTGACTAGCAGCGATGGTAAATAAAGAAAACGCTAGCGCAGGCGTCCAGACTATTAGGCTAAGTTTATACCAGCGGTATAAACGCGGTAAAAAGGCCAGCAAGCCAATCGCCACAAAGCCAAAAAACAGCGCAGTATGCTGGGCATTACGCAGGTCATAGTCGATACGACCGCCATGCCAGCCGCGAGTGATTTCAGCCCAGCCGCCACCGCTTAACCAAGGGGAGAGCAACACCATCAGGGCGGCCACACTCCAGAAGATAAAGACGCGCTTGCCTGCGTCTTTCAAAAACCACGCCAAGGGCACAAAGATAAATAAGCGCGCCATCTTTTCCAGTTGTGGTGTGTCGTCGACCCAGCCAGGCTCGGCCCAGCGAGCTAATGACCAACTGATAAGCGGGATCAAAATAGAGGCTAGTAATAGCAGCATCGGTGTTTTGACTTTTACGCCTTTGCCATAGCGATAAATACAGTAAAAGCCCAATAGGATGACGATTTGTTCGGCTTTTTTACTGATGTCATCTAAATGAATTTCACCAAAAGCAAACAATAGGCAGAGGGCTAAGCCAAGAAAGGAAATGGCTTTAGGTTGGTCGAGAGGTGTTAAGCGCTTTAACATGACTTCCTTGGTGCGTGCGAGCGTATATATAAGAGGGCGCTGATTTTAGCGCAATGGAGCGCACGATAGAATGCACTTTGTGCATTAATTTTTCACATAGGTCAAGCTATGGCTATGTCATGAAAGAGAAAAATGTCTGTCAGGCAAAATAAATGTGCATATTTTGTTCAAGGTGGTTGGTGAGGGCTCATAAGGGGGAGGCAGGAGAAGCGTGGCGCTAGTTACAAGAAGATCGCCATGCAGAGGGTGCATGGCGATTTTTTAAGAGCTCATAATTGCTTTAATCTTTCTTCACTGGCCCAGCTAGGTAGTCTTCATCAGACACGGCTTCCATCCAAGTGACCGGCGAGCCGTCTTGGGCTTCGTTGATCGCCACGTGTTGCATGGCGGTGGTGTCGGTGGCGCCGTGCCAGTGGCGGCGGCCACAGTTACACCAGATGATGTCGCCAGGGCGGATTTCGGTTTTTGGGCCACCTTCACATTGGTGCCAGCCGACGCCATCGGTCACTAGTAGGATTTGGCCGAGAGGATGAGTGTGCCAGTTAGTACGCGCACCTGGGGCGAAGTTAACCACCGCCATGCCAGTGCGGCCTGGGCTTGGCGCTGAAAACATCTTGTCGATGCGCACATCGCCGGTGAAGTTTTCCGCAGGGCCTTGGATGGCTTCAGTGGAGCCGGCGCGGATGATCTGTGTGTCCTGATTTTGTGTGTCTTGGTTTGAATCACTCATCTTGCTCTCCTTATCAATTGCTTAGTGTGCTAGGTATATTTTTAGGTTAGACCTCTGTTCGGCGTCTGGGAAGGCATTGCATGCTTTTGCCGCAGTATTTGACGCGCTCGATCAAAGTGTCAGATTTCTTGCATGTAGGTCAGTCAATCGGGGCTTTTCGCCTGCAGATGGTGCATTAGTGCATAAGTTTTAGTAGTCTTAGCGGCATACAATAAATTGACAAAGACGCGCGAATTCAGAGGATCGAACTCTAGCGCTTAAGAGGGAAGCAATGTTGAAAAGCTTTGGTGCGTTCTCCTTTACAGTATTCGTTGGGCTGGCCTTGTCGTCGTTGCAAGCGTGGGCCGAACACCCAGCCGTGAAATACGATGATGCCATCGTGTCGGCGAGTCAGTTTGATCAAGACTTATTGCAGCAAAACAATGGCCAAGACATCGCCATGTTTATCCCCAATATCCAGATTGGCGATAGCCAGCGCGATATCAACTCATGGCTGGGCAAGCCTTACAGTGTCTCAAGCCTTGAAGACGGCAGCGTGTGGGATTACAACGTCAGTATTCCGCGCTCTTACGATAGCTTTATGGGCTGTCAGTACCGCATGGAGTTTGATGCCGAAGGCCGCTTACGCCAGGTCGATTGGCGTAAAAGTGTGTGTGATTTGCTGTATCAGCAATACATCGCTCAAGCCGGTGATATCGAGCCGCGCATGGAAGTGTTTAGCTTCACCAGTGATGTTTTGTTTCCGTTTAACGAATACCGCTTAAAACCATCGGGCCAAGCCATGCTTGATGAGTTCGTGGCTGAGTTGTTGGCCCGTTATGACGAGCCGATGATTACCGTGACGGGGCATACCGATCGTTTGGGCCCAGAAGAAGCCAATCAGCGCTTGTCTGAGCGCCGCGCCCGCGAGGTGGGTAAGCGTTTTCTTGAGCAAGGTCAAAAAGACTACAACTTATTGATCAAAGGTGTGGGTGAAAACATGCCGGTGGTGGAGTGTGTCGACGACCAGCGTGACGCTGAGTTGATCGAATGCTTGCAGCCCAACCGTCGTGTCGAAATAGAAATTTACGAAAAGCCCGCTGCATCTTGAGTTCTTGGCCCGAGGTGGCGATAATATCGCCACTTGAAAATTTCCTGACAGATTGTTGCAGTGATTAGACATTGTTTTAGACAGTGAAATGACGCTGCCGCTCAGGAGTCGCTACATTCATCACGTTGGCATGGAATGTCACAGCCAACCTGTATAGCAAAGATAACAGTAGGAAACGCCAGTGAGTACGAATAAAAACCGTTTGTTATTAGGCTCCGTGCTAACGGCGCTTGCGCTACACTTGCCCCACGCGATGGCTGAGACCATTTCGTATGACAGCAATATGAACCCTCAAGCGTCATCGCCCCCGCCACCGGCGATGGATATGGAAGTGAAGCCAGGCCAATGCTGGGTTTACGGCCAGATCAAACCGCGTAAAGTCGAAAAGACCGTATCGGTGACGGTAAAAGATTCCCACACCACGATCAACGTGACGCCGGCTGAGATCAAGCGCGGCTACAAAAAAGTCGTGACCCGTGAGGGCACGGTGACCTACCGCTTGCAGCCCGCTACGTACAAGCGTGTGACCGAGCGTGTGTTAGTGCGTGAAGAAACGACCCGCTATGTCAAAGTCCCTGCGGTCTACGAAGAGCGTGATAAGCGCGTCGTCGTGGAAGAAGCGCAAACTGTATTAGAGCAATGCTCGACGCCTGGTGCTGGCGTGGCCTTCTGTGCCCGCGAGATCCCGGCTAAAGAAGAAGTGGTCAAAGTCCAAGTCTTGGTGCAGCCAGAGCAAAGCAAAGTCGAAGTGGTACCAGCGAAGTTTGAAGAAGTGACCAAATGGGTTGTGGATCAACCTGCGCGCGTGGTTGAAGTCTCTCTTGCACCGCGTATGGAAGAAGTAGAAGTGGAAGAGATCGTCACGCCAGCCTCTGCTAACCCTTACCAAGTGCCAGCTCAGACGCGTAAGATCCAAACGCAAGTCTACGAAGGCAGCCCACGCATGGTGATGCGCCAAGCCGTGTGTAACAACGATCTGAACAGCGGCCTTGTTGCACAGCTGCAACAGCGTCTAAAAGAGAGCGGTTACGAAGCCGGCCCTGCAGACGGTCGCCTAGGTCAGAAAACCATGGAAGCTTTGGGCGCGTTCCAAGGTGACAACGGCCTAGCCGTCGGTTCGATTACCTTTGAAGCGTTGAATGCACTGGGTATTAACCCGAATAACTAAGTGTTTAGGTTATTAGTGTTTAAGTGATAAGTGTTGAAAAGCCAGCCGAGTGCTGGCTTTTTTGTGCCGGTTTACTTCTGAAGCGCGTGTGTAACTTAAGACGCGGACATAAAAAAGCCCTCGCTGCATTCACAGTGAGGGCTTCTTCAAGAGAGAAAACGATAACGCTAGGCTTACTCAGCGCTTTCGATATCGATCAATTCCACTTTAAATTGTAACGCTGCGTTGGGGCCGATTGGGCCTGTGCCGCCAGGGCCGTACGCCAATTCAGATGGGATGTAGAATTCGTACGTGGCGCCTTCAGACATCAATTGTACACCTTCGGTCCAGCCTGGGATGACTTGGTTCAGTGGGAAGGTAGTTGCTTCGCCACGCTCGTAAGAGCTGTCAAATACGGTGCCGTCGACAAGTTTGCCTTCGTAGTTAACCGTTACTGTGTCTTCAGCCGCTGGCTTATCGCCGTCACCTTCTTCGATCACTTTGTACATTAGGCCAGAGTCAGTCACTTTAACGCCGTCTTCGTCGGCTTTTTCTTCTAGCCATGCTTCAGACTGTGCTTTTGCTGCTTCAGCGACTTTGGCTTGCTCTGCTTGGGCTTCTTGCATTTGCTTCATTTGGAAGGCTTGTACGGTCGCTTGGATGTCTTCCATCGACATTTGTGGCTCTTCGCCTGCAAACGAGTCTTCGAAACCGGCTTTAAACGCTTCTAGGTCAAGGCCTTCAAAGTCGTTGGCCATGCGGCTGCCAAACATGGTGCCGATTGAGTAACCTAGCTTTTGCTCTTCGCTGTCTAGCGCTACATCAGCGGCTTGCGCCATAGAGACAGAAGAAAGGACGAGCGCTGCGACTAAAGTTTTTTTCATAATAGAACGTTCCGTTGGTTGTGGGTTCCAGATATAGAACTTGGTTGGGATGCGTCGAGTGAATTTCAAGCTTAGGCTGATGATGAAACAGAAAGTTCCGCAAATTGCATGAGGCTGATCAGTGTCGGCGCGATCCGGTGACGTTAATGTAGGGCGCTTGCTTGATCATGCTCAACGGCTTTTACGAAAGTTTGACGCTTTTTGGTTAAGACTTGAGCAAAAGCTTGCACTAGATGGTCGGTTCAGACATATATTTGCTGTTAAAGGGCATTCCGCTGCCTCGCAATGTCGGGTAAGGTTAATTGTTTTTTATAGGCGGCGTTAACATCGGATGTTACATTTTTGTTTTTTTGTTAACTTTCTTTGCGGAAAGTGAATAGGAACCCATGACGACTCAAAGTAAGCCACAGGTTTCACCAACAAATTACCGTACCTTTTTCATCACCATCGGTTTTATCAGTGCGCTGGTGTTTATCTGGGCACGCACGTCGTTTAACCATTACCAAGTCAACTTGCTCGATGTGAACAACGCACGGGTATTGCCGATTGGTTCGGCTCTATTGGAGTCGTATTCAGTAGGCAGCGACCGCTCGGATGTGATGGCCGCGTGTGTGGTCACCGAAGAGTCGTGGGTCAGCCGCTGTGGTTTGTCGTTGCTCTTGCCCCAAGACGAAGACGGCCAAGCCTTTTCTTTTAATAAAATCGATACCCTACACGCCACCTTCGACACCATGACGCCTGTGCCTGGCCTCGGCGATGGTTTGCGTCTGACGATCAAAACGCCGTTTGAAGGCACGACCGTGGAGCCCGTCAATGACGCTGGCTTTAAGCTGCACTCGGTGCGCCTAGAGAACGGTCAGTTTGATATTCCGCTGTCGCGTATTGATGTCGATACCGATTGGCAAGATGTGCACGATGTCTCGTTTGCTGACGCCGACAAAGATTTTAGCCAAGTTCACTCGCTGGATATTACCTTTAATGAAACGCCCTTGATCACGCCAGGGCGCTATGAGTTGGTGATTTCTGAGCTGATGGTCGATGGCCATCGGGTGGAGCTTGCCACGCTCAATAACTGGCTACTGACATTTTGGTTGTTTATCGGTGTGGGCGGCATATTGCATCTGGCGTGGCGCGACCAAGGCAGCTTGCAGCGCATGCGTCGGGTGGCGCTGTACGATGCCGATACGGATTTGCTCAACGAGCAAGGCATTAAGGATTATGTGAAGGGCTTGGCGCCCGAGGCAGATGGCTCGGTGTACTTGTTCCGCTTTGATAATGCCTCGATCTTAGAGCGTCACTTTGGCACCAAGATTTACACTCAATTGCTGAATAAAACCAAGCAGCGCCTGCAATCGGTGTTTCAATCGCACTCGGTGCGTTTGGTGCGCTTAAGTCACAATGAATTTATGATGCTGTGTCCGCAAGGGCGCTTGAGCAATGAGAGCTTGCTGGAGCGTATTTTCCGCGAAGGTGTGGAAGTGGTCGGTGTTGGTCACTTAAAACTCGATGCTAGCGCGAGCTTTGTGTTTCAGCCTGCCTTGTCTAAATTGATGCATTCGGCCATTGAAAAGGCGCGCTTTATGATCGATCAGCCACGCCATCCCAATAATTTTGTGCGTGTGTATTCTGATTCAGATCTGGCGCCGCTCAAACAAAAAGCCACGGTCGAAGAAGCCCTGCGCCGTGCCATCGCCAATGACGAGTTTTACCTGCAGTTTATGCCGCTTTACGATGCCCGTGCCCAGCGTGTGATCGGTGCTGAAGCACTGCTGCGCTCCACCTCAGACAGTCTAAGTAAGCTTTCGCCTGAGGTGTACATTCCGGTGGCAGAGAAGGCCAACCTGATCCAAGAAATCGATATGCTGGTGATCCAAAAAGCCTTGGCGGCGCTGACTCAGCATAACCTGCCGGACGATTTTGTATTGTCGATCAACATTTCCGCTCAGGAGCTGCTCGATAGTGAATTCGCCAAACGCATTCGTCGCGCATTAAATTACGCCAACGTCGCGCCAGAGCGCATTTGCTTGGAAGTGACCGAGACCTTCTTTGTGCATATGGACGATGCTAAAGTCGAAGTGCTGGAAGAGTTGCGTGAGCTCGGTTGTCGCGTGTCGCTGGATGACTTTGGCACGGGGTATACCTCTTTTGCCCACTTACAGCGCTTGTCGGTGGATGAGATCAAAATCGACCGCAGCTTTGTGAATCGCCTCGACGACCCCAAAGCCCGCGTGGTGGTCGAATCCATGGTCAACATCGCCCAAACCCTCGACTACAACCTTGTCGCCGAAGGCGTCGAAACCGCCGAGCAACTGGAATACCTCAAATGCTTAGGCTGTCGCTGCTTCCAAGGCTACTACTTCTCCAAACCCACCAGCCTTAAAGACGCGGCGCAAGCCTACCAACCTGCTGGCGGCAATGAGAATTACGTGATCTAAGGCTCATCACTGTCTTCCCTTGATCTAGCAAGCTGGCGCTTGCGATCGGGGATGCAATCTCTGTACGAGGGGGCTATTGCCCGCGATTGGCGGCGCAGCCGCCTTTTCTAGAGCTCAGCAAGCTATCGCTTGCGATCGGGGATGCAATCCCCTCGTACCGATCTGCGCCCGCGACTGGTGATGAAGGCGCCTTTTCTTCGCCTAAGGGTTTATTTCTGCCGTGCCATCCCCACATAAGGTGCAAAAATTCACCCCGCGTTTTAAACTACGCACATACATTATCTAACGGTGATCCTTGTGAACAACATCAACGAAATCCAACGCTTCTCCTTCGACCACACCAATGTTCGTGGTGAGCGCGTGTTATTAAATGATGCCTACCAAAACATCATTTCTCGTAAAGAATACCCTGAGGCCCTAGAGCGCTTGTTAGGCGAGTTCGTCGCGGCGATCGCGTTGCTGCGTGACATTGTCAAAATCGATGGCGTGTTATCACTACAGTGTAAAGGCGAAGGCCCACTGAAAGCCTTGATGACCGAGTGTGACGAGCACAAAAACCTACGTGGCATCGCCCAGTGGGACGATACTCAAGCATTCCCTGAGCAAGTATCGCTAAAAGAGTTACTGGCGAACGGTTACCTAGTTATCACCATCGCCCCGCGCAATGGCCGTCGTTATCAAGGTATCGTTGAGTTGGTTGGCGATACGCTAGCTGAGTGTCTGGAGCAATACTTCTACCAGTCAGAGCAGCTGCCAAGCCGTGTTTGGTTAGCCGCCAATGGCTCACAAGCCGCGGGCTTATTCTTACAGCGCCTGCCGGCTGAACAAGCACAAACTGGCGACGAAGATGCTTGGGATCGCTTCGTGCACTTGGCATCGACCGTGAAAGACGAAGAGCTTTTAGGTCTTGCCACAGAAGAGCTACTGCACCGCCTATACCACGAAGAAGAGCTACGCTTGTACGATGCTAAGCCAATGCAATTTGGCTGCTCATGCTCACGCGAGCGCACGTTGGATGCCATCGTCTCTATGGGCGCCGAAGAAATCCGCCACATTCTAAGCGAGCAAGGCGTGATCCAAGCCGACTGCCAATTCTGTGCTGAGAAATACCGCTTCCATAAAGAAGACCTAGACGACTTCTTAGGCGACCAAGCCCAGACACACTGATATCCCTTCAAAATTTCGCGTGGCAGAGGCCCGGTACGAGGGGATTGCATCCCCGATCGCAAGCGCAGCTTGCTTGGCTCAAGGAAAGGCGGCTAGCGCCGCCGGTCGCGGGCAATAGCCCCCTCGTACAGGGATTGCATCCCCGATCGCAAGCGCAGCTTGCTTGGCTCAAGAAAAGGCAGCTAGCGCCGCCGGTCGCAGGCAATAGCCCCCTCGTACAGGGATTGTATCCCCGATCACGGGCGCAGCCTTGCCAGACGATCTTACCTGCGGCGCTTCCCCGTGTTGCGCTTATCCTCTAAAATGCGCGTTTCGCTCAGTCAGCCAGAGAAGTAGCCATGATCCAGTTTAATGATGTCAGTTTGCAGCGCGGTACGCAGTTCTTGTTGGAGCATGCGGATCTGACGGTGTTTGAAGGCCAGAAGGTCGGTTTGATCGGTGCCAATGGCGCGGGTAAGTCGTCGCTGTTTGCCTTGGTGCGCGGCTTGTTGCATGCAGACACTGGTGAGGTGGTGTTGCCTGGGCAGCGTCGTATTGCGTTTATGGCGCAGGAGGTCGAAGAGGTTGATCGTTCGGCGCTGGAGTATTGTCTGGATGGCGATGATCGCTTGCGTCATATCGAAGCGAAGATCGCTGAGGCGCAGGCCAACGGCGATGATAATGCTCACGCCCATTGGTTGAGTGAGTATGAAAACGCTCATGGCTACACGGCGCAATCCCGTGGTGAGACCTTGCTACAGGGCTTGGGCTTCAAAATGGCCGACATGCATAAGAAGGTGGCTGACTTCTCCGGTGGTTGGCGCATTCGCTTAAACCTAGCCCGCGCGCTGATGTGTCCGTCGGATATTTTGCTGCTCGATGAGCCAACCAACCACTTGGATTTGGATGCGGTGATGTGGCTAGAAAACTGGCTACGCGGCTACCCTGGCACCTTGCTGCTGATCTCCCACGACCGTGATTTTATTGACGGCATCTGTAGCCATATCGTGCATCTGTACAACAAGCAGCTCAATCTCTACAAGGGTAACTACTCGGACTACGAGCGTCAGCGTGCCGAGCAGTTGGCGCAGCAGCAGGCCAATTATGAACGCCAGCAAGCTAAGCGCGCGCATTTGCAGCAGTACGTGGATCGCTTCCGTTATAAAGCGGATAAAGCCAAGCAGGCGCAAAGCCGCTTAAAAATGCTGGAGAAGATGGAAAGCATCGGCCCTGCGCACATTGATTCGCAGTTTGAGTTTTCGATTCCGCTGGCGGAAAAGACATCGCCGCAGTTGGTGAGTTTGATTCAGGCGGATTTGGGTTATGTGCTCGACGATGGTAGCCAAAAGGTTCAGTTGGGCGAGACCAATTTCTCAGTGCGCGATGGCCAGCGTATTGGCTTACTCGGCCCCAATGGCGCGGGTAAATCCACACTAATCAAATCGATCGTGCAGGAAATTGATCTGCTTGGCGGCGAACGTGTTTACGGTGACAACACCAAAGTCGGTTACTTCTCTCAGCATCAGTTAAGTGCGTTGGACTTAGAGGCCTCGCCAGTGCTGCACATTCAGCGTTTGACGCCGACGGCGCTTGAGGCGGATGTGCGTAAATACTTGGGTGGCTTTGGTTTTGTCGGCGATGACGCCTTGCGTGCGGTGAAAGGCTTCTCCGGTGGTGAAAAAGCGCGTTTAGCGCTGTCGTTGATCGCGTGGCAAAAGCCGAACCTGTTGGTGCTCGATGAGCCAACCAACCACTTGGATCTTGAAATGCGCCAAGCGCTGACCGAAGCGCTGCAGGCGTTTAACGGCGCGATTTTGGTCGTGTCCCACGATCGTCACTTGCTTAATAGTACTGTAGATGAGTTTTACCTGATCGCTGACCATAAGATCGAAGCGTTTGACGGCGATCTGCCAGCCTATCATCAGTGGCTGCAAGCGCGTCAGCAAGCTGCAACCCAAGCCGAGCGTGCGGCCAGTGGCGCTGAGGCCAAAGTCGAAAAAGTTGATCGCAAGGAAGAGCGCCGCAAAGCCGCCGAACTGCGTGAGAAACTGCGCCCGCTGCGCAAGTCAGTTGAAAAGCATGAAAAAGCCATGCAGAAGGCGCAAGCCGAGCTAGAGACCATCGGCGAAGCCATGCTGGATAACAGCCTTTACGAAGCGGCGAATAAAGACAAACTGCAAAGCCTGCTTGCTGAGCAAGCGAAATGGAAAAAAGCCTTAGACGACGCGGAAGAAGCTTGGTTTGAAGCCCAAGAAGAGCTTGAAGAAGCCGAAGCGGCGTTGGCTTAGCTCTAGAAAAGGCAGCTTCGCCGCCAGTAGCGGGTACAGAGATCTTCGCAAGCCTGCAATTTTTTCGTAGCAGAGGCCCGGTACGAGGGGATTGTATCCCCGATCGCAAGCGCAGCTTGCTTAGCTTTCGAGAAGGCAGCTAGCGCCGCCAATCGCGGGCAATAGCCCCCTCGTACAGAGATCTGCATAAGCCCGAAATTTTCGCGTGGCAGAGGCCCGGTACGAGGGGATTGCATCCCCGATCGCAAGCGCAGCTTGCTTAGCTCTCGAGAAGGCGCCTTTGCCGCCGGTCGCGGGCCCAGATCGGTAAGAGGGGGTTGCATCCCCGATCGCAAGCGCAGCTTGCTTAGCTTTCGAGAAGGCAGCTAGCGCCGCCAATCGCGGGCAATAGCCCCCTCGTACAGAGGTCGCATCCCCGATAGCAAGCGCAGCTTGCTCATCTCCAGAAAAGGCAGCTTCGCTGCCAATCGCGGGCAATAGCCCCCTCGTACAGAGATCGCATCTCCGATCGCAAGCGCTTTTCTATAAATTTGCTGAATGATATCAATACCTTCCTTTGACATTTGTTCTAAAATGTCGGTAATCATTTATAAGGGAGAGTCACCACTAACGTGCTTTCCCTTGTTTTATTGGGCAATTTTTCTGTTTGTAATCTAATTGTCACAAATAATTTATAGTTTACACCCCATAAAGTAAGGAGCTGGTACATGACCTTTCCGTTCGCTCGTATGCGCCGTATGCGTAAAGATGATTTTTCACGCCGTTTAATGCGTGAGCATCGCCTTAGCGCTGATGATTTGATCTACCCAATGTTTGTCATTGAGGGGGAGGGCATGCGTGAGGCGGTGCCGTCGATGCCAGGTGTGGAGCGTGTCAGTATTGATCTGTTGTTAGAAGAAGCAGCAGAGCTGGTTGAGTTGGGCATTCCTATGGTGGCCTTGTTCCCAGTCGTGGGCGACGATCAGAAGTCACTCGACGCTGAAGAAGCTTACAATCCGGATGGCTTAGCGCAGCGCGCGGTGCGTGCATTACGTGAGCATTTCCCTGAGCTTGGGGTGATGACCGATGTGGCGTTGGATCCGTTCACGACCCACGGTCAAGATGGCATCATCGATGAAGACGGTTATGTGCTCAACGATATCACCACGGAAGTGTTGGTCAAGCAGGCGCTATCTCATGCCGAAGCAGGCGCACAGGTGATCGCGCCGTCGGATATGATGGACGGTCGTATTGGTGCGATTCGCGAGGTGTTGGAGCTTGAAGGCTACATCAACACGCGCATCATGGCGTATTCGGCAAAATACGCATCGGCTTACTACGGGCCGTTCCGTGATGCAGTCGGTTCGTCGGGCAATCTTGGTAAAGGCAATAAGTTTACCTACCAAATGGACCCTGCCAACACCGATGAAGCGCTACGTGAAGTGGCGTTGGATTTGGATGAAGGTGCGGACATGGTGATGGTAAAGCCGGGCATGCCGTATTTGGATGTGGTGCGTCGCGTCAAATCTGAGCTAGGCGTGCCGACGTTTGCTTATCAAGTCAGCGGTGAATACGCGATGCAGATGGCAGCGTTTCAAAATGGTTGGTTAGACAAAGACCAAGTCATGATGGAGTCGTTGTTGGCGTTTAAACGCGCTGGTGCCGATGGCATCCTCACTTACTTCGCAAAAGACGCAGCACGCTTGCTAAAAGGCTAGTTCGTCTCGGAAAACACCGTGACGCGTACGCTGCGTTAGTGTAATTTTAAAGTGGCTCATGACTTAGTCTTTGAGCCACATGGAATCTATTGATGGCACGGTATTGGAGCTGACACATAATGTCTGAACAGCCTGAAAACGAAAAACAAGTTTCTCAATCTACCCAAGCGGCGACCGAGCAAAAATCGTCGGCTGAGGTGAAAAAGCAAATCGAGGCGGCGAAAGAAGAGTTGGTGCTAGAGCCGATTCCAGAACAGCCGATCGAGCCTGCGCGCATTGCGATTGAGGAGCGTTTGCCAGAAGACATTGATCTGGCTGATCCAGAGCTGTATTTCAACCGTGAGCTAAGCCATCTACAGTTTAACGCCCGTGTACTCGAGCAGGCGATGGACGAAAACCATCCGATTTTAAATCGCTTGATGTTTTTGTGTATCTTCAGCTCCAACATGGACGAATTCTTTGAGATCCGTGTCGCGGGTCTTAAGAGCCAGATCGAATACAGTCGTGAAAAGAACGGCCCAGATGGCATGCACCCAGCGAAGGTGTTGGATCTGATCAGTGATCACGCCCATCAGTTAGTGCGTCGCCAGTACCGTATCTTAAACGATATTATTTTCCCGAAACTTGCCGAAGAAAACATTCGCTTTATCCGCCGCTCGGTGTGGACGGAGCAGCAATCGGCTTGGGTCAAACGCTACTTCCGTGACAACGTGCTGCCGATCATTAGCCCAATTGGCTTGGACCCAGCGCACCCGTTCCCACGTTTGGCCAATAAAACTTTTAACTTCGTGGTCGAGCTCGAAGGTCGTGATGCCTTTGGCCGTGAAAACGGTTTGGCGATCGTGCCCGCGCCAAGCTCGTTGCCACGTTTGGTGAAATTACCGGATGATGTCTGTGATGGCGGCGACAATATGGTGTTCCTATCGTCAATCATTCACGCCCACGCGGATCAGTTGTTCCCTGGCATGACGGTGAAGGGCTGTTACCAATTCCGTTTGACTCGTAACGCCGACCTAGAAGTGGATTCAGACGACATCGGTTTGGACTTGGCCGGCGCTCTGCGTACCGAGCTGCAAAGCCGTCATTACGGTAGTTCTGTGCGTCTTGAGATCGCTGATAACTGTCCGTCGCACATTGTTGATTCGCTGTTGGCGCAGTTTGAGTTGTCGGATAAAGACTTGTACCGCATCGACGGTCCGGTGAACTTGAGCCGTCTATTAGCCGTGCTTGAGCTGGTCAATCGTCCGGATCTGACCTATGCGCCATTCTCCCCAGGCTTGCCTAATAAACTGGCCAAGTCGGGCAATATTTTTGAGGCGATTCGCCAGCGCGATTACCTTTTGATGCACCCGTTTGAGACCTTCTCACCGGTGATCGATATGCTAAGCGAAGCGGCCAAAGATCCAAATGTGATCGCGATTCGCCAAACGCTATACCGTACCGGCGCCCGTTCGCCGATCGCTAATGCCTTGGTCGAAGCGGCCCGTAACGGCAAAGAAGTGACCGTGGTTATCGAGCTGCGCGCGCGCTTTGACGAGGCGGAGAACTTGGCCTTGGCGAGCCGTCTGCAAGACGCCGGTGCGATCGTGGTCTACGGCGTAGTACGCCATAAAACCCACGCCAAAATGATTTTGATCGTGCGTCGTGAAGGCGCTGAGCTGACCCGTTATGTGCATTTGGGCACAGGGAACTACCACGCCGGTAACGCGCGCTTGTACACCGACTACAGTTTCTTAACCTGTGACAAAGAGATCGGTGACGATGTACACCGCGTGTTCCAGCAGTTAACCGGCATGAGTAAAGAGCTGAAAGTGAAGAAGCTGTTGCACGCGCCGTTTACCCTGCGTGATCGCTTGCTCGATATGATCGCCCAAGAAGCCGACAACGCGCGTAAAGGCGAGCCTGCGCGTATCATCATTAAGGTGAACTCCTTGACCGAGCAACGCTTAGTACAAGCCTTGTACAAAGCGTCGCAAGCGGGCGTGAAGATTGATCTGATCATCCGTGGTATTTGTACGCTGCGCCCAGGCATTAAGGGCGTGTCGTCTAATATTCGTGTGCGCAGTATCATCGGTCGCTTCTTGGAGCATACGCGGGTGTATTACTTCTACAACAATCGTTCGCCGCTGGTGTACTTATCAAGTGCCGACGGTATGGATCGTAACTTGAACAACCGTGTTGAGGTGGCGTTCCCGATCCAAGATTATAAGCTGGCGCGTCGCGTGAAAAAAGAGCTGGAATACTATCTAAAAGACAACACCCAGAGCTGGTTGCTGCAAAGCGATGGTTCGTACCAGTTGACCAAACCGCGTAAAGGCGAGTACCGCAGCGCGCAGCGCTCGTTGCTTAACGATTTGGCGGATAACGCTCGCTAAACGGCAGGTTTTGTCTACTACACAAAAAAGCACGCTTCGGCGTGCTTTTTGCGTTTTAAGTGTTTGCGGTTTACTGCTTAGTCGCTGCTGGAGTCAGTATGCCTAAGGTTTGGCTTGGCCAAGTGAGCGCCTGTAACAGGGCTTCCAAATTGTCGCTATTAAAGGCCTCAGGTAGCTCGTCTAGATGCGCTAAATAACGCGCATCGCCGTATTGTTGCAGGCTCAAACTGAGGCGATTAAAAATGGCTTCTGGCGCTTCCATACGCGCTCGATCGGCTTTAATAAAGTGCCCCTGCTGGGCCTTAATCCACGCCGGCGTGATCTGCTCTTGCCAATGCTCTAATACGTCATTCATGGCGGTACGCATGCGCTCAAGGCGCTCTGGGGCGGTGCTAAAGTCGACACTGAGCTCAACCCCTTGCTGGGCCAAGTCATAACGAATATCCGCACTTAGACTGTACACCCCTTGCTGTTGGCCACGCAGCTCTGCTTTAAGTTGGCGGTAAAGTTCGTCAGCCAAATGCGGAATCACGGCGGTGTAGTTGGGCTGCCAAGCCAGCGGTGTGAAGGCTTTTAATGTTAGCTGACTGCGCGGCACTTGGGCGGCGGCTAGCTCAAACTCACGTTTGCCAGACGCGGGCGTGGTGACCGAGCGACGGATAGCAGCGCTCGGTTCGCGCTTAATCGCACCAAGGTAGCGATTAAGCAGCGGCAGCAAGCGCTCCACCTGATCGGCGGCGACTAAGTACTGCACCGGGCGTTGTTGCAGGGTTCGGGCCTGTTTTAACAAGGTCAGCTGGTCGGTGTCTAGGAAGGTTTGCAGCCCTTGCTGACGCTCAAGTTTTGTGGAGCTTTGAGCGAAGTGCTGCTCATTAAATTGACGCTTAAACAGAGCGCTGGGGCGCTCGGCCACTGGGTTAAGCTGACGTGTCAGTGTGTCTTGAAAGCTTTTATAGGCGTCCGGCTGCCAGCGGGTGATGTGCTGTGATTGCTGGTAAAACGCCAGCAGTGCGGCGAGATCTTGTGCGCGCACCGTGGCATTAAACTGGCGCTCAGTTTGCGTCTGTGACCAGTGGCTTTGTACCTTGAAGGTTTTACGCCACAAGGCTTGTTCGTCGGCACTCCAAGTCGGCGTGGTCGAGGCCGCCATCAATTGCGCCAATAGCTGTGAGTAAGTGTCTGAAAACAGCGAATTGTGATAGCCAAAATCACTGATGGCGCGAAACTGTACCCTATCGGAGGCGGGCGCGGGCCAGTGACTTTGGTCCAACAGCCAGACTTGATCGCCATTGGCCAGTTGCCAGTGACTGACGCCAAGCTCAGGCTGGCTCGTCAAACGCTTGGCAGGTATCGCTTGGGTATCGGCCACGAGGCGCGGCAGCTTGGTTTCACTGGCCGGCTGTGGTGCTGCGAGCTTGTCCGGTACGGCATTTTGTAGCGCTTGCACTTGGGCGTTTTTGAGCGCTGGTGTGTGGCTGTTATTGCCCGCCAGTTGTTGATAGAGAATCTGATCAGGCGCACTGAACCAAGCCTGCATCCGTTGATTGACCTCATCGAGTGTTATCGTGTCGAGTAGTTTGAGGGTTTGCTGATTTTGCACCTTGGGATCGGGCAATGTTTGTTGTTTGGCGGCGGCTTCGATCAGCTTGGCGAGCCAAAAGATTCCGCGAGATTGTGCCGCCTCGATATTACGCTGGGCCGTTTGCTTGGTTCGCTCGCGGATGTGCTCAAAGTCACTGGTGTAAAAACCGTGCGCTTGGATGCGTGCGACTTCTTGGAATAACTGACCTAGCTGTTGGTCACGCTGACCCTCAGCGAAGGTATCGGCGATCGCCACCACATCGACGTTGGCGGACACTTCGGCTTTGGTAACACTTAAATGGCTATCATTGCGCTCTGCTTGGCGCTCGATTTGTTGAGACAGCAGCTTAAGGGTGAGGTAATTGATCAGGTTGTGGCGACGGGTATCGGGGTCGTCGCCGTGTACACTCGGTATGCGATGCAGCCACGCGATGCGATTAAGGCGGCTGGTCGGGTGTACGAGCTCGGCCAGCTTTAGTTGCGCTTTGAGCTCGGGATCTTTTTGCGCGCGTGCGGGCAGTGCTTGGTTTGGCACATCGGCAAACGTTTGCTTGATGAGCTTAGCGACCTGTTGGCGGTCCTGCGGCCCCATGACCACTAGGCTGATGTTGTTGGGCTGATACCAGGCGTCATAAAACGCTTTAATTGAGTCGCGTGGCATCTGCACGATGCTCGCTTGCGTGCCGATAATCGGGCGCTCGGTCACGTCTGAGCCATGATGAATGATGGCTTTTTTGGCTTGGTTAAGGGACTGACGATCACTGAGTTTGCTGCGCCATTCTTCCAGTACGATGGGCTTTTCCGTGGCGAAGTCTTGAGCGTTGAGTTGGGCCTTAAACACCATCTCTTTGAGTATGGTCAGTGCTTGGGTCAAGGTGTCAGGTTCGGCATCGGGCAAGGTCAGCATGTAGCGGGTGACGTCGGCATTGGTAACCGCATTGAAGCTGCCGCCTTGCTCTAAACCGAGATCATAGAGCGCTTGGCGGGCGCCATCTGGATACTGCTCGGTGGCGTGAAACACCATGTGCTCCA
The DNA here is from genome assembly GCF_016888445.1 of Marinomonas ostreistagni. Classification (GTDB taxonomy): domain Bacteria; phylum Pseudomonadota; class Gammaproteobacteria; order Pseudomonadales; family Marinomonadaceae; genus Marinomonas; species Marinomonas ostreistagni. Next base: position 620,798 of record NZ_JAFEKF010000002.1, read on the forward strand.
GCATGTGCGCGACGCCATGTTGTGCTGGGGCTTCATCACTGGCGCCAGCGTGGACGATCAGTTGTACGTGAGTGCGTTGCTGTTCGCTAAGCTCTGGGTCTTGGCGCGCATCAAAGCTTAGGTAGCGCAGGCCATTGCTGAGTTTCCCAGCTTGGATTTTGGGGTCCCAGCCCAAGCTATCTTGAGCGAGTATATGGGCGCTGAATGCGCTTAGACATAGGCTAGTCAAAGCGCTTAATAGGTAACGAGTCATAGGGTTATCTTTGGTCTAAGTGCGTGTGGTGAAATCAATGTGTGGCGTCCTTGGCAGGCGCTAGAAGCGCATGCCAACTTCAAAGGCAAAGGAGCGACCAACGGTGTAGCTGTAGTCGTCTTCGTTTAGGGCGACGTTGATGACTTCATCAAACACATTATTGATGCCGACCTGCAGGTAGCCGTCTACATCGGCCGTGAGCTGTGGGCGCCACGTGATTTTGGTGTCGACGGTGACGTAGTCATCAAAGCTGACGTCGTCGTAGATGTCATAGCTGTAACCATTGACATCAATGTCTTCACGGCTGTCGATGGCTACGTCACCGCCGGCGTGTAGGTGCAGGGCGTTGGCCCAAGTGAGATTCCAACTCGGGATGTCGGTGCGGGTGGCAAAGTTAAAGCGAAATGGCACATTAAAATCCCACGCGGGTAATTCTGAGCGATCGCTCACACGGCCATGGTAGTAGATGGCATCGTCGCCGTAATTTTCGTCGTAGTTGTCTTCGCTTTGGCTGTTACTAGTGGATTCTTGCCAAGCGATTGAGCTGGTAATGTAGGTTTTTGAATTACCCAGCTGGAAGCCTTCTAACGTCTCTAACGACAGGCTGATAGATTGATGATCTGAGCGACCTTCATTGGTGTAGTAGTACAGACCATCGTCGTTACGACGGCGCTGCACGCCATCTTCTGAGTCACGACGTACGCCTTCTAAGGTAACTTCGACTGGGCCCATGCGCTGGGCGACCGACAGCACTAATTCGTCTGAATAAGGCGTATTCAGGTCGTAGTCCTCTAAGGAGCGGTCTTCGTGGGTCGTGATGCGACGCAGGCTACCATCAGCATTGTAGCGCTCTTGCACGCGCCAGCTACGTAGGGTGTCATTGATGGCGTAACGGAAGAAACTACGGCCGTAGTAGCGGCTGGCGCCAGCGGTCAACACGGTACTGCGATCGCCAAAGGTATCCCATTCGACATTGGCTCGAGGTGACAGGTTGAGGTTGTCGAGCAGTGTTTCTTGGTCAGCACGTGCGCCCAGCGTTACTTGCCAGTTGTCGATGTTGATTTGATCTTCCACGTACAGGCCATAGCTTTGGTAATGCTCACTGGCGCGATTTTTCGCCGTGACCGCACGGTTAAATAGGTATTCGTCTGCGCTGTCACGTTCGCCATCACCATTGGCGTCGTCACAGCCATCGTTGGCGCTGCCCGAACGACAACGATAAATGCTGTTGATGATGTCGTCTTCTACTTGGTAGAAGGCTTCGTTGGCTTCTAGCTGTACCCCTGCATTCCAAGTGTGGCGCGTGTTGCCCCAGTCTTTGGCGTCTTGCTGCCAATCCAGAGCGAGGCTGTAGCGATCTTGTTGCTGGCGCACATCGCCGTAGCCGCCAGAATAGTTGGAGCGGTTATAGAAGCTCTCTGTCGGATGATATTCCGAGATCGCCGAGGCAGAGTCTAGGCTATCGTAGTTACGATCAAACCCTAAGGTGGTTTTGAGCTGACTGCTATCAAAGTAATAGGTGCTGTCGAGGCTGACGCCGTAGCCAGTGTGATCACGCTCAAACGGGTCGTCGAAGGAGTCTGAGGTGATGCCATTGTAGCGGCGCTGGGAATATTTCAGCGACGCGCCCAGGTCCATTCGATCGGTGGCGATGTAATCTAGGCGTGCCATGACATTGTCGATCTGATCTTTGTTGTCGATGTTGACCACTTCGCCACGGCCGGAGTTGTTGCGGTAATGCTGCTCAAATTCTGATTGCGCGCGCGACATAGTGAGCGAGCCGGATAAACGGTCGTTGATCTTTTGCACGCTGGTCAGCGATACGCGCTGCTTAAGGTAATCGGGAATGTAAGACCCTTCAAAGCTGTCCCCTTCGGCGAAGTCTTCTTGGTCGTCTTGGCTGCCATGAATCGAGTCATATTTGCTGTCTTCTAAACCGTATTTGATGCTGGTGAAGGACTCGCCCGCAAAACGACGTAACTTGGCATCCACCACGCCGCCGGTAAAGCCGCCAAATTGTGCTGGAATGTTGTTATCGTAGACGGTGACTTCTTCTAGCGCTTCTGGGTCGACGTAGTAGCCTTGGCTTGAGCTGCCGCCGAGCATGGATAAATTGGCTGGGTTGATCGGGTTGCTGAAGGTGTCTTGATTGTCCCCAGGGTTTAAGTCGTTGTTACTGCTGACGCCGTCGATTAAGTAGGCGTTTTGGTACGAGGCTTGGCCGTGGATGGCGATTTCTTCAGGGCGCAACGTAGCGGCATTGCCCGATAGTGAGGCCGAGCGACTGTAATTGACATTAGGGTTACTGCGAAACAGCGAGGTCATCGAGCCGGTGGTGCCAGCCATGGTTTCGATTTGCTCACTGGTAATGGTTTGTTGGCCACTGGTTTGTTGTTGGCGCTTGGCTTCAATCATCAGGGTCGATAGGGACAGACTGCCTTTTTGCTGCGTCGGCACAATGATCAAATGCCCTTGCGTGGTGCTTTGGTAGCTAAGCCCTGTACCTTGTAATAGCAGCTTAAGCGTGGCCAAACCCGATTGCGTGCCTTGATAGCCTTGGGTGATTCTGCCGTGCAAATTGGCGGCATCACTGCTGCTTAGATAAATGCCGGTTTGGTTAGCAAATTGATTAAGCGCCGCGGCAAGGTTGCCCGGCGCGATATCGTACTGGTGCGCTTCAGACAAGGAGCCGGACGCTTGCGCGGCGCTGCTGGCAAAACCTATAGCAGCGGTCAGCAGCAGTGCTTTGTGGTGTTTAATACATTGCGTGATCAAAGACGGTGTCAACAGCATGAAAATGTGCCCTGTAATTGGTTGTTATTCTTATTACCGTTTCAGGTAGATAAAAAGGGACAGGGCAAAGGAAAAAAATTACGCCATTTCTATAAAAGTCAGATAGGGCAAGGGTTGGTGTAGCTTAATTGGCGCCACTTGAGCCAAAAGTGCTAAGGCGTCATCAACGGGCTGCAGCGGAAAAGAGCCGCTGATCGGGTGCTCGGTTAAGCGCTCATCCAGCTGTATATGGCCAATGGTGTGGCGACTCAGTTCATGGATAAAGGTCGCCAGCGGCAGGTCGATGCTGTCTAAGCGGCCTTGGGTCCAACTGATGTGGTGTGGTTGGCTCGGGCGCACCGCTGAGATCACGCCCTGGTGTACGCGTACGGTTTGTGCGCCGTCTAAAATGCGCTGACCTTGTGGCGTAATCACTTGTGTGCGGCCGCTAAAATTGGCGATCAGTAATTGATCATCGTCTAGCTGGCGACAGCTGACTTGCCCCGCGTGACAGAGGATATCGGTATTGCCGCTATTGATGTGCACGCGTTGCGATGGCTTGGCGTAGAACGCCAGTTCGCCGCTGGTCAGGGTGCAGTGCACATGGCTTTGTCGGTCGCTTACATTGGCTGCGCTTAAGGTATTGAGCCACAAGGTGCCGCTTTGGGTAGCAAGTTGTTGGCGCTCGCCGACGCCCGTGTGAACGTCGCTGCTAAGATTGCTGGCTAACGTGGGTAATGGGCTTTGGCTGGTCAGCCAGCCAAGTCCGACACCTAAGACGCCAAGCGCGCCAAGACGGCGGATAAAGTCACGTCGCTCCAGCGTGCGCTCAGGCGCATTAAGTAATACACGAGTGGCGCGCGGGTCTTGCTCAAGACTATCAAAGCGGGCTTTAAGGCGTTGGATTTTATCCCAAGCGGCTTGATGTTCGGGGGCGGCTTGGCGCCAGCGTTCAAACGCGGCACAAGGTGGCTGCGTTTCCAGCTCGATCGACCACTCGGCGGCCTGCTGTAGCGCTTGTTGGGAAATAGAGTTAGAAGTGCTCATGGTGTTCGGTTTCATCCAATACTTGGCAGCACTGCACCAGTGCTTGGGCCACATAACGCTTAATGGTGCGTTCAGAGACGTTGAGCTGCTCTGCCAGTTCAAGATACGTAAAACCTTGTAGGTGAGCGCCGATAAAGGCCCGTACCACGGCTTTAGGCAGTTGGCTTAAGCATTGATCCAGCACGATTAAAGTGTCGAGAATGGCTTGTTCATCTTGGCCTAGCTCATCTTCTTGCGCCAGCGTCTGCTGCATGGCGAGACGCCATTCTTGCTCGATGCGCTTGCGTCGCCATTGGTCGACACATAAGCCTTTGGCGATGGTGACAAGTAATGCTCGTGCGTGGCCTAAATCGGTAAAGGTTCTGGGCTTGAGTAACAGTTTGACGAAGGTGTCTTGTGCGATATCGGCGGCTTCTTCGGAGCAATTGAGGCGCTTCTTAAGCCAGCCTGATAGCCACGAGTGGTGCGTTCGATAAACCTTGTCGATCGGATGATCGGGGGGATGCATGACAACCTCATTACTGGAAAATGAAATGAAATTTACCAGTAATGAGAATTGTTTTCAAATGTATCTTGTTAGCTTTTCGGGCGTGGCGCGTAAGCAAATACATCGGAGTGGCAGTGGCTTTCTTGGATGCCCTTGGCTTCAAGCTGATCCAGCGTGCCGTAGACCATGCCCACTGATCCACTGATAAAGGCATGAATGTCTTTGAGATCCGTGTGGTCTTCCAGCACGGCTTCGTATAGCCAACCGGTGCGGCCAACCCATGCAGCGCTGCCTTCATTGACGACCACGTGAACGTGGAAGTTTTCTGGTGACTCGTGGTTTTCGATCCAGTCCATGATAAAGGTATCAGCCGCCGTACGTAGCCCCCAGTAGAAGTGCACTGGGCCTTGGTATTGCTTGTGCATCAAGTCATCGTAGATGCTCTTCATCTGTGCGAAACCGGTGCCGCCAGCGATCAAAAGCAGTGGCGCCTCAGGGTTGAGCGTCACTTTATCAATGTTGGCATCGCCACCTGGGATCTTAAGCTCAACGCTGTCGTTTTGCTGTAGGTGCTCGACTACGCGTGCTGCCAAAGAGTTTTCTTCTGCCACGAGAATGTACAGTGTCAGCGTGGGTAGCTCGTGTGGCGCGCTGCCGATCGAGTAAGGTACTTTTTCACCACTTGGTAGGGCGATCATCAAGTACTGACCAGCGATAAACTGAACGTCGTTTACTTCAAGCTGTGCTCGGTAAACGGTGCTGTTGATTGACTCAACTTTGGTAACTTTGGCGCTAACGTCTTTCACCTAAATGACTCCGTTGTTCTCTCGTATCGGCTTCTTGGAACCGTTATTGTATCGTTGATAACGCCCGTTGGCGTGCCATTGGGCGCCATTATATCGGCGCTATTTGTAGAAAAAAAAGCCACTTTCGCACAAAAATGAGAAAGTGGCTTGTGTGTAGCGTTTAAGGCAACAATCGCTTACTTGTTTTTGCCTTTCATCGACTCGAAGAATTCATCGTTGGTCTTAGTGACTTTTAGACGATCAATCAAGAATTCAGTTGCCGCCACATCTTCCATTGGGTTCAGCAGTTTGCGCAAAATCCACATACGCTGTAGCTCGTCTTCTGTAGTCAGAAGGTCTTCACGGCGCGTGCCAGAGCGGCGGATGTTGATCGCAGGGAAGGTGCGTTTTTCGGCGATCTTACGATCTAGGTGTAGTTCCGAGTTACCGGTACCTTTAAATTCTTCGAAGATAACTTCGTCCATTTTCGAGCCAGTATCGACTAGCGCAGTGGCGATGATGGTCAAGCTGCCACCTTCTTCGACATTACGTGCGGCACCGAAGAAGCGCTTCGGACGCTCAAGAGCGTTGGCGTCAACACCACCGGTCAGTACTTTACCTGATGAAGGAATCACGGTGTTGTAGGCACGGGCAAGACGCGTGATCGAGTCTAGCAGGATAACTACGTCTTTTTTGTGCTCAACCAAGCGCTTGGCTTTTTCGATCACCATTTCGGCCACTTGTACGTGACGTGCTGGTGGCTCGTCGAAGGTAGAGGCTACCACTTCACCGCGAACGGTACGTGACATTTCGGTCACTTCCTCAGGACGCTCGTCGATTAGTAGCACGATCATGTGACATTCTGGGTTGTTGCGGGTGATCGAGTTAGCGATGTTTTGCAACATGAAGGTTTTACCGGCTTTTGGTGGAGAAACCACCAAGGCACGCTGACCTTTACCCATTGGCGCCACCAAGTCGATGATACGTGAGGTGACGTCTTCGGTAGAGCCGTTGCCCGCTTCCATGATCAAACGATCTTGAGCGAACAATGGGGTTAAGTTTTCAAACAGAATCTTGTGACGCACGCTGTCAGGTTTGTCGAAGTTAATCTCGTTAACTTTTAGCAGTGCGAAGTAGCGTTCGCCGTCTTTTGGTGGACGGATCTTGCCGGCAATGGTATCGCCAGTACGCAAGTTAAAGCGGCGAATCTGGCTTGGTGATACGTAAATATCATCAGGGCCTGCCAAGTATGAGCTATCAGGTGAGCGTAAGAAGCCAAAGCCGTCTTGCAGAATCTCAAGGATGCCGTCGCCGTAGATATCTTCACCACTTTTCGCGTGGCGCTTAAGGATTGCGAAGATAACGTCTTGTTTGCGTGAACGGGCAAGGTTGTCTAGCCCCATTTCCGCAGCGATATCTAGTAGTTCAGGGACTGATTTCTTTTTTAGTTCGGTAAGGTTCATAAACGAATTTGTATGTTGGCTCATAAGAGGAAAAATGACGGGACCATAGTGATGTAGTTACACCGCGATTCATGATCTGTGTCGGAAGTATTTATAAAACAAAAAATGCTTTTCGACACCGAAGACCGGCTAGGGCTTTATCCATGGCTGGAGTTCAATAGATCGCAATGGGCGAAGTCGAACAGCTTAATAATAACTGATTGGAGTCTTGTGATGGGCAATTCTATGTAGATCGTCACAAGACTGGTTAACTATAGTGCGACAAAATCCTGAGGTCTATAGTAAAAAAGGCTTAATAACGCCTTTTTTGTTAATTTTTTGACCGTTTTCCGTAAAAGTTTTTACTGTTAATGCTGCCCAAGGGCAATTGCTGGGGCAATTTGCTCATGACAGATGCGGTGAAACGGGTTAACCTTCAGCCATCTTTTGAATTAAGCAATATAGGCGTTAATGGATGCAGTCTCTTTTTGTGCAGCAGTCGCACGATTTTCCATTCGAAAAAATCGCGGCCATTGATCTTGGCTCCAACAGCTTCCACATGGTGGTGGCGCAGGTTACGCATGGTCAGTTGCGTATCACCGGTCAATACGGGGAAAAGGTTCAGCTGGCGGCTGGACTTCAAGAAGACGATACCCTAGATGAAGCGTCGCAACAGCGCGGCATTGATTGCATTGCGCAATTTGCCCAAGTGATCGACGACTTACCACTGGGGTCGGTGCGTATTGTCGGCACCAACGCATTGCGCGCTGCTAAAAACCGCTATGACTTTATCTCTAAAGCCATGGATGTGATCAGCCACCCAGTCGAAATCATCGCCGGTCGAGAAGAGGCCCGTCTGATTTATATGGGTGTGGCACGCACCATGGACCACGGCGATCAAAAGCGTATTGTGGTCGATATCGGTGGTGGCTCCACTGAGTTTATCATTGGTCAGCAACAAGAGCCGATCCTTACTGAAAGCCTGCATATGGGCTGTGTCAGCTACCGCCAACGCTTCTTCCCTGATGGCACTATTACTAAATCAAACTTCCAAAAAGCGGTGACCGCCGCGCGTCTTGAGCTGCTGAGTATTCAAGATGACTATTTAGATGAAGGCTGGGATGTGTCGATTGGCTCTTCCGGTACGATAAAAGCTGCTTATAACATCGCCATGGAAAATGGCTGGAGCAAAAAAGGCGTGACGCCAAAAGTGCTCAAGCAAATCCAAAAAGCCCTGTTTGACGCGGGTCATGCGGACAATATCGATTTACTTGGCTTGAAGCCTGAGCGCAAAACCACCATTGCCGCGGGCATTGCGATCCTGACGGCAGTGTTTGAGTGTTTTGGCATCAAGCAAATGGACTTTTCGGCGGGCGCCCTGCGTGAAGGTGTGCTGTACGACATCATGGGCCGTTACGAAGACACGGATATCCGTGAGCGTACCGTCAATTACATGATCAACCAGTACCACATCGATACTGAACAAGCCAAACTGGTGACGCATACTTCTCTGTCGATGTTAGAGCAGGTGAAAAACGATTGGACACTGGGCTCGCTGTCTTGTGAAGACATTTTGCGTTGGGCGAGCTTATTGCACGAGTGTGGCATGGGCATTTCTCACAGCCGTTACCACAAACATGGCGCTTACATTATCAGTGAGTCCGACATGCCTGGCTTCTCGCAACAAGAGCAGCAAGCGCTGGCAAGCTTAGTGTTGCGCCATCGCCGCAAGTTTACCCAGTCCTTAGACTTCCGCTTTACCAAAGGCGATCAGCAAGACTTAGATCGTTTGGCGATTTTATTGCGTTTGTCGATTCTACTGCACATCGACCGCAAAGAAGGCGATATGCCGATCTTTACTCTAAAGGCATCGGATAAGTCTCTGCACGCTGAGTTCTTACCTGGCTGGTTGGACGGCCGTCCGTTGACGCTGGCGAACCTGCAACGTGAAGCCGAGTACTTAAGCGTCTCTGGTTATCACTTCACTTTTAATTAAGTGTTTATCCCCCTAGCCGATGCTTGGCAAGGGGGATAAAATACCGCCCTAAGATAGACGTATCTTTGCTCTAGTTCCGAGCCTGCAAATAGTGGCTATTTCTAAGGCTTATAACGCCTGCGTTATAGTCAGCGCTAAGATCGGGTGTTTTTCAACGCCTCTGAAAATTCGTAATATAAAACAGACAGTTAAGTATCCACGGTTTTTGGCATTTGGTTGTGAATTTGCGAACTTAAGGTTGCTAAACTAAGACCAACGTCTCAAGACATTGGCGTCAAAATACGTATAATCTACGGCACACCTGCTCAAAACCCTAGCAAGGTTGAGCGCTTGGACTTATTTAACGCATGGTTAGGTAAGAGGCGTTCTCAGGGGAGTGATGAGACAGTGCAACTATCTTTATCCAGATAGCAGAGGAAACGTGCGAATGGGTCTTCACCATTTCGTATTCGCACCTTCCCTTATGGTCAAGAGCCCTATACCCCATCACTCTCAAACTACAACTGGCTATGACACGGCGAACTCATATGACCTCAAATATTGTAGATGTACTACTAGTCGGGGGCGGTGCGATGAGCACAACCCTTGGAATGCTGCTGAAACAGCTTGACCCTTCGTTCACGATTACTATGGTCGAGCGCCTTGAAAAAGTTGCACAAGAAAGTACCGACGGCTGGAACAACGCTGGTACAGGCCACGCTGCCTATTGCGAACTTAACTACACCTCACCGAACGCTGATGGCACCACCAATATCGACAAGGCAGTCAATATCAATGCAGCATTTGAAGTAAGCCTACAATACTGGTCTTACCTCGTAGAGCAGGGGCTGTTACCCGAACCTTCCGAATTCATTAATCGCGTGCCACACCAAAGCTTTGTTTGGGGCGCGGACAATGTGAAAAAACTAAAATCACGCTACGAAGCCATGAGTGCTCATCCAGCGTTTCGTGAAATGGAGTACACCGAAGATCGTGACACCATGAGCGAATGGATGCCGCTGATCATGCAAAATCGTAGCGGTGACGAGCCACTAGCGGCGACTCGCATCGGCCATGGTTCTGATGTGAACTTCGGTGCTATTGCGCGCAACATGGCTAACTACCTTGAGCAGCAAGACGGCTTTAACCTAGAGCTGAACGCACAGGTAGAAGATCTGACCCAACAGTCTGATGGCACATGGAAAGTCAGCATCACGCAAAATGGCCAGCGCCGTGATATTCATGCCAAATTCGTATTCCTAGGGGCTGGTGGCGGTGCGTTACCACTGCTACAAAAATCTGGTATCAAAGAAGGCAAAGGCTACGGCGGCTTCCCAGTAAGTGGTCAGTGGTTAGTATGCGACAAACCTGAATTGGTACAACAACACTTGGCTAAAGTGTACGGTGCTGCGCCGATCGGTGCGCCACCAATGTCAGTGCCGCATTTGGATACGCGTATTATCGATGGCAAAAAAGCCATCTTGTTTGGCCCGTTCGCTGGTTTTACGACTAAGTTCCTGAAGCAAGGTTCGGTGTTTGACCTGATTAAGAGCGTACGCGCTGATAACCTTGGCAACATGCTGAGCGTTGGCAAAAACAACATGGACCTGACCAAGTACTTGATCAGTGAAGTGCGTCAGTCGCATAAAGACCGTTGTGCCTCGTTGCGTAACTTCTTCCCCGATGCGCAAGACAAAGATTGGACTTTGGCGTACGCGGGTCAGCGTGTGCAAATCATCAAAGAAGGGCCTGATGGCGCCGGTAAGCTGGAGTTTGGTACCGAAGCGATCGTTGCCGAAGACGGCTCAATTGCCGCACTGCTTGGCGCTTCGCCGGGTGCATCGACGACGGTGAACACCATGATCGGTATCTTGGAACGCAGCTTCTCTGAGCGCGTACAATCGCCAGAGTGGCAAGCCAAGCTGAAAGAAATGGTACCGTCTTATGGCGAGTCATTGGTCGAAAATACCGACCTACTGCTCGAAGTACGTGCTCGTACACTTGAGACATTAAAGCTTAAGCCGTAAGCTTAGCCCACGTTTTCAAAGCCGACCTCACCGCAAGTGTGGTCGGCTTTCTTATATTTGAGGAAATCTACATGACCACCTTTGCTGAACGCGCCGACGCGCTATCAGATCAACTGCGCGATCTAGAACATCAAGCCGACGATGGCGACCAACTGTTTTACTGCGCTTACTTACTAGGCTTACTTGGCCTGCACAGTGCTGTGGAAGGCGAAGGCGCTGACACCTTTGATGCCTATTTTGAGCAAGAGCTAAAAGACACACTGGAAGCGGAAGGCGTCACCGAACAGGACCAAAGCCGCATCCTAGGCCTTTGGCAGCAAGTGACAGCTTAGTTGCTAACTTCTTGTACGAGGGGGCTATTGCCCGCGACTGGCGGCGCAGCCGCCTTGTCTTTAGCCGAGCAAGCTGCGCTTGCAATCGGGGATGCAATCCCCTCGTACCGAACTGTGCCCGCGACTGGCAGCGCTAGCTGCCTTTCCTTGAAATAAGCAAGATGCGCTTGCGATCGGGGATGCAATCTCTGTACGAGGGGGCTATTGCCCGCGACTGGCGGCGAAGGCGCCTTATCTTTAGCCGAGCAAGCTAGCGCTTGCGATCGGGGATGCGATCTCTGTACGAGGGGGCTATTGCCCGCGACTGGCGGCGCAGCCGCCCTATCTTTAGCCGAGCAAGCTGCGCTTGCGATCGGGGATACAATCCCCCTTGAACTTACATCCCCATAAACAGTGGGATCAAAATCGGTGTCAAAAGACTCATGATAAAGCCGCTGGCGATGCACACAGGAACAATGTCAGCACCGTGTACTTTGCCGAGCAAAGGCAGGGTGAAGTCCATGGCGGTGGCGCCGGAGTAGCCTACGGATAAGTGGCTATTAATGCGCGCAAACAGTGGAATCAGCATCAAGGCGACGATCTCACGCCCCAAGTCGAGTAAAAACGCCGTGGTGCCCAGCACGGGATCGCCCAAGCCGGTGATTAAGATGCCAGACAAGCTGTACCAGCCAAAGCCCGATACCACCGCCAGGCTTTTATTCCACTCAAGACCTAGCAAACTGCCAGCAACTAATCCTGCTAACAAGGTTGTCACGATGGTGGTGCAGGCAATCGCCATACCTTGGGTATTAAGAAACAACTTACGCAAACGAAAGTTACCTTGGCGCAGCTGACAGCCGACTAAAAAGAGCAATAAGTACAGTAGCCAAGTGACCAATTCATCGACGCTCGGCAGCCAATGTTTGAGGCTCCAACCTGCCACTACGCCCGCTAATACCCAAGCCAAGGTCTTGGCTGCATCGCGTAACGCTTGCTGAGTTGATGAATTATTATCCACATGCGCAACCTTGCTAGCGCCGCCGTGGAAAACTCGCCCGCTTATCCACAGTACAGCCAAGGGCAACACAGTGACCGCAACAAACAGCACCATCGCTTGATAGCCCGCAATAACGATTTTACTGGCCAAATTATCCAGCGCGCCGATGCTGTAACCAATCAACCCGAGGATGACAAATGTCAGCTGTGTCAGGCCCTTAGCGACTCGCTCAGGAGTGAACGGTTTTAGATGCAGCCAATAGCCGGCCAAAAGTGCCGCCAGTAGGGGGCCGAGTGTCGAGAGAATGGTCATAATCCCTTGATCCTAAATTGGTTTTGTCAAAATGTCGGGAAGGGGCGCAGTCACACCGGATAAGGCCTGAAAAGCACACAATTGGTGCAATTATACCTTGTTATCGTGCAAGTTTGACCACTTGGTGATAAATTCTGCCGAGCTTATTTTGAACCCTTTTAGTGCGATGCCAACCATGTTTAAACGCCTTAGCCAACGTTATCCCTCTTTAGGGGAAATCCTGCATTTATTGTTTCCGATGATCTTAACCATGACGTTGGAATTATCCATCTCGCTTGTGGATACAATCATGCTGGGTCACTACAATTCGCTGCATTTAGCCGCCGTTGGCCTCGCCGCGAGCCTTTGGACGCCAGTGGGGTGTTTTATGATTGGTGTGACCTTTGGTCTAACACCTTTGATCACGCGTCACCTTCATGGGCGCCAGCGGTTGTTGGTCAATATTTATATGTCCCAGGCGTTTGGTCTATCGATTATTTTAGGCGTGATCGGCGCGCTGATGAGTTTGACCTTGTTGCCGATGGCGGCGCGTTGGATGGCCAGTGAAGCAGAAACCCAGCAGGTGGCGGCGCAGTATTTGTATCTGTTTTCGCCGACCTTTATGGCGTTGGCGCTGATGACTTCGTACAAAAACCTGTTTGAGGCGGCGGGCAAACCGCGTGTGCCTTTGTTGGTTGCGATCCTTAGTTTGATCCTGAATATCATCTTTAACTCGGTGCTGATCTACGGCAAATTTGGTTTCCCAGAGCTGGGGGCAAGCGGTGCAGCGATCGCCTCGGCGGCCTCGGTGTGGCTATCACTTGGGGTATTTGTGTTGTACGACCGTAAGATTAACAGCGACACCTTATTTAGCCGCATTGATTGGTACTATGTGCGCCACTTCGGCATTTTGTTTGGCGTCGGTATGCCGGCAGGCTTTGCCTTTGCCTTTGAGATCGGTTTGTTTTCATCGCTGACGTGGCTGATTTCGTCATTTGGTGATCTGGCGCTAGGCGCTGGGCAAATCGTCATGTCTTACTCCACCATTTTGTTTACGCCATTAATGGCCATGAGTGCCGTGACGGCGATCGTGGTCGCCAAAGCCATGGCCACCGATGGCATTGAAGAGGTGCAACGTCGCATCCGCATTATCGTGGCATTGGGCGCCGGTTATGTAGTGATGTGTTTTACCCTGACGCAGACGTTCAACGAGCAGATCCCACTGCTGTTTAGTACCAATGAAGTGGTCGCGTCGATGGCAGCAGGTATTTTGTTGATTTCATCGTCTTATCAACTGCCTGATATGCTGCAAACAGTCTTCACCGGTGCGCTGCGCGGTTTTCGCGATACGCGCTCAAGCATGATTGCCATGGGCGTGTCGTTGTTTGGTTTTAGTATTCCGTTGGGCTACTGGTTGGCGCATCTAAGCCCGTGGGCCGAGACGCTGCATGTACGCGGGTTGTACGTCGGTTTGGGAATTGGCTTGGTGTTGCTGGCGTCGATCCTGATCGCTCGCTATCGCATGACCTTGATTAAATACCGCCATAAAAAGCTGCCCCATCCAGAGGAAGTGGCTTAACAATCAAACGGCTCTGTCATCATTTGATGACAGAGCCTAATCGGTTTAAACCTTAAACTGATTGGTTAGGTTATTGAGCGATTCCGCTAGGCGGGCTAGCTCTTGGCTAGACGCGCTACTTTGATCCGCTGCGGCAGCGGTGCCGTTGGCGATATCGCGAATCTTCACTAGACCTTCGTCTACTGTCGTAGACACGATCGATTGCTGCTCTGCCGCCGAGGCAATGGCGGTGTTTTGCTCATTGATGTTGGCGACTGAGCGCTTGATCGCGGCTAGCGCTTCACCGGCACGTTGCGCCACTTCTAGCGTGTTTTTCGCTTTTTCATGGCTCGAACGGATCGAAGAAACCGTGCTATCGGTGTTCTTTTGCACCGAGTTGATCATGGTTTCAATCTCGATAGTGGATTCATGAGTACGGTGCGCCAGGCCACGGACTTCGTCCGCCACCACAGCAAAGCCACGACCACTTTCGCCCGCGCGCGCCGCTTCGATGGCAGCGTTCAAGGCTAATAGATTGGTTTGTTCAGCGATGTCGCGGATCACGTCCAAGACTTTGCCGATGTTCGAGACTTGCTCTTCAAGTGAGGCCACACCTGTGATCGAGCCATCCAGCTCGTTAAGTAGGCCAGTGACCGTCTCGACAGTGGTATTCACTTCTTGTTGGCCAAGCTCCGAGCGTTTATTGGCCGATTGCGATTCTTCTGAGGTTGAGACTGCGTTGCGTGCCACTTCATCGACCGCCGAAGACAGCTCTGTAACCGACGAAACTGCTTGCTCAAGCTCCACATTTTGATCGTAGATGGCTTTGGTCGATTGCTCGGTAACAATGCTCAGCTCTTCTGAGGTCGCCGCTAACTGACTGGCTGAGGATTGGATTTCATTGATGGTCTGACGCAATTTGTCTTGCATCGCCGCCAGCGCGCGGATCATCGCAGCGGATTCGTCGTTGGCTTGATCGTCAAAATCTTTGGTCAAATCGCCATCGGCGATGGTTTGCGCGGCTTTGATTGCGTTATTAAGCGGCACAACCAAGCTGCGGGTAAAGAAGTAAGAGAACAGCACCACTAAGATCAGCGCGGCGATGATCGCTGAAACCAAAATAGCCGTGGTTTCACCTTCGGCGGCATCGACGGTGTTGTCACTGTCTACCACGCGTTGGGTTTGAAATGCTTCAAGCTCCTCGATCGCAGCGCCGAGCTTATCACCCACGGTTTTGGCTTGCGCTTGGAGCGCTGACACAGACTGACTGTCATTGATGACGGCATCTAGGATTTGTCGCTGTAGCACCGTGTACTGCTCAAACAGGTTAGTGATTTGATCCACTAAGCCGCGTGCTTCATCCGCATGGGCCACACTTTTCATGTTGTTGAGCTCGGTGACGAAGTTGTTTTCTGCGGCTTGTAGCAAGGCACGCCCTTCGTTGATTTCGTCGGGTGAAAGCATAATCTTCACCACTTCGAAGCGTACTTCGTATAGCGCTGCCATCATATTTTGGGAATAGGATAGCGCTGGAATACGATGCTCAGTAATGATGTCGAATTCGTCCGACAAATTCGAAATACGGTTTAAAGAAAACAGCCCCAGTAGCAAAACAACTAAGCCAACAGTGGCAAAAGCAAACGTCGAGCGCTTGCCTATGGAAAGGGAACGAATGATCATTGTCGTCATTACTCCTTAATAATCGACGAGATATGCGAAGGTGAACTTCGATGAGATTTGGGTAAAGCGCGTAGTGAGCCTGTTCGAGGAAGAGGCGTCTGCTTAGTAAGCGAGTCCAGTCAGATATAGTTGAAATCTAAACTGAGGACATAAAAAGGTAACCGATTACATTTTGCTTACATAAATTGACAGAGGAATAATAAACTTTTTGCCTCAGAGGATAAATAAAGCCATAAGTAAATTTTATAACAGATAAGATATAAGATTTATGCCTATCATTAATAACAGCCATTAGGTGTGCGTTATCAAACGCCAGCGTGTATTTAAGCAAAGGTTAAAGTTAGTCGCGCAGTCCGACAAATTCGCGACACTGCTTAATCAGCGCATCAATATCCATATGCTCATCACAGCTTGCTGCAAGACGGGCGACTTCTTGCTCGCGGTAGGCTTCGTAGTCAAAGGCTTGGCTATCTACAGCGCCCGCCCAGTCAAGTAGGGCTTTTAGAGCGTGTTTGTCGTCAAATAAGCCGTGCAGATAAGTGCCAATAATTTGCCTATCTTCTGATAGATAGCCTTCGAGTTCGCCGTTTTCTAGCGTGGAGAAATGTTGCACAGGCTGGTTGAACTCAGAAATGCCACTGTGAATCTCGTAGCCCTTCACACTGGCATCGCCAAGAGACGTTATCACGCCAGTGCGCTGTCTTAGTTGCTTACCGTCTTTCAGTTCAGTGCGCATGGGGATATAGCCCAAGCCTTTGGCGCTACTTGCTGCGGCGTTTTCTATACCCAGTGGATCGTCTAAGAACTCTCCAAGCATTTGAAAACCACCACAGATGCCTAAAAGCTTGCCGCCGTAGCGCAGGTGACGGGCGATATAGTCTTCCCAACCGAGTTCACGTAAAAAGGCGAGGTCCGCTTGTACGCTTTTACTGCCTGGCAAAATCACTAAGTCAGCAGGCGGGATGGTTTCGTTTTTACGTACAAGCGTCACTTGAACATTTGGGTGCAAGCGCAAAGCATCCCAGTCCGTGTGGTTACTGGTGCGTGGTAGCACGGGAATGACCACATGCAGCTTGGTATCTGAGCCATCTTTGATGGGGCTGGCGGCGACCGCATCTTCGGATTCTAAATGAAAGCCCATTAAGTACGGCAACACGCCGAGCACAGGTTTACCGGTGCGTTCTTCCAGCCAATCAAGGCCGGATTGCAGTAGCGCGATATCACCACGAAAGCGATTGATAACAAAGCCAATCACGCGATCTTGCTCACTTTGCGAGAGCAGTTCTAATGTGCCCACCAAGTGCGCAAACACACCGCCTTTGTCGATGTCAGCAATGATGATCACTGGGCAGTCGATGCTTTCGGCAAAGCCCATATTGGCAATATCGCGGGCGCGCAGGTTGATCTCGGCAGGGCTACCAGCACCTTCGATCAAGACACAGTCGTATTGATCGGCAAGGCGATGGTAAGAATCTAGCGCGGCGTTTTTGGCGATGGTTTTGTATTCGTGATAGCCCACCGCATTCATATTGCCCACCGATTGGCCCTGGATAATGACTTGCGCGCCGGTGTCTGTATTGGGCTTAAGCAAAATCGGGTTCATATGCACATCGGGCTCAAGCCCTGCAGCATAAGCTTGTACCGCTTGCGCGCGGCCGATCTCATTGCCATCGGCGGTGACGGCGCTATTAAGCGCCATATTCTGCGGTTTGAACGGTGCGACCTTGAGCCCGCGCTCTTTCATCAAACGGCATAGGGCAGTGACTAGAGTACTTTTGCCCGCATCTGAAGTAGTGCCCTGCACCATAAGATTAAAAAAACGCATGTGGGTTTGTCCGTTCGATTGATTACAATGGGGCGATTTTAACGTATTTCACGTCTTTTTAATTGAATGATGTCGCGGATAACCTGATGGATTTTCTTTTTGAATATTTTTCCTGCACAGCTTTGGCCTTGCTGAGCGCGCTGTTGCTAGATCGTTGGCTTGGGGAACCGCAATCTTGGCACCCGCTGATTTGGTTTGGTAACTGGGCGAGCCGCTGGCGCAATGCTTGGCAACTACATCCGACGGCCCCGAAAACGCTACAGCGCCTACATGGCGTGGGTGTTTGGAGTGTGGCCGTGCTGCCGTGGGTGGCGTTGTTGGTGCTGTTGTTATGGCTGCTGCCAAGCTGGCTTGAGTGGTTAGTCGGCACAGTGATTTTGTATTTCACCATTGGTTGGCAAAGTTTGCGCGAACACGCGATCGCCATTGCTAAGCCTTTGCACGCACAAGATTTGCCTCAAGCGCGTGCCGCGGTCGGGCGCATTGTCAGCCGAGATACGTCGGCTTTAGACGAAACACAAATTGCCAAGGCAAGCATGGAGTCGGTACTGGAAAACGGCAGTGATGCCATCTTTGCGCCGATTTTTTGGTTCTTGCTATTGGGGCCTGCGGGGGCGCTTTTGTATCGTTTGTCGAACACGCTAGATGCTATGTGGGGTTATAAAACGCCAGAGCTTCTACACTTTGGTTGGTGCGCTGCCCGCATGGACGATGTGTTGAATTACCTGCCTGCGCGTCTGACGGTGCTGACCTATGCTCTGTTTGGCAATACTAAGCGTGCGCTCTGGTGTGCGTGGCATCAAGGCCGTGGCTGGAAAAGTCCCAATGCTGGCCCTGTGATGGCGGCGGGCGCGGGGGCGCTGCAGGTATCATTGAGCGGCGCTGCGACCTATTTTGGCGAACTGCAAGTACGCCCCACCTTAGGGAAAGGCCCTGAGCCTAAAGTGAATGATTTAGACCAAGCGGTGCGCTTGGTGGATAAAGGCGTCTATCTGTGGGCGTTGCTGATTTTGGTACTACTATAAATTATGAATTTTACATTAGAGCCACCCAAGCACGGTGGCGATTTAGCCGTATGGCAACGCCGTGAGCAACATGCTGATCATTGGTTGGATTTGTCGTCTGCATGCAATCGTGAGCCGTGGCCGATTCCTGAAGAGCTATTACAAAGCAGCGCAAAGCTTTGGTACGAACTGCCGGATCAGTTTGTGCTTGAGCAAGCGGCGACGGATTACTTCGGCCAAGCACCATTAGCGATCGGTGCTGGAACGCAGCAGTTTATCGAGATCTTGCCTGCTCTTTTATTAGAAAAAGGTGCACTTGAAAAAGTAGCGCATAAAAAAGTGCTCGTACCAGCGGTGGGTTATCAAGAGCACGGTTACAGCTGGCGCAAATGGGGCTACGAGGTCAGCGAATACCAAGATGTCAGTGAGCTATTGAATACAGACTGGGACATCGCCGTGGTGATCTCGCCCAACAACCCTTCTGGCCAATATCTTTCGTTGCAAGAGTCTGAGCAGCTTAAAGTATTGCTAGAAAGCTCCGAGCGCCACTTGGTGTTAGACGAAGCTTTTTTAGACGCTACCCCCGAGCAGAGTTGGCTTAATGGGCCGCTACCGAGGGGCTGTTTTGTATTGCGCTCGGTGGGTAAATTCTTTGGTTTGGCCGGTGCTCGAGTAGGCTTTATTTTTGGCGATCAAAGCTTTCAAACAGCGATTCAATCCTTGCTTGGTCCTTGGCCAGTAGCGACGCCCGCGCTGCATTTGGTGACCAAAGCGCTCCAAGATACAGCATGGCAAGCAGAGGCATTAGAGTCATTGGCTGAGCGACATGCCTATTTTATCGACAGTGTTGTACCTAAGCTGAATACCTTATTTGACTCGCAAGCCATGCAACACACGCCGCTGTTTTTTACTTGGCAGCTAGAGCCAGAGCAGGCCCAGAAGGCGTTTCAGGCGTTACATTCCGTTGGTATCCATATTCGTTTGGGCGAAGGGTGGGTGCGTGTTTCTCTGCCCGCAGGGCATGAGATGCAACGTTTGAACAACGGCTTGGTGAGATTATTGCAAGGTCATCAATTAAAGGAGCTCGGCTAATGAAGCACTTAGTGTTGGGTGGCGTGCGCAGCGGCAAGAGTCAGTTTGCCGAGCGTTGGATCGCCGAGCAGCGTGAGCAGGTGGTTTACATTGCCACCTCGCAAGTCTGGGATGGCAGCATGGCAGAGCGTGTCGCCAAGCATCAGGCGTATCGCCCTGAGCATTGGCAAACCATTGAAGAGCCTTTCAAACTGGCGGCTACTTTGACCAAGATAGCGGACCAGCAGCCCGACGCTGGGGTGATTGTCGAGTGTTGTTCTTTATGGCTGACCAATTTGCTGTGTGCCGAAGATGAGGCGCAGCTTGAAGCTGAGCGCGAAGCGTTTTTAAACGTCTTGGAAAACTACGCGCAGCCCGTGATTTTAGTCAGCGCCGAAGTGGGCTTAGGCATTATGCCGATGAATGCTCTGGCGCGCCGTTATGGTGATGAAATAGGTACGCTAAATCAACGACTTGCCCAGCTATGTGATCAAGTAACTTTGGTCACAGCAGGTTTGCCACTAAGCCTTAAATCTTGCTGAGGGTCGTTGTTGGGCTGATTGTGGGTATTTTTAAGTAGAAAAAACTTAACCAATTGGTCTAAAATGCGCGACCTATACAGATTTGTCGGTCCAGAGCAGCGTAGCGCAAGCCTTTGTAACCGAATTAGCAAGCTTAGGAGTGAAGCATGAACCCTTATTCAAAAGACTTTCCGGTATCTTGGTACGAACTGCACCGTGACGCCCGTGCGTTGTCGTGGCGCCTATTGGAGCAAGGACCTTGGAAAGGGATCATTGCGATTACTCGTGGTGGCTTAGTGCCAGCGGCGATTCTGTGTCGTGAGATGGACATTCGCCTGATCGATACCATCTGTGTCGTCAGCTACGATTCTACCGAGGAAGGCGGCACGGCTAATGTCCAAGGCGATCTGCGTATTCTTAAAGGCGTAGAAGGCGACGGCGAAGGCTACATTCTGATCGATGATTTGGTGGATACTGGGAAAACCGCCCGCGAGATCCGCAAATTGCTGCCTAAAGCGCATTTTGCCACGGTTTACGCTAAGCCTGCCGGTAAGCCATTAGTAGATACCTTTATCACTGAAGTAAGCCAAGATACTTGGATTCGTTTCCCTTGGGACATGGAATACACCTTTTCTACCCCTTTGGCCGATCGTCAAAAGGTCTAATTAGTGTAAATTGCTTTGAGTCGATTTCGGCGCTTGTATACACTTGCGCCCTCGCTTAAAGATTGCATTTTGCTACACAAAAAAACGCGTTGTTGAGCGAATTTTGAGCTAACTTGTATAGCTACGAGATGTGCTCTTAGGTCACTAAGAGCGTTCTGATGAAAACAGTGTAGGAATCGTTATGTTTCATTCTCTGATTCGCTCCATCTTAGTTTGCTCTGCTGTTATCGGTGTATCCATGGCTTCGGCCAGTGGCTACATTGCGCGGGCGCAGTTTGCCTCTGATGTGTTAGATCGCGAGCCGATCGATGAACTAGGCGATGTGATCCAAGTGCAATACGGTGAAATCCAGCGCGTTTACTTTTTCACGGATATCCGTGATATGTCAGGCAGCCAAGTTACCCATCGTTGGACCCTAGACGGTGAGCTTGAGGCTGAAATCCCATTTGATATTGGTGGTGATCGCTGGCGCGTATGGTCGAGCAAACGCTTAATGCCTGGGTTTGATGGCCAATGGACGGTCGAAGTCGTTAAGGATGGCGAAGTCATAGAAACACGTTCGTTTAACTATGTGGATGAGTGGTAAACTAGGTCTATCTTAGACTCCTTCATGAGGTTGATGTTATGCCACACATTCGCGTACGCGGTTTAGCGCTAGAAGATTTAGAGTCCGTTTCGGACAAGATGGTTGAGTCTCTGGCGCAGCTTACCGACACCCCCAACTCGCATTTTACGCTAGAATATCAAGCGGTTACCTACCTTGCCGTAGGCGGCGCCTCGCCAGCGTATCCGTTTATTGAAATTCTATGGTTTGATCGCGGAGCAGAGGTTAAAGCCCGTGTGGCGCAAGCGATCGACGATTTATTGCGTCCACTGATCAGTGCAGGCCAAGACATTACCGTGCTGTTCCACGATCTTAAAGGCAGTGATTACTTCGAAAACGCTGAACACTTTTAAGTGTAATGTAGGACTGCGCTGTGCGCAGGAATGGTCTTCCTGTCCGCATGTTTTTTCCCGCGCACAGCGCGGTCCTACAAAATGATGATTCCTCAACTCACCGTCCGGTCCTAGGCTTTTTGGAAGTCATAGAGACTGCCCAGCTGCAGTATTTGCGTCAGTTCATCCAGTGCTTCACGAGATTCCCGTAACAGTAGCGGATCGGCTAAGTCGGCTTCGACTAGGCGGTCTCGATAATGTCGATCCACCCATTCATTCAATAATTGAAACAAAGCATCGTCCATTAAGGTCGCAGGGTTCACGGCGTTGAGCTCGTTACTGGTCAGTGCTACGCGTAAGCGCAAGCACGCGGGGCCGCCGCCATTGGACATACTTTGTTTTAAATCAAACACTTTAATGTCTTTGATGGGGGTGTTGCGGGCCTGCAAGTCCGTCAGGTACTGCCACACGCTCTCATTTTCATAACATTCGCTTGGCACGACCAACACCATATCGCCGTTGGGCTGACTTAATAATTGGCTATTAAACAAATAGGATTGCACGCAATTTTCTAAACTGACGGCGCTTTGTGGCACTTCGATAAAATGTAAACGGCTGTCTTGTTGCCCCCAAGCAGCGCGCAAAGCATCGCGCATCTGTGTGTTATCAATAAAGGCTTGCTCGTGATAGAAATGCACGTTGCCATTACCCACGGCGATGACGTCATTATGAAACACGCCGGCATCGATCGCTGCGGGGTTTTGTTGCACAAACACACAGCGCTTGGGATCTAAACCGTGACGTCTGGCGATGGCTTGTGATGCCTCTAAGGTATGACGCGCGGGATAGCGCTCAGGCCTTGGTTGGCGCTGATCAAAGGCGGACATGCCATAGACAAAAAGCTCCACGCCTGCCGCGCCATAAGCGCTACAAAAACGCGTATGGTTGGCGGCGCCTTCATCACCAAAATGATCCACACTGGGCAGCGCATCATGGTGGACAAAATAGTGCTCATCAGCAAAAGTGGCGCGCAAAATAGCCCCAGTAGTTGGATGCTCGATGGCGCGATGAAATTTATTCACCAAGTTTGCGGGCGTGAAGTGCACACGCTGATCGTAGGTGTCGGCACTGGGTGAGACAGTGGCGGCATTGGCGGTCCACATGCAAGAAGCTGAGCTCACCGCAGCGAGTACTTTAGGGGCTTGTTTGGCGGCTTGAGCTAACATTTGCGCATCTGAGCCATAAAAGCCTAGCGCTTTAAGTGTCGGCATGTGCGGACGCTCATGGGGCGCCAATACCCCTTGAATAAAGCCCATATCGGCCAAGGCTTTCATCTTAAACAGTCCTTGTTTGGCTGCCGCTTTAGGATTAGACGGTCGCGTGCTGTTATTTTGAGAGGCTACGTTGCCAAACGACAAACCGCTGTAATTATGGGTCGGTCCGACTAAGCCATCAAAGTTGGCTTCGATTGCATTCGCCATGATTTGCTCTCCTAAAGTGTGACGCCGTGGGGCAGTGTATCGGGTAGCTGTAGCGCCTCGACTTCGATGCTGGCCACTGGGTAGGCGCAATAGTCAGCCGCGTAGTAAGCGCTGGCGCGATGGTTGCCACTTGCTCCCGTGCCACCAAATGGCGCCGCGCTGGAGGCCCCCGTGGTCTGGCGATTCCAGTTAATAATGCCCGCTCGGGAATGCTGTAAAAACCAGTCATATTCAGCGCGCTCATCGGACAAAATCCCTGCCGACAGGCCAAAGCGTGTGGCGTTGGCGATCTGCATGGCCTGGTCGAGGTTGTCGTAGCGAATCACACTTAGCAGTGGGCCAAAATACTCTTGATCCGGCAGACTTGATAAGATCGAGGTGACATCAACGATGGCGGGCGTGACGAAGCCCGTATGGGCCGCTTGGCGTGTCATCGGCACCACTGCATGGGCGCCTAGGTCGATCAGTTTACGGTAGTTTTGCAGTAAGGTATCGGCTGCTGCAGCGCTCACTACTGGCCCCATAAAAGGTTGAGGCTCGGCATCAAAACGGTCCACACGTAAGGCTAGGGTAGCGCTCGTTAAGGCTTCTAAAATGGCATCGCCGTGGGCGCCTTTGGGTAACAATAAGCGCCGTGCACAGGTACAACGCTGACCCGCCGATAAAAACGCCGACTGAATGATTTCATGCACCACTGCACGTATATCTGAGGTGTTGTCTGACACCAGCAGTGGATTATTGCCGCCCATTTCGAGCGCTAGGATCTTACTTGGGTGGCCAGCAAACTGCTCATGCAGAAGATGGCCGACACTCGGGCTTCCGGTGAAAAACAAACCGTCGATACCATCGTGGTTGGCTAGGGCGATGCCGGTATCACGCGCGCCTTGCACCAAATTGAGTACACCCGCTGGCAGGCCCGCTTGCTGCCATAGCTGTACAGTGTAATCGGCGACTGCAGGCGTCAGCTCGCTAGGTTTAAAAACTAAGGTGTTGCCAGCGATCAAAGCGGGCACGATGTGGCCATTTGGCAAGTGTGCAGGGAAGTTATAAGGACCGAAGACGGCCACGACGCCGTGGGGGCGATGGCGCAAAACCGCCGTGGCGCCTGGCATGTCGCTCGATTTAGTGCCAGTGCGTTCTTGGTAGGCCTGCTCCGAAATAGCAACCTTGCCAACCATGGCGGCAACCTCGGTGCGCGTTTCCCAAAGTGGTTTGCCGGTTTCGCGGCTGATCAGTTGTGCCAAGGCTTCGCTGTTTGTTTTCACCAGTTCCGCAAAGCGTTGGATGATGCTAAGGCGCTCGCTCAGAGGGCGGTTGGCCCAAGCTGGAAAAGCGGAGCGCGCCCCTGCGATAGCGTACTCAACTTGAGCAGCGCTGGCGCTGTTGCCGTGCCACACTTGGCTGCCATCGGCTGGATCAAGTGAGGTCAGTGGAGCGCCTTGGCCAGCTTGCCACTGACCGTTAATAAAGTGCATCTGTTGCATAGAAACTCCTAACTAAGCGTGACGCGCATAAGGTGAAAGTTCGACGATGCGCACGGGATCTTTGTGTTGTATCGCTAGGGCATCTGCCTCTGCTTGCGTGAGCACGAGTCCGCTGCCTGGAGGTGTCGGGCGCTGGATCAGCAGACAACGAAAGCCGGCCAGCTTAATGTTGGCGACCAAATAGTAGGGGCCTTCTTCCGTGCTTTTGGGCTCGCCAATACTGGCAAATACGACTCGGCTATCGCGCACGGCGCGGATATCTTGTACGCGTGCTTCGATGGTGGGGCCACCATCAAAGATGTCGACGTAGTTTTCAAAGCGGAAGCCTTCTTGTTCCAGTAAACGGCGTGCAGGTTCAGTGCTGCTATGGCATTTGCCCAACACATCGCGTGCCTCGTTGGAGAGCAAATTGACGTACACGGGGTTATTGGGCATGAGTTCCGCGATAAATTGCTTGTTGCCTTGGGCTGTGAGCTCATCGGCACGCTCGAAGTCGATCGAGAAAAACTGGCGCCCTAAGCTTTCCCAGAGCGGCGAGGTGCCATCTTCGTCACATACACCGCGCATTTCGGCAAAGATTTTTTCGGTAAAGCGCTCAGGGAACTGCGCCAAAAACATAAAGCGGCTCTTGGACAACAGCTGGCCATTACGGGAGTGCCGATAATCCTCTTGTAAGAATAGAGTGCAGACTTCACTGACGCCGGTGTAGTCGTTATTAAGCACCAAGGTCGGATGAGTGTTGTGCACGCCAAGCTCACGGGATGAGTGCGTAATCGTGCCCAAATGGTAGCTGTAAAAAGGCTCATCTAAGCCGACGGTCGCAAGCAGGCCACAGGTGCCGACAATCCGCCCTTGATCGGTGTCTTCTAACACGAAAAGGTAGCTTTGGGGGCCGGGGTGTTCGAGATGCTCGGTGTGGAAAGAAGTGTGCGACAGGTCGATTTTACGTTGCAGCACTGTTTTATCGGGGACTAATGACGTAAATCCGACACCCGTGAGCGCCGCTAAGCGCTCTAACTCGTCTAAATCCTGTTGCTCAATGGCACGTATAACCATCATGGTAATCATCCTCTTATCACTGCACTGAGGTGCCTAAATGCTTCTTCTGATTACAGTTTAGTCGAAATTTTCAGCCTTGCTGTGATGACCCGAAGAAACTTCTTGGTGCAGCGATAGGCGCTATGAATAGCACTGGACGTGCTCGCTAAATAGACCGAGAATAGGCGTCTATGCACCAGTGGGAGCCATCATAAGTGGCGCGCTATTGAGTCTTCGAAGCGTAGAGCGCTTCATCAGCAACGTAGGAACAACATGAAAAAAACGGCTATAAAACCAGGTGTCTACCGTCATTATAAAGGTGCGGAATATTGGGTTGAGCGGGTTGCACGTCATAGTGAGACGGAGCAGGAATTAGTGATTTATCAAGCTTTGTACGGCGACTATGGATGGTGGGCAAGACCTAAATCTATGTTTTTAGAAAGTGTTGAAATCGAAGGTGAGACGATTCCTCGATTTGATTGGGTGCGTGCCAAAATCGAGCCTGATAACCAGTCATAAAACAAAAAAGGATGCTTCAAAGCATCCTTTTTTATGAGCCATTAGTCGGTGTGAATCCACGGCGACGCTTGCATGAAGCTGTAAATCTGGTCGCGGAACCAACGGTGTGCTGGGTCTTTATCGTAACGTTCGTGCCAGCAAATCTGCACCGGATGACGGCCACTGTATGGGTCGGCTTCGATGGCATCGTCTGGTAGCGGCATCACCTTGATATTGGTGTAGTTTTCGCGCGAGGCAATGTTGGTAAACAGCTCGCCCAACTGTGCTGAGCCGATCAACGCCATGCCGCGCTTAACCGCTTCGACGGTCACCGCAATACTGTCGGTTTCAATCTTAGGCTCGATGACGTAGCCCAGTTGCTCCAGTTTTTCGATGGTGACACTGGTGGTGGCACTTTGGAAGTTACGAATATTAAACACTACGGTTTTGTGATCAAGTAGCTCTTTTAGCGTCACTTCGTCTTGGAAGTAGAGTGGGTGTGCTTCACTTAAAATCACACAGCCATCCATACTGCCGACCAGTTTGCTGCGGATATTATTGGGCGTAGACGTGGCATTAATAATGCCAAGGTCGACGCCGTTCATGAGTTCGTCGAAGCCTTCATCACTCCAGTTGCTGCTGACCAAACGAATATTCGGCGCTTGGTAATGTAGCATCGCCAGTAAAGGCTCAATAAACGACAATAAGACTTCTTCATCGGCTTTGATGCTAAAGCGACGTTTGAGCGTGCTTTGGTCAAAATGACTTGGCTGTAGCAAGTTGGCCATCGAGCCTAAGATCGGTGTGATTTGCTCATGCAGTTCGTAGGCACGAGAGGTCGGGCTTAAGCCGTAGGCCTGACGGGTAAACAGTGGATCTTTGAACAGCTCACGTAGGCGCTGTAGAGACTTACTTAACGCTGGCTGAGTCACGCCCAAGCGCTCGGCAGCACGTGATACGCTGCATTCTTCTAAAATGACTTCGAAGGACACCAGTAACTTGATGTCGAGTTTTAGAATATCATCAATTTGCATAATTCTTCCTGAGTTACCTTGGCCGCGAGCGACCAAGGATTTCTAGTGCGATTAACCATTGAAATCGCTGACTTTTCGATACTTCACACGATGCAACATGGCATAAAAGACGGGCACCGCGATCAATGTGAGAATGGTTGCAAAGCCTAAGCCAAACGCGATGACCACTGCCATGCCTTCAAAGAAAGCATCATAAAGCAATGGTACCATGCCTAGGATGGTAGTGATTGCCGCCATACATACCGGTCGCACACGACTTACCGCTGATTTGAAGATCGCCTCATAGGTTTCCGTTCCTTGCGCAAGCTCGTAGTTTATTTGGTCTGCTAAGACAATGCCATTTTTGACGATCATACCTGACAAGCTCAAGAAGCCAAGTAAGGCCATAAAGCTAAAGGCTGCATTCATAACCAGTAGTCCTGAGGACACACCGATCAGCGCCAATGGCACGCAGAACCAAATAACCAGTGGCACGCGCACAGAGTTAAACAACAATATGGTAATGATGAACATAAACAGATAGCCCATTGGCAGCGACGTAAAGATGTTCGCTTGCGCTTCGCTACTGCTTTCGTATTCACCGCCCCATTCTAATTCGTAACCGGGTGGTAGAGAAATATTCTCCACCGGACCACGAATACGGCTGAACACCGACATTGCGGTTTCGTTGCCCAAGATCAAAGGATCGGCCTTAACCGTAATGGTGCGTTTGCGATCACGACGCTCAATAATGGGGTTTTCCCAAACCGTCTCAAATCCATCGACTAGGTTGGCCACTGACACATAGGCGCCGGTCGCTGGACTGTAGATTTGCAGGTCCCGAACTTGATCTATCGATACTCGCTCACTTTCTGGCACCGTTTGTACGATAGGCAGTAGATCAGTGCCATCGCGATAAGTTCCAATTTCTGAGCCAGTAAAGTTGGTCAGCAGCACTTCATCAAGGTCGCTTTTATTAATGCCTAAGCGGCGTGCTTGAGCATCATTAAAAATAGGTCGCAAGACTTTCACAGGGTGACGCCAGTCGTCCTTGATGTTTTCAAGACCGCCATCGGCACGATAGATCGCTTGGGTTTGCTCACTCAATTGACGCAGAACTTTAGGATCTGGGCCACTAAAGCGTGCTTCGACTTTGGCACCCGTTGATGGCCCGAGTTGCAATCTTTGCAACTTAAATTCAACCTCTGGGTACTTGGTCGACATCAATTGATAGATTTCTTCCATCAACGGCGGGATGTCTTCACCCGACTTAGTACGCACAATAAACTGGGCGTAGCTGGAGTCGGTTTGCGTCGCTTCGTAGGTCAACATGAAGCGTAGCGCGCCTTGCCCTGTAGTACTGGTGATAAACTCAACACGCTCATCACCGAGCAAGTCTGCTTCAATCTCGTTTACTTTGTCATAGGTCGCATCAATGTGCGTGCCTTCCGGCATGTTGATGTCTAAGTAAAACATAGGAGTTGTTGAAGGTGGGAAGAAGGCTTGTTTCACAAACTGAAACGCCCAGCCCGATACCAACAGCGCAACCACCAATGAGCCGACGGTAACCCAACGAAAATGCATGGCTTTGTCGAGCAGCCATTTGTACCAGACAAACAAGAAACCACGGTACGGGTCTTGGTCTTGCTGGTCAGCACTGTCGTCTTGATGACGTTGCTTTTTCTCTTTGAAAAACAAATCACAGAAAAACGGCGTCAGAGTAATCGCCGTAATCCAGCTCAGGAGCAAAGAAATCATCAGCACGTAGAACAAGGAGCCGACGAATTCACCCACTGAGTCAGGCGATAAACCAATTGGCGCAAACGCGGTGATGGCGATTACGGTCGCGCCTAAGAGCGGCCACATGGTTTGTTTGACGACGCCTGTGGCCGCCTCCATTTTGCTTTGGCCACGGTGGATGCCGATTAAGATGCCTTCTGTCACGACAATGGCGTTGTCCACCAGCATGCCTAGGGCGATGATTAAGCCCCCCAAGGAGATCCGCTGTAGGTTAATGCCAAAGTATTCCATGACAATAAAGGTGCCCAAAATGGTTAGCAGCAAGATCAAACCGATCAAGATGCCAGAGCGAACGCCCATAAACACCAGCAGTACCAAGATCACGATGCCGACGGCAGCCGCTAGGTTGGATAAGAAATCGCTTACCGATTTGGCCACTTCCTTGGATTGGAAGTACACCGTATCCATGCTGATGCCCACTGGTTGCTGATATTCAAGCTCAGTTAGGCGTTGCTCAATACGCTCGCCCACATCCACTACGTTGACGTTATTGCTAAAGGAAATACCTAATAGCAGAGAGCTGGCGCCATTGAAGTTAACAAGGTGATCTTGCGGGCTTTGGTATTCACGTTTGACCGTGGCGACGTCGCTTAGGCGAATTAGGTTGCCTTCGCCTGGGGTACCAATGGTGAGATTTTCTAGTTCAGAAATATCATTAAATTCGCCGGTCGGGCTGATACGAATGTAATCCGAGCCGACGCGCACTTTACCCGCATTGGAGACAATGTTTTGGTTGGCAAGCAAAGACTGGAACTGCTCCGGCGACACGCCCATGGTGGCGAGCTTGGAGCGCGAAATCTCAATGGTTACTTGTTCCGCTTGTTCGGCGGCTACTTCAACTTTGGCAACTCCATCTACTAACACCAACTCACGCTTAACGTAGTCGACGTAGTTTTCTAAATCTTTGTAAGGATAGCCTTGGCCATGTACGGCGAGCATAATGCCAAACACGTCACCAAAATCGTCCACCACTACTGGGTTGGCGACGCCCGCGGGGAAGCTGCCATTCATATCGCGGACTTTTTTACGTACCTCGTCCCAGATCTGCTTCAGCTCTTCGGCGCGGTAGGTGTCCTTGATGGTGATTTGTACCTTCGAGTAGCCTTCTTTAGACGTGGATTTGATTTCGTCTATATAAGGCAGATTTTGTATCTCAAGCTCGATCGGATAGGTAACTTCTTCTTCGACTTGCTCAGGACTGGCCCCTGGATAGTAAGTAATCACTAGGGCGTCTTTAATGGTGTATTCTGGGTCTTCTAGCTGGCCAAGATTGGTAAAGGCGATGGCGCCCCCGATCAATAAGATCAGGGTCACCAGCCAACTAGAGACTTTGCGCTCAATAAAATAACCGGCAACGTTCACGTTAGATTCCTCCCTCACGCTTCCATGGACGTACTTTCATGTCCGCTGTGAGGCTGTTGACGCCTGCGGCTACGATTTGTTCGCCGCCATTAAGGCCTGACAAAATCTCGATGCTATCTTGGGTCATGTCGCCCAATTTGACCGGGCGTGGTGACACCGTGCCCGCTTCATTGTCATATACCCACACCACGCTGTGGCTATTACCGTCTTCATCTAACTTGTTCATCACCGCTTCTACCGGCACTAAAATATGGCTTGGTTGGCCGCTGATGGCACTGATATCAATGTCGACGGTGGCGGTCATGCCCGGTAATAAGTTGATGTCGGTTTTATCTGGGTTTAACAATGACAAGGTCGCGTCGTATGACTTCGTCGTGGTGTCAGGGGCGGTGCGGTGCTCTTTATACTTGCCTTCAAACACACGACCAGGCACCGCATCGATGGTGACTTTGGGGTGATACTCTAGGGCGACTTTTTGGATGTTGGCCACTAAGCGCTCAGGAATCTGAAACTCGACGTCCATCTGCTCGATGTTTTGGATGTGCAAAATGGTTTGCGAAGCGCCGACGTACTCGTAGTTTTCAATGTCTAGCGACGCAATTACAGCATCGTAGGGCGCTCTAAGCTCAGTGTACTTAAGTTGGTTTTGCGCGTTTTCTAGGGCGTTTTCGGTTTGATCTAGATTGGCCTTAGCTTCGTCAAACTGTGACTTAGAGGTCGCGTTGCTCGCCAGCATGGTTTTAACGCGATCAAATTGCGCTTTGGCCAGTTTGTAATTGGCTTGGGACAGTTCTACCTGTAGCTGGTAGTCGGTGGGGTCCAGTGACGCAAGTAGCTCACCACGCTCGACGCGCTGACCTTCACGGACATTGAGCTTGGTGATTTGGCCGCCAACACGAAAGGCGAGGTCGGCTTCATCGCTGGCTTGAAGCTCAGCCGGAAAGTGGCGAATGCTGACCGCATCCGTGGCATCGATGTTGTACAGTTTAACAGGTCGAATAATCTCTTGCTCGGGGGCGGCGTCTTGATCAGAGCAGCCGGTGAGTAACACAAGAGTTGAAAGAGCAATAAGGATAGGCGTTAGCGCCCAACGTTGGCGTACCATGTAACACTCCGCTTGCGATAGGTAAGAACAATATGAATAACCCAATTTTATATCTTAGGAGTCTAGTTATAAATTTTCAGATTGCTATGCAAGATATTACTGAAGGGTATGTCTTGTGATTTAAGTCGACTATTGTGACCAAACGGGCAGTATTTGCCTCGAATGTGAGTGTCGCTAAGCATTATATGAATGACTGCTTAAATACAGTGGTTTATAGAACAAATGTGATTTGTTGCTTTATTGTGAGCACAGGCTATGCACATCATCTAGTATGCTGTATTTACTCATCTACATTGCCGACACCATAAGGAGTCAACCTTGCAAGCATTAACAGGACGTCAGAGCGTTTGGCTGAGCATTTTAGCGACTGTGTTAGTTATCAGTGGTTGTGCCAACATGGGGGGCTCACAAGCAAGCGTCGGGGCGGCTCGGGCAAGTGCTCCCTTAGCGGTGTTTGTCGATGAAGATGTGGCTTATTTATCGGGCTATCTCACCAGCGAAGTCCCCGAGCAAATTACGAGCTTAATCAATGATTACCCTAATGTGACCGATTTAGTGCTGGTCGATGTTCCAGGCTCGTTAGATCAAGACGCCACCATCGAAGCGGCTAGACTGATTCGACGATTTGAGCTGAATACGCATATCGCTAAAACTGGCTATGTTTTGTCTGGTGGCGTAGATTTATTCTTAGGCGGCGTTGAGCGCACCATTGGCGCGGGTGCTGGCGTAGGCGTGCACTCGTGGCGCGATGTGTCTCATGCCAGTGATGATATTGATTTGTCTGATCCGGTACACGCCAGCTACGTCAACTTCTATCTTGCCATGGGCGTGCCAGAGCGTTTTTACTGGTTCACCCTTGACGCCGCGCCAGCAGAGCGTATTTACTTCTTATCACCAGAAGAGTTTTATGATTATCGCTTAGTGACAGATTAAACCTGTGAGGTAGGGATGGAGCAAATTGAGTTATTTCAAGTTGAAAGTCCCTGCCGTGGCATCTGTGAGTCCAGTAGCAAGGGCTATTGCAAAGGCTGTTTGCGCAGCCGCGATGAACGCTTCCATTGGCATGAAATGAGTGATGCGCAAAAGCGCCAAGTGATTCAACTGTGTCGCAGCCGCTGGCAACGTATCCTAAGAGCGCGCCAAGAGCGACTACAGCACAGTGATAAGCCGATGCCTTACGGCATGGAGGGCGAAGCCATGCAAGACCTCTTCGCCACGCCTGCAACGCTTGATAACGACTAACCGAAAATCGCTTCGATAGCCTCTGCCAAGCGCTCCACACCCACGACCGTCATGCCTTCAATAGGCTTCTTCGGGCAGTTCGCTTTGGGCACGATCGCACGCTTAAAGCCATGCTTTGCCGCCTCGCTGATACGCTCTTGGCCTGACGGCACAGGGCGAATTTCCCCCGATAGACCCACTTCGCCTAAGACCACCAAGTCGTGCGGCAGCACTTGATCACGGAAACTTGACACCACCGCAGCGATAGCGGCTAAGTCGGCCGAGGTCTCTAACACCTTGACGCCCCCGACCACGTTTAAATACACATCTTGGTCGGCGGTCATTAGGCCGCCGTGCTTATGCAACACCGCCAATAGCATGGACAGACGATTGTGATCAAAGCCTACGGTCACCCGTCTTGGGTTACCCAATGCTGAATCGTCGACCAGTGCTTGCAGCTCGACTAGCAGTGGTCGCGTACCTTCCCAGACCACCATCACCAAACTGCCAGCAGCCGGATGATTGGAGCGGTTTAAGAAGATCGAACTGGGGTTTTTGACCTCCTTGAGGCCGTTTTCCAGCATCGCGAATACGCCTAGTTCATTGACCGCACCAAAACGGTTTTTCATGCCGCGCAGGGTACGAAAGCGTGAGTCTTCTGAGCCTTCTAATAAGACCGAGCAGTCGACCATGTGCTCCAGTACTTTTGGACCTGCTAAGGTACCGTCTTTGGTGACGTGACCAACCAGTAACACAGTAGTTTGGGTTTGCTTGGCAAAGCGCGTCAACACCGCGGCACTTTCACGTACTTGCGACACACTACCAGGGGCCGACTCGATGCCATCAAGGTGCATTACCTGAATCGAGTCGATCACCATGACTTTGGGTTTGACTTGTTCGGCGACCGCCAAAATGCCTTCGACACTGGTTTCAGACAGCATTTTTAGGTTTTGCGTGGGCAAGTGTAAACGGTGGGCGCGCATAGCGACCTGCTGTAACGATTCCTCGCCGGTGACGTACATGGCGCTTTGTTGCTGCGCCAGCCAACACATGGTTTGCAGCAATAACGTACTTTTACCAGCGCCAGGGTGACCACCGATCAGCACCACACCGCCCGGTACCAAACCACCACCTAAGACGCGGTCAAATTCATTGGCGCCTGAGCTAAAGCGGGGTACATCGCCAAGGTCGACTTCGGACAAATCTTGAATGCCAGTGGTCGCACCCGCATAGCCTTTGCGCCCCGAATCTTGGCTCGCCGCCACGCGTGCAGAGGTTTTGGCGGAGCTGACTTTGAATTCTTGTAGGCTATTCCATGCGCCACAAGCTTGGCATTGCCCTTGCCACTTAGCGTAATCGGCACCGCACTCATTGCACACAAAAGCTGTTTTCGCTTTGGCCATAATGGATTCCTGTAATGTTTAAAACCTATAACAGAAACAGCCGCTCAAGAGCGGCTGTTGTAGAGCTAAATCTAGATAGGTGCCAGTGTAGCAGAGCTTGCTTTAGCTGGCTTTCCAGTTGATTGAATAAAGATCTTGGCGACGGTCTTTCAGGTTGTTCACCGAGCCTTCACTACGAACTAATTTAAGCTTATCTAAGTCCAAATCAGAGAACATCAACATCTCTGTGTTAGGCGTCGTCTCGGCCATCACCGCATCGTGTGGGAACGAGAAGTCAGAAGGTGAGAACACCGCGCCTTGTGAGTACTGCACGTCGAGGTTTTCTACCTGCGGCAAGTTACCACAGCTACCACAGATCACCACATAACACTCGTTTTCAATAGCACGGGCTTGCGCACAACTGCGCACACGCAAGTAACCGTTTTTGGTGTCAGTCCAAAACGGCACAAACAAGATGTCCATATCTTGCGAGGCAAGATGACGGGCTAGCTCTGGGAACTCAACGTCGTAACAAATCAAGATGCCAACACGGCCGGCGTCGGTATCAAACACGCGTACTTCGTAGCCGCCTTCGATGACCCAGTCACGGCGCTCATGCGGCGTGATGTGGATTTTGCGTTGCTCTTCGATAGTGCCGTCACGACGACACAAATAGCTGACGTTGTACATCACATCATCTTCTACTAGCGGCATAGAGCCAGTGATGACGTTGATGTTGTAACTGACCGCTAGCTGCGACATTTCGCTGACAAAGCGCTCGGTGAAGGACGCCAAGAAGCGGATCGCTTCCATCTGGTTGGTTTGGTCTGGCGCCAAGCCCATCAGTGGTGCGTTGAAAAACTCTGGGAATAGAGCAAAGTCACTTTTATAGCTTGAAAGCGCATCAATGAAGTATTCCACTTGCTTAAGCAACTCTTCGACACTGGCGACTTCACGCATTTGCCATTGTACGGCACCGATACGGACTTGAGTTTTACGGTACTCCAAGACAGTCGTCTCAGGCTCGTAGAAAATGTTTTTCCATTCCAGCAGCGTCGCGTAACCACGTGACTTTTCATCTTCTGGTAAGTACTTGGTCAAAAGACGCGTTACTTGGAAGTCGTTGGACAATTGGAACGTCAAAATCGGATCGTAGATTTTGCGTTTGTCGACCGCTTCTAGGTATTCCGCTGGGTTCATTTCATCCGCGTGCTGGTAGTAGTTCGGGATGCGTCCACCGGCCAAAATAGCAATCAGGTTTTCTTGGCGACACAGCTCTTTACGTGCTTCGTAAAGACGACGGCCAAGACGGTAACCGCGGTAATCTGGGTCAATCAATACGTCCAAACCGTACAGCGCATCGCCTTCTGGATCATGGTGGATACGCTCACGCTGATCGACTAAGTCATCATAGGTGTGTGGGTTGCTAAAGCGTTGGTAATTCACTTTAACAGACAAGGCCATGCCGACAATCTTGTCGTGGTCGACCAAACAAATTTGTCCATCAGGAAGATCTTTGATCAGCTTGCGAATAGTGTGTTTTGGCCAAGAACCGCCGATATCATGGTACACACGGTCCATTAATTCTTTAACTTGTGGGTAGTCATCCAGGGTTAAGTTGCGGATCTTTAAATGTAGATCTTCCAACATACTGTCTCCAAATAGGTGCTATCGATACTAGGACTATAACCACTTTGATAGCAAAATTGCAGAAATAGTTAAACACTAGAACTGAAAAACCCCCGCAGAGCGAGGGTTTTCCAAGGAGAGGTATAATCGCTAAGGATTATTTTTTGAACTCTGGGTACGCTTCCATACCACATTCAGAGATATCGACACCTTCGTACTCTTCTTCTTCAGAGACACGGATGCCCATGATCGCTTTGATCGCTAGCCAAACCACTAGGCTTGAGGCAAATACCCAAACAAAGATGGTTAGTGCACCGGCGATCTGACCGCCGAATGAAGCACCGTCGTTGGTTAGTGGCACGGCTAGTAGACCCCATAGACCGACCACACCGTGGACTGAGATCGCACCTACAGGATCGTCAATTTTCATCTTATCAAGCATCAAGATTGATACCACTACGATTAGACCACCGACGACACCAATTAGGGTTGCGCCCAGTGCTGAAGGTGTAGATGGCTCAGCTGTGATCGCCACTAGGCCAGCTAGTGCGCCGTTTAGCAGCATGGTTAGATCGGCTTTACCGAATAGGATACGTGCTAGAACCAATGCACCCACTGCACCACCGGCTGCGGCCGCGTTGGTGTTAAGGAAAACCATAGCAACTGAGTTAGCATTAGCGATATCGCCAAGTTTTAGTACTGAACCACCGTTGAAGCCGAACCAACCCATCCATAGGATGAAAGTACCTAGCGTCGCTAGTGGTAGGTTGGCACCAGGGATCGCACGCACTTCACCGTTAGGGCCGTATTTGCCTTTACGAGCGCCAAGCACTAGCACACCTGCAAGCGCGGCTGCCGCACCCGCCATGTGTACGATACCTGAGCCTGCGAAGTCAGAGAAACCTAGGTCACCCAAGTTGAACATACCGAAGACGTCTGCGCCGCCCCATGTCCAAGAACCTTCAAGTGGGTAGATAACGCCTGTCATAACCACCGCAAAGGTTAGGAAAGCCCATAGCTTCATACGCTCAGCCACAGCACCTGATACGATCGACATAGCCGTCGCAACGAATACCACTTGGAAGAAGAAGTCAGAGGCACCCGCGTAGATAGAGCCGCCTTCGAAGCCACCTTCACGGCCAGCGAAATCGGTCAGAGTAGACGCGACGTCTACGTCTTGAATGCCTGATAAGAACCATGTGCCGCCGTACATGATGGCATAGCCACACACTAGGTACATGATACAAGAGATCGCAAATAGCGCGACGTTTTTAGTTAGGATTTCAGTGGTGTTCTTAGAACGAACCAGACCGGCTTCGAGCATTGCGAAGCCTGCCGCCATCCACATAACCAGTGCGCCACACACCAAGAAGTAAAAGGTGTCCATGGCAAATTGTAAGTGAAAAATTTGATCTTGCATGAGTCGCCCCCCTAAAGGCTAGAAAGATTCTGACAGCGATTAAACGGCATCTTCGCCTGTTTCGCCGGTACGAATACGAACCGCTTGTTCCAGTGTGACGATGAAGATTTTACCGTCGCCGATTTTGCCAGTGTTGGCTGCGTTGGAGATGGCTTCGACCACTTGGTCGACCATGTCAGCGGCAATGGCTAGCTCAATTTTTACTTTCGGTAGAAAGTCCACAACGTATTCTGCACCGCGGTACAGCTCGGTATGGCCTTTTTGACGTCCAAAACCTTTTACTTCTGTCACGGTGATACCTTGCACACCAATTTCAGAAAGGGCTTCACGAACATCATCCAATTTGAATGGTTTGATGATGGCAGTAATAAGCTTCATACCTACAGTCTCCTTAAAAGTCTGGCTTATGTCGTATCGCAGGTAATTAGCTCTATTCAATATGTGTGCCATATTTTAAAGATCGTGTAAAAGGGCGCTAAATTCGGGCATTAGCGGCTATATGGCAGTGTTTTGGGGAGAAGGTGAATCTACATGGATAGCACGAACGCACTGTCAGTGCGCCATTTTTGTGCATCATAATGGTGCGCTAAGTGAAAGTGCTGTGCGTTGAGACTGGTTGCGCAAGAAGCTGTTTGTTTTCTATACAGTTTTATTTATTAAGAGCGCCCTAAGTCGAAGCATCTGCTAGCAAATAAGGGGCTTTGGCGGTGCTGGGTGCGACCTTATTGCACACTGAGTAAGCATTAAAGGGATGCTGTGGATGCCGTAAAGTGTAAAGACATTCGCTGATAGCGCTTCTATAATGAGGCAAATTTTCTGGTAAAAAGAGGTCGCCATGATTGATCAATTTATTAAGCAGCTAGGTACGGGGCTGGAGCAAGCCGCGACGACGTTGGGCAAATTGCCTGCTGACGAGATTCAAGCGCAAGTGCAAATGGTCGCAAAAGACACCTTGACCAAAATGGATCTTGTCACCCGAGAAGAGTTTGAAGTGCAGGCCGCGATGTTGCAGAAGTACCGCGAGAAGTTAGTGCAATTGGAAGCGCGCCTCGCTGAGCTTGAGCAAAGCGACAGCGCCCAGTAAAAGACTTATTGCCAGCCCTGTAACCATTGTTGTTCGAGCAGGACTTGCCAAGGGTGTTGGTATTCGTTTTTACTGTATACCGCTTCTAGAATAATATCGGTCACGACGTCTTCTTCATCACGGATAAGGCGCGTGACGATAAAATGTTTCTCTTTGTTTTGTGGTACACGGGACGTCCACTTAGAGAGTAACAGCTTGTTGGGGTTAAGTTTTTTCATATCAGTCTCCTTTGAGACAGATACGCCCCAGCAATAAATTTGGATGAATTGGCTTAATCAAGGAGTGATTATGAGCCTAGCTACGATCTACAGTCGTGCCCGCGTGGGCGTGTCTGCCCCGCTGGTTACGGTGGAAATACACCTCTCCAACGGCCTGCCGTCGCTCAATATAGTCGGCTTACCTGAAGCCGCTGTAAGAGAAGCAAAAGATCGCGTACGCAGCGCGATCATCAACAGTAAGTTTGAGTTTCCTTTAAGACGCATCACCGTTAATTTAGCCCCCGCGGATTTGCCTAAAGAAGGCGGACGCTACGATTTAGCCATTGCCATCGGCATCCTTGTGGCCTCGGAGCAGCTCGGCGAGCAGCAACTGGGCGATATGGAGTTTGTCGGCGAGTTAGCGTTATCAGGCGAGCTACGTGCCATTCCGGGGGTATTGCCTTCAGCTATGGCCAGTAAAAGCGCCGCTCGCACCATGATTTGCCCCTATGATAATCGCAATGAAGCCGGCTTAGTGGATCATGAGATCTATCACGCACGGCATTTAACCCAAGTCACCGCGCACATCATCAAGCAGCAAGCCTTGCCTCGCTGTGCCGTCGAGCCAGATTTCTCTGGCACCTTTGATCACCATAAAGACATGCAGGATGTGAAAGGCCAATATCAAGCACGGCGTGCCTTGGAAGTGGCTGCAGCGGGATCCCACAATCTACTGTTTATCGGTCCGCCAGGTACTGGCAAGACCATGTTGGCCTCGCGCTTACCGGGTATTATGCCGAAAATGACCGAAGATGAAGCCTTAGAAGTGGCGGCGGTACAATCCGTTTCGGGGCGTAAAATGGGGGTCGACTGGCATTGGTCAGAGCGTCCCTTTCGCAGTCCGCATCATTCCAGCTCGGCCGCGGCATTGGTCGGTGGTGGCTCCATCCCCAAACCTGGGGAAGCGTCGCTGAGTCACCGTGGCGTGCTGTTTCTCGATGAGTTACCCGAGTTTGATCGCAAGGTGCTAGAGGTGCTGCGTGAACCATTAGAAAATGGCGAAGTGCATCTTTCTCGTGCACGCGGGCAGGTCTCTTATCCAGCGCGCTTCATGTTAGTAGCAGCAATGAATGCTAGCAATGAAGCCTACAGTGGCGAGCAGGACTACTACCAATCCAGTGCCAGTCAAAAGTATTTGCGTAAGCTCTCGGCACCGTTTTTAGATCGCATTGATTTGCATGTAGAAGTGCCACCGCTGCCTACTGATGTGCTGGTCAATCAGACCGAGCTTGGTGAAAGTAGCGCGGCGGTGCGCCAGCGCGTGGAAGCGGCCGTGGCGCGTCAGCGTGCCCGTCAAGGCGTGTTAAATGGCCAACTCAATGGCCGAGATTTAGAGCGAACCTGTGCCTTAAGCGATGCCGATAAGCAATTTATGCAGCAGGCATTGGAGCGTCTAAAACTCTCCGCGCGCGCCTACCATCGGGTACTGCGCGTGGCGCTGACACTGGCCGACCTTGAAGGCAAGGAAGTGGAGCGTAAACACCTGATGGAATCACTTAGTTATCGCAAAATGGAGAAAACCCTCGCCGCCGTGGTCGGCGGTGGCTAAGCACTTAGCTTGCAAAGTGCGTGGCGGGCGCCACACACTTTATGGTGCAAGTTAGAATTTAAAAATCGTACTGAGCGCTTAGGTAGATACGACGGCGCTCGCCTAGGTTGGAGCCGATATTACGGTTAAAGCCAGAGGTGGCGTAGACTTCGTCGGTTAGGTTTTTGATCGTAGCTTGTAAAGTCCAAGCGTCGATCTGAGTCTGCCAAGTGGCATCGTAGACCGTGTAAGGTTTGACCTTTTGGTGATCACGGTTGTATTGCTGGCTAACGTGCTCGGCACCGATGGAAACAGCAGAGGAAAGGCTTGGCAAGTCGTAGCGTGTCCAAAGTCCTAATTGGTGCAGTGGCGAGTTTGAGAAACGATCCGAGTCGCCAGCACCGAAGCGAATGCCATCATCGTTAGCCTGTTTGACGATGGTGTCATTGTAAGCATAGCTTAGGTTAGCGACCCAACGATCGGTAATGTCTGCTAGTACATCAATCTCCGCGCCCTGGCTACGAACCTTGCCAAGTGCGATTTTGCGATCACTGTCATTCGGGTCTTCTTGCAGAATGTTTTCGCGCTCGATGTGATAGACCGCAAGGTTCACATTGAGGCGTTTATCCAACCAATAAGTACGCACGCCCGCTTCCATTTGTCGGCTTTGCTCAGGGTCAAACGGGCCGCCGACCGAGTCTTGTTGATCCCCTGCGCTCTGGGGCTGATAGCCGGTTGAGTACGAGGTGTAAGGCTTTACATTATCCGACCATGCGTAGGTTGCGCCGACACGGGTGTCGATGCCTTGGTCGGAATAGGTCGCATCGTTGCTGCGATCACGATGATCGGTGAAGTCTTCTTCAAAGTGGTTTAAGCGTACGCCCGCCACCAAATCCAAGCGCTCGGTCGCAGCCCATTGATCTTGTAACAGTAGCCCCATTTGCTGAGATACGGTTTGGTTATCTTGGTTGAGCGTTAAATTGTAGCGACTGATGTCTGCGTCATAGGTCGGGTTGTTAAGACTTAGCGGATCAGTGTTGTTAGCACGATAATATAGGTAGTCGTAAGTGTTGCGGGTGTAATCCGCGCCGACTAATACGGTGTGATCATTCACATCAAACACGAGGTTACTAGACAGGCTGATGCCTTCATTGCTGCGCAGTTGGTCACGATATTGGCGGCGCACAGCATCATTGATACCATCGTTGTCAGTATCGGTTAAGCCGCGTGACTCATGATAGTTTTGTATCTCTTCCCCTTTAAAGTAACGCAGTCCAAGGTCCCATGACACGGTGGCGTTAATGTATTGTTCAAGTTTGGCTTGGAAGGTCTCTGCGTCTAATGCTTGTTGGTCGCCAGGCTCGTTGGCATTCCAGCTATCGTCTGCTAAGAAGTTACCATCGTCATCGGTTGGGATACCACGTAGGCGAGCGCCATCTAAGGTTTGTTCGATATTGGTATATTGCAGGGTCAGTGTCGTATCGTCATTAATGTCCCAAGCATAACCTAGGTCGATGTTTTGGTTATCTTGATCGACATTGTTACGGTAGGAGTCACTTTTATCTTGGTATAAAGACAGGCGGTAGCGTTGGCTGGCGTCTTGGTTGATTGGTCCTGAGCTAGACAGTTGCTCAGAATGATAACCCTTGTTACCTGCGCCAAGCTTAATGAAGTTCTCTGGCTCGTAGGTGGGCTTTTTCGAGACATAGTTGATCACGCCGCCCGGTTCACCTGCGCCATAAAGTGCACCAGCAGGGCCTTTGATCGCCTGTACTTCTTGTATGTTCACAAGCTGTGGTACGGTGAAAAATTCCTTATAAGGGTTGCCGCGCATGCCATCGTAGAGTTGCTCGTCTTGATGAAAGCCACGGAAGGTGACGGTCGATACGTTATCCTGTGAAACACCCGAAATAGAGCGATAAAGGTCAGTCACTTGATGCGCGGCTTGGTCTTCAATCAAAGTCTCGGTCAGTACTTGCACGGATTGCGCGGTTTTATCGATGTCTGTTTCTGTTCTACTGCCAATGCTGGCCGATTCTTCCTTGTAATGGGATAAGGCACGTCCTGTGACAAGCAAGGTGTCCAACTGCTCGCTTGAGGTAGTCGTGGTATCCGTCGCCGCCATCAATGGCAGTGACAGTAGCAGTAAGCTTGAGGAAATCATCGGGTATTTCATACAAGGATCTTTTGTTAATAAGTTAGCGGGATATAAAGTTAATCTTCCACCACACACATAGGCGTGCCTGCGACTGGGTCACGGTGGATTTGGGCGTTAAGTGAAAAGACTTCTTTGAGCATGGCTGAGGTTAAAACCTCATCTGGCGAGCCTTGGTGCTTCAACTCACCTTCTTTCATCACGACTAAATGGTCGCAATAGCGTGCCGCTTGATTGATATCGTGCAGCACGGTAATGATGGTTTTGCCTTGTTTATTCAGGCGTTGCAGCTGATGCATTAGCTCTACTTGGTGATTGATGTCCATGTACGTAGTAGGCTCGTCCAGCAATAAGTAGGGCGTGTCTTGCGCCAATACCATGGCCAGCCAAACACGTTGGCGCTGGCCGCCTGACAGCTCACTGACGAGCTTGTCTTTTAGCTCATAAGTGCCTGTCTGCTGCATCATCTGCTCAACGATTTGGTGATCTTGCTGACTTAATTTGCCCCAAAAACCGGTGTAAGGGCTGCGCCCATAAGCCACTAGATCTTGGACCTTGATGCCTTCTGGGATGGGCTGTGTTTGTGGCAACAGCGCTAGCTCTTTGGAGAGCTGTTTAGACGGGTAGGCATGAAGGTTCTGACCTTGCCAGCGAGCTTCTCCCGACATGGCCGGTAAAATACGCGCAAAGCATTTCAGTAGGGTCGATTTACCACAGCCGTTGGGGCCTAAAAGCGCAATAAAGCGCCCGTCTGGCAAGGTTAAATCCATGTCTTTGACGATCGCTTGACCATGGTAGCCAACACTTAATTGATGAGCGCTTAACGACATAGTTACTTCATCCTCAACAGGAGCCAAAGAAAATAGGGCGCGCCAATAATGGCGGTTAAGATACCGGCAGGCAGCTCAATCGGGGGATCGATCGTGCGTGCGGCCAGATCGGCAGCGAGTAGTAAACAGGCGCCAGTCAGCATGGTGGCGGGCAACAGCGCTTGATGGCGTCCGCCGACTAATTTACGTGTCAGATGTGGTGCGACCAAACCTAAAAAGCCTATCGGACCACAGATCGAGACACAGGCTGCGGTCAAAGCCACCGCGATGGCTAGGCTGACTAAACGTAGCACCTGTGGTGACACCCCAAGGCTGGTAGCGGAATCATCGCCAAGGTCTAAAAGGTTTAAGTATTTGCTTAAACCTAATGCCACAGGCACCAGCAAAAACCATGGCAGCAGCGCTTGCAGTTGAGTCCAGCCGCGCCCCCACAAGCTACCGGTTAGCCACAAAAGGGCGTTATTGATTTCGAGCGGTTTGGTCAGCATCAAAAAGTCGATGCAGCTGGCCCAAAACGCCGCCAAAGCCACACCAGTGATCGCAAGCTTAATGGCGCTGCTTTGCGCGCCGCATAGCCACCAGAGAATCAAAGCTGCTACAAGACCGCCCGCAAGCGCCACTTCAGGCAGCCAGTCAGTCGATGCGCCAGCAAAGTAGGTCATATAAAACACGGCGGCGAGGCCCGCTCCATGGCTGACGCCTAACACATCAGGGGACGCTAGTGGGTTGCGGATCACACCTTGTACCAATGCCCCAGAGAGTGCCAAGCCCGCGCCCACTAAAATAGCGAGAAAAATGCGCGGTAAGCGGTATTCGTAAACGGTAAAGTGTTGCTCTGAGCCGACCGACAAGCCTTGCCAGACTTGCTCAAGTGACAAAGACACGGCGCCAAAGACGAGGTTGGCGATGCTCAAAATCAGCAGTAGCGCTAGCCCGAGCGGGAAAAAACGAGAAGCGTTCATAGAGTGCGTTTTCTCACCAAGTAGATAAAGAAGGGCGCGCCGATCAGCGCAAGGATGGCACCTGCTGGGGTTTCCATCGGATAAGTAATGGCGCGGCTTAAGGTATCGGCCAAGGTCACGAGCCCCGCCCCTAGCAGCATCGCTACAGGCAAAAACAAGCGGAAGTCTTGTCCCATTAATAAGCGCGCTATGTGCGGTACGATTAAGCCAACAAAACCGATGCTGCCGACGGTGCTGATGGTAGCACCGACTAAGATCAGTACTAAAAGGC
The DNA here is from genome assembly GCF_016888445.1 of Marinomonas ostreistagni. Taxonomy (GTDB): domain Bacteria; phylum Pseudomonadota; class Gammaproteobacteria; order Pseudomonadales; family Marinomonadaceae; genus Marinomonas; species Marinomonas ostreistagni. The sequence goes on from NZ_JAFEKF010000002.1 coordinate 664,965, forward strand.
TGCCCAAAAGCTTGCTGCGCAGCAGGTTAATACCAAGGTTACGGGCATTATCTTCGCCCAGTTGTAATAGATTGAGGGCAGGCGTAAGCAGCAGTGCACCGATTAAACCCACCAAGGCTACGGGCCAAAATGTCGACCAGCTTTGCCAGCGAGCGTCCGCAAGACTGCCAGCGAGCCATGTCATTACACCTGCGGCTTGGTCTTCTTCCATTATCACTACCGCTTTGGTTAACGCGGCGCATAAGGCCGAAATCGCCACGCCGGCCAACACCAAACGCCCTTGATCATTGCCGCCCATGCGCCAAGCGCTGCCCAGCAACATCACCAATAGCCAAGCCAAACCACCACCGAGCATGGCAGCGATCGAGGTACTGAAGGCACCGTAAAAGGCGGGTAGCGTAGAAACCAACGCCATGCCCAACGCAGCACCTGCGTTGACACCTAAAACAGAAGGCGCCGCTAATGGGTTGCGCGTCAGACCTTGCATAATAGTGCCCGCAGCCGCTAACGCGGCACCGACCAATAGTGCCGTCAGTAATCGCGGTAGGCGCAAGTCGATGACAATGCGTTGGGCGATGACTTGGCTATCAAAGGCCGTAACAGCATGCCAAACGTCGAGACCTGTGACTGGCACCACCGACCAGGCAAATAAGTTCCACCAGCTGAGCAGCACTAGTCCCATGCACAAGAGAATGCCTAGGCTGAGTGATTTGATCGGTGTGTTCACAGGTTATTGCTCAGTGAAAATGTTCACTAAATCTTGTGCCATATGCTCAGCCGCCATGACACCACGACAGCGGGCCCAGATATTTGGGTTAACACTGTAAATATGCTCGTTTGAGGCCGCTTGCAACACGCTCCACAAGGGCTCACTTTGCCACTTTTCGATGATGCTCGGCTGAGTGTAATGGCCAACGATCAGGTATTCAGGGTTCACCGCGAGCAGCTGTTCTAGGCTAGTTTGACGCGAGGCGGTGTCATCGCGCTCGGTTTTTGGCATCTGTAAGCCCAAGCGAGAAATTACGCCGCCCGCGTAAGAATCATCTGTATGCAGAAATAGATCATCCGCGCGTGCAACAGCAAATTGTACGAGGGCGTTGTTTGGTAGTTTGCTGGCAAAGTCCGACATGATGGTTTCATGTTGGGCAAGGCGAGCTTGCATCTCGCTTTCTTTGCCCACCGCTTTACCAATGATAGCAGCGGCTTTGAGATTGTCCTCATAGGTTTCACGACGAGACGGCAAGATCAGCGTTGGCGCGATTTTCTTAAGGTCATCGTACACCGCTTCATGGCGTGAGATATCGGCAATGATCAAGTCTGGCTTGAGCGAGGCAATCACCTCTAGGCTCGGCTGCGAGCGCGTGCCGACGGATTGCCAATCCCCAATAATATCTCGAACTTCTGGCAACACGCGGCTTTTGTCTTTGTCATCAGCAATGCCAATAGGCTTTACGCCAACAGACGCAAGTGCATCCGCAAAGGAGAATTCTAACACCACAATACGCTGTGGTGTCTCCTCGATAGTAAAGGTGCCTTTGCTGTCTTGCACGGTGACCGCGTAACTCGAAGTTGCCAACAACACGCCGATCAGCAGGATGCCAACGCGCTTTAAACCAGATAGAAGCATGTAACACTCACTCGGTGATTGAATTTCGCAATGATGATAATGTTTCTCAAATGCGTTTAAAAGCAACCGACGGTGTTCTTAACTTACAAATGCTACCTAGTTCTATTTTTAGCGTGTGGCACAATATTTCTGGCTCTTTGATCGCCAGTTACTGGAGCAAAAAGCCTTTGCCTAAGGAATAGTCGGTAAAGCAGCTGTTTCAACGTCTGGCGCTAACGGCTCATCACGTAGGTCGAGGGTGGCAAGGCAGCCACCTTGGGCTTTGTTGACCAAGGTATAGCGCCAGCCATAACGTTGACAGATGTCTTGTACAATCAGTAAACCCAGACCATGGCCCTGACTTTCTTGGTTGGGGTCATAGCCTTGTCCTTGATCACTGACACTGATGCAGTGCTCCTGCAAACGCACCTCTATAATGCCTGACTCCGACGCTGCAATACTGTTGCGTAATAGGTTGCCAAGGGCCATGTCGATCACCGCGGGTGTCGCATGAGTGCGAGGCGTGCCCTGACATACGAAAGTCAATTGCAGTTGTTTTGCCTCAGCTTGCGCTTGATGCTTATCTATTAGGCTGCGCACTTCCTCGAAGCTCAGGGTTCGGCAGGGCGTGTTATTGTGGCTTTTTTCATAGCGCACCAACCCCAATAGTGCATCGACCATGGTCAACATGTGTTCGGTGGCGTGGCGCATACGCTCAACTTGGCGCATGGCAAAAGGGGAGTTATCGGTCTTAGCTAATAAGTTACAGGAGCCTTTCATAACTGTCAGTGGCGTGCGTAATTCATGACTGGCGTAACGGGCGAAGGCTTGTTCACGTTTCATCAAAGCATCCATATCGCTGCGGTATTGGTTGAGCGTGTTGGTGAGCGTTTGAAACTCTTGAGCGGCGTCTTGAGGGACGTTAAACACGCGGTTAGTATCCCCTTGGTGATCGCTTAATTGGGCACACAAATAGTTAATGGGTTGAATGAGGCTCTTCGACAGTCGCGTTAAAATCGCTGTAAAGCAGCCGATTAACAGCACTACTAAGGTAACGATAATGGCCATGACATTCATGTATTCTTGTAAGCTGATTTCGATGGCATCAATCTTGGAGACCAATGCCATTTGCCGTGTTTCACCGCGTTTGGTATAGGTCGTCATGTACAACATGCGTGAGTCGCTGCCTTGTCCTACTTCCCCGATAAACTCCTCTTGACCAGCCAAATAATCACGGATCTGTTTGGGCGCGTGTTGCAGACCATTGTAGGCAATTGTCAAAGGGTCCAGCTGCACTGACTTGATGTTGGGATAGGCCAAAAAGTACTGAATGGCCTGCTGCTTGTCGATCATAATACGGCGTTCGCCCACACGATCTTCTGACCATGCCAATACGACACTGATCAAAATAAGACAAAACAGGCCCACGGTGATGGCCACACTGATAAAAAATAAGGCTAGCCGACCAGTCATGCTGTCGGCATTGCGAAATAAGGCAGGCATTACTCGGCGCTCTCTAAATAGAACCCTATTTTGGGTTGCGTTTTTAGTATCTGAGTTTCAAAGGGTTTATCCAGCTGGCTTCTTAGCTGATAAATATGGCTGCGTAACACATCGTTATTGGGTGTTTCATCGCCCCACAGCTGATAGGCAATCTCTTCTTTAAGCACCAAGTTGGGCGCTTGGCTCACCAGCATCTTGAGAATGGTATAAGTGGACGGTGTTAACGCCAGTAACTTGCCTTGACGATACGCTTTACCGCTTTTGGTCTGGATAGTGATATCGCCAAATTGCAAGGTACTGCTCGCCACTTGACCGCTACCGCGGCGTATTAAGGCTTGCATACGCGCATAGAGAATATCTAAATCAAAAGGTTTAGTGAGATAGTCATCAGCGCCTATAGTCAGCCCGCTTAGCTCATCTTGGCGACTGTCCAGAGCGGTTAGCATCAGAATCGGTGTGCTATTACCGGCTTCGCGTAAACGCTGACAGACACTTAAGCCATCTAGCCGTGGCAACATAAGGTCCAATACGATGATGTCGAAACTGTTTTCGAGCGCTAACTTTAACCCTAATTCGCCGTTGTCCGCGTAGTCGAGCTCGATGTTTTGGCACTCAAAAAAGTCGCCCAACATGCCTGCGATTTCGCGATTATCTTCAATTAGTAGAGCTCTGTGCATAGGTGATTCGCCAAGTTAATAGTCAGGTTATTATCGCTCATGAACGTGAAAAAAACGTCAATGACAAGTTGTTCACAGTCACTCTATTAGGATGAAGACATTGTTGAATTACGTATAGGGTACGTATATGTCTTCTTTATTTAATACTGCCAAACATAGCACTGAACGCCGCTTAATACCTATCAAAGCTCGCACCGTGCAACCGGTTTTGTCTGTGGTGGTGCCATTTTTTAATGAGCAGGCGGTGCTGCCTGAATTTCATCGCCGCTTAACTCGTGTGCTCGATGCCTTGCCGGATCTGTGTGAAATTATATACGTGGACGATGGCAGCAGTGACCAAGGTTTATTAGTGGTACAACACTTTCCGACCTCAAGTAGCTATGTGCGCTGTGTGGCTTTAAGTCGCAATTTTGGCAAAGAAGCGGCGATGAGTGCTGGTCTGGAACAGGCGCGTGGTGAGGCGGTGATTTTGATTGATGCGGATTTGCAAGATCCACCTGAGTGCATTCCACAAATGCTTGAGGTGTGGCGCAGCGGTGTCGATGTGGTCAATATGAAACGCTCAAAACGTCATGGTGAAAGTTGGTTTAAGCGTCAATCGGCGGCGCTGTTTTATAAGCTGCTAAATCGTTTGGCGGCGCAAAATATTCCTGAAAACGTGGGTGACTTTCGACTGCTAAGTGCCCGTGTGGTGCAGCATATTAATGCTTTGCCAGAGCGTAATCGTTATATGAAGGGGCTGTTGGGGTGGCCTGGGTTTACTCAGCAAACACTGCTGTTTGAGCGCGATGCACGTTTTTGTGGGGAAAGTAAATGGAACTATCTCAAGTTACTCGGATTGGCGATGGATGGCTTTACCTCCTTTTCGATCCGTCCTTTGCGTTTAGCAACCTTGGCGGGCGCCTTAACGGGCGCTTTGGCGTTGTTGTTTGGCGCATTTATCGTGGTGAAAACGCTGGTGTTAGGCGAGCCTGTGTCGGGCTATCCGACCATGATGGTGGCGATGCTCGGACTGGCTGGGGTACAGCTGTTGGCGATCGGCTTACTGGGAGAATACATCGGCCGAATTTTTGTTGAAGTAAAAGGACGCCCGCTGTACTTGGTTCGCAGTCAGATCGAAATCGCCCCAGCGTCGTCTGTTAAGAACCAGCCTGCGTCGTTGGAGGTGGTATCGTGAAGACCTTAAGCAACAAACAGTTGTGGATGCTATTGGCCATTGCCCTCATATTGCGATTGATTTCACTTGCTACCTACCCATTGATGGATACCACGGAAGCACGCTATGGCGAAATGGCACGCTTGATGGTCGAAACCGGTAACTGGCTCACGCCTCAGTTTGATTACGGTGTGCCTTTTTGGGGGAAACCACCGCTGTTTACTTGGATGAGTGCATACGGCATCGAGCTGTTTGGCTTAAGTGAGTTTGCGGTGCGCGCGCCACACTGGTTGGCGGGGGTGGCTACGATAGGGTTGATGTCCTTTATGGCCCATCGCTTAGGTTACAGCGCTTTGGTGACAGCGGTTGTTTTGGCGACCTGCGGAATCTTCTCGATTGCCTCGGGTGCTGTGATGACGGATATGGCACTGACGTTAGCGATGACCATGGCGATGCTGGGGTTTTACTTAGCTTGGCGTGAGCAAGGCACGCAGCAGCGGCTGTGGGGGTACGTTGGCTTTGTTGGGCTGGCGATTGGTCTACTGGCAAAAGGGCCGATTGTATTGGTATTAGTGGGACTGACAGTGATGCCTTGGTTAATGTTGCAACATGGCCCAGTGGGCGCGTTTAAAGTGCTTTGGCAACGCTTCCCACTGCTGTCAGGTACGGCACTGATGCTCGCTATTGCCTTGCCTTGGTATGTGTTGGCAGAACGTGCTACGCCAGGCTTTTTGGATTATTTTTTGGTCGGTGAGCACTTCAAGCGTTTTGTCGTGAGCGGTTGGGATGGTGACTTATATGGCACCGCCCATGATCGTCCGCGCGGTATGATCTGGTGGTATTGGTTACAAGCAGCTTTTCCTTGGTCGTTGGTGTTGCCGGTTTTGCTTTGGTTGCGTCGGGCTAAAGTTAAACAAGCGCAGCAGGATAATGGCTTGTTTAGTTTCTTATTACTGTGGATGCTTTCGCCGATGGTGTTGTTTACCATGGCCGGCAATATTTTACCTGCCTATGTATTGCCTGGTGTGCCAGCGCTGGCATTGCTGGTGGCGCTGCTGTACGACAAATACGATGCCAAATGGTTTTCGGGAGTGGCGCTGGTGTTGCCGATCTTGCTGATGATTATGATGCTGGTATTGAATATGGGCAAGGCTGACAGCCGTAGTGATCGCATTGTATTCGAGCATGTCCAAGAGGATATTCCGGCGTATTATGTCGCACATCGTCCCTTCTCAGGGCAGTTTTACAGCCAAGGCCACGCCAAGCTGTTAACCGATGAGGTGCCATTGGAGGCGCTGGATAACTACTATCTTATTGGCAAAAGTGACCGCTTACGTGAGCTGGTGCAACAGCAAGCCCTAAGCTGCACACAGGTGTTTATCGCACCCTCAGGGCGACAATTGCTGAGCTGTCACGGTGCCAACGCTAGTGTGGCTTGGTACCACAATTTTAACCACTAGACTCTGTGCGCGAAGCCTACCGACTGGTGTAGAATAGGGGGATTCCAATCATTTTTGTGGTGAGTCCTCTATGAGCCAGTCGGTCCCTTCTATTGCCCAGCGTATGCGCACCCTGAACGAGCGTCAGCTCGAAGCGGTGAAGCAAATCGATGGGCCGCTCTTGGTATTGGCCGGCGCGGGCTCCGGTAAAACCAGCGTGATCACCACCAAGATTGCTTACTTGATTCAAACCTGCGGCTTCAAGGCCAATAATATTGTCGCGGTGACCTTCACCAATAAGGCGGCTCGAGAAATGAAAGAGCGTGTGGTGAGTATGCTGTCCAAGGAAGAGAGTCGCGGCCTGAGCATTTCTACGTTCCATACCTTGGGGCTAAACATTCTGCGCAAAGAATACCGTAAGGTAGGCTTGAAGCAGGGCTTTACCTTGTTTGATGCCCAAGATGCGCTGGCCTTGGTGAAGGACATTCTGGATAAAGAGTTCGGCGGCCAGTTAGATGCGGCCGGATTTTGTCAGCACACCATTTCCAATTGGAAAAACGATCTCGTGCCCCCCAACGAAGCGTTGACGCAAGCGGACACCGAAGAGCTGCAATTGGCGGCGCAAGTGTACGGTCAGTATCAGCGCTATATTCGTGCTTACAATGCTGTCGACTTTGATGACCTAATTTTGTTGCCCGTTAGCTTGCTGATTTCTGATCAAGCACTGAAAGAGAAGTGGCAGCGCAAAGTGCGCTACCTATTGGTAGATGAGTGCCAAGACACCAACGCCAGCCAGTATGAGTTGATTCGCCTGCTAGCCGGGGATCGCAAATGCTTCACCTTGGTAGGAGATGATGACCAATCCATCTATGCTTGGCGTGGCGCGCGCCCAGAAAACTTGGAGCGCTTATCGACCGATTATCCGAATTTAAAACTGGTGAAGCTGGAGCAAAACTATCGCTCCACGCGTACCATTCTTAAGGCCGCCAACACGCTGATCGCTAATAACCCACACGTCTACGATAAGGCTTTGTGGTCTGATCTGGGGATCGGTGATCCGATCCGAGTAATGGTAACGCGCAACGAAGACGCTGAAGCGGAGCGGGTGGCGGCGGAGATTCAATCGCGGCATTTGCGTCATAATATTCCGTATCAAGATTTTGCGATCTTGTACCGTGGTAATCACCAAGCACGATTGCTAGAGATCAAGCTGCAAGCGTATCGCATACCCTACAAAATGAACGGTGGCTCATCGTTTTTCTCCCGTGCCGAAATCAAAGACTTGATGGGCTATCTGCGCCTACTGGTAAACCCTGGGGACGATAATGCCTTTTTACGTGTGATCAATTTACCGCGGCGCGAGATTGGCCCTGCCACGCTTGAGAAAGTCGGTAATCTGGCCAACGAACAACACATCAGCTTATTTGAAGCGGCTGGCGATAAAGCGCTTGATGAAACTGTCAGTCCTAAATCCCTACGCCGGGTGCGTGAGTTTGAGGCGTGGATCACCAGCTTGCGTGAACGTTTGCATAAAAGCTCGCCGATCCCTGTGATTGAGCAAATGATTCATGACATGGATTATTTTGGCTGGCTACAAGAGCAAGCGAGCTCGCCTAAAGCCGCCGAAAAGCGTATTGATAACGTTCGATTTTTGCTAGATTCGATTCAGCGCATGATGGAATCTGCTTGGGAAGAAGACGAAGACGCAGGGCTCGATCATGCCATTTCTAAGTTATTGCTGATCGACATGCTTGAGCGTCAAGAGGAAGAAGAAGACGAGGACAAAGTTCAGCTACTCACGCTGCACGCGTCTAAAGGTTTGGAATACCCGCATGTGTTTTTGATTGGTTGTGAAGAAGAATTATTGCCTCACCGTAATAGCATCGAAAATGACGACATTGAAGAGGAGCGTCGCTTGGCGTATGTGGGCATCACGCGGGCTAAGCGCACACTCTGCATTACCATGGCGGCCAAACGACGCCAATATGGTGAGGAAATCGATTGTCTGCCGAGTCGCTTTTTAGATGAACTGCCAGAAGAAGATTTGGTCTGGGAAGGGCGCGGTGATGAGAGTGAGCAGCAGAAAAAAGAGCAGGGCAAAGCCTCTTTATCGGCGCTTAAAGCAATGCTCAATTCTTAATAAATAAGTGACATAAAAAAGGCGGCTTAACCAGTGTTAAGCCGCCTTTTTATTGAGCGAAAGCTTATTTTGTGCTGTCGACCATGTATTCAATGGCATTGCTGATTTCATCATCGCTACAGTTGGCACAGGTGCCGCGCGGTGGCATAGCGTTGATGCCGTTAATAGCATTGCTCAGCATGGTATCAAAGCCTTTTTCGATACGCGGAGCCCAATCGCCAGCGTTAGCAAACTTCGGCGCATTGGCAACACCGATAGCATGACAAGCGGTACAGAATTGATTGTAGATAGCTTCACCTGTGCGTGGGCCATCATTGGCTGCCACGGCGGTCGAGGTTGCCACTTCACACTCTTCTCCAGCGACACACACATCACCCACAGGAGCAATACGCGCGGCGATTTCTTCTGGGCTTTGCCCGTAAGCACTTGCCGTTGAGCTTAAAAAAGCAGCAAAGCCTGCAAGGCTTACCAGTGCCAGCAACTTGCGGCTAAAAAATTTGGTCAGCGAACTCACTATGATTTTCCTCGATCCAAAGTAGGCCAGTTGAATAAAACGATGAGCGCAGTATAACCACAGGCCAAAAGTGCTGAAACCGAATTAGCACGAAATTTGGACAAACCCCGCTCTAAGTCAAAAAATCGCGCCTTTTCAGCGTCCAAATGAGAATCAGGTTGCTTATTGATGCGCAAGATACGTGCTAACCCCTAAGCCCGCTTTACGCCCTGTGGCAAAACAAGCCGTGAGCAGATAGCCGCCGGTAGGGGCTTCCCAATCGAGCATTTCACCGGCGCAAAAGACGCCCGGTAAACGTTTTAGCATGTAGTCTTGCGTCACGCTTTGTTGGCACACGCCACCTGCGGTCGAGATCACTTCCTCCACCGGCTTGGTTTTATAAAAGTAAACTGGAATCGCCTGTAAACACTTAGCGAGTTTTTGCGGCGTATCGAAGTCGTCTTTCTGGAACGCTTCAAACAGCAAGGCCGCTTTGACGCTGTCGAGCTTTAAGGTGCGTTTTAGGTATTTACTCATCGACTCTTTGGCTTTGGTGTTGGCCAGTTTTTCGGCCACTTGGGCTTCACTAAGATCTGGGAGCAAATTGATGGTTAAGCGGGCTTGGCCAGCATGGTTAATGGCATCGCGCAGGTGTTTTGAAAAGGCGTAAATCAGGCTGCCTTCCATGCCATCTTGGGTGACAATACCTTCGCCTTTGCGGGTGATGATTTCACCTGCCAAGGTTTTGACAGAAAAGGCCACACTTTTTAAGGGCGCGCCAGCGTAGTTGGCTTGTAAGTGCTCACTCCAGTGGCTGTAAAAACCACAGTTAGTGCTTTCAAGCGGGGCAACTTGGATACCTTGGCGTGACAAGAAACCGACCCATTTGCCATCTGAGCCAAGTTTGGGCCAGCTCGCGCCCCCCATGGCCAGTAAGATGGCATCAGCACTTTTGTGCTTATCTAGGCCTTCGTAGTTAAAGGTCGCGGTTAGGCCTTCTAGCCCAATCAGCTTATGGCGCATATGAAAGACCACGCCCAGCTCTTTTAAACGTTTGAGCCAGTTACGCAGTAACGGTGCGGCTTTCATCTTTTCCGGAAATACGCGTCCAGAGGAGCCGACAAACGTATCGATTCCAAGGTCATGAATCCATTGGCGCAGAGCTTGGTTATCAAACGCTTTAATAGCCGGTGTTAACCACTCGGCTTTATCGTAATAGCGCGACATAAAAGGCTCAAACGCCTCTGAATGGGTGATGTTCATACCGCCGATGCCGGCGAGGAGGAACTTACGACAGGCACTTGGCATGGCATCGTAAATATGTACTTGATGGCCGGCAGTTTGAATCACTTCTGCTGCCATGAGCCCAGCGGGCCCCGCTCCGACGATGATGACTTGTTTCACGCAGTTATTTCCAAGTTATAGCAACAAAGCGCGGCATGATAACGGATTTTTGCATGACTGCCATCCGTCACGTCGTTAACAGGTCCAATAAGGGCGCTTGGCATAGGCGTTGCTTGATACATATTTGTATTAGATTGAAACCAATTGATGTAATCAATTACCAAATATAACAGTTATTGCATAGGCTTAAGATCATAATATCCAGAAGTAAGTTATTAGAATGGCCATAAGTCACAGAGGTGGTATATGTTCGGTTTTAAACGTAATGAGCAAGAAGCAAATAATCAGCGTGATATAGAAGCAGCCACGTTGAAACGACAAAAGGATGAGTTGAACGCTATTCGAGCTCATACTGCCTTTATTACTTTTCAGCCGGATGGCGTTATTCTGGATGCGAACCAGCTGTTTTTAGCGGCCGTGGGTTATAGCAAAGAAGAAGTGGTGGGCAAACATCACAAAATCTTCTGTGATCCTGAGTATGTGAACAGCCAAGCGTATCGCCAATTTTGGTCAGACCTTGGCAATGGTAAGTCGTTTGGGGGCACATTTGAGCGCTTCAAGAAAAACGGCGATCAATTGTATTTATCCGCCAACTATTTTCCGGTCAAAGATGAACAAGGCCGCGTGATTGAAATCATTAAGATCTGTAGTGATGTCACCCAAACACAGACTGAATTAAATTCGCAAAATGCAATCTTAGAGGCACTCGATCGCTCGCAAGCAGTGATCGAATTTGAGCCTGATGGCACCATTCTTAAAGCTAATGAAAACTTTTTAGCAGTCATGGGCTATTCCGCTAAGGAGATCGTGGGTCAGCATCACAAGATGTTTTGTGAAGATGACTTCTACCAAAAACATCCAGATTTTTGGTCACGTCTTGCCAATGGACAATTGTATTCTGGTCGCTTTAAACGGGTGGATAAGCAAGGCAATATTATTTGGTTGGAGGCGACTTATAATCCGATCCTTAATGATGATGGCAAAGTCTATAAAGTCATTAAATTTGCGTCGGACATTTCTGAACGCGTCAACATTACTTTGACAGCAGTCGACATGGCGGCGGCGACATCTGAAGAAACCAATCAAATAACGGGCAACGCAGTGACGGTCCTTCGAGAAGCTGTACGCACTTCACAGGATATTTCTGTGCAGGTCAACAAGGCTTCTACGGTAGGCGAACAGCTGATGGAGCAGTTTAAGAGTATTTCTGGCATGGTGGGGACGATTCAATCGATCGCCGACCAGACTAACTTATTGGCTCTGAATGCGGCGATCGAGGCAGCTCGGGCTGGGGATGCGGGGCGTGGTTTCTCCGTGGTCGCAGACGAAGTACGCAAGCTTGCCAGCAACACCTCGGAAGCTACCGAAGAAATCGCCAAAGTGGTCAACTTTAACCATGAGTTGATTAAGCAAATCGATACGGCATTAACGTCTGTTTCAGGCATTGCTATGCACGGTGAGGGCAGTATTACCGAGGTGTCGCAAGGGCTTGAAGAAGTTAAAAGTGGCGTAGAGCAGTTTGTGCAGATGGTAGAAAATCTACGTCCATAAAGTGAGTCGCGTGGCGTCTCCACCAGGACTCGAACCTGGAATAGCCGCTTAGGAGGCGGCAGGTATATCCCGTTTACCTATGGAGACGACGCCCACGCAGTATAACAATTTGTATCTTGTATACCAACTCGCGGGAGCTCCAGCTCACTGTTTTAATTAGGATTTATTAAGAAAGGTAAGTTAAGCGCGGCCTAAAGTGTGCTTGCTGCTCACGGGGCGTGTGCCACCGGAAGAAGTGTAAACTTTGTTTTTACGGCTGTGGCCCTGCAACATTTCAAACATAGCTTTGTTGCGTTTACGTAAGGTGGCCAGGATGTGAGCATTGGTCTCATTCGCTTGTTTACATTGATCTAAAAGATCATTGCAATCACGTACGAGATCTTTGACATCGTCCATGTTGGTTTGCTGACTTAGCCATTCAGTAAAGGCGGCTTCTGAGGGAGCTTTGGCATCCAGTACGCCAAACTTCACTAACATCAAATTACGTTTGCGGTTGGCATTGTCGATACCATCGAGTAAACGTTTCTTTTCGTCGGTGAGTTGCTGGATATGTTCAGGCGTTGCTGTGGCGAGTGCCGTGCGCTCTTGCTGCAGCACCTCAAGCAATTGCTCAAGGTGTTGTTTGATTTGAGTGATAAGGGGGGCAAGCGGGATCATGGTTTACATCCAGCGATTAGCTGAATAGCTCATCCATTTGCAGCATGCTGCTGGCAAGCTTTTCAGAGTCGATCTTGTAATCGCCTGACGCAATCGCCAATTTGATTTGCTCTACTTTATCCATATCGATGGCTGCCTCTTCACTGTTGCTGCCTTTAGCTTGCAGTGATTGTGCGACGTTACTCAGTTGAACTGTGTCTTCTGACATCAGCTCTTTGCTGTTTACGCTGGTGTTATTAGTAGCTTGCGTTGAGTTGGCGTCATCCTTTTGGATACGCTCGTTCTTTTGAGTTGGGCTTGGCTGTACGCCAACGCCTGAAATGTTAATTGCCATGTTGCTTGCCTCCAGAATTTATTCCGCTAACTCAGTTATCGGTCACGCGCCCCACAACTTTAGAAAAAGTTTTGAGATATTTTTAAACTGAAGATAGCAAGTCGATATGACTAGTAGTTTACTAAAACCTCACCGCTACTGACAACTTTTCCGTACACAATTCGACCAGAACTGACGTTTTCAACGCGTATCTGTTGACCTTTGACACCATCTTCTAAAGCGACACCGTTCATACGCACGACAATACTATTACTTTGTGCGGTGATCAGTACTCGGGCGCCTTTTTTAACCAAGTTGGGTTGCTCGGTTTGGCCATCAGTAATGAAGTCATTGATGCGTATATTGCGACTGGCAAGCAGGCCGTAGGGTGGGTTTTGCTCGGTGTACAGATGGCCTCTTAAAGTGGCTAGGTCCACTTCTCCAATATCGGTGTTTTGGCGCGAAATAACATCACCACGGGAAATCGGCGCAGCGGCTTTGATGCCGGTAATGAAAATATTTTGTCGCACTGGCACATAGGATTTCCAGAAGGGCGTTTCACAAGCGATGGCATACGTCGTACGTGACATGGATTCAGGGCGCTGATTCTCGATGGTGAAGTATTGGTTGTCACAATCCGGTAAGTACTCCAGTGCTACCCTGTTCTGTATTTCTATTTCGATCCTGGCATTAGGATAAGTGGTTTGTAAGCGTTTTGTTTCATGGTTTTCAATAAAATCGTTAATTTGAGTTTCTATTTGTGACGCACTACTCCCACTAGCGAGAAAAAAGAGTAATATGGTCAGAAGCTTGACGTGACCCATCGGTTATCTCCAGGGATGTCGACTAGGGTTAGTAAATTACGCAAAATCACTCTATCATTTGATGAGAGGTTTTCATAACAATAGGGAAATTTCCCTATTTGAGCGCATATATTTTTAGGAGGCTTTTATGGCCGGAGTACTCGAGAGCGTAAACCAACGAACACAGCTCGTCGGAGAAAATCGTCTTGAGCTTTTGCTTTTCCGACTTAATGGCAAGCAGATATACGGTATTAACGTATTTAAAGTAAAGGAAGTACTGCAATGTCCCAAGTTGACCAGCATGCCACACAGTAGTTCTGTGGTGCGTGGGGTCGCTCATATTCGTGGAGGCACTATTCCAATTTTGGATCTGGGTCTAGCCACTGGGGCAAGCCCAATCGAAAACATTGAACATTGCTTTGTCATCATCACCGAGTACAACCGTCGTATCCAAGGGTTCTTGGTGCGGGGTGTGGAACGCATTGTGAATATGAATTGGAGCGATATTCAGCCGCCTCCTAAAGGTCTTTCTAACGACAATTACCTCACCGCAGTCTGTCAGGTTGACAAAGAAATGGTGGAGATTATTGACGTTGAGCAAATCTTGTCTGAAGTAGCCCCTACGCGTCAAAACATCTCTGATGGTATCGTTACGGAAGATGTGCAGCGTAATGCTAAGCAGCATCATATTTTGATTGTTGATGACTCGTCGGTTGCGCGTAAACAGATCAAGCGCTGTATGGAAGATGTCGGCTTTGCCACCACGGTTTTGTGTGACGGTAAAGAAGCGTTGACTTATTTGCAGAACTTGGTCGCCGAAAACGTAGATGTGACCGAACATTTCTCGATGGTGATTTCGGATATCGAGATGCCGGAGATGGATGGTTACACGCTCACCACGGCGATCCGTAACGACAGTCGTTTACAAGACCTGTTTATTCTATTGCATACCTCTTTAAGTGGTGTCTTCAACGAGGCCATGGTTAAGAAAGTTGGTGCGGATGGCTTCTTGGCCAAGTTCCAACCTGATGAATTGGCCCGTATCGCGATTGAAACGGTTGCTGCGCAAGAGGCAGCTGAAGCCTAGTGAGTATTTTTTGTCGGCATTATGGCGGCCTAAGGAGCATCAATGCTAAGTAGTTCTAATGCGATTACCCCAGCGGGATATGAGCGTTTTCGCAAGTACCTTCAAAAAGAGAGTGGTATATCGCTTAGTGATAACAAACAGTATTTGGTGGCCAGTCGCCTAGGCAAAATCTTGGAGCGTGAAAACTATACCAAGCTTGAGTCTCTAGTCGATGCACTTGAACGAGGTGGACGCTCTTCGAAGTTGCGCGAAGAAATCATCAACGCGATGACGACGAACGAGACGCTTTGGTTCCGCGATGCCCACCCGTTTAAAATTCTAAAAGAAGTGGTGCTGCCGCAGTGCGACAAACGACCGTTGCGTATTTGGTCAGCAGCGTCGTCCACCGGCCAAGAGCCATACTCTATTAGTATGGTGATTGATGAGTTCAAGCAAGCGCGTCCGGGTGTTTTAAAGCCGGGTGAGAAAATCATTGCTACCGACATTTGTACCAACATCCTTAAGCACGCCAAGCAAGCTGAATACGACAGTTTGGCGATTGCTCGTGGTTTGAGCCCAGAAAATCAAAAACGTTACTTTGACAAGGTGACCGATGCGGTTTGGAAGGTTAAGCCAAATGTGTCGGCGCGAGTGGAGTTCAAACATTTGAACTTGATTGACTCGTTTAGTTCGCTGGGTAAGTTTGATGTGATTTTTTGCCGTAACGTGCTGATTTACTTCACGGCCGAAACCAAGCTCGACATTTTGACACGCATGCATGCCTCACTTAATCCTGGCGGTTACTTATTCTTAGGTGGCTCAGAAGCCTTGAGCGGTCTGTCTTCTTTGTTTGAGATTGTTCAGTGTCACCCAGGCATTGTTTACCGCGCTAAATAAATCAGTTTCCCCCTCTGTTTATAAAAACGGCAACCCCTTAAAAGGTTGCCGTTTTTTGTTTGCCGCCTCTTGCCGATCTCATTACCTATTTTTTATAACTCATTGAAATATAAGTAAAAATATTTTTGGCATCTATATTGCTTTATATTGATAAATTCAAATAGGTGTCACTGGATAAGAGTTATGTCGATTAGTTTCAAAGATGCTTTAAATGGCCATGATCAAATGCTGATGTTTCGCACTCAGCGTGCTTCAGTGTTGGCAAACAACATCGCCAACGCCGACACGCCGAACTACAAAGCGCGTGATATTACTTTTGATTCAGTGCTTGAAGCAGAACGTAATCGCTTAACGCTAGCAGGAAATGACGATCAGCATATTTCTGCACGCAGCTCGTTATCCAGCACCGATGAAATGTTATATCGCACACCAAGCCAGCCTTCGCTGGATGGTAATACGGTAGACATGCAACGTGAGCAAGCGGAATTTGCGCAAAACCAGTTGCAGTTTGATACCAGTTTTATGTTTTTGGATAGAAAGATCAGCGGCATGAAAAAAGCGCTGACTGGAGGTCAATAATAATGTCTTTAACTAACATTTTTGCTATTTCCGGTTCGGCGATGAGTGCCCAGACGGTTCGTCTGAACACTGTGGCCAGTAATATTGCCAACGCCGACAGCGTAGCGAGCTCAGCCGATCAGACTTACCGTGCGCGTAAACCTGTGTTTGAGCAAATGATGACGGACGCCATGCGCGATCGTGGCTGGAACGCATCAAATGACGCAACTGCTGGAGAGTCTGGTATGGGCGTTAATGTGGCAGGGATCATTGAGTCGGATGCACCGCTTCAGCCACGCTATGAACCACATAACCCGATGGCCAATGAAGAGGGTTATGTGTTTTATCCAAATGTGAACCCGGTGGAAGAAATGGCCGATATGATGTCTGCGTCGCGCTCATTTCAAACCAATGTTGAAATCATGAACTCTGCCAAAACCATGATGCAGAGAATGTTGACCCTAGGTCAGTCCTAAGGGGGTAAATTATGTCTGATATTTCTACAAATTCTGCATTATCGGGGCTGATTTCTCAGTACGGTACTGATGAAGCAAGAGCCCGAACAGGTGTTAGCAACAATACGGTTAGCACCAGTGAAGAAAGCTCTAATGGTTTAGCCAACCAAGACGTCTTTATGCGTCTTTATATCGAGCAGCTGAAAAACCAAGACCCGACTAAACCACAGGATTCGGGCGATATGGTATCGCAAATGGCGGAGTTTAGTTCGCTTGAGCGTTTGACCAATATGGCCGATGAAATGGAGAACTTGTCGCAGTCGTTGATCTCCAGCCAAGCGCTGACAGCATCGACCTTGGTTGGCCAGTATGTGTACGTTGAACAAGATACGACAGCGGTTGCGGAAGGCAATCCAACCATGCTGAAAACGGCGTTTGCTGACGATGCAGTGAAAAATGAGCTGCAGATCATCAACAGCGCAGGCCAAACGGTAGACCGTTTACCACTGACCGATGAAGAGTTTACGTGGGATGGTACTGACGGTGAAGGCAATGCTGTACCAAGCGGTATGTATACGTTTAGAGCAACTTCTACCAACGCTGAAGGGGAAGTGACTCAACTAGGGGTAATGACCCCAGCAAGAATTAACGGCGTTACCATCAATGGTAGCGAAGGTTCCACTTTGAATGTAGCCAACTACGGCAAGCTGCCACTGTCTGACAAGCTTGATATTGTAGGTTAGCGGGAGAAATTACTATGGCTTTTAATACAGCACTTTCCGGTATCAAAGCGTCCGCTGACTTTCTCAGCACCACCGGTAACAACATTGCCAACTCAGACACTACCGGCTTCAAAAAGTCGCGCGTAGAGTTTGGTGACTTGTACAACACTAACGTCATTGGTGCTGGAAGTAACAACACCATTGGTAGTGGTGTGGCAGTCAATAACATCGCGCAAGAGTTTTCATCAGGTAACATTGCTTACACTGATAACAACTTGGACTTGGCGGTAGATGGCACTGGCTTCTTCGTTTTGGACGTAGGTGGCACGCAAGCTTACACCCGTGCTGGTGACTTCAAGTTAGACGCCGATGGTTTCTTGGTAACCAACGACGGTGCCAATGTACAAGGCTACAACGCGACTAATGGCATCATTGGTGGTGCACTAGATGACCTTCAAGTGCCGACCGATCGTATTGCTCCTGAAGCATCCACTGAGATTGGTATTGAAACCAACTTGAACTCAGAAGCGGAAGCTGTGCCGCCTTACATTGCCGCCTCGTTTGATCCAGGTGATCCAGAGACTTATACCTTTACTCAGACTGAAAACGTTAATGACAATAACGGTGATGCTCATGCTGTGACATACTACTATGCTAAGTCTGAGTCACCTAATACCTATCAGGTTTATGTGACAGTAGATGGCGAATTAGAGGATGCAACAGGCACGCCTTGGCTTAATACTGATCAGTTTGTCACCTTCGATGATGCGACAGGTAGCTTTTCAGGTAATGCTAATAATGCTTTCGACCCAATCTATGTGGGAGCAACTGAGCCACAGATAGGAGATCTGGGTACAACGCCTGCGATTGGGCCGATATCTGGTTCGTTTGATAACACCAGCACCGTTACACTTAATACCAGTCTAGCGCCGGGCGGTATCATTGAGCCGGACAATTTTGCGCGTCAGGCATTTGATCCAACCGATCCTGCTACTTACACCTACGGTAATACCAATACCGTATACGATGCCTTAGGTGAAGCGCATACCATTGGTTACTACTTTATCAAACAAGGTGAAAACAACACTTGGGAGATGAAGGTTACGATTGATGGTGAGGTCAATCACCCGACTGAAGTAGATGGTGCTGGTAACCCTGTACCATTTTTGCCGGAGGACACAGTGGTACGCTTTGATAACCAAGGTAGTTTGATCGGTGCTTACACGGGTTATGCGCCTTACGCGGTATCAAGCCCAACCCAGCTAAGTATTACTGGCTGGGACCCAACTAACTTGAACTCAGAGCTGGATATTGATCTAGGAAGCTCAACTCAATACGCGCTTTCAAGTTCTGATACCTTTGATCAGGATGGTTATGCGGCCGGTGAGCTTCAGGGTGTAAGCTTTGATGAAGATGGTTTCTTGATTGCTAGCTACACTAACCAGCAAACAGCAGTGTTAGGGCAAATAGCCTTGGCTAACTTTGACAATGTCGACGGTCTAACTCCAGCAGGCGATACGTCTTGGGTGGCAAGTTCTAGCTCGGGAGCGGCAAACATTGGCAGGGCCAACACAGGTACCTTTGGTAGTATTCAAGGCGGCGCCTTAGAAGAATCCAATGTGGACTTGACCGAGGAGCTGGTAGCACTGATCGAAGCGCAGCGTAACTATCAAGCTAACTCGAAGACCCTAGAGACCGAAAACACCGTCACACAGACGATTATCAACCTACGATAAGTTTTCTGAGAGTATTTAAAAGCCCAGCCTTTGCTGGGCTTTTTTGTGCCTGTAAGAAGGTAGTCTCTTCTGTGTACAGAGTTGGCACGCAATTTGTTAATAAATTAAATACAGCAATTCACTTTGTCAGTTTAGGGTAGGTTGAAGCAATGGATAGAGCGTTATATTTAGCGATGAGTGGCGGCAAACAAGTGATGAATGCCCAGACCATTCATGCCAACAACTTGGCCAACGTATCGACCACAGGTTTTCGCGCCGACTTCGAGCAAGCGCGCTCTATGCAAGTCAACGGCGAGCACTATCCTTCACGTGTTTACGCGATGACAGAGAATCCTGGTACCAATTTTGAATCCGGCGCCCTGCAGCATACAGAGCGTGAGATGGACGTTGCCATTCAAGGCAATGGTTTCATTGCGGCGATGGATGGTATGGGGCAAGAAGTTTATACCCGACGCGGTGACTTACAGCTGACTACGGCTGGCCAGCTGGTGACGGCAACAGGCTTGCCGGTCATGGGCAATGCGGGGCCGATTTTTTTGCCGCCATTAGATGAATTGTCGATTGCCGAAGATGGCACCATTTCGATCATTCCAGAAGGCGGCGACGGTACACAGATTACAGCATTGAACCGTTTGAAACTGGTCTCAGCGGATCCTGAAGATCTGACCAAGGGCCCCGACGGTTTGATCCGTACCAAAGATGAACAACCTTTGGCGATGGATAATAACGTCAAAGTGTTATCTGGTTTTTTAGAAGGCAGCAACGTCAATGCTGTCGAAGAGATGACCAACATTATGGAGTTGTCTCGTCGCTTTGAAATGAACATCAAAGTTATGAATACGGTGCGTGAAAACGAAGACGCATCAGCCCGAATTTTGCAGTCAAGCTAAGCGCGGACTGGATAGAATAGAATTGTAGGTAGGAGAGCACAATGCATTCAGCACTATGGGTAGCACAGACCGGCTTATCGGCAATGGATAAGCAGCTTACAACCATCTCAAACAACTTGGCTAACGTGTCGACCACCGCCTTTAAAAAGGACCGTGCGGTGTTTGAAAATCTACTTTATCAAACGCAACGTGCACCGGGTGGCTTGTCGTCGCAAAATAACGAATTGCCATCAGGTCTGCAATTAGGCGCTGGTGTACGCGTAACGGGTACGCAAAAAGACTTTGAAGTAGGTGATTACAATGTCACCGACCGTGACCTCGATATTGCTATCCAAGGGGCGGGCTTTTTCCAAGTACTACAACCCGATGGCACCATTGCTTACACCCGTGATGGCCGCTTCCAGCTCAACAGTGAAGGTCAAATCGTTGACTCGACCGGCTTGCCTTTGGAGCCTGAAATCGTTATTGACCAAGACGTGATTAACATCACCATCACCGAAGATGGTGGCGTTTCTGTGCGCCGTGCTGGGCAAACTGACAACGAGCAAATCGGTGAAATTAATACGGTCAATTTTATTAACCCAACCGGTCTTAACTTCTTAGGTAGTAACTTATACGGTGAAACCAACGCCAGTGGCGCGCCGATCGAAGGTGTACCAGGTGAAGATGGCTTAGGCGCACTAGGGCAAGGCATGCTGGAAGCTTCTAACGTCAACTCGGTAGAAGAATTGGTTAACTTGATTACCACTCAACGCTCCTACGAAATGAACTCAAAAGTCATCTCTGCGGCAGATGGTATGTTGAGTTTCGTCAACCAGCAGTTATAGAGATCATTAAGGGGACTGTGATGCGTTATCTACTGGCTTTGTTACCTGTGTTGTTAGTGGGCTGTGCAGCAGTGGAGTCGACACCTGTGCCGGATGATCCGTATTATGCGCCGGTTATTCAGACCGCAATGCAGCGTGATCGCTCTAGTGAAGGTGGTATTTATCAAGCGGGCATGGGGGATGTGTTTTTTGGCGATGACAAAGCGCGTCAAGTGGGTGACATCCTGACCATTACCTTGTCAGAAAACACCACCTCGACCAAAACCAACGGCGCCTCAGTCAGTAAGTCCTCTTCAGCCACGATTCAAAACCCTACTGTGTTGGGTGTGCCGATTGGCCTAGATACCGATCTGCCGGGCATGAACAGCGATTTTGCTGGCAATGCCAACGCCAACCAAAGTAACAGCCTTGATGGCAGCATTACGGTTACTGTCTATGATGTGTATCCGAATGGATTATTGGCCGTGCGTGGCGAAAAATGGATTACACTCAACCGCGGCAAAGAGTATATTAGAGTGTCAGGTTTAGTGCGTGAAGAAGACATTACCGCGGACAACACGGTGCTTTCAAGCCGTTTGGCCGATGCTCGAATTGCCTACTCTGGCACAGGTGAATTGGCGACAGGCAGCAAACAAGGTTGGCTGACGCGCTTCTTTAACAGCAGTTGGATGCCGTTTTAATTAGGTGAAAGCTCATGAAGGTGAAGTCGTTTTTATTATCGATATTATTGGTGTTGACTGCCTCTCAGTCTATGGCTGAGCGTCTAAAAGACATTGCCAGTGTTGCCGGCGTGCGCGAAAACCAATTATTCGGCTATGGTTTGGTCATTGGTCTTAATGGTACTGGCGATGACACTGACTTCACCAACCAGAGCTTTATCAGTATGTTGAACCAGTTTGGTATCACTTTGCCAGATGGCGTTGATACCGACTCAGATAACGTCGCTGCAGTGTCGTTGACAGCGACCTTGCCTGCTTTTTCTAAGCCTGGTCAGGCAATCGATGTAACCGTTTCCTCCTTGGGTAATGCCGACAGCTTACGTGGCGGTACCTTGTTACTTTCAGCGCTTAAGGGTGCGGATGGGCAAGTCTACGCCATTGCTCAAGGTAACTTAGTGGTCGGTGGTTTGGGAACCAATGGGATTGATGGCTCACGCCAAGGTGTTGAGATCCCGACCGTGGGTCGTATCCCTAATGGTGCGACGGTCGAAAAAGCAGTCGCCAACAGCTTTAACCGTGGCGACACCTTAACTTTCAACTTAAATCGCCCTGATTTTACCACCTCAAAACAGGTGGCCGATAAGATCAACAGCTTACTTGGGCCAGGTGTAGCGCAATCCTTAGATGCGGCTTCTGTGCGTGTGACAGCACCGCGAGATCCTTCACAGCGTGTGACTTTCTTGTCTATCCTAGAAAAC
Organism: Marinomonas ostreistagni; assembly: GCF_016888445.1. Classification (GTDB taxonomy): domain Bacteria; phylum Pseudomonadota; class Gammaproteobacteria; order Pseudomonadales; family Marinomonadaceae; genus Marinomonas; species Marinomonas ostreistagni. Next base: position 687,275 of record NZ_JAFEKF010000002.1, read on the forward strand.
TTAGAAGTTGAGCTGGGCCGTGAGCGCGCCAAAATCGTCGTCAATTCACGTTCTGGTACGATTATCATCGGTCAAGATGTGACGGTCGCGCCAGCCGCGGTAACGCATGGCAGTTTGACGGTGACGATTCGGGCCAATGCTGAGCTAGGAGGCAATGCCTTGCCAGGTGCCGGTCAAGATGTGATCCCGCGCCAAGGTATTGATACCGATGAAGAAAGTGGACATATGTTTGTGTTTACCCCAGGCGCTTCTTTGAATGATATCGTACGCGCAGTCAACCAAGTAGGCGCTGCACCCGGTGATGTCATGGCCATTTTAGAAGGTCTTAAGCAAGCGGGCGCGTTAAACGCAGATCTAGTGGTGATTTAACCGAGGTGTGAGATGAGTAGAATCGACGACAATACCTTTTTTGCGGACTTTAACTCTCTCGCAGGTCTGAAAAACCAAGCGCAAAAAGACCCCAACGCAGCACTCAAAGATGTGGCTAAGCAATTTGAGTCTATCTTTATCAACATGATCTTCAAAAACATGCGTGACGCCAATGAAGCCATTGGCGGCGGCCTGTTTGATAGCTCCCAGACCAAGCAATATACCGAAATGATGCATTCACAGATGGCGCAATCCATGGCCAACAGTGGCGGCATTGGTTTTGCTGATGCCTTGATTCGTCAGTTTGAAGGCAAGGGCAGTGGTTTGCAGGGTGCTGCAGCGCAATCTGATACCGATGTGTTGCAGCGTATGGCCTTGCTCGACAGTGGTAGTGCCAATTTGGTTGCCAAGCAGGCGGCCGAAAGAATGGCCGAGCGTGTCGTCAAGGATGCACAGCAAACGACGCCAACGATGAAAGCAGCAGATGTCGCTTTCCAATCGCCTGATAGCTTTGTTGAAACGCTTTGGCCGCATGCCCAGCAAGCGGGTGAAAAGCTCGGAGTCGATCCGCGTGCGATTCTGGCGCAGGCGGCACTGGAAACCGGTTGGGGCAAATACCCAATGGCCAAAGGCGACGGTTCGCCAAGCTATAACCTGTTTGGAATCAAAGCTGACCAACGCTGGTCAGGAGAGCGAGCCTTGGTTAATACCCTCGAGTTTCGTGGTGGTATTGCCCAACAAGAGAAAGCGGCGTTTCGCGCTTACGATTCCTTTGCCCAGAGCTTTGATGACTACGCGGATTTCTTGCAATCAAGCGAACGGTATAAAGATGCCCTGATGGCTGGGGACAATGCGGCAATGTTTGCCGCTTACCTGCAAAAAGGTGGCTATGCCACAGACCCTGACTACGCGGATAAAATCAGCAATATCCTCTCAAGTAAGTGGTTTAAAGCCCTTTTCTAAGTCTTTTACAGAGAAAACACCCCTTTACAAATATAACCAAGCAACTTGGTAAAGTAATTGCATCTACTGTCGATACATAAGTATGTGCCTAAGCTTTGGTATTGAGAGGTTGGTGAAATGAGCAGTTTATATTCCATTGGTTTGTCCGGTTTGCAGTCGAGTACGGCGCGTATCACTACGACCGGTCAAAACACTGCCAACGTCGATACTGAGGGCTACAGCCGTCAAAAAACGGCGACCGTCAGTCAGCAAGGGGGCGGGGTTCGCGTTCAAGATACGGATCGTATCGTCAACAAGTACCTAAATCAGCAGCTGCAGAGTGACACCGCCAATTATAATTTCTACGATAGCTACCACACCAAAATGCGCTCGTTTGATAGCTTATTTGGCGAAGAGAGCATTTCGGTAGCGACCTATCTAGAAAACGCTTTCAGCGCCTTACAAACCGCTAACAGTGATGCCACCGACAGTGCTGCTCGTGCCAATGCGTATCAAAGTTTTGATCAGCTGGCAGGGCAATACAATGAGCTGGCAGGTTTTATCAATGAACAGCGCACACTGGCCTCAGATGAATTGGTTAACAACAATCAAATGGTCAACAATCTGACCGGTCAAATCGCCGATCTTAACGCACAAATTTTCCGTATTGAATCGGCGTCTAGTAACAGCGCTAACGAGCTGCGTGATCGCCAAGATCAATTGGTACGAGACCTGTCTGAATATCTAAGCGTGAAGTCTAGCTACGACAGCAAAGGCCTGATGAACGTGAATCTAAGCTCTGGTCAGCCGCTGGTGTTAGGCGATCGAGCCAATGAATTTAAGTTGATTACCGATGCCTCGGACCCTGACAGTGTGCTCAAAGCTGAAATCGATTTTGGGCGTTACTCAGTTGGTGTGCCGGCCGATGATCTTGGGGGCTCGACGGGCGGCTTATTAGCCTTTCGTAATGAATTTATTACCGCTTCAGAGCGTATGTTGGGCCAGCAAGCGCTGACCTTATCAGATACCATGAACGAGCAGAATAAACTTGGTTTAGACATCAATGGCGACTACGGTAACGACTTATTCCGTACCCGCAGTATTGATGTTTCCATCGACCCTGAAAACAGTAACCCTAATGTGGGGCTGGATGTACGCGTCAGTGCAGGACAATCGGCGGATGTTACGACGGACTCCTATGAGCTTGTGATGACCTCGAATTCACAGTTTAAAGTCGTTAATTACGATATGAATGGGCGTATCTCGCGTGAGTCGGACATCATTGATACAGGCACCGCGACGCCTAATGCTGACGGCTACTATGAAATAGAGGGGTTTGGTGTTGAGGTATCATTCGGAGCCTTAGCGTCCTATAACGGGGGCGATCGCTTTGAGTTCGTACCAACGAAAACCGCAGCGTCTTCACTGACGCTTAATGCCCGTACTGGAGACGACTTTGCGCTATCGGCACCGATTGATTTGACGACCCCGTCTGAGTCGCCGTTTAACCTATCGGATGCGCAGCTTGAGATCTCCTCAATCACCTCGACTGACCCTGCTACATCAAAGTTTACTTTGGCGGGTGGTTTAGAGGCGGACGCTCCAGTGGAGCTACGCTTTACCGACTCTGATACGGTGCGCCTCTATGATGCGAGTGGCAACCCGGTGGGGGCCGAGTACGATTTGAGCAGCTATAATGACATCTTAGAGCAGGCCTTTTCAGCGACACCCTTGGGTTATGATTATGCGGGCCCATTTGGCTATGATGTCAGTTTAAATGGTACGCCGCAGGCGGGTGATCGTTTCTACATAGGCTTTAATGACGCGGGTAATGCCGATAACTACAACGGTTTGAAGCTTGCCGAGTTACAAGTGGCGCCGACGGTAGGCGGTACACAAACGTATGCCCAAGGCTTTACCTCATTGGTAACCGAGGTCGGTAGTGTCACGGCATCCTTAGAAACCAACACGGATGCTAGTGAAGCCATTATGAATCGCACCGAGGCGGCACGTGATGAAGTCTCAGCGGTCAGTTTAGATGAAGAGGCGGTTAACTTACTGCGTTTCCAGCAGTCTTACACGGCTTCGGCACAAGTGCTTACAGCAGCACAAAATACATTTTCAACGTTAATCAGTGCGTTAAGGTAGGTGATTAAATGCGTGTCACTTCAAACTTAATTTATAACCAGTCTGCGCAGTCGATGACTAAAGCGAGTGAGCGTAACTTGCAGGTGCAAGAGCGTATCTCTGAGCAGTCCGATATTGTGCGTCCAAGTGATGACCCTAATGGTGCCGCCAAGGTCATGGCCTATGAGTTAGAAAACAAGCGCCTGATGCAGTACAAAGACAACATGACGCTGGCGAAGAACACACTTGAGTATTCTTCTTTAGCGTTGGGTAGCATCAATGATGTCTTAGACCAAATTAACGTACGTATTATTCAGTCGGTCAACACGGCTAACTCCCAAGAAGATTGGAATGCGATCGCCGGGGAAATGGAGAATCTGCTGGCTACCACAGCGGATTTGATGAATTCCAGAGACTCTAATGGCAAATACATCTTTGCCGGTACGTCGCCAGACAGCCCTGCGTTTGAACGAGGCACCGATGGGCGTTACTTTTTTGCGGGTAATGAAGGCACGCGTAGCGCGCAAATCGCGGACAATGTGTCGGTGCAAGTCAGTGATTCGGGGAAAGGCCTTTTCCAAGATGTGCCCACTCGCAGCACTTTTACTGCGACCGCAGGTGGCGGTGGTACGCTGGAGTCGACTATCAGTGATCAGCAAGCTTACGAACAATTTGTAAAAGATAATTTTAGTGGTTTGCCGACAGCGACCAACGGTTTTAGCTTGACGACTTCAGCCGGCACACCGGATCAATTTCAGTTTGTGAACGATGATACCGGTGCGGTAGTCGCCTCTGGTGATTATGTGTCAGGTGAACCGATCACTATTAATGGCATGAGGTTTACCCTAACAGGCCCAGTCGGTAGTTCGGTCAATATGACAATTGATCCGCCTGGCCGAGACAATGTGTTAAACCAAGTGATGGACGCTATTACTGCTTTGCGTGATCCGACTTTAACTCGCGCGCAGCGATCTGAGTTTCTAGATAGCGCGACCACCAGTATCGTCAATACTCAGTCGAGTATGGGCGAAGTGTCATCGTCGGTTGGTTCACGAATTAACACCATTGATAACCGTGAAACGCAGCGTTCAGCGACAGAAATCTTTAACAAGTCGGCGCAAGAAGACATCGGTGGTTTAGACATTTATAAAGCATCGACAGAGCTGCAATTGTCTGAAACGGCCTTATCAGCTTCACAATTATTATTCAGTCGTATCAGTTCTTTATCGTTATTTGATCGCCTTTAAGCAGTAGGATGGGCTCATGGCAAAATTTAATGTAGACAGCCTGTTTGGTGTAGATGTTGATTTTGCCTATTTCAATGCCATCGAGATCGTGGCCAAGCTAGGCTTACTCAAGGAAGTGCTGGGCAATAAGCGCGTCAAAGGCTTAATGGCTCAGCATGGCCGCAAGCATCGTATTGTTTCGATCGCTGCTCGGCAGGTTTTATTAGACTATTTAAAGCCTGTGCTGGATGGCAAATTTATGCCCTTCGATGAGTATTACGTAGACGATGCCTTGCATACAGGGCGCGATCAGCGTTATGAGGCAGAAGAAAAATTTTTGTTTCTTATGTTGTCCATCGCGCGTGGTAAATCCGTAACGGGTTTGAAGCGTCTAGGTGAGCGGACTTCGACGCGTGAGGCGCGTGCATTTTATGGCAAAGGCTTGAGTCTCTATAAATATTTGCGTCAAGAGCTCAATGATCATACCCGTGACTATATTCAGCGTTATAAAGAGCGCCAGTCAGGAGTGGTACCGGAACAGGAGACGCAGCAAGCGCCAGCCGATTCGAATACCACTTCTACTCCTACTCCGCGCAAGTCTAAGCCAGTCGTTAAAAAGCCTACCAATAATGAGCCAACGCCTTTTGCTAAAGAAGTGGCCACGGCGTTAGCGTTACAAGCGCAAGCAAGTCAATTGATTGCCGAGCAAGCGCAACTTGCTACCACTGGAACTCCGGTGGATTTGGATGCGTTTAAAACATTGTGTGCGCGCTTAATCGACAGTTATCGTCGTAACCCCCACGCCTTAATGTGTGTGCGTCACATACAGAATAGCGATGATTACATTGCTGAGCATAGCTTTGCCTGTGCCGTGCTCAGTTGTAGCTTGGCTCACGCATTAAAGCTAGATGATCGTTATGTTGGGGCGGTAACGCTGGGGGGGTTGTTGTTTGATATTGGCCGCTTCCGCTTGCCCAAACCTTTGACCCACAAAGCGGGTAAGCTCAGCGACGCCGAATTTTCCCTGATGCGTAAGCACTTGCAGTTTGGTGAAAGCCTATTGCGCTACAACCAAAGTATGCCCAAAGTGGTTTATCAGATGATTTGGGATCACCATGAACGCGAAGATGGTGCCGGTTACCCCAATGGTAAAGTCGGCTCAGAGATCAGTGCTTACGGTAAAATTGGGGCGATTGTGGATGCTTACGATGCGATGACATCTGAGCAAACCTTCAAAGCGCCCCTCACACCCACCCAAGCCCAAGAAAAACTCAAAGCGGAGTCTGGCTTGGCCTTCGATACGAATGTTCTTAATGCTTTTTTATCTCACTTAGGCAGTGTGCCAGTGGGCTCTTGCGTCGAACTAAGTAATGGGCGACTAGGATTTGTGCTCACGCTTAATGCCCGTCAGCAGCCGTCGCTCGTGCGCCAAGTCTATAGTCTTACCAACAAAAGTTATATTGTTGCGACGGATGTAGCGATCGACAAGGTCGCAGGTACCCGCATCCAGCAAGTCGTCTTACCTGCAGATTACAATTTACGTTTCATCGATCATATCGCCTAAATTTCTGCTAAAGATTTTGCCTATCTGACCGTTACTAGAAGTGTCAGTATGATTTATAGCCCTTGCTAAAGCGTTTAGAAAAAAGTGAAAAAAAATTCTAAAGCTTTTACCAACTAGGACGATAAATAAATTATACAAGATGTAAGCAAATAACTAACTAAATCAAATGCTTACATAGAACTTTTTACATTTCTAGGAGAACAATATTATGGCTTTATACGTTAATACAAACGTTTCATCGCTAAACGCTCAACGTCAAATGATGTCATCTGGCAACAGTCTAGACACTGCTTACGAGCGTCTATCTTCAGGTCTACGTATCAACAGTGCAAAAGACGATGCGGCAGGTCTACAAATCTCTAACCGTCTGACTTCTCAGATCAACGGTTTGAACCAAGCGGTACGTAACGCCAACGACGGTATTTCTCTAGCGCAAACAGCTGAGGGCGCCTTGGACGAAACGACTAACATGCTACAACGTATGCGTACCCTAGCGGTGCAGTCTGCTAACGGTTCCAACACTGATGAAGACCGTGTGGCACTACAGCAAGAAGTAAGTCAGTTGGCCCAAGAAATCAACCGCGTTGCTGACAACACTACCTTCGGTGGTCAAAATCTGCTTGATGGCTCTTATGCAGGTCAGTTCCAAGTCGGTGCTGATTCAATGCAAACGATTTCTTTCTCGCTAACGGTTGTTGCAACGGGTGGTACTGCTGGTGCAGGCTTCAAAATTTCGGGAATGAGTAGCTCTTACGATGTAGGTAGTATCAGTATCTCTTCTCAAAGTGGTGCGCAATCTGTGATTGCCAATATCGACAGTATGATTGCTGCAGTGGATTCGAAGCGTGCTGAATTGGGTGCGGTGCAAAACCGTTTCACTTCTAGTATTAGCAACTTGAGCAATATCTCTGAAAACGTTTCAGCGTCTCGCTCACGTATTCGTGATACTGACTTTGCCGAAGAAACAGCGAAACTGACTAGCGCGCAAATCTTGCAACAAGCAAGCTCAACTATTCTTGCGCAGGCGAACCAACGTCCTCAAACAGCATTGTCATTGCTAGGGGGCTAATAACGAAAAAAAGAGCGGCTGATCAGGCCGCTCGTGATGTGAAGCAATTTCGAATACCGGAGGCAAGAGGTTTTGGCGAAGGTATTCGAAAACTTTCTCGCTTCTTACTCCTAGAAGTGATTTTTGAGCCAAGTGTTAGCGCACTTGGCTTTTTTTATGAAGACTTGGCGGGTCTTCATTGTTTACTTAGCAACCTACGTGCCAGCTTATTAAAAATAAATTCTTCTACTATTTTTGCTTGTTTTAGACTTGGAAGGGCGATATTTCAGGCCAACTGTAAAATAAGTTAAAGATAAAAAAGTTATTCAATACAATAAGTTGCCGCTTTGTTAGGTGTTTTTTTGCCGCTAGCGGAAAAAAAGTTCAAAAAAATGCTAAAGCTCTTTTCAGTTGCGCCGTTAAAGATACCAAGAGGTTTAAGGTGTTTGTGGGTTTGGCGACCCGACACCACTACAAGGTTTGCTTGGCAGCAAGCCAACATGGCGAAACTAGGAGGCTATTATGGCTTTATATGTAAACACTAACGTTTCTTCGTTGAATGCTCAGCGTCAGATGATGTCTTCAGGCAACCAGCTTGATACTGCTTACGAGCGTTTGTCATCTGGTATGCGTATCAACAGCGCAAAAGACGATGCGGCGGGTCTTCAGATCTCTAACCGTTTGACGTCTCAAATCAACGGCTTGAACCAAGCGGTACGTAACGCTAACGACGGTATCTCTCTAGCACAAACTGCTGAGGGTGCGTTGGACGAAACCACTAACATGCTTCAGCGTATGCGTACTCTGGCAGTACAGTCTGCCAACGGTTCAAACACTGATGAAGACCGTGTGGCACTACAACAAGAAGTGGCTCAATTATCTCAAGAGATCAACCGTGTTGCTGACAACACTACTTTTGGTGGTCAAAACCTTCTTGATGGTTCATACACAGGTACTTTCCAAGTTGGTGCAGACTCTGGTCAAACAATCTCTTTCTCTTTGAGTGTTGCAGCAACAGGCGCGACAGGGGAAGGTTTCAGAATCTCTGGTATGAGCAGCACTTACGATGTAGGCAGTATCAGTATTTCTACTCAGAGTGGTGCGCAATCTGTGATTGCCAACATCGACAGCATGATTGCTGCGGTTGACTCTAAGCGTGCGGAGCTTGGTGCAATACAAAACCGTTTCACATCAAGTATCAACAACTTGAGCAACATCTCTGAAAACGTATCTGCTGCACGTTCACGTGTTCGTGACACAGACTTCGCTCAAGAGACTGCTAAGCTAACTAGTGCTCAGATTCTACAGCAAGCCAGTTCATCAATCTTGGCTCAGGCTAACCAGCGTCCTCAAACTGCGCTATCTTTATTAGGTTAATAGAGTGATACTAAAAAGCTGGAGTATGACTCCAGCTTTTTTTATTTGGGAGAACGCCCATGTCTATTAGTTCTGACTTTTCAAAAAATACCCTTGCCCCTCTGCAAACTGGACAAACCAATCAGCAAGCGGAACAAGCCTTCCAAACGGCGCGTCAAAAAGATGCTCAAGTTGTATTGGAGTCGGCCGATAGCAATAGTACATCTGATGCAACGCAACAGCGTGGCAAAGAATTTGCAGAATCATCTCTTGCCGCTGTAGAGCCAACCGATGTGGCTGATGTGAATGTTAAAATGCGTCAGTTAAGCGTTGGCCTTTCTTTTGAAAGAAGTGATGATGGCCAAGAGAATGTGGTCAAAGTGATCGATCAAGAGACTGGTGATGTGGTTCGCCAAATTCCAACCGAAGAGTTCTTAGAAATGTCTAAGCGATTAGATGAGATCTTTGGGGAACTAGACGAGCTCAAAGGCAACTTGGTCAACAGTAAAGTTTAAATGTAATTGTTTGATGGCGCCCATCTAGGAGAGTCATATGTCTATATCATCATTAGGTGTTGGATCAGGCTTAGATTTAGAGTCTTTGGTCCAAAACATGGTCAGTGTACAGCGCGACTCACGTGTCGCCTCTTACAATGAGCGTATCAACGATTACAAATCTGAAGTGTCAGCTTACGGAGCGATTCGTTCTGCTCTTGAAAAGTTTGAAACCGCCGCAAAAGAATTAAGCGATAGCAGCTTATTTACCGGCCGTACGGCAAATATGACCCAGCCTGCTTCGGGGGATATTGTATCGGTTGAAGCGGATAGCGACGCATCTAACGGTTCATACAACATTTCAGTCAGTCAGCTGTCGCAAGGCAGTCGCAGTGTTTCCGCTGAGGGCGCTTTTGGTAGTGCTGATGACGCTGTTATCGATGCTGCTGGTACGGATGGCGACCTAACCTTTACCGCAGGCTCCGAAACCTTCACCATTAGTGTGACCGCAGGTACAACGTTATCTGAGTTGCGTGAGCAAATTAACGATGCCGAAGGTAATTTTGGCGTTTCAGCCAACCTAATTGATGACGGCAGTGGTAACGTCTTTCTCTCTCTTACATCGAGTGTATCGGGGGAAGGTAACGACCTTGTGGTTGAAAACACCAATGCGGCCTTAGATAAAGTCTCCTCAGTAGCGTTTGATGGCAGTGCTGGCGGCATGACTATCGGTACCGGCGATGAAGCGCGTGATGCCATGATTAACGTTGATGGTATTGATATCCGCAGTGACACTAACAACTTTGACGGCGCTGTCTCTGGTCTTTCCATTACGGCGACAGCCGTATCTAATTTAGATGCCAATGGCGATCCTGAGCGTGCCCGTGCCAGCATTGATTTTGATACCGAGAAAGTCAAAGAAACATTGGAAAGCTTTGTTGAATCCTATAATGCTTTGCTTTCAGTATTTGACCGCCAAACGTCGAATAGTAGTGTACTAAATGGCAGTAGCTTAGTGCGTGGTCTTGAAGGTGCTCTAAACTCTAATCTTATGACCACATTCACTGATGCCGGTGCACTCGGCAGTATCTTTGATGTGGGCATCGAGATGGATGATGATGGCAAGCTATCGTTAGACAGTACGCGCTTTAATCGTGCGATGGAAGACAGCTACGATGACTTGGCTACAGTGTTCTCTGGTGAAAATGGCATCAGCAGCAAATTAGAAGAACTGATGTCGAGCTACACTGGCTCAGACGGGCTGCTTAAAGATCTGGTTGATGCCTCCAATAACTCGGTATCCGATGTCGAAGATCAGCTAGAAAATTACGAATACCGCATGGAATTGTACGAGCAGCAGTTGCGCGATCGTTTCACCCAGTTGGACTCCACGCTTGCCAGTCTCAACTCAAATGGCAACTATCTCATGTCGCAACTGAGTAGCCTAAGCTCGGGCAATAGCTAAGATTAAGGAGTTCCTATGTACGCTACGAACAAAGGCATTAATGCCTATAAAAAAGATTCTTTAAAAGCCGATTTGGCGGGTGCTAGTCCACACCGTGTTATCCAATTACTGATGCAAGGTGCCCTGGAGCGTCTTGCATTAAGTAAAGGCTTCATCGAGCGCCGTGATATGGAAGCCAAATCCAATACGCTTACACGTGTTATCGAGATCATCAACGCTTTGCGTGATGCGTTAGACCGTGACGCTAACCCAGAGTTAGTTGACAACTTAGATGCCCTATACAGCTTCATGATCGAACAGGTGCATGAAGCAGGTCTTAAAATGGATGTGTCTAAGATTGATGTAGTCATGGGGCTGATGCTTGAAATCAAAGGTGCTTGGGATCAAATCGCTGGTGTTGCGCAACAAGATGCCTCATCAGTAAACGCCTAAAGCCATTTCAGGGATTTTTAGAATGTCTGCCAATGGCGCAAATTTCTTTACCTTAAAAGCAGAGCTTGAAAGTGCTCTTCAAGAGCTTGATATCGATCGCATCTGTCAAGTCAATGATCGAATTACTGGGCTGATAAGCCAAGGCGGCCTTTCTTCAGAGTTTATCGCCACTCACCAACAAGAGGTGACTGAGCTGTATCGACTGATACGTGAGTCAGAAACCTTGCTAAACTCTGTGCGTGCTGAAATTAAAACCTTACAGTCTGATGTCAGCAAAAAACGCAAGAGTTCGAAAAAGTATACAGATGTAGGAAAGCTTTAATGTTTGAGCAAGCGGTAATCGAATCCATATTACAACGCATTGAAGCAGGGCGTCAGCGGTTAGTTGATAACGATGACATTCTTAGCGACCGATACCGCACGAATATAGAAGTGCTTAAACAGCATTTTCCGGATATCTATGAGGTCATGAAAGATTATGAGCCTCAAAATAAAAATGTGTTTATGGAGTCAGATGGGGCGCTAAACCTTTTTTATCCGGAGAATAACGGTAGTACCGTATTCTCCGAAACACCATTCAAAGATATTGAGCAACGCTATCAAGCGTTTTGCGAAAAACCAAACAGAACGTTGCTAAACGTTGATGCCAATGACCGAGGCTTGTCACGTCATGAGTTTTACTTAACTAAAATAAGTAGAATGAAAAGTGACTTGAAGGCGCAACATGAAAAGCTTACTCGCGTACCTGATGCGATGGGTGCGATTGTCTTATTTGGTTTTGACTTTGGTTACCAGTTAACTCGTATCTTAGACAGTCATTTTGTAAAGCATGTATATATCTACGAAGAGAATCTAGATTTCTTTTATTACTCACTGTTTGCCATTGACTGGCAGTGGATAGTCGATGAAACCCTTAGACGTAATACATCTCTTCACTTCTTTTTAGGATTGGACCATAAAACTTTTATTGCGCAGTATATGAACCGATTGCGCTTCAACGGTTTGTACTTAGCTGCTTACACTTATTTATATTTTGGTTATAAAATTGAAAATGTAAAAGATGTTTTCTATGAGTTTCATAACCAATATGGTAAGCAAGTCATGGGGTGGGGCTTTTTTGATGACGGTATTATTGGCATTGGCCAGTACCTTGCCAGAAAGAATAAAACGCTACTTGCCGTTGAACCCAAACAAGACCCTAAGCCGGGCTTTAACGATAAGCTTGATGTGCCAGTGTTTATTTTAGGTAATGGTCCTTCCTTAGATAATCATATTGAGTTCATTAGAGAATATCAGGACGAGGCAATTATCGTATCCTGCGGCACGACCATTAACACATTACAAAGATATGGGATCAAACCAGATTTTCATGTGGACGTGGAGCGTCTCCGACAAACGGTCGAGAAGCTTGCCCCGCTTGATAAAGACTTTTTGAAAGGCATCACTGCGTTAACCGTCAATGTCATTCATCCAGACTTTTATCAGTTTTTTGACAGAGCTGTCATCGGCCTTAAGCCCAGTGAACCAATATCTAGCATGATGTGTTTGACCGATTTGGTGTCTGAGGAAAATCGCTCTCGCTTGATGCATATGCACTTTTCGGCGCCTTTGGTTGCCAACCTTGCCATGTCATACGTGACCCAGATGGGGTATTCTGATATTTACTTGATGGGCACCGATTGTGGCTTTCGTGAGCGTGGTCAGCACCACTCTAAATTAAGTGGTTATTACACCAAAGAGGGTAAAGATTCAGGTCTTGCGAGAATTGATAAAAGCCTTATTCAGCGAGAAGCTAACTATGGCGGTATTGCTTACACCACATCTATCATGGATGTCTCTCGGATACAGCTTGAATATGCCATTCGTTGGGCAAAGAAAAGAAACAAGCTACTAAGATGCTACAACTTATCTGATGGCGTGAAAATTGGTGAAGCAGCCGCGATTTCGTCGGATGACCTGTTGATTTTGCCAAAAGGCAAATCTTTTAAGGATGCGTCAAAACAGTATGCTTTAGAGCAAATCACTGCAGCAGAGCCGGATAACTTTGATAGCAGAGTGATTCCTGGTATTCAGAAGGATTTTGCGGAGTTTACCGAAAAAGTCAGCGAGCTACTTGATGAGTCGTTTACGGACTTTGAAGGGCTAATGCTGACTCTTTCTAAAGTGAACAATCACACATTACTTCAGCACAACTACGGCAGGCCTTATCTCGCAGAGCTGTTCTATGGCTCCTTTGTCTACTTTGCTAATGAAGTTTTGGACTATGCCTGCAACATAGAAGGGTTTGAAGTGGCGAATGTACGTAAGTTGTTTGATGTATTTCAAGAGTTTGTGCGAGAGATGCCGCCGATGCTTGAAAACGCCAAGGACTATGTAGACAAGCGTGAGAACATTATATCCGATCGCTACCATGCTTAATAAAAAAGGCGCCATCGGCGCCTTTTTTATTGCTTCAGAAGCTCCCAAGCGATGGCCGTTCCCCGCTCAATATCGTCCTTGGCGTATTGCCCAAGGACGTCAGGTAAATTTTTAGGGGCCAAGCCGTAGCCTGGACGAATACTCTTCACGTTGTCCTTGGTGATCGCTTCACCTGCTTTAATGTCTTTCACTGCATACAGAGAGCGTCGGAATACCAGGTTACCTTTTTCAGCGTCAGTGAGGTCATAATTGACTTTGCCTAAGGCTTGCCACGCAATTTTGGTGTCACGGCATAAGGCTGTTAGGTCCTCAGGTTCCAGTGAGAAGGAGTCGTCTGGGCCGCCGCCATTGCGGTCTAAGGTAAAGTGCTTCTCGATAATGGCAGCCCCCATCGCAACTGAAGTCACCGCTGTGATGTTGTCGATGGTGTGATCCGAAAGCCCGACGGTGCAATCAAAGCGTTGCTGCATATCTTGTATGGTGCGTAAGTTGTATTGTTCAGCAGGGGAGGGATAGCCGCTGACGCAATGCAAAATCGCTAGTTCGGTACAGCCTGCGTTACGTGCAGTATCGATGGCTTCTTGGATCTCTGCCTCATTGGCCATGCCTGTAGAAATAATTAGCGGCTTACCTGTGCGAGCTGCGGCCTCAACCAGTGGTAAATCAATTGCCTCAAACGATGCGATTTTATAGGCGGGCGTGCCGAGCTCTTCTAACAGCTCGATCGCGGTGTAATCAAAAGGTGAGCTGAAAATCGTTAGCTCAAGCTCTTTGGCTTTTTCAAATAACGCTTGGTGCCACTCCCAAGGGGTATAGGCTTGTTGATACAGCTTATACAACGTGTTGCCATCCCAAAGGCCGCCGCGGATTTGAAAGTCTTCTTTATCGCAGTCGATGGTGAGGGTGTCGGCGGTGTAGGTCTGTAACTTAACCGCATCGGCTCCTGCATTTTTGGCGATCTCAATTAACTGCAGGGCATTTTCAAGACTGCCATTATGGTTGGCAGACAGCTCGGCAATAATATAAGGAGGGTGATTGGGGCCAATTTCACGGCCGTCGATATGTAATGTATCCATCTCTCAGTTCGCCTTGTACAGGGAATGTTTTGTTACCAGAGTATAAAGCAGTGCTTCTAAATTGTGTTTATCAACACTGGCAAAGGTGTCATTAAACACTGTCAGTGAGGCACGTTCTTTGTCTGGATCAACCGCGTGCGCTGTTGCGCAGCCGATAAAGTTAAGCGTGAGTGTGTCGGGCATCAAAGTATTAAAAATAACTTGTGCTCGCGCCAAGTGATAATCACTGGTGACCACGGTTAAGGATTGAATATTGTGACGCGCCAATAAGTGCAAGCGCGTAAAAAACGCGTCCCCTACCGTATCGCGCGAAGCTGGGTTGAGTAATATATGCTCTTCAGCCACGCCTTGTGCTTGAAGAAAACGCGCAGTGGCTTCACATAAGCTGACACTAAAGCGCGGATCATAGATCCAGCCGCTGGTGATCAAATAGTCACACTGGTGTTCGTCAAAATATTGTAGCGCTGCTAAACAGCGTTGTTGTGTTTCCTCGTTGATGACCGAATCGCTGTCCATCAGGTTCGACAGAATCAGCACCGCTTTTTTCGGCGCATTGGCCTTGAGCCTTTCTATAGTAGCTTGAATATTGTCGTTCCAATCTACCCCGTCTGGCAGCTCACTTTGGGCATGGTAAGTACCGAAAGCAAGCTGTGTTTGTGGGGTGTAGGACTGGTTTAGCAGAGCAGCTAAATGTTTTTCAAACAGAGCTTCAATCGCTTCTTTCAAGCATTGATAAGTCGATGCAAAGCTGTGTTTCTGCGGATCGAAACTGAGCTTTTGTTGGTACAACAACTGGCCGGTATCGATCTTTTCATCGATCAGATGAATGCTAACCCCAGCAGGTGTGCCTTCGTAAAACGACCAAAAGTTCGGGTGGGCGCCCTTATTAAACGGCAAATAAGAAATATGTAAGTTAATGACTGGGCAAGCAGCTTGCTCTAACACCCTTGGCTGAATGATGTGACGATAGCCAAAGGATACTGCGAGATCGTAGCTCTCAAGCGTCGTGATCGGCGCTTGGCAGTGGTCTATTACACAGTTGTGTGATTCCAGAAGCTCGATTAAACGTGTTTCTGAGCGATCATAGCCCAAAAATAGAATACGTTTGGCAGAGGAATTATGTGTGCTTGGCGGCGTGGAGTTTTTCATAAAATAGCTCTGCGATGTCCCAGTCGATAGGGGTATCAATGTCGCGGACCTTTAATGCAGGCAACTCGGTGATACGCGAGTGTTGTGCAAAGAAGGCCTGCTTATGCACAAAAGCTTGGGCGCGTCCCCAGTAGAACTGGCCTGCATCATGATACGCTGCGGGTAAATCTTGTGAGCGCGTTTGCGCATGCTCAGGTTGAAACATGGCGATTTCTTGAGCGTCATTCAGATAAATGGCGCGCTGAATCGGGAAATCAAACGCCACCGCACTGAAAACATACTGAACCTGCGTCTGCTCTGTGAGTAAAGCTTGCCCATGGCGTAAATCCTGCGGCTCAAGCAAAGGCGCAGTAGGGTAAATGCAGCATACCAAGGTGTCTTCTATATCAAGATCGTCAAGGCTCTCAATGGCATGAGCGATTACATCCAGTGTGCCAGTATAATCATCGGCCAATTCAGCTGGGCGCATAAACGGCACCTCGGCGCCATATTGTCGCGCTACGTCTGCGATTTCGTGATCATCGGTCGACACGATTACCCGATCAAAACACCCTGACTGCAGCGCGCACTCAATTGAATAAGCGATGATTGGCTTACCGTGAAATAGCTTAATGTTTTTACGTGGAATGCGTTTGGAACCGCCGCGGGCGGGGATCACGGCTATGTTCATAGAATGATCGCCTGATCGATAGCCTGTTGCAGGGTTTCCACTACACGCACTTGCTGTTCATCGGTCAAGTCAGGGTAGAGTGGCAAGCTTAATGTGCGTTGATAATAATCTTCGGCCACTGGGTACATGCCCCAGTTAAAACCGCGTTGTTGATAAAACGGCTGAGTATGCACAGGAATGTAGTGCACTTGGGTGCCGATTTGATGATCACGCAGATACTTAAAGATACTAGCACGCTGCTCAGCGAGTACTTCATTTAACACAATCGGGAATAAGTGCCAGCTTGAGAAACCGTAATCCGCTTCGCCTGGCAGTTGAATCGGTAAGCCGCTGAGTAGCTGATAATAGCGCTGTACGAGGGCGCGACGTCGTTCGATAAAGTGTGACAAGCGCTCTAACTGGGATAAGCCCAGGGCGGCTTGTAGCTCAGTCATGCGGTAATTAAAGCCCAGCACTTGCTGCTCATAATACCAATCTCCAGGCGAGGTGGTTTCAAGCTCAAGCTTATTTTTAGTGACGCCTTGATGCACCAAGGTGCGCATACGCTCGGCTAGATGCTCGTGCTGAGTGATCGCCATGCCGCCTTCGGCGCTAGTCATTACCTTGACAGGATGGAAGCTGAAAATACAAATATCCGAATAACGCTGGCCCACGGGCGTGCCTTTATATTTGGCGCCGATGGCGTGTGAGGCGTCTTCGATAATGGAAAAGCCATAGGTTTGCGCTAGTTCATACAGCGCCCGCATATCGCAAGGGTGACCGCCAAAGTGCACTGGGATCACGACTTTAGGTAAGCATCCAGAAGCCTCAGCTTCGGCCAGTTTTTCGGCCAAGCGCACGGGGCAGAGATTGTAGGTTTGCGGATCTATGTCGACAAAATCAACACTGGCGCCGCAATACAGCGCACAATTGGCGCTGGCAATAAAGGTATTGGGCGTGGTCCAAACGCTGTCGCCAGGCCCAACGTCTAAAGCTAAGCAGGCGACATGTAACGCCGAGGTGGCACTATTAGCCGCGACGGCGTATTTACACTGACTAAGCTTAGCGATAGCACGCTCAAATTGGCCCACTAATGGCCCTTGGGTTAAAAAGTCTGATGTCAGCGCTTCGCAGACCGCTTCTACATCGGCCGCAGTAATTGACTGACGACCGTAAGGGATAAATTCGTTACTCATCGTCAAATGCCAAGATTTCGTCGACCGATAAAAACTCAGGGTTGGTGCCGGATTGGTATTCAAAGCCAAGCTCGACCAACTCACCTTGTTCGCCCAAAGCATTCGAATCAAAGCTCATGGTCTGATGGTAAAACTTGATACTTGGGGCAATGACGAAGTGATCGTGGAATTCAAACGTATGATAAGAATCGTCCGTTGGGCACATGACTTCGTGTAGCTTTTCGCCTGGGCGAATGCCGATGTCTTCTACTGGAATACCAGGCGCGTAGGCTTCAGCTAGGTCCGTGATTCGTACCGAAGGAATCTTGGGCACAAAAATTTCGCCACCTTGCATACGTGCGAAGTTTTTCAAAACAAAGTCGACGCCCATCTGTAAGGTAATCCAAAAACGCGTCATGTCTGGATGGGTGACGGGAATGCTGGTCGCGCCTTGCTCGACTTTTTTCTTGAATAACGGCACCACAGAACCGCGTGAGCCAACCACATTACCGTAGCGCACGACCGCAAAACGTGTGTCACCTTTACCAACGGTATTGTTGGCCGCGACAAACAGTTTGTCTGAGGCCAGTTTGGTCGCACCGTAAAGGTTAATCGGCGCTGCGGCTTTATCCGTAGATAGGGCGATAACTTTTTTGACGTTATTGGCGATGGCTGCGGCGATGACGTTCTCAGCACCGTGAATATTGGTTTTGATGCATTCCATCGGGTTGTATTCAGCAGCAGGGACTTGCTTCAGCGCCGCCGCATGAATCACATAGTCCACATCGCGCATGGCTTGCGTCAGGCGATCTTTATCGCGTACATCACCGATAAAGTAGCGCATACAAGGCGCATCGAATTCCTGAGCCATCTCATACTGCTTAAGTTCGTCACGAGAATAAATAATCAAGCGCTCTGGCTGGTAGCGCTTTAGTAACGTCTGAACATATTTTTTACCGAAAGAGCCAGTACCGCCAGTGATTAGGATGCTTGCGTTATTAAACATAGGAATTCTCTAATGTGATTCAATCTGTCTAAGACACTTGTCGGCAAGTCCTTGAAAAACTTGAAGACTCGATTGCATTGCTTTTAGTGTATAGTCAAAAATATAGTAGCATTTTTCGAGCGCGAGTCGATGACTACGGTCGTTGAGTAAGCCAACACTAAGGAGAAGTGGTGTTTCAATTCAAAGGTCATCGGCAATATATACACGGCACTGATTTTTATCAGCACACTCTCAACGCTGCGCAAGCACAACGTGAAGACGTGGTATTTATTCGTAGTATGGCATTTCGCAGCTATGCCGAGTTTCAATGCGAATTTTCCTTAACACCACCGACGCAAGACGCGACCATTCCCTGTAGTGGTAAATTAGCGCTAGCCGATGGCAGTACGATTCCATTTTGGTGGCAAGAAACAAACGATGCTGTGACGTCACGCTATGAATACGATGAGCAGGCTGTAGTGCAAGGTTTTCAAATTACGGACCAAAGTATTCGTTTGGCCACACCGCACTTGCAGTATTACAGCTTGATAGAAACCATTGTTGCATTGACCAAATGCTTGCATTACGCGTTAGACAGTGAAGTCGATGGGAAATGGGTGTTCGCTCAGCTCAACTTAGATCAAGCGCTGCCGATAACCACTGAAGACATTGAAATCAGCGTACAAAACTGGATCCCAAAACGCTTTTCAGTGAGTGATATCCATTGTGCTGGCGTAAAAGTCGGTAAAATACGATTTATAGTGGGGTAGTCCTATGACCATCGGTATTAAAGCGATCGCAAGTTATGTGCCTGAGCAGACCATTGATAACGTGGCTCAAGCCCGAGCATTCGGCGAGCCTGACTCATTTGTCACAGAAAAGTTAGGCGCCAAAGTTCTACCGCGTATGGCAGCAGAAGAAGATACCTCTGATTTGTGTGTCAAAGCCGTGCACGCGTTACAAGCTAAAGCGCCTGACCTTGATCTAGATGCCATTCAAGCTTTGGTAGTGGTCACACAAAACGGCGATGGCAATCAACTGCCCCATACGGCCGCCGTCGTCCAGCGAAAACTGGATCTTCCTACCCATATCGCAGCGTTTGATTTATCTCTAGGGTGCTCAGGGTACATCTACGGTTTATATGCTGTTAAAGGCTTTTTAGACGCGTCTGGGCTCACTAACGCTTTGCTGATTACGGCGGATCCTTACTCGAAGATTATTGATCCTAGCGACCGCGTTACTTCTCTTCTATTTGGTGATGCTGCCACTGTGACTTGGTTAGGCGAGCAGCCAGAATACCATCTAGGCAAGGTTCAATATGGCACTGATGGCACTGGTGAGACGTTTTTGCAAGTACAAGATGGCACCTTGCATATGCACGGTCGACAAGTATTTAACTTTGCCGCTACCAAAGTGGCGCCACATATCAAATCGACGATTGAGCAAGCTGGACTTAACGAAGATCAAGTAGATCGCATTATTGTCCATCAAGGCAGTTTGGCAATTGTAGATGCGATTGCCCGCCGATTTAAACATAAAGAACGCTTTGTCCGAGATATCGAGCAAACGGGTAATACGGTGTCTTCATCGATCCCATTATTGCTGGAAAAATACATTCTGGATCAAGGTGCCCAAGATCAGCATATCGCCTTAAGTGGTTTTGGTGTTGGTTTTTCTTGGGCCAGTGCAGTGCTGCATCGTGCCTGATACACTGTTTCTAATCCCTATTTACCCTCATAGAAGGAATTAAACATGATTAAAGCCAATGACTTATGGAGCCTTATGGCTCAAGCGGATATCGATGTCGAAGCCAGTGAAGCCAACACAGAAAAAACGTTTTCAGAACTAGGGTTAGACAGCTTAGATGTATTTAACTTCTTTGTTGAGGTCGATACCGAATACGGTGTAGTGGTCGCGGATGATGAATTTGAAGCTTTAAATACGCTAGAGAAAGTGGCACAACGTATCAACCAGTCAAGTGCAGCCTAAATTACCTCGCCATGATTGATTATACCAAAGAAGACTTAATCAATGCCTACCGTGCGCTCGGCGTAAGCGAAGGGCGCACGGTTTATATCACCGGCAACCTAGGGCGTTTGGGGCGTTATGAACACAAGGCGAAGTCCGCTTTATTAGCAGATCATCTTGATGCCATTCAGCAGCTGATTGGTGCGACCGGCACGTTGGTCGTGCCGACTCATAGCTTTCAGATGGTGCAATCTGAGACAGCATTTGATCCTCAGCGCACTCCAAGTGAGACAGGGCCTTTTACGCAATATGTTCTTGAGCAGCCTGGCGCGGTGCGACAATTCCATCCGTTTTCGTCATCCACTGCGCTTGGTGCGCAGGCGCAAGCGATTTGTGGTGGTGGCACACGCCATGTATACGGCCCAGGCTCGCCCTTCGCGCAAATGATTGAGCACGATGCTTTGTTTATTTCGCTTGGTAAAGAAGCGACTCATACGATCAGTATTGTGCACCATTTAGAGTTTACTCATGGCGTTCCCTATCGCTACGTAAAAGAGTTTCTTAAAGCCGTTGTGCGGGATGCTAAGCCTGCCGTTGAGCCTTTTTATTTGCATGTGCTGTATCGTGATATGGATGTGCAGCGCGATCGTAATCGAAAGATAATGGCTTCTTTCCAACAGCGCCATAAGCTGCATTCGGTCCCCCTAGGACGCTCGATAGCAGAGTCGTTTAGTATGCAAAACTTCTATGAGCATGTGCATCATTTGATGCTTGAAGATCCCTATATCTGGTTAACGACCCCTCCACAGACAAGGCCTTACCAAACGTGACATTATTTTTAGATCCTGAGCAGCTGGCTCAAACCATGTATCAATGGGCACAAGAGTTGTATCCCATTCCTCGTAGCTTAACGGGGCAAGGGGTACGAGATACTCTGGCCTACTTACAAGATAAGCTGCCAGGTCTTACGGTACATTCAGTGGCCACCGGGACCAAAGTGTTTGATTGGGAAGTGCCGAATGAGTGGAATATTCGCTCAGCGTGGATCGAACATGAGTCAGGTGAGCGCATTGTCGACTTTCATGACAACAACCTGCACGTTTTAGGTTATTCAGAGCCAGTAGATCGGATGATGTCTCTTGAGGAGTTACAGGCGCATTTGTACTCCTTGCCTGAGCAGCCTGATGCTATCCCCTATGTCACCTCTTATTACAAAAGGCGCTGGGGTTTTTGCTTAACCCAGCAACAGCGAGACGCACTGCCTGCAGGAAACTTTCGGGTGCACATCGACTCAGACTTAGCGCCTGGAGTGCTTAACTATGGTGAGCTACTAATACCCGGAGAGACTGAGCAAGAAGTCATGCTCTCAACCTATGTTTGCCACCCGTCAATGGCCAACAACGAAGTCTCTGGGCCAGTGGTGGCTACTGCATTAGCACAACATATTTTAGCGCTGCCTAAGCGCCGTTTTAGTTATCGTATTTTATTTTTACCTGAGACCATTGGTTCGATCACTTACCTTTCGAAGCACTTGGATACACTAAAACAGCGCCTGCAAGCGGGCTTTATTGTTACTTGCGTCGGCGACGAGCGTGATCATTCGTATGTGCCTAGTCGACATGGACATACCTTGGCAGATCAGCTTGCTAAACATACCTTAAAGCATACTTATCCTGATTACAGTGCTTATACGTGGCTTGATCGGGGCAGTGATGAACGTCAGTTTTGTGCGCCAGGCGTGGATTTGCCCGTGTGCTCGATGATGCGCAGTAAATACGGCGAGTACCCCGAGTATCATACATCCTTGGATGATATGGATCTGATCAGTCCAAATGGTTTATACGGAGGGTATCTAGTCATTAAGCGGGCGTTGGATATCTTAGAGGCGAATTACAAACCGAAAATGAAAGTGTTGTGTGAGCCACAGCTTGGCAAGCGCGGCCTGTATCCGACGGTGTCATCAAAAGATCATGCCACAGGAGTGCGTAGCATGATGAACTTCATCAGTTACTGTGATGGCAGTGTTTCATTGTTAGATATTGCAGAACTGATTAATGTGCCAGCATGGGATCTGATCCCGATTATGCATCGATTAGCGCAAGAAGATTTGATCGAATACTGCTAAGGTTTCACCACACACCCAACCAGGTGATCATCCACTACGCCAACCGCTTGTAGGTAGGCGTAACAAATGGTGGGGCCAAAAAACTTAAAACCACGGCGTTTCATATCTTTAGAAATCCGTTCGGCCAGTGGTGTCACAGCGGGCACCTCGGCCAAGCTTTGTGGTTGATTGACGATCACTTGATGGTCCACAAAGCTCCATAAATACTCAGCAAACGAGCCAAATTCTTGGGCGGTGCGTAAGAAGCTTTGTGCATTGGTAACGGTCGCGGCGATTTTGCCTCGGTGGCGCACGATGCGGCTATCTTGTGACAGTCTATCTATATCTTCGGCCGTCATCGCGGCAACTTTAGTCGGGTCGAATTGGTGAAATGCTTGGCGATAGCCTTCACGTTTGCGCAATATCGTGATCCAGCTTAATCCTGCCTGCGCGCTTTCCAGTACAATAAACTCAAATAAGGTCTGGTCATCGGTGACCGGTTTGCCCCATTCATTGTCGTGGTAAGCGATGTATTCAGGGCTGCTTAAGCACCAGTCACAGCGTCGTGAGTCCATGGTTTTATTCACCTTTTTGTATTGCTAAAACTTTATTACCAAATGCTAGGGAGTGCAAATGAACTTCGCTAACAATATGTTTATAAACGGTTTTGCTTGGTTTTTTTGGCCTCTGATGCTGTTGTTACTAGGGCTTGCTGTACGCTATGCCCCGTGGCGCACCTTGCTATCTGATGCGCCGCTGCAGCACCGTTGGCTTGGTTTCACCTTAGGTCTAATCGTCGTTTGGCAGCTCAGCATCGATCTAAACCTTGGTGTGGTGGTGCATTTTATCGGTATGAGTACCTTTGCCTTGGTATTTGGTTGGCCGCTGGCGCTGATTTCTGGTGTGTTAGCGCAGACGATAGACGTGCTGTTGGCGCCGCAATACGCTTCTATGTTGGCGTTTAACGCACTGCTAAATGTCGCCGTGCCGGTGTTGGGTGTTTGGTGGTTGCATCAAAGGGTTGAGCGCCTTCAGCCGAGTAATCCGTTTGTATTTATTATGGGAGTAGGTTTTTTTGGTACGGTTCTCACCACTACGCTAGCAAGTCTATTGGCATTTGCTTTAGTAGCGGCGTTTGGACAGGGAGCGCTGGATATGGAAATCGGCGAATACCTAGGCTATTTGCCGATTTTTATCTTCCCTGAAGCGGTGATCAACGGCATGGTCATTAGCGCCCTGAGCATCTTGCATCCGCACTTGGTGCAAGCGTTTGACGAGGAGCGCTACTTCAAGCACGATAAACATCAGATGATCTTAGACGAACACATAGACCCCGCCCTCGATCTTGAGCAAAGCGAAGCGCCTGAAGAGAGTGACGATAGTCGCTACCGCCCGCCCAAAGAGTGGTATGAAAAGGACGATGACAAGTGAAATTTAAGCCGACTTACCAGCACAGTGATGTAGAGATTCGAAAAGACGAAGTGGTTTACGACGGCTTCTTTAAAATGAATAAACGTGAATTGCGCCATCGTAAGTTCAACGGTGAATGGTCGGAGTTTATGACCCGCGAAATGATGGTGCGTTCGGATGCGATTTGTGTGCTCTTGTTTGACCCTAAGCTTGATAAGTTATTGATGATTGAGCAATTTCGCCCTTGTTTGCCAGAGCACGAATCGCCTTGGTTGTTAGAAGTGGTCGCCGGCATGGTCGAAAAAGGCGAGTCTGACGAAGATGTAGCACGCCGCGAGTCACTAGAAGAGGCGGGGGTCGAGGTGCAGCGTCTAGAGTACATGTTCCGCTTTGTGCCATCGCCCGGTGGTTTGGTAGAACACTTGCGCATGTACGCAGGTGAAATCGATGCCAGCCAAGTCAATCTAGATAAAACACAAGGTTTAGACGAAGAGCACGAAGACATCAAATTGCATCTATTTGACAGTGACGATGTGCTGCCTTTGTTGGAGCAAGAGATCGTCAATGCCAGTGCCATCATGGCGTTGCAATGGTTTGCGCTAAATCGTGATAAACTCAAGCAAAAGTGGTTAGACGGTAACTAAACAGTGTTAACGAAACTCTTACCTTGGACATGGATGCAGCCCTTTATTGGGCTGCTTTCATTTTTATTCGTCAGTAGCAATATTTTGCTGTGTGGTATCGCCATTCACTTAGTGGCGCTCGTGCAGTGGCTGTGGCGCAAGCCAAATGCTTGGGCGCGGCCATGGTACGATCGTTGTTATCAAGCTTGGGTCAGCGGTTGTACGTTTTGGTTCACGGTCATGCTCGATACACGCTGGCAGTTAGATGACTGGCAACCGCCGACAAACCAGCAATGGCATCTGGTGATTGCCAATCATCGCTCTTGGGTTGATGTGTTTATTTTATTGGCGCAGCTGAACGGGCGTGTGCCGATGCCACGTATTTTTATGAAAGATACCTTGTTTTGGCTGCCATTGGTTGGCACGGCGACTAAACTTATGGGCTTTCCACAGGTCAAACGTTATAGCAAAGCGGTGTTGGCCAAGCGCCCTGAGTTAGCCCAAGTGGATCGTCAGACGACCGCTAAAGCCTGTGCGCCGCTACTGGCCGCACCCAGCTCGGTGCTAAGTTTTGCCGAAGGCACCCGCTTTAGCGCGCGAAAGCATGCAGACCAAGCCTCACCCTATCAGCAACTTTTAAGGCCGAAGGCGGGCGGTGTTTGGATGGTGCTCAACGCTATGCCGCAACGATTTGACACCATCACAGACGTCAACATCGCATATTTTGGGGAAGCCCCGTCCTATTGGGATCTGCTGTGTGGTCGGGCCATCCGCGCATATGTTAAGGTGCGCGACATTGATATCCCCGCCCCTGTGCGCCAATTACAGGGAGAGCAAGATAAGAGCGCCTTTTTTGATTGGTTCAATGCCTACTGGCAGGACAAAGATAGGCACCTAGTAGCGGATTTGGGAAAGTGTTCTAAGCTTGAAATGAGCCAAAAAGACACCATTAAGAAGGGAA
Organism: Marinomonas ostreistagni; assembly: GCF_016888445.1. Lineage (GTDB taxonomy): Bacteria > Pseudomonadota > Gammaproteobacteria > Pseudomonadales > Marinomonadaceae > Marinomonas > Marinomonas ostreistagni. The sequence continues at coordinate 712,816 of NZ_JAFEKF010000002.1, forward strand.
AAGGTTTACAAAGTTAACTAACTTGAATGATGAGAAGTATCCATGCAGAAGTCTTATATCCCAAATTTAGCCGAGCTTCAGATGCTAGGGGAGTTGAATTATCGACGCCTTGGCAAGCTTGTGCGTGGGTATGAGGAAGAGAGCGCTTGGCACTTCACTATTCATACTAATGGCCAACAAAGCCGCTTATCTTTGGAGCTAACCGAAGAGACGCGCTTTACTGCGCAGCTGACCCTGACCTTTTCGCCTGAGATTGCCATCAAATTGCCGTTTAGCAGTGATTTAATCATGACAGTGCGCTTATACCACGACGTGGGGATCGCCGAGATCACCGATGGTCATCGTCATTACCAAGGGGTTTACCCGTACCCGAATGATGACATGCACCATCGCGATGAAAAATTCCGCTTAAACCAACAGCTGGCAGATCTTCTAGAGCTGTGCTTGAAGCACGGCCATCGCATGTACGATTTGCCGGATTTTCAGTTGGCCTAACCAAGGTGTCGATGCATGCCCTTTATTATTTATATTCACGGCTTTAACAGCTCAGAACTGTCACACAAATCTCAACTGGTTAAGCAGCGCATGCAAGCGCTGGGGCTGGGTGAGCAATTTGCCTGCCCACGTCTACCTTGGCAGCCCCAAGCTGCGATCGACCAGCTTAGCGAACAGATCGAAGACTTACAGATGGAAGGTTACGAAGTGACTTTAGTCGGCAGTTCTTTGGGAGGCTTCTACGCCAGCTTTCTATCGGACAAATTTGGCCTTAAAGCCGTGTTAGTGAACCCAGCTGTCGAAGCGCCTGTGCTACTGCGCGACTATTTGGGCGAACAAACCAACCCTTACACCCAAGAAACCTACGTGCTCGAAGAAGCGCATATGCAAGAGCTTGAAGACCTGCAAACTTGGCAACCGCGCCCAGAAAATATCTGGCTAATGGTGCAAGAGGGTGATGAAGTCTTAGATTATCAAGCGGCCCTTAATGCCTACCCGCATGTGGCACACAAAACCCACGAGCCTAATGGCGACCATAGCTTTGTTGGCTTTGAGCGTCATGTGGACGACATCTTGCGTTTTGCTGGTTTCACTGACGTAGCGTAAGGCTTTACGCTGTCAAGGTTTGCCAGCGTGCACAACCCGTTATAGACTCTTACCACTTTGCTTTTTGGCGGATGAACCGCCCTTGAATTTTGGAAGTACCCATGTCTGCAAAAGAATATAATGCTGGATCCATTGAAGTTCTCAGCGGGCTAGAGCCTGTACAAAAACGCCCAGGGATGTACACGGAAACCACTCGCCCAAACCACCTTGCGCAAGAAGTCATCGACAACTCGGTAGACGAAGCGATCGCCGGTCACGCGGACCGCATCACAGTCACGCTATACAAAGATAACTCGCTCAGTGTGGAAGATAATGGCCGCGGCATGCCGGTGGACATTCACCCTGAAGAAGGCGTGTCTGGGGTCGAGCTGATTTTGACCAAGCTGCACGCGGGCGGTAAGTTCTCGGGCGAAAACTATCAGTTCTCGGGTGGTTTGCACGGTGTGGGCGTCAGCGTCGTAAACGCCTTATCCACCTCACTGGAAGTGTGGGTCAAGCGTAACGGCACTCAGTACCACATTGGTTTTGCCGATGGTCATAAAGTCTCCGAGTTAGCGGAAGTGGGTACGGTCGGTAAGAAAAATACCGGCACCATGGTGAAGTTTTCGGCGGACCCAAAATACTTCGACAGTGGTAAGTACTCACTATCTCGTCTTAAACACCTTCTTAAAGCCAAAGCGGTATTATGCCCAGGCCTGCATGTGGTGTTTGTCGACCAAAGTGGCGCCAGCGAAGAGCGTGAAGAATGGTACTACGAAGACGGTCTAAAAGACTATCTGATGAAAGCCAACGAAGGCTTTGTGTTGCTGCCCGAAGAGCCCTTTATCGGTGGTGCGGTTGAGCCCACACAAGGTGTCGATTGGGCGGTACAGTGGCTACCAGAAGGCGGTGAGCTGATCACCGAAAGCTATGTCAACTTGATCCCGACGGCCCAAGGCGGTACCCACGTCAACGGTCTGCGTACCGGACTTTTAGAGGGTATCCGTGAGTTCTGTGAATTCCACAACCTGCTGCCGCGTGGCGTCAAGCTGACCGCAGAAGACGTCTGGGATCGTTGTAGTTATGTGTTGTCAGCCAAGCTGCAAGAACCGCAATTCTCAGGGCAAACCAAAGAGCGCTTGTCATCGCGCCAGATCGTAGCGTTTATCTCTGCGACGGTAAAAGATGCGTTTAGCTTGTGGCTTAACAAGCACGTAGAAGACGGCACCAAGATCGCCGAACTGATCATCTCCAGTGCGCAAAAGCGCCTGCGTGCCAGTAAAAAAGTCGTACGTAAAAAGGTCACCCAAGGCCCGGCTCTGCCAGGTAAATTAGCCGACTGTGCGGGTCAAGATGGCCGCACCAGTGAGCTTTTCTTAGTGGAAGGTGATTCGGCGGGTGGCTCTGCCAAACAAGCCCGTGATAAAGACTTCCAAGCCATCATGCCGCTGCGCGGTAAGATCCTCAACTCATGGGAAGTGGACTCGAGCCAAGTGCTGGGTTCGCAAGAGATTCACGATATCTCTGTGGCCCTTGGGGTAGATCCGATGGACGAAGACATCTCTGGGCTGCGCTACGGCAAAGTCTGTATCCTGGCCGATGCTGACTCCGATGGTCTGCACATCGCGACCTTGCTGTGTGCATTGTTTGTGAAGCACTTCCCAACCTTGGTCAAGAATGGTCACGTTTTTGTGGCGATGCCGCCTTTGTACCGTATCGATATGGGCAAAGAAGTGCACTATGCCTTGGATGACGAGGAAAAAGACATCATCCTGCACAAGCTTGAAGCGGAAAACAAACGTGGCACGCCAAACGTACAGCGCTTTAAAGGCTTGGGTGAAATGAACCCAGCGCAATTGCGTGAGACGACCATGGCGCCAGACACACGTCGCCTGATTCAGTTAACCATGGAAGATCCATTGGATACCGGTGAAGTGCTGGACAAGCTGTTGTCGAAAAAGCGTGCCAGTGATCGTAAGAATTGGCTCGAAACCTACGGCAACCTAGCGATCGTGGATTAACTTTGCTGCTAGCGCCAGTAAAAGCCGCCTTTAAGGCGGCTTTTTACGTTGTGAGCGGAGGCTTATTCTGCTCGGGTAATCAAGCAGCTGCGCGTGAATTCAGACACTTCATTAGCGGTCCATTCGCCAGTTGGTTTATCTTTCATATCATCACACCATTCTGGTGTGCCGACCTCTGGGCTACAGCCTTGTAGCAGCAATACGCCCGTCATGGCGACCACTAAAGTGGTGGCTTTTACACATAGTTGTTTCATAAAACCGTTAATCCAACATCAATACTTTTGATTTATCCAAGGCGTAGTCTAAAGCAAACCTGTGCAGCAAAATGTCAACGTAATGCCAGCAAATGGAAATGCTAAGTAAATAGTTTGTGAAGCTGGACTCTTGCCATGCATTGGCCTTTATACTGTAAAGACTGCTACATTCTAATTATCAAACGAATAGCTTAATTAAGGATTATTGAGATGAAACTAAAAAGCACTATCGCCATCGTATCTATCGCTGCTGTTCTAGCAGGTTGTCAGTCTATGCAGCGTCAAAATGCGACCACTGGCGAAACTGAAACCAACTCAACGTCTAAAGGCGCGATCGTTGGTGCTGTGTCAGGTGTGTTAGTGGGCCTTGCAACAGGTGACAACGCTAAAGAGCGTCGTAACCGTGCTCTAGCGGGCGCTGTGGCTGGCGGTGCAGTCGGTGCTGGCGTGGGTAACTACTTCGACCGTCAAGAAGCTGAGCTACGTGAAGAGCTACGTAACTCTGGTGTGCAAGTGCGCCGTGTAGGTCAAGATCAGCTTGAGCTAGTGATGGAAAATGGCATTGGTTTTGCGACTGATTCATCAAACCTTTCATCATCAATCTTCCCTACGCTTAATGGCGTTGCCAAAATCTTGGTTGAATACCCAGACACCGTCTTGATGATCACAGGTCACACAGACAGCACAGGTAGCGAAGAGTACAACCAAGACTTGTCTCTTAAGCGTGCCGACTCAGTACGTTCTTACTTGATCGGCCAAAACGTTGCCAGCAACCGTCTGTCTACTATGGGTGCCGGCGAAAGCCAGCCAATCTGTGACAACGGCACTAGCTCAGGTCGTCAATGTAACCGTCGTGTAGAAATCAACATCTACCCAAAAGGTAACTAATAGACCTTGGAAGCATGGCCGCTCGGCCGTGCTTCTTCCTTTATCCTTCATGGCTTACTCTTCAAAGTGCCGAGTCGTACGCCAAATTCCTACCTGATAAATCCCGCAAAAGCGATTACACTTAGAGTCTCTAACCCGACATGTAGAGATGTATTATGCAAGACGAAGCTTTGCCAGTTGAGGCGATGTACGAGCGCCTAGATTACTATTTGCAGAACTATGGCTCAGAGCGTTCCATCATGACAGTGTCTGAGCTGGATGGATTTGTCACCGCGATCGGGTGTAGTAAAGATGTACTCTCGCCAGACGATTGGTTCCCTGCGATTTGGGGCGTGAAAGAAGACCAACCTAATTGGCCAGTGAAAGACGAAGAAGACGAATTTTATGGCTTGGTCATGCTGCTACACTTAGAAGCGGTAGACGGCCTGATCAATGGTAATCTGAATCCTTTGTACCTAGAGCATGACGACGACAAAGGTCATGTGACTGTGATCGTAGAAGATTGGTGCGCGGGCTTTTTACGTGGCGCAAGACTGACCGGTCTTAGCCGCTGTGCTGAGCGCGAGTTTATCGACGAGGTCATGGCCGGCGTACGTCTATTTGGTTCACCGCGTGGTTGGGAAAAGCTTGATGCCATGAGCGATGCAGAGCGCCAATTTTGGCGTGAAACGCTCGAGCCTTCCGTGACTCGCTTGGCGCAATATAACCACCCCGAAATCCAGACCAATGATGATCCAAGTGCGGCTCCAGTGCTGCATTAAGTCTACTAAATGCCCATAAAAGCCAAACGCTAGACAAAAAAAGAGCCTCAGATGAGGCTCTTTTTAGTTATACAGTAGCAAGATTAGCCGACAACTTTAGCGATCGATTCACATAGGTAATCGATATTGTCATCACTGATACCCGCCACACTCATGCGACCTGTGTCTGCGATGTAGATCGAGTATTCAGAGCGCAATGTGCGTACTTGCTCAAGGGTTAGGCCTGAGTAAGAGAACATACCACGTTGCTTTTCGATGAAGCTGAAGTCTTTGCTCACACCCGAAGTGGCTAGCTTTTGTACCAGTTTAGTGCGCAAGTTGTTGATGCGACTACGCATTTCAGTCACTTCTTGCTCCCAAAGCGCGTGCAGCTCAGGGTTGTTCATAATGGTGTATACCACTGTCGCACCGTGCGCTGGCGGCATAGAGTAGTTAGCGCGGATCGCTTGACCAATAATCGAAAACGCATTGGTTGCTTCTTCTGCTGTCTCAGCAATTACGCTTAGACCACCACAACGATCACGGTAAATACCGAAGTTTTTCGAGAACGAGTTAGCAATCAACATGCTTGATACGCGTTCAGCCATGTAGCGCAGGCCAGCCATATCTTCGTCTAAGCCATCACCAAAACCTTGGTAAGCGGCATCTACAAGCGGCAATACGCCACGCTGATTTACGAAATCTGTCAGTGCGTGCCAGTGTTCAATTTTAAGGTCAACGCCGGTTGGGTTATGACAGCAAGCGTGCAGCAATAGCACATCGCCTTGCTTCATTTCAGCGTCTAAAAACGCCATCATATCGTCAAAGCGTACATCGTTAGTTTGTGGATCGTAGTAAGGGTATTCCACCACTTCAACGCCCGCAGAGTTAAAGATCGACGTATGGTTGCCCCAAGTCGGATCACTGACAAACAAACGCGCGCCATCAAGGTTAGCACTGATGAAATCGGCCGCGACTTTCAGCGCGCCAGTACCACCAGGTGTTTGTGTCGACGCGATGCGACCTTGTTTAATGATGTCGCTGTCTTTGCCCAGCAAAAGATTTTGGATCAAAGGTGCGAAATCCGCGGCACCGTAAACACCCAGATAAGCCTTGGTTTCCTCGTTTTCAACCATCAGAGCTTCGGCTTTTTTGACCGACTCAAGAATAGGTGTACGGCCAAGATCATCTTTATAGACACCGACACCCAAATCGATTTTTTTAGGATTTGGATCTTGTTGGTGAGCAACAATCAGGGCTAACAAAGGATCGCCAGGAACGGCCTTAAGGTGTTTGAACATATCTGAAATTTCCTTAGAGCGGGAGCAAGAATTGCCTTGCGTAATAAACAAAAGGTCCCTTATTCTGCGCTTTTGACGCTAAAATACAATTCGCGTAAGCGCCAATAAATGCGAACTTTTGCCAAACTGTACAAAAATCTGAACACCTAGCGGCTGCCCTCTATGACTTCTTCTTTTGCCCAAGCCTTTTTACAGCATGATCACTGGCTGACTCAGCATCGACCGTTGTGGGATGTGCAAAGTTTTCACCACCTTGATTGGCCATGGCAGGAGACTTATCCGGCTTTGTGTCAGTGGCTCAGTGAGCAAACCGAGGTGCCAAGCGCGACCGAGGTGGAAGCCGCTTTAGCTCGCCTTGTGCCAGAGTATGGTGAGCGACCCGCATGGCCGTTTGCCGCCACGGAAAATCCTATATCAAAAGCTGCACCACCCAGTTACTTCGAGCAAGGTATAAAAGGGCGCAAATGGCAGCAAATCCTTGCTTTAAGTGATGCCATTGAGCTGATCTCGCCGACCGTTGAGTGGTGTGCCGGCAAAGGGCATTTGGGCAAAGTGTTGGCGTTTCAGCATGAGACTCAAGTGCACAGCCTAGAATGGCAACCAAGCTTATGTGAGGCTGGCACAGCTGAGGCTAAGCGTTTGCAGGTTGCCCAAACTTTTACTCATGCCGATGTGCTCAAGGGCGAAGGGCAAGCGGCACTTGAGCACGCCAACAGCGCCGTGGCGCTGCATGCTTGTGGTGACTTGCATCGGGTGCTGTTGGAGCAGGGCGTGGCGGCAGCGCTTAAGCGCATCGCCATTTCTCCCTGTTGTTATCACTTAACGCAAGACGCGCACTATCGCCCGCTGTCTATTCAAGGGCAGCGCGCCACCACACGACTGAGCAAAGACAATCTGAAGCTCGCCGTCAAAGAAGTCGCCACCGCTGGCCTGCGCGAGCAACGCCTCAAACAGCTCGAACTCAGTTATCGTCTAGGCTTTGATAGCTGGCAGCGTGACGTGACCGGTGTCAATCAATATCTTGCTGTGCCATCTTGCCCTAAAGCTTTATTACAAGAGGGCTTTTTCGCGTTTTGCCATTGGGCCGCTGAGCAAAAATCACTGCCAAAGCCGACCGACGCGGCATTACTGAGCGGCTACGAAACAATCGGCCAGCAGCGCAGTCAGCATGTCGCCATGATCGAAAGTATCACACAACATTTTCGTCAAGCGCTCGAGCGTTGGCTGGTGCTCGATCGTGCTCTATACCTCGAAGAAAACGGCTACCAAGTTAGCATCCGTGAGTTCTGCCCCGTCACACTCACGCCGCGCAACCTATTAATCTATGCGTATCAATAACTTCCTATGTAGATGGCTTCAGTTTCTTGTTAAGAGTCACGATATTTATGTAAGCAATATGCAAGAAAAACAGATGAAAACCATTTTCATTTGTTGATTTTATGCAATGAAACCTACAATATAGATCCATAACGCTTTTAACTGCTTTACTTTGTCGATATCGTGTAAAGCGAAACATTTATGAAGCATCATTCAACTAAGGAAGTGAGTGTATGAAACTTAAATACTTTGCCGGTCTGCTAACCATCGCACTTTTCACTGTTGTCACAGGCTGCTCTGATGGCGCCAATGAAGTCAGCGCCGAAAATTGTAACCCTGACAACCTACGTCAAATGAGTGACGAAAAAGCCATGTGGGATCTTTCTGGCCGCTGCATGCGTGAAGGGGCTTACAAGCTTAACTCTTAAGCTCGCTCGCGCATTTTATCGCGCACCAATATTGCTCACACAGTCGTAATTCTTTACGCTCTAGCTTCACCTAGCGCCTAGGAAGGATGTAGAGCATGGACGTAAAACAATGGGGCACCCCGCACCCTAATTGGTTGATAGAACTACTATTGTACTGGGAAGGGCACATCAACTCCCGTGCCCTCACCGAACGCTTCGCCGTTACCCGCCAAACCGCCAGTAAATGGATCAAAGCCTATCATGCCGAGGCAGATTTACCGGTCGATTACCAAGCGTCCAAAAAAGCCTATCATGCGCCTATTTTCCATACGCCGTACTACATCTCAGGCGCTATTGATGAATATCTAGACTGGCGTAAGCTGGGGTTGTTTCCCAATCGTAGCCACGATACACAAGTCTCTGAAACCCAAAGTGTCACGCGTATTGTGATGCCGCGCCGCTTTGTCGCACCAGAAATCATGCGTCCACTGATCCAAGCCTTGGATAGCAACGCAGCGGCCGATGCTAATTATCTCTCTATCAGTGGTAGTGCTGCTCAAGAACGTATCCTGTACCCACATACCTTTGTCAAAGCCGCCAATCGCTGGCATGTGCGCGCTTACTGTGAACACGCGCAAGGCTTTCGTGACTTTGTCTTAAGCCGCTTTATCAGTGTGGATTTTGACGGCACACCTGCCACGTACACAGCAAAAGACGATCAAGCTTGGAACACACCGGTAGAGATTATCCTCGAGCCGGATCAACGTCTTACCGCACAACAAAAAGCCATCATCGAACACGACTACGGCATGCAAAATGGCCAGCTCGTCATCGCCACCACCGGCGCATTGGTCAAATACACCCTCGACGATCTACAGATCAAAACCAAAATGCTCGAAGTAAACCCACAAGCCCAACAACTGGTATGTGTTAACTACGCTGACATCAAAGCATGGCTTTATGACTAGATAGATTGCTGCAGAGCAAACACCTGTTAACTCAGTTAACGTGTGCAAATGTACAGGGTTGTGAAGGCTGAAAAAGTGATTAGAGTGAAGGGAAATGACTAAGGGATTTGAGTGATGGAGCAATTTTCACCAACGGATATGAAAACCATATTGCACTCTAAACGTGCCAATATGTACTACTTAGAATACTGTCGAGTATTGGTCAAAGACGGCCGAGTAGAATACGTCACCGATGAAGGCAAGCAGTCTTACTATTGGAATATTCCGATTGCCAATACCACTACGCTGTTACTCGGTAATGGCACGTCGATCACGCAAGCCGCTGTCAGGGAGCTGGCGAAAGCCGGCGTACTGATTGGCTTTTGTGGCGGCGGTGGCGCACCGCTGTTTTCCACTAATGAAGTGGACTTCGACGTATCTTTTTTTAGTCCTCAGAGTGAGTACCGTCCGGTAGGTTATTTGCAAAACTGGGTGTCGTTTTGGTTTGACGAAGCCAAGCGGCTGGATGCTGCCAAGCTTATCCAGAAATATCGTATCGAATTTACCAAAGCTCAATGGCTTAAAAATAAGCAGCTAAAAGAATCTGGATTAGCCATTAATGTAGCCGATCTTACTAAAGCACTAGAGCAGTTTGAGCTGCAGGTGGACGAAGCTAAAGACACGCAAACCTTAATGCTTAGTGAAGCGCGCTTAACTAAGGCGCTGTATAAAATCATTTGTAATGTGACTGGCTACAATGACTTTTCAAGGGTGAAGCAAGGCGCAGGGACGGATTTTGCAAATCGTTTTTTAGATCACGGCAATTATTTGGCCTACGGTCTGGGCGCTACCGCAACTTGGGTACTAGGGTTGCCTCATGGTTTATCTGTATTGCATGGTAAAACACGCCGTGGCGGTTTAGTGTTTGATGCGGCGGATCTAGTGAAAGATGCGGTTGTTCTCCCTCAGGCTTTCCTGAGTGCGATGAATGGCGATACAGAGCAAGACTTTCGCCAAGCCTGCATTGGGGCGGTGCGTCAGAGTGAAGCGCTCGATTTTATGATCGACAGTCTCAAAGCGATCAGTGAGGAGTGCAGCGCTTAATATGAATATCTTGCTGGTTTCTCAATGTTCCAAAAAAGCGTTACAGGAAACACGCCGTATCATTGATCAATTTGCTGAGCGCACGGGTGATCGCACTTGGCAGACGGCGATTACTGAGCAAGGCTTGGTAACTCTGCGTAAATTGCTTAAGAAAACCGCTCGCCGTAACACCTCCGTAGCCTGCCACTGGATACGTGGAAGTAATCGTACTGATTTGAAATGGATTGTGGGTAACCCGCGACGTTTTAACAGTGAAGGCACGGTTCCGACCAATGTAACAGGTCGAGATATTTTGCGTGCCAAAGATGAAAATGTCTGGCATACCGCAGAGGATATGCGTCTATTGGCCTGCATCGCGGCGCTATTTCATGATGTGGGTAAAGCCAACCAAGCCTTTCAGGATAAAATTAACCCTCGCAAGAAAACAGACATGTTTGAACCTTACCGACATGAGTGGGTATCCCTGCGTGTTTTTGAAGCCTTTGTTCAAACAGCTACAGCTGGTGTTGAGTCATCGCAGCAGGATTACGCTTGGTTAACTGCTTTAACTCAAATCGATGCTCATACTGATGGCCTTGTTCGAGAAGCACTTATCAAAGATGGGTTAGACAAAAGAGCCCGCTCGCCATTTAGAAATTTACCGCCAGTAGCGCAAACTGTCGCTTGGCTGATACTCAGTCACCACAAACTGCCAGAGCCTGATCAGGCTGACTCAAATTACTTGGTTCGTCCGCAGCGTATGCTTAGCTCCGTTAAAAGCCCTTGGAACTCACCGCAAAGCTCCAAAGATTGGAGTCGCGAAGAAATTGAAGCCGTTTGGGCATTTCCAAAAGGCACGCCATTTCGCAGCAAAGTGTGGCGTGAGCGTTTAGCCCGTGTCGGTGCGCAAGCACTCAAGCGCTCAAGCCTTCCCCAAGCTGAGTGGCTGTTTGATCCCTTTACACTACACCTTTCTCGCTTAAGCCTAATGCTGGCGGATCATTACTATTCAGGGCAAAACCGTGTAGGGCAAAAAAGCGCTTGGCACGATCCTGCGTGGGGCAAAACACAAAAAGACACTGTCTTTGCCAATACATGGCGCGAGCGAGGCAGTGCTGATAAAGGCAAATATAATCAAACCCTAGATGATCATTTGATCGGTGTGTACCACCATAGCCATCAAATGGTACGAAAATTGCCGTCCCTAAAAGAATCCTTACCAGTAATTACGCGGCATCCTGAGCTAAAGAAGCGTACTGCTAATAGCCGCTTTGCTTGGCAAAATAAAGCCTATGAGTTAGCGGTAAGTGTACGCGATACAGCGCGCCAACATGGCTTTTTTGGGGTAAATATGGCCTCTACTGGCATGGGTAAAACCTTTGCCAATGCGCGCATTATGTATGGGCTAGCAGACGAACGAAAAGGTTGTCGTTTTAGTGTGGCGCTGGGCTTAAGAACGTTAACTCTGCAAACGGGTGATGCTTTTAAAGAGTTATTAAAGCTCGATGAAGAAGATCTTGCCGTGATGATTGGCTCTAAAGCGGTGAAAGCGCTGCACGATGATCATCAAGCGAAAAAAGCGGATGTTTCAAATGAAACACAGGAGCGCGTACTGGGTTCCGAATCAGCCAATGAATTTGCCGATCAAGACTGCTATGTCAGTTACGAAGGTGCATTAGGAGACGGCTTCTTATCAAACTGGCTCAAAAGTTCTCCCAAGATCAATAAGCTCGTTAATGCACCAGTCTTGGTGAGTACGATTGACCATCTGATGCCTGCAACCGAAGGCAGTCGCGGCGGTAAGCAAATCGCGCCCATGCTACGTTTGTTAACCTCAGATTTGGTGTTGGATGAGCCGGATGATTTTGGTTTGGAAGATTTGCCTGCGCTGTGTCGTCTGGTGCATTGGGCAGGCTTGCTGGGAAGTCATGTTTTACTGTCCTCTGCGACCTTACCGCCGGATTTGATCGAAGCGTTGTTCGATGCTTACCAATCCGGACGAGCACAATATGAAAAAGCTGTCAGTGTTAATTCAAGCTCTACTACCAACATCGTTTGTGCTTGGTTTGATGAATTCAAAAGCTCTTCCATACAGGCGGCGCAACTGTCTGACTTCCGTGCTGAGCATAAGCGCGTGATAGCAAAACGCTGTGACAAACTTACCCAGCAAGCGGTACGTAGAAGAGTCGAGTTAGTAACGCTTGAACCTGTAGCAAAAACCGCGCTCATGGATGAAATCGCCACTAAAGTTCAACAAAGTATTTTAACGCTGCATCAGCACTATCATCATAACCACCCATCGAAGCGGGCTAAGGCGAGCTTTGGTTTGGTGCGTATAGCGAATATTAACCAGCTGGTTGCCATCGCCAAACAGCTTATGGCAATGCCAAGCCCTGATGGCGTGCAGATGCATTATTGTGTCTATCACAGTCAGTATCTGCTTTTGCAGCGTTCGGAGATTGAGCACATGCTCGATACCGTGCTAAACCGCAAAGACCCTAGGGCAATATGGCTGCAACCCAGTGTACGCGATGCCATAGATAAAGCACCTGAGAAGCAGCATATCTTTGTGGTGTTGGGCAGTCCAGTTACCGAAGTAGGGCGGGATCACTCCTATGACTGGGCGGTCGTGGAGCCATCATCGATTCGCTCATTGATACAGCTAGCAGGACGAGTATTGCGTCACGATCAAGTGACAATCGTAGAGAAGCCTAATATTCACCTACTCAACCAGAATTGGCGCGCATTGCGTGGTGATGAAATCAGCTACATGCGTCCTGGGTTTGAAAGCAAATCATTAATGTTGCAGTCACATTTACTGGAGCAGTGCCTTGAGCCAAGTGAATATCAAACCATTAATGCCTTACCTCGAATCCAAAAAGCGGCTGAGCTAAAACCAACGAAGCGCTTTGTAGACCTTGAGCATGCAGCCTTAGCCATGCAGCTGTGGGGCACCGATAAACATTCAGACGAAGCTTACGCTGGCCTTTGGTGGCAACAGCCTATGCATTGGACAAGCCATTTGCAAAAGCTCCTGCCGTTTCGTCGTCATACGCCTAGTGAAGATTATTGCTACTACATCGAAGAAGAGTTCGATGAACCATTGATGCATCGTTGGCATGATAACGGTGAATTAAAACTGGATGACAAGCAAAGCTTTCAGCGTAATGACAGTATCGCTTTAGCTCGAGGTGTAAGTGTTTGGGGTGGTGCGTTTGATTACAGTAAGCAAATCAACGAATTAGCGGAACGTTTAAACCTAACGCTTGCTGAAGCAACGATACAATTTGGTTCAGTGAACTTGCGTCGCGAAAGTGAAAAAGACGTCTGGCAGCAGAGCGAAATTTTCGGATTCTATAAAGTTATCTAAAGAAGGAAAAAGGGATGGAGCAGGAAGAAAAGAAAACACTCTCTGATAAAATCCTCGACTACATCAATAGTCGTAAAGAGGAAAAGATAGGTGAGTTCGATAACGCAACCCAAAAAGGTATGAACGCAGCTTTGCCGGAAGAGGTTCCAGCATACGAACAGAAGCGATATGAGTTAAGGGTTGAAAAAGTTGAAGGTTATAAGCCTGCTTTATGGCTATCGGATGCTGCCAAAAGAGCAAAGCAAATTGAGATGGCAACTCACGCTTTGAAGTACACTCACTCTGATGCGAGAGGAACCAGTGTTTTAGCTAACTTTGATGAAAATTATTCTCAATTTATAGGTACTCACAGCCTTGAGGCACCAGTGGTTGATATTGTTGGTAATGCGGCAGCTTTGGATGTGGGTAAGCTACTGATGCTACAAGATAGTTCAGGCAAGTTGCTTGTTCATTATATTCAACAAGATGATATGTCACCTTTTAAGCAGTTTGCTGAGACCGAGCAACAGTTGTCTGAATGGTTATCTGGGTTTAAGTTAGCACTAGAGACACGTGATCCAGCTTCACACAGATTAGCTAAGCAACTTTATTGGCCAGTAACTTCTTGTAGTTATCACCTTTTGTTACCGATTTTTTCGACATCTCTTGCTCATGAAATATATGAAAGAGTGAAGTATGCAAAATTTTCGGAAGAACAAAAAAATGCACGTGAGGCACGTCGTAATGAAAAAGTATCGGATATCAAAACTATTGAGTTTCCCGATATAGCCGTACAGGCATTTGGAGGCTCTAATCAACAAAACATCAGCCAATTAAACTCCACCCGTGGTGGTCGAGCCTATTTACTAAGTAGCGCTCCGCCAACATGGGAAAGTCAAGAGCAACCACCACTAAAAGTAAAATCCATCTTTAGCGGCCCATTTTCACGTAAGGTTTATCCGCAGATTTTAGGTTTGAAAAAGTTCCTCGTGGCGAAGCTACATGAGAGGAGTACTTGGGAGATTCGTAATGAGCGCGCCCAGCGTATTGACGATATTGTTGATCGTTTAATTGGCTATGCGGCGACTGTGCGCAGTTTTCCTGCTGGCTGGTCAAGCCATCCAGAATGTTACTTACCTGAGCATCAAAAACTTTGGCTAGATCCTAAGCGCTGTCAGCTAGACACTGAATTTGCCGAGGCATTTGATCTTAAAGAATGGCAAGGTCAAGTTGCCGAAGACTTCTCGCGTTTTCTAAATGCTGAGTTGGAACGCAACAGCGAGATTGCTACCGGCGATGTAGAGTTTAAGCAGTGGAAAGTACTAACCGCGCAAGAACTACGCCTAGTCAAAGACGACGTAGAAGGAGCCTTCTGTGGATAAGTTATTAGTGATTAAACACCTAGAAGTAGAAGGTGCAAATTCCATTGCAGGGTTGACTTGGGGCTTTCCTGCAATCACCAACTTCCTAGGCTTCACCCACGCACTACAGCGAAAAGTACACGAGAAAATTTCCTCATCCATATTATTGGAAGGTTGTGCAGTGATCTGTCACACCAGCCAACCGCAAACCTACAACAATAATATGAGTCGTGAGCACTACTTTGCTTTGACTCGTAACCCACTTGTGCTCAAAGGCAAAGAGGCTGTTACTGCGCCATTTAATGAAGAAGGCAAGATGCGCATGGATGTATCGTTGCTGATCGACATTAAAAGCACAGAAGAGGATGGTTATTTAGAGCCGGATGATTTGGAAGATTTACAAGAATTGATTCCAAATATTATCCCGACCATGCGATTAGCTGGAGGATCTATTTCCAGATTTGAGACCGCCGAAGTAGTGTTAGATGCTGGTACACAAAACCGTGATGATCACGCTCGTAAACGTTTCTTGCGTCAGTTTTTACCGGGCTTTGCTTTGGTCAGCCGACACAAAACTTTAGAGAAGCATATGGCAAGAACGGGACAGTCACCGCTGGATGCTTGGTTAGATTTTAGTACCCGTACAATGCACGCCGAAGCTCCAGAAAAAGAAGGCGACAAGGCGAAGTGGGAGGTTGATCGACCTGAATTCAGCGGCTGGTTAAAGCCGATCATGGTTGGTTATCAAAGTATCTCTGATCTGTATGAAGCAGGGCAAGTGGGCCATGTGCGCGATCGCGACGTGCCAGTACAGTTTGTTGAATCGATCTACTCGTTAGGGCAGTGGGTCAGCCCACACCGTATTACCAATATTGAGCACTTACTTTGGACGCAGAGCTACGAAGCAGAGCGTTCCCTTTACTTATGTAATAACCCGTTTGAACCCGATACATCTCATTTTTTAAACAACGAATTATCGAATACTGAGGAGCAATAGCATGGCAGCCGTAAAAACAGCATCTGTACTAGCATTTGAACGTAAATTGGCCAATTCGGACGGCCTGCTTCTAGCAGGTAACTGGTCTGATATTGACAGTAATTCTAAATGGCAACCGATCGCACTGCAGGAAAAGGCCGTGCGTGGCACCATCTCTAATCGCCAGAAAAATGCCGTCTTAAATGACCCTGCAAAGCTTGATCAAGAAGTGAATAAGGCCAATCTACAAAAAGTCGATACCGCTGCACTTCCTTTTGATTGCGATACCTTGAAGGTTGTATTCAGTTTGCGTGTACTAGGTGATCTAGCAACGCCTTCTGCCTGTAACAGCCCTGATTATCAAGAGGTGCTAAGCAACACCATCAAGTCTTATATCTCTGAGCAGTCGTTTGCCACGCTAGCGCACCGTTATGCATCCAACTTAGCCAATGGCCGCTTCTTATGGCGCAACCGTGTGGGCGCAGAAGATATCAAAGTACGTATTACCCAAGTCACAAAGGAAGGTGAAACCGCGTGGACATTTGATGGTTATGATTTATCACTGCGTGATTTTGATTATCAAAGTAATGACCTTAAAGCTTTGGCCTCAGCTATTGAGCAAGGTTTAGCAAGTGATCAGTTTACTTACCTAAAAGTCGAAGCCTTTGTGAAGCTAGGTGAAGGCCAAGAAGTTTTTCCATCCCAAGAGCTAGTACTAGATCCTGAAAAAGATAATAGCAAGAATCAAAATCGTAAGAGTAAAGTGCTTTATGATATAGATGGAACCGCCGCGTTGCACTCACAAAAAATCGGCAATGCTATTCGTACTGTGGATACTTGGTATCAAGGTGCTGACGAAGTGGGTCCGATTTCAGCCGAACCTTTTGGCTCTGTGACCAGTCGTGGTAAGGCCTACCGCAGCAACAAAGATGATTTCTACACACTGTTCGATAAGTGGATGGAAAAAGGCCAGGCTCCAGCGCTTGATCAGCAACATTATGTGATTGCCAACCTCATTCGTGGCGGTGTGTTTGGCAAGTAAATCGGAGTAAGTAATGGATTATTATTTAGATATTAAAATTCTAGAAGACCCTGAATTTACGGCTCCCATTCTTATGAATGCGTTGTTTAGCAAACTGCATCGCGCACTCGTCGAAGTATCTAACCATGATATTGGCGTTAGTTTTCCTGATGCGGGTAAAAAATCATTAGGTAAACGCTTAAGACTGCACAGTACTCAAGTAAAGCTATCTGAACTGGAGTCATTGCCATGGCGCAAAGGGTTAGGAGACTTTACTCAGGTATCCGACATTACTGAAGTTCCGAAAACAGGTGAGTATTGGCTAGTACAGCGTATTCATGTGCAAAGTAATCCTGATCGATTGCGTCGCCGAGCAATGAAGCGTCACGGGCTTAGCTACGAACAAGCGGTTGAGCAAATACCTGACAGCGCAGCGAAAGCACTAGATTTGCCTTTTGTGCGTATTAAGAGTCAATCAACAGGCGAGCAGTTTCCCTTATTTATCAAACAAACCGTGATTTCCGAAGGTTCTCAATCTAACGAAATACAGTTTTCAAAATATGGGCTGAGCTCGACAACGCCTGTGCCTAAGTTTTAACCCTTTATTTAGTGACGCCTGCCAAAGCCCGTAAATACGGGCTTTGCTTTTTTTCTGATAAAAAAGGGTGTTTTTGTGTCTGATAGACAAAGCTCTTTAACAATCAACTAGATACTGATAATTTTGTCTACTTCACCGCCGAACAGGCGGCTTAGAAAACTTGCGTTACACCGAAGTAATTCGCACGCAGCTTCACCGCCGAACAGGCGGCTTAGAAAACTGGCATCCAGTAGCGTGGAGATTGACAATTCTTCACCGCCGAACAGGCGGCTTAGAAAAGTTTGGTGATCTGCGGCCCATCCTTGAGCCACTTCACCGCCGAACAGGCGGCTTAGAAAATCTTGAGGCATTATGATATGCACCCCCAATACTTCACCGCCGAACAGGCGGCTTAGAAAATTAACGCTGCCATCGTGCGTATGGGATTTGGTCTTCACCGCCGAACAGGCGGCTTAGAAAGCAGCGGTGACGGCAAACGAGCGGCCGTCGATCTTCACCGCCGAACAGGCGGCTTAGAAATTCTTTTACTGGGAGGTTCGCACCAGATCCACCTTCACCGCCGAACAGGCGGCTTAGAAAAGATTTTTAAGTTGTGACGATCAGACATAACCCTTCACCGCCGAACAGGCGGCTTAGAAAAGACAAGAGCGGCCTGTGTAGCCGTTGCCCAGCTTCACCGCCGAACAGGCGGCTTAGAAAAGTAGGCATAGAAATTACTGGCGTATTCGAAGCTTCACCGCCGAACAGGCGGCTTAGAAAGCGCAGCGCATGACCTGTTATTGCTTCGTAAGCTTCACCGCCGAACAGGCGGCTTAGAAATCGACATCATGGCCCAGACAGAACGCCGCTTTCTTCACCGCCGAACAGGCGGCTTAGAAATTCGTATTCAGCGTGGCGCCTAATACCGTTGTCTTCACCGCCGAACAGGCGGCTTAGAAAGCAGGCGACCACGGCTAGAAAGAAGATGTACACTTCACCGCCGAACAGGCGGCTTAGAAATAGCCCATTCCAATACTTTAAATAACCGCTGTCTTCACCGCCGAACAGGCGGCTTAGAAACTGAATGGCCCAATCCATGGCGCTAGGAATTGCTTCACCGCCGAACAGGCGGCTTAGAAAGCAACCACAGTACCATTATTATTGACTGTAATCTTCACCGCCGAACAGGCGGCTTAGAAAACCTTAACTGGATCATTGGCATTAACTACTTCCTTCACCGCCGAACAGGCGGCTTAGAAATTACCGGTAATAGAGTGCAAAACCACAAAGTTCTTCACCGCCGAACAGGCGGCTTAGAAAATTAGCGTCTAGGCCGTCTATGTTCTTGGCTACTTCACCGCCGAACAGGCGGCTTAGAAATGTTCTTCTATAGGAGGACACTGTTCTTCTAACTTCACCGCCGAACAGGCGGCTTAGAAAATTAACGACATGGGATTGATCCCATCTAGCCCCTTCACCGCCGAACAGGCGGCTTAGAAACATGCCGTGAGCTTGTCGCCCGTCAGATCGGTCTTCACCGCCGAACAGGCGGCTTAGAAAGAAAGCATCGACCCCGAGCAAGCCAAGGCAGACTTCACCGCCGAACAGGCGGCTTAGAAACCTTATATGACGCAAGCGCAATGGGCGGAATACTTCACCGCCGAACAGGCGGCTTAGAAAATTAGCGTCTAGGCCGTCTATGTTCTTGGCTACTTCACCGCCGAACAGGCGGCTTAGAAATGAAAATACTGCCGATATTTACCGACCTGCTTCTTCACCGCCGAACAGGCGGCTTAGAAACGTAGTAGCCATACTGGATGGCGACGGCAATGCTTCACCGCCGAACAGGCGGCTTAGAAAGAAGTAGTTTGCGCGCAATGGATCATACTCATCTTCACCGCCGAACAGGCGGCTTAGAAAGGCGCGCTAAATTTGTGACCAATTGGTAACAACTTCACCGCCGAACAGGCGGCTTAGAAAAGCTATAGCCACTGGATCCATTGCCTCGATCCCTTCACCGCCGAACAGGCGGCTTAGAAATCGTCTTCGTATTTCTCGACCTGCACTTTGATCTTCACCGCCGAACAGGCGGCTTAGAAACCGAGTTTCGTAACGCTCGAATCATAAAGAAACTTCACCGCCGAACAGGCGGCTTAGAAATGCTCAATAAAAAGGTTTGTGTGTATCTCTGGCTTCACCGCCGAACAGGCGGCTTAGAAAAGCGCCAACTTAAAACCCTGGACCACAATACCCTTCACCGCCGAACAGGCGGCTTAGAAAGGTCAACGATTTTTACGATCAGTTCTTTGGCTCTTCACCGCCGAACAGGCGGCTTAGAAACTGAACAGGCCACCAAACCCCATACGCACAACTTCACCGCCGAACAGGCGGCTTAGAAAGTATCGCAACCGATCGAGGCGGAGATCACCACCTTCACCGCCGAACAGGCGGCTTAGAAATGCTTAACTGAGCCGTCAGACAATTCAGAAAGCTTCACCGCCGAACAGGCGGCTTAGAAAATAACCCTCGAATTTAGCAAACACAGCACCAACTTCACCGCCGAACAGGCGGCTTAGAAAGCGAGCTGATGGAAGGCCAGAGCCAAGGTAAGCTTCACCGCCGAACAGGCGGCTTAGAAAAAGGAGCGAGCAACACCCTTTGCAATGGCATTCTTCACCGCCGAACAGGCGGCTTAGAAAACATGGTTCTGAGTTCGAGTCACCACACATAAGCTTCACCGCCGAACAGGCGGCTTAGAAAACCCCAGTACTGAAGTCAACCACATCAACATACTTCACCGCCGAACAGGCGGCTTAGAAATGCCGCAACGTATCGCCGTTTTCGCGCAGGGTCTTCACCGCCGAACAGGCGGCTTAGAAATAAAGGTAATATAACGATCACTTACATCCGGACTTCACCGCCGAACAGGCGGCTTAGAAAATGTAGTTCTGACGGGCTAGGTCTGATTTCACCTTCACCGCCGAACAGGCGGCTTAGAAAATGTAGTTCTGACGGGCTAGGTCTGATTTCACCTTCACCGCCGAACAGGCGGCTTAGAAAACTGAATCTATCGCGCTTTGAAGTTCTTCGTTCTTCACCGCCGAACAGGCGGCTTAGAAACATGTCAGAAGAAAAAGTAATTATGTACAGCGCTTCACCGCCGAACAGGCGGCTTAGAAATGCAGCATGTCGTATTTGTGGCGGTCATAAATCTTCACCGCCGAACAGGCGGCTTAGAAATAGATGGCGTGCATATCTGCCATGCCGAATGTCTTCACCGCCGAACAGGCGGCTTAGAAAAGAGAATGACTAAAACGAAGAATGGTCAAGGTCTTCACCGCCGAACAGGCGGCTTAGAAAAGAGAATGACTAAAACGAAGAATGGTCAAGGTCTTCACCGCCGAACAGGCGGCTTAGAAATTTGCCTAGGATGACGCTAGACCAATGCAGCTCTTCACCGCCGAACAGGCGGCTTAGAAATGTAGCTGTAAGCGAATACAAGCATTTCTTGACTTCACCGCCGAACAGGCGGCTTAGAAATGTCGACGCAGGCCTAGGTTGCTAACAACTGCCTTCACCGCCGAACAGGCGGCTTAGAAATGCACAGATTCTCAAGTCTGACAAGCTCACAGCTTCACCGCCGAACAGGCGGCTTAGAAAGACGGAGATGTGGTGTTCATCGAAGTCATTGACTTCACCGCCGAACAGGCGGCTTAGAAAATCGCTGACGATAGTCTTGATTTCTCGCCCATCTTCACCGCCGAACAGGCGGCTTAGAAAATCAACTTCAACACGCCGACATGGCATGTTTCCTTCACCGCCGAACAGGCGGCTTAGAAATATCCGGCAGGCGCCGGCATGCATTACACAGACTTCACCGCCGAACAGGCGGCTTAGAAAGTTATCGAAATTCTCTCTGTCTGGGCCAAAGCCTTCACCGCCGAACAGGCGGCTTAGAAACAGAACGCCGGAAATGGTGGTGCTTATTTCACCTTCACCGCCGAACAGGCGGCTTAGAAAACACTGCGCAGCCAGCCGGAACACTACCAACGCTTCACCGCCGAACAGGCGGCTTAGAAATGTATCTGCGTTGACAGCAAAGTTGCCGTTATCTTCACCGCCGAACAGGCGGCTTAGAAAACGACCAGTGGGTATAGAAATTACTGGTGTATCTTCACCGCCGAACAGGCGGCTTAGAAACCCACCGAGCGCCATAGCCTGCATCTGACCATCTTCACCGCCGAACAGGCGGCTTAGAAATGGCATTTTAGCCTAACACCCAAGTTGGGTTTCTTCACCGCCGAACAGGCGGCTTAGAAAATCATTTCCGGCGTTCTGGGCTGGACATCAGTCTTCACCGCCGAACAGGCGGCTTAGAAATATTAGGTATCTCACCAGTGATGAGCAATCCACTTCACCGCCGAACAGGCGGCTTAGAAATTCCAAGTCGATACTATCGGCAAATTCTCTGACTTCACCGCCGAACAGGCGGCTTAGAAAGCGCTGTCATTGATGGCCGTAAGCGCTTTGAACTTCACCGCCGAACAGGCGGCTTAGAAAGTCATTTAGCGTTGTTTTTCCCAAATACTCAACTTCACCGCCGAACAGGCGGCTTAGAAACACACATCTACGTCATCATCAGTGAAGTGCAACTTCACCGCCGAACAGGCGGCTTAGAAAATTGAGATTCTTAACACTTACCTTAAATGTTTCTTCACCGCCGAACAGGCGGCTTAGAAAGACAGCGGCGGCGCGTTGTCCGGCACACGTTCCTTCACCGCCGAACAGGCGGCTTAGAAAGGAGTGGCGTTACGAGGAAGAGATCGATCAATCTTCACCGCCGAACAGGCGGCTTAGAAACGATGCAGTGCCGATGTAGATCAGCTGGCGTTCTTCACCGCCGAACAGGCGGCTTAGAAAGATCTCCACCGGCGTGATCACTTCGAGCGTGTCTTCACCGCCGAACAGGCGGCTTAGAAAGCGTGCTGAATTGCTTGAGGTCCCAGCTAAGCCTTCACCGCCGAACAGGCGGCTTAGAAAGATCAGTCGTCCCCACTCAAGAAGGGGCGTCACTTCACCGCCGAACAGGCGGCTTAGAAATATGCACGCAACGCGAGCGGCGCCGAGACTGTCTTCACCGCCGAACAGGCGGCTTAGAAAACGCCGCCCCACGCGGTCATGTGTGCAATGTCCTTCACCGCCGAACAGGCGGCTTAGAAAGACTACCCTTACGGATCGGCACGCAACGACAGCTTCACCGCCGAACAGGCGGCTTAGAAAGTATGACGGGAGCGCGAACTGGTCTTCCCATTCTTCACCGCCGAACAGGCGGCTTAGAAAAGATTATGGCCGTGGGCGCTGGTTTGCTTTCGCTTCACCGCCGAACAGGCGGCTTAGAAAGTATTCGTGGATTGCAGCTACATCTAAAACTGCTTCACCGCCGGACAGGCGGCTTAGAAAATCAACAGAGTTACAGTTAAGCGTTTGTAGCCCTTCACCGCCGGACAGGCGGCTTAGAAATGAAAGGTTCAGCTTTGTACTTGAAAGTTATACTTCACCGCCGAACAGGCGGCTTAGAAAAAGGATATTGGCCTAGTAGTTGCGGGCATTCCCTTCACCGCCGAACAGGCGGCTTAGAAATAACGGGCGACAAGCTGCAAGCATGGGCCAAACTTCACCGCCGAACAGGCGGCTTAGAAATATATGAAAATAAGAAGTTTTATACTGTTTCACTTCACCGCCGAACAGGCGGCTTAGAAAAACCGGGCTTTTTTTATGCCTCTCGATAATACCTTCACCGCCGAACAGGCGGCTTAGAAAAGCACACTACAAATACCCTGAGCCGTTTAACCCTTCACCGCCGAACAGGCGGCTTAGAAAGTTCCGACGAACTTTGAGCGAGTCGGCATGGTCTTCACCGCCGAACAGGCGGCTTAGAAATGCCCAAACACCGTCCGCTCTGTCCCGATAGCCTTCACCGCCGAACAGGCGGCTTAGAAACCCAGAAACTACAGACGCAAGTTTTTTGCCTGCTTCACCGCCGAACAGGCGGCTTAGAAATAGCGAAGTTCATTACCAAACGATGGGCAGGCGTTCACCGCCGGACAGGCGGCTTAGAAACATTGCGCGTGACCACGCCATGAAGCCATGAACTTCACCGCCGGACAGGCGGCTTAGAAACATTGCGCGTGACCACGCTATGAAGCCATGAACTTCACCGCCGGACAGGCGGCTTAGAAAAATACGATATTGCCTCTTCATTTTCTGAGCAGCTTCACCGCCGGACAGGCGGCTTAGGATTGCTAACCGAAAACCTTTTCTCCTAGAGGTGATTTTGGTCGCCGATGAAATCGCCTCGTACAAAGTGCTTGTTGGTCGCCGATGCAATCGCCTCGTACAAGGGCTTTTGGGTCGCCGATGCAATCGCCTCGTACAAGGGCTTTTGGGTCGCCGATGCAATCGCCTCGTACAAGGGCTTGTTGGTCGCCGATGCAATCGCCTCGTACAAAGGGCTTTTGGGTCGCCGATGCAATCGCCTCGAACAAAGGGCTTGTTGGTCGCCGATGCAATCGCCTCGAACAAAGGGCTTATCTCCCGCGGAAACCGCGGTCCTACAGGTAATTTGGTCGCCGATGAAATCGCCTCGTACAAAGGACTTATCTCCCGCGGAAACCGCGGTCCTACAGTAGACCTGGGTGGCCGATGCAATCGCCTAGTACAAGGGCTTTTGGGTCGCCGATGCAATCGCCTCGTACAAGGGCTTTTGGGTCGCCGATGCAATCGCCTCGTACAAAGGGCTTGTTGGTCGCCGATGCAATCGCTTCGTACATTGTACGAGGTGGGGTTAGTCTTCTGGCCAGTAGATGTCGGGGACGGCTTCGAAGCTGGGTTTGGCAAAGAGGAAGCCTTGGAAGAGGGTGATGCCCATGGCGCGTAGGGTGCGGTATTCGGCTTCGGT
This sequence comes from Marinomonas ostreistagni, assembly GCF_016888445.1. GTDB lineage: Bacteria > Pseudomonadota > Gammaproteobacteria > Pseudomonadales > Marinomonadaceae > Marinomonas > Marinomonas ostreistagni. Next base: position 737,096 of record NZ_JAFEKF010000002.1, read on the forward strand.
TTCGATGCCTTCGGCGATGATGCGTTGGCCGAGGTCGTTGAGTAGGTTGACGGTGTGTTGGACGATTTTCTGTTTGGTGGTGTCTTGATCGATGTCACGCACCAGTTGCATGTCGATTTTGCTGATGTCGACTTTGACGTCAGAGAGTAAGCCGAGGCCGTTGTAGCCGGAGCCGAAGTCGTCGATGGCGGTGGTGAAGCCAAGTTGTTGGTAGTGGTTGACGATGTTGATCAGGTGATCATGGTCGATGATGCGTTCGTTTTCGGTAAATTCGAAGATGATTTTACGTGGATCGAAATCGTAGTTTTTGGCCGCGGCGAGGGTGGTGCGGATGCACAGCTCGGGTTTGTAGACGGCATTAGGTAAAAAGTTGATACACAGGTAAGAGGTAATGCCGAGCTCGGCGGCCAGTTTGATGGCTTTAACACGACAGCTTTGGTCGAAGCGGTAGCGGTTGTCTTCGGTGACGTGTTTGAACACTTCGCCGGCGCCTTCGCCATTGGTGCCACGTACAAGGGCTTCTTTGGCGAATACAGTTTTGGTGGATACGTCGACAATCGGTTGAAACGCCATGCTGAAGTCAAAGCCAAGATCACATGCTTGTGCACATTCGCGGCATGCGAGTTCTTGAAAATCAATGGGCTGCATGGTGTTTCCTCTTGTCAGTGTAAGTAAAGTGAAGAATATCTGGGGCTATTTGTAAAGAAAATAGTCTTGTGTCAAAAAATTGATTTAATCAATTATTCTTGCCATATCTTATCTAGGTTAGTGGGTATTGGCTGTTTCATTCTCGACTTATCTATTCCTTTTATCCCCTTAAGAGCATATCGGTGGGATTAATTCGTTTGCGTTTACGCACGTGGCGTTAGTCTGCTGTATCATGCGTGCCTATCAGAGAGAGAGGGGATTGTGATGACGGTGTTTACGGCGATTTTGCCGGTCTTTTTATTGTTGTTGATGGGGGCGTTGCTGCAGCGTCAGCGTTTTCCATTTGAAGGGTTTTGGCAGGGCGTAGATAAGCTGGTGTATTGGTGCTTGTTTCCAGCGCTGTTGTTCACCAAAACCAGTGTGATTGATTTTAGTAATCCGATGCTGAGTCGCTATGCCATGACGTTGGTCGGGGCGATGGCGTGTACGGCGCTGTTTGTATTTGTGCTGGCGCGGGTGATTAAGCAGCCTAATCCGACCATTACGTCGATGGTGCAAGCAGGTGTGCGCTTTAATACGTTTGTGGCATTGGGTTTTGCTGAGCGTTTGTTTGGTACCGAGGGGTTGGCTCTGGCGGTGCTGGGCGCGGCGGTGTTGATTCCGAGTATTAATATCTTTTTGGTGATCTTTATGGTCACGATGCATGGCGACAAAGAGGTGTCGCTACCGAAGTTGGTCAGTAAGGAGCTGGTGAAGAATCCGCTGATCATGTCGATTGTGTGTGGCATTAGTCTGAATTTGTTGGGGCTAACACCGATTCCGATTGTGTCGGAGATGGTGGAGATGCTGTCACGTGCGACCTTGCCGTTGGTGTTGCTGGCAGTGGGTGCGGGCGTTCGTTTGACGACTATTCGCGGTGTTGGGCTGCCATTTTGGATCTCTAGTGCGGGGCGCTTTTTAGTGTTCCCAGCGGGGATTTTATTGGCCTGTCATCTGCTCGGCATTAGTGGCTTGGCGGCGTATGTGGCGTTGCTGTTTGGTTTGGTGCCGACGGCGCCGTCAGGTTATGCCTTGGCGCGTCAGTTAGGCGGCGATGCGGAGCGTATTGCGGTATTTATTACGTTGCAAACGGCGATGTCGTTGGTCACGGTGCCGGTCAGTATGGCACTGGCCCAGCGTTGGCTGGGCTAGTGCGCTAGACAATTTAGTGTTGGTGGTGGGCGTGCTCGTGATGATGGTGCTCGATATCGCAGTCATGATCACAGGGCTCTGGCTCACCCGGGTAGTAGACGCCGATATCTTGGCGAATTTCGTCCATGGTGGCGAGTAGGTTGAGGGTGTCTTGCCAGCTGTGATTTGGGCTCTGTGTCAGGCCTTCTTCGATACAGCGGTTCACTTCTTCGACTTCAAATTGGTAGCCAAGACCTGGGAAGTCAAATTCGATATTGTGCTCGGCGCCGCCGTCTTTCACCAGTGTCAGGGATTTGGCAAGGTGCCAGTTGTGACCAAATTCGATGTAGCCGTCGCTGCCAGATAAGATGGCGCGGTTAGGCTGTTGGCTGACGATGGAGGATTCAAGTGACGCCATTTGGCCATCGTCCCAGCCGAGCAGTAGTTGCTCAAACACATCGACATCGGTATCGCCGACTAAGGCTTGGTTTTGCATGAAGTCAGGCTTACCAAAGAATAGCTGCGCTAAAAAGATCGGGTAAATGCCCACGTCTAGTAATGCACCGCCACCCAGTTCTTTGTTTAGCAAGCGGCCATTTGGGTCCTGTGAGCCTTTGAAGCAGAGGCTGGCTTGGATGCTTTGTAGTGTGCCGATTTCCCCTTCTTCGATCCATTCTAAGGCTTGCTCAACCGCTGGATTAAAGCGCGTCCACATGGCTTCCATGACAAACACTTCATGCTCGGCGGCTAGGTCAAATAGCTCGGCCGCTTGGGCTTCATTTAAGGTAAATGGTTTTTCACACAGCACGGATTTGCCCGCGAGGATGCAGGCTTTGGTGAGTTCGTAGTGAAGGCTGTGAGGCACGCCTAAATAGATAACATCCACTTCGTGGCTGTTGATTAAGGAGAAATAGTCGACCATGGCTAGGTCGATGTTAAAGCGCTCGGCAAAGTCATCGGCGCTCTGTTTATTGCGTGAGGCGACTGCGCGCAATTCACCGGTTTTAGCGTAAGCAAAATCCGCGGCAAAGGCTTGCGCGATCGTGCCTGTCCCAATTATTCCCCAGCGTACTTCATTCATCACAGGCTCCTCAGTGGGCGTTTTTCGTTGCGTATCCAGTATTATAGTTCAGCGTTGCCTTCAAGGGCAGCTAAGCGTTGGTGCAAATCTTGGACAAGTTGTTCTAGGGTTGCGACGCGTTGTTCAAGCTCGGCTGATGTGTTTGGTGCAACGGTCGCTGCGTCATTGTCAGCGGCGGCGCTGGGTTCATTGTTTTCAAAGCAAAACAGCTCTTGGTAGCGGGCTTCTCGCTTGCCAGGTTCGCGCGGCAGTTGTTCAACAAAGGGGCCGTGGATATTGTCGCGCAGGGCATTTAGGCTTTGCTCGACCTCTTGAATGCTGGCAAACGCATGTAAGCGGCCGCTGCGTGAGCGCAACTCGCCAGGTGTCTGTGGGCCGCGTAGAAGTAATAGGCAGACGATTGCGGTTTGGCCGGCATCAAATTGCAGGTCAGAAAACTCAGTATTGCAAAAGCGATGCTGGTATTTGGGTACGCGGCTGCCGTTGTGAAACACTTCGGTGACCAGACCGCGGGCGACTAGGCCATCGACGCTGTTTTGTACGTCTAGATCATCGTAGCTGACGACTGGGTCGCGGCTGGATTTTTGGTTGCAGGCGTTGCTTAGGGCGTTGAGCGTCATCGGATAATGGTCCGGGGTGACGATGGACTTTTCGATTAGGCTGCCGATGATGCGGGCTTCCTTGGCAGTCAGGTGGTGGTGCGACATATAGCTCTCCTATGACGACGAATCCTTTTGCCTTTACGTTAAAATTAAAAGCCAGAAATAACAATGATTTAAAGCGCTTATTCAGCGGTTTTTTAGAGTATTAGTGTGCTTGTGTCAGCGACGCTATGGCGGGTAGCCAAGCGCGGCGTGAGCACAGGTGCGTGGTGGGCACTTAGCAGACGTGTGGGTTTAGGCTGCTAAGGTAACGGCTGGGTTGGGGTACTAATGTAAGGAAAAGTCCAAGGGTTGTTGGCGTTGGATATCGACTTTAAGCATCGCTAGAAGCTCCACTAAAACGTTTAAATTGACTTCGTCTAAGTTGTCGATGATTAAGCAATGATCGCCAAGATGGACGTGATTAAGACGCTCTAAGTAGCTTGATAGTTCTAGTTCGCTGCTGTGGTACAGGCTTAAGCTTTTTTGATGGGGCACTAGGGCAAAGGCCCAGCGTTGGCCCAGATAAAAGACGCGTACGCCTTGTTCGGGGATGACTTTCGCCTCGGGGGCGATGGCAAAGATCAGTTCATTGAGTGTATCAAGATCGGTGTTTACATCGTCATTTGGGGTTGGGCTCGGACTCTCGAGGGCCGATAGATCAAGGGTCGTCAACATAGACACCTCCACGTAGGGCAATTAAATGACGTATGTTGACGACGGGTAGACGTTACGACAGGGAATCCAGTGCAGTCAAAATACGGTGCATCGCGTTTTGTAGTTGTTGTCGCGAACATCCAAAGTTTAGGCGAATAAAGCCCGGTGCGCCAAAACCTTCACCATCAGAAATACCGACACCAGCCTCTAAAAAGAACTTGTGCGGGTCCTCAAGTGAATAGTCACTCACATCCAACCAAGCTAAATAAGTAGCATCATGATCGGCCATCTTGATACGCGTACCCGCGATGGCGTGACGAATATAATCACGATTGCCAGTCAAATAGTCGAGTAACTGCGCGTGCCAAGTTTGGCCATCACTGTAGGCGGCTTCGGCAGCCACTAGGGCGAGCAAATTTGGTGCAGGGATGAGCGCAGCACGCGCTTGATTGAAGCGTTGGCGCAATTTGGCGTTGCTTATTACGGCAAACGCATAACCAAGCCCTGCGATGTTAAAGGTCTTCGATGGCGCCATCAGGGTGACACTGCGCTGGGCGGCATCGTCATTCAAGCTAGCAAAGGGGATGTGTGGCTGGTCATTTAAAATCAAATCGCAATGTATTTCATCGGAGACGACGATGAGGTCATGTTGCTCAGCAAGCGCATGGATGGCTTCAAGCTCTTGGCGTGTATAGACCGTGGCACCTGGGTTGTGCGGGTTGCACAGCAAGATCATTTTGGCATCAGGCTGCTGGCAAGCTTGCGCGAGCGTGTCTAAATCCACTGACCAACGATTCCCTTTGAGTACAAAGGAAATTCTGTCTAGTTCTCGATCAGCCATCTCTGGCGCTTTGGTTAAATGATAGTAAACAGGGCTAGGAACGATCACGCGATCGCCTTTTTCGGTCAGAGCGCGTACGCACAAGTGTAGTGCGCATACCAATCCAGGCAAGTGCACGATGTGGGCGCTGTGTGGCTGCCATTGATAGCGCTCCTGGCAGTGTGCCTGAATCGCAGAAACCAGTGATTTAGGGGCGAACGTGTAGCCAAATACGCCATCTTGGACGCGTTCTTGCAAAGCGTCCTTCACACATTGAGGGGCTTCGAAATCCATATCAGCAATCCACATCGGAATCACGTCCTCAGGATACTTACTCCACTTGTCACTGTGGCTTTGGGTTCGGTCAATAATTTCGTCGAAATGGGACGCCTGACTCATATACACTCCTAGTGTGGTGAAAAGACGGTTTGCACATTGCAGATTTGATACTGCCACACCTGTGTTGATAGAGACATTTAAGTGCTTCAGAGTGGCGTTTTTAGATAACTTATGTGTAGGAACTTAGCGTAGCGTCTATAAAGTGAACAACTTTCGTAGAAATGTGTAAAAAATTTTTTAGAGCGCTATTCCTTGCGTAGCAAGACTTCCAGAGCATTCGGTTATTTGACGCCAAATCTTTAGAGCTATTAAGGGTTGACCATTACCTTTTGATCTGTCTACTATAGTTTTTATTAAATGGTTGTTTAATTAAAAGGAATCCAGATGCCTAAAGTTGGAATGCCAGAAATACGAAAGCCGCAGTTGATAGAAGCAACCATTTCCGCTATCGACGAATTAGGGTTTCCTGGCGCAACGGTAAGCGTAATTAGCAAAAAAGCGGGGGTGTCTCCGGCGATCATTAATCACTACTTCGGTGGTAAAGATGGTCTGCTTGAAGAAACCATGCGCAGTCTAATTAAGGAGTTTTTTGAGGTGTTGCAGCGTGAGCAACTACAAGTGCGTAGCGGCAACACCTTTGATAAAGCCATGGCGATTGTGCGGGCCAGTATTAGCCAGTCACAAACGCATCCGCAAGTGGTCAAAGCCTGGATGGGTTTTTGGGCCTCGGCGATGCATAAGCCAGCTTTGTTTCGATTACAGAAAGTTTATTCACGTCGATTGCAGACCTGTTTGGTGGTGGTTTTTCGTGAGCGCTTTCCGATAGAGCGTGCACGAGAGGTTGCCTTTACAGTGGCGGCAATGATTGACGGTATGTGGCTACGAGGCTCCCTTGCGGGAGGCATCGATAATGAGCATGCCGCCAATATGATCAACGAGTATATTTCGTTGGTGTTAAATCAGCCGAACTGAGCGCTACCTAAGGACAGTAGCGAGTTTGGTTGAGCGTGAAACGAATGACGAATGAATCCACGGGAGATAGATTATGAAGAATTTCAGTCGCGCTACATTAGCTTTATGCATTGCTGGAGCCTCGTCACTGTCGATGGCGGCAGAGCAGTGTTCCACTGTACGTTTCTCGGATGTTGGCTGGACCGACATCACGGCAACCACAGCGATCGCTTCAACAGTGCTTGACGGTCTAGGCTATGAAACCAAAACACAACTATTGTCCGTGCCGGTAACGTATACGTCACTTGCCAACAATGATATCGATATTTTCCTAGGTAACTGGATGCCAACCATGGAGGCGGATATCGCACCGTATCTAGAAGCTGGCACCGTGGAAGATCTAGGACCAAACCTTACCGGTGCTAAGTACACGCTAGCGGTGAGCCAAGCGGCTTACGATGGTGGTGTGACAAGCTTCGAAGATATCGCTGAGCATGCCCGTGAGTTCAGTGGTCGTATCTACGGTATCGAGCCTGGTAACGATGGTAACCGTCTGATTCAGAGCATGATCGACGAAGATGCCTTTGGTTTAGGTGACTTTCAGCTAGTCGAGTCGAGCGAGGCGGGCATGCTGTCGCAGGTGAACCGTAACGCACGCCGTGACAAGTGGATTGTCTTCTTAGGCTGGGAGCCACACCCAATGAACGCTAACTTTGATATGGCTTATCTAGACGGTGGTGATGATTACTTCGGCCCTAACTACGGTGGCGCGAATGTTCACACGAACGTACGCAAAGGCTACCTTGAAGAATGTCCAAATGTTGGCAACTTGTTAACCAATCTTAACTTTACCCTCGAAATGGAAAACGAGGTGATGAGCTTGATCTTAGACGAAGGTCAAAAGCCTGAAGCCGCAGCCGCTCAATGGCTGAAACAAAATCCAGCGGTGTTGGATACTTGGTTAGAAGGCGTCTCTACTCAATCTGGCGATAACGGCCTAGCGGCTGTGAAAGGCTCTCTCGGCCTCTAAATACGCGCTCCCCCTGTTTGTTGTAATTGCTTACTAAGGCACCCTTTTTAGGGTGTCTCGGTAACGGCTGTAAGTTTTTTGGAGATCTCGCGTATGAATTGGCTAACTGAGCATAAAATTCCCCTTGGCGATACGATGGAAACCTTTGTTAACTGGTTGATCGATGTTGCTTCTTTCTTTTTCGACTTTATTTCAATCACTCTAGAAACCATGATTTTTGCCATGGTCGATGGCCTAGAATGGATGAACCCTTTTGCCGTCGTGGCGATCGTTCTAGCGTTTGTCTGGTGGCTGCACCGTAGTCTGCCGATGCTGGCATTTGTTACGCTGGCGTTTTTATTGATTATGAACCTAGGCTACTGGCAAGAAACTATCCAAACCTTGGTGTTGGTGGTGACGGCGACCATGATCAGTGTCTTGATCGGCGTGCCGATCGGTATTGCGGCGGCGCACCGTCCATTGTTGTACACGATTTTGCGCCCAATTTTGGATTTGATGCAGACCATTCCAACGTTTGTGTACTTGATCCCAACCTTGATTCTATTCGGTCTTGGCTATGTGCCGGGTCTGATCTCAACCATTATTTTTGCCATCGCCGCACCGATTCGTTTGACTTACTTAGGCATTAGTAAGGTGCCTAATGAGCTGCGTGAAGCCGGCTTGGCCTTTGGTTGCACCAAATCCAAATTACTCTACCGCGTGGAGTTGCCAGCGGCGATGCCAAGCATCATGGCGGGTGTGACCCAATGTATCATGCTGTCACTTTCGATGGTGGTGATCGCGGCGCTAGTTGGCGCAGATGGTCTGGGTAAACCTGTGGTACGTGCGCTAAATACGGTGAATATTTCGCAAGGCTTTGAGGCGGGTGTGGCGATCGTGTTGGTGGCCATCATGCTGGATCGCATCTGTAAAACACCTAATTCAAAGGCGGAGGGTTAAGTTATGCCAATGGTTCAAATTGAACATCTAGACATTGTCTTTGGTAACCAGATGCGCGAGTCACTGCGCTTGTTAGACAAAGGCATGAGCCGCCCTGAGATTTTGGCCCGCACGGGTGATGTGGTCGGTGTGCAGGATGCCACTATCTCAGTAGAAGAAGGTGAGATTTGTGTGTTGATGGGGCTGTCAGGCTCGGGTAAATCGACCCTGTTGCGCGCTATCAATGGGCTTAACAAAGTCGCTCGCGGCCGCTGCTTGGTCAAAGACGGTGAACGCATGGTCGATATGGCCAAGTGCGATGAAAATACTTTACGCCATATGCGTACCAATCGCGTGTCCATGGTGTTTCAAAGCTTTGCCTTGATGCCTTGGTTGACGGTTCTGGAGAACGTGGCTTTTGGTCTTGAAATGCAAGGCGTGCCGAAAAAAGAGCGTGAAGAGCGTGCTAACAAGCAGCTGAAAATGGTCGGCCTATACGATTGGCGTGATAAAAAACCAGATGAATTGTCGGGTGGTATGCGCCAACGTGTCGGTTTAGCGCGCGCTTTTGTGATGGACTCGGATATTCTATTAATGGACGAACCGTTTTCTGCCTTGGACCCGTTGATTCGTTCTCAGTTGCAAGATGAGCTGATCGAGCTGCAAAAACGCTTAAAGAAAACCATCATCTTTGTGAGTCACGATTTGGACGAGGCGCTTAAGATCGGCTCTAAGATTGCCATTATGGAGTCGGCGCGCATCATCCAAGAAGATGTGCCAGAGCAGATTGTGCTCAACCCAGCGACCGAGTATGTGGAGAAATTTGTGGCGCACACGAATCCATTGAATGTGTTGCGCGGTAATGCCCTGATGACGCCGATCGATCAAGTGGCGCAGCTAGATGGCTGGTACCATGTTAATGAGCACTTGAGTTTAGACATCCAAGACGGCCAGCTCAAAGCAGCCAGTTCTCATGGTCAAAATGTGGCGATCAGCCAGTGGCACGAAGGCATGGCGATCGAAGACATGCCAGAGCAAAGCGTGGTTACGGTGCCGGTGGATGTGTCGATGCGCGATGCGGTTGAAATTCGTTATCACACCAAGCTTCCCTTGGTGCTTGAGCGTGATGGCAAGTGTGTCGGGGTTTTGGGGGATCATCAGTTTTATCATGCACTGCTGGGTAAACATTTCAGCCGTGCGTCTTAGCGCTTAATGCGTCACCAGTTTGGTGAAGTCAAAATGAAGGCCGGTGCGCCGCGGCTTAGCAAGGAATGCTAACCACGGTGAATTCTGTAGGGGAAGGTCGGTCTTTGTTTTGATGGATCCGCTTTATTAGGAAGGCATTAGATCTGTGAGGGTCTAGTGCCTTTTTTGTATGGGCTAAAGCTTGCAATTGCTCTTTTAAGAGAGCGCTAATGTGATTAGACTTTAACCACTTTTAAGCTGTTTAATAAACGCTTTATGTGCCCGCTGAAATGACATTGGAAGGTTGATTCATGTTTAAGCAAACCCTGTTGCCGATTTGGAGTCTGTTGTTTGGTATCGCCATTATTACCATGGCCGGTGCGCTGCAAGGCTCGTTATTAGGTATTCGTGCATCGATTGAAGAGTTCAATACCACCGCCACGGGTTTGATCATGTCGGCGTACTATGTGGGCTTTATCCTAGGCTCGCTGCTGGTGCCAACCTGGGTCAAAAATGTCGGCCATATTCGAGTGTTTGCTGCCGTGGCTTCTATGGCGTCGATCACCATTTTGCTGCAGTCGCTGGTCGTTAACCCATGGTTTTGGATGCTGATGCGTATGGGCACAGGTCTGTGTTACGCGGCACTGTTTATCGTTACCGAAAGTTGGCTCAATGCCATCGCCACCAATAATACCCGCGGGCGTTTATTTTCGATCTACATCATTGAGGTGTGGGCCAGCCAAACCTTGTCGCAATTCTTGCTCAACGTGGGCTCGCCTAGCGGCTTTGATCTGTTTATTTTGACCTCGGTGCTGATTTCGTTGGCGCTGGTGCCGCTGTTGATGGTGCGCACGCCCTCGCCAACCATCGAGGTGCCGGAGAAGCTGAATATTTTAGGCTTGATCAAAACCGCGCCTTTAGGTGCCAGTGGCGCGTTTGTCGCAGGCCTTACTGCTGGTGCGTTATTAGGTTTAGCGGCGCTGTATGGTAAAAGTATTGGGCTTAATATTGCCGAAATCTCGCTGTTTGTGGGGGCTAGCTACTTAGGTGGGATGATTCTTCAGTGGCCGATTGGTAAACTATCGGATCGCCAAGACCGGCGCATGACCATTCTTTGGGTGGGCGTTGTGGGGGCCATCATGGCGCTAACGGTGCCGCTTGGCCAAGGTATGGACAGCTTTGCTTTGATGTTGGTGGGTATGTTTTTGGCGGGCGCGTTTACGTTCCCCATGTATGCGCTGTCGTCATCCCATATGAATGATCAACTGCGCCCTGAGCAAGTATTGTCTGCCAGTAGTGGCTTGATTTTATTCAACGGTGCCGGCGGTGTGATCGGGCCGTTGGTGGCGTCTTTTATGATGGATGTGGTGAGCGTCAATGCGCTGTTTTGGTACCTAGGCGCCATGAACCTAACCATCGCTGTCTATGCCTACTACCGTATTAAAGTCACACCGCCGACGGTGATCGAAGATCAGGGTGATCACGTGCATGTGGGCATCGCGGTGTCACCGGTCGTGACGGCGGAGATGTTGTCAGAAGCGGACTCTGGTTCCATGAGTAATCAAACGCCTGAGCCAGAAGAGATGGAACAGGCGCAAGAGGGCGAGTTGAAGCTTTGATACATCAATTCTGCTTTTATTGCACAAGGTTTGCCGTAAGGTGTCAGCCAAGTGTGTAGAATTAGTTTTATTATTTAGATGATTTTGGCCTAATCGGTGGCACGCTATGTGCAACTCATTAGGTGCGATAAGTAAAACCTACAAAAGGCCGTCAGTGCCATAGGCCTGATTGGGCGGCGTTAGGAGATAACGCGACACAGTGTGCTCATCATACTGTCATCCGATCAGTGTTAAGTTAATGAGGTCTGCTGTTGTTTTAGTTGTATGAGCGGCCCATTCGTTTTTAGAGAAGGAAGAATTATGATTCGTAAATGTTTATTCCCTGTTGCAGGATACGGCACGCGCTTTTTGCCAGCAACAAAGTCGATGCCTAAAGAGATGCTGCCAGTCGTAAACAAGCCGTTGGTACAATACGGTGTTGAGGAAGCGGTGGAAGCAGGTTTAGAAAACATTACGTTTGTAACTGGCCGTGGCAAGCGTTCGATTGCTGACCACTTTGACATCAGTTACGAAGTCGAGCATCAAATTGCCGGCACAGCCAAAGAAGAGTACCTAACCGGTATTCGTCATTTGATCGACACGGTGAACTTCTCGTTCATCCGTCAGCATGAAATGAAAGGTCTAGGCCATGCGATCCTTACTGGTGAGTCTTTAATCGGTGACGAGTCGTTTGGTGTAGTGCTAGCAGACGATTTATGTATTGGTGGTGAATACGACGGCGTGATGGCGCAGATGGTGAAATTGCACAAGCAATTCCGTTGCTCAATCGTCGCGATTCAAGAAGTGCCAGAAGACGAAGCCCATAAATACGGCGTGATCGCCGGTGAAGCCATGAGTGATGGTATTTTCCGTATCACTGACATGGTTGAGAAACCACCAAAAGGCGAAGCGCCTTCGAACCTAGCGATCATTGGTCGTTACATCCTAACGCCGGATATCTTTGATAAGATTCGCGAAACACCACCAGGCAAAAATGGTGAAGTGCAGATCACCGATGCGATCCTACGCCAAGCGCAAGAAGGTTGTGTGTTGGGCTATAAATTCAAAGGTCGCCGCTTTGACTGTGGTAGTGTGGATGGCTTCGTTGAAGCAACCAACTACTGCTACGAAAACATTTACAAAGCTAAGTAAGATCTATACTTACTTAAGTTTTAAGCAAAAAAAAGCCAGCTCATGGAGCTGGCTTTTTTGTGTCCGTCTAACAAGGATTAGCCATTAAGCTGCTTGTTAAGGATCGGTAATAGGTATTTGAATAGGCGTGGATTAGCACACAAAACGTGACCACTTTCGTAGTTTGGTGAGCCGTCAAATCCTGCAAATAGGCAGCCTGCTTCTTTAGCGATGAACAGTGGTGCTTGCACTTCCCATTCACGTAGGTCTAGGCCCCAAGCAGCATCTAAGCGACCCGCCGCAACGTTGGCTAGCATCAGTGCTGGTGCGTCTTGCATCATCACGCGAGCGCCTTTATGGGCAACTTCTTCTAGCACTTTAAATTGACCAGCGGCGTACGCGATCGTGGTTTCGGTGCCAGGGAATTGTGAGCCAAGAGTGGTGTTTTCTAGCGAGCGAGCGCCGCCAGTACGGATACGAGAATTGTTTAGGTAAGCGCCACGGCCTTTGCTGGCATAGAACTCATCACGCGTCGCTGGGTTAACCATAAGCGCGTGTTCCACTTTACCCGCAACAAGGTAACTGATGGTGATCACGTGACCTGGAAGGCTACGTGTAAACAGGTGCTGACCTTGGATGGCATCGATGATCCATTCGCCTTCGTTGCCTTCTTGTACTGAGCCTTGTAGACGCGTGGTAATCGTGTCTGCTGGGTAGGCTTTTTCTAGGTGGTGAACGATAGTGCGTTCAGCGCCTTGGCATACGTTTTGGTAGACTTCGTTGGCGTTTTGGCCCTGTTCTTTGTCGAATAGGAACTTTTCTTGCGCGTGAAGGATGAAGTCGGCGGCAGCGCGAGCCGCTTTCATAGCGACATTAATTCGTGGTTGCATGGGATACCATTTATTGAATCAATAGGGCAGCATCTGTCTTTTGGACAGTCTGTTGCGGTTATAGTGTTAAAGAGCGTGTTGATACGATGTAGCTTTTAGGTATCAATCTTTGTGGGCGCGAATTCTAGCCCAAATGGCGCTCCTAATCCAGTGAAAAGATGGTTAAATTCTGTCCAAATGCTGGGTTAATGGCAAATCTCTGATAACATGGGCGCCTTATTGCTTTTTAGAGATTTGGTAGCACACAACTATGCAGCAGAACGTAAAAATTGTCCTGGTTAATACGTCCCACCCAGGCAATATTGGCGGTACCGCCCGGGCGATGAAAAACATGGGATTGAGCGAGCTGGTGCTGGTTGATCCTAAGCTGTTTCCCCATGATGAAGCCATCAGCCGAGCATCGGGGGCGACCGATATTTTGGATAATGCAAAAGTCGTTGCCACGCTGGAAGAGGCGATCGCAGACTGTCAGTTGGCGATCGGCACCAGTGCGCGCGAGCGTCATATTCCGTGGCCTCTTGTCGATCCGCGCCAAGCCGCGGATTTAGTCTTTAGTGAGCAGCTAAAAACCGCATTTGTATTCGGGCGTGAAGATCGTGGCTTGACCAACGAAGAGCTGCAACGCTGTCACTACCATGTGCATATCCCGTCGGTAGAAGGCTTTAGTTCACTAAACTTAGCGGCAGCGGTGCAAGTGATCGCTTACGAACTGCGTATGCAAGAGCTGGCGCAGCAGGATGGTCCGATCGTACAGAGCAAATGGGATGTGCCAGCGGCCACGACCGAGCAGCTAGATTACATGCTGACCCATTTGGAAAAGGTCTTGGGTGATATCGAGTTTTTAGACCCGAAAGCGCCACGCCAAGTGATGACGCGTTTTCGTCGTCTGTTCCAGCGTTCGCAGCTGGACCAACAAGAAGTCGGCATGCTACGTGGCGTGTTAACGGCGATCGAAAAGCAACACAAATAAATATTGCGCTAACGTTGTCGGTTAGCTCGCTATGTCAGACACAAAAAAGCCCGCCTAAAGATCTTTAGGCGGGCTTTTTAATGGCAATGAGCCGGGCTTATTTGACCTGAGTTTCAGGGCGGCCCGCTTGTTGCCAATGGGTATGGAATTTTTGACCTGGCTCTGCGTCAACACGCTCATAGGTGTGCGCACCAAAGTAGTCGCGCTGTGCTTGCAGTAGGTTGGCTGGCAACACTTCTGAACGGTAGCCATCGAAGTAGGCCAGCGCTGAGTAGAACGAAGGTGTTGGAATGCCTGACTGTGCGGCCAATACCACGGCGTCGCGTAGACCTTTTTGCTTTTCTTGCATCGCGTTGGCGAAGTACTCGTCTAGCAGTAGGTTTTCTAGGTCGTGGTTGTTTTCAAATGCGTCGGCAATCTTCTGTAAGAAAGAGGCGCGGATGATACAGCCGCCACGCCAGATCTTGGCGATACCGACGAAGTTTAGCGTCCAGTCGTATTCGGTTTGAGCGGCACGCATGAGCTGGAAGCCTTGCGCGTAAGCACAGATCTTAGCGCAGTACAGTGCGTTTTCGATTGCTTGCTCAACTGCTTGTGCATCGATTTCAGATAGATCAACGTCGCCCACTAGGAAGCTTGATGCTTTTTCTCGCTCGGCTGTCAAAGTACTTAGCGCACGTGCGTAAACCGATTCACTGATGATGCCCGCCGGTACACCCATTTGGGTGGCGCTGATAGACGTCCAACGACCTGTACCTTTTTGACCGGCACTGTCCAAAATCATGTCGACCAGTGGTGCGCCGGTTTTTTCATCGTACTGTTGTAGGATGTCGGCACTGATTTCGACCAAGTAGCTGTTCAGTACGCCTTGGTTCCACTTTTCAAATAGCTTACCGATTTCAGCAGGCTCGTAACCAAGTAGCGAACGAAGAAGGTGGTAGGCTTCACAGATTAGCTGCATGTCAGCGTATTCGATGCCGTTGTGTACCATCTTAACGTAGTGACCAGCACCGTTTGGCCCAAGGTAGGCTGTACATGGCTCACCTTCGGTAACAGGCTGACCTGGTGTGCGGGTTTCGATTGGCTTGCCATTGGCATCAACTTTTGCTGCCACGGCTTCCCACATTGGCTGTAGGTATTTCCAAGAGTCTGCGTCACCACCTGGCATTAGAGAAGGACCAAAGCGTGCGCCAACTTCCCCACCCGATACGGCTGTGCCAAAGAATTTGAACTTGTCTTTATACTCGCTTTCGCGACGAATAGTATCCGTCCATTGGCTGTTACCGCAATCGACCACAATGTCCTGTGGCTCTAGACCGGCTTCGATTAAGTTTTGGCAAACAGCATCCACTGGTTTACCAGCGGGTACTAAGACAACGATAACGCGTGGGCTAACCAGCATATCGAGCATTTGCTTAATGTCGTCACAACCAATGATTCTCGCTTCGTCGACGGAGTCAGGACGCTCACTAGCTTCAGTGTCTAGTACGTCTTGGACTTTATCTTTGTCGAGATCAAAACCTGCAACGCGATAACCGTGGTCGGCTAGGTTAAGGGCAAGGTTCTTACCCATGACGCCTAATCCAACGAATCCGATGTTGCAGCTCTGATTCACGTTTTGCATAGCTTTAAGTCTACCTTTGTTTCGAACGGGGAAGGTTAGAAAGAATCCTACCATGAACCTAGGCTTAAAGGCCTGACTGACGGGCAGGGTAATAGTTGAATTATTGTGGATTTTAATAATTTCGAGGGGGATTTTAGACGAGAATAAACGCAATTTCGAGTAAAAATGCAGCGAATGCGCTTAGAGCCTATATGCAGTTAGTTGGAATCCTTTATAACCCTTCACTATATAGCGCCGTAATTTAAAAACATTTACGTAATTTTATTTCATATCGTTATTTTTATTACAGTATAAAAAATCAACTAAATGTCGTTTTTGAAACATTTAAATTGTTTAATTTCAAAGGCTTAGCACTTCTTTGTAGTCCCAGTCACCTGTAAAAAAATAACATTATGTTATATCAATATTATTTTTTAGAATGTTTTGTTAGTATATTTGTAACCCCCATATAAAAAAAATAATTCCAATAATTAATATTCTATTCAGAGGACTTGTGCATATGATCAATCGATCTGATGACTCAATAATTGTACGAAACCCCACCACAGCAGTACTGGTAGAAAGTGCGTTGGCAGCGGGTGAAGGTGTGTTGGCGGATACCGGTGCATTGGTAGTAGAAACGGGTGCGAGAACTGGCCGTTCACCGATGGATCGTTTCATTGTTGAAGAAGAGACCACACGCGATACGATTCACTGGGGCGCGGTAAACCGTCCATTCCCAGAAGAAAAATTTGCACCACTTTGGGAGCGTGTTGAAAGCTACCTTAATGAGCGCAAATCTTACCTATCAGATGTGCATGTTGGCGCGGGCGATGATTACTACATCCCAGTGCAAATGCGCACAGAAACGGCTTGGCAGCATTTGTTTGGTCGTAACCTATTTATTGCCCCTGAGTCTTACAATCCTAACGCTAAGGGCGAATGGCAGATTTTGAATGTCCCCACATTCGAATGTCAGCCAGAGCGTGATGGCACCAACTCTGATGGTTGTGTGATTCTAAACTTCAAAGAGCGTAAGGTGCTGATTGCCGGTATGCGTTACGCTGGTGAAATGAAGAAGGCTATGTTCTCGGTGCAGAACTACCTATTGCCAGCAGAGCAAGTGTTGCCGATGCACTGTGCCGCCAACGTCGGTGAAGAAGGCGATGTGACATTGTTCTTTGGCCTGTCTGGTACTGGTAAAACAACCTTGTCTGCAGATGAGTCACGCTTCTTGATCGGTGATGATGAGCACGGTTGGGGCAAAGGCACTGTCTTTAACATCGAAGGTGGCTGTTACGCCAAAACCATCGATCTGTCTGAAAAGAATGAGCCGGTTATCTGGAAGGCGATCAAGTTTGGTACCGTTCTTGAAAACGTGGTTCTAGATGAGCAGCGTCACGCTGACTACACTGACACCTCTTTGACGCAAAACGGCCGCGCAGGTTACCCGCTGACGAGTGTTGAAAAACGCTCAGCCCATAACCGTGCGGGTGAGCCGAATGCGGTGATCTTTTTGACCTGTGATTTGACGGGGGTCTTGCCGCCGGTGTCGATCTTGTCAAAAGAAGCGGCGGCATACCATTTCTTAAGCGGTTACACAGCTTTGGTTGGTTCGACTGAAATGGGCGCTGGCACGGGTATAAAATCAACTTTCTCTACCTGTTTTGGTGCGCCTTTCTTCCCACGTTCGGCGGATGTCTACGCAGATCTTTTGATCAAGCGTATTGAAGAGTTTGGTAGCAAGGTTTACTTGGTTAATACTGGCTGGACAGGTGGTGCTCATGGTAAAGGCGGCAAGCGCTTTAGCATCCCAACCACACGTGCCGTAATCGCTGCGATTCAGTCCGGCGCGCTAGCTAATGTTGAGACAACGCACCTTGAGCAGTTGAATGTGGACATTCCGACACAAGTTGAAGGGGTGGAAAGCCAGCTTTTGAATCCTCGTGATACATGGTCAGATCAAGCCGCTTACGATGCACAGGCGAAAGATTTAATTAGCCAGTTTGTTGAGAACTTTAAGAAATTTGAGACCGTCTCGCAGAGCATTATCGATGCCGGTCCTAAGCTGTAACGGCTAACGTCTCCTCTTTACACAAAAGCCGCGTACCATACGCGGCTTTTTTACACTCCCATGTGTTGAGTCTCTAGAGACTTGAGCCCGCTTCATGTAATCTTTGTGCATGATCATCGACAGTCACTGCCATTTGGATTTTGCTTGTTTTAGCGACGATTTGGATGCGCTATTAAAGCGTTGCCAAGCCGTTGGTGTGAGCGAATTTTTAGTGCCCAGTACGACGGCGGCTTCTTGGTCGCAAGTGCAGGCGTTAGGGCAACAATATCGCTGTTGTAAGATCGCGCTAGGATTACACCCTTATTTTTTAGAGAGCTTCACCGCCTCAGCGTTGCCTTTACTTGAGCAGCAGTTGTCGGCACAACCTGTCGTGGCGCTAGGGGAAATCGGTTTGGATAAATGGCCAGGTATGCCGGACTACGGGCTGCAAATTGAGGTTTTTTGTGCTCAGTTAGCTATGGCCGATCGGTTGCAGTTGCCGGTGATTTTGCATACCCGCAAAAGCGAAGATGATGTATTGAAGTATCTGCGCCAGCAGGGCTTTAAATGGGGTGGCATCGTGCACGCCTTTAATGGCAGCTTGCAACAGGCGAAGCGCTTTATCGAGATGGGATTTGTGTTGGGCATCGGCGGCACGGTGACCTACCCAAGAGCAAACAAAGCGCGTCAAGTGCTGCAGGCGTTAGCCGATGAAGAGTTTGTATTAGAAACGGATGCGCCAGACATGCCGTTAAGTGGTTATCAAGGGCAAACCAATACGCCTGAGCGGTTACCGCTGGTGGCGCAAGAGGTGGCCACTTTGCGCAGTCAATCGCTAGAGCATGTGGCTGAGCAAACCAGCAAGAATCTATTAAGAGTGATGCCTAATTGGCATAAGGTTTAGAGAGTAAGTATGCAAGACAACATTAACGCCCCGATGCGTGTGGTGCTATTAGGCAGCGATACTGAGCTGGGGCGCGCGATTCGTGAGTACTACGACAACGATTTTGACTTTGATTGGTTAGAAACCCCGAGTGAAGAGGTGATGCAGCGTTTGTCCTCGTCGGTGCTGGATCGTCAATATTGCGATGCGATTATCGACGCTTATTCTTTACGCAGTGCATCACAAAACGATTATGCCCAATTTTTAGCCGCCCTTGAGCAGGTTGTTCAGCAGGAGTCTTGTCCACCAATTTATATGTTAAGTGGTGTGCAGGTGTTTTTGGGCGACAAAGAAACCACTTACCTAGAAACCGATGAGCCAGATGGTCGTGGCCGTTTTGCCAATACGTTACAGCAGGCGGAGCAGGTCGTGCTAGCGTCTGACAACAACATTGTGTTGCGCACCGGCTGGTTGTTTAGCGGTGCCGTAGATGATTTTGTGTCTAATACTATCAATCTGGTGCGCTCGGGCTCTTCGGTCACGTTTCATGACACTGCGATCGGTTCGCCGACGCCTGTCAGTGATGTGGCGCGAGTACTATTATCTGTGGTTAAGCAGCGCCATTACGGTGCTAAAAATACCGGTATTTATCACTACTGTTGCTCAGAAGAGATTTCTTGGATGGGGTTGGTGGAGGCTGTGTTAACCACGGCGAGCCAATTTGATCAAAGAGCCCAAGCGGAGCTCGAAAAGCTGGGGGATACGGTAAATGCCTTGGAAATGGCTACTGAGATCAAAAGACAGTCATTATCCTGTCGAAAAATCTTTGGTCATTACGGCATCAAGCAGCGTTCGTGGCGACCTGTGCTACGATCACTGATTAAAGAATTGTATCAGCTACCATCTGCCTGATGGTCAGTAATAATCTATTGTCTAGAGGAGTGAACTGTGAACGTTAAAGCTGTCTTGTTGGTTTATGTGTTACAGCTGATTGCCGGAGTGATTTGGTATTCTGCGGCACCTGCGGAGGTGACACAGCAGCTTGAGGGTGGTTCGCTCAGTGATGGCCTGAATGGCAGCATGATCGGCTTTGCGATTGCGCTATTCGTTTATACCTATTTCACCGCTTGGTTACTGGTTAAAGCCAACATAGGCTCAAGTTTTGGCATGATGCTGATTGTTATTATGAGCTGGTTGTTTGTGGTATTGCCTAACTTCTTTTTCACCAGTCTATTTTTAGACTTCTCGCACATGGGTTACTTGCTGTCGTTTGGTTTGATTAGTTGCTTGATTGCTGCGTTCATTCTGCCATTTTGGCGTGCGAGTCGTACGATCTTTAAAGGCTAGAAAGTTTGCTGGATCAGGGAAAGTAAGAAAGTAGCCTTAATAAAGGCTACTTTCTGGCCAGACAGACCAAAGCGCAACTGCTGCGATCACTGCACTCAAGAGTACTTGTGGTAACAGAGTTTTAAGGGGGCTCAGTAAGCGCCCATCTTCACGCCAAATAAGGTTGCTCAAGGCATTAGTTAGCAGAGCAACATAGCTTACCAATACGACCCAAAGCGGTAGATCAGCCAATACATGGGCTTGCGCTAATAGGCCGGCAAGCACAAAAGTGCCAGGCAATAGCAGAGTTAAGCTGCTTTGTTTAAGAACAAACCTTTGTACCAAGATCGCAGCTGCCATGCTGGCGGCAAAGACCCCCAACAATTGTCCAATCAGCAAACTGCCACCGATCGATACGACTGGTGCGCTCACGGCGGCTACAACAGCGAGTGAAGCCGTTGGCGCGTGAGAGGTCTTGGCTTCGGCAGTAATATTTTGGCAACTCATCACCAACCAAGCGATAACGCCTGCCGCAATGGCCCAAGAAATACTCACCAGTTGATTTTGATGCTGTAGCACAGGGTTTAGTAGCAAATAAAAGCTTACACTCAGTAGCAGCAGCGTTAACCAAGAAGTTTGCCAGCGTGCACTTAGCGTTTTTAGCAATGAGGCCAAACAACCTAATAAGACGGTGATGACTAAGAAGTCTAGGGCTTTGCTGGGCGGGAAGTTTAAGCCTGAATGAATCAGGTTTAAGCCCACCAAAAAGCCCGCTGCAAGGCCAAGGACGCTCAGTCTTTGATGTATCTTTCCTAGCAGGGCGAGTAGCGCCGCTGCTAGAAATGGATAGATCGCTGTATTGAGTAACATCACCAGGTTGGTATTACCGGCTTCCTCATACATGGTGCGGTCAGCCTCTTATTATTGGCGAATGCCTTCAATGTAAACGTCGATTTCGGTTTCGTCGGTCACACCAGGGATGAAGTAAGACACACCAAAGTCGCTACGCTTAATCGTAGTGCTGGCTTCAAAGCCGGCACGGTAGCCGCCCCATGGATCGTCGCCTTCGCCAACTTTATCGACTTCGAATGTCACTTGTTTGGTCACGCCGTGAAGCGTTAGGTCGCCAACTAGATCTTCGCCGTCAAATGAGGTGCTTTTGAAGGTTAACGTTGGGAATTGTTTTACGTCTAGGAAATCAGGGCTGCGAAGGTGCTTATCACGTGCTTCGTGGTTGGTATCAACGCTAGCTGCTTGAATGGTGAATTCGACTTTGCCTGTGGTGTCGTCATCACCGTAAGCAAAAGAGCCTTCAAAGTCATTAAAGCGGCCGACGGTTGTGCTGACACCAAGGTGACCCACTTCAAATGTCACGGCTGAGTGTGCTGGGTCAACTTGATAGTCTGCGGCGAATGCGCCTGTTGATGCGATCACTGCGGTAGTAACCAGTAAAGCTTTCATAGTGCCTCCAAAAGGTATGTTGTTTAACGTTGGCAACCAGTATAATCAGGTTTAAATGATACATAATCAGCCATTTTTACAATTCACTGTTTTATATTAAGAAATAAATCTAAGGGAACTTTCCTTACAAATCAGGAGTTAAATATGGATAAGCTGCAGGCGATGAAGGTGTTTTGTCGTGTTTATGAAGCTGAGAGCTTTAAGCTTGCCAGTGAATCATTAGATATTTCTAGACCTATGGTGACCCGTTATATCAACTCCCTAGAAGAGGAGTTGGGGGCTAAATTATTACATCGTAATACACGTAATATCAGTATCACGCATGCGGGACGTCAATATTATCAGCATTGCACCAATATCCTTGAGGCGATCGAAGAAGCTGAAGGTGAGCTGGGGGATTTGACGCGCCAACCTAAAGGTCATTTGCGTATAAGTGTGCCGATGGACTTTGGTTTGACGCACATGGTGCCGATCTTAAGCGAATTCTCTGCCCGTTACCCAGACATTACTTTAGAAATTGATTTTAGCGATAAGCGCATTGATTTGACCGAGTCTGGGATTGATTTGGCGGTGCGTGGTGGTGAGTTGGGTGGCGATCACTTTATCGCTCGACCTTTGTGTAACATGCGTGGTTATGTCTGTGCTTCGCCGGACTATTTAGCGCGTCGAGGGACACCTAAGCACCCAACCGATTTGCTCGAACATGACTGTTTGATTTATACCAATGCTCCTTACGCTGGGCGTTGGCAGTTCCGTAATGCGCAAGAAGATTTTGAAGTGCATGTCTCTGGTTCGTTGATGGGCAACAATGGCGGAGCATTGACACGCTTTGCGGTAGAGGGGGCGGGGATTATTATGCAGCCGGATTTCTTGATCGAAAAGTACGTCGAATCTGGTGAGCTGACGGTGTTGTTCCCAGAGTATGAGACGTTCACAGGGCAGTTTTACGCGGTCTATGCGGAGCGCAAGTTGTTGCCGAAAAAGGTGCGCTTATTGATTGATTTCTTGATCGAAAAACTAGGATCCCCAGCATAGCTGGGGATTCTTGGTCTGACTTGAGGTGATTAGACTAGATCGTCGAAGTCGTTACTGACGTTTAGATCAACTGCCATATCATAGCCAGGTAGCTTGATCTGGCTATCGCTAATGTCCAATTCTTCGCCGCCTAATACATTGAAGCCAAAGCGATAAATCGGTTCGATTTCGCCGCGAATCATGGCCTCATTGTAGGCTTGCGATGCTTTCTTAACCGCTGCGTTCTTTTCTTGGTAAGCGGCGAGTTGCTCTGCGCTGTAACGCTTCGCCAGCATATCCATCGCTTTGTGAGGGGCTAACAAGATCGCAGTGGCATTGTTGCCGCCAAAGCCTTTGGAGTTTAGCAGTGCCGCATCAAAGTGCTCTTTACCGTATTCTTCGTGCTTAAGTTGGAACTTAAGACCATCGGTGTAGACGTCATCCGCCACAGCACTTGAGGTCACGATACCTGGCAAAATGCCATGTTCCCAGACACCAAGTGATAAGTGAAGCTGGTCGCCACCGGCGGTACCTTGAGAGTGGCCAAGATACGCTTTCATCGCAGTGACCGGCATGGCCTCAGCACCAAAGCTGGTGGCGGCTTGGCTTAATACATGTGATTCGGTGACACGGTTTTGCGGCGTACTGGTACCGTGCGCTTGGATAAAGGTGCGCTCGGTTAAGCCGTCACGGCCAACGATGTTTTCTAAGTAAGCCATCGCTTTACTAAGCGTTAGGTAGTTACCTACACCCGGTGCAGAAATGGACTTTTTGTAACCATCGGCAAACGCGTACACCATTGGGATAGCGCCGTGAATCGTCGCGCCCAACTCAATCGCTAGTTCATCATCCATTAGCAAGGTCCACTGGCTGGATTCACCAATAGTGAAGCCGCAGTTTTGGCCAAATGGGCGACAGCTGCGTGTGTGGTCTGGCTCTTTTTGGTTTTCTAGCATGTCCAATGCCAGCAAAGCGGTATCTTCTGCTAGGGCACCCATGGTGCGGAAACCTTCGATGATCTCAGGTGTGATCGGCGCATCACTGCCGCCAACCATCGCTACGCGAATCTTACCGGTTTTGATACCTTCAACTGCACGTTCAAGGTTAAAGAAGTAAGTGGCACAGGCACCAATCGAGGTGCCAACATTACCTACCGAGCCTAATACGTAAGCGTTGACGAAGTCCGCAGGCATTTGTGCGTAACCAAGCGGTAAGTGTTTTGAGGTGGTGCGTTTGCCCATTAGAGCTGATTTGAGCATGCCGCCAAACCCTAGGTCGTCCATCTGGCCGATGGAGTTGGCCGCGTAAACTGCTACTTGGTCTGGCGCGACTTGATTGCGCACATAATCCCAATCTAGGCCACTACTTAAAATCGCATCAGAGGCGCCGTATACCGTCATTTGTAAACCGCGCGGGTGGTTGCGACTTTGGTATAGTTTGGACGGATCAAAACCTGTCGGTAGCTGGCCGGCCGCTTTGACTGATAAAGACTTAGTGTCTTTGATAAAGGTCTCAAGCGTACCATCAACAGTGATTTCGCTGTGTGTCTTCGACACTTCTTTCACTTGCCAGTTAGTTGGGATGTTGTCTGGCAAAGAGCGAGTTTTAACACTGAAGCTAAGCTTTTCGCCTTCATTGACAGGTGATAGCGCTGAGCTTTTGTGAATCACGACATTGTCGACGTCAAACAAACTTGGGTGAATGCGGCGAATAAGTGTGCGCGCTAGAATCTCTTCACCAAAGGTGTCGATCAATGTTTCAGCATCCAGTGCTTCACCATCGGCTGTAAGCCACTGGCCATTTTGGTATTCAGCGATATTGGTAATCGTGGCGAGGTCTAGTAAAACCTCCTGCTGAATGGCATTGGGAAGTAGATCAAAGATGATTCGGCGATATGCTTGATGGAAAGATGTACGTCCAGCCGAATTGATTCCGCCAAAGCCAACAATAACAGGTAAACGGGCCAAAGGAATGTCCTCGATTTTATAATTTGGGTACTAACGAGCGTTATTGTAAAGGATGGGGCCAATAGACCGCCACCCTGTTACAGCGCTAATTTCTGAGTAAAACATGTTGACCGCGTCACTGAACAGAAAAGTGCACGGAATTCGACTAATGTTTACTCGTTGTAATGAGTCGTGTCATCGCCATGTAGGTTGAAACGCCACAGTTCGTTGTAGTCGATCAAGCTACCGATCTCATCAATGTAATCTTGGCCGCGTTGTGAGTAATGCTCAAGGCCATGTACTAAGGCTAAACCAGTAATGGTTTTGTTTTGCTCACGCAGCTTGGCGCGGATCGCACGCAACTCTTTATAGGCTGAGTTGCTGTTTAGGTTATCTATGTAGGCAAACACAGATTCACGTGCATCACTGAATTTTTTCACTTCGTGATCTTGTGCTTCACCACGGGCGTTGGGCACTAAACCACAGCCTTTACGGAAGCACCATTGGCCGAAGTAGTTGTTGCCCTCTACAGCAAAGCGCGAGGTGCCCCAAGCCGATTCATTGGCTGCTTGGGCCAATACCAAAGACGTTGGAATGATGTCGACGTATTTTAGTAAGGCGGCGATGTCTTCGTGGGTATAGACACCCACTTTGCGCAAATTGTGAATCTTACGCAAAGCAGCCAGCCACGTTTTTTCTTCCCGTGTTGGCGGCTCTGGGTTTTCGAGGATCTTGATGAGGCGCTCACGGTCTTTAAGCAACAGCGCGTTCTTTTCATTAGCAAATGGGATCAAAAACTCGAAGAAAGCATCTTTACGCGTTTGTACGTCTTCAATCGCAGCAAAGTCTGGTTTATTCGGATCGATCGGATGGCTTTGGAAGTACTCACGTTCTTCTTTTGTCGCATCGGTGCTGCTTTTAGCGGTGTCAGATTTAGCCGGCTGTTTCGCCTTCGATTCGGCTTTTTCTACGGCTTGTTCTGTTGTGTCTGAGTCTGTTGCCGGAGTCGTGCTCTGAGGCTCAATTTTTAACCACAGAATGACAATCACTATACTCGAGATAACCCAAAGTAACTTACGTTCCATACTTAACCATCATTTTATTAGCGCGTTTTATAAACAAAACGAGCAACAGAAGGGCCTGATGCTCGCTTGTAGAGTTCAATATATAAGCAGCGTATTATCCGAAAAAAAAGGTTACTTTAATAGTCGCGAGTGTGGCTATCGTCAAAAAGTACTAAATTTTCCCTAAATAACTGCTAAATATCATTCCGAAATAAGGTCGTAGGCCCTTTTGGTACGACTCTTGTCGGGTTAATTGTGTCGTGGCTGTAATAGTAGTGTTCTTTAATATGGTCGAAGTTTACCGTTTTTGCCACGTTTTCCATATCGTACAGGCGTTTTAGGTAGGCGTTTAGGTTAGGGTAATCGATGATGCGCTTCAGGTTGCACTTGAAGTGGCCAAAGTATACTGGGTCAAACCGCACTAGCGTGGTGAATAGGCGCCAGTCTGCTTCGGTTACCTGATTGCCCACAAGATATTGTTGTTGCTCAAGGCGTTGTTCTAAGAAGTCTAAGCTCTCAAACAATGGCGCAACCGCTTCTTCATAGGCCTCTTGGGTCGTAGCAAAGCCTGATTTATAAACGCCGTTATTAACAGTGTCGTAAACTCGTTCGTTAATAGCGTCAATCTCTTGTCGCAACTCAGTCGGATAAAAATCTTGATGGTTGCCAGTTAAGTCATTAAACGCGACGTTGAACATACGGATGATCTCGGCCGACTCGTTAGAGACAATGGTTTGTGTGTATTTGTCCCATAAAATCGGCACGGTGACACGACCAGAGTAGTTGGCATCCGCTTTGGTGTAGAGTTGGTAGGCATAATCAAAGCCATAAAGTGGATCGCCGGCAGGCACTTCAGCATCTTCAAAGCGTGTTTCTGATTTGAATTCCCAGCCATTTTCTAGCATGTGCGGGTGCACGCAGCTAACGCTAATGTGCTCGCTAAGTTGCTTTAGTTGGCGCATAACAAGCGTGCGATGCGCCCATGGGCAGGCTAAGGAAACATAGAGGTGGTAGCGCCCAGATTCGGCGGGGAAGTGTTGTGCATTGTCAGCATCGTATTCACTTGGGGCGACTAGCCAGTTACGAAATTGTGATTGCGAACGTACGAATTTACCTTTGGTCGATTCGGTGTCGTACCATTGGTCGTGCCATTTTCCATCAATTAATAAGCCCATAACTACCTCAATGTTGATTTAAGCCCCCAATTATTAATGAAAATTACTTCATTTAGGGGCAAGATATTGATTTTATATAATCGAATGAATCGATAGGTTAGGTAAATGCCTCAGAGAGTGACCTCACTTTTTATTCCTCTTTTTATATTATTGGGGAGTTTGCTAGCGGGTGTGTATACCCAGCAATTGCCCAATTTGGCGTTGGCTTTACTGCCATGGCTACCTTATATATTAGTCGTTGTCATGGCGCTGATGGCTTGGCACTTCAATCGCGGGAAGGTGTTGTTGGCTGGATTGCTGATTCTGACGCCGGCGTTTTTCCCTTATATACAAAACGATAGTCTGCCGAGTAGTGCCACCACGGTTACGGCACTCGGGCTTGGGTTGTTGCTGTTGCTGCGTGAGCGCGGCTTCTTTAATCGCTATGTGTTTAATCGTTTTTTATTTCTCGCCATGCTGCTCATGTGGAGTTTCGCATATGAGAAACAGTGGGTGCATTTTAAGTTTTTAGCCTTTGCTGTGCCGCTGATAGACATGCCACTGTCTACTTTACTCTGCTGGGCGGTGGTGGTTTTGGCGCTTGGATTGTGTCTTTATATCTGGTGGCGCGCCAATGACGCCTTTTCCTCAGCCGTTTTGGTGAGCCTGCTAACATTGCTGTTACTTGAAGTATTAACCCTTAATCGCCTCCAAGAGTCGGCCTTGCGCAGTGCACAAATATTAATTTGGATCTGGTTTTTCGTGGCAGAGAGTCATCGTATGGCCTATCGCGATGAATTGACCCAGTTGCCCAGCCGACGTGCCTTAAACGAAGCATTGCAAGCGTTGCCTAGGCATTACGCGATTGCCATGCTGGATGTGGATCATTTTAAGAAATTTAACGATTCTTATGGTCATGACAAAGGGGATGAAGTGCTGCAAAAAGTAGCCGAAGTCTTACAGCAATTTAATGGTTATGCGGCGGTGTTTCGTTATGGTGGCGAAGAATTTACCTTGTTATTCAAAGGTCGTCATTTGGAGCAAGCCGGCGAGGTATTAGAGCAGGTGCGTGAGCAGATCAGTGCTCAGCAACTGGATGTCTCGACAGACAAAAAAACCAAGCACGTCAGTGTCTCAGCAAGCCTTGGCTTGGCCCACGCCCAGCCGAATGAGTGGCCGGATGAAGTGATAAAGCGGGCGGATGAGGCGTTGTACAAGGCTAAGCGTAAAGGGCGTAATTGTATCGTCACGGCGCGCTCGCCTAACAAAACTTAAACACTTGGTTAACTTACGTTGCCTTTTAAGTGCTTTTTGGGTAATCTGACCAAATGTTCAGATTTTTACTGCGGCTATCGCACATCTAAATTGTCGTGCCTGACGATAAACTGAGCCAACGTGGTACAGCAGCACTAAATAGGCGTATGCCTAACGCCTAACTGTTGTAAGGGGAACGGGGAGCTTTTGCTCCCCATTTTTTATGATGTGAATTACAACGCTTTGCCCCTATAATTCTTCTTTTGCCAATCCGTTCTAACTAAATGGAAGTCGTTGTGACCGAACCGAAGAAACGTAATAAAGATCAGCTTAAAAGTCATATTCGTGCGCAAAATCAAGCGCTTATCCTAGCGACTGCGGAGCGAGTATTTGCCCGCCAAGGGCTAGCCAAAACGACCACGCAGATGATCGCTGACGAGGCAGGATTGCCAAAAGCCAATGTGCATTATTACTACCGCTCGAAGAAAGATTTATTAGAAGCTGTCTTAGAAAGCATCCTACAGCTGTGGCTCGATTCTGTGAGTCAGTTCAATGTAGAAGATGGCCCTAAAGCCAATCTAACCCGTTATATCAGCCAAAAAATCGACCAATCTCGCATCAATCCCTGTTCGTCCAAAGTATTTGCTATGGCACTTATTGGCGAAGAGGAGTTTGTACTGGAGTTTCTACGCCGCTACTTTGTTGGGCAATTGCAAAAAGAGCGCGAAATTATCGATCAGTGGGTTGCAGAGGGCTTAATGAAGCCAGTCTCGGTAGAGCACCTTTTCATCAGTATGTGGGCGTTGACACAAACCTATGCGGACTTTGATGCGCAGGTAAAAATTCTGCTACAAAAAGACGAGCTAAGCGAAGCGGACTTTGACGAAGCCAAGCAGTTTGTGACGCGTATGATTCTCGGCACATGTGGTATTGAGGCTTAATCATGACCATTGAAAGTGCGATCACCTTTTTTATCGCTATCTTTGTGTTTGGCATTACGCCAGGCCCTGGCACCTTTGCAGTATTGGCCAAAAGCTTGTCACAGGGTGTTTTAAGAACCTTGCCTCTTTCTATGGGTATGGCGTGCGGTGATATCGCTTATTTGGTGATGGCGTGCTTTGGCTTAGCGACCATTGCTGAGCAATGGGAAACCTTGTTTATCGCCATTCGCTACGTTGGCGCGGCGTATCTTTTGTATTTAGGGCTGAAAATGTGGACGGCGCCAGTGACGTCTCTTGATGAAGCCCCTAATCAGTCACGTAAGCAAGGTATGGCGGCTGCGGTGCAGGGCTTTTTAATCTCTTCTTCGAATCCTAAGGTGATTTTGTTTTACATCGCCTTTTTACCTACCTTTATGGACGTTACGGTGCTGTCTGGTACCGATGTGGCAAAAGCCTCTGTATTGGCCTTTGTCGCCTTAATGATTGCTTTGACCACCGTCTCATTGGGCGCTGCCCAAGCACGTCGCTACATGACGTCGGTACGGGCTATGCAGCGCTTAAATCGCAGTGCTGGTGGCTTAATGATGGGCGCAGGTGCCTATTTGGTTGCGCGCGGTTAACTGCAAAAAAGGTGAAGTAAACAAGCACCTAGGGGTGGTTGGATTGTATTTCTGCTAACTGACACTACATACTCTTTATATTCCAATATTGATCGCATGCTGATCATAATTTGCAGAGAAGAGACTTTATGAGTGACGATGAAAAATATCTAGACCAATCTCAAGGTGATGTTGTCGACGCGGAAGAAGTGTCCATCAGTGACCCGCGTGCCCTAGCGCTGCCGGATGATGTGTTACCCGATACCCTCTATATTTTACCAGTCTCAAGTCGCCCCTTTTTTCCAGCACAGGTACAGCCTGTTATGGTCGACGCTGACCCTTGGGAAGAGACCCTAGAGAGCATTTCAGATCAGCAACAAGCCGTTGTTGGTTTGGTCTATGCGGAAAAGGTAGGCTCTGGTGCTCCTAAGGTTGATTCCTTCTATGAGCTTGGCTGTGTGGCGCGCATTCACCGCGCTGAGAAACAAGACGATAAAGTAACTTTTTTGGCGCAAGGCCTTAAGCGCATTCAAGTGGTTGAGTGGTTAAGTGAAGAAGCGCCTTACCTAGCGCGTGTGCGTTATATCACTGATACGACGGTAAAAGATGATGAGGCCAAGGCTTACTCCATTGCCATCTTAGACGCCATCAAAGAGCTGATTCGTCTGAATCCTCTCTTTAGCGAAGATTTGCGTCAGTATCTAGGGCGCTTCTCGTTTAATGAACCAGGTTTGCTGGCCGACTTTGCGGCTTCGATTACCTCGGCTGAGCCGCAAGAATTGTACGATGTGTTGGCAACACTCAAAGTGTCACCACGTCTTAATGCATCACTGACGCTACTACGTAAAGAGCTAGAGATTGCTCGATTGCAGAATGAAATCAGCTCGGAAGTAAACGAAAAGATCAGCAAGCATCAGCGTGAGTTTTTCTTGAAAGAGCAGCTCAAAGTCATTCAAAAAGAATTGGGCATCTCGAAAGACGACCGCACTACCGATGTGGAAACCTTCCAAGAGCGTTTGCAGGGCAAAACCATTCCTGAGGCCGCCCAGCATAAAATCGATGAAGAGATGCATAAGTTGAGCATCTTAGAAGCGGGCTCGCCAGAATACGGTGTTACGCGTAACTATTTAGATTGGGCGACGTCCTTACCTTGGGGAGTGCACTCAGAAGATAACTTGGACATCAACGTGGCCCGCGATGTGCTCGGTTCGCACCATGCGGGGCTTGGCGATGTAAAAGATCGTATTATCGAGTTCTTGGCGCTGGGGGCCCATCGCCAAGAAATGGGCGGCTCGATCTTGCTTTTGGTGGGGCCACCAGGGGTAGGTAAAACGTCGATTGGTAAGTCGGTCGCCGAGGCGCTTAACCGTGAGTTCTATCGCTTTAGTTTAGGTGGTATGCGCGATGAGTCTGAGATCAAAGGCCACCGTCGCACTTACATCGGCGCGATGCCGGGTAAATTTGTGCAGGCCCTTAAAGATGTGCAGGTGGAAAACCCTGTGATCATGCTCGATGAGATCGACAAGATTGGCTCGTCGTTCCAAGGGGATCCAGCCTCTGCGTTACTTGAAGCGCTAGACCCTGAGCAAAACAGTGAGTTTTTAGACCATTACCTTGATATGCGCGTGGACTTATCTAAAACGCTGTTTGTCTGTACTGCAAACCAGCTGGATACCATCCCAGCGCCGTTGCTTGATCGTATGGATGTGATTCGCCTGTCAGGTTATATCGCTGAAGAGAAACTCGCTATCGCCAAGCAACATCTATGGCCTAACTTGTTGAAGAAAAACAAGTTGCTGAAAAAACAGTTGAACATTACTGATGCCGCACTGAAGTACATCATCGAGTCTTATGCCCGTGAGGCGGGCGTGCGCGGGCTTGATAAGTTGTTGCAGAAGATTCTGCGCAAAAGTGTCGTGGAATTGATGACAGGCGAGAAAGAAAGCATCAATGTCGGCGTCAAAGATGTGGAAACCTTGCTGGGAATGCCGTACTTCCGCTCAGAGAAGACGTTGCGCGGCGTAGGCGTGGTGACAGGTCTGGCTTGGACGTCTATGGGTGGCGCTACCTTGCCCGTTGAAGCCAATCGCGTACACGAGCTAAGCCGTGGCTTGAAGCTGACGGGTAAGCTGGGCGATGTGATGAAAGAGTCGGCCGAGATCGCTTACTCTTATGTGCTGTCACACACTAAGAGCTATCAGAAAAACGCTGAGTTCTTCGATAAGTGTATGGTGCATTTGCACGTGCCCGAAGGGGCGACGCCCAAAGATGGTCCAAGTGCCGGTATTACCATGGCCACAGCCTTGATGTCGTTGGCCAAAGGTGAGCCAGTGCAGCGCCCTATGGCCATGACTGGCGAATTGACGCTCACGGGGCAAGTGCTGGCGGTAGGCGGTATTCGCGAAAAAATCATTGCCGCTAAGCGCAGTAAGATCAATGAGGTGATTTTGCCTGAGGCGAACCGTCGTGATTTTGATGAGTTGCCAGACTCGGTTAAAGCGGATATGACGGTGCATTTCGCCGAGCGCTACGCCGATGTCGAGAAGATTGTGTTCGCCAAGTCGGATCGCGGTATTCACTAATATGTCCACAATAGAGCGTTCTATCGCTTGAGGATACGTGCGACAATAAACAGCCGAGTGAGCCAAAAGCTTGCTCGGCTTTTTTTATCTCTGGCGCCACACGCCGCATTGGTTTTCGAGGGGTTTCATGCCGCAGCAGGCAAAATTGACACAAGGGTCGACCTTTAAACACGTTTCCGTGATGTCCTTTACTGGGGCATTAGGGTTGATGGCGATGTTTTTGGTGGATCTGGTGGACATGCTCTTTTTGTCGATGCTGGATCAACATGAAATCGTCGCAGCAGTGGGCTTTGCCAGCACCATCATGTTTTTTACTGTGTCGATCAGTATTGCCGTGTCGGTAGCGGCGACGGCACTGGTCGCCAAGGCAGTAGGTTCTGGTGATTACGCGTTAGCGCGGCGCCGAGCGACCCATGTGCTGGCGGTGGGCACGGTTTTTTCCACACTTGTTGTTTGGCTGCTTTGGCCGCAAATTCCCGCTTTACTTGGCTTTTTAGGTGCCAGTTCGCTGACGTTAGAGCTGGCCACTGGCTATTTGCAAATCCTCATGCTGGGCATGCCGGCGGTGATGGTAGGGATGATTGCCTCGGGCATTATGCGTGCTTTGGGCGATGCTCGACGCGCCATGTATGCAACTTTGCTCTGTAGTGTCGTCAACGCGATTCTTGATCCGCTGTTGATCTTCGTTTTTGGATTGGGCATTCACGGAGCGGCTATTGCTTCCTTGGTGGCGCGCATATCGATGCTCGGTGTGAGCTATTGGGGCGTGGTAACGGTTCATGGCATGTTGGGGCGTTTTAGCTTTTCTGAGTGTTTCTATGATCTGAAGCCGATCGCAAAAATTGCTGTGCCAGCGATGCTAACGAATTTGTCATCGCCGCTGGCGAATGCGATTGTGATGGAGCATGCGGCCGAGTTTGGCGATGATGCTGTGGCTGGCGTGGCCATTGTTGGACGCATCATTCCGGTGGTGTTTGGCGGGTTGTTCGCTTTATCCGGGGCGGTCGGTCCGGTATTGGCACAAAACTATGGCGCCAATCAGTTTAAACGCATGCACGATGCCATCACCAGTGCGGTGGTGTATGCGCTAATTTATTGCGTGCTGTTATGCAGTGCTTTGTACTTAGCGCAAGGATTTTTGGTCTCGATCTTTAATGCTACGGACGAGACCGCCAGTTTGATTCGCTTCTTTGCAACGTATGGCTCGTTTAGCTTCTTTTTCCAGAGTTTGCTGTTTATCGCGATTGCTGCGTTCAACAATTTGGGGCGCCCGCTCAGCAGTACGTTGCTGAATTTTGGCCGTGCCACACTCGGCACTTGGCCATTGATTATCATGTTTGGCTGGTGGATGGGCGCCGATGGTGTGATCTTCGGGCAGGCGGTCGGTTCGGTGATTTTTGGTTTGATCGGCTTTGTTTTGGCTAAGCGCTATGTACGTTTGCTCGAGCGCCGCGCTTATGCACGCCAGCGCTCACCTGCCACGGCTAAGGCGGCTTAGCGGATTAATGGCGCTGAGCGACTAAGACAAACTCCTGATTGCCATCGCCGCCTTTGATGATACTTTTTTCATAATGCAGTACATCAAATCCTAGGCTTTCGACCAACGCTTTCATCTCTTGCTCAAGTTTCACGACGCGGGTTTTGTCACGCACAATCCCACCCTTGCCAATGGCTTCTTTGCCAAGTTCGAACTGTGGTTTGACGAGGGTGATCAAGTAGCCTTGTGAGCGAATTAGAGCTGGCAGCTGCGGTAATATTTTGGTTTGTGAAATGAAGGACACATCCATCACAGCGGCATCAAATCCCGCTTCGGGGCAGTGCTCACCAAGATCATCACGGGTCAAATGACGGGCATTGGCGCCCTCCAGACAGATCACTTCATCACGCTCGCGTAGGCGTGGATCGAGCTGGTCGTGTCCGACTTCCACGCCAACGACTTTGCTGGCACCGTGCTGCAAGGCGCAGTCGGTAAAGCCGCCAGTAGATTGGCCAACATCCAGCACTTGAAAGCCTGCCAGACTCAAGTTGGCGGTGGTTAAGGCGCCCACAAGTTTCAATGCACCGCGTGATACGTATTGATCTGCTTCATCTAGCTCTAAGCGTATTTCGACCTCTGGGTCTACTTTGTAGCTGGGCTTTTTGATCGCCAGCCACTGGTCTTTTTCAAACACAAACACTTTGCCTTGGCTGATAAAGGTTTGCGCTTGTGAGCGGGATTTGGCGAGTTGTTTTTCGGTCAGCAGTTGGTCGATACGTTTCATGGTGTCATTTTGTCAGATTGATTGCCGCCACATCATAGCAAAAGCGCCGCAATCGCAGTAGGCTATTGTGTTCATACTTAACACATGATGTGACTCAATAGAGGTGGATATGGCACTGCCAACGATGATTTCTGTGGCGCAACTGAGCGCAATGTTAGACCAGCAAGATTTGGTGATCTTAGACAGTCGTTTTTATTTGGCAGATATACACAAAGGCCAGCAAGTATATCGTCAAGGCCACATCCCAGGGGCTGTGTTTGTCGATCTGCACCAGCAATTAGCGGGTACAGAGAGTGAGCAGACCGGCAGACATCCGTTACCTGAGCCTGATGCCTTTGCCAATACCATTGCTGAGCTGGGCATTACTGCTGATTCTGAAGTGGTGGTATACGATGATATGGGCGGCGCCATGGCCGCTCGCGCATGGTGGATGTTGGTACAGCAGGGCATCCAAGTGTATGTGCTTGATGGTGGATTGCCAGCTTGGCAGAGTGCTGGATTGGCGTTAGAAAGTGGTGAAAACATGCCTACTAAGGCTAGTAAACGCGTGAAGGTGTCGTTTCCTTGGCAAGTACTGGAAGAAGACGTGGTGAAAAACTTTGAAAGCGATCAGTTTCAGTTGCTTGATGCCCGTGCCAGCGATCGCTTCAACGGTGAAAATGAGACCATGGATCCAGTGGCAGGGCATATCGCAGGGGCTTTGAATCGTCCTTTTAGCCAGAATTTAACCGCTGATGGCACTATGAAAGCACCAGCATTGCTGCTCGATGAGTGGAGTGATTTACTGCGTCATGTGGAAGCCCCCATTGTTTATTATTGTGGCTCTGGTGTGACGGCTTGTCACAACGTGTTGGCGATGAATTACGCGGGCCTTGAAGCTAAACATATCTATGTGGGCTCATGGAGTCAGTGGTCCAAGCGTATGTTGCGTCAGTTGCAGGGTAGTTCGGGCATTTAGTCATAGAGCTGTTATCAAAGGCGCGCTAAAATAGCGCCAATTTAAACGTTATTAAGGTTTGCAGATGAAAATTGCAGTAGTGGGCACAGGCTATGTGGGGATTTCCAACGCCTTGTTGTTAGCCAAACACAACGAAGTGGTAGCGCTTGATGTGGTGCCTGAAAAAGTCGAAATGCTTAACCGTGGCGTGTCTCCGATCCAAGACGATGAGGCGGAGCGTTACCTAGCCGAAGAGACGTTAAATTTTCGTGCTACGTTAAACCCTGAAGAAGCCTATGCGGGCGCCGAGTTTATCGTCATTGCCACTCCGACCGACTATGATCCTGAAACCAACTACTTCAATACGCGTCATGTGGAGTCTGTGATTGCCGATGTTATCCGTTTAAATCCGACGGCTACTATGGTGATTAAATCGACCATTCCGGTGGGTTACACCTTGGATGCTTGTGCGCGTTTTAATACGGAAAACCTGATCTTTTCACCAGAGTTCCTCCGAGAAGGCAAGGCGTTATACGATAACTTATATCCTTCGCGCATCATTGTCGGCGAGCGTTCAGAGCGGGCGCAAACCTTTGCTAATCTGTTAGCGCAAGGGGCTAACAAAGATGGCATTGATATTTTGCTCACCGATGCCACTGAAGCCGAAGCCATCAAGCTGTTTGCCAATACTTACCTGGCTATGCGTGTAGCGTACTTCAATGAGTTAGATACCTATGCGGCGACTCATGGTTTAGACACCAAACAGATCATTCAAGGGGTGTCTTTAGATCCACGTATTGGTGGTCATTACAACAATCCATCGTTTGGCTACGGTGGTTACTGCTTACCAAAAGACACTAAGCAGCTCTTGGCAAACTACGATCAAGTGCCTAATAATCTGATTCGTGCCATTGTTGACGCCAACGTGACCCGTAAAGACTTTATCGCCGATGAGGTGGTACGTCGCAACCCTAAAGTGGTGGGTATTTATCGACTGGTGATGAAAGCTGGCTCTGATAACTTCCGTGCCTCGGCGATTCAAGGTGTGATGAAGCGTATTAAAGCCAAGGGCATTGAAGTCATTGTTTACGAGCCTGTTATGGAAGAACAAAGCTTTTTTAATTCTCGTGTGGAAAACGATCTGGAGGCCTTTAAGCAGGCATCCGATGTGATCATTGCCAACCGCGTCACGGATGATATTGAAGATGTACTGGAAAAAGTATACACCCGTGATTTGTTTGGTGGAGATGCATAAGTGGCGAAAAAGAAAGACCTTGCGTATCTAAAAAAGCGCTTGGCGAAAATAACGTATTACATCACCGAGGCGTTTGCTGTCAGTCGCTCGGGGCAAGCTGTGGACGCTTACCTCAAAGGGCGCTCGATCAGTGAAGAGATGCGAGCTCGGGTGGATTATTGTTGTAAGCTTGATCAGCCGTTTTCGCTGACTGATAAGGCGGTCGCGGTGGGCGATTTTAAGCGTGGTAAAAGCTTTGTTTATTACGCGGATACGCGTCGTGTGATCCGCCACTTCCCC
The DNA here is from genome assembly GCF_016888445.1 of Marinomonas ostreistagni. Taxonomy (GTDB): domain Bacteria; phylum Pseudomonadota; class Gammaproteobacteria; order Pseudomonadales; family Marinomonadaceae; genus Marinomonas; species Marinomonas ostreistagni. The sequence goes on from NZ_JAFEKF010000002.1 coordinate 773,737, forward strand.
AAAGAGGTGCGCTTTGAGTATATCTTTGGCGACGTGACCTATGTGCCTGAGACGCCTTCGTTTGTAAAGAGTCGCCCAGTGTCGGATGACAATGCTAATGCAGTGTTGCTGAAACTGGATGCTTACCGACACTTCCAGTTTTATCAAGACCCTTATCAATTTAAGGATAAAAAGCCACAAGCGATCTGGCGCGGCATGGTTTATCAGCCGCACCGCCGTGCCTTTGTCGATCTGTTTTATAACAGTACGCTGGCGGATGTTGGTCATAACGATGCGACTTTGGCCCATGAGCCGAGCTACAAAGGTTTTATGTCGATCCAGCAACAGTTTGCCTATCGCTATATTTTAAGTGTAGAAGGCAAAGACGTCGCGACCAATCTTAAATGGGCGATGGCGTCAAATTCGCTAGTGATGATGCGCAAGCCACGTTATGAAACATGGTTCTTAGAAGGGCGTCTTGAGCCTGGCAAGCATTATGTTTTATTAAAGGACGATTATTCGGATCTTGAAGAGCAAATTGCTTATTACAATGAGCACCCTGGGGAGGCGCAAGCAATTATCGCTAATGCTCACCAGTATGTCGCACAATTTCTTGATGCCGAACAAGAGCAAACTGTGGCGCTTTTGGTGGCACAGAAATACTTTGATCTACAAAAGAGCGCTAACTAAGCGCTCTTTTGTACAGTTCAAGGTATTGCTCAGCCATGTGCCCTGGGGTAAAGGCTTGTAAGTGTTGTGTGGCGCCAGCCACTAACTGCTGCTGTAATGCAGCGTCTTGGTCTAAGCGCTTAATGGCGTTGGTTAACGCGCTAGCATCGCCTGCGGGGATGCTAAGCCCCGTTTCTTCATGGCGAATAATATCAGGGATGCCGCCCGCATCCGAGGCAATGATGGGCACTTGCGCGTCGATGACGTCGAGTAAGCTCGAGCCAAGGCCTTCGTTACGCGAAGGAAACACAAAATAATCAAAGGCGTGAATGTAGTCACCCACATTGGTTTTAAAGCCCAGCCACGTCAGATTAGGCAAGTCTTCACTCAGCGCCATGAGTTCGTCTTTATCTTTACCGTCCCCTAAGCACAAAAACTGCAAGTGCGGATGGCTGTTCGCAAGTTGGCGCGCACTCTCAATAATGATTTTTTGGCCTTTGTGCTTATCCACCAAAGCGCCCACATGGCCGACTAAGGTTTTGCCTGCAAACGCTTGCTTGATTTTGGCGGTTGCGGCGGGATCGTGACTTAAATCGCCTTTGACGCTAAACACTAAATCCACATTGCCCCAATGCTTTTCTAGAATAATGCCGCGAATGATATTCGAAATAGCCACGCGCGCAGACGCCTGAGAATAGGTCTGCTTATTCAGCCATTTGTCTTTTATCGGCGCATCGACGCGACGGGTCAACAGGTAGGGCGTTTTGCGCAGTTGCTTATGCAACCACGCCCAATGCACCGCCTTTGCCTCATGAGCGTGCACCACGTCGGTTTTGCTAGCCTTAAAGTGGCCGTCAAATTGGTGATTGGCATCGCTAAAGCTAAGGTTGGGGACCTTGTTAAGCTCGGCTCGCAGCGGCGAGTCGGCACGGCAGACTAACTGTTGTGATAGGTTGGGCTGTTTGCCGAGCTCTTTGATCAGAATCGCTGTTTGGCGCTCACCACCGCGAAAGCCTTTGGCAAGATTGACGTGGGTAATATGCATAAGGCTACCAAATGTTCTTAAAGTCATCTTGCTGGGTGACAGAAGGGTCACGTTGGTATTCCAGCAATTTAGCGTATTTCAAATAGCTGTTGACCGCAGAGCTCATTGACACCGTGAAGCCATCGACGCCGCCTAAGAAGCCACGTTTAGCGATGTATTTACGCAAGAAAGCATTTAAGCCATGTAAAAAAGGCGATAAGGCATGGGCGCGTTTGCCTTTGTGATACATGATTTTAGCGGCACGACCACTGAAGTTACGCCCAGGTTTCGCGAACAATTCGCCAATGTTGCGAAACGAGTAGTGGATGATGTCGGCATTAATATTCACCACTTTTTGTGCTTTGACTGCAGCGTGCTGTTTCACATCTGCAAAGCGTGCACTGGTGTGGTTGTAAAGGCGGATACAGCGATCTGGATACCAGCCACATTGTTTGATCCAGCGTTCACCAATCATGTTACGTCGACGGAAGGTGTAGGCGTCCACACCTTTGTCACCAAGGCTCAGCTGTTGAATGGCGTGTGCCATTTCTTCTGTGACGCGCTCATCGGCGTCCAAGCTGAGTACCCAGTCGTTGCTCACATGGCCAAGGGCGACGTTTTTCTGAATGCCATCGCCTAGGTAAGGTTGGTGAACAACTTTGGCGCCCAGTGATTCTGCAATGGCGACGGTGCGATCGCTAGAGCCAGAGTCGACGACGATGATTTCGTCACAGACTTGCTGCAAACTTTTAATGCACGCCTCGATATGGCGCTCTTCATTGAGAGTGATGACGTTGCCGGAAATTTTCATAAGCGACCTATTGTGACGATTGCGGTGAGGGCAAAATGGTTGCGATAACCTGCTCGGGCTTAATATCGTTTAAGCAATTGGTATGGCCGAGTGGGCAGGTACGTTTAAAACACGGTGAGCAGTCTAAGTGAAGATTATGAATCACTTTGTTATCAGTCAGTGGCGGTGTGAAGCGCTCGCTGGTTGAGCCGTAGATGCCGTGCACCTTGGTGCCGACTGCGGCGGCGACATGCATTAGCCCAGAGTCATTACTCACGGCAACGTCAGCGGCCGCCAGTAAATCGATAGCATCCACCAGTTTGGTAGCGCCACAAAGGTTATGGGCGTGCTCGCCTAAGCCATGGATGATGGCATCGCCATCGGCTTGATCTTTGGGACCACCGAGCACCCAAACTTGGTAGCCTTGAGCAATCAGCTGACGTGCCAGCTCATGAAAGTGGGCAATCGGCCATTGCTTGGCTGGGCCAAATTCTGCGCCCGCCATCATAGCAACGCCAGGACGCTGGGCATCAAGCTTCAGGGTTTGGTATAGCTTAGCTTGATTGTCAGGGTCGACGCTTAGCTCTGGATTAGGGCGTGTTTGCGGTGGATAGGCTAGCTTTTTATCCACACCTAATGAAACAAAACGTTTTACTGTTTGGTTCAGGGTTTGTTTGTCTAGCTTGCGGCGCTCGGTCAGCAGTAGGTAGCGTTGCTCACCGTGAAAGCCAACACGTTTTGGAATTTTGGCAAAGAAGGGCACCAGCGCTGATTTCCAAGAACGCGGCAGTACGATGGCTTCATCGTAGCTTTCTTCGCGCAAAGATTTGCCTAGCGTACGGCGGGTACTAATGCCCCACTCGCCGTGACCTGTTTTAAGCGTTAAGCCACGGCGTACTTCTGGCATGCGTGCCAAGATTGGGCTAGACCAAGCTGGGCCAATCACGTCGATGATGGCGTCAGGGTCTTGTAACTTGATGGCTTTAAACAAACTCTGTGCCATCACCATGTCACCGACCCAAGACGGGCCTACAATCAAATATTTAGCCACGCTGATCTAACCATACCATGTAGTCTTTTACACCTTGAGCAAGACCGCGGAAGCTGCCTTGGTAGCCCGCACGGCGTAGTTCAGAAATGTCCGCTTGAGTGAAGCTTTGGTAGGCGCCTTTAAGGTGTTCAGGGAAAGGAATAAACTCGATTTCACCTTTGCCGTAATGATCGATCACCGTCTCGGCAATGGTCTTAAAGGGTTCTGCATGACCCGTGCCCAAGTTGTAAATGCCTGAGGTTTCAGGGTGATCAAGGAACCATAGCTTGGTGTTGACTAGGTCTTCAACGTAAATGAAGTCACGGCTTTGGCCGCCGGCTTCGTAGCCATCGTAAGCACCAAACAATTTCGGATTTTCGCCGGCTAGTACTTGGTTGCGTAGGTGGAACGCTACACTGGCCATGCTGCCTTTATGCTGTTCACGAGGACCGTACACATTGAAGTAGCGAAAGCCGACAATTTGCGAGGTAGCATTAGGTAAAATTGCACGTACGTATTGATCAAATTGGAACTTAGAGTAGGCGTACATGTTGAGCGGCTGTTCATGTTGGCGCGCTTCTTGGAACACAGGGCCAGGGCCGTAGACAGAAGCAGACGACGCGTAAGAGAAGGGCACTTTATGGTCTAAACACCACTTCAACACCGCTTTGGAATATTGGTAGTTTACGTCCATTACGTATTTACCATTCCACTCCGTGGTCGCTGAACAAGCGCCTTCGTGGAACACCGCTTTGGCTTGGATATCTAGCGCATCGCGTTTGATCGCGTCTAAAAAGTCGTACATATCCATGTAGTCAGCGATGTCTAAGTCGGACAGGTTTAGACACTTCTTACCGTCGGTTAAGTCATCAACCAGTAAGATGTCGCGAATGCCGCGATCGTTTAGCGCTTTAATAATGTTACTGCCAATGAAGCCGGCACCGCCTGTTACAATGTACATAAGTCTAATCCTGTTAACTCTAAGAATGGGTCCATTTTAGCACTTCTGCCACGCCGAGGAAGATGTGATACCCGGTTGTGCCTGGCAATGGATAGTCTTTACTGTGATTTTGCGCATCTAAGTACTCAATCCAGCGACCGTTATCAATAAAGTAGTGCTGTTCGATAAAGTTCAGTGCGTCTTCGAGACGTTGCTGGCGCTCAGTTTCAGTAAGCGTGATCACACAACAAGCTTTTAGGTATTCGGTAATAGGCCAGATGCGTTTTTCAGCATCGATCGTGGCGCCTGTGTTGCCATCAAAACTGTTGATAATGCCGCCATTAGCGGCATGACCGTATTGATTAGCACTGTGCCATAAGCGTTTGGCCAGCGCTAAGTCTTGTGCGCGCCCCGTGAGAGAATAGGTTTGATAGAGTAACCAAACCCACTCAAAGTGATGCCCAGGCTCTACCAAATGGCCTGTTTCGGGGTCTAGGCTCAGGTCACCTTGGAAAAACTCTCGCAACGTATCGCTGTCAGCATCGACAAAATGCTCGTGGGCTAGCTCGCACAGTTCGATAATAGTCTCTAAATACACTGGCGCTTGGCTGACTTGGTAAGCGGCTACGTAGCCTTCAAGTAAGTGCATATGCGGGTTTTGACGGCGGGTTTGTTGCGGATCCAGCGGGTACTCTTCGTAAAAGCCGCCTGCGGGGTGGCGCATATTTTGGCACAAGAACTCGTGGGTCTGCTGCATATAAGTCAGAGCGTGCTTGTTACCAGTAAGCTTGTAGTAGTGACTAAAGGCTAACAAAATAAATGCCAGAGCGTAGGCGTCGCTTTTGCGATCCAGTGGCGTTAGCTCTTCGTTTAGCGAGAAAATCCAGCGCTCGTCGACCCAGTAGTGCTGTAAAATAAAATGAAACAGTGATTCAATCTGCGAATCGTAGCCTGAAATATAGCCAAGCTGTGTCGCATGGCTTAGGGTGTACAACTGACGGCATTGCGTCAGCAGACGAATGCGTCCAACAGGGTTGTTGTGCCACTCCAGCGTTAAGCTTTCGAGGCTGTATCCTTGGTTGGTAAGACCGTGAGCAACCCAGTTAGGAATAAGGCCTTGGAATACGTGTGCCGCACAAGTTTCTATGCGTTTGTGCAAGGTTTTAGGTATTTCCATGTTGATCAATTTCGCGCGAGTCCAATTTGAAAGATGGTTATGATAAGATGCTCGCCCTCAAAAATCGATGAAAAAGCACTATGACATCTTCTCATTTGAACTTTCAGAACAAACATATCCTAGTCGTCGGCGATGTAATGCTCGATCGTTACTGGCATGGCGGCACCTCACGCATCTCTCCAGAAGCGCCAGTCCAGGTGGTCAAAGTCTCCGGCGTAGAGGATCGCCCTGGCGGTGCTGCTAACGTTGCGCTAGGGCTTGCTAAGTTAGGTGTGAAAGTCTCGCTGGTCGGTGTTGTAGGGCAAGATGAGAATGCTACGGCGCTGGAGCAGGCGTTGGCGCAAGAGGGCGTTGAGTGTCACTTCGTGACCGCTGAGCACTTGCCAACGATCACTAAGCTTCGTGTGATCAGCCGCCATCAGCAATTGATTCGTTTGGACTTTGAAGAGCGTGAGGACTCTCTTAGCCAAAACCAAGCCGTGGCTGAGCAAGTTGAAACGCTACTACCGCACACCGATGCCGTGATCTTCTCGGACTACGCCAAAGGTTGTCTAGCGGATGTCAGCACCCTAATCGAGCTTGCTAATCAAGCCAAGGTGCCAAGTTTTGTTGATCCAAAAGGGGATGACTTTTCGATTTACCAAGGCGCGACCTTGGTAAAACCTAATTTGGTGGAATTCGAAGCGATTGTGGGTAAGTGTGCCGACCTTAAAGCGATCGAAGCTAAAGGGCGTGAACTACGCGAGCGTTACGGCTGGCAGGCGCTTTTGGTGACCCGTGGCGAAGACGGTTTGGTGTTACTCGAAGAAGGCAAAAACTCGTTCTCTCTTGCGACCGCTGCCAAAGAAGTATTTGATGTCACAGGTGCTGGCGATACGGTTGTCGCTGTACTGACGGCGGTGTTTACCACCAGCAAGCGCTTCAGCGATGCGGTGGATTATGCGAACCAAGCGGCCGGTTATGTGGTCGGCAAATTAGGGACGGCCTCAATCGATGCGCAAACCTTAGAAGCGATTATGTTTGCGCGCTCGCATTCCACCAATTTTGGTGTGTTATCTCCAGAAGCCTTGCAAGAACAAATCAAATTGGCGCAGCTAAACGGTGAAAAAATCGTCTTCACTAATGGCTGCTTCGATATTTTACACCCAGGCCATGTGGCCTACATGAAACAAGCCAAAGCGTTAGGCGATCGCCTAGTCGTTGCGGTCAATACGGATGCCTCAGTAAAACGTCTTAAGGGCGAAAAACGCCCGGTCAACGATCTCACTCACCGCATGGCAGTCTTGGAAGGTGTCGGCGCAATTGATTGGGTGACTTGGTTTGATGAAGACACCCCACTTGAAATCATTCAAACGCTAACCCCTGATGTACTAGTCAAAGGTGGCGATTATACCATTGAGTCCATCGTTGGTGCCGAACATGTGTTAGAACATGGCGGAGAAGTGAAAGTATTATCTTTTGTGGACGGGTACTCTACAACGTCGATTATTGAAAAGGCGAATAGTTAATGACGACCCCAGAACAACATGACGCTAAGCCAGCTTCCGGTATCAAGATCTATTTCCGTTTGCTGGGTTACGTTAAGTCCTCGTGGTGGCTGTTTGTTATCAGTGTGTTTGGTTTCATCCTTTACTCAGCGATGGAGCCAGCTCTAGCGGCGCTGTTGAAGCACATCGTAGATGTGGTCTCGACAGGTGCGGTGGAAGAAAACCGCCTGCTAATCCCTCTCGGTATCTTAGGTATTTTCGTTTGTCGTGGCTTAGGCACGTTTTTAGGCAGCTACTTTATGGCGAAGATTGCCAATAAAGTGGTCTATGACTTGCGTACTTCTATGTTCGATAAGTTGGTATTGCTGCCGTCGAGTTACTACAGCGAAATGCCCTCTGGCCGTATTTTATCCAAGTTAACTTACGATACTGAGCAGGTCGTAGGCTCGGTGACGTCGGCAATCAAAACCTTACTGCGTGAAGGTTTCACTGTGATCGGCTTGTTGGGCTACATGATGTACACCAACTGGCGCCTATCGCTGATGTTTTTGTTGATTATTCCACTGATCGGTTTGGTTGTGTCCTACGCCTCAAAGCGTTTTCGCAAGCTTAGTAAGCGCATTCAAAACGCCATGGGTGGCGTCTCGGATGTGGCATCCGAATCGATCAAAGGCCAAGAAGTGGTGAAGATCTTTGGTGGCTTTGAGTACGAGCGCGATCGCTTTCGTCGTGTGGCGAATGATAACCGCCGCTCACAATTAAAGATGGAGCTGACCAAAGCGCTTAACATTCCTGTGGTGCAGTTTCTGGTCGCGATTTCTTTAGCGCTACTGATCTGGTTAGCATTAAACCCAGATATCAGCTCGCACATGTCGGCGGGTGACTTTGTCGCCTTTATCGGCGCTGCAGGTATGTTGAGTAAGCCTGCCCGTCAGTTGACCGATGTGAACAGTATTTTGCAAAAAGGCATCGCCGCCGCACAAAGTATCTTTGCCTTCATTGATATGACCGAAGAGCCTGATCAGGGTAAGCAAGATTTACCCCAAGCTAAGGGTGAGATCACTTGGAAAAACCTAAGCTTCCAATACCCAAGTGCGGAAAAGAATGCGCTGAAAAACATTAACTTAACCGTGCCAGCGGGTAAAACATTGGCGCTGGTTGGGCGCTCAGGTGGCGGTAAGTCAACCTTGGCCAATTTAGTGCCGCGACTCTACGATGTCACCGAAGGTGAATTGTTGATTGATGGGCTTGATACCCGTGAATACTCGCTTAAGAGCTTGCGTAGCCAAGTGGCACTGGTTAACCAAAACGTGGTGCTGTTTAACGGCTCGATTCGCGACAACATTGCTTATGGATATCTGCGTGATGCTTCTGAAGAAGAGGTGATCAACGCTGCCAAAGCCGCCAATGCGTGGGAATTCATCGAAAACCTAGATCACGGCTTGGATACCATGGTGGGTGAAAACGGTGTCTTGTTATCTGGTGGTCAGCGTCAACGAATCGCCATTGCGCGTGCGATTTTGAAAAATGCGCCGATCTTGATTTTGGATGAGGCCACATCAGCATTGGACACAGAATCCGAGCGTGCCATTCAACAAGCCCTTGATGGCTTGATGGCCAATCGCACCACGATCGCCATTGCGCACCGTTTATCGACCATTGAAAACGCCGATATTATTGCCGTGGTTAACCACGGTGAAATCATCGAGGTCGGCTCGCATCAAGAGCTGCTGGCGCAAGATGGCGCCTACGCTAAGCTGCACCAAAAACAGTTTAGCGACGAGTAACGCATATGTGGCTGTATCGTCTGTTGTTGACGCTGGCAGCGCCGTTTATCGCACGGCGCATCTGGCGCTTCCATAAGCGTTATGACAATTACCGTGTGCGAGAAGCATTAGGTGATTGGCGGCCTGTTACGGCGGACTTGTGGCTGCATTGTGCCTCCGTCGGTGAAGTGCTGGCGGCCAAAGCGCTGATAGAGCAGTGGCTAAAGGCTCACCCAGAAGGGCGATTGCTCGTGACCACTGTGACGCCGACTGGGGAGGCGCAGTTGCAAAAAAGCTTTGCTGGGCGCGTCGAGCATCGTTACCTGCCGTTGGATCATAATACCTGCGTCAAACGAGCGTTGCGCTCGTTGAACTGCCCGCAGCTTGCCATTATCGAAACCGAGTTATGGCCCAATCTACTACAGCAAGCCAAAGCTCAAGGCATGATCATTCAAGTGATCAATGCGCGCCTAAGTCAGCGCTCGGCTGATCGCTATGGCAAATTCTCACTTGTTTCCAAGCCGCTGATGGCGCTGCCAGATCGCTTTTTAGCGCATGCTGAGGCGGATGCAGAGCGCTTTAAAGCACTGGGCGCCAAAGACGTGCCAGTAGTGGGAAATATTAAGTTTGATGTCAGTGCTCCAGACGATCCTGAGGTGCTTAAGTGGCAAGCGCATCTGGCGCCACAAAAGGAGTTTGTGTGGATCGCGGCCAGTACCCATGAAGGGGAAGATGAGCAGTTTCTCGAGGCACATAAAACGCTACAACAACAGGTCCCAGAGGCCAAGTTGATCTTAGTCCCGCGTCATCCTGAGCGCTTCGATAGCGTGTATGAGCGTTGTCAGCAAGCTGGTTTTAGCACGGCTCGACGCTCGGAAAACGCTTTTGAGCAGTGGTCGCAAGCGGATGTCTTGTTAGGTGACAGTATGGGCGAGATGATGCGTTATTTTGCCATGGCTGATGTCGCATTCGTCGCGGGTAGCATGATTGAACGTGGCGGGCACAATCCAATCGAGCCTGCGGTGCTCGCTAAGCCTATTATCGTCGGCGAGCATACCTTTAACTTTGCTGACATCACCGAATCTTTGGTGCGAGATCAGGGAGCGTGTCGTGTGCATTCTGTGGAGGAGTTGGTGCAGCAACTGCTGATGTTAGTGAATGCCGATCAGCGCCTGCAAATGGGGCAAAGGGCATTACATAACGCACAAGCCAATCAAGGCGCTCTCGCGCGCGTGCTGCGTTATTTAGAGGTCTAGTGTCAGCTAAAGTGAGCGTCAATGCGCTGGCTTAGCTGTGTAATATTTAGACTTCTGGCACGGCTCTGCTAGAATGTGCAAACTTTGAATATACCTATCTCATGGGGTGTGGCATCGCCACTGAGAAGCCTTAAAGGCTAACCCATTGAACCTGAACCAGATCATGCTGGCGTAGGAATTGAGATAAGCAAGCCTGAGCGCTTGCCAGTCCAGTTATACGCCGCTCATTTACGGAGCGACTATGTCTATCAAATCTCTTCTCGGCACGGCGGCTTTGGCATTCGCCAGTGTGTCTTCGGCGCAAACTCTAAACGTTTATACCTATGATTCGTTTGCTTCAGAGTGGGGGCCAGGTCCTAAGGTTAAGCAAGCGTTTGAGGCGCAATGTGATTGTGAGTTGAACTTTGTCACGCTGGATTCTTCGGTGGGGATTTTGTCACGCGTACAGCTTGAGGGCAGTGAGTCGCAGGCCGATGTGTTATTGGGCCTAGATTTAAATGTTATGCAAGCGGCGAAGCAGACTGGGCTGCTGGCCAAGCACGGTGTGGATACGTCAAACGTGACCACACCCGGTGGTTGGTCAGACGAGTATTTTGTGCCATTTGATCAAGGTTACTTTTCCTTTATTTATAACAGCGAAGCGATCACAACCCCACCTAAATCACTTAAAGACGTGGTAGAGAATCAAGATCTACGCGTGATTTATCAAGACCCACGCACCAGTACGCCAGGACTTGGTTTATTGTTGTGGATGAAGGCTGTCTACGGTGAGCAGGCGGATGACGCTTGGCAGACCCTTGCGCAGCATACTGTGACGGTGACCAAAGGCTGGTCAGATAGCTATAGCTTGTTCTTAAAAGGCGAAGCGGATGTGGTGCTAAGTTACACCACATCTGAGGCGTACCATGTGGTCGCTGAAGGCGAGCATAAATATAAAGCCGTTTCTGCTAGTGAAGGTTACTACCCACAAATCGAAGTGGCAGCGATGTTAAAAGAGTCTGCTAACTCTGAGCTTGCTGAGCAATTTATGGCGTTTATTTTGCAACCTGAGTTTCAAAACACCATTGCGACCAATAACTGGATGTATCCTGTTATCGAAGACGTGGAGCCTTTACCTGACGCTTTTACAGCGCTACCAAGTGATGACCAAGTCTTGACCTTGCCTGCTGAGCAGGTGGCAAAACAGCGCCAGCGTTGGATCAACGAATGGCTTGACGCGACGACGCGCTAATTGTGTTGTTAACTGCTTCGTATCTGCGCCCAGCTTGGCTGGGCGTTGTTGTTTATTTAGGTATCGCCGGTGCCGCTTTGCTGGCGCTGCTAAGCTATGCCGCGCCGTCTAGCTGGTTTGAGTATCTGCAAGACCCTTATATCTGGCGCTTAATTCGTTTCTCCTTATGGCAGGCAAGCTTGAGTGCCTTGCTCAGTCTGTTGCTGGCTGTGCCGGTTGCATCGTGTTTATTCCATCGACGCTTTAAGGGGCGCCAGCTACTGCTTAACCTGTTTGCGGTGTCCATGGTGGTGCCATCAATTGTGGCGGTGCTTGGCATTATTGTGGTCTATGGTCGCAATGGTTGGTTTACGCAACTGTTTGGGGTGCCGTTTCCGTTATATGGTTTGGGTGGCATTTTGTTGGCGCATGTGTTTTTCAATATGCCGCTGGCGGTGCGGGTCTTGTTGCAGACTTACAGTTTGATCCCTGATGCCCAATGGCGCCTTGCGAGCCAACTTGGCTTTACGCGCTGGCATGCGTTTACCTTGATTGAATGGCATTACCTTAAAAAAGCTCTGCCGGGGCTGTTTTTATTGATTTTTATGCTCTGTTTCTCAAGCTTTGCAGTGGTGCTAAGCCTAGGGGGCGGGCCGCGTTCAAGTACGCTGGAAGTGGCGATTTATCAAGCGCTGCGTTTTGAATTTGATCTTAATAAAGCCAGTTACTTGGCGCTGTTACAAGTCACTATATGTAGCCTTGTTGCGTTGCTGGTGTATCGTTTGGCGCCCAAAGTGGTACAAGATGTTAGTGTCTTTCGAGGGGCTAGTGCACCGTTGCGCAGTGGGCGGCTGAGTACAACTGTAGATGGCGCTATGTTGTTGCTGGTGGCGCTCTGGGTACTACCACCGTTTGTTGCAATTGTATTGCCTGTCCTGAGCACTGTTTTTTGGCAAACCTTGCAGGCGCCAGCGCTGTGGCATTCGGTGTGGAATTCTGTACGCATTGCTTTACCTTCGGGTCTGTTGGCGTTATTGATCGCGTTAAGTTTAGCGGCCTTGGCACGTACGTTACGCTGGCGTGAAAGAGGAGATTTTTGGGCCGATAAGTTTGAGCAGTCGGGCAATCTAGTATTGATGATTCCTGGGCTGGTGTTGGCGACGGGCTTGTTTATTGTGTTTCGCTTCTTGGGAATTGGTATTTCCAATGCCTATTGGATTGTGGTTTGGGTCAACGGTGTGATGGCGCTGCCGTTTGTGTTGCGCTCGCTATTGCCGAGCGTTTATCAGCAAGAAAAACGCTTTCGCTTGCTGTATCAGCAATATGGTATTAAAGGCTGGGCGCGCTTTCGTCTAGAGTGGCCTGTGTTACGTTCGGCCATGGCGCAAGGGTTGGCTTATGCCGTGCTGATCAGTCTTGGTGATCTGGGAGTGGTGGCCTTGTTTGGCTCAAAAGGTCTGGAGACATTGCCGCTGTACTTATATCAATTGATTGGCTCGTATCGTGTCGATCAAGGCGCGTGCGCGGCGGTGGTGTTAATTAGCCTGTGTGTCGTGTTGTTTTACGTGATCAATCGAGTGATAGGAGGCCGTCGTGCTGAGCTTTGATTTTAGTTATGAATGGCAGGATTTCTCTGCGCATTATGCAGCACAATTGCAGCCTGGCATAACCTGTATATTAGGTCCGAGTGGCGGCGGGAAAAGCACCTTGTTGGCCCTGCTTGGCGGCTATCTGGAGAGCAAAGGGGATGTGCATTTTAACGGCCAATCTATCTCGTCACTGGCGCCGTTCGCGCGCCCGATTACCACGCTATTTCAAAGTGATAATTTGTTTCCGCAGCTGACGGTAGCCGACAATGTGGCGCTTGGGTTGGCGCCATCGCGCTCGCTTAATAAAACCCAGCAGGCAAGGTTGCAATGGGCACTAGAGCAGGTGCAGCTGGCAGATTATGAGCTGAAGTATCCTGAGCAACTATCTGGCGGCCAAGCTCAGCGCGTCGCTATCGCCCGCGTACTGGTGCGTGATCAGCCCATCTTGTTGCTAGATGAGCCGTTTAGTGCTCTGGACCCCAAGTTACGTGAAGACATGCTGCGCTTAATTAAACAACTTACCGAAGAGCATCATTGGACCACCTTGATGGTGACTCATGCTCCGGGGGATGCGTTATTGCTAGGTGGCCAGGTGATGCTGGTCGAAGCGGGGCAAATCACAGCCTATGAAGAGGCTGCTGCGTTAGAAGCTGGACACGACAAACGCGAGGCGTTTCTAGGGTATTTGGGAACCCTCAGTCGCACCCCGCTTTAGGCTGATTGTTGCTTACTTAACCACCTGTGGCGGTGCGTTGGCGCTGTACTCGCTGATGCAGCACCGTGGCAATGCCAATTCCAGAAAAGATCAGCAAAATGCCGATGCCATGGAAGCCTTCGATTTGCTCGCCTAAAAATAGCACTGACAAGAAAATGCTAAACACGGGCATTAAATGAACAAAATGCCCAGCAGTCGCCGCGCCAAGTTTTTGTACGCCGAGGTTCCAGCACAAGAAAGCGCCTATCGAGGCGAAAATCCCCATGTAAACAATCGCGCCCCAGTTAGCCACACTTAGCGCGCTTAAGTCGCTGCTGGCAAACAGCAAGAAAAGCGGCAATTGCAACGTTGTGCCGATCACGGCAGTGGTCGCAAAAAAGCTGAGCAGGTGCAGGCCAGGGCGTTTGGTGAGGAGTACTGAGTAGATCGCCCAGCTCACCGCGGCGGTAACGATCCAAAGGTCTCCCGGGGTAAAGGTTAAGTGTAAAAAAGTCTCGAAACTGCCTCGGCTTATAATGACAACCGCGCCCACGGTGGACAGCAAAATGCCGCTATTTTGCAGAGTGGACGTGCGAGTGCCGAGCAGCAAACGTGCGGTGATTAAGATCATTACTGGCATAATCGAATTGAGCAGCACCGCATTGGTGACCGTGGTGGAGGTTAAGCCAATGTATAGGAAGAGGTTGTAGTTACAGATACCTAGAAAGGCGAACAGTACCAGCATCGGCCAGTGTTGTTTCACTAAGGGCCAGTCTTGGCGAATTTTGGGCCAAGCAAATGGCAAAATCAGTAGGCACGCAATGCTCCAGCGGAAAAATGAAATGGTGAAAGGATCAATGCCACCGGATACGGTAACACGACCTAACACGTAATTACCTGACCAAAACAAGATGGGCAGGAGCAGATAAGCAAAAGCGGGCATGTGCATCCTTTCTGATTAAGTGGCTGGGGCGCACAACATAGCCATATTAGGCGCGCCTGTCGACCATCTGAGGGATAACGACTGTGGCTGTGGTTCGATGAGTGATAATAAGGTCATTTTTTATGCGCTTGGGCTTTTTAATTTTAGGTGGGCAGTATATAATTCGCGTCCCCGTAAATCATACTCCTTGTCTCACAGCTTTTTAACGGGGAAAGCGTGGAGACTAAGAACCCATAAGGAGCAATCATGCGTCATTATGAAATCGTGTTTCTGGTACACCCAGATCAAAGCGAACAAGTTCCAGCGATGATCGAGCGTTACACTAACTTGATCACTGAAGACGGCGGTCAAGTTCACCGTCTAGAAGACTGGGGTCGTCGTCAACTAGCTTACCCAATCAACAAAATCCACAAAGCGCACTACGTTCTTATGAACATTGAAGCGTCTGAAGGTGTGATGGCTGAGCTAAACGACACTTTCCGTTACAACGATGCGATCATCCGTAACCTAGTTATCCGTCGTAAAGAAGCGGTAACTGAAGTGTCTCCAATCAAAGCTGCTGAAAGCCGTGAAGAGCGTCGTTCTGCTCCACAGCGCGAAGAGCAAAAACCAACAGAAGCTGCTGCTGACAAAGCTGCAGACGACTCTGCTGAATAATTGATTAATTAGGAGATACATTATGGCTCGTTTTTTCCGTCGTCGTAAGTTCTGCCGTTTCAGCGCAGAAGGCGTTAAAGAGATCGACTACAAAGATCTAGACACTCTAAAAGGTTACATCACTGAAACTGGTAAAATCGTACCAAGCCGTATTACTGGCACACGTGCGCGTTACCAGCGTCAGCTAGCGACTGCTATCAAACGCGCTCGCTACATTGCTTTGCTTCCTTACACTGACGGTCACTTCAATTAATAAGTGATAGAAGAAGTACTCCATGAGCGGATTAGCTAACTGGGTCATGAAAAAACGAAGCAATGCTATCATCGCGGTAGCATTGTGTAGCATCATCCCAGTGATGTTTTGGCTAGGCGCAGCAGTCTTAGGGCTGGTAGTGCTTCGAAAAGGTGTAAAAGACGGAATACCGGTATTTGCTTGGGGTGGTCTACCAGCACTTGTGTTGTGGGCGATTCAAGGTGATGCAACAGCGCTGATTGTGCTGATCGATACGTTTATCTTGGCCTATGTGTTAAGAGAAAAAATATCTTGGGCTTGGGTGATGCTTGGAGCAAGTGTTCTTGCTGTCATGTCGTCCTTGATCCAGCCGCTCATTATGGCGAACTTGCTTGATATGGTTGCAGAACTGATCCAGCAGGTTTTACAAAATGAAGGCGAGACAGACATTCCTGCCAAGGAAGTGATTGTCGAGCAAGCGGTGATCGCACTGTCTGTGGTGCAGGCGTATGTTGCTGTAGGTGCGTTATTTTTAGCGCGCAAATGGCAAGCCAGCCTCTACAATCCAGGCGGGTTAAAGCAGGAGTTTCATCAATTTAGACTCCCTTTAGTGTTCGCTTTGATTCTAGCGGCCATGGTGTTGGTAGGCGAAAGCCTTGGTGGTGCCTTTGAGGTGTTATCAAGAGCGGCGGTACCAGCATTGGTGATACCTGGCCTAGCGCTTGTGCACGGTGTTCTGGCATTGAAAAAAATTGGGATGGTCGGTCTGGTCCTATTTTATGGGGTTGGCTTCCTACTGTTGAGTGCGTACTTTGCGAATATTCTGATCTTCCTAGCGGTGGTCGATAGCATTGTAAACATTCGCGGCAGGCTGCAAACCAAGCCAACCGACATCAATTAAGCTAGTTAATTTATTTTAGAGGTGATCGAGATGGATGTGATTCTACTCGACAAAGTAGGCAAACTAGGCGGTATCGGTGACGTTGTTGCTGTTAAACCAGGTTTTGCTCGTAACTTTTTGATTCCAAACAAAAAAGCTGTGATGGCTACTAAAGCTAACCTAGCTTCTTTTGATGAGCGTCGCGCTGAACTTGAAGCACAAGCAGCTGAGCGTAAATCTGCTGCTGAAGCTCGTGCTGAAGCTCTGAATGGCCAAACTTTCACTATCACTGCTAACGCTGGTGACGAAGGTAAACTATTCGGTTCTATCGGTACTCGTGATATCGCTGATGCGATCAACGCTGCTGGCGTTGAAGTATCTAAGTCAGAAGTTCGTCTTCCTGAAGGTGCTCTACGTAACGTAGGCTCTTACGAAGTTGACGTACAAGTTCACTCTGACGTGACAGCTACAGTTTCTTTGGTTGTTGTAGCTCAGTAATTTCTTCGAAATTATTGTATAAGAAGGGCACTCTATTTAGGGTGCCCTTTTTTTATGTCTAGTCCTAGCCAGTGGCGTTTTTTACGCTTGGAATCTTGGCTGTAAAACGTAGAATGTACAGCCTATTATTGTTCAACCCGTCTACATGAGAGTGCTCCGTGTCCGTAGAAGATTCAGAAGTTTCCGCTATTAAGTTACCGCCTTATTCGATCGAGGCAGAGCGCTCCGTTATCGGCGGCTTGATGCTTGATACACAAGCGTGGGACAAGGTGTCCGAACACGTGCTTGCGGACGATTTTTACCGCCCAGAGCACCGTGCTATTTTCGCGGTCATCGCGCGCTTGGCAGACGATTCTGAACCGATCGATGTAGTGACCATCAGCGAGCGCCTGGACAAACGCGGTGAGCTTGAAGACATCGGTGGCGTGGCCTATCTAATTGAGATTGCTGAAGCGACTCCAAGTGCCTCGAACATTGCCTCCTATGCGGAAATCGTACGTGAGCGCTCGCTGTTACGTCGACTAATCAGCACCACCAATGATATCTCTAGCCGTGCTTATCACCCAGAAGGGCTGACGGCGGCGGAAGTGCTGGATGAAGCAGAACGTAAGATTTTCCAGATTGCCGAAGGTGGCGAGAAAAAAGGCGGCCCACGCATTGCCGCCGATATCCTGAGTAAAACCGTCGATAAGATCGACGAGCTGTACCATCAGGAAGGCTCGATTACGGGTCTAAGTACCGGTTTTACCGACTTGGATGCGATGACGTCCGGCCTACAGCCCTCTGATTTGATCATTGTTGCCGGTCGTCCATCGATGGGTAAGACTACGTTTGCCATGAACCTAGTGGAAAACGCTGCCATGATCAGCGATTTACCGGTAGTGGTGTTTAGTTTGGAGATGCCTGCAGAGCAGCTGATGATGCGTATGCTGTCATCGCTAGGGCGCATTGACCAAACACGTATGCGTTCAGGGCAGTTGATCCAAGAAGACTGGGACAAATTGATGTCCGCGGTCAAAATGCTCAAAGATCGTAAGTTATTTATCGATGATACCGCCGGTATCAGTCCAACCGAGATGCGTTCGCGCGTGCGCCGAATTGCCCGTGAACACGGTGGTGTTGCCATGGTCATGGTCGACTATTTGCAGTTGATGCAAATCCCAGGATACAGCGAAGGTCGAACCAATGAGATCTCGGAGATCTCGCGCTCGCTTAAAGCCATCGCCAAAGAAATGAACTGCCCGATGATTGCCTTGTCCCAGCTTAACCGTAGTCTGGAACAACGCCCGAACAAACGCCCAGTTAACTCGGACTTGCGTGAATCTGGAGCGATCGAGCAGGACGCCGACGTGATCTCCTTTGTCTATCGTGATGAGGTCTATCACGAAGATACACCGCACAAAGGGGTGGCTGAGATTATCATTGGTAAGCAGCGTAACGGTCCGATTGGTACCTGTCGCCTTGCCTTCATCGGTAAGTTCACGCGCTTTGAGGATTTAGCGCCAGATGCTTATCGAGATTTTGCGGAAGAATAGTGCACTTAAGCAACGGTTTTTGTTGCGTAAAGTGTATGTAAAACTTAAGGTTAAACCTATAAGTAAAAATTTTAACGAGAGAAGTTATGCGTAAGATGTCTGCTACAAACAGGGAGAATGACTTCCCTGCGCACTACACCCTTGTATCCAGTACCGATGTGAAAGGACGAATCACGTTTGTAAACGACGATTTCTGTGCTGTAGCCGGTTACGAGCGTGAAGAACTGATTGGACAGCCACACAACCTGATCCGCCATCCAGATGTCCCACCCGCTGTGTTTGCGGATATGTGGGAGAACTTGAAAGCCGGTCGTAGTTGGATGGGGATCGTTAAAAACCGCTGTAAAAATGGCGATCATTACTGGGTCAGTGCCCATGTGAGTCCATTGGTTGATAATGGCAAAGTGATTGGCTATGAGTCGGTACGTCAACGCGTAACGAACGATCAGAAGCAGCATGCGCAGTCGGTATACGAGCGTGTCAATGCTGGCAAACATCCGGTGCCAGGTCTGCCGCGTTTTAAAGGCTGGATGTGGCGTCAAACATGGCTTAACGCGATCTTCTTTGTGATCTTCGGAATCATGGGATTGTTTTCACCATGGTTGTGGTGGCAGGTATTGTCGCCGATTCTGGCGATAGTCGGTGCGACACTGAACTTGACGCAGCGTCACGCCTTGCGTTCGACCATTGCCAAATTGCCGACCGAAGCCCATAACACCATCGGGCAGTATTTGTATTTCAAAGCCGTGGGTCCCAATGTAGCGCTAAGTTTCTCGCAACTACACAAAAGTGCCTCGGCCTTTACTTTTAGGCACCGTTTGATGGTGGGTTCGAAGCAGCTGCAGTACCGTGCACAGCAAGCTAAAGAGAGCGTTACCTCAAATCTTGGTAACTTTAATAAGCAGCGTGATGGCTTCCGTGCCGTGGTATCGGCCAGCTCGCAGTTGCAATCCAGTGTCAATCAAATTGCTGATCACGTACGTATTGCGGCAGAAGACACGGCCTCGGTAGAAGAGAAAGCGAAACACAGTCGTGATAAAGCGCGTCACACCGGTGAAACCATGCAGAAGGTATACGCTGAAGTAAACTCTGCCAAAGGCGTGGTTGAGGATTTGGCGCGTCAGAGCGATAAGATCAACGGTTTGGTCAATTCGATCAGCGACATCGCAGAGCAGACCAACTTGTTGGCACTAAACGCAGCGATCGAGTCGGCCCGTGCTGGTGAAGCGGGCCGAGGTTTTGCTGTGGTCGCAGACGAAGTACGTGCCTTGGCGATCCGTACGCAAGATGCGACGCAAAGCATTCACGATACGACTGAAGAGTTAAAGCGTAATACCCAAGCTGTTTTAGAGGCGATCGACAAAGGTGCTACGGTTGCTAATGAAGGGGTAGAGGGCGTCTCAGAAGTGGCGGAAAGTATGAACGCCATTGAGCAAGCTATCCACCATATTGTTGAAATGACTGCGCAAATTAATTCTGCCACCGCCGAGCAGGCGCAAGTAGCGACCTCGTTGAGTGATCAAATGAACGATGTGGATCAGTTGAGTATCGAGAGTATTGAACGCGCTGAAAACATTGTGACCAACATTGCCTCGATCGAAGAAGAAGCCTACGAGCAAGGCAACCTTGCTGAGCGTATGAAGCAGTAATAACACGATTGACCTTTTCACGTTAAAAGCCGAGCAAATGCTCGGCTTTTTTGTGGCTAGGCGATGGTCAATGTTAGGCGTTAAAGTGTTGCTCAATCACACGATAAATCGCTTTGCCTAAGGTGTGAATCTGTGCTTCGCTGATGATGTAAGGTGGCATCAAATAAATAAGTTTGCCAAACGGGCGCACCCAAACCCCTTGCTCGACAAATAAAGGCTGAATGTCGTGCAAACTCACCGACTCGTGGAGCTCAACCACGCCGATAGCGCCCAAGCAACGTACACTGCTGACTTGTGCTAAGGCTTCACAAGGTGTCAGCGCTTGTTCTAACCAGGTGTGTATTTGTCCGACTTTGTGCTCGATATCGTAGCTTTGCACCAAGCTTAAACTAGCATTAGCCGCGGAACAGGCAAGGGCGTTACCCATGAACGTTGGACCATGCATAAACACACCGCCATCAGAGCTAATGCCCAGTGCGACTTTGTCGCTGGTGATGGTCGCCGCGAGGGTGATGTACCCCCCTGTTAATGCCTTACCCAAACACATAATATCCGGCTCGATTTGACTGTGTTCGGTGGCAAATAGTTTACCAGTACGGCCGAAGCCGGTGGCGATCTCATCAAAGATGAGCAGAATATCGAACTCATCACACAGCGCGCGCAGAGCATCTAAATAGGCCGGATTATAAAAGCGCATGCCGCCAGCATTTTGCACCACAGGTTCAATAATAAAGCCTGCCAGTTGCTCATGTTGTTCTTCAAAAAGCGCTCGAATGCTGTCGAGGTAATCTTGATCGACCGGCGCATCAAGGCCGGTAGGCGGTGGCGCAACAAAGTATTGCGGTGTCAGGGCCTGATTGAACATGCTGTGCATGCCGTTGACGGGATCACATACCGACATGGCGGCAAAGGTATCACCATGGTAGCCCGAACGTGGTGTAGCAAAGTGCTGCTTACTAGTTTTGCCTTGTGTATGCCAATACTGAATGGCCATTTTTAGCGCCACTTCCACCGATACCGAGCCCGAATCTGAGAAAAATACGCGTGTCAGTGAGTCGGGCGTCATAGCGACCAGCTTTTGAGCTAATTCGATCGCTGGCTGATGTGTCAATCCGCCAAACATGACATGGGCAAACTGGTCGACTTGGTTATGAATCGCCTGATTGATATCGGGATGGTTGTAACCATGGATAACGCTCCACCATGATGACATGCCGTCAATCAGCTGGCGGCCATCGGCCAATTGAATATGACAGCCATTGGCTCCTTCCACCACGTAGTGAGGAGTTGGGTGGCTCATGGACGTGTAAGGGTGCCACAGTAGCTGTTTATCCAGCTCAGTAAGCGCCATGTATTCATCTTGGGTCAAGGGACACCTCGGCTACGTAATCAATAAAGACGGCGATACTAGCCAAAATAAAAATGAAGCGCAAAATTGGTGCGGATCATAATATCAGAATAGATCGCCGGTTTGCTCTGGCGTACGTGCCAAGGCCCATACCGTGACCCGTTCTGCACCGGCGAGTTTAAGTGCTTGGCTACAAGCCTGAATGGTACTGCCAGTGGTTATGATGTCATCGATCAGTACCACGTGTTGCGGGACAGTAGTGGCGATATGAAACTGCTTGTGGCTCAGTTTAGTACGTTCTTTACGGCCAAGGTTATGTTGCGCCTGTCCAGGATTACGACGCTCTATCGTGAGTATTTGGCCGGTGTTGGGATGGTGTTTACGCAGTAAAGCGATGAGTTGCTGACGCATAAAGTCGGTCTGACAAAAGCCGCGCTGTTTTAAGGAGCTTTCGCTGGTGGGCACAATCGCCCAGTGGCTGGCCAGTTCAGATTGCTCGAGGATTTGCTCGGTCAGCAGCTCAATCAAGGGTCGTAGCAAGTGTGGCTGCTGCTCAAACTTAGCTTTACTGATCATCATGCGACACAGACCTTCGTACTGCAGTGGGGCGATCACTTGGTCAAAGGCTGGCTGACTGCGCTGGCATTCGCCGCATTCTTCAATATAAATCGGCGTCGGTCTGGCGCAGCGCTGACAGTGGCAAACGTTGTCTGACAGTAGTGTGCGGCAGTGGTTGCAGAGCGTACCTTCACCGCGAAAGTCGCAAATATAGCATTGGTTGAATAATAGACTTTTGTAAACTTGCTTGAGCTTGTCAGTTGACAGATTGGGTAGGGTCATTAGTATTGCGTTCCTTGCAACAGTTAATTTTAAAGATGGAGCCTTCAAGGTGAATATTGCGACTCAACCTCGATATGACTGGACCAGCCCGGAAGTTCAGGCATTGTTTGATATGCCGTTTATGGATTTGCTCTTCCATGCGCAAACCGTCCACCGTGCCAATTTTGCCCCCAATCAAGTTCAGGTGAGTACGTTATTGTCCATCAAAACGGGTGCCTGTCCAGAGGATTGTAAGTACTGTCCACAAAGTGGCCACTACAATACCGAGCTTGAAAAAGAAAAGCTGATGGAAGTTCAAAAGGTACTGGAAGAAGCGAAGCTTGCCAAAGACAGTGGCGCGACGCGCTTTTGTATGGGCGCGGCGTGGAAGCATCCATCGCAAAAAGATTTCCCGTATGTATTGGAAATGATCAAGGGTGTTAAACAGCTGGGTTTAGAGTCTTGTGTCACCTTGGGTACGCTAAACAAAGAGCAGGCCCAGCAATTGGCAGATGTAGGTTTGGATTACTACAACCACAACCTTGATACGTCACCAGAATACTACGATAGCATTATCACGACGCGCTCCTACCAGCAGCGCTTAGACACGCTATCTCATGTGCGTGACACCGGTGTAAAACTTTGCTGTGGCGGCATCATGGGGATGGGCGAAGAGCAAAAAGACCGTGTCGGTCTATTGCGTGAATTGGCGAAAATGACACCTCACCCAGAGAGTGTGCCAATCAACATGTTGGTAAAAGTCGAAGGTACGCCATTGGAAAATGTCGATGACTTGGATGAGTTCGAGTTTATTCGTACCATCGCGGTGGCGCGTATTTTGATGCCGACCTCACACGTTCGTCTGTCAGCGGGTCGACAAGGCATGAGCGAGCAGACGCAAGCGCTATGCTTTATGGCGGGTGCGAACTCTATTTTCTACGGCGAAAAATTGCTGACAACGGGCAACCCTGAAGCGGATCGCGACCGTATGTTGTTTGAAAAGCTGGGCATCGAGCCAGAGCAGCGTCATGATGTATCCGATGAAGCGGTAGCAGAAGCGATTACCGCGCAGGCGCAAGCGCAAGAAGAAGCGAAATTTTTCTACGATGCCAGCTAACACTCCTGCATGGGTGACCACGGCGCTCGTTGAACGTCGTGCACAGCACCTATGGCGTCAAGTAGAAGCGGCACAAAGCCCGCAATCCGTGCAGCTTACGGTAGCGGGTCAATCTTATTTATCCTTTTGTTCCAATGACTATCTAGGCCTGGCGAATCACCCAGCGCTAAAACAAGCCATGGCTGATGCGGCTCATACTTATGGTGTGGGCAGTGGTGCATCGCATCTTGTGTGTGGTCATTTGGATATCCATCAGCGCTTAGAAGAAGCGCTAGCTGAGTGGCTGGGCTACGAGCGTGTGCTCTTATTCAGCACTGGCTATATGGCTAACTTGGCTCTGATCTCCGCGCTAGGTGATAAACAGCGCCCGATTTTGATGGATAAGCTAAACCATGCTTCCCTGATTGATGGTGCGCGCTTATCTGAAGCGCCGTTTCGACGCTATTTGCACAACGATGTCACGAGTGCTGCAAAGCATATGCAGCGCTTGGATCAGGCTGGGATTTTAGCCACTGATGGCATTTTTAGTATGGATGGCGATATGGCGCCATTGTCCGACTTAGCTAAGCTCGCACAGCAACGTGATTGGCTGATGATGGTCGATGATGCCCATGGCCTAGGTTGCCTTGGTGAACAAGGGCGTGGCTGTTTGGCGTTATGTGATTTAGACGATGCCCAAGTGCCGTTGTTAATGGGCACATTTGGTAAGGCTTTTGGTGTCGCAGGGGCATTCGTCGCCTGCTCCAATGATTTAG
This sequence comes from Marinomonas ostreistagni, assembly GCF_016888445.1. Taxonomy (GTDB): domain Bacteria; phylum Pseudomonadota; class Gammaproteobacteria; order Pseudomonadales; family Marinomonadaceae; genus Marinomonas; species Marinomonas ostreistagni. Next base: position 797,781 of record NZ_JAFEKF010000002.1, read on the forward strand.
CCGATTATCTGACGCAATTTGCGCGCCCGTTTATCTACACAACGGCCATGTCGCCTGCTGTCGCGGCGACGGTGTTGCGCAGTCTTGAATTAATTCGCTCCGATGAAGGTGAGCGCCGTCGTACCCAGTTGGCCGCTAATATTGCTTTACTTAAGCAACGGGCTGCGACTTGGCCATTTGCCTTGATGGCGTCAAACAGTGCGATTCAGCCGATTTTAATTGGCCCAAGTGATGCAACGCTTAAACTAAGCGATGCGTTGGCAGAAGCTGGGATATTGTGTAAAGCGATCCGTCCGCCGACAGTGCCGCCTAATACGGCTCGACTACGCATTACGTTGAGTGCTGATCACAGCCTTGAGGACGTAACGCGTTTGTGTGATACCCTAGAGACCATCTTTAACCAAGTCTCAAAGTGATTAAGTATGCGAACTCCCATTGAAACCGAAACGTTTGGGGATCCAAGCCTTCCCGCGGTCTTTGTTGTCTCGGGTTGGGCGATGCCCAAGGAAGTCTTTCATGACCTCGCGAAGGCCCTTAGTCAGCAGTTTTATGTCGTTTTAGCCAACTTGCCAGGCGTATCCGCGGATGCCAAATGGCACAAACGTAATCGCTTTGGCCCTAACTACGATATTGATGCACTGGCAGAGCAATTGATTCGCGCGGCCCCTAAGCCATGTTGGTGGATTGGTTGGTCGCTTGGCGGCATGATTGCACAGTATGTTGCAGCGCGCCGTTCAAGCTGTGTTAAAGGTGTTATCAGTATCGCCAGTGCACCCAAGTTTGTCGCCAGTGAAGACTGGTCTGCAGGCATGGCTGCGACGACTTACCAAGGCTTTTTTGAGTTAGTGAAGCAAGCGCCAGAAAAAGGTTTCCGTCGTTTTGTTTCGCTCCAAGCTCAAGGTACTGACGACACCAAGGCGCTAACCAAAACACTGCTGGCGTTGCAGCCAAAAGAGTTGATCGATCCAGAAGCATTAGTGCGTGGACTTAGCTTACTTGAGAGCTTGGATGTACGCCGCGAAATCGAATTGCTGGATGTGCCCAATTTACATCTGTTTGGCGCTCAAGATGCCTTGCTCGATACTCATGCGGTCATTGAGGCATTGCCGAGTAATGCTCTGCAAACGGTGTTGAGTTTGCCTGATTGTGCTCATCAGCCTTTTCTAGAAGATCTGCCATCGGTGGTGGCAACCATTGGTCAATACATGAATGACAACTCCTTCGACTGATAATGATGTGCGCTATAAGCGTCAAGTCGCGGCACGTTTTTCTCGTGCTGCGGATACCTATGATCAATATGCCCGCTTTCAAGAGCAAGTCGTAAAAGCGCTGGCGCCGCTGCTTCGCATCCATGCACCGCAAAAGTGGCTCGACATTGGCACAGGCACAGGTAAAGGCTTGGCGTTGTTGGCTCAGCAGGACATTGCCCCTGATGTGGTGGCGCTTGATTTATCCCATGGCATGCTCAGTAAAGTACGTGAGCAGTTTAACCATGTACCACTTGTGTGTGCGGACGCAGAGCGGCTGCCGTTTCAAAATGAAGTATTTGATGGATTGTTCTCTAGCTTGGCGGTTCAATGGTGTCAGCGCCCAGAGCGTTTATTTGCTGAATTGTCACGGGTATTAAAAAACGACGGTGAGGTGGTGCTTTCAACATTACTGCGTGGCTCGATGCCTGAGCTTGGGCTTGCTTGGCGCAATGTAGACGGACGTACTCATCATAACCACTATTGCACGTTGGCGGAGCTACTCAGTCAGGCTGAAAACGCGGGCTTTAAAGTGATGTTTGCCGAACAACACACCATGACGTCTTGGTATCCGTGCGTCAAAGAGGCGGTCTATTCTTTGAAAAAAGTCGGCGCTAGCTTTGTCAGAGGTGAAACACTGCGCATGTCTCCAAGCCTTTGGAAGGCGTTTGAAGCTGAATACGAAACTCAGCGAGTAGAGCAGGGGATTCCGCTATCATACGAGGTAGCCCTGCTAAAATTAACAAAGGTAACACATGGCTAAACAGCAATATTTTATTACAGGTACCGATACAGATGCGGGCAAAACACACGTCAGTGTCGGTTTATTAAAAGCCGCGGCGCGTCAGGGGCTGCGAACGTTTGGCGTTAAGCCAATCGCGGCGGGTGCCGAATGGGTTGATGGCAAACTGTGTAATGAGGATGCGCTGCGCATTCAAGCAGCAGGATCGATTGCGCTGCGTTATGAACAGGTGAATCCGGTGGTATTTGAGCCTGCCATTGCACCCCATATTGCGGCGGCGCAAGAGCAAAAGCTTGTCCATGTATCTCGTTTAGAAGGTTTTGTGCGCGGCACCTTATTGACGCCTCACGATGTCGCTTTGGTGGAAGGCGCTGGGGGATGGCGCGTGCCGCTAAATGATCGTGAGCTATTATCGGACTTGGCGAAACGCCTTGCTTTGCCGGTGATCGTGGTGGTGAATATGAAGCTTGGTTGTTTAAATCATGCTTTTTTGACCATGGAGGCGATTCGTCGTGATGGCTTGCAGGTGGCTGGATGGGTGGCCAATGGCGGCCAGCTGGATATGCCTTGCTATGAAGAAAACCTTGCTACGCTTCATACAATGTTATCAGCGCCTCTGTTAGGCACCTTGACTTGGCATGATGATGGCGCCACTGCAGAGGCTGAATTTGATTTGATATGGCAAAATTTGGCAGGGTAACCCCTTGCTATACATACAAATTATTTGAAAATTTAATGATTTAGGCCATGTCACTTTATTGACACTGTGCTAGAGTTTAGGGTTATTGAGTGGTTTAAATTAGAAGACGCATGAAAGCCTGTTTAATTGGTCTAAATCAAGAAGAAACACATGCTGTGGCGCCAGTGCTGCATTTCATCGGGGTGGAGGTCGTATTGGACCCTCAACAGGATGAGCTTGTGGATTTTTTTGTGGTGGGGAGTCAGGTCGAAGCACCTAAGATGGCCCTGCCGTTACCAACTATTTGGCTGCATGAGAGCCAAGATGATCTAGCTGATAGTGGTCTTTGGAGTTGTCCAATCCCTTGGCGACAAGAGCAAATCTTACCAATTATCAATCGCTTAGCTGACAGTTCAACGATGCCTCGGGCACAAGCAGTGAATTTAAATGTCTATGTTCGGCATTTGGAGTCATTGCTGATTCGCCATGCGCTGACGTCTTCCAATGGCGTCGTGTCACAAGCGGCGAATTTACTGCAAATACAACGTACCACCTTAATCGAGAAAATGCGTCGCTATCGCATCGATAAATCGGAGTTTTAAGTGAACAAGGACGAGGAAATAGCGCGTTTAAGGGAAGCATTTTTGTTATTCGAGGAAACCTCGAAAACATTGCAGGACTCCTATGATGAGCTGCAGGCTGAGGTACGTCAGTTAACGCAAAAGCTGGCTGAGGCAGAGCAGGCAAAGCGCGAAGAAGAATCGAAAAACCAAGTGCTGTTGAAGCAGTTTCAGCAGCTGTTTTGGTCTATGCCAGTGGGCGTTCTGTTGCTAAATCAATCGGGTGTGGTGGTCATGGCTAATCCGATTGTCGAGCGTTTATTTGGTGAGTCGATCTTAGGCGGTTCGTGGGCGCAGATTGTGCCCAAAAGCTTTCGCCCGCAAAAAGACGATGGCCATGAAGTCACCATGGTCAGTGGCCGTCGTGTGCGCGTCGAGACTTCTTCTTTAGGCGATGTGCCAGGTCAGTTAATTATTCTCGTGGATCTGACGGAAACTCACTCGTTACAGCGCCAGCTTGCACACCATGAGCGCCTATCGACTATGGGGCAGATGGTCGCGGCACTGGCTCACCAAATCCGTACGCCCTTGTCTTCAGCTATGTTGTATGCCGGTCATTTACAAAAAGAATCGTTAAGCGACGACATGCGCACGCGTTTTTCGCAAAAACTGTCGGATCGCTTAAATAATATCGAAAGCCAAATTCGTGACATGCTGATTTTCTCCAAAGCGGAAATTAAGCTGGATGAGAAAATAACGCTACAAGCACTTGCCGACAAACTATTGGAGCGCGCGTCGGAACTCGCTGAACAAAAGCAAGTCACATTAGAATCTGTTATCGACCTTCCTGCCGAGTCCTACCTACAATGTAATTCAGAAGTGTTGCTCGGTGCCATACTCAACTTGTTTAGTAATGCTGCTGAAGCCTCAGAGCGTCATGCCAGCGTTACCGTCGTCGTAAAAAATAAGTCGCAAAAACTGCAGATCGAAGTGATTGATCACGGCCGCGGTATGACTGCCGAGCAGTTGGAGAAGGTTCAGGAAGGTTTTGTTACCACCAAACAACATGGCACTGGTTTAGGGTTAATGGTCGTCAAAGCCATCACTCGTGCACACCATGGTGATTTTGTTATCGATAGTCAGCCAGGGCAGGGCACCACGGCGGCGATCATTTTACCAGTCTTAGGGAGTTAGTATGTCACAAGTAAATTTGTTGATAGTGGAAGATGATCGAGGCTTAGCGGAAGCGCTCGAAGATACGTTGCTGCTAGCGGGTTATCGCTGCACTATGGTGGAGAGCTCCGAGGCGGCAATTGTTGAATTAAAACGCCAGCATTTTGATATGGTAGTATCGGATGTCAACTTGCCGGGAATGGATGGGCATGGCCTTTTACAACATGTGGTAGAGCATTTTCCAGAGTTGCCGATTATGTTAATGACAGCCTATGGCGACATTGCTCATGCGGTGGAAGCGATGCGTAATGGTGCCGTGGATTACTTGCTAAAACCGTTCCAAGAAACAGAGCTGTTGGAATCGATTGCCAAGCATACTTCTAGAGCAGGCAAAGTGAAAAGTCATGCGCCGATTGCCAAAGACCCTTCTAGTATTGCCTTACTGGATCTGGCGAAGCGGGTTGCTGTGACGGACTCGACGGTGTTGATCTGCGGTGAAAGTGGCACCGGTAAAGAAGTGCTGGCGCAGTATATTCATTCGGCATCCGAGCGTGCTAGTGGCCCTTTTGTAGCGATCAACTGCGCCGCCATCCCTGAAAATATGCTGGAAGCGATGTTGTTTGGTTATGAGAAGGGCGCTTACACTGGCGCGGTCGCTTCCCAAGCTGGTAAGTTTGAGCAAGCCAACGGCGGCACCATTTTACTTGATGAAGTCACCGAGATGGATATTGGTCTGCAAGCCAAACTACTACGTGTCATTCAAGAGCAAGAGGTGGAACGTTTAGGGGGCAAAAAGTCGATTAAGCTGGATGTACGTATCGTGGCGACCACCAACCGTGATTTGGCGGAATACGTGCGTGAAGGCGGCTTCCGTGAAGACTTATACTATCGTTTAAATGTATTTCCACTGAAGTGGTTGCCTATTCGTGAGCGTAAAGGCGATATACAACCGCTTGCAGAAGCTTTATTGTTAAAGCATGCACAAAAGATGCGCATTGATCAGGCTACCCTAACTCCCTCCGCTTTGAGTAAATTAGAGGCGCATAACTGGCCAGGCAACGTGCGTGAGCTAGAAAATGTGATTCAGCGTGCGCTAATCTTATGCTCACATGGTAAGGTGGATGGTGAGCATATTTTGTTTGATATGATCGCCGCACCAAAGGTAGAAGAGCAAGATGAAGACGCCACTGAAGCGGCTTCGATTCTTGGGCGTGGGGTGCAGCAGCATGAGTTCCGAATCATCGCCCAGGCGCTGATCGATGCGAAAGGTAAACGCAAGGAGGTCGCCGATAAGCTAGGCATCAGTCCACGAACGCTACGCTATAAAATTGCTAAAATGCGAGAATGTGGCATAGAAGTTGATTGAATTTTAGGTCTAGTTTTTAATAGCAGTGTGCTAAGCTACGATAAATAAATGACTTTTTGGGTACGAGTACGATGGTGACAGATAGACCTGATATCAATCAGGTGCTTTCACAAATGCGAGAGTTGCGGAGCCAAATTCAGTCGCCTAATTCGGCGATTCAGCCAAGTGCGCCGCAAGCAGGATCGCAAGCCGTAGATGGTGTTGAACGCCCTGATTTTGCAGACATGTTGAAGTCTGCAGTAGATAATGTGAATACATTACAAAAAGATGCGTCGTCTTTAGCGCAAGCTTATGAGCGCGGTGAGGAAGGAGTAGACCTGCCTCAAGTGATGATTGGTTTGCAAAAATCGAGTGTATCCTTTGAAGCGATGACCCAGGTACGTAATAAGCTGGTGGACGCCTACGAGAAAATAATGAATATGCCTATCTAAGATAGGTTAAGACGTGGCAGTACTGAATGGATAATGTCCCAGCAGAGCGATCAGAACAAAAACTCTATATGGAGTTACTGACTGGCTTCAACCGATTGACAGTGATTCGTCAATTAGCGTTGATGGTCGGTCTTGCCGCGTCTATCGCAATCGCATTGGCTGCGGTATTGTGGAGTTCGGGGCCGGATTACAAGCCCGTCTTAAGCAGTATTACCGATTATAATGCCGATCAAATCGTTGAAATTCTCAACGTCAATAATATTCCTTTTAAGCTGGATGATAATACTGGCGCGCTGTTAGTAGAATCCGAGTATTACCATCAAGCACGCCTTAAATTAGCAGGTTCTGGTATCGTGTCCGACAACATTGTCGGTCTTGAAATTATGGACCAAGAGCAATCCTTAGGTACTTCACAGTTTGTCGAAACCACGCGCTACCGTCGTGGTCTTGAGGGTGAGTTAAGTCGTACGATCACCAGTTTGCAGAGTGTCAAATCTGCTCGTGTGCATCTGGCCATCCCCAAAGAATCAGTATTTGTGCGGGATACGCGCAAACCTTCTGCATCAGTGTTTCTAGAGCTCTATCCTGGTCGACGCTTGGATCGCAGTCAAGTGGATGCGATCGTCAATCTTGTGGCGTCTAGTATTTCTCAGTTAAGCGATCAGGATGTGACAGTCGTTGACCAGCGCGGTACCTTGCTCACCGAAAAAGATATCGACTCTGAGCTATCTGTAGCGGGCAAACAGTTTGAATACACGCGTCGCGTGGAAGACGTATTACTGCGTCGTGTTAATAATATTTTATCGCCAGTGGTTGGCAATGGGCGCTTTAAGGCTGAAGTCTCAGCGGACATTGATTTTACCGCCGTCGAGCAAACTGATGAGCAATACAATCCTGATTTATTAGCACTACGTAGCGAACAAACGTTCCGCGAGGAGAGTGCCAGTAACGCTAATCAAGGTGTGCCTGGAGCGCTCACCAATCAACCACCTGGGGCAGTGACGATTCCTGAGGCGGCCGATGAAAACGGTGCTAATATTGGTGCGCCAGGCAGTGGGCAAAATGGTACGGGGCGTTCACGTGAAGAAACCACGCGTAACTTTGAATTGGACCGTAGTATCAGTTATACCCGCCGACAGCAGGGTACGGTGCGTCGTTTATCCGTGGCGGTGGTGGTCGATGATATTGTGTCGATTGATCAAGAAACGTCCGGTATCGTGCGCACGCCTTGGAGTGATGAAGAGCTGAGTCGCTTAACCTTACTGGTGCGCGATGCGGTCGGTTATGATCCTTCTCGTGGCGACAGTGTCAGTGTTATTAACTCTCCATTTGCGACGCCTGAACCACCAGAAGAGCCAGAAGAAACGCCGTTCTACAAGCAAAGCTGGTTCCTAGATCTGCTGCAGCCAACTTTGGTTGGTATGTTTGTACTCTTGCTTCTGATGATGGTCGTAAGGCCTATCTTGAAGACCTTGAGTGAGCAAAACAAAATTGCCGTGGCAGAAGATACCGAAGCGGCGATCTTTGCCGATGAAACTGATGAAATTTCCGACGATCAAGTATCTCTAGTGAGTGCTGAAGACGTATCAGTGCCTGGTTCGCCAGAGAAAGTTGAGCGCCAGCTCAACGCCATTCGAGGCTTGATCGCCGAAGAACCAGAGCGTGTAGCACAAGTGATCAAACAATGGGTGATGGAGGGCTGATATGAGTGATCAAGATATTGCGAATATGAGCTCGCTGGACAAAGCCGCGGTACTTTTAATGTCGTTGGGTGAATCCGACGCCGCACAGATACTTAAGCACATGGGGCCGAAAGAGGTGCAGCGTATTGGTCAAGCCATGGCGCAACTGTCGAACGTGCAGCGCCACCAAGTGGAAAAGGTACTGGATGAGTTTTTGATCCTTGTCGGTGACCAAACCGGTCTTGGTTTGGGAGCGGATGGCTACATTCGTAACATGCTTAAAGAAGCGCTGGGTGATGAAAAAGCTGGCAGTCTGATTGACCGTATTTTATTGGGTGGTAATACCACAGGTCTGGACACGCTGAAGTGGATGGAGTCCCGTGCGGTGGCCGATGTGATTCGCTATGAGCACCCGCAGATACAGGCAATCGTTATTTCATACCTTGATCCTGACCAAGCGGCAGAAATCCTGTCAAACTTTGATGAGCGTGTGCGTTTAGATATTGTCTTGCGTGTAGCCTCCTTGGAAACGGTACAGCCGGCGGCTCTGCAGGAGCTTAACAGTATTCTTGAACGGCAGTTCTCAGGTAACAACTCAACCAAGTCGACATCCATTGGTGGTGTTCGTACTGCCGCCAATATTATGAACTTTATCGACAGCTCTGTGGAAGCTGAGCTAATGGAGTCGATCCGTGATGTGGATGAAGATCTGGCTGGCAGCATCCAAGACTTGATGTTTGTGTTTGATAACCTACAAGAAGTGGATGACCGTGGTATTCAGGTGATCTTGCGTGAAGTGGAATCCGAAACACTTATTTTGGCGCTTAAAGGTGCCGATCCCGATATGCAAGAAAAGGTCTACAAGAATATGTCTTCTCGTGCTGCGGACATGCTCAAAGACGATTTGGAAGCTAAAGGCCCAGTACGTGTTAGTGAAGTGGAAGTGGCACAAAAAGAAATTCTTGCGATTGCTCGACGCTTGGCTGATAACGGTGAAATCGTCCTTGGTGGCGGTGGCGAGCAGATGGTCTAGTAAATGTCAGACGATAATCCTAGTGAAAAAAAACTCACCGCATACGAGCGATGGGAGCTACCTAATCTCAACTCGGGACAGCAGTTAAATGCTAAAAAGCCTTCTGCAGCACTGGCTATCAAGCCAGAAGAAGATGAAGCGATAGAAGTCACCGAAGAATTTGATCAAGATTCGGTAGTGTATGAGCCGCTTACGGCCCAGCAGCTGGAAGAGATTCGCTCGGCGGCCTATGAAGAAGGTTTTGCTCAGGGCGTCGAAGAAGGGCAGCAAAAAGGCTATGAGGAAGGTCTGGTAAAAGGTCAAGAAGCAGGCCAACAAGAGGGCTTTGCCGCGGGCCTTGAACAGGGTGCGGAGCAAGCAAAAACGGCTGGCATTGAATTGGCGCAAACACAGTTGGCAGACCTTGAGCAGCTGCTTAATAATGTACTGAAAGAATTTGAGTCGCCCCTTGAGCAGTCTCGTGAGGTGCTAGAGAGCCTGTTGCTGACATCGACCAAGCGTATTGCAGAGCATGTGGTACGCCGTGAGCTCAGTGAAGACAGCAACAAACTGTTAAACGCTGAGCTCTCCAAGGTCTTACAAGCCATTGGTGAAAGTGACGGTCGCGCGGTCCTTCGTGTACATCCTGATTCATTGGAAGCTGCTCATGAACTAGCCGTAGACACCCGCCTACAAATTAAAATTAAAACCGATGAATCCCTAATGGCCGGTGGCTTTATTCTTGATTCCCACAGCTTTTATGTTGACGGCAGTGTCGAGACTCGTTTAAAAGAAGTGCTTAAATCCTTAGAAAAGTCAGACTTTTAAGCGCTTATGCCAACCTTGTTAGACCGCCTCACTCGCATTACCGAACAACCGTTACCGGATTACTCTGTTGATATTGAGGGCAAAGTCACACGCATGGTAGGCCTTACCATGGAGGCGATCGGTTGTGTGGTGGCCTTGGGTGATCGTTGTGCGGTGCAAATCGGTCATAACCGCTGGGTGGAATCCGAAGTAGTGGGTTTTACGGGCGATCTAACTTATTTAATGCCAACCGAAGCAATCGAAGGTATCTCACCTGGCGCCCGTGTGCGCCCTCTACGTGAAGACAGTCATATGCCGGTCGGCCCAGGTTTATTAGGGCGCGTAGTCAATGGTTTAGGGCGACCACTTGATGGCAAAGGTCCGATCGCCGCACAAGAAAGCATTAGTCTGCAAGGGGAGATCATTAACCCGCTGCAGCGTAAGCCGATTAGTGAGCCTCTTGATGTAGGTATCAAAGCCATTAACTCACTGCTTACAGTGGGAAAAGGGCAGCGTCTAGGCTTATTTGCCGGCAGTGGTGTCGGTAAAAGTATGTTATTAGGCATGATGACGCGTTTTACTGAGGCCGATATCACGATTGTGGGCCTAATCGGTGAACGTGGGCGTGAGGTGAAGGAGTTTATCGAGCAGATTCTTGGTCCTGAAGGTCTTGCACGCTCGGTGGTTGTCGCATCGCCCGCGGACGACTCGGCTTTGATGCGTTTGCGCGCTGCGGTGCTGACTTCGCGCATCGCCGAATATTATCGTGACCAAGGCAAAAACGTTCTGCTGCTGATGGATTCACTGACACGCTACGCACAGGCTCAACGTGAGATTGCCTTGTCCGTGGGTGAGCCACCAGCAACTAAGGGTTATCCGCCCTCCGTATTCTCTAAACTGCCATGGTTAGTTGAGCGTGCCGGTAATGGTAAAGAAGGCGGCGGCTCGGTGACGGCCTTCTATACGGTATTAACCGAAGGCGATGATCAGCAGGATCCGATTGCCGATGCGTCGCGTGCCATTCTTGATGGTCATGTGGTGTTGTCACGCCGCTTGGCTGAAGAAGGGCATTATCCGGCGATTGATATCGAAGCCTCTATTTCACGTGCCATGCCGCACATTGTCTCCGATGCTCATATGCAAGGTGCCATGCGGGTTAAGCAGCTGTATTCACGCTACCAGCAAAATCGTGATTTAATTGCTGTAGGCGCTTATACCAAAGGCTCAGACCCCGAGCTTGATCAAGCGATTCAATTAATGCCGGCAATCAATGACTTCTTACGTCAGTCCCTCAATGAGAGCTTTACCATTGATCAAAGTCTGGAAGCGCTAGTAGCGGCCATGACCTCAACGCCTTCTGCCTAGACGGTGCGTGCTGAAGCCGCTACTATCAAGGTGCTGATAAGGGAGGCGTATGAAAAAATCAAAGCGCATGCAAATACTGGTGGACATCGCCAAACGCAAAGAGGATGAGGTCGTCAAAGTGCTGGCCAAGGAGCAAGCGCGCCTGCAGCAAGATCAGCAAAAACTACAAGAACTCAAAGATTACGCAGAGCAATACGATCAGCAACGTAATCTGATTGGTTTATCCCCCTATCTTACCTCCAATTATCAGCACTTTGTTGATCGCCTTCAGCAAGCCATCACACAGCAGCAAAATCAGGTCAATCGATCACAGCAGCAAGTGAATATGGCCATGCGTCGCTGGCAAGAAGCGCAAGCCAAAACCAAGGGCATGGACTGGCTCAAAGATAAAAGTGTGTCAGAAGAAATTGCGGCAGAAGATCGCCAAGATCAGAAGCAGATCGATGAATTTGCTAACCGAGCTTTTTTCAACCGGATGCGCTCCTAATGCCCAGTGTTTCAGCGTCCACTTTGGCACAAGTGAGTAATAGCTTTTATCGCTTAGAAGGTGCGCTTTATTTGGCATCGAGTAAGCCTTTGAAAGCCATGCTGGAGATGAGCGAGGCATTGGCCTTGATTCGTCAGCATTGGCCTCAAGAGAGTTATGGTGCAGAAGACTGGATAAAACTTGATGATGTGCTGGTCCAATGCGTGGCGCAAGAAGCATTTTTACCCTCCGCTTGCCATCGATCTTTATTAGCCTGGTTCTCGGAGGCGCGTTCTCAGTTTTTGGCACAATACGCTTTTTATCTAACGCCCGATTGGCGTGCCTATGAGCGTTTAAAAGAGGGTTTTTGGCAAAGCTATCAGGGCATGATGACGGCACAAGACTATGACTATGTCGGCACCTGCCATGCACCGATTCAGCAAGCCTTCGATGAATTGCTGTCGATGCAAGATTTGGGCTTTTGGCAGATTCAAACTGGACTGCATCCCATCTACCGTGCTGAGCAACCTCAAGCCCCTAGCTTGACCATTCGCTTGCACTCCGCTTTGTCTTTAGAGCAATTAGGTGAGCGTTTTAAGGCTTGGCATTGGCAGTTAATGCCAAGTTCCGAAGCCAGTGCGGAAGTGTTGCCTAACAAAAGCTGCTTTGAGGCGATTCAATGGTTGCACTGGCTGGCGGCAGAGCGTCATATGTGGCGCAAGAATGCCACCTTAGTACAGCTTTATAAGTCCTTGCATGAGCATGTCAGCAGTCACTATTCACAGAATCTAGGTAAGCGTACTCAGGGCGCTCTGGGGGCAGGGTTGGAAGTAGGTTATGATGATTTGCCCAGCGCTCAGCAGGCCGTGTTTATTGAACTGTATTGGGGGCGTGTTTGTAGCTTTGATGAGAGCTACCAATGCCTGCACAGAATGATAGCGACGAATACCTCATTGCCTGTCTATCGGCTTACCTTTGATGAGCAGCAGATTGTGATTCCGGCCTATCGCGTCGAGCCTGGCTCAGTGGTTGAGCAAGCGCACACTTGGCTGCGCTATGGTGCAGAGGGTTGGTATGAAATCCCCCCTGTATCCGTTAACGATACCTCGGCAGTGTTGGTGCGCGCCTTAGGTAAGCTGTTTGCACTGTTGCCTGATGATAAGGTGCGGGATTATGGGGTCGTGTTGCCTGCGTCGGTTTTACCTCCGGCTTACAACAACTGCTGGCGCTTACGTTCGGATGATCTGTTTGAGCCAGGTTTACCCGGTGAGTTGGCTTATATACCTAAGCCAACAGTAACCTTCGCTGCACCTCATGGAGATTTGAGTTGTGTCGCGTTGCACCTTAATGCTGCGCAGGATTTAGTAGTGTTTAATCAATGGGTGATGGCCATTGTGCCTGTGAATCAAGTGACTTGGTTAACGTCAGGTTTGCTCTACATCCATGGTGCCGTGGTGCCGTGGCTGACGACGGCTGAACGTATGAGCGCAAATGATGTGATGGTGATTCTAGGCAATGGTGATGAGGCATACTTTGCGCTGCATGCAGAGCGTTTAAAAGTACACGCCAGTGCGCCAGAAGGGTTAGTGAATTGTGATCCAATTGTGCTAGATTGGATTGATAATCATATAAGAGTTGGGCTTACAGGGCCTGGGCAAGTGTTGCTTGATCATCAAGCAATGGATGCCTGTTATCAGCAGCTGCTAGAGATATTTATTTAAGATGGATGTAAAAAATACGGTTCATTCAGCGTTTGATAAGCGTCGTATACGCTTCGCCGATTGGTTGGTGCAATATAGTGTCGGCTTCACGCTTATCTTGGTCGCTATGCTAGTGGCGTCAGGCTATTTGGTTGAGCGTTATTACAGTGAGCGCGTCGCTAAATTGACAGCGCTGCAAGAGGTCTCTGTTGTCAGTCTTGAACTGGTGCATGCTTGGCAAACGACAGACTTTGACGCGACGCAAGCGCGACGACAAATCTCCTCATTATTGCAGCAAGAGCAGCAGTTACTTCAGCACTTACGTGCGGTTTCAGAGAAGATCGATGGTTTGCCCACCGCCCCCGTCGCCATCGCTCAGTTTACCCCCCAAGAACAAGTACAGCTCGCCCTTAATCGATTACAGCAAGTGGGGCAGGTGGCTGCTGAAAAACGCTTAATTATGTCACAGCGAGGCGTTTTGGAGAGTGCGTATCTATGGCCATTGTTGATCGGTTGGGCGCTATTATTTGTCTACACTGTGTGGGGCTGGCGTCGGACTTTGGTTGATCAACGAGAGGCGCTGCAGTTTTTCCATAGCCAAGTTGATAAAGCCCAAGGGGGTGTTGAACACCTGCCAGTACCGATTATGCGTAACGATGAATTTGGTGATTTTGCGCGCTATCTCGACAGTATGCTGAGTTCAATGCTTCAAGATAAAGCTGAACAGCAAGCGCTGGCGCAAGCCTATAAAGCGGCTTTGGCAAGTTCGCTATCTTATAAGTTACTGCTTAATGAAGAGCGCGAGGTGCTCGTGGTGAGTGAGGGCTTAAGCGAGCTCTGGGTATTAGAACCGAGTGCCTTGGCGCAAATATTAGGCGTTGACGAACATTTAGATGATCTGCATGAAGAAGTGGTCAATGCCGACGTCTTAGAAGTAAACCTTAATAATCGCTACCGCGTTGGCAAACGCTTATACGAGTTGCGTTGTACGCCTGTGGCGGGTCACCATGCAGGCTATCTGGTTGAATTGGTGCCGCAAGATGCCTACAACGAGCTTAAAGTATTGGAGACCACTGTCAGCCTTATGGCCAATGACGTATGGGACGCCCCGATTCGATTGTTAGACACCAGCTCTCCATACACGGCGTTTTCTAGCAAGCTTGAGCAAGTGCGTTTGCAAGTTGTGAAATTTATGTCGACTTTACAACCTGCTATAGACAATCTTGACAAACCATATCCCAAGATTACCAAACTGCAACAGTTGTCCCAAGTGCTGCTTGCTACACTCAGTCAAAGTGAAACAAGCGATGCTCAAACCGCATGGTTAAGCGATCGGCTTGCTTCAGAAGTGGATGTAAGCCGGCAAGATTTCTTGCAGGTGCGAGAACAAATTGAGCAACGCTTTGAATTATACGAGGCGTATTTGCAGCAGTTGGTTGAGCGTCAAGCTGCTCAGTCAACTTGGGTTGCCACGGTAAGTGAAGGCTTGCTTGATACCAAGCAAGCGGTGCTCAATTTACTTAGCTTGGTGAATGGTGATCAAAAAAGTGCCAGTGAGATTGAGCACAGTGTCATCGATTTAACTCACGACATCGATACCGTGTTGGCGGATATTTTAGACGCAAAACCTGGTATGGGTGAATTGGGAGTGGAGCACATTAAGGGCTCGGAATCTGATTTGATGCTGCGTTTAAACGATGTTCAAACGCAATTTGATCGCATTACTGACTTGGTGAAATCCAGTGCAGTAGAAAGTTCTCGCGAGTAGCTTACTTTTATTTTGACACAGCAAATTGTTGTGAGGCGAGACCTATGATCATTAGTCAGTTTGATGAAAAAACAACCACAGCGACTTTGTCTGTGAAAGGGCGCTTCGATTACTCTTGCCAAAAAGAGTTTCGCGAATGTTTCGGGCAATATCCAAAAGGAACTGGCTACATTGTGGATCTGGATGAAGTGAGTTACATCGACAGCTCTGCACTGGGGATGTTGTTACTGCTGCGCGATCACTCCGGAGGAGACAGCAGCAAAGTGGTGCTTAAAAACGCTAACGACTTTGTGGCGAACGCATTGCGTATGGCACGTTTCGAACGCTTATTTTCACTTAGGTAGAGATGGATGACTGACCATGAAAGAGCAATTTCTAAAGATCCTAGTAGCAGACGACAATCCGTCTGATCGATTACTCTTAGAAACCATGCTCAGTCAGCTTGGGCATCGTGTTGAAACGGCTGTAGATGGTCAGGATGCGGTCGAAAAGTTTGATCCAGAACTGATTCAGCTGGTTTGTCTTGATATCAAGATGCCGCGCAAAGATGGCTGGGAAGCCGCGTTAGAAATCCAAAAGATTGCCCAAGATCGTGTCATTCCGATTGTCTTTTTGTCTGGGGTGACTGACCCAGTCGTGTTGCAGAAATGCTTGGATGTCGGAGCCACCGATTTTATCTCAAAACCTTACAGTCCTACCTTGGTATCAGCAAAATTAAATGCGATTGCCCGTCTCTTAGTCTTACAAAACACATTGTCCGAGCAGCGTGATGAGTTGTCGTTGTTTAACCAGCAAATGGTGCATGACCAAGAAGTCGCGATGTCGGTGTATGAGCGTATTACACACTCTAATTGTCTTAGCGATGCGGCGTTAAATACTTTGCATCATGCCAGCCAAGTGTTTAATGGTGATGTGATTTTGGCGGCTTATAAGCCTAATGGTGGCATGCATTTGCTGCTGGGGGATTTTACCGGGCATGGTTTGTCCGCTGCTATTGGTGCGTTGCCGTTGGCGGATATTTTCTTTGAGTGGACCGAAAAAGGCTTTTTGATGCGCCAGATTTTGCCGGAGATCAATAAGCGCTTACACGCTATTTTGCCGCCGAACATGTTTTGCGCAGCCGCCTTTGTCGACATTAATTTTGCTAACCGAACCCTAGCAGTTTGGAATGGTGGCCTGCCAGATCTGTTGTTTTTTAGTGGCGATACGAAAGAACCTAAGCAGATCCGTTCAGACTCGTTACCTCTTGGTATTCTCAATGAAGGCGAGTTTGAGTCCAATATCGAATTGTTGTCTTATGACCCATCCGATTATTTCGTGGCTTTTACCGATGGTGTGTATGAGGCGCGTACCAAAGATAATAAGATTCGCTACAACAGTGCGCTCGACCCTTTGTATCAAGGCGATATAGAAGGTGATCCGTTTACTTGGTTACAGACGATGCTCAAGCAAGAAGGCATTTTAGATAATCCTCATGATGATATTTCGGTACTCGGGGTCGATTTATCTTTATGTGTCGAGGGCGGTCAATCCGAGGTAGTGGTTGAAGCGTCTGAATTAAAGCGTGAGCCGGCCAATTTTGCGTTTCGCTATGAATTGAATGCGGACTCTCTGAAAAATACCGATCCGCTGCCTTATCTATTGCAGATATTAACCACAGTACCTGGGCTTAATAAGCATTCGAGTGAGGTATTTATGATCTTGTCTGAAATGTATTCCAATGCTTTGGAGCATGGCGTACTAAAGCTTGATTCGCGATTGAAAAAAACGGTCGAAGGCTTTGCTGAATACTACGTCGCTCGCGATCGACAGTTATCGCTACTTGAGCAGGGTTGGGTACACATTGATACGCAAGTGGTGTCTAATCGCGAAGGTAGCCGTTTAATCATCAGTGTTTCTGATAGCGGTGATGGTTTTGACACCGCACAAGCTAATCTGAATAACTTTGATCATGAGAAGCCCTTTAGCCGCGGTCTGACGTTGGTGAATCAGCTCTGTGAGTCGCTTACCTTTTCCAACCAAGGCTCAACCTTAACCGTAGAATACTGCTGGTAAACTTGGCCTCTAAATTGCAGTCTCTAAGCGAATAGTGGAGGTTGCCATGATTAATAGTCCATCTTTATCGCTAACACCGACGGCGCAAAGCGTTGCCAGAAGTGGTGCTAACAAAGCGCCCGGTGAGGGCTCGTTTGCGACCCACATGGAGCAGGTGCAAAGCGCTCAACACGCGCCAAACCAGCGCCCGTCAACGCTTGAGCAAGAGTCGCGTACGTCATCTAAACCTGTCACAAACGACAGGGAACAACCTTCAGAGCCTGCTGAAAATGGTTCCAATACCCGTTTAAATGACCGACAAACAACTTCGACAGCTCAAGCAGAGTCATCAAAAGACGCTTCTAAAGAAACGGCCGATGGGCAAGATTCTGCCTCTAGTGCTGAGAAGATGACGCCAGACGGCAAAGAGGGGCAATCCCTTGCAGGTCAAGGTAAAGGCTCAGAGACCCAAGCTGACGCAGAAGTAACTGATAATGCTAAGACTAACCTCAAGGCTGAAGCCGATAGCGAAACCTCTGAATCTGACCTAGCGGCGACAACGGACGCTAAAGCTCAAACGCAAGAGACAGATGTCGCTACCGAGACAAAATCATCTGACGCCTTGGCAGATGCGGCGCAAGACAGCACGACAAAAACTGAGCAAGTGTCTGAAGAAGGCGAATCGCTTAAAGCGCAACCTGTTGCAACAGAACAAGAGGCCGACGCGACTCAAGCCGATAAGGCGCCGAACGCTCAGTCTGAGGATGCTGATTCTGCCGTGTCTGAGGCAGAGGACCTACAAGCGTCAGTGGATGCCAGTACTACCGTTTCTCAAGCAACCCCTAGCGCAGATGCTGAGGCGGCTGGTGTGGCAGCCGCTCAAGCAGCTGAATCGTCACAAGCCGCTATGCAGGCAGGCGTAGGTGTACAAAAGGCTGGCAGTCAAACTGGGATAGTCGATGATGCTGTGGCCCCCGCAAATGTGACGACGACGGTAAGCCCAAGTGTTGCAGCGGCGGGAGCTGAAGCGAAGCCTGCTGAGACGAATAACTTGCGGTGGGTGATGGATCAAATGTCGCTTAAGGGAGATAAAGCCAATCTTGCTCAGACGTTTGCTCAGGCGAATGCAGAAGCAGTAAAGGTAGATCTTAACCTGCCTGTTAAAGACGCTGTGCTGATGGCTGAAGGTGAAATGTTGCAGGAAGACTTTAGTCTTCTGGCGAATGGTAAAAAATCCCTTGATCAATTGATGTCCTCGTTGGGGAGTCAGCTACCGAACACCTCTCAGACGGGGATGAATAATGCCGCGGCCAATGCAGCAGTGCTTGCAACGCCAACGGCTCAAGCAGCAGTGCCGACTCGCGCTGATGCCAGTGCGCCGCAGCTGACGATGCAGACCATGCCTAACTCTGCCGCTTGGACAGCAGAGATGACCACCAAAGTTTCGTGGGTTGCTAAGGAGGGTTTCAAAACGGCTCACATTCAGTTGGATCCGCCAGAGCTTGGCAGCTTGACGGTTAAGGTATCGATGGATCAAGACTCCAATACTCAAGTCAGCTTTATTGCTAGTTCAGCCCAAGCGCGCGATGCGCTAGAAGGACAAATGCAACGCCTGCGTGACATGTTGGCGCAGCAAGGAGTTGATGTTGAAAGTGTGGATGTCGAAGTCTCTCAAGGTAATGATCAATCTACCGCGCAAGAGCAACTCCAGGGTGAGGGTGGAACAGGGCAACGCGGCACAGGTGAGATGCTAAGCGATGCCGAGCTAGATGAGTCGCTGGAAAATGTGGCGCATATTGCGACGCCCGAGCGCGGGATCGACTTTTACGCATAGAAAACCATGGTGATTCACGGCAATCTTAGTAGAATAGGGGCACAAGAACTGGTTTATAGGCCAGCGTTAATCAGACAGTACAAGGGTAAGTTATGGCTGAAGATGGATTGGATGTAGGTGCCGAAGAAGGCAAAAAAGGCGGTAAGAAAAAACTCATTATCATCATTGTGGCTGCCTTGTTAGTGCTTGGTGGTGGCGGTGCAGCAGCCTACTTTTTCTTGTTCAGCGGTGATGATAGCAGTGCTGAACAAGCTGATGGCGAAGGGGCTAGCGCTGAAGAAGTGGTTCAAACCGATGGCCCGGCTATTTACCTCGAGTTAGAGCAGCCATTTGTGGTCGACTTTATGGTGTCAGGGCGTCAGCGCTATCTGCAATTAAATATGACGTTGATGTCACGCGACCAAGGTCAAATTGACGCGGTGAAGCTGCATATGCCTTTGATTCGCAATAGCTTAGTGTTGTTGTTCTCAAGTCAGTCGTTTGATGAATTGCAAACCATTGAGGGTAAGCAAGCTCTGAAAGCGTCTGCGGTGGAGTCGATTAACCAAATTCTGACCCAAGAAACCGGCTTGGGTGGTATTGAAAATGTATTGTTCACAAACTTCGTGATGCAATAAGGCGTATATATGGCGGCGCAAGATTTACTCTCTCAAGACGAAATCGATGCACTCTTACACGGTGCAGATGAAAAACCTGAGGCCGATGATCGGGACGCAGGTGGTATATCGTCTTATGACATAACCAGCCAAGAGCGGATTGTGCGTGGGCGCATGCCGACGCTTGAAATGATCAATGAGCGTTTTGCCCGTTATACTCGTATCAGTCTGTTTAACTTATTACGTCGTACCGCTGATGTCTCTTCGGGCGGCTTACAAATTATGAAGTTTGGTGAGTACGTACACACCTTGTATGTACCGACCAGTCTTAACCTAGTGAAGTTTCGCCCGCTGCGGAGTACTGCTTTGTTTATCTTAGACGCCAAGCTGGTGTTTAAATTGGTAGATAACTTCTTTGGTGGAGATGGCCGCCATGCGAAGATCGAGGGTCGTGAATTCACTCCAACGGAAATTCGCATTGTCCAGCTGATGTTAGAGCAAGTGTTTGTTGATTTAACTGAGGCGTGGGCGCCGGTGTTAAAAGTTGACCTAGAGTACATCAGCTCCGAAGTGAACCCGGCGATGGCTAATATCGTGAGCCCCAGTGAAGTGGTAGTGGTCTCGACCTTCCACATTGAATTGGATGGCGGTGGCGGTGAGCTTCATATTACCTTACCTTACTCGATGATTGAGCCAGTGCGTGAGCTTTTAGATGCGGGCGTGCAAAGTGACGTCGATGAAAAAGATGAGCGCTGGGGGAAGTCGTTAGAGCAGGATGTACGTGAGTTAGATGTTAACTTGCAGGTCAATGTCGTGAATAAAAAAGTCACGCTAGGCCAAGTGATGAAGTTCAAAGCAGGCGATATTATTCCGATAGAAATGCCTGAGCTGGTGACTGTGCGCTCCAATAATGTGCCGACCTTTAAAGGTAAGCTTGGGGTTAGCAATGGTCACTACGCAGTGGAAATGGTAGAAAGTCTTAAAGGTTCGAAAAGTTAATTAGGTCAAATTATGGCAGAAGAAACAAACCCAGATGCAGCTGGCATGGATGACGATCTCGCAGATGAGTGGGCAGCAGCCATGTCGGAAGCTGGTGATACCGGCGGTGACAGTGATATTGATGATGAATGGGCGGCGGCCATGTCTGAGCAGGACGTTAAGCCTGTTCAGCTTGATCAGTTAGGTGGCGAGGTCAGCGCTGGTGGTGCAGGCCTTGGCTCAGATCTTGAGTTAATCATGGACATCCCAGTGACATTGTCGATGGAGCTGGGTAACACGGAAATCGCCATTCGCAATTTGTTACAGTTAACTCAGGGTTCAGTAGTTGAGCTTGATCGCTTTGCTGGTGAGCCGTTGGATGTATTGGTAAACGGCACCCTTATCGCTCATGGCGAAGTGGTTGTGGTAAACGATAAATACGGTATTCGTTTGACCGACGTAGTCAGTCCTAGTGAACGTATTAAGCGATTGAAGTAACCCCTCTTGAAGTATTTTTTTGCACTTATGGTTCTGCTTGGCAGCATGGGTATCGCCACCGCTGCCCCTGCTGGTATGGCGCACATCGCTGACACCTCTTCTATTTGGCGCTTGTTCTTAGCGCTTGGTTTGTTGATTGCGCTGATTCCTTTGGTTATCTGGGGGCTTAAGCGTTTGCAAGGGCTGCAGCATAAGCTTTCAAAATCAGAAATCACCTTGGTGTCGACTCAGTCTGTCGGGCCGAAAG
Organism: Marinomonas ostreistagni; assembly: GCF_016888445.1. Lineage (GTDB taxonomy): Bacteria > Pseudomonadota > Gammaproteobacteria > Pseudomonadales > Marinomonadaceae > Marinomonas > Marinomonas ostreistagni. The sequence goes on from NZ_JAFEKF010000002.1 coordinate 818,966, forward strand.
AACGTTTATTGTTGGTGGAGGTTGATGGCCGACGCTTACTGTTAGGCGCAACGTCTCAGTCGATTACTTGCCTCAAGGAACTGAATGGCACAGGCGGCCAGTTCGCAGAATTAATGGATGAGCAACTTAAACATGATCAGTAAGGCAGAGACAAGGCGTTGGCTAGGATGTGTACTGGTCTTGTTGACTGGCTTGATGCCATGGTTTGCCCATGCAGAGCAAGGCTTGCCAGCTGTGACGGTTGTGACCAACCCAGACGGTAGCCAAGAATACACCGTCTCCTTGCAAATCCTCTTTATCATGACGGCGCTGACGCTTCTGCCAGCAGCGCTGATCATGATGACCGCCTTTACCCGCATCATTATTGTGTTGGCCATTTTACGCCAAGCCATCGGCTTGCAGCAGTCACCGTCTAATCAGATTATGCTGGGCATGGCGTTGTTTTTAACCTTGTTTATCATGACGCCGACGCTTGATCGCGTGAATGAAGTGGCCTTGCAGCCATATTTAAATGACGAGCTGACGTCACTGCAGGCGGTGGAAGCCGCTTCGGTGCCAGTGCGTGACTTTATGCTGGCACAAACCCGTGAAGATGATATCGCCTTGTATGTGAAGCTTGCAGGGCGTGAAGGACAGATTGAGTCGTTAGAAGAGTTGCCTTTTACCATTTTGATGCCAGCTTTTGTGACCAGTGAATTAAAAACTGCCTTTCAGATTGGCTTTATGTTGTTTATTCCATTCTTGATTGTCGACATGGTAGTGGCCAGCGTTCTGATGGCGATGGGTATGATGATGTTGTCCCCTATCATTATCTCGCTACCGTTTAAGATTATGCTGTTTGTCATGGTGGATGGCTGGTCTATGATTATGGCGACGTTAGCCGCAAGTTTCGGGGTGTAACCATGGATCCACAGGTCGTTCTTGATCTTTATGGGCAGGGCTTTTACCTGATCGTGGTGATTGTATCGGCGGTCATGGTGCCAAGTTTGGTGGTGAGTATTTTCCAAGCGGCGACTCAGATTAATGAGCAGACCTTGTCTTTTTTGCCGCGACTGATTGTCACTATTTTCGCGATTATGCACCTAGGTCCTTGGTTGCTGACCACGCTTACGGACTTCTTCAATCAGTTGTTCATTGATATTCCTATGTTGATAAGCTGATGCTTGAGCTCAACCCTGATCAATTGCTGGCACTAGCGTTTAGCTTTCTGCTGCCATTTTTTCGCATCGGGGCTTTTCTTATGGCGCTGCCGCTATTTGGCAGCCAGCTTGTCAGTGTTCGAGTACGCTTAATCTTTGCGTTTATTATTGCCATTATTGTCACGCCAGTCGTACCGATTCCTGAGTACGATGCGATTTCTCCTGCGATTATTCCTCTTATAGCTGAGCAACTAGTGATCGGTTTGGTGCTGGGCTTTGTGGTGACGGTCCTGTTTCAGGTGTTTGCCCTAGCCGGACAGTTGGCGGCGATGAAAGCCGGACTGGGTTTTGCCATGTCGAATGACCCTGCCAACGGTGTCACGGTAGCCAGTATGGGGCAGTATTACATGACCATGGCCGGGTTGGCGTTTTTAGGTACCAATGGTCACTTGGTGATGATTGAGTACTTAGTCGAAAGTTTTCAGTATTGGCCCATTGGTGAGGGCTTCGATAGTGAACGCTATTGGGATATCGCGTTACTCGGCGGTTGGTTGTTTGAAAAAGCCTTGTTAGTGGTGCTGCCTTTGGCGGTTGCGACCTTGATTATGAACTTGTCCTTTGGTGTGGTGGCGAAGGCGTCAGCACAATTGAATATCTTTGCGCTAGGCTTTCCTATTATTATGGTGTTCTCTCTTTGGTTCTTTTGGATCATGTTAGAAGACTTTTTGAATATTTACCGACTCTTTTTTCAAGAGTTAACTGATTGGCTTAGGTTAACGTTGGGGGCTTCCATCGATGGCTGAAAACGAAGACGGCACAGAAAAAACCGAAGACGCCACCTCCAAACGCATCGAGCAAGCACGTAAAGATGGTAATGTGCCTAGGTCGCGCGACCTTAGTAGTGCCGCGTTATTGATTGTCGCGGCATTGTCCATTTATATGGTTGGGATGCTGATTGTCTCCGATTTGAGGGGCTTGTTTGCGTTTAATTTTCGTCTCGCTCGAGAAGATTTATTTGATCATGCGATGATGATTCATCATTTGTATGAGTCGATCATGGCGACGATTGATTCCATGACCGTTTTGATGGCGATTATCGCGGTGGCGGGCATCGTCGGTAGTGTTGCTTTGGGCGGGCTGAACTTTTCCTGGAAAGCCATTACGCCAAAATTATCCAAAATGAGCCCCATCCAAGGTTTTAAACGAATGTTTTCGGTGCAATCCTTGGTGGAGCTGGTGAAGTCTTTGCTCAAAGTGGGCTTGGTTGGTTTGATTGCAACACTGGTGCTGATGAACTATTTGCCGACGCTGACTGACCTTACTTACGAAGCGACTGGCACCGCCCTCACGCATACTGTAGAGATCTTAATCTGGGCCTTTATTTTTGTATCGTCGTCTTTGGTGATCATCGCGGCCATCGATGTGCCTTTTCAAGCTTGGCAGCATAAAGATAAGCTTAAAATGACCAAGCAAGAGGTAAAGGACGAATACAAGCAAGCCGAAGGTGACCCGCAAGTGAAAGGGCGTATGCGCCAGCTGCAACGGCAAGCGGCGATGACACGCATGATGGCTGATGTGCCTGAGGCCGATGTCATCATTACTAACCCAACACACTTCTCGGTGGCATTAAAGTACGATCAGGTGACGGGTAAAGCGCCTGTCTTGATTGCGAAAGGGCCTGATTTCATTGCCTTAAAGATTCGTGAAGTGGGTAATTACTATGATATCCCTGTGATACAATCCCCCGCATTAGCTAGGGCTGTTTATAAGCACACTGAAATTGGCGATGAGATACCTGAAGGGTTATTTAAGGTGATTGCTCAGTTACTTGCCTATGTGTATCAGCTTAGAATGGCGCGTACTGGCGCTAAACCGCCTGAGGCTATGCCAAATCTAGATGTGCCAGAAGAGTTTGAATGGAATGGTCAGTAGTCAGTGATGATGTATCGAGGTGTAAGTGGAGTTTGATCGCCAACGGTTTACCGGGCAAGTAAGAGGCATCTTAAGTGGCAACTTAGGCGTGCCGTTTATGCTATTGGCCTTGCTGGCCATGATGGTATTGCCGCTGCCTGCGTTTTTGCTGGATGTGCTATTCACCTTCAATATTGCCTTGGCCATTGTGGTGCTTTTGGTGGCTGTGTACTCCATGCGGCCATTAGACTTTGCCGTGTTTCCGACTATTTTGCTGGTCTCCACTTTGATGCGTTTGGCACTCAACGTGGCCTCGACGCGAGTGGTGTTGCTCAATGGTCATGAGGGGGGCGATGCTGCTGGTAAGGTCATCCAAGCCTTCGGTGAAGTGGTGATCGGCGGTAACTACGTGGTTGGTTTTGTGGTGTTTGCCATCTTGATGATCATCAACTTCGCCGTAGTGACCAAGGGTGCAGGGCGTATTTCTGAGGTGAGTGCACGTTTTACCTTAGATGCGATGCCGGGTAAGCAGATGGCCATTGATGCGGATCTGAATGCGGGCATGATCGATTCAGATCAGGCCAAGCAGCGTCGCGATGAAGTAGCCGCCGAGGCAGAGTTTTATGGCTCGATGGATGGTGCGTCTAAGTTTGTTAAAGGTGACGCGATCGCGGGTCTGTTGATCCTTGGTATTAATATTATCGGTGGTTTAGCCATCGGTATGGCACAGCATGGTTTGTCATTTACCGAAGCGGTACAAGTCTACTCACTGTTGACCATTGGTGATGGTCTGGTGGCGCAATTACCTTCTCTAATGTTGTCGACCGCTGCCGCCATCATGGTGACGCGTGTTAATGAAGCTGGCGATATGGGCCAGCAGATCTTTGGCCAAATGCTGGGTTCCAGCAAGGCGCTTTATGTGGCTGCCGCGATCTTGACGATCATGGGGATTGTGCCGGGCATGCCGCACTTCTCCTTCCTTTCTTTAGCCGCTGCCGTAGCCGGATTGGCTTACTTTATTGAATACCGTAAAAAACAACAGGCGCAAGCCAAGTCGGCTTCCAAAGGCGCTAAAGCCAATGCTGATGGCAGTGAAGCACAGCCCCCTGCAGAGACCAAAGATTTAAGCTGGGAAGATGTGGCCCCTGTAGATATGCTGGGTCTGGAAGTGGGTTACCGTTTGATTCCTTTGGTAGATAAAAGCCAAGGAGGAGAGCTGTTATCACGTATTAAAGGGGTGCGACGCAAATTATCCCAAGAGCTAGGGTTTCTGGTACCAAGCGTTCATATTCGCGACAACCTTGATCTTATGCCCAATGCCTATCGCATCACTCTAATGGGCGTGAGCTTAGCAGAAGCGGAAGTGCACCCAGATAAAGAGCTGGCAATCGATCCAGGCCAAGTGTTCGGTAAGGTCGATGGTATTCCAGGCAAGGACCCTTCCTTTGGCTTAGACGCGATCTGGATTGATACGAAAAAACGCGATCAAGCTCAGACTTATGGTTATACTGTGGTCGATGTGAGCACCGTGGTTGCGACACATATTAACCAAGTGATGCAAAAGCACGCTTATGAGTTGATTGGCCATGATGAAGTGCAACAGTTATTGGGCTTGCTAAAACAACACAACCCGAAACTCGCTGAAGAATTAGTGCCCAATACGGTACCATTGAGTGTATTGTTGAAAGTATTGCAAAATTTGCTGCTGGAAAATGTTCCTTTACGCGATATGCGTACCATTGCCGAGGCGATTATGGGGGTGCAGCCAAAATCACAAGACCCGATGGTGTTGACGGCGGCAGTTCGTACTTCGTTGGCTCGTATGATTATGCAATCGCTTGCTGAAGGGGTGGAAGAAGTGCCCGTGATGACACTTGATCCACAGCTTGAAAAAATGCTGATGCAAACGGTACAGCAAAGCCAGCAGTCAGGCATCAAAAATGAAGAGGCTCTTATCTTGGAGCCACAAATGGCTGAGCAGTTGCAAAAGTCATTTAAAGAACACGCGGAGCAGCAAGAGGCCATGGGAAATGCGCCGATCTTGATCGTCTCTGCCCCGATTCGTCCAATGTTGGCGCGTTTTATGCGCTATGGCGGTGTCGGGATGTCGGTCTTATCTTACCAAGAAGTACCGGATAATAAGCGCGTCACGGTTGTTGCTGTCATCGGCCAGTGAAATAAGGAAATCCATTGATTTCCGAGCTATATTTATCAAAATCTTTCGGGTAAGCTATGGATTTGTATGCATAAATAATTTTAAAAGGACTGGTATTAGATGCAGTATAGGCGGTTTCGAGCTCCTGATATGCAAAAGGCGATACGGAAAATCCGTGACGCTGTGGGGCCTGATGCTGTCATTATGTCTAATAAACGCCTGTCTACCGGTGAGGTCGAGATCGTCATTGCGATCGATTATGACCCAAGCGCGGTGAATAATAATACGGCTGCTTCCGCACCGGCTATGGATGCGCCCGAGTCACGTGCAGCGCAGCCAAGTGAATCCTACCAAGAGCGTATTGAGCAGGCGCGCAACTTAAGTGGCCAACCTGCGCCAACTCCTGCCCCTAAAAAAGGCGAAGCCTACGAAGTCTTTGAAGAGGCTGCCCCAGCGGCGAGTAAGCCCGCTAAAAATCGCTACTTTGATGTGGAAGCCCCCATCAAAGAAGATTTATCTATCCGTCCGCATACCGAGCAGCGTCCTTCGCCAGATGAAGAAAAACTGCGAGCAATGGAAAAAGAGCTCGAGCAAGTACGTGAAATGCTACTACACAGCCAAGCTCAACAGGAGCAGGTGGCTGTTACAAAGTCGGCTGCTCCCAAAACTCGTACGCCGGCAGATAAGCTTCATGAGCAACTCGCAACGTTAGGGTTGTCAGATAAGGTGATTGAAAAAATCTCCGCTGATCTAGCTTTAACGGGTCGAGAAGAGGATTGGAAAAAAGCATTGTCACATTTGGCTGATAGTATTCCTATTCGCACCAATGGTGACGCGTTTAATGGCTGTATTGCTTTTATGGGACCTACTGGCGTCGGCAAAACGACCTCAATCGGTAAAATCGCTGCACAATATGTTTTGAAATATGGCTCGGACAGTGTGGTATTAATTACCACGGATACCTACCGTATTGCCGCGCATGAACAGCTACGCACCTTTGGCCGTATTTTAAATGTACCTGTTGAAGTGGTCAGTGAGTATTCGGATTTAAATGAAGTACTAGATAAGTATTCAAACTACTCTTTGATATTGGTTGATACCGCGGGTATGAACCCAAGGGATCGCAATTTAGAACGCCAATTAGCCATGATGAAACGTGCTCGTGGTTATTTAAAAAAATTACTCGTCTTACCTTGTACCAGTCAGCGACAAGTTTTAAAAACCGTGGTCGATGTGTATTCGCAAATACAACTAGACGGTTGTGTCTTGAGTAAGCTTGATGAGTCAGCCTCTCTCGGTGAAGCCATCAGTGTCGTGATAGAAGAAGGATTGCCGGTAATGTATGTGGCAGATGGCCAGCGCATACCGGATGATATTGAGCCAGCACGCGCCCATAATTTAATCAGTCGTGCCGTTTATACAGCAGAGCAATTTGGACAGCTCTATGGGTCACTAAAGTATGGGAGTTAGTAAAAATATGTTATTTGTCAGAGCACGCGTTAAAACTATATAGTACATTAAACAATAGCTCTTTCAGGTAATGGAAAAGTTTGGCCCATTGCAACGTAAAGAATGGATGTAGCATGTATACGAAAAAGGCAACGCTATCAATTGATGCGATTGTTCAAAAGTATGACTTCTTAGTCAAAAAAATTGCCTACCACTTATTGGCGAGGTTGCCGAGCAGTGTAGATGTCGACGATTTGCTTCAAGCGGGCATGATGGGATTAATCGAAGCTTATAAGCGTTTTGAGTCGAGCAAAGGGGCTTCTTTTGAAACTTACGCAGGTATTCGCATACGTGGCGCGATGATGGATGAAGTGCGCAAAAGTGACTGGGCGCCTCGCTCTGTGCGCCGTAATGGTCGTGCTGTAACCAGCGCGATTCGTGAGGTTGAGTCACTGACTGGTCGCGAGGCGACCGATGTTGAAGTCGCTGCTCATATGGGTGTTAGCATCGATGAGTATCACGACATTCTTCACTCATCCATGTCTACCCAATTGTTTAGTTACGAAGAAATGCTCGACAGTGAAACAGGCTCGCGCGAGCTCGATATCACTGTAGATGGTGAGTCCTCTCAGCCGGATCATTTAGTCGCAGAGGTAGGGTTTCAGCAACAGCTAGCAAAAGAAATTGATGCGCTACCTGAGCGCGAAAAACTCGTCTTATCACTGTATTACAACGATGAGTTGAATTTAAAAGAAATTGGCGCTGTACTTGGTGTAAGTGAATCACGTGTCAGCCAGATACACAGTCAAGCGGCCATGCGTCTCAAAGCAAGATTGGTCGATTGGCAATGATGAAAGAGAACGAAAAAATGACTTTACCTGAAGGTTGTGGAGGTTGCATTGGATAAAAATATGAAAATCCTGATTGTTGATGATTTCTCGACGATGAGACGTATCATCAAAAATCTACTGCGGGATTTGGGATTTACCAATACAGTTGAAGCAGATGATGGCACGACTGCATTGCCTATTTTGCAGACTGGTACAATCGATTTCTTGGTTACAGACTGGAACATGCCTGGCATGACGGGGATTGAGCTTTTGCGTGCGGTGCGCGCTGATGAAAAGCTTAAAACCATTCCTGTGTTGATGGTAACCGCAGAGGCCAAACGTGATCAGATCATTTCCGCCGCGCAAGCAGGTGTAAATGGTTATGTAGTGAAGCCTTTCACTGCTGTGGCCTTAAAAGAGAAAATCGAAAAGATTTTTGAACGTATTGATTCAGCTAAGTAGGGGCTACGAATGTCTGAACATAACGAGTCAAAGCTTGGAGAGTTTGAAACGGTCGTCAAGGATGGCGCAGTCGATTTGCTAAACAAGCTAGAAGTCGGTGACTTCAGTGGCGCAATTAAAACGATACAAGAGCTTAGCGAAGCTCGTCATAAAAGCTTCTACAACGAAGTGGGATATCTGACGCGTAGCTTGCACGATGCAATTCGAGATTTTCAAATTGACTCGATGGAAATGATGGTACGCAGTGGTGAAGCCGAGCCAGAAACAGGATCGCGCATAACTGACGCTTCAGATCGCCTTAATTATGTTGTAGAGATGACAAGTTCTGCGGCAAACAAGACCATGGATATGGTCGATAGTAGTGTGCCAGTGGCGAGCGAGCTACAAACGCAAGCACGAGAGCTACATAAAGACTGGAACCGTCTTATTCAACGAGACCTGACACCACAAGAGTTCCGTGAGCTTTATAAGCGTATTGATGCCTTTCTTAAGTACACTGATGAAAGTGCCACAACACTGCATAACAATTTAAATACCATTCTTCTTGAACAGGGTTATCAAGACCTGACTGGACAAGTTATTACACGAGTTAACGAACTGATACGTGACGTAGAAGAGCGTTTAGTGCATCTTGTTTCAGTAGCAGGCCGTGTTGATAGTATCTCTGGTATGGAGCATGAGTCAGAAAACGAAACGAAGAATAACGACGATCGTGGACATGGCCCTGCAATTAATAAGAATGACAACCCAGAAGTATTAAATAACCAAGACGAAGTTGACGATCTTCTTTCCAGTCTAGGTTTTTAAAAGGAGCTGCTGCAGATGAGTTTCGAAGTCGATGAAGAAATTCTACAGGATTTTTTGGTAGAAGCTGGAGAGATCCTGGAACAGCTCTCTGAGCAATTAGTAGACCTTGAGCAAAATCCTAATGATACGGCCTTGCTAAATGCTATTTTCCGTGGCTTTCACACGGTAAAGGGTGGTGCGGGCTTTCTACAATTAAGTGCACTTGTAAATTGCTGTCATTACGCCGAAAACGTGTTTGACGTACTTCGAAACCATCAGCGTGAAGTGGATTCGGATTTGATGGATGTTGTGCTGCAAGCACTAGATGCAGTCAATGAGATGTTTGAAACGGTTCGTGCTGGTGGCGAGCCAGAGCATGCGGATCCTGAGTTAATTGAGCAGCTAAGTTTCTATGCGAAACCACCTTCGGAAGATGAATTGGCCGAAGCTGAAGACGATGAAGACAGCGTAGAAGAAGACGTTGTCGAGGCCAGTGAAGATGTGGTGACAGATGAGCCAGCAGACGACACGCCAGCTGATATTTCTGATGATGAATTTGAATCTTTACTCAGTGCTCTAGGCTCAGATGATTCAAATGAGTCATCATCGGCGGCGGATGCTTCAGAGCCTGAATCCGATGACATTACTGAAGATGAGTTTGATGCCTTACTAGATCAGTTGCACGGGGGCGGTGCGCCAGGTGTAGATGCTGACAAAAAAGCTGAGCAACTTACCAGTGAAGAACCTAAAGCAAGTGCGGAAGGCAGTGATTCGGATGACATCACAGAGGATGAATTTGAAGCCTTGTTAGATCAGTTACATGGTGGCGGTGCGCCAGGTGTAGAAGACAACGAGACTGCAGCAACCTCTTCTGAACAAAACAGCTCTTCTGAAAAAGATAGCAAAGCCTCAGCAGCGAGCGACAAAAACGATCAAGCGGCGCCAGAGAGTGGCGAGTCTGATCTCATTACCGAAGATGAATTTGAGCAACTGCTAGACAGTTTACATGGTAAAGGCCACGCGCCTAGCCCTAAAGATGAGCCCGCTGCTAAAGCTGAACAGCCAAAAGCAGAAGCCAAACCCAAAGCGAGCGATAAGCCTAAGGCAAAAGCAGCACCTAAAAAACCAGCCGCGCCAGCGCCTAAAGCGAAAGAAAAAGCGGAACCTGAAGAAGCCAAAGCTGAAAAGTCTCAACATGCTCCTGTGGTGCAAGAGACGACAGTACGTGTCGATACCAAGCGTCTTGATGACATCATGAACATGGTGGGCGAATTAGTACTGGTGCGTAACCGTTTAGTGCGACTTGGTCTGCAAAGCGACGACGAATCAATGGGTAAAGCGGTTGCCAACCTTGACGTGGTGACCGGTGACCTGCAGAACGCGGTGATGAAAACGCGTATGCAGCCGATCAAGAAAGTGTTCGGTCGTTTCCCACGAGTGGTCCGCGACTTGGCGCGTAACTTGAAAAAAGAAGTTAACCTTGAGTTGCGTGGTGAAGATACTGACCTAGATAAAAACTTAGTCGAAGCCCTAGCGGATCCATTGGTCCACTTGGTGCGCAACTCAGTTGACCATGGTGTCGAAGCTCCTGATGTGCGTGAGGCCAAAGGCAAGCCAAGAACGGGTCATGTGATCTTGTCAGCGGAGCAAGAAGGCGATCATATCTTACTATCTATCGATGATGATGGTGCAGGTATGGATGCGGATGTGTTGCGTCGTAAAGCGGTTGAAAAAGGTCTAATGGACACTGACGCGGCTGAACGCTTGTCAGATGAAGAAGCCTTTAACTTGATCTTTGCGCCTGGTTTCTCGACCAAAGTTGAAATTACTGACGTATCCGGCCGTGGCGTGGGTATGGACGTGGTGAAAACCAAGATATCTCAGTTAAACGGCACATTAGATATTAAATCCGTATTAGGGCAAGGCTCTCGCTTTAGCATTAAAGTGCCACTGACGTTGGCCATCATGCCAACACTGATGGTGATGCTTAACGATCAAGCGTTTGCTTTACCTTTGGTGAGCGTGAATGAGATCTTCCATCTGAATCTGCAAAAGACCAACATTGTTGATGGTCAACAAGTCGTTGTCATCCGTGGTAAAACACTGCCGATTTTCCATCTTAAAGACTGGTTGATCAAAGGTGCGGTAAGCGAGCCGAAACCACAAGAAGCGCATGTTGTTGTAGTCCAGGTAGGAATGAATGAAGTCGGCTTCGTGGTCGATCAATTGGTCGGTCAGGAAGAGGTGGTCATCAAGCCACTAGGCAAAATGCTTCAAGGAACGCCAGGTATGGCCGGTGCAACCATCACTGGGGATGGCCGTATCGCCATCATTCTTGACGTACCTAGCATGCTTAAGTGCTACGCTTCGCGCTAGCCAAGTTACAGGAGCTGTATTATGCCAGTGAAGGTGCTGGTAGTTGATGATTCTGGTTTTTTCCGACGTCGACTCGTAGAAATTTTTAATGCCGACCCTCGTTTGGAGGTTGTCGGCACTGCGAATAATGGCAAAGAAGCAGTGGAGAAAGTTCAATCGTTGTCACCTGATGTGGTGACGATGGACTATGAAATGCCAGTACTTGATGGCATCGCCGCTGTATCTGAGATCATGAAGCGTAAGCCGACTCCAGTGTTAATGTTCTCTTCTTTAACCCATGAAGGCGCTCGAGTCACGCTAGATGCACTAGAAGCCGGCGCGGTCGACTTCATGCCAAAGAACTTTGAGGACATTTCGCGTGACTCAGCAGTCGTTAAACATGCTTTAGTCGAGCGTGTATTAACGGTTTCAAGGACGCGTGTTGGTGGGAGTACGAAACCTGCTGCTCGTGAAGTGCATAAAGTCGCGCCGAAGCCTATCGTCATGGATCATGATCGTGGTGTGATCATTCCGCGCGCACGTAAAAAAGTGAGTTTAGTGGCTATTGGTACTTCTACCGGTGGTCCTATGGCACTACAAGCGGTCCTGACAAAGCTCCCTAAAAACTTCCCAACGCCCTTAGTATTAGTGCAGCACATGCCGGCTGCTTTTACCCATGCTTTTGCTGATCGCTTAAACAACATTTGCCAAATTAAAGTGAAGGAAGCCGAAGATGGTGACAAATTACAACCGGGGGTCGCATTACTGGCCCCTGGTGGTAAGCAAATGATGGTTGACCCGCGTAACGGTGGCTGTGTACGAATTTTGGAAGGTGACGAGCGCTTAAACTATAAGCCATCTGTGGATGTAACGTTTGGTTCAGCCTCAAAATGCTATCCAGGTAAGGTGTTGTCAGTGGTCATGACGGGGATGGGAGCAGATGGTCGTGAAGGCGCGCGTATGCTGAAAAACTCAGGCTCTAAAGTTTGGGTCCAAAGTGAAGACTCTTGTGTTATTTATGGCATGCCGCAAGCGGTAGAAAAAGCCAACTTAGCCGACGATATCATTCATCTAGATCATATTGGTGAGCGAATCGTTAAAGAGGTCTCTTAGTGGATTTACTCACGCTAGGTGGTTTAATTGTTGCGTTTTCATCAGTTTTCCTCGCCAATTGGCTTGGTGGGGGAGAGATGATCCTGCTGTTTAATTTACCTTCTGCCATTATTGTAATAGTCGGAAGTTTAGGAGCAGCACTGGCACAAAGCAGTGTGCGTGAAGCGTTGGCGGCTCTTAGTGTGCTTAAGTGGGCGCTGTTTCCGCCACGTTTTGACCTTGATGGTGCCCGCCAAACCATCGTGAGCTTGTCACACAAATCTCGCCGTCTTTCGATTATTGCCTTAGAGAATGATATAAATGCTTTGCGCAATGACTTTGCCACGCGGGCGCTGCAGATGGCCATTGATGGCACAGAGCCCGACATATTAGCAGACCGTTTGCACGATGAAGCAGAGCGTATACGTGCTCGTCGCAGTCGTTGTATCAGCTTTTTAGAAGCCATTGGTGGTTATGCACCGACTCTGGGTATTATGGGCTCAGTACTCGGTTTGATTCAGGCGATGGCTAATTTAGATAGCCCTGAAGCGTTAGGTCATGGGATCGCCGTCGCCTTCGTCTCCACGCTTTATGGGCAAGGCTTCGCTAACCTTGTAGTATTTCCTATCTGTACCAAACTAAGCCGTTACGCGGACCAAGAATTGCTTAATAATCAAATGTTTATTGATGGCATTCACGGCATCGCAATCGGTAAGCATCCGCAACGCTTAGATCTGGAGCTTGGCGGTTATGAGTGACGAAGAATCCACTCGCCGCCCTCGTCGCCGTGCGCGGCAATCCTACAAAAATGAAGAGCTTAAGCGGGATCGTTGGATCTTATCTTATGCAGACTTCATTACTTTGCTATTCGCCTTTTTTGTAGCCTTGTATTCATTATCGCTAAAAGAGGCTGGCGATGAAAAAGTGTTAGCTGAAACGCTAAATGGCGTGTTTGATGCCGTACAAAAATCCATAAAACCTATTAATATTGGCGAGCCAACAGCCGGTCAACCAGACAGTGAGCGCTTACTTGAGGTGGCGCCCGATGAGCCAACTGAGTTCGAGAACCCGCCAGGTGAAGTAGAAGGTCGCAGTCCTTTATTTGAAGTACTGAACCAATCCATTACCTCACAGTTCCCAACCTTAGAGAGAGATGGCCAGTTGACCATTACTGAGGACGCTGAGTGGGTAACATTGGATATGAAGGCTGCTCTTGTGTTTGGTCAAGGGGATTACGAATTGACCAATGAAGCCGTGGCGTTGATGATTGTGATTGCCAATATTTTACGTAGTTATCCGGCGCCGATTATGGTGCTTGGAAACACCGATGATATGCCGATTAATTCCAATCGCATGCCATCTAATTGGCATCTATCGAGTATGCGTGCGGCGGCGGTAGCAGAGGAATTAGTGTACCGCGGAATTGATCCTAAGTTACTCGCACCTATCGGTTTTTCCAGCGAAAATCCGCAAGTTCGTAACACCAATGACTACGCCAGAGCTCAGAACCGTCGGGTCACCTTGAAAATCAGCAAACGGATGGCTGATAACCTCTACGATTACTTGTTTCAGTAGTGGGTTAATGTATATGATGGTGAAGCATTAATTTTGTAAATTTCTTGCAGGAACAGCAAAAAGGGGACGATGTGCACATTTGGGCGGTGGCAAATCAAAAAGGTGGTGTGGGGAAAACCACGACCGTGGTCAGTCTTTCTGGTCTATTAGCAGACGCCGGCCATCGGGTATTGATGATTGATCTAGATCCACATGGATCACTGACAAGTTATTTTCGTTTCGATCCAGACTCGATTGAGCACAGCGCCTACGATCTGTTCCAAGTAAATGGCAAGATTCCAGCCGATTTACCTCCGACACTGATTCTTGAGACAGGCCACCCCAACCTATCCTTAATGCCCGCTTCAACTGCATTGGCAACACTTGAGCGTCATGCTCAAGCTCAAGGCGGTATGGGGTTAGTGGTGTCAAAAACCTTGGCTATTTTATGGGACGATTACGATTATGTATTGATTGATAGCCCACCTGTTTTAGGTGTGTTGATGATTAATGCTTTAGCAGCCTGTCAGCAGTTGGTGATTCCTGTGCAAACAGAATTCCTTGCTATCAAAGGCTTAGAACGCATGATTCGTACCTTGACCATGATTAATCGCGCCCGCAAACGACCTGTGCCCTACACCATAGTGCCGACCTTGTACGACCGCCGTACCCAAGCGTCGAACAAAAGTTTACGCAGTTTAAAAGATTTATATGAAGACGCCGTTTGGCATTCTGTGATACCTGTAGATACCAAATTACGAGACGCAAGTACGGCTGGCGTAGCGCCTTCGGCACTGGATGCCAATGCACGTGGTGTCAAAGCCTATGCCAGTTTGATGGATACCCTACTGAATCCATCCGGTTAGAATGTGATGAAAGAAACTAAGACAAAACACGCCTCGCTTAATTCGCCGCAACAGGCTTTGCAGAGCTACTTGGACGACTTATTGCAGGAGTCGACATTCCAGGAAGAGGACAATAACGAGCCCGCCTCGCAACAGAGCGAGAGTGAGGCTTTAACGCCTGACTTTGAGAGTAAGAGCGATGTTATTGAGCAGGCTAATGCCGAATTAGAAGCCACAGCAGAAACGGTCGAAGCTGGCGATGAGTACGATTACGATGCCCTCGATGCCTCGTTTGTTGACTTCGAAAGTGCGATCCAAACGTTGCAGCAAGAGGCGCCGAGCTCAAGCACCATGACAGAAGAAATTCAGTCGTGGGAAATCGACACAGAGGTTGACTTGGTACAACAGGCTACTGAGAGTTTTAATGAGCCAGAGCCAGAGCCAGAGCCAGAGCCAGAGCCAGAGCCAGAGCCAGAGCCAGAGCCAGAGCCAGAGCCAGAGCCAGAGCCAGAGCCAGAGCCAGAGCCAGAGCCAGAGCCAGAGCCAGAGCCAGAACCAGAACCAGAACTTGAAGCCAAACCTTATATCGCTAAAACAGAGCCTTTGCCTTGGGCCAAAAGCCGTTTTGAGTGCTTATTGTTTTATGTGGGCGGGCTTAAGATCGCTGTGCCATTAGTAGAGCTGGGCGGGATTTATCAAGCCGATGCCGAGAAGTTGACGCCTATTTTTGGTCAACCCAAATGGTTTATGGGCGTGGCCAATGTTGGTGAGCACAATATTCGTACTGTGGACACAGCGCGTTGGGTCATGCCGAATCATTACGATGGTGAGCTTAAAGAACACTTCAAGTTTGTTATCCAATTGGACCGTTCCGATTGGGGATTAGCCTGTGAAAAAGTGGCCGAGGCAATATCCTTAGAGCCTTCACAAGTGAAGTGGCGTACCGATCGCAGTCGCCGGCCTTGGTTGGCCGGTACAGTAATTGACCATATGTGCGCTATATTAGATGTACAGGGATTTATCGAGCTGCTAGAAGATCCTGAAAACGGTTTTCGTAAGCATTTAAAAGAATCATAAGCTTGTTTGGAGGTCATGATGTCGACCAGTCATGCAATAACAGAAGTAAAACAAACAGATGATCCACTATTGCAGTGGGTGACTTTTCGCCTAGAAAATGAAATCTATGGCGTCAACGTTATGCAGGTGAAAGAGGTGTTACGCTACTCGGAGATCGCACCAGTACCGGGCGCGCCTTCCTTTGTATTGGGTATTATTCACTTGCGCGGTACGGTAGTGACCGTGATTGATACCTGTCAACGCTTTGATCTGCAGTCTGGCGAAGTCAATGATGACACGCGTATTATGATCCTTGAGGTGGATGGGCATGTAATCGGTATTTTGGTGGATGCAGTGTCAGAAGTCGTGTATCTGCGCCAGTCTGAAATCGAAGCGTCACCGAATGTTGGTAATGACGAATCATCTAAATTTATCCAAGGTGTATGCCACAAAAATGATACTTTGTTGATTCTGGTAGATTTAGATAAAATGCTGTCTGAAGATGAGTGGAACGAGATCGCTTCACTTTAATACCGATCAGACCTTAGAAGGCGTTTAATGGAATCTCAATGGATTTTCAATTTATTACTGGTGCTGCAATTTTTGATGATTGTGGCATTGGTTGTTTGGGTGTTACGCCTTTCTAAAAAGCTTAAGCGGACGGAGCAAGTGTTCCATGAGGCTGAGCAAGCACAAAAGAAGCAAGTTCAGGTGTTGGCCTCTGGCTCCATCGGCATGGGACGGCGCCTCGTTGCGATTGAAAAACGCTTGAATATGGCAGTTGAACGACAGTCAGAGCTGATTTCAAAAGAAGGTAGCAGTGTGTCTTACAATCGCGCGATTGAACTGCTTGAAATGGGCGCTTCGGTAGACGATTTGGTCTCTAAGTGTGGTTTGATTCGCGCTGAAGCCGAGTTGATTAGCTTACTTAAGAAAGAGTCTCGTCGCCCAAATTCCAGCCAACCTTACCAGTAGGTTAAGGTTCTTTAGTGTAGAGGTCATTGTTTTTCAGCGAGTGAGAGAAGGCAATGATTTCTGCAACGGCGAGATAGAGCGTTTCGGGGATTTCATCACCGATTTCTAGGGTCGCCAGCACTTCTACTAGTTCCGGGCTTTTGTGCAGCAGCACATCATGCTCTTGAGCCACTTCCATAATACGCTCCGCCAGTAATCCCGATCCCTTAGCCGTGACCGTCGGCGCACTTTGAAAATCATATTTTAACGCAATCGCTTTTTGTTGTTTCATGTTCAAGTCCTAATATCAATCAATCGTTTGGGCGGTTGATCTGAGTGCTCATGCGATGAGGAAGTTGGGTCTTTTAGCTTGGCCCGAAAGCAGTCGAGCGTTTCTATGCTCACATCTTTGTTACGTAAATTGCTGCGCAGTTCGTCAAGGCGTTGGCGAATCATGGCCTCGGTCGCGGCTTCCTCGACGGCGAACACAATGCCGACTTTTTGTCCTTGAATGCTGGTCCGCGCCTCAAAGCGTCCGGTTTCTTCAAAATCAAACTTTAGCTGCACCAGCCAGCGACGCTGGTGGGGTTCGGTGTCCGATGACTGGCTATGATCTTTGTCTATTTTGACATTGACGACTGAGCTTGCGCGGCCATCCTTGATGGGAATTTCCATACTCAATGGCAACAAGGTGCCATCTTGTTGTGCTTGGGCATTTTCCACTAAGTGACGTACTTGTCCTGTCGTGATGCGCTCTATAGCGCCAGACACTAGATTAAATGTGTTGGCTTGGGTGGCTGGGATGGGTTGTGGGTTGGGCTGTTTTGCCACATCGGCTACGGCATTTTCTAAACGCGATAAGTTGAGCTTTAAATCTGTGTTTAAATGCGTGCGTTGCGCAAGATTGGCCTCACTAAATAGCCCTGAGCTTTGTAGCGCTTGCTTTATCCCTTCCGAGGATTGCGTGACACTTTGCAGATTCGGTAGCTGTCGCACTAGTTGCTCTAGGGCTTGGCTGACTTTTTCAGGCAGTGCGCTACCTGCTTGGGTCATTTGATTGAGCTGACGGATCATACCGACAAATTCTTGTGCAGTGATTTGTTTGGGCAGTGCTTGCTTTAACCCTTCGCTTAAGGTGACCTCAGTACTTGAAGGGCGCTGGCTAGGGTAAAGTTGTAGCTGATTGTTTTTATCAACAAACACATTAACGGTATCACCTGCCTTAAGCGGGTGCTGCGTATTGAGGGTAAATTGCTGCTTGCCGTCACTGACCAGTGCACTATAGCCATTGGCTTGAGCTGAGCTAGAAGGGCTTGATGTCGCTGTATTGTTGGCTGAGTTTATTTGTGTCGCGCTAGGGGCGCTTTGCACTGGTGATGATGTGGTCGACATCGCGGTACTAGCAACCGCAGTGCTGGTAGTAGGCGTGGCGGAGGTGGCTGCTTGACTCGGTGCGTTGGAGCTGATGACTGTTAGCGTGATCGGGCGGCTGGCAATCGTGACATCGGCTAGGACTTTGGCATTTGTGGAGACATTGGTGTTATTAGGGCTAGCGCTTGGGCGAGACGCTGACGCTTGGTAAGCAGTCATGTTAGTATCCGCTGCCTTAGTCGTCGTGCTGGTTTGGTTGTTTTGGTGCGCTGCTGGCGAACTTTGTAAAGGATTGCTAGTCGAACCTTGCGCTACAGTAGGACGGGCGTTGTTGCTTGTGAGCGTTAGGCTAGCACTTTGGTTGCGGGCGACGGTTAATGTAGCGTTATCGCCTGCACGTATATTGGCATCGGGTTTGGGATTAACGAGTGTGAACTGTTGTTGATCGTTGCGCTGAATGCCAATCAATTGGTTAGCGCCTTGTGCACTTTGCGCGTTCTGCACGGAAGTGATTTTGACGGGGTGCATGCCTTCGATAAACTTAAGTTCGCTACTGAGTTTAGACAGCGCGCCAAGATTAGAGGTCGTTGAGGTCGTGAGCGACCCTTTAGCCTGGCCAGAAACTAGCGAATTTATGTCCGTGATCATGCTTTCACCACCCTTTCTTTCAGAAAAGCTAGAAATATATTTTATAATAGTTGCCAATTTAGAGCGCTGCTCTGATGTTGTTAACGGCCAGTATGGGAAATTCTTTTGCAAAAGTCAGTCAACTTGCAGGTGAATCAGCTTTACCTTGAACGCGGCGATCGTGATCTCTGCCAGGATTTAACGTTTAGTGTCACCAGTGGTGAACTGGTACGCGTTGCGGGTGAGAATGGCGCAGGCAAAAGTTCGTTAATGAAGGCGTTGTTGGGTTGGCTACCCATAGAGTCAGGCCAAATTGAATATAAGGGCGAAGATGTGACGGTGCACCGTGATGTGTTGTTGGCCGATCAGCTTTATCTGGGGCATACGCCGGGTATTAAGACGGTACTGACGCCACTGGAAAATCTGCGATTGTATTGCCCAGAAGCTAGCTTGCAAGCATTGGAGCAGGCGCTGGAGCACGTTCAGCTTGGGCCCTATGCAGATATTCCCGCCGCACAATTATCAGCAGGGCAGAAGCGCCGCGTAGCGTTAGCTAGATTGTGGCTAACAGACAAGCCGCTGTGGTTGTTAGATGAGCCCTTTACGGCGCTCGATCACGCCGGTGTCCTAGCATTAGAAGCGCACATCAAAACCCATTTAGATTCAGGTGGTGCCGTGATGTTGACCACGCATCAAACGTTGCTCACTCTTTCTGCGAAAACAGTGGAGTTAGCCGCCGCGTGAACTATACCTCTTTTTTTAAAGCCGAGTGGCTGTCGTTATTGCGCCGTAAACAAGACACCTTAAATGCGTTGTTGTTTTTTGTCATGGTGATCACGTTATTCCCTTTAGGTGTTGATCCCAGTTCCGAGTTTTTAGCCCCAGCAGCGGGCGGCATTATTTGGTGTGCGACGGCCTTGTCAGTGCTGATGGCAGTGGAAGGATTATTTAAGGAAGACTTTAACGACGGCTCTCTTGAACAGTGGCTAGCCAGTGGTTTGTCTGTAAGTGTATTGGTGTTGCTCAAAGTATTAGCGCAGTGGTTGATGGTGATGGTGCCGTTATTGCTGGCGTTACCCGTACTGGCACAGATGCTGTTTTTGCCATGGTCTTCGTTGCTGACAGTGATGGGCTCATTGTTATTGGGGACACCAGCGTTATTTCTGATCGGGGCGATCGGCGCTGCTTTAACGGTGTCTTTGCGCCGTGGTGCGGTGCTGATGTTGTTGCTTATCTTACCGCTCTACATTCCGGTCATTATTTTTGCTACAGGGGCTATTCGAGCAGCACAGCTGCAGATGAGTGTCAGTGGCCAGTTGGCGATTTTAGCCGCGATGTCTATCGTCGCGTTGGCGTTGGCGCCAGTGATGACAGCGATTTCAATTAAGGCGAGTGTGAACTGATGAATTGGACATGGTTTCATAAACTTGGCTCTCCAAAATGGTTTTATCAATGGGCGAGCAAATGGGCCGGTAAATTGGTCTGGATAGGATTGTTACTGCTGCTGATAGGAGTGGTCTGGGGGTTGGCTTTTGCGCCTGCGGATTACCAGCAGGGCAATAGCTTTCGTATCATTTACATCCATGTGCCCGTCGCTATGTTGGCACAAAGCTGCTACTTGGCGATGGGGATAGCTGGTTTTGTGGCGCTTGTCTGGCAAATGAAGCTGGCGCCAGTGTTTATCAAGTCAGTCGCAGTGGTTGGCGCTGTGATGGCGTTTATCGCGCTGCTGTCAGGTGCCATTTGGGGCAAACCTACGTGGGGCACATGGTGGGTATGGGATGCACGCTTAACCTCGGTATTGGTGTTGTTTTTACTCTACATGGGCGTGATAGCCATCCAAAATGCGCTTGATGATCAGGTGTTTGCCGATAAGGCGGTGGCCGTCGTGAGTTTGGTGGGCGTCATTAATTTACCCATCATTAAATATTCGGTTGAGTGGTGGAATACTTTGCACCAGCCAGCGACGTTTAGGCTGACCGAAAAACCGTCCATGCCGATGGAAATGTGGTTGCCCTTATTATTTTCAGCGCTTGGGCTTTATCTATTCAGTGCTGGGATTGCTATGTGGCGCATGCAAACGGAAGTGCTAAAACGTGAGCGTAAGGCTAACTGGGTGAAGCAGGAGGTAATGTCAGATGGCATTTGAATCGTTGACTGACTTTTTGCAAATGGGAACGCACGGGGTTTATGTGTGGTCTACCTATGGCATCAGCCTTTTGGTGCTGGCTGGACTCGGTATTGGCACGCTAAAGGCTCGTGCAGAGCTTAAAAAGCAATTAAAAAAACGTTATCAAAGGGAGCAGAGTCGTTAAATGCATCCAGTCCGAAAAAAACGCATGATCACCATCGGCGTCATATTAGTTTTGCTTTCTGCAGCCATTGGTTTGGTGATGTTTGCGCTGTCACAAAATATCAATTTGTTTTACTCGCCGACTCAGATTGCAAAGGGTGAAGCCCCTCAGCAAGTGACGATCCGAGCGGGCGGTATGGTTGTCGACGGCAGTGTTGAGCGCCAGTCCGAAACCTTAGATGTAGCGTTTGCTGTGACCGATTATCAGCACCAACTGCGCATCGAGTATCGCGGTATTTTGCCGGATCTATTTCGTGAAGGTCAGGGCATCGTCGCGCAAGGCAAGCTTGACCAACGCGGTGTGCTGATCGCCAGTGAAGTACTGGCCAAGCATGATGAAGAGTATATGCCGCCAGAAGTGACCGAAGCGCTTGAGCAATCCAAGCAAGCCAGTGCTCAACCATAAGGATAAGTTATGATGTTTCCCGAGATTGGGCATTTTGCGTTAATGCTGGCACTGATGTTTGCGCTAGCATTGGCAGTGGTGCCGCTGTTAGGCTACGTCCGCCACAATGCGATTTTGCTGGCCAGTGCCAAGCCACTGACCTATGTAATGACGGCTTTGACCGGGCTAAGCTTTGTTATTTTGGCGGTGGCCTTTGCACAGGATGATTTCTCCGTGCTGTATGTTAGTCAGCACTCCAATAGTTTGCTGCCGATCTGGTACAAGCTCAGTGCCGTTTGGGGCGGCCACGAGGGTTCGTTACTGCTTTGGGTAACGATTTTAGTGGCCTGGGCGAGTGCGGTCGCTTACAAAAGTGACTCGTTACCAAATAGTACTGGGCCAGTAGTGTTGGGTGTGTTGGGGATCGTTGCGACTGGATTTCTATCCTTTATTCTCTTTACCTCTTCGCCTTTTATCCGAGTGCTTCCTGATCAGCCAATGGATGGGGTTGATTTAAACCCGCTACTACAAGATATCGGCTTGATCGTGCATCCGCCGATGCTTTACATGGGCTATGTGGGCTTTTCGGTGGCCTTTGCCTTTGCTATTGCTGCGTTAATCACTGGGAATTTGAATGCGTCTTGGGCGCGCTGGGCACGACCATGGACCAATGTGTCATGGGCGTTTTTAACCCTTGGTATTGCGCTAGGTAGCTGGTGGGCGTATTACGAACTAGGCTGGGGCGGCTGGTGGTTTTGGGACCCAGTTGAAAATGCTTCCTTGATGCCTTGGTTGGCGGGTACGGCTTTGGTTCATTCTCTAGCCGTGACTGAAAAGCGGGGTGTGTTCAAGAGCTGGACCGTATTACTGGCGATTTTCACCTTTAGCCTATCCCTGCTTGGGACCTTTCTAGTGCGTTCTGGGGTGTTGACCTCGGTGCATGCGTTTGCCGCAGATCCGACCCGCGGGGTGTTTATCCTCGCTTTGTTGGTCATCATCATCGGTAGCAGCTTGTTGCTCTATGCCGTACGGGCGCAAGCGGTTAAATCCAGCGCCAGTTTTGGTTTAAGCGGCCGTGAGTCTTGGCTGCTGATCAACAATATCTTATTAACCGTACTGACCTTAACGGTGCTGTTGGGTACGTTATATCCGCTTATTTTTGATGCCTTTGGCTTGGGTAAAATTTCGGTCGGGGCGCCGTATTTTAATGCGGTGTTTGGTCCGATTGCGTTATTGCTGATTGTGTTTATGGGTATTGGCCCAGTGGCTAAGTGGCATCGCACTCAAGGTAAGTTGCTGTGGCGCAAAGCCTGGCTGTCAGCACTGCTGAGTGTGGTGTTGGCGGCGCTAGTGTTTACCTTCCACGAGTTTGATGCCTTGATGTGGGCCAGCTTCGCCATTGCCTTGTGGCTGGTGTTGATGTGTGTGCGTGATTACTGGGATAAAGTTCGTACCGCGCGCCAATCAATGTGGCAACGGGCGCGTCAGTTGCCACGCAGTTACTATGGTATGCAGTTGGCTCATATTGGTGTCGCGGTGACCTTGATCGGTGTGATTTTTGTTAGCATGAACAGCACCGAAACCATTGTGCGCATGGCGCCTGGTGATCGGGTGAATGTCGGCAATTATGAGTTTGAGTTCACTGGTACGCGCCACGTTGAAGGCCCAAATTACAGTGCTGATATGGCCGTGATCAATGTGTATCAAGCGGATCAATTAGTCACGCAGATGTTGCCACAAAAGCGTCTTTATAAGGCGCGCCAACAAATGATGACAGAGGCCGCGTTGCACCCAGGTTTTACCCGTGATCTGTATGTCTCCTTAGGTGAGCCGTTGGCAGACGATGCTTGGGGCGTGCGTATTTATATCAAATCCTTTGTGCGTTGGATTTGGCTGGGTGCCATTCTGATGACTATTGGTGGGTTGGTCGCTGCATGGGACAAACGCTACCGCCGTAAAACAGGAGCATAAAATGAAAAAGTTGTTTTTCTTCATTCCGTTAGTGATTTTTTTAGCCTTAGGTGCTGTGTTTTATCAGCAGCTTGGCAAAGACGCTGAGTACATGCCATCAGCATTGATTGGACAATCTGTGCCTGAGTTTCAGTTAATTGATCTGGCCACTGATAGTGTGGTTGGTAACGAGGCGCTACCCAATGAGCCTTACCTAATGAATTTTTGGGCGACATGGTGTCCTTCTTGTGCGGCTGAACATGCGTATTTAGGTGAGCTTGCCGAGCAAGGCGTGACGATTGTTGGTATTGATTATAAAGATGATACGCCCGCTGCACGTGAGTGGTTGGCTGAGCGCGGTAATCCTTACTCATTGGTGTTAACCGACGAAATGGGGCACTTTGGTGTGGATATGGGGATTACCGGTGCGCCAGAGACTTTCGTTATCAGTGGTGAAGGTGAAGTCTTGTACCGCCACCAAGGTGTGGTGAATGCTGAAGTTTGGCAAACACTGAAAGGATACATGCAATGAAGGCCTGGTTAATGGCGTGTTTTGTGTGTCTGGCCAGTGGTTTGCTGCACGCCGAAGAAGTGGTGCAGTTTGCCTCACCAGAGCGTGCTGAGCGCTACAACACGCTGATCGAAGAACTGCGTTGCCCCAAGTGTCAAAACCAGAATTTAGAAGACTCTAATGCGGGCATTGCGGTGGATTTAAGGCAGCAAGTTTACAGCATGATTCAAGCAGGTCAGAGCGATGAGCAGATCATCGATTATATGGTCGCTCGATATGGCGAATTTGTACTGTATCGCCCGGTGCAAAAGCCGAGTACGGCTATTTTATGGTATGGACCATTTGCTTTGTTATTGGTTGGTGCTCTGATTTTTATTGGCGTAACCGTTAATAATCGCCGTAAAGCCCGCAAAGGAGTGTAAACATGATGATGGCTTGGTTGGTGATGGCTGCAATAGCGGTACTGAGTGTGCTGTATGTGATGCGCGCTTTGTTCGGCGCGGCCAATCGCCCGATTAAGGAGCGTGACAGTGAACGCTTTATTGCCTTACGTGAGCAAGAGGTTGCAGAAGAGCTTCAAGCTGGTCGGCTGACTCAAGACGAAGCCAATCAGCTACGTGATGACTTGGCGCTGGAAGCTCAATACATCGATAAGCAACAGTTTTACCTGATCAAAGATTTAAACGTAACGCGTTGGGTATTATCGGCGATGGTGGCTGTGGTGTTGGTCGGTGCTTTGGCCTTATACCAGCAGCTAGGATTTTCTAAAGAGGTAGCGTTTACCGAGAAGATGCTAGAGCGCAGTGCGACTGAGCAGGATATCTCTGAGTTTTTAGCGTATCGCGTAGCGCGTTATGACCGAGCTGAGGATTGGTATTACCTTGCCAGCGAGCAGGTGCTTGCCGAGGATTACGCTGACGCGGTTGAGTCGTATCAGCAGGTATTACAAAAGTTAGATACCGACTCCCCAGATTACATCAATGTACAGGTAGAGTTAGCCCAAGCGATGTTTTATAACCATGACAATACCGTGTCAGAGCCGATGCGTGAGTTAGTGACGCAAGCCCTGCAAAGTAATCCCAATCATGTCAAAGCATTGGGGTTGATGGGCATTGTACAATTTGATGCAAAGCGCTACAAAGAAGCGATCTTAGCATGGCAAAAAGCGATTCGTCTGGGGAATGACCCTCAAGCCAGAAACGATTTATTGTCAGGAATTACGGCAGCACGTAAACAAGGCGCAATTTCTGAGGAAGAGGTTCCGGCGCTGATCAGTCATCGGGTACAGTTAAGTCTTACGCTGACGCAAGGGCAGCTAGCAGCGGATGATGTGTTTTTGGTCTATGCGACTGCAAACGGCCAAACAATGCCTGTTGCGATTCAGCGTATAAGCAGTGCTGAGTTCGGTGCGCCGCTGGTGTTAACAAATCTGGATAATTTAATGCCAGGCAAGTCACTCGCAGAGGTTGAGGAAGTGGATATCGTGGTCAAACACGCGAAACAGACCAGCCAAGATCTGAGCCAGGGACAAATTGTTGGTTATTTATCGCCCGTACCGTCCAATAGTGACAAGATTTTTAACGTCAAGGTCGCCTTGTAATTGAAACAATCTTCGCTTCGACTGATAATACGGGCAAATGTATTGATCTAAAGCGGATTTATAATAATGGATTTTAGCTTGCGTGAGTGGCTAATTGTAATTGGCGTCATCATCATTGTCGCCATTTTAATCGACGGCTACCGTCGTTATCGTAAACCCCAACTTGGGAGTTCCTACGATGATGACTATGTCGATCCTGATGAGGCCAAGAAAGAGGCCATCATTCGTCATGAGTTGCCTAATGGTGGCGCGCGCCCAGTCGCGCCTCGTGCCGCCTCGGCCGACCCAGTTCAGAGTGCGTTTGAAAACGCACGCATGACAGCCCGTGGCCCGTTGACGGAAATGCCACATAAAGTCGATGCTGGCCCGCAAATGGACCGTACTGATAAATTTGAGCTGGATGAGCTTGCCTCGCTTGTGCCTGAGCGTGATAAAAGTGCCGCCGCGGCTTCAGCAGAGCAGGATTACGCGGATGTGCTGTACGAAGGCTATGCGCAGCAGGAGCTTGAAGCGACCTTAGAAGATGAGCTTGAGCCGGTGCAAGACTTTGAGCGTGATTACTCTAATGTCGATCTGGCTCAGTCAGATATCACCGCCATTGAAGAGCCGGTTGAAGAAGACGAAGAAGAAGCTGAAATCGAAGAAGTCATTGTTATCAATGTATTTGCGCCCAAAGACAGTGCGTTTGCGGGGATGGAGTTGCTGCAGTTAGTACTAAACTGTGGCATGCGTTATGGCGAAATGGATATTTTTCATCGTCATGAAGACGGCTTTGATAAAGGCAAAATCCAATTTTCCATGGCCAATGCGATTGAACCAGGCACATTTGATTTAGATACCATGGGTGAATCAGAGTGCCCAGGTGTGAGCTTCTTTATGGGCTTACCTGGCCCTAAAAATAGCATGAAGGCGTTTGATTTCATGCTAGAGACGGCCCAGGCGTTGGTGCGTAATCTAGGTGGTGAGTTACGTGATGAACGTCGCGCGCCCATGAGTGAGCAAACCATCGCTCATTGTCGCCAGCGCATTCGTGATTTCGAACGCCGACAACTGGCCAAGAAAAAGCGTCCTTCTTAATTTTTTATAAAAGGCCCTTCGGGGCCTTTTGTTATGTTACCTATCCGTTTTGAGTGACTTATGAGCGATACACAAACGTCCTCTAGAGAAGAGATGTTGACGTTGATCCGTCAGCTAAATGATTACAGTTATGCTTATCACGTAAAAGATGAGCCACTGGTGCCAGATGCCGAATACGACCGTTGCTATCGTGCTCTGCAAGCGATTGAAGCGCAGCACCCAGAGTGGGTTCAAGCGGACTCACCGACCCAGCGTGTGGGTGAAAAGCCTGATAATGGCTTTGCCTCGGTTGAGCATACCGTGCCTATGTTATCGCTTGATAATGCGTTTGATAACGACAGCATGGTGGACTTTGATGAGCGCGTGCAAAAGCTTAGTCAAGCTGCCGTGCTGACGTACTGCTGTGAGCCCAAACTGGATGGTTTAGCCATCAGTTTGCGCTACGAAGACGGCCTTTTAGTGCGCGGTGTCACCCGTGGTGATGGCCTAGTCGGTGAAGACATTACCTCTAACATTAAGACCATTTATTCGGTGCCGATGCGTCTGCGCACCGAGACGCCGCCACCTGTGCTCGAGGTGCGTGGTGAAATTTATATGCCCAAAGAGGGCTTTGAAAAGCTGAATCAACAAGCCGCTGAAAAAGGCGAGAAAACCTTCGTTAATCCGCGTAATGCCGCCGCCGGCAGCCTGCGTCAGCTTGATCCCAAGATCACGGCATCGCGCCCTTTAGTGTTGTGTGCTTATAGCATCGGCTACGTCGAGGGGTGGCAGCAGCCTGATAGCCATTACGAAGGCTTACTGCAGCTGTCCGAATGGGGCTTTAAAATTAACCAGCTAATGCAGCGTGTTGAAGGTATCCAAGGGTGCTTAGATTACTACGACAAAGTCGCTGCTGAGCGTGATGGTTTAAGTTATGACATTGATGGCATTGTCTATAAGGTTGACAGCATCGCCCAGCAGAAGCAGTTGGGCTTCGTTGCTCGAGCGCCACGCTGGGCCATCGCGCGTAAGTTTCCCGCGCAAGAAGAAGTGACGCAGATCCTTGGTGTGGATTTCCAAGTAGGACGTACGGGCGCAATTACGCCGGTTGCACGTTTACAGCCGACGTTTGTGGGTGGGGTAACCGTCTCTAATGCCACGCTTCACAACCAAGACGAAATCGAACGATTAGGCGTTAAAGTCAAGGATTGGGTGATGATTCGTCGTGCTGGTGATGTGATCCCGCAAGTCGTGCAAGTTTTGACTGAGCGCCGTCCTGAAGACGCCACAGAGGTCGTGTTCCCTGTACAGTGTCCGGTATGTGAGTCGGACATCGAGCGTGTTGAGGGAGAAGCGGTACAACGCTGTACTGGCGGTTTGGTCTGTGGCGCCCAGCTGAAAGAGCGCCTGAAGCATTTTGTGTCGCGCAAAGCAATGGACATCGATGGCCTAGGCGACAAGCTGATCGAGCAACTGGTGGATGCCAAACTACTCAATACGCCAGTCGATATATACCGCCTTAAAGAAAAGCCAGCGCGCTTGTTGGCCATGGAACGCATGGGCGATAAGTCGGTGGAAAAGCTACTCAACGCGATTGAAGCATCAAAGCAAACCTTGTTTAACCGCTTTGTATATGCCTTGGGAATTCGTGAGGTTGGGGAAGCGACGGCCCGCACAGTGACTCAATACTTTGGCACGCTTGACGCTTTAATGAACGCTACCCAAGAAGAATTGATTGAAGTCGAAGATGTGGGCCCTATTGTGGCGCAACATATTCGCTTGTTCTTCGAGCAAGAAGACAACGTGGCGACTGTTCATGGGCTGTTGGAGCAAGGCGTGCACTGGCAGATGGCGGAATCTTCTGAAGACAGCGGCGAGCGCCCACTTGAGGGTAAAACCTATGTCGTCACGGGCACCTTGAGCCGCTATTCTCGCGATGAAGTAAAAGATCATTTGATTAAGCTTGGTGCGAAAGTCAGTGGCTCGGTTTCGGGCAAGACGGATTGTTTGGTGGCCGGTGAAAAAGCGGGTTCGAAGCTCACTAAAGCGCAGTCGCTTGAGGTCCCTGTGATGGACGAAGAGGCGTTACATGAGATGCTAACAGGCTTTGGAGTCGTCTAAATGGATACTTTGATTCCTTACGACGCTCTAGATCCTGAGACGCTCGATAATATTTTGAATGATATCGTATCACGCGATGGTACTGATTATGGTGACTATGGGTTATCAGCGGAGCAAAAACGCCAACAAGCGCTGAAGGCCCTGCAATCGGGTAACGCGGTCTTAGTTTTTGATACCGAAAGTGAAACCATTCAAATGGTAGACAAGCAAGTCGCGCAGCGAATGTAACTAAAAAGGGTCCCGCGGGACCCTTTTTAGATTATTTGTAGCAGCCTTTGATGGTGTGATCCATCTCGCGAGAAGGCTCTTTCTCTCGGTTACGACCAACTACCTTAGCTGGCACGCCAGCCACGGTAGTGTGAGGCTCAACCGGTTCTAGCACCACGCTATTGGCGCCCACTTTAGCCCCTTCTCCCACTTCGATGTTGCCCAAAATCTTGGCGCCTGCTCCGATCAATACACCGGAACGGATTTTGGGGTGACGATCGCCTGTTTCTTTACCGGTACCACCCAGTGTGACCGATTGCAGAATCGAGACATTGTCACCAATGACACAGGTTTCACCGACCACTAGGCCTGACGCGTGATCCAGCATGACGCCACAGCCAATGCGTGCCGCTGGGTGGATATCGACGCCAAAGACCATCGACATTTGCCCTTGTAGGTATAAGGCTAAGCTTTCTCGGCCTTGTTTGAAAAGCCAGTTAGCAACGCGGTAAGTTTGTAACGCATGGAAGCCTTTGAAGAATAACAACGGGGTCGTCAAACAATCGCAAGCCGCATCACGCTCTTTAATGGATAAAATATCCTGTTTGATGCAGGCGACAATGTTAGACTCAGGGTCAGACATTGCTTCTTCAAAAACCTCACGTAAGACCATGGCAGGGATCGAAATACTGTCAAGCTTACTGGCAAGTAAAAAGCTCAAGGCTGAGCTTAAGGAGTCATGGCGAAGTATGGTGGTATTAAAATAGCTTGCCAAAATGGGTTCATCTTGTGCTAGCTTTTCAGCTTCAGCTTGTAATGATGGCCACAGGTTGTCAGATGTCACGTCGGGTTGCATTGGGTTACTCAAAATCAATATACCTACATTTTTTCGTGGCGAGAGAGTGGTTATGGGGTTAGCATCTATCAATACAAGGGTGAAAGTAAACAGAATGCTCGTTTTTATGGAGACACTATGAGTCAAAAAACCGTATCAGATGCGTTACACGTATTTTACGAACTAAATAGCGCTTTGTCCGATGCATATTGGGAAACAAATGACATAAATAGCAAGGATCTATTTTTCGCTATGAAGTCTATGTTGCAAGATGAGCTCGACGAACTACACAAGCTTAGTATTCAAGATCATATTTATCCATATGAGCCAATCAACCCAGCGGTGGTTCAGCTCAGTGACAAACTGCGTGATTTGCATCCTAATATGGGCGCGATTGTTTATCGTCCCAAGACTTACCAACGCCTTGACGATTTGATTCCGTCGGCATGTGACCTATTTGAAATGTAATGGCTTTAAGCGGTGAGGTTAAACCTCACCGCGCTTAAGTTTTCGAATCACAAAACGATTTGGGTGTAGCGCTTCCAACACAGTTTGTTCCAGTGGTGCAACTTCCTCTGCAATGATACTGGCTAGATAATTGGCGCAGAGCGGTGCGCTGACCAATCCCCGCGAGCCATGCCCAATATTGACGAACAGACCTTTTACAAACGCCGCTGGTTGCGTTGACTGCCACTTTGCATTGGTGCGTAGCATGCCATATTGCTCAATTAAAGACGCTTGATCACTTATCGGTCCGACAATCGGCGTATAGTCGTTTACGGTGCAGCGTAACGCACTGCGTCCGCGACAATCAGATAGTGCTACTTGATCAAGGTCGCAATCCAACAACCGCTCAAGCTTTGCTAGATTCTCTTTGTGTGAGTCCTCTAGGATTGCAAGACTGGTTGAGTTCAAGTCGTAAGTGGCGCCAAAGTTAAGTTGCCCTTCAAGCGCGGGCGACACATAGCCATCGGCGCATACCACTTGAGATAAAGCTTCTGCTTGTGCTTGAGTGTGCGCATCCGGAATGTCTTTAATACTTAGCTGTGTCACTTGGCCACGGATCGCTTTGGTCGGCAGTGTTTGGATCGAGTCCAGCATGTGTTGCTGGTTGGCGCTACAAACTATGACATGGCTAAACTCATGAGCGTGCTCGCCTTGATAAGCCGTTAAACCAGTCTCACTAGGCTCAAGGCGCGACAGCTCATGATTCAGCTTAAGTTCGATATTGGCATGACTTAGTAATGTCTGGCATATGGTTTTAGGACGTGCCCAGCCAGAGAGAGGCAACATCAACCCCGCTTGATCTTCGCTACGGCGAAGAATGCTGTCAGGGTACAACTGAGTGGCTAAGATCTTGTCAAATTTGACCTGTTCTTGAGGTGTTTTAGGACGTTGTAATAAGCCACTTTGTTGCCATAGCGTTGCTTCAGGGTGAGCTGCGCTGAGTGTCTGATAAAAACGCTGTGCATACAAATAAGCCGCCAAGTAAAAGCGATTGACCGGTGTGTCGCTGGCGCCTAATTTAGGATACAGCATGCCTTGCTCATTGCCTGAAGCGCCCTCAGCGATATGATCAGACTGCTCCCAGACTTCTACTTGAAAACCCTTTTGCGCCAAAGTATTTGCGGTAGTGGCGCCCGCCAGGCCCGTGCCGACAACCAAAATTCGGTTATAGGAAGAGGGGGCTTGTGTCACCTCAAACCATGGCGCTTGAGGTGAAGGCGTTGTATCAGTCACTGAGTTACTCAGCTGACCGACCATCATTTCACGCTTATGACCAAACCCTTTGACTTTTTGTACGTTAAAACCATGGGCTTGCAGACCGCGGCGAACGATACCTGCTGCGGTGAAGGTCGCAAAAGTTGTGTTGTGCCGACTTAAGCGCTGAATGTTTTGAAATAATTCAGCGCTCCACATCTCAGGATTTTTGCTGGGCGCAAAACCATCTAAGAACCATGCGTCTATGTGGCCATTGAGCGCGGCAAAGCCTTCACTTGCTTCGCCAAACCAGAGAGTTAGTGTGGTACGAAAATCGGGAAGCTCGATGCGATGCAGGCCATGGCATAGGATTGGATACTGGGCTAATAACGCTTGGGCGAACGGGGCCAAGCTTGGCCACATAGCCAGTGCTTGCTCAAGTTTGTCTTTGCTTAATGGGAACTTCTCTACTGAGGTAAACGTCAACCAAGCGCTGTCAGGCGCTTGCTCAGCGAATAATTGCAGTGCACAGAGAAAGTTCATCCCAGTACCAAAGCCTGTTTCCGCAATATGAAAACGAGCCTGGTCAGTAAGTGATTGAAAGCGTTCTGCTAGATGGTTGTGGGCCAAGAAGACGTAGCGCGTCTCCTCAAGCCCAGCATCTTTATCAAAATACACATCATCAAATGTGCTGGAGCGGGGGACGCCATCGGCGCCGAAATCTAACGCTGGAGAATCCAGCTGATAACTAGTCAACACGGGTTACTTTCTCAATGATCACAGGTGTTGTGGGTACATTTTGGTAAGGACCAATGTTGCGGGTTGGCACATTGGCAATTTTATCGACTACCTCTAGGCCTGAGATGACCTTACCAAAGACTGTGTAACCAGCACCGCCGCGGGCGCCGTGGTTTAAAAAGGCATTGTCGTTGTGGTTGATAAAAAACTGTGACGTGGCGCTATTTGGATCACTGGTACGAGCCATCGCTAGTGTCCCGCGATAGTTTTTAAGGCCGTTGTCCCCTTCGTAGGCGATCGCATGGTGTGTTTGTTGGCGCTCAAGGTCCTTATCAAAACCTCCGCCTTGCACCATAAAGCCACGAATGACACGGTGGAAAATTAGGCCTTCATAAAAACCTTCATCGACGTAACGCAAAAAGTTTTTAACGGTATTGGGTGCGGCTTTTTCGTTTAGATCGACACGGATGTTGCCCATTGAGGTCTGAATGTTCACTTCGGTCGCCAAAGCAGGCAAACTGATCACTGAGCATAATAATGCGCTTACTAACGTTTTTTTCATCGGACTCTTCCTTCTTGGCAATGTGCCCATAGTATTAGGGTTCGAGGCATTACGCCAAGATCTAATGATTAAGAGAGGTACTACATGAGAAATGCAGTGGTTGAGATCGAATACTGCACCTTATGTCGCTGGATGTTGCGGGCGACTTGGCTGGCCCAAGAGCTGTTAACAACCTTTGATGATGATATTAAAAGTGTCACCTTGATGCCAACGCAAGGCGGTATTTTTAAAATACGCGTAAATGGTACTGAAATCTGGTGTCGTAAGGCAGAAGATGGCTTTCCGGAGGCCAAAGTATTGAAGCAGCGCATGCGCGATGTGATCGATCCAGAGCGTGATCTGGGGCACTCGGATGTGAAAATAAAACCTGACGCTTAAAGAGAAGGACGAGTGATGCCACAAAAGCACCACTCGTTAAGCCATTAGAAGACTTGTTTGAAGGGTTTCACTTCGACGTGTGCATAGACGCCAGCCGCCACATACGGATCTGCATCTGCCCAGGCTTGAGCGTCTTCTAAAGAGGCAAATTCAGCCACCACGACACTGCCGGTAAAGCCCGCTTCGCCTGGATCGTTAGAGTCGATTGCTGGGTTTGGGCCAGCCAATACCAGACGACCTTGATCACGCAGCGCTTGTAGGCGTTCAAGGTGCGCTGGGCGTGCCGCTTTGCGACCTTCTAAGCTTTGTTCAACATCTTGGCCAACGATTGAATACAACATCTATTATTCCTTATTTTGTAGGTGGGAAGATAAGTAAATCCCTTGTAAAACGATGAAGACTAGGGTCATGCCGAGCAGACCGAAAAGTTTGAAGTCTACCCAGATGTCTTCGCTGAAGTTAAAAGCAACATAAAGGTTGGCCGCGCCAGAGAGAATAAAAAAGCCTACCCAAGCGAGATTCAATGTTCGCCATACTTTGTGTGGCAGCTCCAATTTGTCGCCCATCATGCGCTGAATGATGTTGCGTGAGCCAATAAATTGACTGCCTAAAAATACCGCTGCAAAGAGCCAGTTAACCACGGTTGGTTTCCATTTTATGAAGTCGCCATCGCCGGCTAACACCGTTGCGCCACCAAGTAGAACGACCAATGCCAAAGACACCATATGCATCTTTTCGACTTGGCGATGTTTCCACCAAGTATAAGAGACTTGTAGCAAGGTGGCTGGAATCAAGACAGCGGTTGCCAAGATGATGTCGTTAGTGGATTTGTACACTAAAAAGAAAACAACGATAGGTAAAAAGTCGAATAATAATTTCATAGTCAAGCCAGTTTCTGTATGCTCGAATGATGATACCTAGCAACTGTCGGAAAGAATACCCCTTTGATGTCTGAACAGCCCTATCAGCGAATCGACCTACACACACATTCCACAGCTTCAGACGGCAAACTGTCTCCAGCCGAGTTAGTAGCGCTTGCGGCACAAGAAAACGTGCAAACCTTAGCCTTAACCGATCACGACACCTTGGCAGGCTTACCAGCAGCTCATGAGGCGGCTTTGCAGCAGGGCATACGCCTAATTAATGGCTGTGAATTATCGGTTGCTTGGCAAAAAATCCCTCTGCACATGGTGGCGCTTAACTTTGCTCAAGACGATACGCAAATGCTGCGTTGGACAGAGCATAATCAAACAGTACGTTTACAGCGTGGTCGACAAATCGCTGATCTATTGCGTAAAAAAGGTCTACCTGACTTATTTGATAAGGCGGTTGCCGAAGCTGGAGAAAGTCAGCTAGGTCGACCGCATTTTGCGAAAGTAATGGTGCAAGAAGGCATTGTTAAAGATGTGAACAAAGCCTTTGATCACTACCTAGGCAATAAAAAGATTGGCCAAATTCGTGATGTTTGGCCGCAGCTTGAAGAGATTGTGCCGCAGCTACATGCGGCAGGTATTGAGCTGGTGCTGGCGCATCCTAAGCGTTACCCCATTACGGTGACCAAACTAAAAGCTATTGTGACTGATTTTAAAAAGCTTGGGGGCAGCGCTATTGAAGTAGCCTCTGGTAATGAGCGTCCTGATCACGTGCGCTTTTTAGAGCGCTTGTCTCGTGATTTTGAGCTGCAAGCGTCGGTGGGCAGCGACTTTCATGGACCGTTTGGACCTTGGACTCAGGTGGGGCGCTATACTCAGATACATGAGCAAGAGGTCACACCGATCTGGTACAAATGGTAAGTGCATGAGCGCTTTAGTCAGTGCTTAGCCGACACGATTAAAAGGGAGAGATTACCGTGAGTCAGTTTTTTCAAATACATCCAGAAAACCCACAAGCGCGCTTGATTAAGCAAGCCGCGGATATGATTCGCCAAGGCGCAGTGATCGCTTACCCGACCGACTGCGGTTACTCTTTAGGCTGTCATATTGGTGATAAAGCGGCGCTGGAAAAAATACGTCAAATTCGCCGCTTGGATGACAAGCATAACTTCACCTTGGTGTGTAAGGACTTGTCTGAGATTTCCACTTACGCGCGCTTTGATAACACGCTGTATCGTTTGCTCAAGCATCATACGCCGGGCCCTTACACCTTTATTTTTAACGGTACCTCAGAGGTGCCGCGTCGATTGATGCACCCTAAGCGTAAAACCATTGGTATTCGTGTTCCGGATAGTAAAATCGTGCAAGCCTTGCTGGAAGAATTGGGTGAGCCGATTATGAGCTCGTCATTGATTTTGCCCGGCGAAACGGATCCTATGATGGACCCTTATGACATTCGCGATACGCTACAGCATCAGCTGGACTTGGTCATCGATGGCGGCTTTTGCGGTCTAGAACCTACTACAGTGGTGGCGATGGATTCAGAAGAAATCAAAGTGCTGCGCGTGGGTGCTGGCGACCCTGCGCCATTTATGTAAAAGCGTACGGCACAGCTATCAAGTCAGACTTGATATGACTATAATATGGCCATAAGTCGCAATGGGGTTTTACCTATTGCGAAAGCACTGAATTAAACAAACTAAGGGTTGCTGCGAAGCATTCCCAGATGAGGTCGTAATGGACGAAAAATTACAGAAAGTGTTAGCAAGAGCTGGTGTTGGTTCACGTCGTGAGATGGAAAATCGTATTCGCGAAGGTCGTGTGACAGTCAATGGTGCGGTGGCCAATCTAGGTGACCGCGTACGCTCGAGTGATGAAATCGCGTTTGACGGTGAACCCGTGAAAACTTCAGCATCAAGCGATGTTGAGCGTCGTGTCATTATCTACAACAAACCTGAAGGCGAAGTGTGTACGCGCAAAGACCCAGAAGGTCGCCCAACGGTGTTTGATCGCTTACCAAAGCTGCGTGGTAGCCGTTGGATCGCTGTTGGTCGTTTGGATATCAACACGTCAGGCTTGTTACTGTTTACCACCGACGGAGAGCTGGCTAACCGTCTGATGCACCCTTCGACAGAAATAGATCGCGAATATTTGGTTCGTGTCATGGGTAATGTCACAGAAGAGCATGTTGAAACGCTGAAAAAAGGTGTACTGTTAGAAGATGGTATGGCGAATTTCACTGACATCGTTGATGGTGGTGGTGAAGGCATCAACCATTGGTTCTACGTTTGTCTGATGGAAGGCCGTAACCGTGAGGTGCGTCGTTTATGGGAATCCCAAGGTGTAAAAGTTAACCGCCTTAAGCGCGTTCGCTTTGGTCCAGTATTTTTGCCATCCAAAGCAAAAGTTGGTCGTTGGGTTGAAATGGACGATGCTGATGTGACAGCGTTATGTGAACTGGTTAGCTTGCCGCATACGCCGGTAGGCCCTAAGAGCCAGCAAGAAACACACGATCGTCGCCGTAATCGTAATTCAAGAGTTAGTGGTAGCGTGGCCAAAACCAAGCGCCGTGACAAAGGATTTGACTGGCAATCGTCGGATAAGCAACAAGAGTTTAAGCCTAAGAAGCCAGGGCGTAGATCATTTAGATAAGAGGATGTATTGGTATGATCATGGTGCGATGGATGTTTGTAGTCGTCATTGCAATGTTACTAGGGTTCATAGTGTACGTGAGCTTGAATAACGGTGTTCCTGAAGGATTAGGGGTCAATGAAGGAAACTTAGCGCCCTGCCCAGCTATGCCTAATTGCGTATCCTCGCAAGCATCAACCGAAGACACGGAGCATTACGTCGAGCCGATTATCTATCGTGGCGACGCAATGGAGACACAGTTAAAAGTCGAACAATTTATCTTAGACGCCACCGATGCGCGTATCCTAGATAGCCAGCTTGGTTATTCCCATATCGAGATCAGTAGCCCATTACTTGGTTTTAACGATGATCTGGAATTGTACTTCCCTGAGGCAGACAGTGTGATTCATGTGCGCTCTGCTTCGCGGGTAGGTTATGACGATCTCGGGGCAAATCGCGAACGAGTTAGACAAATTCGTGAACTTTTAGTAGATTGATTGTAAAGGCAATTATTTAAAATCAAAGGACGAGGATAGACTATGAGCGTGAATGAACCCCAATCAATTTTGATTGTTGAAGATGATGAGCGCCTGGCTACACTGACGCAGGAATACCTTCAAAAAAATGGTTTTTCAGTAGACATTGAGCCAGATGGCCGCAACGCCATTGGCCGTATCGTCGATGAGCAGCCATCGTTAGTGATCCTTGATTTAATGCTGCCTGGTGCAGATGGTTTTACGGTATGTCGCAGTGTTCGTAACGATTACCATGGACCAATCTTGATGTTGACTGCACGTAGTGATGATGTAGATCAGATTTTGGGACTTGAGATTGGCGCTGACGATTACGTCTCCAAGCCTGCCAAACCACGTGTACTGTTAGCGCGTGTGCAATCACTACTGCGTCGCAGTACACAAGATGCCGATCTTTCTAGCGCTGAAGCAAGCCCAGAACAAACCTTAGAGTTTGGTAATTTGGTCATTGATAATTCGCGTCGTGAAGCATGGCGCGAAGGCGAAGAGATTGAACTGACCAGTGCGGAGTTCGATTTGCTATGGTTATTGGCTAGCAACTCTGGTCGTATCCTAAGCCGTGAAGAAATTTTCGGTGAGCTGCGTGGTATCGAATACGATGGTCAAGACCGCTCGGTCGATGTGCGTATCTCGCGTATCCGCTCTAAAATCGGCGATGACCCAATCCATCCGCGTCGTATTAAAACGATTCGCAGTAAAGGCTACCTATTCGTTAAAGAGGTGTAGTCGTTATGAGCAGTGATATGTGGCGCCTCTATCGGCATATTTTGATTGGGGGTGTCATCATATTGCTGGCCTGTTATGCCGTAATTGAATCCCTCCAAGAACGTGACCGTCACAAGCAACAAGTGGCGTTTCTCAACCTCGATGCAGAGCTTTCAGCTCAGCTGTTAGCCAGCGATGTCCCGCTCGAAGCCGTTAACCTGAGATCCCGGTTTGATTGGCAGGTCTTGGCGCCGCTTAGCGCTAATCATTCCAAGTATGAGTTTCGAATCAGTGATCCGCGTGCAACGCCGAACGTTACGGTCTACGACGGTGATGAGATTGTTTTAAAAGGCCTAGGTAAAGAAGCTCATGGTTATAGCATTGCCGGTTTGCTGCGCTACTTTTTAGACAGTGATGCTAGCAATGAGGCAAAGTTGGATTTTGTTGAAACCGTTTCAGGCGCACGCTTTGAGCCAGTTTCTCCTGAGCTCTGGAGTACCGCGGATGTTAAAGCAACAGAGCTGATTCGTACCAAAGAAGGAATGCTCGCCTTATTATGGCGCCCACAAGGCTCTGAGGCTGAGCAGGCTTGGTTGATTACCATGAAGCCCAAAACGGGTCTATCACTTAGCTTAGCTGCAATGTTGACGATGCTGGTGGCGATCACTGCTTTGTTGGCCTTAGTGTGGTATGAGCTGGTTGGCTTAGATAAAAAGCGCGTACACTTTGAAACAGCGACACGACAAATTGCTCGAGGGCGTGGTAGCCTGCCACAGGGCGTTGAAGACAGCTCGGGTACTCTAAAAGAGCTGGCGTATTCATTTGACTCCATGTCGACACATATCCAGCGCTTATTAAAAGTACAGCGTGAAATGATTAATGCGATTTCTCATGAGTTGCGTACTCCGATTGCTCGTTTGCGTTTTGGTCTTGAGGTATTAAAAGACGAGGTGACGCCGGATCAAGAGTCGTCAATCAGTGCACTGGAAGTCGATGTAGAAGAGCTAAATACACTCGTGGACGAGGTGCTTACCTATGGCAAACTGGAAGAGGGCTCGTTAGCGTTAAACTTCGAGAAAACCAGCATTGAGCAGCTGCTTAACGACATTGTCGATCACAACCAAAGTCTGCTGCAAAAGCTAACCGTGACGATCGAAACTTCTGGTGATGATATTGTTAATGCCGACGCACATCATCTGCATCGGGCACTGCAAAATCTAATTCTGAATGCCTCTAAATATGCCAATGATGCGATCAAAATCTCATTCTTTGCCGACGATGAACGCTGGCAAGTGGACATCGAAGATGATGGCCCAGGAATTCCTGCAGAAGATCGTGACAAGGTGTTTATTCCGTTTCAACGCTTAGATAACTCTCGCACCCGTGCTTCGGGTGGTTATGGCTTGGGCTTGGCGATCGTGCAGCGTATTGCCTTTTGGCATGGTGGAGCGGTGCTAGTAGAAGAGAGCAGTTTAGGCGGGGCAAAGTTCAGCTTCATTTGGTCGCGTAGCCAGCATCAAAATCAACTTGGTTGATGCTGGCATAACTGGCATAAGCCTGTTATAGCTCGGGCGATAATATACCGCGTAAGTTTTTAAAGCAGGTTTTCGATGCGGTCGTGATCAGATCATCCATGTAGGCGTTTTCACGCTGATCTTTACGGATAGCCAGATAGAGTTTGCACCATACACCTTCTTCACCAAGGGATTTGGTGATGGCGTATTGGCGATTGGTATATTCCGTTAAGGCCCAATTCGGTAGGCAGCAAACACCACGTCCACTGGCAACCAATTGCATCATCATCAGCGTTAGTTCGCTGTGACGAATCTTGGCCGGTGACACACCTGCGGGTGTTAAGAAATGCTTGAAGATATCTAGGCGCTCAGATTCTACTGGGTAGGTAATCAAGGTCTCCGTCTTGAAATCCTCTGGCGTTAAATATTCTTTTTTGGCCAATGGGTGGTGACGTGAGAGCGCGACTTGTGACTCGTATTGAAACAAAGGGATGTATTCAATATTTGGTAGTTCTTGCGGATCGGATGTAACGAC
Source organism: Marinomonas ostreistagni (assembly GCF_016888445.1). Taxonomy (GTDB): domain Bacteria; phylum Pseudomonadota; class Gammaproteobacteria; order Pseudomonadales; family Marinomonadaceae; genus Marinomonas; species Marinomonas ostreistagni. The sequence continues at coordinate 858,739 of NZ_JAFEKF010000002.1, forward strand.
TAGGTCTAAATCACCACGAGCCAGCGCAGGTAGCGGCATAAAACTAAAAGCGGTCGATAGATCAAGCTCAACATCAGGCCAGTGTTCACGGAAGTGATCAATGGTTGGCATCAGCCATTCATAGCAACTGTGACATTCGATCGCGATGTGTAAACGGCCGCTTTCGCCTTCGGCAAAACGTTGGATATCACGCTGGGCAGAACGAAACGACATTAAGACATCGTCGGCAAGTTGTAATAATCTTAGGCCGGCGCTGGTGAAGCGCACCGGTTTGGTCTTGCGAATAAACAGTGGACATCCCAGCTTTTCTTCTAAGTCTTTTAATTGGTGGGATAGCGCGGATTGCGTTAGATGGACGCGCTCGGCAGCTTCGACTAGGCTTCCAGTTTCTCTTAATGCTGTCAGTGTTTTTAGATGCCTAACTTCAATTATGCTCATAGTAATCTCTAGTTTTTGAGTGATATTCAGCTCATAACGTATAAAAAAGGCCCGAGTTAGATGCCTCTAACCTCGAGCCTTACGAGATTGTCTTAGTTACAGATCAAAAATTCAAGTAGCGCTTTCTGAGCGTGTAGGCGGTTTTCCGCTTCATCCCATACCACAGAGTCTGGATGATCAATGACTTCAGTCGTGACTTCTTCGCCACGGTGAGCGGGTAGGCAGTGGAAGAACAGGGCGTCAGACTTAGCTAAGGCCATCAGTTCTTGGTTAACTTGGAAGCCATCAAAGTCACGCATACGTTGCTCTTGCTCATCTTCTTGGCCCATTGAAGCAAATACATCGGTGACCACAAGGTCAGCATCTCGTACAGCATCTTGTACCGAGTTAGTGACGCTCACGCAGTGTTTGTTCTCGCCTAGGATTTGATCGTTTGGCTCGTAGCCTTTCGGGCAGGCAACAACAAGGTTGAAGCCAAGTAGGTCGGCAGCATTCATGTAGGAGTGGCACATATTGTTGCCATCACCTACCCAAACCACTTTTTTGCCTTCAATTGAGCCACGATGCTCAAGGTAGGTCTGCATGTCAGCCAACAGCTGGCAAGGATGGTAGTCGTCAGTTAGCGCATTGATCACAGGTACGCGTGAGTTGGCGGCAAAGGTTTCCACCATGGCATGGTCAAAAGTACGAATCATCACAGCATCGACCATACTTGAAATAACGCGTGCGCTGTCCTCGACCGGCTCACCACGACCTAGCTGAGTATCGCGTGGTGACAAAAACAAAGCATGACCGCCAAACTGAGCCATGCCAGCTTCAAAAGAAACGCGTGTTCGAGTGGATGACTTTTCAAAGATCATCGCCAACACCTTGTTCTTTAAAGGCTCGTAAAGCTCACCTCCACGGTGCATTTTTTTCAGTTCGATCGCACGTGAAAGTAGTTGTTTAAGCTCGTCAGACGAAAGGTCTTTCAGAGTCAAAAAATGTCTTGGCGACACGGTAGGCTCCTGTCAGAATTTAACCAGTAATTAGGGAATCCGCCAATTTAATACACTGGTGCGATTGAGTAAAGAGACTTTTGCCCAAGGATTTTGCCGCAGCAGGGTTGTAAAAATTATAAACATCCCCATACTCCCACCTAATACACCAATAAAGCCGTAACCATAACGGCAAACGAAGAGGTTTACTGATCGTGAGTAACACAATTGAGACGATTCAAGAGCAGATCAACAACAACGACATTTTGTTGTACATGAAAGGCACGCCACGCATGCCTCAGTGCGGCTTCTCTGCGCAAGCAGTGCAAGCACTGATGTCTTGTGGTGAGCGTTTTGCGTTTGTGAACATTCTTGAGAATCCAGATATCCGTGCTGAATTGCCTAAATACGCTAACTGGCCAACTTTCCCGCAGCTATGGGTGAAAGGTGAATTGGTCGGCGGTTGTGACATCATCGTTGAGATGGCGGGCAATGGCGAGCTTCAGTCTATTATCAAAGAAGCAGCAGCCTCTGCTGACGAAGAGTAATTCTCTTACTTTGATATTAAAAAACGCGCCTTGAGCGCGTTTTTTTGTGTCTGGAGAAGGCCAAATTAGCGGTGGTAGTTTTGTGATTTTAGCTCATTAGCAAGCTCAATCACTTGTTTGCGAAACCAGATGTGGCTGGCATCGTGATGCAGCAGAGGGCTCCAAATCATTTTAAGCTCAATGGGCGGAATGGTAAAAGGAGGCTCTAAGATGACTAGATCTGGATTGTTGCGATTAATCATGGCGACTTTTCTTGGTAAGGTCGCCACCAAATCTTGCTCCAATGCTAAGTGCATGGCGGTGTGATAGCTTCGAGTAAACACACGGATGCTGCGTTTACGGCCTTGTTGCTGCAAGGCTTCGTCAACCCAGCCAAGTTTTTGTACATCGGTTGGATCCATGCCCACGCCTACACCAAAGCCCGTCTTACTGACCCAAATGTGTTGTGCTTCTAAGTAGGTCTCAAGGGTGAAGTTTTTGGCCACAGGGTTGTCTGCGGCCATCATGCAAACAAAGGTATCGTGCCACACACTTTTTTCATGGAATGACTGCGGCAGCTCTTCAAAGCGGTTAATCGCCATGTCGATTTTGCCTGCTTCCACATCATGGAAAGTGACATCGCTTGGGGTCATGATATCGATAGTGATGCCTGGGGCTTGTTCGCGTAAGCGCGTAAGAAGCCTAGGAATGACGGTCGAAGCCGCGTAGTCACTGGCCATGACGCGAAAAACACGGGTCGAAGTCCGTTCATTAAAGTCAGCCTCGGGTTGTAAGGCTTCTTCAAGCTCTAGTAACACCTTGCGTACGATCGGCTGCAGTCGTAAGGCCTTTTCGGTGGGCTTCATGCCTTCACTGGTGCGTACGAGTAGCGGGTCACCTAGTAAATCGCGCAAGCGCTTGAGGCCATTGCTCATGGCGGGTTGGGTGATATTGAGCTTGCTCGCGGAGCGCGTCACGTTACATTCGCGAAGCAGGACGTCTAAGTAAATAAGCAGATTTAGGTCGATCTTATTTATATTCATACGCGTAATGAAGACTGTGCCAATTAAAATATTGATGAATGATTTTATGACAGTTGCACAAAAGTACAACTGTTTTCATTGGAGTCAGTCAGGCATCACGCATAAAAGTGTTAGGCCGAAGCGGTGAGTTCACGCACAAATTTGTGGTCTTTGCTTTGCTGTAGTTGTTCTAAGTTTGCGCAGGTGGTGTTGGCAATGTGCTCCAACGCGATATCAGTGAAATAGCCTTGATGGCCTGTGACCACTACATTAGGGAAGGTAAGCAGTAACTGGAATACGCTGTCATAGATAATGTGGTCTGACATGTCTTCAAAGAAGAGTTTGCCTTCTTGTTCATACACATCTAATCCCAAGTAGCCAATCTTGCCACTATACAATGCGTCGATGGCTTGCTGTGCATTGACCAAAGCACCTCGGCTAGTGTTGATGATCATCACGCCGTCTTTCATTTTGGCGAGGGAGGTTTGGTTAATGAGGTGATGGGTTGAAGCGTTAAGAGGGCAGTGCAAGCTAATAATATCACTGCGGTTATATAGTGTTTCTAAGTCCACATATTCGGCGCCCTGTGCTTCTAGATTCTCGTCAGGGTTTAAATCATAGCAGAGTACGCGGCAGCCAAAGCCATTCATGATTCGCGCAAAAGCAGCGCCAATACGGCCAGTGCCAATACAGCCCACGGTTTTGCCTTCAAGATTAAAGCCCATCAATCCTTCGAGGGCAAAGTTGCCCTCTTTGACGCGGTGGTAAGCTCGGTGGGTTTTGCGATTCAGTGCCATAATCAAGGCGACCGCATGCTCTGCAACGGAAGTAGGGCTGTAATCGGGGACATGAAAAACGGGGATGTTGTGTGCTTTGGCGCAATAGAGGTCGACATTGTTATAACCCGCGCAGCGAAGGGCGATCGCTCGGATGCCATACATCGCTAATTGGTCAATAACGCCACGACTGAGATCATCGTTTACAAAGCAAGAGACGGCATCGTAATCTTTGGCCAGTGACACAGTTTCACTACTGAGACGGCTTTCAAAAAAGTGTAGCTCAAGATGGTCAGATTCAGCGCAAGCGCTTTCAAGGGTACGTTTGTCGTAGGGTTTGCATGAGAAAACGGCAACTTTCATGGCAAGGCTCCAAAGGTGGATGTGTTGTTACTATAGAAGGCTAGCTGTTAATTGGATAGCCGTGCGTGCCACTAGGGTTTGATGTGCCTCAAGACTTGGGCGAATGCAGTAGAAATAGCTGGATTTATAAAGTTACAAAAAATATGCTGATTCCGTTGACCAAGTTCATAGAAGAACCTTACAATCAAGATGTTTAAATAATTGGCGCTATTTATGTACAGTGTCCCTTGTGGCCAGAATACGGTTTGTCCTGTTTTGTCATAAGTAATACCGAGTTTTTTAAGCACTACCCAGCTATAGCGATATAGTTTAATTAACTTATTCAAACAGGAATATCATCATGTCAGACGTAGTTACTGGTACAGTTAAATTCTTCAACGAAACTAAAGGTTTCGGTTTCATCACTCAAGAGTCTGGTCCAGACGTATTCGTTCACTTCTCAGCTATCGACGTACCTGGCTTCAAAACGCTAGCAGAAGGTCAAAAAGTTGAGTTTCAAGTAGCTCAAGGCAAAAAAGGCCCAGAAGCGCAAAACGTTAAGCCTCTATAATTTTTAGAGCAATCGTTTTTAGAAAGGCAGCCCATGGCTGCCTTTTTTGTGTCTTGACGCTGACCTTGGTCAGATAAATCGCAATAATCCTTCCGAACAAAGATTCCATTGATTACCTTTCAAGTGGTCTATTTCCTTATTCCCCTCTAGCACAAGCAAATTTGACGTCAGATAATTTATTTGAATGTGGCTAAAATGTGCAAAAAAATGTCCGTCAAATGTTTTTTTGAAGCAGGGTTCATTACTGTTAAGGGATATTTATTCTTTTTTTATAGGTTTTAAAGATATTTCCCATAGATATAATCTATATTTTGGTTTTTATTTCCTTATTTTTTTCCTTAAAATGTGTAAGAAATAACTTAACACATTAAAAAAACTGTCACATTTATATTTATGTATTTGATTTAAATAATGTTTTTATTTTTCTGATTTTATGTTGATATTCCATTTTTATTAATGTGTATGAATAAAACATGCATGTTGGATAAATTGTGCAACATGACTGTGCTCTATTGATTAAATGTGGACGAATATTAGAGTGTTTGTAAGTGGCTTGCACATATCGAGCGCTGTACATAACAAATTGAATCAATAGAAAGGAAACCGATTTATGAAAAAGACTCTTGTTGCTATCGCAGTTTCAAGTGCAGCAGTTTCTTCAATGACTGCCTTCGCAGCAGACGAAACTACTAACTTCGATGTTTACGGTAATATCCAGCTTGCATACGTTGACTCTGACGATTCTGATACGGCAGAAATCGAAGACAATGGTTCTACTTTTGGCTTCCAAGGCAGCACAGCGATCAATGATGATCTAACGGGTTTCTTCAAGTACGAACTTGAAGTTGATGCTGATGACAAAAGCAACAATGATGACCTAAGCATCGACTTGGACCAAGCATTCGTTGGTGTACAGGGTAGCTTCGGTAAAGCACAAGTCGGTTCATTCGACACTGTTTACAATAACGCAATTCAAGACACTTACGATCAATTTGAAGCGCTAGGTGTTCACCAAGCTCAATTGACTGGTGAAGGCGATACCATTGCTTACTACTCTCCATCTTTTGGTGGTTTTGAATTCCAAACATCTATTGCTGTTCGTGATAAAGCTTCTGATGATGCAGAGCGTACTGAAGAAAACGACGGTACGGCTTCACAGGTTGTACTTAAGTACTCTGTAGATGCTTTGACTGTAGCGGTAGGTTACGACGACGGCAACAACACTGGCGACGGTGAGTCTAGCACTACAGGTCTAAACGTGACTTACCAACTAACACCAGCACTTTCTATTGGTGGTCAATACGAAGAAGTTGAAGACTTCTCTAGCGCATTCGGTCTAGCGGCACGCTACAACTACGGTGCCGGTGATGTTTACTCAACTGTACAGATGGTTGATCTAGACGACGAAGTAAACGGTATCGATGATTACGATGTTTACGCGTTCGGTATCACTTACAACCTATCTTCAGCAATGTACGTATACGGTGAATTCGGTCAAAACGCTGCTTTTGATGAAGATTCTTATGGTAACGATACAATCATTACCCGTGACGACGACAAAACAACTGCTGTTGGTGTAACGTACCTATTCTAATCCCCTTTCTTTAGTGGATTACGTTTACTCTAAGGCTCCCTGTTGGGAGCCTTATGTTAAGTGTGATCATTCAAGGTTCCTCGCATCATTTCTTTTGAAGTCGATACGTTGGAACTGTTAAGGCATCAGGTTTCCCGACCTGGTGCCTTTTTTTTGCCTTACGATGGCTTAATAGGATTGTAAGGTTTGCGTCAGTGCTAAAGGTAGGGATACACTCATAGGCTAATAATTAAACAGGTGCTGGCGATGTTAAATATGGATTTTTCCAAAGCAGTGGCGATTCAATGCGATGGCCTTAATTGGCAGCCAAGTCCCATGCCAGGCGTTGAGCGTAAGCCTCTGGCCCGTGAGGATGCGGAGCGTGGTCATGCCACCAGTATCGTACGCTACGCTAAGGGTTCTGTGTTCCGCCCGCATCCACACCCGCGCGGTGAGGAGATTTTGGTACTCGAAGGAACCTTTTGTGACGAATCGGGTGCCTTTCCTGCGGGGACCTACTTTCGTAACCCACCAGGTTCGAGTCATGCGCCGTTTAGTCCGGATGGCTGTGTGTTGTTTGTTAAGCTGCACCAATTTCAAGAACTTGATGCTCAGCATGTTGTGCGTACCTTCGACTCGTTGCTAGACCTTCCTAAGAATGTTGCCCACAGACTGCACCACTATCAAAGTGAAACGGCTGATCTTATCAAGCTTGATGACGCGTCTGCTTTAGCTCAATGCTTTTTAAATGCTAGCGCCACGGAAATTTTAGTGATACAGGGCGAGCTGACGCTTGCGGAAGAAACGTATTCGTCACTTAGTTGGTTGCGAGTGCCAGCAATTGATTGGTCTGATGTTGTTGTAAATAGCGATACGGTTTTATGGGTTAAGCAAGGTCACTTTTAAGTGATACGCAAGGAGAGTGAGATGAAATACTGTATTGACCCGGTGTCTGAGGTCATATTACCGATAGTCGATAGTGACAGTGTCTTTCCGGTGCGCCGAGTGTACTGTGTTGGCCGTAACTACGCAGCTCATGCACGGGAAATGGGGGATGACCCAAGTCGAGACTTGCCGTTTTTCTTTTGTAAGGATCGACACTGTATATTACCCGTTACCTTTGAAGGTGTGGCTGAGCTACCTTATCCGCTGGCAACAGAGCAGCTAGAGTATGAGGTGGAGTTAGTGGTCGCTCTCGGTAAGGGCGGAAAGCAATTATCGGTTGAGCAGGCCTCCGAATGTGTATTGGGCTACTCTGTTGGCCTTGATATGACGCGTCGTGACTTGCAGGCTCAGGCCAAAGCCAAAGGGCGACCTTGGGAAGCCGGCAAAGCCTTTGCTGACAGTGCGCCGCTTTCGCCCATCGTGTTGCGCCAGCAGGACCTACTGCAAAGCGGTCGAGTGGCATTATCTGTCAACGGGGAGATGAAGCAGGAGAGTGACTTGACGCACCTGACTTGGTCCATCGCAGAAGTGATTGCCAAATTGTCGGAGCAGTTTGAATTGTTTCCTGGAGATCTGATTATGACGGGCACGCCAGAAAATGTCGGTCCAGTCGTGGTGGGGGATCGTATCGAGGCATCCGTCGCTGGCGTGGGCGTGATCAGACTTCAGGTGGTTGAGTGATCAGGAAGTGCCTGATTATGCTGGATAAACGCTGCTTTTAGCGCCTCGGCCTCTTGATGAAATTGGCGTTTTTCTAGTAAAAATGCCGCGCTTTCGGCGGTGCATAAGCCATTAGTGACTTGATTGCGACGACGCTGAAAGATCGAGGTTTGACCAATAATCTCGTATTTAGGAAATCCATGTAGATAGGGGCTTTGGTTGTACATCTTGCGTGCCTGCTGCCATGTACCGTCCAAAATAATGATGTGTTCGACACTGTTTAATATTTCTTCTGCTGGCGTTTGGTCGATTTGTTCTTCTGGCCGAGGATAGATCAGCAAGGTTTTATCGTTGGGGAGTGCACAAATTGCTGCGTTTGGCTCGGTCCGTTGCCAAGTAATGATTGAGCATTGAGTGGGTAAAACCTGCTTAACCAGCTGGCCGGTACCATTTGATTTTTTTAGTTCTTCGCTGTGTGTTAAAAGCCAAATATGCATTGTGTTAACCGTACGGTGAGACACATTGCCTGCGTCTCACCGTTTTTAGATAGCGTTATTCTTTACCGATCGAGCTTATTTGATGGATCGATAAATCGGCCCCATCGAATTCTTGCTCTTCGCTTAAGCGTAACCCAGATAGCGCTTTGGTTATACCGTAAACTGCAAAACCACCGATCAAGGCAATGGCCAAACCACTGAGTGTGCCGACTAGCTGCGCCATAAAAGTCACACCGCCTAAGCCGCCTGCATAGCTTTGTCCAAAAATGCCTGCCGCAATACCACCCCAAGCACCACAAATGCCGTGTAGCGGCCAGACGCCGAGTACATCGTCGACATTGCGAAGGTTTTGCTGAATCCAAGTGAACAATACGGTAAACAAAGCGCCGGCAATGCCACCCGTCATCAAGGCACCGATAGGATGCATTAGATCTGAACCGGCACAAATCGCCACTAAGCCTGCTAAAGGGCCGTTGTGAATAAAGCCTGGGTCGTTCTTGCCAATCAGCATTGCCGTCAGTACGCCGCCCACCATAGCCATTAAGGAATTGACCGCGACGAGACCGCTGACGCCGTCTAACGTTTGTGCTGACATCACATTGAAGCCAAACCAGCCAATGCAAAGAATCCAAGCGCCTAAGGCCAGGAATGGAATGTTAGACGGGGCAAACGCGACTAAGCGTCCATTGCGAAAGCGACCATTGCGTGTGCCCAGCAGCATGATGGCTGCTAAAGCCACCCAGCCGCCAACGCCGTGGACAACGACAGAGCCTGCGAAGTCATGAAACGGCGCACCAAATTGTGCTTCTAGCCATGCTTGGTAGCCGTAGTTGCTATTCCAGATAAGTCCTTCAAAAAATGGGTAAACCAAGCCAACGATGACTGCTGCTGAGACGAGCATGGGATAAAACTTGGCGCGCTCAGCCACACCGCCAGAAATGATGGCAGGGATTGCTGCAGCAAAGGTCATTAAAAAGAAGAATTTAACTAAGGCATAGCCATTGTTTTCTGAGAGCACGGCAGCGCTATCAAAGAAGTTGATACCGTAAGCAATTTGATACCCAACAAAAAAGTAGACTAACGCAGAAATGGCGAAGTCCGTCATGATTTTGACCAGCGCATTGACTTGGTTTTTATGGCGCACTGTGCCGACTTCTAGGAAGGCAAAGCCTGCGTGCATAGCAAACACCATAATGGCGCCGAGTAGGATAAAAAGAGTGTTCGAGCTGGAAACAAGCGTTTCTACTGCACTATTAATGTGATCCACATGGAGCTCCTGTAAAGGTTGTTGCGCACCGTATTGGTGAGCTTATTCGTTTTTTGCTTCTTGCAGGGGCAAAATAGAGTATTTTGGCGGGGCCTATCCTGGGCGATAGAGGCAATAAGCAAATAATGTGCCTAAATGCATTGGTTTGGTGCTTTATTGGTGAGTGTTTGTTATGGCTGATTACTTTTGGTGCTTTGTCTGTCAAATGGTTGTCATGTTTGCAGAGTAAGCTATCCCACCTGTATACGCTTTAATGAAGTTATGGAACCTATTTAAGATGCTTTTGTATGTGCTTAAGGGTTTATATTTTTATTAAGACGTCATATTATCGAATGGCTACTGTATAAAATTAACTCAATGAATGGGTGGATTTGGCAGGGCAAAGGAACAGCGCTTTATGCGCCTATGATGAATACACACTAAGTGTAGTAGTAAAAGAAAAAGAGGTTATTATGTCAGATCAATTGGTATCCGGTATCGTTAAATGGTTCAACGATGAAAAAGGATTTGGTTTTATTGAACGCGATGGCGGATCGGATGTATTCGTACACTTTCGCGCGATCAACGGTACGGGTCGTCGTACATTGCTTGAAGGTCAAAAAGTGACATTTGAGGTGACTCAAGGTCAAAAAGGCCCACAAGCTGAAAATGTCACGATTGTTTGATCTGACAACTTATCGCCCTAGATAGCATAGGGGATAAACGAAAGGCCGCTTATTAAGCGGCCTTTTGCGTTTTAAGAGGCTGACCAAGCAGTCTAAGTGATCAAGAAAGGTTAGGCGAGTTGATGTCGAGTAATGGCGCTGCGTCTAATGTTTCCGCATCCATCATCATGGCGACACGCTGAAGGGAAGACAGCATTTGTGTCTGCTCCCAGTTTTCAAGTGACTCAAACTCAGAAATAAATTTCTCATGCAGCAGCGGCGGTGTGGTTTTCAGCATCTCACGGCCTTCATCAGTCAGTCGAGCATTAACAATGCGCTTGTCTTTTTGCGCGCGTACTCGAGCCACTAAGCTGCGTTCTTCAAGACGATTTAGAATCGTTGTCACAGTGGCTTGGCTTAAAGAAACATTATCAGAGATTTTGCGTACCGTGACATCGCCAAGTTCTTCGATGGCTCTAAGTACCATAATTTGCGGGATGGTGAGACCACACGCTTTGACGACGCGTTTGGATTGTAGGTCCGTGGCGCGAATAATGCGGCGTAAGTGAACGAGCACTTCGTGTAGGTGTTGAGTTTCGGGCATATTCTCTGTCAGATAGGTTGGGGGATTGTTTGGCGCGCATTATAGGCCATTCACAGGGTGCTAATGAACCCCTAGCAGGGGATCATTGCCTAAAACCTATTGGTTAGAGATCAAAATAATCCCCAGTGTGACCAATGTCAAACGACTGGGGAGTATGAGGATTTGCCGAGTTATTTTAGATTTTCAAACGCAGCGATGGCATTTTTTCGCGATGAGCTGTAATCAATTATAGGCTCAGGGTAGCCTAACTTACGACGCATGGCGCTGGGTGGATTGTGCAGTTGCTTGTCAGAAAGGCTTTTAAGCTCCGGTACAAACTTGCGAATAAAGTCACCGGATTCATCGAAACGCTCAGATTGGCGAGTGGGATTAAATACTCGAAAGTAGGGGGCGGCATCGCAGCCTGTCGATGCGCTCCACTGCCAGCCACCGTTGTTGGCGGCAAACTCACCGTCAATCAAGTGTTGCATAAAGTAGGCTTCACCCCAGCGCCAGTCGGTGAGTAGAAGCTTGGTCAAAAAGCTTGCCGTGATCATGCGCAAGCGGTTATGCATCCATCCTGTTTGGTTCAGCTGGCGTATACCGGCATCGACGATTGGAAAGCCTGTGCGGCCTTCGCACCAAGCGGCGAAGGCATCACTGTTATTGCGCCAAACCACGTTTTGCGTTTCTGGCTTAAAGGGAAGCTCCTTAGAAAGATCAGGGAAGTGCCCCATTAACTGACGGTAAAAATCGCGCCACGCCAGCTCTTTTAGCCAAATACTATGCTGCCAATCACGGTCGTTTTGGCTGTTGGTTTGGATAATGGCTTCGAGGCATTCCCGTGGGCCCAGCGCCCCAAGTGCTAAATACGGTGACAGTAAACTGGTGCCAGGGGTAGCGGGAAAATCACGCTGGTCATCGTAGGCTGCTTCTTTTTTATGGCAAAAATGCCACAGCTTTTCGCGAATAGCCTGAAAATCAGCTGGCCAAATATCGTCACGATAGTCGCTAGCGGTGATCTCAGTGAGCTTAGGTAATTGTGCCTCGGCTTGTTTTTTAGGGGCCTCGTAAGGTGTTTCCACATGACTGGTTAATAGAGTTAGCCAGCGTTTATAAAACGGCGTAAACACTTTAAAGGGCTCGCCTTGCTGGGTGTGCACTGGGCGACTAACAATTAAGTCAGGGGCGAAACGCTGGCAGTCGATCTGAGCATCGGCAAGTGCGTCGGCGACAGCCTGATCGCGTTGGGCTTCATGAGCAGGCAGTTCGTTTTGCCACCATACTTGAGCATAATCATGTTGCTGGCACAGCGCTGTGATAGCCTTAGGGCAGTCGCTGAAACGTTTAAGGTGTAGCACATGACAGGCAATATTTAAGTCATGCGCTCGCTGTTGCAGTGTTTTGATAAGATCAATACGTAAGCCACACTTGGCGTCCGATTCGTTATGTTCTTGCCACTGTTCTGGTGTTAAACAAATAACTAAGGCGATCTCGCCTTGTTTTTGTGCTTGGTCGATGGTTGGCTGGTCCGTAAGGCGCAAGTCATTGCGCAGCCATATAAGCTGAGTGGCAGACATGGTTATACCGTATTCCTTATGCCAAGTGATTGTGGGTAAGGCGCAAAATAACGCTGTTCTTTGACGTATTCGCTGCCATAAAGCTTCAGGTAGTGATACAGCAAGGTAGTAGGAGTGGTGAGGTTCACTTCACCGCGGCGGTACTGTTCGACGACTTCTAGAATGTCGCGGCGAACTTCTGAATCCACCTCACGCTTAAGGTAGCCCACTAAATGCATCAACACGTTACAGTGATCTTTGCGTTTTGCGGGTGTGCTTAAGGCAGCCATAAATTCGCTGAAGTAGCGCTCACAAAGAGTGTCGATGGAGCACTTTTCTTGTCCGGATAGGAGACGCCCTAGAGATTTGTAAGCGGGCTGCGAATGCGCCATCACCACGTATTTATAGCGGCTGTGATAGTCGATCAGGGCTTTCATCGAGACATCATTTAACACCGTATGGCGAAACTCATGATGGGCAAATACGCGTAGTAAGAAGTTTTCGCGTAGGGCCGGATCGTGTAAGCGCCCATCTTCTTCAATCGGTAGTAGCGGATAGCGTTGCTGTAACGCTTGAGTAAATAGCCCCGCCACACGTTGCATATGCGGATGGCCATTTTCCTGATACACCTTGATGCGCTCAAGGCCACAAGACGGTGAGTTCTTCATCAAAATATAGCCATCGATCTCAGGCAAGTTATCTAAATAGCGCTCATTGGCTTGATTGAGCTGATCAGAGACATCACTGCCAGGCGAGTTAGAAAAGGATAAACGTGGCTGTTCTGGGTCGCCTTCAAGGCGCATGGTTGGACGCGGTGTACCAAAGCCTGCCGCCACTTCGGGGCAAAATTTGTGGTATTCAAAAAACTCCGCCAACGGTCCTAGGCAATAAGTCGAGCGGCTGTGGCCGCCATTGTAGCGGACATTTTCACCTAGTAGGCAAGCACTGATGCCTACAGGAACTTTGTGTTCAATTTGGTTTGGATGACAATCGGTGGCAATCATGCTTTCCCCCAATAATTGCTTACAAAACTTTTTTGCGTAAATAGTCGAATGCGTATTGAGCGCTCAACATGGCGCCCTCTGCATCCCCTTGGCAGAGCCAGTCGCCTATTAGGCCGATGTTGAGTTGGTTGTCCCATAGGAAGCTGCTACTCGAGACGGGCATTGCTTGGCGACCAAGCAACCAGCGATGGGGTTCACCGGCTTCATATACTTCGCAGTCAATCACTTCGCTGAAGGCTTGTTGTAGAGCGGCTTGAACCTCGGCCTTGTCGCTGTCTAAGTGGGTCTGGCTCCATTCGGGCGAAGCTTGTACGACCCACAGGTCATCGTCTTGACGCTCACGACCCGGCTTATCGGAATCTTTGATCAAGGTTTCCAGTGAAGGATGAACAGAGAATTGCAGCGGCGCGGCATCGGTTTGGCTGGTGCGTAGCCACATCACCCACTGAGACAAGGTATTGGCGCCCGCGCGGTTGGCTTGCAGTAATAGTGTGCTGGTGTTTGGGATCGTCGCCAGCAGCATTGAGGCTTGTAGGGCAGGTGTCGCAATCATGACATATTCGGCTTTGATAACGGGTTGATACTTATCATCCCGAAGTAGCCAGTAATCGTCGTAGCTACGTTCGATATGTTGTACCTTGGTTTCGGTGACCAGCTCAGCATGGCTGCTTAGGTAGCGCGTAATCGAGGACATACGCGGTGTGCCGACATAGCCGCTTTGCCAGCGTTGCAACACATTTTGCTCAAGCAAATGTTCGCGAATATCGGTCAAATCTTCATCGCTGAACCCCAAAATGCTGGCGCCTTGATCAATGCCGCCACAGGACAAGCGCTTACTTCCGGCGCGTCCACCCGTACCACGAGATTTTTCGATGATAGTCGTCGGGATGTGATGCTGAGTAGCAAGGTGGCTAAAAGTGGCCCCCGCTAGGCCGGCACCAATAATGACAAGTTTGGTGGTAGGGATTGGTGTCGCCATAAAAATTTACTCCGTATTTGCGTCTGACTAACGTTGTACAGCAAAAATGTTTGTATAATTTATATTCTTGTACAAAAATACAAATTGTACAAGTTATGGTTATTGAATATGAAACATACGTCCGCAGACTTAAATGTAGATCAATTTCCGATTCGTGAATTATCCGAGCGCACGGGAGTGAACTCGGTGACCTTACGTGCTTGGGAACGTCGCTATGGATTATTAAAGCCTTTTCGTACCGATAAAGGGCATCGGCTGTATACCGCCTTCGATGTTGAGCAGGTGCAGCGCATTCTGTATTGGATCAACCAAGGGGTGGCGGTCAGTAAGGTTCGAGAGCTGCTATCTCAGCAGGTGTCTCCTGTTGCGCCAGTGCAAGATGAAAGTCCTTGGTTAGCGTGGCGAACCGGCTTTGTTCAAACGGTACGAGCTTTTGCGATAAGTAAATGGGAGGCGCAGTTGCTTGAGGCTATTAAGCAATATCCGGTCAACGTGGTGTTACGCCAGGGGTTGTTACCGGCGCTACAGGTACTGCAAAGCGACCAAGCGAGTGCACCGGCCTATGCGGTGTTGCGAACCTCTTTGAATGAGTTGTTGGTCTCGCTAAAACAAAAGCGGAAACGTGTGCCTGCAAAAGATTATCAAGTGTTGGTGGTGGCGCTAGATGGGCACTACTTGCCAGCGCGGCTGATTACCTGGGCCCTAGCTCAAGAGCAAGAGCACACGCTTTGTTTAGAAGAGATACGCTCGAAAGAAGAAGTGCTGGGAGTGGTGACTGAGCTAGGTATTAAACACTTAGTGTTGGTTGGGGAGGCGCTATCCCAAGCCGAGGCACGCCGCTGGCTGGCGCAGGCGTGGCCAGTTCAAGTGGACTGGGTCGGGTCGGGGTTGTGGTTAGAGGCGCAGCAGGAAAATAGCCCAGAACAACGTTTCTATGCTAACTACTTTGTCTACCTTGATAGCTTAATGTAATTAAGATGGTTCTTTTAATCTATTTCAATAATCTTGGGTGAGCTTTTACTCTTAACCTTAATCGTTGAAGAGGAGTGAAGCCGATGAAAACCTTAACTTTTGCCCTAGTGCATTTTTCCATTGCGTTTACTGTTACTTACTTGGTTACAGGAAGTTTTTTGTTGGGTGGTACTGTCGCGTTGTTGGAGCCAGCCGTGAATACAGTGGCTTACCACTTTCATGAAAAGCTTTGGGCCAATGGTCGTCTTCAGGCTTTATTTCATCAGGAAAAAGGCCGCTTCACGCAACTCTTGTCGCTGTACGCTCAAAAGTCCTAACTAACGCTCAGGAATACTGAAAGGCAGGTCATTAAACATATCACTGCGCAAGATATCAGTGGTGATATTGAGCTCAAAGCGGAAGGTGTGCTGTTGCCCTGAGCAGCCTGATAGCACTACTTGCCATTCGCCATAACTACCAGGTTCAGGCAATTTCCAACACACCCCTTTGATATTGACGTAGCGCGTGCCATCCGCGTCTTCGGTGATCGGGTAGTCGTGCTCTTGGATAACCCCTTTTTTGTATTCAGCCTGCAGGTTTTTGGCTTCACTCAGCGCCTGTCTAAAGTTAGGCGAGAAAGCCGCTTTTGCTGTATCGACGGTGTTTTCACGATTTTTGTCGTTACCTATGTCTAGTAAGCTGTCCTGTTTCCAGTTCTCTGGTAGCTGATCTAAGCCCTGTTGCAGTTGGTCTATTTCCCGTAGCGAGACAGCCCGTTGGCGCACGTTTGCGGTGCTAGCTGGTGTTGAGGTCGGCGCGACCGGCGTTTCTGTGCTAACCGGCGCAAGAAGATCGGCTGGCATAGGGTTGCTAGGTTGCGACGGTATGCTGTTAGGCACTGGGGTGTCGTTTACAGAAGTATTGTCAATTGGAGCATCTTCTGGCTCAGTAAAGGCTGTTTGAGGGGCTTCTATTGGCGGCTCTGGTTGTGAGTCTTCAGTGTCCGCCGGAATAATAGAAACGTTGAGCTGTGGCGGCGCTTTCGGCAGTGCATCAATGCCCCAGTGGCGATCTTTAAATCCCAAGAAAAAAAGGCCGTGCAGGCATAAGGCAACGATTAATGCCAACAACCATGGTTTACCCAAACGCCCCATGAAGATCACCTGCCTTC
This sequence comes from Marinomonas ostreistagni, assembly GCF_016888445.1. Taxonomy (GTDB): domain Bacteria; phylum Pseudomonadota; class Gammaproteobacteria; order Pseudomonadales; family Marinomonadaceae; genus Marinomonas; species Marinomonas ostreistagni. The sequence continues at coordinate 875,225 of NZ_JAFEKF010000002.1, forward strand.
TTCTTACCAACAAACTCTGCACTGATACCGTGCAGTCCTTCACTATAACAAATCAAGCCCTTGGTGGAAGAGGGGCGCGGCAAAGAATTTTCGTCAAAGTTCCTAGCAGGGGTGGGAATCACAGGGGGGATCAGTATACTGTCAGAAAAATGTATTAATGGATGGTGATGACAGTGTTAAAGCCCTTTTTTGTCGTGTTTTTTGCCCTAGTGTTAAGCGCTTGTGGTAACAAAGGTCCGTTGTATTTACCGGATCAGCCGACCGCCGAAGAGACTGCCACCACTACGAATCAGAATTGAGGTATACCTTGTCTTTTTTTAATTACTCAGGTCAGCAACTACAGGCTGAAAACGTTTCCTTAGCAGATATCGCACAACAATACGGCACACCTACGTATGTTTACTCACGTGCCGCGTTTGAGACTCACTATCAAGCGTATGCGGATGCGTTTGCTTCACACCCAACCCTGATTTGTTACGCCGTGAAAGCGTGTTCAAATATTGCCATCCTAAACGTACTGGCGCGTCGCGGTGCGGGCTTTGATATCGTGTCAGTAGGTGAGCTTGAGCGTGTGTTACGCGCCGGTGGTGATCCGAGTAAGGTGATGTTCTCAGGCGTAGCCAAACAAGAACACGAAATGCGCCGTGCGTTAGAAGTGGGCATTCACTGCTTCAACGTTGAGTCAGAAGCCGAGTTGCATCGCCTGAACAAAGTGGCAGGTGAGCTTGGTAAGCAAGCGCCAGTGTCGCTACGTGTGAATCCTGATGTGGATGCCAAAACGCACCCTTACATCTCGACCGGTCTAAAAGACAATAAATTTGGTATCGATATCCAAGATGCAGTACGCATCTATGGCGTAGCGCACTCACTTGAAAACCTGAACGTGATGGGCGTGGACTGCCACATTGGCTCGCAGCTAACCGAGCTACAACCCTTCTTGGATACCTTTGATCGCTTGATTGATTTGATTGATCAGTTGGCCGAGCAAGGCATCGAGATCAAACACCTTGATCTAGGTGGCGGTCTAGGTGTGCGTTACCGTGATGAAGTACCGCCAGAGCCAAAAGATTACGCTGCGCTATTGCTTGAAAAACTAGGTGATCGTCCACTTTCACTAGCGTTTGAGCCAGGTCGCTCGATCGCTGCCAATGCGGCTGTGATGTTGACTAAGGTTGAGTTCCTAAAATGCACCCCGCATAAAAACTTTGCCATCATTGATGGTGCGATGAACGATATGATTCGTCCTTCGCTGTATGGTGCTTGGATGGACATTGTCCAAGTTAACTTGGAAGCGACAGCAGAAGGTAAGCGAACTTATGACCTAGTTGGCCCGATTTGTGAAACCGGCGACTTCTTGGGTAAAGATCGTGAACTAGACATTGAGCCAGGTGGTTTATTAGCCTTGTGTTCAGCAGGTGCCTACGGCTTTACCATGGCGTCCAATTACAACAGCCGTGGTCGCGCTGCGGAAGTGATGGTTGATGGTGATAAAACCTACTTGATTCGTGAGCGCGAAGACATTGAGCATCAATTAGCTGGTGAGCAATTATTGCCTGCTTAAGGAGCCTGATGTGTTATTAAAATTTACCAAAATGCATGGCCTTGGCAACGACTTTGTCGTAGTCGATGCGGTGTCACGCAAGGTGTACTTCAACAAAGCGCAGATTGAGCGCTTAGGTGATCGTTACCGCGGTATTGGCTTTGATCAATTGTTGGTGGTTGAGCCGCCTTCCAATCCTGATATGGATTTTCGCTACCGCATTTTTAACTGCGATGGCTCAGAAGTAGAGCATTGCGGCAATGGCGCCCGTTGTTTTGCCAAGTTCGTATTGGATCGAGAGTTGACCAATAAGCGCGTCATCAATGTTGAGACTAAGCGTGGCCAAATTCAGCTGAATGTCATGAATGACGGTCAAGTGTCCGTCGATATGGGTGAACCAAGCTTTATGCCTGACGACTTACCGTTTATTGCTGATGGGGTACAAGAGCTTTATACGTTGGAAGCCGCTGGACAGACAGTCGAGCTTACGCCTGTATCCGTTGGCAACCCGCATGCGGTGATTCGTGTAGACGAACTGAGCGATGAGATCGTACATACTGTTGGCCCTGTAGTGGAATGTCATGAGCGCTTCCCGAAAAACGTCAATGTGGGCTTTATGCAAGTCTTGTCTGCCGATGAGGTGAATCTGCGTGTGTTTGAGCGCGGTGTGGGGGAAACGCAAGCTTGTGGTACAGGTGCCTGTGCGGCGGTCGTCGCTGGCATTAAGCAAGGCTGGCTAAATTCGCAAGTGTTGGTGCATCTACCAGGCGGTGATCTGCGTATCGAATGGCAAGGGCCAAGTCATCCGATTGTCATGACTGGGCCCGCCGAAAAAGTCTTTGAAGGACAAATTTATCTTTAAGAGAGGTTCCATGACGGAAGAGGAAGTCGTCCGCTATCTAAAAACAACGCCTGATTTCTTTGAGCGACATCCAGCGTTATTAGAGGAGTTGACTATTCCTCATCCGGTTCACGGTGGTGCTATCTCGCTGTTAGAGCGTCAGGTCTCTTTGTTACGTCAATCGACCGCGGATTATCGTGGTGAGTTTGAGCGTCTAGTAGACATTGCACGCGAAAACGAAGCGATCATGAAAAAGAGTCGACGCTTAATTTTGAAGTGTCTAAGCTGCGAAAGCTTAGACGACTTTGCCGCCGTGGTCGAAGAAGTCATGCGGGAAGACTTTGCAGTCGATTATTTGTCGATGGTGCTGTTTACCGATGACACGCTCGACACGTCTATTCGCACGGCCAGCTGGGAGTCGTCTGAGCCGATTCTCAAAGAAATGCTGTTGCACTCAGGTTGCTATTGCGGCGTCTTATCGGTGGCCGAGTCAGAATTCTTATTTGCTGGGCAAAGTCGCTCGGTGATGTCATCAGCCGTGCTACCGTTAGTATCCTTAGAGAATGGCCAAGTGGTATATCATGGCGTGCTCGCGTTAGGTTCGAATCGCTTAAATCACTTCGATAAAGACAAGGGCGCACTCTTCTTAGATTATTTCTCCGATTTGCTCAGTGCACTTTTACTTAGGTTATTACCATGAAAACTCTGATTTCTTTCGACTTGGACAACACCCTATGGGATGTGGATCCAACTCTCGCACGAGCAGAGCACGCCATGGAAAAATGGTTTGATGACCATTTTCCAGGCTTTGCCGAACAGTTTTATACGCCAACTATGGATCCTTTAAAGTATGAGATCTATGAGTTGTACCCTGAGATTAAACATGATGTAACTAAGGTACGCTTGGCGCAGTATCAAGTTGCTCTAGAGCGCTATGGTTTGCCAAGCGAAGAAGCAAAGCAGCGAGCAGAGCAGGCGTTTAATGTGTTTTACGACTGGCGTCAGCGTATTGATTTGTACCCCGATGTGCATCCGACGTTGACTAAGCTGTCTGAGCGCTATGAATTGGCCGCTTTGACCAATGGCAACGCCGATGTATTCCATAAGTTCATCTCTTTGGATCATTACTTTAAAACCGTGATTCGTGCCGACAAAGAAGGCATCGCTAAGCCCGATGCAGAGATTTTTCAGCGTTTGGCGGAGCGCGCGGATGTGCCGATGGAGCGTATTATTCACGTTGGCGACCACCCGATCGATGATGTGCAAGGGGCGGTAAACGCTGGGGCTCGTGCGGTTTGGTTTAACCGCCATGGTGCTCGCCGCTGGCGCTCTGAGTGGTCAGTGACGCCAGATGCCGAAGTGCATTCGTTGCCGGAGTTGGTGGCGCTGTTGGAAGACATGACGTTATAGCGTTTTGCTATCAGCGCGGTTAAGTATTCTGATTTTTAAGCGCTGAGATTAGTGATACACTAGATCACATTAAAGAAATAACCGAATTTAAGGATTTAGCAATGAGCGAAAATATCGTAAACGTAACTGATGCTCAGTTCGAAGAAGAAGTTCTAAAATCTGACCTACCTGTGATCGTAGACTTTTGGGCACCTTGGTGTGGTCCTTGTAAAATGATCGCGCCGGTTCTTGAAGACGTTGCTCAAGAATACGCAGGTCGTGTTAAAGTTGTTAAAATCAACGTTGATGAAAATACTGAAACAGCACCTAAGTACAATGTACGTGGTATCCCAACACTGCTTGTTATCAAAGGTGGTGAAGTGGCTGCGACTAAAGTAGGCGCTGTATCAAAATCACAACTGATCGAGTTTGTTGACAGCGCACTATAATCCGCTGACACAATCGAATTTAAAAAGCCGCCTTAGGGCGGCTTTTTTGTGCCTGCTCAGCGGCGTAAGCGTGATAGGGCTTGATTGAACGCTGGCGAATGGCGCTGTGTAAAACGCTGCATGGTTTGCTGTGCGTAGGGTAAAAAGGTGCGCAGCTCCTGCTGATTCATCGGGCTATCATTTGGAATAGTGATGGTCTCAGGGTCTTGATGTTGGCCATTAATGCGAAACTCGTAATGCAAGTGTGGTCCTGTGGCCCAGCCGGTCTCCCCGACGAAGGCAATCACTTGTCCTTGGCGCACGTCACGGCCTGCAATCATTTGCTCGGCAAACCCATTTAGGTGAGCGTAAAGCGTACTAAAGCCATGCCCGTGATCAACGATAATAGTGTTGCCGTAGCCGGTCATCTGCCCCACAAATGTTAATGTGCCATCGCCTGCACTTTGTACTTCGGTGCCGGTCGGTGCGGCATAGTCCGCTCCTTGATGAGGCCGTGTGGTTTTGAAGATTGGATGTAAGCGGTGTGGGTTAAACGGTGATGAAATGCGTGTGAAGTCGACGGGTGTACGAATAAACGCTTTGCGTAGCGACAAACCGTCTACGGTAAAATAATCAGTACGTTTTTGTGTGTCATAACGTAGTGCCTCAAATACGCGGCCGTTGTTAATAAATTGCGCCACTTGAATGTCGCCGTAGCCCACCACATCGCCTTCTACTTCCTGTACTTCGTAGACCAGCGCAAAGCGGTCGCCTTGGCGAATGTCTAAAGCAAAATCAATGTCCCAACGGAAGATGTCCGTCAGTTGAAAGAGGATCTTGTCCGGAATGCCTGCATTGGCGCCATCGACAAACAGTGATGTTTGAATCGAGACTTCTTTGTAGAGTCGTTCAGTGCTAACTGGCACCTTGTGTGTTTCAAATCGAAAAGCGCCACCGCCATAGGTGAATTCGTAGCGTTCGGTGCGATTAGGGGTAAGTATGACCTTTTTGAGGTCCTGTGATGGCATCGCAACAGTGACTTCTAAGGTCTGATTGGGTTGCAGACGACTAAAGACTTGATCTTCATCCGCACGAATCAGCATGGCGATTTGACGATTGCTGATGCCTAAGCGATCCAGAATACGCGATAAAGAATCTCCTTCTTGTAGTACAAAAGTGGTGGATTCTAACGTTTGTTCTTGTTTTTGTAGATGCTCGGGCGTAGCGACAGTTTGCGGCTCAGGAATGGGTCCCGCACTGGCCGACGATGAGGTTGGTGTGGTGCTATTGGTTTGTGTGGATACCAAAGGTTGTGTGCTAGGCCAAAACAACAGACTCGCCCCAGCCAAGACAAAAATACATGAGGCAACGAGTAAGCTTTTTGGTAAGCGTGATTTGTTCACTTTTTGGCGTCCATTTTCATTACAAAGCCGTGTAATCCTATCAACTAAGTGGCTATAATTGAACGCTAAATATTTTCACTCAACTAGGATTTGGATCTACACAATGACACAACAAAACCTCGACCTATTAGCTGATTTGCAAGCTCGTGGGCTAATCGCTCAAATGACATCTGAAGAAGAGCTGCGCGCTCACTTGTCATCCGGTCGTCGTACTTTGTATTGTGGCTTCGATCCAACCGCTGACAGTCTACACCTTGGTCACTTGGTGCCGCTATTAGTACTGAAACGCTGCCAAGATGCGGGTCATAACCCGATTGCCTTAGTTGGTGGCGCAACAGGTATGATCGGCGACCCAAGCTTTAAAGCAGCCGAGCGTTCATTAAACACCTCTGATGTGGTGGGCGACTGGGCGAATAAGATCAAAGGTCAAGTGAGTCAGTTTATTGCCTTTGAAGGCGTCGATAACCCAGCACGCGTGGTCAATAACCTAGACTGGACCGGGGAAATGAATGTGATCGATTTCTTGCGTGAAATCGGTAAGCACTTCTCGGTTAACGCTATGATTAACAAAGAGTCAGTGCAGCAACGTCTGAATCGCGAAGGTTCAGGTATCTCTTTCACTGAGTTCTCTTACGCCTTGCTGCAAGGCATGGACTTCGCTGAGCTGAATCGTCAGTACGACTGTACCTTGCAGGTTGGTGGTAGTGACCAGTGGGGCAACATTGTTGGTGGTATCGACTTGTCTCGTCGTCAAAACCAAGCGCAAACGTTCGGTTTGACCGTACCTTTGGTGACCAAATCAGACGGCACTAAATTTGGTAAAACGGAGTCGGGTGCGGTATGGCTTGATTCGAGCAAGACGAGCCAGTACTCATTCTACCAATTCTGGCTTGGCACCGCGGATGCTGACGTCTACAAATTCTTGAAGTACTTCACTTTCTTATCGATTGAAGAAATTGATGCGATTGAAAAGGCCGATCAAGAAAACGGCGGTAAGCCACAAGCACAGGCGATCCTAGCCCGTGAAGCGACGCGTTTGGTACACGGTGAAGAAGGTCTAGCCGCAGCAGAACGTATTACTCAAGCGCTATTTAGCGGTGAAACAGATCAGCTAAGTGAGCAAGATCTTGAGCAGATCCAGCTAGACGGTCTGCCAAGCAGCTCATTGGCAGGTATCGATCTTGCTGACACGCCACTGACAACGTTACTTGCGGATGCAGGTCTGGCTGCTAGCGGTAAACAAGTAAAAGATGCATTGCAGCGTAACTCTGTCATCGTTAATGGTGTCGCTAAGGGGATGGACGATAACATGGCTGCTGCTGAGATCTTTACCGCAGAGAATGGCTATTACGGCAAATACTTCTTGGTCAAACTGGGCAAGAAGAAACACCATTTATTTGCTCTGTAAGCCGCTTGGTTTATCGTGTTAAAGGCGCTTCGGCGCCTTTTCTGTTTGTAACGCCTGAGAAAGAGACAGTGCATGATTGATATCGACTTCGAGCGTATTGAGTGCTTACTTGGCGCGCACGGGAAAGTATGGGTTGCGCTAAGCGGCGGTGTGGATTCGATGGTGCTGCTGTACTTGTTGACCCATCAAGCCCCTTCGACACTGCGCCAGCGTGTCATGGCAGTGCACGTGCATCATGGTTTAAGTGAGCAGGCCGATGCTTGGCTGCGCCATTGTCAGCAGGTATGTGCGGACTGGCAGATACCTTTTGTCAGCGAGTGTGTGCAGGTCGAGCAGGGCGCTTCGGTTGAGGATCAGGCGCGACAAAAACGCTATCAAGTATTCGAGCAGTATGTTCAAGCGGGCGATGTGTTGCTGCAAGGTCATCATGCCAACGATCAAGCTGAAACACTGTTATTTAGGCTTGAGCGCGGCTGCGGCTGGCGTGGTATTCAGGGCATCCCAGAGCATCGCGAGCTGGGAGATGCTGTTATTGTTCGACCCTTACTCAATACGCCACGGGCACAGATAGAAGCGTTCGCACGGCAGCACCATGTATCTTGGGTAGAAGATGAGTCGAATGACGATGCGCGTTTTCGCCGCAACTTTTTACGTCATCAAGTGCTTGCGCCTTGGCAGCACAACAACGGCCAAGTAGTGGAGCGCATCGCACAGAGTGTCACGCGCTTACAAAGTGAAGCGCAGGTACTGGAGCGCTTAGTGCAAGACAGCTTAGCTGGCTTTATCGACGCCGATGGTGGACTGCTGCTCACCAAGCTTCCTGAGGACGAGCGAGGTTTTTGGCTTACCACTTATTTAGCACAGCAAGGTATTGGTGTGACACAACATCAACAAGCCGCTTTAGTACAAATGTTTTTTAGTCATCAAGCGAAGCGTCCGCAGTACCAAAGTGCTGACTATCGACTGATAAGGTTTCAGGATGTGCTGTATGTGTTACCTAAGGCACAGATAGTGTCTGAACAGACGCTGGCCGCTGATACTTGGCTGGAGCGCCCGTTTGATCGCCTTTACTGTGATCAAACAGTACTGATTCGATCTCGACCAGAGGGAATTCAACTACGCATGAATAATGGCCGTCATCGTCCGCTAAAAAAATGGTTACAGGATCAAAAGATCCCTAGCTGGTGGCGTGAGCAATTGCCTTATATTTTTTGTGATCAGACCTTGGTCGCGATCGGCGATCTTTGGCAACACCCTGATTGGCAGGGCAAAGTGATTTGGCAGCGTAATGGTGCTTTGGTGTGGCCTTCGAATACCTAACTTTTCAATATCTAAAATAAAGCCCAGCGAGTAGCTGGGCTTTTTGATTGGAATGCTTGTTTAACAATACTTAGAAAGATCGACTGTATTGCAGACCCAAAAGAATTGCATTTGCATGTGTCGTACCATTAATTGATGAAACATTCGTACTAGGGTTCCCTGGATTAGGTGTGTTTTCTGTAACGTTCACATCTTCTCCTAGCAAGTAGGTCGCTCCAAAATCGATACTGCTGACATCATCAGGTTTGTATGTGAACCCAGCAGAGAGCCATTGACGATCCGAGTCAGGTACAGCAATCGAGCGTACTTGATCTTGAGCACTAGTATCATACATATAGCCAGCACGCAGCTCCCATGCATCGTTCATATAGTAAGTGCCACCGATGGCATAATGCCATGCGTCTTGCCAGCTGTACTCTTTAATGTTTCCTGTTTTTTCTGCTTTTAAAGTGTCGAATTCTGACCATTCAATAAACTGAATACTGTAATGAATGGCATACTTGGGTGATAAGCGATGATAGCCGGAGAATTCCGCCATATCAGGAAGTGGCATTAAGACTGTATCTTCTATAGCAGTTGCCGTGGGGGCTGATGGGTTGAACCGGTAAACATCCCCATCAGCTTCAATTTCAGGGCTGTAGTGGTAATCAAAACCGAAGCGGTGATTTTTGTTTACTTCATACATCGCGCCTACATTCCAGCCTAAAGCCCAGCCATCTGCCTCAATGTCGAGAACATCTCGGCCGCCGCTGTAAGCTGTATCAGGTCTAGTGAATGTACCTTTTCCGTAAATAGCATCTAGACCTGCACCAAGAGATACTGCAGGAGTGATTTTGTATGATCCCACTAAGCCTAGGTTAAGGCTTTTAACATCGGTTTTGCCGCCGTACTCTTTGCCAGCGTAATCGTCGCTGAACTCAGTCTTGGTTCCAAAATTAGAATAGGCGCTGAAACCCCAAGCAAACTTGTCATTTATAGGCTGAATGTAATAGAAATTGGGAACTAAGGATGTGTCTCCTACCGAGTTTGTATCTGCATTAGCCGTCCCCCCTAGTCCGGAATATGTAGAATCTTTTACTTCAATATCTGTCGTTATGGTTTCAAAGCCAACTGATAGAGCTGGTTGCTTGAAAAGTGACATCGCCGCTGGGTTGCGAGCGATGACTGAAGCGTTATCGCCAATAACGCCATCACCCGCAAAGGCACGGCCGAGGCCAGTCGCTGACTGGGCGTTAAGTTGAAACCCTGCTGCATAGAGTTGCGAAGCAGAAAGGGCAATGGTGGTTGCGATGAGTGTTTTTTTTAATGGTTGCAGCGAAGTCATCTTGGGTTCCTTATTGTTATCGTTCATGACGTGCCGAAATCGACTCGGTCTAGTTGTCTACTGAACATAGTTCGCTTTGTAAGCGGTTTCCATGTAATAAAGCGGCTTTATTTGTTGCATATTCGTTCAAAAATAGTCATCTGTTCAACCTATTTGTACGTAAGTTTTACAACTCAGTAGGAGGTGGATGATGAAAATAGCAGACTTACATGACATTCAGAGTTTTGAAAAAGTGCGAATTCACTCGTTGGAGTCCAACTTGTATCAGCTTTCGGTGGTGATTGACGGGCAAGAGCATTACTTGCATGACCAGCGTGGTGAACTTCTAAAAAGTCATAATAAGCTCGAGTTGCAGCAGCTGTTTGAAGGCAAGCAGGTTGAGCAAATGGTTCTCTGTCACCAAAGTGCTTATGATGAAATGGTGGGGCAGCCAGTCGGTGAAGGCAATACCTTAGAGGTGCCGCTGGGTAATCCTTGGCACTAATCACTTTGATACCAACACTATGGCTATTTCCTAGCATCTCTAAGTACTCTATATTTAAGAGGTAAATGATTGCTAGATGAGGTGGAGCCAGTGAAAGCCATAATGTTGGATTTGGTGGTACAGCGCATCCTGAAAGAAACCGAGGATGTGGTTCGAATCGAGTTGGCGCGCGAAGATGGCGAGCCGTTGCCTGTCTACCAAGCTGGCGCGCACATTACCTTGCAATTGCCAAGCGGCTTATTGCGCCAGTATTCCCTTTGTCGCTTGCCAACCTCTGGCAAAAGTTTTGAAATCGCAGTGTTGCGCGAGCCTCAATCCCGTGGTGGCTCAGCGGAGCTGCATCGACTTAAAGAAGGCGATGTGCTGCAGTGTAAGTTTCCGCAAAACCATTTCCTACTAACCAACCCACGTTCCCCAGCCCTGTTGATGGCGGCCGGTATCGGTGTTACGCCTTTGATCCCGATGGCGCAAACGCTGCACAAAACGGGTACCAACTTTTGTTTGCATTATTCGGTTAAAAGTTCTGCTAAAGCCCCCTTCTACCAGATGCTCAAAGACTCGCCCTTTGCTGATAAGGTGCAATTTCACTTTACTGATACCGAGCGCCGTGCCGATATTAGAGCGTTGCTGGAGCAGCATAAAGATAAGCGCGATATCTATGTATGTGGTCCGCAGGCGTTTATTGATACCGTCTTGGAGCAAGCCGCAAGTTTGGGCTGGCCTGAGACCAAGCTACATCGTGAGTACTTTAGTGGATCCCGTTCGCCAGAGATGGACAATGCGCCATTAGATGCGTTTCAGGTCAAAGTTGCCAGTACCGGTGAAATGATCGATGTCGACCAAGGTGTGACGATTACGGAAGCCTTGGAAGCCAATGGCATTGATGTACCTGTTTCTTGTGAAGAGGGTTGGTGTGGCACTTGTATGACGGGCTTGATCGAAGGTGTGGCGGATCATAGAGACACTTTTTTATCCAATGATGAGCGCGCTTCAGGACAATTAATTATGCCTTGTTGCTCACGGGCGCGTAGCGAATGTTTGGTGTTAGATTTATAAATCAAGGACTTGTCGAAAAGGCTAGAAAGTTTGTTACAATTTTTGGCCAAAAGGCGGTAAACTTGTCCGCTTTTACGTTGAGTGGAAGGGGGTCTGATGCTATCATTTGCTCCCGTCCTAAAGGCATGTTTTCAAATGCCTCATTCTCATTTCGATCATACAATTTAAGGCGGGCTAAACACTCATGGCGACACGATATATTTTCGTCACAGGCGGCGTGGTTTCATCACTTGGTAAAGGATTGGCGTCAGCCTCTCTTGCTGCAATCCTAGAATCCCGTGGTCTAAAAGTCACCATGCTGAAACTGGATCCATACATCAACGTGGACCCAGGCACTATGAGCCCATTCCAGCACGGTGAAGTTTTCGTAACCGACGACGGTGCTGAGACAGACTTAGACTTAGGTCACTACGAGCGCTTCATCGATACCAAGATGAGCAAGCTTAATAACTTCACTTCAGGCCGCGTTTACCAACACGTTCTACAAAAAGAGCGTCGTGGTGACTACCTTGGTGGTACGGTTCAGGTGATCCCTCACATCACTGATGAGATCAAACGCCGCGTTATCAAAGGCGCTGAAGGTGCCGACGTTGCCCTAGTTGAAATCGGTGGTACGGTAGGTGATATCGAATCACAACCTTTCCTAGAAGCGGTTCGCCAGCTAAAAGTTGAGCTGGGTTCACACCGTGCTTTGTTCATGCACCTAACCTTGGTTCCTTACATCCGTACTGCTGGTGAAACCAAAACTAAGCCGACGCAACACTCTGTTAAAGAGTTGCGTTCGATTGGTATTCAGCCAGATATCCTAATTTGTCGTTCGGAAGTGAGCATCGAAGCGCCAGAGCGTAAGAAGATTGCCTTGTTTACCAACGTTGATGAGCGTGCTGTCGTATCGCTACCAGATGCAGATACCATCTACAAAATCCCACAAATGTTGGCCGACCAAGGGCTTGATAGCCTGATCGTGCAGCGCTTCAACCTAGATTGCAACATTGCTGATCTAGAGATCTGGAACAAAGTCGCTCAAGCGAAGCTAAATCCAGAGAAGCAAGTGAACATCGCCATGGTTGGTAAATACATGGAGCTGTTGGATGCCTACAAATCTTTGATCGAAGCGATGGATCATGCTGGTATTCACGCGCGCACTAAGGTGAAACTGCATTACATTGACTCTGAAAAAGTTGAAGAAGAAGGCACAGCGATCCTTGAAGGTATGGATGCGATCCTAGTACCGGGTGGCTTCGGTGAGCGTGGTGTAGAAGGTAAGATTCGTACAGCGCAGTACGCACGTGAAAATAAAATCCCTTACTTGGGTATCTGTTTAGGTATGCAAGTAGCGGTCATCGAATTTGCTCGTAACGTAGCAAATCTAACGGGTGCCCACAGCACTGAGTTTAATCTTAAAACAGAGAATCCTGTAGTTGGTCTAATCACTGAATGGACTAACTCTGAAGGTTCCAAAGAAATCCGGTCAGAGGAATCCGATCTGGGTGGTACGATGCGCCTAGGGGCTCAAAACTGTAACTTGATCGAAGGCACTAAAGCACGTGCGGCATACGGTCAAGCTGTCGTTAGCGAGCGTCACCGCCATCGTTACGAAGTGAATAATTACTATGTTTCTGCGCTAGAAGAGGCAGGTCTAACGATCTCTGGTCGTTCGGGCGATAACTCTTTAGTAGAAATGGTGGAAATTGCCGATCACCCATGGTTTGTGGCGTGTCAGTTCCACCCTGAATTTACTTCAACACCTCGATACGGGCACGGCCTGTTCAGCGCCTTTGTACATGCAGCGTTGAAATATGCAGGAAAAGAAAAATAACTTAAACAAACACAGACGTTTGTAAGTTTCTCATCTACTAAAAGGGGTTTGTTATGAGTCAAATCGTTGATATCAAGGCCAGAGAAGTTCTGGATTCACGTGGTAACCCAACAGTAGAAGCTGACGTGATCCTAGCCGATGGTTCTTTTGGTTCAGCGTGTGCACCTTCTGGTGCCTCTACCGGTTCACGTGAGGCGTTAGAGCTTCGTGATGGCGACAAAAGCCGTTACTTGGGCAAGGGTGTACTAAAGGCTGTTGCAGCGGTCAACGGTCCGATTCGTGAAGCGCTATTGGGCAAAGATGCAGCGGCCCAAGCTGAGCTAGACAAGATCATGATTGATCTAGATGGCACAGAGAACAAGTCACAGTTCGGTGCTAACGCGATTTTGGCGGTTTCTTTGGCGGCAGCGAAAGCGGCAGCAGTGTCTAAGAAAGTACCTTTGTACGCACACATTGCGGACATCAATGGCACACCTGGTGTGTACTCGATGCCAGTACCTATGATGAACATCATCAATGGTGGTGAGCACGCGGATAACAACGTTGATATCCAAGAGTTCATGATTCAGCCAGTGGGTGCGCCTAACTTCCGTGAAGCGCTACGTTACGGTGCAGAAATCTTCCATGCACTGAAAAAAGTCCTAAACTCACGTGGCTTGAACACAGCGGTAGGTGATGAAGGTGGTTTCGCACCAGATCTTGCGTCTAACGCTGATGCGCTAGCTGTGATCAAAGAAGCGGTTGCAGCAGCAGGTTACGAGCTAGGTAAAGACATCACGCTAGCGATGGACTGTGCGGCCTCTGAGTTCTACGAAGATGGCAAATACAATCTTAAAGGCGAAGGCAAAGAGTTCACCGCAGAAGGTTTCTCTGACTTCCTAGCTGAGCTGTGCAACGAGTACCCAATCGTATCGATCGAAGACGGTCTAGACGAGTCTGATTGGGAAGGCTTTGCTTACCAAACTAAGATTCTTGGCGATAAGATCCAATTGGTAGGCGACGATTTGTTCGTAACCAACACTAAGATTCTTAAGCGTGGTATCGATGAAGGCATCGCTAACTCTATCTTGATCAAATTCAACCAAATCGGTTCTTTAACTGAAACGCTTGAAGCGATCAAAATGGCGAAAGCGGCAGGCTACACAGCGGTTATTTCTCACCGCTCTGGTGAAACCGAAGATGCCACCATCGCAGATCTAGCGGTCGGTACTGCTGCAGGTCAGATTAAGACGGGTTCTCTATGCCGTTCTGATCGTGTGTCTAAGTACAACCAATTGCTACGCATTGAAGAGCAACTAGGTGGTCAAGCACCTTACAAAGGTCGCTCTGAGATCAAAGGCCAAGCTTAATTTTCTTAAGCAGTTCGAAAAGGGAGAACATTGTTCTCCCTTTTTTATTTTTTTTTCATGCATTTCGCGAAATAATGGGCATTCATTTTTGTCCTGAGTCTGAATCTCCAACATGATGTTGCGCATATTTTTAGGGATCTTCTTGTGCTTCACCGCGTACTTGTCTTTTCAAACCTATTGGGGTGAACAAGGCGTGAAGCGGGAAGAAGAGCTCGCCAAACAAATTGAATACCAAGAGCAGATTAACAAGCGTCTTAAAGTTCGTAATGACGCCTTGCGTGCCCAAATCGATGATTTGCGTCTCGGCGAGGATGCCGTAGAGGAACATGTTCGGACGGACCTTCAATATATTAAAGACGGTGAAGTCTTTTATCGCATAGTAGAAAAGTAATGACACAGTTTTGGGTGATTATTCCAGCTGCTGGTGTAGGCCAGCGCATGGCCAGCGTACAGCCGAAGCAATATTTATCGCTGCAAGGGCAAACCATTCTCGATCTAACCATTAGCAAGTTTGTCGACCATCCTCAGATCGCTGGGGTTGCGGTAGGTGTGAGCCCAGATGATGCCTATTGGCCTGATTCTGAGTGGGCGACGCATCCTAAAGTGGTACGTTTTGATGGCGGTGAGGAGCGTGCCGATACGGTAGTGAATGGCTTGCAGGTGTTATTGGCCTTAGGGGTCGCGGAGCAAGAGTCGGTGTTGGTTCACGATGCTGCGAGGCCTTTAGTGTCCCAAGCGGCTCTGACACGGATTATGTCTCACACAGGTGAGCAAGGTGCCCTATTAGCATTGCCTGCTAAAGATACCCTTAAGCTAGCCGAGGCAGGGCGCGCCACAGCCACAGTAGATCGTAGCGTCATTTGGCAAGCGCAAACGCCGCAAAAATTCCCTTTAATGGCACTCTATGAAGGCATCACCACGGCCCAGCAAGAAGGCATAGCCATCACCGACGAAAGCTCTGCGATGGAGCTGATGGATTGGCAACCAGACCTTATTGAAGGTGAGCCAAGTAACTTGAAAATTACCGTGCCAGATGACTTAGTCATTGCGCAAGCGCTGTTAAGTATTCATTCAGCAGAGCAACAATAGGAGCGTTCTATGATTCCATTTCGAGTTGGGCACGGTTTTGATGTGCATAAATTTGGTGAAGGCGACGCGATTGTCATCGGTGGTGTCACCATTCCTTATGAAAAAGGCTTAGTGGCGCACTCGGATGGTGATGTCGCTTTGCATGCCCTGACGGATGCTTTATTGGGGGCGGCGGCATTAGGCGATATTGGTAAGCATTTCCCAGATACGGATGCCGAGTTTGCTGGGGCTGATAGCCGTGTTTTGCTACGCCAAGCGTTTGCTGAGGTGCAAAAGTTAGGTTGGCTGGTAGGGAATGTTGACGTCACTATTATGGCGCAAGCGCCAAAAATGCGTCCGCACATTGATGCCATGCGTGCCAACATTGCCAGCGATCTTCAGATTGATCTGGGTGCGGCCAATGTCAAAGCCACTACTACCGAGAAGCTTGGCTTTACTGGGCGTAAGGAAGGCATAGCAGTTGAGGCGGTGGCGTTATTGTACCGAAACGATCGATGAATACTGACTGGGGATATGCTTGGACAAAGCCTAATGCTAAGGCCGATTTAAAAACCATTGAAAGCGATTTTTTGGTCGAAGAGGTATTGGGTTACGAGCCAGACCACCAAGGCGAGTTTGTATTTTTGTGGATCGAAAAGCAGGGCGTTAACACGGACTTTTTAGCCAAGCGTCTGGCGCAACTAGCAGATATTTCCCCTAGTCGTGTGACCTATGCTGGCGCCAAAGACCGCCATGCCTGTACACGTCAGTGGTTTTGCTTGCATATACTCGGCCAAACGCCGGATTTCAGCGCTATTGAAGCCGTCTTTAAAGCGCCTGAGATCGTGCGAGTGTTACGCCAAACACGCCATAGCAAAAAGCTCAAAACAGGTGGCTTGCTAGGCAACCGCTTCAGTTTGCGATTGCGTAATATTGTTGGCGACCAAACTGAAATCGAGCAGCGTCTAGCGTTAATTAAAAGCTATGGTGTGCCGAATT
This sequence comes from Marinomonas ostreistagni, assembly GCF_016888445.1. Lineage (GTDB taxonomy): Bacteria > Pseudomonadota > Gammaproteobacteria > Pseudomonadales > Marinomonadaceae > Marinomonas > Marinomonas ostreistagni. Next base: position 891,653 of record NZ_JAFEKF010000002.1, read on the forward strand.
ATTATGGTGAACAGCGGTTTGGTATTCGCGGGAATAATTTAGTCAATGGTCGTGACATGGTGCTACCTGGACGAAAGGGCACGCATAAGCTGAATAAAACACAATCCTTTTGGCTGTCGGCGATACGTTCTTGGTTTTTCAATGAGGCGCTGTCTTTGTACGTGGCACAAGGTACATGGGACGTTCTGAGTGAAGGTGATATTGCCCAGCCAAGGGATGGCAGTCAGTCCTTTCGCGTCAAAGCTTTGTCTTTAGATCTTATCTATCGCTTAAAGCAAGGGGATATCTCGCCAGTGTTGCCTTTAATCAGTGATGGCTGGCCAATGGGAACCAACGCCGCCCGAGCCGAGCAAATGAAGGCGCTCTATCAGTCGCAAGCAGATCTACTGGATGGCTTGATGACATTTGGCTTTGCCCGTGACAGTCGCGCGACACGCATTGTTCCTAAAGATATGGCCTGGGAATTGCTTGAGGGTAGCCAAGGGGCGGATCAGTTGGTACTGCAATTTGAGCTGCCAAAAGGCGCGTTCGCCACCAGTGTATTGCGAGAACTGTTCAATATTCATGACCGATCACAAGAAAAACACCATGAGACTACTGCTATCGAATGATGATGGTTTGGATGCTTTAGGGCTGCAAACCTTACATCAATACTTATCCTCTGCTTTTGACTGTACCTTGGTTGCACCGGATCGTGACCGCAGTGGCGCCAGTAATTCACTGACATTGACGCGTCCATTACGACCGACTTGTGTGCGAGAGAAACAGTATAAAGTGGACGGCACGCCCAGCGATTGTGTGAACTTGGCCATGTCAGAAGTGATTGATGGTAAGTTTGACGCAGTCATTTCTGGTATTAATCATGGGCCTAATTTGGGCGATGATGTCATTTATTCTGGTACGGTCGCCGCTGCGATGGAGGCCCGCCATTTAGGTCGGCCATCGATTGCCGTCTCACTGGTGGGTAATCGGCATTTTGACACCGCAGCCAAGGTGATTGTGCAGCTGTTAAAGGATGCGCACAGCTTATCTCTGCCTGCCAACGTGTTACTGAATATCAATGTGCCGGATGTGCCTTTTAGCGATCTTAAAGGTACCAAAGTCACCCGTTTAGGCTATCGTCATCAAGCGCACCCAGCGATTCCGGCGCAGCATCCTAAAGGGCTTGAGTGTTATTGGATTGGTGCGTTAGCAGGAGCCAATGATGCGGCCGAGGGGACGGATTTTCACGCGGTGGCGGAAGGTTACGTCTCTATTACACCAATCCATACGGACATGACGTGTCATGGTGCGTTAAATTATTTGAATCAATGGGTGAATGATCTGCCGCTATGACCACAGCTCTGGATGAACTGTTAAAATCCTCACAAGCTCGTGTTGGGCAAATGCTTCATCATTTGCAACAACAAGGAATTGAGCATACAGAACTACTGCAAGTCATGGCGTCTTTACCACGTCATGAATTTGTTGAGCCTGCCTTTTCTCATTTAGCTTATAGTCCAACATCTTTGCCGATTGGTCGTAACCAAACGATCAGTCAACCACTGACGGTAGCGCGTATGACCCTGTGGTTATTGCAATATGCGCGCTTAGGACGAGTACTCGAAGTAGGGACGGGCTCAGGTTATCAAACCGCTATTTTGGCGCACTTCTTCAATAAAGTGCATACCATCGAGCGGCAACGAAGTTTGCATCAACTCGCGCAAGCGCGTTTGCAACGAATGGCGTTGAATAATGTGGAGTGTTTGCACGGTGATGGTCACTTAGGTTGGCCACAAAAAGTACAAATGGACGCCATCATTGTCACCGCCATGGCCAGTAAAGTGCCCTCAGCACTGACTGATATGTTAAAAGAAGATGGGATCTTGATTATGCCGATAGCAGATCACCCGCCTACCATTGGGTGTTGGCGTCGGCAAGGCGATAAGTGGAAGCGTCTCGAGTCAGAGGCTGCCCAGTTCGTCCCGTTATTAGAAGGAAAAATCGATGCCTAAATGGCTTAAAATTTACTTGAGTGGCGTATTGATGGGCGCTGCTGACATTGTTCCTGGTGTGTCAGGTGGCACAATCGCGTTTATTGTTGGTATCTATGATCGCTTGATCGCTGCGTTGAGCGGCGTCAACAAGGACAGCATCATGATGTTGTTTAAAGGGCAGTTCAAGGCGCTTTGGCAACATTTTGATGGCACCTTTTTAGTGATCTTGTTGGCAGGGATTGCGACCTCGATTTTTAGTATTGCCAGTCTTATGACTGAGCTTATGCACACTTATCCCGTATGGCTCTGGAGCTTCTTTTTTGGTTTGATCTTGGCATCCGCCGTGGTCTTGATTCTCGCCATTCCTAAATTCCATGCACGTCATCTAGGCATGCTAGTGATCGGTGTGCTGATCGGCGCTAGTTTGTCTATGTTGGTGCCGACGCAGGTTGGCATTAATTGGTTGATGGTGTTCTGTGCCGGCATGATTGCCATCTGTGCCATGATTTTACCAGGCATTTCCGGCAGCTTTATTTTGTTAATGCTAGGGATGTATGGTTATGTGATCGGCGCGATTAAAGATTTGAACCTCGCGGTGATTGTGATATTTGCCATGGGGGCGTTATTGGGCTTGCTAAGCTTCTCCAAGTTGCTACATTGGCTATTACAGCATGCCAAGCAAGTGACCTTGGCCTTATTGACTGGCATTATGCTAGGTGCATTGACTAAGGTCTGGCCTTGGAAAGAAGCCTTAAGTGTGATTGAAGTGCGCGGTAAAACCATTCCGAGTGAAGAGGCTCTTTTACTACCATGGCAAATGGCGAACTATCACTGGCTACAAGATTTGCTTATCCCTTGCCTATTAATTGCTTTAGGTGCTGGGATTGTTTTAGGGGCGCATTACATCTCGTTACAAAAAACAGATGCGAATAATAAGTAGCGTTATAAATGTAAATTGAGTCGTGGCGTATGAGATTAAAAAAGGCATTTGCTAAATTAGGGAATTCTAAAAAAACACTGACAAAAAGACTCAGTGCCCTAGTCGTTATTTGCCTAACGCTCACTGGATGTGCCTACGACAGTTTTCACTATGGTGCACCCAGAGGTTCATCCGGTGGTGGCTCTTCGGCACAGGTTCGCCCTGTGCCGAGTAGCGGCATCCATCGCGTCAAATCGGGTGATACCCTTTTTTCCATTGCTTTTTCTTACGGCTTAGACTACCGCAGAGTCGCTCGTATTAATGGCATCAACTCACCTTATACTATTTATCCTAATCAAAAGATTCGTTTGACTGGTGCGCCGAAGAAAGCATCTAGTACGCGCCAGGTTGCCGCGTCATCAAGCGCCACCAGAGCGGTGACAAAAAGCACCAGTTCAAAAGTGAACTCCGCTCAAAAATCTGTGTCCACTGTAAAGATACCTACTGCAAAAGTTTCAAACTGGCAATGGCCTGTGTCAGGGGCTGTGAAAAAAGGCTTTTCAAACGCTGGTGTTAGTAGTAAAGGTATAGACATCAAAGGCAAAGATGCCGAGCATGTTAAAGCGGCGGCAGATGGTGTGGTCGTTTATGCAGGCAATGGCTTGATTGGCTACGGTAATTTAGTCATAGTAAAACACAATGAAGTGTACCTAAGTGCCTATGCTTACAACGAGCGCATTTTAGTCAAGGAAAAACAAACGGTACGGATGGGCGACTCCCTTGCAGTAATTGGTGGGAAAGGAACTGAGCGACCATTACTGCATTTTGAAGTGAGGCGAGATGGCCAACCGATCGATCCATTAAGAGTGTTACCAAAAAAATAATAATTACAATTTTTGGGGCTTTGAGGAGGACGATATGAAATCGGTAAATATGGATAAGGTGAATGAAGAAGTCCTACAAACCACTGAGGACTTTGATTTCGAAGAGATCGAACAAACGGAAGACGATTCGGACGCTGAGTTTGAATCTGCTGTGAATGCTCGGTATGCGGATAACGATGCAAAATCACTAGATGTGACACAGCTATACCTAAGCGAAATAGGCTACTCCCCGCTACTGACAGCGGAAGAAGAAGTGTATTTTGCTCGCTTGGCTCTCAAAGGCGACGAGGCCGCCCGTAAGCGCATGATCGAAAGTAACTTGCGCCTAGTGGTGAAAATATCTCGACGCTACCTTAATCGAGGCTTAACCCTGCTAGATTTGATCGAAGAAGGTAATTTAGGTCTTATCAGAGCGGTGGAAAAATTTGACCCAGAGCGCGGTTTCCGCTTCTCAACTTATGCCACTTGGTGGATTCGTCAAACCATCGAACGGGCGATCATGAATCAAACCCGTACGATTCGCTTACCTATTCATGTCGTCAAAGAGCTTAATGTGTACTTGCGTGCAGCGCGTGAGTTAACCCAGAAACTTGATCATGAACCGACCCCGGAAGAAATTGCACAGATGCTCGATCGTCCGGTAGAGGATGTGCAAAAGATGCTTAGTCTTAATGAGCGTGTTAGCTCGATCGATTCTCCTGTCGGGGGCGTTGATAATGACAAGAGCCTAGTCGAAGTATTAGCCGATAGCCAACACGCGGGGCCTGAAGACGAGCGCCAAACAGGTGATGTGCACCACAATATTGAGCAGCTATTAGATGAGTTAAACGATAAGCAGCGCGAAGTCATTGCGCGTCGTTTTGGACTGCGTGGTTACGAGCCGAGTACGTTGGAAGACGTAGGTGCTGAGATTGGCCTAACCCGTGAACGGGTGCGCCAGATTCAGGTAGAAGCATTACGTAAGCTGCGTGTGTTGCTGCAAAATCGTGGTTTATCGCTAGCGGATGTCATCGATTTAGATCATTAAGCCAGTCTTTCTTTAGCCCACAAAAAAGCCCCAACATAATGGGGCTTTTTTAGATCTCGTTGCTGTGTTAACTCTGTTCAAGGCTATCCAGTTGCTCTTGGACGCGCAGACGGAATTTATCTGATAAGCCCTTCACTGAGTATGCCAGCACTTCCTCTTCATCAAGCTCAATGATTTCTGGCAAGCTTAGAATAATACGGTTTTGAATATCAGGGACTGTAATCACTTCCTCACTCATGACCAAGTGATTGTTGGTGTCGGAGTGAGATAGAGCTTTGGCTGATTGCATGATCGGCTCTAAATCGTCTTCATTTAAAGCGTTTTGCTCGTACATTTGCGATGTCCATTCGTTACCACGATGAAGCCCCATGTGGTAAACAATTTCGGGCGTATCATCATACAGCTCAGTATTCATTAATTGTTTTAGCAATCCTCTAATGAGCTCAGCGCAGCAGGCAGCATTCATGTACAGATTGTCATCACAGTTCTTAGCTTGGAACAACATCAACACACTATCATCTTGATACTGATGGACTTGTCCATTGTAGTACTCGCTGGCCAAGAAGATGGTGCGATACAGTGGAGTGAGTAGGTTGGCGACTTGCAGTGGCGGTAGCGTCTCATTCCACTGTGATAAATGTTTAAACTGGATGAACAGTACACAAGATTCGCGTTCGGTCTCTTCGATAATGCGCTCGAAGTTAATTTCAAATTGGCCTTCTTCGGAGACCGTTTCTTGCTCTTCACTACTGTTTCGTGGGGTGCTTAACGGCGCAGAAAGCTCTAGTGTTTGCAGCTTTTTAACATGATAAATAAGCTCCTGAGCTTCCTTGTAAGTGCGCTTGGGTAGTGGCATATCTGGATTGCCATTGGTGTAAGCTTCGATGGCATCCGTGGCACGACTAATCGGCAACTGCAAACGTCGCAGCAGTAGCAATAGAATTAACCCCGTGATCGCTGTGAGGATAATCCCTAAGCCGATCATTAAGTTACTGATATGAGATAGAGTGCTCTGATTAGAGGTTTTGTCGAGTGTGATTAACACATGGCCGACGATGTCGTCACGAAAACGAATTGGGGAACTGTAAACTCGGTGTTTTTCGCTTGGGCGCAGTTCGGCTTCACTGGCTGCTTGACTACCATTGCGATGGGCTTCAGCGAGCAGCTCGTCTTCTTTGTTGTAAACACGCGCGCTTAAAATGCTGTCGCTCACGACCAATCGATTGAGTAGTACATTTAAGCTAAGCAGGTCGTTGGTTAAGATCGATTGGGTGGCGTTGAAGGCAGCTTGTGTCGCCAAGCTGCTGCCGAGTACATCCGTCTGTTGATTCAAATAATTATTAACCGCTGAGGTAACTGAGAACCAAACCGTTGCCAAGGTAATGATTAAGAAGGCTACGTACGCGCTCAGCAAAAGGCTTGCTGAAGAACACTTCTTAAGCACTTTGTAGTATCCAGCGGATAATTTCTTCAAGGTGTCCATCGACGTCCTAATATGCTGTCAGTAGGTATCTGATTGATACGTCATATATTGTTGATTTGTTGTCGGGTCAATTACAACATTCTTTAGTAAGTAGTTGCAGTTAGCTTCATTGGGGTGATTTGGTATAGTTATATTCCCCATTATTAGGAGTACCTATGTCTGCTTCGATTACTTTAATTGGCGACCAGCTTGCCAACAGTGAGCGCAAATTATACACCTGGTTTGCTCAGCACCAGCTTGAGGCGCAAAAAAAATTATTAACTCATCCCCAAGCCGACGTTAGCGTGCAACGTTACGACATTAGCACTCCTCTGGCGGATGGTAAACATAGCCAATACCGTCAAGAGTTGTTAGCCCTTGCCAACGAAACTGGCGTAGACCATGTGTTGCAAGTGCAATCTCCCTCAACGTCTCAAACGGGCCTTGCGGTCTTTGATATGGACTCGACCTTGATCAAAGCGGAAGTGATCGATGAGTTAGCGGTGGAAATGGGTATCGGCGCACAAGTCGCGGCCGTTACGGCCAGTGCTATGCGTGGTGAAATTGAGTTCACTGAAAGCTTTGTACAGCGTTTAGCCTTGCTAGAAGGGTTAAGCAGTGAGGTCATGGATAATGTTTACCAACGTATTGTGCACATGGACGGTATCGCCATTCTGATGAAAGCATTACACAAATTGGGTTGGAAGACTGCCATCCTATCGGGTGGATTCACATATTTTGCGGATCGTTTACAGCAGGAATATGGCATGACCCACGTGCATGCCAATGTGTTGGAGATCGAGGCGGGACGTTTAACAGGTAAGCACATTGGACCGATTGTCGACGCTAAGCGTAAGCAGCAGTTATTGGCGCAATTGACTGAGCAGTATCAGTTGCCGGTCTCCCAGACCATTGCTTGCGGTGATGGTGCCAACGATTTATTGATGTTGAATGCAGCGGGATTGGGGGTGGCGCTACATGCCAAACCACTGGTGCGTGAACAAGCTCCATGTCCGGTGAATAATCTAGGACTTGATGCGGTATTATATCTACTAGGGCTAAGCTCGGATGACATTCAGGCACTGGTGTCTTAGCTAGCGTATCAATAGCGCTGTTGAGCTCAGGCGGCTGATGACCGCCTGAGCCAATTAATGGTCAGTGCTATCGAGCCTTGCTAGCCATTCTTTTGTTAACACTTCTACCAGTCCATAGCGGCGTAACTGCAGCGCATCCGACAAGACATCGAAATTCTCTTCAAGGTAGTCAAACAGAATTTTCTGACGCAGGTCGACCAAGGCCTTAATTTGCTGACCTTGTTCGTAGGTGACATCTTGGTGCTCGATGAGTGCGTCTAACACCTTATCTCGGGTACTGATATCAATGGCGTAATGATGCTCCAGCATATAGCGAGCCAGATCGAGCATGGAGGCGATCAGTAGCTGAAAGGTATGCTCGACCGCCATAATTTCATCTTGGCTTAATGGCGTCGAGCGTTCTTTTTGACGGTGAGCATCAAGACGCTGAATCATCGCGTGTTGATGCTCATACAGTTGCTGCTCCCAGTTTTTATCTCGCACTTTGCATACCTCGCCATAGTTAAAAGGTGGGTATCTAAAGTGTAGTTTAGAAGCTTGTGAATGGGTAAAAGTCGAGCTCAGTTTGTTTGTTAATTTCTGTCATAGCAGGGACATGCAAATAACCATCGGTCTGACTCGCGGCAAGCAGCGCGCCAGAGCTTTGTTGATTATGCGGCACTGCAATGCTGTGATCTACATGGACGCGTAAAAACTCATCACGTGACGCGTTGGCTTTGCGTTCAAAATCACATGCTACTTTAAAAGGCTTAGGCAGGCTCAGTTGCTCGCCAGCAGCTTTAGCAAGCGCTAAGCGGGCGAATAAGTGGAACGTTACCAAAGTTGAACTCGGGTTCCCAGGTAAGCCTAAGAAGGGCGTGCCATAAGCATTAGCAAACACCAGTGGTTTACCTGGCTTGATAGCAATCTTCCATAAGTGCAAAGCACCGTGTTTTTCGATGGTGGCTTTAACATGATCTTCTTCGCCGACAGACACACCGCCAGAGGACAGGATAACATCGCAATGCTGGCTTAACTCACTTAGTGCGGTTTCGGTGGCAGTGATCGAGTCTTTGGCGTGACGAATCATTTCTACCTGATGACCAGACTGGGTCACTAAGGCCGCCATTAATGGACCATTAGAGTTATAAATCTGCCCAGCCGACAGTGGTGTCCCAGGTGTTTGTAGCTCATCCCCTGTGGTTAAAATACCGACTTTAAGGGGCGTGTATACGTCAACATGGGTGACACCAATACTGGCAAGCACGCCAATATCGATGGCCGACAAGCGCTTACCTTGGGTCAAGACAAGTGCACCGTTGGCGATATCTTGCCCGGCAGGGCGGATATTGGCGTGGGCTTTAGGTTGCTCTTGAAATACGACCAAATCGCCATCTTGCTGCGTGTTTTCCTGCATCACGACCGCATCGGCCCCCGCTGGAATTTCGGCGCCGGTAAAAATACGCGCACAAGTACCAGGTTGTAGTGGTGCAGGTGCCACACCTGCGGCAATACGCTGTGAGATAGGCAAGGCTTGGCTTGTTTCAAGGTCTTGTCGGCGCAGCGCATAACCGTCCATGGCACTGTTATCGGCTGGCGGTACTTGCACGCTAGAATGAACCTCTGCGGCTAACACACGCCCTAAGGCCTGCATAAGCTCGATACGTTCAATCGTTGACGCGATCTCTAAGCTGCTTTGGATCTGTTTTATAGCGTCACGAAAAGGCATTAAGGCTGCCATGATTACACCTCGTGTACAGGCGGTTGGTAAGGTCCTAGTAGCAAGGTAACGAAATTACAAGGGCGATGACGCGCATCCAATTGCTCTTTGATGATGCCATTCCAAGCAGTGCGACACGCACCAGTTGAGCCTGGTAAACAGAAAATTAGGGTGTTGTTGGCAAGACCTGCCAAAGCGCGCGATTGTACTGTAGAGGTGCCGATTTCTTGGTAAGAGATATGGCGGAATAACTCACCAAAACCATCGACTTCTTTGTCGAGTAGCGGTGCGATGGCTTCAGGGGTGCTGTCGCGTGAGTAAAACCCCGTACCGCCTGTGATCAAGACGACTTGCGCGCTGTCATCGGCAATCCAGTTTGAGACCACCGCGCGCATAGCGTAGACATCGTCCTTAACGATCTTACGCTCACCTAATGTGTGCCCCGCTTCTTGTAGCATGCTGATCAATGCATCACCAGAGGTGTCTTCGGCGAGACCACGGGTATCAGAAACCGTCAGCACATTGATGTTTAAAGGGCGGAAAGGAGTAGGTGTTTTAGCCATGTTAAATCCTATTGTTGTTAGCCGCCGGTGGCGCTCATAAAGCGTAAAATTTGCGGCTCTTCTTCTAAATTAAAATGGTGCTTTTCAGGCTTCAAGGCCAACGATTCGATAATAGACTGGCGCAGCAGTACATCGTCGTTGGGGTTATCGCGCATGATGGACTTGAGGTCCATTGAATGTTCGTTGCCCAAGCATAATAGTAAACGTCCTTCCGCTGTCAATCGGACACGGTTACAGGTGCTGCAAAAGTTGTGACTGTGCGGAGAGATGAAGCCTATTTGTTGGCGCTCTCCGGCAATGTCGTAGTAGCGTGATGGGCCGCCTGTGGAGCGTTCTGAAGCAGACAGCTGCCAATGCTCTGACAGGCGCTCTCTCAGCGTGTCACTGGAGATATACACTTTTGCTCTATCATGATGGCTAATAACGCCCAGTGGCATCTCTTCAATAAAGCTGATGTCGGCATTATGGGCCAAGGCGTAGCGCACCAAGTCTTCTACTTCGTCGTCATTGTGGCCACCCAAAATTACGGCGTTGAGCTTAATTTGTTGGAATGGCAGGGCACTGACGGTCTCGATACCTCGCAACACTTGATCAAGCTTGTCGCGACGGGTGAGCTCGGCGAAGCGTTCGCGCTTAAGTGTGTCTAAACTGACATTGATACGGGAAACGCCTGCATTAAAGAGGTCTTGCCCCATTTTTTCTAGCTGCGAGCCGTTGGTGGTGATGGTTAATTCATCAAGGCCCGGTAACTTGGCGATTTGCTCAAGGGCTTGTAAGATGTTTTTACGCACTAGGGGTTCACCCCCAGTAATGCGTATTTTACGGGTGCCAAGTTGTGTAAAAGCGGTGGCGATTTGCACAATTTCTTCGAGCGATAAAATATCGCGTCGAGGCAAAAATTCTACGTCTTCATCCATGCAGTAGGTGCAACGAAAATCACAACGGTCCGTGACGGAAATTCGCAAATAATCGATGTTTCGACCGAAAGGGTCGATTAGCTTAGAATCTGACATGTCATTTGGCCTCGCTGTAATTTTCTAGTAGAAGCAAAATTGGTTTACAGAGGCATGGTACTCTGTACTGACTGCTCGCCGTGAGGCACTTGCTAAGAGCCATTCTATTGTACGGATTGAGCCACTATTGGGATAGGGGAAAAGCAGTGCGTAGTGTTATACATAATTTGATCGACTTACTCACTTTGAATCGGGTTTCTGACACTAAATTTGTCGGTAAGAGTCAAGATTTGGGCTTTCCTAAGGTATTCGGTGGCCAAGTGATCGGTCAGGCGTTAAGTGCTGTGGCACAAACGGTTCCCGAAGGTCGTGCTCCACATTCGTTACACAGCTATTTTATTCGCCCAGGCGATGCGCAGCAAACCATTGAATACGACGTCGAGGTGATCCGTGATGGCGGCAGTTTTAGTGTGCGTCGTGTGATTGCCTCGCAAGCACAGCAACCTATTTTGATCATGACGGCTTCGTTTCAAAAGTTTGAGCAAGGCGCCGAGCACCAAATTGCCATGCCCAATGTACCTGGCCCAGAAAACTTCACCTCTGAGCTTAGCTTATTTCAAAAGCATGCTGATGAAATCCCTGAAAAGATTCGTCACCTACTGACCGCGGAGCGGCCAATCGAGTATCGCATCGTCGAAAATCAAAATCCTTTTCGACCGCGCCCAGGGTTAGCGCAACGCCACATGTGGATTCGTGCTGTAGCGCCATTGCCAGACTGCGAGCTGGTGCATCAATGTATGCTTGCCTACACCTCAGACTATGGGTTCTTGGAAACCGCGTTACAACCCCATGGTATTTCCATCGGTCATCCGAACTTAAATGTTGCGAGCTTAGATCATGCTATCTGGTTTCATCGACCCTTTCGGCTCGATGAGTGGCTACTGTATGTGGCGGATAGTCCATCGGCGAGTGGGGCGCGTGGTTTAGTGCGTGGGTCTATCTTTGATCGAGATGGGAACTTAGTGGCCTCTACGGCGCAAGAAGGGTTAATGCGTCTTAATACTTAGCGGCGTGCTGCGCTAGGGCCCACTCAACATGAACGCGTAACTTGTCTGATGCGTTGGGCAACGCTTGGGTCAGACTTTGGATAATGGACTCGCTGGTGGGGGCATTACCGAGCGCGATGGCGATATTACGACGCCAATTCTCATAACCGGTTCGGCGAATCGGTGAGCCCGCGGTGTTATTCATGAAGGTGTCTTCATCCCACTCAAACAGCTCGACAAGATCGGCATGATCTAGATTATGACGCGGTTGGAAGTCAGACTCTTGCGTGTATTTAGCAAACTTGGTCCAAGGACATACAAGCTGACAGTCGTCACAGCCAAAAATACGATTGCCCATTTTGCTGCGTAATTCTTCCGGGATGATGCCATCGTATTCAATAGTTAGATAAGAAATACATTTGCTTGCATCCAATACCCAAGGCGCGACAAAGGCGTCAGTCGGACATTTATCTAAACAGGCAGAGCAGCTGCCACAATGGCGCGACGTTTGCGGTTTGTCGACCGGCAAAGGTAAGTTGGTGAATACCTCGCCGAGTAGAAACAGACTGCCAGCCTTGGGGGTAAGTAGTAGGGTGTTTTTACCAATCCAGCCCATGCCCGCTTGTTCGGCGATTTGGCGCTCCAGTACCGGCGCGCTGTCAACAAACGCACGGTAACCATGATCTCCGACCGCTTGTTCGATCCTTTGGGCAAGCTGAGTTAAGCGTTTACGGATGGTTTTATGATAGTCCCGCCCCAGTGCATAGCGTGCAATGTATGCTTTCTCTGGCGTTTTCAAACGCTTCACTGTCTCCACTGACTCAGGTAAATAGGACATGCTCAGGCTAAGAATGCGGCGCGTCCCTGTGTGGAGGATGGCGGGCTGAAAACGCAAGTCTTCATGGTTGGCCAAATAATCCATGGTCCCATGGTAACCTTCGGCTAGCCATTGGTTGAATTGATCGCGGTATTGTTCAAGCTCTGGATCAACAATGCGACAGTCAGAAAAACCAAGCTCTTTGGCCCACTGTTTGATGTCGTTAGCGAGTTGTTGCAGGGCGTCGGGGGAGTTTAGCTGGTCAGGTAACACAACAAAGATGCTTTAAAAGTGGCCACAGGAAGACATGCTCCTGTGGCAGTATGGATCAGTAAAGATTACTGTCGCCTTTAACCGTGTCTATTAGCAGATTAATAAACAAGCGATCGGCATCGGTATGCTCTTCTTGGATTTTTAGGGTCGTTTGGCTGGAAACCGCTTCGGCGATTACTTGATAAGCATTCGGCTCGTTAATGTGTTCTTTGGCAATGCGTACCAACTCACCCGCCAACTCTGGGTCAATCAGCATTTTGCGAAAACAGCGCAAAAATTCATCAATAATTCGTTGTTGATTCAATTCTGAAGCCATAGCGGAAACTCCTTAGTTCATAATTGGGGTATGACACCATGAAAGGCACTCTAGAGCAAGAAGAATGCGATAACGGCGGGGTTTTGGTTGACTCTTTTAGGTTCGCTTGAGACAATGATTTTCTGATTGGCAATACCCCGCCGATCGTCTCTTCTAAATGGTGGCCAACAGCCCCTTTCTATACGATTGATTATAGTCGTTACACAAAGTGTTGTGAGTAGAATGTTTACTTCAGCGCTTCTCCTCGCGAAAAGACGCGGGCAGTGTCAAAACTGCGATTTCTTGCGTTTGAGTGTTCCTTTATTCTAGGCATCTCATTTGTTTAGCAAACTTCGTTTTATCAACTTTAATCTGAGCTTGGTATGCGGTTACAATAGCTGCACCAAAATAGCAGATAGATGAACACTATAGAGGTTAACAAGGTGGAGTTATTATCCGGTGGTGAAATGATCGCCCGCTTCCTTAAAGATGAGGGAGTTGAATACATTTATGGTTACCCAGGTGGTGCAGCACTGCACATTTACGATGCATTGCATCGCCAATCTGACGTCAAACACGTCCTTGTCCGCCACGAGCAAGCAGCAACACACATGGCTGATGGCTACGCGCGTGCGACAGGTAAACCTGGAGCAGTCCTCGTCACCTCTGGACCAGGTGCCACCAATACCGTGACCGGTATTGCGACAGCATTTATGGATTCCATCCCTATGGTGGTTATCTGTGGTCAGGTTATGAGCTACTTGATTGGTGAAGATGCCTTCCAAGAGACGGACATGGTAGGGGTATCTCGTCCGATCGTGAAACACAGCTTCTCTGTCAAACACCCTTCAGAAATCCCAATGATTCTGAAAAAGGCGTTTTACATTGCCAGCAGCGGTCGTCCAGGCCCGGTTGTCGTTGATATCCCGAAAGATATGACGATGCCGAATGAAAAATACGAATACAGCTACCCAGAGTCGGTATCGCTGCGTTCCTACACGCCACCTGCCAAAGGTCACAGCGGCCAAATTAAGAAAGCCGTTGATCTATTGTTGGCCGCTAAGCGACCAATGATCTATGCCGGTGGTGGTGTGATTATGGGCGGTGGTTCTGAGCTACTGACCAAATTGGCACAACAATTAGAATACCCAGTGACCAATACTTTGATGGGCTTGGGTTGTTACCCAGCGACGGATAAACAATTCACGGGTATGTTGGGCATGCACGGTTCTTACGAAGCGAACCAAGCGATGCACCACAGTGATTTGATTCTTGCCGTAGGTGCGCGTTTTGACGACCGTGTCACCAATGATCCAGACAAGTTCTGCCCAAGCGCTAAGATCATCCACATTGATATCGATCCTGCTTCTATCTCGAAAACCATCCGCGCCGATGTGCCGATCGTAGGTCCAGTGACGCAAGTACTGGAAGAAATGCTGTCTTTGATTGATGATGCGCCTGCACGTGAAAATCAGGAACACATCAAAGAGTGGTGGAAGCAAATTGACGCTTGGCGTCAGGTCCATGGCGGTCGTTACGATACGTCAAGCGACAAGATCAAACCGCAAGCGGCAGTAGAGGCTTGCTGGCGTGCGACCAATGGCGATGCGTTTGTCGCATCAGACGTAGGTCAGCACCAAATGTTTACTGCGCAGTACTACAAGTTCGATAAACCATATCGTTGGATCAACTCTGGTGGTCTAGGCACGATGGGCTTCGGTCTACCGGCGGCGATGGGCGTTAAGATGAACTTCCCTGATGAGACAGTTGTGTGTGTGACGGGTGAAGGTAGTATCCAGATGAACATTCAGGAGCTATCAACGTGTCTACAGTACGGTTTGCCAGTGAAGATTCTATGTTTGAACAACGGTTATCTAGGCATGGTACGCCAGTGGCAAGACATGAACTACGAAGGTCGTCACTCAAACTCTTACTTGGATTCACTGCCTGAGTTTAAGACTTTGATGGACGCTTACCGTCATCAATACGTTGAGATTCGCACTAAAGACGAGCTTGACGCGAAGATGGAAGAAGCCTTTGCCATGAAAGATCAGTTGGTATTTATTAACTGTTATGTTGACCCAGAAGAACACGTATACCCAATGCAAGTACCACGCGGCTCAATGCGTGATATGTTCTTGAGCAAAACGGAGCGAACTTAATTATGCGACACATTATCTCAGTACTAATGGAGAATGAGCCGGGTGCATTGTCGCGTGTTGTTGGTTTGTTTTCGCAGCGTAACTTCAACATTGAAACGTTAAACGTGGCGCCGACTGATGATCCGACGTTGTCACGCTTGACGCTGACAACGTTTGGTTCAGATCAAGTAGTTGAGCAAATCACGAAGCAACTTAACAAGTTGATTGATGTGGTGAAGCTGGTGGATCTGACCGAAGGTCAACACATTGAGCGTGAACTGATGTTGGTTAAGGTACGTGCCTCAGGCGCTCAGCGTGCTGAAGTCAAACGTACCGTGGATATTTTCCGTGGCAACATCATTGATATGACGCCTTCTATCTACACAGTACAGATTATTGGTGAGTCCGATAAGCTTGATGGCTTCTTGCAAGCGTTAGGCGGCATGCACATTCTTGAAGTCGTTCGTACCGGTGTGTCTGGTATCGCTCGCGGTGAGAAGACGCTGTCTCTATAATGTGTGCTTAGTCAGTCACGATCAAAACGCGCTTCGGCGCGTTTTTTTGTGCGTGCCATTTTTGCCAAGGGTTATTTCATTGTCTGAACGCTGCTTACAAGTTGCTGACAAATTTTGTTGAAATGTGTCGATACAGCAGGCTTTAGTGCTTTATAGGATCAAAAGCGTAACCGAGTTATCACCGCTTTATTTTTTTCGAGGAGCTGCCAATATGTAAATCATACATTCATCGAAGGAAAAAAAGGACGGACTTATGAAAACTCTAACAGCTCTAACAAACACAGTTTCATTCGCGAAGAAAGGTACTTTGGCTGCAGCGATTGCAGCGGCTTCAATGACTGGGTCAATGGCCTACGCTGACTACGATGGCGATGGTTGCATGATGATCGATCAGCAAGAAGTAGCGCTAGAGCAAGCGAAAGCGGACAATGATTGGTCAGCAATTTTTGATGCTCAAATGGAGCTTTCAACTGCCAAAGCCGAGTGCTGGATCACTAAAAACATGACCGAAGAGAATACTGAGGAAGAGTGGGCTGAAATCAAAGCCGATTTCCAAGCGGGCATGGAAGACATCAAAGCTGAATACGATGAACAAGTAGCGGACGCGAAGCAAGAATTCGAAGAAGCTAAAGAAGCTGCGAATACCGATGAAAAACTAGAAGCGGCTGAAGAGAAGTACCACGAGACTATGGAAGACCTACAAGAGTCTTACAACGAGTCGATTGAGTCTCTTAAAGACAGCCTAAAAATTGAAGACTAATACAGTCTTATAAGAGAAGCGGCCTTAGGGCCGCTTTTTTTAGGTCTGCTAAACGCTGATCTGATCCCAAAAGGCTTTTACGATCGGGTTGCTTAAGCTTTTCTTTAAGGTAAATAGCCCCACATCAAAAGGCTCCAGCTCCGGATGTACGTCAATCACCTTGACGCTATCAGCCAGCGGGCTGTTGTCCAGCACCAGTTGCGGTACGACACCGACACCAAACCCCAGAGACACCATACTGACAATGGCTTCGTTGCCGGATACTTGTGCGTAAATAGAAGGTTTAAGGCCTTTATGGCGAAACCACTGATCAATGCGAGTGCGGCCAATACCTTCCTCAGATACGATCATTGGCACTTGTTGCCAATCAATCATATCCAATTGATTGACGCCTAGCTTATGAAGCACGGCGTCATCATTCGGTGCGATAAACACTAAAGGGGAAATGGCGATGCGTTTAAACTCCATAACCGAAGGAATCGAATTAGGGCGTGCGGCGATGCTGATGTCCTCGTGTTTATTTTGTACACGGCCGATAGCTGGTACTGGATCCCCCGTATGGATTTTGATCTCGATCTGTGGGTAGCGCACACGAAACTTACTCAAAATAGAGTAGAGAAAGCTATAGCTGGCGGTCACGGAGCAATACAGGCTGAGTTCACCTTTGAGTTGTTCGGCGCTGGTGCCAAGTGATTGCTTAAAAACATCCCAAGCGGCCAGAGTTTCACGCGCGTAGCGCTGAAATTTAACGCCATCTTGAGTCAGTGCTACGGAGCGGTTATCGCGAATAAACAGGGTTTGGCCAAGCTCTTCTTCGATCTGTTTAATATGGCGGCTCAGTGTCGACGCACTCATATGCAAGGCATCACTGGTGCGACTGAAGTGCAGGCTTTCACTTAAATGTAAGAAAACTCTGAGACTCTTAGTGTCCATAACTTAACCAATCTTTTTTATGTTTCATTTTTTGGGATACTGTTTTGCAAATATATCATTTTACGCAATGAGATGTTTGTTTTATTGTCTCTCTCAAGCTGAACATACAGCACCAAAAAAACAGTTTTCTAATGGAGAATTACCATGCAAGTTTACTACGATAAAGATTGTGATCTTTCGATCATCCAAGGCAAAAAAGTTTCTATCATCGGTTACGGTTCACAAGGTCACGCACACGCTTGTAACCTTAAAGACTCTGGTGTAGATGTAACTGTAGGCCTACGTGCTGGTTCTTCTTCACGCGCTAAAGCGGAAGCTCACGGTCTTAAAGTAGCTGACGTTGCTGACGCAGTTGCTTCTGCTGATGTAGTTATGATCCTGACTCCAGACGAGTTCCAAGGTCAACTATACAAAGAAGAAATCGAACCAAACATCCAGCAAGGCGCAACACTAGCATTTGCTCACGGTTTCTCTATCCACTACAACCAAGTTGAGCCACGCGCTGACCTTGACGTAATCATGATCGCGCCAAAAGCGCCTGGTCACACTGTACGTTCTGAGTTCGTAAAAGGCGGCGGTATTCCTGACCTTATCGCGATCTTCCGTGATGCGTCTGGTAACGCGAAAAACGTTGCGCTTTCTTACGCAATGGGTGTTGGCGGTGGCCGTTCTGGTATCATCGAAACAACTTTCCGTGAAGAAACTGAAACTGACCTATTCGGTGAGCAAGCAGTTCTTTGTGGTGGTGCAGTTGAGCTTGTTAAAATGGGCTTCGAAACTCTTACTGAAGCGGGCTACGCTCCAGAAATGGCGTACTTCGAGTGTCTACACGAGCTTAAGCTGATCGTTGACCTAATGTACGAAGGCGGCATCGCGAACATGAACTACTCTATCTCTAACAACGCTGAGTACGGTGAATACGTAACTGGCCCAGAGGTAATCAACGAGCAGTCTCGTGAAGCTATGCGTAACGCTCTTAAGCGCATCCAAGACGGTGAATACGCTAAGATGTTCATCTCTGAAGGCGCAACTAACTACCCATCAATGACTGCACGTCGTCGTAACAACGCAGCTCACCCAATCGAACAAACTGGTGAGAAACTACGTTCTATGATGCCATGGATCGCAGCGAACAAGATCGTAGACAAAACTAAAAACTAATCAGTCGCGCTGAGCGATCAGCGCTGCGAAGTTTTAGTTCGAACGATCAGGTTTGAATAGAAAAGCCGTACAAGCTAAGCTTGTACGGCTTTTTTTATGACTTTTTCAAGGATGCACCATGTCTTTACAGCTATGGTTAACCGTGGCTCCGATCCTATTACTGCTTTCGTTTGGCCCCGGGCCTAATAATTTTACTGCGATGTACAACGGCATCCGTGCTGGGACTTGGGCGGCGGTCATTGCTGTGGTTGGGCGTAATCTTGCCTTTGCCATCTTGATGTTGGTGTCGGCGTTAGGCTTAGGCGCCATAGTGGTGTCCTCAGCGTTTTGGTTCAATGTGGTGAAATGGCTAGGGGTGGTGTACTTACTGTATGTAGGCGTACGTACTTGGCTGGCGGCCAAGCAAAACCTGAGCTCGATGGAAAACGACGGCGTCGAAGTGAAAAGTTCGCACCTCGCTCGCATGCGCCAAGAGTTTTTGATCGCCATCAGCAACCCTAAAGCCATCTTGATTTTTACCGCGATTTTCCCGCAATTGCTCGATATACAGGCACCGATGGCGATTCAGTTCACCATTATTGGTGCCACTTTCTTGGCGACAGAATTTATTGCGGCATTTTGTTACGCGCTAGGTGGGCGTCAATTACGGCGCTTAATCCGCAGTCCGAAGGGGCTTGCCAACCTTAATCGTGGCATGGGGGGGATTTTTGTGGCGGCCAGTGTCTTCTTGGCCAGTGCGACACGTTCCTAAAATGACATGTCATTGGAGAAGGGGCTCGGTGTAACACCGAGCCCCTTTTGTTTAGTTAAAGCGAAACTGATTGATTTGCTTGCGTAGTGCATCTGCCATATTCGCTACCATTTCAGAACCTTGCGCTACTTGCTGTGATTCTTGTAGCACACGCTCCGATACTTCACGAATGCCCATCAGATTGCTGTTAATTTCTTCGGCTACCTGACCTTGTTGTTCTGCCGCTGAGGCGATTTGCATACTGCGGTTGGAGACATCGTCGACCTGAACTAAGGTATGGCTCAGATTATCTGCGGCGGCTTTCATGCGTTCGGCGCCTTGCTCTGCTTGCACGGTACTTGTGGCCATTGAGTCAGATGCATTGCTAGATTGTTGCTGTAGTTTCTCGATAATAGCTCGAATCTCCACAGTAGAGCTTTGTGTGCGGCTGGCTAATGAGCGCACTTCGTCGGCGACCACAGCAAAGCCTCGTCCCATTTCGCCAGCGCGTGCTGCTTCGATGGCGGCGTTTAGGGCAAGTAAGTTCGTTTGCTCAGAAATATCGCCGATGACACCTAATACTGAGTCAATTTCTTTGGTTTGAGACAGCAGCTCAATGATGACTTTATTGGCCTGCTCCACATGATGGGTCAGCACTTGGATATTTTGATTGGTATCATCAAGGTCCTTGCTTGAGCTGCGTGTAGTTTGTTGCACAAGTTGTGTCGCATCAGCGGTATCTTTGGCGTTGCCGGCCACATCGCGAATGGAGTAGGACATCTCATTCATTGCTGAGGCTACTTTCTCAACCTCTTGGAATTGTGCATCCATACCGCTTTGAGTCTGCGTGGTATTAGCACGCATCTGCAAGGAAACGGTTTGCAGCTCATCAATTGCATGGGCAACTTGACCCAATGTGGTGCTCAGTGAGCGTGACATCTGGTTGGCAGAGTCCGCAAGGATACCTAATTCGTCTTTACGATCCATGTCTATGTGCGCTGTTAAGTCGCCACTAGAGACGGTTTGCAGGTGATTCGTCACGGCTTTGAGTGGGCGTACGATGCCGCGTACAATCAGACAACTTAATGATAAGGCGACTAATACGATTAGCGTTTCGATAATGATAGAGCGGGTTACTTCACTCCAAAAGGCATCTTTCACATCGGTATAGAATACACCTGAGCCAACAATCCAGCCCCAGTCAGGCAAGCCTTTAACATAAGATACTTTGTCTTCAGGACGGTCTACTTGTGGGCCTTGATACTGATACTCAACAAATCCAGCACCGTTTTGTTTGACGGTACTGACCATGGCTTGCCAGTGGTGTTTGCCTGCAGCATCAGTGCTATTGCTGACATTTTTGCCGTTTAACTGTGGCTTAAGCGGGTGCATTAGCAATGTGTGTTGGTAGTCGTTGATCCAGAAGTAGCCACCATCGCCGTAGCGTAATGCCGACAATGCTTGTAAAGCTTGTGCTTTGGCTTCGTTTTCGCCAAGCTCATTCGCGCGGTTATGGTAGTAATCGATTAAAGAGTAAGCGTTTTCAACTTGCTCCTGCACTTGCATTTTGCGTGCGTCCAGCAGCTCGCGGTACAGTGTGATGTAGGCGGTACACTCAAAGGCAACCAGTAGCGCCACGAGTAAGGAGATGAGTCCCCAAAGCTTCCGGCTAACTTTGATATTGGCAAGTTTCATTTCGCTCTCCCTAGAATTTATTATAAGCGCGAATTATGGAGATCCTTGGCAAAAAGACTCTGATATAGATCAAAAAATAGGCATAAGGTGGCAATGAAGTGTCATCTTTATGTAATCAAGTGTAACTCGATAATTAGGAGAGATGATGCAGCGATCCATACTTATTACTGGCTGTAGCAGTGGCATCGGACTTGAAGCGGCTTTAATGCTGCAAGCCAAGCATTATTTAGTCGTCGCGAGCTGTCGTCAGCCAGAGGATGTGAAGCGTTTGCAGCAGGCTGGATTGCATCATGTGATTCAGCTGGACTTAGCCGACAGCGAATCCATTCGCCAAGGGTTTGAGCAGACCTTAGCGATTACCGGTGGAGAGTTATTCGCGTTATTTAATAATGGCGCTTACGGTCAGCCAGGTGCCGTGGAAGATCTAAGCCCTGATGTGTTACGCCAGCAGTTTGAGGTCAATGTATTTGGCACACATGATCTGACCGTGCGTGTGGTGAAACTCATGCTAGCCCAAGGTTATGGTCGCATCGTGCACAACAGCTCGGTGCTGGGCATGGTCGCCGCGCCGTTTCGAGGCGCTTATAATGCCAGCAAGTTTGCCTTAGAAGGTCTGACGGATACATTGCGTATGGAGCTTAGTGATACGCCTGTTAACGTTTCTTTGATTGAGCCAGGGCCAATTACCAGCCGTTTTCGCGCTAATGCTCTCGCGGCTTTGCAGACCAATATTGATATCGCCAACAGTCGTCATCAAAAGGCTTATCAGGCAGCGATCGAGCGTATGTCTAAAGTTGGACCAGCTTCGCGAGGCACATTACCAGCCAGCGCCGTGGTGGATAAACTGGTGCACGCATTAGAATCCTCAAAACCCAAGCCACGCTATTATGTTACTTGGCCTACTTATGCAGCGGCTTTGATGAAGCGAGTATTATCAACCCGTTGGCTTGATAAAGTGATGGGCGCTCAAGGTAGTTAACTGAGTTGTGCTAGCCAATGATCAATACGAGTTAGATAGCGCTGTCTGATCGGCTTTGGGGATAAGTAAAGATCGTGATAGCCACCATCAATACTGGCAAAGGTGGCTTTTTGAAACATCACTTGGGCAGCTTGTGTCATGCTGGCAACATCGAGTACACCATCGCCTTTGCGAGTGGCATCGACATCATCAAGTTTGCGAGTGGTGAGTGTTGAATGGCAGACAAGAGTGGGTGTCTTTATCGGGCGTTGGCGCAACGACTTTTGTGTCAGCATGACTTGCTTTAGCCAATGAAACGACAGTGGAAAGCCTTGGCTAGGCTTCCAATCCAACCGATAACTCCATTCGCCTGCATAGCAACGGTGCAGTGTCTTTGCGTAAACGCTGATTTTTTCGGCGCGTAAGTTATGAAACGGGAGCAAGGACACGGTTAAACGAATGGGTAGGCTGAGATACTTGAGCAGCTTTGGCGAGAAGGGCAGCTCTAAAAATGGGCTATTAAGAATCAAGCCTTTGATAGTCGGATGAGCTGCATTTACTTGCGCAACCTGTTCTGGGTAGCGTTGTAAGTAACTGCTGGCGATCAGCCCACCTGTTGAGTGCGCCAGTAGTACGACCTCATCGATGCCACGTTGGCCAAGCTCTGCTAAGGCAATGCTCAAGTCATCATGATACTGAGCGAGATCTTCACACCAGTTTGGGCGACTATTAGGGCGAATAGAGCGACCATAGCCCTGCAGATCTAGTGCAAAAAATTGCCAGCCTTGCTCGGCAAAGTGTGGGGCTAAGGAGTCTTGGAAGAAGTAATCTGTATAACCATGTAAGTATAAGATCGCTCGTTTATGAAGGCTGGGTTGCACATACTCGACCAAGGTAGTTTCGACAGCACTTACTGGACCATTGAAGCGAAAAGTATGAGCGACAAACGGTACCCCAAGGATGTCTGGTTTACTGTGCTGCAAGCGCCAACTAAGCATCAAAGCGACCTAAAAAATTTGCTCACCGAGCTGATCGATGGTCAGTTTAGCTTTACGAACAGTGAGTTCGACACATTGATCGTAGCTTGGTAACAAGTCAGAGCGGATAAAGGTATGGCTACGCACCTCTTCTGCTGAGCCTTTCGTGATAACGGCGCAAACACGATATTGTCCCTGATCCGCTTGCGGCGTTGGCGTAATTTGATAGCCGTTGTATTCAACCGTCTCGGCTTGGTTTGCCTCAGAGCTGTCACCAGTGGATTGAAATAGTTTGCTCAAGCTTGAAAAAATACCCATGACAATGCGCCTTTTTGTAAATGGACCAGAGCGTCATTGTCATCCATTTCGCTTCATAGTTAAAGTTATCCTCTAGGATTCGTTCAGAGGCTCAGTAGTACCGGCAATGATCACTGCGCGACGGCGACGCGACATCAAGGTAAACATTGCCATCAAAATAGCTGGAATCATCAATAAATTGAGGATTTCCCAGCCAAAGATAGAGTGCCAGTAGCCAGCTAATAAGCTAGCAAACGCAGCGCTACTAAAGACCAATAAGTCATTTAAACCTTGCACACGCGCTCTATCTTCCGGTAGGTAAGAGCGTGTCAGCAGCGTAGTGGCGCCAATAAAGGTAAAATTCCAGCCGATTCCTAGCGCGACCAATGCGATTAAAAAGTGCCAGTAAGTAATGCCTAGTTGGTTCAGCAGCACACAGCTAAGCAGTAAGACACAGCCGAGTTGAATGATAGGATACGTTCCGAAGCGGCTGATTAATTTACCCGTGATAAAAGACGGTAAAAACATCCCCAAAACATGCCACTGAATGACACTTGCGGTACTGCCAAAGTGAAAGCCACTGTGCTGCATAGCGAGTGGTGTGGCGGTCATAACTAATACCATGACGGCATAGCCAATAGCGCCAGCGGTAAACGCACCAATCAGTTGCGGCTTTTTCAATAGAGTTTTATAAGGTGTGGGCGTCCCTAGTAGCGCTTTAGATACGGGGGGCTTAAGAGGCAGTAGAGCAATGATAAATGTATTGATGACATACAGCACCAGCAGCGCTGCAAAAGCGCCTAAATAATGGGTGTCTGGTGCCCAGTGTTCGAACCATACGGCCATATTAGGACCTAAAATTGCAGCGATAACCCCAGCGCCCATGATTAAGCTAATCGCTTGCGGGCCTTTCTCTTTAGGTGCATTTTCAGTCGCCGCAAAGCGGTATTGTTGGCCAATCCCGATGGCCATGCCCAACAAAAAGGTTGAGCTGCAAAATAGCCCAAACAGCTGATGTTTGACGGCAAAATAGGCCAGCAAAGCCCCGACGACACCAATCAGGTTGCCGCACAAAAAGCCTTTTTTACGGCCTAGCCAGCCCATCAATAGAGCTGCGGGAAGTGTGACGCCCATTAACCCTAAAAATTGCAACGCCACAGGCAATGTCGCCCATGAGTAATCAGGCGCCATAGATTGTCCAATCAGCGCGGTGACTGAGACTAATAGAATGTTCCCTGTAATGAGAAGTGCTTGACCTAGGGCTAGGCCCCATACGGTAATATTAAGCATTGGTAATTCCTTTATAGTATCCATTAAGCGTAGATCATTTGATCATTTTTTGCTCAAAACCAATGTAAATGTGCAGCAACTTGAACTTAATTGGTCTGACTATAAGCCCAGCATGAACTAAGTTCAATTTGATTCGCGTAGAATAGGAAAATAAATATAAAAGGAGAGTTATGTGGAGCAGTTGATGCCAATGCAAAACGATCTTTGGTTCCTTCCACTTGGTGGTACGGGCGAGATCGGCATGAATTTGAATTTATATGGCCATGATGGCCAGTGGCTAATGGTCGACTGCGGTGTGTCCTTTAATGAGCCAATCGAAGCAGGATCAGAACGAACTCATGAATTGGTTTGTGCAGATCCTGATTTCATTGCTCAGCAGCGATCGCGTTTAGCGGGGATTGTGATTACCCATGCCCATGAAGATCATATCGGCGCCTTACCTTTCCTGTGGCGGCGCTTTCAAGCGCCGGTGTACACCACACCTTTTACCGCGGAAATTTTACGCCGCAAACTGGCTCAAGTTGGACTATTAGAAGATGTCACTATTCATGAATTACCGATGGGAAGTCGTTTTTCTGTTGGGCCGTTTGAGTTGCAATGGATTACGCTCACCCATTCGATTCCTGAGCCGAGTGGTTTAATGATCGAGACCCCTGCCGGTAATGTGTTTCATACAGGCGATTGGAAGATTGATCATAATCCAGTGATTGGTGACAAATTTAGCCCAGCGGTGTTGTCGACGTTGCGCAGTCGTGATGTGACGGCGATGGTTTGTGATTCGACGAATGCTTTGAAAACGGGTCATTCGGTGTCCGAGGGCGATTGTTATGAAGCGTTGTTGGAGGTGATTTCGCAAGAGCAAGGGCGTGTTGTCGTAGGGTGTTTTAGCAGCAACATCGCTCGTTTAGTTTCTTTGGCGCGGATCGCCCAGGCCACTGGTCGTTACCTATGTTTGTTAGGGCGTTCGCTGCAAAATATGGTGAGCGCGGCCAAAGCCTCTGGTTATTGGCCGGCTGGTTTACCAATGGTGGATAGTGCCCACGTGGGGTATTTGCCCGCACATGAGGTGCTGGCAGTCGCGACGGGCAGTCAAGGCGAGCCACGTGCCATGCTTAACCGTATGGCTCACGGTAACTGCTTTGATTTGACGCTTGAAAAGGGCGATCTTGTGCTGTTTAGTGCCATGATTATTCCTGGTAATGAAGCATCGATCGAGCGTCTAGTCGCGTCTTTTAAGGCTCAAGGCATTCGCACCTTACAAAGCCACGATACCGAGCTGCCGATTCATGTGAGTGGTCACCCGTACCAAGCAGAGTTAGCGAATATGTACGACTGGGTAAGGCCGCAAGTGGCGATCCCGACTCACGGTGAAGCCGCACATATGGCAGCCAATGCTCGTATCGCCAAAGAAGCTCATGTGCCACGCCAATTGACAGGACTTAATGGTGACCTGTTTGTCTTAGGCCAAGAGATTGGGGTACGCAAAAAAGCCGTGACGGCGAAACGTATTGCCCTTGCGCGCAATTAGTCCAGATATCGAGCCAAAAAAAGCCCATTACGTTGCCGTAATGGGCTTTTTTATAACGAAACTTTTATTAAAGCTCGACCGCTAGATCTTCTTGGCAGCCCAGCATTAGGTTAAGGTTTTGCACGGCGGCGCCTGATGCACCTTTGCCTAAATTATCAAGCTTGGCACTTAATACAACCGATTGGCCATCTTCGGAAGCAAATACTGCCAGCTCAACTTGGTTGGTATTTTCCAAACCATGCGGCGTCAAAAATGGTGCATGGCTGTCTTTTACTTCATTAAACGGATGCACCGTCACAAAGCTTTCGGCTGCGTAAGTAGAAGTTAATACTTGGTGTAATGCCTCACCAGTCATGCCGTTTGTCAGGGTTAACGGAATGCTGATCAACATACCTTGAGCAAAGTCACCGACACTTGGAATGAAAATCGGTGTGTGTGTTAGCTGAGACCACTTTTGAATTTCTGGCAAGTGTTTGTGCTTAAAGTTTAAGCCATAGGTCGCGTAGGTTGGCGCGGTTTCATCGCTTTCATAGCGTTCAATCAGTTGCTTGCCACCACCTGTGTAGCCTGAGATCGCGTTCACTGTGTAATGGCCATCAGCCGCTAATAGCCCTTGTTCGACCAGAGGTTTCAACAATAGGATGATACCGGTTGGATAGCAGCCAGGGTTCGATACAAACTGTGCTTGTTGGATTTGTTGACGTTGGCTTTGATCAAGCTCCGCCATACCGTACACCCAGCCTTCTGCCACACGGTGTACAGAGCTCGCATCCAGTACGCGACAGCCTTCTTCCTGCGCCAGCGCAACAGTATCTTTCGCCGCGTCATCAGGCAAACATAATACCGTGACGTCGGCCTCTTTCATCAAACGGCGCTTTTCTTCAACGTCACGTTTTTTTTCTGGATCGATACTGATCACTTCGATCTCTGGGTGATTAACCAAACGTTCGCGAACTTGTAGGCCCGTGGTGCCCGTCTCGCCGTCAATAAATACTTTTTTCATGTTTTGTCTCCAAGCAAGCTGATAGCGAATGTACCAGCAGGCAATCTACGAATGGGCTAATCATAGCACTGGCGCGATGAGGAAAAAACAAAGCGCCAGTGCCTAGGACATAAATCATCTGATCAAATCAGTGTTTACGCTTCTTGAGCGACTTCTTCACGGTCGGCGGTTGCGTCGATGGCCGCTTCAAACGCTTTCAAACGTTTATAAATAGACAGCAGCTCGACAATCGTGGTCCAAGAGTTCACCAAAAATTGGAAAGAGTTTTCAACTTGGTTGAAGGCATTAGAAATACGTTGCATGACACCTAGGGTGAAGGCACCGGCCACAATAGATGGCCCTAATGCGATTAATGGCACCAAGACGCCTGCTTGTAAGTAGCCATAACGTACGACGTTGAAGTACAGGTAATGGAAGTACAGGCGGAAGTAGTTTTTACGTACATTACTAAACAGCTCATTCAGTTGCACTGGTTGGGCACGATCGGCGTAATCTTCCCCGTAGACCAGCTCCTTACGATAAGCCGCCTCAACTTTTTGGTTTTTAAACTCAAGACCTGGCAATTTAATCCCTGCGGTCGCCAGCAAAACAGTACCAATAATTGACCACAGAATGGCGACAAACACGAGGGATTGAGGTACTTCACCAATTAGAGGCAGTTCGGTGACGTAGCTCGATAAGCCCCACAATACGGGCAGGAACGCCAACAGTGTCATAATCGAATCCAAAAAGCGCACACCTAGGCTTTCCATAATGCTGGCAAAGCGCATGGTGTCTTCTTGAATACGCTGCGAGGCACCTTCGATGTGACGAACTTTGGGCCACATGGAGGTATAGTAATTATTCATGGCGGTACGCCAGCGGAACACATAGTGACTGACAAAAAAGTTATTGAAGACTGATACCGTGATCGCGACTAAAGCGATGATGGCAAAGGTCGTGAGCTGGCCGTAGAAGTCGCTTAGGGTGATCGTATTGGGGTTAGTCAGTGCCTTCTGAATTAGGTCGTAGAAGCTGCCGTACCATTCGTTGATCATCACACTGACTTGCACCTGAAACCACGTAATAAAGACAATTAGCGCTGAGCCTAGTACCGACCATTTAGCCCATTTGTGACCGCCAAAAAACATCCATGCGCCGACAAATAGGGCATAGCACACCAACATATATTGGTAGAGCCAGACATCGCTGGCAAAAGAGTAGGCTTCTTGAAAAGCTGCTTGTGCAGCCTGATCAGCCCCTTCAGCCAATGCGCTTGGATAATTAACGCCAAAGAACTGACCAAGGCTTAAGTAAGGACCGAGATCTTGGCCGAAGGTATACCAGCTGATGACGCAAAAAAGTGCCCAAACAGCAAACGTTAAGAAAAACAGCTTAGGTTTTGGGAAAAAGGATAAAAACACAGTTTATCTCTCTCTATGGATGAGTAGATTGTGGTAAATGGTTGATTTACTTGGCATGACGCTAGAGCTTAAACCAGCCGGCAGGGTTCGACAACTGAGCAGTGCAAACGTTCTGTTAATTAAGTGTATTGATAGACACCTTGGGCCATGACCACCATCAAAAAAGCCGCGACGAAGCGCGGCTTTGGATAACAGTAAGGTCATGCCTTAAGCTTTGATGTCAGCTAGGGTTTTGACAACCGCACGCTCAAAGCGCTCGAAACCTTCTTTAATGTCAGCTTCAGGGATCACAAGCGAAGGCGTGAAACGCAACACGTTTGGTCCAGCAACCAATACAAATAAGCCTTCTTCAGCTGCATGAGCTAAGAAGTCCTTCGCGTGACCGGCTAGAGCATCAGTCACTTCAGCACCGATCAAAAGTCCCATGCCGCGGATATCTTTAAAGATATGGTGTTTCTCGTTAATGGCAGTCAACGCTTCCACAAATACTTCATGGCGACGGTTAACACCGCTTAGCACTTCATTGGTGTCGATGATATCGATCACTGCTTCAGCAATGCTACAAGCCATTGGGTTGCCGCCGTAAGTGCTACCATGAGTACCAAACGCAAGACTTTTGGCAACGTTTTCAGTCGCCATCATAGCCGCGACTGGGAAACCATTGCCTAGGGCTTTAGCGGAAGTGAGTACATCAGGTGTCACACCTGTCTGCTCGTAAGCGTACAGCGTACCGGTACGGCCGACACCCGATTGCACTTCATCAAAGACTAATAGGGCGTTGTATTGATCACACAGCTCACGAACTTCTTTCGCAAATTCTTTATTGGCTGGGATCACACCGCCTTCACCTTGAATCGGTTCCATCACCACGGCACATGTTTTATCAGAAATCAGCGATTTAAGCTGTTCGATATTGTTGTATTCACAGTGCTTGATACCGCCTGGCGCTGGCTCAAAACCTTCGCGGTATTTTGGCTGGCCACCGACAGAAACCGTGAAAAGTGTACGACCGTGGAAGGATTGGTAGAACGAAATGATTTCGTTCTTTTCCGGACCATAGTGATCAAACGCGTAACGTCGAGCAAGTTTAAACGCCGCTTCGTTGGCTTCGGCGCCACTGTTGGCGAAGAAGACACGGTCAGCAAAAGTTTTCTCGGTTAGCTTTTTCGCCAAGCGTAGGGCTGGCTCATTTGTCATCACGTTGGATAAATGCCAAAGCTTGCCGGCTTGCTCACGCATAGTGTCAACCAATGTCGGGTGGGAGTGCCCTAATGCAGTCACGGCGATGCCGCCTGCAAAATCGATGTACTCTTTGCCTTCCTGATCCCACACGCGAGAGCCTTCACCACGCACAGGAATAATCGCTGCTGGCGCGTAGCTTGGAACCATTACTTCGTCAAATGTTGCTCTCGTTACTTGTTCAGTCACTTTTTAATACCTCTTAAAATAGAGCGGCCCGTGTTGTGGGCCGCTGTTTTAAGTTTATATCAAATTTCTCAACTCACGAATAGCAACAGTTACCATCGAGAGCGACAATTCTGACTCGGTTTTGATGTCATCAAAGGTCGCATGGTAGTGCTTGATATTATCGTGATTCAGCGATTGCCAGTGCTTCAGACGGCTATCAACATCTTTGATATCGCTACCGGACTGAATCGCTTCTTGAGTAATGGTACGCAGAGCGTTATCCACTTCATCACCAAGACCCGCTTTAGCGCGACGCTCCCACATGCCTTCGGCAGGTAGAGCGCTAACGCTCTGACGTAGCCAGTAAAGCCCTAGATCTCGCTCGAGCACAAAGTAAGTTTGTGCAGTATCGAGTACCTCTTTGTCTGTGGTTGACGATACGCGAATGATATCCAGACCGTAGAACACGTAAGGCAAGGCACATAAGGTTTGCGCGATGCTGTCTGGGATCCCTTTCTTCTGCAGATCTTGGCTGATAGAACTCATGTAGTCTTGGGTTTCTTTGGTCAAGATCGTCGCTAAGTTGTTACGAATGATTTCCACGCCTGGCTTATAAGTATCCGTCAAACGCTGGATTGAAAGCGTTTCACGTGTGTTACGAATCAACCAAAGTGTGGCGCGCTCAAGCAGGCTTTGAATGCCAATTTGCAGCTTATTCAGTACATCGTTTTCAACCTTGAAGTCTAGGTCATTGATCGCTTGCCAAATAGCAGGTACATCAAAGATGGCTTCCGCGGCCATGTAGGCGCGCAAAACATTCAATGCTGAGCAACTGGTCTCTTCTTGAATGTACGTGGTGAAGTAAGACCCCATGCGGTTGCCAACGTTGTTGGTGACGTGCGCAGCGATGATTTCCGCCGCCAGTGGGTGCTCGCTCATGTGTTCAGAGAAGCGTTCTACCAGTGGTTTCGGGAAGTAGTCTTTAATTTGCGCTTGCAGGTCGGCGTCTTTACCGATGCCATCTTCCACTAACTGTTCAGCGAACTTGATCTTCGAGTAAGCCAGCAATACAGAGATCTCAGGGCGAGTCAGCCCTTGGCCTTTGCTCATACGTTTTTTGATTTGCGCATCGCTTGGCAAAAACTCAATTTCGCGGTTCAAGCGACCTTCACGTACCAAAGAAAGCATTAGGCGCCAGTGGTCAGCGATACGATCCGCTGCATGGGAGTTAACCAACGATAATAGATGGCTTTGGCCACGGTTGTGACGTAGTACCAATTCAGCGACTTCGTCAGTCATTTCGGCCAACAACTTGTTGCGCTGTTTCTCTGTCATGTCGCCGTTTTCAACGATACGGTTCAACAAGATCTTGATGTTTACTTCGTGATCCGAGCTGTCCACACCAGCAGAGTTATCAATGGCATCAGTGCTGACCAAGCCACCATTTTGCGCAAACTCGATACGGGCTTTTTGGGTAAAGCCTAGGTTGCCACCTTCACCGATAATCTTGCAGCGCAGCTCATTACCGTTAACACGCAATGAGTTGTTGCCGCTATCGCCGACTTCGGCATGGGTCTCAGTAGAGGCTTTGGCGTAAGTACCGATACCACCGTTCCATAGTAGATCTACAGGGGCTTTAAGGATGTGCGAGATTAAGTCAGTTGGTGCAAGTGACTTAACATTTTCCTCAATGCCTAATGCTTTGCGAATATCTGCATTGATCGGAATCGATTTCGCTGCGCGGCTAAAGATGCCGCCACCTTTAGAGATCAGCTCTTGGTTATAATCTTCCCAAGATGAACGCGGTAGGTTAAACAAACGCTGACGCTCTTCAAATGAGCTAGCTGCATCCGGCGTTGGATCAATGAAGATGTGCATATGGTTAAAGGCTGCAATTAAGCGAATATGCTTAGATAGCAGCAT
This sequence comes from Marinomonas ostreistagni, assembly GCF_016888445.1. Taxonomy (GTDB): domain Bacteria; phylum Pseudomonadota; class Gammaproteobacteria; order Pseudomonadales; family Marinomonadaceae; genus Marinomonas; species Marinomonas ostreistagni. The sequence goes on from NZ_JAFEKF010000002.1 coordinate 923,382, forward strand.
ACCGTTACCAAATACGTCACCGGCCATGTCACCGATGCCGACTGCGGTGAAGTCAGTGGACTGGCAATCGATACCAATTTCTTTGAATTGACGCTTAACCGATTCCCATGCACCACGTGCAGTGATGCCCATTTTCTTGTGATCGTAGCCATTCGAACCACCGGAAGCGAACGCATCGCCGAGCCAGAAACCGTATTTCTCAGAAATGCTGTTGGCCAAGTCGGAGAAGGTCGCAGTACCTTTGTCGGCTGCTACCACTAGGTATGGGTCGTCTTCATCGTAACGCTTAACTGACAATGGTGGCACGACTTCGCTTTGCACCAAGTTGTCGGTAATATCCAGTAGACCAGAGATAAAGGTGGTGTAACAACGTACCACTTCGGCTTGGACTTCTTCGCGTGAGATGTTTTTCTTCAGCTGCTTGGCGACAAAACCACCTTTGGCACCAGAGGGTACGATTACAGCGTTTTTCACCATTTGCGCTTTAACAAGGCCCAGTACTTCAGTACGGAAATCTTCCATACGGTCAGACCAGCGCAAACCACCACGCGCGACTTTACCACCACGCATGTGCACGCCTTCTACCCATGGCGCGTAGACGAAAATCTCGAACTTCGGACGTGGTAATGGCACCGCAGGGATTAGGCTTGGATCCAGTTTGAATGAGACGTAGTCTTTAACGTCACCTTCTTCTGATGGTTGGTAGAAGTTGGTGCGCAACATTGCTTGGATAACCGACAAGTAATGTTTCAGAATGCGGTCTTCATCTAGGTTAGCGACTTCATCAAACGCCGTTTCAAGATCTTTAAGTAGTTGTGTGACTTGCTCATCACGAGAAGCATCGTCTAACGATGGGTCAAAACGCTGCTCAAACAGTTGTACTAATAAACGTGCAATAGGCGCATTTTTCTCAAGGGTTTGCTGCATGTATTGCAATGAGAACGGCACTTGCAGTTGCACCAAGTACTTAGTCACAGCACGTAGCATGGTGACTTGACGCCATGTTAGGGATGCATCCAGTACCAATGAGTTAAAACGGTCATTTTCTACTCGGCGCTTGAAGACTTGGTTGAAGGCGTTTTGGAAGTCTTCGCGATAGGCTTTTTTATCAAGGCTGACACCAGGGTTAACGCTAATAGCGAACTCGACAATCCAAGTATTAGCTTGGCCATCACCATTTTGGTCTAACTCGTAAGGGCGAGCTTCCAGTACGCGTAAGCCCATGCACTCCAAGATCGGTAATACATCAGACAGTACTAGTGTGGTGCCTGCACCGTATACTTTAAAGAAGTAATGGTTTTGTGTTTGACCGACTTGGCGATACACGTGAGTAGTAATATCACCTTCGTTGGTTAGGCTGTTTAGGCGCTCAAGATCCAATACGGCAGTGTTTGGCGAGAAATCTTCATGGTAGGCTGCCGGTAAGTATGGCGCGTATTCGTTGTAGAGTTGGTTGCCGTTTTCTTCACCTTGGCTAGTGTGCAGCGCCGCCAGCAATTTATCGTCCCAAGACAGCATGGCATCCTGCATTTTGCGCTGGATGTCATCAATGTCGACATTAGGGCTGTTCTGTGGATCAGCAATTTGGATGGTGAAGTTAACACGTGCTAACACTTGTTGTGAGAACTGTACGTTGAATTCTGAGCTGGTGCCGTTGCAGGCGTCCATCAGAATTTCTTGCATCTGAATACGCAGCTCTGTGTTGTAACGATCACGTGGGACGTACACCAAAACATTTAAGAAGCGGCCATAGATGTCCTTGCGTAAGAACACGCGCAACTGACGACGCTCTTGAATGGCCAAGATACCTTCGATGGTGTCGTACAGCTCATCCACAGGTGCTTGCAGCATTTCATCACGTGGGTAGCTGTTTAGAATATGTTTAAGGTTTTTACCCTTGTGGCTATTCGGGTCTACCGCGGCACGCTCAAGGATGGTATCCAGCTTCTTACGCAGCAGTGGGATATCTTGCAGGCGAGCCACGTAAGCAGCAGAAGAATACAAACCAAAGAAGCGCCATTCGCCAATCACGTTGCCTTTTTTATCAAAGCGCTTAACACCTAGGTAGTCTAAGTGAACAGGGCGATGAACGGTGGAAATAGCCGTCGATTTAGTCAGTACTAGGGCGTTGTTGTGATCGTAAGCCAGTGACGATAGACGCTCATTGAGCACCACATCGTATTTCTCTTTTTTGGTCTTACGGAATGTGCCTAAGGCTGAATCTTCGACGAATTTAAGGTGTGTTTCGTCTTTTTCTTGAACAAGGTCATAGGCGCGGAAGCCGACAAAGGTGAAATGATCGTTTTCAACCCAGCGTAAGAAAGCTAAGTTTTCTTGGTGTGCTTCATTATCTTTTAGGTGCGCGATTTTTTCGCAGTCTTTGATGGCTTGGCTCAGTTTGGCTTTCATTTCTGGCCAGTCATCAACGGTTTGACGAACATCGACAATCGTGTCGAGCAAGCTATCACGGATCACGTCCATCTGCGCAAGATCTGAAATGCGGTCGATTTTGAAACGGATCACTGCTTCAGAGTGCTCGTTGTCATCGCCCGAGGCGATAGAAGTTAGCTGGCCTTGATTATCACGGCCCACTTTAATAATCGGGTGGGCGGTAAAGTGAATAGTGTGGCCTAGACGTACCAGCGCCATATTGAAAGATGATACTAGGAATGACATGTCGTCAGCGACGACTTCCACCACTGTGTGGGTTGACTGCCAGCTGTGCTCTTCAAAATTAGGGTTGTAGACGCGAACTTTTGGGGTGTTGCTGTCACGTTGTTGCAGAAAATCCCATAGGCAAATGACGGTGCCGTATAGGTTATCGATTGATTCGTGTTGCATGTCTTCTAGCAACAAATCTTGGAAATACATACCGGCGAACTTAGTCAGTTCTGCCGCAGTTTGCGGGTTAAAGTTATCGTTAATCTCTGCTTCGATGCGACTAATTAGTTCGCTTTTTTTTGTGTTCGTCATGTTTACTCATCCTCGTGAGTTGAGTGGTGTCTTGTTGATCTAATTATTGTTGTCTAGTGTGCCCAATATGCTCTTGCTCAGGGTGTGAGAGGAGCGCTATCGGTGTAATGGTTTCATTTCATTGTTGCGACACTCTGTTCCTATGATGTTTTGTTGCGAGGGTGGGGCACGTCGGCGTTAATGCTTCTGTGAGTCATTGACCTAACAACATAAACTTCCTGAAAACATGTTTATTGTAGAATAAAAATTTGTTTAGTCACCAGCCTGACTTCATAAAATGCGTAAGCAGATGACAAACTTGGTGTTTTATTTTAGTAGAACTATTTTGCTGATGTTGGCACGTCTAAAAAGCCCATATGACAAGGCTTTAACTCTAAGAGTAGAAGGTTCATTTGAGTTCGACAATAGTGCCAAGAGTAGGGAAAGGTAGTGTTTTGTCAACGTGAGCAAATAAAAAGCCCAAACAAGGTTTTTGTTTGGGCTTTGATGCTCTGTTAGAGGGCTTACAAAAGGGGGTTATGAGTGCTCAGCTAAAAACTCTTCGCTTAGGTAAAGCTCTTGGTTGCTGTTGACCTGGACGCCACGCTCTAGAACATTGCGCGCAATGTCTTTGGCTTCTTCAAGTGAGTGCATAGTGTAGGTGCCGCACTGGTATTCGTTTAGCTCTGGGATGTCTTCTTTCGCTGCCACATCAATCACATCTTGCATCGCGTCTTTCCAGCTTTGCGCTACTTTGTCTTCACTTGGTGTGCCGATCAGGCTCATGTAAAAACCAGTACGGCAACCCATTGGTGATAAGTCAATGATTTCCACAGAGTCACTGTTTAGGTGTTCACGCATGAAGCCAGCAAAAAGGTGTTCTAGGGTGTGAATGCCTTTTTCAGATAGGATCTCAGCATTAGGGATGCAAAAACGTAGATCGAATACGGTGATTGTGTCGCCCTTAGGTGTTTGCATGGTTTTGGCAACGCGAACCGCTGGAGCTTGCATACGCGTGTGATCTACGCGAAAGCTGTCTAATAATGGCATGTGTTCTCTCCTAAAATCTCGATGATTTGAACCGAGGTGAATGTTGATAGGTTCATTGTACATGAATTTTATCATTGCACAGGGGCGGATGTTGAGTTTTTAGGTGCTCCCAGCCAAGTGCGACCACAAATACTGTCAGAGCAAAAAGCATGTTTTGACCGATGAAGAAAATCATCGCACCGCAGCTAATCGTCGCTAATACTGTCAACCAGCGCAGTTTGCTACCAAGCGTTTTGATGGCGGTGGCGCAGGTTAAAGTGTAGATCAGTAGAAAAGCCCCATTCGTCATTTCAATCAGCCATTCCATTTGTGTGCCAAACACTTCGATCGCAAGTAAAGACAGTGCACTGATAGCGCCGACTAACGCTACCGCACGAATAGGCGTGCCACGCTCAGAGAGTATGCCAAAGAAGCTTGGTAAGGCTTTTTGTGTCGACATGGTTTGCACCATGCGCGCAAATCCTAAGATGTACGTACCGACATTTGAAAAGGCAATGATATAAGCACCGAGTGCAAACCAGCGTTGCGTGTTTTCGCCTAACAATGCACCCACTAGCAATGCTAGGGATTGGCTGTTGGTCAGCTCATCGCCATACACTTGATAACGGGCAACCATGAGTACCGTTGCGAGATAAAGCAAGACCACTAAACTAATACCGCCGAGTAGAGCAATAGGAAAGTCACGCTCTGGCTGTTTGAATTCTGCGCCCATGTGGGCCATGACTTCAATGCCAAGGAAACACCAAAAGATAGTGCCGGTGGCTAATAGCATGGTATCGAGGTCGTTCGGCTGCGATGGCAGGTGGATAGCAAGCGTCGCGACGTGAAGATCGCTCAACCAAAACAAGGTGATGATGGCGCTAATCAAACACACGACGACAGCGGTTTGAAAGTTTGCTGAATGCCTTAGGCCCGCCACGGAAAAGATTAACATGCCGACGAGCGTGGCAAGACTCAGAGCGAAAATTGTATCAGCAGGCCAGTCGAGTAATACTGCGAGATAGGCTGCTGCGACTTTGATCGCCACGGCTGGCCCAACAAATAGGATGCTCAAAAACAGCCAGCCAGCGGCACGTTCTGCTTTTGCACCAAGTGTTTTGCCAATGTAATGCGCTGCGCCGCCGGCAGAAGGGAAGCGACTTCCCATGAGTGCAAACACAAACGCAATGGGAATGATGATGACGGCTGTCATGAGCCATGCGTAAAAGGCGAAGCTGCCGGCTTGTGCCACAGACATGGCGGGTAATATCATGAGTCCCGTGCCAACAAACGTTGTCACTGTCATAGCCATGCCTCGGATCGGCCCTAGAGTGCGCTGGTAATGCATCGTAATATTCCTAAAATGAGTAGCAACTGGATGGTGACAGTCTAAAATAAACGCTTTCTTTTTCGGCCTAGCAAAACGCACCCATTGACCGTCAATCTGTGGTTTTGACCGTCGTTTTGTCTGTTTTCTATTAAATAAGGTACTTTGATGACACTGGATCGTTACGACGACAAAATCGTGAAGCTGTTGGTTCAGGATGCGCGCTTATCAGTTTCTGACATCAGCCGGCAAGTGAATCTGTCGCGCTCGGCGGTGACCGATCGTATAAAACGCTTGGAGTTAGCAGGGGTTATTACGGGCTATCATGCTCACGTAAGACAGTCTCAAGAAAGTGCCGTGTCAGCTTATTTAGCGCTGACATTTAGACCGCTGTCGTGTGAGTTAATCCAGCCATATATAGAACAAGTGCCAGAAATCAAAATGGCACATTCTATTAGTGGCGATGTGGATCTGATGTTGTTGGTACAAGCTGACTCGATGCGCAGGTTGCATGAAATTCGTCTAGACATGGACAGTTGGCCTAATATTGATAAGGTAGTCACTCACATGTGTCTTGCTAATCGCTTAGACCGCTTTGGCAACTGAGGTGGTCTTCTCGCCAATTTTCTTTACGGATAAGGAGTAGAGTCTGAAAGGGTTGGATTTTATCGAACGCTGGCGCAACAGGGAAATTGCGGCAGATGACCTGCTTTTGTTATCTGGCTTAGCGCTAATTTGTGGCGTGCTTAGCGGCCTCACCATGACTGGGCTGGTCGAGCTTGTGTCTTGGGTATCGTCGTCTTTATTACCAAATCATGCGGAAGATTATGAAGGGTTGGCGCCGGAATATAGATTCTTGTTGCCGGTTGTCGCTTGTGGGGTATTAGCGTTTATTTGGTATTGGATCCCGCAGCGTAATCGAGGTGTTGGCATTCCTTTTTTGGTTGAGCGCTTGAATTATCACCAAGGGCATTTGCCTTTCATTAATGCTTTGGTGCAGTTTGTCGGTGCCGTACTGTCATTGATTGGTGGCTTGTCGGTTGGTAAAGAAAGCCCAGCGGTGCATATCGGTGCGACATTCGGTAGTCAAATCGCACAGCGCTTCCGTTTAAGTTATATCGGAGTCGATACGCTTGTAGCGTCGGGTATTGCCGGGGCAATTTCAGCGGCTTTTCAGACACCTTTGGCTGGTGTGCTGTTTGCCTACGAGGTGATTTATCATGAATATCGTTTGCGTATGGTGCTACCCATTCTATTGTCTGCCATTGTGGCAACGGGTATTAGCCAAGGCTTATTAGGGCGCTTTGAATTATTCGATCTACACACGCTGACGCTTCCTATCTACAACGTCGATATGTTAATGGCCTATGCGGTGCTTGCTTTGCTAGTGGTGTTGGCGTCGGCGGTATTCTATCAATTGCAACGTTTTTGCTGGACCTTAGCGCCAGTGCCAATGCCGATCCGCTTTATAACAGCCGGTGTGCTCACAGGGGCTGTAGGTATTCTAGTACCGCAAGCACTCGGCAGCAGTTACGACACTTTAAACGCGCTGTTGCTTGGTGAAGCGTTAATGGTGCCTTTGTTACTGTTAGCATTTGCCAAGGTGTTTTTAACATCAACGGCTATTGGTCTAGGAATTCCTGGGGGAATGATCGGCCCGACATTTGTTATCGGTGGTTTGCTTGGCGCGCAGGTGTCCTTAATGGTTGAAACCCCTATGCAGCCGATGGCGGAGATGACGCTATTTGTGTTGCTTGGCATGGCGTCGATGATGGCGACGGTGTTTCAGGCACCGTTAGCAGCGATTGTTGCGATTGTCGAAATGACCCACACCTCGCAGACCATTGGTCCTGCGATCTTGATTATTGTTGTCACCTGCACGGCTGTCCGTCTGTTATTGCATCAAGATTCGATTTTTGTGGAGCGAATGAACGCTTTAGGTTTGGTGTCTGAGTGGAGTCCAGTGCAGCGAGTATTGCGTCAGCATGATATCCGTGGTGTCGCCACTAGGATCGAAATCATTCCTGAATTGCTTCATTTTGAACGAGTCCGTGATTTAGCTTCAAGTATGATAGACTATGGAGCAATACAGAAAGATGAGCGTTATATCATTGTTTCTGTATCTGAAATGCTAGAAAAGCTGCAGGAGTTAGATGTCGGACCGCAACCTTGGTTAACGGCCAAGGATGATCGTCAAGCGATGGATGTGCTGCAGGCTGTCGTTGGTAAGCCGGTGCAGGTAGTTGACTCTACCTTGTCGCTCGCCGAACTGCTGTCTTGGTTGCATGAACACGAGCAACATCAAGTCTTAGTCAATTTTACCCAAAGCCAAGAGCTTTGGTTAGTAACATCCAAACAACTTGATCATATGTTATTGAAGGGGTAATCATGCTTTGGGTTAAGGCGTTTCATATTATTGCTGTGGTTTGTTGGTTTGCAGCGTTATTTTATTTGCCGAGGTTGTTTGTTTATCACGCTCAATCGTCTGATCAAGCGAGTATTGAGCGTTTTAAAATTATGGAGCGCAAGCTCTACCGTGGCATTATGACCCCGTCGGCGATTGCAACCGTCGTCTTGGGTTTTTGGCTGGTGTCTTACAGCTCAGATTATTACTTCAGCTCGGGTTGGTTTCACGCCAAGCTTTTGCTCGTGGCGCTGCTGCTAGGATATCACCATGCGTGCGGTCGTCTGCTGAAGAAGTTTGCTCAGGACCAAAATACTCATAGCCACAAATTCTATCGGTGGTTCAATGAGTTTCCAGTCTTAGTGCTGATTGGTGTCTGTATTCTAGTTGTGGTTAGACCGTTTTAATTTACCGTTTTAAATTTGGATCCTATTATGAGTCGTTCAGAAGATTTATATTCTCGCGCCCAAAAACACATTCCTGGCGGCGTTAACTCGCCAGTTCGAGCATTCAATGGAGTTGGGGGCTCGCCAGTCTTCTTCCAAAAAGGTGAAGGAGCGTACATTTACGACGAGGACGGAAACCGCTTTATCGATTATGTGGGATCTTGGGGGCCAATGATTTTGGGGCACCAACATCCTGATGTATTGGACGCAGTACGCAAACAATTGGATTTCGGCTTAAGCTTTGGTGCGCCTACGGCTGTGGAAACTACCATGGCTGAAAAAGTCTGTGAATTAGTGCCATCCATGGACATGGTGCGCATGGTGAACTCGGGTACCGAGGCGACTATGAGCGCGATTCGCTTGTCGCGCGGTTATACTGGCCGTGACAAAATCGTGAAGTTTGAGGGCTGCTACCACGGCCACTCTGATTCACTACTTGTGAAAGCCGGTTCTGGCGCCCTGACATTAGGTGTGCCGAACTCGCCTGGGGTGCCAGCCGATCTTGCTCAACACACCATTACACTACAGTACAACGACATCGAAGAAGTGAAAACTTGCTTCGCTGAGATTGGTGATCAGATCGCTTGTATTATCGTTGAGCCGGTTGCCGGCAACATGAACTGCATTCCACCTGTGCCAGGCTTTTTAGAAGCATTACGTGAAGTGTGTGATGCGTCGGGTGCCGTATTGATTTTTGACGAAGTGATGACTGGTTTTCGTGTGGCGCTAGGCGGCGCGCAAGAAAAATTCAATGTTACACCGGATTTGACCACACTTGGTAAAGTCATTGGTGCCGGTATGCCAGTAGGGGCATTCGGTGGTAAGCGTGAAATCATGGAGCACATTTCTCCATTAGGTCCTGTTTATCAAGCGGGCACGCTATCAGGTAACCCTGTCGCTATGGTGGCAGGCCTTGCTGCCCTAAACAACATCAGTGCGCCGGGTTTTCATGAGTCGTTAGGAGCCAAGGCTGAAAAGTTGGTTGAAGGTATTCAAGCGGCTGCCGATGAAGTTTGTGTGCCGATGCGAAGTGTTCATGTCGGTGGTATGTTCGGTCTATTCTTTACGGATCAAGAACAGGTTACTACATTTAGTGATGTGCAGAAGTGTGACACTGAGAAGTTTAAACACTTCTTCCACTACCTATTGGAAGATGGTGTGTACTTGGCACCTTCGGCTTTTGAGGCGGGTTTCATTTCGAATGCACATTCAGATGAAGATATTGAATTCACCATTGCCGCCGCTAAACGCGCGCTTGCTAAACTAGCATAGGAACCCTAAATGAAGGTTGATGAAATGCCTGTAGAAGAAACCGAAAAAGACATCCCTAAAGATGAATTGGAAGACGGTGATTCTGAAGCGCCAAAGACGCTAAAGAAACCTCGTCGTGGAGTCTATTTACTGCCTAACCTATTCACTACTGCGGCACTGTTTTCGGGCTTCTACTCAATTATTGCGGCGATGAATGGCAACTTTGCACAAGCGTCGGTCGCGATTTTTATTTCGATGGTATTGGATGGCCTAGATGGTCGTGTTGCAAGAATGACACGCACTCAAAGTGCTTTTGGTGCTGAGTACGATTCGTTGGCCGATATGGTGTCATTTGGTATTGCTCCTGCATTGGTCGCCTTTACTTGGGCGCTTGCTCCGCTTGGTAAAGTTGGTTGGATTGCGGCTTTCATTTACGCCGTGGGTGCAGCGCTACGACTTGCACGCTTTAATACCATGATTGGTAGCCAAGATAAGCGCTACTTCATCGGTTTACCGAGTCCATCAGCGGCTGCGATCGTGGCGGGTGTTATTTGGGCTGCAACAAGTGCTGGTATTGAAGGCTCGCAACTAGCCACTATTATGGCGCTGCTTGTACCAGTGGCGGGTTTGCTAATGGTTAGTAATGTTAAATACCGCAGCTTTAAAGATCTAAACATCAAAGGGCGCGTACCTTTTGTCGTTTTACTTATTGCGGTTTTAGTTCTAGTGCTTATCGCTTTAGAGCCGGCATTGGTATTAGCGGCGATGTTTTGTGCCTACGGACTATGGGGCATCTTAGGGATTGTGTTTAAGCAACTAAGATAGCTTGATTAGTTAGCTCCCTTTCAAAAGCCCGCTGCTTATAAATAAGCAGCGGGCTTTTTCGTTTTTAGGCTTATAGAGTGGCGTTGCGTCACCCACCCAACTAATTTTCTGCTCCACGCGCAGGCGCGAATAGTCGCTCGAAAATTGTTGGGAGGTTGACTTGCGCTAGAAAACTCATAGAGATGGTTAAATAATAAACGTCAAAAGCTTGTTCTTGATCAATAAATAATCAGTTTGGTGGGTTGAGTAGCTTTAATGGCGTTTTTTTAAAATTAATTCAAAAAGTGCTTGCGTCAAAAATTCTGATGCGTATTATACGCACCCACTGACACGGACAACGCTTCACAACAACGAAGCGAACAACGAGTCAGACGCTCTTTAAAATAGATAATCAGATAATTTGTGTGGGCGCTTGCTGGAGACTTCTCAAAAACTTTGAAGTCTTAAGCAAGTGACCATGTCAATTCGCTTTACGTTCTTTAATCTTCGGATTGAAGAATATAGTTAAAGTCAGACGTGATTCACGAGTTTGAGCAAACTTTTTAAACTGAAGAGTTTGATCATGGCTCAGATTGAACGCTGGCGGCAGGCTTAACACATGCAAGTCGAGCGGTAACA
>NZ_JAFEKF010000003.1 GCF_016888445.1 Marinomonas ostreistagni
TAAAGTGCCCTAAAGAGCCGTTCGAGACTAGGACGTTGATAGGTTGGGTGTGTAAGCGCTGTGAGGCGTTGAGCTAACCAATACTAATTGCTCGTGAGGCTTGACCATATAACACCAAAGTGGTTTTACTACAAAGAATTTACGATAACATCGGTTTGACCTTGGTTATCGCTGTTTCAAAAGACAATTGTTGAAGACATCAAGTTTATGAACTTGCGTGTTTTGGAAAAAGCAACAAGCTACCCAAAACGAACGCAAACCCGTTTGCTTGACGATCATAGAGGCGTTGAACCACCTGATCCCATCCCGAACTCAGAAGTGAAAGGCGCCATCGCCGATGGTAGTGTGGGAGATCCCATGTGAGAGTAGGTCGTCGTCAAGCTTTTAATTAAGAAGCCCTGATCGCTAGCGCGGTCAGGGCTTTTTTACGTCTGGCGAAAAAGCTTAGGCTTGAGAGATTTGTGGTTGAGCGTCGGCGCCATAACACCTTTTACGCGCCACATATCGGCACCACGCGCCAATATGAAATGGGCGCTGCAAAAGGGTTATGACGCCTACTCCAAAGTTTCTTCAGGGCTTCGGTTCTTGTACGAGGGCGTTTCACGCGCGATCGCAAGCAACGCTTGCTGGGCTTAAGCAAGGCGGCTAACGCCGCCAGTCACGGGCAATAGCCCCTTCGTACAACATTCGCGTGAGATCTATGAAGAACAGCTGTAATGGCTAACGCCGCCCATGCGATAGAACTCTTCTGGACGTAGGCGGTAATATTTATCTTCGATCTCTTTAGACTGCTCTTGGTAAGGGGTGTTAAGCACTGTTTGCAGCTCTTGAAGCGGTGCGTAGTTACCTTGCTCTGCTGCCTGATAAGCAGGGACGATTAGCCACTCTCGCCAGGTGTACTTGGGGTTCACTTGTTTCATTACTTGGCTCACACGTTCGTGCTGCTCGTTTGCTCTAATGGCATCGCGCCATTGATCAAGCCATTGCTGCCATTGAGTCAGCTGTTCATCCGTTGCCGTTTGGTAGAATGTGCATGTGAGGGAGGAAGTATCTTTTGGTACATGTGACAGCTCACGGAACAGCATATTAAAGTCTGCACGGGTGCTTACCATGAGATTTAATAATCCCATCACTAGATCGGAATCATAATATTCCATGCCCAGCTTACTGGCCCACATGCTGTCTAGTTTTTGTTTCATAACCTCCATGAATTGATCACGGGTCTGCCTTAGTGCCGCTAAGCTTCCCTCCTCTTTTTGTAGCAAGGGCTCGAGTGATTTGCAGAACATGCTGAAGTTTTGATGTGCTGCTAGTGGTTGATTTAAAAAGGCAAAGTGGCGTCCTCCACCAGTCCAAGGCTGAAATGCAGGGTCAAACATTTCACAAAAACCAAAGGGGCCGTAATCCAAGGTGTAGCCACCAGCTGGGCAGTTGTCGCCATTAAAGTTGCCTTGGCAGTAGCCTACTCGAATCCAGTCGGCTACGAGATTGCTGAGACGTTCACAAAGTAGTTGCGCAAGCTTAATCAGTTGATCAGAGAAAGTGAGTGTTTGATCGATATCTTCTGAATATTCTCTATTGATCAGATGGCGTACGAGCATTTCGAGTTCGTTCAAGGCATTAGGGTGTGCACCGGAGCGAGCGCGACGGGCAAATAACTCAAGCTGGCCAACGCGAATAAAAGACGGTGCGACTCGAGTAGAAATCGCCACTGGATTGGATACCATTATTTCTGGATCGTTAGACTGTGAGCCTTCACGATACCAAGGGCGGTTGACGTGTTCGCTGTGAGAAACAAAGAGACTCAGCGAGCGTGAGGTCGGAATGCCAAGCGCATGCATGGCTTCTTGGGCTAAAAACTCTCGCACACTTGAGCGCAGTACAGCGCGACCATCACCACCACGACAATAAGGCGTGCGGCCCCCACCTTTAAGCTGCATTTCCCAGCGTTTACCTTGAAATACACCTTCAAATACCGACATCGCGCGGCCATCACCATAGCCATTGCCTGTGCCAAAAGGACACTGTTGTGTGTATTCAGTGCCATAAATAGAGAGCGCGTAGCCTGTTGCCCAACCAACCTTGGACATAGGCGCAGGCGCATACGAGAGGTCTCCGGAGAAAATACGCTGAAACTCTGGTTGCTGCGCTAGCTCATCGGCTAAGCCGAGTTCTGCGAATAAGTTCTGGCTGTGAGCAGCGTATTGAGCATCTGGCAAAGGCGTCGGTTTAACAGGCACAAAATGGCCCGAGTAAACTTGTCTTGGCTGGTGTTCGTCACCGTTTTTTTGCGCATCTGGGTCGGCGTTTAGGGTGTTCATTAAAGAGTAGTCAGCTAATTTCGCAAACGCTTCAATGGAGGCTATTTTTGGGGACTGATCACTGGTGTCATTGGCCATGGTGTGATTTCTCTCTTAATCATGCTAGATGAATTCGTCTTATCAATAAATTGTATTTATGCAGCTCAATGATAGATAGGCCTTTAGGCGTTTTTAGTCTTGAACCTCATTACTTTAAGATTAGCTGCGCAATTAATTGAACTGATTCATTAAAATAGTGCGTACTTTATTTAGTTCTAAAAATAAGGATTTTGGTCAATGAGTAGTCAATCATGGGTAACAAGCCTGTATAAGTGGATGGTGAAGTCTGAAGAAAAAGAGGAGGGCGAAAAGCGCTCTGTCGCGAAGAATTTTTTAAGATTGATTAGCGCTCAGTTTTTAACCAATACTGGTGATGCCATTGTTAATCCTAAGGTTACACTACCGTGGCTTTTGCAAAGCGTTGGAGCACCGACTTTTCTAGTGGGTTGGTTAGTCCCTATCCGTGAAAGTGGCTCTTTATTGCCGCAACTGTTTATATCAAGCGCTATGCAAAGGTTAACTATACGTAAGTGGGTTTGGATTGCTGGCAGCCTTATTCAAGCTTTAAGCTTAATTTTAATGGCTGTAGTGGCCTCTACCTTAGAAGGCTTAACGGCAGGCTTGCTGATTGTGCTGCTATTAGCGCTGTTCAGCCTCGCTCGAGGGCTAAATTCGGTAGCGACCAAAGACATTCTAGGTAAAACCATTCCTAAATCAGAACGTGGCCAAGTAACCGGCTTGTCTGCAAGTGCCGCCGGTTTGGTGACCATCGGTATTGGCGTATTCATGCTATTAAGCTATCAGCTGGGCTGGAATAACTCGAGTTACTTTGTCTGGGGGCTGGTCATGGGTGGTGCGCTTTGGGGCATTGCCGCGTTGATCTTTGCTGGGGTGAATGAGCCAAAAAGCGAAACTCAAGACTCAGATTTTAGTGTCAAAGACTCACTCAAGCAGCTGTCACTACTGAAAACAGATAAAGCCTTTCGCCATTTTGTGATGACGCGTGCATTCTTCTTAGGTACTGCTTTAAGTGCACCTTATTATGTACTGTTGGCAGAAGAGCATGTCGGTGACTCTATTTGGGTGCTAGCCATCTTTATGGTGATCAGTGGCCTAGCGGGGCTGCTTTCTGGGCCGTTTTGGGGGCGTTTTTCAGACGCCTCGAGTCGTAAGGTGCTGATTTGGGCTGCGGCCTTAGGAGCGCTTACAGGGGCTCTATTATTTGCCATAGCTAAACTTCAGCCGCAATGGTTGGGCAGCATGTGGCTGCTGCCAGTGTTTTATTTCTTACTTACGGTTTTCCATCAAGGCATAAGAGTGGGTCGTAAGACCTATTTAGTAGATATGGCTGAAGGCAATAAGCGTACTAGCTACGTTGCCGTCGGCAATACCGCGATCGGTCTTATGTTACTTTTGATGAGCCTTTTGGGCGTGTTGAGTGAAGTGATCTCGCTTGAGGCACTGATTCTCGTATACGCTGTGATTACTATGGTTGGTGTGTACATGGCTATACGTTTGCCTGATGTATCGAAGAATTAATCGACTTCAGGCAAAGGTACGCAGTGACGTTGTTTAATTTTATTCAGCACGACGGTAGAGCGAATGTCTCGGACGGCTTCTAAGGCGCCGATCTCTTGGTTCAAAAACTCTGACAATGAGGGTAAATCGCGAGCGATGACACGTAGCCAGTAGTCACATTCACCTGTTACAGCGTAGCATTCTAAAACAGTGTCGAGTGTGCTGATGTGTTGTTGGAATTGCTCTCTGGCACTGGCTTGTCCGGTATTGAGCGTGACGCTGATAAAGGCTGTCACATCAAAGCCTAGTGCTAAACTGTTGAGTTGGGTGTTGTAAGCTTGGATCAGCTGACTTTGCTCTAGACGTTGTAGACGCCTCGAACACTGAGAAGGTGAGAGGTTAACCTGTTCAGATAAGGCCACATTTGATAAGCGAGCATTGGACTGCAGTGCATTCAGTAGCTTCCAGTCATAGGCATCAAGTTCTAGTTGGTTCATTCAAGGTTCCCATTAAGAAAAGCATCGGTTGGTATAATTGGTTTTATAACCGTAGCGCTTCTATCGTAGGCAATTTGAAAGATTAAACAAGCACATTTTTTGCTTTTTTAATAAGAATGAGCAAGTAAAAAGCTCAGATATAAAAAAGGCTACCAATGGTAGCCTTTTAAATGCATTAAGCAGAAGGGAGGTTTTTAGCCAACCAAGACAATGCTTCGTCGTAAGGAGCAGGCATTGTTGCGAGTGCTTTTAAGATGCTTTGTAGTTGGTTTACATCACCTGAGCAAGCATTTAAATGGCCTACTTTGCGACCTGGGCGTACCTCTTTGCGGTACCAGTAAAGCTCAAGGCCTTGAATAGCAAGCCAGTCATAATCGACATCAACACCGATCAAGTTCACCATCATGCTTTGATTTTTCACTTCAGCGGGTGCTAAAGGTAAACCTGCCACGGCACGGATATGATTTTCAAATTGGTCAACACTTGCACCAGCTTGAGTCCAGTGACCGCTGTTGTGTACACGTGGTGCTAATTCATTGATCAGTAGCTGATCGCCGCAACGGAAACATTCCATCGCCATCACGCCGACGTAGTCCAGCGCATCCATCAACTTGCCAAGCATGCCTTCAGCTTGCTCTTGCAGGTGCGCTAGGCGTTCAAGAGGTGAAATGGATGCGTATAAGATGCCATTGATATGTAGGTTAAGCGTCAGCGGGTAAAAGTACTTCTCGCCATTTTTACCGCGCACACCGACGACTGACACTTCTTCATCGAAGTTAATCGCTTGTTCGGCAATCGCTAGGCCTTTCCAGTCGTCAGGGATTTCTGTGCCTTCGGCTTGTTTAAGCCAGTATTGGCCTTTTCCGTCATAACCACCACGGCGACGCTTCATCAATACGCGATCGCCCAGCGTTTGGTAGGCTTTTTCGGCGCTTGAGTCGTCTTCCACTGGGAACCAAGGCGCTGTCGCTAGATCAAGTTTGTCGATCCATTGCTTTTGCGTCAGACGGTCAGCCAATTGTGGGAAGGTTTTTAGGTTAACGAAGTTAGGGTGTGCCGCAAGCTGTTTGGTAGCAGCCGTTTCCGGCCAGTCTTCACGCTCTGCTGTGACGATGTCGTCCGCCTGTAATGGCAGGGTCTCGTCAGTTTCAATATCCACCGGTTTAACATCTAGGCCGAGTGGATTAGCCGCTTGCTTTAGCATCGCGCCTAGTTGGCCGGCGCCCAGTACCCAAATAGATGACATGAATTATTCCTCGCGTGGATCAGGATTGGCTAAGACAGTGTCGGTCTGTTCATCGCGGAACGAATCGATACGTTGCGCAAGCTCTGGGTCTTCATTGGCCAAAATTTGGCAAGCAAGCAAACCAGCGTTGAATGCACCCGCTGTACCAATGGCTAGCGTGCCTACTGCTACACCTTTAGGCATTTGGGCGATAGATAGCAAGCTGTCCATACCATTTAACGCTTTACTTTGGACCGGTACACCCAATACTGGAAGGCGAGTATGCGCAGCCACCATACCTGGCAAGTGCGCGGCACCGCCCGCACCACCGATAATGACTTTGAAGCCACGCTCTACGGCGCTTTCAGAAAACTCAGCCAACTTAACAGGTGTACGGTGTGCAGACACCACTTCTACATGGTAGGCAACGCCTAATTTATCCATGATCTCAGCGGCCGCTTCCATGGTTGCCCAGTCACTTTTCGATCCCATAATAAGGGCTACTTTCGCTTGCAAAATCGTTCTCCTGCGCTGCGCTCCAACGGGTATGAGGGGAAATGTCGGAGGTTTAATTGAAAACTGTGACGGAGTTGCGCTCAACTCCAGTAAATAGGGGCGATAATATAGCCGATTTTCGCCTAAACCGCGAGTTAGGTTGTGCTAAGAAACGACTTTTTTGCCGCTAAATGGGGAATCTTAAGAACAAAAAAGGCGAGTTAAGTTCTCGCCTTTAAATAGCTCTCGTAGTCTGGGATTTGTTTTTCAAACGCTTCATCAAACAAGGGGGAGCTGATGAGGAAATTGGCCGATGAGACACTACAGGCAATCGGAATATTCCAAACTGCTGCGACACGTAGCAAGGCTTTGATGTCTGGGTCATGTGGCATCGGTTCAAACGGATCCCAAAAGAAAATCAGAATGTCGATTTTGCCTTCGGCGATTAATCCGCCTAATTGCTGGTCGCCGCCAAGTGGGCCGCTGATCAAGGCATTGACTGGCACGCCTAGCTCTTTTTGTAAAAGAGAGCCAGTCGTACCTGTCGCCATAAGCTCATGCTTGATCAACTTTGCGCGGTGCTCACTGGCCCATGCGGTCAATTCTGACTTCATGTTGTCGTGGGCAACCAAGGCAACGCGCTTGCGCGCTGCCGTGGTGATGGATTTTTTATCCATTAAGCGACTTCACCAACTTGCACGGCTTTGATCATGTTGGTCGTACCGTGTGATACCAAGTGGTCACCTTTAGTCACGATAACCAAATCGCCATCTTGTACGTAGCCAAGCGATTTCACTTTATCCACTAGACCCGCGATGATGGTATCCACATCGTGCTCATGTGAAGGGAATGCCACTGGTGTAACGCCACGGTAAAGCGCCGTTTTGTTCAGTGTTTCTTGGTTTGGTGACAGTGCAAAAATTGGCAAGCCAGAAGAGATGCGTGACAGCAATAGTGGTGTTGTACCTGATGCTGTTAAGCTGATGATCGCTTTCACACCTTCAAGGTGGTTAGCTGCGTACATCGCTGACATAGCAATGGTTTCTGTCACTGAGGTGAAGGTCACATCTAGACGGTGCTTAGAGCGCATAACAGAAGGCTGCTTTTCGGCGCCTAGACATACGCTGTCCATTTTCTTAACCACTTCTTCTGGGAAGTCACCAGCAGCGGTTTCGGCAGACAGCATAACGGCGTCAGTGCCATCAAGTACCGCGTTTGCCACGTCGAACACTTCGGCACGAGTTGGCATCGCTTGCGTGATCATAGTTTCCATCATTTGGGTCGCTGTGATCACAGGGCGGTTTAACTGGCGGCAGCGCTTGATCATGTGTTTTTGCACACCGATTAGCTCAGCATCGCCGATTTCTACACCTAGGTCGCCACGGGCAACCATCACTGCGTCAGACGCTTGAATGATCGCATCAAGTGTCGCGTCGTCAGCTACAGCTTCAGCACGCTCAACCTTTGCCACAATGCCTGTCTCTAGGCCAGCAGCGTGAGCTAATTCACGCGCTTCTTCAAGATCTGCTGCACTGCGTGGGAAAGACACGGCAAGGTAATCAGCTTTTAGTGCTGCTGCGGTCTTGATGTCTTCTTTATCTTTATCGGTTAGTGCCGCTGCAGACAAGCCACCACCTTGGCGGTTGATGCCTTTGTTGTTTGATAGGGCGCCACCAACAATGACTTTAGTCACTACTTCATTACCGTTCACAGCCGTGACTTCTAGTACTACGCGGCCATCATCCAACAATAGAATGTTGCCAGGCGAAGAGTCTGCTGCCAGTTGTGGGTAGTCGATACCAACGCGCGTTGCATCGCCAGCGTTCTTGTCAAAGCCAACATCTAGGATAAAGGTTGCGCCTTCTTCTAGGTGAACTTTGGTGTCTTTGAAGCGTGCAATACGGATTTTAGGGCCTTGAAGGTCTCCTAAAATGGCAACGTGGCGCTTGTTTTTAGCAGCCATTTCGCGCACCACTGCGGCACGATTAATATGATCTTCAGGTTGCCCGTGAGAAAAATTTAGACGGAAAACATTGGCCCCAGCTAGGATCAGTTTTTCGATCATTTCTGGTGAGCTGGAAGCGGGTCCTAATGTGGCAACGATTTTTGTTCTGCGGGTCATATTGATTCCAATAAATTGATAAAGCGTAGTGCGAAGTATAAGAGATGAAAAAGGCTGCGTCAGCAGCCTTTTTGAATAAGTATTACTTAGCGTTCATCAATGCGATGGTATTGTCGAGCATACGGTTAGAGAAGCCCCACTCGTTATCATACCAAGCCATCACTTTGACAAGCTTGCCTTGAACGCGAGTTTGGGTCGCATCAAAGTTAGAGGTGTAAGTACTGTGGTTGAAGTCAGAAGATACCAATGGTTCATGGTTAATGCACAGTGCTTCCGCCAAGACTGGGTCAGCAGCGATTGCATCAGCAATGATTTGGTTTACTTCTTCAGCGGTCGTTTCACGCGGTGCTTGGAAGGTCAAATCAACAAGCGATACGTTAATAGTCGGTACGCGAACGGCCATACCATCGAACTTACCAGCAAGCTCTGGCACCACTAGACCCACTGCAGCGGCCGCGCCGGTTTTAGTTGGGATCATGTTCATGGCTGCAGCGCGAGCACGGTAAAGGTCAGAGTGGTAAACATCTGATAAACGCTGGTCGTTAGTGTAGGCGTGGATAGTAGTCATTAAACCGTTTTCAATGCCCAGCTTGTCGTTAAGCGGTTTTGCGATCGGTGCAAGACAGTTAGTGGTGCAAGATGCGTTAGAGATAACGGTCATATCAGACGTTAATACGTCTTGGTTAACCCCGTAAACAACGGTGGCATCGACTTCTTTACCAGGTGCAGAGATGATAACTTTTTTAGCGCCCGCTGTGACGTGTGCACCAGCTGTCTCTTTCGTTGTAAATAGGCCAGTACATTCGTAAACCACGTCAATACCTAGGTCGCCCCAAGGTAAGTTTGCTGGATCACGCTCTGAGAAGGTAAGGATTTTATCTTCGTTAATGTACAGTGCTTCGGCATCAAAATTCACATCCGCATTGAAACGTCCGTGAACTGTGTCATATTTAGTTAAGTGAGCATTGATTTTGGCATCGCCTAAATCATTGATAGCAACCACTTGGATTTGGTCACGTTTACCTGACTCATATAGTGCGCGAAGCACGTTGCGTCCGATACGTCCATAACCATTGATAGCTACTTTAATCGTCATATCTCACTCCTGATAGTCAAAAATACTTACTGTCCAAAGGGATAATTGTAGGACAGAATTCTTTCGATGTTATTGTAAAAACACTACAAAAATAAAAAAACACCCACTTATATCATGTTTTATTGACGGCTTCTGGTGAAGAAGACGTCACTCTTTTGTAATGAACATTCATATAGATTGTTTAATGGCACTATTTTAACCAAAAAAAAGTGTCTGGATAGTGTTTTGGTAAAAAAATTACATGAATTGGCGGGTTTTTTGACCTCAAACCCTTGTTTGTGCCGTTTTAATGTTTAAAATGTAGTAAAATTACATAAAAGTTGGCCGTTGAGCTTTGCGTTAGCATCCATCAATTGCCCCTATGGAGAAAGAGAATGAACCCGATTGTGGAAAAAGTAACCCAAGCCATTATTGAGCGTAGTAAAGACTTACGTTCGCAATATCTAGCGGATATGCAACAGGCTGAGTTAAACAAACCACATCGTGGCGCATTGTCTTGCGGCAACTTGGCGCATGGTTTTGCAGCGTGTCAGCCACAAGAGAAGCAAAAGCTTAAGTTTATGGAAGAGGCGAACATTGGCATTGTTTCTTCTTACAACGATATGCTTTCGGCGCATAAGCCTTACGAGACTTACCCAGACATTATTCGCAAAGCGGTTGCCGAAATGGGCTCGGTGAGCCAGTTTGCCGGCGGTGTACCTGCGATGTGTGACGGCGTTACACAAGGTTTAGAAGGTATGGAGCTGTCACTGTTTAGCCGTGACAATATCGCCCAAGGTGCTGCCATTGCTTTGTCGCATAATATGTTTGATGCGGCACTGTTCTTAGGTATTTGTGACAAGATTATTCCAGGCCTGCTTATTGCGGCATTACGTTTTGGCCATTTGCCTTGTTTGTTTGTACCGGCAGGCCCTATGCATTCAGGGATTACCAACGCGCAAAAAGCAGCAGTGCGTCAAAAATTTGCCAAGGGTGAAGCCACTCGCGATGAGTTATTAGAAGCAGAGTCGGCGTCTTACCACAGTGCTGGGACCTGTACTTTTTATGGTACAGCTAACTCTAACCAGTTATTGGTTGAGATCATGGGCCTACAGTTACCTGGCTCTTCTTTTGTTAACCCAGATGATCCGATGCGTGAAGCGTTAACTCGTTATACCGCGCAACTGGCGACCAAAACCACAGCACTGGGTAAAGAGTATCGTCCAATTTATAAAGTCATCGACGAGCGTTCGATCGTGAACGCAATTGTTGGTCTATTGGCTACCGGTGGTTCGACTAACCATACGATGCATATCGTCGCCTTTGCCCGTGCGGCAGGGATTATTGTTAACTGGCAAGACTTTGCTGAACTGTCGAAAGTCGTGCCTTTGTTGACACGCATTTATCCAAATGGCCAAGCCGATATTAATCATTTTCAAGCGGCCGGTGGTATGGCGTTCCTAACTAAGCAGTTGTTAAAAGGTGGTTTGCTACACGAAGACGTTAATACCATTGTTGGTAGAGGCTTAAGTCATTACACGCAAGAGCCATTTATGGATGGCGAGAACTTGGTATGGCGTGATGGCGTCGCCGAGAGTCTTGATGAAGAGGTGGTGCGCCCAATCGAAAACCCGTTTAGCAAAGAAGGCGGGTTAGCATTACTACAAGGTAATCTTGGCCGCGCCGTAATCAAAGTATCGGCAGTTAAAGAAGAAAATCGCATTATCGAAGCGCCAGCGGCAGTGTTTCACGATCAGAATCAGCTAGTGGAAGCGATTCGCAGCGGTGAGTTACAGCGTGATTGTGTGGCTGTGGTGCGTTACCAAGGACCAAAAGCCATCGGTATGCCTGAGCTGCACAAGCTGACGCCTTACCTTGGTAACTTGCAAGACCAAGGTTACAAGGTGGCGCTGGTGACAGACGGTCGTATGTCGGGTGCGTCGGGTAAAGTGCCAGCAGCGATTCACCTGACGCCCGAAGCGTTAGCCGGTGGCATGATTGCTAAAATCAAAACGGGCGATATGGTGCGTTTGGATGCCGTCGCAGGCACGCTATCGGTACTGGTTGACGAGGCTGAACTAGCCGCGCGTGAGGCGGCTCCTTATGATTTAAGTGCTTCCCATCAAGGTATGGGGCGTGAATTGTTTGCCAGCTCACGTTTATTGGTGAGTGGCGCGGAGCAGGGCGCTTGCTCATTGTTCCATGATTAATAGATTTCTCTGACTACTAACGTTTGTTAGTAATGGTGTTTAGGCCTCCTTCGGGAGGCCTTTTTTTTGGCTCTGCGTTTAGCGACTGGTGTTTTGGACATAAAAAAGCCGAGTGTGGTGAGCACTCGGCTTAAGCGATAAGACGTTTAGATTAATCTAGCGTCTCAAGTTTGTTTTCATAATCCTCGAACGAATCGAGTACTTTCTTACTCGGTGCACCCGTTGCCAAGCTCACAACGATGATGGCTAGTGTTGAAAGGATAAAGCCAGGCACGATTTCGTATAGGTCGAAAATGCCGCCTGATAGCTGTTTCCACACTACAATAGTGATACCACCTACAAGCATACCTGCCATGGCTCCGTTGCGGTTCATATTGCGCCAGAACAGGCTCAAAATAATGGCTGGGCCAAAGGCCGCGCCAAAACCACCCCAAGCGTAAGAGACCAAACCTAGCACTGAGCTGTCAGGGTCAAACGCTAAAATGAGGGCAATGATCGACAGTGCAACCACACCTAGGCGGCCAACGTTGACGATTTGTGACTGTGACGCATTAGGATTGATCCAAGCTTTGTAGAAGTCTTCGGCCAAAGCGGAAGAAGACACCAATAACTGGGAGTCGGCGGTACTCATGATCGCCGCTAAGATAGCTGCTAATAAGATGCCGGCAATCACTGGGTTAAAGACAGCATTCACCAAAATCATGAAGATCTTTTCGCCATCAGCCAATGAACCGCCCATGTGATTGTCGACATAAACGATACCGACTAGACCGATTAACAAAGCACCAGCCATAGAGATCGCAGTCCAACCCACGGCAATACGACGCGCCGTAGTGATGTCTTTATTTGAGCGAGAGGCTTTGAAGCGCGCCAAGATATGAGGCTGACCAAAGTAACCTAGGCCCCATGCTGCCAGTGAGATGATACCGATGATGCTCAGCGGTTCACCGTTGATATCGCTCCATAGGGTCAATAGATCTGGGTTTTTCGCGGCTAGGGTATCGGATAACTGAGTCCAGTCGCCTTCGATGATTGCAAACGGCACAATCGCCAGTGCTGCACACATCAACAGACCTTGGATCAAGTCAGTCCAAGAAACGGCTAAGAAGCCGCCAAACAGGGTGTAGGACACAACACAAACGGTACCGATGACCACTGCCCAGCGGTAGTCTAGGCCAAATACGGTTTCGAATAGCTTACCACCGGCCACTAAGCCTGAACTGGTGTAGAACAAGAAAAACAGCAAAATAAAGAAGGCCGCAATGGTCTGAATCATTTTGGAGTTGTCTTGGAAGCGAGTGGAAAGGTATTCGGGAAGGGTCAGCGCATTATTAGCTTGAATACTGTAAGTACGTAAGCGCTTGGCACAGATTAGCCAGTTCAGCCAAGTACCGACCAATAGGCCGCCGGCTAGCCAAAAAGATTCAACGCCGGCCGCGAACGCATAGCCTGGTAGGCCCAAGAGTAGCCAGCCACTCATATCAGAAGCGCCGGCGGACAGTGCTGTCGGCCAAGGACCTAGAGAGCGTCCTCCTAAAAAATAATCCTCGGAGCTTGAGGTGCGTTTGTAAGCGTACAAACCGATGCCCAGCATAACCACCAAATATGCGAGGAAGGTAAAGCTTACGGCTAAGCTATTTTCAATCATCTTTGTCTCCATGATTTAGTTGTATTTATGCAGTGTTCTGACGGGTAAGGTTTGGATTACCTCTCCCAAGCCTAGTTGATATTGTGACCAATAGGCCCAGACACTGAGTTTTTTATTAAGATTTTTTATAACGGAGCAAGGCTGGTTCCTTATCAAAAGCATCGTGACTGAGACGGCACTTTTTGAGCCTAACCTTCGATTCTAGGTAGGAAGCGAGCATTAATCTTTCGAAATACTCCGCCAAAGTATCAAAATTCTCGTTCATTGAGCCGCTGTTTAGAAATAACGCAAACAGGCGCCCGAGGGCGCCTGTTATTTAACACTAAACGGTTAGTCTTGCTTAGGTAGGCGAGTGTCTTGAACGCTGAGTTTTAGCTTGCGTAAGTGCTCGTTGAACTCTGGACCACGTTTGAGTAGTACGCCGGTAGCCAGTGCATCGATCAGCGTTAAGTACACGATACGTGAACTCATCGGTGTGTAGATGTCGGTATCTTCGGTTTCTTCGATCGGCAGCACAATGGAACAGTGTTCGGTTAGCGGTGAACCAGGGTTGGTAATGCCGACTACTGTGGCGCCAGCCTCACGTGCAACGCGTGCGGTTTCAATTAAAGGCAATGTGCGACCGGATAGGGAAATGACCACCACCGCATCGCCAGGGTGAGTGCCGGCTGCGGCCATACGCTGAACCAAAATATCAGTGTAAGCCACCACCGGCATATTAAGGCGGAAGAATTTATGATGGGCGTCTTTGGCCACTGGGCCTGAAGCACCAAGACCGTAAAATTCGATACGACGTGACTGAGCCAAAATATCGACCACACGACTGATCAAGGTTTCTGGCAGCAATTCTTGCGCGCGGGTTAAGTTGTTTTTGGCCGCCTCGAAAATTTTGTTGGTGATGGCGCCAGCAGCATCATCAGGTTCAACGTTTAAGTTTACGTATGGCGTACCTTTGGCCAAACTTTGTGCCAAGGCTACTTTAAAGTCAGGAAAGCCGCTGCCAATCAGGCTACGGCAAAAACGGTTAACCGTTGGTTCACTTACTTCTGCACGGGCGGCAAGTTTCGCTATGCTCGAGTGAATCGTCGTTTTCGGGTCGGCGAGAATCGCCTCAGCCACTTTACGCTCAGATTTGCTTAGTGTGCTCAGTTTCTCTTGGATTCTGCGAATAATGTCTTCGTGCTTATTCATTTAGGTGCTTCAACAGTAATGTATTGACTCAAAAGGGTATCAAGGACATTCTGACAGCGGTTGATCTCTCTGGCAATAAGTGATTGAAAATGTGTCCACTTTCTAAGTACTTGAAGCAAATAAACTCCATTTTACCAGAACATGCTGACATCTCGGTCAGCGCCTTAGAAGAGGGATTTTCCAATCAAACCTATCTAATTAGTTACCAGCATGAGCCGCAGCTGGTGTTGAGGATTGCGCAGCTAGATGCGCAGGCCTTTGCTGTTGACCGTGAAGCTGAGCTTGCTATCTGGCAACTGGCGGCAGATCACGGTCTGAGTTCCGCTGTACGCTGGCACGATGCAAAAGGCACTGTAGTGTCTGATTTTATTCTCGGGCATACCTTAGCGTGGGACGTAGAACATGCTGAGCAGAGCCTTGAGCTTTATGCTATTTATGACAGCATGAAAACGCTTCATCAGATGCCACCTGTAGCAAAGCGTTATGATGTCTATCAACTGATCGATAGTTGGCTATTGAGGCTTGAGCGCCACCCAAATGTTGTCGAGATTGCACCTTTATTAGGTCAGGTTAAAGCCTTGTTTCAATCACTGACGCCTGTCTCGCCGAGCACATTGGTGCTTTGCCACAATGATCTGAACCCGAAAAATATGCTACTGAATCAAGAGCGTGCTTGGTTTATCGATTGGGAGTGTGCGGGCATGAACGATCCGCTGTTTGACTTAGCTGTGTTGAGCCACTGCCATCATTTAACGCCTACTCAAGTCGCGCAAGCGTATCAATATCTGTTTGACGAGCCGCTTAGTGCAGCGCGTAATCAGGTGCTGACTCAATACCGTCAAGCGTATGTGATCCGTGAGTTAGTCTGGTTGTTACTTAAGCACTTAGTGCATGGCTCACAAGATTTAGATTGCCTGCAGTGGTATCATGCGCTGCTTAATGATCCCGTATTTAATCCCTATTTTAAGGTTGAGTGATTATGAATCTCGCACCCGACTGGCAGGCTCATCTGGCCGACGAATTTGAAAAAGACTACATGCAGCGTTTGCGCGATTTTTTAGTGCAAGAGAAAGAGGCGCGTAAAACCATTTATCCGCGCTCCCAAGACTGCTTCAATGCGCTAAACGAAACACGCTTTGAGAACGTCAAAGTGGTGATTCTAGGGCAAGATCCTTATCACGGCCCAGACCAAGCCCATGGGTTATCTTTTTCAGTAAAGCCTGGGGTTAAAACACCACCCTCTTTGGTCAATATCTATAAAGAGCTGGAAAGCGATCTAGGTGTACCGATCGCGGATCATGGCTATTTGGTAAACTGGGCGCGCCAAGGTGTCTTACTGCTCAACAGTGTACTGACGGTAGAAGCGAGTAAGGCAGGTTCGCACCAAGGCAAAGGTTGGGAAGCCTTTACCGATCAGATTATTCAGCTGATTAACGAGCAACATTCTGGCGTAGTATTCATTTTGTGGGGCGCTTATGCGCAGAAGAAAGGTCGCCATATTGACCGCTCCAAGCATTTAGTGATCGAGAGCGTACACCCGTCACCATTGTCTGCTTATCGTGGATTCTTTGGCAGCGCGCCTTTTTCTAAGACCAATGCATACCTGGAAAGCATCGCTAAAGCGCCGATCGATTGGGGCGCACATTTACAGCCTGCATCCTAATAAAAAAGGGCCATTTTGGCCCTTTTTTCGTTAACTGCCGATCTGGTAGGGCAGTGGTAGTAATTCGACCGTTTGGTCGTTAACAAACGCTTGATCCACTTCCTCTTGATCAATGTTAAGCATGATTTGTGCGACATGCAGGTCATCAATCGCAGCACTGGCAAACACACTGCCGATGGTTTTGCCTTCACCATTGACGACGTCAGCATCTACTTCAAGTGGCGCGCTACTGCTGATTAAAGCAAGGTGCTTTTTCGATTTGCCGCGGTATTTCATACGCGCAACGATTTCTTGGCCGGTGTAACAGCCTTTGGTGAAGCTAATGCCGCCATTGCGGTGCATGTTAATCCACTGGGGTAAGATGCTTTCTACATGGGCTTGGCCTAGTAGCGGGCGTGCTGCTAATAGCGTCATAACCTGATGCGCGGATTCGTCTTCGGCATCCGGTAGCTCTTCTTGCGCCGCGGCAATGGTCAGCGTCTGGCGGAAGTAGGTATTGTCCAGCGTCAACTGGCTGCAGCCTTCTTGATGGCTTGTTGGTATCGCTTGAGCGTATTGCTCTTGCGGTGTTAATTGCTCAGTACGGGCAAACATAGAGCTGATATTGTATTGCCCACTGACGTCTTCTAGGCTGGTTTTAAAGAACACTGCGTATTTTTTTAAGTGTGTCAGCAGGGTATCGATCACATCCTGCTTTGCTACCAACAAATAAGACTCTGTACCATTTTTCAACACAAAAAAGTTGGCGATGATACGACCTTTAGGGGTACATACCGCGCCAAAGACGCTGTGCTGATCATCGACCAATTTGATGTCTGCCGTAGCTTGACCTTGTAAAAACTTGGCACTGTCGGGACCGGTCAAACCGATCACGCCCAAATCGGCGCGATGGCCGTAGCTAGTCGCGGGAAGGGACTCATTCAGTAGCTGCTCAAGCGACATAATGACCTCGATAAAAATGAATTGATATTAATCAATAATGTGAGGGTTAGTCGGTGGAATTTCAATGTTTAAAAGCGCACCGATTGCGACACATTCGCCCCCTACTATCGCAAACTTGATGCTTTCTGATCAGCATTGATACATAGCGAGCGAATTCCAGTATTTGCGTTGACTCAAGGCGCGCTTCTTCTGACACTGTTAGCAATGATCTTTTAGTGGGAATGCAGAGCTATGTTTCTAGGGTTAGATTTAGGTACATCAGGTATCAAAGGTGTTGTTATTGATGCTCAGGGCGAAGTGGTGGTGCAGGCGTCTCAGCCTCTGTCAGTAAGCGCCCTGCACGCGACTTGGTCAGAGCAGGCGCCAGAGGATTGGTGGCAGGCTTTAATCGCTGTGTGTCATAGCCTGAGTGACAGCATAGATTTATCTGGGATATGTGCCATTGGTCTCTCAGGGCAGATGCACGGTGCCACGCTATTAGATGAGAACGGTAGCGTTTTGCGTCCCTGTATTCTTTGGAACGACGGACGCAGTAAACTCCAATGTGATGCTGTTATGAAAGCGCACCCTGAGCTGCTTAAACTGTCTGGCAATTTAGCGATGCCTGGATTTACCCTACCGAAGTTATTATGGGTCAAAGAGCATGAGCCAGAAATTTTTCAGGCAGTGGATAAAGTGTTACTGCCCAAAGACTATTTGGTGTACCGCTTAACAGGCGTGTTCGCCAGCGATTGTTCTGATGCTGCGGGGACCTTGTGGCTTAATCCTGCTACACGCCAGTGGGATGAGCAGTTACTAGCGATGACAGACCTGAGTCTAGCCAATATGCCGCGTGTCTACGAAGGTCAGCAAATCGTTGGACAGGTGTCGGCAGCAGTAGCGAGTAAGCTCGGCGTTAAGCAGGTTCCTGTTGTCGCAGGAGCCGGCGACAATGCTGCGGGCGCAGTAGGAATGGGCATCACTGAGCCGGGCCAAGGTTTTGTATCACTCGGTACTTCGGGAGTATATTTTGCGGTCTCTGAAGCGCACAACGCTAAGCCTGAGCATACGGTACATGCCTTCTGTCACGCGTTGCCTAATCGTTGGCATCAAATGGGTGTAACGTTAAGTGCTGCGAATTCTTTGTCATGGTTTGCGAATTTAGTTTCTATGGCGGTACCGGAATTGCTGCAAGAGCTTGAGCACAGTTCGATTCAGCAAACATCTGTGCTGTTTTTACCCTATTTGAATGGTGAACGAACACCGATTAATGACCCCCTCGCGAATGGGCAGTTCGTCGGTTTATGGAATAGCACGCGACGAGAAGAAATGACCTTGGCCGTATTGGAGGGCATAGCGTTTTCGATTTTAGATTGTCAAAACGCCCTGGAAAGTGCAGGTACGGTGGTCGAAGAATTATCGCTGATTGGCGGTGGCGCGCGCAGTGCCTTATGGCGTCAGATCATTGCCAATGTTTTGGCTAAACCTTTGGTGTACCGTGATGGCGGAGAAGTAGGGCCAGGCTTAGGGGCAGCGCGTCTGGCGTTACTTGGTTGGCATGAGCAAAAAGGGGAGGCTACAGAAACGCTGATTCAGCAGTATTGTTCCATGCCTGAGGTGCTAGCAACACATCATCCCCAAGAGCAAATGCAATCCTACTACCAAGCTAAATATGGACTCTATCAACGCCTCTATCAGCAAACACAAGCACTCAATACAGCGTTAAATACTCTTCATTCTATAGACTAAAAAAAGTCGCCTGCAAAGAGAGGTAGGCGACTATCACATCAAGCGATTGTTCGGACAGTTGGAAAAATTTGCCGCAAGACCTGACTCGTAGCAGCGTTACTGTCCTTCGATTCGATTGTAGTACTGCGTTCGAAAATCCCTTGGTGTAACGCCTTTGAGCTCATGGAAGCGGCGATTGAAGTTGGCCACATTATTAAAGCCTACTTGAAAGCAAATATTGGCAATTTGTTGGTCCGTTTCGGTGAGTAAGTTGCAGGCTCGACTGATGCGCATGCGATTAACAAACTCCGTAAAGCGGTTGCCCGTGGCTTTTTTAAAAAAGCGAGAGAAGTGGCTATCTGACATGCCAATTAAACCCGCTACATCGGTCAGTGAGATATTGTTGGCATAATTTTGCGATACATAATCGACGACTGTGTTGATCTTGCGTTGCAAGGTTTCGCTGGACTTGAGGTCAATTTGTACCGTTGATAACAAACGATAGTTGCGGCTTTGTGATAATTGGTGCAATAACGGCAAGGCGTTAATCACCCGCTGTAAGCCCGAAGAATCGCGCACGCGAGCGAAGGCATTTTTCAAGAAATCAAAGTCTAAATCAAAAAACTCGATGCCAGATTTGGCGCGTTGTAGCATCGGCATAATTTCCGCCAGTTCAGGGAAGATCTTCATGCCGTATTCAAAGGATTCATGGTCGAACCGTATAACCATGTCGCGCAGTGGGACTTGGGCATTATCGTCTTGGCAAATCCAGTTATGAGGCAGTCGAGGGCCAGTGAGGATTAACTGTCCAGGGCTATAGTTGCCAATATAGTCACCGACGAAGACTTTGCCTTGAGAGGCGACAATAAAATGTAGTTCGTAGTCATCATGAGCGTGCCAGCGGATAAGCTCGCTGGGATTGCCGTGTTCAAGGTAGCGAATGGTTTCGATACCCTCATCTACTAACTCGTATTCTGGAATCACTCTCTTTGTCGTTATTATTGTCATAGCGTGTACCTATTTAGTTTGCGTACCACCGTCGTCGCTGTGTCAACGTCGGTGGCGCCTAGCTAAGCATAACTAATTTTTCAGATTCTGTTAGCTATCTATCACTTGGTAGATTTATTGATCTGCGTAGCGCTGCTGCATTGCTTTGATGGTTTGGCCTAATTGCGCGATAAACTCAGGGTAGCGAACTGGCAGGTCGCCCCAAAGAAAACGATCCTTAGCAAACGCTGCGATGCCTGCGGCATCATCACTAAAAGCGGCAAGCGCTGTTAAATTGGGTTCATGATAAGGGGTGGCAATGTCCCCCTTACGGGCTTTTTGAAAGTACACAAACCAAGCCGCGATGCCCTCGATGGTTTTAACGGGCGTTTTTCCCAGTGCATAGCAGCCAGCCAAGGAGGGATAGACAAAGATCGGAAATTTGGCATAACCATCAGTACAAATACGCTCCACCGTGTCGCCAATATTAGCGTTGCTAAAGCGGCGCTCTATGATTTTGACGTAGTTCTCAAGGTCGACAATCGACTCGCCAATCGCTGGAATGGCGTCTTGAGCAATGAAGTCTTTGAAGTATTGGCGTAGCTCTTGATCGCGCATGGCTTCATCAAAGTAAGTCATGCCTTTTAATGCAGCTTGATAAACGACATTCGTATGTCCGGCGTTGAGGATGCGGATTTTAGCCTCTTCGTAAGGATCGACTTGATCGACAAACTGCACACCGACCAGATCAAGGGCTGGTTTTTCACCAGAGAAGTTATCTTCAATGACCCATTGAATGAAGTCTTCGCCCATGACCGTCATTTCGTCATCTGTGCCAAAACGTTGTTGTACATCTGCTACGTGAATTGGGCTGGGTTTTGGTGTGATGCGGTCAACCATTGCACAGGGAAACGAAACATTATCACTCACCCATTGGCTCAGTTCTTGATCGCCTTTGGCGCTTAAAAACTGCATTAATCCAGCGCGCAATACTTCACCATTGTGACGTAAGTTATCACAGCAAAGCAGTGTGATTTTGGCATTGGAGGTTTGGCTGCGCAGTTTTAGACCGGCGTACAAAAAGGCGTAAAGCGTATTGCGCTCGCCTTCTAGATCGCCTTTTACGGCTGGGTGCTCGGTCATCAATTGGTGTGTTTCATCTAGGTAGTAGCCGCCTTCTGTTACGGTAGAGGTCACCAGCTGAATGCTGGCATCGGCCATGGTTTGATCGACCAATTCTGGTGTTTGTGCCCCGTCAATTTGGTTGACGATGGAGCGAATGTGCTCATAAACAGTGGTACCGTCTGAATCCATGGTTTTGAGTACATATTCACCTTTTTGCTCCATGAAACGCGCAAACTGCGCGCTGTCTTGGGGGCGAATGTTGACCCCTGTGATACCCCATTGTTTTCCTTCTGGTAAGGCCAACAGTCGATCAAAATAAACGGCTTGGTGGGCGCGGTGAAATGCGCCGACACCTAAGTGCATGACACCAGACGTCACGTCAGAGCGTTGGTAATTTTGGCGTTGCATTTGCTCAGCATGAGTTGGAATTTGAAGTCGATTAGTCATGGCTTGCATCCTCAGCAATCACTGAAAAAACACGGTTGTTTTCGTTAAAAAGAATGACTTCGTCGCGGTCCACTTGAATATGCACTTCTTCACCGTCTTTAATGGTGGTGCGGGCAGGGGCTTTGACAATCACAGTTTGATCGTTAGCAAGGCGAATGTGTGTATAGGCTTCTGAACCTAGGTGTTCGATCAATTCCACTTTGCCGATCAAATCGCCATGGGTTTCTACCAAGTGCATGTGTTCTGGGCGAACCCCCATAATGACGTTGTCAGGTAATGGGCCATGAGTACGAGCCACAGGGAAATCGATGCTGGCACCGAGTAATTTTAAATGCAGGGTATCGTTTTCACGTACCACGTTATCTAGCTCAATTAGGTTCATCTTTGGTGTGCCGATGAACTCTGCCACAAAGCGGCTGTTTGGCGAGCGGTACAGTTCTAGAGGGGTGCCTACCTGCTCAATCTGACCGGCATTCAAAATTACCACGCGATCCGCAAGCGTCATGGCTTCCACTTGGTCGTGGGTTACGTAGATCATGGTGGTGCCAAGTTTCTTGTGCAGGCGTGCTAGCTCAAGACGCATTTGCACACGTAGCGCTGCATCCAAGTTAGATAATGGTTCATCGAATAGAAAGACTTTCGGCTGACGCACGATGGCACGACCAATCGCCACACGTTGGCGCTGACCACCGGAAAGCTCACGCGGTTTACGCTCTAGCAGTTTGTCCAACTGAAGTGATGCTGAGACCGATTTCACTTTTTCATCGATGACGCTTTGCTCTTCTTTGGCAAGACGTAGGGCAAAGCTTAAATTCTCAGCCACTGTCATATGTGGATACAAGGCGTAAGACTGGAACACCATGGCCAAGTCGCGTTTTGAAGACGACAACTCGGTGATGTCGCGGCCATCTAGTTCGATGGTGCCACCAGTGCTCGACTCAAGACCCGCAATAGTACGTAGCAAAGTCGATTTACCACAGCCTGATGGTCCCACGAAGACGATGAATTCACCTTCGTTGATAGCTAGGTTAATGCCGCGCAGCGCGTGGTAGTTGTCATAGTGCTTTTGCAGTTCGGTAATGTTTAAGTAAGCCATTTTTATTATTCCTATAAACTATTTCACAGCGCCGAAAGTAAGGCCTTGTACCAATTGTTTTTGACAGAACCAGCCAAAAATAACGATCGGGGCACAGGCAAGTGTTGAAGCGGCGGATAACTTGGCCCAGAACAAACCTTCAGGGCTTGAGTAAGAAGCAATCATCGCAGTCAGTGGCGCGGCTTCCGAAGCGGTCAAGTTCAATGACCAGAAGGCTTCGTTCCAACACAGCACGATGGATAGAAGACCCGTTGACGCGATACCACCTACCGAAAGCGGTAGTACCACTTTGACCATTTCATCCCATGGTGTCGCACCGTCCATACGTGCAGCTTCAAGGATTTCTTTTGGCAGATCTTTGAAGTAAGAGAACAACATCCAAACGATGATCGGCAGGTTCATCAGTGTGAAAATGATCACCAAGCCTAATTTTGAGTCCAGCAAACCGTAGTCGCGTGACAAGATGTAAATAGGTACTAATACACCGACCGCTGGCAGCATTTTTGTGGACAACATCCACAGTAGAATGTCTTTGGTGCGTTTGCCTGGGAAGAAAGCCATGGAGTAGGCCGCTGGGATGGCGATAACCAGTGCTAGAATCGTTGCGCCAAAAGACGTCACCACAGAGTTCCACGCGTGTTTTAAATAGTCACTGCGTTCTTGCACGATGGAGAAGTTCTCGAGTGTCGGTTCAAAGAACAGCTGCGGTGGTACTGAGATCGCCTGCAGTTCCGTTTTAAAGGAGGTGATAAACATCCAAAAGATCGGGAAGAACAGTAGCAATGCCACGGTCCAAGCAGCCAAGCCGACCAAGATCGTTTTGAGTTTGCGTTGTTGCGTTAAAGTCATGGTCGTCTCCTTACACTGTTAGGTTTTTGCCGACAGCGCGGATTAAGAAGAAGGCAACGATATTGGCTAATAGCACGGCGAATAAACCGCCGGCAGAAGCCACACCGACGTCGTATTGCAGTAATGCTTGGTTGTAGATCAAGTACGCTAAGTTGGTACTGTCATAACCTGGGCCACCACCGGTGGACACATAGATTTCTGCAAACACGGCCAATAAGAAAATAGTTTCGATCATCACCACGACGGCGATTGGGCGAGCCAAATGTGGAATGGTGAGATAGCGGAAGATGTGCCAGCTGGTGGCGCCGTCCATTTGTGCGGCTTCTTTTTGCTCGGTATCTTGAGATTGTAAGGCAGTCACAAAGACAAGGATGGCAAAGGGGAGCCACTGCCAGCTGACCATAATGATGACGGACATCAATGGATAATCGGAAAGCCAATCAATGGGTTCTAAGCCGAAACTTTGCGACAACCAAGCAAAGATGCCGTACACCGGATTCATCATCATGTTTTTCCAGATCAAGGCGTTGACCGTTGGCATGATGAAAAATGGTGAAATCAGTAGTACCCGCACTACGTTGCGTCCCCAGAAGGGTTGATCAATCAAGGCGGCAAGAGCGACCCCAAGCACCACCGTAATCACTAATACCGATAGCAGTAGAATAAGAGTGTTGGAAATGGCAATCCAAAAACCTGGATCGGTTACGAAGAATTCAAAGTTCATCCACCCCACAAAGTTATTACGACCTGGATACAGCAGGTTGTAATTAATGGTGGAAAAATAGATGGTCATCGACAGTGGCACCACCATCCACACCAAAAGGAGCAGCACGGAGGGCGCCATCAATAAGCGAGTAATGGAGCGCTTCATAGGAGTATCTCTCGTTATTATGCTAATAGGGCGTCTCGCGACGAAGTGCCCACACTTCAGCATGCTGAGTGTGGGCCGGAGTCAGGGCGAACTAGTAATAGCCAGCCTGACGCATTTGACGATCCGCTGATCGGTTCGCGGATTGCAGAGCTTTTTCGACGGATAAGCTGCCGGAGACAGCACCAGAAATCATTTGCCCAGTGGTAGTTCCAATCGCTTGGAACTCAGGAATAGCAGCAAACTGAACGCCCACGTAGGGCACTGGCTCAAGCGTGCTATCGGTGGCGTCGGCTGAATTAAGTGCTTTTAATTCGGCTTCGGCAAAAACCGCCGCATCGAGGAATTTAGGATTGTCGTAGGTAGATTGACGAGTGCCGGTTGGAACCGCGCCCCAACCATTGGTTTCGCCGACTAGCTTGATATAGTCTTTGGAAGTGGCCCAACGGACAAATTTCTGTGCCGCTTCGGCGTTCTGAGTGCCTGCTGGGATGCCTAACGCCCACGACCAAAGCCAGTTGGCTCCCTTTTCTGTTACCGCATAAGGCGATTGGGCGAAGCCAACTTGGTCCGCTACTTTTGATTGCTTAGGATCTGTTACGAACGAAGCTGCGATAGTAGCGTCAATCCACATGCCGCATTTGCCCTCATTAAACAGCGCTAAGTTTTCATTGAAGCTGTTACCGCTGGCACCTGGTGGGCCATAGCGATCGAGTAAATCGACGTAGAAGGTTACCGCTTGCTGCCATTCATCAGAGGTCAGTTGTGGTTGCCAGTCCATATCAAACCAGCGTGCCCCAAACGAGTTGGCGATGGTGCTGACCAGTGCCATATTGTCGCCCCAGCCTGCTTTACCACGTAGACAAATACCATAGACGCCATTATCTGGATCGTGCATAGCCGCCGCCGCGTCACGGATATGTTCCCAGCTATCGCGATCATTGATGCTGATGCCAGCTTTGTTAGCAAGATCTTTGCGGTACATCACCATTGAGCTTTCGCCATAAAATGGTGAAGCGTATAGGGTGCCATCCCAAGACAGACCATCACGAATCGAGGGCAGCAAATCCTCGACATCATAGTCACCGCTGGTATCTACCGGCTCAAGCCAGCCGCGCTCGCCCCAGATGGGCGCTTCGTACATACCAATGGTCATGACATCGTACAAACCGCTACCGTTGGCAATGTCTTGGGTCACGTTTTGGCGTAACACGTTTTCTTCTAGAGTTACCCATTTAACGTCAATATCAGGATAGAGTTTTTCAAATTCCGGCGTGAGTTTTTGCATTTCGATCATATGGCCGTTGTTGACGGTGGCGATCGTAATCTGAGTATCGGCTAACGTATTAACGGCCGCTAAAGATACGGCACAGGTTAGCGCCGTTTTGCGAAGAGTAGTCATAGGTTCTCCCATCTGGGTTAACTTGTTTTTATTGTCTCACCTAGAGCTTGATCATTTGTTAATCAAGTGATGTTAGAATAGTGCAAGTTGCAATTGACTAACTAGTACAGAAAATGCGGATAGTGGTACTTTTTTGAGTCTATTGTGAATAGTTGATTAAAAAAGCAGTCAAAATAATACTCTTTTGACTGATCTTCATTTGCACGTTTTATCAGAGAATTCTAAAGAACAGGATCAACTAGGTATTACTTTGCTGATTTGATCAGTTTTCCAGTGGCAGGCTAAGGGCTATAATGGCGCCACTTTAATTGGGAGATTTCTCATGACAGACATGATTACTGATAAAGAGTCGATGGGCTTTAAGCGTCTTAAGTGGCAGTGTCGACGCGGTATGCTAGAGTTAGACGTGCTTTTCGAACCCTTCTTAGACGATGTGTTCTTATCCCTTGATGAGGCGGATAAGCAGCGGTTTTATAAGCTGATTGAGTGTGAAGATCAGGAGATCTTCCCATGGTTTATGCAAAAGGAAGTGCCAGAAGACCCTGATTTGGCGCGCATTGTGGACATCATCGTTACCCGTGTACAGCCAGAAAACTATCGCGCTTAGGCGCCATTCGACATTATCAACGCTGGCGTTGTTGCTTTGGTTTATCGCCACGACAACGCTGGTGGTGCTATTACAGCTGCCTACCTTATTTACGCCTCTTGTATGGCTCTTCATGCTCGCTCTGCTAGTGTGGCGCCAACGACGGCCTGCAATCCAGTTACAATTTGATGAAGTCGGCGCTTGGTGCGTCCAAGGTGAGCTGACACAGTTTGCCCAGCTGGTGTATCGCAATGACTATTGGCTAGTGTTAAAGCTGAGCAATCCACTTGAGCCAAACCTACTCAAGCGGTTGATGTGGAGTGTGGTGCGCCGTCATCATTTAGTATTTCGTGATCAGTTTAGCAAAGGCGACTATCGTGAAGCGCGCTCGCGTTTGAGCGCGGCTAAGTTTATGAACGGGCCAGCTCCGAAGAACGAATTCTAGGCTTTAGAATCGTCGCGTCACTGTGTTCAAGCTTTTCGGGGTAATCCAGCGTGAAATGCAGGCCTCGGCTTTCTTTGCGAGACATCGCCGATTGGATGATCAAATCCGCGACTACGGCTAAGTTACGCAACTCTAATAAGTCAGCCGAGACTCGGTAGTTAGAGTAAAACTCTTCAATTTCTGAAAGCAGCAAGTCCACTCGGTGCTTGGCGCGAAGCAAGCGTTTGTCCGTACGCACAATACCAACGTAGTCCCACATAAAACGACGCAGCTCATGCCAATTATGGGTAATTACCACGTCTTCGTCCGAGTCAGTCACTTTAGAAGCATCCCAATCAGGGATAGTGAAATCTTCCCGTGGCGTCGAGTCCGCTAAGATATTTTGTGCCGCAGAACGCGCGTAAACAATGCACTCTAGAAGCGAGTTGCTGGCCAAACGGTTGGCACCATGAAGGCCAGTGTAGGAGGTTTCCCCTATGGCGTATAAATCGGCGACATCGGTTTCGCCATGTTGATTGACGACCACGCCACCACAGGTGTAATGCGCCGCAGGTACGACAGGAATCGGTCCTTTGGTCATGTCATGACCGTAGCTTAGGCAACGCTTATAGATCGTCGGAAAGTGCTCTTTGATGAATTCTGGATCTTTGTGCGAAATATCCAATAACACATGTTTGACCCCTAAGCGCTTCATTTCATGGTCAATCGCGCGGGCCACGATGTCACGCGGTGCCAGCTCGCCACGCTCATCAAAATTAAACATGAAGCGGCTACCATCCGGTAGCAGTAGACGACCACCTTCACCGCGTACAGCTTCAGAGATCAGGAAGGTTTTAGCTTTGGCATCGTACAAACAGGTTGGGTGGAATTGATTGAATTCCATATTGCCGACGCGACAGCCGGCACGCCAAGCCATGGCAATGCCATCCCCCGATGCCGTATCTGGGTTGCTGGTGTACAAGTACACCTTGCTGCTGCCACCACAGGCCAGCGCGACCCGATGTGCGTGAAACACCTCGACTTCGTCTTTATCTTGGTTCAGGGCGTATAAGCCAATGACGCGATTAGGGCAGTTGAGTCCCAGCTTCTGTGTCGTGACTAAGTCGACGGCAATATGGTCTGGGTAAAACTGGATATTGGGATGCGCTTTGGCGTTTTTAACCAATGTTTTAGAGATCGCCAGTCCCGTGGCGTCTGCCGCGTGTATGATTCGGCGATGACTGTGCCCGCCTTCTTTGGTTAGGTGATAATCTTGATCATCACCATAACGGGTAAAGGGCACCCCTTGATCAATCAGCCAGTCGATACTTTCTTTAGAGTGTTCGATGGTGAAGCGAATGGCTTCTTCATCGCCGAGCTCAGCGCCAGCAATGATTGTATCTTGGACGTGTGAATCGACGGTGTCGGTTTCCGCCAAAACAGCCGCTACACCACCTTGCGCATACAAAGTCGAGCCTTCGGAGATTTCGCCTTTAGTTAGAACGGCAACCTTATGTGTGTTCGCCAGTTCCAGTGCTAGGGTTAAGCCCGCCGCACCGGCGCCGATGA
This sequence comes from Marinomonas ostreistagni, assembly GCF_016888445.1. Lineage (GTDB taxonomy): Bacteria > Pseudomonadota > Gammaproteobacteria > Pseudomonadales > Marinomonadaceae > Marinomonas > Marinomonas ostreistagni. The sequence goes on from NZ_JAFEKF010000003.1 coordinate 28,007, forward strand.
TGACAATGTCGTGATGTAGATGTTGGCTCATTTCGTTGATCTAGCTTATGTTAAATGCGCTAATACTACACGGGTTTGACAAAGCGATGAATACCTTACTGCGACATCCTAGTGCGATACCATTTCCATAACGGTGCAGACCGTGGCAATCTATCCAATGAATTTACGCGGAACTCCCCTTAGTCTGCGTTGTCCATATAATCAACAATTAGGTGGGCACATATATGTTTGCGAATTATGAGGTGCCTATGCAGCACGAAACGTCCAGTGATGAGGCGTTGGTTAAGCGAGTCCAAACGGGTGACAAGCGTGCCTTCGATCTTTTGGTGTTGAAATACCAGCACAAAGTGGCCGCGTTGGTTTCTCGTTACATTCAGGACAAGCAAGAAGTGCTGGATGTGGCGCAAGACAGTTTTATTAAAGCCTATCGGGCCATTGATAGCTTCCGTGGCGAAAGCGCGTTTTATACGTGGCTTTACCGGATTGCCGTCAATACCGCCAAAAACTATTTAGTCAGTCGTTCAAGAAGGCCGCCTGCCAGTGATGTCGAGCTGGATAACGAAGAGGTCCATGCTTCTTATAACGAACTGGCCGATGGTGGCAGCCCAGATGCCAATCTCAACCGCGACCGCTTAGAGACAGAAATCCAAGCAGCGATCAAAGATTTGCCCGAAGAGTTGCGTGGCGCACTAACGCTGCGTGAGTTTGACGGCTTAAGTTATGAAGATATTGCCCAGGTCATGGATTGCCCTGTGGGGACAGTAAGATCGCGTATTTTCCGCGCCCGTGAAGCCGTGGAAAAACGTATTCGCCCCATTTTTGGGGGAGGAGAGTAGTCGATGTCAAAATATAGCGACCCTTACAATTCAGGTGCTCAAGACAGCTTGTCGGCTTTCTTAGACAATGAAGCCACACCAGCAGACATCGAAGCATTATTGGCCAGTGATATGCAAAAGCTGGCGCAAAAGGTGGACAGTTATCACCAAATTCACCAATCGGTGCAGCCAGATAGCGAGCAATGGATTTTTGATTCCGGTGCTTTCTTGAATGGTTTACATGACAAACTGGATGCGGGCATAGAAGACAGTAATGTACTGGCCTTTCCCAAGCGTAATGCGATGCTAAACTCGGTATCACCCGAGCCTGTGATGGCAGAGCAGACTGCCTCATCTGAGCCACAGGTTAAGCCTGTGCGTAAACATTACTGGTCAGGTTTAGCGGTTGCGGCGAGCGTTGCCTTTGCCGTGGTGTTAGGTGGTAATGTGTTGTTAGACAGTAACGACGGCGTCGCGACACCGAACTTCGTTGCTAATTCAAATGCGCAAGCAGAGCCTTTGGCAACGGCTTCCAGTGCCGATACGATTCGCTTGGAAGACAACGAGCGTCTACAAAACTATTTACGCCAACACGCCCAGCAAGCTTCAATGACCGTTGGACAAGGCATGATCCCGATGGCCAAAGTCGTGGGTTACCCGCAAGGTAATGCGCAATGAGGAAGGTGCTTATCTGTGCACTGATGACGTTGCTCAGTATCAGCGCTTGGGCAACGCCCAGCGGGCTGGACTGGCTGTCGCGCATGACCGAGTCGTTTGAAGAGTTATCTTATGATGGTGTATTTGTGCATCAAGAAGCGGGCATGATGAACAGCATGCGCATCCGTCATGGTCTGATTGGAGGCGTTGACTACGAAAGCTTAGAAGATTTAGACGGACAGCGTATTGCTGTGATTCGGGCTGACGATAGCATTATTTGTGTGTTTCCCGATAAAGAAGATTACGCCAACGGCTATGTGCCGGGGGAGCCGTTTAAGCGTTTTGCGAAGCTTGATAAAGAACGCTTACAGCGTGCCTATGATATTCGTATTACCGATCACAGCCAGCGTATCGCCTCACGCCAAGCGGTGAAAATAAAACTGGTGCCGAAGGATGAGTTTCGTCATGGGCATGTGTTTTGGATCGACAAAGACAATGGCTTTTTACTCAAGCATGATGTGCTCGACCACGACAATCAGTTATTGGAGCGCATCCAGTTCACCTCGGTCACTTTTGCGCCAGACTTGAAAGAAGATGACTTCACCCCCAGTAAAGAGGCCTATATACAGCGCTTTGTTGAGGTTGAGCCGCAAACGGTAAAACGTAATTGGCAATTTGATTGGTTACCCACGGGGTTTGATTTGGTGTGGCAAGAAGCGCGCCAAATGAACCCACAAACCAATATGATGCTTTTGTCTGATGGCATGAGTACGGTGTCTGTATTTGTTGAGCAAACCCAGCAGAAGCGCCCACAAACCTTTATGAACATGGGAGCCACCGTGGCTGGCGAGCAGAGTATCAATGTCGATGACAAAACCTATCTGCTGACCATGGTGGGTGAAGTTCCTGCGATCACTATTCAGCGCTTAATGGCGGTCATAATGCCGAAACAGAACGATGATTGAAGAAAATGGTACCGTATTGGCGATTAATGATGGCATCGCCGACGTCGAAACAATTCGCACCAGCAGCTGCAATAGCTGCCGAGCGCGCCACGCGTGTGGCCATAGAGCGATTGCCAAAGTGTCCAACAGCAACCGTATGCTGATGCAAGTCATCGCCCCTGAATCACTTAAAGTGGGTCAAAGTGTGGTGATTGGCATTCCAGAAGACACTCTATTGCAAGCTTCTATGTGGATGTACGCAGTGCCACTTTTAGGCCTAGTTGCTGGTGCCGCGTTACCGTCTTTGGTGACCGAGCAGACGATTGTCTCGGTCGTCGGAGCGATTGGCGGCTTTGCCGCAGGACTTTGGGCAGCCAAACGTAAATCGTCTTTAGAGGCAAACAATCCTGACTTTCATCCACGGGTGATCAAGGTCTTGAACGATGCGGTTCAAACGATCCCAGTGGTGCAACAACCCTAACTCTTTCCTTTGATACAACACGAGCAAGTTATAACTTTGGACGTCTGAGGAGACCAACAAATGAACGTATTGCGACAACGTGTGCGCTGGATCAGTCTTAGCTTCTTAGCGCTGTTTTCGACCTTGGTAAGTGCCGCTAACTTACCGGATTTTACCGACTTAGTAGAAGAGGCCTCGCCGGCTGTCGTCAACATTAGTACTGAGCAAAGCGCGTCGTCTAATGGTCAGCAGTTGAGCCCAGATGCCCGCGAACTGAATGAGTTTTTCCGTCATTTTTTTGGCCAACAGCCATTTAACCAGCAGCAACCTCGCCAGCGTCAGCGCAGCTCGCTAGGCTCTGGTTTTATCATTTCCCACGATGGTTATGTGCTGACCAATAATCATGTCATTGATGGCGCCGATGTGATCCATGTGCGTCTCAATGACCGACGTGAATACGAAGCCGAGTTGGTGGGCACTGACTCGCGTACCGATCTAGCCTTGCTTAAAATTGAAGCGGATGATCTACCGATTGTCGATATGGGTGACTCGGATGATTTGAAAGCGGGGCAGTGGGTATTGGCCATCGGCTCGCCATTTGGTTTTGACTACACCGTTACTGCAGGCATTGTCAGCGCGGTAGGGCGTAACTTGCCAAGCGATGGCTATGTGCCATTTATTCAGTCAGATGTTGCGATTAACCCAGGTAACTCAGGTGGTCCGCTCTTTAATCTTGATGGCGAAGTCGTAGGTATTAACTCGCAGATTTACACGCGCTCTGGTGGCTTTATGGGCGTGTCCTTTGCGATCCCATCGAATGTGGCTATGTCCGTAGTGGAGCAGCTAAAAGCAGACGGTACTGTGTCCCGCGCTTGGCTGGGGGTATTGATTCAAGATGTGAACAACGATCTGGCTGAGTCATTTGATTTGGATCGTCCTCACGGTGCATTGGTCAGCCGTGTTATGCCGGATTCTCCAGCGCAAGCTGCAGGACTAGAAGCGGGTGATATTATCATGCAGCTAAATGGCAAAGTGATTGAGCATTCTTCTGAGTTACCGTATTTGGTGGGTAATCTAAGCGTTGGCAGTAAAGCCAAAGCGACGATTTTCCGCAATGGCGAAGAGCGAGAAGTGACCATCGAGCTGGCTAAGCGTCCGGACGATTCTCAAGTCGCGCAGCAACAAATGAATCAAAACCGCTTAGGCATGTCAGTTGTGTCGGTACCAGAAAGCGTGGCGCAGCGTTTGGATATTGAAGGCGGCGTTATGGTCGATCAAGTTATAGGTGGTGCGGCGGCGCGTAACGGCCTACAGCAGGGTGATGTGATTACTATGCTCAATGGCCAGACGATCACAGGTGTAGAAGACTTCGCGCGTCTGACAAAAGATCTGCCGAGTAATCGCTCAGTGCCAATGCGTGTGGTGCGCGAGGGCTACCCGATGTTTATTCCGTTCAAAGTAGTAGAATAAACGGCTATTTCAGAGCACTAGAAACATATAAAAAGGCCTGTGTACTTGCGTACACAGGCCTTTTTTTAGAGTTGTTTTAAGAAGATTTTTGAGTTGCGTTGGTAGTTATACAGCGCTTGTTTTTTAGCAGGTAACGAGGCCAGAGTGGTTTCTTTAAAGCCGCGCTCGATAAACCAGTGAGCGGTGCGTGTGGTCAGCAGAAATAGACTCTCTAAGCCTTTTTGACGGGCTTCAGCTTCGATGCCTTTCAGTAGACGCTCGCCCCGGTTAGAGCCACGGTATTCAGGTGATACTGCGACACAAGCCAGCTCGCCAGCGCGCTCTTGTTCAAATGGATACAGTGCCGCACAAGCCACAATGGCGCCATCACGCTCAATGACAATGAACTGCTCGATTTCGTTTTCTAAAAGCTCACGAGAACGACGCACCAAAATGCCTTTCTCTTCTAGTGGTGCTAGTAATTGCATCATACCGCCGACATCTTCGATGGTGGCTAAGCGTAAGCGCTCATAGCTGTCTTCATCGATCATGGTGCCTGAGCCATCGCGAGTAAACAGCTCACTTAAAAGGCCGCCATTTTCATTGAAGGAGATAATGTGAGCGCGTGGGACTTCTGCTCGCACCGCCATTAGGCAAGCTTCTAGTGCATCACGGGTAATCGGTGTTAGGCCGTTTTGCGCCAAAATCGTATCCGCCTGATGGGCTAGTAACTCTGAGAACAGCTGATCATTGTGATCAAAAATGCCTTCATCTTCGGTCAAAATGATCAATTTATCGGCTTTCAGCTGAATCGCCGCTTGGGTGGCGACATCCTCCGCTTTAAGGTTGAATACCTCGCCAGTAGGTGAAAAACCAAGGTGCGGCAACAACACCATGTTGTCGTCTTCCAGCAAGCGAAAAATAGCGTCACGATCAATGCGGCGCACTTCGCCTGTATGGCCATAATCGATGCCATCGACGACCCCGAGTGGCCGTGCTACCACATAATTTCCGCTACAGACACGCAGCCCAGCATTGGCCATCGGTGTGTTAGAAAGCCCCATAGATAATTGTGCTTCTAGCTGTACTCGCACCGCGGCTGAGGCTTGGATAATATCGTTGAGCTGGTCATAAGGGGTGACGCGAAAGCCATCTTCGATACGCGATAGCAATTGTCGTTCTTGTAGCACTCGATCAATTTGCGGGCGCGCACCTTGCACCAATACTAAACGAATGCCCAGTGAATCGAGCAGGGCAAGGTCGTGAATGATGTTAGAAAAATTGGCACTTTCAAATGCTTCCCCAGGGATCAAAATCACCAGCGTTTTACCACGATGGGCATTGATATAAGGAGAAGAGTGGCGAAACCAGTCTACGTAATTGAGTTCGTCAGACACGCGATGCCTCATGGGTTGTCGTGGGTTAAACAATAGCGTTCTACCAGCCCTTGAATGACGGTCTGCATCGGCTTAATTTGATCCAGTGCCATGTACTCATTGGGTTGGTGGGCTTGATCAATGGAGCCGGGACCTAGGACCAAGGTTTCCATGCCAAGTTGGTTTAAAAATGGGCCTTCGGTGGCAAAGGCAACCGTAGTGGCCGCTTTTTTTGTCAAGCGCTCACAAGCCTTAATGATATCGGACTCTTTTTCGGTTGAGAACGATGGTACATCAGGAAATAAGTGCTCAAGTTGAATTTGAGTGTCGGTAGCGCGCTCTATCTCCGGCAAAATAGCCGCAATCTCGTGATAGAGGGTTTGGTTGTCCATCCCAGGTAGCGCACGCAAATCAAACTCCAGCTCACAGCGGCCACAAATGCGGTTGGGGTTATCACCGCCATGGATGCAGCCAAAGTTCATGGTGGGGTAATCAATCACAAAGTGGCTATCACGATAGCGATCTTTTAAACCTTGGCGGTAGCGCATCAACTCAGACATAACGCTGTGCATAGCGTCCAAAGCATTGTTACCAAGATTTGGATTGGATGAATGACCTGCTTGGCCAGTGACGCGAATCTTTTCCATCATGATGCCTTTATGCGCATGGATTGGCGTCAAGGAGGTAGGCTCTCCGATTAAGGCATAGCGCGCTTTAGGGCGGCCGCTTTCGACCAACGCGCGAGCACCATTCATTGAGCTTTCTTCATCGGCGGTGGCTAAGATAATCAGCGGCTGCTGCAGCTTGTTAAGGTTCATGTCTTTTAGGGTATCTATGACGATAGCGAAGAAGCCTTTCATATCACAGGTGCCTAGACCGTACAGCTTGTTGTCACGCTCATTGAGTTTAAAAGGGTCACTGTGCCAGCGATCTTGGTCATAAGGCACGGTGTCGGTATGCCCCGACAAAACCAGCCCACCTGCACCTTGACCTATGGTAGCGATGAGGTTGTATTTTTCTTGGTGGCCAGCGATTGGCATCATTTCGCAGGCGAAGCCTAAGCTTGTCAGCCAATCTTGCAGCAACAAAATGACACCTTTATTTGACTGATCCCAACTGGCTTGGCTACAACTGATAGAAGGTGTGGCGATCAATTGGGTCATCATGCTGATCAGCGAGGGAAGTGAGGACATGGAACACTCCTATAGCGGGTGCGTGAATGTTTTAGGATATAAAAGCGCTTCTGGTAGACTTGTGACTTTATAGTAGTTGTCTTCGGTTATACCGGAAGTATAGAGGTTTTAAAATATGGCAACCGAGCTTGAACTAAAATTAATGGTTCAACCTGAGCATCTAGCATCTGTTGGCCGCTATCTTAATGACTATTGTGCCGCCAGCGCAGAGCCAAAAGATGCCCACCAAGCCACACTGGATTTAATGAATGGTTACTACGATACCGCTGAGGCCAAGCTGATGCGCAATGGTATCGCATTGCGTATTCGTGCGGTAAATCGAGAGTATATCCAAACGGTGAAAACCCGTGGTAGCAGTCGTGTTGGTATGCACGCTCGCGATGAGTGGGAGTGGTCGTTGCCCTCCGATGCGCTCGATCTGAGCTTGCTCAAAGAGGTACCGTTACCCGAGTTATTAGTGGATATGGCGTGGTCGCGCGACCTTATTGAAGTCTTTCGCACCGATTTTAAACGCGACGTCTGGCTGATTCATTATCAGGGGGCTTGTATCGAAGTGGTGGCCGATCAAGGAGAAGTGTCCTCGCAATATGGTCGTGATGGGATCTGTGAGGTGGAGCTTGAGCTTAAACAAGGCCCTGAGGGCGCATTGTACGCATTTGCCACACTGATGGCTGAACAGGTGCCGATGCAAGTGAGCACCGTGTCTAAGGCGCAAAAAGGCTCGCGCTTACAGCACCGTAAAATTGAATTCCCTGACAAACCTAAGGCTCATGCAGAGCTGACGCGTTTTGCCGAATACTGGTATGAAACCTGGTTGGTGTACTGGGAAGCGATGTTTTATTTGCATGATGAAGCTTTGCTGCAACCGGTTCGCAGCGCGGTTAAACAGCTGCGCCAATGTGTGGCAGCCGAGCTTGCGTCTGAGCTTCAGAGTCTTGAGCAGTTTTATGATGAGCAATTACACCAAGACAGTGACGATGACCTGCTGGCGCGATTGGCCAGTTCACCACAAACCGGTTTGGCTATGTTAGCCGTCGGTGAGTGGTTAAATCAGCAGCTTAATTAACTCGCGTCTCGCGGTGATGAATAAGGATATAGTTTAGATGTCGACCCCACTCGCGTCAGTGCAAGCGCTGTACACTGATGAGCAGCTTGAAATTAAACGCCAACACATTTTCGATGCTATTGAGCGCCAAGCCAATCTAGAAGTCACTCAAGAGACCCTATTAAGCGCCGAGCGCATGTGGTTATTGAGTGAATATGTACACAAACAGCTGTGCCGTTTTCCTAACTGGATCAATGAGCTACAGGTTTCGGCTGAGTCGCTTGAGGCACCCAGTTTAGCGCAGCTTTATGCCGGCGAAGACGCCTGGGGCAGACCCGCAACCGCAGTCGATTTACCGGACTGGGACGAGCCCACATTGATGCGCCAGCTACGGCGCTATCGACATTGGTGGATGGTGCGCTTGATCTGTAGTGATCTTGAACAAAGCGTGAGTCTGGAAACGCTCACAGCGCATTTGAGTAAGCTTGCCGATGTCGCAGTTAATGCCAGTCAGCAATGGAGCATGCGTCACTATCAAGCGTTATATGGCCTACCACTGGATCGAGCAGGGCAGGCACAAAAGTTGATAGTGATCGGCATGGGCAAACTCGGCGGTTTTGAGCTGAACCTATCCTCGGACATTGATTTAGTGTTTGCTTTTCGCGAGCACGGCGAGACCCAAGGCGGCAAAAAGTCCCTGTCTCATCAAGAGTACTTCACCAAAATTGGTCAAAAACTGATTCAGCATTTAGATCAAGTCAACGCGGAAGGCTTTGTGTTTCGTGTCGACATGCGTCTACGTCCATTTGGCCAATCCGGTGCTTTGGTCATGAACATGGACTCACTGGAAAACTACTACCAAGACCAAGGTCGTGATTGGGAACGCTATGCCATGATCAAAGCGCGCGTCATGGCCGGTGATGCGCTTGATATCAAAGAGTTTGAGGCCTTAAGACGCCCGTTTGTATATCGTAAATATCTCGATTTTGGTGCCATTGGCGCATTACGTGACCTTAAAGCCATGATTGCTAAAGAAGTGCGCCGCAAGGGCATTGAACACAATATTAAGCTGGGCGAAGGCGGCATTCGTGAAGTTGAGTTTATTGTTCAGGCCCTGCAAATCTTACATGGTGGTCGAGATCAAGGCTTGCAAACCCCGGCTTTGTTTAAAGTATTGCCAGTGCTTGGCCAAGATGGTTATTTGCCCGATGAAGAAGTACAGGACTTACTTGACGCTTACCGTTATTTAAGACGAGTGGAGCATGCGCTACAAGGATATGCCGATGAACAAACCCAGCTATTGCCCGATGACGCGTTGGCGCAAACGCGTCTTGCTTATCAAGTGGGTGAGTCAGATTGGCAGGCATTGGATACGCGTCTTTGGCAGCACCGTCATAAGGTGCATGAGTATTTTAAAGCCTTGATTGATGATGGCGAAGACAGCGCCACAGATGCTGAACAAGAAGAGGTTTGGCGGGTTATTTTGAAACAGCCAGACGATCTTGATTCGATCCAAGAAGCGCTGCAAAAAGTGGCTTGGCAGGAGGCGGATGCGATCGCCAAACGTCTACAGCAGTTTTTAACTTCGCGTTCCGTCGCCTTTATGCAGCCCATTGGGCAAGAACGATTGGCAGTTTTCTTAGCCGCTCTGATTTATTGCTTAGAGGAAGAAGAGCAACCTGATCGCGTGTTAGAGCGCATCATCCCCATCATGGAAGCCGTCACGCGACGTACGGCTTACCTAGTGTTGCTGTCAGAAAACCAAAGCGCCATAGGTCACTTGATTCGCCTATGTCGTGAGAGTGTTTGGTTCTCTGAAGCCATCTCTAACTCACCTGCATTGCTCGATGAGCTGTTAGACGCTAATACACTGTTTTCGCCTCCTTCCAAGGCACAAATGGGCCAAGAGCTTGAGCAGATTTTATTGCGCTTGCCAGAAGAAGACGAAGAAGCCCATATGGACGCCATGCGCCGCTTCCGTCGTTCGATTATTTTGCGTATCGCTGCTTGTGATATCACAGGTGTCTTGCCGCTGATGAAAGTAAGTGATCACTTAACTTGGCTTGCAGAAGTGCTGCTAGAAAAGGTGTTGCTGCAGTCATGGCATTACCTGAGCCAGCGTCATGGTTATCCGACCCGGGCAGGTGAGCCTGTGATGGCCCCCGAAATGGCTATTGTCGGCTATGGTAAATCCGGCGGTATCGAGCTGGGCTACGACTCAGATTTGGATTTGGTGTTTATCCATAATGCCGAAGGCAAAGGCTACACCAATGGTGAGCGCAGTGTTGATAACTTGGTGTTTTATACACGCTTGGGGCAGCGCATCATTCATATGCTGACCAGTTTTACTTCGGCTGGACGTCTGTACGAAGTCGACATGCGGTTACGTCCTTCGGGGAACTCTGGGCTTTTGGTCGCGAGTCTTGAGGCGTTTCAAGAGTATCAAGAAAAAGAAGCGTGGGTGTGGGAGCATCAGGCCCTATGCCGTGCGCGGGCGTTGGCGGGCGATCCAGCCGTCGTGTCAGAGTTTGAGCGCATTCGTGCCAAGATATTAAGCCGTGAGCGCGACTGCCAAGCGTTAAAACAAGACGTGATTAAGATGCGCGAAAAAATGCGTGCTCACTTGGACACTGGTGGTGAGGGCAAAGGCTTCGACCTAAAGCAGGGCGCTGGCGGGATCATTGATATCGAGTTTATGGTGCAATACTTAGTATTGGCGTGGTCCTGTCAGTATCCAGCGTTGATGACTTATTCAGACAATATTCGCCAACTTGAGGCGGCGAGTGACAGTGGATTGATCGAGTCTGGGCAAATGTTGCAAATGAAAGAAGCGTACACCTTCTATCGCGCCACCGCTCATCGTCAGACCTTACAAAAGCAAGGGCGTGTGGTGCCCGTAGAAACGCTTGAAGCGAACCAAGCTCTGATTGCGCAGTATTGGGACGCTTTTGTCGCCAAACCTTGCTAAAAAAAATCCCACCTAGCCAAGGCTAGGTGGGATATGGACAAACCAATGAGGCTTGCGAACGCGAATAAGCAAGCCATTTAAGTGGTTTAGAAAGAGACGTTGACTTTCGCTTGGTAATGACGACCATCAAGTACCTTGTCGTAGGTATCTTGATCAACTGTGTCATCAAATAGGTTGTAGATCCCTGCATATAGAGTGACATTTTCACTTGCTTGGTAGCTTAGTCCTGTGTCGACTAACGTGTAATTTGGGATCTTATCCATTTGGCCACGATTGCCTGTGCCAGTAGTCGATGTACCGATGTAGTTTGCCTCACCCCAAAGGTTTAGCTTATCAGTAGCATCCCAAGATAAGTTGGTATGGATACGGTGCTTAGGAATACGGTTTAACGGTTCACCTTTGTATTGACCAGATTTCTGCTCTGAATCAGTAAAGGTGTACCCCATATCCCATGTTAGAGCTGGTGTTAATTCGTGGCTCACAGTAGCCTCAACCCCCTTGGTCACCACTTCGTCCACATTGACGCGTAGGCGAAGACCGTTCGCATTGTCATTTTGATAGCCGTTGTAAACACAGGTTGAATCACATAGATCTTGAGTTGTGATTTTGTCTTCGAATTCAGTGTAGAACGCGGTTAACTCAGCTTTTGTACCTTGATAGTTGTTCCAAGCCACACCAATCTCGGTTGAAGTACTTTTTTCTGCTTCAAGATTTGAGTTGCCGACAATGGAGCCGCCACGTGAGACCTGTACCCAGTTGTCATTTGACTGGCGTAGAGTCGGTGTTTTATAACCAGCGCTGACGCCACCTTTTACTGTAAGGTTATCAGTCGTCTGCCAAACACCGTAGATTCTCGGAGTGAATTCGCTACCATAGTTTTCATCTTCGTTGTAGCGTAGGCCACCAGTCAAAGTGAAGCTATCGGTTAGATAGAATTCGTCCTCAGCGAATAATGCACCTTGCCAACGATCGATATTGGTAACGCCATTAGGAGCATCATTTGAGCTATCATCGTTAAGCTCTTGTTGTTCAAACTGACCGCCCACCGTTAGTGTATGACGATCAAAGAATAGGTGGCTTTGATGATTTAAGACAGTTGATTCGTAGACCATTTCGCGAGATTTATTCTCGTTATCTTCGTAGGTTACGTAGGTTTCATGCTGTGCGTTAGCGGTATCAAGCTCGTGGGTAATAGAGAAGTGCTCGCGGGTATAATCATTGTCGCTGACGGTATTTGGGTTGTCGTCACTATCAAGTAATTCTTGCGTGAAGCCCGGTGAGCTGGTGCGTTCTTGTGTTTCGGTACCCGCTTCAAATTTTAGCGTTTGGTCTTCATTCAGTTGCCAAGTCAACTTACCTGTTAGGTTTTGCATAGATTGCTCGTTGTAACCGCCAACGATTCTATCTTCATCTCGCTCTGAGATTTGACCAAAGACCTCTAAGCCTAGCTTATCTTGTACCAATGGGCCTGCCGCGTAAAAATCAGTTTGGATGCTGTTGCCAGAGTCATTGTCTTCTTGGATAACAGTGCCCATGCCCACTTCACCATGCCACTCATCTTGTACTTTTTTGGTGATGACATTGATCACGCCGCCCATGGCATCTGAGCCGTACAAAGAAGACATCGGGCCACGGATCACTTCGATGCGCTCAATGGCGGTAATTGGTGGTAACCAGCCCTGCTCAATACCAGGACCATCAGAGTTAGGGCGTGATTCACGGCTGCCTTGGCGCTTGCCATCGACCAAAATTAATGTGTAAGAGCCACCCAAACCACGCATGGTGATATCAGAAGAAGAGCCACCACCAGAGACAAATACACCCGGTACAGATGAAAGTGCATCCGTCACATCACGGTAGTTCTTTTTCTGGATCTCATCTGCTTGCAGCACGGTAATAGATGCTGCGGCATCTTGAGTACTTTGTTCGTAACCCGAGGCACTGACGACAAGCTCGTCAAGATTGACTGTATCGGCATGAGCGGTGTGAGCGAGGGCGATGCTGGCAGCCACCACAGAAAAAGAGAACTTACGCATAGAGCTTAATCCTTCAAATATGTACAAAAAACGTAAAATGAAATGGTAATATTTATCATTTGTATTCTGTATGAATTTTGTAAGATTGTCTCGCGATGGCGTGTTGCGTATATTACAACGGTGGGCCGTTAGGAGAGTGTGTTCGTGTACGATTTAAATGATTTAAAGAGTTTTGTGTCTGTGGTGGAAACTGGCAATTTAAGCGCCAGTGCCAAGGAGTTAGGGGTGTCCAAGTCGACACTGAGTCGCCGTGTATCGCATCTTGAGAGTGTGATGCGACAGCCTTTGATGCGCCGTCAGGCGAATCGTATGTTTGCTAATGATGCAGGTCGAGCGTTTTTACCGTTTGCACAAAGTATTCTTGAAACGGTAAACCGTGCCCATCGAACGGTGGATGAGCTAAAGGAAACCGTATCGGGTAAGTTATCGTTTGCTATTTTTTCAGGATTAAGTCGCTCTTGGGTTAATCGCGAGTTATTTCGTTACTTAGAGCAGTATCCAGACATCAATGTCGATGTGTACACGATTTCCAAAGTTGAAGAACTTAAAGATACCACCGATGTAGCTATCTGGATGGGGCCGTTACAGGATACGACGTTTAAGTCTGAGCTGATAGGCAACATGAGTTGTAGCCTATACGCCAGTAAGCATTATATTGAGCGTTTTGGCGCCCCTCAGAGCATCGAAGAGTTAGAACAGCATGACTGTGTCAATCTACATAATTTTTACTCCAACGATCCGACTCTGTCGCTTTACAATGAAGAAAGCGGCTATCGCGAAGTGGCCATGCCGCGCTCACGCTTGACCACCGATTTGTTAAGTTTTCAGATTGATGGTGTGGTCAATGGCCGTGGCATCGGTGTGATCCCTGATGAAATGGTTAGCGCCCGTGATAAGCATCACCCAGGTGATCTGGTGAAAGTGTTACCTCAATGGCAAGCGCCAAGCATTCCCCTGTATCTTTTGTACTCTTACGGACACTTGCCTAGACGTTGCCAGGTGTTGTTGCAACAGCTAAAAAAAGCGTATTTAGGCTAACTAAATACGCTTGATTGTAGGCTGCTATTAGGCGCTTACAGCATCCCGTTGAGCCTGGCGTTTGGGTGCCGTGGTGGCTTGAGTCTCACTTGGCTCAGGGCGGCTACGGCGGACATTGAGTAGGATTGGCGCGCCCGTTGAGGGGTCTTCCATCAGATCACATTGCACGCCATAAAGGCTATCAAGGATACTCGGTTGAATGACTTCTTTAGGTGAACCTTGGGCGACAATTTTGCCTGATTTCATGGCGATTAGATGATCCGAATAGCGTGCCGCCATGGCCAAATCGTGTACCACCATAACAATGGTTTTCCCCTGAGCAGCCAGCTCACGAATTAAATCAAATACTTCAATCTGATGGCCCAAATCCAGCGCTGAGGTTGGTTCGTCTAGTAGCAATAGCGGCGTTTCTTGTGCGATCGACATGGCAATCCAAGCGCGCTGTCGTTGTCCGCCTGAGAGCGTATCCAATAGGCGCTCACCCAAGTCTTCTAAATTTGCCGCCTGTAAGGCGTATTGAATCGCGGTGCGATCGTCCATACCCCATTGCTTCAAAAAGCTTTGATGTGGGTGGCGGCCAAAGCGAATCAATTCTTTAACCGTAATGCCATCTGGTGCCGAGGTTTCTTGCGGCAACAGGGCTAGCTTTTTTGCGACTTCTCGCGACGGCAGGCGATGAATATCTTGCCCGTCTAACACGATACGGCCAGTACTTGGCAAATGCACGCGTGACAAGCCATTGAGTAAAGTTGACTTACCACAGCCATTTGGACCAACGATGGCGGTGACTTTGCCCGCTGGGAAAGACACAGAGAGATCTTCAATAATAGTGTGTTCAGCATGCTTGAGCGTCAGCATGTCTGTGCCAAGAGGCGCTTGAGTAGTTTGGCTCATAATGTGCTCCGCTTAGGTTTGCGAATCAAAATCCAAAGAAGGTAAGGGCCGCCAACGACCGCCGTGACAACGCCCACGGGGAGCTCGATAGGGCTTAATAAAGTGCGGCCAACTAAGTCCGCCAAGATCATCACAATGGCGCCGCATAGGGCGCTTGATAACAGAGGTAAACCACGATGGCGAGCAAAGGTGCGAGCCATTTCTGGGCCGACCAAAGCGACCAGACCTACTGGGCCTGCAAGGGCAACCGCAAAACCGGTGAGAATGACCGCTACAATGACTGCAGTAAAGCGCAGGCGGTTAGGTGTTCGACCTAGGGCGGTAATCACAGAATCCGAAAATGCCATCAGTTGAAAGCGGCGACAAAGAATCACGCTAATGATGATACCGACCAAGGTAATCCAGCCCATCACTGGGATTTGCTCTTCGGGGCGACCAGATAAACTACCGACGGTCCAAGGATAGGCCTCATTAGCCGTATCAATGTGTACTTGGGCTAGCAGCAGTTGTGAGATAGCGGCCGATACCGAACCAATCGCCAAGCCTGCGACAATGAAGCGATAGCCACGTGTACCACTGCCACCACCGATGATAAACGCCAATGCGGTAGCCGTCGCGGCGCCAGTCAATGCCATCGCAGAGGGCGCAAAACTAATGCCTACGCCGACGACTGAGGCGACGGCAAACGCCATGGCAGCATTATCAATACCAATAATCCCAGGCGTTGCTAAGCGGTTGCGAGCGACGGTTTGCATTAAACAACCGGCGATACTAAAGGCTGCGCCCGTGTAAATGCCGGCTAGCAAACGATTAAGGCGTAAATCATTGACCACAAATTGCGTCATGGTGTCGCCTTGTCCCGCCAGCGCTAATATGACATCAGTTGGCGCGACAGGTAGTGTGCCAATACCCAAGCAGACAATGCTGATAAGCACCAATGCAAGGACTAACAGCAGATTGCGCTTACACGCAGCTTGATCGAGTAATAGGGTTTTGTCTCCCCATGCCAAGAGCCATTGCCCACTCGGGGCAGCAGACGAACCTGGCGTAACAGAAGAGGTTGAAACAGACATTACGTATCCTAAGACAAAGTAGGTAAGCGCTTAGCGCGCACAATCATCATGAGTACAGGTGCGCCGACAATCGCTGTCAGTACCCCTAATGGCATTTCAGCTGGCTGAGCTATAAGTCGAGTCAGAATATCCGCACTGATAATCATCAAGGGGCCAATAGGTAAACACATCCATAAAGTGCGGCGAATGTCAGGGCCGACAATGGCGCGGGCGGCAAATGGCACCACTAAGCCAACAAACATGATGGGGCCTGCGATCGCCGTGGCAGAACCTGCTAATAACGCCACGATCAGCATCACGATGTAGCGTACCGTTTTCGGGTTATGGCCTAAGCCTAGAGCGACTTTTTCCCCTAATGCCATCGACGCCAAAGGTTTAGCGATGTAAAGGGTTAGGGCGCCAGCTAATAGGAAGAAGGGAGTGACGGACAGCAGATTGTCGAGTGAGCGTCCAGCCACACTACCTGTCACCCAAAAACGAATTTCATCGGCGGCACGTTGATCGTACATTAATAAAATAGAGGTCAGGGCTGTCAATAAAGAGGTTAAGGCGGCACCTGCCAGCACTAAGCGGACTGGGTCTTTAAACTGTCCCTGAAGGCGCGCTGCCGCCATCACAAATACACAACCCATTAATGCGCCGATTTGCGCTACGCCCATGGCCAATGTGGCCGCACTAGCACCAAGCAACAAAGCGACCGCTACAGCAAACGAAGAGCCAGCACTGACGCCCAAAAGG
The DNA here is from genome assembly GCF_016888445.1 of Marinomonas ostreistagni. Classification (GTDB taxonomy): domain Bacteria; phylum Pseudomonadota; class Gammaproteobacteria; order Pseudomonadales; family Marinomonadaceae; genus Marinomonas; species Marinomonas ostreistagni. The sequence goes on from NZ_JAFEKF010000003.1 coordinate 44,693, forward strand.
CCAGGCTCGGCTAAAGGGTTGCGTGCCATTGCTTGCATTAAAGCCCCTGCAAGACCTAATGCGATGCCGACGGTGAGTCCTACCAGTGTGCGGGGAAAGCGTAATTCGGCCACCACAAAGTAGGCATTATCTGTCCCATGGCCAAGCAATACTTGCCATGCTTGAGAGGGGGTGACGCTTCCAGCACCGTACAGTAGCGATAAAACAAAAACGCCGCTTAACACAATGAAAAGCAGCCCAAAACAAACGACTAAAGGGCGCTGCGAGGGCGCCCTTTGCCAAAACTGAACCGGATTGAACATTAGTTATTAGCTTCCACTAACCTTTCAATATCATCCAAAATAACCTGCGCGGCCAATGGGCCTGAAGTACTGCTCCAGACTTGACCATCTACGGTTGCGACATGGTTTTGTTGTACTACATTCAAGCGCGCAAATGCATCGGATTGCTTAGCACTGTTTAGTGCTTCTTCACCGTCAGCATTTAGTGTAGCTAGGAACAGCCAGTCTTCATCAATAACACCAATGTTCTCAAGACTTAGAGTGCTTGAGTGTGGGCGGCCTTCCTGAATCAAATCACCGTCTTGGGTATCAAATCCTGCTTGGGCCACGACGCTACCAGCAAAAAGATCTTTGGCCATGATCATTGGACCTTGTGGCATCCAGCGAGCAATGAAGGCATTGCGTTGGTCGCTTGGTAGCTTGCTGACAAGATTCGTTTTAATTTCAGCAGCACGCTCATCAACGGCACTTAATGCAGCGTCGACCGCTTCACTTTCGCCAATAGCTTCACCGTATAGGCGGGCTTCTTTGCGCCATGCATTAGGCTCGTCAAAGTTCCATTTAGACACCACGGTAGGAGCGATTTTTGACAGTACTTTGTATTGCTCTTCTGATAGGGCGTAACCGGCTAAAATTACATCAGGGCGCTCCTTGATAACCGCCTCAAGGTTGGTTTCTCGTGCTGAGCCAACGATGCGGATGCCTTCTTGTTTATCGGCTAGGTAATCCGATACGGTTTCGCTACCGCGAGTTGCCACAGAGCCTGCTACTTTTACGTCAATCGCAGACATTACATCCAGTGCGCCTTCATGAAGGGTAACAATGCGCTCCACATCGTCTTTAACCGTAACATCACCGTATTTTGTGTCGACAGTCACATCTGCCAACGCTAGGTTGGTGGTCAAAGCCATGGCCGAGGTCGCTGTAAAAAGCATAAGGCGGCGAGTGAATGACATGGGATCTCCTTAAGTTGAATTTGAGCTTACAAAATAATGATAATGTTTCTTATTTGTCTTTCATATCCTGATGCACACAATTTGCGCAGTGTTTTTGTGAATAGAGTGTTGCGCAAAATGAAACGAACTTTTGTTGAAAGTTGAGAATATCAACTTTTTCGGCGGTTGCGTTTTGTAATCTTATTAAAGGTTTCAGTAACGCCGCCGAGACAGAATTGTAAGGGACTGTTCAGAACGCTGTTGCTTTCTGAGTCAATGTTCTATGGTAGGGATACCAACAAAGAGGGTTATCTATGAGTAGTGTAGCCAATGTAAGTACGTCTTACGCCATGGAAATGATGGGCGTCGCGATGGCCAAAACTCAGCAAGAAGAGCAAGGGCGTCAGTCTTTGCAATTGCTTGAGAGTGCCGCCTCGTCGTCGCAACAGATCCAGACCAGCAGTGCCGCTCCTGTGGGCAATGTAGGTCAAAACATCAATATCAAAGTCTAATTTGAGTTTGATGTTAAAAAGCCGCATCCAGTGCGGCTTTTTTGTGTCTGCTGAATGCGTCACTCTATAGTTGCGGGGCTAACACGGTTTTGGCTGGTTGCCCTGGTATTTCTTTAGCAAGCTTAGGCATTAAATAGCCTGGTAATTTATGCGCGACTTGCCCCATCAGTTGCTGTGCCTCGGTCAGACTGACATCAAAATGCGCACCGCCTTCGATCGGGTCCAGAGTAAACATGTAGTAAGGCAAAATGCCTGCGGCAAACAGGGCTTCACTTAAATCCACCTGTGCACTGACGGAGTCGTTCACGCCTTTTAGAATTACCCCTTGATTAAGCACCGTGACGCCAGCCTGTTTAAGCAGAGCGACTTTGTGGGCAATAGTCTGATCAATTTCATTGGCGTGATTACTGTGCAGCACCAAAATCACATCTAGGCGTGTTTGCTGGATCCAACTGATGAATTCGTCATTAATGCGACTCGGAATAACGATGGGTAAGCGTGAGTGGATACGTAAGCGCTTTAACTGAGGTAACGCCTCTAGACGAGCCACTTGTTTGGCCAGCTGGCTGTCTTTAAGCATCAAGGGGTCGCCGCCACTTAAAATGACTTCGTTGACTTCTGGGTGCTGTTCTAAGTAGCTAATCACACTGTCCCATTCTTTTTGCGCCAGCTGGTTATCGCCATAAGGAAAGTGGCGTCTAAAACAGTAACGACAATTCACCGCGCAGATGCCTGTGGTGATAATTAAAACGCGGCGCTCGTATTTGTGCACGATGGCCTTTTGTGGGTTGTGATTGCCTTCGTCTAATGGATCTTTAACGTAGCCTGATACGGGCTGCATTTCGATGTCATCGGCCAGCACTTGTTTTAATAATGGATCCTGCGGATCGCCATAACCCATGCGCTCGACAAAAGGTTTGGGCACCAGCATGCGAAATGAGTCCATGGCTTGGGCGGCTTTGGGTAGGTCTTGCGCATCAAGGCCGAGTAGCGGTAAAAGTTCTGCGGGCGTTTTTAGCGCTTGCGCCAGCTCAGTAGACCAATGGGTCTCAATGGCATTTTGAATAGGGATCACGTCAAATATCTGCAAAATCTAGTTAAATTGGGTTATGATGTCGGCCATCATTGGCCGATTGGCCAACGGCTCTGATGAGTCTCGCAACATTCACAAGCGATCGACTCCCAGAACATCGCGGTGTTCGACCAGAGCCTTGTATCTAAATCATGACATTGTGAGGATTTATGGCGAGTTATTCTACCAGCGAATTGCGCAGCGGTAACAAAGTAATGGTCGATGGCGACCCTTGTGCTGTACTAGACAACGAACACGTGAAACCTGGTAAAGGCCAAGCGTTCAACCGCATCAAACTACGTAACCTAAAATCAGGTCGTGTTTGGGAGCGTACTTTCAAATCTGGTGATTCGCTAGAAACAGCAGACGTAATGGATACCGATATGGAGTATCTATACACTGACGGCGAATTCTACCACTTTATGGCAACGGATGGCTCATTTGAGCAGCACGGTGCTGATACCAATGCGGTAGGCGACGCGGCAAAATGGCTTAAAGAGCAAGAAACTTACGTGGTGACACTATACAACGGTGCGCCGTTTGCTGTTCAGCCACCTAATTTCATCGAGCTTGAAGTCACTGAAACCGATCCAGGTCTTAAAGGCGATACAGCCAACGGCGGTTCTAAGCCAGCGACGCTTTCAACAGGTGCTGTGATCCGTGTACCACTGTTCATCAACATTGGTGAAGTGCTACGTGTCGACACGCGTACTGGCGAATACGTATCGCGCGCAACAGGTAAGTAATTATCTTTATTAAAGAGCCCCCAGCCGTGAGGTATGGGGGCTTTTTTGTGTCTAAACGGTGAGAATGTATGTATCAATCCAACGCTTGGCAGCCGACGGCTACTATAACAATGCTGAAAGCACGCGCTCAGTTGCTGCGTCAGATCCGCGAGTTTTTCTACGCACGTGACGTTCTAGAAGTCGACACCCCCTGTTTGTCTCTTGCCAGTATCAGCGACCCGCATATTGAAGTGCTGACCAGTCAAACCCGCACGCTAGGGCAAGAAGTTACTTATTATCTTCAGACCTCACCTGAATATGCCATGAAGCGTTTATTGGCTGCAGGGGCGCCAAGCATTTATCAGCTTGGTAAAGTCTTTCGTGCCGAAGAAATCGGTCGTCGCCATGGCATCGAATTCACTATGTTGGAATGGTATCGCTTAGATTTTGACCATTGGCAATTGATGAGCGAGATGGATGATTTGTTGTCGTGCTTAATGGGGCAAGCGATCTGCTCCGAACGCCTCAGTTATGCCCAAGCCTTTGAGCGTCACTTGGGCTTAAATCCATTTCAGGCTTCCCTTGAAGCACTGCAGCAAGCCTGCCATCAACATACCGAATTTGGGCTAGAAGAAAACGACCGAGATACCTTATTAGAGTTGTTGTTTGCGACGGTAGTGGAGCCCAACATTGGTCAGCAAGTGCCGTGCTTTATTCATTCTTATCCTGCTTCACAGGCGGCATTGGCCAAACAACAGATCGATGAGCACGGGCAAGCCGTAGCGGCGCGCTTTGAATGGTATTGGCGCGGCATGGAATTGGCCAATGGTTATCACGAGTTAACCGACGCCTGTGAACAACAGCAGCGTATGCAACAAGAGATGGCAGAGCGCGCCCAGCATAAGCAAGTATGGCGTCAAGCCGATGAACGTTTGATTAAAGCATTAGAAAAAGGCTTACCTGAGTGTGCAGGCGTCGCCTTAGGTGTCGATCGTCTGCTAATGTTATTGCTGGATCAGGAACATATTAATCATGTCATGCCGTTTGCTGGGGCAAATGTTTAATGGCGACCTAAGCTGTTTAGAAAAGAGGATTTTTGATGGCGAGCGCAGCACGTAATGCAAAGTTTCAAAGAGGGCGTCCAGCGACGTCTGGGCGTAGAATTACTTGGCTCTACGGCGCCGTGTTTGTGATTTGCTTGTTGACCTTATGGCGCGGCGGTGACGCGTTAAAAGAGCAGCAAATCCAAGAGTTGGAGCTGGATACCCGAGAGCAGCTAGAGCAGCTTGCCAGTGTCGTCGAAAGCGCCATCGCCAAATACCAGCATATGCCCACCTTGTTGGCATCCAATGATCGCGTACGCCAAGCTTTGCGTGAAGGACGGCCTGCCGATATCGCCCAGCTCAATCGCGAATTGGAGCAGATCAACCGTATTACCGAGGCGTCTGACAGCTACATTATCGACTTAAATGGCGACACCATTGCAGCCTCCAATTACCGCTTAGACACCTCATTTGTCGGCGGTAATTTTGCCTTTCGTCCATACTTTCAAGATGCGATACAAGGCAACGCTGGGCGCTATTACGCTCTGGGCACCACCTCAAATCGCCGTGGCTATTACTTCTCTTACCCTGTGTATGAAGCAGACGAAGTGATTGGCGTAGCGGTGGTTAAAGTCGACCTTACCCAGTTTGAACAGCGCTTCAGTAACCAAGCCTATGAGTTTTTGATGCTCGACCCAGACGGAGTCGTGTTCAGCTCTTCACGCCCAGAGTGGCTATATCGTGTTATGGGTGAGTTGTCCCATGAGCAACTGGCCCGCATCGCCGATTCTCAGCGCTATTTTGATCAATCGATTGAGACGCTACCGATTGTGTCAAAACGTGCCTTTGACGAGGATGCGGACATCGTCGAGATGCTGGAAGACGTGACGCGTGAGCAGCAGGAAATCGTTGAGCGTCGCCGCTACTTAAGCATGAGTCGCCCGATTCAATTGCTGGATTTTCAAGTCGCCGTGCTTGTGCCTCTGACGCCGATCGAAGAGCAAATTGCTTTGTGGCGCGCGATATTCGCCGGCGGCATTACTATTAGCATCTTGGTGCTTGGCTTGGCGCAGCTGCGCTCGCGCATGCTCAAAGAACGTTCTGACGCCATTGAAATGGCGCGTCATAACCAAGCTTACATCCGCGAAGTGATCCAGCACACCCAAGCGGGCTTGGTGACTCTTGATGGCTACTACCGTATTGAGGCATTAAACCCTGCCGTAGAAAAACTCATGGAGAGCTCTTTATCCGAATTGATAGGCCATCCTTTATCGGATTTATTTGAGGTGGCTGAAAAAGATCAAACTCGCTGGTACGAGGCGCTTGATACCAGTGTTGATTTTGCCGATACACGCCTTACCACCGTCGAAGGTGAGCTGCATGTGATCGGGCAAACGAAAACAGTACCGGTGGAGGCCACCATTTGTGAATTGCGTCTACCGAATCGACGCAGCCATCTCGTTACCTTCCATGATATGAGCGAGCGCAAACAGTACGAGCAAGAGCTTACCGATGCACGTAATGCGTTAGAGCTGCGTGTCAAAGAGCGTACTCAAGAATTTGAGCAAGCCAATCAGCGCTTGCGCCATGAGATCGAAGAGCATAAAGCCACCCAGCAAGAGCTGATTCAGACCGCTAAGTTGGCCGTGCTGGGTCAGTTAAGTGCAGGTCTTAATCATGAACTTAATCAACCGCTGACCGCGATTCGTGCGTTTGCTGAGAATGGTCTTAAGTTCTTAGAGCGTGAAAAATACGATCAAGCCAAGGGGAATCTGCAGCAGATCAGTCAGCTCGGTCATCATATGGGAGACATCATTGCACGCTTTAAAGTGTTCGCCCGTAAAGGGGCGGTCGCGCATACTCCAATTGATGTGCAATCCGCATTAAACGGTGCCTTGCGCATCATGACGCCGCGCTTAAAAGAAGCCGATATAACGGTGCAAGCGCCAGAGAACATACAGCTGGCGGTGCTCGCCGATATGGTGTTTTTAGAGCAAGTATTGGTGAATTTACTGGCCAATGCCGTAGATGCCATTATTGAACGCCAAGACAGCACGCGAGTCATTGAAGTAGACGTGCAAGCTCAAGCGCAAGACGTGCAGATTTATGTACGTGACAGTGGAGCGGGCCTATCCGATGAGGCGATTGCGCATTTATTCGAGCCGTTTTATACCTCCAAATCCAGTGGCGTCGGCTTAGGCTTAGGTTTGTCCATCAGTCAGCGTATAATGGAGTCCATGAATGGTAGTATTCATGCCAAAAACCGCCCTGAAGGGGGCGCAGAGTTTTGTGTTACCCTGAACGCTTTTGAGCCCGAACAAGAATAAGGATCTCGGCCCATGTCTGAATTGGATCGCGTCATAGTCGTCGATGATGAACAATCGGTGCGTATGGCGATCTCGCAAACGTTGCAACTAGAAGACTTTGATGTCACCGAATTCTCGAGCGCCCAAGGGGTCGCCGAGCAAGTCGGGATTGATTGGCCTGGAGTGATCGTGAGCGATATCAATCTACCAGGCATGAGCGGATTGGCTCTGTTTGAGCAAATTAAAAAGATCGATATCGAAATTCCGGTCATTTTGATCACGGGCCATGGTGACATCAGCATGGCGGTCAATGCCATCCGTGAAGGGGCCTATGATTTCATCGAGAAACCCTTTTCTAACGATGACTTTATCGAAGTGGTGCGCCGTGCTTGTGAAAAGCGTCGTTTGACGCTGGAAAACCGCAACTTACGCCTCGAGCTTGCCGCCCACAATGCCCCAGGGCCTCGTATCATTGGCAATACTCCAGGTATTCATCGCCTACGCCAAGCACTGCTGCATGTGGCAGATACCGCAGCCGATATCTTGATCCAAGGAGAAACTGGCACGGGTAAAGAAATGGTGGCGCGCTTCATTCACGAGCATGGTTCGCGCCGCGGTAAGCCATTTGTGGCAATCAACTGTGGTGCGGTGCCAGATTCGATTATGGAATCAGAGTTGTTTGGCCATGAGAAAGGCGCGTTTACCGATGCGAAAACCCAGCGTATTGGTAAAATCGAACACGCTAATGGCGGCACCTTATTTCTTGATGAAATCGAAAGCATGCCCATGTCGATGCAGATTCGACTACTGCGGGTGTTAGAAGAACGCCGCGTGGAGCGCTTAGGTTCTAATAAAGGCGTGGATCTGGATTTACGTATTTTAGCGGCGACCAAAGTCGATCTAAAAACATTGAGCGAAACCGGCACCTTCCGCGAAGACTTGTACTATCGACTTAATGTGGTGCGCGTTGATATCCCGCCACTGCGAGAGCGTAAAGACGACATCCCTTTGTTATGGCAGCACTTTTGCCTCGTTGCCACGGCGCAATACAAGCGCGAGTCAGAGCCTCTGTCAGCAGAGCGTATGCACAGCCTATTGAGCTATGATTGGCCGGGTAATGTACGCGAGCTGCGAAATCTTGCCGAGCGCTATGTGCTGATGGGCGAAGCGGGCTCATTTGAGTTCGACCAAATCATTACCAATGAAACCAATCCAGGTTTTATGACTTTGCCCGAGCAGCTTGAGCGCTTTGAAAAAACACTCCTAGAGCAAGAGCTGATGCGCCAAAAAGGTTCTATTAAAGACACCATGGACGCGTTAGGTTTGCCGCGCAAAACCTTGTACGACAAGATGCGTAAATACGGTCTCGATAAAGACCTCTACAAAAGCTAATTCTAGGCATAAAAAAGGCGCTTCGAAGAGCGCCTAACATGACAACAGCTAGTGTCATAAAACTCGTTATTGCACGATCTCTGGTCCCATGATTGCGTATGGTAGCGCAGTCGATAGAGCAGGGATGTAAGTCACTAGGATCAAGAACACGAACAGTACCGCTACGAATGGCATCGCTGCTTTCACCACACGTGCCAAGCTCATACCGGTGATTCCCGAGGTCACAAAGAGGTTTAGACCGATCGGCGGAGTAATCATGCCGATTTCCATGTTCACCACCATGATGATACCTAGGTGAATTGGATCTACGCCTAGTTCCATTGCGATTGGGAAGACCACTGGTGCAACGATGACTAGCAAACCAGATGGCTCCATAAACTGACCACCGATCAACAGTAGGATGTTTACCGCGATCAAGAAGGTGAACCAGTTGAAACCAACACCCAGCATCCATTCAGTGATCGCTTGAGGGATACGCTCTGCTGATAAGGTGTGTGCAAACAGCAAGGCGTTAGCGATGATGAACATCAGCATGATGGTCGTCTTAGTACCTTCCAGCATGGTTTTACGCGTTTCATCGCCAAACAATGCAGGGAAGAAACCACGCGCCATCAAAGATAGGTTACGACCCCAAATCGGCATACCTTGTGCGATACAACCCATTAGGCCGGTTTCTAAGTGCGCACCGCGTTTAGATACGTAGAACAGCGCAATCACCACAGCCAATACCAAGCCGATTAGGGCACGTGTGCCAGCGGTCATAGTTTCGCTGCCTGAAAGCGCGAAGAACGACATGATTTCCCATACAAGGAAGAATGACACACCGTAAACCGTACCATTAAAACCAACACGTGCTGCTGGCGCATCACTGTCGTTGGTCCAAGTTTGGCCTTTTAGTGGGCCCATATCACGGTAGACAAACAGCGCAATGAAGATCGAGTAGACCGCTGCCACGACGGCAGCTTCTGTTGGTGTAAACACACCACCGTAGATACCGCCCATGATGATGACGATTAGGAACAAGCCCCAACCTGCGTCTTTACCACCACGTACTAGATTGCCAAAACCTTTCCACTCTTCTGCTGGTAGATTCTTGATGCGCGCAACCACATAGATCGCCAACATCAACATACCACCGGCCATCAAACCTGGGATCACACCGGCAAGGAACATACGACCAACAGACACGTCAGTGGCTGCGGCGTACACGACCATTACGATCGATGGTGGAATCAAGATACCCAATGTACCCGCGTTGGCGATGATGCCTGAGGCGAACTCTTTTGAGTAACCCACTTGGCGCATACCAGCGATGGCAATCGTACCGATCGCAACCACTGTTGCTGGTGATGAACCAGATAAAGCCGCGAACATCATACAGGCCAATACCGATGCCATCGCTAGACCACCACGGAAGTGACCAACAGAGGCGATAGCAAAGTTAATCAAGCGCTTCGCCACACCACCGGTCGACATAAATGACGACGCCAAGATGAAGAATGGGATCGCCAGTAGCGTGTAATGTTGACCTGCGCCAAACAGTGAAATCGCTACCGATGACAAGGAGTCATGCGAAAAGAACGTAATAAATAAGATGGACGATAAGCCCAATGAAATACCAACTGGTAGCCCGATAAAGAGCAGAGTCAGTACCATACCAAATAAGATTAAAGCTTCCACGATACTCTCCTAACCAATTAGTCTTTCAGTGCGCCTTTGTTCTCTTCAACGAGGTCTTGAGCCTCATGGCCACTGATGAGCATTTCGCGCTTATCAGTCGCGATCGCCCAAAAGGCTTGAATAGAACGGAACGCTAATAACGCCAAACTGATTGGCAGAATCACCAGGACTAACCAACGGTGAACACGTGGTTGCAGGTCGAACATTTCAACCATAAACGCAGGGTAACGTAGCTCTTCTTGGCCAAGGCCAATGCGCCACATTTTGTACCAGTACTCCATGGCACCACCGCGTACATCGACACCCAGCATAGCAAGCCATGTCGAGTCGAGTAGGATCAAGCCGTAGAGCATGGCTGCCGCAGCACCAAACAATGACAAGGCTTTGGTGACACGCTTCGGCACAGCGTTGAGCAGAATATCCACGCCCAAATGAATACCGGTTTTGATGCCGTAACTCATGCCCAGCAAAATTAACCATGAGAACATTACGGTGTTGAACTCAAGTGCCGCGACCCAACCCGTGTTGAAGGCGTAACGGGCAATAACTTGGCCAAATGACACCACCATGATCGAAGTAATAACCAGAACCAGCAGGTTCTCTTCTAGTCGTTCCATGAAGGTAGGAAAACGTTTTTCCAGCACCCAAAGGGCTAGAATAAAAATAAGTAAGTATAAATGAGGCCAGTATGCCATGGGGTTACTCCTGAACGTCGGAAGGCAGCGTAAAAGAGCCTTTCACACCCTAGAGAGCCAAGGTGTGGCGTTCAAATATGTGAAAGGCTGAAAAGGCTGGCTTCCGGTCGGAAGCCAGCATTGCTGCTCGATAAAGCGTTGCTTATGCGCCAGCTGCGGCGTCGATTAGATCTTTGCCGATGTCGCTTTCAAACTGTTTCCAAACAGGCTTCATTGTCTCTACCCACTCCGCACGCTGTTCAGGTGATAGAGTGTTGATAGTGCCGCCAGCATCTAGAATGTTTTGACGGTTGTCTGCTTCTTTGGCTTTAACAGATTGGTTAGCTTCTTGCGTTACTTCATCAGCAATACGCATGAACTGCTCACGATCTTCGTCGCTTAGGCTTGCTAGGAATTCAGAAGACGTCATGAACAAGTAAGCCAACAACTGGTGGTTGGTTTCGGTGATGCTGTCTTGTACTTCGTAGAATTTCTTAGTGTAGATGTTTGACCAAGTGTTTTCCTGACCGTCAACTACGCCTGTTTGCAGTGCGCCGTATACTTCAGAAAACGCCATCGCTTGTGGAGAAGCATCCATCGCTGCGATCATTTGTTTCGCTACGTCAGACGTTTGTACGCGGAATTTTAGACCTTCAGCATCGCTAGGCACCATAAGTGGTTTGTTCGCTGAGAAGTATTTCATGCCTGACATCCAGTAACCTAGACCGACGAAACCAGCGTAGTCGTCCATCTCTGTTAGTAGTTCTTTACCTTCTTCAGTGTTGGTAAAGCGGATCGCGTGATCCATGTCTTTGAAGATGAAAGGAAGGTCAAAGACACCGTATTTGGCAGTGTAAGAACCGAATTTAGACAGTGATGGTGCGAGTAGTTGCACATCACCTAGAAGAAGCGCTTCAAGCTCCTTGGAATCACCAAACAATGTTGAGTTCGGGAAGACCTCGACACATAGTTTGCCGTTCATTTCCTCGTTAACTCGCTCAGCGAAGTTGTTAGCTGCGACAACTTTAGGGTGAGTAGTACCACCAGTTACGTGACTGAACTTAACAACACGCTCACCTGAATCACAGTTTGCTGACGCAGTGGTCGCAGTGAATGCAAGGGCCGCTGTGGTTAATGCAAGGCTAAGTTTTTTCATTTGTATGACTCCAAATTTGAGTATTTATTATTGTTAGCTTGGGCGTAGCCAAACAAGCAACGCAATTTGGTTGTTGCTAGTCGTACTTATTACACAATCTGTGCCAATTATTTAAGTTTTTGTTAACTTACTGAAATATAAAGATAAAATTTATTTAGAAGGTTTTGTAACTAATATTAGATTTGAAATTAATGAGTCAGAATACACACACTAGGTTATTTATATGGGTGGAAAACCACCCATTATGCAGGGGCGAGTAAATGCTTCTTAACACTGGCTTTAAGCGCTTGATAAAACGCTTTTTTGCCTGGGTAGCCAAGCTCATGAGCCTGCTTTTCGGTGATAAGGTTAAGGCCGCAGCCCAGTAATAGCAGGTCTTCTGGGTAATCAGCATGTAGTCTTTGCTGCTGTAATAGGTGTAATACCAAGTTCAGTAGAGCTGGGCGAATAGAAGAATAGGGACGGTGGTGCTGGCTAAAATAGGTCAAATCTGACACATCACATGGAGTGAGTTTAGCGATGTGTGGATTTTCGCCCATGGCGCAGGCTTGGTTGATCGCTAGAATAAGTGGCAAATTAAGTGCTTGTAAATGAAGCGCTAGGCTTTGCAGCCACTGGCTCGCAAAACGCTGACACCATTGTGGCGCATGGCTCACTAGGGCGTTGCTCAAAGGCTTTAGCATCATCAGTGAGTAGGCACCACTAGCTTGATCTTTAGCGCTGCCTAAGCGCACTGCTTGAAAGGCATTTTTGCGCCAAAATTGTATTACTGCTGGGGTAGCTGCAAAGCTAGTGGCTAAGCCATCAATCTGCTGCTGTTGTGCGCTGTGCATAATCTTATCAAGTAGTACTGAGCCAAACCCTTGTTGTTGGTAAGGCGGCGCGACAGCAATACGGCTAATACGCCAGTAACGATACTCGGCAGCATCAGCAATACCTGCGTGAGCGAGTAATGACTGCGGGAGCAGATGGCCTCTAGGGCGGCGTTCGCCACGCATTACTTGTTGGGCCAACTCTGCTGGCAGCGGTCCTTCTTCGGTAACGAGCGCAACGCCGATAAGTTGTTTGTTGTCATAAATACAGAAGCACGTCACGCTAGGGTCGTCTACCAGCCATCTCTTATTTTCTGGGCTGGTTTGGTAGTGTGCACTTACTAATAAGGCAAAAGCCTGATCCAAAAGCTCAGGGTAGTCTAGCCATTGTTGGCCGCTGATACGCTCAGGGCAATGGTGCAAAGGCGTATCTAAGCCATAAGGGGTAAACAGTAAACGGTCGAGCCATTGTTCTAATGGGTCATTTTCCGCCCAGCGTAATGGCTTGGTGAGTGAGTGCTTATATACACGCTGTCCATTATCGGTTAACTGCTTGGCGAAGCTTAGACCAAAGCCTCTTCCTGAGCCTTCGTAGCCATAGTCCGTGCTGCTAAACACTACACATTTAGCCTGTTGCGCTAATTGCTCTAATAATGGCAGTGGCACACTAGCCGCTTCGTCAACAACGATTAGGTCGAAGTATTCTGCTTGCTGTAACAGGGCATCTGGCGCATAGAATGGCGTAGCTTGTCCGGTCAGTTGCTCGTAGTGTTGCTTCAAGGTTTCTAAGTGAACGGGGCTTGAGGCGCTACAGGCGACGTTGAGGTCTTGTTGTTGTGCTTGTGCTAAGAGTGCAGCCAAGGCATAAGATTTGCCGCGACCGCGTGCGGCAAGCAGCATATGGATAGCGTTTGGCTGGGCCAAAATATCCGCCATACATTGCTGCTGATCGCTGTTTAATTCAGTACTAGGAAGTGTCACCGGTGCAAGCGTGGTTGGCCAGCTGGCGGTGAAGGCGCTTTCGTCTTTTAATGTCTGGTAAAACAGCGACTTGTAGTGGCTAGGTTGGTTGTCACTAATCAGTGGCCAAGGTAAAAAACGCGCCAGTTCTTGGTCTGGTTGTTCGAGCCAGTTTGGTCCTAGATGCAGTACAAATATACCGCCACCTTTGACGGTGCCTAGTAAGATGGCTAAGGCATTGAGGTGCAGGCCATGACTTAAGTCGAGTAAAACGGCATCAAAACTTTGCCCAAGCTTATTTTTTAAGGCTTTGAAATCACAGCAGTTTACATCGTAAGCAGAGAGATCTTGCGCCGTCACCACAAGATGTTGTTCGACTTGCTCGGCCACAAGTTGGAAGCGTTGTAATGTTTCGGACCAAGAACTCTGAGCCAAAACGCCATGACGATGTGCGGGGTGTAGCATGTAAGAAAGGCCCTTATTCAAAACCAAGGTACGCAAGCATGGCGTACCTTGGTTTATCATACTGGAGCCCTGTGTTAGAGCAAGCCGAATTATTGGGTCTTAAAGCGCGCAAGCTGCTGCTTAAGGCTATTGGTCAGCTCATGAATGCGTTGGCTTTCGGTCTGTGAGTCTTGTACTTCGCCAAGGGTTTGTTCGGCCGCTTGGAATAACTGCTCAGCGTTACCTTGAATTTGCGTCGCGGCAACACTTTGTTCTTCGGTCGAGGCGGCGACGTTGGCGATGCCTTCGGCCACATGGTTCATGGACACGCTAATCTGATTGAGTAAGTTGCCTGCTTGCGATGCTTGTTCGACGCTTAATGTCACTTGATCACGACCGTCTTGCATAGTCACGACCGCTGAGCGGCTGCTTTGCTGCAAGTTACTGACGACGTTTTGAATTTCTTCAGTGGATTGTTGGGTGCGCTGTGCCAGTACGCGTACTTCGTCGGCGACCACAGCAAAGCCGCGCCCTTGTTCGCCTGCGCGCGCCGCTTCAATGGCAGCATTAAGAGCCAATAAGTTGGTTTGCTCCGCAATGCCATTGATCACCTCTACCACCTGACCGATATTGCTGGTGCTACTTTCGACCTCTTTAATGGTCTGCGCAGCGCGTTCAAATGAGGACGATAAATTGCTGATAGTGGTTTCCACCTGCTGTACAGATTGGTAGCCCTGAGCGGTAATATCGTTCACAGTAGTACTTTGTTCGGATACGGCTATAGCGCTGTTGGCCACTTCTTCAGTCGATGCTGAAACCTGTTCGATGGCGGAAGCGACTTCCATGCTGCTGCCAGTGCTCTGCTTAGCGCTATGGGTTAAATGGCTATTAACCTCTGAGATCTTATTAGACGATTGCACCAACTCTTGGCCGGTTTGCTCAATAGCATGAATCAAGTTCAGTAGGTCATCACGCATGGTTTGCACAGCAACTTGCAGAATATGAGTTTCGTTATTGCTGTGTTTACTGACTTTGTCTGGGAAGCGGTAAGCTAGGTTGCCATTACCGATCTGCTGTACGCAAGTGATGATGCTGCTAAGAGGTTTCAACGAGCGTTTAATCAGCTGCCATAAGGTCACCGTTAGCAATAGTGCAACTAGGGCGCAAATGCCAGCAACCAGCCAAATGATATTGCTGACCACACCGAAGTATTCATTGCTGTAGGTTTTAATGATGACGACCCAATCCCAACCTTTGACATGCTGAAAGATCGCTTTGGTTTCTTGGGCTTGGCTGTCCATACCGGCAATTTTAGCGGTGTAGTAAATGATGCCAGAATCTTGCTGATAAAGCTTTTTGAACTCACTTTGCAGTGCTGGGTAAAGGTCGTAGAAGTTTTCGCCAATCAGTGAAGGGTGGATCAAAACGTCGTTCTCATGTTCGCCAGTGTCAGTGACGTAGACATACCCCTTTTTACCGAAGGTGATGTTTTTAAAGCGCTCAGCCATATTGAGGTAAATGGCTTTGAGCGGAATCAATGCTGCCACATGTAAGGTATCCGTCCCCAGCGGCGCAGTTTTAATAAAATATTGTTCGCCGGCAATGGTGGTTGCAAAAGCACTGTTGTCACCGTTGGGGTGGTTAAAGTGAGCAGCGCTTTTTAGCGCATTAGAAGTCGCATCGACAATCGTAAAACGATTGTTTTGGCGAGTGACGATGGCCACTTCTGTATTGGTAACATTGCGCATGTTGGCCAACACATCGCTTTGCGTCAGTGGTTCGCCGTTAATTAAGATGTTTTCGCCTGTGCGGCTGATCTCGTCGCTTAGCTCCAGCGCCATCAAATCCGTCATACGTTTCAACGCTTTTGAGGTTAGCAAGTACTCTGACTCAAGCTGATTGGCGACCAGTGTCGCTTCCGTGTGTTGGTGTTCGGTGGCAACTTCATCAAACTTGTCTTTTAGCACTTCGCTGATGATATAGGTAAGTAAGATGAAGAGAGAGGCAATCGCAATCAGTGCTCCCAGACTGATTTGATTGGGTAGGCGCATAAAGCGTAGCGAAGAAATCATAGTAAAACATCCGTAAATTTTAAACGATAATCATTATTGTTTGTAATTTAGCAGAAAATACTTTTGATATAAATAGTAATTATTACTATTTAGGCTTATGAGTAGTGAAATGTGATGGGCCTTCTAAGTAGAGGGCCCATCCAAGGTGAGCGTTACAGCTTAAAGCGGGTTAGATTTTGCTTCAGCTCTTGCGCCAGCTGACTGATTTGTTGGCTTTGCTGTTGTGAATGTTGTGCTTCATCGTAAGTGCTTTGCGCCGCAGAACTTAGTTCTTCGGTGTTGCCACGGATCTGAGTGGCGGCCACGCTTTGCTCTTCGGTCGCGGCGGCGACATTGCTAATGCCTTCGGCCATTTGTGCCATGGCGCTGTTGATTTGCGCTAACAGCTCGCCAGCGTCAGTGGTTTGTTTGACGCTCAGCTCAACTTGGTTGCGACCGTCTTCCATGGTTGTAACCGCCGAACGGCTGCCTTCTTGAAGGCGGCTGACAACCCCTTGAATCTCTTCGGTTGATTGTTGCGTACGCTGTGCCAGCACGCGAACTTCATCCGCCACTACCGCAAAGCCGCGCCCTTGTTCACCCGCACGAGCCGCTTCGATCGCAGCGTTCAAGGCCAGTAGGTTAGTTTGCTCTGCGATCTCATTGATGACATTCACGACGTCACCAATGTTGGTGGTGGAGTTACGCACTTCCTCGATAGTCTGTGCTGCACGCTCAAACGAAGTTGATAGACTGGCGACGGTGCGTTCGACTTCTTTAACCGCTTGGTGACCTTGGTCGGTAATGGTGTTGACCGATACGCTTTGCTCAGACACTTCAGTCGAGCTTGAGGCGACTTCTTCGGTCGAGGCCGATACTTGCTGGATCGCTGAGGCCACCTCCATGCTGGTCTGAGTGCTCTGTTGAGCACAGGCAATCAAGTTGTTGTTGGCATCTGAAATGCTGGCAGCAGAGTTGACCAATGCACCGGATGTGTCGTTGATAGAGGCGACTAAGCTCTTGAGATCGTCGCGCATGTTTTGAATCGCCACTTGCACAACATGGGTTTCGTTTTGACTGGTTGAACTAGCGGATTCTGGGAAGCGGTAGGCTAAATTACCCGAGCCAATTTGCTTCACGCCTTCAGCAATAACGCCGAGGCGTTTTAGTAAACGATTCACTACTTGCCAAAGAATAAGGCTTAAAATAATCGCCGCAATGGCTGCCACAGAGGCCAATAACCAAACAATCGCCATGACTTCATCACGGTATTCATTGGTGTAGGTTTTAATGGTCACGACCCAATCCCAACCATTCACACGATGGAATATCGCTTTAGTTTCTTGGGCTTTGCTGTCTTTACCGGCGATTAAAGCGGTGTAATAAGTGACGCCGGACTCAGCACTGTAGAGCTTTTTAAAGGCCGCTCTTAGGTCTGGATATAGTTGATAAAAGTTTTTACCCTCCAGAGTTGGGTGGATCAAAATATCGTTTTCATTGGCGCCGGTATCGGTGACGTATACATAGCCTTCTTTGCCAAACGAAAGTTGCTTCAGGCGCTGTCTAATAAGCGATTTAATATTTGCTAACGGAACAAATACGCCAATATATTCTTGGCTATTAGGCAAAGGCTTTAACTGAGCGAAGTAGGCAATATTATTAATGGTGACTTCAGCGGCTTGTCCCGTTAGGTTTTGCTCTGGCGTAAAGCGAGTATCCACACGCATCTGCTGACTGGTAGAAGCTGCAATTAAATAGCCCTGTGCAGAAGGCTCAAGGATAGCAATCGTGGCCTCATTGGCACTAGCCAGTGCATTGAGCGTTGCTGCGTCAGTATTGCCTGCCAGGGTTAGAGCGGTAGTTAAGCTGTTGAGCGTGCGTGTTACAGAGCGACTAATTAATTCATGTTCAGCTTCTAGCTGTTTGGCGATCAGCTCGGCTTCGGCTTTTTGGTGGTCAGTAACAATACTATTAATACTGTCTTCGACCAACTTGGCGATAATAGAAACTAAGATGACAAAAGTGATAATGATGAGCACCAACGCACTTAAGCTGATTTGGTTGGGTAAGCGCATCTTACGAACAAAGGATGACATATAAAGCAACTTCCTTATTGGGAGACTACGAGAAGCAAGCTTTATATAGAAGGTCGAAACAGAAAGCTATGACAACAATAAGAAAGATTTAAAAATCTATACATTCCTCCTTTTTAAAATAAAAGAAGTATTTAATATGCATGAGCGTGGTTATTTTAATCGTATTTGAGTGAGGTTTTTAGAGAGGGAATGATGTTTTGTTATTTTAAAAATGTCACTGTTTGTAAGCAGTGACATTTTTTTTGCTTGTGATGATGGTTCTTTAATTAAATAACAAACAAATCCATAAAGGTATGCACGGCCGTTTGTTCTAGTGCTGATTGATCTTTACAAAGGCTGAAGATTTGTTGACTACGGCCAGATGGGAAGCGTGTGGCCAAATTGGCTTTAAACTTCTTCTCAAGCAGTGGGATGCCTTCCTCACGACGACGGCGATGCCCGATCGGGTACTCGACGGATACTTCTTCTGTTGATGAACCGTCTTTAAAAAATACTTGGATCGCATTGGCAATCGAGCGTTTATCCGCTTCTAAATACTCATTAGTAAAGCGCTCGTCTTCCACGATTTCCATCTTCTCACGCAGCTCATCAATGATCGGATGATCGGCATGGAAATCATCTTCGTAATGCTCCGCCACCAAGTTACCAAATGCTAATGGTACAGCGGCCATGTACTGTAGACAGTGGTCGCGGTCAGCCGCGTTCGCTAGTGGACCGACTTTCGAGATAATACGAATCGCTGATTCATGGGTTCGAATCACAATTTTCTCGATTTGATCCAAACGGTCTTTCACTTGTGGGTGCAGCGTTACGGCGGCTTCTGCCGCGGTTTGTGCGTGGAACTCCGCTGGGAAGGAAATCTTAAACAGCACGTTTTCCATCACGTAAGTGCCGTAGTCTTGGGTGAATTTAAACTCCCGATCCTCTGGCGATTTCAGCTGCTGATCTTTGTTGGTTTTGGAGAACGACACATCATAGAAGCCCCACTGCGGTGCGGTTAATACACCTGGAATCCCCATTTCACCGCGCAGCGACATGTCCGCCAAACGTACTGCACGGGAGGTTGCATCGCCTGCCGCCCAAGACTTACGTGAGCCTGCGTTGGGCGCATGACGGTAAGTACGCAGCGCTGAGCCATCGACCCATGCTTGTGAAATCGCCGCCATGATTTGCTCACGATTACCGCCCATCATTTTGGCCACCACAGCCGAAGACGCGACACGCACTAATAACACGTGACATAGACCGACACGGTTAAAAGAGTTCTCTAGTGCAATGACACCTTGGATTTCGTGTGCCATCACCATGCCTTCGAGCACATCACGCATGGTCAGTGGTGCTTCGCCACGAGACACTCGAACCTGAGATAAGTGATCGGCAACCGCCAAAATGCCGCCTAGGTTATCCGACGGGTGGCCCCATTCTGCCGCGAGCCAAGTATCGTTGTAGTCCAACCAGCGAATAATACAACCAATGTCCCACGCGGCTTTTACTGGATCAAGCGCAAACGACGTGCCTGGTACACGCGCACCGTTAGGTACTGTTGTGCCTTGCACCATAGGGCCAAGGTGCTTGGTGCATTCTGGGAAGCGTAACGCTAACAGGCCACAACCTAATGTATCCATCAAACAGTTACGGGCAGTATCGAGAGCTTCTTGGCTTTCAATCTTGAAATTTAAAACATAATCCGCGATATCTTGGATAACTTGATCGTATTCAGGGCGGTTATTTAAATCGACATTTGCACTCATGTTGGTTCCTCTGATTCTTATCTACCTTGCTTTTTAATTCTGTTACTCAGTTGAACTCGAGCTTGATGCTTTTACGCCGGTCGGATGGGGCGTCCTGCCCCAACGACCTACCGCGTCATCCTGACGCTGCTTTAAAAGCATACAATCTCTTGTTCCAATCAATTTCTCTGATGGTGTTCCAAACACTCTTAAGCCAGCGCCATGGATGGCGTGAGGGGGCGCTTTATCAGGGACGATTACGCGCTCGCGTAGAGTGCTGGAATACCTATAACTATGCTGAACTCGAACTTGATGCTTTTACGCCGGTCGGATGGGGCGTCCTGCCCCAACGACCTACCGCGTCATCCTGACGCTGCTTAAAAGCATGCAATCTCTTGTTCCAATCAATGTCTCTGATGGTGTTCCAAGCACTCTTAAGCCAGCGCCATGGATGGCGCGAGAGGGCGCTTTATCAGGGATGATTACGCGCCCGCGTAGAGTGCTGGAATACCTATAACTCTGCTGAACTCAAGCTTGATGCTTTTACGCCGGTCGGATGGGGCGTGCTGCCCCAACGACCTCCCGCGTCATCCTAACGCTGCTTAAAAGCACGCAATCTCTTGTTCCAATCAATTTCTCTGATGGTGTTCCAAGCACTCTTAAGCCAGCGCCATGGATGGCGCGAGAGGGCGCTTTATCAGGGATGATTACGCGCCCGCGTAGAGTGCTGGAATACCTATAAATCTGCTGAACTCAAGCTTGATGCTTTTACGCCGGTCGGGTGGGGCGTCCTGCCCCAACGACCTCCCGCGTCATCCTGAAACTGCTTTAAAAGCATGCAATCTCTTGTACTGACTAGTCTCGATTCGCAATATCCACCCAAGTGGCTTTCTCGGGGCCGATGTAGTCGGCGCTTGGACGAATAATGCGGTTATTAGCGCGTTGTTCCATCACATGAGACGCCCAACCAGTAACACGCGAGCAGACAAA
Organism: Marinomonas ostreistagni; assembly: GCF_016888445.1. Lineage (GTDB taxonomy): Bacteria > Pseudomonadota > Gammaproteobacteria > Pseudomonadales > Marinomonadaceae > Marinomonas > Marinomonas ostreistagni. The sequence continues at coordinate 65,552 of NZ_JAFEKF010000003.1, forward strand.
GATCGGTGTGAACAATTTGGTTGGGATGCCCATAAAACGGTACGCGCTGGCATGGAAAAAATCGGCATTACAAAACAGTTTTTTCTCACGCCACATGACGGCTTCACAGCGTTCGGAGACTGCATATAGATGGGTGTCACCTACTTCTTCTGATAGCTGCTTTGACCATTTTTTGATGATGTCATTACGTGGGTCACGCTCTTGATAAATCGCATGGCCAAAGCCCATGATCTTTTCTTTGTTCGCCAGCATGCTCAAGATGGCGTCTTCCGCTTCTTCTGGGGTTTGCCATGGTTCGATCATGTCCATCGCCGCCTCGTTGGCGCCACCATGAAGTGGTCCACGAAGGCTGCCAATCCCTCCTGTAATACACGAGTGCATATCAGATAACGTGGAAGCACAGACTCGAGCGGTGAAAGTAGATGCGTTAAATTCGTGCTCAGCGTAGAGAATGAGTGAAGCGTTCATCACTTTCTCGTGCAGCGGATTAGGTGTGTCACTGTGCAGCATCGCTAAGAAATGGCCCGCTAGGCTGTCGACCGATGGGTTGAGCGTATCGATTCGTACACCGTCGTGGCTAAAGCGATACCAGTACAGGATAATCGCAGGAAGAGTCGCTAAAAGACGGTCAGCGACATCTTGCTGTTGGCTAAAGTCGGTTTCGGTTTCAAGGTTGCCTAAGAAGGAACAGCCGGTACGCATCACATCCATTGGGTGAGCGTCTTTTGGAATTAATTCCAGTGCTGACTTAAGTGCTTGTGGCAGCTCGCGCAGATTCATTAGCTTGGTTTTGTAATGATCCAGCTCGGTCTGATTAGGTAGCTTGCCATGAAGAAGCAGGTAAGCCACTTCTTCAAAACAGGCTTTGTCTGCCAGCTCTTCAATATCGTAGCCGCGGTAGGTGAGGCCGGAGCCCGTTTTGCCTACGGTACATAGAGCGGTTTCCCCTGCGCTTTGGCCGCGAAGGCCGGCGCCTGATAGTTCTTTAGCCATTTTTATCTCCGTTATTATTGTTAGCGAGATATCTGTTTACTGCTATTGATCTCAGGTGAATTTAAATTGGTTATTTATCCTTGGAAAAAAGCGCGTCGAGCTTTTGCTCGTAGTCGTGATAGTTCAAGAAGTCGTACAAATCCATGCGTGTTTGCATGGTGTCGACCACGTTGCGTTGGTGGCCGTCGTTTAATAGATGCTGATAAACATTGAGTGCGGCTTGGTTCATAGCGCGGAAGGCACTTAATGGGTAGAGCACCATGTCGACGCCAACAGTGGCGAGCTCTTCACGGCTAAACAGTGGCGTGGCGCCAAACTCAGTAATGTTGGCCAGCACAGGGACTTTTACGGCATCCACGAATTCTCGGTATTGCTCAAGAGTCAGCATGGCTTCTGGGAAGATCATGTCGGCGCCCGCCTCGACACAGGCAACTGCGCGCTCGATGGCAGCATCCATACCTTCTACTGCAAGCGCGTCGGTACGTGCCATGATGACAAAGTTATCGTCATAACGAGCATCGACACAGGCTTTGATGCGATCGACCATTTCTGCTTGGCTGACAATCGCTTTATTTGGGCGATGGCCGCAGCGCTTCTGTTGTACTTGGTCTTCAATGTGTACGGCTGCGGCTCCCGCTTTTTCCATTTGCTGGATGGTGCGGGTTATATTAAACGCACCACCAAAGCCCGTATCAATGTCCACCAGCAGTGGTAGTTGGCTGGCGCTGGTGATGCGGCGTACATCTTCTAGCACATCGTTAAGGTCAGTCATGCCTAAGTCCGGCAGGCCGTAGGACGCATTGGCGACACCACCCCCAGACAGGTAAATAGCGTGGTGTCCGGTTTGTTCGGCCATCATGGCGCAGTAAGCATTGACTGTACCTACGATTTGTAGCGGTGACTGAGCTTTAATCGCTTGGCGAAAACGAGCGCCGGGTGATGCTAATGTCATATGAACCTCACTCTTATTCTTGAGACCTTCTCACGACTACTGCGCTTGCCAAATACTTTGTTAAAAACAGACTCAAAATGCTCAAAAATCTGTTGGAACAGATTTCAACAGCTTTTGCTGGCCCGAAGGGCGTAGCGCAGGGATGCGCGAAGTATTTATAGTTATAAACTCCGCTTTTTCGTCTGTTTTTGCCTCGTCTTGGCGTCACTCGCGACATCGTGTAAAGGTCTCATTATTATGGGCTGTGTTGGGCGATGCTGTTTTGCAGCATCGCTTTTCTTAATAAGTTCGCGGCGCGGCTAATATGGCGACGCATTAGTAGCTCGGCTAGATCGCCTTCATGATTGGCGATAGCATCTAAAATAGCTTTGTGTTCGCGCAACGCTTGGCGCGGGTCACTACGCGAGTCTGCGGTGTAGCGACGATACATGCGAATCGTGGCGTATAAGTCCTGAGTCAGAACACGAATCAGCTTATGGTTTTGGCTGGCGTGAATGATGCGCAGATGGAAGTCTTCATTGCCATATTGGCTGGCGTAGTGTTCATCTTGATTGGCATCTAGGTGGGCTTGGTGATCGTCGAGTAGTTGATACAGCTCGGCGACTTCTTGCTCACTGATCAGTTCAGCAGCCAAGCGAGCTGCCATGCCTTCCATCGCTTCACGTAAAGTGAAGGTATCGAGCAAGTCTTCAATATTGAGCTCGATTACGCGTGCGCCTACGTTGGCTGTGCGGGTGATCAAGCCAAGCGTTTCGAGCTTTACTAGCGCTTCACGCAATGGTCCACGAGAAACCCCATAGCGTTTGGCAAGCTCTGGCTCTGAGATTTTACTACCTAGCGGCAACACGCCTTCGATGATCTCTTTGGTGAGACGCTGTGTCAGGTCGTCCGAAAGGGTAGCTGATTTTATTTGAGTCACCTTGTCCAAGCTCATGTCCTACTTCGTTGTCTACAATGAAACCAGTTATAGGGTGTAAATGAGTATAGATCAAGGTGGATTGTCGACAATTCGACTTAGGTCTTAGTCAAAAAATATTTTTGAATGGCTGATTGTCGACAATCAGCACGGGATATAGGTGAATGAAAAGTAGCCTACCAAGTAATGGGTTGATGATTCCAGTCCATATAACTGGCTTTGCCATCTACTTCTAATTTTTCCAATAAGCTTAACAGCTGGCTTGCGACAAACTCAGGGGAAAACAATTTGCCTTCAGGTACAGATCGCTGAAACGGCTCCGAAAGCGGTGTATCAGTGGTGCCAGGGTGAAAGGCCAATAATTTAACGTTTTTGGCGCGTCGCGCTAACTCAACCGAAAAGGTCTGAACCATCATATTGAGAGCGGCTTTTGAAGCGCGGTAGCTATACCAGCCGCCGATTTGATTATCACTGATGCTGCCAATACGGGCACTAAACAATGCTACTTTGCACGGCTGGTCACTTTTCAGCAACGGGGTCAGGTTTTTGAGCCAAAGGGATGGCGTGACAGTATTAGCGGTAAAGACTTTGAGCATGTTGTGGGCATTGATGGACTCGATCTTACGCTCTGGTTGCAGCTCATCTTGATGCAAGATGCCTTGGCAGATGAAGACCTTTGTCACAGGGTAATCTACGCTAAGCTGAGCACAAGTTTGTTCGATGCTTGCCTCATCATAGGTGCAGTTAATCGTGCTGATTTTACTGTGCTGAAACGTTTGCTGGCGACTAATGGCTAGGATCTGATGGCAGTCCTCGGCAGCGATAAGTTGCTCGATAAGCGCTTGGGCAATGCTACTTCCAGCACCAACGACAATAGCTGAATAAGGCATAGGGCTCTCCTTTTATGATAGAGAGCATACGCAGTAAGCATTAGATTGGATGCTAGGTGTTAGTGCTTAGGTGGGCGGCAGCTGTCTTGATTGCAGCGTGCTTGGCCTGTCAGCCATGCCGCGAGTGTATGACGATGCTTGGCAAAGAAAAGATAGCCACGATCTGCGAACCAACGGATAACAGGCCAGCGCAGGGCGCCTAGCCACTTGTGTTTGCCGACCGCTTGCCAGACAGCCACATTAGCATCAAGACCTGTAAGGATTTGGCCGTTATGGCCGATGGCATGTAGCCGCGCATCGGCGGCTTGTTTATCGATTTGAGGGTAAAGAGTCTCAAACTCTGAGCTGTGAATGTCGACCAGCTTCAGTTGTTGGCGTTGATTGTAACGGCGTAGCACGTTGATCTCTTTCATGCACAGTGGGCAGTGACCATCGTAAAACAGCGTTACCATACAAACTCCTACATCGTTGGGTACAACATTAATAAGTGCATTGAGCAGACAATCGTCGTCAGCGCAAAACGCATGCTTGGGTAATAGCTGTTGTCAGCACGCAATTGTTTCAGCCAACGAACTTCCAGCCAAAATACGCTGACATAACCACAAAATAGCGCCAGTAATGACATATGTGGCTGCTGAATCAAGAGCCCCAGCCAAGCGACTAGGGCAACTATATTTGAGCACACCAAGAGTGTTCGGCCTCTGGGTTGCATCGGTTGTTCGATCACTTGGCCCCATAGAGCACCACACAAAAAGCTCAAAATAATGGCGCTGTAGGTGATAAAGACTGTCTGTGGCTCTAACTCTGTACGCATCCAACCGGTTAAATGGATGACTGTAGAGGCGATGAACGGCACCAAACCTAGGTAGCCAAGTGTCATAATGATAGGGCGAGAAGAAATACGCATGATTAAGCCTAAACGACAATAGAGTGCAAATATTATGCATTATCTACCATGTTGGCTGTATCTGCATAGTGTTGAGTTTGTTTTATAAGGTTTTTTTTCGCCATTGAGAGATCTAGGGTCGCAGAGTACAATAACTGCCTATTTAATTTTGCCGTGCCGTTGTGCTCAGGCTTCTACTAATTAACAAGTTAAGGTGTGTTTAAAATGCCAGCTAAAACGATGGATGAACTCGTTTCCCTGTGTAAGCGTCGTGGATTTATCTTCCAGGCCAGTGAAATCTATGGTGGTATGCAAGGGGCGTATGATTACGGTCCACTCGGTATCGAGCTAAAAAACAACCTTAAGCAAGCCTGGTGGCGTGCCATGGTATATGAGCGTGATGATGTAGAAGGCTTAGATGCTGCCATCATCCAAAACAAGCACGTGTACAAATACTCGGGTCACGAAGACACTTTCACTGACCCAATGGTGGATTGCCACGAGTGTAAATCTCGTCTACGTGCAGACCACATGAAAGACATCAAGGTGTGTGACAACTGTGGTTCTACCAATGTCACTGAGCCGCGTGACTTCAACTTGATGTTTAAGACCAACGTTGGCCCAATGGTAAACGAAGAGTCTTACACTTACTTGCGTCCAGAAACAGCACAAGGCATCTTCATCAACTTCAAAAACGTTGTCGACTCAACCGCTCGTGCATTGCCATTTGGTATTGCGCAGATTGGTAAATCGTTCCGTAACGAGATCACACCACGTAACTTTATCTTCCGTGTACGTGAATTCGAACAAATGGAGCTGGAATTCTTCTGCAAGCCTGGCGAAGATGAAAAATGGCACCAAACATGGGTCGATTTGCGTACCCAGTGGTGGCTGGATCAAGGTCTTGGCAAAGACAATATGGAATTCGAATACGTGACCGGTGATGACCTAGCCCATTACTCGAAATCAACTGTGGATATCTTGTACAAGTTTCCACATGGTTTTGAAGAGTTGGAAGGGGTTGCTAACCGTACGGATTACGACCTTGGCTCACACACCAAAGCACAAGACGAATTTGGTCTGTCGGCAAACGTTAAGAAAAACGAGCACTCTACCACGAAGCTTGCGGTACGTGATCTTGAAGAAAACAAAATGGTGGTGCCGTTCTGTATCGAACCTTCTGCAGGCCTTGACCGTGGTGTACTAGCGGTACTGACTGAAGCATACACAGAAGAAGAGCTAGAAAACGGCTCGACTCGTACCGTGCTAAAACTTAAGCCACACCTAGCGCCAATCAAGGTTGCGGTACTACCACTTAAGAAGAACAAGCCTGAGATCGTAGAAGCGGCGAAAAGCATTAAGAACCGCCTACAAAAACTAGGCCTTGGTCGCATCCTTTACGAAAACACAGGTAACGTTGGTAAAGGCTACCGTCGTCATGACGAAGTCGGCACACCAATTTGTATTACAGTGGATTTCGATACGATTGAGCAAGACGGTGCGCCAGTGACGATCCGTCATCGTGACACTATGGAGCAAGAAGTGGTGAATACCGCGGATCTGCCAAGCTTTATCTTGAACTACTTTGTTAATCAAGACTAAGCCTAATAAGCAATAGACAAAAAAGCCGATACTGAGTATCGGCTTTTTTCGTTTCGAGGGAGTGTTAATCAAGGCGAGCCAGATTTGAAAGTTGCATCTCGCTCATTCCGCCGCCGTTATAGACTTCAACAAATCCCATATCAAACAATGCTCGGCGAGCGTGCGCTGCGCGGCTGCCCGTTTGGCAATACACCACGACTGGGTGATTACGATCTAGACCAGAGGCGTTAACCTGTAGAGAAGATAACGGCATATTGACGGCATTTTCTAGATGACCGCTATTGAATTCTTGGGCGGTGCGCACATCGATAATCGTCGCTCCGCGTTTGATTTCGTCCCATGCAACATCGGCACGCTTAGAAGCGCCTACATTAAAACTGACGATTGCTACGATTGCTGCGATTAAAACTGCAACGCAGACCTTAAACGGTGTATTAGTGTCCAGAGATAACCTTGCCATTATTAGTATCCTTTATTAGGTGGTTAAAAAACTGCTGCGTATCGTCGACGATTGGGGCTTTACTGGGTAAAAACCAAACCATGTTGGATACCATGTCTACATGTCCCATTGCTGGGTAAATCTTAGTGCTTACTTGACCGTTTTGTTGCTCAATTTTGGCGCTGAGACGATCGATATTTTGTCGACCCACCAGTGCATCTTTTCCTCCCCAGAGTAAGAGCATCGGTGGTTCGTTGCCCTCAATAAAGGTTGTCACCGTCATCTGCGGATAGCGTTCTGGCGGTCCAAAAATGTCCTTTAAATCATCGTCTTCTGGAGTGAAATCATAGGGTCCAGACAGACCAGCAAATCCTTTAATCACCTGAGTAGATAGTCCATGTGCCGCTAAGTACTCAGGGTTAGCAGCCAACAATGCACCAATGTGTGCGCCGGCTGAATGTCCCATTACAAACATCTGTTGCTCATTACCTTGGTAAGAGCGGATATGGTTAACAGTCCAAGCAATCGCTTGAGCCCCGTCTTCGACAAACGTCGGGAAGGTGACCTCTGGATACTTGCGGTAATCAGGAATAACCACTACATAACCTCGATCGACGTACTTTTGCGCAAGGAAGGGATACATATCCTTGTTACCGTCAGTCCAGCGTCCACCATAGAAAAACACAATTACAGGGTATGAGGATTGATTTGCCGCATCCTCAGGTATGTAAACATCTAAACGCTGTTGCGCTTCTGTCCCATAAGCAATGTCTTCAAAGCGCTCTAAGCCGCTCAATTGTGCGGGAAGATTCGCCGTCTTGAGGCCGATTTGTGTACAGCCTGAAGAAATCGCAGAGACTGCTATAAGTGCAAAAGTTGTAAGCTTGATAGCAGTCTCCAAAAAGTGAGGTCATGAGATTGTCTTACATTGTTTTACGTGCACAGTTTTATGGCGGATCACAATTAATTAGAAAATAATCACAACTATTTACATTTAGCATTGGAAGTTAACGAAGCTGCCCCATATAAGGACGCCATATGCACTATTAAGGAGTTGCTATGAATCCCACGATTGAGTTACTTAATAGCCACCGCTCGATCCGCAAGTACAAATCACAGCCTTTGCCACCAGGGGCACTCGAATCCTTCATCAAAGCAGGACAGGCAGCCTCTAGTAGTAATCATGTGCAAGCATGCAGTGTGATTCGAGTACAAGATCCGAGTAAACGCGCACAGCTGGCACACTTGGCTGGGGATCAGGCCTATATTGAACAAGCCGCGGAGTTCTTGGTGTTTTGTGCCGATATGAAGCGCAACACTGAGGCGGCGGCGAGCACCGGTATTGAGCCAACCCTAGGGATGACTGAGCAGCTGATTGTCGCCACCGTAGATGTGGCCTTGTTTGCGCAAAATGTCGCCATTGCCGCCGAATCTGAAGCTTTAGGGATCGTTTATATTGGTGGCATTCGTAATAATCCCTCTGCAATCAGTGAGTTACTTAATTTGCCCGAGCAAGTCTACCCTGTATTTGGCATGTGCATTGGTTACCCAGATCACCAGCCTGAAGTGAAGCCACGCCTGCCTTTAGAGGCTGTGCTCATGCAAGACAGCTACCAAGAGCACGAGCAAGCCGAGCAAGTGGCGTATTATGATCAGCAGATGTCGGAGTATTACCAAGCGCGCACTGGTGGTAATAAAACGTCTAACTGGTCACAAAGTATGGCGCCTATGTTTGGTGGTAAGCTGCGCCCCCACATGCGCGACTTTTTAATTGCCCAAGGCTTTACTATGAAGTAGGGCCGCTGCGGTGTTAGCTACTTGATTTATTAGCTAATTCTTTGTTGAGTTGCTTGGCAAGCTAACGTTTGCTGGCTATAATGGGCGCCGCTTTCGGGCCTGTAGCTCAGTTGGTTAGAGCATCCGACTCATAATCGGCAGGTCCCCAGTTCAAGTCTGGGCAGGCCCACCATATAAGAAAAGGTCGTCATTATGACGGCCTTTTTTTATGTCTGCTTGATATAGCGCAAGTCACAAAATTTTTTAGCCCATTATTTGCCTACTTTTTGTTAATGTCCCATGCTTAATAGAGCTAAGCATCAAACAAATAGGGAGTATTGTTGTGCTAAAGAAATTGAAAATAGCCCACGCCATCATACTGGTTGGGCTGGTTCCACTCATACTTGCCATCGTTTTAGCCTTCGCTTTAGGTTCAAACCTCTTTAACAGTATTCAAGATGCCCAGCGCGCTAAAGATGTCGTTGTGTTGTCTGAAAAACTAGATGCTATTGCGCACAACTTTGCGGTTGAGCGCGGTCTTTCAGCGGGCTTTCTTGGCTCTCAAGGCGCCAAAGGGCACGCGGAATTAGAGAGTCAACGCCAGTTAGCCGATGCGGCGCAGCAAGCGTTAGCAGATCTAAGTGCAAGCGATTTTGAACAGCTCTCTGCCACGGAACTTGAGCAAATCAAAGTTCCCATTTTAGCGTTACTGCAAGATAAGCAAACCGTACGTCAGCGCGTGGACGCGCTGTCTCCAGAAAACGGTGCTTTTGCTTTCTATTCCAGTGTAAACGGCAAGACGCTACACATTTTGCAGCGCAGTATTATGATGGTCGATGAACATGAAATCGTGCAAAGCTTATCAGCGCGGTTAAGTTTATTGTGGATGAAAGAGCGTATTGGCCAGTATCGTGGCGCTTTAAATGGTGCCTTTGGGGCCGGTCAAATTAGCGATAAGCGTTATTTGGATGTGATTGGCTACATTGATAACGAAGCCATGTGGGAAGCGACGTTTAAAGATGTGGCGTCAGCGACGGTACAGCAACAGTTAGCTTCTGCTAAGCGCTCTAGCGAGTGGCAAAGTGTTACACAAGTTCTTAGTGACGTAGAGCAAACCACAGACTTAAGCAATTTAACTGGCCCCAATGATTGGTTCGCTAGAGCGACGGCCAAGATTGGTTTGGTAAAGGCGATTTCAGATAATCTAGGCGCTGCGGTGGCTGCTCGTGCTAACCAATTGCAGCAACAAACTAACATTATTTTTTACGGCACCATTATTGCCGTTGTCGTGGTGGTTTTATTGGTGGCACTGATTTTAAGCAGTGTTCTTAAGTCGGTTTCTACACGCCTAAAACAGGTGCATCAGGCGCTCGAATCAGTTGGCGAAAACAAAGATTTTAGTGTCGCTTTGACCGCGACAACACAAGATGAGTTAGGTCTTATGATGGTGGAACTTAACAATCATCTAAGCCATTTATCACAAACCTTTTCCATGCTGGCCACGAAATCTACTGAGTCTGGGGCGAGTATGGATGAGTTAATCAAGCAGGCTCAAACGGCAGTAAAAGAAACCCAAGATCAGTTCGCTCGTACCGATCAGATTGCGGCTGCAATCGAAGAAATGTCGTTGACCAGCAATACTATCTCTTCAGATATGCAAGAGGCTGCTAAGGCCACCGAAACCATGCAGACTCGTGCCAATGAAGGACGTGTGGGTGTGCATGCGATTCAAGCATCGATCAAAAGCCTGAGCACTGAGGTGCAAGGGGGCTACGATTCGGTCGAACAAGTGACCACTCAAACGGAACAGATCGCATCCATCTTGCAGACGATTGAATCGATTGCCGAGCAGACTAACTTACTGGCATTGAATGCGGCCATTGAGGCGGCTCGTGCGGGTGAGCAAGGGCGTGGCTTTGCGGTGGTGGCGGATGAAGTGCGTAGCCTAGCCCAGCGCACGCAAGACTCCACAGAAGAGATTCGAGCCATGATTGAAACGCTGGTGAGCTCTGGTAAAAAAGCATTAGGCGCGATGGAGACCTGCTCTAGCATGGCGACCCATACTAACACTGAAGTCATCAAAAATGCTGAAATGATCGAGGCGTTATTGGCGTCCGTCGATCAGATCAACATGACTATTGAGCGTGTAGCGACGGCAGCTGAAGAGCAGTCCCAAGTGACCGAAGATATCAACCAAAACGTGCAGGTAGTGCGAGAGCGCTCGGATCATATCTTAGATGTGGTACGCCTGACACAAAGCGAAGCGAAAACCACTCAAGATCGTTTCTCCGATGTGCTGAATGAAGTGTCATCCTACAAGCTTCGTTAGCAAGATAGACAGATAAAAGAGAAAGCTAAATAGCCCTTAGCCATACGGCTAGGGGCTATTTTTTGGCTTTTGCAAAAGGGTTTGAGCGCAGGCTAGGACCTTGGCTGAGCTCTGGTTTTGCAGGCTCAGCTGCCTTTTGTTTAGCTTTGGCGTTAGGGGGAGTGCTCTGTTTAGGCGCTTTTTTCTGGCTGCGTGGGTGACTATCAGGTACGCGGTGTTCGGCTTCAAAGCCTGGGATTTCTTTACGCGGGACACGCTGCTTAAGTAGTGCTTCGATGGCGCGTAAACTGTCAACTTCGTCAGCGCACACTAGGGATACAGCTCGCCCTTCGAGTCCGGCACGACCGGTGCGGCCAATTCGGTGAATGTAATCTTCTGCCACATGGGGTAAATCGACATTGATCACCACAGGCAAGCCTTCGATGTCTAAACCGCGGGCGGCCACATCGGTGGCGACTAGATACGCTAACTTGCCATCTTTGAAGGACTTTAAGGCTGAAAGGCGTGCATACTGTGGCTTGTCACCGTGCATGGCAACGGCGTCAAAGCCTTCTGCCTGCAGAATATCGGTGACTTCGTCGGCACTGCGTTTGGTTTTGGTGAAGATTAGCGCCTGCTGCCAATGTTGGCGTCTTAATAGCTCGGCGAGTAACTCAGGCTTGCGCACTTTGTCGACGGTGTAGATTTGGTGGCGAACAGTGGTGGCTACCTTGTTGCTTTGCGCGATGGAAATGGCTTCAGGGTCGTTCAGCCAAACCTTGGCAAGTTGCTTGATTGGATCAGAGTAAGTGGCAGAAAACATCGCGCTTTGACGGCCTTTAGGCAGTCTTGCCAGCAGTTTATTAAGCGCTTCTTCAAAGCCTAGATCCAGCATACGGTCGGCTTCATCCAATACTAAGTAGCGTAGTTCATCGAAGGCGACCGCATCTTGCTCCATGAGGTCTAATAGACGACCTGGGGTGGCCACGAGAATATCGGTGCCGCGCTGTAAACCATTGATCTGTGCATAGGCTTTGACGCCACCAAAGACCGTTTGACTGCGTAATCCAAGGCCTTTGCTGTATTGACGCACACTCTCACCGATTTGGCTGGCTAATTCACGTGTCGGCGCTAAGATTAATGCACGTACTTGCTTGGCAGGGGCTCGCTCTGTACCTTGCAGAAGATGTAAGATAGGCAAGGTAAAGGCAGCAGTTTTACCGGTGCCCGTTTGTGCTGCGGCCAATACATCTTTGCCATTTAACAAGGTTGGAATGGCTTGGGATTGGATCGCTGTAGGCGTTTGGTAGCCAAGTTGTGCAAGCGTTTCAAGTAGGTGCTCAGTTAAGCCAAGCTTTGCAAAAGTCATGTCAGTCAACACTTAGAATTTGGGTGGTCAGAGTTACTGAAGCTTTTGCCACCCATGGGTAGCAGAAGTTGTTCAATTAGTCAGGATTTAAATTGGTGGTGAATCCTGTGATGCGATATTATACGCGATTATAACGTAGGTCATCTTTTCGCGCTGACCGTTTGTTAGAATTTTTCAGGTTGGATCGATAGTTAAGGAAAATGGAGTGTCAAATTCTGATCAAGTTAGCCAAGTAATTGTTGTTGGCGCAGGGATTGGTGGCTTAACACTGGCTATTGCATTAGCGCGACAAGGCTATCAAGTACGTATTTTTGAGCAGGCTGATGCACTTAGTGAAGTCGGAGCCGGATTGCAGCTTAGTCCAAACGCTGTCAAAGTACTGCGTACTTTAGGGCTTGAGCACGTGCTAAAAGACTATGTATACCAGCCTGAAAACGCCGCTATTCGTCATTATCAATCTGGGCGTTACTTCCTCAAATCCGAATTAGGTCTTCAAGCAGAGCAACGCTATGGTGCGCCTTACTGGCATATTCATCGCGCCGATTTACACGGTGTGCTGGTGCAAGCTTGCTATTCAGCAGGTGTCGAAATTGAGCTTGGCCATAAAGTGCTGGGCTATCGCTCTGACAAGAAAAAAGCCACGGTATTACTGGAAAACAAAACCGAATACTGCGACCTAGTGGTCGGTGCAGACGGTATTCATTCTAAAGTTCGCGAACTCATGTTAGGCATACAGGCGCCGATTTTTACAGGGCAAGTGGCATGGCGTGGGGTGATTCGTGCCGACCAAATAAAAGGGGTGGAATTAAAACCGGATGCCACGGTATGGGCTGGCCCAAATCAGCATATGGTGACCTACTATTTGCGTGGCGGCGAGTTCGTCAATTTTGTGGCGGTCGAAGAGCGTGCCGAGTGGAGTAATGAATCTTGGCGCCAAGAAGGTAAGGTCAGCGAATTGCAAAGCAAGTTCGCTGGCTGGCATCCAGAAGTCACTCGTATGTTGGATGCTTGTGACGCCACTTTTATGTGGGCTCTCAATGGTCGTCCTACTTTACCCAAATGGTCTGATCAGCGCGTGGTATTGCTAGGTGATGCCTGTCATCCGATGTTGCCATTTATGGCGCAAGGCGCAGCAATGGCGATCGAGGATGCCTATGTGTTGTCGCAGTTGCTAAGCAAACACGACTACCCGACCGCGTTTACGCAATACGAAACCATTCGTAAGCCTCGAACCAGTGCCATTCAAAAGCTATCTCGTGAAAACGCCGGCCTCTACCATATGCATGGCGGTATGTTAGGGCAGGCTAAACTTGAGGCGCTTGGCGTGGTGTCTAAATTTGCTGGTGGCCTTATCAAAGGCAAACTTGATAGCGTCTATGGCTACGACGTGACCAGCCTTTCTATGTAAGCCTTAGGGCTTAGCGACCGATCTTAGGACGTTCCATCGTGAACCATTCATCTCAGCTTAGGGCTGAACTGATTCTTGTATTAGTCACCATCATTGCGGCGTTTGGCTGGATTTTTTCCAAAGAAGCGTTGGCCGGAATGCCGCCATTATTTTTTATGGGCGTACGCTTTTTGGTGGCAGGCTTCGTGCTACTGTTAGTCGGCGTACGCTACTTCCATCACTTAAAGTGGCGTGACATCAAAGGCGCCATATTAATGGGGGCGGTCTTTGGTCTGGCGATGATGGCTTGGATCAAGGGCTTGGATGAAGCGACTAATTTAGGTGTAGGCGCCTTTATTAATAGCCTTGGTGTGATTTTGGTGCCCGTGTTGGCGCGTTTTTTATTTGCCGAGCGGCCGTCTAAAAATATTTGGGTGGCGCTCCCCGTTGCGGTGGTTGGGCTTGGCTTTTTAGCGCTTAGTAATGGCATTGCCCTAGAGTGGGGGCAGGTGTATTTCTTTATTGCCGCTTTACTCTTTGCATTACAGTTTAATCTGCTGACGCGCATGTCGAGTCGTTTGCCAGTGTTGGTGCTGACCACGATTCAGCTGCTCACCGCAGGCGTGTTGCACTTGTCGGTCTCGCCGCTGATTGAAACCATTCCGCACGCCATCTCGACGCCTATTTTAGGGTGGTTCTTGGCCAGTGCTTTGATCGCGACGAGCTTGCGTTTTTTACTGCAAACCTATGGTCAAAGTCTTACGCCAGCCAGTCACGCAGCGGTAATCATGAACCTAGAGCCGGTATGGACCGCCTTGGCTGCGGCGATTTGGTTTGGCGAACAAATGAGTACGATGCAAATGATTGGCTGTAGTTTGATCTTTGTCGCTATGCTGGTGAGTAAGTGGTCACATATTCAAGCCTTTGTTAGACGACGTTAAGCGTCTGGCAAGAGCTCATTGAGCATGTGCTCGTAAAGTCGATAAGCCGCGTCGGTAAATGGACGCTCAATCATTTCATTGCGGTAAAACAGACCTTCGGTCAGCGCTACCAAAAAGTCGACACGTGCTTTGATATCCACTTCATCGTCTAGCGCATAGCGGCGCTTGATAATTTCTATGGCGTGAGCGTGCAGCCGCTCATCAGCGTCTTTTTGAATCTGGGCAATGGCAGGGGAGCGGTTGGCTTCGGCTTTGATTTCCATCGTTAAAATACGATTCTGATGAAAGTCAGCATCGACACCTTCTTCAAAATGACGCTGTAACCAGTCACGTTTTTCCAAGAAGTCTTCCATCAACTCAATGTATTCTTCCGTTTTTTGCGCCACAACGGCGCGGATGATGTCCTCTTTGTGGGCAAAGTAACGATAAATCTGTCCGACACTCAGTCCTGCGGTCTTAGCCATCTCTGCCATACTGGCTTTATGGAAACCTTTTTCCACAACGTGCACGATAAATGCATCCATTATTTGCTGGCGACGTTGCTGCTCATTGACCGGTGGCTTTTTCATATTTATTTGCACTATTTATAGATGGGAAGTATAACGGAGCTAGATTATAGTGTGAATGAACGTTCATTCTCAAATGATAATTATCGGAGTTGTCACAGTTTATGCTGTCTCGAAATACTTTTTTATCGGGGTTGGTGCTGGCCTCCGCAGTCTTGGCAGGATGTCAAGATAGCGAAAACAGCGCCTCGGAAAATGCTGCTCAAGGGCAGCAAGCACCCAAAACACAAGTAGGTGTTTACACAATTCAACCACAAAACGTGGCTCTGACTTCTGAGCTCCCAGGCCGTACCAAATCGAGTTTAGAAGCAGAGATTCGACCTCAGGTGGGCGGAATCATTGAGAAGCGTTTGTTCGAAGAAGGGCAAGAAGTCGCCATGGGCGACTTGTTGTATCAACTCGACGACAGCACCTATAAATCCAACGTTGAGCAGGCGCAGGCCGATCTTGAAAGCGCTCAGGCAACACTAACGTCTACCCGACAAACCTACGAACGTTACCGCCAACTCAAGGCACGTAATAACGTTTCGCAGCAAAACCTCGACGATGCGTATGTCGCTTACTTGTCGGCGGTGGCCACTGAAAAGCGTGCTTCAGCTGCGTTAAATAGCGCTAAGATTGACTTAGAGTACACGCAAATCACGGCGCCGATCGATGGCAAAATTGGTATTTCGGATGTGACAGTAGGTGCCTTGGTAACCGCTAATCAGTCAGAGCCAATGACCACTATCCGTACCACTGATCCGATGTATGTGGACTTGGCACAAACCAGTGTTGAGCAGTTACGTCAGCGTACGTTGTTGTCCCAAGATCACGTCACCTTAGGCGACCAATCCGTGACCTTGATTCTAGAAGACGGCACTGAATACCCAATTAAAGGTAAGCTTAAAACACGTGAAGTGAATGTCGATGAAATGACCGGCAGTGTGACCTTACGTGCTGAGTTTGATAACCCTGACGGGCTGTTACTACCCGGTATGTTTGTGCGCGGTTTTATCAATGATCTAAACGATAGCCAAGCGCTAATGGTGCCACAGCAAGGCGTTTCACGTGATGTCAAAGGTAATGCGACCGCATTGGTTGTGACAGAAAACAACACCATCGAGCAGCGTATTCTCGAGACCGAGCGTGCCGTAGGCAACCAATGGTATGTGACCGGTGGTATTGAGCCAGGCGACATTGTGGTGATGCAGGGCCGTAATAAAGTGCGCCCTGGTGATGAGGTGACCACCGTGGAACTGCAGCGTGATTCGCAGACTGGCCGTATGGTTGAAGCGAACGCCGATACCACAGGTCAATAACAAAGGGAGTTACCATGATTGCGCATTTTTTCGTAAAGCGTCCGGTCTTCGCATGGGTGATTTCCATTATCATCATGCTAGCGGGCCTATTGGCGATTACGCAGCTGCCGGTGTCTCAGTACCCGAATGTTGCGCCGCCGACGGTACAGATTTCGGCTACCTATAATGGTGCCTCTGCCCAAACGGTAGAAAACAGTGTTACCCAAATCATTGAGCAACAGTTAACCGGCTTAGATGGACTGCTGTACTTCTCTTCAAGCAGTAGCTCGACTGGCCGTGCCAGTATTGACGTTACATTTGAGCAAGGCACTGACCCTGATACCGCTCAGGTTCAAGTACAAAACAAAGTTCAGCAGGTGACGGCAAACTTGCCTAACTCAGTACAGCAGCAAGGTGTCACAGTGACTAAGTCACAAAGTGACTTCTTGTTGATCATGGCTTTGTTTGATGAAACCGACCAAGATACCAACAGCGATTTGGCCGACTATCTTGTGTCTAACATGCAGGACCCAATCTCACGTCTAGAAGGTGTGGGTAGTGTGCAGGTGTTTGGTTCGGCCTACGCCATGCGTGTTTGGATGGATCCACTGAAACTTGCTACGTACAACTTGATGCCAGCGGACATTGAACAGGCGATTGAAGCGCAAAACGTTCAGGTCGCAGCAGGTAGTATCGGTAGCTATCCGATCGAACAAGGACAAGAGCTGAATGCGACGGTAACGGCGCAGTCGAAGCTGGAAACTCCTGAAGAGTTTGAAAACATCATTCTTAAATATGATGACAACGGTGCCACGGTACGCTTGAAGCACGTCGCCAAGATTGAATTGGGCAGTGAAAACTATAACTTCGTGCCACGCCTAAATGGTCACCCAGCGACCGGTATGGCGGTAATGCTGGCACCTAGTGCCAATGCGTTAGAAACCTCTGAGCGTGTTAAAGCCGAAATCGAAGTACTTAAGCGCAACTTGCCAGACGGTTACAAAACCGCGTTGCCATTGGATTCTACTGAATTTATTAAAATCTCTATCGATGAGGTGGTGAAAACACTCTTTGAAGCGATTATTTTAGTGGTCATCGTAATGTTCGTCTTCTTGCAGAGTTGGCGCGCAACCTTGATCCCTGCGGTGGCGGTGCCGGTTGTATTGTTGGGTACCTTTGGTGTGCTACAAGCCTTTGGCTACTCGATCAACACGCTTACCATGTTTGGCTTGGTGTTATCGATTGGTCTCTTGGTGGATGATGCCATCGTCGTTGTAGAGAACGTCGAGCGGGTTATGGAGGAAGAAAAGCTTTCTGCTCGTGAAGCCACTATCAAGTCGATGAAAGAGATCACCAGTGCCCTGATTGGTATTGCAGTGGTGTTGTCTGCGGTATTCGTACCGATGGCGTTCTTTAGTGGTTCGACTGGTGTTATTTACCGTCAGTTCTCGATCACCATCGTATCGTCAATGGTATTGTCGGTGATTGTGGCGTTGACGCTATCACCAGCCATGTGTGCGACCTTGTTAAAACCAAGTCACCACAAAGAGAAAAAAGGTCTCGGCAACTGGTTCAACACCAAGTTTGACAACATGACGGGGCGCTACAGTAATCGCGTCGCTGGTTTGATTAAACGTCCGTTCCGCTGGATGATTGCGTATCTGATCATCATCGCGGGTATGGGTGGTTTGATGGTGAGTGTGCCGACTGGCTTCTTACCGACCGAAGACCAAGGTAACATTTTCGTTATGGTGTCTTTGCCACAGGGGGCGTCGATGACGCGTACCGAAGAAGTGATGGGTGAGCTACAAACCCACTTCTTAGAAGACGAAGGCGATTACGTCGACTCAATCTTTACCATCTCAGGTTTTAGTTTCATGGGGACTGGGCAAAATGCCGGTATGGCGTTTGTCATGCTTAAGCATTGGGATGAACGTACCACTGATGGTAGCTCGGCGCAGGATATTGTAAATCGCGCTTATCCAGGCTTGGCTCATATCCGTGATGCGCAAATCTTTGCACTATTGCCACCTTCCATTCGTGGTCTAGGGCAAAGTAATGGCTTCACCTTTGAGTTGCAGGCATCAGGCAACACCAGTCGTGAGACCTTGCTCGAAATGCGTGATCGACTGTTACAAGATGCCCGCTCGAGTGAAATCTTAACGGGCGTGCGTATGGGTGGCCAAGGTGAAACACCGCAGCTACACATTGATGTCGACCAAGAAAAAGCCTCTGCGTTAGGCTTATCGATGGCGGACATCAGCAGCACCTTGTCAGCCGCTTGGGCGGGTAACTACGTCAATGACTTCATTGACCGTGGTCGTGTGAAGCGTGTTTACATCCAAGGTGAAGCTGAATACCGCGGTTCTCCGAACGATTTGGAAAACTGGTATGTACGTGGTAATGGCGATGAAATGACGCCATTCTCAGCCTTTACTGATACTGAGTGGACTTATGGCCCACAAGCGCTAGATCGCTTCAATGGCTTACCATCTTATGAAATCAGTGGCAATGCCGCAGCGGGTCTAAGCTCGGGTGATGCGATGAGCGAAATGGCGACCTTGGCCGATCAGCTACCAGCGGGCACGTCTTACGCGTGGAGCGGTATGTCTTATCAAGAGCAACAAGCGGGCAGTCAGACGTACTTCTTGTACGCTGTGTCTATCTTAGTTGTATTCTTGTGTCTGGCGGCGCTATACGAAAGTTGGACCGTACCTTTCTCGGTGATCATGGTGATTCCGCTAGGGGTAATCGGTGCTGCGGGGTCGATTTATCTGCGTGGCTTGCAAAACGACGTATTCTTCCAAGTGGCGCTATTGACGATCATTGGTCTGTCATCGAAGAACGCCATCTTGATTGTCGAGTTTGCTGAGGCCGCTTACCGTCGTGGTGAAGATGTGTGGCATGCCGCCACCGAAGGTGCGCGCTTGCGTTTGCGCCCGATCATTATGACTTCGTTAGCGTTCATTGTTGGTACTATGCCGTTGGCGCTTTCGTCTGGTGCGGGGGCACACAGCCGTATCTCGATCGGTACAGGTATTGTCGGCGGTACCTTCACCGCGACCGTATTGGCGATCTTCTTCGTGCCACTGTTCTTCGTGATTGTGCGACGTATTTTTCCGAAACGTCCAATCGAAGACTAAGGTCTAGATAAGCACTAAAAAAGGAGCCTCGCGGCTCCTTTTTTTGTGTCGACGCTTTTTAAAACGATGTAGCTAGCGCTCTTTTTTGTCCTTTAAAAAGCGCACTTTTTGATGATGGTTACACAGCTGGGCGATCTCTTCAGGCTGGCCTTCACTGTTGAAGGTGACATAACCAATGCCTGAGTGGTTGAGCAAACGCTCGCCTTTAGAAGCGTGTTCGGGTTTACGTGGTGCGATGCGCAGAGCGCGACGTTTGGTGAAAATGTTAAGTGGTGACCAAGGCGCGTAGAGCCAGCGGTTTAAGCGGTCAAACCATTCTAACAAGGTGTCTGGGAAGGCGTTACGCAAACCGCTACTGGTAATTTGCCAGATGGTCGGGCTGCTTTTAATGCCGCGTAACTTCACATCATAGCTAAACGAATAATGCACATCGCCAGATAGAATCGTGAAGTTGGTTGGCGTCTTAGGATGGGTAAATAAGTTTAAGAGCGCATAGGCCGAGCCTGGGTGTGCCATCCAGTTTTCTGCGTCGACCATCAAAGGCTTACCAAACCAAGTAAAAACTTTTTGAATGGACTCGATCAGCTTGACGCCAAACATGGGCGCTGGGGAGACCAAGATGACCGCATCTAAGTCACGAATCTCATGCTGCAAGTCAGTAATCGCTTCCCAATCCATTAACCCAGATGGGCTGCCAAAATCTTGTTCAGAGCGCCAGCGATGGGTGCGGGTATCGAGTACCACCAATTTGGGATTGGTTTGCCATTGGTAGTGCCATTGATCATAGGCAAATAGCTCTTCAATAAAGTCATCATAGGCTGCTTCACCATTATGGGTAATGGCACGTTGGGCCCGCTCCAGTAGTGGCTGGTCAAACTGCTTTGGGTTGTTGCCCCAGCCTTGGCATAAAAAATAGCCAAACAGCGCATTGCCAATAATGCACTTAGATAAAGGTGTTTCGTACGCGGTTTGTTCCCATTCAGCTGTCAGATTCCAATCGTCGGTGACATCGTGATCATCAAACATCATAGCGGTAGGTATATGTGCTAATACCCGCTGCACGTTTGGCAGGCCCTTGATAAATTCTTCAATGGCTAGACGTTCTTGTTCGTAACGCGCTTTTTGCGTCTCATCTGTGATGCTAGCGGGGCAGCTCAGATCGAGGTGACGCCACAGTGTGGGAGACCACACTAGTAAGTACATACACACGACTTCAGCTAGGCTAATCAAGTGGTTATGAGCCGTGTCGGTGGTAAAGACAGGCTTTTTCTTACCTTTGAAAAATTGCTGTTTAACGTCGTCCGAGGTCTCAGTGTGCGGCAGCAACTGTTCACGACAATAGTAATAGGGCGTCTCAGAGAGCTGTTCCCCTGTGTCTGGAATCGCCGCTTCTGGTATACCGAGCAGTGCCACACATTGGCGAATCGCGTGAAGCATTGGTCCTGCTACATCGTCGGCGTAGATTTGATCGCCAGAGAGCATCAGTAAACTTGGCCATTGTTCGATGGGCGTATTGGCTAAATGCTGATCCGCTTCGACCAAACCATCGCCGACTGGCGCTGCTGGGTCGAAGTCTTTAAACCCGTGATGGGCTTTACGGCAGGAACCGTGCAGTAGCGACTGAATAGTAGGGCGCCAAATAAAGTCAATGCCATTAGATTGGGTTTGATAAGCCATTTTGGGGGCTTGCCACACACTGCTGGTTTGATGATCAGGATCCATGATATGTAGCTGATAAGAGAGCGTTTTTTCCTGAGCAAGTGGCGCCTTAAACTGTACGCTTAACAGGTGAATATACAGGCGTTCGCCTAATTTAAGGCATTGATATTGGTTGTTACCTGGCAATACGGAGCCCGCGTCGTTCACTTCGACGGTTAAGTTTAGTGGGCGGCTGGTAGCGCACCAAAGGTGCAGCGCTTGCGCCTCCACTTGGCGTAAAATAGGGCCAGCTAAGATGTCAGCTATCGGCTGTGCATGCATATCATGGGACATCGACAAGACTCCAAAACGTTATCCAATTTGCCTATCCTAACGTACAAAACGTTTAAAAACTGTAGCGACTGGTTAAAGGTTCTCCACGTTTTTTGCAAAAAGTCGAGCAGCACATGCGTTGCAAGGTGGGTTATTATTAGATAGTTTTATGTAAGTAGCTTATAGCCAATATATATAAGCTTTATCCTTCACGCACAGTCTGCCAATCATAATAACTAAGAGATTCGTATGTTGAAAAAATCACTTGTTTGTTCATTTGCCCTGACCGCCACCACTGGCTTTGCAGTACAAGACTCCTCAAGTGATCGTGACAACGAAGTTATTTTTCCCTCCAAAACTTATTTTATGATGGCGGTCGATCGCCATATCGCTAAAAATATTAAGCCCATTGATCTGTCACGATTGTTAGGTGTGCCTGGCATTAGTGAAGCGGATGAGCAAAAAATTTACAGTGGTGTGCGCAAAGCGATTCTGAATGACGCCGCTGATAAATGGGACTCAGGTGTTGCTAGCAGCTATGGGCGTGAGTTGGGATTGGTGATGAATTGGCGTAACGAAGATGCAGCCACTGGTTATGAGCTGCAAAACCGCATTGTGTTGTTCCGTTATGCTCTCGAGTCACAAAAAGCATCGGCCGTACTGGACCGCTACGATCAAGTTCTGACCACAGTGTCGGATGCCACCGACCCAGTCGCCGCTATCCAGCAAGGTAATTGTGATACCTTGGCCGCAAAATCCCACTACAACTTTTATGAGCAACTAAGCAGTCTTGAGCCTAGTTCAAACCAGACGCTTAAGCTTGCTTCACAATTTGAATCCCTTTCCTCTTGTCAAAAATGTGCGGTAGATAGCCTGCTGTCGTCTTACGATCAAGGCATAACCAAAGATGCTTTGGTTAGCACCCTTGCTAGCGCGCAACAGTCTTCAGATCCTCAGTTTATTTTAAAGTTGATCTCTGCCAACTAGTCTTTTTTAGCTGGTATTTGATGATCATCACAACCTACTAACAACGTTAGGTCACGCCTTTTTGTTACAAAAATATGCTCACTCTTTGCTTTTAACTGATGTTTTTTTAACCTACATCAAAGGAGTATAGAAAAACCTTGTGGGCTGACGGACCTTGGTAGACATTTTTCGTACCTATTAGCATGATCAAAATAACAAAAGATTACATGTGCTTTTGTTAGCCGCTAGGCTGAGCTCAGCCTACAGGAAGTTACGGCGTATCATCACAAGGGACGAGATATGAAAATCAAGACCAAACTTATGCTCGCGTTATCGGGCGCCACCATCATTCCAGTATTGATCGTTTGCATAGTGATGTCTGGTCTCAGTACTCAGCAGGCGCATACGAATTTTGAAAGCAGTAGCCAGCAAACCCTATTAGCGATCGAGAATAACTTTGCCAGCTTCGTTGATAATATCGAAGACAGCGTTCATTACCTTTCTAATAGCCCGGTCATTACAGCACCACAAGGTCAGCCGTACTCTTCTTATCAATCCTCGCAAGCGCGTACGCCAAGGGAAGTAGCGCAACAAAAGGGCGGTCATGAACTTGAGGTGTTTGAGTTGCTTGAAGCGTTGGGCACCTCGCATGATGAGTTTGCTTATGTCTACAGTGCAGATTTACAAGGTGGCTACGTAGAGTGGCCCGGTACCGGACAATACAGTAACTGGGACCCTAAAACCCGACCTTGGTACCGCTTGGGGCTAGCGAATAACAGTCAGGTATCAGTCGGCAATGCCTATTATTATGCGCCGGATGATGATGTGTACGTGTCAGCAGTGACATCGTTTTCACGTGAAGGACAAAACGCTGGTGTGGTCGTCATCGACTTCTCGATCAAGTCGTTGATGGAGCTAGCGAAACAAACCGTTATCGGTCAAGAAGGGCGCCTAATGGTTATCGAGTCCTCTGGTGCTATTTTGGTAGATGGCGTTGCACCAGTGAATAACTTTGAGGCTATTGAGGATGTCTCCGGTCAAGCTTATCAAACCTTAGCCAATATGGAAGGTGGTGTGGTTGACGTGACGATTGGTGATACGGACTACGCAGCAAACGTATACACATCGCCAAGCCTTGGATGGAAGTTCGTTGCCTTGGTGCCCAGTTCAGAAATTTATGCCAGCACTATGAGTTTGATTCAGACCACTGCGGTGATTAGCCTATTCCTATTATTGGTCTTCATTGGCCTTAGTTATATTTTGGCTAAGCGTTTAGTGACGCCCATCGAGGCAGTGTCTTCTGTGTCACAAGATTTACAGGTCATTGCACAAGGTAAAGGTGACCTTACTATCAAGATTGATGTGCAAAGTCGCGATGAAACGGGCGTCTTGTCCAAGTGGTTTAATCACTTTTTAGAAAGTATTCGAGTCCTGATTGATAATATTAAGCAATCGGCCGTCACTATTTCTCATAGCGCCGAGCAAACCTATCAGCAGGCACAACAAGTTGCTCAATCCACCACGGCTCAGCAAGTATCTATCGAGCAAATCGTCGCCGATGGCGAGCAGATGATGGCAGCCTCTAATGAAGCGGCGCAAAACTGTCATGAGTCAGCCGAGTTTTCTGGGCAAGCGCTAGAGGCGACGTTGCAAGGTAAGCGTTTGCTCAAAGAAAGCAGTCACAGTGTGAATGTATTAGGGCAGCGACTCAATGAATCTAAAAGCGTCATCACTGAGCTTGAAAATGAAACCGCAGATATTCATCAGATTCTGTCGACTATTCAAGAGATTGCTGAACAAACCAATTTATTGGCATTAAATGCAGCCATCGAAGCAGCCCGAGCAGGCGAACAAGGTCGTGGTTTTGCTGTGGTGGCCGACGAGGTGCGCGGCTTAGCGCTTCGAACACAAGAGTCGACCGAGCAAATTGGTAAGATTTTGAATTTCTTATTAAACCGCACCAAACTGGCCAGTGACACCATGAGTGATTGTTTAATCGAGTCAGATAAAGCGATGCAACTCTCAGACGAGGCGCTCAATGCGTTTCGTAACATTGAAAATATGGTGACCAATGTGCGTGATGTAACGTTACGCACAGCGACGGCTGCACAGCAGCAGCGGGTAGTGACCGAAGACATCAATGTTAACATCAGTTTGATCAGTGATTCGGCTCAAACCTTGTCCAAAATCTCAGACGACGTTGCAGCCTTTTGCCGCGATACGGATCAGCTCAGTAAAAAGATCCATGGCATGGTGGCAGGCTTTAATACCTAGTTAGAAGTGTCCGTTTCGGTTAAGCGCTGAGTTTTCGCATCTCTAGCGCTTGGCTTGATTGTTTATGTGTCCAATATGAGCGAAAATAGCGCGCAATTCCTATTAGCATAACAAACTGAGCAGATGCGCTTGTAAACAAGGCGTGATTGGGCGGCAGTTTGTGGACACATAAAAGAGTTTTAAATGGCTGACCAGCAATTTCTTGATCAAGTAAACCAGCGTCGCACCTTTGCGATCATCTCGCACCCGGATGCCGGTAAGACCACCATCACCGAGAAGGTACTTTTGTTTGGACGTGCGATCCAGCAGGCCGGTACCGTCAAAGGTCGTGGCTCGAACCAGCACGCCAAGTCCGACTGGATGGATATGGAGAAAGAGCGTGGTATCTCGATCACGACCTCGGTGATGCAGTTTCCTTACAATGAGTGCTTGGTTAACCTACTGGACACACCAGGACACGAAGACTTCTCAGAAGATACTTACCGTACCCTGACCGCCGTAGACTCGTGTTTGATGGTGATCGACGCCGCTAAGGGTGTCGAGGATCGTACACGCAAGTTGATGGAAGTTACGCGCTTACGTGATACGCCAATCATTACCTTTATGAACAAATTGGACCGTGACATCCGTGATCCAATGGAGCTGCTTGACGAAGTTGAAAATGAGCTCAACATGATGTGTGCGCCAATCACTTGGCCGATCGGCTGTGGTAAAGCGTTTAAAGGGGTTTATCACCTGCATCGCGATGAGACGATTTTGTACTCTACTGGCCAAGGTCACACGATCCAAGAATTACGCGTGGTAAAAGGTCTAGATAATCCAGAGCTGGATGCGGCGGTGGGTGAAGACCTAGCCGAGCAATTGCGCGAAGAGCTTGAGCTAGTAGTTGGCGCGTCTAACGAGTTTGATAAAGAGCTATTTTTAGCTGGCGAGCTGACCCCAGTATACTTCGGTACTGCATTGGGTAACTTTGGTGTTGATCACATGCTAGACGGTTTGACTGAATGGGCGCCGGCGCCGATGCCACGTGAAACCCACGATCGTCAGGTGGATGCAACGGAAGAAAAATTCTCAGGTTTCGTGTTTAAGATCCAAGCCAACATGGACCCTAAACACCGTGACCGTATTGCCTTTATGCGTATTGTATCGGGTACTTACAAGCAAGGCATGAAGATGAACCATGTGCGTATCGGTAAGCAAATCAGCATCTCAGATGCGGTTACCTTTATGGCCGGCGACCGTGCCCGTGCGGATGAAGCCTTTGCTGGTGACATCATTGGTTTGCACAACCACGGTACCATTCAGATCGGTGATACCTTCACCCAAGGTGAGAGCTTGAAGTTCACCGGTATTCCGAACTTCGCACCGGAGCTATTCCGTCGTATTCGCCTAAAAGATCCACTACGTCAAAAGCAACTGCTAAAAGGCTTGGTGCAATTGTCGGAAGAGGGCGCCGTACAGGTGTTCCGCCCGATGCAAAACAACGATCTGATTGTAGGTGCGGTAGGTGTGCTGCAGTTTGATGTGGTGGCGGCGCGTCTTAAAGCTGAGTACAACGTCGAAGCCATTTACGAAAGTGTCAATGTCGCCACCGCTCGTTGGGTGGATAGTACCGACAGTAAGAAGTTTGAAGAGTTTAAGCGTAAGAGTGAAGCCAACTTGGCGCTCGATGGTGGTGACAACTTGGCTTACATTGCACCGACCATGGTCAACCTGAATTTAGCCAAAGAGCGTTACCCAGAAGTGACCTTCCGCGCGACGCGAGAGCACTAAGCTATACTTGACTAAAATGCTTGGTTAAGCGGATAATCGCCGAATTAATTTTGTAATGTATAAAAGGTGTCTTTGACACCTTGCTGGAGAGAGCAATGGTCGAATCGACAGATCCTATCTCAATGACGGATGCGGCAGCAGCCAAGCTACAGTCATTGATTGAGGAAGAAGAAAATGATCGCCTGATGTTGCGTGTCTACGTTACCGGTGGTGGTTGTTCTGGCTTCCAGTATGGGTTCGCTTTTGATGAAGAAAATCAGGAAGATGACACTGAAGTGGTACGCAATGGTGTGAAACTAGTGGTCGATCCACTTAGTTTCCAATATCTAGTCGGCTCAGAAGTGGACTATCAAGAGAACTTAGAAGGTGCGCGCTTTACGGTGATGAACCCAAATGCGTCGTCCACCTGTGGTTGTGGTGCCAGCTTCAGTATTTAGCAAGCTGCTGTCACAACCGAAAGATTAAGAAACCCTCGCTAGTGCGAGGGTTTTTTTATGTTCAGTCTGTAACCTGTATAATGGCGTTCGGCAAGCAAAATGCATGTCGCCATAGTACGAATCAAGCTTCGGCATAAATCAGGTCGCGTGGCACAGCTAAAGGCCACCAATGTGTGAAAAACTAGGGGAAGTTAAATGAATTTAAAGTCTCGCGTGTCGGCAATCGCCTTCGCTGTCGGAACCGTGGTGTCCTTCTCTGCTCAGGCAGAAGACGTCGTACATTTTTATAACTGGTCAGACTACATTGATGAAGCCACTCTGCCTAATTTTGAAGAAGAGACTGGTATTTCTGTGGTCTATGACGTGTTTGATAGCAACGAAGTGCTAGAGGCCAAGTTGTTATCAGGCCAGTCAGGCTTTGATCTAGTGGTACCGACTAATGACTTTTTAGGCAAACAAATCCAAGCGGGCGCATTCATGCCCTTGGATCGTGAGCAGTTGCCGAATTGGTCTAACCTTGATCCACAAATGATGGCGCAACTAGAAACCGTGGATCCTGGTAATCAGTACGCTGTGCCGTATATGTGGGGCACAACAGGCATTGGTATCAACGAAGACAAAGTCAAAGCGGCACTTGGCGAAGATGCGCCAATCAATAGCTGGTCATTGGTATTTGAAAAAGAATACTTAGAGAAGCTTGAGTCCTGCGGTGTGGTGGCGCTGGATGCACCGACAGAAGTGATGAGCTCAGCAATGAATTATCTAGGTCTTGATCCGAACAGTACCGATCGTGATGACATTCAACAGGCCACCGATCTGTTATTGGATATTCGTCCACATTACCGTTACTTCCATAGCTCGAAATACATCAATGACTTAGCCAATGGCGATATTTGTGTCGTGATCGGTTGGTCAGGCGATATTGCCCAAGCGGCTGCGCGTGCAGAAGAGGCAGATAACGGTGTCAACGTGAGCTACATCATCCCTAAAGAAGGTGCGTTGATGTGGTTTGATATGCTTGCTATCCCACGCGATGCCAAAAATCCAGAAGGCGCCCATACGCTGATTAACTACTTAATGCGCCCTGAAGTGACTGCGGATATCACTAACTACGTGTGGTACGCCAATGCCAACCCAGCGTCTATGCCGATGGTTGATCCTGAGGTGGCGAACGATGAAAGCATCTTCCCAACGCCTGAAGTGCGCGAAAAGCTTTGGTTGCCAAAAGTATTAGATCAACGCACCACGCGTACCATTACCCGCAGCTGGAATAAGATTAAAACGGGTCAATAACCCACCAACAAAACAAGCGGGCCTTGGGCCCGCTTTTAGACTGCTAAACGGCTCACCAGCCGTGCTATTAATCCTAGAGGATGCTTAATGATTGAGCCGAGTCTTGCTCGCGACAGTGTCGATAATCACTTTTTACAAATCCAAAGTATTGTGAAGACCTATGATGACGTGGTCGCCGTCAATGATGTGTCACTGGATATCGCGAAAGGCGATATTTTTGCCTTACTTGGGGCATCGGGCTCCGGTAAATCCACCTTGCTACGCATGTTGGCTGGGTTTGAAATTCCGAACTCTGGCAAAATCGTGCTAGACGGTGAAGACATTGTGCCATTGCCGCCGTATCGTCGTCCGATCAATATGATGTTTCAGTCTTATGCGCTGTTTCCACACATGACGGTTGAGCAAAATATTGCCTACGGCTTAAAGCAAGATCGCATGCCCAAAGCCATGATTAGCGATAAAGTGATGGAAATGCTGCGCCTCGTGCATATGGAAAAATACGCTAAGCGTAAACCCGATCAGCTTTCTGGTGGTCAGCGTCAGCGAGTGGCGTTGGCACGTAGCCTCGCTAAATCCCCTAAGCTTTTGTTGCTAGACGAGCCAATGGGGGCACTGGATAAAAAACTGCGCAGCCGCATGCAGCTGGAAGTGGTGGATATCATTGAGCGCGTTGGCGTGACGTGTGTCATGGTGACCCACGACCAAGAAGAAGCCATGACCATGGCCAATCGTATTGC
This sequence comes from Marinomonas ostreistagni, assembly GCF_016888445.1. GTDB lineage: Bacteria > Pseudomonadota > Gammaproteobacteria > Pseudomonadales > Marinomonadaceae > Marinomonas > Marinomonas ostreistagni. The sequence goes on from NZ_JAFEKF010000003.1 coordinate 94,451, forward strand.
CATTATGGAAGAGGGGCGCATCGTCCAAGCGGGCTCACCGCGCGATATCTATGAAGCACCAAACAGTCTTGAGGCTGCCGAATTTATTGGCAGCATGAACTTGTTCCATGGTGTGATTGCGGTTGATGCCGAAGACCATGCCATCATTGAGTCTGACGAGGTCAATGCTAAGCTGTATGTCTCTTACGGTGTTACCACTGCCATTGAAGATAAGCAGGTAGTGTTTGCGGTGCGTCCAGAAAAGACCAAAATATCACGCCAACAGCCACAAGCGGCGCATAACTGGTGTCGTGGTAAAGTGCATGATATCGCTTACTTGGGTGGTCATTCGGTGTATCACATTCGCTTGGATAACGGCAAAATTCTGTACTCCTTTATGGTCAATTCGGACCGCTTTGCTGACTTGCCGACATGGGAAGAAGACATCTATGTCTACTGGTCTGACGACAGTGGCTTGGTGCTGCGTCCATGAAGAAAGTGACTGAACGTTTAAAACAGCATGCAGAGCATGGCAAGCGCTGGGTCATCGCCTTACCGATGATCTGGTTGTTGCTGTTCTTTGCGTTGCCATTTTTGATTGTGATTAAGATTGCGTTTGCCGAGTCAGCTTTGGCGATTCCGCCTTATACTGAGCTGGTCACTATGGCTGGTGACGCTCTCGATCTGCATTTGTATTTTGGTAACTTTAGCTTTATTGCTGAAGACAGCTTGTACCTTAATGCTTATCTAAACAGTATCAAGATGGCGGCGATCTCGACGGCCTTGTGTCTATTGATCGGTTACCCGATGGCTTATCACATTGCCCGCGCTAAGCCGGAGCGCCAGTCGATTTTGCTGTTGCTGATCTTGTTGCCGTCGTGGACCTCATTTTTGATCCGTATTTACGCTTGGATTGGCATCCTTAAAAGTAACGGTGTACTGAACAACAGCTTGTTGTGGTTGGGACTGATAGATGAGCCATTGGCGATTTTGAATACCAACTTGGCGGTGTACATTGGTATTGTGTATGCCTACTTGCCATTTATGGTGCTGCCGTTGTACGCCAATTTGGTGAAGCATGATTACAGCTTGATTGAGGCATCGCAGGACTTGGGCGCACGTCGTTTTACTTCGTTTTGGCAGATCACATTCCCCTTGTCTCGCAATGGCATGATCGCAGGCAGCATGCTGGTGTTCATCCCGGTGGTGGGTGAATATGTGATTCCAGAATTACTCGGTGGTAGTAGCTCGATCGTGATTGGTAAGGTGTTGTGGCAAGAGTTCTTCAATAACCGTGATTGGCCGTTGGCGTCATCGCTGGCGTTGATTATGTTGGTGCTGCTGATGATCCCGATTCATTTGTTTAGGAAGTTTCAGGACAAAGAGTGGGAGGACGCCAAATGAAAACGCGTCTGAATTTCTCTGGCGTCATGTTTTGGTTGGGCATGGCGTTTTTATATTTGCCTATGCTGAGTCTTATCATCTACTCGTTTAACGAGTCACGCTTAGTCACAGTCTGGGCCGGTTGGTCGACCAAATGGTATGGCGAGCTGTTTCGTGATGAAGGCTTAATGAATGCTGTATGGCGTAGCTTAGAAGTGGCCTTTTGGAGTGCTAATGCGGCGGTCGTGCTTGGTGTGCTAGCGTCGGTGGCGCTGACGCGCTTTGGGCGCTTTCGCGGTCGCTCGATGTTACACAGCTTAGTGGCGGCGCCATTGGTGATGCCAGACGTGATCATCGGTTTGTCATTACTACTATTGTTTGTGTCGATGACGGACCTGATTGGTTGGCCGCAACAGCGCGGGTTACTAACGATTTGGATCGCCCATGCCACCTTCTGTACAGCGTATGCGACGGTTGTGATTAGCTCGCGCTTAAAAGAGCTGGACCGCTCTTATCTTGAGGCGGCGATGGATTTAGGGGCGACGCCCGCTAAGGCGTTTGTTCAGGTGACCTTGCCGATTATCATGCCAGCCTTAGTATCGGCATGGTTGCTATCGTTTACTTTGTCATTAGATGACGTGGTCATTGCAAGCTTTGTCTCAGGCCCTGGGGCGACGACTTTGCCGATTGAGGTGTTTAGCTCAGTGCGCTTAGGCGTTTCGCCGAAGATCAATGCGCTGGCGACCTTGATCATTCTGCTGGTGTCTTTGGTGACGCTGGTTGTATGGTGGTTGTCTAGACGTAAGCTTAAACGCGCTAAATAGACGCGCTAAGCACTGGTATCAATATCACCGAGTGGCCTTGTGGGGCGCTCGGTGCCTTCCTCGCGCTGGTAAGTGACTTCGTAATTGCCTATGTAGATATAGCCTAGGCGTTGATCACTAATCAGCAGCGGTAGGGCGTCACGCTGGCGCTCAAACCAAATCTGTAAGCCTAAAAACGCTGCGTCGTAACGTACCGCTGACGTGCCCTCTAAATCGTACAATTTCTCTAGCGGGTTGGGCTCGCCATCTTGATCAATTTCAAATACCCAGTTCTCGGGAAGGGTGTCTAGCTGTTCGTCGTTGTAAGGGGTGTCGATGGATTGCACTGGCCCTAATGCGTTGAAGGCTTGTAGTAAGGCGGGCTCTAGATGTCGTGCAATAAAGGTAACGTGGCAGATTTTAGTGTTGCCTTGGCCGGCGATTTGAAATTCAAAGGTGCGCGGCGCTTGACCTTTATGTTGAGGGTTTATAGAGGGCGCGGCATAACCGCTTTGCTCAGTACCAGACGATTGCAGGGGCGGTGTTTGCAAGGCCACTTGCCAGCCATCATTCTGTGGCGCTAAGCGGGTTAACGCTTCGACCACGATTTGGTTTTGATCTAGCTGCTGAAGCACGGTTTCGAGCATGTTGGCAATGATGCTGTCAGTGGGAGTCAAAGCGCTATCGGATTCGTACGAGAGCACGATGTGATGAACTTTGGCGGCGGCTTCGCTTAGGGTAAGGCTGTCATCGGAGTAGCGCTCACGGCGACGCCTAAAACGCGTAAAATCGTCATGCTCGGGAAGCTGCTTGATGCGGTTAACGGTGTCGATAAAGATCATGTCGCGCACTCACTGTGTGGTGTTGATGACAGCTTATCGGCCGCTGTAGGGGAAAGTTAAGGCTGAAAAGCATCAGCCTTAACGAATTCAGAAGCTTAACGCAGTAGGTTAGACAGCTTAGGATTTGGCTCTAGGGCCGCACGGTAAAGTAGCGCGACTTTACCGATGGTTTGTACCACTTCGCATTTCAGTACTTTCGCTGTCTCTTCGACAATCGAGTAGCGTACTTCGCGATCGCTAATGCTGTAGCGAACTTTGATCAGCTCGTGGTCTTCTAGGGCACGGTCGATCTCAGTTAGAACTGGCTCGGTAAGACCGTTCCCAGCAACCGTAACCACTGGATTAAGGGTGTGCCCAATGTTGCGGTATTGCTTTTTTTGAACGTTCGATAAACTCATAGTTAAAATTTCTCATCTTGGTTAGCCCTCTTTATTGGAGGCATCAGAGGTTAAGCGATATTATAACGGAAGATCACCCCGTTTAGGTATGATCAAACGTGCCTGAGTTGAAAAAGAAGTGGCCGATTTCCTAGGAACCAACCAAAGATTTATCGGTCAATATCACAGGCGATTGGCAGAAAGGCTTTTTGATCAGGCGTTTAACGTGAAAAACTGATCGGAATTGGTGTCTTGCCCGTAGCTTCTGATATATTGGTAAGGATGAAACTTCCCTAGGGAAGGGAATGCCAAGACCTTAGCTTGCAATTTTTGCGTTAACCCCCACTATAGCTATGTGTTCTCAACATGGCTTACGTCGGTCGGATGACACTATTTGACTTGGCTGCGAACGTAATACGGAGTCCATTAGGCTCTGTGGTAACCCGTAAACTTTATGTGTCAGTGGCTCGCCCTGAACATACTTACTAGGACGACAAATTAAAGGTTAATGCGCAGCGTATCTTACTCTGCAAACTAGCCATTAAGAGGTGTGCTCTTGAACGATATGCTAAAAAATATTTTATTGTGGTTGGTAATCGCTGCAGTGCTACTGACAGTGTTTAACAATTTTAATACCTCGGCGGACACCAATCGAATCTCCTACTCAGAGTTTGTAGAAGAGGTTCATGATGGCCGTATCGCAAAAGTGGTGATTGACGGGTATACCATCAGCGGTACGCGTACCGGCGGTGACAGCTTTGAAACAGTTCGCCCTGCGGCACAAGACCCTAAAATTATGGACGACTTGCTTAGCAACAATGTCGTTGTTGAGGGGCGTATGCCAGAACAGCAAAGCATCTGGACACAATTGTTGGTGGCCAGCTTCCCAATCTTGATTATCTTGGCGATTTTCATTTTCTTTATGCGCCAGATGCAAGGCGGTGGTGGTAGCAAAGGCGGCCCGATGTCGTTTGGTAAGTCCAAAGCACGCCTCTTACCAGAAGATCAAATTAAAACGACGTTTGCCGACGTGGCAGGCTGTGACGAAGCTAAAGAAGACGTAGAAGAGCTAGTTGATTTCCTACGTGAGCCAGGCAAATTCCAGCGTCTAGGCGGTAAGATTCCACGCGGTATTCTAATGTGTGGACCACCAGGTACCGGTAAAACTTTGCTAGCCAAAGCCATTGCCGGTGAAGCAAAAGTACCATTCTTCACGATATCAGGTTCTGACTTTGTGGAAATGTTTGTTGGTGTGGGTGCGTCGCGTGTACGTGACATGTTCGAACAAGCGAAGAAGCAAGCGCCTTGTATCATCTTTATCGATGAGATCGATGCTGTAGGTCGTAACCGTGGCTCAGGCATGGGCGGTGGTAACGATGAGCGTGAGCAAACATTGAACCAGTTACTGGTCGAAATGGACGGCTTTGAAGGCAACGAAGGTATCATCGTTATCGCGGCGACTAACCGTCCGGATGTATTGGACCCTGCGTTGTTGCGTCCTGGTCGTTTTGACCGTCAGGTAACCGTTGGTCTACCTGATATCCGTGGTCGTGAACAAATTTTGAAAGTGCACTTGCGCAAAGTGCCAGTGGATGACGATGTCGAGCCAAAGAACATTGCTCGTGGTACACCTGGTTTCTCGGGTGCAGATCTGGCGAACTTGGTCAACGAGGCAGCACTGTTTGCGGCGCGTTCAAACCGTCGTCTAGTCAACATGGAACTATTGGAGCTTGCCAAGGATAAGATCCTGATGGGCGCTGAGCGTAAGTCCATGGTGATGAAAGAAGAAGAGAAGCGTAATACGGCTTACCACGAAGCAGGTCATGCGATTGTCGGCTACTTGATGCCAGAGCATGATCCTGTCTACAAGGTAACTATTATTCCGCGTGGTCGCGCCTTGGGTGTGACTATGTACTTGCCAGAAGAAGATAAGTACAGCCTTAGTAAGCGTGGTTTAGAATCACAAATCTGTAGTCTGTACGGTGGTCGTATTGCCGAAGAGATGATTCATGGCTTTGATGGCGTATCGACCGGTGCTTCAAACGATATCGAACGTGCTTCAAGTCTTGCACGTAACATGGTGACCAAATGGGGTCTGTCTGAAGAGCTAGGCGCATTTGCCTACGAAGAAGACGATCAGCACAGCATGACTGGCAGCAAGAACAACTACTTCTCACCTGAAACAGGTAAGAAGCTTGATGCGGAAGTGCGTGACATCATTAATCGTTGTTACCAGAAGTCGACAGAAATTCTGCATGAAAACCGTGCCAAGCTGGATATGATGGCCGAAGCATTGATGGTTTATGAAACGATTGATGCCAAGCAGATCAAAGAAATTATGGACGGCAATAAGCCAACACCACCAGCGGGTTGGTCTGACCCAGGTGCAGGCGGCAGTGCCTCTGGTGATGGTTTGGCGCAAGCAGGTGGCACCACCGAGCCAGCGCCAAGCGATCCGGCTAATCCGGATCAAATGACTGGCGATGAACAGCCTGGTCAGGCGTCCACTTCTCAAAAACCAACTGGCGAAGCTTAAGCTTCGCCAGCTTGTTTCTACCCTAATACTCTGTTCAATAAGTAAGTGATAGCACATGTCTGTGATGGTATTTGGCGATAAGTCTTTGGATTTATCGCATCCTCGTGTGATGGGGATTCTGAATGTCACGCCGGATTCTTTTTCTGATGGCGGTCGACACAACACACTGGATCAAGCATTACGCCAAGCCGAGCGCATGCTGGAAGAAGGGGCTGACTTTATCGATATCGGTGGTGAGTCCACGCGACCAGGCGCTGCCGTAGTTGGCGAGCAAGAAGAGCTAGATCGCGTCTTGCTAGCGGTCGAAGCGATTAAGGCGCGTTTTGATACCATCATTTCAGTGGATACCAGTACGCCATCGGTGATGACAGAATCCTATAAGCTGGGTGCAGGCTTGATTAATGATGTGCGTGCTTTGGAGCGCGACGGTGCCTTACAAGCGGCTGCCGCAACAGGGCTGCCAGTGTGCTTGATGCATATGCGTGGCACGCCGCAAGATATGCAAAATGCACCTAGCTATACGGATTTAGTAGAAGACGTTGAGCGTTACCTAGCAGAGCGTATTGAGGCGTCAGTCGCTGCAGGTATTAAGGCAGACAACATTATTCTTGATCCGGGTATTGGCTTTGGCAAAACCTTGGTGCACAACACGACCTTATTGAATTACACCGAACGACTGTTAGCGATGGGGCATGAAGTCCTGATCGGCGTGTCGCGCAAAACCATGATTGGCGATATCTTAAATGTGCCCGTAGCGGAACGCTTGTACGGTACAATGGGAGCCAATGCTTCCACTTACATGAAAGGTGCGCGTATTTTTCGTGTTCATGATGTGAAGCCTCATGTCGATATGCTAAAAGTCATGCATCAAATAGAAGAGAGTCGAAATGCGTAAATATTTTGGTACCGATGGAATACGCGGTGAAGTAGGTAAAGGACCGATTACTCCTGAATTCATGCTCAAACTCGGCTGGGCTGCAGGCCAAGTCTTCAAGGAACATGATAAAAAGATTTTGATCGGCAAAGATACGCGTATTTCTGGTTATATGTTTGAGTCAGCGCTTGAGTCTGGCATCGTTGCAGCAGGGGCTGATGTGCGTCTAGTCGGCCCGATGCCGACACCGGCGATTGCGTATCTAACGCGTACTTTCCGTGCCAGTGCCGGCATTGTGATCAGCGCCTCGCACAACCCTTATACTGACAACGGTATTAAGTTCTTTTCGGCTCAAGGTGGCAAGATCTCTGATGAGCTAGAAGAGCAAATCGAATACTACCTTGATCAGCCGATGCAAGTTGTGGAATCTGGTGCGATCGGTCGCGCTCGTCGTATCGAGGATGCGGCAGGACGTTACATCGAATACTGTAAGGGTACCTTCCCGATTGGTTTGCAGCTTTCTGGACTCAAAATTGTAGTCGACTGTGCGGATGGTGCGACCTACCATGTAGCGCCTAAAGTCTTCTCTGAGCTTGGTGCTGAAGTGGTCTCGATTGGTGTTAATCCTGATGGCTTGAACATCAACGAAGACAGTGGTGCGACCAAACCAGAATTGCTACGTAAAAATGTTTTGGCTGAAGAAGCGGACATTGGTATTGCACTGGATGGAGATGGCGACCGTCTGATCCTAGTGGACCGTTTTGGTAAAGTTTGTGATGGCGATGATGTGTTGTACATCATCGCGAATCACTTAATGCTAACAGGGCGCTTTAATGGTGGCGTGGTCGGCACCTTGATGAGTAACTTCGGTCTAGAGTTGGCTTTTTCAGAAAATGGTATTGGCTTTAGTCGTGCCAAAGTGGGTGACCGCTATGTTAACGAGAAGCTGGTGCAGCACGGTTGGGTGTTAGGTGGTGAACCGTCAGGTCACATCGTCTGCCGTGATATTACAACCACAGGTGATGGCATTATTGCTGCGTTGCAAGTATTGCGAGCTATGGTGGAAGAGGGTAAAGGTCTAGATGAACTGCTGTCTGGCTTGATCAAATTCCCGCAGAAGCTTAAAAACGTGCGCGTCGCTCAGCGCTTTGCGCCAGCCGAAGAGCCGCGTCTACAAAAAGCCATTGCCCAAGCGAATGAGAAGCTTAACGGGCTTGGTCGAGTGCTGCTGCGTGCCTCCGGAACTGAGCCTTTGATTCGCGTGATGGTCGAAGGTCGCGATCAAGAAATGGTCGACGAGTTGGTCGACTTTTTAGCAAACGAAGTACAGGCCGTTGCTAACGATAAAAAGTAGCAATTGGCTGATTCTTAAACTGAAATTGGAAAATAGCGCTTGCTAAGGCTGTTACAATTGCCTAGAATTAGCGCCTCGAAATCAGGGGTATGGATATGACTCGTCGCAAGATTGTCGCTGGTAACTGGAAAATGAATGGCTCTTTAGAGTCTGTTGTTGAACTGGTTCAAGGTATTCAAACTTACGCTACCCTTGATGTCGTGGTAGCCCCTTCATTTGTCTACTTGCCTGTGGTGAGCAACATGGTCCGTGATACGGATATTAAAGTTGCGGCACAGAATGCATCGGAACAAGCAAAGGGTGCTTACACTGGAGAAGTTAGCTTGTCTATGTTGCAAGACTTCTCAGTGTCTCATGTGATTCTGGGACACTCTGAGCGTCGCTCACTGTATGGTGAAACAGATGCTCAGGTGGCGCAAAAAGTAGCAGCCACTTTGGCCGCAGGCTTAACGCCAATTTTATGTATCGGTGAAACGCTAGAGCAGCGCGAAGCAGGCATCACACTTGATGTGTGCCAGCGTCAAATCGACGCCGTGCTAGACGTGATCGGTACAGAAGAATTTGCCAAGGTAGTAGTGGCTTACGAACCAGTTTGGGCCATTGGTACGGGTAAATCGGCAACTTCTGAGCAAGCTCAAGAAGTGCATAAAGGTATTCGAGATCATATTGCTAAGCGTTCAGAAACCGTAGCTCAAGTGGTTGCGATCTTGTACGGTGGCAGTGTGAAAGCATCTAACAGTGCTGAGCTGTTTGCTCAGGCTGATATTGATGGCGCACTGGTTGGTGGCGCATCACTAGATGTTCAAGAATTTAATTCGATCATAGAATCTGCGAAGTAAGATAAATGGAAGCTTTAGTTTTAGTTGTTCATGTATTAGCTGCCGTTGCTATTATCGGGTTGGTATTACTACAGCAAGGTAAAGGTGCTGATGCAGGTGCTTCCTTTGGTGGTGGCGCATCACAAACAGTATTCGGTAGCCAAGGCGGCGGAAGCTTCTTTGGTAAACTGACCGCTCTTTTTGCTCTTGTATTTTTCTTAACAAGCTTTGGCTTGGCGTTCTTTGCGAGCGAACAAGCGAAAGACGTAAGTGGTGGTCTGGACTACGTTCCAAGCGCGCCACAAGTTGAAGAAACTGTGGAAATGCCTGAGCTTGATACAAACGAAGCATCTACAGAGAATCAAGATATTCCTACTGTAGACTAATCAGAAGTCTACGCTAGCAAGTAATTGCCGATGTGGTGGAATTGGTAGACACGCCATCTTGAGGGGGTGGTGGCCTACGGCTGTGCCGGTTCGAGTCCGGCCATCGGCACCATTCTTGAGAATGACGCATTATTGTAGTATAGTGTGCTCACGTTGACGCGGGATGGAGCAGTCTGGTAGCTCGTCGGGCTCATAACCCGAAGGTCGTCGGTTCAAATCCGGCTCCCGCAACCAACCTTTTCTTATTGTTGTCATACAATAAGAGTAAGGTCTGAGAAGATCTTAGAGTTTGGATGGCCCCTATATGGGGTTTTTTGCTATCTGAACTTCGTCAAATGGGCCTTGAGCCCGTTTTTTGTTTCTACGCTTTTTACCGGAGAAGTCATTTGTCTACTAAGTTCACACAACTTGAAGAGCTGGTCAGACCTGTTGTTGAAGGTTTGGGGTTTGAATATTGGGGCCTTGAATATCTATCACAGGGCAAGGATTCTGTTCTTCGTGTTTTCATTGAAACAGACTCCGAAGAAGGTATTGATGTAGAAGACTGCGCATCGGTAAGTCGCCAAGTAAGTGCGATTTTGGATGTCGAAGACCCAATTACTGGCGAATACAACCTTGAGGTGTCTTCACCTGGTTTGGATCGCCCATTATTTGAACTCAGCCAGTACCAACGTTTTATTGGTTCTGTTGTTTCATTGCGTTTGCGCGCACCATTTGATGGTCGTCGTAAATTTAAAGGTCAGCTCACCGGCGTGGAAGGTGATGAAGTGGTGCTGCTCGTGGATAACGAAGAGTACTTGCTGCCAATCGAGTTGATAGAAAAAGCAAACATAGTTCCTCAGTTTTAATTTATTCAACCTTTGAGAGAGGCTAAAAGGATGAGCAAAGAGATTCTTTTGGTAGTAGAAGCGGTTTCAAACGAAAAAGATGTGCCAAAACAGGTGATTTTTGAGGCCGTAGAAACTGCTCTAGCGAGTGCTGCTAAACGTCGCTTTGAAGGCGATGTGAAAGTACGTGTATCAATTGACCAACGCACTGGTGATTACAAAACATTCCGTCAGTGGAACATCGTCGCAGACGAAGATTACTCAGCTCCAGATTCAGAATTAACCACTGATGACATGGAAGAAATGGGTCAAAACCTGGGCGCAGGTGAGATCTACGAAGAGGAAATCCCGTCTGAAGAGTTTGGCCGTATTGCGGCGCAAACAGCAAAACAGGTAATCGTACAAAAAGTACGTGAAGCTGAGCGTGCGAAAATGGTGGCTCTATACAGTGACCGTGTTGGCAAGCTTATTCACGGTCAGGTTAAGAAAGTCACCCGTGACAGCTTGATCATTGACCTTGGCGAAAACGCAGAAGCGTCTTTGCCAAAAGAAAACCTAATCAACCGCGAGACGTTCCGTCTAAACGATCGTATTCGTGCGTTGTTGCTAGAAATCCGTGAAGACAACCGTGGTTCACAGTTGGTCCTATCACGTACGGCGCCTGAGTTCATGGTGGAATTGTTCCGCCTAGAAGTGCCAGAGATTTCTGAAGAAGTTATCGAAATCCGTGGTGCATCACGTGATCCTGGCCTACGTGCCAAAATTGCTGTGAAGACCAGTGATCGCCGTATCGATCCAATCGGTGCGTGTGTCGGTATGCGTGGCGCACGTGTGCAAGCGGTTTCTAACGAAATGAATGGTGAGCGAGTTGATATCGTGCTTTGGGATGATAACCCAGCGCAACTTGTGATCAACGCGATGGCACCTGCAGAAGTCGACTCAATCGTGATCGATGAAGATTCACACTCTATGGATGTGGCTGTGAAAAGCGACAACCTAGCACAAGCGATTGGTCGTAACGGTCAAAACGTTCGTTTGGCGTCTGCTCTTACGGGTTGGACATTGAACGTGATGACCAGCGAAGATGCTGAAGCGCGTCAACAAGAAGAGTCACAAAAACTGATTGACCTTTTTGTTTCGGCTTTGGACATCGACGATGATCTAGCGATTCAGCTAGTCGAAGAAGGCTTTGCAACAGTAGAAGAAGTTGCATACGTGCCGATGGAAGAAATGTTGGATATCGACGGATTTGATGAAGATTTGGTAAACGAGTTACGTACTCGAGCTAAAGAAGCGCTACTTAACCAAGCGCTACAAGCTGAAGAACAGCTTGAAGGTGCTAAACCTGCCCAAGATCTTTTAGAGATGGAAGGCATGGACAACCACCTAGCTTTAGTTTTGGCATCAAAAGGCGTCATTACGATGGAAGATCTGGCTGAGCAGTCAGTAGATGAACTAATCGAAATTGAAGGAATGGATGAAGAACGTGCTGCTGCATTGATTTTGACAGCACGTGCGCCTTGGTTTGCCGAATCTGAATAAATCTGAGTAAAAAGGGGGAACTTAATGACAGTTCAAACCGTTAAGATACTATCTGAATTGGTGAACACACCAGTCGATAAGCTACTGGCTCAGATGAAAGATGCTGGTCTGCCACAAAACAGTGCAGACCAAGAAGTCTCTGATGTTGAAAAGCAAATACTGTTAAACTACCTAAAGCGTCAGCACGGCGAAGCGGAAGCGGGCGAAGGCTCGCAACGCATTACGCTACAGCGCCGTACTAAGAGCACCTTATCAGGTGACGGTGGTAAATCAGTAAACGTAGCCGTTAAGAAAAAGCGTACATACGTAAAACGTAACGACGTTGAAGATGAATTGAAGCGTCAGCAAGAACTTTTAGCGGCACAGCGTGAAGCCGAAGAGCAAGCACGCATCGAAGCGGAAAAGGCTCGCGAAGAGACGGCGAGACTTGAAGCCGAACAGGCGGCTAAGGCAAAAGCCGAGGCTGAAGAACAAGCTCGACTAGAAGCACTGCGTATCCAGGAAGAACGTGACGCTGCAGACCGAGCTGCACAGCAAACGGAGCAAAACGACTCCGATACGGGAGCGGATAAACTCGTGGATAATTCGAAAGAGACCAAAACTAATCGTAAGGTGTCTCAGGGCGCTGGCGACACTAAATCAAGTGGTCCAGCACCGAAAGGTAAAAAAGCTGCACCAAAGCAAAACACCGACAAAGCGCGTGGCCGTAACACCGATCAGAAACGTAGTGGCCGTGTGTCACTAAACGACGATGATGATTACAACCGTCGCGGCGGCAAGCGTAAACTGAAAAAACCAGCGAAGCAGGAACACGGTTTCCAAAAGCCAACTGCTCCGATCATTCACGAAGTGGCTATTCCTGAAAGCATCACAGTAGCAGAGCTGGCTGACAAAATGGCTATCAAAGCCGCTGAAGTGATCAAGGTTATGTTTAAAATGGGCGCGATGGCGACCATTAACCAAACCATCGACCGTGACACAGCAACGCTTGTCGTGGAAGAAATGGGTCACAAAGTTAAGTTTATCGATGAAAACGCTGTCGAAACTGACATGCTTGATGCCATCGATTACGAAGGTGATCAAATCAAACGTGCGCCAGTTGTGACCGTAATGGGTCACGTTGACCACGGTAAAACGTCACTACTTGACTACATCCGTACCACACGCGTGGCAGCGGGCGAGTCGGGTGGTATCACACAGCACATCGGTGCTTACCACGTAGAAACTGACCACGGTATGGTGAGCTTCTTGGATACACCTGGACACGCGGCCTTCACCGCGATGCGTGCACGTGGTGCCCAAGCGACGGATATCGTTATCCTAGTCTGTGCGGCCGATGACGGTGTAATGCCACAAACCATCGAGGCGATCCAGCACTCACGTGCTGCAGGCGTACCAATTGTGGTTGCGATTACTAAGTGTGACAAACCAGATGCGGACCTAGACAAAGTTCGTAACGAACTTGTTGCTCAAGAAGTCGTGCCAGAAGAGTGGGGCGGTGATGTGCAATTCGTAGAGGTTTCTGCGAAGTCAGGCCAAGGTATCGAAGAACTGCTAGAAGCGGTTCTACTGCAAGCCGAAGTACTTGAGCTAACAGCCGTACCAAGCGCACCAGCGAAAGGTGTTGTGGTTGAATCACGCCTAGATCGTGGACGTGGTTCGGTAGCGACAGTACTGGTTCAAAACGGTACGCTTAACAAAGGCGACATCGTACTAGCTGGCCTTCAAATGGGTCGTGTACGTGCGCTGCTAGACGAAAACGGTAAATCTGTTCAGTCGGCTGGTCCTTCGATCCCTGTGGAGATCCTAGGTCTAGACGGTACACCAGATGCTGGTGAAGAATTCATCGTGGTAGCCGATGAGCGTAAAGCACGTGAAGTTGCGAACTTCCGTCAAGGTAAATACCGTGAAGTACGCTTTGCTCGTCAGCACTCTGCTAAGCTTGAAAACCTATTCTCTGGCATGGGCCAAGAAGAAGTGGGTACGCTTAACATCGTACTTAAGGCTGACGTTCGTGGCTCACTAGAAGCCTTGATCAAGTCTTTGACAGACCTAAGTACTGACGAAGTAAAAGTGAATGTCGTATCAAGCGGTGTCGGTGGTATCACTGAAACTGACGCGACTCTAGCGCTTGCTTCTAACGCGGTAATCTTTGGTTTCAACGTCCGTGCGGACAGTTCAGCGAAGCAATTCATCGAGCGTGAAAACGTAGACCTACGCTACTACAGCGTCATCTACAACATCATCGATGATGTGAAATCTGCGCTATCAGGCATGTTGACACCAGATCTACGTGAAGAGATCGTCGGTACTGCAGAAGTACGTGACGTATTCCGTTCACCTAAGTTCGGCGCGGTTGCGGGCTGTATGGTCATCGAAGGTACGGTTTACCGTAACGAGAAGATCCGTGTCCTACGTGACAACGTGGTTATCTACGAAGGTGAGCTTGAGTCGCTACGTCGCTACAAAGATGCTGTCAACGAAGTTCGTCAAGGTATCGAATGTGGTATCGGTGTGAAGAACTACAACGACGTGAAAGAAGGCGATAAGATCGAGGTCTTCAAGACTATCGAAGTCGCTCGTTCACTGTAATAGGGATACATAATGGCAGGCGAATTCAGTCGTACTAGTCGTATCGGTGACCAGCTCCAAAAGGAGCTGGCATCCCTTATTCAATTTGAAGTCAAAGACCCACGTCTTGGCATGGTAACGATCAACGAAGTGCGTGTCGCTAAAGACTTGGGCTACGCTGATATTTACTACACCGTGTTGGGGTTAGACGATAACGTAGAGCGCTTGGCGGAAAACCAACAAGCACTCGACAGCGCTAAGAACTTTTTGCGTCATCGCTTGGCCAAAGAAGTCAAATTGCGTGTTATGCCGCAGCTACGTTTCCACTACGATCAAAGTGTGGTGAACGGTGCGCGCATGTCCGCCTTGATTGAAGAAGCGATCCTTAAAGATCAAAACAAAGATTCACAAGAGTAAGCGATTACCATGGGGAAAACGCAATGGCGCACCATTGATGGTGTCGTGCTATTAAATAAACCTCTGGGTCTAAGCTCTAATCAAGCGCTACAAAAAGTTCGTCGTGTGTTCCGGGCTGCCAAAGCCGGGCACACTGGCGCTCTTGATCCGCTTGCCACCGGCATGCTCCCGCTTTGCTTAGGTGAAGCCACCAAATTCTCTCAATTCCTGCTCGACGCAGATAAACGTTATATCACCTGTATTGAACTGGGTATTCGTACCACCACAGGCGATAAAGAAGGCGACATTCTCACCAACGAAACTGTCCCTCAGCTATCTGATGACGAATTAGAAGCGCTGTTAAACCGTTTTCGTGGCGAGATCGAACAAGTACCACCGATGTACTCGGCACTAAAACACGAAGGCAAGCCTTTGTACGAATACGCGCGCCAAGGCATCACCATTGAGCGTAAACGCCGCACCGTGTTTATCTCTAATCTTGAGGTACTTGAGCGCACCGACAACACGCTAACACTGGATATCAGCTGCTCTAAAGGCACCTACATCCGTACCATTGGCGAAGACATCGGTGAAGCGATGGGCTGTGGTGCTCACCTTAAGACACTGCATCGTGTCTCGACGGCTGGCTACGATCCAGCGGATATGCTGAGCATTGAAGAATTTGAAGCCTTGGCAGAGCAAGGGGAAGACGTGCTGGATCAGACGCTTATGGGTTCAGATACCGCCGTATTACATTTGCCAAAAGTTGTCATGACACTGCAAGAATCACAAGATATTGTATTTGGGCGTCTGTTGCATGACACCCGTGGTCATGATGAAGGTCAACTGTTACGCTTATACGTCGCCGACTCAGGTGCTTTTATGGGACTTGGGGAAGTGAAAAAAGGCAAAATTAAGCCTCATAGATTAATAAATACGAGTGAGTTAGCGCGCAAGTAGTGTTATAATTCCTCGCCCTAGGATGACTGGAAATATGCTCGGCCATCCTGGATTCTGTTTTAAGCATATTAATTTGGAGATAAAGATTATGGCATTGACTGCAGAACAAAAAGCAGCATTGGTTCAAGAGTTTCAAACAGCTGAAGGCGACACTGGTTCTCCTGAAGTTCAAGTAGCTTTGTTGACTAAGAACATCGAAGGTCTACAAGGTCACTTTAAATCTCATAAACAAGACCACCATTCTCGTCGCGGTCTAATCCGCATGGTAAACCAGCGTCGTAAGCTGCTGGACTACCTAAAGCGTAAAGACGCAGCACGTTACACTAGCCTAATCAAAAAGCTAGGTCTACGTCGCTAAGACTGAAAAGAAGGGCCATAGATTACTATGGCCCTTTTTTCTTATAGGCCTCCCAAGGGACAGCCTGTACTTCAAATATGCTTTAAACGGCCCTAGAGTGTATTTGAGTACTGGCTACTAAAGATTGTCTTTGGGAGAAAGTTACAAAAAACAAGGTAAGGAATACGAGTGAGTATTACGACTAAAACTTTCCAATACGGAAGTCATGAAGTTACCCTAGAAACAGGCCGTATCGCACGTCAAGCGACGGGTGCTGTTCTATGTACAATGGGCGATGCACAAGTTCTAGCAACAGTGGTTGGCGCCAAAAGCGCAAACGCTGGCCAAGACTTCTTCCCTCTATCTGTACACTACCAAGAGCGTACTTACGCAGTTGGTAAAATCCCAGGTGGTTTTCTAAAACGTGAAGGCCGTCCTTCAGAAAAAGAAACCCTAACGTCTCGTCTAATCGACCGTCCGATTCGTCCACTGTTCCCGAAAGGTTTCATGAACGAAGTACAAGTTGTTTGTACAGTAATGTCGACTAACACAGACCTAGACGCTGATATCCCAGCAATGCTGGCGACGTCTGCAGCGCTAGCGATCTCTGGTATCCCATTCAACGGCCCAATCGGTGCTGCGCGCGTTGGTTTCAACGACGAAACAGGTTACCAAATCAACCCATCAAACTCTGAGCTAACTGAATCACTACTAGACATGGTGGTTGCAGGTACTAAAGATGCCGTATTGATGGTTGAGTCTGAAGCACAAGAGCTGACTGAAGACGAAATGCTAGGTGCGGTTCTATTCGCACACAAAGAAATGCAAAACGCGATCGACGCAATCAACGAATTCACAGCAGAAGCTGGTAAGCCTCGTTGGGAATGGTCTGCAGAACAAGCCAACGCTGACCTAGTAGAAGCGGTTAAATCTGGCTACGCAGCACAGATCGAAGAAGCGTACACTATCTCTGAAAAGATGGACCGTTACGCGAAACTTGGCGAAGTTCGTCAATCAGCGATCGAAGCTCTTGTGACTGAAGAAGGCCCATACTCTGAGTCTGACGTATCAGGCGTATTCGGTAAGCTTGAGAAAAACATCGTACGTCGTCGCGTTATCGACGGCAAACCACGTATCGACGGCCGTGACAACAAAACAGTTCGTGGCATCAACGTTGAAGTGGGCATGCTGAAGAAAACTCACGGTTCTGCGTTGTTCACTCGCGGTGAAACACAAGCAATCGCTACTTGTACACTAGGTACAAGCCGTGACGCACAGATCGCTGACGGTCTAGCGGGTGAGTCTAAAGACAGCTTCATGCTGCACTACAACTTCCCTCCTTACTCTGTAGGTGAGTGTGGTCGTATGGGCGGTGTAGGTCGTCGTGAAATCGGTCACGGTCGTCTAGCACGTCGTGGTGTTCAAGCGGTTCTGCCTTCTGAAGACGAATTCCCATACACAATCCGCGTCGTATCTGAGATCACTGAATCGAACGGTTCAAGCTCAATGGCGTCTGTATGTGGTGCGTCTCTGTCTATGATGGACGCTGGTGTTCCTCTTAAAGCACCAGTTGCGGGTATCGCAATGGGTCTTGTTAAAGAAGACGACGGCTTCGCAGTCCTAACTGACATCCTAGGTGACGAAGACCACCTTGGCGACATGGACTTTAAAGTAGCGGGTACTGAAGAAGGTATCACAGCGCTACAAATGG
Organism: Marinomonas ostreistagni; assembly: GCF_016888445.1. Taxonomy (GTDB): domain Bacteria; phylum Pseudomonadota; class Gammaproteobacteria; order Pseudomonadales; family Marinomonadaceae; genus Marinomonas; species Marinomonas ostreistagni. The sequence continues at coordinate 112,147 of NZ_JAFEKF010000003.1, forward strand.
ACATCAAGATCGAAGGCATCAACGAAGAGATCATGGACATCGCACTTTCTCAAGCGATGGAAGCACGTAAGCACATCCTACGTGAAATGGCTCAAGTAATTGGCTACGCTCGTCCAGAAGTATCGCCAAACGCGCCGTCTATGGCGACGATCAAGATCGATCCTGAGAAGATCCGTGACGTTATCGGTAAAGGCGGCGCTACTATCCGTTCTATCACCGAAGAAACAGGCGCTTCTATCGACCTAGACGACGACGGTACTGTACGTATCTACGCACCAGATAAGACAGCTTCTGATGCTGCGCTACTACGCATCCATGAAATCACTGCTGAAGCAGAGATCGACAAACTTTACCAAGGTAAAGTGGTTCGTCTTGCTGAATTCGGTGCTTTCGTTAACATCCTGCCAGGCAAAGATGGCCTAGTACACATCTCACAGATCGCTGAAGAGCGTATCCGTGCGGTAACTGACGTACTAGAAGAAGGCCAAGACGTAATCGTTAAGGTTCTTGATGTAGACGCTCGTGGTCGTATCAAATTATCTATGAAAGAAGTGACTGAAGAAGAGAAAGCGTCATTCGCTGGCTAATCTTCTAACACTTGTTAGATCCTAAAAAGGAGCACCTCGGTGCTCCTTTTTTATTGTCGATCGAAAAGGGGTCAGACATCTTAAGTGAAGATCCTTGTACGAGGCGATTGTATCGGCGACCCGACTCGCAACCCCAAGCCAGATCGCGAGGGCAATATTTCTCTAGCTCCGGCTTAAAGTGCCTTGGACTTTGAATGGTGAAATGTGATCAGTGGAATATTGATTCATAGTGGTAAGTTTTGTCTCATTTTTTTAGAAAATTGAGACAAACAAAAAGGTATATGCTAACTTTATCTCAATTATTATGACTTTTGAGATATAAAATATGAGTATCAAGTCCCCACCAGAAGTAATTGGCAATGTGTTTTCTATGATTGCTAATGAGGCTCCTCATGAAATGGATGCGTATTTGGACTACTTTAGTCCTACAGATAAGAAAGGTAGGTATCTCCCATACGATGAGCTACGCCATCGGATTGATGATGGTTTAAATCATAGTTACGTGTGGTCTTTGACAAAACTTGCAAGAAAAAGGCAAACGTGTAAATTGCTCACGCTTGGAGAACCTGCCAACAAATGTAGTTTTGTTCTTACACCTTTAATCCAAAAAGCAATATCTGAGGTCGATAGAAATACAACAAGTGCATCTCTTGAGTGGATAAGTAGCCAGATAGGTGAAAAATCACAAATGACGTATTTGCTAAATGATTTAATAGAAGACGAGTCAATTAGTAGTAGTCAACTCGAGGGAGCTGCAACTACTACTCAAGTCGCAAAAGATATGCTTAAGAAAGGGCGTAAACCTAGATCTGAAGATGAAAAAATGATTTTAGGTAATTATAAACTTATGCTTTATGCATGGGAAAATAGAAATAAGCCTTTGTCACTTGATTTAATTAGTAATATGCATCAGATAGGAGTTGAAGGGATTGATGATGAAAATTATAAGCCAGGTGTTTTTAGAAAAAGTGATGATGTGCATGTAGTTGATGGAGATGGAGTGATAGTTCATACACCTCCTCCAGCAAAAAACTTAAAATCTAGATTTAAAAAAATTATAGATTGGTTTAATAAAAATCAAGAAGAAAATGAGGATGCAACATATTTACATCCTTTGATTAAAGCTATTAGTCTCCATTTTGTTATGGGGTACGAGCATCCTTTTAGAGATGGGAATGGAAGGGTCGCAAGAGCGTTATTCTATTGGTACATGTTCAAAAGAGATTTCTCAGCATTTAGATATATTGCAATAAGTGTTTTATTAAAAAAAGCGCCTGTAAAATATGGTAAAAGTTATTTATACACCGAAACAGATGATATGGATTTTACATATTTTATTGAGTATCAATGTAACACAATTATCCGAGCAATAAATAAATTTAAGGAAGCATATAAGACTACAGCAGTTGAAATTGAAAAATTTAATCAGTGGTTATGGGAGTCTGGCTTGTATAAAAAATTATCTGACAAACAAAGAACTGTTTTTCAAGTTGCAAAGAGCGGAGTTGCAGAAGGCTTTACGATAAGAAGTGTTGAGAGTAATATAGCTTGCTCATATAATACGGCAGCAGCTGTTTTAAATGGATTGGTCGATCTGAAGCTATTTAGAAAAGTCAAAAATGGAAGAGAGTGGTTATATTTTATGGACTCTAAAGAATCAATAATGAAGAATTGGGACCAATAACTCTTGAAGCACTTCAGAATAAAGTTACTATTTAGTAATAGTCATTACTCTGTCAGTTCTCTCCATGTCACAAAAAAGCCAGCGAATGCTGGCTTTTTTACGCCGCTAACAAACCTTTAGTTGGTGCTAGGCGCCTCTCGCTCCTAAAGATCCACTCCCGAAAACCTGCTACACTGCTTGCTCACTTAAAGCAGGATTTCCCCATGAGCCAACCTAACAATCCCTTACACGGTTTATCTTTAGAAAAGGTGCTGACTCGTTTAGTCGAGCATTACGGCTGGCAGGGGTTATACGATCGTGTGCGTGTAAACTGCTTTGCCAAGGATCCTTTGATCAAGTCGTCGCTTAAGTTTTTGCGTAAAACTCAGTGGGCGCGCGATAAGGTAGAAGCCTTATACATCCAGACCTTTACTTCTATGTAAGACGTTGTGTGAAAAGGAGTTTCTCTTTCTATGAATAGGCCAAACACCAAGACTTCTACTAACGGACAAACAATGACTTCGGCGCATCACGACAGCTGGTTGTTGTGTCAGGGGCGGCGCTTGCTGGCCCATTATCAAGCGGCGCAGGTTGCCTCGGGTTTTGGGGCGCTGGATGATGCTGGGCAATTAACCTCGACGACGGCGGTAACACTGGTGACGGCGCGCATGGTGCACAGTTATAGCTTGGCAGCATTGATGGGCGTCGAGGGTGCGGCAGAGCTTGTCGATCATGGTTTAAAGGCTTTATTAGAGGGCCCCTTGCGCGATCATAAACATGGGGGCTGGTTTGAAGATGAAAGTCAGCAGGGCCGTAAAGAAGCGTATGTTCATGCTTTTGTGGCACTAGCGGCGGCGAGTGCCAGCATGGCCCAGCGTCCTCGCGCCTCGGAGTTGCTTAAGGCCAGTACCGAGATCATTGATCAGCGGTTTTGGCTGGAAGATGAGGCAGTCATGGCGCCGAGCTTTGCTGCGGACTGGAGTGATTGTGAAGACTACCGGGGCGCCAATGCCAACATGCATGCGACCGAGGCATTTCTGGCGCTATGGGATGCCACCGGTGAGATGAAGTGGTTGGATCGCTCGCTAGCGTTAGTGAAGCGCTTTGGTCATGATATTGCCAGGGTGTATGACTATCGTTTACCCGAGCACTTCGATCGCCACTGGCAGATGTTGCCTGACTTCAATGTTGATAAACCAAAAGATGATTTTCGCCCATGGGGAATGACGCCGGGGCACTTTTCTGAGTGGGCTGGGCTGATGCTAAAAGTCGAAGCGGCATTGATGGCTCATAAGCAGGCAGCGCCGGATTGGTTGCTGCCCGATGCCATGGGTTTACTCGACAGTGCTGTAGCGCTTGGTTGGGGAGCCGATGGCAAGCCAGGCATGGTGTACACCATTGGCTGGAATGATGAGGTCAGCGTCGCCAATAGGCCTTGGTGGGTGCAAGCCGAGACGGCCAATGCGGCGTATCTGTTTATGCTACGCACCGGCGAGCGACGCTTTGAGGTGATGCATCGTATGGCGTGGGGCTATATTGCTGATAGCCTGATTGATGCGAAATACGGCGGTTGGTTACCAGAAGTGGATCAAGCAGGGCAGCGTACGTTTGCGGTCTACCCCTTACGAGATGATTTGTATCATGCTCTGCAGGCGACGTTAACGCCATTGCTGCCGCTTACCGCTTCTCTGGCCGCGGGCGTTAGACAAGTCTTCACGGGCAAATAAACACAAAAAAAGCCAGCATTAAGCTGGCTTTTTAACGTCTTCAGGTAATGATTAGTTCGCGGTAAATGCGCCGTCGACCGCCAATGAAGCACCGACTACGAAGCTTGCGCCTTCGCTTGATAGCCACATCACTGCTTGAGCGATTTCATCGGCTGTACCCAAGCGGCCGATCGCTTGTAGCTTCATAAATTCATCCATGGCTTCTTTTTGCTCTTCTAGCATTTTCGCTACCATGGGTGTGTTGATGGTGCCAGGGCACACAGCGTTAACACGGATACCTTGTGCAGCGTAGTCCATGGCGGCACTTTTGGTTAAGCCCAGTACGCCGTGTTTAGAGCCGTAGTAGATGCCCAATGCTTTGCCGCCGACTAAGGCGCCGACTGACGCACAGTTCACAATAGAGCCGCTACCTTGCTTACGCATTTGTGCCAGCTCATGGCGCATGCATGACCAGACGCCATCTAAGTTAACGCCCATCACGCGGCGGTAATCTTCTGGCTGTTGATCTGCCATTTCGGCTGGTGGTGGCTGGATGCCAGCATTGTTGTAAGCCATGTCTAGTTGGCCGTATTTGGCGACCGTCGCTTCGACCATAGCCGCTACTTGAGCGTCGTCTGCTACATCGCATACTACCGGGTAGGCTTCGTAGCCCGCGGCTTTGATGTCTTCCGCCAGTTTGTACAGGGCGGTTTCGTTGATATCTGACACCACGACTGAAGCACCGGCTTTGGCGTAAGACCAGGCTGAGGCTTCGCCCATGCCAGAGCTTGCGCCGGTAACTAGTGCGACCTTGCCGCTAAAATCGTAACTGACGTTCATGGATGCTCTCCTCATATATTTAAGACGATGGATTGATGACAGCATTGTAGCCACAGCAAATTGTTTAATGTAGTTTCATAAACTGCATTCAGTATTTCGATTTGGATAACAATGGCTAAACATTATCTTGATGATTTGTCGGTCTTTGTCTTAGTAGGCAAGGAAGGCAACTTTACTCGTGCGGCAGCGAAGTTAGGTGTGTCGACCTCGTCAGTGAGCAATACCATCCGTGCTTTAGAAGAGCGCTTGGGCGTACGGCTACTGACTCGAACAACGCGCAGCGTCACGCGAACCGAAGCAGGGGAGCGCTTATTGCAGTCGATTGCGCCTTTGCTCGATAAGATTGATCACGAGATTTCTGTGGTCGGCGAGCTGCGTGATAAGCCTTCGGGCACAGTGCGCATCACCTCGGATGAGTTGGCGGCCAAGGAAGTGTTGTGGCCCAAGCTTTTACCTGTGCTGCAGGCGTACCCAGATATCACCCTTGAGATTGTCATTGATTATAGCTTAAAAGACATCGTGGCCGAGCGCTTTGATGCCGGAGTGCGTACTGGCGGCATTATCGATGCCGACATGATTGCCTTGCCAATCGGTCCGCCGATGCGCATGGTCACCGTCGCGACACCTGAGTTTATTGCGGCCCATGGCGCGCCGAGTCACCCTGATGAGTTAATGCAGCAGCGCTGTATTAATCTGCGCCTTGCTACCCATGGCGGGCTGTATCCGTGGGAATTTAGTGAAGCAGGGCAAGATTTTTATGTGCGCGTTAAAGGCCCGTTGATCTTTAATAGTGTTTATCAAATTTTAGACGCGGCGTTGGCCGGTGCAGGCTATGCGCAGTTGCCGGATTTTCAGGTAGAGAAGCACCTACAAAGTGGCGCGTTAGTCGAAGTATTAAGTGACTGGGCTGAGCCCTTTGAGGGCTTTCATCTGTATTATCCCAGTCGTCATCAGCCAACCGCCGCGTTTCGTAAGGTGATCGAAGCCTTGCGTTTAGAGTGAGTCAAACGACAGTGAAATAACTTACATAAGCTGTCTAAACGCTCGAAACCTTTCCTATTTACCAAAGATGTTCTGTGATCTGGCGCAATGTTAATTTAGCGCAGTTTTAGGGCGGCCAACACCAAAATGGTGCATGGTGTCGCGCTAGTCTTTTTTATCTGCCTACGCTGCAGAGTGCTTTCTTTTGTAGCGTCCTTCGCTGAAACGATCACAGAGCCAATCAATATGAAAAATATCAAACTGGCATTGCTTACCGCCTGGGTAAGTGTTGCTACGGTGCTGACACCAGCACACGCGCAAGACGAACAAGTGGACGTATTACTAATCGGTGGCGGCATCATGAGCGCTACCTTGGGTACCTACCTACAAGAGCTAGAACCAAACTGGTCGATGACTATGGTCGAGCGCCTTGACGGTGTGGCCAAAGAAAGTTCTAACGGTTGGAACAACGCTGGTACTGGTCACTCAGCATTGATGGAGTTGAACTACACGCCAGAAATGCCTGATGGCAGCATCAATATTGATAAAGCGGTTAAGGTTAACGAAGCGTTCCAAATCAGCCGTCAGTTCTGGGCACACCAGGTGAATAACGATGTGATGCACAATCCAGAGTCGTTCATCCGTACGGTCAACCACATGAGTTTTGTCTGGGGCGATAAGAACGTTAACTTCCTACGTAAACGTTACGCAGAGCTGCAGAAGAACACCTTGTTCCAAAGCATGGATTACAGCGAAGACCCTGCGCAGATCGCTGAATGGGCACCGTTGTTGATCGAAGGCCGTGATCCTGAGCAGCCTGTGGCAGCAACGCACTCGGTATTGGGTACGGATGTTAACTACGGTGAGATTACTCGCCAGTTAGTGCGCAACCTAACTACGAAAGATAACTTCGACCTACAGCTAAACAGTGAAGTGCGTGATCTTACGCAAAACGCTGACAAGAGCTGGACAGTGACCATTGCTGATCTAGCCAATGGTGAGCAAGAGCGTACTATCGATGCGAAGTTTGTCTTCATCGGTGCGGGCGGTGCAGCACTGCCATTGCTACAAGCATCTGGCATTCCAGAAGGCGAAGTCTACGGCGGTTTCCCTGTTGGCGGTCAGTTCCTAGTGACAGACAACCCAGATATAGTGAAACAGCACGTCAACAAATCTTACGGTCAAGCTGAAGTTGGTGCGCCACCGATGTCAGTACCACACTTGGATGCGCGTCGTATCGACGGCAAAGAAGTGCTGCTATTTGGTCCATTCGCTACCTTCTCAACTAAGTTCCTGAAAAACGGTTCGCTATGGGATCTATTGGGTGCGACGACGACTGACAACGCGCTGCCGATGATGGAAGTGGGTTTGGATAACTTCAACTTGGTGCAATACTTGATCGAACAAGTGATGCTGACCGACGAAGACCGTTTTGCTGAGCTACAGAAGTACTACCCAACGGCGAAGAAGGAAGACTGGAAACTGATCACGGCTGGTCAGCGTGTCCAGATCATCAAAAACGATCCTGAGAAGGGCGGTCGTCTACAATTCGGTACCGAAGTGGTGTCGTCTGCTGACTCAAGTCTAGCGGCACTTTTGGGCGCATCTCCAGGCGCGTCAACGGCAGCGCCAATCATGCTGAACGTATTAGAAGACGTGTTTGCTGACAAGGTAGCTGGTGAATGGAATGCTAAGCTTAAAGAGATCATTCCTTCTTACGGTACTAAGCTAAACGGCAACGTGGAAGCGACTCACAAAGAACTGATGTACACCAGTGAATCATTGAAACTGCATCCACCGCAAGCACCGAAAACGGTAGCGCCAGCGGGTGATGCTTCTATCACACTGCCTGAGCAAGAAGACATCGCCAACATCGAACTGTAAGCGTTGGTCTCACTGCACTGAAAAAACACAGGCCCCGCTCACCGAGCGGGGCTTTTTTATTTGCCTTCCCACATAATCGCACACTCTTCTCGGCTGGCTGCCTTAAGCATGTCGATCAATGGCAAAGCGCGATTGGCGATACTTACGGGCTGCTCTGCTGGCTCACCATCTTCGTCTTCTGGCTCTTGTTCTGGTTGAGCGTTGGCTTTTTGCTGCGCGAGAGCGGATTGTAAGCGCTGCAACACCTCTGGAATATCATCAGCCTGAATGGCTCCAGAGCGGCTATCGCCATAGCCCATCATATTGACCAGTTGCATACCAACCGAGCCAAACATGGTGATGTTGGCGTGTGCGTCAGAACGAAAAGTCATAAGCATAATTAAGCCTCACTTAGTAGGTGGCGCTTAAGCGCCTGTGATTGTCCTTGCAGTATAGCTCGCTGCTGACCGTTAGAGTATGAAATCTCTTTGCAAGACAAGCGCTTGTTTCGCAAGCAAAACGTTCTTTAAGCGACACGGATATTTTCAGCAATTTGCCATTATGATATATTTGTTATGTTATAACATAATTAAAATGGGAAATGAGCCTCAGCATTTCTACAACAATTAACTACATAGTAATGGGAAGTCGATGAAAATGTTTAAGCTTGGCTGTACGGCAGTTGCCGTGATGCCGATGGTCGCGTTCGCCGCAAATACTGAAGAAGCCACTAGCGTGGCTGATGCGTTTCAAAAAAGCCAAATCAGTGGTGCGTTTCAAGCCTACCACTTCGCTCGCGAGAGCGGCTCAGGCGCGGATAATGAGATCACCACACTAGGTTTTGATTTAAGCCTAGAAACCGCGCAATACAAGGGCTTTGGTTTTACCGGAACGTTCCAGCACACCAGCTCACCTTGGGCTGATGACGAAGCGAAACAAGCGCGTAGTAGCAATATGTATGGCAACGGCGGTCAGTTATCAGAAGCATTTTTGTCGTACGATATCGGTAATACACGCGCCCAAGTCGGTCGTATGTATTTCTGGACGCCAGTCATGGGCGGCAGCGGCTCTCGTGTAACCCGCGAAGCCTTCCAAGGTATTTCGATCGTCAACAAAGACTTGGCCAACACCACCATCACGGCGGCGTACATGGATGAATTCCAAGCGCGTACCGATCGCGAAGGCGGTATAGGTGAGTTTAGCGAAACCTTCCGTACTGCAGGCGCGCCGTGGGCATTTGAAGTCGAAGATGGTGTCTATGCCTTGTCGGTAAAAAACACGTCGATCGAAAACCTTGCACTAACAGCGGCTTATGTCGATGCCATCGATGCGTTTGATACAACCTACCTTGAGTCGGCGTTTAGCTTCGCGAATTACGGCATCGCGGCGCAATATTACAGCAGCCAAGAAGACGGTGAAGCACGTGGTCATTTGTTTGGCGTCAAAGGTACGGCAACGCTAGGTAAATGGGACTTGTTAGCGGCTTACACCACCACCGGTGATGATGCCGATGTGATTCCTGGCGTCGGTAATGGTGCTGACTTGGCTTACACTTGGTCCGATGTGTTCGCTTACCAATATCAAGCAGATCAAGACGCGTCGAAAATTTCTGCCGATTACAATCTAACTGAGCGTGCTTTTGTTGGCTCGAGTTATGTATTGGAAGATGGTCGTGACTACAAGCGTGCTTACACGGCTATCCGTGGTGGCTACGACTTCGCTAATGGTTTGAACGTGACAGCTGCTTACGAGATGGGCAGTAAAGATGCCGAAGATGATGAGTTACGCTTGCGCGCTAACTACAGCTTCTAAGCGCTATTGGTGAAGCATAAAAAAGCCGATCTGACACAATCAGATCGGCTTTTTAGTATAGGCTACAGGGGATCTTAGCCGTCTTGGTTCAAATCGTGAAGTTCTTCACTGAACCAGATTTTACGCTTAAAGCGTGGGTTTTTAGACGACATGTCGATCTTGTAAGGGTTCTGCTCTTCGCTTTGTGGCAAACCTAGGATTTTGCTCAGCTCTTGGCCTAACCATTTCTCAACTTTCAGTACCACCATCTTCTTACGTAGACGGCCTTGCTCGTCACGGTTCAGAATCGTTGGTAGCGTGTTCAGTGTTAGGATTTCGCCTAGAGCAGGGTGCGCCATACGCTCACGGCCTTCGTTGCTAGCGTAGAAGTGCGATACTGCAAAGACCATGCGCTCAGGGTTAATCTGCTTCAAGAACTGACAAGATTTGATGATCGTTGAGCCAGTACGAACCATGTCATCAAACAGTACGATGCTGGCACCGTCGAGGCCTTCAAAGGTGTGCTCGCTCTCTTTGTGTAGCGTGATCTCGACTTTACGCTCAGCGGTACGCTCTTTGTCTAGCATGATGAACTTCGCTTTGGTCAAACCAAGCGTATTGTACATTTGCTTAACAAAATCACGTGCGCCTTTATCTGGAGCACAAAGCACTAGGCCTTCACCGTCTTCACCGTAACTTAGGATGTTAGAGTTCAGTAGGTAGTGGGCGTAGATTTCGTATGGGATCAGGTTGTGGAAGTTGCCTTCGAAGACTTCTGTGAAGATCTTTTGTACTGAATCCGAGTGGTTGTGGATCGTCATCACCGTATCAACACCGGATAGCTTCAGCATTTGCGCGTATAGCTTGGCAGTGAATGGCTGACCGTCGAACTTTTTGATGTCTTTGATATCACGTTCGAAGCTGGTTTCGCCTAAGTCTTTGTGTGGACCACGGTCTTGGGCGCTGTAGAACAAGTCTGGCTCGACTAGGATAACACGCTCAGCGCCGTTTTCTTTGGCAGCGCGGGCGATAACAAAGTTGGCCATCGCCAATTCTTGGCGGCTTTGGACGTGGCTTGTTGTGCTGACAATGACCACAGATTTGCCCGTAAGCGTGCGTCCGATGTTGTCAAAATCGGCTTCATCAGAGATAAAACGCGGACAAAATTCGGAGTTCATGAAGTGCTTCATGCTGATGATATCAGCGATGTCTTCATTTTGGCCCATCGCATACGCGACATCGATGGCAAACGGGTTGTCAGAAGAGTTGCTAACAACGACGACGTTAGGTGACTGGCTGGTCGGCAAAGTCATGGACGATCCTTTACTAGGGAAGTTAGGTTTCGGCTATTTTAACACGGCCTGTGACAAAAAATCTTTAAAGCATGACGATACAAATGCACTGAGCGTCGTATTTTGACGTATTGGTTAAGTTACAGGCCGGAAACTTTTGTAACGGATGGGCTTTTAGACGTGCTAGTGGGCGTGATAGAGCTTGTTTGGCTGGATGTTTTGGGTGTCTTTGCTAACTTTAATAGCATCCTTCATGTTGTTAGAGCATGGCGATTACAGAAAATTATGTAGGCTAGGTCGTATGAAGCAGGCGTTTGTTCAGGTTGATGGTTTTGAAACGGTTTTTCGAGATTCTAAAGATGGTTTAGCAATCTTTAAAGGTGATGTGTTTGTTGATTGCAACCAATCGATGTTGGACCTAGTTGGGGCGAGCGAGCGCAGCCAGTTTGTCGGCAATACCCCTGATCAGTTCTCTCCAGAGTGGCAGCCCGATGGCCGGTCATCCTACGAGAAAAGTATCGAGATGATCGAGCAGTGCTATCGCGATGGCAGTGTGCGCTTTGAATGGGTGCACAAAAAACTCAATGGTGACGAGTTTTGGGCCGAAGTGATCCTTACCAAGATGGTGTTGGATGGCGAAGTGGTGCTGCATACTAACTGGCGTGACATTTCTCGTAAAAAAGTTCTAGAGCTTGAAACCCAAGCCCAAAAAGAAACCTTCGAAACGCTGTTTAATGAATCAGAAGATGGCTTGTGCTTGCTGACAACGGAGCATTACATAGACTGCAACAAGGCGTTTATGCATTTATTTGGCGCCCAAGACAAACAAGAGATCATCGGTATCACCCCCATTGATTTATCCCCTGAATACCAACCCGATGGTCAGCGCTCAGCAGACAAGGCCATAGACATCATCAACACGGCCTTTACTGAAGGCACCATTCATTTTGAATGGGTCCACCAAAAGTTTGATGGCACACCGTTTTGGTGTGAAATCATACTCTTTAAGATCAATGTGAATGACACCGATGTGTTGTACGCCATCACGCGCGATATCTCGGCTAAAAAAGCGCTCGAGTTGGAGCTTGCTGAGCAAAAAGAGACCTTTGAAACCTTATTTAACGAGTCGTTAGATGGTTTGTGCCTACTAAATTCTGAGTACTATTTTGACTGTAATAAGACCTTTATGCAGTTGTTTGGTGCGCATAGCAAAGAGGAAATCATTGGCATTACACCCATTGATCTGTCGCCTGAGTACCAACCTGATGGTCAGGCGTCAAAGGACAAAGCGGTGGCTATTATCGAGACGGCTTTTACTCAGGGGACGATTAATTTTGAGTGGGTGCATCGCAAGTTAGACGGTACAGAGTTTTGGTGTGAGATTATTTTGTTCAAAATCAATCTCAATGGCACGGACGTATTGTATGCCATCACTCGCGATATCTCAGAGAAAAAGGCCCTAGAGCTTGAAGTGCAAGAGCGTAATGAAGAGCTCAAAGCATCCAATGCCCACTTAGAAGAAACCATACAGCACCTAGAACAGGCCCAAGATAAATTGGTTGAGTCGGAGAAAATGGCGAGCTTGGGCTCGTTGGTGGCAGGGGTTGCCCATGAGATCAATACGCCTGTGGGGATTGGTTTAACTGGGGTGTCCCAGTTGGTCGAAGATTGCCAAGCGATCACCGAGCGCTACCAGCAAGGCTGCTTGACCGAAACGGATTTTGAAGATTTTCTAGGCAGTGTGCGCGAGATTTCGAATATCGTGCAAAAAAATCTAGAGCGTACCGCCCATCTGGTGCGCAGCTTCAAGCAGGTGGCGGTAGATCAAACCAGTGAAGAGGACCGCCAAGTGAATCTTAAACACTACATCGAAGAGGTGGTGTTTAGTTTGGCGTCGGTATTGCGTAAGACGCGCGCGACCGTCAACGTCGACTGTGCCGAGGATTATAATGTGTTGGTTAACCCAGGCTTGTTATCGCAAGTGCTCACCAACTTAATCGTGAACTCGGTCAACCATGGCTTTAGTGAATCGAGCTCAGGTCAAATCACCATCGCGCTATCGCCACTGTCTGACACCGAGTTTTTACTGCGCTATCAAGACGATGGCAAAGGCATAGAGCCGGCCAATTTGAACCGTATTTTCGACCCCTTCTTTACCACTCAGCGTGGCGCAGGCGGAACCGGCTTAGGCTTAAATATCACTTACAATATTGTCACTAACGCCCTAGGGGGCTCGATCGTTTGTCATAGTGAGCTAGGCCAAGGCGTGGAGTTTGATATTCGCTTCCAAGTCGCTAAGCGTTATCACTGAGCTGTGACACTTTGTCTCGGTGGCGAGTAAGGTGAGGGAACCCTTGATCTTGAGTCGGCTATCCCCACTAATAATAAGAACTTACATCGTCATTATGAGTCATTTATGTCTACTAAAACTGTGATCATTACCGGTGCCAGTCGTGGCATTGGTTTATCGTTTGCAAGCTTGTATTACGCGCAAGGCTATCAGGTCTTTGCTGCCTGCCGCCAAGCCAGTGCTGAGCTCAAAGCACTGGGCGTTAATGTGATCGAAAACGTTGATGTCACCCAAGCCCAGGGGATTGCCAATCTCACTGACGCGCTGGCCGGTGTCAGTATTGATTTGTTGATCAATAACGCCGGTATCTTGCGCGACGAGCAATTAGGATTGATTGATACCGACTCCATTCGTCAGCAATTTGAAACCAATGCTTTGGCGCCCTTGGTGGTGACAGACGCTCTGCGTAAGCAATTTAATCAGGGCGCTAAACTAGCCTTGATTACCAGCCGCATGGGCTCGGTGGCTGACAACACCAGCGGCGGGCGTTATGGTTACCGCATGTCTAAATCGGCGTTAAATATCGCTGGTAAATCACTGGCCCATGATCTTAAGCCACAGGGCGTGGCGGTGGCCATTTTGCATCCAGGTTTAGTCGGTACCGAAATGATTGGCGGCTACGGTGATATCACGCCTGATGAGGCAGCTGAACGTTTATCTAAGCGTATCGAGGCCTTAAATTTGGACAACACTGGCACCTTCTGGCATTCCAATGGCGATCAGTTGCCTTGGTAAACCTAGTAATCGAGAGTACCCCTATAATGAGTTTTAAAGATAAGAGCGTTTTATTATTTGATCTAGACGGCACCTTGGTCGACAGCGCCCCAGACCTTGCGGCGGCGGTGAATGCGACTTTAGTCGAGCTAGGGCGGGAGCCTTTTCCTGAGGCGACTGTTCGTAATTGGGTGGGCAACGGTGCCCAGCCACTGATTTCACGAGGCCTTAGTGGTGCAAAAGAGATTGACCCTAATTTGTCAGAGTCACTGGTAACCGAAGCGCTAGAGATCTTTTTGGCGCGCTACGAGGAGCGTGTCTGTGATCAGTCGGTTTTGTACCCTGGGGTGAAAGAGACGCTGCAAACACTCAAACAGCGTGGCTATCGTTTGGCGATCATCACCAATAAGCCAGAGAAATTTATTGCGCCTATGCTGGACGGTTTGGGGCTAAATGGCTTATTTGAGTTTGCTTTGGGTGGCGATTCTTCGCCAGAGCGTAAACCAGAGCCGCTACCACTCTATACGGCCTGTGGCATGCTCAATGCGCAGTTGTCTGACTGCGTCATGATTGGCGATTCTAAAAATGACATTTTGGCAGCGAAAGCCGCTAAGATCGCCAGCGTTGGCGTGAGTTACGGTTATAACTATGATGAAGACTTGGCTAGTTACGAGCCGGAGTTTTTATTTGATCAGTTCAGTGATTTATTAAAGGTATTTACGCCTGTGGCTGAGCCGGCCTAAGGTCTTTTCATTTATTAAAAAAGCTTGGCCACTGGCCAAGCTTTTTGGTTTGGGGCTAGCCAAAATTACGTGCCAGAGCTTCTGGATAGTGGCGCTCGCGCGCTAACTGTTCGGCGGCTTGCGTCAGATCATCTTGCTGACATTGCAAGGTCACGGGGAAGTAGTGATCATGTAAGTGCTGCTTAGCAAACTCTGAATCAATCACGCCGGTATCCAGTAGGTCTTTTAAAATCGCATCCGCAGTCGCCAATGCCGAAGAGGCTTTGACGATCTCCGCGCGGGCATAACCATGGCGATCAAACGACACATCTGCGGCGCGCAAATCGGGGTCTTCCCCAGGGATTTGCTGGGCACCAAACAAAGGTTTAGCCGCTGTCTTGGCGGAGGCAAAGGTCGGAATGTATTGCGCGACGTGCTGAATGTTGCTTTCAGTACGTTCGGTGACCGATTGCTCTGACCATTGGCCATTGATCTTTTGTAAAAAGTGCGGTGCCAGCTTTGGTTGCGCGCTTTGCTCACAGCTGGTCACTAAGCCATCTTTGAACAGGGTAATGGCTTGGGTCATACCGTGCAGCTGGAAGTAGCCATCTGGGTAAGGCGTTAATTGCGCCATGCCTTGCGGCGTACCTCGGGTGCCATGAATGATCACTTCCGGCCAAAGACCGTTGCACTCAGGCCAATGGGTGACAAAAGAGGCTTTGAATTCCACCATGCGCTGGCGCTTGGCATCGATCATATCGTCCAGCTCGCCGCTCTTAAAGCCGCAGGCATTGACCACGTAATCGTATTCGGTAGTCGTTAAATCTGCGCTATTAGAAGCACCAGACTGCGTCGGCTGAGTAACGATTTGCCAGCCTTGACCTTGAGTGCTAGGGCGAATATCTACCACACTGGTGTGGGTTTGTACGTGGCAACTGTCTAAACGCTCAATGGCGATACTGGCCGCTGCCGCCCAACGAAACGCTGATAAGCCGTATTCTTGCACGACTACCAAAGGGAATTTCAGAGTGTCTAAATTGGTTTGCTGGGCAAACGCCACCAGCCAGTCTTCGTCATCGACAATCTTGTCTGGCAATGGACGCTGACCAATGGCTTCGATGTCCGCACGCTCATAAAGACGGTAGTAGTCTTCTGGTTTACCCAACACTTGATTGCTCGGATCTTGCTCGATCAGTGTTTGGTATTGTGCCTGCAATGTTTGCAAGCGTGGTAACAACTCCAATGGTTCAGCTGGATCTGTTTTGGGCACGGCGACTACGGTAGGGCGCACATTGATGCTTTGCGGGTAGATTTTGGCGGTGTCGATCGACTGCTGCAGCAACGTCAGACATTGCTGATCAGAGATCTCGCGGTAAAGGTTGCCGCCAGCGTGCAGGTGACAAAATGGCGGACCATTTACCAGACTTGGGCCACGTTCGATTAGAGTGGTGTCGATACCCAATTCGCCCAAGCGTAGGGCAATGGTCGAACCTGCCACGCCCGCACCGATCACGGCGACTTTCTGCGTTTGTGATGCGTGAGCGTTATCACTGGTAACTGTGTGCGTCATTAACTTCGCTCATTCTGTAGAAGGTTGAAATTTGGGCGCTATTCTACGTGGCTCAATAACCGATTTGTAGCAACAAAAATGAATATCATCTGCTAAAGATAAAAGCTCACGTAGAATGGGTGGCCACAGACACCCTTATTTACGCATAGGAATGAGGCTTAGATCAGTTTTACCAAAATCCCAGTAGCTTCCACCACAAGCCGCCGACGATGCCCCACACGGATAGATTTACCAAGCTCATAACAAAGCCCATCAGCCACCAGTTTTCCATGGAGACATAGCCTGAGCCAAAGATAATTGGCGAAGTACCGGTAGCATAATGGGTCAGTGACATCATCAAAGACGATGCGCCGGCCAGCAGTAGCCCTAAGTATAAAGGCGGCGCCCCCAGTGCTAGCCCCGCGGCATAAAAGGCCGCAAACATAGCGGTAATGTGCGCGGTGGTACTGGCAAAAAAGTAGTGCGCATAGAAATAGATCGCTACCAGAATGACGACTGCTAACGGCCAATCAAAACCAAATTGGGCAATATTGTTTTCGACCACAGAGGAAAACCAGTCGACTAAGCCCAGCTTGTTTAAAAAGGTGGCCATCATCACTAGAGCAGAAAACCAAGTGATGGTATCCCAAGCGCTTTTTTCTTTAAGAACATCTTCCCAAGTTAAGACGCCAGTGACCAATAAGATAGACAAGCCTAAGAACGCGACGGCAGTGGTGTTCATGGCAAAATCAGGGCCCAACAACATCGCTGGAATGCCTGCCCAAAGTACGAGTAGCAAGGCAAATACAAACACCATGACTTTTTCGCTATAAGACATGACGCCCATGTCACGCAACTTGGCTTGGGCAAAGGTTTTAGCATCGGGTGTGTTTTTGATTTCGGGCGGATACACCAGATAGACCACCAGTGGCACCAGCGCGATACATACTAAGCCTGGTAGTAGGGCGGCCAACGCCCACATGCTCCAAGTGATGCTGATATCAGCTCCCGTTGCATCGGCGATGAATTGTACGATCAATGGATTGGGCGCGGTCGCGGTGATAAACATCGCTGAGGTGATCGGGTTGATGTGGTAATTCACCAGCGCTAGGTAATGGCCAATTTTACGCGCTGTACCATCCTCAGGTTCAGAGCCAAAGCTAGTGGCGATGGATTTCATGATCGGGTGAATGACGCCACCGCCACGGGCAGTATTGCTTGGCGTTACAGGAGCAATAATGAGTTCAGACAGAGACAAGGCGTAACCGATGCCTACGGTTTTTTTGCCAAACAGCGAGATAAAATAATACCCCACACGATTGCCAAGGCCGGTTTTGGATAAGCCGCGTGAGATAATAATGGCGATACCAATCAGCCAAATCAGCGAGTTGGAAAAGCCGCTTAAAGCATCTTTCATGGCGCCTGAAGGGGAGTCATTGGTGACCCCAGTAAGCGCCACCAGAGCAATCGCGATCATCGCAATCGCACCGATCGGCATGACCTTACCAATGATTGCTGCAATGGTGCCAACGAATAATGCCAGTAGCTGCCAGGCATTAGCGCTGACGCCCTCTGGCACCGGAATAACAAACCAAATCAATAAGGTTAAAACGACTGATACCGCGCCGGGAATCAACTTCACTCCACCCGCTTTCATGCTCACTCCTTGGCTAAGCCTTACTCTATAGACACCAAATAGCCAAGAGAATAGCGGACACTTTGAGTTTGCGAGGTGACATTTGTCATTGGCTTAGTGCACGCTCAAGTCCGAATCAATGCTGCCTGTGATTTTGACAATTCTTACGCAATTCACCAGCGCTAGGTTGATTGGCTTGTTGATGCCCATTCATTGTGTGATGAAATTAGAAATAAACTGTCATGCCATTTTTATTTCTTTATTTGCAATAGTTTCTTCTATGTAAGGCTATTTATTCATGATTTTGGGAGGGATAAAGTAGCGATATTCCAAATCATTCAAGAAGGATTTTACTTATGTCTGCCCTAACACGAATCTTTGCTCCTGCTTTGCTTTTTGCGGCTATGACGGCTGCCGTACCAGCTATGGCTGTTGAAGAAGCACCGTCTACCGTTGATGCTGTTTATAAAACACAGTCGAGCACGGTGGCGCTTCAGCCAGGTGAAAAAGTCGCTGATTTGTTCACGCTGAATATGAACACTGATTATGTTCTGCAACGCTTAACAGATAATACTTACTGGTATGAGTCTGGTTTCTACGCCACGATTTTTTACGTTGGTGATAAAGGTGTGTTGTTATTTGATCCACTTGAGATGCGTGCGCAGAAGATTCTTGACGCGATTCGCTCGGTAACGGACAAGCCAATCAATACGATTGTTTACTCACACGATCACGCAGACCATATTTCCGGTACAGCGGAATTATTGGCATTGCTAGATGCTTCGCAGAAGAAACAGCCTGAAATCATTGCTTCTAAAGCGACGGCTGAAAAAATGGAGCTATTAGGCAGTAATATTCCACGCCCTACGAAAGTATTGCAGTGGCCTGAAGATTCGTTCAAGTTTGAAAACCAAACCATCGAACTTCACGGTTTTGCCCATGCGGCTCACACTGATGATCATTCAGCTTGGCTGATGAAAGAAGAGCGTGTATTGCATGCACCAGATTTGCTGAACTCAGATCAACCACCATTCTGGAACTTTGCAGGCTCCGAGCGTTTCACTTACCTTGTGCAAAACCTAAAAACAGCAAACGCTATGGATTGGGATTACTTCAATGGCGGTCATGGTAACGTAGGTTCGCACGAAGACTTTAATTTCCATCTTCAGTTTATCGCTGACCTTGAAGCGGCTGTGGGCAAAGCAATGGGACAAGTACCGTTTGGCTTTGGTGTCGATATGGAGAAAATCAACGCACATACTGTGATGCTGCCAGCGTGGTTTGATGAAATCGCGCGCATTGCCACCGATGAACTTCGCCCAAAATACGGTGAGTACTACGGTTTTGAAACGGCGACACCGACCAATGCGCAAATGATTGCTGAGTACCTATACAGCTACCGCTAAGTGTAAGCTCATGAACATCTAAGTTTTAAAAACGGCTTATTGATTTCAATAAGCCGTTTTTTTGTTATCACTTATCACACTTTTATTGCGTATGAACGTTTAAGTGTTTTCCCCCTGTGCAACACTATCCCTAAAAATGCACAGATCCGTTATGATTTACACAACAAAATGATGTCTAAATCGAGCAATTAGAATTGAGTAACGAAGCGAAGCAAAGCAAATTCTGGGTGATGTGTGGTGATTGTCAGGGGCGTGGTAAGCGCCCAGTGAAAATCCGTAAAAAGACCCGCTTGGCGTATCAACAAGCCTTGGCGGCGTTTGAACGTGGTGAGTTAGGTATCGATGCCCCTGAGCCACCACAACCGCATTTAGAAAGTTGCCCTGTCTGTGCTGGCAGTGGCTTAGTCGAATCGTTAACGCCGATGGCGATGGACCCTGAGCGTCTGCCTCATGTGGCGATCATTGGCGCTGGCATTGGCGGTATGGCGCTGGCTGTGGCCTGCAGACATCGAGGTATTCCGTTTACGCTGTATGAACGCGATCTAAGCTTTGATGCGCGCTCGCAAGGCTATGGACTGACGCTGCAACAAGCCAGTCGAGCGATTTCGGGGATTGGCATTACCGAGCTGAAAGACGGCGTGATATCCACTCGCCACGTGGTGCACACCATCGCCGGAGAAAAGGTCGCAGAGTGGGGTATGCGCCGCTGGGTCAAAGGCGCCCCACAGGCTAATAAAAAGTCCAACATTCATATTGCCCGTCAATCGTTGCGCTACCAGATGATGGAGCAGCTAGGCGGTGCGAGTGAGGTGCAGTGGGGCCATCAACTGGTCTCTTTTGACCAAACCTCAAGCGATAAAGTGCAGTTAACATTGAGCGTCGATGGTGAGCTCAAGCATGCTCAAGCGGATCTTATTGTTGGTGCCGACGGTATCCGTAGCATGGTGCGTCAGAATATTATCGGTGAGCAGCTGACGCCGCTGCGCTCACTAAACTGTATGGTGATCTTAGGTATTTGCCCGCTGTCTTTGTTGGGAGATTTAGAGTCTGATTTACTAGATGGCGCGACAGTATTTCAAACTGCCAACGGCAATGAGCGTATTTATATGATGCCCTACAAAGCGGATTCCGTGATGTGGCAATTAAGCTTTCGTATGGACGATGCTGAAGCCAGGGCGCTGAGTGCTTTAGGCGCCCAAGCATTGAAAGACGAAGCGGTGCGCCGTTTACCTTGGCATGCACCAATACCTGAGATTTTAGCGGCGACGCCGAGCGAGCTGGTCTCAGGTTATCCGGTGTACGATCGTGAGTTACTGACGCCGGAACAATTTGCACAGAGCCCGAAAGCCACCTTGATCGGTGATGGCGCGCATCCGATGACGCCGTTTAAGGGGCAAGGGGCGAACCAAGCGATTTTGGATGCTTTATCGCTGGCGCGAGAAATTAGCCAAGGCTGTTGGTCGGCCGAAGCTTGGCAAAGTATCGGTATCCGCGCAGCGGTGTTATCTCCATACGAACAAGAAATGTTGGCGCGCAGCTCAGTGAAAGTGGAGGGGTCGGCTGCGGCGGCGGAGTTCTTGCACTCAGATGTTGTACTGGAACCCGTCGATCAGCCGCGGCGCGCCTAAGATGAGTGGTTACTCGGCTTCGTCGAAAATCGGTGTGGGCTTTTTGTTTTCATCGATAGCGACGAAGTTAAAGTGGCCGGTAATGGCTTTTTCGCGTTTGTCGCTGTAGAGCTCTTCTAAGAAGATAGTCACTTCTACTTTTAACGAAGTACGACCCACATCTACGACACGTGCCACGAGCTCAACTAAAATGCCAGAAGGGATTGGGCGTTTAAAATCCACTTGCTCGGTGGAGATCGTAACAACTTGTTTACGAGCGAAACGCGTGGCGGCAATGTAAGCGACTTCGTCCATCCATTTAAGGGCTTCACCACCAAATAAGGTGTCATAATGATTGGTGGTGCTAGGAAACACCATTTTGGCGACGCGGGTTTCAGAAATTTCTTCGCGTTTTTGAATCAATAGAGTGTTCATCATGACCGTAATATTCTCTCGCAAGTCGGTAATATGGGTGCTGGTAATGCTGTTGCTAGGGTGCGATCGCCAGTTCGCGCCCGAAGCGATGTTTGATGCCTATATCCAAGACTTAAATCGCTCAGCGCATGTGCAAATAGACGTGGCGCCCGAGATGACATTGCAGGCGTTACCGGCGCTGCGTGAGCGGCAACAAGCGCTGAGTCAATTTGATGTGGGCTTATTAGAATTTTTATCACTGCAACAGTGTGAAGTTGGCGCCCTCGCAGGGCAGCGCAATAGTATACTTGGACGCGTGATGCCCGCAAGTCAGCGCTTCGTTTACGAGTTAGACATTATTCGCGCGATTCGCCAATGTGACATTGAAGATTCAGAGCTACACAGCAAGCTGAATGACGTGGCGCGTGTTAAAGCCAGCGAGTTGCCCATCACGCTCTCCAACCTGCTTTGGGCAGGGGAAGAAACGGGTGCTTTTTTTAGTCTATCGAATGGCTATCTGCCGATGGCGCCTGAGCGCTCTCAATATCAAGCATTGATTGCGGCACTGCAGCATTTGCAGCGTCTTAACGATAATTTAGCTGATATTCCTAAGGTCAGCAGTGCAGCGATCGAGGCGGACATGCAGGCGATCTATGAGAGTGAGTATTTAGGTAAGTTGCTTTACAGTATTACCCATATCAGCGCCTATCTTGAAAGCGTGACCCAAGCGGTACAGGGGGTAAGTGAGCAAAGCGACATGTGCGGCGCGCCGTTGACCTTCCTGCGTCAGCAGTTTGAACGACACTACATCGACCTGCTGCAACCTTATATGGCACGTATTAATCGCGCCGCTTATCAAGTGTTGCCCTTGGTAAATAAGTTGGCCGACAGCAGTCCAATCCAAAGCGAGGCTTGGCGTTCGTTTATTCAGCAGTTTGATGACCAGCAGGCGAATGCGCCATGGCAGCGTTATTTACGCGCCTCACGGGAACATGGTCAAGCGTGGAGCCGTTTGTTTGCGTTGTGTGGTGAGGGCGTTGGCGCGCGTTAGGCTTGGGTTGAGAGCAAGTTATCGACGGCTTCCACCGCGTTGTAGGCCGCCATGGCGCCGCTGGCGAGCGGTTCATGACTTAATGCTTTAAGCAGGGCGATGTTGGCGCTGGGGTTACTACCGATACTGGCAGAAAACTGAATCGGGCGTGTGACTGCGTGGGGCTCATGTTGATTCAGAGTATCGACGTCATTACGCAGACTCGGGCCAGGCTGGCTAAAGAGACTCATAAACAAAGCAAAGTTGGCATTACCGGAGACTCGGTTGCCTGCTTTGACCTCATGGGTGAGTTGGGTTTCTAAAACGTCTCTTATATTCATAATCATCACTTCGCTGCCTAAAAAATTTATCGGCCGATGTACGATTTCTTTAATAAAGCCAATAAATTAAGCTAAAGTTTTTTATAGACGGATCGTTTAATTGAGTATTCAATAGAGAAATGTGGTGCGCAAAAAATAGACAAACTCTATGATGCTTAAAATCAGTGTAATGGCGCAGGCTCCACTTATGACTAGGTTGTTTGAATGCACAATATAGATGAATTGATTGATAACGTTAGGCACAACGAACAGATCGCGCTCAAGTTTTTTGACATTGAGCGCTGCATCTTGGCGATTGGCCGTTGTGATCAATTTGTTTCAACGTTAACCAAAGAAGTGCAAAAACAATTCAACGTCCCTTATGTGTGGGTCAACTTGATTAATGAAGTGCCATTGGCTCACTTAGTGGAGCCGCTCGAGAAGACCGTTGGCCTTAAAGATCGTGTGTTGTTTACGCGACGCAGCGCCATGATCGATGCCATCGGCGCCAGCAATAAAACCGTATTAGTAAGCCAAGATGTGGGCCGCTATTGGGAAGTGATCCCACAATCCTATCGCCATATTATTGGTTCCGTTGCGATCTCACCGTTAACCATTGACGGTGAATTAGTCGGGCTCTTTTGTCAGGCCGACGCAGATGCCACGCGCTATGATCCCACCACCAAAGACACATTCTTACTCGATCAGTTAGCGATCAAAATCTCTATTTGTTTGAGTAATGTGACAGCACGGGAAAAACTCGAATACCTCGCTACTCGAGATCCGTTAACAGGGCTGCTTAACCGTCGGCAATTGGAGCTGATGCTAGAGCGCGAATTTGCCCGCTGCAAAACCACTGGACGTGATTTAACCGCGGTATTTGTCGATTGCGATGCCTTTAAGTCGATCAATGATACTTTAGGGCACAATTGCGGCGATGAAGTGCTAGAATACATTGCGAAACGTCTTTTGAAGCATGTTTATAAGCAAGGGTTGG
The DNA here is from genome assembly GCF_016888445.1 of Marinomonas ostreistagni. Lineage (GTDB taxonomy): Bacteria > Pseudomonadota > Gammaproteobacteria > Pseudomonadales > Marinomonadaceae > Marinomonas > Marinomonas ostreistagni. The sequence continues at coordinate 135,615 of NZ_JAFEKF010000003.1, forward strand.
CGTTTCGTTTTGCGGGGGATGAATTTGTGTTTGTGATGCCAGGCAAGAGCTACGAGCAAGCCATGGCGGTGGCGGATTCGATTTATGACTACCTGCATGCCAATCCTTTGCGCTATAAAAGTAATCTTGTACCGATTACCGTCAGCTATGGTGGTGCCAGCGTGATTGCTGATACCCCAAGTAGTTATAAACAGCTACTCAAAATAGCCGACGAACGCCTCTATAACTACAAAAACAATCGTAAGCGATCTGTGCCAACGAAAGTCTTCAAGTTTCTCAATAAGATTCGTTAATTGTAATAAAATTACACAATTGGCGGCTAATATTTTTTCTATCTGGTGTTTTTACACGCTTTTTCGTTGTAAAATTTCAAAAAATTATAAACTCCAAAGAGGTTTACTATGTCTCATGCTTTGATCGCGGATTTGGGGGGGACAAACGCTCGTTTTGCCTTAGTACCGATCAATCACTACCAGCCGCAGGAAATCAGCGTTTACTCATGCAAAGAATATGAGTCTTTTTTCGATGCGGTTTCTGCTTATGTCGATCAATGTAGCGTAGACTTTGACTCTATCAATGCGATTGTCTTAGCCATTGCCGGACCTGTTAATCAGGAGGTAATACGCTTTTCTAACAATCCTTGGCACTTCACTCGCCAGCAGATTCAAGAACATTTTGGCGCCGATAAAAAAATCGCTTTGTTGAACGATTTTGATGCCATTGGTCATAGCCTGGAAGTCGTACCGAAAGAAGAGTTAGTGCAAATTGGCGAGCCGTCTGCAGTGGACCCTAAAGGCGCTGCTTGGGTGTTAGGGGCTGGAACAGGTCTTGGAGTTGCCTGTGTCGTGCCGCAAGACCATGGTGCCAATATCGTACTACCAGGTGAAGGCGGTCATATTGATCTGTCGACCTGTAATGAACAAGAAGATTATATCCTACGTTTTCTACGTGAGCGTCATCACCGTGTCTCGGCCGAGCGTGTGCTGTCGGGTATGGGCTTAGAAAACATCTATGAAGCTCTGGCACACCGTCAAGGCGTCGAAAAGCGTTTAAGTGCACCAGAGATCGGTGCCGCCATTGAGCGTGGCGATGATCCGTTGGCGCAGGCGACGCTAGAGCAATTTTTTACCTTTTTAGGGCGTGTTACTGGGGATCTGGTACTCAATGTAGAGAGCCGTGGTGGCGTCTACATCGCAGGTGGGATTGTGCCGCGTTACGTGGAGTACATTAAGCAAAGTAGTTTCCGCGATGCGATGCAAGACAAAGGTCGTATGCGTGACTTTGTCTCACCGATCCCAACCTTTGTGGTGATGTCAGAACACCCTGGACTGATGGGCTGCGCTAATTATGCCGCCTATCTTGTTAACCAGCCTAATTAAGCATTGGAGAGATAAACGATGAAGGCAAGTTTAAAAGCCTGTGATGTGGTGATTTTTGGTGGCGGTGGCGACTTGGCCATGCGCAAGCTTCTTCCGGCTCTCTACCATTTGGACCAAGACGGTCTGTTGGCTAAAAATACCCGCATCATTGGCGCGTCACGCCGTGATGTGAGCGCGGCGGATTACCAAGAAAAAGTCCGTGAAGCGCTGAATGAATATGTGCCTGCAAGCATTGATGATGAAAAAACTTGGCCGCGTTTTAAAGAGCGTTTGAGCTATGTTTCTGTGGATGCGCAGCAAGAATCAGACTTTGCTCGTTTTAATGAGCACAACATCGGTGAAGATGATAAAGATGTGGTGTTTTACCTAGCCACGTCACCGGATCTATTTGGTTCGATCTGTTCCTCTTTGGCGAACCATGGCCTTAACCAAGAGCGCATGCGTGTTGTACTAGAAAAGCCGTTGGGCCGTGATTTAACGTCTTCGCGCGCGATCAACGACGAAGTGACGCAAAACTTCGGCGAGAAGCAGATCTTCCGTATCGACCATTACCTTGGCAAAGAAACGGTACAAAACCTATTGGCGATTCGCTTTGGTAATACACTGTTTGAACCATTATGGGACAGTGCACACATCGATAACGTGCAAATTACCGTCTCTGAAACAGTGGGTGTAGAAGGCCGTTGGGGATACTACGATAAAGCAGGTGCTTTACGTGACATGGTGCAAAACCACTTGGTTCAGCTTTTGTGTTTGGTGGCGATGGAGCCTCCAGGTCGCAACGATGCCGACTCGGTACGTGATGAAAAGATCAAAGTTCTAAAAGCTTTGCGTCCTATCGAAGGCGCGAATGCGTACACCAAGACCGTTCGTGGTCAGTACGCTAAAGGCATGATCAATGGTAAAGAAGTGCGCGGTTACTTCGACGAAGAAGGTTCAAATCCAGAGTCTCGTACCGAGACATTTGTCGCGCTCCGTGCTGACATTGATAACTGGCGTTGGGCGGGTGTGCCATTCTACTTGCGCACAGGTAAGCGTTTAGGTCAGCGTTACTCTGAAATCGTGATCCAGTACAAGTCGATTCCGCACAGCATCTTTAACGATGAGAGCAATCGTCAGCTACAGCGTAACCAATTGATTATTCGCCTGCAGCCTGAAGAGAAAATCTCTTTAACGGTTATGAACAAGGTTCCAGGTGCGGGTGAAGGCATGAAGCTGCAGCCAGTAGATCTGAACTTAAGTTTGAGTGAAGCCTTTAATGACAAGCGTAGCCCAGAGGCTTACGAGCGCTTGTTGTTGGATGTGATGCGTAACGATGCCACGCTATTTATGCGCTACGACGAAGTAGAAGCGGCTTGGAAATGGGTCGATGGCATTATGGCGGCGTGGAGCCAAACCAGTGAGCGTCCTAAAGAATACGCTTCTGGCTCTTGGGGCCCAGCGGCGTCTATGGCTCTACCGATCAAAGATGGCCGTAACTGGCACGATTACTAAGCAAAAAGGATAGCGATATGACAACCTATACAGCCGCTCAAGTAATGACTGCGACACCAGTGGTGCCAGTCATTGTGGTTGATAACGCGGAACAAGCAGTGAATTTAGGTAAAGCACTGGTTGCAGGTGGCGTACCGGTACTAGAGGTGACCATGCGCACTGAAGCGGCACTGGATGCTATTGCGGCGCTGCGCAAAGAAGTACCTGAAGCGATCGTCGGTGCGGGGACTGTGTGTTCTCGCGAGCAATACATCAAAGCCGTTGAAGCAGGCTCGCAGTTTATTATCAGCCCTGGTATGACACCGGATTTGCTTGCTGTTGGCAAAGAGTACGATATTCCGTACTTGCCAGCTGTGGCAACGATTTCGGATATTCTGCTAGGTATGGAGTACGGTTACGACCATTTCAAATTCTTCCCAGCGGAAGTGAATGGTGGCGTCAAAGCGTTGAAAGCGTTCGCGGGTCCATTGCCACAGATTCGTTTCTGCCCAACGGGTGGTATCAATGAAAACAACTACCAAGACTACTTAGCGCTAGAGAGTGTTCTGTGTGTCGGCGGTTCGTGGATTGTGCCAACCGACTTAGTCAAAGCTGGTAAGTGGGACGAGATTACTGAGCTGGCAAAATCTGTTCAGCAGTAATTTTTAACAGCTTTAAAAAGCCCTGCAGGCGATCGCCTGCGGGGCTTTTTTATTGCACTTAGACGTTTGTCTAGCGCCTAAAACCTCGTTGTTTGCGTAATGTTAATTTGCTATCCCTGTCTTACGAGCTACCATAACGCCCCTTGTCCAAGTATCGATACGTATTAGTAAAAGAATCAGTTTATGTCTCAAGAAAAAAACGCCGCCTCGACGGCTGAAGCCGCGTCGAGCAGTGTCTGGAAATTTATTGTCCCTTCAGTATTAGGTCTGCTGCTGTTTATGACACCAGTGCCTTACGAAGACGGTGTCACCATTCCGATTGCGGTATTGGCAGGAGAATTTAAAGGCTTGCTAGGTGATCAGGCACCATTGATCGTCACAGTGCTCATCAGTTTTGCTGCGTTACTGTCGGTGATTACCACGGTGTTTCGACCGCTACATGATAAAGCCGTGTTGAGCACACTGTTTTTGACCAGTTATCCGTGGTTGGTTTTACGGGTCATTGGCGCCATCTTTGCGGTGATGACATTGCAAAGCGTTGGCCCTGAAATGATTTGGCATGCCTACACCGGTGGCTTGGTGCTCAATGATCTGATGCCGACGTTGCTGGCGGTGTTTTTATTTGCGGGACTACTGTTGCCCTTGTTGTTGGATTTTGGCCTGTTGGAATTGACGGGCAGTCTGATGAGTAAGGTTATGCGCCCTTTATTTAATCTGCCAGGGCGCTCGTCAGTAGATTGCACAACTTCTTGGCTTGGGGATGGCTCGGTGGGCGTTATGTTAACTAGTCAGCAGTATGAGCAGCAGCAATATACTAAGCGCGAAGCATCGGTGATCGTGACGACCTTTTCGGCGGTATCGATCAGTTTTGCCTTGGTTGTGGTGGCACAAGTCGAGCTCGAGCATTTGTTTATCCCATTTTACTTTGCGGTGACCTTGGCGGGACTTGTTGCAGCCTTGATTATTCCGCGCTTGCCACCCTTGAGCCGTAAGGCCCATGTCTACGAAGATGGCCGTCCAGCGGAGCCGTGCGAGCTATCGAAAAAGTCTTTACGAGAGCTTTGGCATTTAGGCGTGACGCAAGCCATGGCCCGTGCTGAGCGCAGTAGTGGTCTAAAAAGTGTGGCACAAGATGGCGCTAAAAATGCCGCTGAGATGGTGTTTTGTGTGTTGCCTGTGGTGATGGCGATCGGTACCTTGGCTTTGGTGGTGGCAGAAAATACGCCGGTCTTTAGTATCTTAGGTCAGCCATTTATTCCACTGTTAGAGCTGTTGCAAATTCCTGAGGCCGCTAAAGCGTCTGAGACTCTGGTGGTTGGTTTTGCTGATATGTTTATCCCGTCGATCATGGCGGCTTCGATCGACAGTGAGATGACACGCTTTGTGATTGCTGCCGTATCGATTACGCAGTTGATCTATTTGTCTGAAGTCGGAGCGCTGATTCTAGGCAGTAAGATTCCGGTGAACATCGTTGAGATGTTTATCATCTTCATTATGCGTACTTTGATTACGTTGCCTGTGATTGCTTTGGTCGCACACTGTATTTTCTAATCTGAGGAGAGCAAGTATGGCCCTGACATTTGATTGGTCACAGCTGTCGACGTTAAGCGCGCTGGAATTCCATGAGTTGGTGCAGGCTCGTGAGGCGGTGTTTGTGGTGGAGCAAAACTGTGCGTACCAAGAAGTGGATGAGGTCGATGTCCACGCTTGGCATTTACGAGTACGACTAAATGGCCAGCTGGCGGCTTGTGCTCGCGTCGTAGCGCCGGGAGATAAGTTTGCTTTGCCGTCGATCGGTCGAGTGATGACGCTAAAGGCGTTCCGGCAGCAAAAACTAGGCCGACCATTGATGATGGAGGCGATGCGTTTTACTGAGACAATGTATCCAGGACTCGGGATTCAGATCAGTGGGCAGCTGTATTTGCAGGCGTTCTATGAATCGTTAGGCTTTGTCAAAGTCAGTGAACCCTACGACGAAGATGGGATTTTACATATTGATATGATCAAACAAGCTTCTTAAATATTACCCGCTCATGCTACTAGCATGAGCGGGATTTGAATTAGGCGAAGCGCTGCTCTAGATAGCGAATAATATCGTTTGATTCGTACATCCATTCTACTTGGCCATCTTTTTCGATACGTAAGCATGGCACCTTCACTCGACCACCGCCTTGTTCTAATTCCTCGCGGTGCGCTGATCCCTGAGCCACACTGCGTTTTTCAATTGGCAGGTTTAGCTTGTACATGGCACGGCGGGTCTTAGTGCAAAATGGGCAAGCAAACAATTGGTACAAGGCTAAATCTTGGGTGGCCTCATTGACTGCTTTTTGCGCCTCGGGGGGACGCTTTTTCTTGCTGCCACGGGTGATCACATCGACCAAGGCAATTAGGCCACCTAGTAAGTTGCGGATCAGTTTGATAAATAATTTCATAGCAAAGCTCGCTTGTGTTGAACGCTCGATGGGGTGTTGGAATTTTGCGCACATTCTAGCGGTAAATAGCACTGGATTTAAGAGGGGATGGTAACAAATTGGCGTTTTACGTCGGCTATGGGCTGACGGGAGTCGATTTCTACAATTGCTTCACTCAGGTCATCGGTTTTTCTCATGAGGCTGCGCTAGACTTAAAGCCTGACTCAAATAAGGAGCCTTGGCATGTTTGATAAATTGACCTTTAAGCGACGTAAAGCCATGGACCATGCCCCTGATGATGCGCCATTAGAAGAGCCGATCAGTGTGGAGCAAGCCAGCGCCCAGTACGCTGAGAAATATGATGAACAAGGTTTTTGGGCCAAGTGCCGACGTTATGCGGGCGCCATCGGTCGCTCAGGCTTAGAAAAAGCGTTTACCTTGTATTACGCCACTGAACACAAAAATTGTACCTTGGCCCACAAAACGGCGATCTATGGCGCCCTTGGCTATCTGCTTACGCCGATCGATGCGATTCCAGATTTAACCCCAGTGCTCGGTTACACCGATGATATCGGGCTGATTGGCACCGCTTTGCTGGCCGTCAATTCGTGTATTGATGATGGCGTGAAGCATCAAGCTAAAGATCGCGTTGGGCGTTTATTAGGGGAAGGCGCACTTGATGGCATACGTCATGCGCAAACCGAAGATCTCGACGCGGTAGTCGGGACCTGGTTAACCGCTATGGTGGCTGCACACTCTACGATCACAGCCGATCATTGGGCGCTTAAGGTGACGCCTATGCGCCATGCCCTGAGTGCCGACGCAGACATCTATGTATATGAGAAGTTTGGTCAAGTAGTGGGCTTTTATGCCTTAGCTGAGCAGAAAATATTGGGCTTGTGTGTGTTACCTGAGCAACAAGATCAGGGCATAGGTGCTCAGCTGATTGCGCATCTTAAAGCGCATCATACGCCGGTCACGAGTGAGCTTTTTCAGATCAATGAAAAAGGTGTTGAATTCATGCTGCGCCACGGTTTTAAAGTAGCGCAAGAGATTCAAGAAGCCGAGTATAACCAAGCAAAATATGTGTTGACGCTAGCGTCTTAAGGTTCGGCATGAATCGTCGCGGCAGGGAAGCTGGACTGGCGCTGCACATGACCTTGCAAATCTCTGGCAAGTAATGGCTTAGAGAAGTAATACCCCTGAAAGCGTTGGCAGTTGATCGTTTGCAGTACATCACGTTCAAACTTGGTTTCGACTCCTTCGGCGATGACTGCTAACTTCATGTGTTTGGCCATTGAGATGATGGTGTGAATGATCTCATGGCTATGAGGATCTTCGGTTAAGTCTCGCACAAACGATTGATCGATTTTCAGCTGATCAAGTGGTAGGTGCTTGAGGTAACGCAGGGAAGAGTAGCCGGTGCCAAAATCATCAATGGAGAAGCGCACGCCAAAGGCTTTAAGGCGCTGCATTTTGGTGGCGACAGATTTGATGTTGTCGACTAGCATGCCTTCGGTGATTTCTAAATCGATCTGATAAGGCGAGACGCCTGATTGGCTGATAATGGTCTCGACGCGCTCGACAAAATCTTCCCGCGAAAACTGCAACGGGCTAATGTTGATGGCTAGACTGTCGAAGGAAGCCGGTAGTTGCTGGGCTTGTTGCCATTGCATTAATTGCTGGCATGCTTGTTCTAGCACCCATTCGCCTAATGGCACAATAAGCCCTGTCTCTTCTGCAATTGGAATGAATCGTGATGGGGCAATGTCGCCCAATTCTTGGCTGTGCCAGCGCACCAAAGTTTCTAGTCCAATTAGCTCACCTGTGGCATCCACTTGTGGCTGATAGACTAAATACAGTTCATTGTAATCGATGGCATCGTGTAAGGCCTTTTCGAGTTGCAAGCGTTCGGTAGCAAACTGTTGCATTTCACTGCGATAGAAGTGGAAACCGCTGCGGCCGTTTTCTTTCGCCTTGTACATAGCTGTATCCGCTTGCTGCAAGATGCGCACGCTGTCAGATTGATCTAATGGAAACAAGCTGATGCCGATACTGGCCGAGACATAAAGCTCAGTGGCGTGAATATTAAAGGGAGCGTTAAGCGCTTCCAGGAGGCGCTCCGCTAGATGTGAGACGCTCGCTTGGGCGTCTTCTAGATCTTTAGAAAGCTCTGGCAATAGCAACACAAATTCATCGCCGCCCAAGCGTGAGGCTGTATCGCCTTTGGCAAGCAGTTGATTGATGCGCTCGGTGACCTGCACTAATAACTGATCGCCCGCTAAATGCCCCATGGAGTCATTGATGGTTTTAAAACGGTCCAAATCGATAAACAAAACACCGCCGATATGGTCGTGTTCGCGGGCGACTTCAATGGCATTCTCTAGGCGGTCGTGCAGTAGACGACGATTAGGTAAGTTTGTCAGGGCGTCATAGTAGGCAAGGTATTTGACTTGCTCTTGGTCTTTAATGCGCTGGGTAATATCGCGCACAGAAATTAAGTAGCGGGGCGCATTGTCGAGCGTGATCATGCTGGCGCACACTTCCACTGGGACAGTGTCATTATTGTTACGCAAGTAACGTGTTTCAAACGTCGAGGCTTGCCCTTGAGCATGCTTTGACCAATCAATCAGAGAGTTGTGTTGAAACTCTGGGTCAATGGCTTTCAGGTTTAGTTGTAACAGAGTGGCTTCGGGGTAGCCGAGTAGTTCGCAGGCAGCATGGTTACAATCAAGCAGTTGACCGTCAGGTGAGGCAAGGAGCATGCATTCGCGGGATTGGTACATTACCGCACGAAAATAGGCTTCACGCTTTTCCATCTCCACTTCGATGCGTTGGCGCTGGTGCCATAAGTTTGTGAAGGTTTTCGCCAGCACACCGAGTTCATCGTGGCGGGTTGACTGTTGGAAGTAGATACCGCCTTGCATACTGCGCCGGCGTGCCAACAGTTCTAACTCTTCGATAAAGCGTGTTAGGGGGCGTGAGGTTTGAAAGTAGATCAACGTCAGGATGGCGACACCGACGATGATGGTAAAAAATAGCGTCGTGGCAAGCAAACGCAGAGTACGTTTGACAAAATTTTCGGTCACCAGCCCATAGTCTATATAGGCGGATAACGTGCCGACCGTTAATTCGCCTCGAGTCAAAGGCAGGATATAGCTCTTACTGAGATCTTGTGTCAGGTAATCAGCGATCCAACTAAATTGTATTTTGCTCTGGGGGCGCTCATATTGCGCCATACGATTGCCTAGGTCGTCGTAGAGATCCATCTGGTAGAACAAGTTGGTATTGCCTAAGCCATTCAATACTTGCTGGGCTAAGTTTTCATCTAGGGTGTAGGCAGATTCGATGGCGGCGTTTTCAACGGTCTCTATGGTGCCGGCGACGCGGTTGTAGATGTTGGCTTTTTCTTCCTGCCAATCAAAATAAATTTGGTAGACGCTGACCAGCATGCCCATTAATAGCATTAGCAGCAAAGCCCATTTGGCTTGTTTGTAAGACAAGCGTTTACGAAGCGCGATCATGGTTATTCCCTAACTCTTATGTGATCAATGGCCATCGACATATCATAGCGTTCAAAGATGCTTGCCATGTGTCCAGACCGTTTGATTTCGTCTAAACCTCGGTTCAAAGCTTGTAAATAACGGTGCGCGTCTGGATAGCCGCGGCTAAAACACACCGTGTAATTATCGTGGTCGATGCCTTCTATTTGGTAAAAACTGAACTTTTGTTCAATGCCAAGTTGATCCAATACATACAGCAAACTTTCTTTATCAGTGACAAACACATCTTGGTCACGATGCAATACTAATGCCGCGCCTTGAGCAATGTTGTTGACATCGGTAAAAGCGATCTCAGCGCTGGTCAACAATACTTCCTGTGCCCAGCCCGCTATAACGACTGGCCGATGTTTACGTAACACCTCTAATGGCTGAACTTTTTGCTCGCCTAAGAAATCTTTTTGCGTGGCCATCACCATAGCCGAATAGCTAACCGTATTGGAAAACAGGGCAAACGAATCGCGCTCAGCCATAGGGCGGCAGGAGACTGCGCCCAGCGATTGGCCTGCCTTAACGTCGCGCATAATGCGTTTCCATGGCAGAATTTCAAACTTGACCTCAATGCCTTGAGTCGCCATGGCTGCGCGAATTAGGTCAATGTCCGAGCCATACATGTTATCTGGATAAGAAATGGGTTCTACAGCAGGGACTAGATTGGCATCGATTGAGTAAGGTGGAAAATGGATAGTGTAAAGGGTGATTTCTTCTGCGACGCTGGTTGTACACATAAGCAAAGCGATCCATAAACCAATCCCGTACTTAACGTGTTTCACTTTCTTCTCCGAAGCCTGCCGCAAATCAGTCTAAGGTAGATACGCTCGACTCCATCTGGGCATATTAATTGCACATTTATTACAAACAAAACACAATATTTGAGGTAAGTAAAGCATAGAGTAAAATGCTAGCCGTTCTCAGTATACTTGCGCCGTAATTGGTCTAGAAGAAGCACCTGTAAGGGCAGTTTTTTATGATTGTTTCTATTTTTGCAATGAATAATTTCGCGCACACTTTATCCTTAATCTCCTATTAAGTCGTAGCCGTTATCGCGTTATAGTGGAGGCATGTTCATATGACTTTTGAGGGATTATCGTGAAAGTATTAGCCTTTGCCGCCACAAACCATAAAGCGTCTATCAATAAACAATTGGTGACTCATGCTGCTAACTTGTTAGCAGAAAACAAATCTGATGCAGAGATCGAAATCTTAGACATGAATGACTACGAGATTCCGATTTACAGCATTGAGCGCCACGAAGCCAATGGCATTCATCCTTTGGCGCAGCAATTCTTTGATAAGATTGGTGCGGCAGATGTGGTATTGGTGTCATTTGCCGAGCACAATGGCTCTTACGCAGCGGTCTACAAAAACCTATTTGACTGGGCATCTCGTATTGATATGCAGGTTTACCAAAATACACCAACAGTGATTCTGTCGACGTCTCCAGGTCCTGGTGGTGCACAGAGCGTATTATCAAGCGCGGTTGGCTCGGCAGAGTTTTTTGCTATGGATCTACGTGGTCAGCTATCAGTACCTAACTTCTTCGAAAACTTTGATACTGACAAAGGTGTTCTGAAAAACGAAGAGTTATCAGAGAAGCTTAAAGAAGCGGTTGCTGCACTAGCGGAATAAGTAACCCTTAGATTAATAGAAAGGCGCCATATGGCGCCTTTTTTGTATCCCAGAGCCGTTGTCTATAAGTTCTCTTCGGCAAACTCTGCTAAGCGGCTACGCTCGATACCGTTAACGTGCATAATGCTGGTGTACTTGAAGGATTTACAGCGCTCGACCAGGTAGGTAAGCCCTGAAGTCAGCGGCGTGATGTATTTGTTATCAATCTGCGCCAAGTTACCTAAGACGATGATCTTAGAGTTAGCGCCGACACGGGTGACGATCGATTTAAGTTGGAATTGGGTCAGGCCTTGGGCTTCGTCGACAATAATCAGAGCGTTGTTAAACGAGCGACCGCGCATAAAGTTAAGTGATTTAAACTGGATATTGGCTTTTTGTTTGACGTACTCAATGCTGCTCACCGCGTGTTCATCATTACCATGTAAAATCTCCAGGTTGTCATCAAAGGCCGCCAGCCATGGGGCCATTTTCTCTTCCTCAGTACCTGGTAAGAAGCCGATGTCTTCGGCTAATGGTGGTGTAGAGCGGGCCACAATGATCTTGTTAAAGCGTTTTTCTTCCATGGTCACATGTAGGCCATAAGCCAGCGCTAGTAAGGTTTTTCCGGATCCTGCAGGCCCTGTCATGATCATCATGTCGCTGTTGTCATGGCGCAGTAGATAAAAGGCCATGGCTTGCTCAAGATTACGTGGCTCAATGCCCCAGAAACTTTGGTGCATCAAGCTTTGACGATTGATATCAATCATGTAGAGGTAGTTGTCATCGATATTGACGACAAAGCCACAGAATTCTTCTTCGTCGATGACAAACATGTTGAGATACAGCTCATCAGGCAGCTCATCGCGCTTAATTTTGTGCACGGTATGGGAACCATGGGTTTCCGTCTCCACGTTTGAGATGGTGTCCCAAAAGCGGCCGTCGACTTCAATATAGCCTTTGTTGAGTAGGTCAACATCGTCTAGGACTTTGTCTTTACGGTAGTCTTCCACGCGCTCAAGCCCTGAACCCTTGGCTTTGATGCGCATATTAATGTCTTTGGTAACCAAGCAGGCGCTGGCACGTGGGTTGATGGCTTGTAAGCTCAAGGCCACGTTGATGATACGGTTATCGTTAGCGTGATGATGGTTGCCATTCAAAAAGGGCACATTATCCAGTTGAGTAATCTTTTGGTCGGCATAGATGGCCAAGGTGCCATTGCCTTTAGAGGCAGCTTGTTCGCAATCAGCCGAGTGAATCGGTACACCTTCTTGGAGCTCTTTAGGGGAGGCGTCGTCGACGATTTTGTCGATGATGTTAATAGCTAGTCGCGCCTCACGGCTGACATCTTTATCTCTGCGATCTTTGATTTCGTCCAATTCTTCGAGCACGGTCATGGGAATCACTACCTTGTGCTCCGCAAAGGCGTAAATGGCCATTGGGTCGTGAAGTAACACATTGGTATCTAACACATAGATCTTTTCCATAGTACTTCTCTCCTCTATATAGAGATAAATATTCCATTAGATCGGCTTGTGTCGTATGTGAAGAATACGTTTGGGAGAGTACGGCGAACGCGCGGGCAGGGAAGTAGGGCTGAGGTCTCTGAGTCATTAATGGCTACGCTTCCCTTGTGAATGGAGGTATTGATTATGCGCCTTGTCGGGTACTGCATTCTTAAACATCTAGACAAGCTAACTCGCGTCTTAACCTTGAGCATATTTTCAGTGTATGACAAAAATGCGACAAGTGCGAAGCGCAACTTAAAAATAATCTCACACGCCTAGATGCAAAAAAGCCCCAACCGAAACAATCAGTTGGGGCTTTGCTAATAACTTATCGTAAGTGATTAATCGTCTAGGAAGCTGCGCAGGTGCTCTGAGCGGCTTGGGTGACGCAACTTACGTAGCGCTTTCGCTTCGATCTGACGGATACGTTCACGTGTCACGTCGAACTGTTTGCCCACTTCTTCTAGCGTGTGGTCAGTGTTCATATCGATACCAAAACGCATGCGCAGTACTTTCGCTTCACGTGCGGTCAGGCCTGATAGCACCATGGTCGTAGACTCTTTCAAGCCTTCGATGGTTGCAGTATCACCTGGAGACACGGCGCCGTCGTCCTCAATGAAATCACCTAGGTGCGAATCTTCATCATCACCGATAGGCGTTTCCATGGAGATCGGCTCTTTAGCGATCTTCAGTACTTTACGGATCTTGTCTTCTGGCATGTCCATGCGCACGGCCAATTCTTCTGGTGTCGCTTCACGACCCATTTCTTGAAGCATTTGACGCGAGATACGATTCAGTTTGTTGATCGTCTCAATCATGTGTACCGGAATACGAATAGTGCGCGCTTGGTCAGCGATCGAACGCGTAATCGCCTGACGAATCCACCAAGTAGCATAGGTCGAGAACTTGTAACCACGACGGTATTCGAACTTATCCACCGCTTTCATCAAACCGATGTTACCTTCTTGGATCAAGTCCAAGAACTGTAGACCACGGTTGGTGTATTTCTTAGCGATCGAGATAACCAGACGTAAGTTGGCTTCTACCATTTCTTTCTTAGCGCGACGAGCACGAGTTTCACCGATCGAGATGCGACGGTTGATTTCTTTTAGCTCGGTCACGGTTAGGCCTGTGTCTTTTTCGATGCCGCGAAGTTTACGCTGACAACGATTAAACTCAGCTTGGTTTTCAAGCAGGCCTTCTGAGTAAGGTGCGCCCGCGTCGATACGCTCTTGCAGCCACTCAGTATTGGTTTCGTTATTTGGGAAACGCTTCAAGAACTCAGTACGTGGCATTTTTGCTTTGCGTACACACAGTTGCATGATAAGGCGTTCTTGTTCGCGCAATTTGTCCATGCGTGAACGAACACGATCAATTAGCTCTTCAAAGATTTTCGGAGCCAGTTTGATCGGAGCAAACATGATGCTCAATTCTTCTTGCTTCGCGGCCACATCTGGGTGGTTACGACCATGTTCTTCGATTAGGGCATTCAACTCAGTATGAATACGACGAATCTCACCAAAACGTAGGGCCGTCTCTTCTGGATCTGGGCCACTTTCATTTTCGTTTTCATCTGAGTCGCTGTCACTGTCATCGTCGTCTGAATCGCTGTCAGAATCTTCTTCGACGGCTTCAACAACAGGTTCTTCCACTTCTTCAAAGACTGGCTCTTCACCATCACCATCAATGAAACCACTGAAGATATCGCTTAGGCGGCCTTCTTCTTCCAGTACGCGGTCATACGTATCGATCAATACGTTCACGGCACCTGGGTAGTAAGACAGGGCAGCCATTACTTCACGCGTACCTTCTTCGATACGTTTGGCAATGGCGATCTCGCCGGCGCGAGTCAATAGTTCTACGGTACCCATTTCACGCATGTACATACGTACAGGATCGGTGGTGCGGGTCACATCACCTTCTACCGCCGCTAGGGCTGCAGCAGCTTCTTCAGCTGCGTCGTCATCGGTTGAGTCGCCTTCTTCCATGAGAAGGCTTTCTTTATCTGGAGCGTATTCAGAAACCACGATGCCCATGTCGTTGATCATGGCAATGATTTCTTCTACCTGCTCTGGATCAGAAAGGTCATCAGGTAGATGGTCATTAACTTCCGCAAAAGTTAAGTAACCTTGTTCTTTACCTTTGGCGATCAGCTCTTTAAGACGTGACTGTTGAGTGTCTGGCATTCGACAACCTTCGTTTAGAAATTCGTTTGGGAGATTAGCAAGCCGCGTATTATAACAAAATCTTACGATTTTATCCAGAAATTCCGTTCTGATTTGGGCAATATTTGGTCAATAACTATGACTTCTTTTTGCGTATCTGATCCATCAGTGCGCGTAGCTCTTGCTGTGTTTCTGGATTGTTTATGGCGTCGTTGCCGCGGCTTTTCAACCGTTGGATGCTAGAATTTAATCCAAGACTGTTGGAAAGTTGATCGACCATGTCGGCGACTTCTTGCTGGGCGTTGCCAATTTTTTGCTTAGTGGTGGCGTCAGGATGGTTCAATAAAGCGTACACCAGCGCTAGTAAATCTTGGTTTTTCTCTTGGTATAAAAAATGCCCAGTATTGTGTTGTGGGTACTTTTCAAAGTAACGCCAAACACGGCTAAACATCTGGCGTTCTGGGTCATCGCCGGATAGTAACGGGTCGGGCACGTCCACTTCTTTGGCGATGCTTGGGTGCATCAGTAAGCACAAAGTTGCTTGCGAAACACGGCTTAAGCTGGCATGGCGTGACAAAGGCGCATAGGTTTCTTGATTATCCCATTGGCCTTTTTTGCCTTTGCCCTTTTTATAGCCATCAAAGCGCGGTTTGGCGCTGCTTTCATGTGGCGTATAGGGCGCATCAGAGTAGTGGCCGTAATCCTCATGATCGGGTAAATCATAGGGTATGTAGCCATCATCTGGTAACGGCGCTTCAGGGGCGGTGTCATAGCTTGCATCAGAAGCTGATGGCGCGGCGTAGCGCGTCGCTGGCGTACTGGCATTTAAGGTGTCGACGCTTAAGCCAGATTGCTCGGCCAGTTGATTGATCAGCAGTGAGCGTAAGGTAACGTCTTGCGGAATACTGCGAATCAAGCCCATGGCGTTGCGGGCAAATTGCGCTTCGCCTTCTTCATCCCCTAAGGTCACCAAAGAGCGGGCATGCTCAAATAACACATGCGCCAGTGATGACGAATCTTCTAGGCGTTTGTTAAAGCCTTCCGCTCCTTGTTTGCGAACCAAGGAATCTGGGTCTTCGCCATCGGGCAAAAACAAAAAGCGCACTTGTTTGCCATCTTGGAGAACCGGAAGGGTAGCTTCAAGTCCGCGAATCGCCGCCGCTTGTCCGGCTTTATCGCCGTCAAAGCAAAGCGTAACTTTGTCGACCAGCTTAAACAGCTTTTTGAAATGCTGGCTGTTGACCGAGGTGCCTAGGGTCGCGACGGCATTGGTGATGCCGTACTGCGCCAACACAATCACATCCATATAACCTTCGACAACTATAATGTGGTCGAGGTTTTGGGTGTTTTGTTTGGCTTCGTAGAGACCGTAAAGCTCTTGGTTTTTATGGAAAACCGGCGTCTCGGGAGAGTTTAGGTATTTGGGCTTTTCGTCACCAAAGGCGCGTCCGCCAAAGGCAATAACTCGACCGCGATTGTCGCGGATCGGGAACATAATCCGATCCCGAAAACGATCGTAATATTGACCTGGCTGATCTTTCTTTTCGATCAGCATGCCACCTTGTAGGAGTTGTTGTTCGTGTTCGGCGCGGTGTTTGCCGACAGTTTTTAACAAATTGTCCCAGCCTGGTGGCGCATAGCCTAAGCCATAGACTTTGGCGATCTGGCCAGTTAAGCCACGATCTTTGGCTAGGTAATGACGGGCTTTTTCTTTGCTTGCATGGCTAACGAGCTGCTCTTGAAAGTGCGTGGCACTCTCGGTGAGACGCTTGAGTAACTCAGCGTTTTGTTCGTAGCGGTCAGGTGCGCCTTGTTCGCGCGGCACTTCCATGCCAGCGTCTTTGGCTAGCGTTTCGATCGCTTCGACAAAGTCGAGGTGATCGTGCTCCATAACAAAAGAGATTGCGTTACCGCCGGCGCCACAGCCAAAGCAGTAGTAAAACTGTTTGTTTGGGTTGAGGCTAAACGAAGGCGACTTTTCATTATGAAAAGGGCACAGGGCAGAGTAGTTCTGCCCTGTTTTGCGCAAGCTAATGCGCGACGCCACCACATCGGTAATGTCAGTACGAGCCAGTAGCTCGTCAATAAATTGATCTGGTATGCGTCCCGCCATAGGTCAAGTTTAGCCTAGCTGAGCTTTAACTTGCTGGCTGACCACAGACATGTCACCACGACCTTGTACTTGTGGTTTAACAATCGCCATGACTGCGCCCATCTGCTGCATGCTCGTCGCGCCTGTTTCCGCGATCGCTGCTTTCACGATGTCTGCCACTTCTTCGTCGCTTAGTGGCTGTGGTAGGAATTCTGCAATAACGTCCATTTCGCGCTTTTCTACTTCCGCAAGATCTGGACGGCCGCCGTCAATGAACTGTTGGTAAGAGTCTTTACGCTGCTTAACCATTTTGTCTAGGATAACCAATACACGCGCGTCGTCGACTTCGATACGCTCGTCCACTTCAACACGTTTGATTTCTGCGTTGATGGCACGAGTGATGGCTACACGTTCTTTTTCTTTGGCGCGCATAGCAGATTTGATCGCGTCGGAGATTTGCTTTTTAAATTCTGACATCTTGGTCTTCCTCAAGGATATGAATCATTTCATTGAAACAAAAAAAATCGGCTAGTTGTACAACTAGCCGACTCTTTATTCGTAAAGCTTTCGCGTCTACGGCAGGGTGATACAACTTGCTCTTAGAGCAATCTGTAACATCCTAGTACAAGCGTTGGAATTTCTTCTGTTCGCGAGATACTTTCTTAGCGTGACGTTTAACAGCAGCTGCTGCAGCGCGCTTACGTAGAGTTGTTGGTTTCTCGTAGCACTCACGACGACGAACTTCTGCTAGAACGCCTGCTTTTTCACAAGAACGCTTGAAGCGACGTAGAGCGATGTCAAATGGTTCGTTATCTTTTACTTTAACTTGTGGCATATCTAATTACCTATATTGTTTAATTCGTTTAGTAAACACAAAACGGCGCGAATCATACCGATTTTTTGTCATAAAATAAATTGGTATAGCCGTCATATGTGGCTGATACAGTGTGTCCCAGTATGTAGGGGACGAGAGTAAAAAATCACCTGCCTTTTAATTAAACGATTTAATCGGGGCGTATTGTATAGGAACTGAACGCCGCTGTCCAACGCTTTACTGAATTCGACGTGAATAGACACTGCCAAGCGGCCTCAGATTGGGTACAATAGCGGCCATTGCGACCAGTGTAGGAATCCCATGAAAGTTTTAGGTTTAGAAACGTCCTGTGACGAAACCGGTATTGCGATTTACGATACCGACAAAGGCTTGTTGACTCACAAGATTTACACGCAGATAGCCCAGCATGCTGAGTACGGTGGTGTGGTGCCTGAGTTGGCTTCGCGCGATCATGTGCGTAAAACGCTACCGCTGATCGAAGAAGTGCTGGCTGAGGCGCAGCTTAAAAAGACGGATCTAGACGCAGTCGCTTACACGTCAGGCCCAGGCTTGGTGGGTGCACTGATGGCAGGGGCGACGATTGGCCGCTCGATGGCGTTCTCCTTAGGGATTCCTGCGCTCGGTGTACACCATATGGAAGGCCATTTATTGGCGCCGATGTTGGAAGAGAAACAGCCGAAAATGCCCTTTATTGCGCTGTTGGTTTCGGGTGGACATACTCAACTGGTACGTGTGGATGCGATTGGCGAGTATAAGTTGCTGGGGCAATCGCTAGATGACGCCGCCGGTGAAGCGTTTGATAAAGCGGCTAAGATGATTGGTCTGCCGTATCCTGGCGGCCCTTATATCGCGAAGCTGGCGCAACAAGGTAATCCAGACGCCGGTATCAAATTCCCACGCCCTATGACAGATCGCCCTGGTTTGGACTTTAGTTTTAGTGGTTTGAAGACGGCGTTTTTGACGGCTGTGCACGATGCGCTTGATCGTGAGGCGTTTAACGATCAGTTCCAAGCCGATATTGCGTTAGCTTTTGAGCAGGCGATTGTGGATACGCTGGTAATCAAGTGTCGCCGAGCGTTAGAGCAAGAAGGGCTAGATCAGTTGATCATCGCTGGAGGCGTAAGTGCCAACAAGCGCTTACAGAGCCAGCTAGAAACTCAGCTAGCGAAAATTAACGCCGGTGTTTTTTATGCGCGCCCAGAGTTCTGTACTGACAATGGTGCCATGATTGCCTATGCGGGTGCACAACGCTTAGTCGCTGGACAGTCGTCGCCCCTTAACCTATCGATTCGCGCCCGTTGGCCATTGTCTGATTTGCCAGATATTCACGAAGGAACAAACTAATGCAAGATATCGTATTTATTGAAGGTCTCCATACACAGGCGGTGATCGGTGTGTATGAATGGGAAAAAGTGATCTGGCAAGATTTGGTGTTTGATATTGAGATGGAGCACGATAATCGTGTGCCAGCGGCCAACGATGACATCCATAAAACCCTTGATTATGAAGCCATCTCCAATGCCATCACTGGCTTTTGTAAGGCGCATCAGTTTGAGTTGATCGAAACCTTGGCGGAGCGCTTGTGCGCCACCTTAATTGATCAGTTTGGTCTAACGACAATCACCATGACACTGCGTAAGCCGGGTGCCGTGCCTGCAGCGCGTGCGGTCGGGGTGAAGATCCGCCGCAGCGCTTAACGTTTCATTTAGCTAGCGATCTATCGGCGCGACTAAAGGGCTTTGACCGTCCTGCAGTGCGCTGATACGTGCTTGCTTTAATGCTTGGCCAAGCTCAGCACCGCTAAAACCTTGTTTCATCAATGCCTGTGGATTGACTTTGGCGATGCGGTTACGCAGTGCTAGCCAGTCCTTAAGAGAGGTTTGGGTGAGGTGTGCTAGAATCTGTGCCAGCTTTTCAAACGGCTGCGGTTTTTTTACGGCGGCGACAAATGTTAGCCAATTTTCCCATTCCTCAGCGCTGGCGGGTAACGTCACAGATTCTTGAAAACTGCGGGCCTGCTCACTAAACCAACAAAACTGGTTAGGGGTACGCAAGTGCTGGTTAAGTGTTTGCAATGCGTGCAATGGCGTGTAGGCAGTGATTAAACTCCAGCGTGCTTGCTTGTCCCACTCTCGAGCTAAGCCTTGACGCTTAAAGTGCAATTCTGGAAACAACTCACCCAACGCGTTGGCGTCTTCTAATACTTCAAAAAATACCTCGGCATGCTCCGCTTGCAGGGCTTTTTCGGTTTCACGCCAGACGCGCTCTGGCGTCAGTGTACCTAGCTCACCGGACGCGGCGATCTCGCGCATAAGAGCTTGTGTCTCTGGCGCGATGACAAAACCAAACGGGGCAAAGCGTGCCATAAAGCGTGCAATACGTAACACTCGTAATGGGTCTTCGACAAACGCCTCAGAGACGTGACGTAACACTCGATTCTGTAGGTCTTGCTGCCCATTGAATGGGTCAATCAACTGACCATCTGGATGCTTAGCTATGGCATTGATGGTGAGGTCACGGCGCTCTAAATCTTCTTCGAGGCGGATATCAGGAGAAAAGTCACAAACAAACCCTGTGTAGCCTTGGCCTTGTTTGCGTTCTTTGCGGGCGAGGGCGTATTCCTCTTTGCTATCAGGGTGAAGAAAAACCGGAAATTGTTTACCAACTTGCTGATAGCCTTGGTTGAGCATTTGCTCGGGGGTGGCCCCCGTCACAACCCAATCTTTGTCTTTAACCTCAAGGCCTAGCAGCTCATCGCGCACGGCCCCTCCGACTAAAAACACCGAGTGTGCGTTGGGCATTAGGCGTTCATCTCACACTGCTCAGGGAACATGGCGCTCCATTGACTGAAGCCACCGTTGAGTGAGTACACTTCGGCGAAACCTTGTGCCGCTAGGAATTCTGCTGCGCCTTTACTGCTGTTGCCATGGTAGCAGCACACGATCACTGGCAAACTTTTATCGGTCTCGGCGATAAACTGTTGCACATTGTCGTTGTTCAGATTAATGGCATTGCTCATGTGGCTGGTTTGGTAGCTGACTGCGTCGCGGATGTCGACCACAATCGCGTTGTTTTCTAGTAGGGGAAGGGCGTCGGTAATATCAATACAAGAATAGGTGCTCATGGTGCTCTCAATATAAGTTACAGGGAGTGCTGAAGCGTTGATTGTCCTCAAGTCTTAGGGCGCTTAAGGCACCACCCCAGACGCAGCCAGTGTCCAATGCATGGATGTTAGGGCTATTGGTCACGCCTTCTAGAGCGGCCCAATGGCCAAATACCACACGGGTATCGCTCGGTAAGCGGTTCGGCTGCATAAACCAAGGTAGATAATCTTTGCGGGCCGTATTTGGGCCTTCCTTGGATTTGAGGTCAAGTTTGCCATCAGCACGACAAAAACGCATACGGGTCAGGTAATTGGTGATACAACGTAAGCGATCCATTCCCGTTAGGGACTCTGACCAAGTATCCGGTTTATTACCATACATGACCTGTAAGAAATCCTCCACTTGCTCAGACTGCAAGGTGGACTCGACTTCTTTACTGAGTCGAAGTGTCTCTTCAATCGTCCAGTTAGGTGGAATACCAGCATGGGTCATGATGGTGTTGAAGTCGGCGTCGTAGTGGCATAGCGGTTGCTGGCGCAGCCACTCCATCAGTTCGTCACGATCGCTGGCTTGGAGAATGTTCCATAAAGTATCGCCACGCTTTAAGTTGGCAAAACCATAGGAGACGGCCAGTAAGTGCAAATCATGGTTGCCCAGCACTACTTTGGCTTTGTCACCCAATGAGCTGACAAAGCGTAACGTCTCCAGACACTCTTTGCCGCGATTGATCAAGTCGCCAGCGAACCAGAGCGTATCCTGCTCAGGGTCATACTGAATCTGTTCGAGCAGCTTTAGTAACGGGGAAAAACACCCCTGTAGGTCTCCGATTACGTAAGTCGACATAGTCAGCCTTAATGTACTTGGTTTGGGACCGCCAAGGTAAATGGCGCAATGGGGGCATCAAATTCGGTGCCGTCTTCGGCTAAGAAGCGATAGCTGCCTTGCATAATGCCAACTACGGTTTCTAGTACACTACCGCTACTGTAGTCGTAAGACTCGCCTGGCGTCAGATAGGGGAATTGCCCAACGACGCCTTCGCCTTTGACTTCTTGAACCTTTTCGTTGCCATCAGTAATCACCCAATGGCGTGATAGAAGTTTGGCTGCGACCGTACCACAGTTGGTCATGGTGATGTGGTAAGCGAACACATAGCGATCATCTTCGGGTACTGACTGTTCAGAAAGGTATTCTGTTCTCACCGTGACGACGATGTCGTGCTCTGATTGCATGGTTAATCCCTTTTGCTAACGAGGTTGGCAATGTTAACGAAGTCTGCAACATCTAAACGCTCAGGACGAAGCGTTGGATCAATGTTGAGCGCTTCAAAGTCGGCATCGTTCAAGACGCCTTTGTAGTTGTTGCGTAATGTCTTACGACGCTGATGGAAGCCAATGCGTACCATGTCTTCAAGTGTTTTTAAGTCCTCGGCGACATGGGGTAGCGTTTTGTGTGGCGTCATGCGCACGATCGCCGAGTCGATTTTTGGCGGTGGATCAAATGACTCTGGGCCAACAATAAACAAGGATTCCACTTGGCAGTAATACTGCGCCATGACGCTCAAGCGACCGTATAGGTTGTCACCTGGGCGCGCCGCTAGACGATCGACCACTTCTTTTTGCAGCATAAAGTGCATGTCGTCAATCTTTTGGGCAAAGGTCAACAGATGGAAAATCAGCGGCGTAGAGATGTTGTAAGGTAAGTTACCCACCACACGAATATTGCTGTCAGTGGCTAAGCTTTCAAAATCAAATTTCATCGCATCCGCTTCATGTACCGTAAGGTCTGGGTAGCGGAATAAGTTAACACGCAAAATAGGAATTAGATCGCGGTCTAATTCCACCACATCCATGCGTTTGGTGACACTGATGATGCCCTCAGTTAAGGCACCTTTACCTGGGCCAATTTCAACAATGCGCTGGCCTTCTTTGGGTGCAATACAAGCGACAATACGACGAATGACGCCAGCATCATGAAGGAAGTTTTGGCCAAAACGTTTGCGGGCTTTATGGGGATGTGATTTGCTCATTTAGTTACTTTTTTGGGCGTTATTTGCCATGTTGATGGCATTTTCAATGGCAACCTTAAGGCTGCCATCACTAGCTTTTCCGGTACCTGCCAAATCTAGCGCGGTGCCGTGGTCGACCGAGGTTCGAATGATAGGGAGACCTAAGGTGATGTTTACGGCGTTGCCGAATCCTGAATATTTTAACACAGGAAGACCTTGGTCATGATACATGGCCAAAACACAGTCTGCTTGTTCTAGGTATTTGCCTTGGAACAAAGTGTCTGCTGGTAAGGGGCCTTCTAGGCGAATGCCTTCTTCGCGTAACGCGTTTAAGGTCGGAATAATGACATCGATTTCTTCGCGCCCTAGGTGGCCATCTTCGCCCGCATGGGGGTTGAGGCCACACACTAAAATGCGCGGATTAGGACAACCAAAGCGGGTTTTAAGGTCATGATTTAAGGCGTGTACCACATTGGTAATAGCGCTTGGGGTAATCGCTGCTGGGATATCTTTGAGCGGCAAGTGCGTGGTCACGAGTGCTACGCGCATGGTTTGGCTGGCGAGCATCATCACCACTTGTGGGCTTTGACATAGCGCTTGAAAATATTCCGTATGGCCAGAGAAGTGCGTACCCACCTCACACAGTACTCCTTTGTGCACCGGTGGTGTCACCACGGCATCAAAGGTGCCATCTAAGCACCCTTGGCCGGTGATGCGTAAGGTGTCCATCACGTATGGCGCGTTACGCACATCCAGCTTGCCCGCAATAACTTTGTGACCCAGTGGCGTTGGCAGGATTTGCAAAGTGCCAGGGCGGTGCATGGTCAACTGATCAACGTCTGAAAGCTCGACAATCTCAAGATCGTTAAAACCTAGCTGCTGGGCACGGCTGCGGAACAATTGCGGATCGCCGACCACCACAAGCTGTGCCGAAAAGGCGCTTTGTAAGGCGCTGATAATGATATCAGGGCCAATGCCTGCCGGTTCACCTGAGGTGATCGCAATACGTGGAGTGCTCACCAATACGCTCCTTGATTAAGAGTTTTTGCGGTCAATGAAGGCGTCTGCACGCAGCTCTGACAACCAGTTTTCAATAATGAAATCTTGTTTTTGCGTCATGAGGGCGCGCTCTGCATTACGGCGTTGAACTTGATCGCTGATGTCTGTTTGACGACGACCATCTACAGTCAGAATGTGCCAGCCAAACTGAGAGCGGAACGGTTCGCTGATTGCGCCAACATCGGTGTTGCTCATCACTTGCTCAAATTCTGGCACCATAGTGCCTGGTGTGATCCAGCCTAGGTCACCACCTTGGATAGTAGAGCCTTGGTCTTCACTGTATTCACGCGCTAGATCGGCAAAGTTGGCACCGTCTTGTAGGCGTTGGTAAAGCTGCTCAGACAATTGACGTGTTTGTGCGTCGTTACGAATCTCGTTTGGGCGCACCAAGATATGGCTGACTTTGGTTTCTTGTTGCAGGGCGACATCTTGTGAGCGTTTTTCTACCACCCATAGTAAGTGGAAACCTGCATTAGATTGCACAGGGCCGACAAGGTTGCCAGCGTCCACATCGGCTACGGAGTCTGTGAATAGACGTGGTAGCTCGTTGGCTTTACGCCAGCCAAGGTCACCACCTTCGATGGCAAATTGGCCGTCAGAGTAGCTAATCGCCTGCTCGACAAAGTCTTGCTCGCTGTTGATACGGCTGGCGATTTGCTCGATTTCGCTACGTGCTTCAGCGACATCCGAGGCGCGCAACACAATGTGACGCAAACGGTATTCGTCTTGTGTGTTACCGGCCGCCTGTTGGTCTTCTAAGAAGTCATCGATTTCTTGCTCGGTGATGGAAACGCGAGATTGGGTGACTTGGCCGCGCGCTTTGCTGATCAAAATTTCACTTTCGATTTGGTCGCGGTAGCGGTTGTAGTCGATGCCTTGGCTTTGTAAGAGACCTTTTAAACCGTTTAAGTCGGTATTGTTGCTTGAAGCAACATTCATAATGGCTTCGTCGACTTCTTGGCTGCTAACGCGGATGCCTTGCTTGCGGGCATAATTGACTTGCAGCGCTTCTTCGATCAATTGATTTAAAATCTGACGACGAATGTTGTCAGTCATGACACCACCAGGTACGCGGTCTTGAACCACTTGGAAGCGAGCGTTGACGTCACTGTCTAAGATCGGGCGAGAGTCTACCACGGCCGCTAGACCGTCGAGCTTTTGTGGCGCTGCTTGCACAGGCGCCGCGGTCCATACAACAGAAGTAAGTATGAGCGAGCAAATAAGTTTATACATCATTAATATCCGACTTTGCCTTCGTTCCAGTAGTCATCTGCGATGCCAGTAATGTCCGAATTCGAACGGCTGACGCCACTTAGGCTACGTAAAATAAATTGTAAGAATATGCCTTTATCAAACACACTGTTGCCATTGACGTCATCATCGTCACGCCAACGTTGATAGCTCAACGAGGCTTTGATACAGCAGTTTTCATAGCCTAAACCATTAACCTGTGCCGTTTCTTCTCCTTTTACCCAGTCATAAGACTGCTGGTGGAAGAAATGCCAATTTCTGTTCAGAGGAAGAATCGCACCAAAACTTGCTTGTTTGGTTAGCTCGTCTTCATCCTCATCTTCGTCCTCACGCACATATGAGAAACTAACATTGAATACAAAACCATTGTCTGGGCGGTATTTCAATGCAGATTGCGCAAGATCTACACGATCATCATAAAAATCATAATTGAGTTGGTTGCTTAAGGTGAAATTATCACCGTTGTAAGAGGCCGACGTAAGGAAGGCGCTGTAAGGCGTATCATCGACTACGTCACCGGTTGGGCCACTGACACCGACACGACGATCCTCTAAGTAGAATACTTGTCCGCCTTGCAGCGTCCAACGGTTGATGTTGTTGCCATCATAGAAGCGGCTCTCAAGGCCCAGTGCGACTTGTTCGGTATCACCAATACGGTCATTACCACTGAAGCGGCGATTAGAGAACGCTTGGCCGTAGGTCATGTTCATATTGTTGGCATCAAAATCAGGGATCTGAGTCTGATTTTCGTAAGGGGCGTAGAGGTAATTAAAGCGTGGAATCAGGGTTTGACGCCACATGGTGCCATCGCGATCCAAGCTACGCTCAAACACAACGCTGGTGTCGAGGTAGTAAGAAAGGTGATTGATGTCAGTATCGCGATCACTGCGGGTATCGTAATCGTACAGACTGTAATCACGGTACTGGTGCAAAGCACCTAGAGTCATTGAGCCCCAGCTATTGGACGCGGTAGCGCTGATGTCTTGGTTAAAGACCGAACGTTGGCCATCAACACCCACTTCATCAGGTTCGTAGAAGTCAGTAAACTGTAGTTCTGGCTGGTATTCAAAGATCTGATCAGCGTAATGGTAAGAGGCGTCAACACGAGGCTTCCATTCAAGCGGTTTATCCTCGGTCGGATCTGGCGTTTGGTAACGGCGTACCTGCACGCCCGTATTAATATTGCCGATGTTGTAGCGCGCGTAAGTACGACGCTCGTAATCGTCTTTTTCACCGATGCTGGTAGTGTTGATTTCAGGTTCGCGGTTTGGTGTCGGGTTGTCTTCGTATAAGAGCCCAGCACCAAAACGTTCGGTGAATTGTTGGTCCGTTTGCAGTTTGCGCAAGGTGGCTTCTTCGCCGCCTTCGTAAAAAGTGGATTGCTCGTAGATGGTTTCGCCGTAAGGACTTAGATGACGAAACTCCACGTCTGCGCCTTGGCCATTATTTTCACCACCTTCTGGTAAAGGTCCCATACGCGAAATAATGTTGGGGGTGATGGTGGCATCATAGTTAGGCGCAATGTTCCAATAAAACGGCGTCGATAGGGTTAAATCGCCCTCGCCATCAAACGAGAAAGAAGGGAACAAGAAACCAGTTTGACGACGGTCATCCAGCGGGAAGCGCAACCAAGGGAAGTAAAAAATCGGCACGTCTTTAATGCGAATGTGAACATGTTTGGCGGTACCGAAGCCACTTTCGCGGTCCAGCTCAATACTGCTGCCGTACATTTGCCAGCTATTATCGCCCGGCTCACAGGTGGTAAAAAAGCCTTCTTCAATAAACACCAGACCATCTTGGTTACGGGAGATTTGCTCCGCTTCGCCGCGCAGCCCCGCTTGGTGGGTTAAGAACTTGGCTTGATCAAATTGTGCGGTTTCATTGCCCGAGACACTGCTGACATAGGCTTTTTGGCTGCGAATCAACTGACCGTCGGTGCGCAGCGCGACATCGCCTTGGGCGCGGTAGTAGTCATTAGGGCGACCTTCGATGGCTTCGGCATCAAGTTGTGACATAGGGCGGCGCAAGGTAGCGGTGCCTTTCATGTACAAAGTGCCTTGCTCATCGCGGTAGATCATATCCGCTTGCAAATGAGTGTTTTCGTCGCTGGCAGCTTCCCAGTTATCGATGTAGGTACCGCGACAGTATTGATTAAGGGTCGCCTGCTGTGACTCAGAAAGCGACTCTCTCGGTATCCAGTCCCATTCATTTGCCTGCGCCATAGGCAAGATGAAAAGACTTTGAAATAATAGCGCGTAGTAGCGTAAATGCTTTGGCATGCGAGTTATACTAAATCTCAATTAGGTGTCCGCAGCAAAGTCGGCGCGGCACACGTCAGTCCATAATGACGACAAATAATAATCCAAGCGGCCCCTAGGGGGCTACCGATTCTGGAGAAATATCTTTATGTGGAAGTGGATAGGCGCATTCATCGGCACCTTGCTAGCAGGTTTTTGGGGCTTTGTAGGCGGATTTATCGTCGGTATCTTTTTGGATCGTGCCAGAGCAACACAATCTGGTGGGTTTCGCCGTCGTGCCTCAATGATCGAGCAGCAGCAAGTGTTTTTTAAAACGCTGTTTCAGTTGATGGGGCGTTTGGCTAAGGCCGATGGTCATGTGACACAAGACGAAATCGAAGTCGCGAATACCATTATGGACCGTTTGCGCTTGCCTGCTGATGCAAGACGCCAAGCGCAAGAGTTGTTTCGTGAAGGTAAATCTGAAAACTTTGATGTAGATGCTGCGTTAGAGCGTTTTCGTAACGTCGTCGGTGGCGGCATGTTGCGTCGCTCGTTGATCGAGGTGTTATTGGTGTCAGCTTACGCTGATGGGCATTTGTCACTCGAAGAAAAACAGCTGCTCGGGCAGATCTGTGCCAAACTTGGCATGTCAGAAACTGAGTTCAACCAAATCCATGAACAAGTGAAGCGCCAAGCCCATTTCCATCAAGGCTACCAACAGCAAGGGCAGCAAGGCCAATCGTCTCCAGAGTTATTAAAGTCGGCTTATGAGGTGTTGGGCGTCGATGAAAGCGCCAGCGATGCCGAAGTGAAAAAGGCCTACCGCAAACTAATGAGCCAAAACCACCCAGATAAACTCAGCGCACAAGGTTTGCCAGATGAAATGATTGAGCTGGCTAAAGAGCGTACTCAAGAGATTCAGTCAGCTTACGAAATGGTTAAAAAGTCCCGCGGCTAGCGGCTGACGTCGCTGTCTTCATCCAAAGGGCTCTCATAGAACAGGTCTTTCTCGTACTCTGGGAGCTCTTTGCGCTGACGCTGTTGCGTCGTGTTCTGCTTTAAAAATCCCCACACTCGTTGCACTAAACGCTTATCACCGACTGGATCGTAGCGTGCATCCGGTAAGGCGTCGATTTGACGATAGCGATCTTGCTGATTAGCGCGTTGATTGGCCGCCGCTTGACGCCACTGAGCGAAGCGTTGGTCTCGTGAGGTACGGTTAAAATAATAATCGAGCACAGGTAAGTTTAGCGTTTGCAGCATTTGCGCCAGTTCGTATTCTGATACCGGTGCAACCGTGCGTGGCTCAATCAGCACTAACGCCTGATCCATAATATTACGCTCAGAAGTGTAGCGCAGTGCGTAAGCCGCTCCGGTGCGATAGCCCAAAAACACCTCCTGCCCATAGCCTGCGGCGCGGGTGAATTCGATGGCGGCATCGATGCGAGCAAAGACAGTGTCTTCGTTGGGTAGGCTTAACGCCGTATCAGAATTGTCTACTTGGTTCTCTGCCGTGGCGGCGGGTGTCATGACCGGTGTGGCTCGACCGCCCACATCAGGAATTTCGATGGCGAGCGTGCACCAGCTATGTTGTGGCAGTTTTTGGCGCAACGGGGAAATAACTTGCGGCCAATCTGGATGGCCGTGATCGCCATGCAATAAGATGACGCAGCCCTGCGGATCATTGGTTGCAGGTTGGCGTAATAGCGCGAGAAACTCCTCGCCATCAGCGCTAAGGGTTTCGATCTCGTGCGCGTAGTTGGTCGATAGACGCTCAATTAAGCCATCGATACGTGACGCTTGCGGCGTTGGCATGACGCGTGGCTGATCACTCTGCACCGTGTTGCTTGGTGTGTCGGCTTCATTGGCTGGCTCTTCGGCGTATAAAAGCGTCGTATAGCAGAGTGCCGTGAGCGTCATGATTAAGGGTAATTTCTTCATCGAATCCAATACTTATGCATAAGGCCTTGGTAGAATATTGCGCAAACAACATTCTGTCACTGCCGGAGACAAATATGAAAGACTTTCTTATTGCACCGTCAATTTTAGCCGCAGACTTTGCCCGATTGGGGGAAGAAGTAGATAACGTGCTTGCCGCAGGTGCGGACATTGTTCACTTCGATGTGATGGACAATCACTATGTGCCAAACTTAACCATCGGTCCGATGGTATGTAAGGCGCTGCGTAAGCACGGCGTGACCGCCGACATTGATGTACACCTGATGGTGAAGCCAGTGGATCGCCTAATCGGCGACTTTATTGAGGCTGGTGCGAGCTACATTACTTTCCACCCGCAGGGCAGTGAACACATTGACCGTTCTTTGCAGATGATTCGCGATGGCGGCTGTAAGGCTGGCTTGGTATTTAACCCAGCAACGCCGTTGGATCACCTTAAATATGTGATGGACAAAGTCGATATGATTTTGCTGATGTCGGTGAACCCAGGCTTTGGCGGTCAGAAATTTATCCCTGGCACATTAGACAAATTGCGTGAAGCGCGTCGTATGATTGATGAAAGCGGCTACGATATTCGCCTTGAAGTCGATGGTGGTGTCAGCGAACACAACATCGCCGAATGCGCCGCGGCGGGCGCGGATACGTTTGTGGCTGGCTCGGCGATCTTTGGTAAACCAGATTACAAAGCTGTGATTGATCAGATGCGTGCTGAGCTTGCAGGTGTAAAAGCATGAGAACCCCTAAGCACTTAAAAGCCATGTTTGATGGCTGGCCGGAGCTGGTGTGTTTTGATCTGGATGGCACGCTGGTGGATAGCGTACCGTCGATTGCCGCCGCGTTAGACAAGTGTTTGGTCGAATTAGGTGCCAGCGCCGCGGGCGAAGAGCGTGTGCGTGGCTGGGTAGGTTATGGCTCGGCCAAGTTGGTACAGCAAGCGATGGAGTGGGCCGGATTACCGGCAGAACGCAGTGAAGAGGCTTATAAAGTCTTTTTAAAAGCTTACTTTGAAAATCTGACTCAAGGCACGGTCTTGTATGCCAATGTTGAGTCATTGCTAAAAGCGTTTAAATTTCAGCAAGTGCCCATGGCGTTGGTGACCAATAAGCCAAGTTTGTTTATCAAACCATTATTGGACCACTTTGGGATTTCGACCTACTTCAGCTGGATGCTTGGCGGTGATTCGCTCGAAGCGCGCAAGCCCGATCCTCTGCCGCTGGTGCATTGTATGGAAGACATCGAGGCAGTGCCCGAAAACTGTCTGATGATAGGTGATTCGCTGGCGGATTATCGTGCTGCGAAAGCCGCTGGTTTCAAATGTGCGTTGGTGACTTATGGCTATAACCATGGCGTCGACCTTAATGAACTAGAGGCCGATGTGTTGATTGATGATTTAGCTGAGTTATTGATGTAAATAGCCTAGTCTTTAAACACTAAAAAGGGCGCCTGAGGCGCCCTTTTTGTGCGTATGGTGGCTTAGGTTTAGGTACCGCCGTCACCTTCGCCATCTCCTGAGGCATCTTCATGGTTTTCATTGCCATATTGATGCGATTTCTTCGCTGTTGACTGCTTGCGGTTTTTGCTCGCTTCACGTGCGGCTTCGGCAGATTGCTCTTTCTGAGCTTCGTCATTTTGCTCAGCTTGTTCTTGGTTTTCGTTGAACAAGTGTAGCGTACGCGTTGGGAAGGCGACTTCGGCGTCGTGCTGCTCGATAATGTTCATGGCTTGGAACAAAATATCTTGCTTCACGTCGTGGAACTTGGCCCAGTTGACTGTCTTGGTGTGACAGTAAATAAAGAAGTCTAGTGACGAGGCACCAAAGTCATTGAAGTTGACCATGTAAATTTGGTCGGTATCAATTTCATCGTGGTTGCCAATCATTTCTTTAATGTCAGCAACAATTTCTTGTAGCTTGCTGAAGTCTTGGTAACGCACACCGATGGTTTCGTTGATACGACGGTGCGTCATGCGCGATGGGTTTTCAACCGAAATCGTAGAGAAAGTTGCGTTCGGCACGTACAGCGGGCGCATATCAAAGGTGCGAATGCGTGTCTGGCGCCAGCCGATATTTTCAACGGTACCTTCGATGTTTTGGTCAGGAGAGCGAATCCAGTCACCAACGGAAAACGGTCGGTCCAAATGCACGACTAAGCCGCCAAACAAGTTAGCCAATAAATCACGTGCGGCAAAACCGACGGCAATACCACCAACACCACCAAAGGCTAGGACACCAGAGATACTGAAGCCTAACGTTTGCAAGATAACCAAGGCTGCCGTGATAAATACTGCTGCGCGCAGTAGCTTACTAATAGCATTGGCGGTGGTGTAATCCACCGGCTTTTTGGTCGCGTGTCCTGCGGTTAAGGCCTTTTCTATGCCTTTTACACAGCGTAATAAGAACCATGAAATAATGGCCACTACGCCCACTTCACGAGCAGTGAGCATAAAGGTGGTGAGATTTTCGTCAAATTCGGCGTCAGGGATTTCTACCGCAACACTGATGCCGATCAGCCAAATCAATACACGTAGAGGCAGGCGTGCCGCCTCCACAAACATATTGTCCCACGGGTTTTTGGTCTGTTTGAGCTTGTCGTCGAGGCGCAGCAGAACTTTATTGATGCAAAAGTTCAGGGTGACAGTCGCCAGCACAATGATGAAGATTTTGACAATCCAGTGCATTGGCTCATCGCCGAGGCCAAAGTAGGGTTGGATATCTTCCCAAGTCCAGTTCATATGGGTTCCTTTACTGGTTCGTTAAAGTAGCAAGAGTGTTCCTAATCCCAAGAAGGCTATGTAGCCTGCAATGTCCGTGACGGTGGTCAAAATGACTGAGCCAGACAGAGCGGGATCGATTTTTAGTTTGTCTAAAATTACAGGGATTATGACGCCAGAAAGTGCAGCCATTAAGATATTAATAACGATAGCCAGTGCAATTACCAGTCCTAGCATTGGGTTGGCAAACCACCATAATACGACAGCGCCGATGCTGATGGACCAGACTACGCCATTGAGGCCACCGACCTGAAGTTCTTTCTTAAGTAGCGAGCCTAAGTTGGCTCGCGTGATCTGCCCAAGTGCCAAACCGCGCACGATCAAGGTCAAGGTCTGGCTGCCAGCGATACCGCCCATAGACGCAACAATTGGCATCAGTACCGCCAAAGCAACTACTTGCTCAAGAGTGGCTTCAAACAACCCAATGAACGCCGACGCCATAAACGCTGTCAGTAGGTTAATGCCGAGCCATAAACCACGCGAGGCGGCACTGCGTTTGACTGGCGAGAACAGGTCCGACTCTTCATTAAGACCTGCGCTCGACATCTGATCTGCTTCATGTTCAAGGCGGCGCGCTTCGAGTGCGTAGCCTGCATGAAAACGCCCAACTAAAAGATGATTTTCATCTAATACGGGCAATGCTGAGACTTCGGCCTTTTCGAGCAGATCAGCAGCTTTGATCACATCCGTTTGAGCATCTAGAAACTGGTGGTCTTCTTGCATAAATTGCGATACATGGTCGTGTGGCTGGGCATTCAGTAGATCTCTAAAACTGACGCAGCCAACCCAGCGACCAGTGCGGTTGACCAAATAAATGGTGTCCGAGTAGGGCGCCTCGGCGCGGCGAAACAAACGCATGGCTTCGGAGACGCGAATGGTCTGAGATGCCACAATCAGATCGTGATCGACCCAACGGCCAACTTCGTCTTCTTCGTAGGTGGCGCCTTGGCGGTAGTAATCGCGCTGCTTGGCATCCATTTTTTGCAGGGCGATATCGATCATTTGATCGGGCAGTGAGTCGGCAATCTCAAGCAGGTCTTCAGCATCTACATCAGAAAATAGTGCCGCAATCTCATCATCTTCCATGCCTTTTAAAAGCAGCATGCGAGATTCGCCACGCATCTCTACCAAAATATCGAGACGGTTGGTTTGCTTGATGCTGTCCCAAACGAAACGACGTTGTGCGACTGGAATCGATTCCAGCGCTAGGGCCACGTCGTCGGGTGGCATGGTGGCGATGGCCTGATTAATGGCTTCAGTAGAGATATCTTCTTGAGTTAACTGTTCAATTAACTCGGCAATTGGGTTCGACATAGATGAGACTCTTCTAAGGCTTACAATGCTTCCTAGTGTGTGCTAACTCATATTCTGAATCAATTACTTATATTTCTAATTGGCGTGTTAGCAAGGGATTAAAATTGCGCCACGTTGGGTGGATACGGAGCAGATAGGCGAGTTTTGGGCGTGTATAGGCAGGTGTGTAAATGGCGCTCATTATGACAATCATGTAGTATTATCCGAGCTCAAATTCCCCTCTTCTAATAGGCTTACTTAAGCAGGCTGGAAACCATTGAGCTGTTAGATTGTAAAGCTTTATATATCAATGGTTTAAATGCTATGGTTCTGATGATAGACAACTACGATTCGTTCACCTATAACTTGGTGCAATATATTCGTGAGTTGGGATATGACGTGGATGTGCGTCGTAATGACACGTTAACAGTGGCAGATATTGAAGCGCTGGCGCCAAGCCACATTGTGATCTCGCCAGGCCCCTGTACTCCAAATGAAGCGGGCATATCGCTGGCGACCATTAAAGCGTTTGCTGGGCGTATTCCGGTATTGGGTATTTGCTTAGGGCACCAAAGCATCGCCCAAGTATTTGGTGGCGATGTGATTCGTGCAAAAACTGTCATGCATGGTAAAAATTCAGCGGTCTACCATACTGGCGTAGGTGTCTTTAAAAACTTGCCTTCGCCTTACAGCGTGACGCGTTATCACTCACTGGTAGTGCGTCAAGATACGCTGCCAGAGTGTCTGGAAGTGACGGCTTGGACACAGAATGAACACGGCGAGCTGGATGAAATCATGGGGCTGCGCCATAAAACACTAAACATCGAAGGGGTACAATTTCACCCCGAGTCGATTTTGACAGAGCATGGCCATGCTTTGTTAGATAACTTTTTCAAACATTAGGAGTTTGCTGGTGGATATACAACAAGCGATTGCTCGTGTGGTAGACAAGCAGGACCTGACAGGCGAAGAAATGCGCGCTGTGATGAGTAGCATCATGACGGGGCAATCCACACCTGCGCAGATCGGTGGCTTTTTAATCGGTTTGCGTATGAAAGGCGAAACTGTCGAAGAAATTACGGCGGCAGCGCAAGTTATGCGTGAGTTGTCCAGCAAAGTAGATTTGGGTGACGATGATCTAGTCGACACCTGTGGTACTGGCGGTGATGGCGGCAACCTGTTTAATGTATCAACTGCGGCTGCGTTTGTGGTCGCCGGGGCAGGTGGTCGTGTGGCGAAGCATGGCGGTCGTTCGGTATCGTCTAAGTCTGGCAGTGCGGATGTGCTTGAAAAGGCTGGTATTTACCTAGGGTTAGACAGTGAACAAGTAAAACGCTGTGTACAGGAAATCGGCCTAGGTTTTATGTTTGCTCCAAATCATCATTCGGCGATGAAGTACGCTGTGGGTCCACGCAAAGAAATGGCGACGCGTACTTTGTTTAATGTACTGGGGCCGCTGACCAATCCTGCTGGCGCTAAGCGCCAAGTGATGGGGGTATTTGCCAAAGAGTGGGTGCGTCCGGTTGCTGAAGTGTTGAAAAAACTAGGCAGCGAGCATGTGATGGTGGTGCATTCGGCGGATGGTCTAGATGAAATCAGTATTGCTGATAAGACCTTTGTGGCAGAGTTGAAGGATGGTGAGATCGTTGAATATGAGATTACCCCTGAAGCGTTCGGCATCCCAAGGCAGCCATTGTCATTAGTGCAAACCGAAGATGCAGACAGTAGCTTTGCGATGCTTAAAGTAGCACTGGAAGCAAAGGGCAAAGACAATGCGCCGCGTGATATTGTGGCATTGAATGCTGGTGCAGCGATTTATGTTGCTGGTGTGGCTGATACCTTAGAAGAAGGTGTTGCTATGGCAGAAGACATTATGGGTGGTGGTTTGGCGAAAATTAAACTGCAAGAGCTGGCTAGCTTCTCACGTTGCTACATGCCTCATAGCCCAGAAACAGCGGATTAAAAGAGAGACGTTATGCAAGTTGAAACTCCTACTATTTTACGCAAGATTGTGGCCCGCAAGCATGAAGAGATTGCTGAGCGTCAAGCGCGTACGCCGTTTGCCAATCTTGAAATTGCGGCGTCCGCTGCCAATGCCCATAACCCTGTGCGAGGCTTTGCCGCGGCATTGCGTCGCAATATCGGTCAAGGTAAGGCTGGAGTGATTGCGGAAATCAAAAAAGCGTCACCGAGTAAGGGAATTTTGCGCGATCCTTTTTCGCCAAAAGACATTGCTCAATCCTATGAAAAAGGCGGTGCAGCTTGCTTGTCAGTGTTGACGGATCAAGATTTTTTCCAAGGCCATGAAGATTACTTAGTAGAAGCACGCAATGCCTGCTCTTTACCCGTGATTCGTAAGGACTTTATTGTTGATCCTTACCAAGTCATGGAAGCACGCTCAATTGGCGCGGACTGTATTCTACTGATCGCGGCCTGTCTATCAGGCAAAGAGCTGCGTGAGCTAGATCAGATGGCGCGTGATCTGTCTATGGATGTGCTAGTAGAAGTACATAACCGTGCCGAGCTTGAGTTAGCGCTAGAGTATACCGAGACCGAGCTTCTAGGGATTAATAATCGTGATTTGCATACCTTTGAGCTAAGCTTACAGCATACCTTTGAGCTTATGAGAGATGTGCCTAAAGATCGCCTGATCGTGACCGAGAGTGGTATTCATACTCGTGATGATGTGGCCGCTATGCGAGAAAACGACATTCATGCGTTCCTCGTTGGTGAAGCCTTCATGAGAGCCGATAATCCCGGCGAAAAGCTGGCGGATTTGTTTAAATAGTTTTAAGAGATAGCAGCATGAAAACAAGTGTCGTTTGGCAAGAAGATAAGCACTTTACCGCAGAGACAGGTACAGGCTTTAAAGTAGAAATCGATGGTAATCAAACTGCTGGCCCGCGCCCAATGGAGTTGATCTTAGCGGGTTTAGGTGGTTGTACATCTTACGATGTGGTGAATATTCTACAAAAGGCGCGTCAGGATGTCGTGTCTTGTGTGGCGCATGTAGATGCTGATCGTGCTGACAGTGTACCGTCAGTGTTTACTGAGATTCGTATTCATTTTGTGGTCACAGGCCGTAACATTAAAGAAAGTCATGTGGCACGTGCGGTCAAATTGTCTGCTGAAGAGTACTGCTCAGCTTCTTTGATGTTAGAACGTGGTGGTGTCAACATTAGCCACAGTTACGAAATCTTAGAAGTAGAATAAGATAGCCGTTAGTCAAAGCAAAAAAAATGCCCCATTCGTTGGGGCATTTTTGTTTTTAGTGTTGGGTGTTGTTGGGCTGTGACGCTTGGTTGGAGCGTTTGCGGAAATTACTTGGTGCAATGCCAAAGTAATCTTTGAAGCAGTTACTAAAATGGCTGGAACTAACGAAACCGCTGGCAATGGCCACTTCGATGATTGGCTTATTGGTTTGTTGTAATAAGCGCCGCGCGTAGGTAATACGTAGCTCTAGGTAGTAACGTGACGGGCTGGTTTCCAAGTGATTTTGGAATAAGCGCTCAAGCTGACGACGCGACACACTAGCATAATGTAGCAACTCTTCTAGGGTGAGTGGCTCTTCGATGTTGTTGCGCATCAAATCCAGTACTTTCTTCAGCGACTCAGGATAACGTGCATCATCTGCAGGCTTGGCAAGTGGTGTCACCGTGCTCTCAGAAAGCTGATCACAGGTCAAAATCTCCTTAGCGGCTCGTGCGATGCGCTCGCCTTGCAGTTGTTCGACTAAAGACAGCATCATGGCTAGGGCGCTGACTGGGCCTGAGCAGCTGATGATCTTGCCATCCAGAATCGAGGTTTCTGTTGCTACCACGGTATCTTGAAAGTGCTCGCGCACATAAGGATGGTTGTCTGGGTGCACGGCAATACGGGTATCACTGGTCAGTCCTGCATGCGCCAGCGCAATAGCGCCGTTCCATAGGCCGCCCAAGTACGCGTCTTGGCGGTAGCAGGCTTTTAAGTACTCAGTCAGCTTGGCATTCTCGGCTAAATTGCAACGATAACCGCCGCAAATGATGATGACATCAAAATGCTGACTGGCGCCCTGCAATTGTTCTTCTATACTGGAGCCCGTAGAAATTTCAATGCCTAGATCACTGACCACGGATTGGCCATGCAAGCCGAGGGTGGCGTAATCGAATAAATTTTCGGTTTGCACCAAATTGGCCGTGACTAACGCATCGACTGCACCAGTAAAGGCAACCATCGAAAAGTGTTCCAGTAACACAAAGCCAATCATGATTGGTTTATGGTCCTGATCACGCGATGCAACATGAGCATGGTTGCTGTCTGCATTGGAGGGGCTAAAGTGCTTTTTCTGGTAGCTTTGAGTCATCTTAAAACGGTGATTCCTGGAGTGGGATTTCGTCAACGATGCTCTAAGTGTAAGGCAAACCGTGGAGGAAGGTAAGACTCTTGTTCCGCTATGGTGCAAAAAGTGTGATCCAGTGCAGCGAAAACTGCGTATTTTACTGGCAGAATTGTGACATTTTAACTGTCGTAAATAACTATCAAATTGACGCATTCAAGAATGTGACAGACAGGGGGTTTACATAGTATTTCCACTGTAAATTGTCTCTTCTAGAGAGCAGCAAGTATTAGGGTAAACAAGTTCAGTTTTATAGCTTTGAGGCTGGCTTGTATGCAGTGCTAATTGTTAAGCTTGTAGCTCCCTGAACGCTGCTTCAACTTTTGAAGAGCCTGAAGAGAAATCACCGCAGTGAAAGAGCAAGTAAAAGCGCCTTCGCGCCGACTACCCAGTCTATCGCTAGTATTACCACTTTGTAATGCAGTCCTCAGAGGGGCTGCCATGATAAGGAGCTGACACAATGCAGCAGTATTCCGGATTTGGCTTGTTAAAGCACAGTCTAAGCCATCATGAAAATTGGCAGCGGGTTTGGCGCAACCCGACACCGAAAAAGAAATACGATGTCATCATCGTCGGTGGTGGTGGTCACGGTCTGGCCACTGCATACTACCTAGCCAAAGAACACAACATCACTAACGTTGCTGTGATCGAGAAAGGCTACCTTGGTGGTGGTAACACAGCGCGTAACACAACTATCGTTCGTTCTAACTACTTGTGGGACGAAGCTGGTCGCTTGTACGAACACGCTATGAAACTGTGGGAAGGTCTTTCTCAAGATCTTAACTACAACGTGATGTTCTCTCAGCGTGGCTGTCTAAACTTAGGCCACACGCTACAAGATATGCGTGATATCGAGCGTCGTGTAAACGCGAACCGTTTGAACGGTATCGACGGTGAAGTACTGGACGCGAAACAGGTTAACGAAATCGTACCAATCCTTGATTGCTCTGATAACGCTCGTTACCCAGTTATGGGCGCTTCTTGGCAGCCACGTGCGGGTGTTGCTCGTCACGATGCGGTTGCTTGGGGCTTCGCTCGCGGTGCAGACATGCGCGGTGTGGATCTTATCCAACAAACAGAAGTATTAGACTTCATCATTGAAGATGGCACGGTAACAGGCGTTAAGACTGACCGTTACGGCGACATCATGGCTGACAAAGTAGGCTGTGTGGTTGCAGGTCACTCTGGTGTGATGGCGGCAAAAGCTGGTTTCGAACTACCACTTGAGTCTCACCCACTACAAGCCTTGGTATCTGAGCCAATTAAACCAATCCTAGACACAGTTGTTATGTCTAACCACGTACACGGTTACGCATCTCAGTCTGACAAAGGTGACTTGGTAATCGGTGCAGGTATCGATAGCTACCTAGGTTACGGCCAGCGTGGTTCTTACCCAACTATCGAGCACACAGTGCAAGCGATCGTTGAGATGTTCCCAATCTTTAGCCGTGTCCGTATGAACCGTCAATGGGGTGGTATCGTTGATACATGTCCAGATGCATGTCCGATCATCTCTAAGACGCCAGTTAAGAACCTTTACTTCAACTGTGGTTGGGGTACCGGTGGCTTTAAGGCGACTCCTGGTTCAGGTAACGTCTTTGCGGCTTCTTTGGCGAAAGGTGAAATGCATGAGATTGCTGAGCCATTCTCTATGTTCCGATTCCACAATGGCGCGCTGATCGATGAGCACGGCGCAGCTGGTGTAGCACACTAACGGGAGATTCAGTTCAATGTTTTATATTTATTGCCCTTACTGTGGTGAACACCGCGAAGAAGAAGAGTTTCACAACCACGGTCAAGCTCACATCGAGCGCCCAAAAGATCCTGACTCTTGCACAGACGAAGAGTGGGGTAACTACATGTTCTTCCGTAAGAACCCTAAAGGTTTACACCACGAAATTTGGGTTCATGCGGCGGGCTGCCGTAAGTTCTTCAACGTTACACGTCACACCGTAACGTATGAAATCAAAGAAGTTTACAAAATGGGTGAGCAACCTAAAGTGGTTGCGGAGTAAGGGAGCGGATCATGTCTCAAAAAAATCGTCTACAAAGCGGTGGCCGAATTGACCGTTCTAAGCCACTTACTTTTACCTACAATGGTAAACAATACGAAGGCTTCGCGGGTGACACACTAGCGTCTGCACTTCTAGCAAACGGTGTTGACCTAATCGGTCGTAGTTTCAAATACAGCCGTCCTCGCGGTATCGTTGCAGCAGGCGCAGAAGAGCCAAATGCGATCATGCAGCTTGGCGCAACTGAAGCGACACAAGTACCAAACGTACGTGCAACACAGCAAGAGTTGTTCTCTGGCCTAGTGTCTAGCGCTACCAACGGTTGGCCAAGTGTTGAAAACGACGTGATGGGTCTTGTTGGTAAGATCGGTGGCAAGATGATGCCTCCTGGTTTCTACTACAAAACCTTCATGTACCCACAATCTATGTGGGAAACATACGAAACATTTATCCGTAAAGCTGCGGGTCTAGGTCGTTCTCCAAAAGAATACGATCCAGATATCTACGACAAAGTAAACCAACACGCTGATGTTGTGGTTGTCGGTGCAGGTCCTGCGGGTCTATTGGCTGCTCAAACTGCAGCTCGTGGCGGCGCTCGCGTAATCATCGCGGACGAGCAAAACGAGTTCGGTGGTAGCCTATTGTCAAGCAAAGAAAGTGTTGACGGTAAAGCAGCACACGCTTGGGTTGCAAGCGTTGTGAAAGAGCTAGAAGCGAACGAAAACGTTATCGTTCTACCTCGCTCTACTGTGAACGGTTACCACGACCACAACTTCCTAACGATCCACGAGCGTCTAACTGACCACATCGCTGATCGTGCACCAAACGGCCAAGTGCGTCAGCGCTACCACCGTGTTCGTGCAAAATGGGTTGTGCTAGCGACAGGTGCGCACGAGCGTCCACTTGTATACGGTAACAACGATGTTCCAGGTTGTATGGTTGCAAACGCTGTTTCAACTTACATCAACCGTTACGGCGTTGTACCAGGTAACGAACTTGTGCTGATGACAACGAACGACAATGCCTACCGTACTGCCATTGATTGGCACGATGCAGGTCGTAAAGTTCAAGCAATCGTTGATACGCGTAAGAACCCAACAGGTGCACTAGTTGAAGCAGCGCGCGAGCGTGGCATCACAGTGATCGCTGGTTCTGCAGTAATCGACGTTCAAGGTAGCAAGCGTGTAACAGGTGTATCGGTTGCACCAATCAGTGAAGACGGCTCTAAAGTGACTGGTTCTGTGAAGAAACTAAGCGCTGATACAGTAGCGTCTTCTGGTGGTTGGAGCCCAGTTATCCACCTATCTTGCCACACTGGTTCTAAGCCAGTATGGAACGAAGAAGTGCTTGGCTTCCTACCTGGTAAAACAGTACAGAAGCAACTTACTGCGGGTGCAATCAACGGTACATTTAACACTGCCGGTGCCCTAGAAGAAGGTAAGAAAGCAGGTCTTGAAGCATTGGAAAAACTAGGTCTTAGCGCTGTAGAAGTTGCTGTTCCAGCAACAACTGAGCAAAAAGAGTCTAAGCCAATGGCGTTGTTCCACGTGCCACACACGAAACCAACGTCTCAAGCACCTAAGCAATTCGTTGACTACCAAAACGACGTAACAGCTGCTGGTATCGAGCTTGCTTGTCGCGAAGGTTTTGAGTCAATCGAACACGTTAAACGTTACACTGCAATGGGCTTTGGTACTGACCAAGGTAAATTGGGTAACATCAACGGTATGGCAGTAGCGGCGAAGGTTCTTAACCAGTCTATCCCTGAAACAGGTACGACAATCTTCCGTCCTAACTACACACCAATTACATTTGGTGCGATTGCTGGCCGTGAT
Source organism: Marinomonas ostreistagni (assembly GCF_016888445.1). Taxonomy (GTDB): domain Bacteria; phylum Pseudomonadota; class Gammaproteobacteria; order Pseudomonadales; family Marinomonadaceae; genus Marinomonas; species Marinomonas ostreistagni. The sequence goes on from NZ_JAFEKF010000003.1 coordinate 177,204, forward strand.
TGTAAAGATCTATTTGATCCAGAGCGTTACAGCGCGATGCACAAATGGCACCTAGAGCACGGCGCTAAGTTTGAGGATGTAGGCCAATGGAAACGTCCTTGGTACTTCCCGAAAGCGGGCGAGTCTATGCAGCAAGCTCTAGACCGTGAGTGTTTAGCGACACGTGAGTCGATCGGTATCCTTGATGCATCGACACTAGGTAAGATCGATATCCAAGGTAAAGATGCGCGTGAATTCCTAGGTCGCGTATACTCTAACGCTTGGGCGAAACTACCTGTTGGTAAATGTCGTTACGGCCTAATGCTGAAAGAAGACGGCATGGTATTCGACGATGGTGTAACCTCTTGTCTTGCTGAAAACCACTTCTTGATGACAACAACATCAGGTGGTGCGGCAACTGTTTTGAACTGGTTAGAGTTCTACCATCAAACAGAATGGCCAGAGCTAGAAGTGTACTTCACTTCTGTAACTGACCACTGGGCGACTATGACAATCTCTGGTCCAAACAGCCGTAAGCTGCTTGAAGAGCTAACTGATGCAGACGTATCAAAAGACAGCTTCAAGTTCATGGACTGGAAACCAATGACTGTTGCAGGTGTTCCAGCACGTGTATTCCGTATCTCATTCACTGGTGAGTTGTCTTTCGAGATCAACGTACAAGCGAACTACGGTATGCATGTTTGGGAGAAACTGTTCGAACACGGCGAGAAGTACGACCTAACACCATACGGTACTGAAACCATGCACATCCTTCGTGCAGAGAAAGGTTTCATCATCGCAGGTCAGGACACTGATGGCTCTGTTCACCCATACGATTTAGGCATGGGCTGGGCTGTTTCTATGAACAAACCATTCAGCTTCATCGGTAAGCGTGGTATGCAGCGTGAAGACTGTGTTCGTGCTGAGCGTAAGCAAATGGTGGGTATTAAGACGATTGATCCAAACATTGTATTGCCAGAAGGTGCTCAGGGTGTATTTGACCCAACTGCGCCAATCCCAATGCCAATGGTTGGTCACATCTCTTCTAGTTACTGGAGTGCGTGCCTAGGCCGTTCAATCGCGCTAGGTTTCGTTAAAGGTGGCTTAGACAAGATGGGTGAAAAAGTATACTACCCACTTGTAGATGGTCGTATCGTTGAAGCAGAAATCTGCAGCCCAATTTTCCTAGATCCAAAAGGGGAACGTCAAAATGTCTGAGGTTAAACAAGAAGCAGCAACTGTATCGTACATGGAACAGTTGGCTGATGCTTCAATCCAAGGCCAGTCGCCACTGTTTCACGCTGACCTAGCAACAGTTGCTAAGAGCGGTCCTAAAACAGGTGGTGTTACATTCAAAGAAGAAGCGTTGATGGGTCACATCACACTTCGTTTGAATGCAGAAAACGCTGACCAGTTGAAAGCAGCAGAAAAAGCGTTGGGTGTGGCTCTGCCAACTCAACCGCTAACATCTGTTGAGAAAGGTGATGTATCGGTTCGTTGGATTTCTCCAGACGAGTGGTTAGTTATCGTTCCTGGTCTAAAAACGTTCGAAGTAGAGTCAGCTCTACACAACGAACTAAGCGGCCACTACCAAGTAGTGAACGTAAGCGGCGGTTGGACGATCTACAAGCTATCTGGCGCCAACGTATTGGACGTACTGAAAAAATCTACTATCGTAGATGTACACCCAAGCGTGTTCCCAGTAGGCAAAGTTGTTTCAACTGCCTTCGCGAAGAGCTCAGCGATCATTCGCCGCTCTGGTGAAAGCGAATTCGAATTGGTAGTCCGCCGCAGCTTTGCTGACTACCTATGGCTATGGATTCAAGACGCAAGTCGTGAATTCGGCCTAGTTGTCGAAGCGTAATACTGCCCCACAATAGGCCGACCATTCTGGTCGGCCTTTTTATTTCCAAAGAGAACTTCCTATGAAAGCAACTACAAAACCATGGATTTTCACTGCCAGCTGCCCAAGTGTTCTTGGCACTGTGGATGTCGTAACTCGTTACATGGCTGAAACCGGCAACTACATTGACGAAATCCATTCTTTTGACGATCGCGAAGCCAATCGTTTTTTCATCCGTGTTGAGTTTTACCCTCAATCAGCGGATTTTACTGCTGAAGAGTTCAAAGCTGAATTCGCGTCTCGTGCTAAGCAGTTTGAAATGGACTGGGAACTCACCCCACCAAACCATCGCCCTCGTGTTGCAATCATGGTGTCAAAGTACGATCACTGTCTAAACGATCTACTTTACCGCTACCGTACAGGTCAGCTAAATATTGAAGTACCGGTGATTATCTCTAACCACCCAGATTTAGAGTCATTGGCTGAGTGGCATAACATCCCTTACTACCACTTGCCGATCACTGCAGAGACAAAGCAAGAGCAAGAAGCAAAGGTTCGTGAATTAATCGAACAGTACGATGCTGAGCTTGTGGTACTAGCCCGTTACATGCAGGTATTGTCATCAGAAATGTGTCAGTATCTAGATGGTCGTGCGATCAACATTCACCACTCATTGCTACCAGGCTTTAAGGGCGCACGTCCTTACCACCAAGCATGGGAGAAAGGTGTGAAAATGGTCGGTGCTACGGCACACTACGTGAACGATGACCTTGATGAAGGCCCAATCATCGCACAAGGCATCCAGACAGTAGATCACGCTCACTACCCAGAAGACTTGGTTGCTAAAGGCCAAGACATTGAACGTGTTACCTTGTTCAATGCGATTAAATGCCACGTTGAAAAGCGCGTCTTCCTAAATGGTAAACGCACTGTAGTATTTGGTCGTTAGAATAACGTCGCTAAACGTTTACTATTCTGGTTATCCCTCCATTTAACCATGTCGTTTATAGCCAAAATGTAGTCGAGGCCGTTGCCTCGGCTACTTTTTTTGGTAGCTATACTGTTGTTTGAATTCATTTTCCGTTTAGGAAGCGTCTGGAGGCATTATGTCTATCAGTGTTTTTGATCTCTTTAAAATCGGCATTGGTCCATCAAGTTCTCATACGGTCGGCCCGATGGCCGCTGCGGCTGACTTTGTCGACGTACTCAGTGAGCGTGCGCTAACCAAAGACTGCGCGCGTATCAAGGTTGAGCTGTATGGTTCGTTAAGCGCTACAGGCGTAGGTCACGGCACCGATAATGCTGTGGTAATGGGATTAATGGGCGAGCGTCCTAACACCATCAATCCAGAAGGGTTGGATGAGTGCATCGCTAATCTGAAAGCTAGCAATCGTTTGTTGGTGGCGCCCGAGCATGAGATCGAATTCATTTGGAACCGTGATATGTTATTGCTTGAAGAAGCTTTACCTTATCACCCAAATGCGATGCGTCTTTCTGCCTACGATGCATCAGAAAACGTGTTATATCAGAATACTTATTATTCTATCGGTGGCGGTTTTGTCATCGATGAGTCGCAAGCGACCGAAGATGCGCGCCTAGTGCCGAAAGTCGAAGTGCCCTATACCTTTAAAAATGCTGTCCAGCTATTGCAGTTGTGTAAGGACAATAACTTACGCATCAGTGAACTGATGATGGAAAATGAAAAAGTATGGCGTACAGAAGAAGAGGTGCGTGCAGGTCTCTTGGACATTTGGCGTGCGATGTACGACTGTATCCAAACAGGACTTGGTCGTGAAGGTAAACTGCCGGGCGGTTTGAATGTTCGTCGTCGAGCGAAAACGCTACATCAATCATTGATCAGTGCCACCACTCCCAACATCATCAGCTCAACTTTGAGCGCGATGGACTGGGTCAACTTATATGCGTTGGCGGTCAATGAAGAAAACGCGGGTGGCGGTCGCATGGTAACGGCGCCGACTAACGGCGCTGCGGGTATTATTCCAGCGGTCTTGATGTACTACATGGAATTCATGCCAAACCCTAGTGAAGATCAAATAGTTGACTTCTTCCTAGCCGCAGCGGCCATCGGCGCTTTATGTAAGCTGAACGCATCGATTTCTGGTGCGGAAGTAGGTTGTCAGGGCGAAGTCGGTTCGGCTTGTGCTATGGCCGCAGCAGGACTTTGTGAAATCTTGGGCGGCACACCAGCGCAAGTGGAAAACGCCGCTGAAATCGGTCTTGAGCACAACCTTGGCTTAACGTGTGACCCCGTCGGCGGGTTGGTGCAAGTGCCTTGTATTGAGCGTAATGCCATTGCCGCGATGAAAGCCATCAATGCGACGCAAATGGCGCTGCGCGGTGACGGTGAGCACTTTATCTCACTTGATAAAGTGATCCGCACCATGCGTGATACAGGTAAAGACATGCAAGACAAATACAAAGAAACCTCGCGTGGAGGTTTGGCGGTCAACGCCATCGAGTGCTAATCCTCTGACAGGGATTAAAAAACCCCTTACGACAAGGTCGTAAGGGGTTTTTTTATGTCCGGACAATAGTCTCGCACCAATCTGTCAGTGTAATTAGCGCTAAATGTTATTGCAGAAATACCCCCTAAATACGACTCTTTAACTGTATATGACGTTTATTGTTATCAGAATCTGAGGGTAGCGATTATGAAGATATTGGTCGGAGTCAAACGCGTAATCGATTACAACGTAAAGGTACGCGTCAAATCGGATAACAGCGATGTGGATTTAAGCAACACAAAAATGGCCATTAATCCATTTTGTGAGATAGCGGTTGAAGAAGCCATTCGCCTTAAAGAAGCCGGTATTGCCGACGAGGTGATTGCCGTGAGTGTGGGCAGCAATGCTAGCCAAGAGCAGCTGCGTACGGCTTTGGCATTGGGAGCAGATCGCGCCATTTTGGTTGAAACGGAGGGGGTTGTAGAGCCGCTGAACGTTGCCAAGGCGCTGGCGCAAATTATGGCCCAAGAGTCGCCGGACCTAGTGATTCTAGGCAAACAATCCATCGACTCTGATAACAACCAAGTTGGGCAAATGTTGGCGGCGTTGACGCAGCGCCCACAAGGTACCTTTGCTTCTAAGGTATCGATAGCAGATGGTTCGGTCAGTGTGACTCGCGAAATCGATGGTGGCTTGCGCACGGTAAAACTGACGATGCCAGCCATTGTGACCACCGATTTGCGACTGAACGAACCACGCTTTGCTAAGCTACCTGACATTATGAAGGCCAAGAAAAAGCCGCTCGATACCACTACTTTTGAGCAGCTTGGCGTAACCCCTAAGCAGCATATTCAGCTTGATAAAGTAGAAGCACCGGCCGCCCGCCAAGGTGGTATCAAAGTAAGCTCGGTAGATGAGTTGATCGAGAAACTGAAAGACGAAGCGAAGGTGATCTAATGACGACTTTACTGATTGCGGAACACAATGGCTTAGAATTAACGTCTGCCACCTTGAGTGCTTTAACCGCAGCACGACAGTTGGGTGGTGACATCACACTGCTGGTTGCAGGCGACAATGCCCAAGCGGCCGCAGAGCAAGGTGCTCAGTGCGATGGCGTCAGTAAGGTCTTATTAGCCCAAGACGCTAGCTTAGCGCATGATTTAGCCGAAAATTTAAGTGCTCTGATTATGGCAATAGCCGATGGTTTTTCTCATATCATGGCGCCTGCCAATTCGGTGAGTAAAGAGACCTTACCGAGAGTGGCTGCGCTGTTGGATGTGGGGCAGTTATCCGACATTACGGCGGTATTAAGTGACGACCAGTTTCAGCGCCCCATTTATGCCGGCAATGCGATTGCCACAGTCACTTCTCACGATGCAGTGAAAGTCATCACGGTGCGTGCGGCGGCGTTCGATAAAGCTTCTCTATCAAGGGGGACGGCCAGTATCGAGACGGTAGAGGTGCCAGCTGATACGGCCCTTTCTAGCTGGGTAAACGACGAGCTTACTGAGTCAGAGCGTCCCGAGCTGACCGCTGCAGAGCGTATTGTTTCGGGTGGTCGCGGGGTCGGCAGTGGAGAGAACTTCGCCTTATTAGAAGCGTTGGCCGATAAGCTCGGTGCGGCGGTGGGGGCCTCTCGAGCCGCCGTTGACTCAGGCTTTGTGGCCAATGATATGCAGGTTGGTCAAACCGGTAAAATCGTGGCGCCAGATCTGTATATGGCATTCGGTATTTCAGGGGCGATCCAGCATTTGGCAGGGATGAAAGACTCTAAAGTTATCGTTGCAGTTAATAAAGACGAAGATGCGCCTATTTTTCAGGTGGCTGATTATGGCTTAGTCGCCGACCTATTTGATGTGTTACCCGAGTTGACCGAAAAATTATAACAAACACCAACAGAGGAGTGCGGTCATGCGTGAATCGATGGAATTTGATGTCGTTATCGTTGGGGCGGGGCCTGCGGGGCTGGCCACGGCGATCCGCTTAAAGCAACTCGACGCGGATCTGAATGTGTGCGTGTTGGAAAAAGGGTCGGAAGTAGGCGCACACATTTTATCTGGCGCGGTGTTAGAGCCACGAGCGCTTAATGAATTGTTGCCTGACTGGCAAGCTTTGGGCGCGCCACTCAATACGCCCGTGACACAAGATCGCGTTTACCTGCTCAAAGAAGGCGAGATCGGTAAACAAATCCCGCATGGGTTGCTGCCTCGCTCGCTAAAAAATGATGGCAATTATGTAATCAGTCTAGGTAACTTATGTCGCTGGTTGGGCCAACAAGCGGAACAGTTAGGCGTGGATGTATTTCCAGGGTTTGCTGTGGCAGAGGTGCTTTATCACGAGGATGGCAGCGTTAAAGGCGTTGCTACAGGGGATATGGGCGTATCCGCTAAAGGCCAGCAGCTGGCAACGTATACTGAAGGCATGGAGCTACATGCCACCTATACTGTCTTCTCGGAAGGTTGTCGCGGCCATCTTGGTAAACAACTGATCGACAAATTTGATCTCGCCCAAGGTTGCGATGCCCAGCATTATGCGATCGGCATCAAGGAGCTATGGCAGATTGATCCTGAAAAACACGAGCCTGGTTTAGTCTTACACGGCAGTGGTTGGCCGTTAGAAGAGGCCAGTGGTGGATTCTTTTTATACCACGGTGATAACCACCAAGTTGCCGTCGGGTTGATCGTTGATTTGAATTATCAAAATCCTTGGCTGAGCCCTTATGAAGAGTTTCAGCGTATGAAGCATCATCCGCTGTTTAAGCAATATTTAGACGGTGCCGAGCGCATCTCTTATGGTGCTCGGGCCATCACCAAAGGGGGCTGGAATGCTTTGCCGAGTATGACCATGCCAGGTGCCTTAATTATAGGCTGTGATGCGGGCACGTTAAATGTCGCCAAGATCAAAGGTACGCACACGGCAATGAAGTCCGGGATGTTGGCTGCAGAGGCCATTCACAGTGTACGTGCTGAGCCTGCGTCGAAGCTTGAGCAGACGTTTGCCGATTTATTTGACCAGTCGTGGTTAAAAGAAGAGCTGTTTGGCAGTCGTAACTTTGCTCCAGCAATGCACAAGTTTGGCTCTTTTTGGGGCGGAGCCTACAACTTTATCGAACAAAACTTGTTAGGTGGTAAAAGCCCGTTTACCTTGCATGACGATACGCCAGATTACGCGCAAATGCAGACGATTGATCAGTTTACCAAGATTCGTTACCCCAAACCGGATGGTAAATTGAGCTTTGACCGCTTGTCATCGGTGTTTTTGTCCAATACTAATCACGAAGAAGATCAGCCTTGTCACTTAGTGTTAGCTGACGAGAGTATCCCAACGGGCAGCAATTTATCGGACTATGCAGAGCCTGCCCAGCGTTATTGTCCGGCTGGTGTGTACGAAATTGTTGAAGGCGATGAAGGCCCTAAATTTGTGATCAATGCGCAGAACTGCGTGCACTGTAAAACCTGTGATATTAAGGATCCTGCGCAAAATATTACTTGGGTGACACCAGAAGGAACAGGCGGGCCGAACTATCCGAATATGTAGCGGTCTAATCCCATGAATCGTTTTCTTTGTATGTTGATAGCCAGCCTTGTGCTGGCTTTTTTTTGTCTGCGCGAGTAGCACAAGTAACATAGAGAGGAACAATGACACACTATGCGTTACATATTAGAACAAGAGTGATAAGGTCTGATAAACAAATTTGCGCTACGCTAAATCATATAAGTTACAGTTGAGCTGCCTTCCCTAATGACTTGGTTGTCTAATTTTTTTGTTACCGATCTTTCCTCTGCGACCTTGATTCAAGGTCACTACGATCCTTTTTTGGTTGTGCTATCAGTGTTAATTGCCAGTAGCGCATCTTTCTTTGCCTTGAGGCTCGCCGAAACCGCGCGTCATATTGAAAACGAGCAGCATCGACGTATCGCGATGGTCACTGGAGCAGTGATTTTAGGCGGTGGTATTTGGAGTATGCATTTTGTCGGCATGCTGGCGTTTAATATGCCTCATCAGATCGATTACGATTTACTGCTCACGATTGTTTCTTTAGTACCAGCCTTTATCGCCAGTTTAAGCGTATTGAAATCGCTCATACGTGAAAGAGACTCGCTTAAAGTTATTATAAAAAATAGTTTAATTGTCGGCGCTGGTATTGGGGGTATGCATTATATTGGCATGGCCGCCATCGATATGAATCTGAGCTTGCGCTATAACCCTTATCTGTTTGCCATGTCGATCTTTGTCGCGGTGACCTTAGCTGGAGTGGCACTGTTGGCACGCCGTGCCATGAAGCAAGCGTTTCCCAATATGCCGACCATACGTATCAAAATGATCATTGCCAGCATTATGGGGATGGCGATTTCTGGTATGCATTACACGGGGATGTCGGCGGCCTATTTTATACAAGAGGCGGGTAATTCAGTGCCGTTGCGGCCCCTAGAAGATAACTCGGAGCTTGCTTATGCCGTGTCAATTTTCTCATTTTTGATTTTTATCTTGGCTTTGAATGTCAGCTCGCAACTGCGCTATCGCCAATTATTAATGGAGCGCACGGCAAGTGAGGCGCGCAATCAAGCGATTTTGAATACTGCCACAGACGCAGTATTTACTTTAAATAGCCGTGGCATCATTCAAGAATTCAATGCTGCAGCAGAACAGATTTTTGGCTGGCCTGAAGCACAAATCAAAAACCAATCCGTACGTGTTTTATTCCCCAATGAAGCTGATCCACAATATGACGGCTTTTTGGTGGAGTATTTTGCGTCAGGGCAGCAGGAAATCGTTGGCCGTAGTAAAGAAATCTTAGCGTGTCATCGCAACGGTGACACCTTTCCTATTCAGTTAGGCGTAGGGCGCATTAACTTACCGAGTGGCGAGTTACTGTATGTAGGCTTTGCCTCAGATATATCTGAGCGTAAGAACATGCAGGCGCGGATCAGTAAAAGCGAAGAGCGCTTAAGCTCGTTGATACGCAATATTCCAGGCGTATCGTTTCGCTGCTTGTTAGATGAGAATTGGACGCCGCTGTTTTTGTCAGAGGCTATTTATGAACTCAATGGCTACCATGCGGAAGACTACTTATCTGGGCGTTTAAGTTTTGGCTCTTGGGTGCATGAAGATGACATCGAGCGCGTGATCGCTTTTTTTGAAGAGGCCGTAGGAACGAAAGACGCCTATGAGATCGAATACCGTGTGATCCATAAGCTTGGGCACCTTATCTGGGTGCTAGAAAGCGGTACCATTGTCTATGATGAAGCGCGGCAAGCCAAATGGTTAGATGGCGTTATGCTCGATATTACCTCACGTAAAAATATGGAGCAGGAACTTCGAGAAGCGAAGCGTAAAGCAGAGGAAGCGGCGGAAGCCAAAGCATCATTCTTGGCCAATATGAGTCACGAAATTCGTACCCCGATGAACTCGATTATCGGCTTTAGTGATATTTTGCTGGATTCGGATTTACCTGCAGATAACCGCAAACACTTGCAGACCATAAGTCAGTCGGCTCGCTCTTTACTGCATCTGCTTAATGATATTTTAGACAGTGCCAAGCTTGATAAACAAAAACTCGAACTAGAAATCGTACCTTTTAAAGTGTCTACCTGTGTTGATACGGTGATCTCGACGCTGTGGCTACAAGCCAGAAACAAAGGCTTAGCACTGAACCTTAAAGTAAGCTCAGATTTACCCGCAGCACTTTGGGGTGCAGAAGATCGTATCCGCCAAGTACTGATGAATCTAGTAGGGAACGCCATTAAATTTACCGAGACGGGGGCGGTGGAACTTGAGGTAAGTCCGATCTCTGAGCGCTCTGACTGGGTGCGTTTTAGTGTGCAAGACACGGGGATTGGTATTGCGGCTGATCGTTTAGAAACCGTATTTGAAGCCTTTACTCAAGCAGACGCTTCAATGAGTCGGCGCTTTGGCGGCACCGGATTAGGAACCTCGATTTCCAAGCAATTGGTAGAGTTAATGGGGGGCACAATCCATGTAAGCAGTCAGGTAGGAAAAGGCAGTTGTTTCTACTTTGACTTACCCCTCAAAGAAGCGCCTGAACAAGAAGTAGAACATAGCCATAGTGTGCTGCAGTTACCGCCGCTAAGTGTGTTGATTGCTGACGATATCGAAGAAAATATTACGCTTTTGAAAATCTTGCTGAGTCGTCAAGGACATAGCGTATGGGTGGCTAAGGATGGTGTAGAAGCGGTATCAGTGTGTAACGCTAAGCGTCCAGATGTTGTGCTGATGGACATACAAATGCCAAATATGGATGGCCTTGAAGCATGTCGACAAATCAGGTCCTATGAGCAGCTCCATGAGCTTAAGCCAGTGCCAGTTATCGCTTTAACGGCCAGCGTACTGCTTGAAGATCGTCTTGAGGCACAGCAAGCCGGGATGACTGGGTTTGCTAATAAACCGGTAGATATGGCGTTACTGACCCAAGAGATGGCCAGAGTATTGGAATTGGACTCGAGTACTTTGCTCAGCGCACAGCAGCAGGCACCGGATACAGGTTATCGTTTCAACGTTATCCATGTGAGCAAAGGGATGGAACTGTGGGGGGATTATCAGCTGTTTGCGCAAGAGTTGATTAACTTCTATCACAAACACCAGACTTTGGTTGAGGATTTGCAGGAATTTGTCACACAGCAAAACTGGGAATCCTTGGCCTTAAGAGCCCATGCACTAAAAGGGCTGACTGGAAATTTTGCATTATTGCCGCTGTATCAGTGCTTTACGGCTTTAGAAAAGTCCGTTAATGCTTATCGGCTGAGTGACATGCAAGCCAAGCTAACGGAGCTTGCACGGTTATGGCAAGATTTTAGCCAAGATATTGAGCTGTTAAGCTCGCACCTGCCGCGCGAGCAAGATATCACCCAAGTCAGCATGAGTCAGCAAGAGATGATTGAGCAGCTTACTGAATGGCTGTATATCACTGAGTCAGGTGAAATCGACGATGACTTAGCAGAGCGTCTGTTGGGCGCGGTAAAGGGTGACGTGGCCGTAGCGGTGAACCGAGCGACTCAAGCCATTGATGAGTTTGATTTTGAAAAAGCTGCATTGCACATTAGAGAAGCCAGGGCTGGCCTTAAATAGGTATCAATTATGTCATTATTAATCAAACAACAGCCGCGTATCTTGGTGGTCGATGATGAGCCAGCCAATCTAAAAGTGCTGCGCCAAGTGCTGCAAGATCAGTATCGATTGTCGTTTGCACGTTCAGGTAAAAGTGCTCTAGAACTGATCGAAAAGGAACCCGTTGACCTTATCTTGTTGGACATCATGATGCCGGATATGACAGGTTTTGAAGTGTGTCAGCAACTCAAAGCCGATAGCACTTTGCGCCAAGTACCGGTCATATTTGTGACGGCCCTGCGTGACACCATTGATGAAGAAAAAGGTTTTGAGCTGGGAGCGGTGGACTACATAACCAAACCTATTGTGCCAGCGATTGTGCGAGCACGGGTGAAAACGCATTTGTCCTTAGTACAAGCGGAAGCCTTGCGAGAAACCCAGATTGATTTGATCCAGCGCTTGGGGCGTGCGGCAGAATATAAAGACAATGAGACCGGTATGCACGTGCAGCGTATGAGCCGTTATTCTTATGTATTGGCACGCGCCGCTGGGATCGATGATGAATCGGCTAATGAGTTGTTGTTGGCTGCGCAAATGCATGATTTGGGTAAGATTGCCATCCCCGATAATATCTTGCTTAAGCCTGGGCGCTTGGACGATGATGAGTTCAAGCAAATGAAAACCCATGCCAAGATTGGCGCCGACATTTTAGCCAATCCTCGCTCGCAATTGGTGGCATTAGCACGCTCGATAGCCATTACCCACCACGAACGCTGGGATGGTGCTGGGTATCCTTATGGCTTAAAAGGCAGCGAAATTCCATTAGAAGGACGTATTGCTGCCATTGCCGATGTGTTTGATGCTTTGACCAGTGAACGACCTTATAAGCAGGCTTGGTCGGTAGACGAAGCGGTTGCATTACTTCGTGACGAGTCTGGCAAGCACTTTGACCCTGAGTTAGTGGAGCTGTTCATTGAAAACATGGATGAAGTGCTGAGTATTAAGGCTAAATTTGCTGAGCAAATCAGCCTCAATCGAGAGACGGATTAGACGCTCCACACCAACTTGTTACGACCAGTTTCTTTGGCTTTATACAAAGCATGATCGGCTTGATTTAGGGTTTGATCGGCCGAGTGCGTGCTATGTGGCGCTACGCCAATACTGATAGTGATGGCAATATGGCCCTCGTCGATCGCAATAGAGCGCTCAGCGACTCGTAAGCGTAGTGCTTCTAGTAATGCTTCGGCACCTACTTTATCTAGACCATGAAGCACCACGGCGAATTCCTCTCCCCCCATCCGTGCAATAAAATGCTCATCCCCTAGCACTTCTTGCATGGCGTGCGTTAGAGACTTGATAACCTTATCACCCATATCGTGACCATAGGTATCGTTGACCTGTTTGAAAAAGTCGATATCCAGCATGGCAAAAAAGATGGGTTCCTCAGCCGATAAAGAGGCAGTGTGATCAATGAAAGCGCGGCGATTGTGCAGCCCAGTCAGAGCATCGGTCATCGCCATACGGGTTAATTGATCTTCTGCAGCGATGCGTGCTTTTTCCAATTCAATGGCATAGAACAGGCCTGCCAGAGCATCTAAAAGAGGGCGCAAAAAAGCCGCATCTTCTTGGGTATAGTCACTGAATTTATTGGCCAAGCCGACCATGCCGACTAAGCCGCCTTGCTGTTGAATCGGTAGCCCCATAAAACGATAAATAGGCGGGTGGCCACTGGGCGTGCCGCGAGAAGCATGATGGCTGTTTGGTTTATTACTGATCACCGTCTGTTCGGTTTTGATCACTTCACCGAATAAATTATCGAACGAGTCAAAATACAGCTTACGGTCTTTATACAAGCTGATCAAAGCTTCACTGGCGCTGTTCCAGCTGAGCTCAGAGATTGCATGAATGAACAAGCGCTGACGCCCGTCTTCAATCAACACTTGGCCAATGAAAGCAAATTGACTGTCAGCGATTTCGATAAGCTCGGGCAAGATTTTTTGACAGGCGCCAGGTAGGTCATGTGTTTCTAGATAAGCAGCACGAGCTTTATCGATAAAGCCAAGCAACTGTGTTTGTTTGTGTTGATGAATTTCAATGTGCTTGCGTTCGGTGATGTCGCGGTGGGTGCCAGCAATACGTGTGACTTCTCCCATTTCATCACGCTCCACCACGCGGCCATAGGTTTCAATCCAGACCCAGTGACCCGCTTCGTGCTTCATACGATAGATGGCTGAGTAAACGCTTGATTCACCATTAATATGGGCTTTGAGCTTTTGTAAGACCTCAGCTAGATCGGCTGGGTGAATACGCTGCTGCCAAAAATGATTACTGCCGTCGTAAAACTCGTATTCGACGCCGATGATTTCACACCAGCGACGGTTGACAGAGGTGCTCTCGGTGGCGGCATCGTAATCCCATGTGCCAAGTTCTGATGCTTCAAGCAGCAGGTGCATACGGCGGTTCGCTTCATTGAGACGATTTTCGATATAGCGTTGTTGGGTATTGTCTGTGGCAATCGCTTGAATAGTATGTAAGCGCCCATCTGTGTGATAGAAGGCTTTACTTAACAACCGAATCCAAACTTTTTTCGAGGCTTTATACAGCTCTAAGTTGGTCTCAGTAGTTTCGACACCACTAAGATGGTTTTGCAGCATGAAGTGAAAGTCTTCTTGGCTTGGAACGGTCAAAAACGATTCGAAATTTTGATGGTTATGGATCAAATGATCGTAAGAAAGCCCGAGGACTTGCTCCACATTACGGGTCACGCTTTGCAGTGTTAGGCCATTGCGGTAATGCCAGTTGAGCATGACCGCCGCCGATTGGTCCAGTAGACTGTGCTCTAAACGTAGTTGATTATGTTCACTGTAGAGTTTTAAATGATGGCTGATAAATTGCCCTAACTCTTCCAGTTGTGTGGCTTGCTCTTTGGTCAGGCTGCGAGCTTGATAATCCATGATGCATAAAGAGCCTACCGTGACATCGTCAATGATAACGGGGGTGCCCGCGTAAAACCCAAGAGTCGGTGTTGTTTTTGCCAGTGGCAACTCCAAAAATCTCGGGTCCTTGGCTAAATCCTCGATAATGATTTGCTGCTCGTTTAAGAGCACATACTGACATAAGGTGTTTTCGATCGGCAGTGAATCCACCGCTAAGCCCACGCGACTCCGAAACTCTAAATTGCCTTCATTTTTAACAGCGACCAAGGCAATGGGCACATCAAAAGTACGTGCCAAGGCTTTGAGAAGCGCGTCTAGCTCAGGCTCTGGGGCTTGGGCAAGGTTATATTTATCAACTAGGTCTTGCGGGGTGGCTAATGTCATGGAAAAGCTCAGCTAAAAGAGAACATCATACTGTTAATCTAGTATATTTTAGCTTTGTCTGATGCCAATACTGTATTAGCAAAATACTACAAAGCTGCCGTTTGCCGTTACAAACTCGCTCAATCTTTTCCTTGTTTGATTGAGCGTGGAGCAAGACCTTGAGTATAGAGGTTGACTTAATTCTGCGCTAAAGCGCTAGTTATTTGCTGACCACCATCACCGGAGAAGCACTTTGCGGCACGGTAGAGGTGATTTGTTTAGGGCGATAGCCTAGTAGGTGAAAGCGTGACAATAATTCACTTTGCTCTTTTGAGGTGAGTGTCACGACATCGGCTTTGCCGAACATGTCTTCGAGTAAACGTGTGTAGGATGCATCATCGATCCCAAGTAGTTCCTTGCCGAGCTGAATCGCAGCTAACGGGTTGTCCATAATACGTATCCATCCTAACTTTCATTGATTGTTTTTTGAGCCGTATCATGCCGTTAAAGGGCACGCTTGTCATGTGTTATATGTCAAAGTTTGGCCAGTCGCTGAACTTTTTTTGACGGGCGAGACTTTACGCTAAGCCTGCGTGCATAGTGGGTCAGAAAAGAGAATAGGTTTAGAATAAAATGCGCACGTTTGCTGTGTTTTTGATTTCAATCAGGGGCGGAAGCGAATTTCTTCTAAGGGTAATTCAGAGTTGGTCTTGATAGAAGGCGTGAAGTCTAAGCGCTCAGCAATGCTTGAAAAGCCCACCATATGGAATAAGAACACGTCTGCGACGATGGTTTCATGAACATACTGAAACACCGGACGCCATAGGCGTGCTCGCTCCGTGCCGACAGCTGAGGCAGCTAGCTGAATCATATTGTCGAGTTTGGGGTCGCATAAGCCTGATTGCGCACCATCGCAAGTATATTTCCAAATCATCGAAAAATAAGGATCACCAAGACTGTTATCGTGCTGCGCCATGATCATTTGCGGCTTTCTAGGCTCGGCAAAAGGTTTGGTGTAATAGTCAATCCATGGGCCGATATCATACATCTCGAGGCGCACATTGAGTCCTACATTACGAAACATCTGTGCCAAATTTAAATTGATTTCTAAGGCGTTTGGAAAATTGCCACGTCGACCGATCAAGACAATCTCTTGGTCCACATCCACGCCGTCATCGCGTGCGTCTTGCAACAAGGCGCGCGCTTGGTCTGGATCATAGGGCCAAGGGTTTAAAAAACGGTTCCAACCCAGTGTAGAAGGCGGCACTATGTGCGTTGCCACGACCGCAGCAGTGGGCACTAATGCGCCAATAAAACTTTCACGGTCAATGGCCAGATTTAAGGCTTTACGTACCCGTATATCGTTAAGTGGCGCGCTAAAGTGATCTAGGCGTAAATAGACGGTCTCTGAATTAGGGTAGGCAAAGTCAGTGCTGTTATCAGTTTTTATCTGATCTTGAGGGAGCTGTGGGGCGATATCCGCTGCACCGGTTTGAATCATGTTTGCACGCTTTTCAGCATCACTTTCATAAAGGTAAATCGCTTTATCGACCTGTGGTTGTGGCCCCCAATAGTCAGAGCGACGCGAGAGCAAGATGGGGGTGCCTGGCTGCCAAGGCTCGACGATGTAAGGACCTGTACCAATTGGCTGATTGGTAAACGCGATCGGTGTGGACGACGGCACTATGGTCAAAGCTGATAATAGCAGTGGCAAAATAGGCTGTGGTTTAGCGGTAATGAACTGAATACGATGCTCATTGATCGGCTTCACGGTTATGTTCATGTCGCTGAAATAACGGTGTTTAAGCTCGCAGGCAATAGTGTTGGACATGACTCGCATGAAGGAGTGCGCGACATCTTCGGCACTAAAATTCGAGCCATCAGAAAAAGTGACTCCTTGGCGTAATTCAAACTGCCAAATGGTAGGAGAAAGCTGGGTCCAATCCGTCGCTAAACGCGGCTCTAGAGTATTGAAATCAGGATCGACCGTGAGCAGCGTTTCACTGATATTTTGTAGAATGACTCGTCCAACGTCAGAGCGCGAGCTCATGCATGGTTCTAGAGAAAGCAGTGGCTCGCTAAGCACAATACGCACCGTATCCTGCGCCGCTGCGTAGGGCACCATCAGGCACATTATCGTTGAACATAGCTTAGCAAACACTTGTTTCATGGCACTTACAACCTTGCTAAGGGGAGCTTGCCTAAGTGTCAAAACATGGCAAACACACAGGTAGATTGTTTGAGTATAGGTTCGTTTCTAGAAAATAGAGCAAAGTGCGGCGCTTGTCGTGTACTTCAGTGTTGCGAATTGTAGCGGCCTAAATGCGGGGGAGAGCTCGTTTATGTGAGCTTGAGGAATGGCCCGCCCTAGAGGATTTGAACCTCCGACCTCGCCCTCCGGAGGGGCGCGCTCTATCCAGCTGAGCTAAGGGCGGTCATTGCTGATAAGCGGCGAATTATAAGAGGTTGTGGCGCCTGACTCAAGGGCGTTATCAAGATGGGCATGAAAAGTCAGTGGCGCTTGAGTGGTTTGCAGAAAGTGCGTCTCAAGTTGTTTAAAAAGTGATCTATAAATAAGTCTAATACTGGATTAAATGACAGTTAGTTTGCTAAATTATGGAAAACTCATGGATCACTATGACCAGACTTGATGTATTGTTGACGTTCTCTTTATAGTGCCAGCCAATTATTCAGTAAGGGGAGTGAATATGTCAGCTGAATTCGATAAGCAGTTTGTGACCGGCGTAAAGCGTGCCCATTCACACGTAATGTGGGACGACGAATCATCCGATGTCCATGTGGTTATTTGGCCTACTTGGAGTGGCTTAAGCGATTTTGAAAAAAGCTTTGCAGAAGATGTCGCCAGCTGGGGACATGCTGTCACCGCGGTCGATCTATACGGTGTTGGCAATAACCCCACTGAGCTGCAGGACAAAGTCGATACTATGACTGCTTTAGTGGCCAACAAAGATGACTTGATCCGTCTACAAGCGGACATTACTCAAGAAATCGCCGATGTGCATCCTCGTAAAAAACTGGTCCACGTTGGCTTCTGTCTAGGTGGGCGTTTGGCGATTGAAGCTGGACTGCATATTCCCTCGACTAAAGGGGCAGTAAGCTTCCATGGTTTGATGAGCTTCTTTAGAGCTGACAGCCCTGAGCAGGCTAATCGCGATGTACAGTTACTGATTTGTAATGGCTACCAAGATCCGATGGTCGATGTCGAATCCGCTGATAACGCCCGTGCGTATTTAGATGATTTAGGAATTGATTGGCAGTTCGTCGATTTTGGTCAAACTAAGCATTCTTTTATGTTGCCAAGTGCTAATGCGCCTCAAGATGGCCATGCGTTTAGTCCAGCGGCCAATGCCCGCGGACGCCATTATTTACGTTTCTTCTTGGACCAGATTGCTAGTTAAGTCGTTGGCTCAAACCACTAAAAAGCAGTCTTAGCGAAGCTAGGGCTGCTTTTTTTGTTTTATAAGGGAAAAAAGATCTAGCCAAGCGGTTGGCGCGTACAAGTCACAAAGAGATCAAGGAGATTCTTATGCTAGTACTGCACCATTTAGAGAACTCGCGTTCACAACGTATTGCATGGGCATTAGAAGCGTTAGGCGTGGAATATGCGATAGAGACCTACCAACGTACGCCTGATAAGGAAGCTCCTGCAACGTTAAAACGCGTACACCCCTTAGGTCATGCACCGATCTTACAAGACGGTGAGCTGGTGCTAGCCGAATCTGGTGCGATCTTAGAGTACCTTGCCGAAGCGTATGACGAGAAACAAGTCCTGAAACCTGCTGCTGGAGACAAAGAAGCGATTGTTAACTATCGCTATTGGCTGCACTTTGCCGAAGGCTCGTTTATGTCTTTGTTGATAATCATGATGTTGTTTAAGAATATCCCCAAGCAGCCCATGCCATTTTTTGTCAAACCTGTCGCCAAAGGCATTAGTAGTAAGGTGATGGAGAAGTTTGTCGATCCGCGCCTTAAAGACATGTTGAGCTACATTGAAGATCATTTGAATCAACAGCACTGGTTTGCAGGTGCACAGGTCAGTGCTGCCGACATTCAAATGAGTTTTCCTGTACTGGCTTTAAGTCAATCGATGGACTTGGCCCAATACCCAGCCATCGAACGCTGGCTGGGCCAAGTGCGCAAAGAGCCTGCGTATCAACGTGCTGCGGCCAAAGTAGGCGAGTTTAAGCCTTTTTAGCCGCTAGATAGTCGGGTTAGTTGGATGAATCCACCAAATCTCCGACGACCTTGGAGACGTGCTCAGCGCCTTTAAGAATCTCATCAATAATGCCTGCGGCCTCTAGAATTCGCTCTGAGTTATTGGTTGCTTGGTCGTTGACTTTGGCCATACTAGTCTTGGTATTGGCCACCAGTTGCGTGTTTTTTATCACCATACTGCTGATTTCTTCGGTGGACTTACTCGTACGGGCTGCAAGGGTGCGCACTTCGTCAGCGACCACGGCAAAACCACGACCATGCTCGCCTGCACGGGCCGCTTCGATAGCTGCGTTGAGCGCTAATAGGTTAGTTTGATCAGCAATCGCGCCAATGGTGGTGACGATTTTATCGATCTCTTCTGACTGATGATTCAAGTCCTCAACCAGCTGCGCTGACGATTTGATA
Source organism: Marinomonas ostreistagni (assembly GCF_016888445.1). Lineage (GTDB taxonomy): Bacteria > Pseudomonadota > Gammaproteobacteria > Pseudomonadales > Marinomonadaceae > Marinomonas > Marinomonas ostreistagni. Next base: position 196,496 of record NZ_JAFEKF010000003.1, read on the forward strand.
TCGGCAGTGATGCGTTCGGTGCTTTCTACGGTCTGTTTGAGCAGTACCGCGCCACGTTCAGACACCTGTGCAGTCTCTACGGAGGTGCTATGCGCCACTTCTGCAGCGTGTTGGATGCGCTGTTGGCGCTCGATGCGAGCGGTAATATCCGAGGCAACTTTGACGATTTTGATGATCTCGCCATTTGGGCTGTAAACCGGGTTATAGGTCGCTTCAATCCAGATGCGTGAGCCATCTTTGCGTTTACGGTCAAACAATCCTGATTTCACTTCGCCGCGGGCGAGATCTTGCCAAAAGTTAGGGTTCTCTTGGTAAAACTCATCAAAGCAAAACATACGGTGATGCTTATTCTGTATGTCTTTTAATGAGTGGTAGCCCAGTGCATTAAGAAAGTTGTTATTGGCGGTAATAATGGTGCCATCGGTTTGAAATTCGATGGTGGCATTGGAGCGGTCGATAGCATTCAAAATCGCTTCTTGCGCCAATTCTCTATTTTTATCCGCGGTGATGTCAGCGGCGATTTTAAATACTTTAACTACTTCACCTTTGTGTTTTACAGGGAAGTAAGTGGCTTCGATCCAGAGATCGCTGCCATCGCTACGACGACGTAAAAACTGGCCTTTGTGGCAGTGTCCTTGACTTAAATGCTTCCAAAAGGAAGCGTATTGGATCGAGTCCGCTTCCGCTGGTTGGCATAACATACGGTGGTGCCGGCCTTGGATTTCGTCCAGCTCATAGCCGACGGCGTCTAGGAAATGTTGGTTAGCGCTAAGAATTTCACCCGATGGGGTGAAGCTAATGGTAGCGCAGCAGTTGTTCAAAGCGTCCAGCAAGTCTTGGTTATCGTCTAAGTCATTGGCCGCTTCTTGCGGCACAGCTTTTTTGTAAAATGAGAACATGATGGCACACCTCCAAGCGGCTTTATCTGACACAAGGTTACGCCACCCGATCAACTGTTGGGGTAATGTTTTGTATGTTTTTTGAACGATGTTGGTGCTGCTTCGTAAGCAAGGTGTGCTACCTAGGTGGGCTTTATCTTAGAGTGACTAGTGCTATAGTGTGCTTCTTATTTGAAAACAACAGGCAACCTGTGGAGCAACCATGTCTAGTATTATGATTTTAAATGGCCCTAACTTGAATTTATTGGGACAGCGAGAGCCGGAACAGTATGGCCATGAGACGCTAGCGGATGTGGAAGCCATGTGTCGTGTCGAGGCGGAGAAATTAGGTTATGGCATCGACTTTCGTCAGTCCAATCATGAAGGTGTATTGATTGATGCCATTCATGAGGCGGGGCAGCTTATTAAAGCGGGCAAGTTGTTAGGTGTGGTGTTTAATCCTGGTGCCTACACACATACTTCGATTGCTTTGCACGATGCTATCAAGGGTGCGGAAGTGCCGGTAATTGAAGTGCATATCTCTAATGTACACGCGCGTGAAGCGTTCCGCCATCACTCCTACATTTCACCTTGTGCCGCTGGTATCGTGGTTGGCATGGGCAGCTATGGCTATGTGCTAGGTCTACAAGGCTTAGTGCACAAGTTGGCGTGATAGGTTATAGATTTAACAGTGCCAATAGAATCGACAGCGTTAAAAACGATAGCAAAGTGGTGACCAGCAAGGTGCTGGCACAGAATGCACGGTAACCATATTGGCTGCCGATGATGGGATAAATGCTCATCATCGGGACCGCAGCTAACACCACAGCGCCTAAACGTAGATTATCGTCAATACCCGGTACCAGCCACATGCAGAGCGCCATACAGCTTGGGTGAACGATCAGCTTGCCTAGGCTTATGGCTGAAATGTCCGCGACATTCCCTTTAAGGCTGGTGCCTACTAATGACCCACCTAAGACAATCAGTGCTAGGGTGGCCGATGCGCCAGAGAGCATCATTAGCACTCGATCGGCGACCAGCGGTAAACCCAAGTGAAACTGCGAAAAGATCATGCCGCTGACCACCGCAATAACCAATGGGTTTTTCGCTAAGCGCTTGGCCGTCGACCATAAAGTTTTGCCAAGCCCTACACCTTCTTCACGTGATGAAAAGTAGCTTAATAGGGCAAAGATGAAGGGTAAAACGATGGCATTTTCGGCCATCAAGGTCATGGCAAAGGCGGCGGTTGGTGGATCATCAAATACCAGCAGCATGACCGGGAAGCCAAAGAAGCCTGAGTTTGAGCAGGTCATGCCGGCGGCTTTAAGCGCACCTTCAAGTTTATGGCGTTTGAGCAGCCCGACCGTCATCAGTAAGCCAATCCCCATAGACATAAAAGACGCCAGCGTAAACGCCAAGATGTAGTGGCCGTTAAATACGTCACTGGGCTCCATCTTGGCTAACGTGCTGAAAATTAATGCTGGAAGCGTAACGTATAACACCAGCTTAGCCATACCCGCGATGCTGTCATCATTGACTAGGCGTGTACGTACGCACACGAACCCAAGCATCATTAGGGTAAAAACGGGGGCGATAGTCAGCAGCATTTCCAACATGATTGACTCAATTACTCGCCTGAGTTGTAGTAGCTTTCAAGGTTGTCGGCGGTGTCTCTAACCGCTTTGCTAAACTGCTGTAGCACCATTGATGGTGTGGCATCGGCGCGAATGGTTAGACCGACGGCGCTGAGAGTTTCACGAGTATTAACCGGTAACTCTGCCAATTCGCCATCGGCGATTTCACGGGCCACGACGCCGCGTGAAATGATCCAGATGGCGTCGTTGCGACGGATAAACTCTTTGCCAAATGAATCAGACACAGTGTCAATGCGATCTTGTAGAGCACTGACACCTTCCGCCAGCAAAAAGCCGTCTACAGTCGGTGCTGTGATCGACTCTTCCGGCGGATACAGAACGGTATAGGTGGCAATGTCATTGAGCTGAAAATCAGGCTTACTTAATAAAGGATGACCCGGGCGTACGGTAAAGGCGATTTGTTCGGAGTATAAATGTTCAAACGATAGGCCAGACATGGCTTCTTGGACGCCCAAACGACCGACGACTAAATCGAGTTCGCCGACGCGGAGTTGGCTCATTAACAACGAGTTTGGGCCTGAGACAAGATGCAAGCGCACATCAAAGTTTTGCTGACGAAAGCGTTTCACTGCTTCGGGCAAAATACTGGTCGCGACCGTCGGCAGTACGCCAATGTTCAGCTTTTGTAAGCCGGTGGCTTGGGCTTGGGCCACACGCTCAGCACCCTCGCGTAAGGCCGCTACGCTGGTGCTGGCGTGTTCTAGAAATACGTTGCCGTAGTGGGTGAGTTCAATGCCTTTTTTGCTGCGCTCTAGTAGGCGCACGCCAAGAATCTCTTCCAGTTCTTTGAGCTTTTTGGACACCGCTGGTTGCGTGAGCGATAAAATATCGGCAGCTCGGACCACGCTGCCTTGACGAGTCACCTCTAAAAAACATTCTAAGTGACGATATTTAATCCGATTTTCTACCATAACAACAATGGCCCTAAGTCAGCTGATTGTGAAGCCTGCTATTACACTCTTATTCGCCGTAAGTTTAAAGAGATGTATACAAGAAACGCTATGCTAATCTTCATTTTGTGCCAATTTAGCGCTCAACTTTGGCAAATAAGTGTGGAATATATAACCAAATCGATATCTATTGTATTTCTCTGAACGCTTCTTCAGTGAGGTTGCGCACACCTTCAACACCGACGACGATATTATCTTCCACACGAATGCCGCCATAGGGCATAAACTCGTTAATTTTGCGCACATCACAGCCATGGCCTCGTACTTTGGCTTTCATGCGATCCATCAAGGTTGGAATGAAGTACAGTCCTGGCTCAATGGTCAACACCATGTGCTCATCTAGTGTCCGCGTCATACGCAAGAAAGGATGCTCTTCTGGCGCCGGGTGAGTGGTACCTAAAGCCGTGGTTTGCTTGCCCGCCACATCGTGCACTTGCAGACCGAGTAAATGGCCTAGACCATGGGGGAAAAAGTGATGAGGGACACGCTTTTCGAGCTGCTCTTCCATGCTTAAAGAGCAAATTCGATGACGCAGAAGCAAGTGGGCGATGCCGTGCAGCGTTTGTTGATGTAGCTCGATAAAGTCTGTGCCAGCCACGGCACGTTGGGCGATGGTGTGTTGCAGCTCTTCCATATCTTCGACCAAGGCATAGAAGTCATCATTGAGTGTAGCGGTAGTGCGAGTGATATCACTGGCGTAGCCGTTATGGGTCGCTCCAGCGTCGACTAACAGTGTCAAAGGTCGAATAGGGCGCTCGGTTTGCTTTTGCTCGTAGTGTAGCACCGCTGCATGCTCATTTAGGGCGACAATGTTGGGGTACGGTGTGTGGGTGGCATCTTGCTGAGTGGCTTGTAAATAGGCGAGGTGTATTTCTAGCTCGCTCGCGCCAGCCAAAAACGCCTGCTTGGCGGCGTTATGTCCCTTGGCCGCTTTGACAGAGGCTTGTTTGATACAGGTAATTTCATAAGGCGTTTTAATAGCACGATCAAAATTAAGCCAAGTCGCTAGCGCCTCATGGTGGCTTAAACCAGCAACGCTGACTGGACCGATAATGGCTTGGCGTGTGGGTAAGGCTTGGCACCAACTATCATCTCGCGTTGGTGTAATCTGCCAATGTTGTTGCCACTCGCCTTCAGGAATCGCCGGATTTAGATGCCAGAAGTCTTCACTCACTGGCCAGATAAGCTCGGGCTTATCACGCTTAATGACGATAAAGCTGTTGGCCGGAAGATCAAATGGTAGCCACTGTTGGGCATTGGCATAAGGCTTAAAAGGATGACTGTTGTCATCATCAAAATAGTAACTTGGAGCGCCAGCTGCCACGATAATGGCATCTAGCTCAAATTGATTCAGCGCGCTATGGTAGCGCTGTAAAAGCGTTGTGAGGTGCTGTGTGTAGAGCGTATTGGTCATCTGTGTTCCTTGATTTTATATTTATAAGTTATTGTTATTATTTGCCTTTCTAGTGAATTGGCAGGTAAAGCAGTGTGGTGAGTTGTGTCTCATCAACTTTGTCTCGCGGAGAAGTTGTGTACAACTCTAAACTGCTACGTTGGCGTGCGTGGCGGTACCCGTGTAGTTCGCTGTAGCGCTTTAAAATATGCCATGCAAGTCCTAGGTGGTGATAGCTGCCTTGGTAGCGCAGACCAATGTAGCGGCCTTTGAAAGTGAGGCGCTCGGGTTCTGCCTCACAGGGGCTTAAGCCCTGAATGGTAATGCCCAGTTTACCGGTAAAATAGTGATGCTTAGGGTCGGCTGCATCATAGAGCGCAAAGCTTGGCCCTGCGGGCTGGTTTTCTGGCCCTAGAGTAGTGATCAAGTCACGAAACCCTTGCTCCATCTTTTGTGACATGGGTTGGTCACTGACGATAAAAGGTCGAGTCACCGCATCGATGTTTGCTAGTGGGCCAATTTCTAAATGCTCAAAGCGCATACTCGCGACACTGTCTTGCTCTATTTGGGCCTTAAGACCAACCAGCATTAGGCGGGTATCGTGCATCAGCTGATGAAGCAGTTCGTGCTGCTGTAGGCGTTGCCAAAAACCTAGCTCGGCTTGGGCGATCGCGTGCAAAACGTGGCTGCCATTGGGTTGGGTTGTGAGTTCAAATTTAATCTGGATAGGACAAGGGTAGTAACCATCGCTGGCAATGCTAAACACCAGAGAATTCGGGGCTTGGCAAGCTTCAATGTGACAGCTAATTAGGCCTATATGAGGGCCTTTGAGCTGAATCAAGGATTGCTCTAGGTAGTTAAGGGAGTGATAGTGAACCGAACAAGAACTGCTATCATCGTACCACTGCCAGGGTAGCCAAGCCGCCCATTGCTCAAGCTGCGACACCTCGGCGAACAATTGTTCGGGGCCACTGTGCAGCAGAGTCGTGTGATGCACATGACAATGGTGTTGCGTAAATAACCAATAACCGATCAAGATTAGCAGTAACGCAATGGCGATAATAAATCCAATAATCACGGTGTTTGCTCTCCTTACTGTCACATCATACGTCGACAGAAGCACATTCCATTTAGGTTAATTTCCCTAAATTTGGATCAAAAGGCAAATCTTAAGGTCAGTATAGTGAATGGTTAGGCATCCAGGAAAAGTGTTTTCGATCAATAAAGGGAGTCTTAGGAGATGAAAAAAGTTTTGGTGTGGGATTGGCCGGTGCGAGTCATGCATTGGCTTATGGTTATTTTGTTTACCGGTCTCATTCTTACCGGTAGAGCGGATGAGGATTATTGGCAGTGGCATTTTTACATGGGCTACAGCTTATCCGCAGTGATCATTGCCCGCCTTTTGTATGGTTTTTTGGGGTCTTCTTTCGCTCGCTTTAAGCAGTTTCTCTATCACCCTATGGAGGTGCTGGGTTACGTCAAAACTTTGCTAATTGGGCGCGGCAAAGCCTACTTAGGTCATAATCCAGTTGGCGGTATTATGGTGTTAGTGCTGTTATTAGCTTTGTCTTTACAGTGGCTAAGTGGCTTATTTACCAGCGATGATATTTTTTGGTTTGGTCCGTTATACGGTGCGCTAGGGGAGGCATTTAATAGTCAGATGTCGAGCCTGCATCATTTATTGCCAGATATATTATTGATTCTAGTGGCGTTACATATCGTGGCAGTGTTGTATCACGAATTGCGCTTTAAAGAGCGCTTAGTTGCGGCGATGGTACACGGTCGTAAAGTCATACATGGGCAAGAGCGCGATACCCCAGAGCAGGCGATTAAAACACCAAGGTTGGGGGTGACGGTATCCTTGATGGTGGCATTAGCTTGGTTGGCATGGCTTTGGAGCGTGCCGATCTAAAAGGCCCAACCCAGCATAGAAAAGTGAACTGTGATGCTGCTTAGGCAGCATCACTGTCGCTGTATTGGTCCATGCTGTAGTCATCGCTGTCATCGCGATAGGACTCAGCACTATCGTCTTCTTCAATATAAGAAGATTCATCCGGTTCAATAACCAGATCATCCATTAGCGTCTGTTGTTCTTCCTGCTGCTCTGACGTCTGATTATCTACGGGCTTTTTCGGCGTTTTTTTACGCTTGTTCCCTAAAGCTGCTAACACGTCTTCTTTGTTTTCGGCCAAATACATCGCCAGTGACATCTTTAGCTGCTCGTCTTCGACAACGCCACTGTCTTGCAGCAGTTCTTCAAGATTCTCAGCTGTCTCGAGCAGCTTGTCATATTGGTCTGCTTGCGCTTTAGACGAGAAAGTCATTTTTTCGACACCGTTACGTTCAACAACATATTTAACTACGACAGGCATAAATCGCACCTCAATTTGAATACTGTATAAATATACAGTTATTGTTTTGCGTCTGTCCAGTATTTTGTTGGCTATTTCTGACCATGTTGATAAAGTTGCGCAAACTAAGAGGCATGAGGTGATATGGCCGATTTTAATTTTGAAGACTTTGACTGGTCTTTTTTGCAAAACAATTTTGAGTACATTGGTACGCTACTGTGGATTTTAATCATTGCCGTAGCGCGACATTTTGTACGCCGCGCTTTACGTGGTAATGAAAAGCTGGATGTCGATCGCAAAAGGCGCCGTCTCAATACAGTTGATAATGTATTTAACTTATTGATTGTTATTGGGTTAGTACTGATATGGTCGACCGAGCTACAAAATATAGCCATCTCCATTGCCGCCTTTATGGTGGCCTTGGTTATCGCGACCAAAGAGTTTATTGCGTGCATTGTGGGGGCCTTTTATAAAGCCAGCACACGGCCTTATCAGGTCGGTGATTGGGTCAGAATCGGACACTATGATGGTGAAGTCACTGACAGCGATTGGCTGTCGACGACTTTATTTGAAGTGGATTTTAAAGGCGGTAGTTACGCCTATACGGGGCGTACCACTGTGGTGCCAAACAGCGTTCTGCTGACCAATTCGATCCAAAACTTAAACTATATGCGTCGTTATATTGAGCATACCTTTTCGATTTCTAGACTGACAGATGACGTAAATTTGTTTGAAATAAAGGAGCCGATACTCGCCAAAATTCGTGAGTACAGTGAGCACTTTCATGAGGTAGCGATTCGTTATAATAATTTAATCGAAAAGCGCCTCGACATTAAAATTGCGGGTCCCGAGCCGAGTGTTCGTGTGCAAACCACGATAGAAGGATACAACGTGTTTACCGTGTCGCTGTTTTGCCCAACGCAAGAAGCAGCAGAAATAGAGCAAAAGGTTACGGAAGACTTTATGCGTATTTGGTTTGAAAAAAAGCGTCAGTCGTAGGAGGCGCCAAGCAACATGTTGTACAAAAAATTAGGTTTAATGGCGGGTGTCGTGCTGTCGACAGTGCTAACTGGTTGTACCGATATGAGCATCAGCGAGCAAGAGCTTAACCAAGAGGTGGCCAATCGCTTGGAGCAAAATCAGCCGGATGTGATCGAGCTGACACTGGATGGCTCTACGTTAAACTTAGATCTGCTGATCAAGGAAGCCAACATTGACTTAATCAGTCGTGATGGTGGATTGGTATTGGTCGATATGAAAACCGATATTCGCGGTACATTAAACGTATTTGGTCAAGACATGACCATGAAGACCGAGCTTGATCCATCTTTTGAATCAGGTTTGCGCATCGAAGAAGACCGAGTTTATCTAGTCGGAGCCAAGTTGACTCAAGTGACAGTGCAGGGTTCGAGTATCAGTGACCAGATGTTTCGCAATACATTAGGCTCTTTGCATGGTGAGTTTGAAGCAGCTTTAGCGCGTTATTTTAACGAGCATCCGGTGTATGTATTGAATCATTCTGCGGTCGAAAAAGCGGCGGCTAAAATGGTGAAAGACATCGTGATTACCGATGACAGCATTGAGTTTATGATTTTTTAGCGGTGGCGCTTTATTCGCGTTAAGATAGCGCCGATTTTTACAATGAGGATACATTATGTCTATCGCAGACAATACAGTCGTTCAGTTCCACTACACCTTGCGTGAAGGGGACACTCTAATCGAAACGTCAGCTGGCAGCGACCCACTGGCATACCTACATGGCCATGGCAACATCATCCCAGGCCTTGAAAAGGCGATGGTCGGTAAAGCTGCTGGTGATGAGTTTGAGGTGACCGTACCTTGCTCTGAAGGTTATGGCGAGCGCCAAGAAGACAAAACACAGCAAATTCCTGTGAAACACCTGCATGGCGCTAAAAAATGGAAGCCTGGCATGGTTGCAAACGTACGTACCGATCAAGGTGTGCGCCAAGTGACAATCGTTAAAGCAGGCCTTAAGCATGCGACAGTGGATCTTAACCACCCACTAGCAGGCAAGGAGCTGACGTTCTCTGTGCAAATTATCGATACACGTGACGCCACTGAAGACGAGATCTCTCATGGTCATGCTCACGGTGTCGGTGGCCATCACCACTAATAGCACTGCTATGCTGTCGATTTTATTGATCGACAGCATATTTTACACTTCCTTTGAAAAAATCTTCTGTTTCACTTCCTCTGCATATTTCTCATTAAATATCGCAAAAATGCGCCAATTATCGGTTAAAAGCTTATTTTAACTATCACTCTCGGCATTTTTTATACCACACTAAAACTTAAAAGAAGGGTTGACTTAGTGCGTTTTCGATGATTAATTGATAATTATTATCATTTGCATTGAAGAGGCGTTTGACATGAGTTATCACATCGTTCCGTTTTCCGTTCTTGAGCAGACTATTAAACGTGGTGCGGCGTCTAATTCACCGCAAGTGTTGTACTACTTTTTAGAGACCAGCGAGCAGTACGCTGAACACTTAGGTATTTCAGAAGCCTACGCACTGTACAAGCGTGTTTATCAAGTATTGCTGGATACGGTATGCGATGCCTCTGTTGCGCTACATTGGCGTGAGCTGTGCTTGGATATGATTCATCGTCCATTATTGCAGCTCAAACGCTTTGTGATCACTGAACAAGATGCTCAAGAGTTTTTTCGCCTAGAGCATGAGCTGCGCGCCCTAAGTCACTACTTCATGTCTTCACACAGTGCGAGGGTTTAGTCATGAGTAACAGAATTGAGTCGGATAGCATGGGTCAGTTAGAGGTCCCAGAAGACGCGCTATATGGCGCACAAACACAGCGTGCCATCAATAACTTTCCCATCAGTGGACAGTCTCTGCCACAGCCTTTTATCCGAGCGCTGATTCGCCTTAAAGCCGCTGCCGCGCGTGCAAATGTAACGCTTGAATGCATCACGCCAGAGATGGGACAAGCCATTGAAAACACTTGTATTGATCTACTTGAGCAAGACGATTTAATGCAGCATTTCCCTGTCGATGTCTTTCAGACAGGCTCGGGGACCAGCTCTAACATGAACGCCAATGAAGTGATCGCAACGCTGGCCAGCCGGAAGCTTGGCGCCACAGTCGGCCCTAATGATCATGTAAACTTCGGTCAAAGCAGTAATGACATCATCCCAAGTGCGATCCACGCCAGCGCCGCAATCGAGGTCAGTAAACGCTTACTGCCAGCACTTGAGCATTTAAAAACAACCATCAGTGTCAAAGGCGATAGCCTTAAGCAGTACACCAAAACAGGGCGTACACACTTAATGGATGCCATGCCAGTGCGTATGGATCAAACCTTTCATGGTTGGGCGGCCCAGCTGCAAGACAACATCGATAATCTCAATGCCTTATTGCCCAAGGTAAGCAAATTGGCTCAAGGTGGTACCGCGGTTGGCACCGGTATTAATGCTCACCCTGAGTTTGCCAAGTTGGTGGCACAAGAATTGTCTGCGTTTACGGGTGTTTCGTTCCATGCAGCGGATAATCATTTTGCATTGATTGGCTCGCAAGACACAGCGGTTGCGCTGTCGGGGGCGCTTAAAACCACCGCCGTGACCTTTATGAAAATTGCCAATGATTTGCGTTGGATGAATTCAGGCCCGTTAGCGGGATTGGGCGAAATCAGTTTAGAAGCGCTACAGCCGGGTTCATCGATCATGCCGGGTAAAGTTAATCCTGTGATTCCAGAAGCGACAGCTATGGTCGCGGCACAAGTGATGGGCAACGACACAGCGATCACAGTCGGTGGTCAATCGGGTAACTTTGAGCTTAACGTGATGCTACCTATGATCGCCAGCAACTTGTTAAGTAGCATTCAGCTGCTCACCAACAGCGCGCACTTGATGGCGAATAAAGCCATTGATACGTTAACGGTAAACGATGAGAAGTTAAAAGAAGCGTTGGACAAGAACCCTATCTTGGTGACGGCTCTTAATCCAATCATTGGCTACGAAAAAGCGGCGCAAGTCGCGAAAAAGGCTTACGCCGATAAGCGTCCAATCATCGATGTGGCCGCCGAAGAAACCGATTTAAGTCGAGAAGAATTACAGCAATTACTAGATCCTGCAAAGCTAACCAAAGGTGGTTTATAGCAGGTTAAGGTTTCATCACGGAAGATGGATAGGAGCTGGGTAAGGTCGCAAGCCACTGCCCAGCTCTGCTTATCTTAGGCTGTCCAAAGGTAGCGCAATTTAGGCGCGACGAGATAAGCCAATAGATCCAGTAACACGATCATCAAGATACCGAGCGTTGCCATCGGAAACAATAATGAAATCGGCAGCAGTAACCACACCGCATGTTGCCAACGTTTAAGGTTTTTCGGGAGTGGGGGCGCTGCTAACGCCTGTGCTGGGCGGCGCTTCCACCACATCACTACACCTGACACACACAGTAAGATCACCGCCAGACAAAAAAGCACACACGCAATCAAATTCCAGACGCCAAACTGGCCCATATGTAAGGCGATGCCAAAGGCCATCGACTGAGCAAACCAGTTGTAATCCATAAAGCCTACATCAGCGATAACGGTCCCCGAGTAACGATCAAAGTGCACAGTACGATCATCCAGAGCATTATTAATATCGCGCCCCATGGTGCTGGCTGTGGTGGTAAATACCCCCGTATCACCTTTAGGAAAATGCAGCTGAAAACGAGTAAAGCCGATCGCTTGAGCATCATCTACGACTCGATCCAGTGTTATAGAGCGCTGACCAAATATCGGTGTTGTGGACTCAGGTAGCGGCGCTTGCTCAAGGTTCCAAGGGATTTGTTTAAGACCTTTGAGGTTTAAGTCTTCGTGGGTGAGCGTCGAGGAGACATTCTTGGCGCTTTGCTCGACTGGGAAGGTGCTCCAAGCTTGCAGCATTTTGCCGCCCCAGATGCTTGCCCAAGCTAAGCCAGAAATCGAGAAAAACAATAAAATCACCGCGACCCAAATCCCGATAACGCTGTGTAAGTCACGCCATAGGTTACGACCTTTACCGCGAATGCGAGTAGCGGCTTGCCAAGCGGACTCTCCTGCTTTGGGCCACCACATAAAGACCCCAGTTAGGATCAACAAAATGGTAAAGCTGGTCGCAATCTCGATCAGCCAATCCCCTGTTAAGCCCAGCATAAAAGTGCCGTGGGTGTCATCGGCCCAGACGTACCAAGAGTCGCTAATACTGATATCGCCTAGTACTTTTGCTTGGTAAGGGTCGACAAAAACTGAGCGATTATCGCCTGCGACGTTGACTTGGAAACGTGTTGCATCATTGGCTTCGTCAGAGACATAGAGTCGTGTAATCGCACTATCAGGGTATTGCTGTGCGACCAATTGGTATTGCGCTTCGTAGGAGATAGGCGTGGCCGAGGTCTGCTCAACCTTATATAAGTCCGCATGCAATGCACGCTCGATAATGGGATCAAAGATCATCACGAGGCCAGTAAGGGCCAACATGACTAAAAATGGAACAACGTATAAACCAGCAAAAAAGTGCCAGCGCCAAACGGAACGATAAAAATCCTTTGTGCCAAACATGAGAAATCCTGCAACAAAATAAGGGCATACAAAAATGATGCCCCTTGGAATTAGGGCATCATGCTAGTGTTAGGTCAGTACTCAACGCAGGCTGCATAGGTGGCGCGCGGGCTTGGACGATTTGTGGGGTGGCGGCCAACAAGTTGTTGGTCGGTGACATCGTTAGATGAATGGGTTTAAGTGGTGAGAGTGCTACCAGTGCCGGCGTGGCGCTATCGATAAAGAAATGGGTGCAAGGACAAGAATGCGAGCTGCTGTGTTGGCTCGCTTTGTCTTTATCGGCTTCTTCTATAGCAAAAACGTAATAGGTCTCGACACCCAATGTGGTACAGATTTCGATCCGCTGCGCGCCAGTTTGCCCCACAGCATTGACTAGCGGTACTGCAAAGTACGCTAGCCAGCAGAGTAGCAAAAAAATATGGGAATGGCGTTTCACAGTTAATGAGTGTCGAGCAGTAAATAAAGAGGCGTAACTCTACGAAAGCCTTTTAAAATGCGCAAGAAATATTTATCTAGACCTTGCGATGCATCACAGGCATCAGTTCAGATCATCAAAGCGAATTTGCACTTTGGGCTGTTTAGGTGCTGAAGGCTCTGGCATTTTCAATGGCTCGACGATCTTTTCAAGGCCATTTACTTTGACCTCTAGAGCAAGCTGTAACCAACGGCCTAGTTTACCTTCCGGCCAGCCTTTATGATTGAACCACAATAAATACTCTTCCGGTAAATCGACAATCAAACGACCTTCATACTTACCAAACGGCATCTTCTGACGGGCAATATCCAGTAAATCTTGTTTTTCGATCATAACTACCTCGGTACTTAAAGAGCTCGCATGCTATCACATGTTCCCCTATAGGGCCTCGCTCTCCATATTGCTCCATTCACTTGTGCCTATTTTAAAGTATTGTTCAATAACCTTGAAAACCTTGTGGCTGTTGTGCTCAAAAGGATGCAACGGACAGCCACCTATGACAACTTAACTGCATGTTTTTAGTCATTTTATAAGAGGGATACAGCATGGAACTGACGACGTTATATGGAACGGCTTTTTGGGGGATCTTCGTGATTTTGGTGACTTGGATGGTGCAGTGGTTTGTCGCCGCTGGCTCCAAGGCCAAAAAGGATGGGGCGATTCCTGGTAAGATTGATGAGTCGCTTGGCCACGAATCGTTTACTTTTCGTGCGCACCGTACCTTTATGAACTCGATTGAAAATGTGCCTGCGATGTTGGGCGTGATCATGTTGGCAATCCTAATCGGCGCCGACGCTTTTTGGGTGATGATCTGTATCTGGAGTTTTGCCGTGGCGCGTATCTTACATATGTTGTTGTACTACGCGGTGGCGACTAATGAAAATCCAAGCCCACGTTCGTACTTCTTTTTAATGGGATTATTATCAAACATCGCTTTGCTAGGGTTGTGTGCCGTTACCTTAATTCAGTTGTAACGCTCACTAAAGAGAGTAAGTTAAAGGCTCATATTGTTAAAACAGGATAGGAGGCACGTTATGACAAGCAAAAAAATCTTGATGATCACTGGGGACTTCACGGAAGACTACGAAACCATGGTGCCATTTCAGGCACTGTTAAGTGTCGGCCATGAGGTTCATGCGGTGTGCCCAGATAAAAAGTCGGGTGATACCGTGGCGACCGCGATTCATGATTTTGAAGGGGATCAAACTTATACCGAGAAACCTGGCCATCGCTTTGCCCTAAACGCAACGTTTGCCGACATTAAAGCGGAAGACTACGATGCTTTGGTTATTCCGGGTGGGCGTGCACCTGAGTATTTGCGCCTTAATAAAGACGTTATTGCGATGGTGAAGCATTTCTTTGAAGCGGATAAACCGGTGGCAGCGATCTGTCATGGCGCGCAGCTGCTAGCATCAGCGGGCGTGCTCGAAGGCAAAAAATGCTCCGCTTATCCAGCATGCCAACCGGAAGTTGAACTTGCCAACGGTATCTATGCAGACATTGATGTCGATAAAGCCGTAACAGATGGTAATTTGGTAACGGCGCCTGCTTGGCCAGCGCACCCTGACTGGCTAGCGCAATTCTACAAACTGCTTAATACGTAATTTGTTCACGGAGGGTGGGGCGACCCACTCTCCATCCTTTCTAAAATGTCTCTGATTAAAAACATAATGCAACCTCTGTTTCGTACTGTTTTAACAAAGTGCGTAGAGCGTCTATTGCGAGTAAATAAACGGCTTACTTATTGAGAATCGCTAACGTTTGGCTGGAATAGGTGCTAGAATTCGGCCGTTTAACTGTTCTTTATTGTATGTGAGTTGTTGTTTGAAATATCGAGCCGAAATTGATGGTTTGCGTGCCTTAGCGGTTGTGCCAGTTATTTTGTTCCACGCGGGAGTGGGACTTTTTAGCGGTGGCTTTGTCGGCGTGGACATTTTTTTTGTCATCAGCGGTTATTTGATCACCACCATTTTACTCAACGATATCGAAAAACAGCGTTTTAGCATCGTACGCTTTTATGAACGACGGGCACGAAGGATCATGCCAGCATTGTTTGCTGTGTTACTGGCTTGCTTGCCTTTTGCCTGGCTATGGATGTTACCAAGTCAGTTAGAGGAATTTAGTGCGAGCCTTTTTTCCACCGTAACGTTCTTATCGAATTTCTACTTTATGTCGAAAGTCGATTACTTCGCGCCGTCATCCGAGCTGCAGCCGTTGTTGCATACATGGACCCTCGCCATTGAAGAACAGTACTATCTATTCTTCCCGCCACTTCTATATTTCTTTATGCGTCGCTCTTTTAATAAGGCGTTGCTGGCTATTTTGATTTTATGTTTGCTCAGTTTTACGTTGTCTGAATGGGGTTGGCGCAATTACCCTGAGCACAACTTCTTTTTCAGTTTTAGCCGTTTTTGGGAGCTGTTTATCGGCTCTTTAGTGGCTTTTTTACTTCATAAGCGTACCGTCTCTGGCAATAACTGGCTTGCAGCGGTGGGTCTTTTGGCCATTGTTTTTGCCATTGTTTTGTACGATGACGCCATGCCTTTTCCAAGCGTTTATGCATTGCTGCCAGTAATGGGCGCGACGCTGTTAATTGTATTTGCAACACGTGATACATATGTCGCTAAGCTATTAAGCTTAAAAATTTTTGTTGGCATAGGCTTAATCAGTTATTCGGCCTATCTTTGGCATCAACCGCTGTTTGCTTTTGCTCGTTTGCGCTCATTTGATGGGTTATCTCAATTGGATCTATTGGGCTTGTCGTTGCTGTCGCTTGCTGTGGCTTATGTTAGTTGGAAGTTCATTGAAACGCCGTTTCGAACGCCTGGTGTTAGCACAAAGCAGATTTTTGCTATGACTGGCGCTGGCTTATTGATTATGGGCGGGCTCGGTGTAGTGGGGTACGGTCAAGAAGGGTTTGAAGGGCGCTTAGACAAGACTTTTAAGCAACTGGATTCGATTAGTACGGTGCAGCAAAGTTATTGTCATGATGAAGGCAAAAAAACACCCGAACAAATGCTGAATAATGAGTTCTGTACACTGGGCTCAGGTGATATTCGTTATGCCATCATTGGTGATTCGCATGCGGGGGCGCTTTTTGAGTATGCAGATCAGTATCTAACGAAAGCCCAAGTAGCGAGCATTGCGGTGAGTGATGGTTATTGTGCGCCGCTGATCAACGGCTTTGCTTATTATGAGCATTGCGCTGTATTTATGAAGACCGCTTTTACTAAAGTATTGGCTAATCCAAATATCGATAAAGTGGTGCTGTTTGCCGAGTGGGCTAACTACACCAAAGGCTACCGTGATACGAATACCCCCAAGCTTTTGGCGGATAATGAAGGACGTGCTGATTCAGCAGAGGACAATCCTAAAGTTTTCGAGCGTTCGTTTGCTAAAACTATCGAAGCGCTTATTGAGGCTGATAAAGAAGTCCTAGTTGTCGAGCCAGTACCTGAGTTTCAGCACAATACTTATCGTTATATTGCTCAGAAAATCTTAATGGGCGACGCCAATACCATTAGCGAGGCATCGGCATCATTACCTACTTTATCACTTGCTCAATACCAACTGCGTAATCAGGAGGTGTTTGAGGTGCTCTCTGAATACCAAGATCAAATTAAGCGGCTGCAGGTAGCGCCACTATTTTGTAATCAAGAGAGCTGCTCGCCAACCGGTCATGGCTCCATGCCGCTTTATTCGGATACCAATCATGTTAACGAGCTCGGCGCCAAACAGGTCGTCCCGTTACTGTTTGACGAGCTTTTATCTCATTAAGGCGTCTTACTCCATAGACTAAAAACATCTTCAGTTTTAAAGCGGTGAATTAAGTAGTCACACACGGATTTAAGTTTAGGCGAAGGTTGTTGCGCTCTAGGGTAAACTAGCCATACACCAGTATATGGGTACTGGTATTGCGGCAATAACGACACCAGTTTGCCGGAGGCGAGGTCTTCTTTTACATAGTAGTCAGGCAACTGTGCGATGCCTAAGCCACGGCGTATGGCATCAAGTAAGGCAGGGCCTGAGTTACTGCGCCAATGACTGGCCACTTTGACTTCTTTGCGTTGACCATTGTGACTAAACACCCAGTGGGTTTTGGAGCCCATCAGGCATTGATGTTTGTTTAGCTCGGCCAAGGTGTGTGGAATGCCATGCTGGTCGACGTACTCGCGTGAGGCACAGAGATATTCGGCACGATCACACAAACGACGCGACAGCAAGCTGGAGTCACGCAGGGCACCCATACGGATGGCGAGATCATAGCCTTCTTCGATCAGGTCGACTTCGCGGTTAGTGAGGTGCAGGTCTAGATCTACTTTCGGATTCTGCAGTAAGAAGTCATTTAGGAGCGGCGCTAAGTAGCGCTCGCCAAAGGTCGTCGCGCAGGTTATACGTAAGGTACCCATGGGGGCTTGGTTCAGTGCACTCACAGCTTCTTCCGCGGCGGCTAAGGTATTAGGCAGGTCGCGACAATGTTGGTAAAAGCGCTCACCCGCTTCGCTTAAGCGAATGCTGCGTGTGGTGCGAAACAGTAGTGTGGTGTTTAACCGCTCTTCTAAATGCGTGATTAGTCGGCTGATATGTGACGCTGACACCTTTAAACGGCTTGCTGCTTTCGAAAAGCTGCCTTGATGTACCACTTCGATAAAAGCTTCCATCGCTTCCCATTGTTTCATGCTCTTCTCTCTATTGTTGCAGTATGACAATAATTTTTTTCTAAAACAGATATTATCGCAATAGTTATTTGCGGCTATACTACGCCCCGCATGTTTCACTAACTATTTAAGTTAAGACGGAGTTCACAATGTTGAAATGTAAAGCAGCCGTAGCTTGGGGTCCTGGTCAACCTCTTAAAATCGAAGAAGTTGAAGTTCAAGATCCTCAGCCAGGTGAAGTACTTGTTCGCATGATTGCAACAGGTGTTTGTCACACTGACGCATTCACGCTTTCTGGTGAAGACCCAGAAGGTATTTTTCCTGCGATCCTAGGCCACGAAGGTGCGGGTATCGTTGAAGCTGTAGGCGAAGGCGTTACATCTCTTAAAGCAGGTGATCACGTTATCCCACTTTACACTGCTGAGTGTGGCGAGTGTAAATTCTGTAAATCTGGTAAAACTAACCTTTGTCAGGCCGTTCGTGCGACACAAGGTAAAGGTCTTATGCCAGATGGCACTAGCCGTTTCAGCATCAATGGCGAGCCGATCTTCCACTACATGGGTTGTTCAACGTTCTCTGAGTACAGCGTTGTACCAGAAATCTCTTTGGCAAAAGTTAACCCAGAAGCGGCAATGGACAAAATCTGTCTACTAGGCTGTGGTGTAACTACCGGTATCGGTGCAGTTCTTAACACAGCTAAAGTTGAAGAAGGCGCGACAGTTGCTATCTTCGGTCTAGGTGGCATCGGTCTTTCTTGTATCCAAGGTGCTCGTCTAGCTGGCGCTTCTCGCATCATCGCGGTTGACCTAAACGAATCTAAATTCGAAATGGCTGAGCAGTTCGGTGCGACCGACTTCATCAACCCATCTAAATTCGACAAGCCAATCCAAGAAGTGATCGTTGAGATGACTGATGGTGGTGTTGACTACTCTTTCGAATGTATCGGTAACGTAAATGTTATGCGTGCAGCGCTTGAGTGTTGTCACAAAGGTTGGGGTGAGTCGATCATCATCGGTGTAGCCGGTGCTGGTCAAGAAATCTCAACTCGTCCGTTCCAGTTGGTGACTGGTCGCGTATGGCGTGGTTCTGCGTTCGGTGGCGTTAAAGGCCGTACAGAACTTCCAGGTTACGTAGAAGATTACATGAGCGGCAAGATCGAAATCGATCCGTTCGTGACGCACAAAATGAAACTTGAAGACATCAACGAAGCTTTCCACCTAATGCACGAAGGTGAAAGTATCCGTACCGTTATCGAGTTTGACGTTTAAGTAAGTCATTTGTAGCAAAAAGCCCATCTATAGGATGGGCTTTTTTTACTGAGCTAAAGAGGGATATATGGAACTTTTATCAAGTACAAAAGTAAGCGGTGGCTGGCTGAAGCGCTACCGTCACGAAAGTCTTTCTGTCAAAGGCGACATGGTATTTGCGATCTTTCTACCACCTCAAGCAGAAAGCGCAAATGTGCCAGTAATGTACTGGTTGTCAGGTCTAACCTGTACTGATGAGAACTTCTCACAAAAAGCGGGTGCGTTTAAAAAAGCAGCGCAGCTAGGCTTAGCAATCGTTATGCCAGACACCAGCCCCCGCGGTACCGATTACCCAGGCGAGCACGACAGCTATGACTTTGGTTCAGGCGCTGGTTTCTACGTCAATGCGACGGTGGCGCCTTACTCAAACACTTACCACATGTACGATTACGTGGTGACTGAGTTGCCAAACCTAGTCGAAGAGCATTTCCCTGTGACAGATAAGCGTTCTATCTCAGGTCACTCTATGGGCGGTCATGGTGCACTTATTTGTGCGCTTAAAAACCCAGGTCGTTATCAGTCAGTATCAGCTTTTGCCCCGATCACGAACCCAACCCAATGCCCTTGGGGTGAAAAAGCCTTCACGGGTTACCTAGGTGATGATCGTGAAGCGTGGAAAGCATGGGATACGTGCGAGTTGATCGCGACTGCTGAAGAGCGTCTGCCACTGTTGGTTGATCAAGGCGAAGCGGATAACTTCCTAGAAGAGCAGCTTAAGCCAGAAGCGCTTGAGCAAGCCTGTGAAAAATACGGTCATGAGCTGACACTGCGTCGTCAATCTGGCTACGATCATAGCTATTTCTTCATCTCAAGCTTCATCGATGACCATCTAGAACACCACGGCAAAGCGCTGGGTTTGTAATACTGCTCAAGCAAATTTTGTTGTGTGAATGTAAAAGGCGAACCTCAAGGTTCGCCTTTTTTATGGTCTTAATGTTAATGCCTCTTGCGAAATGCGGACAAAATCGCCAAAATTCGCCCCCAATCCTGTCCAGTTGGATAATAAACAGCGGTAAAACCTTCAAAAACGTTTTAAAATACAGTTTACGTAGTTGGCGTGATTTTTGATGGGTTCTACCTGAACCCGATGCGAACGTGAGTTTAGGCGTTACCCTGCCTATCCTTATGTACAAAGAGTCATCAATAAAGGTAACACACATGTCTAAAGACCCTGCTTTAGTATTGAAGGATATTCATAAAACCTTTGGCGATCATGAAGTATTGAAAGGAATCTCATTAGAAGCTCACGATGGCGATGTGATTTCGATTTTAGGGTCCAGTGGCTCCGGTAAAAGTACCTTCTTACGCTGTATTAACTTGCTTGAAAACCCAACCAAGGGTGAAATCCAATTTAATGGCGAAGCCTTGCAGTTAAAGCAAGGTGAGCACGATTTGATCGCAGCGGATATGAAACAGCTGACGCGTTTGCGTCAAAAAATTGGTTTTGTGTTTCAAAACTTTAATCTTTGGCCGCATATGACGATTTTACAAAATGTCATGGAAGGCCCGCTGCATGTCCTGAATCGCCCTAAAAAAGAAGTTCAAGAATACGCTGAATACCTACTTAATAAAGTAGGCATTGCAGATAAAAAGCACATGTATCCTAACCAGCTCTCTGGTGGTCAGCAGCAGCGTGTAGCGATTGCTCGCACCTTGGCGATGGATCCACAAATTCTATTATTTGATGAGCCAACCTCGGCCCTTGACCCTGAGTTGGTCGGCGAAGTGTTAGGCGTCATGCGTGGACTGGCGGATGAAGGCCGCACCATGTTGATCGTCACGCACGAAATGAGTTTTGCCCGCGAAGTCTCCAGTGAAGTGGTGTTTTTGCATCAAGGCTTGGTGGAAGAGCAGGGCACCCCTGAAAAAGTCTTCGGTTCTCCGGATTCTGAGCGTTGCAAAGCGTTCTTATCGACGGTTTTCTAAATTCCCATAGAGTACGATTTATCTAGGCAGAACGCCTAAAAGCGTACTATATAACTCTAATAACCTGACAAAAGGATCTCATAATGACTATCAAAAAACTGGCTCTTAGCTCGGCGGTTATTCTGACAGCAGCGGCGACTTCGTTTACTGCAAACGCTGCGGATACTATCCGTATTGCTACGGAGGGGGCATGGGCTCCGTTTAACTACATCGATAATAATGGCGAACCTCAAGGCTTTGATGTCGACATCGCTTGGGCATTGTGTGAGCAGATGGAAGCGGACTGTAAGGTCGTTACCCAAGACTGGGATGGTCTGATTCCTGGCCTTAAAGTACGTAAATTTGATGCCATTATTGCTTCAATGTCGATCACTGAAGAGCGTTTGCGTCAGGTCGATTTTACCGATAAATATTACTCGGGTGGCTTGCGTTACCTAGCGCCTAAAGGCAAAGAGTTCGATCTTGATAGCCTTGAAGGCAAAGTGATCGGTGCTCAACGTGCAACGCTTGCAGCGCAATACCTTGAAGATAACTTCATGGATACGGCCACGCTTAAGTTCTACGACACCCAAGACAGCGTTTACTTAGATTTGGTATCTGGTCGCCTGGACATCGTTTTATCAGATGAGCTGCCAACTTATGACTGGCTCAAAACATCCGGTAATGGCGATCAGTTCGAGTTCAAGGGTGAGTCGTTCAAAAAAGAAGATGAGATCGGTATTGCCGTACGTAAAGGGGATGATCTGAAAGAGAAATTCAACCAAGCGTTGGAGGCAATCATCGATAATGGTACTTACGAGCAAATTAACGCTAAGTACTTCCCATTCTCTATCTATTAATACGATCGTAAAACGGCGCGCCAGCATTATGCGCGCCGTTTTTGTTTAAACGAGATGTGTCTATGTTAAATCTTCACGGCTTTGGTGATCAGCTCTTACAAGGGGCGAGCATCACCATCCAGTTAGCGCTGTGCTCATTGTTGGTCGGGTTAGTGCTCGGTCTATTGGGCGCCTCTGCCAAATTATCCGGTATTAAACCGTTGCAATGGATTGCTAACTTCTATACCACCATTATCCGTGGTGTGCCTGAGTTATTGACCGTATTGATTATCTATTTTGGTGCCACTACGGTACTAATGTCGATCGCTAGTGTATTTGGCTATGACGAGTATATTGAAATTGGCCCGTTTGCCGCAGGTGTCACGGCGCTAGGTCTTACCTTTGGCGCTTACGCTACTGAAGTATTTCGTGGCGCGTTACAGGCGATTCCTAAGGGCCAGCACGAGGCGGCGACAGCCTTGGGCATGCATCCGCGACGTAAGTTTTTCCGCATTATTTTGCCACAAGTTTGGCGTATCGCATTGCCTGGCATCGGTAACTTATTTTTGGTATTGCTTAAAGATACTGCACTGGTATCTGTGGTTGGCTTAGAAGATATTATGCGCAAAGCCAATGTCGCGGTAAGTAATACCAAAGAGCCGTTTCTGTTTTATTTGGTGGCGGCGTTTATGTATTTGGCGCTGACAATCGTTTCCATGATTGTCGTACATTACTTAGAAAAGCGCGCCAGTCGCGGGATCAGCCGAGGGTAAAATCGTGGAATTAGATTTTTCAGTTGTTATTGAGTATTTACCGCGACTGTTAAGCGGCACTTGGATGACGATCAAGCTGGTCTTGTTGTCGATTGTATTAGGCGCGATCGTGGCGCTGCCATTGGCGTTGGCACGCATTTCTAAGAACCCTTTGATCAGTGGTCTGCCGTTTGCCTACATCTTTTTCTTTCGCGGTACCCCGCTGTTGGTACAGATCTTTTTGGTGTATTACGGTGCGTCGCAGTTTGAGGTGGTGCGTGAAAGCTTTATGTGGCCAGTGTTACGGGAGCCATTTTGGTGTGCCATTATTGCATTCACCTTAAATACCTCAGCTTATACCGCAGAGATCTTTCGTGGTGCCATTCAGGCGATTCCAGAGGGGGAAGTGGAGGCTTGTAAGGTAATCGGTATGACGAAAACACAAATGTATCGTCGTATTTTACTGCCACGTGCGTTTGGTATCGTATTGCCAGCCTACGGCAATGAAATCATTTTAATGCTTAAAGCCAGTGCCTTAGCTAGCACCATCACCTTGCTGGATTTAACTGGGATGGCGCGCACGATTATTGCCCGTACTTATACGCCAATCGAGATTTTCTTGGCGGCCGGCGCAATTTATCTGTTGATCTCTATGGTGGTGATTTATATCTTCCGCTTAGTAGAAAAGCGTCAGAATCGCTACTTGGGTACCCAATCGATCAAGGTGCCGGACAAGGGTTAGCCAGTAAGTTTGAAACCAAAAAAAGCGCACCTTAAAGTGCGCTTTTTTATGGGGATATCGCTTAGATTGCGTCACCGCCTGTCTCGCCGGTACGAATACGAATCACCTGCTCAAGTGCGGTAACAAAGATTTTACCATCGCCAATTTTGCCAGTGTTGGCACTTTTTTGGATGGCTTCAATGGCCAAGTCCACTTGCTCATCTTCGATCGCAAGTTCCAGTTTTACCTTAGGTAAGAAGTCAACCACGTACTCAGCACCGCGGTAGAGTTCGGTATGACCTCGTTGACGACCAAAGCCTTTTACCTCTGTAACAGTGATGCCGTTAATACCAATTTCAGAAAGGGCTTCGCGCACCTCATCTAATTTAAACGGTTTAACAATAGCTGTTACTAATTTCATAAAGGTTCTCCATGCAGGGCAATATTTCCTATAAATTACCATTCAATGTCAGCGCCCGCTACTAATTGCATGAAAATGTTCTACAGTTAACAGTGAATTCTATTGCGCTATGAAGGGAGGTGTGTCGATGGATCAGAATCGCTTAATCACGTTTGAACAAGGCTTGGACGGTTTCGTAGCACAACTTAAAACCTGTTTGGCACAGCAAGCAGATACGCACATTCATCATTGCTCGATGCCGCAATGCCTACAAAGCTTTAGGGCGGTCACTCAAGACAATAAAGCGCTAGTATTGCGCTTGGTTTTACTAGGTTGGAATCAAGAGACGACCTTGGCTCGCTTATCTTGGCTTGATCGCCATGGACGCGATCATGTGTGTTGTTATCTTAATGAGGAGTTTGCTGCTATCAAGCGCAAGCTTAACGGTAAATGGGTGAGAGATAAGCATAGCCCGCAAGACTTATGTTTACAGCAATGGTCGCACTTACAAGCCGCTGGCCTGTAAGTGCGCTTTTACTCTAGATGCGAATTACGACTTTAGATCGTTGAGAGCATCCAGATCATTGAAGTCGGGCTCGTGGTAAGGACGGCTTAGCTCGTGTACTGCATCGATAAGATACTTAGCGTGGTCTGGATTGACGAACTGATGGATGCCGTGACCAAGGTTAAACACATGACCAGAGCCTTTGCCGTAGCCTTCTAATACAGCAGCGACTTCGCGCTCAATCACAGCTTTGTCAGCGTACAGTACGCATGGATCAATGTTGCCCTGTAGCG
Source organism: Marinomonas ostreistagni (assembly GCF_016888445.1). Classification (GTDB taxonomy): domain Bacteria; phylum Pseudomonadota; class Gammaproteobacteria; order Pseudomonadales; family Marinomonadaceae; genus Marinomonas; species Marinomonas ostreistagni. Next base: position 221,137 of record NZ_JAFEKF010000003.1, read on the forward strand.
CAACTTTATCCCCGACTCGTGCACGGGCTTCAGCGATGTCCGTTGTCCAGTCAAGGCCCAGTGCATCGGCACCCGCAGCAGCCATATTTTCAAGCCACTGGCCGCCATTTTTGGTGAACATGATCACAGGAATCTTGCGACCTTCGTGTTCACGGATCAAACCATCCATGATTTGACGCATGTATATCAGTGAAAACTGCTGGTACATCGGACCACTAAGGGCGCCGCCCCAAGTATCAAAGATCTGCACCGCTTGAGCACCGGCTTTGATTTGGCCGTTTAGGTAATCGGTCACTGAGATAGCAAGCTTGTTCAGCAGGGCGTGCAGAGTCTCTGGTGATTGGTACATCATGCCTTTGATATGACGGAAGTCTTTGCTTGAGCCGCCTTCCACCATATAAGTCGCCAATGTCCAAGGGCTACCAGAGAAGCCGATAAGAGGCACACGACCGTTCAGAGCATGACGAATGGTAGTAACGGCTTTGGTGACATAGTCTAAATCAGTGGCCTTAGCGATCGGCAAGGCATCCACATCGGCTTGAGTACGTACCGTGTGCTTAAATTTAGGGCCTTCGCCAGTCTCGAAATAAAGCCCCAGACCCATGGCATCAGGAATGGTCAAAATATCAGAGAACAGAATGGCAGCATCTAGGTCGAAGCGTTCTAGTGGCTGTAGGGTTACTTCACAGGCAAATGAGTCGTCTTTGCATAAACTCAAAAAGTCGCCAGCAGTGGCGCGCACTTGACGGTATTCTGGTAAATAACGGCCGGCTTGGCGCATCATCCATACAGGGGTGACATCGACCGGTTCTTTATTAAGGGCACGTAGAAAACGATCGTTTTTGAGTTCTGGAAACATTCAACTTCTCCAACTGAGCTTTTAAGTTTTAGGCATTCTACCTAACTTGAGGCAAAAAAAAGATGGAATAACCAGAATTTATGACTCGGGTTAATAAAAGCGTGGGAAAAGTTTAAAAAATTGCTTATTCACCGACGAATTGACGCAAGCTACCTTGATAAACACGTTGTGGGGCGTGTTGGATATCACCGTTTTGGCGCAAGCTTTTGAGGATGCTAGGCAGTTTTTGGCGCACTTGTGCAGGTGTCATGCCTGTCTGTAAGGCCGGCGAGTACAATATTTTCAGTAATAGGTAATCCAGCGGTGACAAGTATGAGTCAATGCTGCGATCGTTGAAGATGGATGGGAAGACATCATCCGAGTCATTGGGTAGCCCCATTAGCTGGGTGATTTCTTCAACGATACAATCTAAAAAACGGCCGCGGTGGCGAGCATAGTCGACAGGTATAATAATGGTGCCTTGTTGGATCGCTTGGCGGCTATTGATCTTAAAGTTCCCTAAACAGACTGCTTCATCCAGGGCTGCACGAATGCGTTCTGGATCACCGATGTATTGGCGTACCTTATCTTCAACCTGATCAAACTGGGTAAAGATAACGAAGATATTGGCATTGTTTGGATTTTCAACAAAGGCAATAGGCTGGCCTGTGATCGCAGCAAGATGTTGCATATGGGTGCTGAGTAGTTGATGTTGCAAAGATTCATCACCCACCTCGCTACTCATAAACACGCGTATGGGTTGCTCCCAGCGCACTAATTTAGGATTAGCGGTTTCATTGTATTCTCGTTGCAAGGCGATTTTGATGAAGCTATCGGCGACATATTGTTCGTTGTGCCAGCGTGGTTGTTCGACATCAGAGGGGCTGTAGGCCTGCGTTAGGGGCGCAAGCCAAAGGGTGCTAAGCAGGGCAATCGATGTGCATGTTTTAGTGACAATCTTCATCGGCATTCTCTAGCGTATTCGCAACGTAATGACGTAGAGCATCAAGGGTGTCAGGCGTGAAGTCAAGTTGATAGGTATTATTCAATATTTCATCAATGGTCAGTTGTTTGACTTCGGCCACTTCACGTGGCTGCAGCGTTAATGCGCCGTGAGCACTTGGATCGTAGTGGCAAGTGTAGACTTTACCCCAGATACGAAAGCCTTCTCCCTCAGTAAAAAACACACCTTCACTTTGCAGAGGAATATTGACCCCTAGCTCTTCTTCCAGTTCGCGCGCAGCACACTCATCGTAGCTTTCACCTGTGGCCACGACGCCGCCCGTTGTGATGCCATAGTAGTTTGGGCAGAAGGCTTTGGTAGCGGTTCGCTTTTGTAGCAACAGGGTATCAGGGCCTGTGAAGACGAGGATAAACGTGACTCGGTGAATGTCATGCTCGAAGTCCATCAGCCGACGCGGAATATCGCCAATAATGTGATTGCTACGGTCGACTAAAGTGATGATTTCATCTGTTTCGGGCATGACGTCTTACTTATTCTGGTAAAAGCAAAAGGTTAACCATTTATCCTAGCTTTTAAAAGGGCTGCGGTGCGCTCCTATGCTCTATAAGTGTGCTAAATACGACGCGGCAGCGCTGATCACTGAGATCGCTTCTATACTCATAACATGATGTATTGAGGGAGGAGTGTGGATGCAGATCCCAGATAACGACTTTTTGGCTTTCACATTGGCGCATCCAGATCAACAGGCGCCTTTTGCGCAAGCCTTTCCTGGCGGTATGGCGTATGTGGAGCAAGTCGGTGTACTACGTATTGTGCCAGAACATAGCTGTGCTGATCGCGTTATTTTATCAAGCGGTATACATGGCAATGAAACCGCTCCCATGGAGCTTTTAAATGAGCTATTGCGTGACATTCTTGGCGGGCGGTTAACACCTGTGGTGCCGCTTTTGTTTATTATCGGACACCCGCAAGCTGCGGTGGCGCAAACACGCTTTTGTGAGGTGAATTTAAATCGATTATTTCAAGGGGCTTGGCAGCGTTATCAAGGTAGAGAGGTTGAGCGTGCGCAGCAGCTTGAGCAACAGGTGGCGCGCTTCTTTGACGATCCGCAGGCGACAGGTAAAAAGCTGCACTATGACCTGCATACGGCGATCCGAGCGTCAGCTTATGAGACGTTTGCAGTGCATCCTTATACGTCTGGTAAACCCTATCAAGACGAGCAATTTGGTTTGTATGCCGCAATGGGGCTTGAGGCCGTATTACTATCGCATCAGCCGACAACGACTTTTTCTTATCATTCTTATGCCACCCATGGCGCTGAAGCGGCGACCATTGAGCTGGGTAAAGTGCGTCCATTTGGCGCCAACGACCTGAGCCAGCTGCAACAGATGCGTGAGGTATTAACGCAAATGATCCGTACTGGCCAGTTGGCCACTAAAGCTTATCAAGAGACGCTAAAATGCTTTGCAGTTGTAGATGTACTGGTGAAAGATGCGCCGGATTTTGAGCTAGGGGTATCAAACGCTGTACCTAACTTTACGGCATTTGAGCAAGGGGAAGCGTTAGCCTGGTCGAGCCAAAACCGTTACATCGTCAAGCAGACGGGCGATGCTTTGGTCTTTCCTAATACAGATATACCTGTGGGTCAGCGGGCGGGTCTAGTGGTGAGGCAATGTGATTGGGATAAAGTGAGAAGCGTCTGATTAGCTTAGGGGGATTGAGTCGATGCGGGTTTATTGATATTGTTATGTTATAACATCTTTGGATTGGATTTCTTGTCATGATTAAATACGTTTTACCCGCTTCGTTGCTATTGTCTGTCTCAGCCTTTGCGCAAACTCAAGTCGTCACTACGGTGAAGCCCGTTTCGATGATCGTATCGGCAATTGGTCAAGAGCATGTTGCGGTTGAGCAGCTGGTGAACAATCAAGCGTCGCCGCACGATTTTGCCATGCGCCCTTCAGATCTACGTAAGCTTAATCAAGCAGATTTAGTGGTGTGGGTGGGTGAGTCCTTGGAAACATTCATGGAAAAGCCATTGGCAAACTTAGCCGCACAAAAAGATGTAGAGTGGATGGCACTGGATGGTGCTTTCTTGCGTGAATTTGGTGATAAGACCGAGCATGACCACCCAGGTCACGATCATGCTGCGCACGACGAGCATGATGACCACGGTCATGACGAGCATGATGACCACGGTCATGACGAGCATGATGACCACGGTCACGACGAGCATGATGACCACGGTCACGACGAGCATGATGACCACGGTCATGACGAGCATGATGACCACGGTCACGACGAGCACGATGATCACGGTCACGACGAGCATGATGATCACGGACATGAAGGTCATCATCACGATCATACCGGCACAGATCCACACGTTTGGTTAGATCCTGTCAATGCAGAGCTTTTGGCCAAAGCTGTCACAGCGCGATTGGTCGAAATCGACCCTCAGCACCAAGCGGATTACCAAGCAAACCTTGCAGCGTTTATAAGTAGTGTTGAGCAAGCCGATCGTCATGTTGCAAAGCAGCTTTCTAGTGTTTTAGAGGTGCCTTACTTTGTCTTCCATGAAGCCTACGGTTACTTTGAAAATCACTACGGCTTAAACAATCAAGGGGCTATCACTGTCAGCCCAGAGCGTAAACCTGGTGCACAAACTGTCGCGCGTATTCGCGAGCAGATCGAAGATCACAGTGTGTCTTGTGTGTTCAGTGAGCCTCAGTTTAGCCCTGCGATTGTCGACACACTCATCGAAGACACGGATGTAAAAACAGCGACGTTGGATCCTTTAGGAACCAATATTGAGCTGGGGCCAAACAGCTATGCCTTGTTCTTAAAAGGTTTGGCGGATCAATACACCGCTTGCCTAAAATAATCCTCAAAGGCGCCTACCAATCGTGGTAGGCGTTCTTTCTTTCCCTCTGTATAATGGGCGCTGTATTCATCAACGTGAATGAGCCCATGAGCGATCAACAACAAGCAACGTTAACGTGTGATGCTAGCCAGTTAATTAGCAGCGCAAAAACCACACTCACGACTCAAGGACAGGCCCTAATTGGCTTGGCTGAGCGCATCGATCAACAGTTTGCACAGGCCGTTGATATCATTCTTAGTGGCAAAGGCCGCACTATTATCTGTGGTATGGGGAAATCAGGCATTGTCGGTAAAAAAATCGCCGCGACCTTGGCTTCCACCGGTACCCCTTCATTTTTTATGCATCCAGGAGAAGCCTTTCATGGCGATCTTGGGATGGTGCACGCAGACGATACGCTTGTCTTAATCAGTTATTCTGGTGAAACCGAAGAAGTTATTCGTTTATTACCTTCCCTGCAGAACTTTGGCAACCGTGCGATTGCGATTGTGGGGAACCCTCAATCGACGTTGGCGCAGCATTGCGACTGTGTTTTGGATATCACAATTGATCGCGAGGTATGCCCTAATAATTTGGCGCCAACCACCTCGACGACTATGACGATCGCGATGGGTGATGCCCTGGCGGTTGCATTGATGCAATGCCGTGATTTTCAGCCACAGGATTTTGCTCGCTTCCATCCAGGTGGTAGTTTAGGGCGCAAACTGCTGACCCGTGTACGGGATCTGATGCACAAAGATAATCTACCGTTTTGTACGCCTCAAACGTCTTTGCAAGAAGCCATTGCCGTGATGACAGAAGGGCGACGCGGTGTGGTGCTAGTAAAAGACGGTGCGCGCTTAGTGGGCATCTTCACCGATGGCGACTTGCGCCGCGCAATGCTGAAAGACGCGGCTGGCATGTTGTCCAAAACCATGGCCGAGTTGATGACGGCGAACCCTAAGACGATTTCGCAAGATACCATGATTGTCGAAGCCGAAGAGCGCATGTTGCGCGATAAAATTACGCTTCTAGTCGCTGTTGATGACGCTGAAAATGTCGTTGGCCTATTAGAAATCTACGACCGTTAAACGAAAGGAATACTGAAGTATGTCTGAAACCAGCAAAATTATCCGTATTGGTGACAAGGTAGAAGTGGCAAACCATTTGCCATTTGTTTTATTTAGCGGCATGAACGTTTTGGAATCACGTGACTTGGCTATGAAAGTGGCAGAAGAACACGTCAAAGTGACACAAAAACTCGGCATCCCCTATGTTTTCAAAGGCTCATTTGATAAAGCGAATCGTTCTTCGATCAACTCATTTCGTGGCCCAGGCCTTGATGAAGGCCTAAAAATTCTGCAAGAAATCAAAGAGACATTCGATGTGCCAGTCATTACTGACGTGCATGAAAATGAGCAGTGCATGCCCGTTGCCGAAGTAGCAGATGTGATCCAGCTACCGGCGTTTTTGTCACGCCAAACCGACCTTGTGGTCGAAATGGCGAAAACTGGTGCGGTGATTAATATCAAGAAAGCGCAATTCCTAGCGCCGCATGAGATGAAGCACATCCTCACTAAGTGCCAAGAAGCCGGTAATGATCAACTAATGTTGTGTGAGCGCGGCACCATGTTTGGCTACAACAACCTAGTGGTCGATATGCTTGGCTTTGGCGAAATGAAGCAGTTTGGTTTTCCGGTAATGTTTGATGTGACCCACGCCTTACAGCGCCCTGGTGGCCGCTCAGATTCGGCTGACGGCCGTCGTGCTCAGGTTGCTGAATTGGCACGCTCGGGGATGGCGCTAGGACTTTCAAGCATGTTTTTAGAGACTCATCCAGATCCAAATAACGCTAAATGTGATGGTCCTTGCGCATTACCACTCGATAAGCTTGAGCCTTTCTTAAAACAGGTGAAACAGCTTGATGAGCTGGTCAAAACCTTTGAAACCTTGGATACCAGCGCCTAATGGATACTCGGTTGTTAGCGCAATATGAGCAGCTGGAGCAGGGCAATCTTTTGATGAAAAAGTTGCCTTATCTGAAGCTGGTGATTTTTGATGTCGACGGTGTGTTGACCGATGGCGGTTTACTGTACGGTGCGCACGGCGAAGAATTAAAGCGCTTTAACGTCAAAGATGGCGTGGCGCTTAAGCTGTTGCCACAATGGGGCGTTGAAGTCGCCGTGATTACTGCGAAAGATTCCGCCCCGTTACGTAAGCGAATGACCGACCTTGGCGTGAAGCATGTTTATTACGGCTGTCATGATAAAGCTGCGGCATTTGCTGAACTCATGGCAACTTTGGCGCTTGAGCCGGAGCAGGTGGCTTATGTCGGCGATGATGTCATTGACCTTCAAGTAATGCCTAAAATAGGCATTTCTATGTGTCCTAATGATGCCCATACGCTGCTTTTGCGTCACTGTGATATCACGCTTAAACGCGCAGGTGGGCAAGGCGTTGCACGTGAAGTCGCTGATTTAGTGCTGGCCACACGCATGAGCCTTGAAGCGGCCTATGAGTTGGCACAACGCCCCGAGTTCGAAAAGAAGGACAACTAATGAATTTGCCTAACTTTCATATTGTGATTCCTGCACGTTTTGCTTCGCAGCGATTTCCACAAAAGATGTTGGCTGATCTAGCCGGTAAACCAGTGGTGCAGTGGGTGTACGAGCTGGCGCTTAAAGCGGGTGCAGAGTCGGTGACGATCGCCACGGACCATGCGGATATTTTCTCTGCGGCACAAGCCTTTGGAGCGGATGTGGTCATGACTCGTACCGACCATGAAAATGGTACCGAGCGCCTAGCAGAGGTAGCACAATTAAAAGGCTGGTCGGGCGATGAGATCGTGGTGAATGTTCAAGGCGATGAGCCATTGTTGCCGATTGCTTTGATTCATGATGCAGTGAAAGCCCTAGCGGATGATGCAGAATCAGAAATGGCAACGGTTGCTTGCCCGATTCATCGTAGTGAAGACATTTTTAACCCTAGTGTCGTCAAAGTCGTGTGTGATGCTAAAGGCCGCGCGTTGTACTTTAGTCGCGCCACTATGCCATGGGATCGTGACGGTTTTGCTGAGCAACCTGCGCAGATCAGTGCTGATTATCCCGCCTTGCGTCACGTTGGCCTATATGTCTACCGAGTGTCTTTGTTGGGCCGCTATGCCCAGATGCCGATGTCGCCACTAGAAAAGTGGGAAAAGCTGGAGCAACTACGCTTTTTACATCAGGGTATTAAGGTTCAGGTGGCGCTGACACAGGAGCTACCGCCCCATGGCGTGGATACGCCTGAAGATCTTGCCGCACTGAGCGCCAAGCTCGGGCGCTAGGGCCTGTTCGTGAAGCGTTATAAAGTCAATGCGAGCCTAGCCAGTCTGCTCGGCTTTGTAACGCTTTTGGTCGTCTTATTTTGTCTACCGTTAACAATATGGCAGTCGCTATTGCAGCAAGCTTTGCCTAGTAATTGGGGGCTACAGACGTTATCTGGGCATTGGTGGCGTGGTCAGGCGGTCGTTCAGCTTTCCAATCAACTTTCCTCTGCATCCCTTTCGTGGTCAAAATCTCATCTTTTGGAGCCTTTTGAATGGTCACTTGCGCACCCTGATGCATCTGCCAGCGGGCGCTTTACGGTAAGCTTCAGTCAGTCAACAATCTGGCTTGATCAGGGTTATATTCGCCCTAAGTTAATCAATCGCTTGATACCGGCCAAGCAAAACGTGGTGTTAGCTGGAGAGGATATTCAGCTTGAGCAGTGGCAGCTAAACTATGATTGGCAATCTCAGCAATGGCGACAACTCATGGGACAAGCGCATTGGTCTAATGGTCTGATTAAGCATCGCCTCAACGGTTATTCCACTCAAACTCACGTTGATCATTGGTACGCTGAAGTCACTCTTGAAGCGGATCGACCGCAACTGGTGTTAAACGAAAGATTGACTCAACAACCGTTGCTGGAGCTAATGCTGCGACCTGATCTTGAGCTTGAGCTCACGGTAATGCCATCCATGCTGGAAGCGCTTGGGCAGCGTTGGCCAGGAAAACCTCAGTACCCTGCCTTTGTGATGGTGCAACCTTTGGCTTGGGATTAGGAATAGAAAGCGCTTTCTAAGAAATAAGCACATATATGGGTAACTAAAAGCGTGCTATGGCTATAGCGTGCTTTTTTTGGCTTAATGTAAATCTTATGGGATGTTTACTGGGTAGTGCGCGGTCATGACGCAAATGGATCAATCAGCGCGAGTCATTACATGCAGTCACTGTGGCTTAAAGACTATGGTGCCTAGGCTTATGCCGAAGCAAAAAGCCCATTGCCCCCGCTGTGATCATGTACTGACTATGCTTCAGCCGAACTGGGCAGAAAAAATGCTGGCGCTGAGTTGTTCAGCCTTATTGTTACTAGTGTTGGCGCTTACCTTCTCCTTTTTATCGTTTGATATTAATGGTCTCAAAACCTCCATTACCTTGTTTTCTGTGGTTGAGACACTCGCCGAACAAATGTATTTAGGCCTGGCAATATTGATCTTTACGGTCTGTATTGCGCTTCCTGGTTGTGTGTTGGTGATGCTGGTTATGTGGGGCATTGCCATTAAATGGCAGCTCGGTGTGACGGCCGCCCAAGCCCAAATCCGCTGGTGTTTTAGCTTCCTTAAGTGGTGCATGCCTGAAGTCTTTATCGTTGGCGCCTTGATCAGTATGGTCAAACTGGTGGCCATGGCGGACATTGGTTTGGGGCCAGCGTTTTATTTTTATGGCGGTTTTATCGTGATGTTTATATTGACCCTGATGCATCTTGATCGCCGCCAAATCGAGTTGGCTTTACTAAAGAAAATTCCTACTGAAAATCGTCCTATTAGAGCGCAACAACGGCTGCAATGGACTTGGGCATTACTGCTGACGTCAGTATTACTGTACTTGCCCGCTAATCTACTCCCAATTATGACCACTCAATTTTTAGGCGACGCAGAACCTTCTACTATTGTCGCGGGGGTAATTACCATGTGGCAAAACGGTTCTTACTTTATCGCCATGGTAATTTTTATCGCCAGTATCATGGTGCCGATCTTCAAAATTTTAGCATTAGCCTTTTTAAGTTATTCGGTGCAATCGCGCCGCTCTTTCAGTAGCCAGCAACGTTATATTTTATACCGTGTCACTGAATTGATGGGACGTTGGTCGATGATCGATGTGTTTGTGGTGGCGATCTTAGCGGGGTTAGTGCAATTAGGCAGCACCATGAGTGTCTTTCCTGGGCCCGCTGTGGTGGCATTTTGTGCGGTCGTTATCTTGACCATGCTGGCCGCTTTATCGTTTGACAGTCGTCTGTTATGGGAGCAAGAGTCATGAGTTCAACCAAAGACCATCAAGCCAACAAAGGAGCTGTGGCCGTCGTGAAAAGTACCCGCAATATTTCTAAGATTTGGTTGATTCCCTTGGTGACTCTTATCTTGGGGGCTTGGTTTATCTTCCAAGATATCAAAGGGCAAGGTGTCAGTATTGAAATAGAGTTTGAAACGGCGGCGGGTCTTGAAGCTGGTAAAACGCAGTTGAAAATTCGAGACGTAGTGATCGGACGGGTCGACGACATCCGTTTAAGCGATGACTCCTCCAGTGTTTTAGTGACCGCTAATCTAGACAGTGATGCGGAAAAGTACCTGCGCACGGATACGCGTTTTTGGGTGGTTTCACCGCAAGTCTCTTTAGCCGGAATTTCTGGCTTGCAGACGTTAGTATCAGGCTCTTACATTGATATGTCGCCAGGGGTAGAGGGTGAACCAGCGCGTCAGTTTAAAGGGTTAAGTGATCCGCCAGTGACGCCAATCGGCACACCTGGCTTACGCGTGTACCTACAAAGTGAGCAGTCATTTACCGCTAAAGTAGGCGATCCGGTGATCTACCGTGGCTTGTCAGTCGGACGTATTGAAACCGTGGAATACGACCTAAAATCACGCCGCGCTGAATACAGTGCCTTTATCGAAGCGCCCTTCGATCAACTGGTTACTTCTAACACACGCTTTTGGAATTCAAGTGGCATCGAGCTTGAGCTTGGTGTTGAGGGGCTAGGTGTGACCACCTCAAGTTTAGAATCTTTGTTAGTGGGCGGTATTACCTTTGATGAACCTAACGAAATGCCACCGGTAGAGCCCTTAAGTGAAGACCGTGTGTTCCACATTTATCCCACTAAGAAAAGCGCCGTGGCGCACCGTTATGAACAAACGGTGTACTACGTTATTTTAGTGGAAAGCTCAGTGCGTGGTTTGGTTGAAGGTGCGCCAGTGGAGTATCGAGGGTTAAAAATTGGCCAAGTTGAAGAGGTTAATTTAAAGCTTGAAAGCGATGATCGTGAGATTCAGGCCGATGCGTATAAAATTCCGGTACTCATTTCAATTCAGCCAGGACGAGCCAATTTAACCGATGATGAGCAGGGTAAACAACGCATTGCACAACAGTTAGAAGCGTGGGTGGCGCGCGGTTTGCGTGCTTCCTTAAAAACTGGAAACTTGCTCACAGGGTCGGTATTCGTCGATTTACAACACTACGATGATGTTGAGTCTGCACGCTTGGGTGAGGTAGCGGGTTATACCGTGATTCCGACTGTACCGGGGCAAATTATGCAGCTGGCGGAGCAGATTAATACCACGCTTGAGAAGGTGAATGATCTGCCAATCAATGGCGTTGCCCAAGATTTACGCACTCTGTTGCAAGATCTTGCCAGTAGCGCGCAAGCATTTAATGACACCAGCAACTCACTCACTACTAAGCTTGATCAACTGGATATGCGCGGTCTAAATGACACCTTGGCAAGTCTGAATACTTTGCTCACCAATTTATCTGAAGACGAGCAGGGTATGTCTTCTGTTAATGAAACCATGACCGAGATTCAAGAGGCGATTCGCGAGTTGAAGCCGCTATTGCAAAAAATGAACAGTGCTCCAAACAGTCTGATTTTTAAGAGCCAAGTCGCGCCAGATATTGAGCCACAAGGAGTGAAACGATGAAGATTTTTGCCGCAGTGCTATGTATGGTGTTGCTCAGTGCCTGTGCCACCAGCACACTAGAACCACCTAAGTATTATGTCTTGAATGGTGCACCTAAAGCCACAGAGTCAACCCAGCAGGTCACGCCAATAGAGTTGAGTTCTATTACGCTGGCTGAATATTTGCAAAGCTCTAATATGGTGTTGCAGGTGTCTGAGCACGAACTGTTTTTTTCGACCAATCATTTATGGGCAGAACCGTTACAAGTTGGTATTGAAAAGGCCTTAGCCAATCAGTTGTGGTTAGTGCAGGATGCGTCACAAGCGGCGTTAGAATTAGAGCTTAACGTCGATTACTTCCATATTATTGATCAGGATTCAGTGATTTTGGCTGGGCATTATTCGGTAGAGGGCCAAGACGGCACGCTTACGCAGCAGCGCTTTTCACTGCAGCAACCGCTGAATGAGTCCGGTTACCCATATGCGGTATCGGTGATGTCAGAGTTGGTGGAGCGATTAGGTAAAGAGATTCTGCAGCAGGTGCAAATCAGCCAAAGTGCACGTTAGCACTTTGGCTAGAAAGTATTAGCAAGGGATAAAGCGACTAGGGGTTAAAATGCCGCCCAGCGGAACATCCCAAGACTCAATTGGTAAGCTCTCTACTTCTTGGCAGTCGTGCGCCAGTCCGATGAGTTGAGTGCGTTCGGCTTTATGCTCAAAAGTGCGATCGTAAAAACCTCCACCCATGCCTAGGCGTCCGCCTTGGGCATCAAATCCAACTAATGGCATGAGTACCTGATCCATATCGCTGCCCGTGGCAGGGTTAGGATCAATCGGCTCAAGAATACCAAAGCTATTTTTTTGCCACTCACAGTCGCTGGTATAGCGAGCAAACACGAGGGCTTGGCCGTCGAGTACCGGTAAGAAGACATTGATATCATTCGCCCAGCACCACTTACAAATCTCGCTGGGAGAAATCTCGCCATCGTTAGTGAGATATAAAGCAAGATTGGCTTGTTTAGGTAAGTTGCTCGCTAAAGCTGATAAAAAGGTTTGCGTAACTTGCTCGGCTGCTAGTGCTTGCTCGGACTCGGTTAGCTGTTGGCGTTGTGAGCGAAGATGTTTGCGAAGTGCTTGTCGATCTAGAGACATAGAAAAGAGTTTCCCAAGTTGCCGTTTCGGCTATTGGCCTTGAACCCAGTGGTTCAAGGTGGAAGTCACTGAGACTCTTTAGGCTTTCCGTCGCACGGACTTGCTCACCGAATCTGCAGTATCATTCCGGGTTATTGCTCATAGGCTCAAGGGCGTTAAGCCGCTTCGTACAACCCAGGAAACACCGCTAGTATAGGGGAGGGATGGCAAAAAATCATCTTAAGATTCTGGGCTTGCTGGGCGCGACTTGAAGAATTTTCGTGAACAAATCACTTGCTAAACGCCTTGTAACCTGACTTTGTATAATTAGCCTGCTTTGTTTTGTTGGCCCAGCGCAGAATCCAGCTGTGACGTTAGCTCACGCAGCTGTTGCTCGTTTGAGCGAGCGTATTGGCGGCTCGATAACAAATCGTGGGTGATGTTTAAAGCGGCGATGATAGCAATTTTTTCAAGACCGACAGCCTTTCCGCTTGCTCGCAGCTCACGCATTTGATTATTCAGATATTCTGCGGCTTCTTTTAATTCAGTCTCGTGGCCTTTCGGACAGTTGATGTTGAAAGATTTGCCCAGAATGTCGATAGCAATAGTTGGCTTTTCCATGATATCTCCGACAGCTAGATAGGCGTTAAATTAGTTGAATTTCCATGATTTTCGCAACGAATAACATTTTATGCCGCAGGTAAATTCGTTACAATTGGCGATTCGTTAAATCCACCTAAAATTTATAGCAAATTGACGTAAAAATGGAAATTAATCCGATTATTTCAAAGATAAAAGACCTTTCTGAGCGTACTCAAGTGCTCCGGGGGTATCTTTGACTACGAGTCAAAGAAAGAGCGTCTAGAAGAAGTTAGCCGCGAGTTAGAAGATCCCAATGTTTGGAACGACCCTGACTATGCCCAAAAATTGGGTAAAGAGCGTTCAACATTAGAAGGTGTTGTGTCCACTATCGATAACCTTGAAACCGGTGTGGATGATGCCAATACCTTGCTTGAGATGGCCGTCGAAGAAAACGACGAAGAGTCTGTCGAAGCAGTACAACTTGAGCTTGAAGAGCTTGAGGCACAGCTGGGTACCCTAGAGTTTCGTCGTATGTTTTCGGGTGAAATGGACCAGAATAATGCCTTTTTGGATATTCAAGCTGGTTCGGGTGGTACGGAAGCTCAAGATTGGGCCAATATGTTGCTGCGCATGTACTTGCGTTGGGGCGAAGATAAAGGCTTCAAAGTTGAGATCATTGAGGTGTCAGCAGGTGAAGTGGCAGGCATCAAATCGGCTTCAGTACGCTTTGAAGGTGAATACGCATTTGGTTGGTTGCGCACTGAAACGGGCGTACACCGCTTAGTCCGTAAATCACCGTTTGACTCGGGTAATCGCCGTCATACGTCTTTTGCCTCGGTATTTTTATCGCCTGAGATCGATGACAACGTCGAGATTGATATCAATCCAGCGGATCTGCGTATTGATACTTACCGTTCATCAGGTGCCGGTGGTCAGCACGTCAACACCACGGATTCAGCGGTGCGTATTACCCACGATCCATCGGGTATCGTAGTGCAATGTCAAAACCAGCGTTCGCAACACGCTAACCGTGACTTCGCCATGAAACAATTACGTGCCAAGTTGTACGAGTTGGAAATGCAAAAGCGTACGGAAGCAGCTCAAGCACAAGAAGATAGTAAGTCGGATATCGGTTGGGGTAGCCAAATTCGCTCCTATGTACTGGACGCGTCCCGTATTAAAGACTTACGTACTGGCGTTGAAAGCTCTAATACCGGCTCGGTATTGGATGGCAACCTAGACCAATTTATTGTGGCAAGCCTTAAGCAAGGCCTGTAACGCACACCATTTGATGAAGAGTACATAACAAGACCATGTCTAACGAAACGCAAAACGATAGCAACGTAAACAGCGAAGATAACCGTTTAGTGGCTGAGCGCCGCGCAAAATTGGCGGCGATCCGTGAACAGCGCAATGCCTTTCCAAATACCTTCCGTCGCGATGCCTATGCGGCAGACTTGCAAGCGGAGCTGGGCCAATTTGAAAAGCCTGAGTTAGAAGAAAAGAATCATGTGGTAAGCATTGCTGGCCGTATTATCCGTAATCGTGGTGCGTTCATGTTGCTGCAAGATATGAGCGGTCAGATTCAGGCGTACATCAACCGTAAAGCGTTAGATCCTGAGCTATTGAAAGAAATCAAGAGCTGGGACCTTGGCGATATCATTGGTGTCACCGGTCCGGTACACAAGTCTGGTAAAGGCGATCTGTACGTGGATATGCAATCGGTTGAGCTACTAACCAAATCGCTACGCCCATTACCAGACAAGCACCATGGCTTGGCGGATATGGAAATGCGTTACCGTCAGCGTTACGTAGACTTGATCGTTAACGAAGAGTCGCGCACGACGTTCCAAGTACGCTCAAAAATCATTTCTACGATTCGTCGCTTCCTAGAAGATCGTCGTTTCATGGAAGTGGAAACTCCAATGCTACAAACGATCCCTGGTGGTGCATCAGCGCGTCCTTTCGTGACGCATCACAATGCCATGGATATGGACATGTTTTTGCGTATCGCTCCTGAGCTTTACCTGAAGCGTTTGGTCGTCGGTGGTTTTGAGCGTGTATTTGAGATCAACCGTAACTTCCGTAACGAAGGTGTGTCGACGCGCCACAACCCTGAATTCACTATGATCGAATTCTACCAAGCGTACGCGGATTACAAAGATCTGATGGACCTGACCGAAGAAATGCTGCGCACGGTTTCTGAAGAAGTATTGGGTAAAACCGTTGTACAGTACGGCGAGCACGAATTTGATTTCGGTGCACCGTTTGCTCGCATGACAATGTTAGAAGCGATCCTGCACTACAACCCTGAGTTGAGTGCTGACGACCTTGATACGGTTGAGAAAGCGACTGAAGTGGCTAAAAAACTGCACATTGATGTTCAGCCGATCTGGGGGCTTGGTAAGCTTTGGACGGAAATCTTCGAAGAAACTGCTGAGAGCAAGTTGATTCAACCGACTTTCATCACCGAATACCCAGCTGAAGTATCACCTCTAGCACGTCGTAACGATGATAATGCTTTCATTACTGATCGCTTTGAGTTCTTCGTTGGTGGTCGTGAAATCGCAAACGGTTTCTCAGAACTTAACGATGCTGAAGATCAAGCGGAGCGTTTCCGCCGTCAGGTAGAAGAGAAAGACGCGGGTGATGATGAAGCCATGCACTACGATGCAGACTACATCAATGCCCTAGAATACGGTCTACCACCGACAGCTGGCCAAGGTATCGGTATCGACCGTTTGGTGATGTTGTTCACTGATTCGGCTTCGATCCGTGACGTGTTGTTGTTCCCGCATATGCGCCCACAAGACTAATCTGAGGCGCGCGTTAGCAAGTAATAAACGACTATTTTAAGGCCTCTTATGAGGCCTTATTTTATGGTTTCTTTAAAACTTTAATCGTAAAGGCTCAGGCCTTTGCAAATGGAGCGTTGTAATGAGCCGATTTTGGACTGATAAAATTGCCGCCCTTGACCCGTATGTGCCAGGGGAGCAACCACAAGATAAGCAATACATTAAGCTAAATACCAACGAAAGCCCGTATGGTCCGTCGCCAAAAGCCATCGCAGCGATGCAGGAGCAGGTGACAGAGAAGCTACGTTTATACCCTGATCCAAACTGTCAGGTGCTTAAAAATGCGATCGCCAAATCCTACGCGGTAGAGCCTAATCAAGTATTCGTCGGTAATGGTTCTGATGAGGTGTTGGCACTGGCGTTTATGGGTTACTTTGCTGGTGGTAAGCCACTAGCCTTTGCTGACATCACTTATAGCTTTTATAAGGTGTACGCCAACCTATACGGCATTACACCAGATATCGTACCGCTAAACGATGAGTTTGATATTGTGCCAAGCGACTACGATAACCTAGACGTATCTGGCATTGTCATCACCAATCCGAACGCGCCAACCGGTAAAGCTCTACCCTTAGCAGATATCGAGCATATTCTGAAAGCTAACCCTGATATCGTGGTATTAGTGGATGAAGCCTATGTCGACTTTGGTGCCCAAAGTGCCACCACACTGGTGAACCAATATCCGAATTTGATTGTGTCGCAAACCTTGTCTAAATCACGTGCTTTAGCGGGGATTCGCGTAGGGTATGCTATTGCGCATCCAGACTTAATCGAAGGTTTAGAGCGTCTTAAAAACTCATTTAACTCGTACCCAATTGATCGCATTGCGTTAGCGGGTGCGACGGCAGCGGTGGAAGACGAAGCGTATCTTGCAGACATCTGCAAGCGCACCGTGACCACGCGTGATTGGACCGTGACAGAGCTTGAGAAGCTAGGCTTTGAAGTGTTGCCTTCGGCCACTAACTTCGTTTTTGTGACGCACCCAGATAAAGCGGCTGAAAGCTTATATCTAGGGCTAAAAGAGCAGGGTATTTTAGTGCGTTACTTTGGCAATAAACCGCGTATCGGCAACTTCTTGCGCATCACTATCGGTACCGATGCCGAGATGGCGGCTCTAGTGACAGCACTGAAAAACTTCTAGTGACGTCGCTATATTGCTGACTGAGCGATAAGGGCTTAATAGGTAGACTACTTATTAAGCCCTTTTTTGTGGGCTTAGCAAAAGTGCTTGCCAAGATATGTATTTGTATTACATCACTTCTAAAACGTTATATCTTAGTTAGTTAAATATGTTCTAAATTAGAAAATATAAGTCTAAATTTTCCCGCTTTAAGGAAAGCGCTCTAAGTACGACTTTAGTTCAAATTACCTAGCTAAACGCGACCTTTAAAATAGGCGGATGGTCATGAGCAGGCGTTTCAATGCCCTCAATCGCCATCAGTATTCATTCTTTTTTGTTGAGCCAAAACGGCGGGGCGTAAAAGAATTTGTATTGTTCCTAGAGAAAACCAATAAAAAATAGTTAAAGGTCTTGAGATGCAGTTAGAGAGAATTCGTCATAACGGTTTGCACGATAAGGTCATGTCGGCAGAGCAGGCCAGTGAGTTTATTAAAGATGGTATGACGGTGGGCATGAGTGGCTTTACTCGTGCTGGAGAAGCCAAAGCAGTCCCTACAGCACTGGCGAAGCGAGTCAGTGAGCAGCCGATTAAAATTAACCTGATGACGGGGGCGTCACTAGGTAATGACTTAGATAAGATTTTGACGGAGTCGGGCAGTTTAGCGCGACGTATGCCGTTTCAAGTAGATACCACCTTGCGTAAAGCCATTAACCAAGGTGAGGTGATGTTTATCGACCAGCATTTGTCAGAGATGGTGGAGCAGCTACGTAACCATCAACTGACGCGCCCTGATGTGGCGATTATCGAAGCCGTCGCAATCACTGAAGAAGGCCATATTGTGCCGACAACCTCGGTGGGTAATTCGGCAAGTTTTGCGGTGTTTGCTGACCAAGTCATTGTTGAGATCAATACCCTGCACAGCGACAAGCTAGAAGGGTTGCATGACATTTATATTCCGACCTACCGCCCTGAGCGCACGCCTATCCCGATTGTTAAAGTTGATGACCGCATTGGTCAAACCGCGATCCCTATCCCCCCGGAGAAGATCGCGGGTATTGTCTTCACCAGCACACCGGACTCTTACTCTACGGTAACTGATCCTGACCAAGACACCGCTGCGATTGCTCAGCACTTAGTTACGTTTTTTAAACAAGAAGTGGCTGATGAGCGTTTAGCAACCAATTTAGGGCCGTTGCAAGCTGGCATCGGCAGTATTGCTAACGCAGTGATGATGGGCTTGTTGGATTCGGACTTTGAAGACCTAACCATGTACTCTGAGGTGTTGCAGGACTCTACCTTTGATTTGATTGATGCCGGTAAAATGCGCTTTGCTTCAGGCTGTTCAGTTATTTTATCTGAGCGTATGAATGCCAAGGTGTTCGATAATATTGAAGCGTATAAAGATAAGCTGATTTTACGTCCACAAGAAATGTCGAACCACCCAGAAGTAGTGCGTCGCTTGGGTATCATTGCTATTAACACAGCACTTGAATTTGATATCTACGGCAATGTTAACTCGACGCATGTTAGTGGTACCAAAATGATGAATGGTATTGGTGGTTCTGGAGACTTTGCGCGTAACGCCCATATGTCGATCTTCGTGACCAAATCGATGGCTAAAAACGGCGCTATTTCCAGTGTTGTGCCAATGGTGAGTCATGTGGATCATACCGAGCACGATGTAGATATTTTAGTGACTGAGCAAGGTTTGGCGGATCTACGTGGCCTAGCGCCCCGTGAGCGTGCCGTGCAGGTGATCAAGCATTGTGTGCATCCTGATTATCGCAACCAGTTGCTAGACTACTATGAGCGCGCTTGTGCACGCGGTGGTCACACGCCACATTTGCTGGAAGAAGCGTTTGCTTGGCATCTTAACTTGGAGCAGCAAGGCTCAATGAAGCTAGATTGATACCATAAGTAAAGGCGCCTAGGGCGCCTTTTTTCACTATGATAAACGTTATTGCAAACAGATGGCTTCGTAAGGGGAAGCGTGCCCGCTGAATAGTTCGATCACTTTGACTTTGCTGCAATCTTGCTCAACACAGAAGTAGAGTGCTTCAGCGACATCGGCGCGGGAGATTTGCATATCTTCAAATGCCAAGCTGTCAGGGCGTTCATTAGAGAAGCCATTTTGTGCTGGCTCATCGGTGAGTGGACCAGGACGTAATATGGTGTGAGGAACAGTGCTGTCCATCAAATATTCGTCGGCCAAGTGTTTGGCGATGATGTAAGGTTTTATCTTGCCGTCCATGTCCTCTGGGTCGTGGGCACCATAGGAGCTGAGCAGTACAAAGTGCTCGACACTAGGCTCTTCTTCGGCGTAATCAACAGCACGTCGTGCGGCCCAAAGATCAATCATAACAGTTTTATCAAATCCAGTATCGGCGCCTGATCCTGCTACAAACACAACCTTTTGCACCCCATCAAAGGCGTCACTAAAGTCGTCTTCAAGGTTGGCTTGAAACAGCTCCACATTGCTGTGTTGGATTTCAGTGGCTTTATCGAGGTCGCGCACCAAGGCGCGCACTTGATAGCCTCTATAGGCCAATTTTTGACAAACTTTTTGTCCTACTTGACCGGTAGCACCGATTACTAAAATAGTATTCATAGCTTAGGTCTCCTATTAAAGAATCTGCCATAAGGTTATACAAAAACTAAGCAGCTATTGTGGACAAATCGCTGTTTTCATAGTCTCTTGATAGTTTTGAGGAATCTGTCAAAGGCTGTGCATGGTAAGCCTTTGACATATCTTTGATGAAATAAGTATCTAGTGTGAGGTTACGTTAAATAGTAGCGAGCTTTTGTTTAATCGCCTGCAGAATACCATCTTCATCTAGGCCTACATGGCGTAACATTGATTGATGAGTGGCATGCTCTTCGTAGCGGTCAGGTAAACCAAGCTGCAGCACATGCGTGGTGATATTTTGCGACTGCAAAAACTCATTCAAAGCTGATCCTGCGCCGCCCATGATGGCATTTTCTTCGACGCTGACAAACAGCTTGGCGTCTTTGTGGGACAAGATCGCTGCTTCGTCTAGAGGCTTCACAAAGCGCATATCGATCAAGGTGGCATTGAGTGCTTGCGCGGCTTTTAGAGCATCGTAAGTCGGGCGACCAAAGCCACAAATAACAACCTCGCCACTGCCTTGGTGAAGCACGCGCGACTGACCAATAGCAACAGTGTCAAGTTCTGAGCCAATACTAACGCCACGCCCTGTGCCACGCGGGTAGCGTACTGCCGCTGGGCCTTGGTGTTGGTAACCTGTGTGCAGTAGTTTGCGACATTCGTCTTCATCGGACGGTGCCATGACAACCATATTGGGGATGCAGCGAAGATAGCTTAGATCGTATGCACCCGCATGGGTTGGACCATCTTCGCCGACTAAGCCGGCGCGGTCGATGGCAAATAAAACATCTAAGTTTTGTAGCGCAACATCATGGATCAGTTGATCGTAGCCACGTTGTAAAAAAGTGGAATAGATGGCAACGACTGGTTTCAAATCATCACAGGCCATACCAGCGGCCAAAGTTACAGCGTGTTGTTCGGCAATGGCAACATCAAAGTAACGCTCGGGGAAGCGCTCAGCGAATTCAATCAGGTCAGAGCCTTCTTTCATCGCTGGCGTGATGGCCACTAGGCGCTCGTCTTGCTCCGCGGCATCGCAAACCCAGCGGCCGAAAATATTGCTGTATTTAGGCAATTTAGGTTTGCTGGCTTGTGGGGCTGGCTGCGGGTCGGGCTCCACTTTGTTGATGGCGTGGTAGCCGATCGGGTCACCTTCGGCTGGCTCAAAGCCTTTGCCTTTTTTGGTGATCACATGCAGAAACTGCGGGCCTTTGCGATCTTTCAGGTTGTGCAAGGTTTGCGTCAGAAGCTCGATGTCATGACCGTCAATTGGGCCAATGTAATTGAAACCAAGCTCTTCAAACATGGTGCCTGGCGCGACCATGCCTTTCATATGTTCTTCGGCTTTGCGCGCCAGCTCTAGGGCTGAAGGCAAACCAGAGAAGACCTTACGACCACCTTCGCGAAGGTTTTCGTAGGTTTTGCTGGCCCAAATGCGTGCTAGAGAACTAGACAGTGCGCCCACTGGCTTAGAGATCGACATTTCGTTGTCGTTTAGAATGACTAACATGTCGGCTTCAACATGGCCGGCGTGATTGAGGGCTTCAAATGCCATGCCCGCCGACATAGCACCATCGCCGATCACGGCTACGGCTTTACGGCCAGTATCGAGCTGTCGTGCCGCCAGTGCCATGCCTAATGCCGCCCCGATCGAAGTGCTTGAGTGGCCTACGCCAAAGGTGTCGTAAACGCTTTCTTCACGTTTAGGAAAACCAGAGATACCGGTTTCTTGACGAATCGTGAGTAGGGCATCGCGACGCCCTGTTAAAATCTTATGCGGATAAGCTTGGTGACCCACGTCCCAGACAATACGATCTTCTGGCGTGTTAAAAATGTAATGTAAGGCAACGGTTAATTCGACCACACCAAGACCGGCGCCAAAATGACCGCCAGTTTGGCCCACGCTGTAAAGCATAAACTCGCGCAGTTCGCGCACCAATACAGGCAGATCTTTTTTGCTCAATTGGCGTAGATCTGCTGGGCTGTCGATTTGGTCTAGTAATGGCGTCACTGGACGCGAAGTGGGTATCGTTTCGAACATGGGCACCAAGAGGTCACTTATTCTGTCTAAAATAGCGGAGCATTATATCAGTGGTTGCGGTCAATAATATAGTTCGCAAGCTCTACTAATGGTGTTGCTTTTGCTCCAAAAGGCGCCACTTCGGCAATCGCTTCGTCATGAAGTTGTTTGGCGAGGGCTTTGGCTCCATCTAATCCTAGCAATTTTGGATAAGTGGGTTTGTTGGCGTCCGTGTCAGAAAACTGTGCTTTACCGAGGGTTTCGGTGTCGCTGGTAATGTCGATAATGTCGTCTTGCACTTGAAAAGCGAGACCAATTGCGGCGGCGTAGTTATCCAGCGCTTGCAGCGTTGAAGCTTCTGTCACGCCCACACTTTGCGCGCCCATTTTCACCGCTGCACGAATGATGGCGCCAGTCTTGTGGCGATGCATCTGCTCTAGGTCGCTAAGATCCATATCTTTATCGACGTTGGATAAATCAATCATTTGCCCTGTGATCATGCCAAAGCGACCAGACGCATGCTGTAGGGTTTGGATCAAACTCAGTTGTGTCGCCGCTTGATTAAGCTCTGGTTGGCTTAATAATTCAAACGCAAACGTTTGTAAGGCATCGGCGGCTAATATGGCGGTCGCTTCGTCGTATTGAATATGGCAGGTCGGTTTACCGCGGCGTAGGTCATCATCGTCCATCGCCGGAAGATCGTCATGGATCAGTGAGTAAGCGTGAATCGATTCGATTGCAGCGGCACTGGCATCCGTCAGAGTATTGGCTTCACCAAACAGCTCGGCTACCGCGTATGTCAGCATTGGGCGGATACGTTTACCACCATTAAATAGGCTGTAGCGCATGGCTTCTTGTAAGGTGGCTGCGAGTGGGTAGTCCGTCAGTGATTGATCTAAGTAACGATTCACACGCTCACGGGCATACAACGAGAATTGCTCTAGGTTCACTGTTCTGTTTCCGCGTCAAAGTTTTCTAGGCGTTCGCCGTCATTGGTTTCAAGTAAGATTTGGACTTTTTGCTCTGCTTGAGTCAGCACAGACTGGCAGTCTTGACTTAGCTTAACGCCTTTTTCAAAGGCTTTTAGGGCGTCCTCAAGGGACAGTTGATTGGATTCTAATTGGGCGACGATGTTTTCCAGTTCCGATAGGTTGTCTTCGAAATGGCGAACGCTTGTTTTACGAGACATAAATACTTCTCTTTTGATAACCTACAATTTGTAACAGAATTCCGCATAATTCACGAGTGATGTCACTCTAAAGTTACAAAATAGTAGCGTCTAACTAAGACGCGACGCTACTATTTGTTTTAAAATGGATTGTACTGAGTTGCATTATAGCTTTATTCGTAGGAGACGTGTGTGGATATCGCAACGTTATTAGGCCTTATTGGTGCCTTTGTCATTGTCTTGATGGCCATACTTTTGGGTGGTTCGGCAGGGATGTTCTTGGACCCTGCATCGGTACTTATCGTATTGATCGGTTCTACTTTCGTTGTGTTGATGCAATACCCGCTCGGGCAGTTTTTAGGGGCGGGCAAGTCGGCTGCTAAGGCCTTTATGTTCAAAAGCGTGCCGCTGGATACCCTGATTGATGAAATCTACGGTCTTGCAGACGAAGCACGTAAAGGTGGTTTGCTATCCCTTGAAGGTAAAGAAGTCAGCCACCCATTTTTGTCCAAAGGCATTCAAATGCTGGTGGATGGCCATGATAGCTCGGTGGTACGAGCGCAACTTTCCAAAGACATGAACCAAGCGTTTACCCGCCACGACAATGGTGCCAAGGTATTTAAAGCCTTTGGTGACACTGGGCCGGCGATGGGAATGATCGGTACCTTGGTGGGTCTAGTACAGATGCTAGCCAACATGGATGACCCGAAAGCCATCGGTCCCGCGATGGCGGTCGCTCTTCTTACGACCCTTTATGGTGCTGTACTGGCCAACATGGTCTGCCTGCCTATCCAAGCCAAATTGACTAACCGTGCCAATGAAGAATTGTTGTGCCAAAAGCTCATCTTAGATGCTTTGCTAGCGATTCAGGCAGGTCAAAACCCGCGTGTATTAGATGGTGCTCTAAAAACCTACATTGCCGAAGGCAAGCGTGTTGAGCGCGAATAATCTGTTTCTAAGTGATAACTGGATCTTAGTATCATGAGTGATGAAGAAGACGAAAACGATTGCCCCGAGTGTATAGAGGGCCTACCGGCCTACATGGGGACATTTGCCGACTTGATGTCGTTGCTGATGTGTTTCTTCGTGTTGCTGTTATCTTTTGCTGAGATGGACGTATTGAAGTTTAAGCAATTGGCGGGCTCTATGCGCATGGCGTTTGGGGTGCAGAAGCAAATCGAAGCGGAATCTATCCCGATGGGAACGTCGATTATTGCGCAAGAGTTTAGCCCAGGTCGACCAGAACCCACACCGATTAACGAAGTGCGTCAAAAAGCGGATGATGTACCAGAGAATACGCTTGAGGTAATGTGTAAGCCAGACTCTGCACAACTCAATGAACAAGAGGGCGCAGGTCAGCCGTCACCAGTGAATTCGGTGGATATGTCACAAGCGGATATGCAGCGTGAGCAGCAAATTCAGCAGACCGAAGAAACGGCGCAGCAGGTTGCCTCTGTGATGCGCGAAGAAATCTCTAAAGGCACAGTCGAGGTCGAAACCCAAGAGACCATGATTACCATTCGTCTTAAAGATCAAGGCTCGTTTGAGTCTGGCTCGGCGGAGCTTAATTATGACTTTATTCCGATCATTGATATGGTGCGCGATGTACTGGTGGGGATCGATGGGACCATCGCTGTAGAAGGGCATACGGATAATATTCCCATTGCCAGCTCGCAATTTCGATCCAACTGGCAGCTGTCTTCTGCACGAGCGATTGCGGTAGCAGAAGAGCTGTTTTCGACCGGGCAGCTTGATCAAGGGCGTTTTTCGGTAACAGGTTTTGCCGATACTCGACCGTTAGTACCGAACGATTCGCCGACGAATCGGGCCACCAACCGCCGTGTAGAGATTGTCATTCGTCAAAATGACTTGATGCGTACCAATGTGATCGAACCTGAGTATCCGCAAAGTACCGAGGCGGAGAGCAATACCGACGACTTATTTACCGAAGGTGATGGTGGCTTCCAGTTAGCTCCCGACGAAATCTTTTAGGTAACCACTAAAAAGCGACTTTCGAGTCGCTTTTTTCGTTCTATAGCTGAGTTTTAAACGGAATTTTGCTATCTTTCTCAAAAATTCATTTTAAGGGTAGAAAAAATGCGTATTGCAGTAATTGGCGCGGCTGGACGTATGGGTAAAACTTTAATCCAAGCCATTCAAGATGCAGATAACGTGGAGCTGGGCGCAGCGATTGTTGAGCCAGGTAGCTCTTTGGTTGGCGCGGATGCCGGTGAAGTGGCAGGTGTCGGTAAATTAGGTGTGCAGGCTGTGAGTGATTTGGCTGACTGTGTTGCAGACTTTGATGTGCTGGTGGATTTCACCACACCTGCGCTAACCGTTAAAAACGTGGCTTTCTGTGCAGCGCACCAAAAAGCCATTGTGATCGGTACCACTGGTCTTAACGATGATGAAAAAGCGCAATTGGCTCAAGCGGCAGAGCAGACTTCGGTTGTCTTCGCGCCTAATATGAGTGTTGGTGTTAACCTAACACTGAAGCTGTTGTCATTGGCGGCTGAGATTTTAGGTGATGATTACGATGTGGAAGTGGTTGAAGCGCACCACCGTCACAAAGTGGATTCACCTTCTGGTACGGCGCTACGTATGGGTGAAGTGGTGGCTGAAGCATTGGGTCGCGATCTTAAAGAGTGCGCAGTGTATGGCCGTGAAGGTCAAATCGGTCCGCGTACGACGAAAGAGATCGGTTTTGAAACCATTCGTGCAGGCGATGTTGTGGGTGAGCACAGTGTTTGGTTTGCTACGGAAGGCGAGCGCATTGAGATTGCACACAAAGCCAGTAGCCGTATGACGTTTGCCAAAGGTGCAGTACGTGCCGCAGGTTGGTTGTCTGGTAAGGGCAACGGTTTGTACGATATGCAGGATGTATTGAACTTAAAATAGTTCGCGGTATTGAACATAAAAAAGCCGAGCATTACGCTCGGCTTTTTTATGGTGAGTAGCTTAGTCGATCAAGCCTAAGCTGACCCAGTACAGAAGATCTGGATCCGCTGAGCGAGGCAGTTCAAATGGGATGAACTTACCTTGGTCGTCAACAAATTCACTGTTAGGGAAGTTTTGTTTCAATACGGCTAGGTTCTTTTGGGCATCATCGTACAACTCAAGATCCATAAAGGCTTGGACGGTGACGGCAAGAGCTTCTTCTACGGCAGGCGTTGATGGGTAGCTTTGTACCACTTCTTGGCCACGGCGTAGCGCAGAGAGCGGTGCTTTACGCTTGAAGTAGTAATGTGCAATGGCCACTTCATGCTCCGCGATCATATTACGTAGATAAATCATGCGTGCTTTGGCATCGGGTGCGTATTGGCTTTCAGGGAAGCGACGCAAGAAGTCAGCAAACTCGTTGAACGATTTATCAAACTCTGTGGTATCGCGATCGGCAGGGTTTAGGTTTAAGTAGCGCCCTAAGAAGGTTTCAGCTGCTTTGTAAGTCGATAGACCGCGCATGTAGTAAGCGTAATCTAATGCGTCGTTATCAGGGTAGTTTTTGATAAAACGATCGGCTGTAGCATGGGCTGAGATGTAATCTTCTGCTTGGTAGTGAGCATAAATTAAGTCTAGGCGCGCACGCTCGATATAGTCGCCAAACGGGTAGCGAGTTTCGAGCTCTTTCAGCTGCTCGGCTGCGGTGGTTGGCAGATCGTTTTCCAGCGCTTCCTGCGCTTGACGGAAGTACTCTTCCTCTGGCAGGTCAGACTCTACGGTTGGTTGCGTTGAGCAGGCTGTCAGTGCGGCGTAAAAAGTACCGATTGTCAGAATTCGTGACAGTGTCTTGTTAAATCCCATGTATAATACAACCCTAGTAAAAGAGGCATAGCATGTTCACAGTGGCTATGCGGTTGACATATTTGGCGTCAAAGTGACGCAGCATCGAGCAAAAGAAAGTTTATTGTATGGCAGAGCGCATAGTAAAAGAAGCCCAAGTTAACTTGGATTTCGCCGGACAGCGATTTGATCAAATTGCTACCGAATTATTTTCAGATTACTCACGTTCACGCATCCAAAGTTGGATCAAAGAAGGCGTGTTAGTGGTAGATGGTAAACAGACTAAACCAAAAGAGAAACTGTTTGGTGGTGAGAAAATTACTTTAAATGTGGAATTAGAAGAGCAAGCGGACCACGATGCTCAAGAAATCCCACTGGATATCGTCTATGAAGACAATGATATCTTGATTGTAAACAAGCCAGCAGGCTTAGTGGTACACCCTGCAGCAGGGCACAGTGATGGCACTTTGTTGAACGCCATTCTTCACCATGCGCCGCAGACTGCGATGGTGCCGCGTGCGGGCATCGTGCATCGCCTAGACAAAGAAACCACGGGCTTAATGGTGGTTGCCAAAACTATTGAAGCTCAGACCGATTTGGTGGCCCAGCTACAAGATCGCAGCATGGGGCGTGAATACGAGGCGATTACCATCGGTGCGATGACAGGTGGTGGCGTGGTGGATGAGCCAATCGGACGTCACCCGCATAATCGTCAGAAAATGGCTGTCGAACCAGTGCATGGTAAAGACGCGATCACGCATTACCGTTTGGTGAAGCGCTACAATAACCATACGCACATTCGTCTTAAGCTTGAAACTGGGCGTACGCACCAGATTCGTGTGCATATGGCTTACTTACAATACCCATTGGTGGGCGATCCCCAATATGCTGGGCGTTTGAAAATGCCAAAAGGCTGCTCACCTGAGCTGCAAGACGCGTTACGCGGCTTCCGTCGCCAAGCGCTGCACGCCAAGAAACTAGAGCTGGCGCATCCGATTACCGGTGATTTTATGGAATGGGAAGTAGACTTGCCGCAAGATATGCAAGACTTATTGGCGGTACTAGAGTCGGACCTCCATAATGGTGGCCAAAACGACTACATGTTATAGAGTTTAAAGGCAGCGCTAAGCTGCCTTTTTATTATCAGTTTTAAGGACAGTCATGGATCAGGTAATAACACCGCAGTGGCCGGCGCCAGCACATGTAAAGGCGTATACAACAACCCGCTTAGGAGGCGTCAGTAAAGCGCCTTTTAATAGTTTTAATTTGGGCGCGCATGTAGGCGATGATCCAAGCCATGTTGCGCATAACCGTCAGCAGCTCAAAGCTTTGCTAGGCTTTAAAGGCGAGGTGCAATGGCTTAATCAAATCCACAGCGCTGAGGTTGCAACGTTACCCGCAGAGTCATTGAGCGCCGCTGATGCATCGTTTTCAGCGCAGCCTAATGTTGTGTGTGCGGTGCTGACGGCAGATTGCTTACCGGTTCTGATGACGGATGCGGCTGGCACACAAGTGGCTGCGGCTCATGCTGGCTGGCGTGGCTTATGCGATGGTGTGTTAGAAAATACCTTGGCGCAATTTTCCGAACCTACTGAAGTGGTCGCTTGGCTTGGGCCGGCGATCGGGCCGCAGGTGTTTGAGGTAGGTGATGAGGTGCGTGCGGCGTTTGTAAGCGTAGACCCTGCAGCAGAGGCAGCGTTTACTAAGCGTGACCAGCCAGGCAAGTGGCTGGCGGACCTTTATCAATTGGCGCGCCAGCGCTTGATCAAAGCAGGTTGTGAACAAATATATGGCGGTAATGAGTGTACTTACAGCGATGTTGAGCGGTTTTACTCTTATCGTCGTGATCAGCAAACTGGGCGCATGGCGAGCTTGATTTGGCTGGAAAAGTGACGGGTGTCAAAAAAATGACAGTCAAGCCATTGAAAAGCACAAGAGTGCACCTATAAATCGGTAATAACACAGTTTCAATCGATTTATCGGAGGTCAAACATGCGAATCGATCGATTAACCAGTAAATTACAGATTGCCTTATCAGATGCGCAATCTGTGGCCTTAGGCCAAGATCATTCTTACATTGAATCGGCGCATCTGTTGCAAGCCTTGTTGGATCAGCAGGGCGGTGCTGTGCGCCCAATCTTGCAACAAGCAGGTGTCAATGTTGCCAAGTTTCGTGAAGAGCTAAATCGCATCATGGAGCGCTTACCAAAAGTAGCGAACCACGATGGCAACGTACAAATGTCACCTGAGCTTGGGCGTTTGCTCAACTTGGCGGACAAAGAAGCTCAGAAGCGCAAAGATCAATACATCTCGTCTGAGTTATTACTGTTGGCGATGTTTGAAGGCAAAGACGATGTAACCAAAGCCTTGAAAGCAACCGGCGTCACTAAAAAAGATGTCGAAGCCGTGGTGGACTCAGTGCGCGGCGGTGAGGCCGTGAATGATCCGAACGCCGAAGAGAGTCGTCAGTCACTTGATAAGTATACGGTTGACCTTACCGCGCGTGCGTCAGAAGGTCGCCTAGACCCTGTGATCGGCCGTGATGATGAGATCCGCCGTACTATTCAAGTGCTACAACGTCGTCGTAAAAACAACCCCGTGTTGATCGGTGAGCCTGGTGTCGGTAAGACCGCCATCGTCGAAGGCTTAGCGCAGCGCATTATTAACGGCGAAGTGCCTGAAGGCCTCAAGAATAAGCGCGTCTTGGCGCTTGATATGGGCGCCTTGATTGCCGGTGCCAAATATCGCGGTGAGTTTGAGGAGCGTCTAAAAGCGGTGCTAAATGAGCTGGCGAAGCAAGAAGGTCAGATCATTCTCTTTATTGATGAAATCCATACCATGGTGGGCGCCGGTAAATCAGAAGGCTCGATGGACGCGGGTAACATGCTAAAACCTGCGCTGGCTCGCGGTGAGCTGCACTGTGTTGGGGCAACGACTCTGGATGAATACCGTCAATACATTGAGAAAGACGCTGCGCTTGAGCGCCGTTTCCAAAAGGTGCTGGTAGAAGAGCCAAGCGTACTGGACTCGATTGCCATCTTACGTGGTCTTAAAGAGCGCTACGAAGTGCACCATGGGGTAGATATTACCGACTCGGCAATCATCGCAGCGGCGAAGCTATCGCAGCGTTACATCACCGATCGTCAGCTGCCAGACAAAGCGATTGATTTGGTGGATGAGGCAGCCAGCCGTATTCGCATGGAGATGGATTCTAAGCCAGAAGAAATGGACCGCCTTGAGCGTCGCTTGATCCAGTTGAAGATTGAGCAAGAAGCGCTGAAAAAAGAGAAAGATAAAGCCTCCAAGCAGCGTCTTGCTGAGCTTGAAGATGAGATTGCTGGGCTAGAAAAGCAATTTTCCGACCTAGAAGAGATCTGGAGTGCTGAAAAGGCGGCCGTACAAGGCGCTCAGAAGCTCAAAGAAGAGCTTGAAGGGGTACGCCAAGAAATGGAAGAAGCACGTCGTCAGGGCAACTTGGCGAAGATGTCGGAGCTTCAATACGGTGTTATTCCGATGCTTGAGGCCGAGATCGAAAAAGCGACACTGGCGGAAGAAAGCGAAACCGTGACACAGCTGCTTAAAAACCGCGTTACCGAAGAAGAGATTGCTACGGTGGTCTCGCGTTGGACCGGTATCCCAGTTGATAAAATGCTGGAAGGTGAACGCGATAAGCTACTACGTATGGAAGATGCGTTGCATGAATCCGTGATCGGTCAAGACGAAGCCGTGAATGCGGTCTCAAATGCCGTGCGTCGTTCCCGCTCCGGCTTGGCAGACCCAAATCGTCCGAATGGTTCATTCCTGTTCTTAGGGCCAACCGGTGTCGGTAAGACTGAGCTATGTAAGTCACTGGCGAAATTCTTATTTGATACCGAACAGGCCATGGTGCGAGTGGATATGTCGGAGTTCATGGAGAAGCATTCGGTGGCGCGCTTGATTGGGGCACCGCCAGGCTATGTGGGCTACGAAGAGGGTGGTTATCTAACAGAGGCCGTGCGTCGTCGCCCATACTCGGTGTTGTTGCTGGATGAGGTAGAGAAAGCGCACCCAGATGTTTTCAATATCTTATTGCAAGTGCTCGATGATGGTCGTCTGACGGATGGCCAAGGCCGTACGGTCGATTTTCGTAATACCGTCATTGTGATGACGTCAAACTTGGGCTCAGATCTGATCCAAGAGTACCGTAGTAATGATGAATACGAAGCGATCAAAAACAAAGTGATGGAAGTTGTGGGTACGCATTTCCGTCCTGAGTTTATTAACCGTATCGACGAGACGGTGGTGTTCCATCCATTGATGCAATCGCAAATCAAAGGCATTGCTAAGATTCAGCTAGCGCATCTCAATGCACGTTTGGCAGAAATGGGCATGTCAATGAACCTAAGTGACAGTGCCATGGAGCGTCTAGCCGAGGTTGGCTATGATCCAGTTTATGGTGCGCGTCCATTGAAGCGAGCCATTCAGCAGTGGATCGAAAACCCATTGGCGAATGAGTTACTAGGTGGCAAGTTTGTGGCCGGTGATTTAATCAAGGTGGATGTAGAAGGGGAGTCGATGACCTTCACGGCTTTGAAAGAAGAGTTAGAAGCGTCTTAAACTTGTTTAAACCCCGTCAACAAAAAAGCCAGAGCATTTGCTCTGGCTTTTTTATATCTGTAAGGCTTAGAAGTCTGCGTATACGCCAACAAAGAAACCGTCAAAGTCTAGATCCGAATCGATACGGCCTTCGTCGATATCAAAGCTCACATCACGGTAGCCGCCTTCAATGCCCACCACGAAAGGTGATTGGTACTTAATTTTGAAGGTTGTATCCTTCATGCTGGAATCGCCTGCCGAAATCGCTTTGATCTCACCGCCTACCTGAATGGGAAGCGTCGGAATCGATACATAAGCCGATAGGTAGCCCGCTGGAATAACACCGTCTTCAGAGGCTCTCTCATTGCCGACACGGGCATCAACATCCATTTGACGTAATGTCAGGCCGGCATCCAAATTAAGCCATGTGAGGTCGTCTAAGATCTCGTAGTAAAGAGTGTAGTCAACCGTATCGATTTTTGCTGCTACATCATCATTGCGGCCTTCGAAGGTGACGCTCTGCAGGCGTACATTAGGTACTAGTGGCACTAGATGTTCAAACGCGATGCCAAAATAGGTGTCGTTTTCGCCATCAAAATTTGTGTTGGCGTAATTATCATCAAGTGTGCCTTTAAAGGACATGTCTGGAGAGAAGTGACCGACTTCAGCGGTAAGACCTAGGGTGTCTGCTTGTGCGGCGGTAGTCGCCAGTAAAAGGGCGGCGGTAGCAAATGTTTTCTTCATGAAAGTATTCCCTGTAAACATATTAACAATGTTCAGAGTATATCGAAGCAATATGAAAAAGCTAACGCGGGAAATAAATTTATCGGGAAGTCGTAGAGAAGTAAGATAAGTAGATGGCTGGGGTAGCTGGATTCGAACCAACGCATGACGGGATCAAAACCCGTTGCCTTACCGCTTGGCTATACCCCAACTTATCTAAAAGCTGGTGGCTATGACTAGATTCGAACTAGTGACCCCATCATTATGAGTGATGTGCTCTAACCAACTGAGCTACATAGCCTTTGCTAAATTGTGATCTTGATGGCTGGGGTAGCTGGATTCGAACCAACGCATGACGGGATCAAAACCCGTTGCCTTACCGCTTGGCTATACCCCAATTCATCAAAATTGGTGGCTATGACTAGATTCGAACTAGTGACCCCATCATTATGAGTGATGTGCTCTAACCAACTGAGCTACATAGCCTTTTGCAAGAGAGTGGCTGGGGTAGCTGGATTCGAACCAACGCATGACGGGATCAAAACCCGTTGCCTTACCGCTTGGCTATACCCCAACAATCTCGCAACACAGACA
The DNA here is from genome assembly GCF_016888445.1 of Marinomonas ostreistagni. Lineage (GTDB taxonomy): Bacteria > Pseudomonadota > Gammaproteobacteria > Pseudomonadales > Marinomonadaceae > Marinomonas > Marinomonas ostreistagni. The sequence goes on from NZ_JAFEKF010000003.1 coordinate 253,943, forward strand.
CTTTTGAATTCGTTGCTTCGCTGTGTCTGTGGCGCGATATTATTCATATAACCCGTTAATGGGTCAACACTTTTTTTAAAAAAAATTTTAAACGTTGAAACGGAAGTGCATTACATCGCCATCTTTGATGATGTAATCCTTACCTTCTAGACGCCACTTACCTGCGTCCTTAGCACCGTTTTCACCGTTGTATTGGATGAAGTCATCGTAAGCCACTACTTCGGCACGGATGAAGCCTTTCTCGAAGTCTGTGTGGATCACACCAGCGCCTTGTGGTGCGGTAGCGCCTTGCTTCACAGTCCACGCACGAACTTCTTTTACGCCCGCTGTGAAGTACGTCTGCAGGCCTAATAGTTCGTAGCCAGCGCGGATTACACGATCAAGACCTGGCTCTTCCATACCCATCTCATCAAGGAAATCTTGCATCTCTTCTGCATCGAGTTCAGAAATCTCAGCTTCTAGCTGGTTACAGATCGGCACAACCGTAGCGCCTTCGGCAGCTGCAATTTCGCGTACGACATCTAGGTGAGGGTTATTTTCGAAACCATCTTCCGATACGTTAGCGATGTACATGGTTGGCTTGGTCGTCAACAAGTGTAAAAGCTTCACCGCTTTTTTCTCATCGTCGGTCAATTCCATGGCACGCACAGGTAGACCGTCCTCTAGATGCGCTTTGATGCGCTCTAAGAACTCTTTGTGAGCGATGGCTTCTTTGTTGCCGCTTTTGGCGTTTTTCGCAGTGCGGACAATTTGCTTCTCGATTGACTCAAGGTCGGCAAAGACCAGCTCAAGGTTGATAACCTCGATATCCGCTTTAGGATTCACTTGGTTAGAAACGTGAATGACGTTGTCGTCTTCAAAACAACGCACAACGTGAGCGATAGCATCGGTTTCACGAATATTGGCTAAGAACTTGTTGCCTAGGCCTTCGCCTTTTGAGGCACCTTCAACCAAGCCTGCGATGTCGACGAACTCCATAGTCGTTGCTAGCACGCGCTCAGGCTTAACGATGGCTGATAGCGCATCTAAGCGTGGGTCTGGCATCGGTACGACGCCTGCGTTGGGTTCAATAGTACAAAAAGGGAAGTTCTCAGCACCGATACCGGCTTTGGTGAGTGCGTTGAATAGAGTTGATTTGCCGACGTTTGGTAAGCCGACGATACCGCAATTAAAGCCCATAAAGAATTCCTAAAGCTGGTTAATTATGCTTTGAAACTGTGCAGATGATTCATAACGCCGCTCCAGTTGTCGCCAATAATGTCGTCACTGTAGCGCAGAGATTCATCTATCGTTTGTTCGATTTTTTGGTATTCGTCACTCGGGGCTTTTTTCAAGACATAGCTTGCCACTTGACTGGCGTGCCCTGGGTGACCGATGCCTATGCGTACGCGTCCAAACTCACGGTTGTTGCCGAGTTTGCTGATGATGTCTTTAAGACCATTGTGACCGCCATGACCGCCGCCTTTTTTAAGCTTTACGGTGCCGGGGGCAATGTCTAGTTCATCGTGTACGACTAGGACTTCTTGGGGAGGGATTTTATAGAATTGGCAAACGGCTTGGACTGCTTTGCCGCTTAAATTCATATAGGTCGTAGGAATAAGAAGGTAGCATTCCTGCCCACCTATAAAAACTTTGCCGAATTGACCAGAGAATTTCTTCTCTGCTCGAAGAGAACACTGGCTCCTGCGAGCCAGTGCTTCTATCCATTGTGCGCCAGCATTGTGGCGGGTGTCTTCATATTCTGAGCCTGGGTTGCCCAAGCCAACGAGTAATCTAAAACCTGCCACAGACTTGCCTCAATGATTAACGCTTAGCTTTACCGATACGAGCGATAGGTTGGTCGTGGTCTTCGCCTTTAAGAAGAGCAACCAATTCAACGCCTTCTGGTAGTTGAGCATCAGAAAGGTGGAAGATTTGACCTAGTTGACCTTCGATAGTGTCAACAGTCAAAGCTTGTGGAAGATCTTGTGGGAAACAACGAACTTCAGCAAGTTTCGCTTCAACCACTAGACGGCCACCTTGAGATTTAACACCTTCTGATTTAGAAGCGTTAACGAAGTTAAGAGGTACGCGAGTAACGATTTTCTTATCTTCTTGAACACGTAGAAGGTCGATGTGCATAACATCGCCAGAAGCTGGGTGACGTTGTAGAGCTTTAACGATTGCTTTCTCTTCAGCGCCATCAACAGTGATTGTTACAACACTTGTAAGGAACTCAGTGCCAACAGTTTTGTTAACTTCGTTCTCTTTGAAAGTGATAGAAACTGGCTCAGCGTTGCCACCGTATACAACAGCAGGAACTAGACCTTGGTTACGAAGGCGGCGGCTCGCACCTTTACCTTCTTCTTTACGTGCTACAGCATTTAGTACTAGAGACATTTTTAGATATCCTAAATAAAGTTAAGTTTGCCCAGAACTGCGACCCGTTCCGAGCGTAAATGTTTGGCTTAGGCCCCAAACATGGCACTAATTGACTCTTCGTTGCATACGCGACGAACAGCCTCAGCCATAATGTCTGACATAGACAATTGGCGGATTTGTGGGCAATTCTGTGCGGCTTCTGACAGTGGGATAGTGTCGGTTACCACTAGTTCATCCAGCACAGAGTTGCTGATGTTCTCAATTGCCTTACCCGACAGTACTGGGTGAGTACAGTAAGCAAGGACTTTTGATGCGCCGTGTTCTTTTAGTGCTTTAGCCGCGGCACATAAGGTGCCACCGGTGTCACACATGTCGTCAACCAAGACACAGGTTTTGCCTTCGACATCACCGATCAAGTGCATGATCTGCGCTTCGTTGGCACGTGGGCGACGTTTGTCGATGATCGCTAGATCCGCATCGTCCAGTAACTTGGCAAACGCACGCGCTCGAACCACACCACCGACATCTGGTGATACGACGGCAATATTTTCATAGCCTTGGCGTTGTAGATCGTCTAGCAATAATGGTGTGGCGTACACGTTGTCTACCGGAATATCAAAGAAGCCTTGAATCTGGTCAGCGTGAAGGTCGACCGTCAAAACACGGTTGATGCCCACCGCAGAAATCATATCTGCGACCACTTTGGCCGTGATTGGCACACGCGCTGAACGTACTCGACGATCTTGGCGAGCGTAACCAAAGTACGGAATTACAGCCGTAACACGGGTAGCTGACGCACGACGCAGGGCATCGGCCATGACAATCAGTTCCATCAGGTTATCATTACTCGGAGCACAGGTTGATTGAATAATGAAAACGTCTTTACCTCGTACATTTTCGTTGATCTCAACTGTGATCTCGCCGTCGCTAAACTGTCCAACGGTAGCGTTACCGATTGGCAGACCTAGGCGACGAACAACTCGACGAGCAAGTTCCGGATTAGCATTACCGGTAAAAACCATCAACTTGGACACTGTATATACCCTTTGTATTTAAAGCGCTGAAAAATAGACTGGTGTGTATCCAGCATTAATGCTGAGCTGCAATCCACTGGTTTAATGCATCATGAGCTGGAGAAGTATTACAGCCATGACAAACCCAAGTTTGCCACTTCTCTGGCACAGCGGCTTTGACTCGTTCAGCTTCTTCTTTAGACGAGCAAGCCATAAACAAGCACGCGCCGGTGCCGGTTAACTTTGCTTCGCCAAATTGCGATAGCCAAATGAACGCGTCGTCCACTTCAGGATAGAGCCTTCTGACGACCTCGAGACAGTCATTATGCCCATCCAGTTTCAAAGCGTGCGATATTCTGATCGCAGGGGTGTCTCTTGTCAAATATTTATCGGTAAAAATTTGCACAGTTGGGACTTCGCAATTGGGCTTTAAAAGCACGTAATACGGGGTCTCTGGCGTGGTTTGGGTAAGTTTCTCGCCAATCCCTTCGGCGTACGCCGCATGACCAAAAACAAAGATGGGGACATCCGCCCCAAGGGTCTTACCAAGCTCGGCCAATTTGTCTAATGGCAGTTGGCATTGCCAAAGCTGGTTGAGTGCTAACAATGTGGTAGCGGCATCGCTGCTGCCACCGCCAATGCCGCCGCCCATGGGGAGAACTTTTTTAAGCTGAATCGATACACCTGAGGTGGCAGATTTGTAGGGTTCCAACAGACGTGCGGCTTTGACAATTAAGTTGCTTTCAAAGGCTACGCCTGCAATGGCGGGGGTCAACGCAATTTGGTCATCATCGGTCAAAGTGAAGCTCAATTGATCGCACACATCGATAAACTGAAACAAGGTCTGCAGCTCATGATAACCGTCACTTCGTTGCCCTGTGATGTGCAAAAACAAATTCAACTTAGCGGGAGCGGGGAGTGTCAACGTGGTCATTGCAGGTCCCAATTCGTAATAATGAGATTAACTCGATAAGGCGCTTTGGCCACTTGAATTTTTTGTGGCAAGGTCAAGTGCTCGATCTGGGTAAACTCACGGTAATTGATGGTCCAGCCATCTTGAGTGATTTGCGTGGGCGTCACACCATCACTACCGACTTGGATATCAGCTTGGGAGCTTGGTGCGGGTAAACCGCGGATCCAGTACTTCACTTGTGTAACAGGAAATTGCCAGCCAAATTCACGGTACAGCATGGCTTCAGCGCTTGGGCCCGTTAGGGTCTTGTCATCGTATTTGAGGGTAGTGGTGCCGTCACTTAAGCCTTCAATGCGCGTGGCGCCTTGGCCAAAAGGGCCGTAAATATTGATTTGGTATTGGCTTGGCGAATGCTGCCAATTGAAATTGCCTGACACTGCATCGTCTGCGGTACGAATGCCGACACGACCTTCGGTGTGCCAAGTTTCTATGCCTGCTACGGAGTCTGGCAAAGGCGCTTTCGGCGTGGTGGGGGTTAGGCTACAGCCAGCCAGCATAAGTAGTGTGCTGGCGCCTATTAAAATGCGTTTCATGAGTTTTCCTTACCCGTATTGAGTAGTTGCGGCGCATACTGTTGCACAGTGTCGCGCAGGGCTGGGAGTTGTGCGTTGTTACGCAACGCTTGCTGCCAAATAGCGATGGCTTGTGTTTGTTGATCAAGTTGCCAGAGTACTTCGCCATAATGGGCGCCGATTTCAGCATCATCGAGTGCTTGCCAAGATTGTGCGAGAAAACGCTCGGCTTGCTGCAAATCCCCTTGTAAATAGTAACCCCAACCCATGCTATCAAGGATCGCGGGGTCTTCGGGCTCTAGAGTATAAGCCTTTTTAATCCAGTCAAACGCAGTATCAAAGCGGTCGGGTTGGCGCACGAGCATGGTGTAGCCAAGCGCGTTGATGTACGCCGCGTCTTCGGGATGTTTGTCGACTAAAATCTTAAGGTCTTTGATGGCCGCTTGCCACTGTTGCTGACTGTCAAAGAAAATAGCGCGTTTGTAGCGCACTGAATCAAGCTCTGGGAAGGTGGCAAGCGCGTTATTGAGTAATCCCAGCGCCAGATCTGGACGGCCATTTTGCTCATGGATCTCACTCACGCCGATAATGTGCCCAGGCTCTTGTTCAGCCGCCGCACGCTGTAAAATGATCGGGTTGACTTGGTCACTTTGGTCGGCTTGGTAAAACCATTCAACCAGCAGCTCGGTGGCGTTCCAGCTAAGAGGGCCAAATACATTGGCAAGGTTACGCAGTGCTTGGTCGTATTGACCTAGTTGCTGTTGAGCATTGGCAAGGAAAAACTGAATTTGATTGTGCAGTCCACCTTGTTGGGGCAGATCACTAAGCAGCGCTGCACTTTGCTGTGCTTGACCTTCCATCAGCAATTGTTGCCCTAGGGCCAGACCGATCTGTTGGCGCATAGCATCGGATAGGTCGGCTTGATGAAAGGCTGTGATTGCCTCTTTGGTGTAACCATTCTTGACCATGATCTCGAGCAAATTGCCTAGGACACGCTCGCTGTTAGGAAAGCGTTCAAGGGCGTCAGCTAAGGTTTTTTGAGCACGTTTTGGATGGCCCATATGGTCTTGACTGACTGCTTTGATGATCAGTAAGGCTTCTTGCTCTTTTTTTGCAACACGCGCTAGCAATGGATCAATGGTGTCGACAATGGTCTGATAGCGGCCTTTGAGAAACAGCAAATGAAATTGTGCCGTTTGAACGTATGTGTTGTCGTTAAGCTTAGGTGTGTCTAATGCTTGAAAGAGTGTGGCGGTTACTTGATTGTTGCGCACGTTTTGATCAACAAAGTCCGGTAAGAAAGCAAGTGAGACTTGCTGTTCGGTGGCGTTAATCAATAATTGCTGTGCGGCCTCGGCCTGTTGTGCAATCAATAGCGCTTGCAGTCGAACGGGATAGGCTTGCGCCGCGTCAGGTTCAAGCGTTAGCCAATGCTCACTGGCTTGCAGTACTTGCTGGTTGTCTTCGCTGATCATAGCAGCGGTGGTGGCGCGTTTGGCAACGGCGGCATCTTGTGTTGCTTGCGCGGCATCGTAGTACAGTTGTGACGCCTTGGTACTGCCTTGACGTTGAAGCGTAAACTCAGCTGTTAAAAGTTGTGATAAACGCTCAGCGCGCTCTGAGCGAGTAATCGGTTGCCAGCTGTTGTCTACTGGCAAAGCGGTTGTAGGCTGGGTAGAGCAGGCACTGACAAACACTGATAACGCTGACACGAGTAGCGTTTTCTTAAATGAGAAATGAGCTTGCATTCTTTGCATGATGACCTGCCTAATTTTAATCCTTAGACGCTATGTTAGCTCTGCTTAAGCGGGCTTGTCAGCCCATTGTCGAGCAAGAGAGTGTAAGGAACCTTTAGATTTATTGATTTGATGGGGTGCGAATAGCTAAAAATTCCACTTATAATAGGCCCATCATGGTTATGTACAAGCAATGCTTGCGCATGGCAAAAGACATTAATTCGATCTCAAGCTGTGAGAAGAGTTCCTGAATGCCGCTAATCACTGTGGGCGTTAACCACAAAACTGCACCCGTATCCATTCGCGAAAGAATTTCGTTTGCCCCAGAAAAAATGGTGGAAGCGCTCAATTCTTTAGTATCCGAAGCCGATGCCAAAGAAGCGGTCATCGTTTCGACGTGTAATCGCACCGAGCTGTACTGTGCGGTGGAAGACGGTGTGCAGGAAGAGCAAATTATTCGTTGGTTAGGCCAGTATCACCAAATCGAGCCTGCTGAGTTAGGCCAGTTCTGCTATACCCACCATGGCGACGAAGGTGTGCGACATGTGATGCGTGTGGCATCCGGTCTTGATTCATTGATATTGGGTGAGCCGCAAATTCTAGGGCAGGTGAAATCAGCCTATGCGGTATCGCAAGAAGGCCAGTGCATTGGTGCTGAGCTACAAGGGTTATTTCAGCAGACTTTTTCGGTGGCAAAAAAAGTACGTACTGATACGTCGATTGGCGAAAACCCGGTATCGATTGCCTTTGCGGCGGTCAGCTTGGCGCAACGCATCTTTGCCGATGTCAAACGTAGTACGGCACTGTTGATTGGCGCAGGGCAAACCATCGAGTTAGTGGCGCGCCATTTAAAAGAGGCAGGCATTAAGCGTATTATTGTCGCCAACCGAACCTTGGAACGAGCGCAAATCCTAGCGTCAGAGTTAGGTGCTGAGGCTATTTTGCTGGGCGATATTAGTGATTATCTGCCGCAAGCGGATATTGTCATTTCCTCAACCGCCAGTCAGTTACCGATTATTGGTAAGGGGATGATCGAACGCGCTACCAGTAAGCGTCGTCATAAGCCTATGCTACTGGTAGACATTGCTGTACCGCGTGACATTGAACCTGAAGTGCAAGACGTGGAAGATGCGTATCTGTATACCGTCGATGACTTGCATTCAGTCATCGAAGAAAACGTACGCTCGCGTCAAGAGGCAGCGCAGGCGGCCGAGCAGATTATCGAAGAAGGCATTGGCGAGTACAAACGCAAACAAGAGTCTCGCAAAGTTGCTGATCTAATTGTAAGCTACCGCGCCCAGGCAGATGCGATTAAACAGGCAGAGCTTGAGCGTGCTGTAAAAGGCTTAGAAGCAGGGCAATCACCTGAGCAAGTATTAAATAAGTTGGCCCATGGGCTAATGAATAAATTGATCCATTCCCCGACACAGTATTTACGCCAAGCTGGCGCTGATGCCGATCAAGAGGCTCTGCAGGCCGCCGCCGATGTACTGGGAATAACCGACACGAAAGAATCCTAATGAAAGAATCGATTAAGTTTAAATTAGAAAGTTTGGCTGAGCGCTACGAAGAACTAGCCGCATTGCTCAGTGACGCTGATGTGATTATGGATCAAGATTTGTTCCGTAATTACAGCAAAGAGTACGCCGAGCTTGAGCCTGTAGTGAAATGCTTTGAAGAGTACCAACAGGTATTAGAAAACATAGAAGAAGCAGAGCTGTTGCTGAGCGACAGTGACCCAGATATCAAAGAAATGGGGCAAGAAGAGCTCAAAGCTGGCCAAGAGCAAAAAGAGCAGTTGTTACTGGATCTGCAAAAGTTGCTACTGCCGAAAGACCCAAATGATTCGAAAAACGTATTCCTAGAGATTCGTGCCGGAACCGGTGGTGATGAAGCTTCTATTTTCTCAGGTGACCTGTTCCGCATGTATTCACGTTATGCCGAAACGCAGCGCTGGCGCGTAGAGATCGTCAGTGAGAGTGAAGGCGAGCACGGTGGATACAAAGAAGTGATTGCCCGTATCGTAGGTGATGGTGCTTACTCGAAACTTAAGTTCGAGTCGGGCGCTCACCGTGTGCAGCGTGTGCCAGCAACCGAGTCACAAGGTCGTATCCATACGTCAGCCTGTACAGTCGCAATCTTGCCAGAGATGGACGAAGTTGAAGCGGTTAACATCAACAAAGCTGACCTGCGTATCGACACTTTCCGTGCGTCCGGTGCCGGTGGTCAGCACGTCAACAAAACTGACTCAGCGATTCGTATCTTGCACATCCCAACCGGGGTGGTCGTAGAATGTCAGGACGAGCGTTCACAGCATAAGAACCGTGCCAAAGCCATGGCCCTGTTGGCGTCTAAACTGCAAGCCGCTGAAGAAGACAAAGCGGCTTCAGAGCAATCTGAGGCGCGTCGCTCATTGGTGGGCAGTGGTGACCGTTCGGAACGTATTCGTACCTACAACTACCCACAAGGGCGTGTGACCGATCACCGTATCAATTTGACCTTGTATAAACTCGATGAAATCGTCCAAGGCGATTTGGATGCCTTGGTGAATCCGCTGGTGAATGAATACCAAGCAGAGCAGTTGGCGGCCTTAAGCGGTGAAAATTAATTCGACATGATGCAAAGTACCTCAGTGAGTGATCTATCCATAGCAGAGTCGCTACGCCAAGCAACACAAAGGCTGACGGCGACGAGTCCAACCGCGCAGTTAGACGCCCAGCTCTTGCTCACTGAGGTACTGGATGTGTCGACAGCGTATTTTTATACGTGGCCGGATAAAGTATTAAGTAATGATCAGCAGGTGGCGTTTGATGCGCTACTGGTGCGTCGTGAGCAAGGCGAGCCGATCGCCTATATCTTAGGTCAGCAGGACTTCTGGACGCTGACCTTAGCGACGTCTCCTAGTACTTTGATTCCGCGGGCGGATACCGAACGCTTGGTGGAAGTAGCGCTGGAGAAACTTGAAGGCATGTCTGCACCTAAGGTGCTAGATTTGGGTACGGGGACTGGAGCGATTGCCTTGGCCATTGCTCAAGAAGTACCTGAAGCGGATGTGTTAGGCATTGACTACAGTGCTGAAGCGGTGGCGCTAGCACGTCGTAACGCTGAGTCAAATGTGATCAGCAATGCTAGGTTTAAACAGAGTGATTGGTTTGCACAACTTGGCGCGCAAGAGCGCTTTGATATCATTGTATCGAACCCGCCTTATATTGACCCTGATGATGTGCATTTAGAGCAGGGCGATGTGCGCTTTGAGCCATTATCGGCGTTAGTGGCACAAGAGCAGGGGTTGGCGGATATTCGACATATTATTAGCCAAGCAAGCGACTATCTTAATCACTCTGGTTGGTTGCTGTTTGAACACGGCTACGACCAGGCTCAAGCTGTGCAAGCGCTGCTGTTGGCGGCCAATTTTAGCGCGGTCGAAACCTTTCAAGATTTAGGTGATAACGATCGAGTTACAATAGGGCGTAAGGAATAACCTTAGCCCTACTCAATTTAGTCGCTTACTCAGTCACGCCTTCGGCGCGGATAAAGACCGGCTCATTGGCCTTTGAGCGTTCTGGGTCATAGCGATAGCCAGCCAAATCAAATCCTTTAATCTCTTCTAATGTAGTGGCTTGATTTTCAATCAAATACCGTACCATTAGGCCACGAGCTTTTTTAGCGTAGAAGCTGATCACTTTGTATTGACCGTTTTTCTCATCTAAAAAGTTAGGTGTGATGATCGTGTTGTTAAGGGCTTTTTTGTCGACCGCTTTGAAGTATTCCGTTGAGGCGAGGTTAACCAGCAACTCATCTTGCTCAAGCTCTTCGTTCAGGGCCGGAGCAATGATATCCGACCAAAAGTGATAAAGATTGTCGCCTTTAGGGTTAGCAAGCTTGGTGCCCATTTCTAGGCGGTATGGCTGCATTAAATCTAACGGTTTGAGCAATCCATATAGACCACTTAACATTCTGAGATGGGACTGTGCGTAATGAATTTGCTCTGGCGTCAGACTATAAGCATCTAAGCCTGTATAAACATCGCCCATAAAGGTAAACATGGCTGGGCGGCTATTGTTTTGGTCGTGTGCTTTTTGCCAAGCTTGGTAGCGTTCGACATTGAGCGTCGCTAATTTATCGCTTAGTTTCATCAGTGTGGCAATGTCTGCTGGAGAGTATGGCTTAATCGTATCGATCAGCTGTTGCGCCTGATCGAGGAATACAGGCTCAGAGGTGGTGTTAATAGGTAAGGAGCTGTCTAAATCCAGCGTTTTGGCTGGAGAGATTAAATATTTCATGATCTAACCCTGCTAATCGTTGCGTTTGCACAAGATTATCCATAGAGTAAAGATAGATATCCACTAATTGCCTTGATAGAGATATTGTATGAAGGACAACTTAATACAGTTCCCTGAAAAACACAGCAACCACTCGGCCGTTGTGCGCACCGCTGAGGACGTGGATATGCCAGAAACTCACCAGTTGATAAAGCTACGCCAAGCCTTTGATGAGGCGCGTAAGCATTGGCCATTAGAAATGGCGGAATTGCCTGAACAAAACCGCAAGTGCGCTCATTCTTCTAAGCGATAATAACCAAGGATTGGGGTAACCATAGTGTTGGCTTTTGTTGTCAAACACTCCTTAGTGGGGATGTTTTTGTGTGCTCTGTTGGGCTTTTTGTTGCCAGCAGCGTCTAATTGGCTGTTTCCAGTCTTGCCTTACGTTCTCTTCACCTTGATGCTCTTGACTCTTTTAGGTATGCCGATGCAAGCCTTGATGCGCCGTGTGATGCATCGTGCTATGTGGTGTTATGGATTGCTGCATTGCGCTTTTTTTATGCTTCTATTCACGGCGATCGGATTAGCTTTTGAGGTATCTGATGAGTTGCTGCTCGCTGTCTTGGGTGTCGGCGCGACGGGCTCTTTATTTGCAACGCCAGCGATCGTTAGGGCGTTAGGGTTTGATAGCTTAGAAGCCATGGCGATGACGATAGTAACAACTTTGCTGTTGCCGATTGCGTTGTTTATTCCGATCAAATGGATTCATCTATCTGAAGGTGGGTTGGATTTTGTCACTTACGGCATACGTTTACTGATCTTCATTGCCGGTCCTATTTTATTTTCGTATTTAGCACATCGTTTTTTGCCGCAGGAATGGCTAAAGCGCACACTTGTCAAAATTTCTCCCTATACGATCTTGTTAGTATTTGCCTTCCCGTTTGGCCTGATCGGTAGCTATCGCGGTTTGTGGGATCAGCAAGCTTCGCTAGCACTGTGGTACTTACTCTTGTCAGTCGTATTGGTAATGGTCTTCTTTTTTGTCACCTTTCTATGCTATCGAAAGGCAGGCCTTGAAGAGGCGCTAACGGCTGCCATTACTGCCGGTAATCGCAATGTTTTGCTGACTTACTCGATCGCGGGGAGTTTGCTAGGACCTGCCTTTTTACCGTTAGCTGGAGCGCTACAAGTACCGACTTATTTATTGCCAGTCATGACAAAGCGCTTACATCGAATCTTCGCTAAGAAAAAATAATAGCCACTATCAATAGCTTATAACTGTGCTTCTATATCCACTATTTTTGCATGGAGATTACGCAAGCTATAAAAATGCGACTACTCTTTGATAAGAGATAACTAATAACTCGGTTTCAAGTTAAAAACTTAAAAGCAATTTTTGTATGGTGAAGTAGTTTTAGTTGGGCGAGGGAATTATGCGCAAGAATTTACCAGTGACAAACGTCGAGCGTACATTCGCTCAAGAGGTCAAGCTGATCTCTACAACCGATTTAAAAGGGCGCATCAAACACTCTAACCAGGCATTTATTGATATCAGTGGCTTTGATAAAGAAGAGCTTATCGGTGCGCCTCATAACCTTGTGCGTCACCCAGATATGCCGGAAGCGGCATTTGAGATTATGTGGCAGAAACTTAAACAAGGTAAGCCTTGGATGGGGTTGGTTAAAAACCGCAGTAAAAATGGTGATTATTACTGGGTTGACGCGTATGTCATGCCAGTCACAGAAAGCGGCCAAGTAGTCGGTTACGAATCCGTTCGCAGTTGTCCTAGTCGTGCTGACATTGCTCGCGCAGAAAAACTCTATGCCATGATTCGTAACGGCCGCATGCCGAAGGCATTATCAGGCACTTACGTGTCTCTGGGCGTATTGGCTGCAACCGTCGCAGCATCAACGTGGATGGCGCTGGCACAAATAGACTACGCTTGGGTGCCGACGATGGCGGGCTTGGTGGGCGTTAGCGCACAGAGTTTATTTGCTCGTCGTAAGCTCAATCACATTATTCAACATGCTTTAAGCCATGCCTTCACGCACCCTGTAGCGGCGCATACCTATTCTCACAACAATCTTGATATCGCCACATTAGAAGTCGCGATCAAAAGTCAGAAGATGCATTTAGATACCGTGCTGACACGTATCGAAGACGAATCTAATGAAGTGTTTCAGCGCTCTAAGGTTGGCCTTGAACGCACCGAAAGCGCTTCCCAGAAAATTAAGCAACAGCAAAGTGAAACCCAAGAAGTCGCTGCGGCGATGCATGAAATGACCACCACGGTGGGCGATGTATCTAAGCATGTACAGTTAACCGCTAATAAAGCGGTCGAGTCACGTAATATCGCCACCAATGGCGATCAAATCTTGGAGCAAACGTTAGCGGCAGTGCAGTCTTTAGCGTCATTGGTTGAGCAGGTATCGCAATCCGTGTCGGCATTGGCGAAACAGTCTGAAGACATTGCCAAAGTGGCGGTTATGATTGATCAAATCGCCGAGCAGACCAACTTACTTGCTTTAAATGCGGCCATTGAGGCGGCGCGGGCCGGCGAGCATGGCCGTGGTTTTGCGGTGGTCGCGGATGAAGTGCGACAGTTGGCAATGCGGACGCAAGACTCCACCAAAGAGATTCATCAAATCATTGAGGGGCTGCGTGGCGGTGCCTCAGAAGCAGAGCGTTCAGCGCAAAAAGGTCAAACAGGTGCCAGTGAAGGCTTGCAGAAAATGCACGACGCACAACAAGCCTTGCAAGCCATTGTCGAAGTAGTGAACGCCATTTCGGACATGTCGACACAGATGGCAGCGGCAGTTGAAGAGCAAGCCCAAGTGGCAGAAGAAATTAATCAGCAGCTAGTAAGAATCTCCGACTTGGCTGTTGAGAGTGGCGAAGAATCGGATGCGGCCATGCAGAATATGCTGGAGCTGAAGGAAGTGGCGTTGGAAATGCATGAGCTGGTCGTACGTTTTCGCTAAACCGCTAACAATGCAGTGACAAAAAAGGCGGCCAGAAGGCCGCCTTTTTATTATTTGCTGGGTAACGGTAAGGGTTCTAGGTTAGCCGTGTTATGGCTGATGCGTTTCACGATGAGATCGTGCGCAATGTCTACATCGCCCATGGCTTCTAGTAGGCGACTAAGCTCATCAATCGCATCCGAAGCGGCATCAATGCGCAGTGCACGCTCGTAGTAATCACGAGCTTTGCCCCAGAGTTGTAGGCGCTGACAGATACGACCAGCGGTTAGGTGCAATGGTGCACTGTCAGGATGGCGGCGAATCCATGTTTCGACGTTGCTAAGCGACTTTTTCATTGAGACATCGGTGAGTAAGCCATAGACCGCGACGAGCTGATCGGACCATTGATCGTTCAATGAGTGACGAATGAACGATTCTGCTTTGGCTTCGTCACCGAAGTCGATCAGAGTTGTGGCGTACACAACTTGCATCGACTCATCTTTGGCAAGGCCATCAAGCTTTTTCCAAATGGTTTGCAGCTCATTCAACAGAGTTTGTGAGTCATGCCCGGTTTTTTGGCGAAAGCGCAACTTTTCAAGCAAGGCCAAAAAGGCATTCTTTTCCAGCTCAAGTAGATTCTCTTGCGTATAAATACCTTGTTTCTTAAGAGTGGGTGTGAGTGCTTGTAGCGCTTCCCAATCTTTTAGTTTGGTATACACAGTCACCAGCATTTTTAGGGTTTGACGGTGCTTCGGCTTCATCTCATGCAGTCGCTTAAGCGATGCCAGAGCACCTTCATAATGACCTTGTTTTAGCTGCAGTTGGCTTTGCACAAAGCTGATAGCAAACTCGGCATCGGGCGAGGTTTTATGAGCCTCACGCAGTAGTTCTTTAGAGCGTTCGTGCTCGTCTTGCTCGCTGGCAGCATACGCTGCACCGATGTAGTTAAGCAGCGGATAAGATACATTGTCGGCAGAGGTTGTTAGCAGCTTCTCGGCCTTTGACCAGTTGCCGCCAGCTAATTCCAGCATACCTTTGATCGTTGCTTTAAGGGCGCGTTTATGGGACAAGGTGCCCGTCAATTTGGCCAAAGAAGAGTTAGGGTGTAACAGTACCCAAACCAGTTTAAACAGAACCATGGTCGCGATGTAACCAAGCAGTACGATGCTTAACATCACCCATAGGCTCATTTCGATGGTCACGCCCTGAAAGGCGATCATGACGTAGCCAGGCTCTTGCTTCATGGCCAGACCACTGGCACCACCGATAATCAGTACGGCAATGACAGATAAAAGAACTTTTCTCATTCTGATGTGCCTCCTGCTGTTTCGCCTGCGGCGCTATTATTCCAGTTTTGCATAAGCTTTTTCATTGCTTGTAAAGAAGCGCGCGGCATTGGCACATCTGGATTTGGGTTCACTTGCTGCAAGGAGGTCAGGGTCGTGGTAAAGGCGATCGTGACTTGAGAGTTAGTATCGAAGTGCTGGGTAACCACTTCTGCAACTCGGCTCAGCGCTTTTTCGTAGATGGCGTCTTCGCCTTTCATCAAGGCGACTTGCGCGACGTCCAATTGTAATTGGATGCCAGTCACCAGTTCTTGATACTCAGCTGGCGGCAGCAATGGTTTGATTGGTTTTTGGTTGTAGTTCACTACCACCAAAGATTTGATGCCTTGCCATGCCTCGGTAAATAGGCGCTTAACCGCGGAGGCATTGTTTGCTCCAGGTGCGCTGTCTTGCTCGGTCTCATCATTACGTTGCGCTTGCCATGCTTTAGAGGGTTCGCGCTGTGGTAGCTGTGCGACTTGATCGTAAAGGGCTGCTAGTTGCAGGTAGCGTCCTTCTAAGTCAAAAGCGGCAACGGATTTTAGGGCTTGAATGTCGCTGGCAATGGCTTTGCGCGTATCAAATACCAGTGGGTCTTCAAGGCTTTCAAGAATGCTGTCGGCATTAGTCAGCAACATGATAGTACTGCGAGTATCTTTTTCGAGCAGTAGGCGCTGGTTGGCCAGACGTACTAGGTACTGCGCTTCTGCAAGCAACCAGTCGTTTTTATCGGCGTTGCTTAGCTTATTGATTTTGCTCGATAGCTCGACCAAGGATTGCTCGGTAGCCAGTTTAGTCTCGGCCACTTGCGCTTGAGTTTGCGCCATATTATCAATCAGCGCAGCGACTTGGCTGGCTGAGTCGCTATTGCGTGTCACTGAGCGATCGAGTGTGCTTAGCTTGGTCTCTAGCTGAGTGATTTTCGCTTGCGCAGCTTCTAGGTCTTGGTCGGCATTTAGGTAGTTGTCTTGGTAGTACTGCCAGCCGCTTAGCCCCAGTGCTGCAACACCTGCCAACAGAGCTAATGTTGGTAAGGTTTTGCCAGGGCGCTTCTGAGCTTGAGGAGTGCTAGTGTTCGCCGAGCTAGAAGATGTTGAAGTGCTATCGCTGCTCTGGTCCGTGTTGTCTGGTAAAGCGCTGTCTTTTTTGTCGGTCATATTATTGTCCTAAATGCTGCTTTGTGGCTGCGATCATGCTGTTATCGTCAGCGCCATATGCACAGATTACTTGTTGCCAGGCTAGTTGGTGTGCTTGTTGGGCGACACGCTCACTAGGAACAAATAAAGTCGAATGTTTGAGCGCAGGTGCATGATGATCAAGATAATGCGTTAAGTTGATCAAGCTCTCACCGCTTGTGGCCCATATTACGTCAGGTTGCTCTAAGAATAAAAAAGTTTGTGCCGTATAGGTAGGTGTATGTCGTTTATAGAGTTCTAAATAGTCGACAATGGCACCGCGATCGGCCAGTGCTTTACCTAAGTCAGGGCGACCGCCACTACCACGGACAATCAAGACCTTTTGCTCTCTCATCTTAGCTGGCTTAAGCCATTCAAGCATTGCTTCAGTGTTATTGCCCGGGTTGCTGAGCGCAGGGATTTGCTGCTGACGCAAAGTCTCCGTGGTGCCTTGGCCGATACCAAGCCAATGTGTCTTGGCGGGTAGCATGGGCCAGCACTCGTCAATGACTTCTGCCCCAAGGCGTGCAGCATTTTTGCTGACAAAGATAACGTAATGATAAAGATCTAGGTCAAACAGCTTAGAGTGAATAGCGCGTTTGATGTCAGGATCATCCGTCAGCGGCTCAATGCTAAGCATAGGCAAAGCAAGGGGAGTGGCGCCAAGCGCCGTAAGCGCTTGGCAGGTGATTTGGTTCTCTGGTTGGGGGCGCGTGACGAGCACTTTAAGGCCGTTCATAAGGGCGTCCTTAAGCTTGGTAGACTTCGTCCAATAGCGCTTGAGCACCTTTAGCAAGCAGTTCATCTGCTAGCTCGATGCCCAATGCCTCGGCTTGCTCTTTCGGGCCGCGCAGTTCACTGCGTACCATGCGTTTGCCATCGGTGCTACCCACCAGTGCGCGCACATACAGCTCGTCACCTTCAAGCACGGCAAAGCAGGCGATCGGCGCTTGGCAGCCGCCATTTAAGCGTTTGTTAACAGCACGCTCTGCTGTGACGCGATAGGCAGTGGCTTGGTGTTGTAGTGGTTTTAACAGTTCGATCAGCTCAGCGTCATCGCTACGACACTCGATGCCCATGGCGCCTTGGCCGCCAGCTGGTAGAGAGAAATGGTCACTGATGCGAGCTTTGATACGATCGGCCATTTCAAGGCGCACAAGACCTGCGGTGGCTAAAATGATGGCATCGTATTCGCCATCATCCAGTTTACGTAGGCGAGTATTAACATTGCCGCGTAGGTTTTTGATTTGGATGTCAGGGCGGTGCATCTGTAACTGACAAGCACGGCGTAGGCTGGAGGTGCCGACTACAGCGCCTTCTGGTAGCTCTTCAATGTTGGCGTAGGTATTCGACACAAAGGCGTCGCTTGGGTCTTCACGCTCACAGATGACACTTAGGCCGAGCCCTTCAGGGAATTCCATCGGTACGTCTTTCATGGAGTGCACAGCGATGTCTGCTTCGCCATCTAATAGGGCCTTTTCAAGCTCTTTTACGAATAGTCCTTTGCCGCCAATTTTGGACAATGGGGAGTCGAGAATTTGATCGCCTTTAGTCGTCATACCCAGCAGTTCTACATGGATCTCAGGGTAGAGGGCTTCAAGGGACGCTTTTACGTTGTTTGCTTGCCAAAGGGCCAGTTGGCTTTCACGGGTTGCAATGACGATTTTATTTCTCACATTCTCTCCTAGAGTCGACATTATGCGCGCATATCACGATAAAATTTCGCTATATCATACTCCCTTGCCTGCTAGGCGTCATCCCAGAGCCCTTTATAAAGGGCGTCGCATCAGGTAATCTTGCCGCAACATTGATCTCACACTGGGAAATGACGACATGACAGATACCAACAAAACCACTAACCAACAATGGGGTGGCCGTTTTTCTGAGCCTGTAGATGCCTTTGTGGCACGCTTTACTGCATCAGTAGAGTTCGATCAGCGCATGGCAAAACAAGACATTCAGGGTTCAATCGCGCACGCGAAAATGCTGACCGCAGTGGGTGTTTTGACAGAAGACGAGCGTGATCAGATTATTCAAGGCCTTGGCGAAATTGAACAAGAAATTGCCAATGGTGAATTTGAGTGGTCGATTGAACTTGAAGACGTGCATATGAACATTGAAGCACGCCTAACGCAGAAGATTGGTATCACGGGTAAAAAACTGCATACAGGCCGTTCGCGTAACGACCAAGTAGCGACTGATATTCGCCTATACATGCGTGATGAAATTGACTTCTTATTAGAAGAAGTGACGCGTCTACAACAAGGTATTTTGTCTCTTGCTGAGCGTAATACGGACACCATCATGCCGGGCTTTACACATTTGCAAACGGCTCAGCCGGTGACCTTTGGTCATCATTTGATGGCGTGGTACGAGATGGCGCAGCGCGATTACGAGCGCCTGCTTGATTGCCGTAAACGTGTGAATATCTTGCCTCTTGGTGCGGCAGCGTTAGCTGGGACGACTTACCCAATCGACCGCAACATGACAGCTGAGCTATTAGGCTTTGAACGCCCAACGTACAACTCGCTAGACTCTGTTAGCGATCGTGATTTTGCGATCGAGTTCACGTCGGCAGCATCAATTATCATGATGCATTTGTCGCGCTGGGCAGAGGAGTTGGTAATGTGGACGTCAGCGCAGTTTAACTTCATTTATCTACCAGACCGCTTCTGTACTGGCTCATCCATCATGCCGCAGAAGAAAAACCCAGATGTGCCAGAGTTGGTGCGTGGTAAGACAGGTCGTGTTTACGGTCATTTGATGGGCCTACTGACGCTGATGAAATCTCAGTGTCTGGCGTACAACAAAGACAATCAAGAAGATAAAGAGCCGTTATTTGATACGGCGGATACCTTGCGTGGCTCACTGCGTGCGTTTGCTGACATGATTCCAGCGATCGAAGCGCGTTCAGAACACATGTACGAAGCAGCGCGCCGTGGTTTCAGTACTGCTACCGATTTGGCGGATTACCTAGTGCGTAAAGGTGTGGCCTTCCGTGATGCCCATGAGATCGTTGGTAAAGCGGTTGGCTTTGGTGTTGAGCAAGAGCGTGACCTTTCTGAGATGACACTTGAAGAGCTACAACAGTTTGGCGATATGATCGGCGCAGACGTGTTTGAAGTGTTGACACTTGAAGGCTCTGTCGCAGCCCGTGATCACATCGGTGGCACTGCCCCAGCGCAAGTAAAAGCAGCAATCAAACGTGCTCAAGATGAGCTTGCTACGCGCTAATTAACGCTATTAAACAGCGCATAAACAGCGCAAAAAAAGCCCCTCTCCATTTGGAGAGGGGCTTTTTTAGTGCATTGACAAGTGCCAGTGATTATAGGTTCAAAATGAACACAACAGTCACAGCAACTGGTGCGATGAACTTAACGATAAACTTCCACACCTTAAACAGTGCTTCAGATTTGAAGCTTAGCTCGTCTTTAGCAAATTTCTCTTTCACAACCCAGCCGGCAAATAGCGCGACAAAGATACCGCCTAGAGGCAGCATAATGTTAGCGGTTAGGTAATCTAAGAAATCGAAGGTGTTTTTGCCGAACAGCGTGAAGTCTGACATGAAGTTGAAAGAGCCTAGACATAGGATACCTAGAGCCCAAGCAACGGTACCTAGTGCCAATGTTGCTTTTTTACGCGTCATACCAACACGCTCTACCAAGAAGGCTACGGTTGGCTCCATTAGTGAGATAGCTGAGGTCCAAGCGGCCACACCAATCAAGACAAAGAATAGGAAACCAAATAATTGACCGAAGGCCATTTGACCGAATGCAACGGGTAGCGAGATAAACATCAGACCAGGGCCTGCAGCTGGATCCATGCCATTTGAGAAAATGATAGGGAAGATCGCTAGACCTGCCACCAAAGCGACTAACGTATCAAGAATACCGATGGTCAGTACGGTAGAGCCGATCGAGGCACGTTTTGGCATGTAAGAGCCGTAAGTCATGATGCTGCCCATACCCAAAGATAGGGTAAAGAATGAGTGGCCTAGTGCGACTAGTACAGCGTCCCAAGACAGCTTGCTGACGTCAAAGTCAAACATGAAGTGCCAACCAGCAGAAAAACCATCCGTGCTCATTGCGTACCCTAGTAGTACCAGTAGTAGAACAAACAAGGCTGGCATCATGATGCGTGTAGCACGCTCAAGACCGGCATTAACACCTGCAGAGACCACAACCAAAACCATAATGGTAAAGACAGTGTGCCACATCAGTAGAGTTGTTGGGTCGGCTAAAAGGCCTTCAAACAATGCTCCTGCGGCTTCTGAGGAAATACCATTTAGCGCACCCGATGCCGTTGAGAAGATGTACTGAAGAACCCAGCCCGCAACAATAGAGTAGAACGAGAAAATCAGTACGCCTGCGAGCATACCCATTAAGCCGACTAAGCCCCATTTCTTACTTTGACCTGACTCTTGCGCCAGATCCGTTAGGGCATTGACTGGACTTTGGCGAGCACGGCGACCAATAAAGACCTCACCGACCATGATCGGAATACCCACTAGCGCGATACACAATAGGTAAACCAAAACAAAGGCGCCACCGCCATTTTCACCGGTTATGTAAGGGAACTTCCAAATGTTACCAAGACCCACTGCTGACCCTGTAGCGGCTAAGATGAAGATCCAGCGGCTAGCCCAAGAGCCATGGATAGACTTTTTCTCTTGCATAAGATTCTCTTGTTTTTGCTAAGCAATTTATATCTGCCTTTGTGGGGCAAATATAGGTGGTGTCGCGGATTGCGACGATCCGTACTGCTCAATCGGACCACTTGCTTATTGTTAAGTTAATGGAAGACTGCATTCAAAAATAGGCAGACATACACCTCGGTGCGTAAGCAATTGATGTACCACTTTTGAGTCTTGCCCCCACAGGAAACGACTCATAATGTCCTATTTCTGATGTAACCGGCGATTTTGCAAATTTTATCCATAATTTTCAAGCTAATTCTGTCGAGGTGGTCAGTTTTCCTGCGTTATGACGGTGCAGGTAGTGGTTTGATGGTTGTCTGTGGTGCGAAGAAAAGACTGTTAATTCATTAGAGCTCAAAATAACTGTTGATATAAATATTTAGAGCTGTAATCTAATTGGGCGCTTTATAGTTCAATTTTTTGGTTTATTTGCCAAATAAAACATTACAGCTAAAAGGAGGATTTGGTGAAAGAAAAGCTTATTTTACGCCCGCCTGAGGCGACTGACGGTATGGCGCTGTTTGATTTAGTGGCGCGTTGCTCGCCGCTGGATACGAATTCATCTTATTGCAACTTACTGCAAGTTAGCCATTTTTCCGACACAGCGGTGGTAGCGAATAGAGCAAGCCAGTTAGTAGGCAGCGTGACGGGTTATCGCTTGCCAAATAGCACTTCACCGACCTGGTTTGTGTGGCAAGTGGCAGTAGATGACAGTGCGCGTGGCTTAGGCTTAGCGAAGCAAATGTTGCTAGACGTATTAGCCAGACCCCATATGGCTGATATTGAGTACATTGAAACGACTATCACGCGAGACAACGAAGCCTCTTGGGCACTGTTTAGAAGCTTAGCCCGTCAATTGCAGGCCTCTTTATCTGAGTCTGTCATGTTTGAACAACAAGCGCATTTTCAAGGTCGACACGCCACTGAGTATTTGGTGCGAATAGGCCCGCTTACTTTGTGAGTGACCAAAATAGTTAATAACCATAGAGGACAATGAGTTATGAAAATTTTCGAGGAGATCGAATCCGAAGTACAGTCTTATGCCCGTTCATTCCCACGTGTGTTTCATAAAGCCCAAGGCAGTTACTTGTACGATGAGGAGGGTACGCAGTATCTCGATTTTTTAGCAGGCGCTGGGACGCTTAATTATGGACACAACAACCCAATACTAAAGCAGCGATTAGTTGATTACATAGTAGAAGATGGCATTACTCATGGCTTGGATTTACACACCAAAGCAAAGGGTGAATTCTTAGAAACGTTCAAAGAATGCATCCTTGATCCTCGCCAGCTGGAGTACCGCATGCAATTTACGGGACCTACGGGCACTAATGCTATCGAAGCCGCGATGAAGCTGGCGCGTAATGTCACCGGTCGAGAAAACATTATCACCTTTACCAATGGCTTTCATGGTTGTAGCTTGGGCGCGCTTGCCGCGACGGGCAACGCTCATCATCGCGGCGTGGCTGGCACATCCCTCGGTGGGGTGACTCGAGTGCCATTCGATGGCTACCTAGGTGATGATATCGAAACCACGGAATATTTGGACAAAGTACTTACAGACACTTCCAGTGGGGTGGATTTGCCCGCGGCTGTCTTAGTGGAGACGGTGCAAGGTGAGGGCGGTATCAATGCTGCTAGCTTAAAGTGGCTTAAGAATCTTGAGGCAGTGTGTAAAAAGCACCAAGTGTTATTGATCGTTGATGATATTCAAGCGGGTTGTGGCCGAACAGGAACCTTCTTTAGTTTTGAACCAGCAGGTATTAAGCCCGACATCGTGACGCTCTCTAAATCTATTAGTGGCTACGGTTTACCTTTTGCCATCGTGTTGTTTAAGCCAGAGCTGGATCAATGGAAGCCTGGCGAGCATAACGGCACATTTCGAGGCAATAACCTAGCCTTTGTGACGGCGAAAGCTGCGCTGGAAACCTACTGGCGTGATGACGCCTTCGCAGAGCAAGTACGTTTAAAAGGCCAATACATTGAAGACCGACTTAACGCCGTAGTCGAAGAGCTTGGTGAGGGGACTTTTAGTGTGCGTGGGCGTGGCATGATGCGCGGTATTAATTGCGTCAGTGGTGAATTTGCCAGCCAAGTGACACGTGCCTGTTTTAAGCGGCATTTAATGATAGAAACCTCAGGCGCTGAGGATCAGGTAGTGAAGTTCTTATGTCCATTAACTATTACACAGGAAGAGCTTAAACAAGGTCTCGACATTGTCGAGCAGGCGATTCGCGAGGTGTGTGCCAAGACCGATGATATGCCAGAAGAGCGCCATTATTTTGATGAAAACTATGATATTGCCGTTTAAAAAAGGAGGTTTTAATGATTGTACGAACACTGCATGAATGTGAGCAAAATGCTCGCAAAGTGACCTCCCCAGATGGCAAGTGGCAAAGTGTTAGGATGCTGCTCAAAGAGGATGGCATGGGCTATTCGTTTCACATAACGACTATCTTCGCAGAGCAGGAATGTCAGTTTCACTATCAGAATCATGTGGAATCCGTGTACTGCATCGCTGGTGAAGGTGAGATCGAAAGCCGCGAAGATGGCCGTGTGTATGCGATTAAGCCGGGCACTCTGTACAACTTAGATCAACATGATCGTCACACCTTACGTGCGTTTACTGAATTAACACTCGCGTGTGTTTTTAATCCACCAGTTACAGGGCAGGAAGTGCATAACGCAGAAGGCGCCTATGAGCTGGTTGAATAACTAGCGCTAAAGAGCGCCAATGCGGGCTAAAAAGTGTCATCTATACTTCAGAAAAGTGTAATTCATGCTTAATATTTAAGCGTCCTTATGACACACTACGCGGCGGCGCTCAAACTAGGTCGGAGCCTCTTCGGCCCAATAAGATATTCGGATAAGAAATGGCACAACATACAGTTGATAAAATCGGCGGCACGTCCATGAGCGACTACCGTTCGGTTCGAGATAACATAATTTTTAAAGCGGCAGGCAGCGAAGATCTATATCAACGTATTTTCGTCGTATCTGCCTACGGCGGCATCACAGATAAGCTGCTTGAACACAAGAAAACAGGTGACGCTGGCATCTATGCGCATTTCGCTCAAGACCGCAAAGAAAGCGGCTGGCGTGATGCGTTTGCCGATGTTCGTCAAACCATGCTCGACATTAACCGCGATTTGTTTGGCGAGAGTGAACAGCTAAAAGAAGCCAATGGCTTTTTGGTTGAGCGCTTAGATCAAGCACAAGAAGCGTTAGAAGATCTGAGCCGTTTGTGTTCTCACGGTCACTTTGCTATCAGCGAGCATCTTTCTACGGTACGTGAGATGTTGGCAAGTTTAGGTGAAGCACACAGTGCTTGGAACATGGCGCATTTACTTCAGCGTGATGGTGTCAATGCCGTATTTGTTGACCTAACGGGCTGGAATACAGACACACACATGTCGCTTGACGAGCGTATTTTGGATGCCTTTAAAGACGTTGATTTGGCGACTCAGCTGCCGATTGCGACGGGTTATGCGCACAGTGAAACAGGTCTGATGACCACGTTTGATCGTGGTTACTCTGAAATGACGTTTAGTCGTATCGCAGTCCTAACTGAGGCGCGTGAAGCCATCATCCATAAAGAGTTCCACTTAAGCAGTGCGGACCCGCGTTTGGTCGGCGAAGACAAAGCCGTGCCAATTGGCCGTACCAACTACGATGTGGCGGACCAGTTAGCCAATCTTGGGATGGAAGCGATTCACCCGAAAGCGGCGAAAGGCTTACGTCAAAGCAAGATTGCACTGCGTGTGAAAAATACCTTTGAACCAGAACATACGGGTACCTTGATTACTGGTGATTACGTGTCGGACGCACCCTGCGTCGAGATCATTGCGGGTAGCCGTGGCGTGTATGCGGTTGAGTTATTTGACCAAGAAATGGCTGGCGAAATCGATACCTTCGATATGGGCATTTTGCGCGTCTTGAACCAGCTGGGGGCGCACATCATCGCCAAAGATATTAATGCTAACAGTATTACGCATTATCTAGCGGTTAACTTGAAAACGCTCAAGCGTGTGATGCGCATTTTGGGTGAAGAGTTCCCAGGTGCTGACATCGTACAACGCAAAGTAGCGATTGTTTCTGCGATTGGCTCGGATATGAAGACGACCGGTATGCTAGCAAGCGCTGTTAAAGCGATTTCAGAGCAACAGATCAACGTGATCGCGATGCACCAGTCAATGCGTCAGGTAGATATGCAGTTTGTCGTTGATGAAGAGGATTACGAAGTGGCGATTCGCAGCTTGCACGAAGCCTTGGTCGAATCTCATAACCACGGCCGAGCAATCTGTTTAGCATCATAAGTTATACTTAGCGCCGCTCTCGAAACCCTAGTGATCAATGGCTGTGGGGCCAAAGATCCCTAGGGTTTTTTAATGTCTAGGTTTATCTACTTATTGCAAGAAGTCGCTAAGGTAAAGTGCTCTGAAAACTCATTGAAATCCGCTTCAGGAATCGGCCTAGCTATGTAATACCCTTGGGCCATATCACAATCCAGTTGGGCTAATAATGTTAGGTGATCCGACTTTTCTACGCCTTCGGCCACGACCATAATGTCCAACTTGTGAGCCATGGCGATGATGGCTTCTACCATCATTTTGTCATCTTTATCGATTTCCATCTCTTGCACAAAGCTACGGTCAATTTTAAGTAAGTCTACAGGGAGGTTTTTCAACTGACCCAGCGATGAAAAGCCGGTGCCAAAGTCGTCCACAGCGATCGAAATGCCTAAATCCTTAAGTTGTTGCAGGGTCGTTTGGGCCAGCTTTAGGTCTGTTAATAAAGTCGTTTCTGTCAGTTCAAAGCCAATCAGATGGCCAGGTATGCCATAGCGGCGCATCATTTGCTCTACAAAGGGCACTAGCTCGCTATCACTTAGTTGTACCGCCGATAAATTGATGTGTAGCTTGATGGAAAACAAGCCAAGCTGATGGCGGCGTGCTTGGTAGGCGAAACTTTGCTCAATCACATCGCGGCCCAGATCTAGAATCAAACCAGATTGTTCGGCTAAGGGAATAAATTGGTCTGGATAAACCACTCCTTTATTAGGGTGGTTCCAGCGCACCAAAGCTTCGGCACCTACAATAGTGTGATGGTCGAGGTCTAATTGCGGTTGAAAGTAGAGGACCAGCTGCTTTGATTCAATGGCCTTGGTGAGTGCCAACTCTTCTTGATGTGAGTGAATGGAGCGGTTACGCATTGCTTCAGTAAACAGCACATATTGATTTTTACCGCGTCGCTTGGCCTCGTAGAGCCCTGCGCCAGCCATCCTGCACAGATTAACTCATATAGCTTTCATTATTATTGCACGAAGTTTGAGTATGCCTATGAAAGTGGGTGACGCAAAGCGTGTTTTTACGATTCAATAAAGAATGTCGCTTAAGGGTCATTTGATTTGTCAGTGCTTGATGCGAATCAAAAAGTCGAATATTGATCAGGCTAAGGGGCGGCCTAGTCAGATAATGTGTTAAAGTTTTGCTCCGGTTAAAGGTGATGAGTGACATACATACCGTTTCACTCAGGGCAATCCTGCACGCCAACTAGGGTGCAGGTAGAAAAGGTCTACAAATGATCAAGTAAGATCGAAAGCAACGGTGCGCATTGGCTAGGTATCATTATGCTGTTTAATAAATGGATATTGGGTTTTTTAATGTTGTATGTGTTGGCAGGGTCAGTGAATGCCCAGCCACCTTTACGTGTTGCGGTAGTAGCCTACCATGCTGATGTCATGCTAATGGCCAATTACCAACCCGCTATTGATATCTTAGAGCAACAGTTTCCTGCGCATGAATTTGAGCTCAATGTCATTACTCCAAAACAACTCAATAGCTCCTCAATTAACCCAACATACGATTTTTTATTACTCGATCCGGCACACTATTTAAAAGCTCGTCGTGATGGCAAGCTCGATGCAGCATTGTTAACCCTTAAACGCGGTTATCAAGGTCAAACGACTAGTCAATTGGGTGGCGTCATGTTTACGCGCCAAGACAATCATGCGGTTACGCTGAAAAATTTAGCTCATTATCGTATCGCTGCGACGCACCCAGAATTTTTGGAAAATTACCCGGCACAAGCATATGCCCTGCAGAGTCTGGGTTATAAGGTGCCGGAGCAAGATGAACTAACGCTCTATGACAGTGCTGCGCAAGTGGTTGAAGCGGTACTACAAGAACACGATCCTATAGGGTTTGTGCGCACTGGAGTGCTGGAAAAATTAGTGCAATCAGGGCAGCTATCATGGCACGACTTACGTATCTTAAATGATCAGCCGCAGGGCGATTATCCTTTTAAACACTCGACAGACCTGTATCCAGAATGGACTTTTGTCGCCCGTTCTGGGCTGGATGCGGATATCGTTCAGCGTGTCGCTGCGACGCTTTTAGATCTCTCGATCGTCAGTCAAAGCCAAGATCAAGCGGGTTATTATGGCTTTGTACCGGCACGGGATTATTTAGCGACTGAGTCGACTTTTAAGGCGTTATCTGTGAGGCCTTATGATGACGTGTCAGACACGTGGTGGGCGTTTATCAAACACTATGCGCCGTACTTTTTGTTGCTAAGCATCGCGGCCGTCGTGCTGATCTTTTTGTCTTGGTTTACTTATCGTCAAAATCAACACTTATCCAAGTTAGTGACCAAAGAAAAAGAAGCGCAACTGCTGCTGACCAAAAGTAATCAACAACTCGATACATTGTTGTCGAGTAGCCCAACGGTTATTTACTCCCTTGATCCCGACCAGTTTCAGGCCAAATACATCAGCAGTAATTGTTCGTCATTGTACGGCGTCTCGGCAGATGCTTTAAAAAAAGCGGATAATTGGTGGCAACGTCCCATTCACGATGAGGATTTAACACGAGTGTTGGGTACGTTTCGTGAATGGCGCTTGAAAGGATGTACCGGGACCTTGGTTTTTTCTTACCGCTTGCAAAAACAAGATGATTGGATCTGGATCGAAGATCGCTTACAGGCTATTCGTGATGAGGCAGGAGAAATCGTTTTATTGGTTGGCTCACATTCGGATGTGACCGAGCGACACTCAAGTGAAGAGCAGTTAGAACTTTGGGCGAGTGTCTTTGCTAATGCGCGTGAAGGCATAGCAATCACCACGCCGCGTGGTGATATTTTGGATGTGAATACGGC
Source organism: Marinomonas ostreistagni (assembly GCF_016888445.1). Taxonomy (GTDB): domain Bacteria; phylum Pseudomonadota; class Gammaproteobacteria; order Pseudomonadales; family Marinomonadaceae; genus Marinomonas; species Marinomonas ostreistagni. The sequence continues at coordinate 282,111 of NZ_JAFEKF010000003.1, forward strand.
CTTTTCACGCATTACAGGCTACACGCGTGAAGAAATTTTGGGTGAGAATCCACGTATTTTGAATTCAGGGCGACAGAGTCGCGAGTTTTATGAGGCGATGTGGTATCAGATTGTCAACATGGGCTTCTGGGAAGGGGAAGTTTGGAACAAACGCAAAGATGGCAATATCTACGCACAAAACTTGACTGTCGTCGCTGTACGAGATGCCCAAGGGCGTGTCTCGCACTATATTTCACTGTTCTCTGATATTACCCGACAAAAACGCAATGAAGAGCAACTGGAGCATATTGCCTATTACGACTCTCTAACAGGTTTGGCCAATCGCACCAACTTAACTTCCAGCTTGAACCAAAGTATCGCTCGTGTAGAGCGGGGAAATGAGAAGTTTGCGTTGGCTTTTCTTGATTTAGACGGCTTTAAAGAAGTGAATGATACCTTTGGTCATGAAATCGGAGATTTGCTGTTAATTGAGGTTGCTAAGCGTATGCTGGCGACTCTAAGCGATAGCTCGACTGTGGCACGTTTCGGTGGCGATGAATTTGTACTCTTGATGCCGATTGATGCCGCGCATAGCGATATCGAAACCATGCTTAATACGCTGCTTGAGCAGCTATCAGCACCATTTAGTGTGACAGGGCTAAGCTTGCAGATCAGTGCCAGTATCGGCGTGACTTACTATCCTCAAGAGCGTTCGGTAGAGGCCGATCAGCTCATTAGGCAAGCCGATCAGGCGATGTATCAAGCTAAGATTACCGGGCGCAATCGCCTGCGACAATTTGATCTAAGTGAAGAAAGTATCTTGGTAGAGCAACACCGCTTTTATGAGGAGCTACAAACGGCTTACGCCCGAGAAGAGTTCTGCCTTTATTATCAGCCGAAAGTGAATATGCGTACCCAAGAAGTGATTGGCTATGAGGCCTTGATTCGCTGGCAGCATCCCGAGCATGGGATCATGGCACCGGCGGCGTTCTTGCCAGCGGTATCTAATCAGCCATTGGAGTTACAGATTGGTACCTGGGTGATCAAGACGGCGTTAGCGCAAATTGATCAATGGCAGCGCCAAGGCTTTCTGCAAGGCGTCAGTGTCAATTTAGCTGGCTATCAACTACAACAGCCAAATTTTATCGATGAACTCAAATCCTTGATAGAGGACTATCCTGAATCGGTCGTGAAGGCGTTGGAATTGGAGATTTTGGAAACCAGTGCGATTGAAGATTTAGCAACCGTGTCCTGTGTGATCGATGCCTGCAAGGATATGGGAATGACCATTTCATTGGACGACTTTGGCACTGGTTACTCGACCTTAAGCCACTTGAAAGAGCTGTCGGTGGATATATTGAAAATTGATCACGGCTTTGTGCGGGATATGCTCGAAGTCAAAGACGATTTAGCGATCATTAAAGGGGTTATTGGTTTTGCCGAAGCGTTCTCGTTGAAAGTCATTGCCGAAGGCGTGGAAACGCCAGAGCATATGGCGCGCTTATTAGAGCTAGGGTGTGAGCTAGGGCAGGGCTATTGTATTTCAAGACCGATGCCGGCGGATGAGGTGCTTAGTTGGTATCGTCGTTGGTGTCACGATGCAGTGTTTGAGCAGGAGCAATAGGCGTTGGTTAATCTTTCGTTAGAGCAATTAGTGGCCCAGTGTCACACTTGGGTTAAGACGCTAATGCCTCAAGACAGTGCCCATGATTGGGCGCATTTGCAACGGGTGGTGGCTACTGCCCAGCGCTTAGCGCAAGCAGAGCAGGCGGATCTCAAGGTCGTCACGGTTGCTGCTTGGTTGCATGATCTGGTCAATTATCCCAAACATCACCCTGAGCGACAGTTAGCGTCGCAAGCGGCGGCGCAGCAGGCCGGTACATTGTTGGCGCAACAACAGCTTCCGCAAACCTTTATCGAGGCCGTACAGCATGCCATAGCCGCTCACAGTTTCAGTGCCAAGATAGCACCGCAAACCATCGAGGCGAAGGTTGTTCAGGACGCGGATCGATTGGATGCGTTGGGCGCCATAGGCATGGCGCGTTGTTTTATGGTGGGTGGTGCCTTGCAACGGGCACTGTATGATTTTGAGGATCCTTTCTGTCAGCAGCGTGCGCCTGATGATCAGGCCTTTACCTTGGATCACTTTTATCAGAAATTATTACGACTTGAGCAAAGCTTTACGACCCAAGCTGGACGTGAAGAGGCGGCCCAGCGCACTCAGTTTATGCGCCAATTTTTAGGACAGCTTAAGCACGAGATCAGTCCCGAGTTTGGTTGGGATACTGACTTAGGTTAACCGCCATGCGTTCGGCTGTGGCTAGAAATTGCGTCAGTTGTTGCTCGTCGATCCCTTTTGTCATGGCGTGGAGCGCTTCTAGGTCATATTGCTCAAGTTCATTGAAGCAGGCGCGACCTTGATTAGATAGCTCCAGAAAAAAGCTGCGTTTATCCTCTTGATTCTGACATTTAAATATCAACCCTTGCGCTTCGAGCTCTTTAATTAAGCGCGTGATTTGACCTTTATCACGCCCTGAAAGATGCGCCAGCTGTAGGGCTGTGCAGCGGTCGTTATCATGGATTAATTTGAGCATGATGAAATACAAGGGAGACAGCGGCACATTATTTTGTTCCATCGCAAAACGCATGGCGCGGCGTAAGCTCGAAATAATGTTAATGATAGCGCTTTGGATATCGCGTTCTTTATCGTGGTTCGTCATGATCAGTACTCGATTTTATTCATGCTTCGTGGACCAAGCTTAACAAAAATTCGCTTTGATAGCTGTGTCATTATGTAGCTTCAATCAAAAACGTTTCAGACTGGTCTTGTTTCATAACGTAGGCGGTCAAGGTCATATCTTGGCATGGCCCACTGATACAACGACCAGTGTGCGGTAAAAATTGCGCAGCATGATGTTGGCACTCGATCAGTGACGCGCTGTCATCAAGACAGTGCTCTGTGCCTAGTCGCTTATTTTGGTGCGGACACTGGTTGCGATAGAGGTACAGCTTACCTGCGTGTTTCAAAGCGATAAAACTGTACTCTTGTACGGAAAAGACCAGATCTTGATCGTCTTGCAGGGCGTCAATATGGTGCGTAATCGCTTTTGGTAAAAGCAGTGGCGGTAGGCTCATGATGTGGTCTAATTGTTAGGAAAACGTATCGATACTGAAAATTCTAATAATCGCCCATATTACTCAATTGCTGAGTGCTTGTGACCCCTTTATACTCGCCCCCATGACTAAAAAATCCTCCCCATCAGCAAAAAAAACGTCGGCAAAGCGCACTCCCAAAAAGTCTAACAAGAAGACGACAAAGGGCGCAAAGCGCTCGTCTTGGTTACGCACGTCATTTAAGTGGTTGATCATCATTGGTCTATTGGCCAGTGTGCCTTTCGCTGCTTGGATATGGTGGCTGGATAAACAAGTGGTGGCACGTTTTGAGGGCCAAAAATGGCAGGTGCCCGCAGAGGTGTACAGTGCGCCTACCGTATTGAGGGATGGCTCGCTTTGGCGCAAAGCGGATTTAGAGGCCTTGCTGATGGATGTCGGCTATCGTTTTGGGCGTAACAGCGAGAAAGTTGGCTGGGCGGCTCGTAGTCAAACTAAGGTGAGTGCGCATTTGCGCGCTTATACCGATCACGAAGGATACCATCCGGCGGCTAGGCGGGTATTCTCTTTCCCTAACGGGCGGTTGCAGATCCAAGACGTGTCGGGCAAACGCTATCCCTATGCCACGTTGGAGCCACAGAAAATTGGCTACTTATATGGTGGTAATACCGAAAACCGTGACATTCTGGTTTATGAGCAGATCCCCAAAAGTTTAATCCAAATCTTAGTGGCGACGGAAGATCGCGACTTTTTCGAGCATATGGGCATTTCTATCACGGGGATTGCCCGTGCTGCGCTAGTAAACGTGACCTCTGGTAGTCGTCGCCAAGGGGGCTCGACTCTGACTCAGCAGCTGATTAAAAATATGTTTTTGAGCTCTGAGCGCACCTACCGCCGTAAAATTACGGAAGTGTTTATGGCGCTCTTGTTGGAGTACCGTTATAGCAAGCAAGACATCATGACGGCTTACGTTAATGAGGTATATTTGGCCCAAGATGGCAGTAATGCGTTGCACGGTTTTGCAGCGGCCAGTCAGCATTTTTTTGGTCGCCCGTTAAACGAGCTCAACATTGATGAGCAAGCTCTATTGGTCGGTATGGTCAAAGGCCCTTCGTTATACAATCCTAGACGCAATCCTGAGCGCGCCCAACAACGCCGCAATGTGGTGTTGTCATTGTTGGTTGAGCAGGGGCGTTTAGCCGCGACCGATGCGGCGGTACTTAAAAAGCAACCGTTACGCTTGGCTGATAAAGGACGCCAACGCTCGGTGTTTGGCGATTACTTAGACTTAGTGTCGATGCAGCTTGAGCGCGACTTTGATCAAGCGACGTTAGCGACGGAAAATTTGCGTATCTACACCGGTCTTGATGTGCGAGCCCAGCGTGCCGCGATGGCGGCGATGCATGATCAGGTAGCGCGCTTAACCAAAGAACGCCAAGCGCTCAAGGGGCTGCAAGGTGCGATGGTGGTGACCGATCGCTTGTCTGGGCAAGTGCGCGCGGTCGTTGGCTCATCTGATGAATATTACAGTGGCTTTAACCGCGCTTTGGGTGCCGTGCGGCCCATCGGTTCGCTGGCTAAACCGCCGATTTATTTAACCGCAATCGCTTCAGGGCGCTACACCTGGTGGGATCGTCTGCAAGATGAGCCCAAGCGTTTTCGAGTAGGACAAGATATTTGGGAGCCACAAAACTACAGTCGTAAAACTCATGGCGAGGTGCCTTTGTATGTGGCCTTAGCCAAGTCCTATAACCTAGCCACCATTGATTTGGCCAGTGAGCTAGGGTTTGATCGAATTGCTCAGACGTTGCGTCAGTTAGGTGTTAAACGACCCTTTACCATGTATCCGTCGGTGGCGTTAGGATCACTTGAATTGTCGCCGTTTGAGGTGGCGCGATTGTATCAGCCGATCGCTTCCACAGGTGTGAGTAGCGAGCTGGGGATCGTTTTGTCCGTCATGGATCAAGAAGGTAAAGTTCTCAAGCGCTTTGATCGCAGTACTGATGTGCCATTTACGCAAGCGGCGCTAGGAGTCACTCTAGCAGGCATGACCAAATCTCCTGAAATGGGGACGGCGCGGGCTGCTCAAGCCCAGCTACCTAACTTACGCTTTGCTGCTAAGACGGGCACCACCAATGACCAACGCGACAGCTGGTTTGTGGGGATTTCTGATGATTATTTGGCGACCGTGTGGCTTGGCCAAGATGATAATCGCCCCATGAGTATTACGGGCAGTTCGGGAGCGCAATGGGTATGGATCGATTTTGCCAAACAATTGCCACAAAACTCTCTACAGCGGGCTTTGCCAGAGGGCGCAAATTATTATCAGGTGAAAACTGATGAGTTTAAAATCGCTGCAGATCGTTGCGATGAGAAGGTGAGTTTGCCGTTTATTGAAGGCACTCAGCCACGTGAATCAACCAGTTGTTTTTGGCCATTTTAAATAGCGTTTAATTATTGATGAAGTCAATGAATTGTTAACATAGGTCTGCTACTATCCAAAAAAAGTAGTATCAGATTCTTGCCTTTGAGTTTAAGAAAAGAGCTGCATTAATGTATTAGCCGATGGAGTGATTGAAGCTCAATGTTAACACGTTGTTTTTGTCACAGTATTGTTCGTCGTTTTAAGCCTTTTGCCTGCTTTGCGTTATTGGTATTAAGCAGCGTTCAAGCGGCTCAGGCGGAGGAAGAAGTGCAGCAATGCAAGCTGCTGACTGCGACAGGTAATCCTGAGTATCCGCCATTTTTATGGGGTAAAGATGAAAGTGGGCACTTACATGGCGCGGTAGTGAAGTTGCTAGACCAGTTGTCGAAACGCATTGGCATAAAGATAGAGACTGTGTATGTTGGGCCTTGGTCTCGGGCGCAGCAAGAAATCCGATCAGGACGTGCAGACCTGATGGCAGGCGCGTTTTATACCTCTGGTCGAGCGGATTACATGAGCTATTTTGCCACTCCGATGATGTATACCAAAAGCTCTGTCTGGCAAGCCCATGATGCCACCTTCGAATACCACAGTTGGGAAGACTTAAAAGGGCGCTGGGGAGTGACGGTTATAAACAACAGTTTTGGCCAAACCTTTGATAATTACGCTAAGCAAAATCTAAATATCTTATCTGTAGCAAGTGTCGAACAAGCCTTCTCAATGTTAGCTGCTGGCCGTGCAGATTATGTGCTCTATGAGCGCAGCCCTGGTATTGCCTACGTTGATCATTTAGGGCTAAACGATAAAGTCGTCGCAGTGGACCCTGCTATCAGTAGTGAAGGTTTATTTTTAGCGTTATCAAAGAAGTCGCCTTGTAATAATCAGATATTGAAGCAACAGATCAATGATGCCCTAAGAGATCTGGTTCAGGAGGGCGTGCCTAAGGCCGTGTTGTTGGAATCTTTTACCAATTGGTCGCGTCAGTAATGATCGCACTAAATTAAAAAGGCCGAGAGTTTGCGCTCTCGGCCTTTTTTTAGGCATCAGGACGCAGGCGTCGATACAGTGCGAGCCACTGATCACAAGCTTTATCCCAGCTGTGATCTTGATTCATGGCGGTGGTCTGTAAGGTGCGCCAGCGTTCGGTGTCGGCAAAGGTATGCAGAGCCCGTTGGATCGTCTCGCCTAATGCTGTTGTGCTGGCATCGTAGAACACAAAGCCATTGGCCTCTGGACCGTCTTCAAAAACCGTATCGGCTAAGCCGCCGGTATGACGTACTAGCGGTAAGGTGCCGTATTTCAAAGCGTACAGTTGCGTCAGACCACACGGTTCAAAGCGCGATGGGATTAATAGCACGTCAACGCCTGCTTGTAGGCGGTGTGAGTAAGCTTCGTCATAGCCGATACGAATACTCACTTGCTCTGGGAAGCGTGCCTGTAGATTCAGGTATTGTAACTCTAGCGCTTTATCTCCAGAGCCTAGTAACACTAGCATGGCGCCTTGTTCTAGTGCTGGAATAATAGCTTCAGGAATTAGGTCGAGACCTTTCTGCTCGGTGAGGCGGCTCACCACGCCAAAAACCACAGCATCAGCGCGCTCAGGCAGATTATTCTCACGCTGCAGTGCCAGTTTGTTTTTCAGCTTGCCATCAAGGTTGTTAGCAGTGTATTGCTGCGCGATATGACCATCTCGCTCCGGTGACCATTCGTTGTAATCTACACCATTTAGAATACCGCTTAGTTTGTGTCGCAGGGCAGCAAGCGTACCATCTAAACCATCGCCAAAAGCAGGTGTAAGGATTTCAGCGGCGTAAGTCGGGCTCACTGTGGTGATGGCGTCGGCGTAAACCAGCCCCGCTTTAAGGGCAGAATAGCGGCCGTAAAACTCCATGCCATGCAAGGAAAGGAGTTCATTGGACAGGCGCGTCTCAGGGTAGCTTGCTAGGTCAAAACTGCCGTTGTAGCGCAAGTTATGCACAGTAGTCACGATTGGGATATGGTTGAGCTTCCAGCTTTTAAGATAGGCTGCGGCAAAACCGGTTTGCCAATCGTTGAGGTGTAAAATGTCGGGCTGCCAACCTAATAAGTGGCCATGTTGCGCGACAAAAGCGCAGGCCCAAGAGAAGGCTGCAAAGCGTAAATGGTTGTCTTGAAAGTCTTGACCTTGCGGGTCCAGATAGGGGCCTCCTTCGCGTTCGAAGAGGCTTTGGCACTGCACAAGATAAATTGGCAACTCGCTATCCGGCAGGGTTGCCTGCAGCAAGTGTAGGTCACCCACACCAAATGGATTGCCAAGATTGACGCTTTGGTGAATGGCGCTGACCTTTTCAAGCATGCCTGAGTAGGCGGGCATGATAACTTGAATATCGAGTCCTTTTTGGCGTAAGGCGACGGGTAATGCTCCGGCAACATCTGCAAGACCGCCGGTTTTAATAAGAGGATGTATTTCAGATGATGCGAAGAGTATTTTCATAATTCCGTTTTCGTATTGATTTAGTAATATGACCAGAGTATATCTAAATAAATGCCTAGTGTGGTGTTAGGCTTGGATAAATTGTAAAGGTGAAATATGGATTTAAATGCCGCGCGTATGAAAACACTTTCGTTGATTCTAGCGGGAGGTCGAGGATCAAGACTGAAGCAATTAACCGATCACAGGTCCAAGCCAGCGGTGCCAATCGCCGGTAAGTATAAAATCATAGATTTTCCGCTGTCCAACTGCATTAACTCTGGGATGAGAAAAATTGCAGTGCTGACACAGTATCGCTCGCACACCCTAAATCAGCATGTACAGCGTGGTTGGAACTTTTTGCGTTCGGATTTCAATGAGTTCATCGAGCTTTGGCCTGCCCAGCAACAAACCGGTGAAGAGTGGTACCGTGGTACCGCCGATGCGGTGTATCAGAACTTCAAGATGATTGATTCACTTGATAGTGAATACATTCTTATCTTGGCGGGGGATCATGTGTATCGCCAAGATTACAGTCTGATGTTGCAAGAGCATATAGAGAACAATGCTGATGTGACGGTAGCGTGTATCGAGGTGCCGATCAAAGAAGCTGACCAGTTTGGCATTATGCATGTAGATGAAGACGACAATATTATCGCCTTTGAAGAAAAGCCCACTAACCCGCCTACCATGCCAGGTAAACCTGACGTATCTTTGGCCAGCATGGGGATTTATATCTTCAGCACGCAGTTTTTGCGCGATAACTTGATGAATGATGCCCAAGACTGTGAGTCTAGTCATGACTTTGGTAAAGACTTAATTCCATTGTTTGTCGGTCGCTCAAAAATTAAAGCCCATCACTTTTCTAAAAGCTGTATTCAAAACGATAGTTACCCAGATAAACCTTATTGGCGCGACGTAGGTACCTTGACCGCTTATTGGGAATCCAATATGGATCTCACAAAACTGGTGCCGGAGCTTGATCTTTATGACGAGTCTTGGCCGATTCGCACCACCCATTACCAGCGACCTGCCGCTAAGTTTAACTACAACTACGAGGAGCGTATCGGTACGGCATTAAATTCTGTGGTGTCTGCGGGATGCATCGTATCAGGCTCAACCGTTGAGCAATCGATTCTGTTTAATAATGTGCGCGTGAACTCTTATTCACATGTTAAGAAGTCCGTGGTGTTACCACGCTGTGATATCGGTCGTTATTGTCAATTAACCAATGTGGTGGTGGATTCGGATACGCATATTCCGCCGCATACCATTATTGGCGAAGACCCTGTTGCAGATGCTGAGCGCTTTTACCGGAATGAAGATGGCATTGTGTTGGTGACACAAGCCATGGTCGACAAGCTGGAGCCTGTGACATAGGGAGTCCCCAGAGCAGCTAGTTTGAGACTGGCTGCTCTATGCTTTGGGGCACGACACGTTGCACACGATAACCTTTGCGCTCGAGTTCTTTCTGTATACTGTTAGGTCCAGTCAAATGTAATGCCCCCACCACAACAAATGTTGTGACCCGCCGCGTTGGTGATTGATTCAAATAAATACTAATGACATCCGCCATATGGCGATTGCGACGATCGAGTAAGAACGTCATCATCGGTTTTAAGTCAGGATTATCCAGCACGTCTTGATAGACAAAGTTATACAGCCCGTCGGCATCACCTTCACGCCAATACTCAGTCATTTGTGCCATATAATCGCTATCATCCATTTGCGTCAAACTGCTTTTGAGCATGGCGAGTTGTGCTCGAAAAGGCGCGTTGGCTATGGCATTGATTTGCTGTGTTAAGGTTTCTAGCTCAAGGATAGGGAGCTGGCGTTCTTGTGCGCGCGTCAAAAAATGCAGGTCAATGCCGTAGTTGGCGTCATAGTTGGCTTGTTTGAGTTGGTGCTGGGTTAATTGTTCGACCAGCATCCAAGGGCGTAGGTGAAGAGCGCGTTGATAGTCGCTACCACTTGTCTCAGCGTAATGTTTAAGCTGATCAAGTTCATGGTCACTAAGATAGGCTTCTAAAGTATGTCCTGCTGGCAACCACATTTTGCTTTGTACTAAGCGTGCCGAGGTATTGGCATCCAACGTTTGTGGGTTGAGTTCGACGGCTAAGCGATCAGCTTGGGCAAAAGCCTCCTGATACACTGACGGTAGAGGATAGTAGTCTTGTGTCAGAGCGTGGATTGAGCCCACTAAGTAAACCAGTGCCCCTTGATGTTGTACCTGCCACATAAAAGGCAAGTTCTGGGCGTGGCTAAGGCCTGAGTACACTAGTACTAAGCAAATGAAAGCGCTAGACTTGATGAAATTTTTTAGGGCATGCATAAGGTCATAGTGCGGGCAATAAAACACAGTGGCTTATCCCCGCTGCTTGTGGATAACCCCTGTAGAGACTATGTGATAACTTGCTCAAAGCCTTTAATTGTGGGCGTTGAGACAGGTTAGTATATTTATTCTCCAGTGGCGATACAAAGCCTCTATATGACCGTTGAGAAGCCATGCCAAAGTTTGATTGAGGATCTTTATATGTTTACTGGTATTGTTCAAGGTATGGCGCAAGTTGAGTCCTGTCAAGCAGATGGACGCAATATGCGCTTACAAATCCGTTTTCCTCAAGGCATCATGCTTAATCAGCAGCTCGGTGCAAGTGTTGCGATCAATGGTGTGTGTTTAACCGTCGCGAAGATGGAAGCCGATATCCTGACCTTTGATGTGATTGATACCACTCTTAATCTCACTAACATCGGTACGTTAACACCTGGCACACAAGTTAACTTTGAGCGTGCCGCCAAAATGGGTGATGAAATCGGTGGGCACGTAATGTCTGGCCATATTATGACGACCGTTACTGTGCGTCAGGTAGAGCAGGTGAAGGAGAGCTACCACTTACGCTTTGCGGTGGATAATCCAGAAGTGGACGCGCGCCGTTATTTATTTGATAAAGGTTATGTGGGCTTAAATGGCGCCAGTTTGACCATCAGTGATATTGGCGATGACTGGATCGAAGTATCTTTAATTCCTGAAACTTTACGCTTAACCACATTTGGCCTGCTTAAAGAGGGTGATAAGGTCAATCTAGAGATTGATGCGCATACGCAAGCGACGGTTGATACGGTGGAGCGTGTGTTAAAGCAGCGCGGCATCGTTTTGCCCTAGTGAATGCGTAACTTAGGCGCGCAACCGTTGAAATAAATGGTGTCTAGCACGGATTTTCGATAGAATGCGCGCCATATTTTACCCTGAGAACCTGTTTATAAGTCTTTTACTCGCTGTTTGATGACATCAAGATAGTTGGCTTATCAACAGGTACTCTTATAGAAATCGCTTTTAAAGTGTGAGTGTAACGTGTCAAACAATCTAAAGCACATCCGAAATTTTTCTATCATAGCGCACATTGACCATGGTAAATCGACCTTAGCCGATCGTTTTATCCAGAGCTGTGAAGGTTTGAGCGAGCGTGAAATGGCCAACCAAGTCTTGGACTCGATGGACATTGAACGTGAGCGCGGCATTACCATCAAGGCACAAAGTGTGACGTTGGACTACGATTCAGCCGACGGTAACACCTACCAACTTAACTTTATCGATACCCCAGGACACGTGGACTTTTCTTACGAAGTGTCGCGCTCATTAGCGGCCTGTGAAGGCGCTTTGTTGGTGGTCGATGCGGCACAAGGCGTGGAAGCACAGTCCGTCGCTAACTGTTATACGGCAATCGAACAAGGCCTTGAGGTCATGCCGGTGCTTAACAAAATCGACTTGCCACAAGCCGACCCAGTGCGTGTGGCAGAGGAGATCGAAGAGATCATCGGTATCGATGCTACCGATGCGGTGACTTGTTCGGCCAAAACTGGCATGGGCGTGGAAGATGTCCTAGAGCGCTTGATCAAAACTGTTCCACCACCAGAGGGTGATACCGAAGCACCTTTGCAAGCTTTGATCATCGATTCATGGTTTGACAACTATCTAGGCGTGGTGTCTTTGGTGCGTATCAAGCAAGGTACGCTGCGCAAAAAAGACAAGATCTTCATCAAGTCGACTAAGCAAACGCATCCAGTAGATATGGTGGGTATCTTTACGCCTAAGCGTACTGAGACCGGCGTGTTGCGTGCAGGTGAAGTAGGCTATGTAGTGGCCGGTATCAAAGATATCTTAGGTGCGCCAGTGGGTGACACTATTACTCATACGCATACGCAAGATGTGCCTATGGTCTCAGGTTTCCAAAAAGTGAAGCCGCAGGTCTACGCTGGACTTTTCCCAGTCAGTGCAGACGACTACGAAGATTTCCGTGAGGCATTGGGCAAGCTGACCCTAAACGATGCTTCATTGTTCTACGAACCAGAATCCTCTGACGCGCTAGGCTTCGGTTTCCGTTGTGGCTTCTTAGGTATGCTGCACATGGAAATCATCCAAGAGCGTTTAGAGCGTGAATACGATTTGGATTTGATCACTACGGCACCGACAGTAGTGTACAAGGTTGAGCTTAATAACGGCGATATTATCGACGTTGATAGCCCTTCTAAAATGCCCGATCCAGGTACGATCAAAGAAATGAGCGAGCCGATTGTTGAGGCCAACATTCTAGTACCGCAAGATTATTTGGGTAACGTAATCAACTTGTGTGTTGAAAAGCGTGGTATTCAAAAAGATATGCAGTACATCGGTAGCCAAGTGCAGTTGCGCTACCACTTGCCGATGAACGAAGTGGTGTTGGATTTCTTTGATCGCCTTAAATCTTGTAGCCGTGGTTTTGCGTCACTGGATTACTCATTCCATCATTTTGAAGCGGCGCCATTATGTCGTTTGGATATTTTGATCAATGGTGACCGAGTGGATGCGCTTGCTTTGATCATGCACCGTGACAACGTTCAAACCAAAGGTCGTGCGTTGTGTGAAAAAATGAAAGAGTTGATTCCACGTCAAATGTTTGATGTCGCGATTCAAGGCGCTGTAGGGGCGAAAGTGATTGCGCGTACGACGGTAAAAGCGATGCGTAAAAACGTTACTGCCAAGTGTTACGGTGGTGATGTAAGTCGTAAGAAGAAGCTGTTGCAGAAGCAGAAAGAGGGTAAGAAACGTATGAAGCAAGTAGGTAACGTTGAAGTTCCTCAAGCTGCGTTCTTAGCCGCCTTACAAGTAGACAGCTAGTAGGATCTATCAGAGCCGCAAACCTGCGGCTCTTTTTCTTGGAGAAATAGCATGGATTTTGATTTTGAGTTAATCCTGGCGCTTGCTTTCATCGTGACCTTTGCTGCTTGGATCTACGATCGTATTGTATATGCCCCAAAGCGTAAGGCAGTGCTGGCTGAAATGGCGCCACAAGCGAGTGCCGCATTGGATAAGAATGCAAAGCAAAAGTTGGCTGATACACCTAAGTGGCTGACAGAAGTGAAGTCCTATTTTGTCATCATTGCGGTGATTTTTGGTTTGCGTTCATTTGTGGTAGAACCGTTTCAGATACCTTCAGGTTCTATGTTGCCAACTCTGGAAATTGGTGACTTCATCTTAGTTAATAAGATCGACTATGGTTTACGTCTACCGGTTTTGAATACCACGCTGATTCCGACTACGGAGCCTGAGCGCGGTGATGTGGTGGTGTTTAAATACCCGCAAAACCCGAGTTTGAACTATATTAAACGCATGATCGGTTTGCCGGGTGATGTGATTAGCTATCACAACAAGCGTTTAATGGTGAACGGTAAGCTAGTTGAGGAAGACTTACTAGCTGAATTACAGACTTCTTTGAATCCAAGTCGTGAACCTGCCGCGGTGTATCGTGAAGACCTCGCTGGCGTGTCACATGACATTTATAAGAGCTACCGTAGCAATCCTTTGGAAGGGGATTGGGTGGTGCCTGAAGGGCATTACTTTGTCATGGGTGACAACCGTGATAACAGTGCGGACAGCCGTGTTTGGGGCTTTGTACCAGAACAAAATTTAAAAGGCCGAGCGTTTTATGTTTGGTTGCATTGGGATGAGTTTTTCAGTCTCCCAAGCTTTAAGAATAATGGTTTAATTGATTAGTACTTTTTGGAGAAATTTTGAGCTCTCTTTATGACAAACTGTGTCGGCGCATTGGTTACTTTTTTGCCGACCTTGGACTGCTAGAATTGGCGTTAACACACCGTAGTTTCGGTGGTAAAAACAATGAGCGCCTTGAGTTTCTAGGAGACTCGATTTTGAATTATGTCATCGCTGAGGACCTGTTCCATCGCTTTCCTAAAGCAAAGGAAGGGGAGTTAAGCCGACTGCGTGCTTCGCTAGTAAAAGGCGATACCTTGGCGGAGTTGGCACGCGAATTCAAATTAGGTGATTTTTTGAAACTCGGCGCTGGCGAATTAAAAAGTGGTGGCTTTCGTCGTGATTCCATCCTAGCGGATGCGGTTGAGGGAATTATCGGTGCCATCTACTTGGATGCTGGTATGGATGTTTGCCGTCAGCACATTTTGGAGTGGTACAAAGAGCGTCTTAATGCAACGTCTTTAAAGGTTGTGACCAAAGATGCGAAAACACGTTTGCAAGAGTTTTTGCAAGCTCGTAAGCATGCGCTGCCTCAGTATGAAGTAGTCGATATTGTTGGTGAGCCGCATGCGCAAACTTTCTTTGTCCACTGCCAAATTGAGTTGTTCGAAGTGCCGATAGAAGGCCAAGGCAACAGCCGTCGTATTGCTGAGCAGAACGCTGCTGAAAAAGCCCTAAAAGAGTTGGAAAAGAACTAGATGCATAACGAAGAAACGTTTCAAGAGATTACCCACTGTGGATTCGTCGCCATTGTTGGTCGCCCAAATGTCGGCAAATCAACACTGATGAATCACATTTTGGGGCAGAAACTATCGATTACATCGCGTAAACCGCAAACAACGCGTGATCAGATTCTAGGTGTGCAAACTCGCGGCCATATTCAAACTGTCTATGTCGACACGCCTGGGCTTCATAAAGGTCAAGATAAAGCGATTAACCGCTATATGAACCGCACCGCCTCGTCGGCGTTAAAAGATGTCGATCTCGTGCTTTTTGTGATCGATGCTGAGCGCTGGACAGAAGAGGACGATGTGGTGTTGTCACGGGTCCGCTACGCTGAGTGTCCGGTGGTGTTGGTTGTCAACAAAGTAGATAAGTTGGAAGAAAAAGACGAGCTTTTGCCGCGTTTGGCGCAGCTGTCTGAAAAAATGGAATTCGCGCAAATTGTTCCTATCTCAGCTTTGCGCAACAAGAACTTGGATCGTCTCGAAAATCTAGTAGAGAGCTATATTCCAGAAGGTCAGCAATACTACCCTGAAGATCAAATTACTAACCGCAGTTCGCGCTTTTTGGCGTCTGAGATCGTGCGTGAGAAGATTACTCGCCAGCTGGGTCAAGAAGTACCTTATGAGGTGGCGGTGCAAATCGAAGAGTTTGTCTTCGAAGGGTCAACCATTCATATCAGTGCCTTGATTCTGGTAGAGCGAGATGGTCAAAAGCGTATTATTATCGGTGAAAAGGGCTCAAAGATTAAGCTGATCGGTAAAGAAGCGCGCATTGATATGGAGAATTTGTTCCAGCAAAAGGTCATGCTTAACCTGTGGATCAAAGTGCGCTCAGGTTGGTCAGACGATGAACGCGCTCTGGCGAGCTTAGGCTATCAAGATGATTAAGCCGTGCAAGCGAAAGGTTATGTAATTCATACCCGCCCGTTTCAGGACGATAAAGTTCTGCTAGACCTTTTTACCCTTGAGGCGGGGTTGGTTCGCGGTGTATGGCGCAAAAAACAAAAAGAGACTCGGGTGTCCCCCGGGTCTTTTTTGTTACATGAGTTTGAGTTAAGCGGCAAATCCGAACTAAAAAACATCCGCTCAGCAGAGCCACTTGAGGCGGGGATGGCTTTGCAGGGGCGTGCCCTTTACTGTGCCTTTTATGTGCATGAGTTGCTCGAGCGTTTGGCGCCGTTGAATTTGCCGCTGGTGGATTTATTTACCTTGTATCAATGGCTGATTTCACACTTGGCTCAAGATGTGCCTGCCGCGCCCTTACTGCGGCGTTTTGAAGTAGGGCTGTTTGATGAGCTAGGTATGGCTATTAACTTGCAGTCTACCGCGCGTGGTGAGGTAGTACATAGCGCTCAGCTGTATCAGTTTCATAGTAAGATTGGCTTGCGGCCGTATTTTGGTGAGCAGCCCAAGATTAAGCCCTTAGTGTTTTTAGATGGTGCCGCGGCCCAAGCTTACAGTGAGGGGCGTTGGGGGGATAAGACGGTGCTAGCGTTGGCCAAAGAGCTGCATCGCGCTTGGTTGGATCAAGCCTTGGGTGGGCGTGTGCTTAAGTCTCGTTCGTTGTTACCGGTCAGCTCTTATGAGGGAGCGCGTCTGTGGCAAGTGCCACTGTTTAAAATGGCACGAGAGTAATAATTGGAGTCGGTATGATTATTGGAATTGGCACGGATATCGTAGAAATTACACGTATTCGCACCTCTTACGAGCGTTTGGGGATGCGGTTTGCTAAGCGCATTTTAACCCCAGTTGAGTTGCAGCAATTTGAACATTTATCGCCAGAGCGAGCGGTGGCGTTTTTGGCGAAACGATTTGCAGCGAAAGAAGCTGCAGTCAAGGCGTTGGGAACTGGGATCGGAAATGGTGTCAGTTTTCAGCACTTTACGGTGCGTAACTTGGCCTCAGGCAAGCCGGTGCTAGAGGTGGCAGCAGAGGTGTGTCAACATCTTGAAGGTGAGCTAAGCTGGCAGCTTAGCTTGTCAGATGAGCAGACGTTTGCTGTGGCGTTTGTGACGCTTGAGACCAAGGGATAACCGCAGCAATACTTTCTAACTGTTCGATCGCTTCCATGAAATCTTGATAGACCTCATCTACCTCATCAAAACCTAACTCTTTTAGGTGCGTTTCCAAGAAGTTAGCGTGCTTTATTACTTCAATGCAGCCTGTGTATTTACTAGCTCCGTGAATACGGTGCACCGTAGCAATGAGTTTGTCGAGCTCCTGATTGGCAAACTGATGCGGCAGCAGGCGCTTATCCTGCTTTAATGTATCCATGAACATATCAAAGATCTCTTTTGCCGCGCTGATGTTTTGGCTGGTCATGGCGACGGCTTTATCGACGTCAAAGATTTGACGGATTTCATCGTCCACCAAAGTGCTTAGACTCTGGTTTTTAGTGCACCACTCGTTGATAGTGTTGAGGAGAATTTCTTCATTAACGGGTTTGGTGAGATAAGCATTCATGCCGCTGGCAAGCATGGAGCGTTTTTCTTCCTCCAGCGCATGAGCCGTCAAAGCGATGATTGGTACGTCCTTATAGTCATCGCGTTGGCGCAGTTGTCGCGTCGCTTCCATACCGTCCATTTGTGGCATTTGGATGTCCATGAGGACCAGATCAAACACTTCCTGTTGCGCCAGCTCAAGTGCCTGAATGCCTGAATTAGCCAGTGTTAGCTGGATGTTATGAGGCTTTAGCCAGTGACCCAGTAACTGTAAATTAACCGGGGTGTCATCGACCGCCAAAATATGCAGAGCGGCAAAAGGACTGTCTGATTCGGCTTGCTCGACGACGGGTGTTGGATCTGATGTGACGGACGTTACGCTGGTCTGGGTATCGCTCAAACGTTGCTCAAGCAGGGTTTGATGCAGCTTACTTGGGCTGACAGGTTTAAGTAGTACGCTATCTACCAGTTGATAGAGTGTGGATTGTGGTTCGATATAACTACTAGGTTTGGTCATTAAGGTGCAGTGAATGCCAAAGCGAGTTTGTAGGTATTGCACTAATTCAGCGGTTTCACTGATCGAACGTTCAGTGTGATCCACATGCAGCAATGCTGCATCATAGCCCGTTTGGCTCAAATGAAGAGTCTGCATCAATTGCTCTATGGAGCTGCTGATCTCATATGTTACGCCTAATTGTTGGACAAAAGAGCCGATATGATCACGATACTGTTTGTTGGGCTCAAGGATAAGCAGGTGTTGGTTTAGCGACTCATAAGCTGAGTCGGCTTTGCTTGAAGGTTTTAGCTGGATGGTGAAGTGAAAGTTTGAGCCGCGGTTGGGTTCGCTTTCTACATCAATCTTACCGTTCATTTGTTCGATGAGTTTGCGGGTAATGACTAGACCAAGGCCTGTTCCGGCGTAATTGCGGGAGCTGCTTGGATCCACTTGCGAAAACGGTTTGAATAATTGATTAAGATTACTGGCAGGGATTCCGATGCCCGTGTCTTTTACTTGAATTTGGACTTCAATTTGCTCGCCTTCATGGCTCAACATGGAGGCGATTACCTCTACTGAGCCTGTTTGGGTAAACTTGATGGCGTTGCCAACTAGGTTGGTCAGAATTTGTCGAATGCGAATGGCGTCACCTTTCAGCCATTCGGGCAGTTCAGAAGAGAATTTTGGGATTAAGTTAAGGTCTTTTTCGTCGGTCAGCAAGGTGGAAGAGAGTGTGTGAAATACCTCTTCAATCAATTCGCGTAGGTTAAAATCGCTTGGCTCAAGCACTAGTTTTCCAGACTCAATTTTGGAAAAGTCGAGAATGTCACCGATGGTGGCGAGTAGGTTGTGAGTCGATTTTTCGATGGTGTCGACGTAGGTTTTTTGCTGGTTTTCAAGTTGATCTTTTTGCAGCAGCTTGGTGTAGCCTAAAATTGCATTAAGCGGTGTGCGTACTTCATGGGAAATGTTAGCCAGAAATTGGGTTTTGAGTCGGTTGGATTCCGTCGCTTCTTTGTTGGCGATATACAATTGTGCGCTTTGTTCTTCCAATTGAATTGCGTTCTGGCGCGTTTCTTGAGTGATTTGCTCAATCTCTGTTTCTAGCTCATGACGATAATTGGCGAGTTTATCGGCAATGTAGGTTAAGTCGTCGTTTAATGATGCCATGTATGGCGGAAAGGTCAGTGCATGAGCTTTTTGATACTCACCATTGGCAATATGCGCCAGCGCCTGAGTGAGGCGATCGTAAGGTGGTGCCGTTTTATTGACGATATAGCGACAGATAAGTAAACAAATAAGGGCTGCTAAAAGCCCGTAAAACAGAAAAAATACACAGAGTTGAATGATGTCTAGTGTTAAGCCTTTAGTGGAGATGGTGAGCTCTATCCAGCCTAGTAAGTCTTTGTTCTGACCGCTTTGCATGCCGATTGCGTCTGCCAGCATCAGTGCGGCAGCATTGCCTGTGGAGGAAAGTGAGCTGGCGGCGAGGCTACTGTTTGCTTGGTAAAAGATTGGCGCAACGACAACGTAAGCATGATCACCAAGGTAAGCACTTTTTAGATCGCTTGTTAGTGTCTCATGCGCAATATTGTGACCCGCTTGATTTAATACGTCTTTGTTAGAGTCGTAATAGGTGACACCAATGACGTCTTGCTGTTGCAGCAGATCTTGGGTGTTAGTTGCGACTAGGGCGCTGTCGTTTAGTAGTAGTGCGTATTCGCTGGCGTTAGCAGACTGTTGCGTTAGGTGTTGATTGATCTGCTCAAAATGTAGCTTCTCTCCCCAAGCTTCAAACCAAGCCATTAAGCCGCTGGAGACGATAATAAACGCTATAATAGGTAAGGAAATGGCTTTCCATAGTTTCTGTTTTACAGCCGAAGGAGAGGTGTCAGACATTTCCTATTTCTCTACTAAAACTTCAATAGCATGCTATGTTACCTTTGTTTTTACGTCGTGCACACTCTCGCTCATAGTTTTCACATGCCAGTACCTTGGTACGAGAAGGGTTGCTAATGGTTTTACATTCACGCCACTTTTGACGTAGTTCAGCATCTGGAATATCCGCTGATGGGCCAGCGAACATATCACATCCAGATAATGTTAGTGCCCCAAGCACTGTACCTAGAAGCAGATAATTGCGCATAATTGGTTCCCCCAATGCAATGATATAGACCTAAATTTATAACCACTATTTATTTTATTATGGTTTCAAAGTGCTTTCTAATAGCTTCTGGTAAAAAAGCGTAAAGTCCGCCATTTAATCCACTTTTTAAGTAATCACTATTTTATGATCGAATATCCAACAATTGAGTCTATCATCGGCAATACGCCGGTTGTTAAATTGCAGCGTCTGAATACGCGCTCTAGCAATACTATTTTGCTAAAGCTTGAAGGTCAGAATCCGGCCGGATCGGTAAAAGACCGCCCGGCATTGAATATGATCGCTCAAGCTGAACTGCGTGGTGAAATTCAGCCTGGTGACAGTCTTATTGAAGCGACCAGTGGTAATACCGGTATTGCGTTGGCGATGGCGGCTGCGATCAAAGGATATACGATGCACTTGATTATGCCGGACAATATGAGTCAGGAGCGTAAGTCTGCTATGAGTGCTTATGGTGCAGTATTGCACTTGGTTTCTAAAGAAGAAGGTATGGAGCGCGCCCGTGATTTAGCGCTTGAGATGCAGGCCGAAGGTAAGGGCAAAGTTTTAAACCAATTCGGTAATGACGACAATCCAAGTGCTCACTACACGTCGACAGGCCCTGAGATTTGGCAGCAAACACAGGGTACGGTGACGCACTTTGTTAGTTCGATGGGTACGACAGGTACTATTATGGGCATTTCAAAGTACTTAAAAGAGCAAAACCCTGAGATTCAAATCGTCGGCTTGCAGCCTTCTGAAGGCAGTAGTATTCCTGGAATTCGACGTTGGCCGAAAGAGTATTTGCCAACCATCTTTGATGAATCACGCGTCGATCAGGTCATGGACATTGAGCAACAGGAAGCAGAGGTGATCATGCGTCGCCTTGCTCAAGAAGAGGGTATCTTTTGCGGTGTTTCTTCAGGTGGTGCGGTGAGTGCAGCCCTACGCTTATCTGAGCAAGTGGAGAATGCCACTATCGTGGTCATTATTTGTGACCGGGGTGATCGTTACTTATCAACGGGTGTGTTTAACGGCTAGTTAAAATGAGGCATAACCCCTAGGTCGAGCTCTCTGGATACGGTATCATGCGTCCATTCATTTACTGCTAGAGATCTCACCTTGAAACGTCATTCGTCTAACCGTTCTCGATCTAAATCGTCACCGCCAGCTGTTGCCACCTTTGTGATTGAAGATACCACTCATGAAGGCAACGGCGTCGCACGTCAAAATGGTAAGGTGACCTTTGTGGCGGGGGCGATTACAGGTGAAACCGTTGAAGCGAAAGTTGTCAAAACCGGACGCCAGTTTGATCAAGCAGGGCCAATTAAGTGGTTAGAAGTTAGCCCGCACCGCGTCTCATCGCCTTGTCAATATTTTGCTCAATGTGGCGGCTGTCAGCTTCAGCATATTGATATCTCAGAGCAGCGTAACGTAAAGGCGAACTGGTTAAGCAATCAATTTCGCAAATTATCATTGCCAGAAACGCTAACCCGTTTAGAGGGTGAGCCGTTAGGGTATCGTCGTCGGGCACGCATAGCCACTTTCGCTAAAGGTGGCGAAGTCAACATCGGCTTTCGTGCGCAAGCGAGCAATGAGATTATCGATGTCCACAATTGTGTGGTGTTGACTTTCCCGCTGCAAGAGGCGTATCAATCCTTACGTGAGGCAGTTAAAGGCAGCACTATTGCTGGCAAGATTGGTCATATTGAGTTACTGGAAGACGCGGCTGGCGTAACCGTGATTCTTCGTTTGACACGTGCTGTTGATAGCGCTGATCGCATGCCAATTGAGCAATGGGCCGCTGAGGCTAAGGTGAATTTGTTCTGGCAGGCGCCAGAACAAGATCGTATTGAGCAAGCAGAGCCAAGCCATTATGTAGTCGATGAACAAACGATTCAATTCCATGCACAAGACTTCATCCAAGTAAACGCCGACATTAATCAAAAAATGGTGCAGCAGGCCATGGCTTGGTTGGATGTGTCGAGAGAAGATACGATATTGGACTTGTTCTGTGGTGCAGGAAACTTCTCTTTACCTCTGGCACAACGTGCTGGGCGAGTGCTAGCGGTCGAGGCCTTGGAGAGTATGGTGGCGATGGGGCGTGAAAACGCGGCCCGTGCAGAGCTTGATAACCTAGAATTTATGGCGGCGGATTTAACCCAAGCGCCGCCAAATCGTTTGAAAAAAGCTAAAATCAGCAAAGCGTTGCTGGATCCGCCGCGTGCCGGAGCGTTTGAGTTTCTGCCGACATTAGTGCGCTTGAAACCAAAGCAAATTTTGTATGTCTCTTGTAATGCTGCAACGCTGGCACGGGATGCCGCCTACTTGATCGAGCAAGGGTATCGTGTAAGCAAGGTATGCATGATGGATATGTTTCCGCAGACGTCTCATGTTGAGACCATGATGTTGCTGCAGAATTAAGTTGTTATCAGAAGGGTAATTATATGGTTACGGTAAGAAAGGATCACCCGGTCTTAGCAGACGGCTCCGTGGATATTGATACGTGGATGATTCAGTTTGCGGATAAAGTGGACGAAGGTAGCCGAGTACCGTTACGCATGGCTTGTGAGTTGGCACGCCAGGCGGAAGCTGTCTCTGGCAAGTCATCGTTCTGGGGGCCGCAAGCAAGTACCTTCCGAGCCGGGCTTGAAATGGTGGAGATCTTATCTGAATTCCGTGCCGATCAAGACTCTCTGGTGGCTGCGGCTTTATATCGTGCGGTACGTGAAGACCAGCTTGAATTAACCAAAGTCAGTGACATGTTTGGCCGTAAGGTGGCGTCGTTGATTGAAGGGGTGATTCGCATGGGCGAGGTGTCGAAGAACTTATCCAAAGACACCAGTGCAGAAGTCTTAGGCAGTCATGACAATCAGCTTGAATCTCTACGCAAAATGCTCGTGTCGATCATTGATGATGTGCGTGTTGTATTAATTAAGCTGGCAGAGCGTGCTTGCGCCATCAAAGAAGCCAAACACCAAGATTCAGACCGTCAAGAGTCGGTCGCCTTAGAAGTGCAGAGTGTTTATGCTCCTTTGGCCCATCGACTGGGTATCGGTCACATTAAGTGGGAATTAGAAGATCTTTCATTCCGCTATCTTTACCCAAATGAATACAAGCGCATTGCCAAATTAATCGACGAAAAGCGCCTCGATCGTCAGCAATTTATTGATGATGTTATTAGTGTGTTGCGTGAGCGTATGGAAGCCATTGATATTCATGCTGACATCATGGGGCGGGCAAAACACATTTATAGTATTTGGCGTAAGATGCGCCGCAAGAACATCGGCTTTGATGAAGTCTATGATGTGCGAGCAGTACGCATATTAGTCGACGAGCCGATGCAATGTTATGGCGTACTGGGTATCGTTCATAACCTCTGGAAACCCATCCCGCAAGAGTTTGACGATTACATTAGTAACCCTAAATCCAATGGTTATCAGTCCTTACATACCGCGGTGGCGGGTCCTCAAGGCCGTGTTTTAGAGATTCAAATCCGTACTCATAAAATGCATGAAGATGCTGAGTTAGGGGTCTGTGCACACTGGAAATATAAAGGCACAGACCTAAGCTCCAACAGCTCAAGCTATGAAGAAAAACTACAGTGGTTAAGAACCATTTTGGACTTCCATGAAGTGCAAGGGGACCTTGAATCGCTTAGCGAACAAGTCATGAATGACATCGAGCAAGACCGCATCTATGTGTTTACCCCTGATGGTCACGTAGTGGACTTACCAACCAACTCAACCCCCGTTGACTTTGCTTATCGTGTGCATACTGAGATTGGTCATCGCTGTCGTGGCGCGAAAGCCAACGGTAAAATTATCTCTCTGGTGACGCCGTTACAGACGGGGGATAAAGTCGAAATTCTCACCACTAAAGAAGGCGGTCCTAGTCGCGATTGGCTGCATCCAACTTTAGGGTATGTGAACACCAACCGCGCCCGAGCCAAAATTCAGAGCTGGTTTAGAAAAGAAGACCGCGAGAAAAATCTTGAGGCGGGCAAATCAGTATTGGATAAGCAGCTCAAGCGCTTAGGCATTGAAGAGAGTAAGCTAGACTTTACCACCATCGCCGAACGCTTCAATTTTGCCAACGGTGATGAGGTTTATGTCTCACTGGGCGCAGGCGATATTCAACTGTCACGTGTGTTGCGCATCATCGATGAGCTATACGGTCTAGATGGTAGCTCTGAGCCACGTCCGATTCGTCTTAAGAAAAGTCGCCATAAAAACTCCGATAATGATGTACATATTCGTGGAGTTGGCAAGTTGTTGACGCAAATGGCAAAGTGCTGCTCCCCCATTCCGGGCGATGATATCATCGGTTATATCACGCAGGGGCGCGGTGTATCAGTGCACCGCCAAGACTGTATTAATGTCGCCCAGCTGCAATTAGAAGAGCCAGAACGTATCGTCGAGGTAAACTGGGGTGAGGAGGTTGATAATCTCTACCCAGTCAATATCCAAGTTCAGGCCTACGATCGCACTGGCTTGCTCAATGATATTACTGCCTTGTTAGCCAATGAAAAGGTCAACCTGTTGTCCATGAATACCTTGTCTGCCAAGGCCGATCACACCGCTTCTATTCGTTTTACGATTGAAGTGGGTGAAATCAGCTCATTATCAAAGCTACTACATCGGATTAATCAGCTACCCAACGTGTTAGATGTATTTCGGGAGCGTGATCAGTGAAGTACGACACGGATGACTTACTTGCCTTAATGACCATGTTGCGCGACCGCCAATACGGTTGTCCTTGGGATATTCGGCAAGACTTTTCAACGATTGCTCCTTACACCATTGAAGAAGCGTACGAAGTGCTAGACGCCATCGTGCGTGGTGATCGCCAAGACTTAAAAGAAGAGTTAGGAGATTTGCTATTTCAGGTGGTGTTTCACGCGCAGATGGCAAGTGAAGAAAACGCGTTTAATTTTCAGGATGTAGTGCATGGTATTGTCGCGAAAATGTTGCGCCGTCATCCACATGTCTTTCCTGATGGCAGTTTTGATAGTTATGCGTCAGGGGTAACTTGGTCAGAAGCCGAAATAGCCCAGCAGTGGCAGCTGATTAAAGCCCAAGAAAAGGCTCAAAAGGGTGAATCCGCTCAAGTAGACAGCTTGTTAGACACAGTGCCAGAAACCTTGCCGGTACTAACACAGGCGGTGAAGTTACAGAAAAAGGCCAGTACTGTCGGGTTCGATTGGGACGATGTGGCGCCCGTGTTCGATAAGATTCGTGAAGAATTGGACGAACTGGAGCAGGCGGTTAAAACATTATCCCAAGACGAGGTGGAAGCGGAGCTTGGTGATGTTTTATTTGCCGTAGCCAATTTGGCACGACACTTTCGCCTCTCACCGGAGCAGGCGCTGATGCGTACCAATGTGAAATTTAGGCGTCGTTTTGGTTATATAGAAACGGCACTCAGTAAACAAAATAAGCCCGTAACGGATTGTTCTTTAGGTGAGTTGGATCAATTGTGGGAGCAAGCTAAAGCTCAAGGGCTCTAAACTTACTGGCTCGTGTACACGAGTGTTTTATCAATAAGGAGACGAATTGTGACTGACCGTCAGGCCTCGTTACGAGAAAACGTGCGTTTGTTAGGGGATTGCTTAGGGGAGACCATGAGCAATCATTTGGGAGAACGCTTCTTAGATACGGTTGAAAATATTCGTCGCTTATCTAAAGATGGTCGCCAGAGTGGTGACTCTAGTGCCTTAATTGAAGCGCTCGAGGCCTTGGATGACAAAGACATCGTGCCCGTTGCACGAGCTTTTAACCAATTCTTAAACCTGTCAAATATCGCTGAGCAATATCATCGTGTACACCGTCGTCGTACTAATGAAAGCTTGGGTATCTATAAAAACCCGATTGGTGACTTGTTAACGCGTTTACATGAGCAAAACTTCAGCGCTGAGCAGATGGTTGGCGCCTTGCGTGAGCAGGCCATTGACCTCGTTCTGACTGCGCACCCAACCGAAGTTGTACGTCGCTCGCTGATCCGCAAATATGACAATATCTCCAGTGAGCTAGAAGCACTCGACAAAGACAACATTCTGCCGCTTGAAGAAGAAAAGCATGTTCGCCGCCTGAATGAAATTATCACGCAAGCTTGGCACACAGATGAAATCCGTGAAGAGCGCCCAACGCCTGTCGATGAGGCTAAGTGGGGCTTTGCGGTGATTGAACAATCACTTTGGGAAGCTGTACCACGTTTCTTCCGTCAGCTAGATGAGCAGTTTCGTCAGTACACCGACGAAGAGCATTTACCACTAGACTTAGCGCCGATCCGCTTTGCCACATGGATGGGCGGAGACCGTGATGGTAATCCAAACGTCACCCATACGGTGACGGAGGAAGTGGTTATCTTAGCGCGCTGGATGGCAGCTGATTTATACCTTAAAGATCTAACTCACCTGCGCTCTGAACTGTCGATGACGGACTGCAATGACGAGTTGCGTGAGCGTGTGGGTGACAGTGCTCAGCCATACCGTGAGCTGGTTCGTCGTCTTGAGCGCAAGGTTGAGCATACCAAGAAATGGGCCTATGCCCGTTTGCAAGGCGAAAGCGTCAGTGATGAAGGCGTTATGCTGGACAATTCTGAACTGATGGCTGATCTGACCTTGTGCTACCAGTCGTTACTCGATTGTGGCATGAAAGTAGTAGCCAACGGCGCTGTAATGGACTTAATCCGCCGTGCCGCGACGTTTGGTATGACGCTGGTGCGTTTAGATGTGCGCCAAGATGCGTCAAAGCATATCGAAGCGCTTTCTGCGATCACCCGTCATTATGGTTTAGGTGATTACGCCGAGTGGGATGAAGCCTCTCGTCAAGCGTTCTTGTTGGCTGAGTTGAACTCAAAGCGTCCTCTATTGCCGACCACTTGGGAGCCAGAGCCTATGGTAAAAGAGGTGCTAGACACCTTTAAAACCATCGCTAGCGGTTACCAGAACTCGTTTGGTTCGTACGTGATCTCTATGGCGAGTGCACCGTCTGATGTTCTTGCGGTGGCTTTGCTACTGAAAGAATCTGGTGTGACCTTCAATATGCGCATTGCGCCACTGTTTGAGACATTAGCCGATCTTGATAACGCAGAGCCAATCATCGAGCAGTTATTTAGCTTGCCTTGGTACAAGGCCTACATTAACGGCCATCAAGAAGTGATGATCGGCTACTCTGATTCGGCCAAAGATGCTGGACAGATCGCGGCGACGTGGGGGCAATACCGTGCTCAAGAAGCCTTAACGCAGCTGTGTAAAAAACATGATGTGCATCTGACTTTGTTCCATGGTCGTGGTGGTACCGTCGGTCGTGGCGGCGGCCCTGCGCATGTAGCGATCTTGTCTCAACCACCAGGCTCAGTACAGAACTCGATCCGAGTTACCGAGCAGGGCGAGATGATTCGCTTTAAATTCGGTATTCCTGACATCGCTGTGCGCTCGCTAGAGCTCTACTGCTCGGCGGTCATGGAAGCATCGATGATCCCAGCTGAAGCGCCAAAAGCCGAATGGCGAGCGCTGATGGACGAAATGGCCGAAGAAGGCATGAATCAGTATCGCGCAATCGTACGTGGTCATGAAGACTTTGTGCCTTACTTCCGTACCATCACACCAGAGCAAGAGCTTGCCAAGCTGCCGTTAGGGTCACGACCAGCGCGTCGTCGCTCGGATGGTGGTGTTGAAAGTTTACGTGCGATCCCATGGATCTTTGCCTGGATGCAGATTCGTATGATGTTGCCAGCATGGCTGGGCGCAGAGAGTGCGCTGCAGCAAAGCATCGATTCAGGGAATCTAGAAAAGATTCGCGATATGCATAAAAACTGGCCGTTCTTTAGCGCCTACTTAGATATGCTTGATATGGTGTTGGCAAAAGCTGAGCCTGAAATCGCTGAGTACTACGAAAAACGCTTAGTACCTGCCGAGTTGCAAGGTCTAGGTCATTTGCTGCGCCGTAAGCTAGATCAGGTACGTGAACTGGTTAAAGAAATTAAGCAGCAAGAACGCCTGATTGAAGACAACAAGACGATTCGTCAGTCGATTGATGTGCGCAACCCATACATCGATCCATTGCATTATCTACAGGCTGAGTTACTGCACCGCAGTCGTAAAGATGAGAACAATACCGCGGCTAATAAAGCCTTGATGATTACCATGGCGGGTATTGCCAGCGGTATGCAAAATACAGGCTAGCCTAGCAATATTGTCAGAAATACGTAACATAGCGCGCCCTAAAATTTAAAAACCGACAAGTTCGTTTGCATAGTTTGCATCGGCTTGGGTATGCTAGCCGCCTCAAAATTATAATCAGCGAGCAAACGGTGGATTTAGGGCGCGTTTTTATTGCGGCAATCCATGCGATGAAGATCCAAGGTTTGGCTCGCAATGCCGATTTTACGCAGACTATTGGAGAAAATTTATGCGAGTTATTTTGTTAGGAGCGCCAGGCGCAGGTAAGGGCACACAGGCTCAATTCATTACTGAAGAATTTGGTATTCCACAAATTTCAACTGGCGATATGCTTCGTGCAGCAGTAAAAGCCGGCACTGAACTAGGATTAAAAGCCAAAGCGGTGATGGATGCCGGACAGCTAGTATCAGACGACATCATCATTGGTTTGGTGAAAGAGCGTTTGCAAGAAGCTGATTGCGAAAACGGTGCTTTGTTTGATGGCTTCCCTCGTACCATTCCACAAGCAGATGCTTTGAAAGAAGCGGGCGTTGCCATTGATTACGTGGTCGAGATCGATGTAGCGGATGAAGAAATCGTTAAACGTATGAGCGGTCGTCGTGTGCACGAGCCTTCTGGTCGTACTTATCACGTCATCTACAATCCACCAAAAGTGGAAGGCAAAGACGACGAAACAGGTGAAGACTTGATTCAACGTGCTGATGACACGGAAGAAACAGTACGCAAACGTCTATCGATCTACCATGACCAAACTGCACCTTTGATTGGCTACTACCAAGCATGGCAGGCAGAAGATGCGAGCACAGCGCCTAAATTCGTTAAAGTAAACGGTGTAGGCGATCTAAATGAAATCAAGCAAGGTCTATTGTCAGCTCTTAAGGCATAATTGACGATGACGGCGATTCTTGCATTAGATACATCAACGCCTGCCTGTTCGGTGGCGTTGATTCAAGATGGTGTGGTGCTGGAGGACTTTCGTCTGGCACCGCGTCAGCATAATGATTTGATTTTGCCCATGGTGGAACAAATCCTGGCTCAAGCGCAACTATCATTGACGCAGCTCGACGCAATAGCGTTCGGTCGTGGTCCAGGCTCGTTTACTGGATTACGTATCAGTGCGGGAGTGGTGCAAGGGCTTGCTTACGGTGCCGACTTACCGGTTGTGCCTGTCTCAACGCTGGCGGCGATGGCGCTCGAGGCGCAACAGAAAACCTATCATGACACTTGGCTATCGGCGTTAGATGCGCGCATGGGTGAAGTGTACATCGGCGGTTACCAAATTACTGAACAAGATGGTTTTGTAGTAGCCAACGAGTTGCTATCAGAACGCGTCATCGTGCCGGATAACCTTGATCCGATTGACGGGCCTTATCAAGGGGTGGGGTCTGGTTGGCTCTATCAAGACACGCTCAATGCTAAACTTGAGCAGCCAGCAACAACGATCTTAGAAGAGATAGCGCCCCGAGCTGCATGCATTGCGCAATTGGCTCAGTGGCCTTTTTCACAGGCAAAGGTAGTGACAGCTGAGCAAGCGTTACCTGTCTATTTGCGTGATGAAATCACTTGGGAAAAACAGCCAGCCAAGATAGGGAAGCGATAAGTTATGCTTTGGTACCATGTACTGATTTTAGCGTTAGTACAGGGGCTAACGGAATTTTTACCGATTTCAAGTTCAGCGCATTTGATCTTGCCAGCCAAGTTATTGCACTGGCAAGATCAAGGCTTGGCCTTCGATGTCGCGGTCCATTTTGGAACCCTGATCGCAGTCGTATGGTTTTTTCGTCACGATCTAAAAAACATCGCCCATGACTGGCTGCGGCGTGTAATCAAAAGACGTGAACGGACTGACAATAGTCGGTTAGGCTGGTGGGTGATTATCGCTACGTTACCTGCATTGGTGTTGGGGCTTATTTTAGATAACTATATACAAGCCAATTTACGCTCTATGGAGATCATTGCCTACACCACAATTGGCTTTGGTGTTTTGCTTTGGTTATCAGACCGCTTTGCTGGTAAACATCTACAGCTTAACGATTTGACATTAGGTAAAGTGTTATTTATCGGCTTTGCGCAAGCATTGGCTCTGATTCCTGGGACTTCACGCTCAGGCATCACAATGACGGCGGCGCGTTATCTAGGGTTTGGGCGAGAGTGTGCCGCACGCTTCTCGTTTTTGCTATCTGTGCCAATTATTGTTGCCGCGGCTGGCTTTAAAACCTGTGAGCTGATGATCGACGATAGCCAATCGGTAGATTGGTGGGCCATGGCTTGGGGCGTTGTGCTTTCGGCGATCAGTGCCTATCTTTGTATCACCATCTTTTTAAAATGGCTAAATCGCATTGGCTTTTTGCCATTTATGATCTATCGCTTAGTATTAGGAGCTCTGTTGCTATGGGTTGTGAATGTAGGAGGTTAAGGTGAAGGTTGGTAATAATTTTCCAGCGGTTCCTCAGTCTGGAGCCAGTGCTCGCACGCCCAACACGTTACCTGCTCCTATTAACAGCGCTAGTGCTCAAGCGTCGCGCGCACCCAGCTCGATTGAAGCGTTTGCGCAAACAGCTTCTAGCGAATCCAGTCGTTTTTTTAAAACTGAAGGGCTTAGTATGCAGGCACAGCAAGCACTCTCTGCCTACCTGCACACTGAATCCCTTTCTGCTTCTAATCCTCGTAATCAATTAGTCGGTATTGATGTCTACGCCTAATACGCTTGCTGTGGCTTATACAGCTTCTGAATCTGCTGCCAATGCACTTGCGCACCAACTTCAACTCCCCCTTTTGCGTCTTACTAGTGATCTTAAGTTTGTTCAAGATTACGATTATCTCCTGCTCGAGCGTGATCAAGTATT
The DNA here is from genome assembly GCF_016888445.1 of Marinomonas ostreistagni. GTDB lineage: Bacteria > Pseudomonadota > Gammaproteobacteria > Pseudomonadales > Marinomonadaceae > Marinomonas > Marinomonas ostreistagni. Next base: position 312,939 of record NZ_JAFEKF010000003.1, read on the forward strand.
GGCGATCGCCAAAACTGGCAAAGGGGCGCCTAAACCTGTCTCAGTTGAGCTTGCTAGCGGTGCGGTCGAGCATCGACGCAAGTTTGGTGGTGGTAAAGGACAAGATATCGCCAAAGCCGTTGGGCTGAATAAGCGCACCGATATTGAGGTGTTTGATGCCACCGCAGGCTTAGGTAGGGATGCATTTGTTTTGGCATCTTTAGGCTGTCGAGTTGTGCTGCATGAGCGTGTGGGGTTTGTTCGAGCATTGCTGCAAAATGGCTTATCTCGAGCCGAGCTGGTCGTTGAGGTGAGCGATATTGTGAAACGTATGCACTTGGCTGCAGGAACACTATTTGATTACAGCACAGAGCACGAGTTGACCGATGTAGTGTACTTAGATCCTATGTTTCCACACAACGACAAGTCGTCGGCAGCGGTAAAAAAGGAAATGGCTTTTTTCCGAGATCTGGTTGGGTTTGATGAGGATGCAGACGCCTTGCTGCCACAGGCGCTGCAGCTGGCACGCTACCGGGTAGTGGTAAAGCGCCCGAAGGGAGCGCCATACCTAAACGGTCAAGAGCCTACTTATCGCTTAGATGGTAAGTCAGGGCGTTTTGATGTGTATGTTAAGCGCTCATTAGATCAAGTGGGCGACATTAACTAGCTCTATTGATCTAGATCTAATAATGGGGTGGTTTTTCGGCGCTATCATTAATACCAAAGTTTTGACGTTGGGATTCTAGGCGTTTTGCGAGTAATTTTACCTGTTCTTGCAGTAGCAAAATATCTTGTTGTTGATGGGTGAGTGCGTCGTTTAGAGCATCGATTGTGTCATCTTGGAACTGGGCGCGGATTTCGAGTTCGTCAATTCGGGCTTGTAAGTCGGAGGTATTCATATTAGGTCGCTATATGGTAGTCTTCTAATGTGCTAAGCAGGTGATTTTATGTATGTATGCTAGCACAAGCGCCGTCTGACTTAATTAGATGGCGTAGTTTTTGCTAAAATTTTTATTAGGCCTGTCACGTGTAATCGTGTTGTGTAGCGTTTTATCAAGCGCATGATGTTGTTTTGGGTTTATACCTAAGTTCATATTGATAAGAGCGTTGCTATTGGCTGTGTTTGGAATTTATAACAACAATCTTTAATAACATTTTCAAGGAACTACAATGTTTTTTTCAGTACGTGCATTTTTAGTGAGTTTGATTTTAGCGCTAGTGACACCACTAGTGATTGCTCCTCTTGTTGGTGTTGGTATTGCTGACCATTATTTAGTCTACTTTGTCGTAACATTGGTATCGGTATATCTGGGTACAGTGTTAGCGCAAACGTCAACTACCTCAGAATCTGCAGTAAGCTCTGCTAATAAGTCTGCTTCCTCAAGCGCTCCATCATCTAGCCATGACACCAGCACTGAAGACGATGCAGATGATGATCGTGAATTAGGAACCGTGAAATGGTTCAATTCGTCAAAAGGTTTTGGTTTTCTAACCATGGAAAGTGGTGACGATGTATTTGTTCATTACCGTGCTATCCGTGGCCGTGGGCGACGCTTTTTAATTGAAGGTCAAAAAGTGCGTTTTAATGTCACTGAAGGTGAAAAAGGTAAGCAAGCTGAAAATGTTTCCATTGTGAAATAGCAAAATGCTGTTACTGTAATCTGGTAAATCAATAAAACTTGAGAGGACATTATGGCAACCGTTACTTTACAAGGTAATTCAATGGAAACTGTTGGTGAGCTACCAGCAGTAGGTACCCAAGCACCAGCGTTTGAGCTTGTTAAAACTGACCTTTCATCTGTGTCATTGTCTGATTTTGCAGGCAAGAAGTTAGTATTAAATATTTTCCCATCTGTTGATACAGGCACTTGTGCAGCATCGGTGCGCAAATTCAACGAAGAAGCAACGAAGCTTGATAACACTGCGGTTCTTTGTGTATCAGCCGATCTACCATTTGCGTTAGCTCGTTTTTGTGGTGCGGAAGGGATTGAAAATGTTGAGAGTGGTTCAGCGTTCCGTTCAACTTTTGGTGCTGACTACGGTGTGACATTTAAAACAGGCCCTTTGACAGGACTATTGTCTCGCTCGGTAGTGGTTATTAATGAGCAAGGCGAAGTGATCTATACTCAGCAAGTGGCTGAAACCGCTGATGAGCCAGATTATGAAGCGGCTTTAGCTGCATTGAATTAAGTGCTTTAAAGTGCATAAAAAAGGGTCGCTTCTGCGACCCTTTTTTGTTGGTACTAGCTGCTTAGGCGACTTGTACCGGAATAGTGTTGGCTGTGCGCTCGACACTATTGTCTTTGTTAAGGTAAACCAGCTTAGGTTGAAAGGTGCTGGCTTCCGCTTCGTCCATTTGGCCGTATGCGGCGATGATGACACGGTCACCGACCTGAACTTTACGAGCGGCAGCGCCGTTCATAGAGATGGTGCCAGAGCCAGCTTCCGCTAGAATGACGTACGTATGAAAGCGTTCGCCATTGTCGACATTATAAATGTCGATCTTTTCAAACTCACGAAGCCCTGCTAGTGCCACAAGGTCACTATCGATGGCACAAGAACCGTCGTACCAAAGCTCGGCTTGTGTCACGGCGCCCATGTGAAGTTTGCCTTTCATCATTGTGATTTGCATAGTATTTCTCTTACTCTCAATGTTACCGCGAACAGCTTGATTAGCGCCAAATATAGGTGCCTTCGCCGTTTGCATTAATGCGCCACCAAAGGTCAGGATCGTCTTCTAGGTCCTCTTGCCAACCTTGGTAGTTACAGCGTATTTCGCATTGTAGGAACTCAAATGCGCGTTTAGCGCATTCCATATCACTTTGCCAAGGGGTAAGTTCAGAATCAAACCATACCGAGGTAAAGCGTTTGCCTGCGGCTTGTTCTAGGATGGTCACGGGGATCTCGTGATGCTCATGTTCTAGAACAAGCTTGGTGGCCATATCACCTGCTTTGCGCATATCTAGTATGGAGAAGTCTTGCTCCAGCCAATTGATTATGCGCTCGGTCGGACATGATAAAAGATAAATTTCGATGTCTGGCTGCACGCTCTAATCCTTCTTGTTTAACATATGGTAGATACGCAATACGCTCATAGATAAATATCCGACTAGCGACCAAATGACGCCAGCTCCCGCAAGTACTAAGCCTGCGAGTGCAATGATTTCTCGTTGCAGGGAGTCTACTACTAGATTATTTGCTACAAAAATCATGAGCACGCCAAAGGCGAATAGCAGCCCACCTTGGATCAACTTCATCAGGGCTAAGCGTGGGTTTTTGCCAAGCTTAAGCGCTAAACGGTGGATAAAAACGAGCGGCTTACTCATGGTGTGCCTATTTTGCCATCAAGTTGCTCAAAATGCGCTGATAAATTGTTGAAAGTTGGTTAAGACTTTCTGCATCAACGCATTCATTAATTTGATGTATAGTGGCATTTATCGGCCCCAACTCTACAACTTGAGTGCCCATCTTGGCAATAAATCGGCCATCTGAGGTTCCGCCAGAGGTTGATAGCTCAGGGGTGATATTAACCGTTGATTCAATTGCATCTACCATAGCATCAACTAGCTCACCAGGCTTGGTCAGAAACGGCAGACCGTTGTAAGTCCACGCAATATCGTACTCTAGTTGGTGTTTATCGAGAATTTCGAGGACTGTTTCTTTCAAGTCATCGAAGGTCAATTCTGACGAGAAACGGAAGTTAAACTGGGCGTTTAAGCGACCTGGTACTACGTTTGTCGCGCCTGTACCTGCTTGGATATTAGATACTTGAAAGCTCGTGGGCGGGAAGAACTCATTGCCTTCATCCCAATGAGTTTCTGCCAGCTCGGCAAGCGCAGGTGCTGCCAAGTGAATAGGGTTAACAGCCAAGTGTGGGTAAGCCACATGGCCTTGCTTACCGTACACGGTCAGATCGCCACTGAATGAGCCACGGCGGCCATTTTTGATGATGTCACCTACGGTGTGAGTGCTAGACGGTTCGCCGACGATACACCAATCCACTTGCTCGTTGCGCGCCATCAGTGCATCGACAACACGTGTAGTGCCATCGACAAATGGACCTTCTTCATCACTGGTGATCAAAAATGAGATCTGGCCATCGTGATCTGGGTGTTCATTGATAAAGTTCTCAACCGCAGTGATCATTGCCGCTAAGCTACCTTTCATGTCTGCAGCGCCGCGTCCATAAAGGATGCCGTCGATGATTTCTGGTTGGAAAGGGGCAATTTTCCATTCACTTTCAGGGCCGGATGGAACCACATCTGTGTGGCCAGCAAAACAAAGGTTAGGGCCTTTATCGCCACGCTTCGCATAAAAGTTTTTCACTTCACCGAAGGGCATGCGTTCAATGGTGAAGCCGAGCTTCTCTAAGCGCTCGATCATTAGCTCTTGGCAGCCAGCGTCTTCTGGTGTTACAGAGGGGCGAGAAATTAGATCTAGAGCAAGCTCTAGCGTGGGCGTTAGTTGCGTCATTCTTTACCTTTGCTTTGCGTTTGGTTACCTTAGCCTCTAAGCTGATCAGAAGAAGAAAGGTAGCATCATGAAATTTGGCGTATTAGCATTACTGGCTATTATACTGTCTGGCTGTGGCATTCTAAATGGCCATCGTAGCGCAACAGTTGAAGAGGCGTACTATACGCCGATTATCTTAAGTGACCGATCGGCACGCAGTGGCCAAACGGTTCATATATCAGATCGTGCACGCTCGAGTAATGCGGATTATGTGCCAGTGATTACGCGCTAGCGAAAATCGCTGTATATTGCTCTGGTTTAAACCCCAGAGTGATAGTGTCCTGATGCTCAAGCAGTGGGCGCTTAATCATGGCTGGTTGTTCCAATAGTACGGCGATGGCCGCCTGATCGTTCATGGCTTCTTGCACCGCTGGGTCTAGTTTGCGCCACGTTGTACCGCGCTTATTGACCAGTGCTTCCCACCCCAAACTTGTTATCCAAGTTTCTAATTGCGCTTTCGTTAAACCATCCTTGCGGTAATCGTGGAAGGTGTATTGAACATTATGTTCATCCAACCAGCGTAGCGCTTTCTTCATGGTATCGCAGTTTTTGATGCCGTAAATAGTGGTCACGAGAATTCACCTTTTTTCGATGTAAAGAGGCCAGAGCTCGAGTGAGTTCTGGCCTTAACAAGCTATTAGTTGTGAGCGTGTAGTGCTTCGTTCAGAGCAATAGCTGTTTTATTGGTTTTACATTCGATTGCGCCAGTTTCTGAGTTGCGACGGAATAGAAGGTCTGACTGACCTGATAGTTCACGAGCTTTAACAACCGATACAACGGCGTTGTTCTCGTCTAGTACAGCAACTTTTGAGCCAGCAGTAATGTATAGGCCTGATTCAACTGTACAGCGATCACCTAGACCAATGCCAATACCCGCGTTGGCACCGATTAGACATTCTTCACCCACAGAGATAACGATGTTGCCGCCACCAGAAAGTGTGCCCATTGTTGAACAGCCGCCGCCTAGGTCAGAAGCGTTACCGACTACGACGCCTGCAGAAATACGACCTTCAACCATGCCTGTACCTAGTGTACCAGCGTTAAAGTTTACGAAGCCTTCGTGCATAACGGTTGTGCCTTCAGCAAGGTGTGCGCCCAGACGGATACGCGCTGCATCACCGACACGAATGCCTGTTGGTACAACAAAGTTCGCCATTTTAGGGAATTTGTCCACGCTGAATACTTCAATAGTGCGGCCTGCCATGCGGGCTTCTAGCTGACGATCTGCAAGTTCACGTACATCGATTGGGCCTTCGCTGGTCCAAGCGGTGTTAACCAATAGACCAAACATGCCATCAAGCTTAGTTTGGTGTGGTTTTACTTCGCGGTGAGAGATCAGTTGTAGCTTCAGGTACACTTCCGCTGGGTTAGTTGGTGCTTCATCTGTCGCTAGCACACATAGTACAACTGGCTGTGACGAGGCTTTTAGGCGTGAAGCACGCTCAGCAAGTTCAATGTGTCCGGCTTGTAATAGAGCAAGGTGAAGGCGGTTAAGATCGCTTTCATCCAATACCAGTGTTGCATTGCCACCTTCGTAGTTGGTGCTCTCCATTACCGCATCGATGATGCTTTTTTCTGGAGAAACGCTTGGTGATGGGTAGAAAACTTCTAGCCATGTGCCTTCTTTGTTTTGTGTGCCAATACCAAGGCCAATTGCAAAAGTAGAGTCGCTCATTAGAGAAAGTGCTCCTAAATAGACAGAATTAAAGGTTGTTGTGCTTTGTCATAAAGCGGGCAATGCGTTGAGCGGCCTCAACACATTCAGATTCTTCGGCGACCAGCGCCATGCGGACATGATTTTGACCAGGATTGTGACCATCGACCTCACGGCCAAGGTAGCTGCCAGGCAATACCAATACGGATTCTTCTTGGTATAGCTTGATGCAAAACTCTTCATCGTTCATCGGCAGTTTAGGCCACAGGTAAAAGCCAGCTTCTGGTTTTGTTACGTCCATTACTGGTGCTAGATGGGCCAAAACCTGCTCAAATTTACGCTGATAAATGTCGCGGTTATTAGCAACGTGAGCTTCATCGTTCCAAGCGGTGATCGAAGCGTGCTGGTGATGAACTGGCATCGCACAGCCATGGTAGGTGCGATACAGTAAAAATGGTTTCAGAAGATTAGCATCACCGGCGACAAAGCCTGAGCGCAGGCCCGGCAGGTTAGAGCGCTTGGACAGGGATTGAAAAATTAAGCAGTTTTCAAAGTCGTCATTACCTAGCTGGACACAAGCGTCCAATAGCCCTAGTGGTTTTTCATCAAAGTAAATTTCTGAATAGCATTCGTCAGCGATAATAGTGAAGTTAAACTGTTTGGCTTTGTTGATTAAAAATTCATATTCTTCAAGCGTAGTGACTGTGCCAGCAGGGTTATTCGGTGAGCAAACAAATAACAGTTCACAGCGTTGCCATACTTCATCAGAGACAGCTTGGTAGTCGATCTTGTAATGATTGCTATCATCGCATGGTAAGTAGTGCAGTTCAGCCCCAGCTAGAATACCTGCCCCTTCATAAATCTGGTAAAACGGATTAGGGCTAACGACTAACGGTTGCTCTTTTGCACCGACGATGGCCTGAGTGATGGCAAATAAAGCTTCACGAGTACCAGTGACGGGAATGACCTGAGTGTCAGGATCAAGCTTGGTAACATTGAAGCGACGCTTAGCCCAGTCAGCAATAGCGTTGCGCAGGCTCGCTTCACCTTTGGTCGCAGGGTATTTTGACACGCCATCCAGTGAGTCTTTAAGGGTGTCTAGCACGATACTTGGCGCTTCGTGCTGCGGCTCACCAATGGTCAGCTTGATCAGTGGTAGCGCTGGATTAGGCTCGATGGATGCCAATAGATCCGCAAGTTTTTGAAAAGGGTAGGGATGTAATGAATGAATCAAAGGGTTCATGCTGTGTCTTATTCCGTAGCTTGGGAAAATCGGTCAATACTGTGTTTAAGCGCTGCGCAAATATGTTCCATGCGCGCTGGATCGGTAATCAGTTCACCGTCATCTTCAGTAATGTAGAAGGTGTCTTCTACACGCTCACCTAAGGTGGCGATCTTGGCTTTATGTAGCATAATATGGTGTTCCATAAAGAACTTGCCAATTAACGCTAATAAACCTGGGCGATCGGGAGCAGTCACCTCTAACGCAGACCATACCTCTTCAGGCTGGCTGACAAAATGGACCGTGGAAGGCGCATTAAAAATCTTTAAGTGACGAGGTGTAAAGCGCTTAATAACACTTTCATAGAGTGACGGTGAATCAAGTTGCTCGATGAGTGTCTTTTTGATGATATCGATACGTTTTACATCAAGATGTAAGTTGGTGTCGAAATGATCGTTACTCTCTAGTACAACAAAGGTATCTAGGCTGTAATTGTCACTGGTAGTGTTGATTTTGGCATCAAGAATGGTCAGTTCCATTTGCTCAAACAGCGCTGCAGTCACCGCAAATAAATGCGTCGCAATCGGTGTATAGATAAACACTTTGCTTGCGCCGGAGAAATTACGACCACCGAGTGGGCTGATGACTACTAGTGGCTTGGTGCTTGGGCGATGGTTAAGAATTGCTTCGGTGTTCCAAGCAATCTCTTCGCCACTTGAGCGAATGAAGTATTCTTCTTCGATTTTTTCCCAAATATTCTCGGCTTCGATGATATCGGCATTACGCTCGATCAATATTTCAAGTGCGCGCTGTTTGTGTTCGTCGCTTTGCATATCCGCATCAATTGGAAAGTCTAGGCCGCGGCGCAAAGCGCGCTTGGTTTCTAGGTAGAGTTGGCGCATCAGAGAGGCGCGCCAGCTGTTCCACATGGTTGGATTTGTGGCGTTGATATCTGCGACGGTCAATAGAAATAGGTAATCAAGGCGCTCTTGATCTTTGACTATGCTGGCAAACTCCCAAATAACTTCAGGGTCCGAGATGTCTTTGCGCTGGGCGGTCACCGACATGAGTAGGTGGTGGCGTACCAGCCATTCGATCAGCTCGGTTTCGCGCTTGCTAAGTCCGTGACGTTCACAAAATAAACGGGCATCGACACAGCCTAGCTCTGAGTGATCGCCGCCTCGGCCTTTGGCGATATCATGGTAAAGGCCGGCAATATAAAGAAGCTCGACTTTTTGAATGTGTCGAATTGCCTGCGAGGATATTGGGAAAGAGGCACGGCTTTCGGGTTGTAGAAAACGACGTAAGTTTTCCACGAGCTGTAGAGTGTGCGCATCAACCGTATAGATGTGGAATAGGTCATGCTGCATTTGGCCAATAATGGTGCCAAATTCGGGCAGGTAGCGCCCCAGTAGACCGATATGCTTCATGGATCGAAGCAAGCTGGTCATGCGGAAGCGACTGGCAATGATATCGAGAAATAAGCTGGTGTTTTCTGGGGCGTTTCGGTAAGCCTCATCAACCACGTCTAAGTTATCTCGCAAGGCGCGCATGGTATTAGCACGGATGCCTTTGATGTCTTCGCGATCACCCATTAATTTGTACATTTCCAGCATGGCCGAAGGGGTGTCGACAAAGACTTGTGGGTGGCGTATGGCTAGCTGACCATTGTTAACCTGAAAGCGTTCATTAATGATCTCGATTTCGGGGTTTTGATCAAGCTGTAAAAACGACTCTTCGAAGTGCTGTAGCAGTAGATCATTTAGCTGCTGAATCGAAGCAACGCTCTGATAGTAGCCTTGCATAAAGCGCTCAACATTGCGTTTTAGGTCTTCATCATCAAAACCAAATTCTTTCGCCAGTGTGCGTTGGTGATCGAACAGTAGTCGGTCTTCTTTGCGTCCCACGATCGTGTGAAGCGCCCAGCGAATCCGCCAAAGGTGCGATACCGCGCCTTTTAGTTGGATGTATTCGTCTTCAGATAAAAACTTTTTATCAATCAGGGCACTTAAGCGGTTGGTGTGCAAGTGACGCTTGGCGACCCAGTCAATGACTTGCATGTCGCGTAAGCCGCCAGGGCACTCTTTTAAGTTAGGCTCTAAGTTGTACGCAGTATTTTGGTACTTGGCGTGGCGTTGCTCTTGCTCGGCCAGTTTGGCTCGATAAAACGTTTGGCCATCCCACATGTTGCTAACATCGATGTTTTGTTTCAGCTCTACCAACAACGCTGGATCGCCAGCTAGGGCGCGTGATTCGATGAGGTTGGTGATGACGGTAATGTCATCACCCGCAAGGTGTGTGCAGTCCGCAATGGTGCGAACCGCATGACCGATATCGATTTTAAGATCCCACAGGAACGTGATGAAGGCTTCGATCTTATGTGCAGCGGGCTCAATCCCATCGCGTATCAATATGAGTAAATCGATATCGGATTTAGGGTGTAGCTCACTGCGACCATAGCCACCTACGGCGACCATGGCAATATCAGGTTCACTATCAAGTTGTGCGCGTTTCCAGGCAGCTTGCATGGCTTCGTCATACAGCGCAGCATAGCCTTTTACGAGTTTCTCGATGGGGTACAAGTCGTGAAACAAGTCGTTGTAAGCTTTGGTTTTCTCATTAAGCAATTCGCGAAAGCGCTTTGCAGTCGTACTGATCAACGCCAGCTCGTGCTTTTCAGCAGCGCTAAACAACGGTGGGGCATCCGGAAAAGCGGGAAAGTCCATATATGGCCTCTTAAGTAATCGGTGCGCGAATTATAGTGTGTCGTCTGGGCGCAGTGTTAGCACTTCAACACCATCGGCGGTGACCAGTAGTGTGTGCTCATATTGGGCCGATAGGCGACCATCTTTGGTTTTGGCGATCCAGCCATCTGGACCAGAGTGCTTAACCTGTTTTTTGCCAGCATTGATCATAGGTTCGATGGTGAAAGTCATGCCTTCTTCTAATACAACACCTGTGCCAGAGCGGCCGTAATGCGCCACTTGTGGCTCACCATGGAAGGTTGTGCCGATACCGTGACCGCAATACTCTTCAACCACTGAATAATGGTGTTTATGGGCGAATTCGGAAATGGCTGCGCCGATATCCCCTAGGCGTACACCTGGTTTTACCATTTTGATGGCTAGATATAGGCTCTCTTGGGTGATTTTGCATAGGCGTTCCGCATGGGGAGCTGCAGGCCCTGCTGAGAACATTTTACTGGTGTCGCCGTAGTAGCCATCTTTGATGATAGTGATATCAATGTTAACGACATCGCCTTTCTTCAGTGGTTTGTCGTTCGGGATGCCATGACAGATCACATCATTGACGGATGTGCAGCAAGATTTAGGGAAACCATGATAATTAAGAGGAGCTGGGATAGCGCCTTGCTCGCCAACAATATAGTTGTGGGCGATGATGTCTAACTCATCAGTAGTGACGCCAGGGACGACGAACTTTTCTAGCATGGTTAGTACTTCGCCGGCTAGCTTGCCCGCGATGCGCATGCCTTCGATGTCATTTACATCGGTAAAGCGTGTCGCGCTTGGGCGTGGTGTCCATTCTGGCACTTCTAGACGGCCATCTTTAGTTAACTCTTTTACTTGCTGCAGAATCTCATTGCTCATAATAAAATTGTCTTAAATCTTCACTAGTCTTAAGGATGAAATCATTCTACATGACTTAGCGCGGTTATTCGCCCTGAGTTGAGAAAAAATCGTGAAGAATGGCGCATGAAAAAGCGAATCTTTACTTTTGGTGAGGGCGCTTTTGTGGTATAAAACGCCGGCTTGACTCTTTTCGTAAAAGTCAGCACAACTAAACCAATTTTAACGACCTTGCTGTCTAATTAAAAATAGCGTCTCTGGGGTGCCTGAAATTGCTTTAAATTTCAAAAGGCTGAGAGGCTAGGGCTAGCAAGTTAACCTAACCCAAAACCTAAAGGATAGTAAAATGCCTACAGTTTCAATGCGCGACCTACTACAGGTTGGTTCACACTTCGGTCACCAAACTCGTTACTGGAACCCAAAAATGAAGCCATTCATCTTTGGTGCGCGTAACAAGATCCATATCATCAACCTAGAGCACACTGTTCCAGCACTTAACGAAGCACTTGAGCTTGTTAAGAAAATGGCTGAGAACAAAAACAAAGTTTTGTTCGTAGGTACTAAGCGCGCGGCAGCGAAATCAATCGCTGAACAAGCATCTCGTGCTGGTATGCCGTTCGTAAACCACCGTTGGTTAGGTGGTATGCTGACTAACTACAAAACAATCCGTACATCTATCAAGCGTCTACGTGACCTAGAAGGTCAACAAGCTGACGGTACGTTCGAGAAGCTAACTAAAAAAGAAGCTCTAATGCGTACACGTGAACTTGAGAAACTAGAGCGCTCTCTAGGTGGTATCAAGGATATGGGTGGTCTACCTGACGTACTATTCGTAGTAGACGTTGACCACGAGCGTATCGCTATTAAAGAAGCTAACAAGCTAGGTATCCCTGTTATCGGTATCGTTGATACTAACAGCGATCCAGACGGTGTTGATTACGTTATCCCTGCAAACGACGATGCTATCCGTGCTGTACAATTGTACGTTTCTGCATTCGCTGATGCGTCTCTAGAAGGCCGTGCAGCTGCAGCAGGTAGTGCTGACGAGTTTGTTGAAGTAAACGACGCCGCTGAAGCGTAATTTTACGGATCTTATCTGGTCTTACTGATCAAGGGAGAGAGGCAACGCTCTCCCTTTTTTAAATTTGTTATCGTACAAGGGGAATTAACATGGCCGCAGTATCTGCAGCAATGGTAAAAGAACTACGTGACCGTACCGGTCTTGGCATGATGGAGTGTAAAAAAGCTCTAACAGCTGCTGGTGGTGACATCGAAGTAGCAATCGAAGAGCTACGTAAATCAAGCGGTATGAAGGCGGCTAAGAAAGCTGGCCGTACAGCTGCTGAAGGTACTATCATCATGAAAGTTGCTGATGATAACTCTTACGGCGTGCTTGTAGAAGTTAACTCTGAAACTGACTTTGCTGCACGTGACGAAGGTTTCGTAGCGTTTGCAAACAAAGTAGCAGACGCTGTCTTTGCATCGAAAGAAACTGACATGGAAAAAGTGATCTCTGGCGAAATGCTAGAAGCTCGCGAAGCACTTGTTCAGAAAATCGGTGAAAACATCACACCTCGTCGTGCTGTACTGGTTGAAGGTGGTTTGGTTTCAGGTTACCTACACAGCAACGGTCAAATCGCTGCACTAGTTCAGCTAGAAGGCGGCAGCGATGAGCTAGCGAAAGACATCGCTATGCACGCAACTGCAGTTTCTCCACGTGTTGTGCGTGGCGAAGATATGCCTGCTGATGTGCTTGCTAAAGAAGAAGAAATCATCCGTGCTCAGCCTGATATGGCGGGTAAACCAGCGGAAATCGTTGACAAGATGATTGGCGGCCGTATTAAGAAGTTCTTGGCTGAAAACAGCCTGAATGACCAGCCATTCGTTAAAAACCCAGAAGTTAAAGTAGGTCAGCTAGCGAAAGACGCTGGTGCGACTATCACTTCTTTTGTTCGCCTAGAAGTAGGTGAAGGTATCGAAGTTGAAGAAACAGACTTCGCTGCTGAGGTTGCTGCTCAACTTAAAGGCTAATGGCTAGAAAGTTTTGAGTATACAAAGGGGCAGCTAGACTGCCCCTTTTTATGAATAGCATATTGAAGTATGACGTAATTGCTTCAATATATACTTCTCACCATTGCCGGAGGTTCAAATGCCGAAAGAAACGAATTCAAGATATAAGCGCATTTTGTTGAAATTAAGTGGCGAGGCGCTACAGGGTGATGAGGCCTTTGGTATTGATCCAAAAGTGTTAAGTCGTATCGCTCTAGAGATTGGTCAATTACGAGGTATCGGTGTAGAAGTCGGCATTGTAATTGGTGGTGGTAACCTGTTTCGCGGTCAGGCTTTGAGTCAAGCGGGCATGGATCGCGTGACGGGCGATCATATGGGTATGCTGGCAACGGTTATGAATGCCTTGGCGATGCGTGATGCATTGGAGCGTGCCAATATTTCTACACGTGTTATGTCTGCGATCACTATGACTGGCATCGTGGAGCCTTACGATCGTCGTCGTGCTATGCGCCACTTAAAAGACGGTGATGTAGTGATTTTCTCTGCAGGTACAGGTAATCCTTTCTTTACAACGGACTCTGCTGCATGTTTGCGTGGCATTGAGATTGATGCCGATGTCGTTTTGAAAGCGACAAAAGTCGATGGTGTGTACTCTGCAGACCCAATGAAAGACCAAAACGCAGTGAAATATGATACATTAACTTTCAATGAGGTTTTGGAAAAACAGTTAGGCGTCATGGATTTAACCGCAATCTGTCTAACTCGAGACCATCAAATGCCAGTTCGAGTATTTAACATGAACAAGCCAGGGGCTCTGATTAACATCATGACCGGTGGCGACGAAGGTACCGTTATTAAGTGAGGAAATAATGATTAACGAGATTTTAAAAGATGCGGAAGAGCGCATGGGTAAAGCCGTCGTAGCGGTAGGTAATGCGTTTAAAAAAATTCGTACAGGTCGTGCGCACCCAAGCCTTTTAGATCCTATCAAAGTAAACTACTACGGTAGTGAAACGCCGCTTAGCCAAGTAGCGAATATTACCGTTGAAGATGCTCGTACACTGGGTATTTCGCCATGGGAAGGTAATATGGTGCCTGAAATTGAAAAGGCGATCATGAAATCCGACCTAGGTTTGAATCCTTCAACGACTGGTAGCTTGATTCGCATTCCTCTGCCAGCATTGACAGAAGAAACTCGCGGTAACTACTACAAGCAAGCAAAAGCGGAAGCGGAAAATGGTCGTATTGCTGTACGCAATATCCGCCGTGATGCCAACAATAGCTTGAAAGACCTAGTTAAAGAGAAAGAGATTTCTGAAGACGACGAGCGTCGTGGTCAGGATCAGGTGCAAAAATTGACAGACAAGTATGTTGCTCAAATCGAAGAGCAATTGGCTGCCAAAGAAAAAGATCTGATGGAAATCTAAATTCAAAGAAGCAGGTGCTCTATAGCACCTGCTTTTTTTCAGCTAGGTAGTTCTATGTCTGACAAAGAATTGACTCCGGAGAGTCAATCCATTCCGGCCCACGTTGCTGTTATTATGGATGGCAATAATCGTTGGGCTAAGAAAAAACGCCTTCCAAGTATTGCAGGTCATCGCGCTGGCGCCGCTGCGGTTCGTAAAACCGTCGAAGCAGCCGCCCGTCAGGGGGTGAAAGTACTGACCTTGTTTGCCTTTTCTAGCGAAAACTGGAAACGTCCCCAGTTAGAAATCGATGGCTTGATGGGACTGTTTATGCGTTCGCTGAAAAAAGAAGCGAAGCGCCTCAATGAGTACTCGATTCGTTTAGAAGTCATTGGTGATAAGTCTGGGTTTAGTGAGAGTTTGCAAGAACAGATTCAAATCGCTGAGCAAGAAACCGCTAACAATGACGGCATGGTGCTGGTGATTGCCGCTAATTACGGCGGACGCTGGGATATTGTCGAAGCGAGCAAGCGTGTGGCACAACAAGTAGAAACTGGGCAATTAGCCGCAGCGGATATTACTGAAACGCATTTGGCTGAGCACATCTGCTTGGCAGATTTACCCGAACTCGATTTGATTATTCGCACCTCAGGTGAGGAGCGTGTAAGTAACTTCCTGCTATGGCAACTTGCCTATGCAGAATTTATTTTTATGCCTGTATTATGGCCTGACTTCGATAAGACGCATTTCCAAGAAGCCTTGGATATTTATCAGCAACGTCAGCGCCGGTACGGTGGTCGGTAATATTTTATGCTTTTACCAAGAGTTATAAGCGCCATCATTATGGCGCTGTTATTTGTTTATGCGGTCTTCTTTTTAGAGTCTTTAGGCTTTCAGCTCGCCATCGGTGTGGTGGTGTTGTTAGCTGGCTGGGAATGGGCGCGCTTATCTGGAGTAGTGTCTCAGCGTAGTCGTTTGGCGTTTGCTGGTATGGTCGGCACTTTATGCTATGGCGTAGCGTTATTTTCAATGCCATTTGTTGTGTTGTGGATAACGCCCGTATTGTGGCTGGCGGCGCTTATGTGGGTTGTCGCTTATCCTAAGCCAAAAGGCTGGCAGGCTCGCCCAGTGCGACTTTTGTTTGGGTTGTTAGTGTTAGTGACAACTTGGTCAGCGATGGTATTTATGCGCGAGTCTGAGCAGTTTGTAACGTGGATCTTGCTGTTAATGGCGTTAATCTGGGGCGCGGATTCTGGTGCTTACTTCTCAGGTAAGGCATTTGGTAAGCGCAAATTAGCCCCGAGTGTCTCGCCTGGTAAATCTTGGGAGGGCGTCTATGGTGGTTTACTGCTGACACAGCTAATTGTTGTGGGCTTCTGTGTTTATCAAGGGTTTGGGCTGCAGCAATGGATTACGCTGGCCTTAATTGCTTTCGTAACAGTCTTAACATCTGTATTGGGTGATTTAACCGAGAGTTTGTTTAAGCGTCACGAAGCACTGAAAGACTCTAGTCAGTTAATTCCAGGTCATGGTGGGGTAATGGACCGCGTCGATAGTTTAACGTCTGCGGCCCCCCTATACGTGTTGTTACTAGCTCTAGTGGGTTGGATGTAGCATGCAAAAAATTTGTTTGTTAGGTGCGACAGGATCCATTGGAGCAAGCACACTGGATGTTATCTCACGCTATCCAGAGCAATTCAAATTAGTCAGTGCTGCGGCCAACACCAATGTCGAAAAAATGGCGCAAATCTGCCGTAACTTTCGACCGCAGCGTGTGGTGATGGGCGATCAAGATAGTCGCGATCGCCTGGCTGCTTTATGTTGTGATTTGCCAATACAGTTTGAATATGGCCAAGCAGCAATGGAGTCTATTGCGGCAGACGACTGTGATCAGGTGATGGCAGCCATTATGGGTTTTGCTGGCTTGCGACCTACATTAGCTGGTATTCGCGCAGGTAAGCGCACCTTGCTGGCGAACAAAGAAAGCTTGGTGACCGCCGGACGCTTGTTTATGGAAGAAGTGGAACGTCACAATGTGGTGCTGATGCCAATCGATAGTGAGCACAATGCCATTTATCAATGTCTGCCTCAAACTGAGCACGGTGCTCATAAACGTGATATTGCACGTATTCTTTTGACTGCTTCAGGCGGTCCTTTTCGTACCTTTACCTCTGAGCAGATGACCTGTGTAACACCTGCTCAAGCATGTGCTCACCCCAATTGGTCCATGGGCCAGAAGATTTCCATTGACTCTGCTAGCTTGATGAACAAGGGGCTGGAGTTGATTGAGGCATGCTGGCTATTTGATGTGACGCCAAATGAAGTGCAGGTTGTTGTTCATCCTGAAAGTATCGTGCATTCCATGGTTTCCTATCAAGACGGTTCGGTCATTGCCCAAATGGGGAATCCAGATATGAAGATTCCGATTGCTTACGGCATGACGTGGCCCGAGCGTATCGATACGGGTGTGGCACAGTTGGACTTTTTTGACTTGGCGCAGTTGAACTTCGAAGCGCCCGATTTGGATCGTTTTCCTAACCTTAGACTGGCTTCAGAGGCGTGGTTTGCAGGTGGCACGGCGATGGCTACATTGAACGCTGCCAATGAGGTGGCTGTGGCGGCTTTTTTGCGTGAGCAGATCGGGTTTTTGGATATTGCTCGTTTAAATGAACGAGTGCTTGAACGCTCTGATATAAATACTGTCAATAACTTGGACGCAGTGTTCGAGGCCGATGGTCGGGCCCGAGAGCTTGCGACTAAGTTAATCTCGGCGGAGTTTACATAAATGCTTCAAGATATCTTGTCCATTATTATCGCTTTAGGTGTACTGATCACCTTCCATGAGTTTGGTCACTATTCAGTTGCACGTATGTGTGGCGTAAAAGTGCTGCGCTTTTCTGTGGGGTTCGGTAAGCCACTTTACCGTTATGTAGCTCGCTCGGGTACCGAATTTACCTTAGCTATGATTCCTCTGGGTGGCTATGTGCGCATGCTGGATGGACGCGAAGATAATGTGCCTGAGTCACTGCGTGATCAAGCGTTTAACCACAAGAATGTGTGGCAGCGTATTGCGATTGTGGCGGCTGGGCCTGCATTTAACTTTATTTTAGCAATTGCCATTTATGCTGTAGTGGCAGGTATAGGCTTGCAAGCAGTGGCACCTAAATTAGACGGTGTAACAGCGGATTCACCATTAGCTCAAACGACGCTTAGTGCAGGCGATGAGATTACTCAAATCAATGGTGTGCGTACACATTCTTGGGAAGATGTAAATTTAGCGTTAGCGGACTTGATTGGACAGACCGGGACCTATAGTGTTCGCTATTTACCAAACGATAGTAACATAGCGCAGGAAAGTGCTTTTAGCTTAGATCGTTGGCTGGTGGGCAGTGAACCCAATAGCTTAATTCGTGAATTCGGTGTGATTCCTTGGCGTCCAGATGTGCCTCCTGAAATTGCGCAGGTAATGGAGGGCGGTGCGGCCGCAGTGGCTGGCTTTGAGGTCGGCGATGTTGTACAAGCCATTGAAGGGCAAACGATTACTGACTGGCAGGCATTTGTTGAGTGGGTTCAGAAATCCCCACAAACGCCGCTTGAGGTTGCAGTAAAACGAGCAGAACAAACTGTATCACTCACGTTAACACCTGATGGGCGTGAGCAAAATGGCATCGTGACTGGCTACGCAGGATTGGGAGTCGTGCCCCCTGAGTTATCTGAAGCGGATGTCCGCATACGTGAATTTGGTCTGTTCGGTGCCATGGAATATGGTTTTAGCCAAACATGGCAAATGACCTCTTTAACTCTTTCCTCAATTGGGAAAATGTTGCAAGGATTGATTTCGTTAGATAACTTATCTGGCCCGATTACGATTGCGAAAGTGGCTAGCGCGTCAGCGGATTCTGGAATTCAGTCTTTTTTGAAGTTCATGGCCTACTTAAGTGTCAGTTTAGGTGTGTTGAATTTATTGCCCATCCCGATGTTGGATGGAGGACACTTGCTCTTTTTTGGAATTGAAGCGGTACGCCGCAAACCGGTTTCAGAAAAAGTGCAAGGTTATGCTTATCGTTTCGGCGCATCATTGTTATTTGCGATGATGGCTGTTGCTTTATTTAATGATATTGCCCGCTTGTAGAGAGGTATATGTGAGAGTCTTATTGGCCACAGCATTAGCAGTTTGCAGTGCTCAGAGTTATGCAGAGACGGTGGCGGATGTTCGGATAGACGGATTGTTGCAAATGTCTGCTACGCGCGCATTCGAAACGATTGGTTTCAATCAGGGACAGGGCTATGACTCCTCCAATGTCAGTGAGGCCGTCAGTAAGCTATTTGCCACAGGTTTCTTTAGTGATATCCAAGTGTATGAAGAAGATGATGTCATTATTTTTGAGGTGGTAGAACGACCTTCCATTGGTCAAATTGAAATTGATGGCAATGACATGATTGCCACAGAAGACCTTGAGCGTGGCTTGCGCCTTTCAGGCTTAGAGGAAGGTGAGCTTTATAAGCCGGAAACCCTCAATCAAATTCAGCAAGAACTACAGCGTCAGTACTATGCGTTAGGTCGTTACAGCGCACAAGTAGATATTAATGTAGAAGAGTTGCCGCGTAACCGTGTTGCGATCAATATTGATATCGAGGAAGGGGTTACGGCGAAAATTGTTCACATTAATATTGTCGGTAACCAAGACTTTACTGATGAAGAGCTGATGGACAATTTCCAGTCTAGAGAGACTGGCTACTTCAACCCATTCAGTTCTGCTGATGAGTACTCTAAGCAAAAAATTCAAGGCGATCTGGAAACCCTAAGAAGCTTCTACTTAGATCGTGGTTACTTAGATTATGAATTGGTGTCGAACCAAGTCAGCTTGTCGTCGGACAAGCGTGAAGTTTATGTGGTAGTCAACGTTGAAGAAGGCAAACCTTATTCAATTAATGATGTGGCGCTGAGTGGCTCTTTACCAATTACGGAAGACCGTATTTGGCAACATATTGATCAAAAAGAAGGCGATGTTTTCTCACGTAGCGAAACGACTGCGATCATGGAAGATATCTCCGCTGAGCTAGGCGATGATGGTTACTTATTTACCAATGTGAATATTATTCCGAATAAGTTGCCAGGCCATAAGGTTGATTTAACCTATCATATTGCCCCAGGACCTCGCGTCTACGTTCGACGCATTAACTTCAGTGGTAACTCTGAAACCATGGATGAAGTATTGCGCCGAGAAATGACGCAATTTGAAGGAGCCTTGGCGACGCATTCTAAAATTCAATCTTCGAAACGCGCGATTGAGCGTTTGGGCTTCTTCTCAAATGTCGAGCTTAAAACACGTTCGGTGCCTGGAACAGTTGATCAAGTAGATTTAGACGTCATCGTTGAAGAGCAGCCATCAGGCAGTATTCAAGCCAGTATTGGTTACTCTCAATCTGAAGGTACGGTACTTGGTTTTGGTGTGTCGAAGCGTAACTTTTTGGGTACTGGTAACAAGCTGGCCTTTAACATGAGCCGCACCAACCAGACCCAAGATTACACCCTGTCTTATGATAATCCATACTTTACGGTCGACGGTGTAAGCCGTGGTTATAGCTTGTTCTATCAAGTCAGTGATCACGATGAAGATGATGTGGAAGATTACGACATCGACCGTATTGGTGCGTCGGTGAACTTTGGTTATCCGATCTCTGATACGCAGCGTCTAAGCTTTGGTGCAACGGTGAAGAATACCTCGGTCGACTTAGGGGGTAACCCGTCGAATGAGACGCAAGATTACCTAGACGAATACGGCGATACATTTGATGACATCATTGCCAACATCGCTTGGACTGATAATGATATCGTCGGTGGTGTGTTGCCGACCAACGGTTACAGTCACCGTGTTACGCTGGACGTAGCAACGCCACTTGGCGATCAAACCTATGCCAAGCTTGGTGCGCTGTCACAAGGTTACTGGAATATCAGTGACAACAAACTTTGGTTGTTCCACTTAAAAGGTCGTGCTGGCTACGGTGTAGGCTACGGTGATACAGATCGCTTGCCGTTCTTTGAGAACTACTATGCTGGTGGTGTTTACACGGTACGTGGTTACAGTGCTTCCTCATTAGGTCCTAAGAACACCTATGATGATGATACAGAGCAGGACTCTATCGGTGGTAATATCTTGATGGCGGGTACCGCAGAACTAATCTTCCCGATGCCAATGGTAGAAGATCACAGTTCTGTACGTACATCGTTGTTCTTAGATGCTGGTAACGTATTCACAGATAATTGCTACCCAGGCAACCTAGACTGTCAAGAGGGTGTCGATTTTGGCGAGATTCGCTACAGTGTCGGCTTTAACTGGACGTGGATTACACCGATTGCACCGCTTTCTTTCAATATTGCTAAAACGTTGAATGACAAAGAAGGCGATGAGACGGATGTATTCCAATTCCAACTAGGTACAACTTTTTAACAGGTGTCAGAGGACTAACCATGAACAAACTTCTTAGTTTAGCGATCGCGACCCTATTTAGTGCTAATGCGTTGGCATCAGAAATAGCGGTATTAGACTTTCGAGCAGCGTTACTGCAAAGTGACGCTGGCCAAGCCGCTGCTCAAGAGCCACGTCAGCAGGTTGACCAAATGAAGGCTCGTCTTGATCAAGAAAACAAAGCGCTTAAAGACATGGTGGAATCACTTAAACGTGACGAGCTGACCTTGTCTTCAGAGCAGGTGTCAGAGCGTCGTGGTCAGATCAATCAAAAGCAGCAACAGTTGCGTGGTATGGTGCAAGCAATGCAGCAGCAAGCGCAGCAAATGGAGCAGCAATTGATTCAACGTTTGACACCACAGGGTGAGGCCGCGCTAAAAGAGATTATTGATGAGCGCAATTTAGATGCTGTGATCAATCGTCAAGCCGCTATCTACACCAACAATTCTGTCGATATTACCGCAGAGCTTATCGAGAAACTTAACGAAGAGAACTAGTTGATGGGTTATTCCCTATCTGAAATCGCCGCCTATGTAGGCGGCGAATTGCTGGGTGATCCAGATTACGAGGTGGCGTCTTTAGGGGCACTTGATCACGCCACCTCGAATCAACTCAGTTTCTTATCTAATCCCAAATATGCAGGTACCTTAACGGCGTCAGAGGCGGGGGCAGTATTGCTGCGCAACAAAGATGACGCAGATAAAGTCCGCAATGCCATTTTAGTACGCAACCCTTACTATGCATTTGCTCAAGTAACGCAGTTATTTGTTGCGGCCAAAATTGATTGGGCCGAGCGAGTGCACGCTTCTGCAGTGGTGCATGAAACCGCAGAGCTTGCAGACGATGTCGTGCTAGGCCCTAATGTGGTGATCGGCGCGCACACGCGCATCGCAGAAGGCTGTCGCATCGAATCAGGTTCGGTTGTAGGAGAGGGTGTTGAAATCGCACAGGGGTCAAGTTTAGCGGCTAATGTCACGCTTTATCGAGGTGTAAAGATTGGCCAGCGTTGCATCATTCACAGTGGCGCCGTGATCGGTGCGGATGGCTTTGGCTTTGCGCCAAATAATGGTGCTTGGCAAAAGATACATCAACTTGGCAGTGTGGTCATTGGTGACGATGTCGAGGTTGGCGCAAATACTACAATCGATTGTGGTGCGATCGATAATACCGTGATTGGCAATGGCGTTAAAATTGATAACCTCGTACAAATTGCTCATAACGTCGTAATCGGCGATAATAGCGCGATTGCGGGCTGTGTTGGTATTGCGGGCAGTACAACAATTGGTCAGTCATGCACCATTGCTGGTGGTGCAGGCTTAGCGGGTCACCTAGTGATTGGTGATCAAGTACATATTACGGCCATGAGTTTAGTGACGCGTTCGATCAAACAGCCAGGCTCTTATTCTTCTGGTACAGCTTTAGACTCGACTGCAAATTGGCGCAAATCTGCCGCAAGATTGCGTCGCATAGAGCATATGGCTGACCAAATTTCAAAACTGGAAAAACAAGTTAAAACGCTTTTAACAAAAGGTTAATGCATAAATGATGGATGTGAATGAAATTCGCCGTTACTTACCCCACCGCTACCCGTTCTTGTTGGTGGATCGTGTAGTTGAATTGACACCTGGTGAATCAGTTGTAGCGTACAAAAATGTAACGGTAAATGAACCGTTTTTTAACGGTCACTTCCCAGACCATCCAGTAATGCCTGGAGTTTTGATTATCGAAGCAATGGCGCAAGCTGCCGGTATCCTTGGTTTCAAAACCATGGACAAAACACCTGAAGACGGTTCTATTTATTACTTCGTTGGTGCTGATAACACGCGTTTTAAGCGTCCAGTCGTACCTGGTGACCGCCTACAACTTGAAGCGAAAATTTTAACAGAGCGTCGTGGCATCTGGAAATTTGAAGTGAAAGCAACGGTTGAAGGTGAACTGGTATGTTCTTCTACAATCTTATGTGCTGACAGGAAACTATAAGTGTTGATACATCCAACTGCGATAGTTGATCCAAAAGCTGAACTAGACAGTGATGTTGAAGTCGGCCCGTTTTGCGTTGTCGGTCCTGACGTGCGAATTGGAGCCGGCACGGTGTTAAAATCTCATGTGGTGGTCAATGGTCACACGACAATCGGCCAGCATAATGAGATTTACCAGTTTACTTCGGTAGGTGAAGTAAACCAAGATAAGAAATATAAGGGTGAGCCGACCCAGTTGATCATTGGTGATCGTAATGTGATCCGTGAGAACTCGACTATTCACCGTGGTACGATTCAGGATCAGGGCGTTACTAGAATTGGTAGTGGCAATCTATTGATGGCCAGTACTCATGTTGGCCATGACTGTATCGTTGGGGATAATAACATCCTAGCAAATTACGCAGCGCTAGCGGGACATGTGCATGTAGGTGATTCGGTGATTTTGGGAGGATACACAGGGATCCACCAATTTTGCCAAGTAAACTCTTACAGTATGTGTGGCATGGGCTCGATGGTGACGAAAGATATCCCTCGCTATGTGATGGTATCAGGTGATCCAGCTAAAGCGCACGGTATGAACTTTGAAGGCATGCGTCGTCGTGGTACGGCCCCTGAAGTCATCAAAGCACTGCGTAATGCGTACAAGACGATTTATTTAAAGCGAATGCCGTTGGAGAAAGCGCTTGCTGAATTAGAAAGCAGCGAGATAGCGTCAATTCAAGAAGTAGCAGACTTTATTCTGTCGATTCGCTTATCGAAACGCGGCATAGTTCGCTAACCGTTAAGATGTGCGTGAAGAAAACCCCGAACATTTCGGGGTTTTTTTATGAAGGTAATTTAAACATGCAAAAAAGATTTGTCATCGTTGCCGGCGAAGCCTCAGGGGATATTCTGGGGGCCGATCTCATCGAGCACTTAAAGAAGCGTTATCCAGATGCTTTATTCGAAGGTATTGGCGGACCATTGATGGAGCAGCAAGGTCTGCGCAGTTTGTTTCCAATGGAACGTTTGTCGGTCATGGGGTTAGTGGAGGTATTGGGTCGCTTACGTGAATTGCTAGGTATTCGTAAGGCAGTGTATGAGCATTGTTTGGATGTTCAGCCTGACGCTTTCATCGGTATTGATTCACCGGACTTTAATTTGCCGTTAGCGCGTAAACTTAAACAGCAAGGTTTGCGTACGATCCATTACGTCAGCCCTTCGGTTTGGGCATGGCGACAAAAGCGTATTCACAAGATTAAACAGTCGGTTGACCTTATGCTGACGCTATTTCCGTTTGAGTTGGATATCTACCAGCGTCATCACATCCCAGCGATTTGTGTGGGTCATACCCTGGCAGATGATATTCCGTTTCAGTCTGAAAAAAGCGTCGCACGCACGACACTTGCGCTGCCAACACAAAAACCTCTGTGTGCAATATTGCCAGGTTCCCGTGGTGGTGAGGTAAGTCGTTTGATGCCTTTGTTCGCCGAAACTATGCGTGTGATCGCGCAACAAGTTGAAGGTGTGGAGTTTGTTATCCCAGCGGCCAATGACGCACGCCGTGAACAAATTGAAGCCTGTTTAAAGCAAGCGGGAGTGCGTGCACACATTATAGCCGGTCAATCGCGGACTGTAATGGCAGCGAGTGATGCGATTTTGCTGGCTTCTGGTACGGCGGCGTTAGAAGCCATGCTAGTGAAGCGCCCAATGGTGGTGGCTTACCGTTTTTCTGCACTGACCTTCGCTATTATGCGACGCATGGTAAAAGTGCCTTATGTGTCCTTGCCTAACCTGTTAGCGCAACGAGCGATTGTGCCGGAGCTTTTGCAAGATGATGCCACGCCCGTAAAACTTGCCAATGCATTGGTAGATCAGTGGCGTCAATATGAGACAAATGCCGAGGTGCACGAGACCTATCAATATCTGCACACCTTGCTTAAGCGTAATGCAGGCGATGCCGCGGCTAAGGCCATTGCCAAGGAGCTTGGTGATGGCTGATTTAGAACCCTTTGTCAGTCTACTGTATGATGGTCATTTGATCGCTGGCGCTGATGAAGCAGGACGTGGCCCTTTGGCAGGCGACGTGGTTGCCGCGGCGGTGATTTTAGATCCGGCGCGCCCAATTACGGGATTAAATGACTCTAAAAAACTCAGCGAAAAAAAGCGTGAAGCATTATTTACTGAAATTCAGGACAAAGCCTTAGCCTACAGTATTGCGCGAGCCAGTGTGGCTGAAATTGATCAGATTAATATTCTCCATGCCAGCATGTTGGCCATGCATCGTGCGATTGCTAGTTTATCGACACAGGCTGAACACGCGTTAATTGATGGAAATCGAATTCCATCTCAACTGCCTTGTCCTGCGGAAGCTGTGGTCAAAGGTGATGCACGTCATCCTGCAATTGCTGCGGCGTCCATTTTGGCAAAAGTCACACGAGATCGTGAAATTGTTGCACTGGATGAGAAATACCCACAGTATGGGTTTGCAAAGCACAAAGGCTATCCAACTGCTGTACACTTAGCGGCCATAAAAGAGCATGGCGTTTGTGCCATACATCGCACCAGTTTTGGGCCAGTGAAGCGGGCCCTAGAAGGTTAAATTATGTCATCCTTTATTCATTTAAGAGTTCACACTGAGTATTCACTTGTCGATGGTTTGGTCAAAGTCAAAGGCTTGTTAAACCAAGCTGAGGCTAATGAGATGCCTGCTGTCGCCATGTCTGATGAGAATAATCTGTGTGGCTTTATCCGCTTCTACAGTGGAGCCTTGGGCAAAGGAATTAAACCGATCTGTGGCGCTGACATCATGTTAGAAGCGACTGAGCAGATTGAGCAGCGTACACGTATGACCTTGTTGGCAATGAGCAATCAAGGCTACAAAAACATTATCGAAGTGATCTCTAAGGGCTATCAATATGGCCAAGTAGAAGGTCGCCCCGTGATTAAGCGTGAATGGGTAGCTGAACACAGCGAAGACGTGATCGCCTTATCCGGTGGTGTATTTGGTGATGTTGGCTTCTTACTGTCGAAAGGTCGTATGGAAGAAGCGCAAACCTATTTAAAAGGTTGGATGGATACGTTCCCAGGGCGCTTTTACGCTGAGGTGGTTCGTACCTTACGCCCAGGTGAAGAAGATTATATTCATCAGGTTGTGCCATTGGCGTCTGAATATGGGTGTCCTGTTGTAGCCACCAATGATGTACGCTTTCTTAAGCGCGAAGATTTTGAAGCACACGAAGCTCGCGTCAGTATTTATGATGGCGTCACATTGGATGATCCTCGTCGTGTGCGCAAATATTCCGAAGAGCAGTATTTTAAAACCTCTGCTGAAATGGAAGAATTGTTCTCAGACCTTCCTGAGGCCCTAGAGAACACCATTGAAATTGCCAAGCGTTGTAACGTCGATGTTTTGCTGGGCACGTACTTCTTGCCAGACTTCCCAGTGCCAGACGGCATGACTATGGAAGAATATTTCCGTGAGTTGTCACATCATGGTCTGCAAGAGCGTTTTGAGCTGTTGGTCAAAAAAGGCGGCGAACGTGTTTTGGCACGTAAGCAGGAGTACATCGATCGTCTGAATTTTGAGCTCGATATTATTAACCAGATGGGGTTTCCTGGTTACTTCTTAATCGTAATGGACTTTATTCAATGGTCCAAAGACAACGATATTCCGGTAGGGCCTGGACGTGGTTCCGGTGCCGGGTCGCTAGTAGCCTATGCGCTTAAAATTACCGATCTGGATCCATTGGAATATGACCTGCTGTTCGAACGTTTCTTGAACCCAGAGCGTGTCTCCATGCCCGACTTTGACATCGACTTCTGCATGGATAACCGTGATCGCGTGATTGACTACGTGGCACAGCGATATGGTCGTAATGCGGTCTCTCAGATTATTACCTTTGGTCAGATGGCCGCTAAGGCGGTGGTACGCGACGTAGCGCGTGTGCAAGGTAAGTCTTACAGTTTAGGGGATAAGTTATCAAAGCTAATTCCTTTTGAAATTGGCATGACTCTGAAAAAGGCATTAGAGGACGAGCCTGCGTTAGTAGAGTTCATCGAAGGTGACGAAGAAGCTGCCGAAGTAATGGAAATGGCCTTCAAGCTTGAAGGTACGGTGCGTAACTTTGGTAAGCACGCCGGTGGTGTTGTCATTGCACCGACAAAATTGACAGATTTTGCGCCGCTTTACTGTGAAGAAGACGGTACT
The DNA here is from genome assembly GCF_016888445.1 of Marinomonas ostreistagni. Lineage (GTDB taxonomy): Bacteria > Pseudomonadota > Gammaproteobacteria > Pseudomonadales > Marinomonadaceae > Marinomonas > Marinomonas ostreistagni. The sequence goes on from NZ_JAFEKF010000003.1 coordinate 339,947, forward strand.
GGTCTAGTAACGCAATATGATAAGAATGACGTAGAGGAAGCGGGTCTAGTGAAGTTTGACTTCTTGGGCCTTAAAACTCTCACCGTTGTCGACTGGGCATTAGAAAGTATCAATGAGATCCATGCGCGTGAAGGCAAGCCGCCACTTGATATTGCGCTAATCGATCTAGAAGACAAAGCCACCTACGATTTATTGCAGCGCGCCGAAACCACGGCGGTATTCCAGCTGGAATCCCGCGGTATGAAAGAGCTGATCAAGAAGCTTTTGCCGTCCCGCTTTGAAGACATCATCGCCTTGGTAGCCTTGTACCGTCCAGGTCCACTGGGCTCAGGCATGGTGGATGACTTTATCAACCGTAAGCACGGTCGTTCTGAGCTGGCTTTCCCGCACCCAGATTATCAACACGAAGACCTTATTCCCGTGTTAGAGCCTACCTACGGCATTATCTTGTACCAAGAGCAGGTAATGCAGATTGCTCAGGTGTTAGCGAAGTTCTCCCTAGGTGGCGCCGATTTGTTACGTCGTGCCATGGGTAAGAAAAAAGCTGAGGTCATGCAAGAGCAGCGCTTAATCTTCATGGAAGGTGCGGCGAAAAATAACATCGATAAAGACCTTGCGGGTAACATCTTCGATTTGATGGAGAAATTCGCAGGTTACGGCTTTAACAAATCTCACTCGGCTGCCTATGCATTGGTTTCATATCAAACGGCATGGTTAAAGCAGCACTATCCAGCGCCATTTATGGCGGCCGTATTATCTGCTGATATGCAGAACACAGACAAGATCGTCATATTTGTCGAAGAGTGTCGTGCGATGAATTTGGTGGTAGATCTGCCAAACGTAAACGAATCAGTTTATAAATTTGCGGTTAACCGAGAAGGCGCTATTGTATACGGTCTTGGCGCGATTAAGGGAGTGGGTGAAGGGCCAATTGAAGCGATCGTTGAGGCCCGTAAAGAAGGCCCATTTGAGCATATTTTTGATTTCTGTCAGCGCGTAGGGCGCCGAGTGAACCGTCGTGTGATGGAAGCTTTGGTCCGCTCTGGGGCGTTTGATACCATTGGGCCCAATAGAGCGACATTGTTTGCCAGTATTGAGGAGGCGCTTAAGCGTGCCGATCAAAGTGCTAAGAGCCATGATGCCGGGATGGGAGACTTATTTGGTATTGAGGTCGAAGAGTCGACCGAGAATGCTTACGATGAAATAGGCATTCAAGAAGAGTGGCATGGCCGTAAGCGCCTAGATGGTGAAAAAGATACCTTAGGCTTATACGTTACGGGTCACCCGATCGATGACTATGAAACAGAAATCCGACGCTTCGCGCGCCAGAAAATTGTCGATCTTCAACCGAAGCGCGAAACCCAAGTGATTGCCGGTTTGATTGTCGAAATGCGCATTACGAAAAGTAAGCGCGGTGGCAATATTGCTTTTGTAACATTGGATGACCGTTCGGCACGGATCGAAGTGGCGGTGTTCCCTGATACCTTTGAAAGTGTAAAGCAGTACTTGATAAAAGACTCCGTCGTCGTCATTGAGGGGGAAATCAGTATTGATGAGTTTCGTGGCGGTCAGAAAGTGGCTGCACGCAACGTTTTAGATATGGCCGCAGCGCGCATACGTTATGTTGAAGCGTTACGTATCGACTGGCTTGAGCAAGAAGTCACACCGAATAATGTACAAAAGCTCGCGGACGCTATTGCACCGTACCGTGGAGATGGTTGTGATGTCGTAATCGGTTTCGAAACTCAACAAGCTGTGGGGGATGTTCGTCTCGGTCCACAATGGAAAATTCGTCCAGATGACGATTTAATTCACGAGCTTCAAAAACAATACGGTAAACAAAATGTCCAGTTAGTGTATACTTAGTGCCATTTTATCGTTCTTTCACTCGCGTAACGCCAATGGAGCGGCGCGATAGGATGTTCAAAGTTATAACTTTCTGTAAAATAGCAGACAACCTAATAGCAGTGTGTAGAAAATGAATTTAGATTATTTACCTTTCGAGCAGCCGATCGCTGAGCTTGAACAAAAAATTGAAGAACTTCGTCTAGTTGGTAACGATAACGATCTAAACATTAGTGAAGAAATCAGCCGTCTAGAAGAGAAAAAAGTTACTTTGACTCAAAATCTCTTTAGTAACTTAGGTGCTTGGGAAGTGTCTCAATTAGCACGTCACCCTAAACGCCCTTACACACTAGATTACATCAAGCATGTATTCACTGATTTTGAAGAGATGCATGGCGATCGTCATTACGCTGATGATCGTGCCATTGTCGGTGGTATTGCGCGCTTAGACGGTCGTCCAATCATGGTAATTGGTCACCAGAAAGGTCGCGAAGTAAAAGAAAAGGTAATGCGTAACTTCGGTATGCCACGCCCAGAAGGTTACCGCAAAGCTTTGCGTCTGATGGAAACCGCAGAACGTTTTAATCTACCGATTGTGACACTTATCGACACACCTGGGGCTTACCCAGGCATTGGTGCAGAAGAGCGTGGTCAAAGTGAAGCGATTGCCTACAACCTAGCGGTTATGTCACGTCTTAAAACACCAATCATTTCTACCGTTATCGGTGAGGGTGGTTCTGGTGGCGCATTGGCTATCGGTGTATGTGATGAGCTGATGATGCTGCAATATGGTACTTACTCAGTTATCTCTCCTGAAGGTTGTGCTTCGATTCTTTGGAAAAGTGCAGATCGTGCGTCTGATGCTGCTAAAGCGATGGGCATCACGGCAGATCGTCTACAAGAACTTGGTTTTGTTGACACCATTCTTGAAGAACCATTAGGTGGCGCACACACTAACCATGTGGATATGGCGCAGCGTTACAAAGCTAATGTGTTGCAAGTGCTAGATAAACTAGAAGCACTTTCAACTGAAGAATTAGTTGAGCGCCGTTACCAGCGCTTGATGTCTTACGGTCTATAACGACTCGCAGACAACTGCATCTATTTAAAAAGCCCGCTACTGATCCCAGTAGCGGGCTTTTTTCGTTTTTAGGCTGACAGAGAGGCGTTGCGTCACCCACCCAACTCATTTTCTGCTCCACGCGCAGGCGCGAATAGTCGCTTAAAAATTGTTGAGTAGGTGACTTACGCCATTAGTTAGCCATGGATAGGGAAGGCCTGATTGAAAAGTGAGCTATAAAGTGCTGTTTTTGATCGATAAATAACCAATTTGGCGGGTTGAGGCGCTTTAATGGCGTTTTTTTTAAATTAATTCAAAAAGTGCTTGCGTCAAAAATTCTGATGCGTATTATACGCACCCAATGACACGGACAACGCTTCACAACAACGAAGCGAACAACGAGTCAGACGCTCTTTAAAATAGATAATCAGATAATTTGTGTGGGCGCTCGCTGGAGACTTCTCAAAAACTTTGAAGTCTTAAGCAAGTGACCATGTCAATTCGCTTTACGTTCTTTAATCTTCGGATTGAAGAATATAGTTAAAGTCAGACGTGATTCACGAGTTTGAGCAAACTT
>NZ_JAFEKF010000004.1 GCF_016888445.1 Marinomonas ostreistagni
CTGTTTCAAAAGACAATTGTTGAAGACATCAAGTTTATGAACTTGCGTGTTTTGGAAAAAGCAACAAGCTACCCAAAACGAACGCAAACCCGTTTGCTTGACGATCATAGAGGCGTTGAACCACCTGATCCCATCCCGAACTCAGAAGTGAAAGGCGCCATCGCCGATGGTAGTGTGGGAGATCCCATGTGAGAGTAGGTCGTCGTCAAGCTTTTAAATTAAAAGAACCCCGTCCTGCGAAGCAGGGCGGGGTTTTTTAATTTCAGAATCCCGTCACCTATCTGTCCACTACAACGGATCCATGTGATGACACGATGCTCCGAAGGAGCCAGTGGCAGACATCCGAAGGATGCCCGCAGGGGATGAAGCGAAGCTTCAGATCATTGTGGTCGTCGTCTCATAACCCTTCATCATTTCGAGTATCATCGGTCAGGGCTTTTTTACGTCTGGCGAAAAAGCCTAGGCTTGAGAGATTTGTGGTTGAGCGTCGGCGCCAAACACCTTTTACGCGCCACATATCGGCACCACGCGCCAATATGAAATGGGCGCTGCAAAAGGGTTATGACGCCTACCTCAAAGTTTCTTCAGGGCTTCGGTTCTTGTACGAGGGCGTTTCATGCGCGATCGCAAGCAACGCTTGCTGGGCTTAAGCAAAGCGGCTAGCGCCGTTAGTCACGGGCAATAGCCTTTTCACGCAGAGTTCCTTCTCAACACAACCCAGTGTACGAGCGTTCCACGCGCGATCGCAAGCAACGCTTGCTGGGCTTTCGTCCATATTATTTGTCATTTATTTCAGTTAAGTCTTAAGGTGTCGTTAAGAAAGCGTATGTTTGCACGATATCGGCATAAAGCAGGTGTTAATGATAAGTATGTAGGAAGCGTGCATTTTAGCGTGGCAAGGTAGGAAGGTTATCGATTAGAATTCACGCGCTATTTTTTGGAGAGAGTTAATGTTTATTGTTCGTGGTTTGATTTATTTGTTGGCGTTAGCCGCTGTGGCTTATGGAATTGGTATTGAGGCGATCGAGTACGGTCCTAGTGCGGAGTACAGTGAGCAGTCGCTGACAGAAAGGTTGCAAGACTTATTTACCTTCAGCAGTGCAATGTTGTTTTACTTGTGTGCTTACCATTCTAAGCCACTGCGTCAAGCCTGTATCTTGCTGGGCTCTTTAATGCTAATGATGTGGATACGTGAATCCGATTCTTTCTTAGATCAAAATGTGTTTGATGGTGCATGGCAGGTCTTTGTATCTATTGTGTTGGTATGCACGCTGTTTATTTTGCGTAAGCAAGTTAAAGAAAGTTATTTCTCACTACGTCGTTTTTCTCAGACTTCAAGCTTTGGCTTTGTTACCTCTGGTTTGGTGATTATTCTTGCCTTCTCTCGCATGATGGGACGTGGTGAAATATGGGAAAGCTTATTGGGCGAAACCTACATTCGTGCGGTGAAAAATATCGTTGAAGAGGGTGTTGAGCTTCTAGGCTACTCAATTGTTATGATCGCTGCCGTTGAGTTGTGTGCTTTTGTGCTTGCTAACCGTAAGCAAGACAATGCTACTGAAAAGCTGAGCTAAGCTCGTTAAACTCTGTTAAGAGCCAGCGTCTGAGTTGATTCAGCGCTGGTTCTTGTCTTCTACTGCTTTTATAAGCAATATAAAAACTGTCTTTAGCGTCGTGTACAGTACACGGTAGCTTCACTAAGCCGTCTTTTGGCTCCTTTTCGTTAAACATATAGTCATTTACCAGTGCGATGCCAAGCGAATGTATGGCTGCTTCATGGGCCAGCATTAAATGACTGAAACGGTGAAAATTAATCCCCTCAGGTAAATCTGTACCTTGTTGCTCAAACCAACGGCGCCAGTCTTCAGCGTAACGTTCATACATGCTATACGACGTAATCAGCGGGAATTGTGCTAGCGCCTGTGGATTTTCTGCCAGGATTATTTCGAGCTCTTCTAGGGTATTTACTTGTAACTCATGTTGTATGGTTTGGAGCATGGTCTGGCTGCAGACTGGAAACAGTCGTTCGGTATAAAAGTGCTCAAACATGAAGCCACGCTTTTCGCTATCCACGGTAATAAAACAGTCGGCAGTGCGATCTGATAACTCAGGCTCAGAGAAAGTCATTTCTATGGTGATATCTAGGTTTGGGTGTAGCCGTTTGAGTTTAGGGAGACGCGGTATTAGCCAATACACAGCGAATGAGCTGTAGACCGCTAAGCGCAGTTTGGTTTCAGTAACGCCTTTAATGTTTTCGGTCGCTCTGGCTATTTGGTTCAGCGAGCCAGTAATGGAATCCAGATAACCTTTGCCTTCATTAGTCAGTTCTAGCTTACGCCCTTGGCGAATAAACAACTGCTCCCCTAAGTGGTCTTCAAGTTGCTTAATATGATGTGATACAGCGCTTTGAGTGATGTGCAGCTCTTCCGCTGCCAATGAAAAGCTATTGAGACGCGCCACACTTTCAAATACAGGTAAGGACTTAAGAGGGGGGAGGTTCATATTTACTATCTAAAAAATTAATACTAGTTAAATTTATATCATTTTAATGAATTTATAAACCTTCCTATACTGCGGTTATTCAAAGCTCGGGCTATTAGGAGGGGTTATGTCCGGACGTACAGTAAGCAGTGCCATTTTAGTATTGGTGTTAGGGAACTTGATGGCCACTTTGTGTGATGTGCTAATTAAGTTCGCACAAGCAGATGCTGCCGTTTTTCAATTTACTTTTTTTCGAGTGTTATTCATGTGTCTGGTGTTAGCGCCATTTGTGCTCAGTCAACGTGTAGAGCAGCCTTTTGCAGGTCTGCGTTTGCATCTGGTACGCGGTAACTTGTGGGTGTTAACGTCGATTTTATTAGTGATTTCCTTAGCGCAACTACCCTTGGCTACGGCGAATGCCATTTTCTATACCGCTCCTATTTTTATCATTCTCTTAGCTGTCGTGTTTTATAAAGAGAAGTTAACGGCACCTGTCTTGTTGGCGGCTATTTCTGGTTTTTTAGGGGTTTTGGTGATCCTTAAACCGAGTTATTTGGGCTGGGGAATGGTGAGTGCGTTAGCGTTCGCTTTGGCATTAGCGGTAAATAGTCTTTTGGTGCGTAAGCTTCCTGCCGGTCAGAGTGCCATGCATGGTTTGTTGATAGCTCAGGTATGCGCGTTACCGTTGGCGGCTGGGTTGGCTATCTGGGAGGGCGGTTCGCTCTCATGGGCGCAAATTGGGTTTGCGTTTGGATCTTCTATTTGTTCGGTGTTGTATAGCTTAGGTTGTCTAATTGGGTATCGTTATGTTGCCTCAAGCCAAGTAAGCTCAGCAGAGTATTCTGGTCTATTGTTTGCGATGTTTGCAGGTTGGTTCTTTTTTACCGAAACAATCGACTTGAGCCTACTGTTGGGCGCAGCCCTGATTATCACACCACTATTGCTGCTAAGTCGTAAAGATATCGCCTTAGCGAGACAGCGTAAGAGGCAGCTAAAACTGGCTGCCTTGCAAGACTAGTCGTGTCGTTTGCGCAAAAGACTTCGCCCAGTGCGGGCGAAGTTTTAGTTGTTTGTGCTAGGGGATTGGGCGGGCACTGCGTCGCTAGGCTTGGGCGGCTCGCCTGTCTTAAGAAGGCGTAATAAGCTGGCGCGTTCCATGCTGGATTTTAAAGCTAAATCCATTTGGTATTGGTAAGTGGTTTCCCATTCTGTACTACGAGGGACGATTTCTGCCAAATCGCCAATGGCTTGGCGCATGACCGATAAGTACGCCTGTATATTCTCTTCTTGGTTAATCATGATGTTTTTGATGGAATCGGCGCTACTATGACGTAAGTAGGTGCGAAGTGTTTCATTTTCGCCGCGCATAGCACTTAGTGTCGTATTCTGCTGCTCTATACTCTGACGCATGGCGGATAATTGCGTATCCAATTGGCTTTGTAACGTAGTCAGTTGCTGTGAATTGTTTTGGCTTGACGTTAGCCAAAAGGTAATGCCTGCAGACGCGCCAACACTCAGTAGAAAACAGACAGCGAAACCAATGATTAGAGCAATCGGTTTCTTCTTTTTAGCGCTAACATCCAGCGCTTCGTTTTCATCGGTTAGTTTTGCCATTTTACGCTCCTTGGGCAAGCCGTTAACTAGGGTTATTACTATAACGGCCAAAAACCCGAAAGATATAGTAACAAATACGCGTTAAGCGATTCAGTTTTGCCCTCTATACCCTTAAAATACCTCAGTTTTTGCTCTTGTGCGAATACCCTAGTAGGCGACTCAGGTAAATACTTGATCAAAATACTAGGTTTTTGTATGATGCGAGTCATCCATAAGCATTTGAGTGGAGCGTTTATGCGCTTAACAACAAAAGGTCGTTATGCGGTAACTGCAATGCTGGATTTGGCTTTGCATGCAGACAGTGGTCCGGTATCGCTTTCTGACATATCAAATAGGCAGGGGATTTCGCTGTCTTATTTGGAGCAGTTGTTTGCTAAATTACGCAAACAAAAGCTCGTGCTCAGCGTGCGTGGTCCAGGTGGCGGTTATTTATTAAGTCGCGATCGTAATGAAATTTTCGTTGCTCAGATTGTCGATGCGGTCAATGAGTCCGTAGACGCAACTGGGTGCCAAGGGCGCAGTGATTGCCAAGGTGGGCATACTTGTTTAACACATCATTTGTGGTGTGATTTAAGTGATCAGATACATGACTTTTTGAGTCAAATTAGTCTTGAAAAGTTAGTTAAGCGCCAAGATGTTCGGCAAGTTGCTGAACGACAAGATAATGATAGCAAGGTGTCGGCTTCGGCAGCGAAAGAAAAAATTTCCGCGGCCCTCATCGGTTAACGAACACAACTAGTCGGGCGTTGCCCCTAGAATAATGAGTGAGTTTCTAATATGACTGAGCAGATTGATAAGGCGTTAGCTCGAGAATATGAAGCGGGCTTCGTTTCTGCAGTGGAATCAGAAACGTTTGAGCCAGGCCTCAATGAAGATGTAATCCGCCGAATCTCTGAGGTCAAAGGTGAACCTGAGTGGATGCTGGAATGGCGTCTCAATGCGTTTCGTGTTTGGCAAGAAATGGAAGAGCCTGATTGGGCTCACGTGGATTACCCAAAAATCGACTTCCAAGCGATTTCATACTACTCGGCACCAAAAAGTATGAAGGATAAGCCTAAGTCTTTGGACGAGGTTGATCCGGAACTTTTGCGTACCTACGAAAAACTTGGTATCCCACTGGTTGAGCAGCAAATGCTAGCAGGCGTTGCCGTTGATGCTGTATTTGACTCTGTATCAGTCGTAACCACTTTCCGCGAAAAGCTAGAAGAAGCCGGCGTTATCTTTTGCCCAATTTCTGAAGCGCTGCACAAGTACCCAGATCTGGTTAAAAAATACATCGGCAGCGTGGTGCCAACCAAAGATAACTACTTCGCAGCATTAAATTGTGCGGTCTTTACCGATGGTTCGTTTGTCTACATTCCAAAAGGTACTCGTTGCCCAATGGAGCTGTCGACTTACTTCCGTATCAACGAACAAAACACTGGTCAATTCGAACGTACTCTAATCGTTGCCGATGAAGGTTCTTATGTAAGTTACCTTGAAGGTTGTACTGCACCACAACGTGATGAAAACCAATTGCACGCTGCGGTGGTGGAGCTGGTTGCGTTAGATGATGCTGAGATTAAGTACTCAACCGTACAAAACTGGTATCCAGGTGATGAGGAAGGTAAAGGCGGTATCTATAACTTTGTGACCAAGCGTGGCATTTGTCATACCAATGCCAAAATCTCTTGGACACAAGTAGAGACAGGCTCTTCTGTGACGTGGAAATACCCAAGCTGTGTACTAAAAGGCGATAACAGTGTCGGTGAATTCTACTCGGTTGCTTTGACGCGTGGTCGTCAGCAAGCTGACACCGGTACCAAGATGATCCACCTAGGTAAAAACACTAAGTCGACGATCATATCTAAAGGTATTTCTGCAGGTCGCAGTAATAACTCGTACCGTGGTCTTGTACGCATGAATCCAGGTGCGGAAGGCGCGCGTAACTTCACTCAGTGTGACTCGCTATTGATCGGTGATCAGTGTGGTGCCCATACGTTCCCTTATGTGGAAAGTCGCAATCCATCTGCGATTATTGAGCACGAAGCGACCACCTCTAAAGTCAGCGATGACCAAATGTTCTTGTGTCAGCAGCGTGGCGTCGATCCTGAAAAAGCGGTCTCAATGATCGTTAATGGCTTCTGTAAAGAAGTCTTTAAAGAACTCCCTATGGAGTTTGCCGTTGAAGCAGGCAAACTTCTCGAAATTAGCCTTGAAGGCTCTGTTGGTTAGGTTGAGGAACCCATTGAACATGTCAAACGAAAACGTTTTGTTATCGATTAAAGATTTGCACGCAAGTGTAGAAGAAAAAAACATTCTCAAAGGTCTCAACCTAGACATTAAACCAGGTGAAGTACATGCCATTATGGGCCCTAACGGTGCCGGCAAGTCGACTACTGGTTACGTATTGTCTGGCCGTGATGGCTACGAAGTTGACAGCGGTGAAGTAACGCTAGCTGGTGAAAATCTGCTAGAAATGGAAGTAGAAGAGCGCGCACGCGCAGGCCTTTTCTTAGCGTTCCAATACCCTGTTGAAATCCCAGGTGTAAGCAATCTTGAGTTTTTGAAAGCAGCAGTCGACGCCCAGCGTGAAGCGCGTGGCGAAGAAGCGGTTACATCTGCTGAATTTTTGAAAATGGCGAAAGAAGCCTGTAAGCAAGTCAACTTGCCAGTGTCTTTCCTAAAGCGTGGTGTTAACGAAGGCTTCTCTGGTGGTGAGAAGAAGCGTAATGAAATCATGCAGATGATGTTGCTTCAGCCTAAGCTATGCATTTTGGATGAGACCGACTCAGGCCTAGACATCGATGCAATGCAAGTAGTCGCCAACGGTGTAAACAGTCAACGTGATGGTGAGCGTAGCTTTATCGTAGTGACGCACTATCAGCGTCTACTGGATTACATTAAGCCTGACTTCGTACACGTATTGGCGGATGGCAAAATCGTTAAGAGCGGTGATGCATCATTAGCGAAAGAGCTTGAAGAGCAAGGCTACGCTTGGATTCAATCAGAGCCGACTGAAGACGAACTAGAGGATTAATCATGAGTGAATGGTTACAACAAGCCATCGCTCGTGCGGACAGCATTCAAGATGGTTTCTCCGACCAGCGTGCTGCGTCACTAGCGTTGCTAAAAGACACAAAGTGGCCGACGCGTAAAACAGAAGCATGGAAATACACACCGTTACGCGCGGTAGAACGCACTACGGCGGTGGCTAAAGAAGAGCCAGCTGAGTTGGCGCCGGTAGCGATTGACGGTGTTGATTTCTTAGAGTTGACCTTTATCGATGGCCAACTGATTTCACTGCCGGAAGAGCTACCTGAAGGCTTAACGGTTGAGATGCAAGAGTCGACACTGTTCGGCTCCATCAAGCCTAGTCGTCATGTGTTTGGCTTGGTGAACGATGTGTTGGCAGCAGATGTTGCCGTCGTTACGGTAGCTGAAGGCGTGTCTATCGCTCAGCCGCTACGAATTAACAATCTCTTGAGCGAAGGCTCTGAAGGTCATATTCGTGTGGTGGTTGAGCTGAAAGCCAATGCCTCTTTGAGCGTTATTGAAAATGGCGAAGGCTATGGCGCGACATTAGCTACAGCGTTCACCGAATACCAAATTGGTGCGCAGGCCAGCCTTGAGCATTACCGCTTTGCTCTGCAAGTAGATGACAATGTTGCAATCGGTGGCTGTCACTTTAAGTTACTTGAAGAAGCCAAGCTAAACAGCTCTATCATTGGTTTCGGTAGTGCGCTACAGCGTATTGATACCGACATCATTCATGCGGGCGAGAAAGCGGATGCGAAGCTGAACGCTATCTACCTACTGGATGGTCAAGAGCTGTTTGATTTGCATGCGACAGTTGAGCACGAAGTGCCTAACTGCACCACAGAAGAGAATATTCGTGGTATTGCAGCGGATCGCAGTCGTGCAGTGTTTAATGGTCGTATCCACATTCATCGTGATGCTCAGAAAACATTAGCCGAGCTGAATAACCGCAACTTGCTGATGTCTAACAAGGCTGAGATCAATACCAAGCCTGAGCTTGAGATCTATGCAGACGACGTGCGTTGTGCTCACGGTGCAACCGTTGCTGAGATCGATAAGAAAGCGTTGTACTACTTGCAAACACGCGGTGTGAGCCGCTCGCAAGCGCAGTTAATGCTAAGCTTTGGTTTTATTAATGAGTTGATTGATCAGATGCCAAATGAAGCTTTGGCTGAGTGGGTTCGTCCTATCATTCGTGATCGATTTGCCCAGATGGAAGTAAAATAAGCGAGAAGTCCATGAGTCTTGATGTTGCTGCTATTCGTGAGCAGTTCCCTATATTGAAGCGCGAAATTGATGGTAAGCCTTTAATCTATCTAGATAACGCTGCTACCACACAAAAGCCCCAGTGTGTCATTGACGCACTGGTGGAGTACTACTCGCTTTACAACTCAAATGTACACCGTGGGGCACACCGCTTGGCGGATGAGGCGACACGTAAATTTGAAGCGGCACGCGACATCATTAAAGACTTCATCAATGCGCCAGCGCGAGAAGAAGTTATTTGGACCAGCGGTACAACCGAAGGCATTAATATGGTGGCCAACGGTTTGTCAAAACTGCTTAAAGCGACTGATGAAGTGATCGTGACCGGCATGGAGCATCATGCCAATATCGTGACTTGGCAGCAGGCGTGTAAAGCAGCAGGTGCAACCTTGCATACGGTTCCGGTAACGGATAAAGGTGAGCTTGATTTAGAGGCCTATCAAGCGCTACTAAACGACAACACCAAGCTGGTTGCTTTCCCGCATGTGTCGAACTCTCTTGGCACGGTCAATCCAGTAAAATGGTTGACTGAGCAAGCCAAGACTGTCGGTGCTTGGGTGATGATCGATGGTGCTCAAGGTATCGCGCACGGTGATGTTGATGTGCAGGCAATCGGTTGTGATTTTTATGCTTTCTCGGGCCATAAAATTTATGGCCCAATGGGAATCGGTGCGCTGTGGGGCAAGACTGAGCTTTTAGCTGACTGGCCTGTTTGGCAAACCGGTGGCGAGATGATCGCAACGGTTACGTTACAAGATGCCACGTGGAATGTTTTACCGTACCGCCTAGAAGCGGGTACACCGAATGTTGGTGATGCGATTGCACTCGGTGAAGCCATTCGTTGGTTTAATGCCCTTGATCATGCAGCGGTGGCTGAGCATGAGCAGGCCTTGATGGCACGTGCTACTGAGCTTGCCAAAGACTTTGATGGCTTACGTATCATAGGTGAAGCCGAACACAAAGTCGGCGCTCTGAGCTTTGTCTTTGAAGGTGGTCACCCAGCAGACATTGGTTTCTTGTTAGATCGCCAAGGCATTGCCATTCGTACCGGTGACCACTGCGCTCAGCCTCTGATGGCGCGTTTTGGCGTGCCGGGTACGGCGCGTATGTCATTTTCGATCTATAACACAATCGAAGAAGTTGAGTTGTTTTTTAAAGCGCTCAAAAAAGTTCACATGATGTTGGCGTAGGAGGCATTATGGCGACCGAAACATTTGATCCGAATCAGTCTGTTACTCTGACAGACAACGCGCGTAAGTTTTTTGCATCCAAGCTTGCGGCACAAGAAGGCGCATTAGTGCGTTTAAGCACCAAAGAAAGCGGCTGCACTGGTTACGCTTACGTATTAGATATCGTTGCAGCGCCTGAAGCAGGTGACGCAGTCATGGATTTTGATGGCGTTAAGCTCGCGATTGATGATGAGTCGTTAACGCTGTTGCAAGGTACAGAAATCGACCTTGTGCGTGAAGGTATTAACCAAGTCGTAAAGTTCAATAACCCAAACGTAGTAGCTGAATGTGGCTGCGGCGAAAGCTTTAGCGTGAACTAAATTATGCAAAAGATGGTTGTCACTCAACGTGAGTGTCCCGCACGCCGAGTGCCAAGTGGTGAGCCCACGACAATCCCTGAAGGGCAGTTTATTACCATCAATCAAGCATTGGGTGGTAATTATACGGTCACCTTCCAAGGTAATATGCTACGTATTGATGGCACTGATGCGGATGCTATTGGTCAAGAGCCTGAAGTCTTGGCGTTTCTTGATGATGGCTCAGGTCAGATTATTGCAGAGCAGGTTTGGCAGGCTCTGGACAGTGTTTATGACCCAGAAATTCCAATCAGCTTGGTGTCGTTGGGTCTAATCTATGATGTGACACTTGATCAGTCGGCTAAGCAAGTTAATATTCAAATGACGTTAACTGCGCCAGGCTGCGGTATGGGGCCTGTATTGGTCAGTGATGTGAAATACCGCGTCGAAAAAGTACCGAATGTAGACCTAGCCAAGGTTGAGTTGGTCTTTGATCCGCCTTGGTCGCGAGATATGATGAGCGAAGAAGCTCAGCTTGAGGCGGGACTGTTTTTCTAAGCTACAGCCAAACGCCAAAATCTAATACAATACCACACGGCCAATGTTTACCCATTGGCCGTTTCTTTTTTGCTAGAGCAGACCGAGCGAGGCCATATGTCTTTACCGACAACCGAAGAAATTATTGATGACATTTCATTTTTTGATGATTGGGAAGAGAAGTACAGCTACATCATAGACTTAGGTAAATCCTTGCCAGCGTTTGACGAGCAGTGGCGCACCACTGAACGTCTAGTGAAAGGCTGTCAAAGTAATGTATGGATTCAGCCGGGCACAGAACAAGATCCGGTAAAAGGTGAAGTGCTGACTTTTGCTGTCGACAGTGATGCAGTGATTGTACGCGGTTTATTAGGCATTGTTATGGCAGCTTACGATAAGCAAACGCCTGCAGAGATACTAGCGTTCGATATTGATCAATATTTTGCAGAGTTGGACCTTGAAAGCCATCTGAGCCCGACCCGCGGCAATGGTTTACGCTCGATTGTTGGTCGCGTTAAGTCTATTGCGCAAGCTTCTGTATAAGTTTTTTGGAGACTCCCATGCAAACCCCTGTATACCTTGATAACTCTGCTACGACACCTGTAGACCCACGTGTGGCCGAACAGATGATGCAGTGCTTAACCAAGGATGGCAATTTTGGTAATCCCGCTTCGCGCTCGCACCTATTTGGCTGGCGTGCTGAAGAGGCAGTAGAGGAAGCGCGCCAACAAGTTGCCGAGCTTATCGGTGCTGATGCTCGAGAAATCGTTTGGACGTCAGGCGCGACCGAAGCCAACAATTTGGCCTTAAAAGGGGTGGCGCAGGAGTACAAGTCTAAAGGTCGCCATATCGTGACCTCGATGATCGAGCACAAGGCAGTGTTAGACCCGTGTCGTCAATTGGAGCTAGAGGGCTTTGAAGTTACCTACTTAAAGCCAAACGAACAGGGCGAAATTACGGTCGACAGTGTATTGGCAGCGTTACGCGAAGATACTATCTTGGTGTCACTGATGCACGGTAATAATGAGTTGGGCGTGCTCACAGACATCGCAGCCATCGGTCAAGAGACCCGAGCGCGTGGTATTTTCTTGCATGTTGATGCGGCACAAACGACTGGCAAAGTGGCTATTGATGTCAATGCAATGAATGTTGATCTGATGTCACTGACCGCGCATAAAACCTATGGCCCTAAAGGTATCGGTGCGCTGTATGTGCGTCGCTCACCAAAAGTAAAGGTAGCCGCACAGATTCATGGTGGTGGGCATGAGCGTGGAATGCGCTCAGGCACCTTAGCGACCCACCAGATAGTTGGTATGGGCGCTGCGTTCGCTGTGGCTAAGAGCGATATGCTAGAAGACTGCACACGCATTGCGGCATTACGTGAACGTCTTTGGAATGGCTTAAATGCAATGGGTGGCGTACACCTAAACGGTAACTCTAATCACCGTGTTGCCGGTGTAATCAATGTGGGTTTCGATGGCGTTGATGGTGAAATACTGTTGATGTCGCTTGCCGACATTGCCGTGTCTTCTGGTTCCGCTTGTACCTCTGCAAGCTTGGAACCCTCTTATGTATTACGTGCGATTGGCTTGCCAGACGAATTAGCGCATGCCTCGTTACGCATGTCGGTAGGGCGTTTTACAACCGAAGCAGAAGTCGATTTTGTTATCGAAACGGTTACGAACGCAGTGGCACAGCTACGCGCAGTGTAAATGACGCTTTTCAGTACATGAAACACGAAAAAAAGTCATTCATACATACAAATTTAACAAAGACATGCGTATAATCCACGCGCAAATCTTTTAAGTCGAGCTTACTAATATCGGTGAGCTCTTTGAAATACCATTTTGGAGTTTAACATGGCGCTAGAACGCACTCTATCTATCATCAAACCAGATGCTGTTGCTAAAAACGTAATCGGTGAAATCTACACTCGTTTCGAGCGTGCTGGTCTGAAAATCGTTGAAGCGAAAATGATCCAACTAGACGACGAGCTAGCAGGTGGCTTCTACGCTGAGCACAAAGAGCGTCCATTCTACAATGACCTAGTAGCATTCATGACTTCTGGTCCTGTTGTTGTTTCTGTTCTTGAAGGCGAAGGCGCTGTTCTACGTCACCGCGAGCTAATGGGGGCAACTAACCCTAAAGAAGCTGCTGCTGGTACGCTACGTGCAGATTACGCTGAGTCTATCGATGCAAACGCTGTACACGGTTCTGACTCTGTTGAGTCTGCTGCACGTGAAGTTGCTTACTTCTTCGGTAAGTAATTGATCTGCTAGCCTTACTTTCTCATCAAGAGAAAAAGGTTTTGAAGAAGCGGGCCTATGGCCCGCTTCTTTGCAGAGGCTTCTGAAAAGATTGACGCTTTTCAGAAGCTTTTTTGTCTACACTTAACGCTTTATGGCGAATGATATAATCCTATGACTGACACCCAAAAAGTAAACTTACTTGGCCTTTCTCCCGAAAAGTTGATTGCTTTTTTTGAATCGATTGGCGAGAAGAAATTTCGCGCAACGCAAGTAATGAAATGGATTCACCAAAAGGGCGCTGAGTCCTTTGATGACATGACGGATGTCAGTAAGAAACTGCGTGCTAAACTTGAAACCATATGTGAGATCCGTGCGCCAGAGATTGTGTCGCAAAACATCTCAACGGATGGCACACGCAAATGGATTATTCGTACCGAAGGCGGCAATAATAACTGCGTTGAAGCGGTACTCATTCCAGATGGCGATCGCGCGACGCTTTGTGTGTCATCGCAGGTTGGCTGTTCGCTAGACTGCAGCTTCTGCTCGACGGGTAAGCAAGGCTTTAACCGTAATCTAACGCCTGCAGAAATCATCGGCCAAGTATGGATCGCGATCAAATCATTTGGGCCGATGGACCCTAATGGTCCGCGTCGTGTAACCAATGTGGTGATGATGGGCATGGGCGAGCCGCTGATGAACTTCGAGCCCGTGGTCGATGCCATGACCCTGATGATGCATGACAATGCTTACGGTTTGTCTAAACGCCGCGTGACCCTAAGTACGTCTGGCGTAGTGCCGCGTATTTATGAGTTGGTGAAACGCACCGATGTGTCATTGGCGATTTCTTTGCACGCGCCAAACAACGAGCTGCGTAATGAGTTGGTTCCAATCAACAAGAAATACCCAATCGAAGAACTGCTTGAAGCGTGTCAGCACTACCTAGATAACTTGCCTGATAAACGCCACATCACGATTGAATACACTGTCATGGCGGGCGTGAACGATCAGGAAGAGCATGCGCGCCAACTCTCTAAACTGCTGCAGAATTTGGAGTGTAAGATTAACTTGATTCCCTTTAACCCGTTCCCACATTCGGGTTATGAGAAGCCTTCAAATAATCAAACACGTCGTTTCCAGAAAATTCTTGCGGATGATGGGTACACCGTGACGGTACGCACCACCCGTGGTGATGATATCGACGCTGCCTGTGGTCAGTTGGTAGGTGACTTCCTAGATAAAACTCGACGCTCGCAAAAGTACATCGAGCTGCGTCAGGTGTCTGAATAACCAAGCAGAAGCGACCTTAACAACGTTGGATGGTGAGATTTGTCAAAAAGCTGTCAGATGTTGTTAAAAACCGCATTGTGATAGAAAAGATTTTCACCATTTTGGTGGGATTGATTTGATGGCAAGGCGCAATCTTGATTTAATAACAAACTATTAGCAGAAAGCGCCTTTACATCAATATTCAGGCATGACTTGGTCCGTTTCTTTTGGACTTCAGGGCTCATATTCTTGTCTGTCGATAGCCGCCAAGGTTATCGAAGCTGACCTTACATTTTATAGCCCCTCGCGCTTCTGTTTGCCTGAAATATCAAGGTAATACCATGACAACTGAATTAGAGATGGATATCGCTCCTGAGCAAGGTAACAGCGCAATGGATATTGGCCAAGTTTTGCGAACTAAGCGCCTTGCGTTGGCTTATTCTGAGCGACATGTGGCAACTGAGTTAAAGTTGTCAATCGATAAAGTCCATGCACTTGAAAACAACCAATTCCAGCTATTCCGTTCACCTACCTTTGCGCGTGGCTATCTGAAAAGCTATTGCCGTGTCTTAGATATAGATTATCGACCTGTCCTTGAAGCCTACGATCAGCAGCTTTCTTCCAAGGAAACCACTATACGCTCGGTTGATAATGTCAAACATCAGGCGACCGTACGTGATCCGATTGTCATGATAGTATCAGTCATCATTTTGGCGATCATTGTCTTTGTTGCGTTTTGGTGGCCAAGTTTTACCAGTGATGATGAGGCCCCAGCCAACGACGCGCCCGTGGCCGAGCAAAGCGCTGTAGAGCCAGCGGATGAATCAGAAAGTCCTGTCGAGCCAACACTGACGCCAGACGAGAGTGCGGCTCAGGACCCTGATGCTGATTCGACTGCAGAGCAGGTAGGGCTAGATGAGCTGGATTTATCTGCACTGGAAAATACGCAAATTGATGCTTTAGAAGATTTGGACGAAGAGGTCGTTACTGGGCTGTCAGCCGAAACTATGGCTTTGCTAGAAGATGCAGGCTTAGATCCCGATGAAGTCGCTCAGGCGGCGCGCCAAGAGAATGAAACAAGCCAATCTGTAGCATCCGAGGCACCGACGCAACCTGCTTATTCTAACGACATTGTGGTAAACTTCAGCGCTGATTGCTGGACGCAAGTACAAGATAGCACTGGGCGAGTACTGTTCTCCGGTGTTAAATCGTCTGGTAGTACCCTTGAACTCAATGGTGAAGCACCTTATCAAGTGACTTTGGGCTACGCCCCAGGGGTAACAGAATTTATTTATAAAGGAGAGGCGTTTGACTTCTCCTCTAATGTTCGTAACGACCTAGCTCGATTTGAGCTTGAGTAGAGAGATTTATGCATTTCGAATCGCCTATTAAACGACGTCACTCACGTCAGATTATGGTTGGCAATGTGCCCGTTGGTGGTGGTGCACCAATTAGTGTGCAAAGTATGACCAATACCGAAACGTGTGATGTGGCAGCAACGGTAGCGCAAATTCAAGCTATTCAAGATGCTGGCGCCGATATTGTACGTGTATCAGTGCCTTCAATGGATGCCGCTGAAGCATTTAAATCCATCCGTGAACAAGTCAATATTCCGTTGGTAGCCGACATCCATTTCGACCACCGAATTGCGCTGAAAGTGGCGGAATACGGTGTTGATTGTTTGCGTATCAATCCAGGCAATATCGGTAACAAAGATCGTGTCCGCGCGGTGGTTGATTGTGCGCGTGATAAAAACATTCCGATTCGAATCGGTGTAAATGCTGGGTCACTGGAAAAAGATCTGCAGAAAAAATACGGCGAGCCAACTCCTGATGCGCTAGTAGAATCAGCCTTCCGCCAAATCGAATACTTTGACGCGTTGGATTTCCAAGAGTTTAAGCTAAGCCTTAAAGCCTCGGACATTTTTATGACGGTAGAAGCCTACCGTAAAATTGCCTCTCAGATTGATAACCCACTGCACCTAGGGATCACTGAAGCGGGTGGCTTGCGCTCGGGCACAGTGAAATCTTCCATTGGTTTAGGACTTTTGCTAATGGACGGCATTGGTGACACCTTACGTGTCTCGCTTGCCGCAGACCCTGTGCAAGAGATCAAGGTTGGTTGGGATATGTTGCGTAGTTTAAAACTGCGTAGTCGAGGCATTAACTTTATTGCCTGCCCAAGCTGCTCACGCCAAAACTTTGATGTCATCAAAACCATGAACGAGCTAGAAGAGCGCTTAGACGATATTCAAGTAGCTATGGATGTGGCTGTTATCGGTTGTGTCGTGAATGGACCGGGTGAAGCTAAAGAAGCGGATTTGGGGTTAACCGGTGGTTCGCCAAATAATTTGGTATACCTCGATGGCAAACCCAGTTCAAAAGTTAAAAATGAAACCTTAGTAGAAGATCTTGAGCGCCTTATTCGCGACAAAGCTAAGGAAAAAGAGCAACAAGAATCGAATCTGATCGTTAAGTCATAAGGGCACTTACAGTGGGTCGTAAAGTACAAGCAATTCGTGGCATGAATGATATTCTGCCTGGCCAGTCTTCCGTTTGGCAGTATCTAGAAAAAACTGTTGCTCAGGTCGTGAGCAGTTATGGTTACCAACAAATTCGTTTTCCAATTGTTGAGCACACAGAGCTGTTTAAGCGCGGTGTCGGTGAAACCACCGATATCGTTGAAAAAGAAATGTACACCTTTGATGACCGCAATGGGGAGTCCCTAACTTTGCGCCCTGAGGGTACAGCAAGCTGTGTGCGTGCCGCGGACCAAGCCGGATTATTGTTTAATCAAACTCAGCGCCTTTGGTATGTCGGTCCGATGTTCCGCTATGAGCGCCCGCAAAAAGGTCGCTACCGTCAGTTCCACCAAATTGGTGTGGAATCCTTTGGCATGTCGACCCCCGATATCGATGCTGAGCTGATCATCCTAACGGCGCGCTTGTGGAAACAACTGGGTCTTTTAGAGCATGTCGAGCTGCAGTTAAACACCATCGGTGTGGCGGCTGCACGTGAAGCTTTTAAAGCTGCTTTGGTTGAGTATCTGACGCAGTATAAAGATCAGTTAGATGAGGACAGTCAGCGCCGTCTGACGACTAACCCACTACGTATCCTTGATTCGAAAGATGAAAAGACTCAGCAAGTGCTTGAGCAAGCGCCGAGCTTAGAAGACTTCATCGATGACGAGTCGCAAGCGCATTTCGAGCGCCTACAAGCTATTTTGACAGCAAACGATGTCCCATTTGTTATCAATACTAAGCTAGTACGTGGCTTAGACTACTATGGCAAAACCGTATTCGAATGGGTAACCACGCATCTTGGCGCGCAAGCGACAGTCTGTGCTGGTGGTCGCTACGATGGCTTGGTTGAACAACTAGGCGGACGCGCAACCCCAGCAGTGGGCTTCGCGATGGGCGTTGAACGTTTGGTGCTATTACTAGAAACGTTAGACTTGATTCCTGACGCGGCTAAAGATAATACTGATGTCTTTGTGGTCAGCTTCGGTGAGGCGGCGGAAGTGCAATCATTTGTGGTCGCCGAACAATTACGCAATGCCGAGCAAGGCTGGCAGGTACTACGCCACTGTGGTGGCGGTAACTTCAAAAACCAAATGAAAAAAGCCGATAAGTCAGGTGCTCGCTTTACTTTGATTTTAGGTGATACGGAAGTAGAGCAGGGCATTGTTCAGGTAAAAGATATGCTTAACGGCGAGCAAACGTCTTGTGCTACGACAGAACTAGCAGGTTACTTATCGCAACAGCTTAATGGTTGATTGATTAACCTGACGGCGAATTAGGATTATTAAGGAAGGCAGTGTGTCTGAAGTAAAAACTGAAGAAGAACAAATCGAAGCGTTTAAAACCTGGTGGAAAAAGAATGGTACCTCTTTGGTGCTGGCCGTGGCCGTTGGGGTTGGTGGTTACTTTGGTTGGCAAGCTTGGCAGAGTAGTCAAGAAAACCACCTTGCTGAAGCGTCTTCTTTGTATCAGAGTTTGACCGAAGCGTCTGCCAACATTGAGCAAGAAGAAAATCAAAAGACGATTCGTTACTTAGCTGAGCAGCTGTCAGACGAATACGATGACACAGGTTATGCTTTATACGGGCAACTGTTCGTAGCACGTGTTGCGGTGCAAAATGGTGAGTATGAGGCAGCGTTAGAAGCTTTGCAGTCGATCGTAAGTCAAACAGAAGATGCCTCTTTAACGACCATTGCCAATGTACGTATTGCACGACTTCAAGCAGAGCTTGAACAGTACGATGACGCATTGGCTACATTGGACAGCGTTGATGCCCCAGCCTTTGCTGGCCAAGTACAAGAGCTACGCGGTGATATCATGCTAGCGCAAGGGGATCGTGATGGTGCACGCGAGGCCTATGAAGCGGCTGCAGCCAATCTAGGTGAGGATGCACAATCTCCTCTGTTACGAGTCAAACTGAAAGATTTAGTGAGCGGTTAATATGTGGAAACCAATGATTGCGGCCGTGGTGACAAGTGCAGCGCTTTTGCAGGGCTGTTCAAATATGTTGCCGGCGCCTAGTAGCGGTAGCCAAGAAGTCAATTTTCAACCCTCGTGGCATCGTGCATTAGATGGCATTGCTCGCGGCGAGCAGACGGAAACCTTCAATATTGTGGCGCGTAACAATGCCCTTTATTTTGTCACTGACCGTGGCATGCTGTACGAATTTAATACCTCAGGTGATCAGCAGCAGGCGTTTGCCACAGGTATTCGCCCAAGCTCAGGGGTTGCTGTAGGCGAAGATAAACTATTCTTCGGCACTTATGATGCAGAATTAGTAGCGGCCTCTTTGGATCAAAAGTCGGTGCTTTGGCGTAAATCTCTTACCTCAGAAGTGTTGGCTGAGGCGGGGGCTGGGGAAGGCCGTGTCGCAGTACAAACAGGCGATGGCTGGTTAACCGTCATGGACGCCCAAACGGGTAAAACCCTATGGCGTGATAAAGAAGATATCCCTGCACTGACGATCCGTGGTACCACGGCTCCGATCATTGTAGATGGCAAGGTGATTACAGGTTTTGCCTCAGGTAAAGTCAAAGCGTATAACCTGCAAACGGGTGATATGATTTGGCAATACGCCGTGGGTAAACCAGAAGGGCGCTATGAAATTGAGCGTTTGAGCGATGTGAGTCAACGCTTAGTTGTCGCCAACGGTCTGGTATACAGCGCCGCTTATAATGGCACAGTGACAGCGATTGCTCTGCAGTCTGGCCGTCCTATTTGGCAACGTAATATTCCTTCTGCAAACAGTGTCGCGGTCAATGGCTCTGAGCTTGCGGTCGTGGATCAAAATAGTAATGTGCATCTGTTGAACGCGCGTAATGGTTCGACGATTTGGGATAATGAGCAACTATCTGAACGCTCCTTGGCTTCGCCAGCTTTCTTAAAAGATTACGTTGCTGTGCTTGATCGTGGTGGTTGGGTACATTTGATGAATCGTACGACTGGCAATATTGAAGCGTGGACGTTAGCGGATAATAAAGGCCCGGCAGGTAGCCAAATGGTGTCGAGTGATGGGCAATTGTTTATACTGACACCCTCTGCGAGTTTGACTGCGTTGCGTTATTGGTAACAGCGACGCGTCCAAACATAATGCGACAAGCAATTTAAAGAGGCTGCTTTCCTTTTTTGGAAGCAGCCCCTTTGTATTTTTATAGGTTAGAAAAATGATCCCAGTTATTGCATTGGTCGGTCGACCCAATGTTGGCAAATCCACTCTGTTTAATCAGCTTACGCGCACCCGTGATGCGCTGGTAGCTGATTATCCTGGACTGACCCGTGACCGCAAATACGGTGATGGCAAGGCCGGTGAGCATGAATTTATCGTCATCGATACCGGTGGTATCAGCGGTGATGAGCAGGGCATTGATGAGCATATGGCGCGTCAATCACTGCTAGCGATTGAAGAAGCTGATGCGGTGCTGTTTCTTGTAGACGGACGTAATGGCTTAAACCCTGCAGACGAGATGATTGCTAATCACCTACGCCGCTCGGATAAGCCAGTATACATGGTGGTTAACAAAACCGATGGTATTGATGAAGACGTTGCTCTAGCAGACTTTTATGCCTTGGGTATGGGGCAATTGTATCCGTTGGCAGCCGCGCACGGTAAAGGCGTACGCTCGTTAATTGATACAGTCATGTTGCCATTTGCTGACCGTGTTGCCGAGGCGCGCGAGCAGATTGAGTTTAATGCCAAAGGTATTCGTATTGGTGTGATTGGTCGTCCGAACGTGGGTAAGTCAACCCTGGTTAACCGCATGCTCGGGGAAGATCGTGTGGTGGTGTTCGATATGCCAGGTACAACACGTGACAGTGTGTACATTCCCTACAAGCGTCATGACAAAGAATACACCTTGATTGATACAGCGGGTGTGCGTCGTCGTAAGCATGTGAAAGAAGCGGTTGAGAAATTCTCCATTGTAAAAACCTTGCAGGCAATCCAAGATGCCAACGTGGTGATTTGTGTGATCGACTCTCACGAAGACTTGGTTGAGCAAGACTTACACATGATCGGCTATGCCTTGGACGCGGGTCGTGGTCTGGTGATTGCGATCAACAAATGGGATGGCTTAAGCAAAGATGAGCGCGAGCACATGAAAAAAGAAGTCGAGCGTCGCCTTGGCTTTGTACCTTACGCGAAAGTGCATTACATCTCAGCGTTGCATGGAACAGGTGTGGGTGATCTGTATGACACCATCGAAGATACCTATGAATCTTGTTATGCTAAGTGGTCGACTAACCGCCTAACGCGTATTCTTGAAGATGCGGTTGCCGAGCATCAGCCGCCGATGATTAAAGGTCGTCGTATTAAGTTGCGCTACGCTCACCAAGGGGGCTCAAACCCACCGCGTATTGTCGTGCACGGCAATCAGACACATGCGCTACCAGGTAGCTATAAGCGTTATTTGGAGAACAAGTTCCGTACGGTACTTAACATTACCGGCACGCCGATCTCATTTGAGTTCCGTTCTTCTGATAACCCATTCGCGCCGAAGAAGTAGTCACTGCTTTAGCTTTTACAAAACCCTATCTAACTCAGTTAGATAGGGTTTTTTTGTCGACTTTAGTCTTAAGCATGTTGTCGATATCGGTTGGATTCGCTACTTTGGAAAGAAAATAACAAAAATGGAGTGTCTATGTCACAGTCAGTGGAGTTCTCAGAGCACCCCTTTGCCGGACAAAGCAAGCTTGGGCAAGTGCGTCTAAATGCCCCCAAAGCCATTAATGCATTAAGTCTGGAAATGATCGAGGCTATTACTCATCAACTAGAGGTGTGGTCACATGATCCGCACATCGCCGCTATTTGGCTTGAAGGCGCTGGCAGCAAAGGCTTCTGTGCCGGAGGGAATGTGGTGGATGTCTACCATTCACTCAAGCAAGCCGATCAAGGTCAGTTCAGTTATCGTTATTTTCACACCGAATATCAGCTCGATTACTTTTTGGCTACCTATCCTAAGCCGATTATCTGTTGGGGCAACGGCTATGTCATGGGCGGCGGCATGGGGCTGTTTATGGCATCCCAATATCGTTTAGTGACACCGAGTAGCCGTCTGGCCATGCCAGAAATTGCCATTGGCTTGTATCCGGATGTCGGTGCATCCTACTTCCTCAATAAGTTACCTCAGCATATTGCGCGTTTTTTAGCCCTAACAGCCTACCAAGTAAACGCTACCGATGCTTGCGAGCTGGGAATGGCGACGCATTATGTCTGTGATGAGGCGCGTGACAGTGTGCTTAAAGCTTTAGCTCAGGGAGACACGGCAACCCTAAGCCGTGAGCGAGTGGAGACTCATATCGAACGCGTGCTCTATAATTTTAGCATGGCGGATGATTTGCCTCTGCAAAAACCCGAGTTACAGATGTTAGACAAAGACATTGCTCAGCTAATGACGGGCACGATCAGTACGATCGAGCAAGCTATGATGCAACTTGAGACTGAGTGTGATGCTTTACAGCGAGCACGGGAGACGTTTTTGCACGGCAGTGCTTTGTCCGCTGCAATCATTTTAAAGCAGCTTGATTGGGCTGTGGATCAAACACTGGAGCAAGTGCTTGAGCGTGAAACCTTGCTGTCACTGAATGTCTGTCTAAATGGTGACTTTGTCGAGGGGGTACGCGCGTTACTGATCGACAAGGATAAGCAACCTAAATGGCGCTATAGCAGTGTTAATGAGGTGCCTGATGGTCAGTTACACGGCTTTTTTATCGTGCCGGATCACTTTAATCAGTTACAGGCCGCGGCGAAGATTTCGTCTCAAAGTCTTGTAGAACAATCTTAAGTGCTGCAATCGCTGTCTGCTGATCGATCTCATTATCTTCAAGCAGGGCAATCAAATCGACGGCAAGTTTAATATGGTCTGGGGCATTCTCTAGCGACATAAGGATTTTTTCTGCATAGTTGCTGTCATGTTATTGGACTAGAATATTATATACTCTGATAGAAAGCCTAGTAGTACGAAGAATGTTAACACATCCTAGAGGTGAACGTGGTTACAAATGATTTTTGGTTAGAGCGCTGGCAAGCAGGGCGAATTGGTTTTCATCGCGATGAAGTGAATCCTTGGCTGACACAGTACTGGCCACAGGTTGCCCGTGGCGCTAAGGTGCTGGTACCGCTGTGTGGTAAGTCGGCGGACTTGCTGTGGCTTGCTAATCAAGGTTATGACGTAACGGGCGTTGAGCTTTCTCCAATGGCCGTGGTGCAGTTTTTTGGTGATAACGATTTAACCTATCAGACCGAGCAAGTGGGCCACCTTAAAATTCACCAAGCCCATGACCTTCCCCTGCGTATCGTTGAAGGCGATTACTTTGACTTCGACGAAACCGGTTTTGATGCCTGTTATGACCGCGCAGCCATGGTTGCTATGCCCGAAGAAAAGCGTGAGCAGTATGTGCAGCATACTAAGCAACGTCTACAAGCCGGTGCATCATTGTTATTGATTACACTAAGCTATGACGGCGAGCAAGCGGGACCGCCGTTTTCCGTGTTAGACGATGAAGTGCAAGAGCTTTGGGGTGAATGGATACGCAAACTTGCTAGTGAAGATTTATTACAACTAGATGAGCGCTATCAAGGGGCTGAGCGCAGCTTTTACGAAGAAAGCGTATGGCGTATTACAGGACAGTAATGGCACTGTATACCTGAGTAATTTTCTGGGATAATAGCGCCAATTATCCCAGTCACTTCAATGTCCCAAGCATCCAGCTTGGGATCGAGTTTTTATGACCAAACGACACAAGACCGCCCCCGATATCTTTTCTTATCCCCAGTATTGGGCTGAGTGCTATGGTGTAGCACCATTTTTACCTACCACCCGCGAAGAAATGGATGCGCTCGGATGGGACAGCTGTGACATCATTATCGTGACAGGCGATGCTTATGTTGACCACCCTAGCTTCGGCATGGCAGTCATGGGGCGTGTGCTTGAAGCGCAAGGTTATCGCGTAGGGATCATTGATCAGCCAGACTGGCGTAGCACCGATGACTTTATGCGTTTGGGCAAGCCTAACCTGTACTTTGGTGTAACAGCGGGCAACATGGATTCCATGATCAACCGCTATACAGCAGATTTGAAGGTGCGTAACGATGATGCTTACACGCCCTATGGTGTTGGCGGTAAGCGCCCGGATCGTGCCGTCATTGTCTACACCCAGCGCTTAAAGCAAGCTTTCCAAGACGTGCCTGTAATGATCGGCGGTATCGAGGCGAGCTTGCGCCGTATTGCGCAATACGACTATTGGGGCGATGAAGTACGCCGTTCGGTATTATACGATTCCAACGCTGACATCTTGCTGTATGGCAACGCGGAGCGTGCCATTATCGAAGTGACCCACGCCGTCGCGGCAGGTAAGAAAATGCGTGACTTGGTCAATGTGCGTGGTACCACAATTTTGCGTGATGTGCCGCCAGGCGGCTATACAGAAATTGACTCAACTCGTGTCGATTGGCCAGGCAAAATTGACAAGATTTATAGCCCATATGAGTACATCCCAGAAGGGAAATGTCAGACCGGTGAAGCAGAAGACGATGATGTGATGCCGATCCGCGTGATTCCTGCGCCGCTGCGTAAGGGCGAAAGGCTTGACGAAGCAACCACCTATATTCGTCTACCATCGTTCGAAAAAGTGTCTAAAGACCCAGTATTGTACGCCCACACTTCGCGTATTTTGCATATGGAGTCGAACCCTCATAACGCCCGCGCGTTGATTCAAAAACACGGTAATAAAGAGATTTGGGTGAACCCGCCGCCGATTCCGCTGGAGACGTCAGAAATGGATGGCGTCTTTGATTTGCCGTATGCTCGCGTGCCTCATCCTAAGTATAAAAAAGCCCGCATTCCTGCGTATGACATGATCAAAACATCGATCAATATTATGCGTGGCTGTTTTGGCGGATGTACGTTTTGTTCGATCACTGAGCACGAAGGTCGCGTCATCCAGTCGCGTTCTCACGAGTCGGTGCTGAACGAAATTGAAGATATTAAACGCAAAGTGCCAGGCTTTACCGGTCATATTTCCGACTTAGGTGGTCCGACGTCCAATATGTATCACTTGAACTGTAAAGACGATGAGATCCAAGCATCCTGCCGTAAGCTGTCGTGTGTTTATCCTACGATTTGTTCGAACCTTAAGACCGATCATAGCCCTACGACGCAGCTTTATCGTAAAGCGCGTGCGGTAGAAGGCATCCATACGGTATCGATCGCTTCAGGTTTACGCTACGACCTAGCCGTGGAAGACCCTGAGTACGTACGTGAGTTGGTGACGTATCACGTAGGTGGACTGCTTAAAATTGCTCCAGAGCACTCAGAAGCAGGCACTTTATCAAAAATGATGAAGCCGGGGATGGGCACTTACGATCGCTTCAAAAAGATGTTTGATAAGTTCTCTAAAGAGGCCGGTAAGAAGCAGCACTTGATTCCTTACTTTATTGCTGCGCACCCAGGCTCTAGCGATGAAGACATGATGAATTTGGCGGTTTGGCTGAAGAAAAATGACTTCAAGCCTGACCAAGTACAATCGTTTTATCCATCGCCGATGTCGCTGGCGACAGCAATGTATCACTCCGGTAAGAACCCGCTCCATGGTGTCACCTACAAGAGTGAAGATGTGTATACGCCCAAAGACTACAAACAGCGTACCGTCCAAAAAGGCTTCTTGCGCTACCATGATCCAAACAACTGGCCTGCGCTGCGTGAAACATTGCGCGTAATGGGACGTGCCGATCTCATTGGTAATGGCAAACATCAGCTTGTGCCAGACGAAGAGCAAGATAAGCGCACGGGGCGTCGTCCGGTGAAAGCTAAGCCAGGACAAAAAACTGGTGCTTCTCACACCAGTAACCGACCGACCATGCAGAAAAACGCTGAAAACGAGCGTAATCAGCGCAAGTCGAATGCTGGTGGTCAGAGTGTTAATGGCGCAGGCAAGCGTCCTAGCGGAGCTGGGAGTAAGCCAAATAAAGGTGGTGCTAATCGTTCTAAGAGCAAGTCGCCAGCACGTCGTGCGCGTTAACTAAGTTAACAAGTTTGAAGACTAAAGCCCCAGCAAGATTCTTGCTGGGGCTTTTTTGTTTATATCTTTGCAAGCTAGGGAAAGCTGCCCTGTTTTAGTACCCGTGCTGGTTTTGATTAGCGAAAAAGGTGCAAAGCTTGATGGAATTGCGCATAATTCGCTCCCTATAACTGGTATAGAAACTGCATCGACTCATCATAACTCGGTGCCAATGTATCAATATGACCCCTTATTCATTCGAAATAGAGAAGTTTGACCCAAGCAAGGTAAGCTATTGGGCGTTGATTAATGTCTTTTATCGGAGTGTTCATGCACTGCCTGAGGCGATGTATTCGCCTGAGCAAAAGTCAGCTTGGGCGCCAGATGGTATTGATCGTGCGGCTTGGCAAGCACGCATTGAGCAGCACAATGTCTGGGTAGCTGTGGATCGCAATAATCACGAATGCCTTGGCTTTATCGAGCTTGATCAAACCGCTGATCTGGAGTGCTTATACGTCTGTCCGACGGCGCAAAAGCAAGGCATCGCAAAGAGTTTATTAAGCTGTGCGCAGCAACACGTAGCGACCATGAAACCAGAGAAAAAGGCGTGGCTGGTGCGTGCTTCGGATGCGGCCTATGAGTTTTTTATACGCCATGGTTTTATGCCCACCGAGCGTAACGTAATCGAGCGCTTCGGTGTCACTTTGCACAATACCACTATGAGTAAAGCGTTGTAATCAGCGAGTCGCAAGAAGATAAAATTGAGCAAAAGGAGGCCGCAATTCGGCGTTTACCTTTTGCTCAATAGGGTGCTCTAAAGCGTCATAGTATCGGCAACCGCCAGTACTGGCCCAGTAGGCTGGCCAGTAAGCGAGCCGCCTTTGGGCTCCAAGCTAATGGCCATATGGGCGTTGCTCAGCCCACGCATCCAATCCGATTGTAATGAGTAAGTGGTCGTATGGGTAAGGTCTAGCACACCCAAAGAAATCGGCGCCCCCTCACCAACAGCTACCCAGAGTTCGTAATCCCCTTGCTCGGCTACGGTGCCTTCAAGCGGCACGACACGTACTTGTTGGCTGTCAGTATCGACCAGCACGTCCACCGTCAGTGTCACATCAGTTGCTGCTAAATGCGTTTGATAATCCGCTTCAAATCCATTGGGCCAAACCAGCCAAAGTCCTATGGCTAAGATCATGGCAGCGGCCATCGCCCACAGCGGTTGAGGCTTAGAAGATCGTGCCTTAATTGATGTGGCTGGTGTGTGCTCCTCGCTCTCAATGGCCTCTAATAATTGCGCTTTGATGTGCGCAGGCGGAATCTGATCAGGCCATTCGTCACTTAGACTGGCAAAGCGTTCTGACCAATACACATAAGCGTCGTGCAATTCTGGGTTTTGGGACATTTGCTGCGCAAAGGCTTGCGCTTGCTCTGGAGGCAGTAGTCCCAGCGCATACTCAGCAGCCGTCAGATGTTGTTCAGATGATATGCTCATTGCTCAAGGCACCCCTTTAATCGTTGTAAGCCACGACGTAGCCAAGTGCGTATGGTATTGAGTGGGATAGCACATTGTTCTGCCAGCTCAGCATAACTTAAGCCCTCAAGGTACGCACCTTTGATGGCTTCGGCGCGTTCAGGTGGCAAACTATTAAGACAGTCTTCAATGTGTTGTTTCGCCTGCGCAAAAGCCACTTGGCATTCGGGTGAATCATGGTCTTCGATTAACTCAATATCTTCTGATGACATACTTGGCTGTGCCATCAATGCTCGTCGCTTATCGATAGCGCTGTTACGGGCAATCGTCATTAACCACGTCATGGGGCTTAAGCCGTTGCTTTGGTAGCGCTCAGCGTTACGCCAAACCTTCATGTAGGTTTCTTGAAGCACCTCTTGAGCACTGGCGTCGTCTTCTAATACACGTAGGCAAATGCCATAAAGTTTCGTACTGGTACAATCATAGAGTTCAGAAAATGCCCGAGTGTTACCTTGGGCTATGTCAGTAAGCAGCTGCTCAACCTTGGACCATTCATGCATAGAACTTCCTTTTAGAATCTAGATGATGAAAGTATGGGCTTAAGTGTAGAACAATCCGTCAGCATTAATGCATTAAATAGTAGCGCTAAAACGGGATCTCGCTTAGCATCTGCACTAACGCCTATTTGGGGCGTAACACAATGTTTTTCAAAATCGTTAGGACATTCAAAAATGCCAAAAGCCAGTGAGATTAAACGTAACAACGCCGTTGAATATGATGGCAAAACTTACATCGTGCGTGATATTGAGCGCTCAGTGCCGCAAGGTCGCGCCGGTGGTAGCTTATACCGTATGCGCATGTACGATGTGGTCACTGGTCGTAAAATCGATGAAACCTTCAAAGATTCTGAAATGCTAAATTTGGCGGATTTGATCCGTCGTCCAGCAAACTTTTCATACCTTGATGGTGAAGAGTATGTATTCATGGATCAAGAAGACTACACACCGTACAACCTGCATAAAGATGCCATTGCTGACGAAGTTGCTTTCTTCAATGAAGACACAACAGGTATCCAAGTAGTGTTGGTCAGTGATGCACCGGTCGCGCTTGAACTGCCACAAGTGGTTGAATTGACGGTTACAGAAACCGATCCTTCAATCAAGGGTGCGTCAGCGACTTCGCGTACGAAACCAGCACTATTATCGACTGGTGCGACCATTCAAGTGCCTGAGTACATCGCCACGGGTGACCGTATTCGTGTCAACGTCGAAGAGCGCAAGTTCTCAGGCCGTGCCGAAAAATAAGCAACTTTGCTGATTGTCTGCTAGGCAATAAAAAGGGGCCGTGAATGTTAATTCACAGCCCCTTTTGGTTTGGCCAAATGGCCTATTGATAGCCCTTGGCTTGCAGATGGAATAAATGGGCGTAGCGGCCGTCTAAGGTTAGTAATTGCTCATGATTGCCACGCTCGATAATGTATCCGTGCTCCATAACGATGATTTCACTCGCCAAGCGTACCGTGGAGAAACGGTGGGAAATTAATATCGCCATTTTGCTGGCGGTGTGAGTTTGGAAGTGGGCAAAGATGTCTGCTTCAGCGGCAGCGTCCATGGCAGAAGTCGGCTCGTCGAGCACCAAAATATCGGCCTTTTCCCGCATAAACGCTCGCGCCAGAGCGATCTTTTGCCACTGGCCTCCCGACAGTTCTTGGCCACCTTTAAACCAGCGTCCTAGCTGGGTATGAAAGCCATCATTGAGTTGATCGATAAAGTCTGTAGCTTTACCAAGCTGCGCCGCCTTTAGCCAACCTGTTTCATCATCAAAGCGTGTTTCATCGCCGGCACCGATGTTTTCGCCGACGATAAACTGGTAGCGCACAAAGTCTTGAAAAATAACCCCCACACGACTTAATAGAGCCGCTTCGTCCCAGTCTTGTAAATCCAAGCCGTCTAATAAAATACGCCCTTGGGTAGGCGTATATAAGCGCGTTAATAGCTTGATCAGTGTGGTTTTGCCTGAGCCGTTTTCCCCGACGATCGCCAGACTGCTGCTTGGCTTGATATGCAGTGTGATATCTTGCAATGCGAACTGTGAACTACCCGGGTAGCGGAACGACACCTGCTCAAAGCGGATGCCATCGCCTATGTTTGGGCCTTGAGTGAGACCTGTTTGCTTAGTGGGTGTGGCTTGCTCTAAATATTCGTATAAGTTGGACAAATATAGGTTGTCCTCGTACATGCCACTGATGCTGGTGAGTGACGAAGCAACGGCGCCTTGACCTTGCTTAAACAGCAGTAGGTACATGGTCATTTGCCCTAAGGTGATGGCGCCAATGACTGTTGAGGTGACGATCCAGCCATAAGCACCATAAAACACTGCGGTACCTATAATGCCAAGTATAAAACCCCAGGTTTCACGGCGTACAATCAGGCGCTTGTTTTCCCGAAATAGCTTGGCAAAGATCGCACGGTAGCGCCCTAAAAAACGCTCGCTTAGTTGGTACAAACGTACCTCTTTAATATTGTCCTCACGCGCCAGCAAGGTTTCTAAATAGTTTTGTTGGCGAAACTCTGGGGAGCGCCAGCGCGCCAATAAAAAAGCATCGCCGCTAAACTTAGCCTCAGCAATGAAACCAGGCAGAGCGCCGACCACCAAAAGCGCCAGTGCCCAAGGGGAAAACTGCCATAACAGCACAGCGAAGCTTGCTAAGGAGATGCCATTTTGCAGCAAGGCGAAGGTTTTATTCACCAGCGCCAATGGTCGGCTTGAGGCTTCGCGGCGGGCGCGTACTAATTTGTCGTAAAACTCAGAATCTTCGAACTGGCTTAGGGATAAACATTGGGCTTTTTCTAAGATCATCAAATTAACACGCTGGCCCAAGCG
Organism: Marinomonas ostreistagni; assembly: GCF_016888445.1. GTDB lineage: Bacteria > Pseudomonadota > Gammaproteobacteria > Pseudomonadales > Marinomonadaceae > Marinomonas > Marinomonas ostreistagni. The sequence goes on from NZ_JAFEKF010000004.1 coordinate 29,823, forward strand.
CTCCCGTAAAATGGCTTGTAGGCCTGCAAGTCCACGCTGGCAGCCGCTCATTAAGAGAACAATGCCCGCCTCGATGGCAACATAATAAAGCGCTGGGAAATACTCGATCACAGCGTCTTGCTCGTAGCGCTCCATCGCGGCGACGACCGCATCGACGATTAGCTGCCCGACATAGGCCATGGCTGCAGGTAATATCCCCGCCAGCAAGGTGAGTAAGGCAAGAGCAAGAGTCAATCGAGGCGAGGTGGCCCAGACTAAATCGAGGGCGCGTTTGCTGTAACGAAACACGCCTAGCATATTCATATCGATGGTGTGATGAGAGGCGCTTGCGCGTTTCATGACAGAGCTTCCTAGCACTTGAGTAAACACTTATTGTACCGCCAAGCATGGCACATCGAATACACTCAAGTCATAGCGTGTGTTTTCAATTTGACTTGCCCACAGGGCGCGGATAAGGTTCGGGATTAGATTAAAGTTAGGTTTCAAACTGAAACCTGAGGTAATAGGCATGGCAGACGGTTCTTTTTATAACTTTCCTTTTACGGCGGTAGCGGGCCAAGAGTCGCTTAAACTGGCGTTGGTTCTAACGGCGATCAATCCGCGTATTGGTGGGGTATTGATATCTGGTCCACGCGGTAGCGCTAAATCTACGTTGGCACGGGGTTTAGCGGGCGTGATGCCGTCCATTGACCACGAACAAACCGCGTTTGTTACCTTGCCATTAGGTGCCACTGAGGATCGTTTGCTCGGCTCGCTCGATATTGATTCGGTGCTTAATGATAAGCAAGTGAAATTTCAGCCAGGCCTATTAGCGCAGGCGGATCAGGGCGTGTTGTATGTCGACGAAGTGAACCTACTTGCCGATAGTTTGGTGGATGTGCTTCTGGATGTCAGCGCCAGCGGGATTAACCGAGTTGAGCGTGATGGCGTGAGTCATGTACACGATTCACGCTTTGTATTGGTCGGCACCATGAACCCAGAGGAAGGCGAGCTGCGCCCACAACTCAAAGACCGCTTTGGCCTGATGGTGTCTCTGTCTAATGAATACTCGTTGGAAGAGCGCGTGCAAATCGTGCGTTTGCGCGATGAGTACGATCAAGACCCAAAAGGCTTTTGCGATGCCTTCAAATACAAACAGCGTAACTTACGTCAAAGTATCAGCCAGGCCAAAGCACGCTTAGCTTCCATCAAATGTGCGGATGCCTTGCGTATGGACATTGCCACTCGCTGCCAAGCGGCTCATGTGGATGGGGTGCGTGCGGATATTGTCTGGGTGCGAGCTGCGATGGCTCATGCGGCTTGGCGTGGCGCAGACACTGTCTCGGTGGAAGATGTTAAAGCAGTGGAAGCCTTTGTGTTGGCGCATCGTCGTCAAACTCCACCGCAGTCAAAACAATCGCCACCGCCAAGCTCGCCGCCCAATTCACAGCAGCCACCGTCACGACGACCTCCTGAGTCACATAAACAAGATGAGGGCCAAACGCCGGGAAAGTCTTCCCCTTCACCGCAGAATGATTCTGACGGTGAGGCAACAGCAGGAGAGTTTGGTGCGTTGCCGCCTCAGCAGCAGCTGACCAATGATGGCATATTGCTTGGCTCGCGCTTATACAGCCAAGCTGCGGCCATTCCAGATAAATATTCAGCGAGTGCTTTGGCAGGTAAACAGCATGGTGCAAGCCAAGGCGGAAGTCGCTTCGGTAAACGTCAAACGGGCGGCATCGATATGGCGCAAACCTTAAGAAGCAGTGCCGGTGAATGGCCTCCCAAGCAACTGATGCGTCGCAAAGGTCGAGAGGGTAAGCCAGTATTGCATTGTATTTTGCTCGATACTTCTGGCTCGACGTTAGCCGAGCAAATCTTTGCTAAAGCCAAGGGCGTGATTTTAGAGATTGCCGAGCGTGCTTACTTAGAGCGTGAGCAGATCAGTATTTTAGGGTTTGGTGGTGAGCAAGTGGACTGGCTACTGCCGCAAGTACGCGCGCCGCAGAACATTCGTGCACAACTGGACGAGTTCAGCGCAGGTGGCGGTACGCCAATACACCAAGCGTTGGTCGATGCTCAGCAATACTTAGCCCAAGCTGCGCGGCAGCAGCCAGAGCTTGAGCTTAACAGCTATATTTTGACTGATGGTCGTGTGACCGGCGATTTTACGACGGCTGCGTGGCCAGGAGCTTTGACGGTGATCGATACCGAACTGTCGCCAGTTAAACGCGGTCGCGCACAAGAGCTCGCACAAGCTTTCAATGCCGATTACCATTTATTAAGCCAGTTGCTGGCTTAGGTTAGTCGAGCCAACGAAAACGAATTTAAGATAAGTGAATAACATGACAACTCAAGTGGCCCATTGCCCAGCATTATTTCTAACCGCGCCGGCTTCAAACCAAGGTAAAACGACGATCACTGCCGCCTTGGCACGCTACTTTACCGAGCAAGGCAAAGTAGTGCGGGTGTTTAAAACTGGGCCTGACTACCTTGATCCGCAGATTTTGGCGCAAGCTTCCAAGCAACCTGTTGAGCAGCTGGATATCTGGATGGCGGGCGACGAGTACTGCCAAAAAATGCTGTTTGATGCGGCCCAAGAAGCAGATTTGATCTTGGTCGAAGGTGCAATGGGGATGTTCGACGGCGAGCCTTCAAGCGCTGACCTTGCGGCACGTTTTAACATTCCGGCTGCTATTGTCATGGATGTGAAAGGCATGGCGCAAACCGCTGCTGCGGTGGCCACAGGCCTTGCGAACTTTCGCAATGACGTTAAAGTCGCAGGCTTAATTGCTAACCGCTGTGGCAGCGAGCGTCATGCGCAGTTGATTCGTGATGCCTTACCCGAAGATTTACCATTGCTGATTAGTCTAAAACGTGATGATGAAGTGACCTTGCCTGAACGTCATTTGGGCTTGGTACAAGCTTCCGAAGTCGGTGATGAGCTTGAAGAATGCTTCACAGCAGCGGTGCGCTGGTTAACGCAAACCGAAGATCAAACCTTACTGACACTGCCTGAGCCAGTAGCGTTTTACGCGCCAGAGCAAACTGTGGTTGAACAAGACATCGGCACGCCACTGGCAGGTAAAACCATTGCCATTGCCAAAGACGAAGCTTTTAGTTTTATCTACGATGCCAACCTTCGTGTATTAGAAAAATTGGGCGCTGCGGTTACTTTCTTTTCACCGCTTTATGATCAGCAATTACCGCAAGCGGATGCGCTGTGGCTTCCGGGGGGCTATCCCGAGCTTCATGCTCAAAAGCTTTCGCAAAACAGCGCCATGCTCGATCAGATTCAGACGTTTTTTGCGGCTGGTAAACCGATCTTAGCAGAGTGTGGCGGTATGCTTTACAGTCTTGAAACTCTGACTGACCTTGAGTCCAACACCTATCCGATGCTCGGCCTGCTAAAAGGTGATGGCGCCATGCGTGGCAAACGTGGCTGCCAAGGGATGCAAACAGCACCGCTGCCAGAGGGAGATATTCGTGGTCATGCGCACCATCGTTCACTGAGTGAAAATACGCCTGAGCCGTTAAGCCATGGCCGTCGTCAGCGCCACCCAGCGCCGGGCGAAGCCATCTATCGTGAAAAAGGGCTGACAGCGAGTTACTTACATTTATTCTTCGCTTCCAATTTCGCGGCCACGGCTGCGTTATTTAAAGGCGCATAACCAACTATGTGGCCAGAAAGCAGTGACGAACCCAAGCCGCTTCGCTCCGGTTTAACCACCGGTACTTGTGCTACCGCGTGTTCGGTGGCGGCGGCGATGGCGTTGCTGACCAAGCAGCAAGCGCCGCAAGTGTTTGTTACCTTACCCAAAGGCCAAGAAGTGTCTCTTGGGATTATTTCTTATGACATCACTGAGCACTCAGTAAAAGCGGCCACTATTAAAGATGCCGGAGACGATCCTGATGTCACCCATGGTGCAACCGTCTGGGTCGAGCTATCTCTAATCCCAGAGCAGGGCATCAAGTTTGTTGCTGGCCAAGGGGTTGGTACAGTGACCCGCACAGGGCTTTTGCTTGATGTGGGTGAGCCCGCCATCAATCCGGTGCCACGCAAAATGATCACTGATCACCTTAATGCCATCGCCCAAGAGCAAGGTTATCAAGGCGGATTTCAGGTGACCGTTGGTGTGGAGCAGGGCGAGCAATTAGCGCTTAAAACCATGAATCCGCGATTGGGTATTCTCGGTGGCATTTCCATTTTAGGCACGACGGGTATTGTGCGTCCGTTTTCCTGTGGCGCTTACATCGCTTCGATCCAACAAGGCGTTGATGTAGCCCGTGCCAACGGTCATCGATATATTGCAGCGACCACGGGTAATGCCAGTGAAACGGCGATTCGCGACCGTGATGGGTTAGATGATATGGCTTTGATCGAGATGGGGGACTTTGTTGGTGCGCTACTAAAGCATGTAAAACGTTTAGAAGGCCAAGTACCACAGCTTGAGAAGCTCACCATCTGTGGTGGCTTTGGCAAAATCAGTAAACTCGCACAACAGCATATGGATTTAAACTCGCGTGCTTCGTCCATTGACCTAGAAGCCTTGTCAGAGCTCGCTCAAACATTAGGGGCAACTGAGGCGTTAAAAGCTAGCATGTGCCAAGCCAACACCAGTGTTGAAGCGTTAAAATTCGCTCAAGCAGAAGGTGTCCCGTTAGCTGATGCGGTGTGTCAACAAGCCCTCGAATTTTGCCGTCGCTTTGTGCCTGCGCATATGGCGTTAGAAGTGCTTGCCATTGATCGTAAAGGTCAGTTTGTTGGACAAGCCCTTGAACAGAGCCAATCGATTTAAAGGAAAGCCATGAAAATTCTTTTATTAGGCGGCACCGCCGATGGTCGACATTTGGCCGAACGCTTCAGTCAGCTAGGCTTTGAAGTATTGTATTCCATTGCAGGCTTAGTTCGTGTACCGACATTGCCTTGTGAAATTCTCGTCGGAGGCTTTACTCAATTTGGTGGTTTAGCGAGCTTTTTGAAAGACCGTCAAATTGATTTAGTGATCAATGCCACGCATCCCTATGCGGCAACCATGAGTGATAAAGTCGTGACAGCTGGCATAGAAACTAGTGTGCCAGTGTGGCGCTTTTTACGCCCCGCTTGGCAGCCACAAACGGGGGATGATTGGCGTTTCTATCAAGGCGATGATGACTTATTAAAGCAGCTTAATGGCTTTAAGCGCCCACTACTAAGTGCCGGCCAAATGTCGCTAGAGCAATTAATGGCGATCACAGAATTAGAAGGCTTTGAGCAAGGCGTGTGGCGCACGGCCGCTACGCCGAAATTTGATGTGCCAGATAAGATTACTTGGCTCAAAGCCATTGGCCCGTTTGATCTTGAACATGAAAGACACTTACTCAAAGAGCATCAGATCGATGTGATCGTGACCAAAAACAGCGGTGGTGACTCCACTTCAGCGAAGCTTGATGCCGCCCGCGAGTTAGGTATCCGTGTCTTGTTACACCAGCGCCCAGAAGTGAGCGCGGCAGTACGAACTTTTTCCGATTATTCTCAACTTATTGAAGCGGTGCAGGCATTAAAAGCCCCTGCATCCACTGCTCAGGAATCTTAACAACAGTGACTTATCAGTACGATCCAACCCCACAGGGCATTGAAAACGAAAGCTTCCGCCAAATTCGTGAACTGACACAACTTGATCATTTATCCCGCGATGCTCAGCAAGTGGTGATGCGTGTGGTGCACAGCTTAGGCTTACCTGATGTCGCCGAGCAGGTGCGTTTTAGTGACAACGCTTGTGAAGCTGGCCGAGCGGCGCTCGCGCAAAATTGTCCTATTCTTTGTGATGTAGAGATGGTCAAGCAGGGCGTCACCAAGCGCATGATTGAGCGCGAGCCATTGTGTTTTTTAAACGATGCACGCACGGCAGAGCTTGCTAAGTCAAAAGGCGAGACGCGCTCTATGGCAGCGCTAAGTCTATGGCAGGAGCAGCTAGAGGGCAGTGTGGTATTGATTGGTAACGCGCCGACGGCCTTGTTTCGATTATTAGAAATGATCCGCGCTGGTGTGCCAAAGCCTGCGTTAATCATTGGTATGCCAGTGGGTTTTGTCGGCGCCGCGGAGTCTAAGCAAGCGTTATGGGATGACCATAAAGAGCTCGATATTGAGTGCATTACCTTGCTCGGTCGCATGGGCGGCAGCGCGGTGACTTCTGCTAGTTGTAACGCCTTATTGCGTTGCAACATCGGCGAATACTATTAACTAAGCGGTAAGGGCGAACAGTGAAGATTCACGTCATTGGATTAGGTATTAATGAGCACGCGCAGCTGCCGCAAGAAGCGCAGGATGTGCTCGCCAAGCTTAGCGACAACGATAAATTGGTGGGCAGTGAGCGTCAGCTATCGATGGTCAAAACCTACGGCACCAAAGCGCAAACTCATGTGCTGCCAAAGCTTAATGACCTAAAACATCATATGGATGAATGGGCGTCACTGGGCGTTGAGCGTGTGGCGATCTTAGCCTCAGGTGATCCGCTTTATTATGGTATTGGTGCTTGGGTACATCGCTCATTTGCCGATCAAGAAGTGCGCTTTTACCCGAATGTGTCGAGCATTCAAGCCGCTTGTCACCGTCTTGGCATTTCCTTGCAAAACGCCCAAGTGTTCAGTGTTCACGGCAGGCCGCTTGCGTCCATTCGTACCCAATTACACCCTTCCAAGACATTGCTGTTATTGACCGATAAAACCAATAATCCACAAGCGATTGCTAAAGAGTGTGTCGAGATGGGGCTGGGTTTAAGTGAGCTGTTTGTCTGTGAGCGTTTAGGTTATGAACACGAGCGTGTGACCCGCTATACCGCGAATAGCTTAGCGCATGTAGAAGACACGTTTGATCCGCTTAACGTAGTGATCGTCAATACCAGTGCTCAGTCAGGGCGTTTACCGTCGACACCAGGTTTCAAAGACGGTCTGTTTGTGACTGACAAAGGTGATGGCCAAGGCATGATTACTAAGCGTGAAGTGCGCTTAGCGGTTTTGTCATATCTCGGTGTTGAAGCCAAAGAAGTGGTCTGGGACATCGGTGCAGGTTGTGGTGGTGTCAGTGTGGAACTGGCTTACTGGAATCCTGAAAGCGAAGTGTATGCTATTGAGCATCATGAAACGCGCCTGTCTTGTCTAGAAGCTAACCGCGAACACTTTGGTGTGGTGAAAAATCTGCACGTTGTCCATGGGCGTGCGCCAGAAGCCTTCGCCAATTTACCGGCACCGAAGCGTGTGTTTATTGGTGGCAGTGATGGCGAAATGGCAGAGTTATTAGACGATGTATGGCAACGCTTGCCACTTGGTGGTGTGTTGTTAGTCAATGCTGTCACCGATGCTACCTTGATGGAAGCCATGACGTTTCTTGCCAAGCGTGACGCGGCACAAGATGCCTATGATGAAAGCTCAACCATTCAGGTTTATCGTAGCGAGCGTTTGGCGGGTAAGCGTATTCGTCGCCCCCATTTGCCTGTGAGTTTATGGCGGTTTGAAAAATGTCTACCAGGAGAGCGTCTATGAGTGGCACATTCTTTGGCGTCGGTGTCGGCCCTGGCGATCCAGAATTAGTGACCTTAAAGGCCATGCGGTTGATCCAGCAGTCGGACGTATTGGCGTATTTGGTGGGCGAGTCAGGTCAATCGCAAGCCAAGCAAATTGCGGTACTAGCGCTAGAAGGGCGTCAAGCACAGCACGCTGATATTGTCATTCCTATGCCCATGTCGACCCGTCGTGAGGCGGCTAACCAAGCCTATGATGAAGGCGCGCAAGCCATCGTAGCAGCGCTTGATAAAGGGCTTAATGTGGCGTTTTTGTGTGAAGGCGATCCATTGTTCTTTGGCTCTTTTACCTACTTAATGGAGCGTCTTGAAGGCTCTTGTGCGATTCAAGTGGTGCCAGGGGTTTCCAGTATCCATGCGGCAGCGGCCGAGCTTCAGCATCCGCTGACGGTCTTAAAAGAATCCTTTTGTGTGGTGAGCGGTCGTCATAAAGAAGAGCAGCTGGTAGAAGCATTGCGTTTACATGATTCGATTGTGATTATGAAAGCAGGGCGTGCTCGTCCGACGATCTTAAAAGCACTCGAGCTAACCGAGCGCATAGAAGACGCTAAGTATGTGGAATACGTGGGCCGTGAAAATCAGTTTGTGGAGAGCGATGTACGTCGGTTAGAAAGTGAGCCTGGTCCATACTTTTCCCTGTTTATCGTCTCACGCAAAGAGCGTGGCACGCGATGATTCGTATTATTGCGTTAACTGATGCAGGGCAAGCGTTAGGAAAGCGTCTGGAAGCGTTACTGTCAGACAGCCAAATGCACTTTAAGCCTAAGCCGTTTGCTGAGACCGTGCAGGCCTTTTTTGGCAATGGTGATTCGTTGATCTTTATCTGCGCCACAGGCATTGTCATGCGTACCTTAGCGCCGGTTATTGAGAGCAAGCTACAAGATCCGCCAGTGCTGGTATTAGACGAACTGGGGCGCTTTGTTATTCCCTTGTTGTCAGGTCATGAAGGTGGTGCTAATCAGTGGGGCAGTGAAGTGGCTGAGGCACTGAATGCAGAGCTGGTGATGACTACAGCCAATGCTTATCTGAATCCTGTCTATACGCTGGGTATGGGGTGTGAGCGTAACTGCCCGTTAGAGTATTTGGAAAGCTTGATGCTTGAAGCCCTAGCGCAAGCGGATTTAAAGCCTGAACAGATTGCAGGGCTGTACAGCATTGATCTCAAAGCCGATGAAACGCACTTGATTGAGTTGGCTGAGAAATATCAATGGCCTTTTATCACTTACGATGCCGAGGCGCTTAAGACCGTAGAGCCTTTATTAAGTACGCGCTCTGAGTATGTGTTTAAAACGGTTGGGGTGTATGGTGTGGCCGAGTCAGCGGCGCTTGTGGGTGTTCAGAATATGACGCAGACGAGCCCAGAACTTTGCTTAAATAAAATCAAAAACCCCAAAGCCACCTGTGCGGTGGCTCGGGCCTATCAGTCCTGAAATTTTAAAGCGCTCTTTTTAAAGAGTTCTCTTTAAAGCAAGGTAAGGTTTTGTGTCGCCGCACTTAGCGTGCTGGCTTGTTTAGCGAAGCAAAAACGAATTAAGCGCATGTCTTCTGGTGGCGTTTGGTAGAACACTGAAATTGGTATTGCTGCAACGCCCGCCGCTTCAATCAACCATAAGGCAAATTCAGTATCTGGCACATCTTTGATGGCGCTGTAATCCATTAATTGGAAGTAAGTACCAGGGGAGGGGGTGAAAGAGAAGCGGCTCTCATTCATGGCTTTGTTAAAGAAGTCACGCTTTTGTTGGTAGAAACTTGGCAGCACTTCATCGTGTTCAGGGTGAGCGTTTAAGAAATCCGCCAGAGCGAGCTGCATCGGTGTACTGGTACTAAAGGTCAGATACTGGTGCACCTTGCGTACTTCTGCCATCAGTGGCGCGGGTGCAACACAGTAGCCGATTTTCCAACCGGTGGTGTGGTAAGTTTTACCAAAAGAAGAGACCACCACGCTGCGCTTCGCGAGTTCTTTGTGGCGCAATACGCTTTGATGCTCCGCCCCTGCAAACACAATGTGCTCGTATACTTCATCGGATAACACCAACAAATCATGCTGATTGGCAATGGCATAAAGTGCGTCTAGATCGTCGGCTGAAAACACTGTGCCGGTCGGATTATGGGGCGAGTTGACGATGATGGCTTTGGTATTGGGGGTAATCGCATTAGCGACCGTTTGCCAGTCAATGGCAAAACTTGGAGGAAGTAGAGCGATATGTACTGGTGTTCCACCATTTAAGCGAATCGCGGGATCGTAGGAGTCGTACGCAGGGTCAAACACAATGACTTCATCGCCAGAGCGAACAAAAGCTGAGATAGTGGCAAACAGAGCTTCGGTGGCGCCAGAGGTTACCGTGATGTCTGTATCTGCATTGGCTTGATAATCGTAGCAGCGCGCTAGCTTATCACCGATTGCTTGGCGTAGTGTGGGCACACCAGTCATCGGAGCGTATTGATTGGCGCCTTGCTGAATATAGTGATCCACTCGATTTAATAGCTCGCTAGGTCCATCAAAATCAGGAAAACCTTGGGATAAATTGATGGCTTGATGCTTGGCAGCCAATTCAGACATCTGCGTGAAAATGGTGGTGCCGGTACTAGGCAATTTACTGTCGAATTGACGCATAAGGCTGAGATTCCTTGTTAAGTGAACAGATAATGATCGCTAATGCTAATGGAACATAAAAAATAGATAAATAGTCGTAATCAACTGCTGATTCTCGCGCCCAGCTTTGTTATAAAGTGCACCGTTCCGACAGAGGAGAAAACAGAACATGTCTGGAGAACATAACGAGACACAAGGTCGTTTGACAACACGTACCGTAGCAATGCCAGGTGATACTAACCCAGCAGGCGATATTTTTGGTGGATGGGTCGTATCTCAAATGGATATTGCCGCGGGAATTTGTGCGGGTCAACGCGCTCAGTCCCGTGTCGTGACCGTTGCCTTAGACGGTATGAGCTTTATTCGCCCAGTGAAAGTGGGTGATATTTTAGGTGTATATACTTTTGTAAAATCTGTAGGACGCACGTCCATGGATATCCACGTTGAGGCGTGGGTGCGTCGCGGACGTATTGGTATTCGCGAAAAAGTGACGGAAGGAATCTTTAAGTTTGTTGCTATTGACGAAAATGGTAAATCAATGCCGATCCCGGCAGAAAAAGATTTGCCAGATTACGTGCATGAAGCAATGAACGAGCTTTAATTACTTTGTATGACAAGCAAAAAAAAGCAGCCAATTGGCTGCTTTTTTTGTGATTAAAACGCTATTAGATGACGGAACCAATGGCGAGCTGCTCATTATCCGAATCAATCATTTTGTTCAGATCGAGTAGGATGACTAGCTCTTCATCTTTTTGGTAGACACCTTGGATAAACATCAAGGCTTCATCGTTGCCGACGCTTGGGCTTTGTTCGATTTCGCCTTGGTATAGGTAGAATACTTCTTTAACAGCATCTACCAACATACCAATTTGCTCACCGTCGTGTTCGATAATGATGATACGCGTGTCATCGGTAATGGTGCATTCAGGCAAGCTGAATCGTACGCGTGTATCGATGACAGTGACTACGTTACCACGTAAGTTCACGATCCCCAGCACATAAGACTGCGCACCAGGCACGGGTGCGATCTCACTGTAACGCAAAACCTCTTTGATCTGCATTACGTTGATGCCGTATGTTTCATCCAATAATTTAAAAGTAAGGTATTGTAGCAATTCGCCTTTCTTACTTTCTGCTGGCAAGTTTCCTGCTTCTTTGATCGTCGCTAATTCAGACATGGCTTACACCCATTATCAATCCGGTGATGTACGCTAACGCGCTGCTAATTTGTCTCTCAAGAATAGACGAAATGCAGCGCATTGGCTTGATAAAATACGTAACAATTAGTTGTCTTGTTGTATGCCTACAACTGTCCAATTGCCCTGAGCATCCGTTAGGCTTTTCTCTAAGTGCCAGATTTCGTTGGTCTCAACGGTTTGGTCGCCTTCCTTAATCCAGCCATTAAAGCGTAGAGAAATGGAAGCGGTTGAACCGATGAATTCACCACGAACTAAATCCACCATTAGAGAGACAACCTCTGTACGAGGTTTGTCAGCGCCGTATTTTGCTCGCTCCTCGCGCAACATAGCACAAACATCTGCGCTAAAGTAATCACTTATTTCAGCAAAGTTGTTGTCATCCCATGCTTTTTGCAGGGTGATGTAGTGATTTTTGGCTTCAGCAACGAACGCTTGTTCGTTAAAGCCAGGTGGTAGTTGCATCTCTGGCTGACCGCCAAAGCCTGCCATGCCAGACATCGGTGATGGTTGTACCTCATCACGGGTAGAGTTTGGCATCTCACGGTACATGCCGTTGCCGCCCGCAGGACGTTGTGCTTGACGCTTTTTGGCAAAGAAGAATTTGTAAATCAAGAAGCCGATCAGGGCGAATAGCAGAATGTCGCCAAAAGCTAGGCCATCAAACGCGCCGCTACCCAGTAGCGCTGCAAATAGACCGCCTGCTAGTAGGCCACCTAACAGACCACCACCTAGACCACCTAAAAAGCCAGACTTCTTCGTAGTACCTGAAGTCGCTGTGGTGCCAGAAGTCGTATTAGATTTGGTTGGGGTTTTGCTGATCGAGTAACTTTTACCGAAGCTTTTGCTGCCACCTAGGCGCTTAGCTTCGGCAGTCGAGGCAAAGCCACCCATACCAATAGCCAGTACAAATGCCACCAGTAGGGCATATACAGATGTTTTCACGTAGTGTCTCCAAATTAGACGAAGTTAACCAAACCCACAGCGTTACGAAGATCGGCGATCATCGCACGTGCGCGTGTGCGGGCTTTTTCGGCGCCGGCTTGTAGCACGGCTTCGATCTCAGCCGGATTGGCCATTAGCTCAAGGTATTTTTCTCGAGGCTCTGCTAGTTGACCATTAATAAGCTCGAAAAGTTCCTTCTTAGCTTCTCCCCAAGCAATGCCGTCGGCAAATTTTTGGCGCATTTCTGCAGTTTGCTCTGCGCTAGCGAAGGCCTTGTAAACATCAAACACAGTTGAATTGTCTGGATCTTTAGGTTCGCCTGGCTCAAGTAGATTGGTCACGATCTTGTTGATGCCTTTTTTGAGTTTCTTCTCAGTATCAAACAGTGGGATCGTATTGTTGTAACTCTTACTCATCTTACGACCATCCAGACCTTTCAAGATGGCGCTGTCATCTTCAGCCACCACAGCTTCTGGCATCACAAAGTGCTCACCAAATAAATGGTTGAAGCGCGAGCCGATGTCACGGGCCATTTCAATGTGTTGGATTTGGTCACGGCCAACCGGCACTTTATTCGCATTGAACGCCAAGATGTCCGCCGCCATCAAAACTGGGTAACAAAATAACCCCATGTTAACGCCATAGTCTGGATCTTGATCGTTGGCAACGTTGTCATCGACGCTGGCTTTGTAGGCGTGCGCGCGGTTCATTAAGCCTTTCGCTGTAACACAGGTCAGCAGCCAGTTAAGCTCAGTGATTTCAGGGATGTCTGATTGACGGTAAAAAGTTGCTTTATCTGTATCAAGGCCACACGCCAGCCATGTCGCAGCGATTTCTAAGCGAGATTGTTTGACACGTTCTGGATCTTGGCATTTGATCAAAGCATGGTAATCAGCCAAAAAGAAAAACGATTCTGTATCCTCGCGACGACTTGCTTCAATAGCAGGGCGGATCGCGCCAACGTAGTTGCCTAGGTGCGGGGTACCTGAGGTCGTAATACCGGTTAAAACAATTTCTTTACCCATTGTCCCTTACTCAATCATATAAAAAGGTGTGTGTACCCTATCATAAAAGCCCAGGTATACGTAGCCTAAAACCGCGTCCAATTTGTTGCCTTTAAGACCTATGATATTAGGCGGTTTTAATACGGCGAAAGGTCAGATTGATGCGTGCTTGAGTGGCTTTTTTTGTGGTCGGGAGTTGGTGTAGCCAATGTTGCTGGGTTTGGCCTTTCATAATCAGCAAACTACCGTGCTCAAGAATCACAGAGCGGGTTTCTTTTGACTGCTTATGCTTAAACGAAAACTTGCGCTCACAACCTAAGCTTAATGAGGCGATAGCCCCCTGCTCAACTAACTCTTTTTCTGCGTCACTGTGCCAAGACATGCCTTCGCTGCCATCGTGATAAAGATTGAGTAAGCAAGAGTTAAAGTATTCACCACTGTGTCGCTCGATCAAGGCTTTAAGCGCTAACAGGCTCGGGGTCCAAGGTTGTGCGGTTTTGGTGGTTTTTGAATAAGTGTATTGGTAGGGCTGATCGGCGTGCCAAGCCACTTTGCGCTTGGTGACGATGTGCTTGCCAAAAATAACCGCCTGATCGGGTTGCCAGTCGATCTCATGGCGCAACGCTTGAAAGTAATGATCGGCTTCAAGAGCATTTAAGATGCTGCCGAAGTAGACCACATCGCCATCATATGGGAGTAGGGCGATAGTGTCGCTTTGTTCGGCAAACAAATCATCAATCATCGGCGGTAGTCTCCTTAAAGTGTCGCGCACTTTCCCAGCCAAGAATGGCTTGCTTGCGCGTGCGGCCCCAGCGGTAGTCACCAAATTGACCTGATTGACGGATCACACGATGACACGGAATTAAATAGGCGATCGGATTATTACCGATAGCGGTGCCTACCGCGCGGGCAGCAGAGGGGTTGGCAATGCTTTGCGCAATCTTGCCATAGGTTGCGACTTGAGCAAATGGAATGTTAAGCAAGGCTTGCCATACATTGAGCTGGAATGGGGTGCCGATGAGGTGCAGTTTAAGCTGTTGCAGATCGCCGTTTGGATTTACTAGTAGTGTTGCGGCAGCCTCTTGATAAGAGGTGATTTGTTGCTTGAGTTGGCTTTGCGGGTAGCGCTGCTGCAGTGCAATTAAGGCACTTTTTGGATCATCGACAAACGCGATATAGCAAATGCCGCGTTCGGTATTGGCGATCAAGCTTAGACCAAACAAGGTCTCGTAAAAATAATATTCTAAAGTCAGGCCGCAGGCGCCTTGTTTGAACTCCCCAGGTGTCATGCACTCTAGTTTGATAAAAAGGTCGTGCAGACGGCTGGTTGAAGATAAGCCTGTATGATCACTTGTGTATTGTAATGAGTGCTGCTTAGACAGTAGCTGTTTGGCATGGTCTAAGGTCAGAAATTGCAAAAACTGTTTTGGGCTAACCCCCGCCCATTCTGTAAAGAGTCTTTGGCAATGAAATGGACTCAGATGAATGGCACTCGCGACATCGTCAAGACGTGGTTGATCATGCGTATGTTGCGCTAAATATTCGATGGCTAGAGCAATGCGTTGGTAATCATGGTCGCGCATAATGAGAGTAGTCTCAAATCAAATGCAAGGACTCATAATAGTAATGAAACTTGGAGTAGTGTCGACCCGAAACTTGCTGGATCTAAATAGAGAAAAGAGAAGAAATGCGCTGGGTAAGAAATTGGTGGAGCTAAGCGGGATCGAACCGCTGACCTCTTGCATGCCATGCAAGCGCTCTCCCAGCTGAGCTATAGCCCCAAATTGGCGGCTATATTATTGGCAAATAATTGTGGCGTCAATAGTTTTTTTATGAACTAAGACAACTAATTAAAACTGCTAAATGAAAGCTGTACACGGATTGAACTTTTATAACTATTGATAGAGTATGTTACAGATAACGTATTAATGCTGTGAGACATGCCAGTAACAAGCAGCAGGGAAGTTTACATATGGAAATACAAGAACAAGCGCTGGACGATCTTATGATGGCGCAACAACCGATTTACGATCGTCAACAACGGTTATTTGGTTATGAGCTGTTGTTTCGCGGAGAGAGTGAGCATTGCGCTGTTTTCGATAATGCTGAAGCAGCCACTAGTCAGGTGTTAGTGAATCTATGCATTGGCATCACCGCGCTTGAACCAGAGCGTCGCCAACCCTTCTTTATTAATATGACCACAGATTTAGTGGTGTCAGACGCGTTTTTCCCGATTTCGCCAGAGACGGTGTACATCGAAATCCTTGAAGATCAGGAAATTACACCAGAATTCATTGCAGCTGTGGAACGATGGCATCGCTTCGGTTTTCGCTTTGTATTGGATGATTACCAATTTAAAGAGACGTACGACCCACTGTTACCTTTTATGTCGATGGTCAAAATTGATGTATTGGCGACGCCACCACGCACCGTTTTGTCAGACATTAAGCGCCTGCAGAGCTATGACTTAGCGTTGGTAGCTGAAAAGGTGGAAGACGAAGCCATGTTTAACGATTGTTTAGGGCTCGGCTTTCAATATTTTCAAGGGTACTACTTACAGCGTCCGCAAATCGTTAAAGGCAAGCGTGTTAAAGCCGATGAACACAGCGCTGTGCGTTTACTAAATGTACTGCAAAAAGACGATGTCGAAATTGAGCGCGTTGCCAGTATCGTTGGGCAAAACCCAACCTTGGCTTATCAAATGCTGCGTTTACTCAATAGCCCCGTGGTGGGCTTGGCACGTCGTGTGGAGTCGATCAAAGAGGCAGTTGTGTATTTGGGGCTGACACAAATACGCCGCTGGGCGACTTTAATTACTTTAAGCGCGGTACCCACACACAATGTTTCGATATTGCGAGTGCTATTGATTCGCGCTCGTTGTTGCGAACTGTTGGCGCAAAAGTCTTCTAATATCTGTTCTGATAAAGCATTTACCGTAGGCTTGATGTCGGGTTTGGACTTGATGCTGGGGATCAATCAGAAAGAGCTTATGGGGCAAATTATGCTTCATGATGATCTCAAGTCAGCCATTTTGGAGCATAAAGGGCCCTTGGGTAAGTTACTATACAGCGCAAAAAGTATCGAAGAAGAGCGCTGGGATCGTATTAGTGTCATGCCCGCTAAAATCCGAGGCACGGTAAATCATGCTTTCTTTGATTCCTTACAGTGGGCCAATAAAATTATTGATACCATAAATTAGTATTTAACCCATTGACAAACCAACTAAAAACAATAGAATACGTCTCACGTTTTCCAAGCCAGTGTGGTGGAATTGGTAGACACGATGGATTCAAAATCCATTGCCTATAAAGCGTGCCGGTTCGAGTCCGGCCACTGGTACCATCTTCTAAAGATGCGAAAAGCCCCGCGGTTACTGACCTCGGGGCTTTTTTTGTGTCTGTCGTTTGTCATCTCATCTATGAGATTCGTTCATGCTGTAGGTGCTTTGTCACCTTGGTCTGTCACGTTCATGGCTAGGTTTGCCTGCGTATTTCGGATACCATGACGCGCCATATTAGGCTGCAATCGGCAAATAGTAGGCGATTGGGTGCATGTGAGTAAAAGCAGGTGGTAGATATGAATGAGCAGGCGCTGCTACGTTACAGTCGACAGTTGTTGCTAAGTAACTTTGACGTCAATGGTCAGTTGTCACTCTCCAATAAGCGGGCAGTGATTGTCGGGGCGGGTGGCTTAGGTAATATTGCTGCCACCTACTTAGTGGGGGCAGGCGTTGGCTCATTAGTTTTGATTGACGATGACTGTGTCGATCTTAGTAATCTACCTCGCCAAGTACTCTATAGCGAAGCTGATATTGATCAGCCAAAAGTGTTAGCAGCGCAAGCACAGTTGCAGGTGCGCAATCCATCCGTTGAGATAATCCCGATACAAGCTCGCCTGAACGCGGAAAACGTTTCCCAATATTTGGCAGACGCCGATGTCATCCTAGATTGTTGCGACAACTTTGATACACGCCGTCTTGTGCACCGTTGGGCGCAACAGCATCAATGCCCTTTAGTGAGTGGCGCCGCCATTCGTTGGGAAGGGCAGTTGGTTACCTTTCGCTATGATCAAACGCTTTCACCTTGCTATGAATGCCTTTATCCCGATCTTTCTGACCAGCAGTTAAGCTGTAATGTCAACGGTATCATTGGTCCTGTGGTTGGCACGATTGGTGTGCAACAAGCACTTGTCGCGCTGAAGCTTCTGAGTGGCACAGGTCAAGTTAAGCACGGTGTGTTGCAATTATTTGATGGCTTAGGTGGTGATTGGCGCAGCATGCGTTTATCACAAGATCCCGACTGCCCAAACTGTCGAGTTGAAAAATCATAGCGAGCCCCTATGTAGGGTATTAATTTTTTTCGGTGTCTATTTGCGCGCGGTTTCTTTATCCTACGCCCATTATGAAGCCGTATTACACCTCGGCGAGGATAACTAATTTAAGGAGCATTCCAAGATGAGCGATGTTAAACACGCTAAATTAATGATTCTAGGTTCTGGCCCTGCTGGTTACACAGCAGCGGTTTACGCAGCGCGTGCCAACCTAAGCCCAGTAATGGTTACCGGTATGCAGATGGGTGGTCAGCTGACCACGACCACTGAAGTGGACAACTGGCCTGGCGATGTTAATGGCGTACAAGGCCCTGAGCTGATGGAGCGTATGCGTCAACACGCAGAGCGTTTCGAAACTGAGATTGTATTCGATCACGTTAATAAAGTAGACCTGCAGAATCGTCCTTTCCGTCTAGAAGGTGATAGTGGTGTATACACCTGTGATGCCTTGATCATTGCGACCGGTGCGAGCGCGCAATACTTGGGTATGGAAAGCGAGCAAAAATACATGGGCCAAGGCGTGTCTGCCTGTGCGACGTGTGATGGTTTCTTTTAC
This sequence comes from Marinomonas ostreistagni, assembly GCF_016888445.1. GTDB lineage: Bacteria > Pseudomonadota > Gammaproteobacteria > Pseudomonadales > Marinomonadaceae > Marinomonas > Marinomonas ostreistagni. The sequence continues at coordinate 47,984 of NZ_JAFEKF010000004.1, forward strand.
CGTGGCCAAGATGTTGCGGTCATCGGTGGTGGTAACACTGCAGTAGAAGAAGCTCTGTACCTGTCTAACATTGCTAAATCTGTAACCGTGATCCACCGTCGTGATAAGTTCCGTTCAGAAAAAATCTTGTCGGACAAATTGCTAGAAAAAGCAGCAAACGGCAACGTAAACATCGAGTGGCACAGCGAGCTTGATGAAGTGCTAGGTGATGATGGCGGCGTAACTGGCGTACGCATCAAAAACAACCAAACTGGCGAGTTCAAAGAGCTGGCGGTAGCGGGTCTATTTGTAGCGATTGGTCACAAGCCAAATACGGATATGTTTGTTGGTCAGTTGGATATGAATGATGGCTACATCAAGGTGCAAACAGGCCTTCACGGTAATGCGACGCAAACCAGCATCGAAGGTGTTTACGCTGCAGGTGATGTAAGTGATCACATCTACCGTCAAGCCATTACATCTGCCGGTACTGGCTGTATGGCTGCATTGGACGCAGAGCGCTTCCTTGATGGCCTTGTAGATGGCGTTGAGAAGTAAGCTTGTTAGTCAAATAGCATAAAAAAAGCCGATCCACTGGATCGGCTTTTTTGTGTTTGTCGTAATCGATTGATTACTGAGCGTTGTAAGCTTCTACGCCTTCAACTAGGGCTTTGCGTGCTTCATCAGCATTCGCCCAGCCTTCAACTTTTACCCACTTACCTTTTTCAAGCTTCTTGTAGTTTTCGAAGAAGTGCTCGATTTGGTCGCGTAGTAGTTGTGGAATGTCGTTCACGTCTTGGATGTGACCGTATTCTTTGCTTAGCTTCTCGTGTGGTACAGCGACAAGTTTAGCGTCCATACCAGCTTCGTCAGACATGTTTAGTACGCCAACTGGGCGGCAACGAATCACAGAGCCAGGAACCACTGGGTATGGCGTGATGACTAGAACGTCAACTGGGTCGCCGTCGTCTGCTAGAGTATTGTTTACGTAACCGTAGTTAGCTGGGTAGAACATAGGCGCAGTCATGAAACGGTCTACGATTAGCGCGTCCATGTCTTTGTCTACTTCGTATTTAACTGGGTTTGCCTCAGCAGGGATTTCGATGATTACGTTAATATCGTTTGGCACATCGCGGCCAGCAGGAATATCTTTGAAGCTCATGTTGTCGTTTCCACTTGTGTTAAGGAATGGCGCCAATTATAGAAGCTCAACCACACGGATGCTAGTCATCCAAAAGTTTCATGAGAAATAATCGCAATAGATTGCTTAAAAAACCGTGAAATTTGGCTGTTTTAAGCGTTAAGTTATTGCTTTCTTTCTAAATTTAGCTAGTCTTAAACAAGTGATCAAAATATAGTCGAGAGGACAGTGATGACCAAATCTGAGCTGATTGAAACACTGATAGACCAGCAGTCACATCTTCCTGTAAAAGATGTCGAGCTTGCCGTGAAGGCGATGTTGGAGCATATGTCGGAGGCGCTAGCGAATGGCGAGCGTATCGAAATTCGCGGCTTCGGAAGCTTCTCGCTACATTATCGCGCCCCTCGAATTGGTCGTAACCCGAAAACTGGTGAGTCAGTTGAGCTGGGTTCTAAGTATGTGCCGCATTTCAAACCAGGCAAAGAGCTACGTGAGTTAGTTAACTCTGTCGCAGATGGAACAGAGTAACGCTGTTTTTTTTATCGAAATTTTCGCTGTTCAACGGCATAATGAGCTAAACAGCATCGCATGTAGGTCTTTCTATGCTTAAGTGGATTAAACGAGCAGCACTGTTCTGTGTGTTAGCTCTATTTTTGTTTATTGGTATTTTCTTCGCGATTCGCAATGGTCAGGTCATGACCTTGGACTTGGTGCTTTGGCAGGGTCCTGAGTTAAGTATTGCCCTGTATATGATTCTTTCGTTTGCCGTGGGTGCCGTGCTAACGCTGATCGCTTCTAGTTTACTATTGTTACGCAGCGATCGCTGTGTTCGTAAACAACGCAAGCAGCTAGAGCGCCAACAAAGCGAGATTGATAACCTGCGCAAAGCGTCGTTATCAACTGAGTTAGCGGAGCGGGAGTAGTCCCTTGACCGAATGGGGATTGTTCGCGGTTCTTTTTATCGCCTTATTTATTGGCTGGGTGCTCGGCCGTCGACGCACCCCTGAACCGACTAAAAAAGAACTTAAGAAAGTACCCAATGATTACTTTCGCGGGCTCAATCACCTTTTAAACGGTCAGCAGTCTGAAGCCATTGATGCTTTCGTGGATTCATTGGAAGTTAACTCAGACACCTTTGATATTCATCTCACCTTAGGCAACTTGTTTCGCAAGAAAGGCGAAATTCAAAAAGCCATCAATATTCATCAAAGCTTATTGGCGCGTCCGGATATTTCACCAAGAGACACGCGTCTGGTGCAGCTTGAGCTAGCCAGTGACTTCATGTCAGCCGGTCTTTTAGATCGGGCAGAACGCTTATTGCTTAATATTGCGTCACGTAAAACTGAGTTTCAAAAAGAAATTTTCACGCTCTTAGTCGACTTATATGAGTTTGAGCAAAGCTGGGATAAGGCGATTAAGATAGGGCATCAGCTGCAGCTGGACTATCCGACCAAAAAACAAGCCCAACGTTTAGCGCATTTTCACTGTGAACTCGCCGAAGAAGCGTCGCGCAAAGAACTATGGCCGAAAGCCTACCAGCAATACAAAGAAGCGATTGAGGCAGATTCTGATTGTGTCCGTGCCAGCATGGGCTTGGCGGATCTGTACATGTTTCAGCGCCGCTATCGTGATGCGATTAAAGAGCTTAAAGCGATCGCTGATCAAGATCATGAATTTTTACCTGTCATTATTCCTAAACTCAAAGAAAGTTATCAAAGTGTTTGGGGGAGTGGCGGTTACATCAAATTTTTGCAAGAGCAATTAAATAAACACCCCTCTGCGACGCTTATTCGTGCGCTGACAGAACATTATGCCCATGATGACAAAGAGTTCGCAGAACAGTTTATAATAGATCAACTTCGTGCCCACCCAACCATCAAAGGCTTCCAAGAGCTGATTGATATGCAGCGTGCTGACGCGCAGGGTCATGACTTGGAAAACCTAAGCGTGTTGTACGGCTTGATCGAACAATTAACGTCTTCTAAACCCAAACACCGCTGTCGACAGTGTGGTTTCGCCGGCCTGCAATTGCACTGGCAGTGCCCAAGTTGTAAGAGTTGGGGCACCGTGAAACCAATCCATGGTTTAGAGGGCGAATAACTTATTATTCAGAGGACTTTAAATGACCTGCCAATCTCCTATCGTTGTCGCATTGGATTATCCAACCATTGAACAAGCTACAGCGATGGCTAAGCGCTTGGACCCTCAACTATGCCGTGTGAAAGTCGGCAAAGAGTTATTTACTAAAGCGGGCCCAGCGATTCTAGATCAATTACACGGCTTAGGCTTCGATGTATTCCTAGATCTTAAATTCCATGATATCCCGAATACCGTGGCGAATGCAGTCTCTGTTGCCGCAAAAGCCGGTGTTTGGATGGTCAACGTCCATGCGACCGGTGGTCGTCGTATGATGGAAGCTTCAGCCAATGCGCTGGCGCAGATTCATGATCATAACACCTTGTTGATTGCGGTGACGGTTTTGACCAGCATGGATCAATCGGATCTTGCAGAAGTAGGGATTGATTTGTCGCCTGAAGAGCATGTGATGCGTTTGGCAAAACTTGCGCAATCCTCGGGTATGGATGGCGTAGTATGTTCAGCACAAGAATCGACCATGCTGTCAGAAACCTTGGGTAAAGACTTTGTCCTAGTGACACCTGGTATTCGCCCTGCGGGGGCAGACCAAGGCGATCAAAAACGTATTATGACCCCAGCGCAAGCGATGGCTGCAGGTAGCCATTACCTAGTCATGGGACGTCCGATTACTCAAGCTGCGGATCCGATTGCCGTACTTGAGCAAGTCAATACTGAGTTAGGAATCCAGATCTAAGCTTGAGTCGTGAATGAAATGTGGTAATCTTAAAAGGCTGATCGAAGATTGATCAGCCTTTTTCTTTGGCATGAAGCCATTTTAACAAGCATAAGGAGTATGCATTATGATCCTATCTATGAAGCGTTTTCTGACCGCGTGTGCACTAGCATTGCCTCTAATGGCCAGTGCCGCTGATCCACTTGATATCAACGCCGCCACTGCAGACCAATTGGCCAGTGTGTTAAATGGTGTAGGTGAAGCAAAAGCCGATGCCATCGTTGCCTACCGTGAAGCCAATGGTGAATTTGCTTCGGTCGATCAATTGCAAGAAGTGAAAGGCATTGGACCCGCGCTATTGGAAAAGAACCGCGTACTCATCCAAGTGAAAGACTCAGAGTAATGAGATACACCAACAGTAAGCGACTTTAAGCTTACTGTTGGTAGCTTTGATGTCTTTTCACATGCCATATCGTTACTTAAGCTGATAACGATTAAACCTCAAAATTTGGCCTTTTCTTAAGCGTTTTTTGTTTATTATCTGCACTTAGGTAAGACGAAAAATCGGAAATTTGTTACCCTGATTAACTGCTTAATAAATTTATAAAGGTCGAAACGGTGTCGCACGAATTTGAAGTGGTCTCACAATATCAACCCGCGGGTGATCAACCTAAAGCGATTGAAAAACTTGCCCAAGGCATAGAAGCAGGGCTTGCTCACCAAACGCTGCTAGGGGTGACTGGTTCTGGTAAAACCTTTACGGTTGCTAACGTTATCGCCAAGGTGAAGCGCCCGACGATTATCATGGCGCACAACAAAACCTTAGCGGCACAGCTCTATGGCGAGTTCAAAGAGTTTTTTCCTAACAATGCTGTCGAGTACTTCGTCTCATATTACGATTATTACCAGCCAGAAGCTTATGTGGCGGCATCCGATACGTTTATCGAAAAAGATGCCTCGGTAAATGATCACATCGAGCAAATGCGTTTGTCGGCCACCAAAGCGCTACTTGAACGTGAAGACGTAATTATCGTCGCCACCGTGTCGGCTATTTATGGCTTGGGTGATCCACAATCGTATTTGAAGATGATGCTACATTTGGATCGTGGTGATCGTATTGATCAGCGTTCGATCTTGCGTCGGTTGGCTGAGTTGCAATATACGCGCAATGATATGGTGTTTGAGCGTGGTAATTTTCGGGTACGTGGTGATGTCATCGATATTTTCCCAGCAGACTCTGAGGACGAAGCGATTCGTATTGAATTGTTCGATGATGAAGTGGACAACTTGGCGGTATTTGATCCGTTGACCAATCGTACTATTCGTAAAGTGCCACGTATTACGGTGTATCCTAAAACCCACTATGTGACGCCGCGCGAGACCATTCTAGAAGCGATTGAAAAAATCAAAGCCGAGCTAGATCAGCGTCTTGAGCAATTAAAATCCATGAACAAGCTGGTAGAGATGCAGCGCTTAGAGCAGCGCACCAGTTATGATCTCGAGATGATGCAAGAGCTTGGTTATTGCTCTGGCGTGGAGAACTATTCGCGCTACTTGTCGGGTCGGCCCGAGGGTGCGCCGCCGCCAACGTTATTTGACTACTTGCCAGCCAACGCCTTATTGGTGATCGATGAATCCCACGTGACTGTGCCGCAGGTGGGTGCTATGTATAAAGGTGACCGCTCGCGTAAGGAAAATCTAGTGGAGTATGGTTTCCGACTGCCTTCGGCGCTAGATAATCGCCCCATGAAGTTTGAAGAATGGGAGCAGATCAAGCCACAAACCATCTTCGTTTCGGCCACGCCCGGTAAATATGAAGAAGAGCACCAGGATTGGATTGTCGAGCAAATCGTTCGACCAACTGGATTGGTGGATCCTGAGCTTGAAGTACGTCCTGTTGCCACGCAAGTCGATGATCTGCTGTCAGAGATCAACAAGCGTCTACCAGCAGGCGAAAGAGTCTTGGTCACTACGTTGACCAAACGCATGGCCGAAGATTTGACTGACTATCTGCATGAGCATGGCATCCGCGTACGTTACCTGCACTCCGACATCGATACTGTTGAGCGTGTCGAGATCATCCGTGACTTACGTCTTGGTGAGTTTGATGTGCTCGTGGGGATTAACTTGCTTCGAGAAGGTTTGGATATTCCTGAGGTGAGTTTGGTAGCTATTCTCGATGCCGACAAAGAGGGCTTCTTGCGTTCTGACCGCTCGCTGATTCAGACCATTGGCCGTGCTGCGCGTAACGTTAATGGTAAGGCAATTTTGTACGCCGATCGCATTACTGGCTCGATGCAGCGAGCGATGGATGAAACCAATCGTCGTCGTGCCAAACAGGAAGCTTTCAACGAAGAGCATGGCATTACGCCTCAAGGGATTACCAAATCCGTTGAAGACATCATGGAGGGTGCTTATAACCCTGGTGCGGGCGGGCGCAATAAATCTAAGCAAACGCGCAAAGTGGCAGAGAAAGTTAAAGACTACGAGATCGAAAACATGGACGATGTGGCAGAAGTGCGTAAAGTGATCGTACAGCTACAAAAAGAGATGACAGTCGCCTCTGAAAACTTGCAGTTTGAGCTGGCAGCAGGCTATCGCGACCAGATTCGTACCCTGCAGAAAAAGTTAAACGAGGTAGGTGAGTAGGGTTTTCTTTTTGGAAAACAATTTGTTAAAAAGTTTTCTAGAAAGACTTGATCTAAACAAAGTGCTGCGTATAATAGCCAGCACTTCGTAGGTCTATAGCTCAGTTGGTTAGAGCGCTACCTTGACATGGTAGAGGTCAGCAGTTCGAATCTGCTTAGACCTACCAACGAATTCCTTACTCAGTAAGATAAGAAAGCCGATCCTTATGATCGGCTTTTTTTGTTTCTAATCTTGGTACTTTTTAGCGGTATCGATAAAGCCCTGTTCAACGCTTATAAACGCGGCAACAATTTTAGGGTCGAAGTGGCTACCATTACCTTCTAAGATAATAGATTTGGCTTTTTCGTGGGGAAAGGCTGGCTTGTAGATGCGCTCAGAGATTAGTGCGTCATATACGTCTGCTAGGGCCATGATCCGACCTGATAGGGGAATATCTTCACCTTTTAACCCTTTCGGATACCCAGTGCCATCCCATTTTTCATGATGAGCTTCGGCGATGTCACGAGCAAAGCGTAAAAATGAACTTTCCTTTTCGCCGACTTCTTGCTCGGCTGCAATCAAGGCTTGTGCACCCAATGGTGCGTGATCTTTCATGATTTCAAATTCTTCAGGCGTCAGGCGTCCAGGCTTAAGTAAAATTTTATCAGGAATGCCGACTTTGCCGATGTCATGCAGTGGCGCAGAGCGAAACAGTAGGTCGATATTTTTGGCATTGAGCTGATCAAGATAATGGCCTTGTCGCAGTAACTCTTCGGCCAGTAGTTTGACGTAAAATTGGGTGCGGCGAATGTGGTTGCCAGTTTCGTTATCTCGAGTTTCGGCCAAGGATGCTAGCGCGTGAATAGTGACATTTTGTGTCAGATGAACTTCTTTGGTGCGCTGTGCTACCGTCTCTTCGAGTTGCTCATTTTGTTCAAGCAATGCGCGCTGAGCATCCTGTAGAGCCAAAATATTGTGTACTCTGGCCAGTACAATCGCCGGTGAAATTGGCTTGGTGATGTAATCCACTGCGCCTAAGCTAAGGCCGCGCTCTTCGTCAATATGCTCAGACATAGCCGAAACAAACACCACCGGAATCGATTGGGTCTCTGGTTCTGCTTTTAACTTTTCGCATAGCTCGTAGCCGTCCATATCTGGCATCATAATATCGAGCAAAATCAGATCTGGTAGGCCGCTATTACTTATACGCTCCAATGCTTGATAGCCATTTTTGGCGATCAAAACACGATAGTCATTACGCAAAATTCCCGACATAACGGTTATGTTGACGGGCTCGTCATCCACGACCAAGATCGTTTTCTGTGCTACCTCGTTCATGTAATTCCCTTTAGTTGTAGCGCCTAGTTAATGTATTTCACAACATTTAACAATTCTTAAATACTAACTTGATGCTGTTCTTTTTAGCATAGCCTACATTAAATAATTGGTGTTAACAGCTTAACCTAAAGTCTACATGACAAGGCGATACGAGTGTTAGGTGCTGTATATAAAATGTTCACAGGTGAGTGGCATTTAAAAAGTTTGAGTGCACTGTTTTCTTTATTGCACGATGCACTTCTGGTGAGGCTGTCTGGTTAACTATTATGAATGACGCAAAAGCTATTTTAGAGCGGCGCTTGGCGCAAGAAATACGCGAGCGAGAGCAGCTGCAAGCACAACTTGAGGCGCAAACCGCGCAGCTTGATGAGACAAGTCAACGCCTAGAAACCTTGCTTCAGCGTCAAGAGGAATGGTTGCATCTGCGCACCGAGGAGCTGAGTTCAGCGTTGGAGCTAGCGCAATCGGCAAGTCAGCATAAAAGTTATTTTTTGGCCAATATGAGCCATGAAATACGTACCCCAATGAATGCCATTTTGGGCTTGACGTACTTGCTTCAGGATACGAGTTTGTCACCCAAACAGCAGGATTATTTGAGTAAGATTCAGGCCGCAGCAGATAATTTGTTGGTGATCATCAACGATATTTTAGATTTCTCCAAAATTGAGTCAGGTCGTTTGAAGCTGGAGCAACAAAGCTTTTCGTTACGCGAAGTGTTGCAACGTGTTCACGATGTAAATTATTTGGCTGCCGAGCACAAAGGGATTCAATTGAGTGTTGCGTCTGATCCAGACATACCTGAGCACCTATTGGGAGATGCGACACGACTAGGGCAGATCCTCACTAACCTTGTTAACAATTCCGTAAAATTTACTCACGCTGGCTTCGTCAAGCTTGAGGCACGCTTGATACAGGTGTGGCGCCAGAAGGTGCACTTTGAGTTGGTTGTTGAGGACTCTGGTATTGGTATCTCTGTGCATCAGCAACATACATTATTTGATGCGTTTACCCAAGCAGATGATTCGACCAGCCGTCGATATGGTGGTACGGGGTTAGGATTATCCATCACTCGACAACTGGTGGATCTGATGGGAGGAGAGTTAGAGCTTACCAGTGTGTTGGGCGAGGGAAGTGTATTTCGTCTACAGTTAGTATTGCCAACGGCACAAGCGCGCGAAGATTATTCAGTGTCCAAGCGGTTTGTCGAACAAACCGAAGGTCTTGATCGTACTCGTGTTTTGGTTGTTGAAGATAACGATGTGAATCGTCTTATTGTTAAAAGCTTGTTGGAAAAACTGGGGGTTTTGGTGGATACCGCGGATAACGGTCAAGAGGCGTTAACAGCGATTGCCAACCAAAGCTACCAACTTGTGTTTATGGATCTACAAATGCCAGTGATGGATGGTTTTGCGGCGACTCAAGCCATTCGTTCTCGCTTTGGCGACGATTTACCGATTGTTGCCCTGACGGCCCATGCTATGAGTGGTGATTATGAGCGTAGCATTACAGCAGGCATGAACGATCATATTACCAAGCCAATCAATCCGCTTGAATTGAAAGAGGTACTTTTAAGGTGGTGTGGCCATCAAGGCACCTTGGCGGATGCTGAGCAGACGCTTTCAATACAGGTGGGTCAGCAAGTGTTGCCGGGGTTGGAATTGGAGGCTGCTCTGACCAGAGTTGGCGGTGATTTAGAAAAATATTTGGCGTTGTGGCGTCAGCATCAGCGCCATTATCCAAGTGTTGAACACACTATTCATGAGCTTTGTGTAGGTCAAGATCTGGATGGGTTAGTGGCCTTTGGCCATACCATGAAGGGCGTCTATAGTCAGCTAGGCGCAAGCAAGCTTGCACTGACCGCAGCCCTTTTAGAGCATATAGATGGCATCGGTATTGAATTGGAAGGCATTGTTAGCCGTTGGCGCCAAGAGTTATTGGAGCTTGATCACAATCTGGCAAAGCTCTATCAGGAGCAAGCGCCTAAATTGAGCCAATCCTCTGAGCGATATGCGGTGGACTACGAGGCCTTGTTAACAGCGTTATTTTCGCTTCAGGGTTTAATATTTGAAGGCAACTCACTGGCACTGGAACACATCAAGCAGCTTGAGCCAACTTCGACGCTGTTTTCAGAATCAATCAAAGCACAGCTATCAAGATTGCATGAGCACTTGGAAAACTTCGATTTTGATGCTGCTCAAAGTGTGCTTGAAGTCTTGATAGAAGAGTGTCGCCAGTCATCATCAAGTTAAATGCGCTCTGCTGTGTTGCTTTTCTTAATATGAATGTTACAGCGCGTACTTTAATGTTTGAATTAGTTATGCGAAAAGCCTAAAAGAATGCTTTAAGTCATTGTCTCTAAAAGAAAATGTTGATATTGGCTGATGTCGGTGTAAGCTTTTGTAACTGGCGTATTTGGTGCTTCAACGCTAACATATTTGTAACGGTTTAAGAGTCATAGCGCCTTATATTTAGAGCGCTATAGAGCAAGGGATTTTGTTGATTAAGCTAGGAAGCCTCTAGGCAGGGATAAGGCGACTAAGGGTCGCATCAATTGCACATACCAAGGATCAAATATGTTGAAAACATCTCTAATTCATCTTTTTGCGGTGCTCGTTGCCGGTTACCTAGCTTGGTCGGGCTTCCATTGGGAAGCATTTATCATTTTAGCGCTATCAGGTGCTTTGATTGTATTTCTTGCTCGACCACAATCCTCTGAGAATATTCCTAATACTACTGGCGCCAGCAGTGCTTCAAACACAGCCGATGCGGCGTCATTGGATAAAGTGCAGCATCTTCTTAATGCAGAGTTAGTGCCGCTGTTGAATGTCTGCAAAGACGATATGCAAAATGTCTTAGACACACAAAAAAGTGCGGTTGAGTTGCTGAGTCGTTCGTTTGATCAAACCAATCAGCTGATCCATAGCCAAAACGAAAACATTCATATGTTGCTTGATGACAGTGACCACAACGGTCAAGAGCGACGCTACAGTGACGTGATGCGTGATTTTGCTGGGCAAACGGCGCAAACCATGGATAAGTTTATCGGCACTATGACAGAGATGTCGGATGGCTCTAGCCAGCTACTAGAGAAAGTTCGTGCCATTCACGCCGAAATGCCGCAAATCACCCAAGCGTTAAAAGACATTGATGATATCGCTGAACAAACCAATCTATTGGCCCTTAACGCAGCGATTGAGGCAGCGCGTGCAGGTGAGGCTGGCCGCGGCTTTGCGGTGGTAGCAGATGAGGTGCGTTCGCTCTCAAATCGCTCTTCAGGATTCAGTGATGCTATCCAAGCAAGATTGCAAAAAATGCAGCAGCAGGTCAACGTGCTGGCGCAATCCATGGAGCACCTAGCAGCCCAAGATGTTTCTTATATTTCTGATTCCAAACATTCGATGCAGAGCATGTTGGAGCATGTGGTCGAAAAAGCTGAGGTTGATGAAGCCACTGCTCAACGTTTGGACGGCTTAGCCACGGATCTTGAAAGCGCCATTTTTGATGCCACCCGCGGTTTGCAGTTTGACGATATCAACTCGCAAAATTTGCTCTACACCATTGAGACGCTTGAGTTTATTACCGAGCAGATGCGCCATCTTAACCAAGACAGTATTGAGTCTTTGGAAGCCGTATTAGAGAGCAAGTTGGTATCGCTCAAACAACGCAACGAACAAAAACATAATCCAGTCTCACAAAACACCATTGAAAGTGGTGACGTGGACTTATTTTAGCCCTCTCACTCACATTAAAGTTGCTACAGTAGATAGCCTAAGGAAGTAGATATGAGTAAAAAATTATTAGTGGTTGATGATTCGCCTTCGGTACGTCAAATGGTCGAAATGACCTTAAAAGGTGCGGGTTATGAAGTAAAAACCGCTAAAGACGGCCAAGAAGCGTTAGGTGTGTGTCGCGCAGAGCGCTTTGATTTTGTCTTAACCGACCAAAATATGCCCAACATGGATGGCTTAACGCTTATCAAATCCCTACGTGCGATGAGCTCTTTTTCCGGTGTGCCATTGATCGTGTTGACAACAGAAGCCAGTGATGAAATGAAGCAGAAAGGCAAAGCGGCTGGTGCAACCGGCTGGATGGTAAAGCCTTTTGAGCCGAAAAAGCTGCTTGAAGTCGTTGCTAAGGTTGTACGTTAAATCGTTGTTTGCCATTTACGTGGGGTCATAAAAGTATGGATAACTTAAACCAGTTTAACGAAGTGTTTTTTGAGGAAGCGCAAGAGCATCTTGAAACGATGGAAACACTTCTTCTGGCTTATGACATTGATGCCCCAGACATCGAAGATTTAAACAGCGTTTTTCGTGCGGCGCACTCCATCAAAGGGGGCAGTGGTATTTTTGGCTTTACCGCCATGACGGGGTTAACTCATGTCATGGAAAACATGTTGGATGCGGCGCGTAATCAAACTCTGCGTTTAAACAGTAACCTCATTACGGTATTGCTAGAAACCGTGGATGTGCTCAAAGACGTATTGGACAGTTATCGCGAAGAAAACGAAATCGACTGGCCAATGGTGGAAGCTGCCCAAGCAACATTAGAGCAGGCTCATGCGAATGTGATGAGCACTACTAAGCCTGATCAAGAGACAACTGAGCCGCAGCCCAATAGCGCACAAGAAGCGCAAGAAGCACAAGACTTTGGCTTTTTCGATGATGAGCCTGAGACAAATCAGGTGGTTTCAGTGAGCCAAGAAGACGACAGCTTTGGCTTTTTTGATGAAGAAACCGCATCAGTAGATACAGAAGAGGGTTTTGGCTTTTTTGAGGATGTGACTGAAACGGGTGTAGAAGACCCAAGCTTTGGCTTGTTCGAATCCGAGACTTCCCCGCCAGTCGTCGACGCGTCAGAAAAATCGCCTCAAGAGACCGTTAAAAGCGAGTCCGCGGTTGTGAAAAAGGCGAGCAAAACCGGCGCGGAAACTAAGACTGAAGCCACCAGTATTCGTGTAGATACCCTTAAAATCGATAAGCTGGTCAACTTAGTGGGTGAGTTGGTTATCACGCAATCGATGCTCAACTTGATTGGTAACGATGTGCAAGACAGCGTCATGGAAAAAATGCAGGGCGCCTTGGCTGAGTTAGAGCGTAATACCCGCGAGATTCAAGAGGCGGTTATGTCAGTGCGTATGCTGCCCATTTCTTTTGTGTTTAACCGTTTTCCGCGGCTAGTGCGTGATTTATCGGTCAAACTGGATAAGAAAATTGATTTAGTGATCGAAGGCGCCGCCACAGAAATCGATAAAAACCTAGTCGAGAAGATTTCAGATCCACTGACGCATCTAATCCGCAATAGCATTGATCATGGTATTGAAGCGCCTGAACAACGCCTTGCCAAAGGTAAAAATGAAACCGGTACGGTCATTTTAAGTGCCGCCCAAAAAGGTGGCGAGATCGTTATTAGTATCAGTGACGACGGGGCAGGCCTTAATCGCGAGCGTATTCTTAACAAAGCCCTAGAGAATGGTATTAGTTTACCGGAGCCATTAACCGATGAGGCTATTTGGCAACTGATCTTTGCGCCTGGATTTTCAACCGCGGCAGAGGTGACCGATGTGTCGGGACGCGGCGTGGGCATGGACGTGGTCAAACGCAATATCGAAGCGCTTGGTGGACGTGTAGAGATTTTCTCGGTGCCTGGTATGGGGGCAACTTTCCAGATTAATTTACCACTGACCTTAGCCATCGTTGATGGCATGTGTGTAGAGGCCAGTGATCAAGTGTTTGTTATCCCGCTGGTAAATATTGTCGAGAGTATTCAGCCAACCAAGGCGCAAATTAAGATTATCAAAAACAACCCAATTTTGTGGGTGCGCGAAGAATATTGGCCGTTAGTCGATATCGCTCAGTCCCTAGCGAATGATCAGGCTCACAGTGATTTAGAAAAAGCGATTGTGGTGTTGGTAGAAACAGCCAAAAGCCGTTTTGGCCTGATAGTCGATGGATTAGTTGGCCAACAGCAAGTTGTAATTAAAAGTTTAGAGCGTCACTTCAGACGTGTGGAAGGGGTAGCTGGCGCCACCATAATGGGCGACGGCAGTGTAGCACTGATCTTAGATGTGGAATCGCTGACGCAGTTTATCCAAGCAGATATTAAGGGAGGCATGGCTCATGACAGCAGTGCAGCAATCGAGTTCTAGTACCATGTTGGCACAAGAGTTTCTGACATTTGTACTCGGGGATGAAACCTACGGTCTAGATATTATGACCGTGAAAGAAATTCGCGGTTACGAAAGCGCCACCAAAATAGCCAATGCGCCAAGCTATATTAAGGGTGTCATCAATTTGCGTGGCGATATCGTACCGATTATCGATCTACGTATTAAGTTTGGCATCGGTGAAGCGACCTATAATGAATGGACTATCGTCATCATGCTCAATGTCAAAGATCGTATTGTCGGTATTGTCGTCGACAGTGTCTCTGATGTGATGAACTTTGATGCAGAAGACATTCGTCCGGCACCAGAGTTTGGTGTCACATTTGACAGTCGTTACTTGCATGGCTTAGCGAGCATGGATGAGCAAATGATCATCATTGTGGACATCGAAGAGCTGATCTCCAGTGATGAATTAGGTTTATTTGATACGGCGCATGCCTAATAATTTGATAAGGACAATACACCATGGGTGGATTTAATAATCTTAGCCTGACATTAAAATTTTGTGTGTTAGGTTTATTTGTTGCGCTGGCCATTGCGATTCCGACCAAGCTTTTTTATGACTATGAACAGGTAGCTATCAATGCCTCTCAGCATGAAATGCAAACGCTACAGTATGCACAGCAGCTCAGCCAAATAGCTGAACTATTACGGCAACAGAACTCTCAAGCCCTTGCCAATAATGAGGCTGGTGGCGGCTCGGTATCGCCACAAAATCTACAGCAGCAGTTGGCTACCTTGCAGCAGTCGCTCGCGGCCCATCAAGCCAGTGCGCCCATCCAAATGAATCATGAACAAGCGGTCATGCGCAGTAGTTTTCTAATCATCGCGGCAGTGGTGTTGGTGGCACTGTTAATTTCAGTTTGGGTGATTCGAAGTGTCACGCGTCCGATTCGTCTACAGCTTGGTGCGATCCGTCAAATTGCTGAAGGTGACTATAATGTAGAGCTCAATACTAAACGCAAAGATGAGTTAGGGCAGCTCAACCAAGGCCTTGTCGGTATGGCCAGTAGCTTTGCTCAAGGGCGTAGCGAACGTGAGCGTGAAGAGGCTGAAAAAGAGCAGCGTATGTTATCAGCGATGCGTGTCGAAGCGGCGCTGAATGCGACCTCAACTAACGTTATGATTGCCGATGCAGAGCGCAATATTATCTACATGAACCAGTCAGTAGAAGATATGTTGCGTGCGGTCGAGAGCGATTTGCGCCAAGCCTTGCCGCACTTCTCGGTCGACACCATCGTTGGCAGTAATATGGATATTTTCCATAAAAATCCTGCCCATCAAAAGCATCTACTACAAGCGTTGACAGGGCGTTTTGAAAGCAACATTACCGTCGCAGGCTTGCACTTTAGATTAACGGCAAACCCGATTTATGACGCCACTGGAGAGCGTATTGGCTCCGTTGTGGAATGGTTGGATCGCACCGCAGAAGTAGGGGCTCAGCAGGAAGTCGGCGAAATCGTGAAGCAAGCCGCTGCAGGTAACTTTACCGTACGAGTCAAAGAGACGGGCAAAAATGACTTTATGCTCTTCCTTGCACAATCCCTAAACCAACTGATGAGCACTGCCGACGAAGGGTTAGCAGATATTGCTCGAGTCTTAATGGCTATGTCGGATGGGGATATGAGTGCGCGTATTACACAAGACTACAGTGGGCAGTTTGACGACCTTAAGCGCTACTGTAATCAGACCAGCGAAAACTTGTCGACCATGATTGGTCAGATCCGCAGCGCGGCAGAAACAATCAATGCGGCGGCGACTGAGATTGCACAAGGTAATTCGGATTTGTCCAACCGTACCGAAACACAAGCCTCAAGTCTTGAAGAGACTGCTTCGAGTATGGAAGAGATCACCGCGACCGTGCGTTTGAATGCTGACAATGCACAACAAGCCAATGTACTGGCCAGTGATGCGTCCAAAGTCGCTGAGCAGGGTGGTGTGATCATCGCTCAAGTGGTGACAACCATGGGCTCCATCAACGATTCGGCGCGTAAGATCTCCGACATTATTGGCGTCATTGATGGCATCGCGTTCCAGACTAATATCTTAGCCTTGAATGCGGCGGTAGAAGCGGCTCGGGCGGGCGAACAAGGCCGTGGATTTGCGGTCGTTGCCTCTGAAGTGCGCACCTTGGCGCAGCGTTCGGCCAACGCCGCCAAAGACATTAAATCGCTGATTTCGGATTCGGTCGCCAAAATTACGGATGGTAATGAACTGGTGAATCAATCTGGTGACACCATGGGACAGATTGTTGAGGCGATTAAACAGGTCAATATGCTGATGTCGGATATCGCGTCCGCATCTGCACAGCAGGCTTCGGGCATTGATGAAATCAACCGTGCTGTGACGCAAATGGACGAGATGACTCAGCAAAATGCTGCCCTAGTCGAAGAAGCTGCCGCGTCAGCGGAAAGCCTTAAATCTCAAGCTGGGCATTTAGAAGATGAAGTCGCGCGCTTTGTCTTAGATGAGAACGATCGCAGTCCAGTTTCAACACCATTAGCGTTATCGCATCATGACAGTGAGGTCAGTAGAACCGTGGCCAAGGCCAGTGTATCGTCAGCAAGCCGCAAGCCAAAGATGAGTCCTAAGGCACCTGATCAAAATAATGAGGCGCTCAACGATGATGACTGGGAAGAGTTCTAAATACGATGGAGCGCGAATTTCGCTATACCCCAGCCGATTTTAATCGCGTACGCGAGGTGCTGTTACAACTGACTGGCATTAAGTTAGCGGACAGCAAGGATTCGTTGGTCTACAGCCGATTAGTGCCGAGGATACGTGTGCTGAAGCTCAATGAAATGCGCCAATATGTGGCGTATCTAGCGGCGCACCCAGACGAAGAAGAGCATTTTATTAATTGCTTGACGACCAATCTGACGTCCTTTTTTCGTGAGCCGCATCATTTTGAGATTCTATCGGACTTCATTGCCAGTGGAGAGAAAGTAGAGCGTATCTGGTGTACCGCATCGAGTACGGGCGAAGAGCCCTATTCAATAGCGATGGCACTGGTACAGCACTATCAACGCTTTGATATCTCCACTCGTGTATTGGCCTCCGACATTGACAGTCGTGTGTTGGCTAAAGCAGCAATGGGGGTATACCCATTAGACAAAGTGGCAGGGCTTGCCAATAAAGAGCGTTTCTTTTTACGTGGTAAAGGCAAGCATCTTGGACAAGCCAAAGTGGTGCCTGCATTGCGAGAATTAATCGATTTTCAGCGTATTAATCTGCTGGATCAGCAGTACCCTGAAGCGACCAAGAGCGATGTCATTTTTTGTCGTAATGTCATGATTTATTTTGATAAGGATCATCAAGGAGAGATTTTGTCGCGATTATTAGCCAAACTGCGTCCAGGCGGACTGTATATTGCTGGGCATTCTGAGAACTTTTCGCAATACGGCCACCTGATGAAGCCCATCGGCCGCACAGCCTACATCAAACTGTAGTAAGGTCTATTTTGACGCAATCAAGCGCGGCCACACAAACGCCCGCAACACGTACTTTTTTGGATCATCAATTCCAAAAAGTGGCCCATAAAGTGTTGCCCGGAGAGTTCTATGCTACGGATCAAGAGGTGATGATTACCACGCTGTTAGGCTCATGTGTCACAGTGTGCTTGTTTGACCTTGATGCCAAGGTTGGTGGTATGAACCATTTTCTATTGCCTGATGGCGTGCCTGAGAATGATTTACTTTCTTCAGCGGGGCGCTACGGCGTGCATGCAATGGAACTGTTGATTAATGACATCGTCAAGTTGGGCGGGCGACGTGCCAATTTAAGAGCTAAAGTATTTGGTGGCGCCAATGTTTTGCAAGCGATGACCCATAGTCAGGTAGGGGATGAAAATGTGCGCTTTGTACAAAGCTTCTTAAAACGCGAGCTGATCCCTGTCGATGCTTACGATGTGTTGGGGCGTTTTCCCCGTAAGGTAAACTTCTTCCCTACGTCGGGAAGAGTCATGATGAAAAAGCTTACTTCATATTATGATGATGAGTTGATAACCGAAGAAATGCGTTATCGCGAAAAAGTTCGCCAGCGCCGCGATCGCTCTGGTGACATAGATATATTTTAAGATGGAAGACGTTACATGGTGAGTAAATTAATAAAAGTCTTGATCGTCGACGACTCAGAGCTGATTCGACGGATCTTGCAGCAGATAATCAGCGAAGACCCACAGCTTCATGTAGTGGCAACTGCGCGTGATGCGTTTGAAGCCAAAGAAATGGTGCGTGAGCTTAAACCTGATGTCATTACCCTAGATGTAGAAATGCCTAAAGTAGACGGCTTGCGCTTTTTAGAAGTACTAATGAAAGCACAGCCGACACCGGTAGTGATGATTTCTACGTTAACACGAGCGAACGCCGACGTGACATTGCGTGCGTTAGAGTTAGGCGCAGTCGATTATATCCCTAAACCTACCGCGGATGAGCAAGCCTTATTGCAGCATTACGCGAGCACGGTGATTCAAAAGGTAAAACAGGCCGCTAAGAGTCGCTCGTTTACGCCAGTGCCTACCGCAAAAAAAGCCGCCAATGCCAGTGAATTAAGCAGTAATCGAGTGTTGGCAATTGGGGCCTCAACTGGTGGCACTGAAGCGATTCGTAGTGTGTTACAGCAGTTGCCGGCGCAGCATTTTGCCGTGGTGATGACCCAACATATGCCAGCCGGTTTCACCACGACATACGCCGCACGTCTAGACAGTACGACCGATTTTAAAGTGATTGAAGCCAAAGGTGGCGAGCTGGTGCAACCAGGTTATGCCTATCTTGCCCCTGGCGACTTTCATCTAAGGGTGGTGCGCAAGGGAAACCAGTTATATACCGATGTGTTTGAAGCTGAAAAAGTCAGCGGCCACCGGCCCTCTGTCGATGTGTTGTTTGAATCAATTGCCAAAGAAGTCGGCAAACACGCGCTTGCCACCCTGTTAACAGGGATGGGGCGAGACGGCGCTAAGGGGTTGAAGAAAATCCACGATCAAGGTGCTTATACTGTCGCACAAGATGAAGAAAGTTGTGTCGTATTTGGTATGCCAAGAGAAGCGATTGAGCTGGGGGCGGCTACCAAGGTAGCGGCGCTTGACCGAATTGGAGCCACCTTAATCGATGCCGCCAAGCGTTAATCTAGGCTGGGACTGTGAATTGCTCTAACAGCTCGCTACAATGGCGGCTTTGATCGCACCGCACGAAACAAGGTCCGCTTTTGTCACAGTCTCCTTTTACCCTTTACCAAACGCGCGTGAGTCAGGGTCGCATCGAGCACTCTGAAGCTCAGCAAGCGGCTTTATCCGCGCTCAATGATTTGTGGGTTCGTCTCACGGCACAACAGGCGTCATCGTCTTCGGTCAGTCCGCTTGGCGTTTATTTGTGGGGTAGCGTTGGGCGTGGCAAGACGATGCTGATGGATCTTTTCTTTGCCTCTTTACCCGCTGGCGTCGGCCGTCGACAGCACTTTCATCATTTCATGGCGGCATTGCACAAAGAGCTAAATACCACTTTTGGCGTCGCTAATCCGTTACAGCAAATTGCCGCTCGTATGGCGCGTGAGGTAAAGGTGATTTGCTTTGATGAGTTTTTTGTCAACGATATCGCCGATGCGATGTTGCTGGGAAACCTGATCCAAGCCCTATTTGAAGAGGGGGTCCATCTGGTGGCAACGTCTAATATTCCAGTGGTTGAGCTGTTTCAAAATCAATTACAAAAGCAACGCTTTGCACCAACCATTGCGTTAATGTCAGAGCACTTAGAGGTGTTTCATGTGACGGGTGATAAGGATTACCGCTTTCGTTTGCCGATCGAGCTGCCGGTGTACTTCGAGTCATTCAGGGCATTGCAAGAGCAAGTGTTGTCACAACTCTTCGCGGCGCAAGACGCGGTATTGGGTGAGCTTAAAGTTAATCACCGCCCGCTTGAGTTTCAAGCGAAAAACCCGCATGCCCTTTGGTGTCACTTTGATGAATTGTGCGAGAAACCACGTTCCTCTCAAGATTACATGTCTTTAGCGCAGCAGTTTGATACCTTGGTGATTAGTCATATTCCAGAATTGAGTAGCGAGCCTTATGAGCAAATAAAAGCACGTGGTACGGAAGATAGTGCGTTAGGCTCTGGGGCAACCGGTGAGCGGCGCGTGGCATTGGGTATTCATGACGATGCGGTAAGACGTTTTATTAGTTTGGTAGACGAGTGCTATGACCAAGGTGTGTGTGTGATTTTTCAAGCTCAGTGTCCCCTAGATCAGCTCTACCAAAATGGCGTGCTGACGTTTGAGTTTCGACGCACCTACAGCCGTATTAGCGAAATGCAGACACAAGGCTATCATTTGCGCCAAACGAGCACTCAGTAGGTAAAGTTATTGGCAGCTATGATGTAAAAGTTGCTTTCAATCAATAGGCTATCAATTTTTAGGCATAAACTTAGTAGTGTTAGGCTACTGAGTGTAGGAATAACATGGCAATCATCCAACAGATCATTCGTGCCGATTTACGGCGTTTGATACTACTGCTTACCATAGGTAGTGTGTTGTTGAGCTTGGGGAACAGCTACTGGGCGATTTACAACGAGCAAAAACAGCTTATGGTTAATGCTACGCTTGAATCCAATCGCCGCTACGCCGCCAAAATAGCGGCCTCCGCCGAAACAATGTTGCTTTCCGCACAAAAGCAAATCGCCTACTCATCGGTGCTGTTATCAGACAAACGCATGGGGCGATCTTACGCCGAAAGCGAAGTGCACCGCATTGTGAATCAATCAGATCTGTTTAACTCCGCCATTGTGGTGAATCAAAATGCCCAAGTTGCTGCCATTTGGCCACAGGATATTGTGCCAGCAGGATATGTGCTACCGGAAAACACTCGACAGTCGTTTTACGCTAAAGATCCGCTGATTACGGATCCCTTTCATTCGGTATCTGGTAACACGCTGATCAGTATTTCGCATCCTATTTGGGGCGATGGTGGACGTTATTTAGGGTACGTTTCTGGCACCATTTACCTCAATGAAAATGGTTCTCTTGCACGCCTAATGCGCGATCATTTCTTTGAGGATGAGACTTACCTGTATGTGGTCGACCGTCATGGCGAGTTGATATTCCACGCGGATAAAAAGCGCATTGGCGAGAATGTCTCGTATATGCCCTTTATTCAGCAGGTGACAGACGGACGTGGTGGTGCACGTGAACTGATTAATTCGCTCGATGTTGATATGTTAGCTGGGTATTCACCCATCACCTCAGCACAGTGGGGCGTTGTGGTGCAGCGACCCAAAGCCAGTGTGATGGAAGGGATTAATACGCAGGTATTACAAGTGTTTTGGCGCAGTTTGCCAGTGGCGTTATTAACCATTTTAGGCATCTGGTTTTTTGCCTATATGATTACTCGCCCTTTGACCCAGTTAGCGCGCAGCGTTAGCAACATCAATGATGAACAGGTGCAACACGGAATTTTATCGATCCGCGCTTGGTATTACGAAGCCGCTCAGCTAAAAATCGCTATCCTGCACGGCATTGGCTTACTTAATGAACGTATTCATGAGCTTGATAACGACAGTCATACCGATCCGATGACAGGACTTTATAATCGTCGTGGCATGCAGCGTATTTTAGACGATTTTGAGTCGCAGCAAGCTTGTTTTGCGGTGCTAGCACTGGATATCGACCACTTCAAACAGGTCAACGATCGTTTTGGCCATGATGTGGGGGACTTAGTGATCACCGAGTTAGCCCGCATTATGCAGCAGTCCTTGGCTGATACCGGCATTGCGTGTCGTGTTGGTGGCGAGGAGTTTTTAGTCTTTCTACCGCACACATCGCTTGAGCGAGCGCTTGATCAAGCCCAATCCTTGTGTGAAACCATCGCTTTATCGCCCATGCCCAAAGTGCGACACATCACGGTTTCAATCGGTGTCAGTGGCGTTCAGCACTGCGCTAGCATGCGGGATATTGATGTGGCCATTAAACAGGCTGATACCGCACTGTATGCCGCCAAAAATGCAGGGCGAAACTGTGTGCGCAGTGGCGCCTTAGCGATCAGAGATTAGTTATCTGACTCGTTTTAGTCAAAGTGACGCGGCTCGGCACGACGCGGTAGATGCACGAGATGCAACCCATATTGTTTGGCTTGGGTGACGGCTAATGTACTCGGTGACGCCAAGTGGCCAAGGCTTGCAACCTGTGCTCGTACCGCTTTTAAAATCAATTCGGTGCTACAACGGCTCGACATCAAAATATGGCAGCCGGCCATATTTTGACCGGCCATCATGGCTTTGCCAATTAGTTTATCCAGCGCATTATGACGACCAATATCTTCGGCAAAGGCCAAGTAATCACCCTCTGCACTGAGCAGCATAGCGCCATGGATAGCACCAGACACAGCGCCCACTTGCTGATGTTCATCAAATGCAGCTTTAGCAGCTAACCATTGGTGGTCGGTCAGTGCTGCACTGGGTGTGAGGGAGGGCATTTCAGGAAAGCTTTGTTCGATCGCTTCAATGCCACATAAGCCGCAGCCACTGGTGCCTTTACGTTGGCGCATAACGCCGGAAGCACGATGTTGCGCGCGCCCTGTAAGCTCAATATTGGCGCGAATGTGTTCGGGTAGTTGCTGGCCTTGTGCGGGGGCTGACTCTAAGGTGATATCAAGAATTTCATTGGCTTGTTTAATGATACCTTCAGAGTGAGCGAAGCCTGTGATGAAGGCTTCAATATCAATCGGGGTAATCATGATGACGGCATAATTGAGCTCGTTGATACTGATGGCAATCGGGACTTCTTCGACCAGCTCGACGGCATGCGATTGGCCGCTAGAAAGATAGCTTTGCGTTCGAGTGCCAGTGTAATCCATAGCCGATAACCCCTTAATTAATAACTGTTTAACCGTCATCTTAAGATAAGTTGAAGACAAAATCTTGTCTGTTTAGTCCTGCCAAGTGACTTTTGCAACCCAAGCGTCGATGTCATGTTGAGCAAAGTGCTGCAGCCACAGTGTTTGCTGCTCCTGCAGGCGGTCGTTGGGTGCTTTTACTTCAATCAGTTCAAAGTTCTGGGCACTTGGATCAAAACGAATCAAGTCCGGCAGCCCTTTTTTGTGATGTTTTAGGTCTTGCATTAGATAATCAAAGATGGCGCTTAAGGCATCCACTGAGATACATGTCAGTGCCTGACCCAGTAACTCTTGGGTCAACGCTGGCCAATAAATAAAGCGACAACTGATACCATATTTTTCAGCAAAGCGTTGCTGTATGAGATCGCGGTAGGTGCCATCCTCAAGTGCCTGCTGAACTTGCATGAGTGGTGCTTGGCGTCGGCTGAAGAATTGGTCACTGTAGAGGTCTTTGGGGCTGCTTTGAAACGGATGAAAAAAGGCCCCAGGTACAGGTGCATAGATAACCTCCCAGTAGAGTAGTGCCCAAAGCGCTGGCAAGAGTAAGTTTTCGACGTAATACACGGGGGCTCGAGGCGATTGCTGCTGTAAATAGTCTGCCACTGCTCGCTCTACGCTTTGTGTGTCTTTAACTAGTGTCAACTGCCGGACTTTAGGTATAAAAGCCGTTGTTTTGGCGATGCTTTGGCCGAGCTTTTTCTGTGCTCGATGTAACACTCTTTGCAGTAATGTGTAGGTTTCTTGGTGACTGGTTTTCTCAAGCAGCTGGTGTGCTTGCGCTACGACGTCTTGAGGCGTGGCGCTGCGTTCTAATAAACGTAGGTAGCGGACATTAGCATGATTACCCAAGGTGCAACGGTAGTATTGCATGGCTGAGTCTGGCTCGCCTTGCTTTTCCAGTTGCTGCGCCCACAGGAAGCAAAGACGCTGACGACGCTTTTCTAGCCAAGGGTTTTCGAAAGGGGTGTGCAGCAAGATGGTGTGTTGTTTGTCTGTATAGGCCCCGTTATCCAGTGCTTGTCGCAACACTTCTAGCTGCAGATAGGTATCGATCTCTTGACGGCTTTGAAAGGCTCTAGATTGCGGCGTTAGCTCAACCGTTTCATATTGTATGTGGCCAAGCTCAGTCACAATAAACTCAGACCAGTCTTGATGCAGGTTGCCAAAAAACATCAGTTGGATCCGTGCAAACAGTTCTGGCTGTTGCAGCTCGACCCAAGTGCCAGGCATGCCCCATTGCGAGAAACTTTTACACATGTCTGACGGGAACGTTTGTTCAAGATGCTGTCTTAGTAAAGCCTTTGCTGATGACTTGTTGAGCGGTGCTAAGTCTTGGTGTTGTATGACTTGAGCAAGTTGCTCTTTGGTAGCCTTATGACACAATGACGCCACACCAATCAGCGGGTCTAGCGTTATATAATGTTGGGTGCCGAGTTGGGTGATGGCGGCGGAGATATCGGCTATTTCAGGATAGTGTAAGCGCTCGCTGTCAAACAGTTCGCCACGGCGCATGATCAAACGCGTCAGCAGGGCTTGGGCGTCTGGAGCAAGGTTGAAAATGCCTTCCAAAGTCGCCACTTCGGAATCTGTGAGAAGATCACTGTGATGATTTAAGACCCAGCGCCAAACGCTTTTGGCATTGTCTAGGTAATAAGTCTGTTGGCTAAGAGAAGCTGATTTAAAGCGGCTGTCGCTCATAGAAAATATTGGAATACCTGTAATTTCGATAGATTTGCACGCGTCAAGCTGTCATTTTTTTTTGGACTCAGGCAAGATGTTGCATTCTTAAGAATATCAGTAGGTAATCTGCTAATTAAGTTAGCAGTGCATACCCTAATACGGCAGCAGAGAGCTGTCTTGGAAAGAAGTTACTCTCTATGGTTCATCCTATAAAAAAACTACGCTGGCTACCGAAAGGTCCGCGCCTATGGGCACTGCTCATTGTATCGGTATTTGTGTTGTTTTTGCTAATTTATGATAACGCTGTTACGGACGATCAGCGTGATGAAAACTACCAAGCTATGCCCAATAGCCGCATTGAACTGGCGCCCATTAGCGCGCAGGTAGCCGATGCGCCCAAGCCCCCTTCCTTAGATGCGTTAGCGCCAGCATTGCCAGACGGCATTGGCGAGCGCGTGACACAAGATGAGATGGCGCCTTCTTTGGAAGGTCAAATGGCACAGTCAGTCGATAAACCGCGCTTGGTAGAACACACCATCGAATCGGGTAATACCCTTGAAGGCATTTTTAATAAATATGGCTTCCCGATTTCGACCATGTACGAATTACTTGAAGCCGATCAAGAATACTTGGTGCTAGAGCCGCTGCAAGTCGGCGATAAGTTACGCTTTAAAACCGATGAAAAAGATCAGCTGGTCGCTTTGTCGCGTCGTATTGACCCCAGTAAAACCATCACCTATGTGAAGCATGATGAAGGTGGCTTCATGTATACCGAAGATGTGAAGCCGATCAACTATGTGCAGTACACAAAACACGGTGAAGTGCAGGGCAGTTTTTACTTATCGGCGAAGCGTACAGGCTTGTCTGATGCCAATGTCATGGTCATCAGTGACCTATTGAAAAACCGTCTCGACTTTAGACGTGATTTGCGCAAAGGTGATGAGTTTGATGTGGTGCTCAAGCAGGGTGAAGTAGACGGACAAACGTTTGGTTCAGTGCAAGTCGAAGCGGTTCGCATCAAAGTGCGCGGTGAGTACTACCAAGCCTTCTTGCATACCGATGGTCGTTTCTATGATGCCGATGGTAATAGTTTGACGCCAGCGCTACGCCGTTGGCCGACATCGGTGCGCTATCGCATCAGTTCAGGATTCAATCCTAACCGCTTGCACCCTGTGACGGGGCGTCCAGCGCCGCATAATGGTACCGACTTAGCAACGCCAACTGGTACCAAAGTCTATGCGACCGGTGATGGCATTGTGACCCGTACGGCGAATCACCGCTATGCAGGCAAATACATCGATATTGATAACATCGGTAAGTACAACACGCGCTTCCTACACTTGAATAAGATTCTGGTGAAGCGTGGTCAGCGTGTGAAGCGTGGTCAGGTGATTGCTTTATCAGGGGCCACCGGACGTATCACTGGGCCGCACTTGCACTATGAGCTACATGTGAATGGTCGTCCAGTGAATCCGATGACGGCCAAGATTCCAACCATGCAGTCGATCCCGAGCGACGAGCAGGCTGGATTTAAAGCATCCATAGGCAAATGGACACAGCTGATGGATGCACAGCAAGAGCTGTAATCCCAAGCCTATAAAAAAGCCCAGTACTGAAACAGTACTGGGCTTTTTTTTGATCAGTTGGATGAGTTAGGCGTCGGAAGCACTGTGCTTACGTGCGCGCGCATCCGAGTTGGCGCTGCGATGAAACTTATCTTGGGGTTTTGACTTGTAGTCAGCACCATCGTTCATGCCGTAGCTTGAGCGTTTGAATGCGTTAACGTGTTGCGCTTCAATATCACCTGCTTCGATGGCTTTACGCACAGCACAGCCTGGCTCGTTAGTGTGTGTGCAATCGTTAAAGCGACACTTAGCCGCAATACGGGCAATCACATCAAACCCAGAGGCGTTGGTCAGCTCGGCTTCATTGGCTTGCAGCTCACGCAGCGCAGGTGAATCAAGCAGTACGGCACCATTTGGTAACTGGAATAAGGCGTCTTGCTGAACACCAAAATGGCTTTCTTCGACGGTGATCAAGCTACGTACTAAGCGTGATTTGCCTGAACCTGGTGCGCCCAAAATAGCCACCGTTTTACCCTTACGGAATAAACCATTTAATGCTTGTAGTGGTTCATCTGATTTAGCATTCACTGTCTCAATCAGCAGCAGGGGATCTAATTGTTGAATTTGCTCGCGTTTGGCGTCTGTATCCGCACACAAATCAGCCTTCGTTAGCACTACCACAGCGTCTGCTTCCGCTTCGTGGATCAATTCAAGATAACGTTTAATCAACTCAAGATTAAAACTGTCATCCAAGGCGCTTACAATAAATACAGTATCGACATTGGCAGCGATCAACTGATCCTTATCGTCACTGAACAAAGCACTGCGATCCAGTTTGCGAACAAACTGACCTGACTCATCTAAGACAATCCAATCACCGATGGTCATGTTAGGTAGTGCGGCGTTTGAGCTCAGCGACGCCAGCCCAGATTCTTTGATCAAACCATAGCCGGATTTGTCAGCATGACAAACGCGGGCAACGTGATTTGATTCAAGGTCCTCTAGTGACAGCTGTTGTTGGAAGTAGGTTTGCCAACCTAGCTCAAACAAAGAGATAGATGCATCCATTTAAAAACTCCAGGTGCGAGCACCAATAAACAATTTACAGAAGACAGCTTGAATGCTTGCGCTGCTTCCCATTCAGACATCATACCCGCAATCTTCGATGGATTAAGGATTTGACAATTTTTGAGATTAGCACACTGTTTAATCAGGAAAAATCTATTTTTACGATCTTTTTGCAATCGATTAGAAGCGTGCAAAACTAAGCATAAAAGGCGTCATATAAGGCGTGCGCATTTACCATTGTCAGCTTAACGTATAGTGTTAGAAGCGAACGATTAGGCAAGTAAATAAGCTAGGGAGTGTGTTCATGAAGTTGCAGCAAAACATTAAATGGCTATACGTGCTAATCGCGTTCGGCTTCCTTTTATTAGGGGTGGCGACCACAGACATCTACTTTACCGTTGCTTGGTATTGGTGTGCCGCATCATTTTTTATCGTTAGTCTGGCATACTTTCTTAACAAACCAACTATCTTTCGTAAGCGCACGGATGGCTCGATTCCCTATGCTGTGCGCTGGCTTTTCTGGCCGTTTTTATGGATGACACAAATCTATAATTCCATCGCGCGTCACTGTGATAGCACGCCAGCCATCCAAGAAATAGAACCAGGCCTTTTCTTAGCTAGACGTTTATTCCCTTCCGATTTACATAGCCTTAAGCATCATAATATCTGTGCGGTACTGGATGTGACCACAGAGTTTAATTCCCTAAATTGGACCTTGGTCGGTGAGGGGATCGATTACTTAAACGTGCCTGTGTTGGATCACTCGGTGCCGACCTTAGTGCAAACCCAGCGTGCGCTGAATTGGATTCATACGCACCGTAAAGGCGGCCGTAGTGTGATTGTGCATTGTGCTCTAGGGCGCGGACGCTCGGTATTTTTAATGGCGGCCTACCTACTAAGCCAGCACCCAAACAAAACCCCTTTGGCGATTCTGAAACACATTACCAGTATTCGCCAAAGTGCCAATCTTAATAAGCGCCAGCTTAAAGTCTTGACGCGTATGCATCACAAAAAACAACTGGTAGTGCATAACACTGCTTGGCTGATTGCTAACCCTGTGGCCGGTAAGCGCCAGTGGGAGCAGAGCAAGCAGCATATTTTGGATACTCTTGGGCCCTATTATAATTTAACCGTACGCACCACATCGCCCGAACACAACGGCTCCTATTGGGCGAAAAAGGCCTTGGCTCAGCGCCCCGATATGATCATCGCTTGTGGTGGCGATGGTACGGTGGCGGAAGTCGCTCAAGAGCTGGTCAACTCGACCGTACGCTTGGGGATTATTCCGCTTGGGACGGCCAATGCCTTGAGTTACTCGCTGTGCGGTATTGGTGTCAAAATCAATCCCATTGATACCGCTTGCCTGACCTTGATTGAGGGGATTGAGACGCGTATCGACACCGCCCGCTGTAACGATGAGGTCATGTTGCTACTGTGTGGTGTTGGCTATGAAGAACAGATGATCGAAAAAGCCGATCGTTCGAAGAAGAACGCCAGTGGCCAACTTGCTTATTTACAGGGATTATCCGAAGCGGTCAGCGATAATATCTCTCGTACTTACAACGTTTGCATCAATGACGAAGAGCCCTTTGAGATTCATACGCCAAGTTTGACCATTGCCAATGCATCACCGGTCACGACGCTACTGGCACAAGGTCGTGGATCACCTGATATCAGTGATGGCCTACTGGATCTTACTTGGTTGTCACCAGATCGAGCGCAAATTTTCAATTTGGTCGAGTTGGTTGGACATGGCTTAACCAGTCGAGTTAGTCACCATGAATATGAAGGGGTGCACCACAAAACCGCTTATCGTGTGACGTTAAGCGCCGCGGGTGAGTCATTGCCTTACGTATTGGATGGAGAAGTGCGTGAGGCGGATGAGATTAAGGTGGAGGTGATACCTAAGTCATTGAGTGTCATGGTGCCAGCGAAGCTGGATGTGGCGCGTGATGAAGTGGAAGAGGAGGCGCAACCTGCAGTCGCGTCCTCTTCATAGAAGGTTTATTCGCCCTGAACTCGAATAGTTAACGTCCCTGACACCGTGCCTTGTTGGTCGGCTGTTGGGGCGTCAAAGTCAACTTCGTATTTACTACGGTTAGGGCCAAAAGAGCCAATCAACTGATCGTTGATCAACACTTGGTAACGCTCGCTAAATGTCAAACGTAACGGCTCAGAGTTAGAATTTTCGGCAAGTAGGTTTTCATTTAAACGCACAATACGTGATTCACCGCGTACCCAATGGCCAACTAAAGGCTGCGCCGCAAAGTCCTGCGCTTTATCGACGGATAAATCCGATAAGTACACTTTTAGCGTGTCACCACGTTGTGGCGCTTGACGACGCTGCTCAACGCGCTGATCCAATTCAAAAATATTTTGCGTCAGTGCGGCATTAAATTCTTTTAGGTTTTCGATGCGCTGGCGTAGCACTTGGCTGCTGCCTTCTGCGGCTTGTGTATCAGGCGATGCAAGGCTCTCACCCACGCGTGTATCCAGCTCAGCGATATTTTGTAGGGCCAGCTTTTGTTGGGTCTTAAGCTCTTGTTGCAGTGCTTGAGTATCAGACGCAGCGTTTTCACGTACACTATCGATCGCGCTGGTGTGTTCTTGTTTGTTTTGTTGTGTGGGTTCTACCGCAGCATTTGGCTCAGTTGCGGTGGGCGTAGAAGACGTTTGTTTCGTGGGGAAGGAACAAGCCGCTAATACCAAAGGTAACAACATAAAATAGGCGCGCATAATCCTCATGGTCGAACTCTTTCCTACTGTCAATAAAAAATAAGCGCCAAGTATGCGGCAATGCTTAAGCGATGTCGAGTAAATGGCAAGAGCACTGCCAAACACTGCATAGTCAGTGCTTGGCAGTCATAAAATTATGCGTTTTGTTGGCGATTCCATTGTAGACATTCATCTAACGTTACGCCTGAGCCACCAAAAATATCCAAGGCACTGCCGATGGTTAAGTCGACTTGGCCATTAGAGAGTTCGTGTACACGCTTCAAATCCGCCAGTGAGCGTGCACCGCCCGCATAGGTAATGTCGACCGGGCAGCCTTGTCCTAATAATTGAACCAGGTCTTCATCGATACCAGCTTGAAGTCCTTCTACATCGGCTGCGTGAATCAAAAACTCATCACAGTGATTGGCCAACTCGGTTAGGTTGTCGACGTTGACTTCGGTTGATGTGATGGTTTGCCAGCGATCCGTGGCGATGAACCAGCTGTTGCCTACACGACGACAGCTTAAGTCCAGCACCAAACGCTCGACACCTGTTTCGCGCTTGATTTGATCTAGTTTGTCCCAGGAAAACTCACCGCCCTCAAATAAAAAAGAGGTCACGATCACATGCGACGCGCCAGCGTTGAGGTAGTCTGTCGCATTGCGCACATTTACCCCGCCACCGTACTGGAGGCCGTTTGGGTAAGCGCGTAGGGCGCTCAGTGCTTCAAGTTTGTTTTCTTTGTCCTTACCCAATGCAATGACGTGTCCTCCTGTTAGCTCATGCTCACGGTAAAGGCTGGCGTAATAGGCGGCATCGTATTCGCTGATGAAGTTCTCTTTTGCGCCGTCATCATTCAAGCTACCACCAACAATTTGCTTCACTCTGCCTTGGTGTAGGTCGATACATGGACGAAATAGTGTCACTGCGGGCTCCGGTATATTGGTAAAAAGGGAGGTGATTGTAACTAATGTGTCAAAAGATGCGAAGTAAGATTCGCCACTGAACGCATCCTGATACAATTAGCGACCTACATTCGGCAACTCTTAAGAGCGTATTAATGCTAGCAATCTCAAATACTGTGGTAATTCCTGAGGGCGACATTGAGTTAACAGCGATTCGCGCGCAAGGCGCGGGTGGGCAAAACGTTAATAAAGTCGCCAGTGCGATTCATCTACGCTTTGACGTGCCTAACTCTTCATTACCAGACGTCTACAAGGAAAAGTTGCTGGCGCTGAAAGATACCCGCATCAGTAAAGAGGGTGTGATTGTCATCAAGGCTCAGCAGTTTCGTACCCAAGAGGCGAACCGCGAGGATGCCTTGCAACGCCTGAAAGCGTTAATTCTCAGTGCCATGAAGACTTATAAAGTCAGACGCGCCACCAAACCTTCCCGTAGCTCTCAGCGCAAACGCGTTGATGCTAAAAAACAGCGTGGTCAGATTAAAAGCCAGCGCCGTGCTAAGTGGACTGAATGTTGATCTAAGTCATCCTTTCTGCTTTATATTTCAATTTGATCTATGAATATTCCTTTTTATCTTGAGTCTGCAATCATAAAAATTCATAATGCCCAAAATATTAGCTATGGCTAATGTTTGCGATGGGCGTTAGGCAATGTCGACTTTGGTTCGGTAATAACTGTAAATACTTTGTAAATAGGACGTTATTCAATCCATTAGTCAGATTTATTGATCTATCGCAATACCCCATAAGCATCGCTAATGAATAATTCATAGACATGCTAACCATGCATTCTGTGAATGATTGGCAGTCGTGGCGACCAAAAGCAATAAGAGCACGATCAAGTGTCAACAAAGAGCCGCCGTTTCTTTACGTTAGACATGGGTTTAAATCATGATTAATGAAGCAGTTGTAGAGCTCTCGCGTTTACAGTTTGCGCTAACAGCCATGTACCACTTCTTGTTTGTACCGCTGACTCTTGGCCTCTCGTTTATGCTGGCGATAATGGAATCTGTTTATGTCATCACTGGCAAACAGATTTATAAGGATATGGTGAAATTCTGGGGTAAGTTGTTTGGTATCAACTTCGCCCTAGGGGTGACGACCGGTTTGACCATGGAATTCCAGTTTGGTACCAACTGGTCGTACTACTCGCACTATGTGGGCGACATTTTTGGTGCGCCGCTGGCCATCGAAGGTTTGATGGCTTTCTTCCTAGAATCCACACTCGTGGGTCTGTTCTTCTTCGGTTGGGATCGTCTTAGCAAAGTGAAGCACTTGATGGTGACTTGGCTGGTGGCGCTAGGTTCGAATTTATCGGCGCTATGGATCTTGATTGCCAATGGCTGGATGCAAAATCCGGTCGGTTCGGAGTTCAACTATCAAACCATGCGTATGGAGTTGGTAGATTTCGGCGCGTTATTACTTAACCCAGTGGCGCAGGTGAAGTTTGTTCACACGGTTTCAGCAGGTTATGTCACTGGCGCGATCTTTGTCTTGGTGATTTCCAGCTACTACCTACTTAAAAACCGTGATTTGGCGTTTGCACGTCGCTCGTTTGCCATTGCATCCGCGTTTGGTTTGGCGGCGACCTTGAGTGTGATCTTGCTGGGTGATGAGTCAGGCTACGAGTTGGGTGAGGTGCAACGCGTTAAGCTTGCAGCGGTAGAAGCAGAATGGGAAACCCATGAAGCGCCAGCGCCCTTTACGGTGATTGGCTTCCCGAATCAAGAATTGGAGCAAACAGAGTTTGCCTTGCGTATCCCAGGTTTGATGGGCTTGATTGCCACACGTTCGCTAGACGAAGAAGTAATGGGCATCAAAGAGCTTAAAGAATACCATCGCCAACGTATTATCAACGGTATCTACGCGAACCAACTGTTGGCACAGTTGCGTGCCGGTAACGAAGACCCGCTGGTAAAAGAAAACTTTGATCAAGTCAAAGACGATCTGGGTTACGGTCTGCTAGTGACAGCGTTTACTGAGGATCTGGATAATGTGACGCCAGAACAACTTGATATGGCCGTGGAATACTCCATTCCACAAGTGGCACCTTTGTTCTTTGCCTTCCGTATTATGGTGGCCAGTGGCTTCTTGATGTTATTGGTATTTGCTGTGGCCTTCTATCAAAACGCGCGTCGTCGCATTGGTCAAAACCGAACTTTCTTAAAAGCGGTGATGCTAACGCTACCGCTGCCTTGGATCGCCTGTGAGACAGGCTGGTTTGTGGCCGAGTATGGGCGTCAGCCTTGGGCCATTGGTGAAGTATTGCCAGTGCATGTGGCGGTGTCTGATCTGACAACCGGCCAAATCTGGTTATCGATGGGCTTGATGACTGCGTTATACACCGTCTTTTTAATCGCTGAAATGTATCTAATGATACGTTTTGCGAAGCAAGGTCCATCCAGTTTGCATACCGGTCGCTATGCTTTAGAGACCGAAAAAGACCAGCTTAAAGCGCAGGAGGTTTAAGATGGATTACGAATTATTAAAAGTTATTTGGTGGGTTTTAGTCGGCGTACTCTTGATCGGCTTTGCCATCACCGATGGCTTTGATATGGGCGTCGGTAGCTTACTCAATGTACTCACCAAAGACGACGCTGAGCGCCGTATCATGATCAACTCGATTGCTCCCCACTGGGACGGCAACCAAGTTTGGTTTATCACCGCCGGTGGCGCGTTGTTTGCGGCGTGGCCGATGGTCTACGCGACGTCTTTCTCAGGCTTTTATATGGCGATGATTTTAACGCTCGCGGCGCTGTTTTTCCGTCCGATCGGGTTTGATTATCGCTCCAAGCTTGAAGGAACAAAATGGCGCAAAAACTGGGATTGGGCCATTGGTTTTGGCTCAGCGGTCCCACCGATCATCTTCGGTGTAGCCTTTGGTAACTTGCTACAAGGCGTACCATTCCAGTTTGATGAATACCTACGCGTCTCTTACACCGGCTCATTCTTTGCCTTGTTGAACCCTTTTGCCATTGTTTGTGGTGTGGTGAGCTTGCTAATGCTAGCAACCCAAGGGGGCGCTTGGCTGCTGATGAAAACGGAAGGCGATTTACAGCGTCGAGTGCGTAAATCGACCTTGGTAACAGGGGCGCTAACGGCGGTATTGTTTGCCTTGGCAGGTGTCTGGCTGGCCTACGGTATCGATGGTTATGTACTGACCAGTGCCGTGGATGGTAACGCGGTACTGACGCCACTAATGAAAACGGCTGAAGTGCAAACAGGTGCTTGGTTAGCCAACTATGATCGCTTCCCAGCGCTTATGTTGGCGCCGATCATCGGCTTAATTGGCATGGCGGCGGCGGCTTTCTTCGGCGCAGCAGGGCGCGGAGGCTTAGCGTTTTTGATGTCGTCGTTGGGTATCGCGGGCATCATTATGACGGCCGGCGGCTCGATGTTCCCATTCTTGATGCCATCGTCTACTTTCCCAGATATGAGTTTGACCATGTGGGATGCCACGTCCAGTGAAACCACTCTGATGATCATGTTTGTGGTGGCGTGTATCTTTGTGCCGATTGTTTTGTCCTACACTGTGTGGAGTTACTTCGTAATGTTTGGACGTTTGAGCAAAGAGCATATTTCTAACAACACGCATTCATTGTATTAAGCGTTTACTAGGGGCAGCGTAGCTGCCCCATCTAAGGAGTTTATTATGTGGTATTTTGCATGGGTGTTAGGCATTTTGTTGGCCTGTTCTTTTGGCATTATTAATGCCGTTTGGTTGGAGTTTTCAGGTTACGAGGGTGAAGCACCGGAAGATTCACAGTAAAAGCTGACTGCAAACCAAAAGGGGATGCAATGAAAACACGTGAGACATCACCCGAGCAGCAGTTTTTAAAGCGCTTGGAACACAGTGAAAAGCGTCGCTACCGCCTGGTAAAAGGCTTGGGCATCGTGACGGCGCTGGCCATTGTCGCGCAGGCGTTGGGACTAGCACAGTTATGTGCTCAGTTGGTACTTGAGGGGCGCTTGCCCCTTGATGCCGCACTTTTAGCAGGTGGGGCATTTATTTTAAAGGCATTGGCCCAGGCGTTGCGTGAGCAACTGACGGCTCATGCCAGTCGCAACATTCGTTTTGCCTTGCGCCAGCAACTGGTTGAGCTGTTGGCCACGTTAGGCCCCAACCGCCTACGTATCGATCAAGATGCTGGGCTCTCAACGCGCGTTTATGAGCAAGTAGATGCCTTGGACGACTATTTTAGTCGTTACTTACCACAAGTATTTTTGGTGTCCTTGATTCCACTGACGATTTTATTGGCGGTCGCACCTGTGTCTTGGGTGGCGTTTGCCATCTTTATGTTGACCGCGCCGCTGGTGATCTTATTTATGATTCTAGTCGGTCATAAGGCCGCACAAGCAAACCGCAAACAGTTTGCGGTGTTATCTCTATTATCCAATCAATTTCTCGACTTGAACCAAGGCTTAGCGGAGCTCAAGCGCTTGGGGCAGACTGGTGCTGCGCGCGAGCGTTTGGCAATGACCGCACAGGATTACCAAAAAACCACCATGAGCGTTTTGCGCTTGGCATTTTTGTCCACGGCCACGTTAGAGCTGTTTGCTTCGGTGGCGATTGCGATGGTGGCCTTGTATCTAGGGCTTGGCTTATTGGAGCAGTTGCCATGGCAAGTTGGGGTGGCGCCAGTGAGTCTGTTTGCGGCGTTTTTTTTATTGTTGTTGGCCCCTGAGTTCTATCTGCCGCTACGCCAGCTCGGTAATGATTATCACGCTAAGCAAAAAGCTGAGGCCGCCGCAACGGACTTATTAGAAATATTGGCGACACAGTCAAGTGCGTCGATGCCTAAGTCTGCTGATTCAAACTGTGACTCAACTGAGGCGGGCTTAATTGATTTTCGTGGCGTGGCTTGGCAGCAACAAGGCCGTCAGCGTATAGCGTCGTTTCATGCAAGCTTAGCCAAAGGTGATCGAGTCTGGCTGCGAGGGACATCCGGTGTCGGCAAATCCAGCTTGATGACAATTTTATTGGGCTTTGAGGCGGATTATAGCGGCTCGGTTTTAATCGAAGGTCTAGGGCTTGAATCACTCAATCTCACTACTTGGCGACGACGTTTGGCTTGGCTACCACAAACACCAGAGTGGGTGAGTGGGACAATTCGCCAAAACTTAGAGCTTGGTATCGGCGCGCGCAGCGATGATGAATTGCGTCAGGTTCTGATTAGAGCGCATTGTTGGGATGTGGTCGGCAGCTTAAAAATGGGCTGGGATACGCCTCTTAGTGAAGCGGGGACTGGATTATCTGGTGGGCAAATGCAGCGTTTATCGATCGCGCGGGCGTTGCTAAGTGAAGCAGATATTTGGCTATTAGATGAGCCTTGCTCTGGATTAGACGAAGAGACCGCAGACCAAGTGCTTAATACATTAGATGATGTGAGCTATGGCAAAACGGTGCTGATCATCAGTCATGATAGTCACCCTGTGGTGTGGGCAAACAAACATTGGTTAATGAGTGAGGATGGTGTGCATGTCAAAGCGCAAACCCCAGTCTCTTACGTTTAAGTCGTTATTACTGAGCAACCCAGCAGGGCTTGGTGTGGCGTTATTGATCGGCGCTATCTCATGTTTAGCGGGGATAGCTTTGCTGGCCATCTCTGGTTGGTTTTTATCGGCGGCAGGTCTTGCCAGTGTGTTGGGCACCGCGCTGGTGTTTAATTACTTTACCCCCGGGGCGCTGATTCGCTTAATGGCGATCTTGCGCACTGCGGGGCGTTATGGCGAGCAAGTCATGGCGCATGATTTCTTGCTCGGATTACTACGCAGCCTGCGCCTTTGGGTATGGGACCAGCGTGTGGCGACACCGATGCAACAGCTGCATCAGCAGACCCATGGGGATTTGTTACAGCGCATCGTGGGCGATTTAGATCAAGTCATTAAATGGCCGCTAGCGGTACTAATGCCATGGCTGTATGGATTACTGGCGTGTGCCGGCGTAATGGGCTTAGCGGCTTGGGTTGCGCCACAACTAGTTTGGCCGGTGCTGCTTTATAGTGTCTTGCAGCTGGTGTTTCTGCCATGGCTAGCGCAGCGTTTGGCGGCACGTGCGGTGTATTCCATGCAGGTGCTAGCAACGCTGCGGCGTGGGCGCTTTATGGGGTTGTTTCAAGCCTTAATCACACTGACGATTCGTGGTAACTGGCAAAGTTACAGTGCGCGCTTGGATATGCTTGATCAACGCCAAAAACAAGCACAGCAGCGCTTACAAAAGGTAAGTAGCTCGATCAAGCTTGTGAGTCAGCTACTAACGTTTCTATTGCTGGTAGCGGTGATTGCAAGTGTCGTCAAGTTCGATCAAGCTGCATTAGTGCTACGCGAAGCGATTGCAGCCCCTTGGTTAGTCGCTTTGCTGTTGTCGATTTTGGGCCTTAATGAAGTGCTGCAGCCGTTGGCGCAAAGCTTTATTGCGCAAGGTCAGTCTAAGGTTGGGTTAAAGCGACTGAACCAATTACAGCAAGCGCCCACTGTCTCAAGCAATGTGGTGGGTATTAGCAGTATTGAGCAGTTACAGGTGACGGATTTTATCGGGCGTTACAGCTCACTACAGCGGGCGGCGCAACAGCGTGCTAAGTTCGTTATCAGCACTGGGCAAAGCGTACGGATTACAGGCCCCAGTGGCGCTGGTAAAAGCGCCTGCTTGGCGGCCTTGGCGGGCGATATTCCCTATCTTGGTCAAGTCCTTGTGAATGGCCAATCGATCAATATTAATGATCATAATGGCTGGTGCCAGCGCATTGCCTATCTTCCTCAGCAAGCCGTTATATTCCAGCAAAGCCTGGCGGCCAACTTGCGCTTAGGTGACCCTGATGCCAGCGACGAACAGTTGCGTCATGTGCTCGCTATCTTAGGGCTTGGAGAATGGTTGCAAGCCTTACCCCAAGGACTCAATACTTTGCTTGGGGCACAAGGGCGCGATGTCTCAGGTGGTCAAGCTAGGCGTATTGCCTTAGCGCGAGTCTTACTAAGGCAGTCCGATGTGCTGCTACTGGATGAGCCCTTTGATGGGTTGGATAAGGTCAGTATCGCGCGGGTCTGTGAGGCGCTCGATCAACCTGAGTTTCGACCTAAGCTTTTGCTCTATGTAAGTCACGTTGCGACAGCGTTGGATCAGCGTGCGAAGGCAGTGACAGTGCAATAAAAAGCCGGAGCAGGGTAGCTGCTCCGGCTTATGTTTAGGACTTTAACTTGTCACCTTAGCTAAGGTTAAGCGACTTCGCCGTCTTTCTCTTTGCGCAGCATGCTGTACAAGGTGTCTTTAAGGGCAAGGCGTCGTTTTTTGAATTCTTCCTCTTCTAGCGTGCTGGCTAGAACGATCTCTTTTTCAATTTTTTCGATCTCATCAGTGAGGTATTGATACTCATCAAACAGGCGACGAAAGTGTGCGTCGTTCATCTTAAGTTCGTGAATTTGCTCTTTAAATTCAGGCAGTTCCATAACTAGGCTGTGATTCTCGATAGGCATAGATCTTCTCCTTGTTGATTCGTTTTATTGCTTTAACTCCAGACTACGCTTATTACCGCTAAGGTAAATTGATTTGGGTCATTTGTGCGATAAATGCATAATTTTGCCGTTTTCAGAAAACTCTTACACGTTTAAACAATATTAAACTGTCGGAATAGCACGAATGTAATGCAGATTTACTTTCTTTTATCGATTTGTGTTTAAAAAAGAAACAATGCTCTGTTAGGATGCAGTCCCCTTAATGACAATGATTATTGTCTGCAGGCTAAGGGCAGAGGATTCTCTTAATCTGGTATCAGAAAAAAAATTACGCCAGAAATTACGTATTTAACTATCTTGCAGGTAACGAAAAGATGACTTCAATTGAGCAACTTAAAGCCGCTCGCGAGAGTGCGGTTTCTCTAACAAAGAACGGCGCTCCTCAGGCTACTAGCAACCAGTTCTTTGGTGTAGGCCCAATCACTGACATGACCCAAAACGAAGTTGATGCTCGTCAACTGCGCTTTGAGTTCGATGCATGGATTGAAGATAACTACCCGAAACTGGACGATAAAGGCAACCGTATTGGTAGCTTTACGACTGCTGAACTCGGTCGTGGTATGCACCGTGGTTACCCTGCAGATAAAGTCCTAAACGACATGATGCGTGAAATCCACCGTTACTTTGGTTTCCCGAAAGCGAACAGCATGGCTGTTGGTCTTGGTGGTGGTCACAGCGGTTTCACAGCAGCTGCGCTTCACTTGATGACAGCAAACGATCCTTCACAAATCGTTTTTGTTGATACGCCTAAGCCTGAATCAGAAGAAGGCAAAGCTGGCGGTTTCTTCCGTCAATCTTGGGGTACTCAGCTAACGGAACTTCAGCGTTACGCAACCAACGGTGACGAAAGCCGCATCCTTTTCGCAGAAGGCGAAGGCGCGATCCCTAGCGCATCTTTCCTACTAGAAAAAGGCGTTAAGTTGTTCTTTGGTGTGGGCCACGAAACAACAGGTGCGACAACTTACACTGAACAAGAAATCCGCAATCTTCTAGAATGGGTTGACGCTAACCCAGAAGAACACCACGCGGTAATCGATGCGACGTCTCTTCTAGGTGCGATGCCTTGGTCAAAAGAGCTAGTTGATGGCGTGTTGACTAAATGTAACATGTTCATGCCTTTCCAAAAGGCAATCGGTGGTATCTCTGGTTACTTCATCGTTTCTCTAACTAAGCCAGCACTTGCTCGCATCAATGCGAACCAAAAAGATCCAGCATGGGCGATTCCGCGTCAGCTGAAAATTGCTGTGCCACGTGATGCGAAAGCACCACTAACAAGTGAGAAAACTACTGATCTTGGCCCAATTTACGACGCTGAAAAAGATCAAATGTTGGGCGGTATCATCAATACGTTCAGTACGCTTGCGTTTGCTGAAACAACATTCGCTGTCCTACGTAACGAGCGTATGATCGGTGACGTTTACACACTAAACGCACGTTCTGCTGCGAACCGCGTGATTGTGAACGAGTGGATCGCTAACAGCGACCTATTTGAACTAGGTGTAGAAAACTCTGACTCTCGTGGTGCAGCGGTTACCCTTCTAAAAGTAACTGACAAAGACATCACAGATGCTGACGTACACAACCGTATCATCGTGAAATCTAAGCAAATGCTAGGTTACGAAGGTATCACTCACACAGACGGTACCCATGAGAAAGGCCTAGACGTTGCACGTTACGTGAACGCATTCCCAGGTTCTCCAGGTGACTACCGTGCTTGGATCGGCGGCATTCGTCCAAACGAAGACATCACAGCACTACTAGAAAACATCCAGTACTGCTACCTACGTGCGAAAAACGCTGTTCTTGAAGAGCTACTAGCTGAGCAAGGCGAGTCTTTCGAAAGCGCTGTTTCAGCTGCTGCAGGCGCTGATGTTCGTGTAGACGACGCTGACCGTGCTTACAAAGTATTGATCGCTGACCTAGTTGGCATGGTATTCAATGCTGATGGCGAAGCAGACTGCTCTGAAGTTGCGGCTTACATCAAGTCTCAAGGCGGTGAGTTCCACTTCGGTTCTGTTGCTGAAGCCGGCGAGCTTGCAAAAGGTAAAGTACACTTCTTCTACCAGCCAAGCCTAAGCCGTGAAGACGAGCTACTAGCGGAAACTGGCGAAGGTCAATACGACGCGGTAATCGCTGCTGCAACCTTCCTACCTGCTGAATCTAAATTCGAGCTAGGTGGCGTACGTATCGGTGCGGGTACTGGTAACATGGGTTCTGCTAGCTGGGGCGGCGGTAACGGTGAAGGTGGTGTAGCACCACTAATGAACACACCAAGCTTCAACTCTCGTGCAACAGCACAAGCAGCGATGAAAGCACTTCTAAAAGTACTTCCAGATCTACAAGTAAGCGCAATGCACGATCGCGTTGTTGCAGGTGACTTCGACACAGGTAAGAACCTTGCTGAATTCCCAACAACTAAGCTTGAAGGTAAGAAACTAGCTGTTGTTGGTTACGGCAACATCGGTCGTGAAGTAGCGAAACTAGGTGCTGCATTCGGCATGAACGTTTCTATCTACGCACGTCCTGCTCACCAGCAGTGGATCGAGTCTGAAGGCTTCACGTACGCGTCTAGCATCGTTGAAGCAGCGCAAGACGCTGATGTTCTTAGCCCACACACTGGTCTAGGTGCATTCAATGCTGACACTGGCAAGTTCGCTAACTCTGACATCATCAATGCAGACGTATTCGCTGCAATGAACCAAGGTGCAGTACTAGTAAACTACGACCGTGGTGAAGTAGTTGACATCGAAGCCCTTGACGCAGCACTTGCTAGCGGTCAAATCAGCTACGCGGCAATCGATGCAGACCTATTCAAAGACCCAGAAACTGGCGAATTGTCTGGTCCTATGGTTCCATACCGTAACATCTACGAAAAACACGTAGGTAAAATGGAGCTTCTACCACACGCTGCCGCAGACACTGAGCACGTATCTCGTGTAGAAGGTGCTAAGCAAGCAGTTGATCAAATCCTATCTGTTATCCAGTACGGTAAAGTTGTGAACCTAAAAGGTGATCTACCAGCTGGCTTCACAGATGGCGGTGCGAAGACTGTAAACGGTGTGGGCAAAGTGAACTCTAGCTCGGTTGCGAACCTATCTGCTGAGCAGATCAAGCAACTAGCAGACAGTGCTACTCAATTGGCTGCATACTGGGGCGCGATCAACGCGACTGAAGATGCAGACAAGCGCGCAGCTTTGATTGCTGAGTACACTGAAATGATGGTGTTGAACTCAAATATCTACGGTACGCTACTAGCTAAGAACGGTCTTCAAGGTCCATTCGGCAAATAATAGTTCGTATCTAATTACATAGATATTGCGATAAGCCGCATCAACGCCGTGACGTAAGTCCTGTTGATGCGGCTTTTTTATGTTTTATGCCGCTAGGCAAATAAGGGGAATAGATTTGCACTCTGTAGACAAAGATTCCGCCGTGGCGATTTTTGAGGCCGCGATCGATGCCGTAGCAGGCTACAACGCGACACACCGTGCTGTATCTGCTTTTGAAGGCTTCGAGCCAGATCAAATTATTGCCGTGGGCAAAGCGGCCAGCGGCATGTGCGCTGGCGCGTTGGCGGCTGCCAACCCAGATTGCCCCGCACTGTTGGTCACTAAATACGATCATACCGATCAAACCATGTGGGCCGCACCGAATGTCAAAGTAATTGAATCGGCGCACCCTGTGCCGGATCAGCATTCACTGGACGCTGGTAAAGAGATGCTAGCGACGGTCGAGGCCATGCCTGAAGGTAGCAAGCTTTTGCTATTGGTATCAGGCGGTACATCAGCACTGTCTGAAGCCTTACCTGAAGACGTGTCACTAGAAGATTGGCAACAGCTGACCGATCAAATGTTGGCGGCTGGTTACAACATCGGTCAAATCAACACGCGTCGTAAAGAGACGTCACAAATCAAAGATGGCAAGTTGCTACAAAACTTCAAAGGTGCTGAAGTGCGTGTATTGGCGATCTCTGATGTAGAAGGTGACGGCATTGGTACGATTGGCTCGGGCACGGGCGACACCAAGCGCTGCCCATCAGCTTCTAGTATCGATTTGATTGCTACCAATGAAGTAGCGCGCATGGCGGCAGCAGCCAAAGCCAAAGCGCTGGGCTACACCGTTAATGATAACCAAGAGTGCCTGTACGATGATGTGGCTGTGCTGTCTGATCGTATTGGTCAAGAGCTTGCTAAGGCTGCGCCAGGGGTATACATCTTTGGTGGTGAGCCGACTGTAAAACTGCCTGAAAACCCAGGCAGCGGCGGTCGCAACCAAGCCTTGGCTTTAGGCTTAGCGCAGCACATTGTCGGTCGTGATGATGTGTTGATCTTGGTTGCAGGCACGGATGGCAGTGATGGTCCAACCGATGCCGCAGGCGGAATCGTAGATGGTGCAACAGCGACGGATATTGAAGGTGCCACGGATGCGCTTAAACGTGCTGATGCGGGAACTTATCTACGCCAGCATGACAGTATCTTTATCACGGGGCCAACCAACACCAATGTGATGGATATTGTAATCGCCATCGTTGGCTAAGCGCTCTGATTTTAAAAAGCCCCCGTATCATTCGATGCGGGGGCTTTTTTGTGGGCGTCAGCCTAAGCTAGGCTCATCGTTTTAGAAGGAGAAAGTGACTCGTGGCAGAGCATTGTCATCTTCATCGATCGATGGTGAACATAGGAATACACGTGACGATTGGATGCCGTTGTCCACTAGGTAAGCTTTAAGTGTTTCAGCACGTTCATCCGCTAACTCTAGTAGCTCGCTGCGTTGCTCTTCGGTTAAGGCGTCATAGGGTGTTTCGTCATCGATGTCACGCACCACAGACACGCCACAGGCACGCAGTTGAGCGCCTTTACGATCCTTCATTAGAGTAATCATCTGATCTAAGAAGGCTTCTTGCTCAGGGGCAGTGATGTCTTCTTCATCTAAAGCAAATTGCAATGGCTCCACACGAAGCTTCAGTGCCTGCTCGCCAGCGAATTGCACCAATGTGATGACGTTGGCATAAGGCACAAACGTTTGCATCAGGTAAGCACTTGACGCTTTAAACAGACCTTGGCGAATCGGCAGCAAGAAAAAGCTTTGCCACTGAAAGTTTGGGTTATCGATGTTGCCACTCATGGGCAGATCCAACACAATTTCGTCGTTACGGTTCTTTAAGGCATCAACGGCTAGGTCTAGAGGGACGGCGCCAACCTTAAGCAGGGCATTGCTGTCCTTTTGTCCGCCCAGTTCAAATTGACGCAACACAATATGAGTGTTGCCATCTAGTTCCCCTTGATCAGAGTCTAGAGCCAAATCCATGTTTAAGTGGCCAGAATTGATTCGGTAGCCAAGTGCGCTAGAGACATACGGTGAAATAGGGGGAAGCTCCACTTCACGTACTTTGGCGGTAGCTTGCATGGTCAGATTCTGTGCCATCGGGCGGATGGCTACATCACTCTCAATGGTTGCATAGTTACCATTACGCGCCTTGAGATTGATGTTGGCATATTCGTTGGTATCACGAGTGTTGAAGTTGGTGACTTTGAGTTGCTCAATATCCAGTACACGTGTCAACGATGGGCTAATGCCATTGTCGGTAAATAGAGCGCTGGATTCTGGCGACAGTGTTAATTCGTTGACGATCACATGATAGGGCACTTCCACGGGCTGAGCGCCAGGCGATGTGCTGCCAGCTGTCTGGTTTGACGCGCTAGGCTGTGCTTCTGTTGAGCTGGATTGAGCGTCGCCTTGCAGCCACTTTGGTAGGGTAAGGTTAGCAACCTCTCGCTGCTGTGATAACACCATACCAGCTTTGAGCTTGTCAAAGTTTACCTTATCGATCTCAACCCCTTGCGGTCGTGCATGTAGGCGGTTAACCGCCAACTGCTCAAATTGGGCAAGGGCAGGTAAACCTGTGCTTTCGTTAGGTTGTGAAGCGACCAATTGATCAATGACTAAGCCTGAAATTTGTGCATCAGGGCCACTGGCTGACAAGCTAGCACTGGGGCTATTAAGCTTAACACCTTGCCAGTTAAGTAGTGTGCTACCGTCTTCCAATTGGCTTCTTAGTGCGGCCAAAGTTAGGCTATTGTTGCTGGTTTCGACAATGACAGCAGCATCTTGCGGCAGTGTGACACGCGCTGTTTCATTGTTGAAGTTAAATTGCTCAAGCAACGCACTTAAGGTGTCATCCTGGGTCACTTGGATCTGA
Source organism: Marinomonas ostreistagni (assembly GCF_016888445.1). Taxonomy (GTDB): domain Bacteria; phylum Pseudomonadota; class Gammaproteobacteria; order Pseudomonadales; family Marinomonadaceae; genus Marinomonas; species Marinomonas ostreistagni. The sequence continues at coordinate 92,618 of NZ_JAFEKF010000004.1, forward strand.
TCAAGATTTAGGTTGTTGTTCGCCGCTTGCAATAGGCTTTGGTCACTGCTTTGTTCCCAAGACAGCTGACTATTGAATGCTAATGAGTCAAAGGCGATATCAGTATCTGGCTGACCGCTTGGCAAGTCTTTGGCTGTAGCGTCTAGGGCAGTCGCGGCTAAAGTGGTTTTTGCATGGATGCCTAGCACATCGCTTGCCTGACGTAGGTTTACGTCATCCAGTTGCAGATTTAAAGCATTTAAGGTGCCATCCAGTGATGGCGATTTTACATTCGATTGTTGTACATCTAGGGCCATCTGCTGAGCCGCTAGACTCAATCCATCGTTTTGCTGTTCAAATGAAAACTGGTTTAAATCAAGCTTAAAGCTGTCTAGGGCTGCGTTAATTTGCTCGTTGCTGTACTCAGTAGCGCCAAGAGTCAGTGCCGTCTTGGTCGTATTTACCAAGGTGCCTTGCTCGCTCAAGCTAAGCTCTAGAGGGCTGTTGAGATTGATGCTTTGGAGGGCAAACTGATCGCCAGTTGCCAAGCGGCCATTTACACCTTGGCTTTGCAGCTTGATGCCTGTTGCAACATTACCTACCGCTGTCTCAGTGTCATAACTTACGTTCACATCACTCACATCAAGGTCGAGACCGTCTGCGCCAAATTGATGGCCCGCTAGACCGCCTTTAATGGCTTTACCGCTTAGTTTGGCTGCGCTTTCTTGTACGACGATGTCTGATTGTTGCTTGGTTAACGCTAGCTGCGCCGAGAAGTTAAGCTCATCAGCGCTGAGTTGTTGGCTCTCGGAGGCGATGTTAAGCCCCTTGATGGCCAATGTGTTGCTGGTTGTGGCACGAAGATCCGTCTCGTTTTCCATCGTCACCGTAACATCGGTCAGCTCGGTTTCTAGGGCTTGCCAGCCCATTTCTTGCGCTTTTTCGGTGTAAGCGACACGGTCACTTGAGAGCGCCAAAGAGGGGCTGGTGAGGTTTAAAAGTGGCGCTTGGTTAAATTGATATAAAGCCTTAACGTTACCCGTTAGGCGCACATTTTGTGCGCTCAGTTGAGGACGTGATGCCGGCAAGAAATGATCGATATCATTGGTTGAGAGCGCAGCCGATGCAATCTGCATGTCAGCATCCACTTGTTCACGGTCGGCGCTGATAGTGCCGTTTACGGTGGCTTCGGCGTCGTTCACCAGCGCCGTAAGGTTAAAATTACCCTGCCAGTTGGCATCAAAGTGAGAAGCTTCTTCGACCGCAAGATTTTGGATCGCCAGTACATCTTGACCACGTTCTGTGTTCAGCTGAACCTGAATGTCTTTTAAGCTAGCGTTAGTCAGTAAAAAGCTAGGGGCTAAGGTTTGCTCAGCGTCTTCTGGTGTCTCTTCGACAGGCTCTTCTTCGCTAGCAGGGGGCAAAGGCACGCCTGCCACGGCCCAGCCGTCTGGCGTTTGCGCGACCTGAATATCAAAGTTATCTACTAAGATGTGATTAACGTGGAAGGCGCCAGTAAACAGTGGCCAAAAGTCCAAGCCAATGCTTAACGTATCTAAGGAAAAAGTGGTTTGGTCTTGTTGGGTAATTTGCACATCAGCCAGCTCAAGCCCGATCGGAAAGAGATCCGGATTAATCTCTTCGGCAGTCAACACGGCATTATGATCGGCCAAATAGCGATTCGCCAACCACTTGGTGACGGTTGGAATCAAGAGCCAGATGACGGTTAGCGTAATCAGGGTTGCTGCGACGCCGATGATGATTTTTCTTTGGCGTGGCGACAGCTTGTCTAAAAAGTTGGTCATGAGTGCTCCTTGATGCCCAATCGTGTCAATACTTGGCTGGCGATAGTCTGCCTAGAATAGTACGTGGCCAAAGATTGAATGGTAAGCCTTACAATTAGTAAGCAATGTAAATCTATTTACTATAGATGTTCTTATGCCTGCAAAGCGCAAGCAAAACAACAAGATTTTGCAAAGTTAGACTTAGTTATCAGGGTTTGGTTCTTGGCGTAACGGCATGCGCAATAAATGGATACTGACGGCGATACCGATCAGACATAGGCCCAGTGTGGCCCAAAAGCGCCAGACAATCACCATGGATAACAGCATGCCGGCCCACATAAAAATGAGCGCACGATTGCGAGCTTTTTTAGGGATGCCTTGATCTGACTGCCAATCCGCGACGATCGGACCAAAGTATTTATGATTGATTAACCAGGCATGAAAGCGTTCTGACGATTTGGAAAAACACCAAGCCGCGAGTAGCACCAGCGGTGTGGTCGGCAACAGAGGGAGAAATATGCCGATAATGCCAGTGATCAGTGACACCCAGCCAAGAACAATCAAAGCAATTCGCTTGCCGGTCATAGTAACGCTCTTTTTTACGATGGGCAGGCATCATCCTTGTGGAAAGTATTGCTAAGTTCATGGGGCATGCCTGCTTGATGCCCCATGATTACGCTGCTAAATACAGTTACGAGTCGGCCATACCAAACATGGACTCCATGGTGTCGCCTTGGGACTCTGTCACCAAGCTCCAACCACCTAAACGTTTCCAGCGATTAACGATTTCACAGAATAGCTCAGCCGTTTTCTCGGTATCGTAGGCGGCAGAGTGGGCTTGTGAGTTGCTAAAGGTGATGCCAGCCACTTGGCAGGCTTTTGCCAACACTGTTTGACCAAAGGCCAAACCCGATAATGAAGCGGTATCAAAGCTTGAGAACGGGTGGAAAGGATTACGCTTGATCTCATTACGCTCGATGGCAGCATTAAGGAAGCCATGATCGAAGGCGGCGTTGTGGCCCACAAGAATTGCGCGTTTACAGCCAGTCGATTTCAGCTCTTTGCGTACTTTGCTAAACATCTGAGAGATGGCTTCTTTTTCGATTAAGTCATCGCGACCCGGCTCAAAAGGATCGATGCCGGTGAATTCTAGGGCTTCTTTTTCAAGATTTGCACCTTCGAATGGCTTCACTTTAAAATCGATGGTCTCATGGATGTAAAGCTCTCCATTGTCATCCATACGTAGGATGCTGGCAGCGAATTCTAACAACGCATCGGTTTTTGCATTAAAGCCTGCGGTTTCTACGTCGATAACAACAGGTAAGAAGCCGCGGAATCTATCTTTGATTTCGTGATGTGACAAAAGAGAATCCTTAATTCTGCCATTTGCTCAGAAAATAATTGAGTGATGGCGCAGGATGATAACATATATGCTCAGCCAAGAACGAGAACTCTTAACTGTGATAGCCAACCCCATTCTGAAAATTGTCATGCTAGTCTCCAGTGTGGCATTGGCCACCCAAGCGGCGGCACTGACGCGTTACGAGTCGCAAATAGAAGACTCTAGCTGGTCCCTGTCGGGCGATATTTTTGCGTGTACCTTATCGCACCCGATCCCACATTTTGGCCAAAGTGAGTTTATTAAAGAAGCAGGGGAGCCGATGAAGTTTGTGCTGCACCCCAACAACGAAAAAATCGGGCCTGGGCAAGTGTACATTATTTCCCAAGCACCAAGCTGGGTGCCGGGCATTTCTCCTGAGACGCTTGAGGTGATGCCTTACCCAGGTTATGGCTTGACCGTTGAAGTCGGTGGTCGTGTGGCGGAACAGATGTTGACCTCACTGGATCGTGGTCGTCACCCAGTCGTAGCCGGGACGGCGTGGGAAAATGGACGTGAAAACATTGAAGTAGCGCTCAGCAATATCAATTTTAATCCCGCTTATAATGAGTTTCGCCGCTGTATGGGGAGCTTATTGCCGGTGAACTTTGAACAAGTGGCGCGTACCGCAGCCTTATTCCCGACCAACGGCGTGGAGTTAACAGATCGCATCAAGCAGCGCTTAGATATGGTTGCTATTTATGTAGAAGCCGATCCGACCATTGAATACATCTACATCGATGGTCACACCGATATTATTGGTTCACGCCGTGACAACCGAGAACTGTCTAAAGAGCGTGCTGAAAAGGTCACTGAGTATCTACTGCAAAAGGGCATTGCCCCTGAAAAAATCGTCTCGCGTTACCATGGTGAGCGTTATCCCGCTGCCGATAACCGCACCGGTACAGGGCGTGAACGAAACCGTCGTGTGACCATTCGTCTTGAACGAGCCGACAACAACGCTCAATCCTTGTCCCAACCAAGCCCATAACGGGCTTGGTGTCGCGTATTTGCAAGCGCGCCCCTTGCTAACTAAGGGGCGAAAACTTACACTAACCGCCTAATTTTTATATTAACTGGGCGCAGCTGTGTTTCGTCGCTGTGCTGTGGATCTCGTTGAGGAGAAAAAAGAGAATGTCTGACGTGAAGAAGGTGGTGCTAGCCTACTCTGGCGGCCTAGACACTTCCGTAATTGTGAAGTGGCTTCAAGAAGAGTATCAGTGTGAAGTGGTAACTTTTACCGCTGACTTGGGTCAGGGCGAAGAAGTAGAGCCAGCTCGCGCGAAAGCTCAAGCGTTGGGCGTTAAAGAAATCTACATCGAAGATCTACGTGAAGAATTCGTACGTGATTTCGTCTTCCCAATGTTCCGTGCCAACACGGTATACGAAGGTGAGTACCTACTAGGTACCTCTATTGCTCGTCCTCTTATCGCTAAGCGTTTGATCGAAATCGCGAACGAAACGGGCGCTGATGCGATCTCTCACGGCGCGACCGGTAAAGGTAACGACCAAGTTCGTTTCGAGCTAGGTGCTTACGCACTGAAACCAGGCGTTCAAGTAATTGCGCCTTGGCGTGAATGGGACCTAACGTCTCGTGAAACGCTAATGGCTTACTGTGAGAAGCACGACATCCCAGTTGATTTCTCTAACGCTAAGAAGAAATCTCCATACTCAATGGATGCCAACCTTCTACACATCTCTTACGAAGGTGACCTACTAGAAGATCCTTGGGCGAGCGCTGAAGAAGACATGTGGCGTTGGTCTGTTTCACCTGAGCAAGCGCCAGATGAAGCCACTATCATGGAAATCGGTTTCGAGAAAGGCGATGCTGTTTCTCTAAACGGTGAGAAAATGTCTCCAGCGACTATCCTTGAAACATTGAACAAGGTTGGTGGTGCAAACGGTATCGGTCGTGACGACCTAGTTGAAAACCGTTTCGTAGGCATGAAGTCTCGTGGTTGTTACGAAACTCCAGGGGGCACCATCCTTCTAAAAGCACACCGTGCAATGGAATCGATCACGCTAGACCGTGAAGCGGCTCACCTGAAAGATGAGATCATGCCGAAGTACGCTAAAGTGATCTACAACGGCTTCTGGTGGTCAGAAGAGCGCCGTATGCTGCAAGCATTGATCGACGCGTCTCAAGAGTTCGTAACGGGTACGGTTCGTTTGAAACTGTACAAAGGTAACGTAATTGTTGAAGGCCGTGAGTCTCCTTACAGCCTATTCGACAGCACGATCGCTACTTTTGAAGACGATGCGGGTGCATACGATCAGAAAGACGCAGCTGGCTTCATCAAGCTAAACGCGCTACGTATGCGTATCGCTGCGCAAAAAGGTCGTACTTTCCTAGACCGTGACTAATCGACTTAGCCTCGGCTAATTTGAATAATCGAAACGCCCGCTCTGCAAAGAGCGGGCGTTTTTTATGGCGGGTATTTTCCTAGCGCCCATTGGGTTATGTTCATTGTCGCTAAAACATGTTTTGATTGACCAGTCGGTTATAATAACAATATTTCAATCAGGTGATGTATGACGGTATATAACATAGGTTCGATCAACGTCGATCATTTGTACGAGGTCGACCATTTTGTGCGACCTGGCGAAACCATGCATTCGACAGGCTATCAGCTGCTACTGGGCGGTAAAGGGTCGAATCAGTCAGTAGCGCTTGCTAAAGCCCAAGCGCACGTTAAGCATGTCGGTGCACTGAATCGTGATGATCAGACGATACGTCAACAGCTACAAGACTATGGCGTTGATACCAGTGAAATCGCTGCAGTAGACGCACTGACAGGGCACGCAATCATTCAGCTAACGCCGACGGCGGAAAACAGCATCATCTTGCACGCCGGCGCTAACCATCAATTAAGCGAAACTCAAATCAAGCAGGTATTAAAAGCAGCTCAAGCCGAAGACTGGATCTTGCTGCAGAACGAAACCAACTTGGTCGCAGAAACCCTAGAGTGGGCGCAGCAATCGGGGGCTCAAGTAGCCTTTAACCCAGCGCCCATGGACGCCGAATTAACCCGCAAGGTGCTGCCGTTTATCGACTTGCTGATCGTCAATGAAGTCGAAGCGATGGACTTAGCCAATACCGACTCCATCGAAAAAGCCACTCAAATTTTACCGCAGCAATATCCAGAGCTAGCGGTGATGATGACCCTTGGTAAAGACGGCGTGCGCTATTTTTCTCAAGCGCAGGACGTACAAGTTGAGGCTTTTAAAGTTGAGGCCAAAGACACGACGGCCGCAGGGGATACGTTTATTGGTTTTTGTTTGGCGGAGTTACAGCGTGGCGCCGATATAGAGCAGGCGATGCGCACTGCCTGTGCCGCATCAGCCATTGCGGTCACACGTATGGGCGCTGCCCCATCGATCCCAAGCCTTGATGAAGTGAATGAGTTTTTAGCTCAACACTCTTAATCCATTGTCGCTACCTAAAGAGTAAAGAGAACACTATGACACGAAAAATCATTATCGATACGGACCCAGGCATCGACGATGCGATGGCGATCTTTTTTGCTTTTCAAGCGCCAGAGCTTGAAGTACTTGGCCTGACTACTACTTACGGCAATGTCCCAGTGGAGATTGCCACGCAAAATGCACTCACGCTAACAGAAATCGCTGGTGTCGATGTGCCCGTCGCAGGCGGTGTCGCAGTGCCTTCACAGCAAGCCCCACGTCCATTCCCTGACTTTGTGCATGGAACAGACGGCTTCGGTAACATCGATTACCCAGCGCCCACTAGGCAGCCTCTAGAGCAGAGTGCGGCTGAGTTTATTATCGAGCAAGTTCGTAAATACCCAGGGGAAGTGACCTTGGTGGCGCTAGGTCCATTGGGCAACCTAGGTAAAGTCCTAGAGCTGGATCCAGAGATTGCCAACCTAGTGGACGAAGTCGTGCTAATGGGCGGTGCAGCGGTTGAGTATGGCAATGTTTCACCGGTAGCTGAAGCCAACATTATCAACGAACCGCACGCCGCTGATGCGGTCTTCACAGCCCCTTGGCAAGTGACCATGATAGGCTTGGATGTGACCCATCAGGTGCTGCTTGAAAACAGTGTTTTAGAGCGTATCAAAGCCAAGAACCCAGAGCAGGGCAACTTCTTATACGACTGCGCGCAGTTTTATATTAACTTCTACAGTAACCGTTTTGGCTTTGATGGCTGCTACTTCCACGACGCCTCAACCATTGCTTACCTCCTAGATCCAAGCATTTTTGGAGTTGAATTGGGCGCGATCCGTGTCGCAACCGATGGCATCGCTGTGGGCCAAACCATCATGGCCCCACAAGGCCTAGATTACCCTGAACCGCACTGGAACGATGTGCCGCTGACTCAAGTCTGCATGGAAGTGGATGGCGAGCGTTTGTTGGCGCTTTATGAAGAGGTGATGGTCAGTGGCCGTTCGTAGTCACTAGCAATCATCAAAAAAGGCGCCGAGGGCGCCTTTTTTAGCTGTGTGCTTTAACAAACTCATCGATGAAGTCGCGCTCTTTTTGCGAGATGGTGCCAAAGTTAAGCTTAATGTAATGCTGGTCGTGCTCGTTAAGGATGTCCGCCGATGGCGTACAGATCGCTTTGATAAGCTGCTGTTTGCCGTCGTTGTTGCCATGTAGCTCCAGCTTCACTTTCTTAGACCCCTGTAGACCATAAGGTGCTTCCACCTCAATCTGATCATGTGAGATGTGGGTACAATGAATGGCCATGCTTTGGCCGTTGGTTAGATACATGGTGCCTGTCCAAAAACAGCGCACATAAGGATGATGATTTGCTACCACTTGCTTGCCTGCTAAAACAAAATCAATAGATGAACTTATTATAGAACGTCCGCTTTATGAGAACAGCACTATCGCAGAAATTGCTGATTTTTAGAATCATTAGACCGGTTTAACTAGAAGTCTTTTCTTTAAATTCACACAGATCTTCGATCACACAGGCATCGCACTTGGGTTTGCGTGCGGTGCAGATATAGCGACCGTGTAAGATCAACCAGTGGTGGGCGTCGAGCAGGAACTCTTTAGGCACAAAGCGCAGCAGCTTCTCTTCGACTTCTAGGACATTTTTGCCTGGGGCAATTTTGGTGCGGTTGGAGACGCGAAAGATATGCGTATCGACGGCCATCGCGATCTGACGAAAAGCGGTGTTCAAGACTACGTTGGCGGTTTTGCGACCGACACCCGGCAAGGCTTCAAGCTCTTCACGAGTTTGTGGTACCTCACTATTATGTTTGTCGATCAACATCTTGCAGGTTTTGATGGCGTTCTCGGCTTTGGCATTAAATAAGCCGATGGTTTTAATGTATTCCTTTAGGCCATCTACGCCCAAGGCGTACATTTTCTCTGGCGTATCCGCCACAGGGAATAGGTGGCGGGTGGCTTTATTGACGCTCACATCGGTGGCTTGGGCGGAAAAAAGCACGGCAATCAATAGCTCAAACGGCGAGTTGTACTCCAGCTCCGTAACCGGATCCGGATTCTCCGCGCGTAAGCGAGTAAAGATTTCATGGCGTTTTGCTTTGTTCACCAAGCCTCCTAATGTGAGCGTTTAAGCATTAGTCGGTCACACGTACACGACGCGATACTTTTTCTTGGCCTTCCTGCTCTTTGGCAATACGGGCCTTCTCTTTTTCATCCAAGTAGTTCTTGATGGCGATCAATAAGCCTAGGCCGATAAAGGCGCCCGGCGGCAAGATGGCAAACAAGACATTAGGGTAGTTACTAAAGATCTCTAAGCGCCAGCTGGTCGCCATTTCACCAAACAACAAGTGCATGTCGGTAAATAGCGTCCCTTGACCGATCAGCTCACGCATCGCGCCGAGTAGTACCAGTACCATGGTAAAACCAAGCCCCATCATTAAACCATCCAGTGCCGAGGGGGCGACTGGGTTACGGCTGGCAAATGCGTCCGCACGGCCTAAGATGGCACAGTTAGTCACGATCAGCGGAATGAAGATCCCCAAGATCTGATACAGCTCGTAGGTATAGGCCTGCATGATTAGCTCGATACAGGTCGTGAACGAGGCGATGATCATCACGAAGGCAGGCAAGCGCACGGCTTCTGATACATAGTTACGAATCAAGGACACGGCAATGTTTGAGCCGAGCAATACGACGGTAGTCGCAAGGCCTAAGCCGATGGCATTGACTACGGTGCTAGTTACCGCCAATAGGGGACACAGGCCTAATAATTGGACTAGGGCTGGGTTGTTTTTCCAAATGCCGTTATAAAGGATTTCGCCGTAGTTTGGACCTGATGGAGCAGGGTTTTCTACAGGCGTGTCCGGTGCAAGTGTGTCTTCAGCGCTCATAGTTCATCCTAACGCGACAATAGCGCGTCTTTGTTCTCATTAAAGTAAATCAAGGTATTTTTGACCGCACGAACGACGGCACGGGGAGTAATAGTCGCGCCGGTAAACTGATCAAATTCGCCGCCGTCTTTTTTCACATTCCATGCTTGCATAGAAGTGTTTTCAAACGATTTACCGCTAAAAGATAAAATCCAGCTCGACTTTTGTAGGTCGACCTTGTCGCCCAGTCCTGGTGTTTCCTTATGGCTGATGACGCGGGCCCCCGTGACCACACTGTTGCGATCAATCGCCACCAGCAAGTCAAGGTTACCGTTGTAGCCGCCAGGGGCTACGGTTTCAAAAATCAACGCTTCAACGTCACCGTCGTTACGAGCCACATACGCTTTAACTGGCTCAGAAGAGCCTAGCAAGGGGTTGGCTGGCAACATGACAGTGTCTTCTGCCAAGTTATTGTCATAGCGCTCAGGTGGCAAGATTTCATTAAAAGCCGATAGCTGCGCCTCAACGATATTGTCTTGGATGGTCTGCTCAGTGAACTGATGCGTCAAAGCGATCAGTCCAGCTGTCATGACCGCAAAGATCCCCAAGCCAATTGAATTTTGGCGAATGGATGTGAAAATATTCATTAGCCTTCACCTCCAGGATTGATGCCTTTTTTGGCTTTCTTGTGGCCATAGGTACGTGGCTGAGTGTAGTAATCCAGCAGTGGCGCAGCGAAGTTCATCAGCAACACACCAAAGGCGACACCATCAGGATAACCACCCCAAGTACGGATGATGTAGACCAAGATACCGATACCGGCACCGTAAAACAGTTTGCCGCGGTTACTGGTACAAGAGCTGACAGGGTCGGTCGCGATAAAGAAGGCACCCAGCATGGCTGCACCTGATGTCAGGTGGAACAGCGGCGAGGCAGCATTACTTGGATCGATGGCGTAGAAGAAGCCTGCCATGACCGCTAGGGCGGCCAGCATCGATACTGGTGTATGCCAAGTAATGATACGTTGCCAAATAAGGAACAAACCGCCCGCAAGGTAAGCAAGGTTGACCCACATCCAGCTTGAAAGACTCAGCTCCTGAAGGCCAGGTACGGTGGCAAACGCTTCCGAGCTCATCATGCCTTGCTTGTGTTTAAAGGCATCTAGTGGCGTGGCCATCGTGTATGAGTCGATCGTTGGCAGGGTGCCAAAAATCGCTGCTAGGCTGTCACTGAAGCTAGGTACAGCGCCAGCCGCGCCGATCCACTGTGTCATCGGTACAGGGAACGACACGAGACAGATAGCATAACCGACCATCGCTGGGTTGAAGGGGTTATTACCTAAGCCACCATAAACTTGCTTGGCAAAAATGATGGAGAACGCAACCGCGGTTACGGTCAGCCACCACGGCACGGTTGGCGGTAGTGCTAAGGCTAATAACACAGCGGTTAAGATGGCGCTGTAATCCTTTAAGAAAAAGCCAATCGGACGCTGGCGAATTTTTAGGATCAAGGCTTCGCTTACTAGCGCGGTCAGCATGGCAATCACTAAGTTAATCAGTGTGCCATAACCAAAGAACCAGGTTTGCGCGATAAGACCAGGAATCGTCGCGAGAATAACCATGAGCATAACCCATGAAGTGCGACGCCCCGCGCGATGCGTGTGCGGTGATGTAATACGCAATAATGCCATTTAACGATTCTCTTGCGTGTTGGTTAACTGTTCGAGTTTGGCTTCTTCTTCCTGCTGCTTTTGTTCGGCAGCGGCTAAGTCGGTTTGAATAGACTCAGCTTCAGGGTCGGCCGCGAGTTGCTTCTTAAGCTTGTTAACTTGGGCTTTGGCTAAGGCCGCTGCCACTTTTTGCTTCTTCAGCTGCTCTTTAAATTGTGCGTCATCGGCTGCGGCTTGCGGTGCAGCCGTGGCTTGACCACCATTTTGCATCGCTTGCTCAAGCTCTTCAGCGTAGGCTTTGGCCTTAGCAACTTGCTGCTCAAGACTGCTCGTGTCTGCAGATTCAAGTTCTTTCGCTTTGGCGAGAGCCTTTTCCGCTTTTTTCACCGCCGCTTTAGCGATGGCCGCATCGATTTTAAGCTTGCGTTGTGCGTCGTCGTCAGCGGCTGGCGCGGGTTTAGAAGATGCGACAGGCTCTTCTTTAACAGGCGGTGCTGCTGGTGCTTCTAGCGCTGCCAAGCGCGCTTCAGCGTCTTTTAGCGCTTTTTCAAACTCCACAACTTTGCCTTGCAGCTCACTGTTTTGCTCGTCTTCAGCCAGCTGTTTCTGAGCTTTTTTAAGCTTAGTGCTGGCCAGAGCGACATCGACCTTGGCTTTTTTGTAGTCATCAGACATGGCCGGTTTCTCTGCTTTGGCAGGCGCGGCCGTGCTGTTGCTATCTAGCTCAGCTAAACGTGCTTCAGCGTCTTTTAAGGCTTTTTCAAAGTCGGCGGCTTTAGCTTTTAGCTCTTCGTTGTCTGGATCGTCGCCAAGCTGCTTTTGCACCTTTTTAAGTTTGGTGCTGGCAAGGGCAACGTCGACTTTGGCCTTTTTCGCCTCGTCACTGAGGGCTGGTTTGGCCGCTGGTGTAGTAGCCGCTTGTGCTGGCGCTGAGTTTAGCTTGGCAAAGCGTGCTTCGGCGTCTTTAAGCTCAGCTTCAAACCCTGCAACCTTATCTTTTAGCTCTTGATTGTCTGGGTCTTCGGCCAATTGCTTCTGAGCTTTTTTAAGCTTGGTGCTGGCAAGGGCCACATCCACTTTGGCTTTTTTCGCTTCGTCGCTTAATGCCGCTTTGGCAGGCGCCGCGGGAGCAGGTTGAGCGGCGCCACCTAGCTTATCAAACGCTTCTTGCGCTGCTTTTAGATCTGCTGTGAAGCCTGCGACTTTATCTTTTAGCTCTTGGTTGTCTGGGTCTTCTGCCAGCTGTTTTTCTGCTTTTTTAAGCTTAGTGCTGGCAAGCGCCACATCCACTTTGGCTTTTTTCGCTGCGTCGCTCATGGCGGGTGCTGCCGCTTTTTTAGCGGGGGCAGCCGCTGGTGCACTCGCGACCAGCTTTTCTAGCTCAGTAATGTCTTTTTGCGTTTCATCGACTTGCGTTTGCAGAGCACTGATTTCTTCTGTGTGCTCTTTCTCTTGTGCTTCTAATAGCGCTTTTTCAAGCTTCTTAAGCTTGGCTTTGGCAATCGCAAGATCGACTTTGGCTTTCTTGGCGCTGTCGTCTGCTGGTGCTTCGGCTTTAGCCGGCGCTTCAGGGGCAGGCTTGGTTGCCTTTTTCGCCGCTGGTTTGGCGCTTGAAGCATTTTGGCGTGCTAGACGTTTGGCTTCTTTTTCGGCCGCTTCAGCTTCATGACGTGCTTTACGCGCTTCGAAACGTTGTTTAGCGATATCCGATTTCACCGCTGCTTCACGGGCTTCGCGGATTTCCGCTTTGCTGTGGCGGTAATACTGCACCAGTGGGATGCTACTTGGGCAAACGTACGAGCAGGCACCACATTCGATACAATCGAATAGATTATGGTGTTCGGCTTTTTCGTGCTCTTGGCTTTTGGCAAACCACAGTAGTTGTTGCGGTAATAAGCTTGCTGGGCAGGCTTGTTCACACATACCACAACGGATACACGCTTGCTCTGGCGCCGGTGCTGGTAGCTCTTTTTTAGAGGCTGCTAAGACACAGTTGGTGGTCTTGACGACCGGCACATTACCGCTGTCTAGGGTGAAGCCCATCATCGGACCGCCCATTACCAAACGGTTGAGCTTTTTCGTCTGAAGGTCAGCGTAGTCGAGTAAGTGCTCGATCGGCGTACCCAGTAACACATCGACGTTTTGTGGTGCTTTAAGCGCGTCACCGGTCAGTGTGGTAATACGAGAAATCAAGGGACGACCATATTGGATCGCTTCGTAGACGGCGACACAGGTACCGACGTTTTGACACAAAATGCCAATGTCCGCTGGGTGTTGGCCGCTCGGTACTTCTTTACCGGTCAGCAATTGGATCAATTGCTTCTCACCACCAGATGGGTACTTTGTCGGCACCACAGCTACTTGAATGGTACTCTGGCGCTCGCGCAATAATTGTTGCAGAGCAGCAATCGCCGTTGGCTTATTATCTTCGATACCGATGACCACGTTTTCGGCATCCACTAGGTGCTGCAGCATTTCGATGCCTAGCACGAGTTCGAGTGTTTTTTCACGGATCAGGGTGTCATCAGCGGTGATGTAAGGCTCACATTCTGCCGCATTGATAATAAAGTGCGTCAGTGGGTGCTTGTGCGCGCCTTGCAGTTTTACTTGCGTTGGGAAGCCCGCGCCGCCCATGCCGACAATGCCTTTCTCGGCCAAAAAGGCCAGCACGTCAGTTTTGCTAATCTCTTGCCAATCATTAAGTGGCTCAAGCTCAGCCCATTCTTCTTGGCCATCAGGTGTGATGATAATACAGACATCAGACAGACCGGATGGGTGAGCGATCGGGCGTGTTTCGATGGCGCTGACGGTACCAGACGTTGGTGCGTGCAAGAAGCTCGACAAAAAACCGTTGTTGATGGCAATGGCTTGGCCTTTTTGCACGCGTGCACCGACATCGACCAACGGGCGCGATGCTTGGCCGATGTGTTGCCCAAGTGGCAAGATCAACTCTTTCGGTAAGCTTGGCTTGCCTAACGGTAATGCTAAGGATTGTGCTTTATTTTCCGGTGGATGAATGCCGCCGTGAAAAGAATAAATAGTAGGTGCTTGCATTAGTGAGCAGCCTCCACTGAACGATCGCTAGCAATAATCTGTGTCGGCGCAGCACCAACACCTTGGGGTTTTTCCCATGACCAAGTACGTGTGGTCACACCAACTTCAACCATATCAATACAATCAACTGGGCAAGGCTCGACACATAGGTCACAGCCAGTACATTCATCAGAAATAACGGTGTGCATTTGTTTGGCAGCACCTAGGATGGCGTCCACAGGACACGCTTGAATACATTTGGTACAGCCGATACATTCGTCTTCACGGATTACTGCGACTTTGCGCGCAGGCTCTTCGGCTTCGCCGCCATCAAGCGGGATCGCTTCTACGTCCAAAAGATCTGCCAGCGCTTGTACTGTGGCTTGACCACCTGGAGGGCAGCGGTTGATCGCTTCGCCGTTTGAAATCGCTTCAGCGTATGGGCGACAGCCAGGGTGGCCACATTGGCCACATTGCGTTTGAGGAAGCAGCTCGTCGATCTGATCGACGATCGGATCGCCTTCGACGTGAAAGCGCACATTGGCGTAGCCCAAAATGGCACCAAAGATCAGTGCCAAGACCACTAGGATTCCGATTGCGAGTAAAACAGTTAGCATAGTGGCTCCTAGATTTGTACCAGACCAGTGAAGCCCATGAATGCAAGGGCCATCAGACCAGCGGTGACCATACCTATGGCCGATCCTTTAAACACCACAGGCACATCGGCGACGTTAATACGTTCGCGCATGGCCGCAAACAGAATCAAAACAAACGAGAAGCCGACCGCAGCGCCAAAGCCGTATAGGATCGACTCGACGAAGCCATGTTGCTTCGACGTGTTTTGCAGTGCCACACCCAATACCGCACAGTTAGACGTGATCAAGGGTAAAAAGATACCGAGGACACGGTAGAGTAGTGGGCTGGTTTTGTGTACCACCATTTCTGTGAATTGCACCACAACGGCAATCACCAAAATGAAGGAAATGGTTTTAAGGTACTCAAGGCCAAATGGCTTGAGAACAAATTCAAACGTCAGATAACTGCATAAGCTTGATAGTGTCAGTACAAACGTGGTCGCCGCTGCCATCCCTATCGACGTCTCCAATTTGCCAGAGACGCCCATAAATGGGCAAAGACCTAAAAATTGTACCAATACGAAGTTGTTTACCAAGATGGTACTGACGAGTATTAAGAGATATTCAGTCATCTCGCGTCCAATAAATATGGTTGTGTATACGAATAAGAGAGCGGTTGCCTAACCAAGTTTGGCCAAGCGTAACTATACCAATCTGTTTATAACTAACAAGTCTAAAGCGGCATGCAATTAGTTTGTTTTAGAATATGAATAGCACATCGAACTTATAAGCTTGGGTTATCCCGATAACAAAAACACTGCGCTAAGAGACTTAGCGCAGTGTTGCAAGGCTTATGTCGCGGCGCTATTACATCACGCGCTGGCCAGGTTTAGCACCGTCATGTGGCTCAAGTAGGTAAATCTCTTCACCACCAGGTCCTGCTGCCAACACCATGCCTTCCGAAAGACCGAACTTCATCTTACGTGGGGCAAGGTTCGCCACCATCACCGTAAGTTTGCCTTCTAGATCTTCTGGCTTGTAAGCCGATTTGATGCCTGAGAATACCGTGCGCGTTTCGCCGCCTAGATCCAATGTCAGCTTTAACAGCTTGTTGGCTTTTTCGACGTGCTCAGCTTTGGCGATTTTGGCGATACGAAGATCGACTTTAGCAAAGTCATCAAAACTGATTTCATCCGCAATCGGCTCTTTGCTTAGCTCGGTTTCTTCGCTAACGGTGGCAGCTTCTTTTGCTGCAGCTTCCGCCTCGGCCTCAACTTTACCTTCTTCAATCATAGCGTCGATTTGGCTGGCTTCAATGCGCGCCATCAAGGCTTTGAATTTGTTGACTGATTGACCAAACAAAAGCTCGCTACGGTTATCCCAAGTTAACTCTTTGTTTAGGAAGGCTTCCGCGTCGGCGACCATATTTGGCATCACTGGCTTCAAGTACGTGGCCAGGATGGCGAATAGATTTAATGATACCGAACAAATTTCTTGAACCTGAGGAAGTGTCTCTTCGTTCTTGGCTTTGACCCAAGGCTCTTCGTCGGCGATGTAAGTATTGGCGATGTCTGCAAGGCGCATGATTTCACGCATCGCTTTGCCGTATTCGCGTGTTTCGTAAAGTTCAGCGATCAAATCACCGGCGTCGACGAATTCTTGAATCATGGCTTCTTGGGCTGGTGTCGCTTGTAGTTGGCCATCAAACTTCTTGTTGATGAAGCTTGCGGTACGGCTGGCGATGTTCACCACCTTGCCAACTACGTCAGAGTTTACGCGTTGAACGAAGTCACCTAGGTTCAAGTCGATGTCATCAACGCGTGAGTTCAGTTTCGCTGCGAAGTAGTAGCGTAGGTACTGTGGATCAAGGTGGTTCAAGTAAGTACGCGCCTTGATGAACGTACCGCGTGACTTCGACATTTTCTCACCGTCTACAGTGACGTAGCCGTGGGCGTTCACAGCAGTCGGTGTGCGGTAACCTGCGCAATCAAGCATTGCTGGCCAGAATAGAGCGTGGAAGTTGATGATGTCTTTACCGATAAAGTGGTAAAGCTCCGCTTCAGAGTCTTTTTTCCAGTACTCATCAAACTCTAGACCTTCGGTGCGATCACACAGGTTTTTGAAGCTCGCCATGTAGCCGATCGGGGCATCTAGCCATACATAGAAGTATTTACCTGGGGCATCTGGAATCTCAAAGCCGAAGTAAGGCGCATCACGGCTGATGTCCCATTCGTGCAATTCTGAGTCCAGCCACTCAGCCAACTTATTAGCCACTTGGTCTTGTAGTGTGCCGCTGCGTGTCCAAGTTTTTAGGAAATCTTGGAACTCTGGCAGTTTAAAGAAGTAGTGCTCAGATTCTTTTTCGATCGGTGTTGCGCCAGAGTAAACGGAGCGCGGGTTGATCATTTCCATTGGCGTGTAAGTCGCAGAACACACTTCACAGTTGTCGCCGTATTGATCTTCCGCTTTACACTTAGGGCAAGTACCTTTGATGAAACGATCCGCTAGGAACATTTCTTTTTCAGGGTCGTAGGCTTGTGTGATCGAGCGAACAGAGATTTTGCCATTGTCACGACACGCTTTGTAGATGGCTTCAGAGAACTCACGGTTTTCTGGCGAGTGTGTCGAGTAGTAGTTGTCGTAACCGATGCCAAAGTCATTGAAGTCGGCCATGTGTTCTTGGCGTACGCCATCAATCAATTGCTCAGGTGTGATGCCATTTTGCTCAGCTTTAAGCATGATCGCGGTGCCGTGTGCATCGTCGGCACAGACGGCTGTACAGATGTTGCCGCGCAGTTTTTGGAAACGAACCCAGATATCAGTCTGAATGTGCTCCAGCATGTGACCCAAGTGAATAGAGCCGTTGGCGTAAGGTAGGGCGCTGGTGACGAGGATCTTGCGTTGCGATTGTGCCATTCGATATAAGCCTGCTGGATAAAATTTTTAACAAAAATGGTCGGTAACTTGCTTCAAAACGTCAGTCCGACCAAAGTATGAATAGAATTAACCGCGACATTATAAGAGCACGCTCATAACGTGCAAGCTTCGGGCTTGCTTTTCCGCAATTTGCCCCCACAATCGGCACAACTCAATTAATAAATCAGAGCGGGCCCGCGCCAGTCCGCCGCAGGAGAGAAGATGTCAGTAAATCCTCAAGTCCTTAGCCAATTAGAAAATCTAATTGATGAGAATACTCAAAAGCCTTACGGAAAAGTATGGCAGGTAGAAGAACACCAAGGCGTGCTGAGCGTGACCTTGACGCTACCATATCCTGCGCAAACGGAATTTGCTGCGATCAAAACCCGTGTTGAAGAAGCCTTAGATCAAGTTGTCAGCCTAGTGCTGCGCACGGACGTCAAAGCAGGCTCGACACAAGATGCCAACAATCCAGGCATGCAAGGGGTGAAAAACATCATCGCTATTGCTTCGGGTAAAGGTGGCGTTGGTAAATCGACCACCACGGTTAACTTAGCGCTGGCGATGGCTCGTGAAGGCGCCAAAGTGGGTATTTTGGATGCCGACATTTATGGCCCAAGCCAAGGCCTGCTGCTAGGTTTTGATGCCGACACGCGTCCACGTGTACGTGATGAAAAATACTTTGTACCACCGGTGGCGGCACACGGCATTAAAGTCATGTCGATGGCCTTTTTGACCACCAAAGAAACGCCGATGGCGTGGCGTGGACCGATGGCCACCGGTGCGTTGATGCAAATCCTGACGCAAACTGACTGGGATGACCTAGATTACCTATTTGTCGACATGCCACCAGGTACTGGTGATATCCAGCTGACATTGTCACAAAAAGTGCCAGTCGCTGGCTCTGTAGTGGTAACGACGCCACAAGACATCGCGCTACTAGACGCGCGCCGTGGTATCGAGATGTTTAATAAAGTCAGCATCCCAGTATTGGGTGTGGTGGAAAACATGTCGACGCACATTTGTTCTAACTGTGGTCATGCCGAGGCTATCTTTGGCGAAGCGGGCGGTAAAGCCTTATCGGCGGAGTATGGCGTAGAAGAGTTGGGTAAGCTGCCGCTAAGCCTGTCCATCCGTGAGCAAGCCGATGCCGGTAAACCGACAGTACTCAGTGCGCCTGATTCGGATACAGCGGCCATTTACCAGTCGATTGCACGTAAAGTTGGTGCTACTCTTGCGGCCCGAACTGGACAGTTCTCAATGCCGACAATCGGCATGAGTGATGATTGAGGTAGACCATGCGACTGTGTGACCGTGACATTATCCAAGCCTTAGACGATGGTGTCATTACGATTGAGCCACGCCCTGATGACAGTGTGATCAGTGGCGTTTCCTGCGACCTGCGTCTTGGTAACTCGTTTCGAGTATTCCAAGGCCACCCAGCACCGTACCTAGATTTGAGTGGTCCAAAGGCCGATCTCAATGCCGCCATTGAGTCAGTGATGAGTGAAGAAATTGTCGTCGATGATGATAAACAGTTCTTTATTCACCCAGGGGAATTGGTGCTTGGCGTGACGCTGGAGTCGGTGACCCTGCCGGACAATTTAGTAGGATGGCTAGACGGGCGTTCATCGTTGGCGCGTTTAGGGCTTATGGTGCACGTGACGGCACACCGCATTGATCCTGGTTGGAGTGGCGGCATTGTGCTTGAGTTTTTAAATGGCGGTAAATTGCCGATTGCACTGCGCCCAGGTATGACCATTGGCGCCATTAACTTCGAGACCATGTCAGGCTCTGCCGATCGCCCATACAATAAACGCGACAATGCTAAGTACCGTGGACAAAAATCTGCGGTTGGCAGTCGAATTGGTGGCGATCAATAAGACTTTTGACTAATCTGTTTGGGTTGAAAGTGCTCAAAAAAGAAACAGATGTCGTAAATGCACATCTTAGAGGCGTTTCTCGGCATCTGTTATTTTTTGTAGAGGGCTACTTTCTCCGGTGCAATTCATAGAATAAAAACCACAACAGTTAAGGAGTACTCTATGTCTCAACCGTCTAACCGTGGCGTAGTCTACAAGGGCCCAGGTAAAGTCGCTGTAGAATCAATTCCATTCCCAGAATTGGCGCTAGGTAGCCGTAAATGTAATCACGGTGTCATTCTTAAAGTTCTTACAACTAACATCTGTGGTAGTGATCAGCACATGGTCCGTGGTCGTACTACTGCTCCTGAAGGTTTGGTTCTTGGTCACGAAATCACTGGTATCATCCTAGAAAAGGGTGACGATGTAGAATTCCTAAACGTAGGTGACATCGTATCTGTACCATTCAACATCGCTTGTGGCCGTTGCCGCAACTGTAAAGCTGGCATGACTGGTATCTGTCTAAACGTAAACGGCGACCGTCCTGGCGCAGCTTACGGTTACGTAGATATGGGCGGCTGGGTAGGTGGTCAGTCTGACTACGTAATGGTTCCTTACGCAGACTTCAACCTATTGAAATTCCCAGATGCAGACCAAGCAAAAGAGAAGATCCAAGATCTTACTTTGCTATCTGACATCTTCCCAACTGGTTTCCACGGCTGTGTAACAGCAGGTGTTGGTCCAGGTTCTACTGTATACATCGCCGGTGCAGGCCCAGTAGGTCTAGCAGCAGCAGTATCTGCTCAGCTTCTAGGTGCAGCAGTTGTTATCGTTGGCGACATGATCGAAGATCGTCTAGAGCAAGCTCGTAGCTTCGGTTGTGAAACAATCGACCTACGTCAAGAAGGCGATATGGAAGACAAGATCGAAGCAATCACAGGTGAGCGTGAAGTTGATGCTTTCGTTGACTGTGTAGGTTTCGAAGCACACGGTTGTGGCTGTAACGCTGGCAAAGAAGCACCAGCTACAGTTCTTAACTCTGCAATGCAAGTAACTCGCGCGGGTGGCCAAATCGGTATCCCAGGCCTATACGTAACTGACGATCCAGGTGCGGAAGACGAAGCTGCGAAAGTAGGTGCACTAAGCATGCGTTTCGGTTTGGGTTGGGCGAAATCTCACTCATTCCACACTGGTCAATGTCCAGTTATGAAATACCATCGTGCGCTAATGCAAGCGATTCTTTTCGACAAAGTTAAGATTGCTGATGCAGTAAACGTTCAAATGATCTCTCTAGATCAAGCTCCTCAAGGTTACGCTGACTTTGACGGTGGCGCTGCGAAGAAATTCGTAATGGACCCACACGGTGAATTCGTAGCGTAATTAATCGCTTCGTTTTGATTGTTAAAAAGCCACGCTTAGCGTGGCTTTTTTTGTTTGGGTGAGAAGTGCTTTTAAGAACCGCCTAATGACATGATTAGCAGAGGGTTATAGCAACACGGCAGCGCTATCTTGACTACACTTATGGCAAGATACAAACACCACAATAGGCAAACACTAGGTGGCATGGAGTAGGAAAACCAAGTTATGAAGAACTACCTTTATACATTCATTGGTGCAGGTGTCGCATTGGCCCTTTATGCGCTAACCGTAATATTCGATCTTGAATTGTTTGAAGCCATGATACTGTTCTTAGATGAAATGGAACATTTGGAGCTGGATGAGATTATCATTCCTTTGGTCATATTAATTATGTTCGCGGTGTTTGACCTGATGCGCCGCTCAAAAAACAACACCATGAACAAAGAGAAAGTGAAGATTTACCAAGCCATGGTTAAGTCCACACATCACATTTTGAATAACTTCCTCAACCAGATGCTGATTGTCAAAATGAAAGCTGAGAGCACACCTAACTTTGATCCTAGAGTACTAAAAATCTATGATGACATCGTCGCCCAAGCGAAACGGCAAATTCATGCGTTAAGTAATGTCACTCATGTCTCAGAAGAAAGTATTCATGATTCTGTACGCCCAAAATAGTTACTATTAGTGCTTAAGCTTCAAGCAACGATAAGCGAGCGTTATTCGCTTAAGGACGTGTCATGCAATATAAGGGTATCAAGGTAAATGTCATTACGGGCTTCTTAGGTTCCGGTAAAACGTCCTTGATTAAGCAGTTGTTGGCCAATGCGCCAGCGAATGAAACATGGGCCGTCTTGGTCAATGAGTTTGGCGAAGTAGGGATCGATGGCGATCTGTTAGCCGACACGGGTGTAGCGATTAAACAAGTGCCTGGTGGGTGCCTATGTTGCGTCTCTTCAGCCGCCTTTTCCGTGGGGTTAAACGAGCTGATCAAAACGGCCAAGCCTGATCGCATCCTGATCGAGCCAACCGGGATTGGCCACCCCCACCAAATCGTGGCGCAGCTGAGTGCGGCGCATTATCACAATGTCTTAGAGGTCTGTGCAACACTGTGCTTAGTGGATGCGCGCAACTTATCTAATCCGCGTTATCTAGGACATCCAGCGTTTTTTGACCAAATAGACGATGCTGACATCCTGATCGCCAGCAAAGCGGATACGTATGAAGACGGCATCGCCCAGCGTTTCATTGATTTTGCCAAGCAATTTGATCCGGCTAAAGCGGTCATCGCCCTCAGTGCTCACGGGGAGTGTGATCCTGCTTGGCTTGATGTCCCGCGCTTAGCAAGCTCGACTGATCACGATCACGATCACGATCACGATCACGATCACGATCACGATCACGATCACGATCACGAACATCAGCATTCCGCTAAGACCTTCACCAGTCAGCCAGCCCCCGGCGCAGTCTGTTATTTAAAGCGTGACCTTGAGATGGGCAGCATTGGCTGGGTAATCGAACCTCAATGGCAGCTAAGCCAAGCGCGCTTTACTCAGCTACTTGAATGGTTAACAGCGCAACCTAGTTTCTGGCGTTTTAAGGGCACGCTGCAGGTAGACGGGCACATGAAGCAAGTGAATGTCACCTCCACAGAAAGCTATGAAACGCGCTCAGATGATAGCCTAAGCTCCAGATTTGAATGCATTTTTTCAGAGTCTTCCGATTTTGATGAGTTACAAGCAGAGCTTAATAAGCAACTTTTTTAAGTCTACTACCAAGATCAAATCTCTGTAAAACGCGCCATGGTTAAGTTTGCCTTGGCGCGTTTTTGTTATCCAACTTGCTTCGATATGTTATTGAGAGAAAAGTCCTTTTCGACAACGCTTAAGGTATAGCGAGCGGACCTGCTTTTACATAATAACGATATCGAGGTGAGTGCCATGCCTGACTACAAAGCGCCTTTACGCGATCTTAAGTTTGTTACCGAAGAAGTATTAGGTCTTCATGATCACTATGCCAGCTTAGCCGGCGCCGAAGAGGCAACACCTGATATGGTGGACGCTATTTTGGAAGAAGGGGCGAAGTTTGCTGAGCGCGTACTGGCGCCGCTTAATCAGCTGGGTGATCAGCAGGGCTGTCAATTTAAAGATGGCATTGTCACGACACCTGATGGCTTTAAAGAAGCTTACCAGCAGTATGTCGAAGGCGGCTGGCCATCACTGTCTCATGCTGAAGAGATGGGCGGTCAAGGGCTACCAGAATCCCTTGGTATGATGGTCACCGAACTCGTCGCGACGTCTAACTGGGCGTGGAGCATGTACCCAGGTCTTAGCCATGGCGCCATGAACACGCTGGAGCTTCATGGCACCGAAGCACAGCAACAAACTTACCTTACTAAACTGGTATCAGGGGAATGGACCGGCACTATGTGTCTGACTGAGCCTCATTGTGGTACCGATCTTGGTATGCTCAAAACCAAAGCTACGCCCAATGATGACGGCAGTTATCGTATCTCTGGGACTAAGATCTTTATTTCGGCAGGTGAGCATGATATGGCCGATAATATTGTTCATATCGTTTTGGCACGTTTGCCTGATGCGCCGGCTGGCACCAAAGGTATCTCCTTGTTTATCGTGCCTAAATTCAAAGTCGCTGACGATGGCTCAGTCGGCGAGCGCAATGCCGTGCACTGTGGCTCGATTGAACACAAAATGGGGATTCATGGGAACGCCACCTGTGTCATGAACTTTGATGACGCTGAGGGCTTTTTGATTGGGCCGCCGAACAAAGGCCTCAACTGCATGTTTACCTTTATGAATACCGCCCGTCTAGGGACCGCGTTACAAGGGCTTGCCCACGCCGAATGGGCGTACCAAAACTCATTGGCATATGCCAAAGATCGTCTACAAATGCGCGCTTTGTCGGGTCCTAAAGCGCCTGAAAAAGCGGCCGATCCCATCATAGTACACCCAGATGTGCGCCGTATGTTGCTGACGCAAAAAGCCTTTGCTGAAGGCGGTCGCGCGCTGATCCATTATTGTTCAATGCTGGTGGATACCGTGAAGTCAGGGCCTGAAGAAGAGCGTGAGCAGGCGGAAACTTTATTGTCGTTATTGACTCCAATAGCCAAAGCCTTTTTGACCGAAACCGGATTTGAGGCGGCCAACCATGGCTTACAAGTCTATGGTGGTCATGGTTACATTGCCGATTGGGGTATGGAGCAAAACGTACGTGATAGTCGTATTGCCATGCTTTATGAAGGCACCACGGGGATACAAGCGCTCGATCTATTAGGCCGTAAGGTGCTGATGAGCCAAGGGGAGACACTTAAGGCGTTTACCAAAGTCATTCATAAATTTTGCCAGGCCAACGAAGATAATGACGCCATTGCGCATCTGATCAAACCACTTAATGCACTGAATAAAGAGTGGGGTGAGATCACCATGCAAGTTGGCATGAAGGCAATGAAAGATCGCGAAGAAGTGGGTGCTGCATCCGTCGACTATTGTATGTACTCAGGCTACGTCACCTTGGCGTATTTCTGGGCACGCATGGCAGTAGTAGCGCAGCAAAAACTTGAACAAGGCGATGCAGATGCGGCGTTTTACCAAGCCAAGCTGCATACCGCTGCTTTTTATTTTGAGCGTATTTTGCCGCGTACCAAAGGCCACGCTCAGATGGTATTGGCCGGAGCTGAAAGTTTAATGGCCATGGACGAAGCGCAGTTTTTTAATCGTTAATCGTGAAGGAGAGTGCTATGAGTCAAGTGAAAACCATTTTTGAAACCATGGTCGCGCGTTTTGATGCCACGGCAGCTGGCGATATCAGTGCTATATTTCAATTTGAGATAGACGATGCCAGTGCGCACTACATTGTGATTGACGAAGGAGCATGTGAACTCGGCGAAGGGGAGCATGATGATCCAACGGTAACCTTAGGTATGGATAGCGACACCCTGAAAGAAGTTATGTCTGGCGAAGTAGATGGCATGCAAGCCTTTATGCAGGGTAAAATTCGAGCTGATGGCGATATGATGTTGGCAACGAAATTAACGCAAATATTTCCGACCCCATAGGCTTACACAAATAGACCAGAGTAAGCTTTAGTTATCTCCATATAATGACAATAACGGAGAAGTTTTATGCTGAATAACAGTGACATATCATCCGGTAACGCACCGGGAAGCTATGTGCCGGATGAGCTAAACCCAAAAGGGTTTCATTCGGTGCTGGATATTATGCATGATGCCAGCAAACGATTTGCCGATTTGCCGGCCTTTACCAGTGTCGGACGCACGCTTACTTATCGCGAGTTGAAGCAAAAAGCCGATGCGTTTACAGCTTACTTGCAGCAGCATACCGACCTGCAACCAGGTGATCGGATTGCGGTTCAGCTACCCAATGTTATTCAGTTTCCGATTGTTGTTTATGGTGCCATGCAAGCAGGCTTGGTGGTGGTCAACACCAACCCGCTGTACACGCCGCATGAGCTGGAGCATCAGTTTAACGATGCCGAGGTGAAAGCGGTGGTAGTGTTCGCCAATATGGCAGCCAATGTCGAGAAAATCCTCGAAAAGACGTCGATTAAGCATGTGATCGTGACCGAAATTGCCGATTTACACAGCCCAGTTAAGCGCCTACTGATCAACTCGGTCGTCAAATACGTCAAAAAACTCGTGCCAGCTTATTCGTTGCCGCAAGCGGTTGCGTTTAACAAGGCGCTGGAGCTTGGCAGCCATCATGCCGCACAGATTGCTGAGCTGAAGCTTACCGACTTAGCTGTCTTACAATACACTGGCGGTACCACAGGTGTGGCCAAAGGGGCCATGCTGACCCATGCCAACCTTATTTCTAACATGCATCAACTCAAAGGTCGTCTGGATCATCTTTTAAACGATGGTGAAGAAGTCTTTATTGCGCCGTTGCCTTTGTATCATATCTACGCCTTCTTGATTCACGCCATGACGCTGGTTGAGTATGGTGCGCATTCTATTTTGATCCCAAACCCTAGGGATTTGCCTGCCTTTGTTAAAGAGCTAAAGAAATGGCGTTTTAGCGGCTTTATTGGCTTAAACACCTTGTTTGCAGGGCTCTGTAACCGAGAGGACTTCAAAAGCGTCGACTTCTCTGGCCTAAAACTAACGGCATCCGGTGGCATGCCGCTGACGCATGCGGCTGCCGAGCGTTGGCAGGAGATTACAGGGGGCGCCGTCACTGAAGGTTATGGCCTGACTGAAACCTCACCAGTGGTTGCCTTCAATCCAGTTGGCGAAGAGCAAATCGGCACGATCGGTCTAGCCGTTGCTTGTACCGATATCAAGATCCTTGATGATAACGGCCAGTCGTTACCCAATAATGAGCCTGGCATGCTATGTGTGCGAGGACCACAGGTGATGCGTGGCTACTGGCAACGTGAAGCTGCCACGCGCGAAGTCATGACCGACGATGGCTTTTTGATCACCGGCGATATTGCCGTGCAGCAAGACGACGGTTATCTGCGCATTGTTGATCGTGCCAAAGACTTGATCATTGTCTCAGGGTTTAATGTGTACCCGACCGAAGTCGAGGATGTACTCACCATGCATCCAAGTATCCTTGAGGCGGCAGCGATCGGTATCGAAGATGAAAAAACTGGCGAAGCCGTGAAAGCCTTTGTGGTGTTGCGCGAAGGTGAAACATTGGATCAACAAGCGCTGCACGACTTTTGTCGCGAACATCTGGCTGCTTACAAAGTGCCGCGTCACTTTGAGACACGTCAAGAGCTGCCGAAAACCAACGTCGGTAAGATTCTGCGTCGTGCGCTGCGCGATGAATAAATCCTTGCAGCTTAGCCTGTTTGGTAGTGGTTGTTTGGCCGAGACAGTGTAATACTGTGGCTATCGTCATGCGAGTAGGGGGCTAAGATGTTGCAGACTCATCCAACAACCACAGAATGGATCACTGAGGAGATTGCTAGCGGTATTCAGATATTGACGCTCAATCGGCCCGAGAAAAAGAACGCCATGACGGTCGATATGTATCAAGCACTCAGCGACGCCCTGCATCGCGCGGAGCTGGATGATACGGTGCAAGTGAGCATCCTCACTGGCAAAGGGCCTGATTTCTCAGCTGGCAATGACATCAATGAGTTTCTAGAAATTGCCAATGCGCCTGAGAAAATGGCCTCAATTATGTCTTTTCTACAGGCGATTACCACCTATAAAAAACCTCTTTTTGCCGCCGTCGAAGGGCGTGCCGTGGGCGTTGCTGCCACGATTTTATTGCACTGTGACATGGTGTTTACGGCACGCGATACCCAGCTCATCTTTCCGTTTGTACAGCTAGGGCTCGTACCAGAAGCCGCCTCAAGCTACTTATTACCCAAACTGGTG
Source organism: Marinomonas ostreistagni (assembly GCF_016888445.1). Lineage (GTDB taxonomy): Bacteria > Pseudomonadota > Gammaproteobacteria > Pseudomonadales > Marinomonadaceae > Marinomonas > Marinomonas ostreistagni. Next base: position 119,833 of record NZ_JAFEKF010000004.1, read on the forward strand.
GGTCATCAAAAAGCCTTTGAGATATTAATGCTTGGCGATCCTGTTTTGGCGCAGGAAGCGCAGCAGCTTGGTTTGGTTAATCATCTTTGTGAAAGTGGCGAAACGCTACATTTAGCGCAAACCTATGCCGAGCGGCTAGCTACGCTGCCTAACGAGGCGGTGATGCTGTCCAAAGAGTTACTCAAGTGTCGCACCTTGGATGACATACAAATGGCCTTAATGCGTGAAGGGCGGATTTTCAAAGATCGCCTCAAATCCCCAGAAGCCAAATCGAAGTTTGAGCATTTTTTAAACCGTTAACAAAACTAGACAAACGGTAAAACTGAACTAAACTTCACCTATTGCTACCGTTTTTTGTGGTAGCGCCTCGGTTTCGCCAACCAAGCAAATGTAATTGCCCTGCTGTTTCCAGTGGGGCTTTTTTTTGCCTTGCTGCATGCTTGATACAAAATGTTAGCAAACCGAGTTCTTTTTGTTATTGAGGATGTTTACCAACTATCTAATCTTAAACAATAACCAATACACACTTGCGTATCCGCGCATGTAGCCGCACGCAAGCACGCCGTAAGGCCCGACAATAAAAAGGTGGAGGCGACTATGAAATTCGAAGGAAAAACGCTTCGAGTGACATCGACCGAAGAAGGAATAGCGACCCTAACACTGGATTTACAAGACAGCTCAGTCAATAAATTCGGTGCTCAGGCGTTAGCGGAGTTAGGTCAAGTGATCACCGAGCTTGGTAGCGATGCCAGCATCAAGGCTTTGGTGATTACGAGCGCCAAAGAGGCCTTTGTGGTCGGTGCAGACATTACCGAGTTTATGGGCTGGTTTAAGTTAGAAGACGATGCTTTGAGCGATAAGTTGGCTCAGACCCACGCCATCTTTAAAGATTTATCTGAGTTGCCTTTTCCGACGGTGGCCGCGATTAATGGTTTAGCGCTGGGCGGTGGCTTTGAGCTGTGCCTAGCGTGTGATTATCGAATCATGGCCGACAATGCCAAAGTGGGCTTACCGGAAACACAGCTGGGCATTTACCCAGGTTGGGGTGGCACGGTGCGCTTGCCACGCTTGATCGGTGCTGACAACGCCTGTGAATGGATCTGCGGCGGTCAGCAAAAGCGCAGTGCTGATGCATTAAAAGATGGTGCAGTCGATGCGGTCGTCGCCAAAGATGCTGTGCTTGAATCCGCCTATGGCTTAGTGCAACAACTGCTGGCGGGTAAGTTTGACTACCGAGCACGACGTGCAGCCCTTAGCGCACCGATGACGTTTTCTCCGATAGAAAAAATGATGGTGTTTGAGTCTGTACGCGGCGTCGTCAAAGGCAAAGCAGGCAAACATTATCCAGCACCAATGGAAGCCATCAAAACCATCGAAAAAGGCATTTTTCAGCCGATCGGGAAAGCCATCGAGACAGAGATCAAAGGCTTTATCAAACTGGCCAAATCTCCCGTGGCGCGGGCACTGGTTGGCTTATTTTTGAATGATCAAGCCGTTAAAAAAGCCGCTGGCAAATATACTAAAACAGCTACGCCGGTAGCGCACGCAGCTGTGTTAGGCGCGGGCATTATGGGTGGCGGTATTGCCTATCAATCAGCGTCTAAAGGTACCCCCATCATCATGAAAGATATTCGCCAGCCAGCGCTAGAGTTGGGGATGAGTGAGGCCAGCAAGTTATTTGGTAAGCAGATCGAGCGCGGTAAATTAAGTGCTGAGCAAGCCATGCAGTCCATGTCTGCGATTACGCCAGTATTAAGCTTTGGCGAATTTGATAAGGTGGATCTAGTGGTCGAAGCCGTGGTCGAAAACCCAAAGGTTAAACAATCAGTATTGGCGGAAGTAGAGCAAGTGATTGACACCAACGCAGTACTAACATCCAACACCTCCACCATTTCCATCAACCATCTGGCCAGTGCTTTACAGCGCCCCGAGAACTTCTGTGGCATGCACTTCTTTAACCCTGTACACCGCATGCCGTTGGTGGAAGTGATTCGAGGGCAGCACACCTCTGATGCGACCGTCGCCAAAACCGTCGCTTACGCTCAGGCGCTGGGTAAAACGCCCATTGTGGTCAATGATTGCCCAGGTTTCTTGGTTAACCGTGTGTTATTCCCATACTTTGCGGGCTTTAGTGCCTTATTAAAAGACGGTGCCGATTATCAAACCGTTGATAAAGTGATGGAAAAATTTGGTTGGCCTATGGGGCCTGCGTATCTATTGGATGTGGTCGGCATCGATACCGCCTACCATGCAGATCAAGTAATGGCGCAAGGCTTCCCAGACCGTATGGGTCACGAAGGTGAAAACGCCATTGATCGCTTCTTTAAGCTTGAGCGCTATGGTCAGAAGAGCGGCAGTGGCTTTTATCAATATGAGACCGATAAAAAAGGCAAACCAAAAAAACTAAACAGCAGTGAAGCGCAAGAGATCGTTCAGAGCTTGCAGGATCAACCATCTGATCTAGACGAGCAAGACATCATTGCGCGCATGATGATTCCACTGTGCATTGAGACCGCCCGTTGCTTAGAAGAGGGCATCGTTGGCAGCGCAGCAGAAGCGGATATGGGGCTTATCTACGGCATAGGTTTTCCTCCGTATTTAGGCGGGGCTTTGCATTACATGGATGAAATGGGATTGGCGGCGTTTTGTGAACTAGCAGACCGCTTTGCCCACCTAGGCAAGCTTTATCAACCAACCGATAGTATGCGTGAGATGGCTGCTAACCAGCGTCGTTACCACACTTATCAATAGCCACGGCTGAAAGGAGCACAACTATGACAATCCATGCTAATGATGTAGTAATCGTCGATGCTATCCGTTCACCGATGGGCAAATCCAAGAATGGTGTCTATCGCAATGTGCGTTCAGAAAACCTGTCCGCCGAATTGGTGAAGGCGCTGTTAACGCGTAACCCTGCGGTCGATCCAGGCACAATCGAAGACTTGATCTGGGGTTGTGTGAACCAGACCCTTGAGCAAGGTTTTAATATGGCGCGCGCCGTGGCTTTGTTGGCGGGTATGCCAGTCACCACTGCCGCTCAGACAGTGAACCGCTTATGTGGCTCATCCATGTCTGCCATTCATACCGCTGCCCAAGCCATTATGACTGGCCAAGGAGATATTTTTGTCGTGGGCGGTGTGGAGCACATGGGACACGTTTCCATGATGCATGGGGTAGATGTTAACCCCGAGCTTTCCAAACACATGGCGAAGGCGTCGATGATGATGGGGGTGACCGCAGAAATGCTGGGCAAAATGCATGGAATCTCTCGAGAAGCGCAAGATGAGTTCGCCATGCGCTCCCATCAAAAAGCCCATGAGGCGACTCAGGCAGGGCGTTTTGATGCCGAGATTATTCCGCTGGCGGGTCACGATGCACAGGGTAACATGATCTTGGCCGAGACCGATGAAGTGATCCGACCTGATACGTCTATGGAGAGCTTGGCGGCACTGCCTACTGTTTTTATGCCACAAGGTGGCACGGTCACAGCAGGTTCTTCTTCTGCGCTGTCAGACGGCGCTGCAGCGCTATTGATGATGTCGGGTGAGCGAGCGCAAGCGTTAGGGCTGACACCGATCGCAAGGGTGAAAAGCATGGCCGTGGCGGGCTGTGACCCTGCAATAATGGGCTATGGCCCGGTGCCTGCAACCAAAAAAGCGCTTAAGCGTGCTGGGTTGAGCATTGAAGATATGCAGGTAGTGGAGCTGAACGAAGCCTTTGCCGCACAATCATTACCGGTGCTTAAGGATCTGAAGTTACTGGATCAAATCGACGACAAAGTGAACCTTAATGGCGGTGCGATTGCCTTGGGGCACCCGTTGGGTTGCTCGGGTGCACGTATCTCCACCACCTTGCTACGTTTGATGCAGCAGCGTGACGCCCAATTTGGCTTAGCCACCATGTGTATTGGCATGGGCCAAGGGATCGCGACCGTATTTGAGCGGGTCTGATGTAACGGCTTGGCAGGTTTTTATTAACATCGACAAAAAGAGTGGGGCGCAAGGCCCCACTTTGTTGTATTGGCTCAATAAGCTCGTAACGGACTAGGCAGCGCTGAGACTGAGCAGAAGCGATTTTAGGAGATGTTGTACTGCATCTGCAGTGCAAAACGTTTTTGGTCGCGCTCTTGTTTTAGGGCGCTCAATTGGCGGTCGGTTTTTGCTTTCGCCAGCAGCACGCCTTGCTCGTCACCGATGGCTCTGGCATCAGCAATGGTCGCTTCATATGAGTCCAATACCTCATCCACATTATCTTGGTACGACTCTTCCAATGCATCTAAAGCATCATGGTAAGCGGTAAAAGTATCTGTGATGTTGGTTTTGAAGGTATAGCCAGTTAGCTCGCCTTGTGCACTGTTGACAGGGCGGTACTGCCAGGTGTGCTCATTGGCAGTGTGTTGGCTTAAGTGATGTTGTAGCGGGGTGCTGGTCGCTTGGCTGAGCGGAACAAAACTACTGTCACAATCCACCTCGCTCGCCTGAGCGGGAGGTTGCAATAGGGATAGCATAAGTAGGGATGAAGCCGTCCCAAGTCGCTTATTACGAATGTTGATTTTCACGCTATCCCTCCTTATTTTAAGTTGTCTGTTATTACCGTATCCACAAACCATCGGCTAGACAATGCAGGAAGTGAGTGTTGCACACTGTTGTCCACTTCCTGCAAAAACCTGCGTTTTTCTTCAAGGATTACGCCACTTGGTTGGCATCTAGGTCGATACGTTTTTCGACTTTATGCTGGTCTTCATTAAGGCCGTGTTTCCAATAGCTAGAGACATAAATGTCTGATTTAGAGACTTCGTCGCGACCTTTAAAGTATTGTCTTAGGGCGCGCATTGAGCTGAATTCACAGGCGGCCCAAACGGCCAAGCTACCGTCTAACCAGTCTAATTGTTTAACATGATTGAGCAGCGACTCGCTGTCAGCGCCAGGTGTGGGATTCACGATCCATTTAATAGTGATGCCTTCGGGCTTGTCTAGCTGCTGGATATCGTCTTCTGACTGGACTTCTAGTAGAGCGTAGCCTTTAGCGTTTTTTGACAGCTGGCCTAGGTTAACACTAATTGCAGGCAAGGAAGTCATATCGCCAATAAATAGATTCCAGTCAGCGGCTTCTGAGGCCAATTTCTTTGGCCCAGGTCCGCCCACTAGAATCTCTTCACCAGGCTGTGCATGCAGCGCCCAGTGACACGCGACACCAGTGTCGCCATGGATTGCAAAATCGATATCGATCTCATCCGCTCTTTGATGGCGAATAGTGTAGGTGCGCATTAAGCGGCCACCGTCGACGGGAAAAATCAGTTTCACGTAGCCACTTTCTTGGTCTTCAGGGAAGTCTTTTAAACCTGCGCCCCCCAAGGTCAATCGCAACATATTAGGGGTGATAAAGGATTTACGAATGACGCTTAGTAATCTTGGCTCTGGCTTAGCCATGATGCACCTCTCTTGTAGGTTTTATATGAGAATGCTTCTCAATTTATATTAGAGAGTGCTTAAAAGCAACGCAACACAGCGTTGCATATTGGTTACCAATACTGGCCCTGAATGCTACGGCATCACTTAGACGCTGGGCACCGAATACGCATCGCTGACATCTTCTACTTGCCAGATCGACAAGTGTTGGCCCTGCTCTTGAGCACTAGAGCGCTCGACTTTAAGCACGGCTCGATTAAAGGCCTTATGAGAGAGGGTGAAAAGCCCATCATGAATGGGGTGAGGAATGATCAATTCGGTAATTTTACAATGTTGAGCCTCTTCAATGCTGATGCCCAAAAGCTCAATAAATCTCGGGTTCGCATGCAGTAGTTGGTCGTATTCATCGCAAAATGCTACACCCACTGTCATGTTATTGAGAAGCGTGTTAATAAGACTTTGCTCGTTTTCAAGCAGTTTAAGGCGACTGCGATAAAGCAAAAATATCACGCCAAAGTTGATGATACCCAACAATAATGCGGCTGCTTGCAGTATACGAATTTGACGAGTTTCATGCTGAGCTTGTTGTTCGATTGCTAGCGCAATACTGTTCATATAGGACAATAGCGCTAGATTTTTTTTAACTAAGGTTTCGTTGAGTTGTAAAAACAGCTTCGGTTGAGGATTAGCCGTGTAAGCAAAGAGCCGCTCGCGGATCGGTTGCCAAATCGCCCAGCTTTCTTGGATCAAATAATAATATGGGCGTGAGGCCATGCTCGGTAGCGTGACTGGCTGATTGCTGGTATCCAACGTGCTGCCACCAGAGCGGAAAGCAATTAAGGTCAAATCAAATAAATGTGCGGTCTGAGCAAGGTTTTCAAGGCGTGCTGCAGAGGCCGCACCTGGCGGTGCTAACAATAGTTCTTTGACCATCTTTTGTGACAGCATACGCTGACGGCCAGCAAGGTTTAATTCAAGGGTTTGGTTTTGTACCCGTTGGGTCAGCCAGAAGTTCAGACCTAGGGCAACGCTGTCAAATAGCAGAAATAATACGATGGCATATAGAATACTGGAGCGCGAGTTGTGCGGGTGCCAGCTCATCCTTGATCTCCCTAACGAATACAGTCTAATGGCCAGTAAGATTAGCCAAAATTATAGTGTAGATGGATTCAAAGAGAGCGGTGTGTTTTTTTGTATGCTTACTGACCAATGTCAGGGCAACTGGCATAAAAAAAAGGGGCCCCGAAGGCCCCTAACGAACAACACACTATCGTTAGTGCGGAACTATTTCCACAAGGGTTTCGCCTGGTGTGACGCGATCCCCTTTGGACACATAAACGCCTGCGACTTTGCCAGCGATCGGTGCTTGAATTTCGGTTTCCATCTTCATCGCTTCAGTGATCAATACCGATTGACCGGCTTTGACCTCATCGCCGACCGCAACGAGTACATCGACAATGTTGCCCGGCATGTTGGTGGTGATATCACCAGGGCCTGAGGCTTTGCCACGTTTGCTGCCACCTGCGATGTTGCCATCGTATTCGTTCAATGACTCGAACAGCACCTCTTCTGGCATGCCGTCCAGTGTTAGGTATACGTGGCGCTTGCCAGACGAATCGCCGCCAACTCCGGTGATTTCTACTTGGTAGGTTTCACCGTGAACATCGATCTTAAACTCTGTTGCCACTGGGCCAGCGGCTTTGGCAGCGCCTGCAGCAGCAATCGGTTCGAGCACTTCAGGAACTAGGGTGCCGGCTTCGCGTTGCTCTAAGAACTGTTTACCAATGTCTTGGAACATGGCGTAGGTCAGCACGTCTTCTTCGCTCTTAGCCAGCGCACCAATGTCTTTACGTAGACGCGCCATTTCAGCGCCTAGGGCATCGGCTGGACGACCTTCGATTGGCTCTTCTGAGCCAATCGCTTTGGTGCGCACGTCAGCGTTAACCGGTGCTGGTGGGTGGCCGTAGCCGCCCTGAAGGTAGCGTTTCACCTCGTTAGTGATGGTCTTGTAACGTTCGCCTGCCAACACGTTCATCACCGCTTGAGTACCGACGATTTGCGACGTTGGTGTGACCAGCGGCGGGAAGCCTAGATCTTCACGCACACGTGGGATTTCAGCGAATACTTCGCGGATGCGATCCAATGCCTGCTGCTCTTTCAGCTGGTTGGCAAGGTTTGACATCATGCCGCCTGGTACTTGGTTGATCTGTACTGAGACGTCTTCTTTAGTGAATTCGCTTTCAAACTGATGGTACTTTTTGCGCACATCGCGGAAGTAATCGGCGATCTCAGTCAGTAATTCAAGATCCAGGCCTGTGTCCCATTGGGTGCCTTTAAGGGCCGCTACTTGAGATTCCGTCGCTGGGTGGCTGGTGCCTGAGGCGAACGAAGAAATGGCCGTATCAATGTGCTCGGCACCGGCTTCGATGGCTTTTAGCTGACACAGTGGCGCTAGGCCTGCCGTCGAGTGGCTGTGCACGAACAAAGGCAAATCGACATTGTCTTTGATGGCTTTGACCAAATCGTACGTCGCGTAAGGCGTTAGCAGACCTGCCATATCTTTAATGGCGATCGAGTCTGCGCCCATGTCTTTTAGGGCTTGGGCTTGCTCAACAAACAGCTCCAAGGTGTGCACTGGGCTAGTGGTGTAGCAGATGGTGCCTTGAGCGTGCTTGCCGGCTTTTTTCACGGCTTTGATGGCGGTTTCAAGGTTGCGCAGATCGTTTAACGCATCAAATACGCGGAAGACATCAATGCCGTTTTCAGCGGCTTTGGCGACAAACGCTTCTACCACATCGTCAGCATAATGGCGGTAGCCTAGTAGGTTTTGACCGCGCAGCAGCATCTGCAGACGCGTGTTCGGTAGGGCTTTGCGTAGTGCACGCAAACGCTCCCAAGGATCTTCTTTTAAGAAACGTACGCACGCATCAAAGGTAGCGCCGCCCCATACTTCAAGAGACCAGAAGCCAACGGCATCAAGCTTATCGCAAATCGGCAGCATGTCTTCGGTGCGCATACGTGTGGCAATCAAAGACTGGTGCGCGTCGCGCAAGATGACGTCTGTAACCTGTACTTTGCTCATTGTGGTTTTCTCCTTAATCTCTTAATTACACGCCCGCATGGGCAGCGATGGCGGCAGCAATCGCTAGGGCGATTTCGCTGGGCGCGCGTTTGTCAGAGTAGTTCAACAGTTCAGGGTGGTTCGGTACGAAGCAGGTATTAAAGAAGCCACTTCTGAACTCTTCGTTTTTCAAAATTTCTTGGTAGTAGTTAGCGGTGGTTTTCACACCCTGTACACGCATGTCGGCCAAAGCTCGAGCGCCACGATCAAGCGCGTCTTCCCAGGTCAGTGCCCACACCACCAGCTTCAGACACATAGAGTCGAAGTAGGGTGGAATGGTGTAACCGGTGTAGATCGCCGTATCGGTGCGTACGCCTGGGCCGCCTGGAGCGTAGTAACGGGTAATACGCCCAAAGCTTGGCAAGAAGTTATTTTTCGGGTCTTCGGCGTTGATACGGAACTGCAACGCGTAACCACGAAACGAAATGTCTTCTTGGCGGTAGCTCAATGGCAAACCAGACGCCACACGGATTTGTTCACGGACAATATCAACACCCGTGATTTGTTCGGTGATGGTGTGTTCCACTTGCACACGCGTGTTCATTTCCATGAAGTAGATGTCGTTGCCGGTGACCAAAAACTCCACCGTACCAGCGTTTTCATAGCCTACGGCTTTGGCCGCTTTGACCGCTAACTCACCGACGTAAGAGCGTTGCTCTGGCGTCAATTGTGGGCTGGGTGCGATCTCAATCAGCTTTTGGTTACGACGCTGGATCGAGCAGTCACGTTCGTATAAATGGATCGCATCGCCTTGGCTGTCAGCCAACACTTGCACCTCAATGTGGCGCGGATCGAAGATGCATTTTTCTAAGAACACTTCAGCTGAGCCGAACGCTTTTGATGCTTCAGAGATGACGCGTGGGTATTGATCACGTAGCTCTTGTTCGCTGTCACAGCGGCGAATACCACGACCGCCACCGCCCGATGTTGCTTTAAGCATCACTGGGTAGCCGATGCTGTTGGCCAGTGCTACGGCTTCGTCGATATCGGCAAGGTTGTCTTCTGAGCCTGGCGTCACAGGTACGCCAGCGGCGATCATGCTTTTACGGGCTTGTGTCTTATCGCCCATCTTAGCAATGACCTCGGCTTTGGGGCCGATAAAGGTGATACCGCGCTCTTGGCAGATTTGCGCAAACTCTGAGTTTTCTGAAAGGAAGCCGTAGCCTGGGTGAATCGCATCACAGCCAGTTTCTACCGCTAAGTTAACGATACGGCGCGCATCGAGATAGCCCGCAAGCGGGTCTTCGCCCATGCTGTAAGCCTCATCCGCACGTTTTACATGCAGTGCGTGACGGTCCGGCTCGGTGAAAATTGCCACCGAGCGGATGCCCATTTCGGCACATGCACGTACGATACGAACGGCAATTTCACCACGGTTAGCAATCAATATTTTCTTCAGCATTTTCTTCTCCATGCGCCCAAATCAAGCATGGCAATTACAGTATTCTAAAGTTACAAAAATAAAAAATTGATATTTTTTTGGTAAACCATAAGCAATCACTTATACTTAATTAAATAATCATATTTTTCATAGAGTTAAGACATGGTTTACACACTCGGACAGCTTTTAAATCGCCTTACTTTTCGTCAATTACAGGTGTTTCAGGTGGTGTTTCAAAAGCTCAGTTACTCCAAAGCCGCCGCAGAGCTTGGCTTAACCCAGCCAGCGGTCAGTGCGCAGATGAAACAACTCGAAGCAGCGCTTGGGCAGCCGATGTTTGATTACGTCGGTAAGCAGCTCTATGTGACGCCAGCAGGGGCTCAGTTAGAGCGAGTGGTGCGTGAGATCTTTAGCGACCTAGAAACCTTGCAGATGGATTTGTATCAGTTAGAGGGGCAATTACGCGGTGAGTTGCGTATCTGTGTGGTGAGCTCTGCAGAAATCATTTTGCCGTATTTGCTCAAGGGCTTTTTGCAGAAATACCCGCAAGTCGACGCCCGTTTGACGGTATTAAACCGTACTAATGCCACCGAGCGGTTACTGCAAAACCAAGACGATATCGCCGTCACGGGTATCGTGCCAGACACGCGCTTGCTCAATCGCCAGCCTTTCTTCGATAACCTTTTGGTGCCCGTGGTAAAAGCCGATCATCCGCTCTTAACCCTAAAAAACATCACGCCACAGATCTTTTTTGACGCTGGGTTTTTACAGCGCGAAACCGGCTCGGGCTCACGGGGCGCCATCGAAAACTTCTGTAAAGACCAGCGCATCAAGCTTAAACCCGTGATGGAGCTAGGCTCTAACGAATCGATTAAGCATGGCGTATTGGCAGGTCTTGGTGTGTCGCTATTGCCACTGGTCAATGTCATCACCGAATTGCGTGCGGGTAGCTTAATCATGCCCACCATCAAAGGCTTTCCACTCAAGCGTAGCTGGTGTGCGGTGTACCCTAGCAGCAAACAGCCGACGCCAGTGATGCAGGCATTTTTAGATCATCTGCGCGAAGAGGGCGATCGTACCCTGTCGGCGCAGTTTGCCTACGACTAGAGTACATCCTCGCCAAAGTGGCCCAATGGACTCGACTCGTCGTCTTCAGGTTCGCTAAAGGTCCAAAAGTTAATGCTGTAAGGGGCGACTAAGTCTATTTTGGCAAGCTTAGGGAAGTCTTTTAGGCGCACTTTGCCTTTACGAAACTTGGGGATCACGCCGTTGATTAGCACCTTTTTACTGGTGAGTTTGTCGGCGGTGATTTCAAAGCGCCGCTTAGGTGTGCCAAATGCCTGAAAGCGCACTCGGTGTGCCCGCGGTGTCATGTTGATAATCAGCAGCGTCATGCGTTGCTGCTTGTGGCCACCGTGACAATAGACGATCAAATCCGAGTTGGCGCAGCTCACGTCATACACTTGGCAGCCCATCAAGCGCTTCCAGAGCCAACTGACCCAAAAGTCTGGGTTGGGTTTTAAGGTTTCCCGTTGGATCAAGCCATAATCGCCGCCAATCAACGACTGACGGATCATCACCTTTTGCCCCAGTTTAGCGCCACGACCGAGTTGATCCGCCCACCAGAAACACGAGGCAAAACGATCTGATAACTTCGGCTGACCACCACACTGAGCAGAGCCGGATTCACCGGTCCAAAGCTGAGCCTGCGGTTGGTATTTGGCGCGATAGCTTTCTAATTTGTTCGAAAAGGTTTCAAAGTCTTGTAGTGAGCGTGGGTCGAGCAATTTTTCGATGCGCGCGGTGCGTGTGCGCACTGGCGAGCGCTGACTCTGAAACGGGTAATAATGCCAATCGACGATATCGAGCTGGCCTTCCAGCTGAGCCAAAAAGCCTGGCGTGATATTAGAAAGGTATTTGATGGTTTCACCAAGATAGGGCCAAAAGGCACTGCCTGGTCCTGCAATCAAACTATCAGGGCTCAACAGGCGCACTTGATTAATAAAGCGCTGATAATCCAACACCAATTGCTTGGTGCGTGGCTGTGCTTTAAGGCCATGAAATGCCCAATAAGCGTTTAGCTCATTACCCAGCTCACAAACATCAATCTTGCTGCCACGTTTTAAAGTGTACTGCAGCAGTGCGGCGCTGTCGGCACCGTTCCAGTTGCCGTGTTGTGAGCGGTTAAAGGCGCCGTATTTGAAGGTGAACATAAACTTCAAATCATGCTGAGCGATGAAATCCAGCAGCCGATTCCAAATGGCTTCACTGAGCTCTGGTTCTTTATCATGTGGCGCTTGATCAGCACAAAAGTAGTGAATGGTATCGGCTTCAGAGCCCCCGACGCGTAAGTAAGCAGGGCTTAAGTGTTGGACAAATTGACTGAGTTTGGGGGGATTAAATGCCAGCGGTGGCACGCGATTAGTCCCCAGACCGCGACTAGAGGTGGTGCTGCCTTCCCACCATTGACCACCGATGATCAGGGAAATATCGATCGAGTACGATAAATAGCATGGGTCTACGCTGTGGATCGGGGTGTCACGTTCTAGCTTAATCAGATTGATAGTGCGAGCACGCGGGGTTTGGGCGACACGAAACGGGTTAAAAAGCATCGATCAATCTCCATCCTAGAGTGCCAGTCTGCCAACTCTATGTGACAAGCGCGTGACGCTTTGATGTGCGCTAAGACGCTGTATTCACGGCAACTTTGATCTAATTAGCGCGCTAAACGACATGCTGTGTTGCATTAAAATGCATTCCATTCAATGATTTAGCAAATAATAAACTTGGACTTATAGAGAGCGACCCGTGAGTAGCACCACCAATCCTTATGGCTTGACCATGCATGCCCAGCGCGATGCGTTGTACGCTGAGCTGCATTCCCGACCGTTTCAAAGCTTGCCAAGCCCGTGCCGTATTAGTTATCTGGCGGTGATGGCCGATGCCCAGCAAAAGGTCTTGGATTTTGAGCATTTTTGCACCCTGTATGGTCATTTTCACCAAGTACCACCAGCACACGATGCAGTCTGCATTGAGGCCAATTTTGGCGACTTACGAGTACGTCGCGAAACGCATTTAGAGTTTATTTCCTACACTATTATTGATTCGGGAGCGCCGTTTTTAGATGCGCCGTTTGCCAACAATGGTCTAGATCGCTTGCCTAAAGAGTGGTTACAGCAATTACGCGGAGCCGTCGTATCGGCGTTTCATATTGCGGTGGAAGATGGCCAAGGCAAAGCGCTGGCGGATCGTGCCTCGGTGCGTGCCCATTTTGAAGGCATGCGCTTGGTGGGCAGTTATCCGCAAAATGGTGATGCCCAAGTGTGGACTACCTTTAAAACCCACAGCGATGGCTGTGGTCGCCTGTTGGTGTTTAATCATCAGATGACAGAGAGTCAGTTAGGGCGCATGGTGCAGCGCTTGATCGAGATCGAATCCTATCGCTTGATGGCGCTGCTTGGGTTGCCCTTAGCGCGCCATTACAACCAAAGCTTGGCGCCGATGGACCAAAAGCTCGCCGATCTGACCGCCTTGCTGGCAGAAACCAATGAAGAAGTCGACGAGCAGGCGGTGTTAGGTGAAATCATCGAAATGGCCGCATGGGTCGAGTCAGCTCGTGCCGAAACCAGCTTTCGTTTCAGCGCCACGGCCGCGTATCACGAGTTGGTGGTCAATCGTCTAGAGGCGCTTAAAGAAGACGAAGTCTCTGGGCATCTAACCATCACAGAATTTATGACCCGTCGCCTGACGCCCGCCGTGCGCACTTGTAAGGCGACTGATAAGAACCTTGAGAATTTATCGCGTCGTATTGATCGGGTTTCAGACATGATGCGCACCCGCGTGGAAATGTCGATCCAATCGCAAAACCAGCACCTGTTGGCCTCGATGGACCGCCGCTCTAAGATACAGCTGGCGATGCAGCATACGGTCGAAGGTTTATCCGTCGCAGCGATCTCGTACTACAGCGTGGGCTTGATCAAATACCTGATCGAAGCCGCCTACGAAAAAGGCGCGCCGATCGATAAAAGTATGGCCGTCGGCATCGCCGTGCCACTGGTAATCGGTGGAGTGTGGTGGGCGACTAGGCGTATTCATAAGCGCTTTATGAAGCTTGCTAAAGAGCAAATCGGTTAAACACTGAGTAAGTGACGTACTGCGCTCAAAAAATGCTGTGTTTTGCGGTAGAATGGCGGCGAATTTTCTTTGGATGGTTGTAGTTGTGGTAGAACAAGCGCAGTTTTCAAAAACGTTGCTTCACCCAAAACATTGGGGACTTTGGCTAGGCATTGGCTTAGCGCGTTTACTTTCTATGTTGCCGTTACGTTGGCAAATGGCTGTTGGTAAAGGCATTGGCCGGTTGATGAAACTGTTTGCCAAAGGCCGTGTGCGCACTGCCCGCCGTAATCTTGAGTTGTGTTTTCCTGACATGCCAGAGTCAGAGCGTGAGCAGTTGTTGACGCGTAACTTCGAAGAATCTGGTCGTGCGATCTTTGACACCGTGTGTGCTTGGTGGTGGTCAGACAAGCGAGTGCAAGCGCACATGAACATCAAAGGGCAAACCCACGTACAGCAAACCTTGGACAATGGCCAAGGGGTGATTTTGTTTGCTGTACACTGTTTGCCGCTGGAAATGGGCGCGCGTATTTTTGGCCAGTTTAACCCAGGTGTCGGGGTTTACCGTCCTCACAACAATCCAGTGATGGAATATCTGCAAGTTAAAGGGCGCTTGCGTTCTAATAAGGCCTTGATCCCGAAGCGAGATCTGCGCCAAATGGTGCGCAGCCTGCGTGCGCCGGATGTGATCTGGTACACCGCTGACCAAGACTTTGGTCGTTCTAGTGCCGTGTTTATTCCATTCTTTGCAGTCCAAGAAGCGGCCACCATCACCGGCGGCACAACGCTGGCGAAACTTGGTAAAGCGAAAGTCTTGCCATTTTTTGTCGAGCGTGACGCGAGCAATGGCGCTTACAATATTGAGATCGGCGCACCGCTGGAAAACTTCCCCGGCGAGAGCGAGTTGGACGATGCTATCTTAGGCAACCAAATCATCGAGCAGATCATTAGCCGCAATAAAGAGCAGTACATGTGGCTGCACCGTCGCTTTAAAACTCGCCCAGTGAAAGGCGATCCGTCTCTTTACTCTGACGCCAAATAAGCTATTTGCCTAGTTATTTGCGCGAAACATCCTAAAAGTCAGCGCGTATGCGCTGACTTTTCTTAGTTCTCCCTTTCGCTGACAAGGCTTCGTATTCCATCCTTAACTGTAATAAGGCTTTACTGAGCCGCTTACGTTACACGTTAAAGGAGGAACTCATGTCGCAAAACAAGACCGCACAACTTTATCGTATGGTGATGACAGACCACGTATGTCCATTTGGGCTTAAGTCTCGTCATTTACTCAAATCACATGGTTACGAGGTCGAAGACCATCATCTGACCAGTCGTGAGCAGATCGATGCCTTTAAAGATAAGCATGGTGTGGACACCACCCCTCAGACCTTTATCAATGGGCAACGTATTGGCGGCTACGATGAGCTGAAAGCTTATTTTGGTAAAGCGCCAAAGGATGATGGCGAAAAATCCTACTGGCCAGTATTGTCACTGTTTGCCATCACGGCGTTGATGGCGCTCGGAGCCGCTGCGGTGGCAACGGGAAACTTTTTGTCGGTGTTAACCTTTGAGTGGTTTATTGCCTTTTCTATGTGTGGCTTGGCGTATCTTAAGATTCGCGATGTCGAAAGCTTTTCAACCATGTTTTTAAACTATGACTTGTTGGCGAAGCGCTGGGTGCCTTATGGCTACGTCTACCCATACGCCGAAGCCGCCGCTGGTATCTTGATGATCGCAGGTATTTTGCCGTGGTTATCGATCCCGATTGCATTCTTTATCGGCTTGGTGGGCGCGGTGTCTGTGTTTAAAGCGGTATACATCGATAAGCGCGAATTGAAATGTGCCTGTGTCGGCGGCGGCAGCAATGTGCCATTAGGCTTTATCTCATTAACAGAAAACCTAATGATGCTGGCCATGGCAATTTGGATGTTTATCAAGGTGGCGATGTAATGGGACTCAGCCCAGCACTGCAGCGTGACAGCGCTGGGCTTGTGTCGTCTTAGATAGTTTAAGTGATGTCCATCAGCTCGGCATGATCGGGCAGGCTATTATGTTTGTGGGCTAAATAGCGGTCTAAGTCCGTCATTTGCTCAGTGCTGAACTCTAAGCCCAGTTTGCTGCGTCGCCAAAGCACGTCCTCTGCGTTAAACGCCCACTCATGATCGATCAAGTAATCGACTTCTTTGGCGTACAAATCTGCACCAAAACATTGCCCCAGATCTGCAAGGGTTGTGGCTTCGCCTAGCAGCACATAGCTAAGCGTGCCGTAGCTTGCGGTGAAGCGCTTGGCTAGAGCCTCCGTTAAAAATGGAAACTCTTGGCGCAAGGCACTCGCTAGGATGCTGTGATCGTTGTCCATATCACCACCGGGCAGTGGGTGGGCGTGAGTCCATTCTTTACCCATATGTGGTAAGTAGGGCTTCAAGTCATGCATGGCAGAATTGGCCAATTGGCGATAGGTGGTGATTTTGCCGCCAAAGATACTCAGCAGCGGCGCTTGGCCATGTTCGTCTTCCACATGCAGTGTGTAGTCACGAGTCACCGATGAGGCGTCTGACTGGTCGTCGTTGAGTAGCGGGCGCACGCCCGAATAGCTCCAGACGATATCGTTTTCAGATAATTGCTTCTTAAAGTGTTGATTGGCGACATCCAAAATATAATCGGTTTCGGCTTGGCTAATGCTGGCTTCTTTGGGATCTCCCGTGTGCTCTTCATCGGTGGTGCCGATTAGGGTGTAGCGCTCCCGATAAGGGATGGCAAACACAATGCGCTTGTCGGCGTTTTGCATAATAAACGCGTTGTCTTGCTCAAACAGCTTAGGCACCACGATGTGGCTGCCCTTGATCATACGGATCTGATAGGGGGCTTGGCGCTCAAGCTTAGTTTCGATAAAACTGGAAACCCAAGGCCCTGCGGCATTGATTAGCGCTTTGGCGGTGAAGCGCTTACGCTTTTGCGTCAGTGTTTCGACTACCTCAATCACCCAGTGATCTTGCTCGCGATAAGCAGCTTCACAACGCGTGCGCGGCATAATCAAGGCGCCACATTCGCGGGCGCTGATAGCATTGGCCACCACCAAGCGTGCGTCGTCGACCCAGCAATCCGAGTATTCAAAGCCTTGCTCGATATCTGGCTTCAGTGGGCTATCGGCACCGTATTGCACATTAAACGAACTGGCCAAGCGCTCACGCTTACCGATGTGGTCATACAAAAATAGCCCTAAACGAATCAGCCACGCTGGGCGCAGATGCGGGCGATGTGGTAGCTGAAAGCGCATCGGCGTCACCAAGTGGGGCGCAATGGACAGCAATACCTCACGCTCGCCCAGTGCTTCGTGGACGAGGCGAAACTCGTAATGCTCCAAATAGCGCAGGCCGCCGTGAATCAATTTGCTGCTGGCCGAAGACGTGGCACTGGCCAAATCGTTCATCTCACACAAGGCTACTGATAAGCCACGTCCAGCGGCATCGGCCGCGATTCCCGTGCCGTTGATACCACCGCCTACGACAAACAGGTCAAAGTGGGTTTGCGTCATCCTAGCTCTCCCTAAAAAATGGCTGAAACAGTGCTTATCACTAGGATTAAGCCTAGCAGAGGTTACGTCTTGATGACGTCATGAAAGCCACACAACCTGTAAAAAAATATGGACTGGCTTTTTTAGCCCGCATTCGTTGGTACACTTAAAGCATAACAACAACCGATCTGACGCGTGCGCTTTGAGCGGCCGCGTTGTCATTGCAAGGATGATTGCCATGAGCACCTATTTACTCGCCATCGACCAAGGCACCACCAGCACGCGAGCCATTTTATTTGACCAACGCGGCAATCCACTCGGACAAGCACAGCAAGAGTTTAAGCAACACTTCCCCAAAGACGGCTGGGTCGAGCATGACCCAAAAGATCTTTGGCAAACCACTCTAGACGTGTGCCAAACCTTGCTTAAAGAACAAGCCATCAGTGCCCAAGACATACTGAGTGCGGGCATCACCAACCAACGTGAAACCACGCTTTTATGGGACATAGACAGCGGCGAGCCGGTGTACAACGCCATTGTCTGGCAGGACCGTCGCACCAGTAGCGTATGCCAAACGCTGGTCGAACAAGGCCATGGTCAAAGCGTGCAAGACAAAACCGGTCTATTGATCGATCCGTACTTTTCGGCCACCAAGATTCGCTGGATTTTGGACAATGTAGACGGCGTGAAGGCGCGTGCGGAGCAGGGCAAAATCGCTTTTGGTACGGTCGACAGTTATCTACTGTGGTGTTTGAGCAAAGGCGCCAGCCATCGCACCGATGCCACCAACGCCGCGCGCACCATGGCGTTTAACATTCATACCCAGCAGTGGGATCAAGAGCTGATCGAGCTGTTTGGCATCCAAGCTGTAATTTTCCCAGAAGTGATGGACTCCAGTGATGACTTTGGTGTTATCGATGCCCAGTGGCTAGGGGCTGAGATTCCGGTGCAAGGCATTGCTGGAGACCAACAAGCCGCGCTGATCGGCCAAGCTTGTTTTGCCCCCGGGATGGTGAAAAGCACCTACGGCACAGGCTGTTTCTTGATCCTCAATACTGGTAGTGAGGTGCTGAAATCCGAGCACAAAATGCTGACCACCGTGGGCTATCGTATCAATGGCGAAGTCACCTACGCTTTAGAGGGCAGTATCTTTGTCGCGGGCGCTGCAATCCAATGGCTGCGTGATGGTTTGCAACTGTTTGATCATGCCAGCGAAACCGAGAGTCTGGCCCAGCGTGCGCTCAATGCCGATACCGTCTACTTAGTGCCGGCGTTTACTGGCCTTGGCGCACCGTATTGGGACCCAGACGCACGTGGTGCCATGATCGGCCTGACCCGTGATACCAGCGTCTATGACATCGTCAACGCTGGCTTGCGCTCCGTGTGTTACCAAACCAAAGACCTTGTCGATGCCATGACCCAAGATGGCGCAGAGTTCAGCACGCTGCGAGTGGATGGCGGCATGGTGGTCAATGATTTAGTGGTGCAGTTTTTAAGTGATTTGCTGGGCATCAAAGTAGAGCGCCCTGTGGTGACCGAAACCACTGCCTTGGGCGTGGCGTACTTGGCGGGGCTTAAAGCGGGCGTGTTTGACTCCCTCGATGACATCAGTGAACTGTGGCAAGCCCAGCGCTGCTTTGATCCTGAAATGGGCGAAGACAATCGCAGTACGCTCTATCAAGGCTGGTTAGAAGCCGTGCAACGAGTACGCTCGACACCGTAAAAACATGGGGTGCAAAAATCTGAGCTGGCGTTTATATTGAGGCTATCACGGTTTAATCAGACAACAATAAGATAACCCACTGCGTGTGGTAAGGATGACCCAATGATCCGAGTGATTTACGAATGGTATGTGGTGCCCGAGAATCTAGAAGCGTTTAGCGAAGCGTGGCAACAGACGACGACCTTGGTGCGCGAAGTCTACCAAGGCGCCCACGGTAGCTGCTTGCTCAAGGACAGCAAAGACGCTCACACGGTGTTAACCATCGCGCGCTGGAATTCAGAAGATGACTGGCGCACCTTTTGGTCTTCAGAGAATCCGCCAGAAGTCACGCAGATGAGCAAATTGGCGCGTCTTAAAGACATTAAAATCTACGAAGAGATTGGCCATTTTAAAGCCTAAGTTTTGCTTCATTCAGCCACAAAAAAGGCGCCCTTGGGGCGCCTTTTTTAGTGCTATTGATTGTCAGCCAAGACGGTCTATTAAGCGTTAAACAAACCGTTAAACAACTTCAGACCTTCTTCTTTACCGCCTTTGTTGTAGGCATCTAGCAATGCTGAACCAATGATCGCCACATCCGCTTTGCCTTTTAGGGCGTCTACATGGGCTTTTTCACGGATACCAAAGCCAACACCGATCGGTGCATTGGCATGGGAATTAATCTCCGCTAAGTACTCGTCTAATGACTGGCGCTCGCCGCCATTGTGGTTGGAGTTACCTGTTACACCTGAGCGTGCCACGCAGTACAAGAAACCACGCGCTTCGCTGGCTAAAAATGCCAAACGATCTTTAGGTGTCACGGGCGTCACCAACCAAACTGGATCAACACCGTGAGTATCACAGTAAGAGCGCAGCTCTGTCGCTTGCTCGTACGGTAGATCTGGCAGGATCAAACCTTGGATGTTTTCTTCGGCGCAGCGTTTTACCAGCTTCTCAAGACCGTAGCGGTACATTGGGTTGAGGTAGCTCATCAGCGCGATGCGGCTTTGTGGGTAATCACGACCTAGCTGACCGATGTCTGATAGACACTGCTCAACCGTTAGCTGCTGGTCGTGCAGGGCTCCGTGACACGCCGCCACGATCGTCGGGCCATCGGCCACGGGATCAGAAAACGGAAACTGGACTTCGATAAAGTCGGCGCCTGCTTCTAGCAGCGTCGCCATCCAATCCAAGCTCTCTTGTACCGTAGGGTAGCCGTAGACCACGTGCGTCATAGACAAAATCGGCTTTTGCTGACGTTTGTCGGCAATGTATTGGGCTAATTGGCTCATGCTTACGCTTCCCCTTGGTTGTTGTCTGACAAATGTTCGTTGTAATCGGCCATGTAATTCTCCAAGAACTCTGGGAAGGTAAGATCGTTCATCGCCTTAGCGACGTTAAAGATGTCTTTATCGCCACGACCTGACAAGTTGATCACAATGCGTGATTCTTTTGGCAGATTTGGCGCATCTTTAAACGCACCGGCTAGCGCGTGAGACGATTCCAATGCTGGGATGATGCCTTCTTTTTTCAGTAGCAAAGAACACGCTTCAACCACTTCGTCGTCCATGGCGTAGGTCATCTGAATGCGACCTTCTTGCGCCAAGTGAGCAATGATGGGGGACACGCCCACGTAATCTAGACCCGCCGCGATCGAATGTGTTTCTTGTAACTGACCATTATCGTCTTGCAAAAACATGGTCGCAAAGCCCTGAGCGATACCTTTTTGACCCAACCCGTTGGATAGACGGATCGAGTGTTGGCCTAGTTCTAAGCCTTTACCGCCGGCTTCAACACCGACCATTTCTACGTTTTTCTCTTCTAGGAATGGCAAGAACAAACCACAAGCATTCGAGCCACCACCGACACACGCGTACAAGCGATCTGGGTACTGGCCAAACTGCGCTTGGCTTTGTTCTTTGACTTCTTCACCGATCACCGACTGGAAGTACGCCACCATCTCAGGGAAGGGCGCACAACCACAGGTCGTACCGATCAGGTAGTGGCTGTCTTCATGGCTTGAAGACCAGTCACGTAATGCTTCATCCAAGGCGTCACGCAGAGTCTGCGCGCCTTCTTCTACAGGCACCACAGTGGCACCTAACTGCTTCATCCAAAACACGTTTGGATACTGACGCTTCACATCTTTGGCGCCCATGTAAATGGTACACTCAAGACCCAAACGGGCCGAGATCAATGCCGTCGCGACACCGTGCTGCCCGGCACCGGTTTCCGCGATCACACGCTTCTTACCCATGCGCTTCACAAGCAGCGCTTGGCCAATCACGTTATTCATCTTGTGCGCGCCAGACTGGTTTAAATCTTCACGCTTAAGGTAAATCTGCGCACCGCCGAAGTGGTCAGTTAGGTTCTTACAAAAGGTCAACGGCGTAGGGCGGCCAGAATAGTTCTGCCAAGTGTCCTTCAACTCCGCAATAAACTCAGGATCGTTCTTCGCCTCCTCAAAAGCATGAAGAATTTGCTGCTGGCTCGCGTACAGAATCTCCGGGATGTAACTCCCGCCAAACTCACCGTAGTAACCATTATTGCTTTGCATGAAAGACTCCTATCGGATCAACAATGCCTCATAGGCATCAAAATTAATAACTAAACGATGAGGTAAAGTTAATAGAGAAAACCCACACCGTCAAGCCTAGAAATGCAATTTATTTACTATAGCGTTTAGTTAATGCTAAAAGCCTTACTTACAGCGGCCTACAGCTCTTGTACGAGCGCACTCCGTGCCGCGATCAAACCAGCAACCTCCACGGCAAACCGAAGCCCCAAAGCCGTAGGACCTCGGTCCCCGAGGGAATAATCTGCTATCTAGGAGATCTAGCTAAGAAGTCAGCGACCATTTGTACGAGCGCACTCCGTGCCGCGATCAAACCAGCAACCTCCACGACAAACCGAAGAATCAAAGCCGTAGGACCTTGGTCCCCGAGGGATTAACCTGCAATCTAGGTAATCTCGCTAAGAAGCCAGCGATCCTTTGTACGAGCGCACTCCGTGCCGCGATCAAATCAGCAACCTCCACGATAAACCGAAGCTCCAAAGCCGTAGGACCTCGGTCCCCGAGGGAATAATCCGCAAGCTCGGCAATCTTTCTAAGAAGCCTGCGAACCTTTGTACGAGCGCACTCCGTGCCGCGATCAAATCAGCAACCTCCACGGCAAACCGAAGCGCCAAAGCTGTAGGACCTCGGTCCCCGAGGGATAATCTGTAAGCTCGTTACTCTAGCTGGGTGGCTGATAAACAGCATCGGCTACAACTATCGCTTTGCTTGATAGGATCAATAAAACATCAACCTTTGGTCTAAAATGGTGCATTTGAGCTTGGGAAGGACACTGGAATCGGGTATCGTCTGTCAGTAATGTGTCAGCAGTTGTGGGCTCTGTAAAATCAATCAACCCTAACAACGTGCTGTCAAAAAAAATTATAACGCGCATGCTCGATTTTGTGTTTTAAGTTGTTGTGGGGTAAGTCTAAAAAGTGGTTTTAAAACAGGTTGTTATAGGCGACTTATTGAGCACGATGGCACTGTGTAAACGCGCATGCGCACTATTAAAATGTTAACTGGGAAGGAACCCATGAATCAGAATCTTGCGGATGAGCTGGTCACGATGATGACAGAAGACCAGCGGTTGTTGCAGCAACTCTTCGATTCCGGAGAGCTGCCATCGGAGTCTTATCATCCTCGGATGAAAGCTCTGCATGAGCAGAATGCTTCTCGCTTGAAAGAGATTATTGGTGCTCACGGCTGGCCCGGTATTTCACTAGCTGGGGAAGAGGGCGCCAAAGCTGCATGGCTGGTCGTTCAGCATTCCGTTTCAGATCCCGAGTTCATGGGGGAGTGTGTCTTCCTACTAGAATGTGCCGTTGCAAGAGAGGATGTAGCGGGCTGGCAGTTGGCATTCCTTCAGGATCGGGTGCGTACTCTAGCAGGCAAGTCTCAATACTACGGCACTCAGTTTGATGTTGATGAAAACGGTTGGCCGATACCGTTTCCTATTGAGGATTCTGCTACGGTTAATGAACGCCGCGCGCGTCTTGGACTGAACTCCATCGAGGAGCGCCAGGAACAAATGACTGAGCAGGAGCGGAAGCGCCGTGCCAATATCGAACAATCCAGTTAACAAAACGCGGCACTCGGACGCCTTTGTCTCCGCTTCGCTGCGTCAAGGTCGCCGGTGCGCTCTGCGTTAGGTATTCAGAGGGAACTATGGAAAATTACAAACCCTTGATTGGTCATTTGCCTGTAGCAGATCATGCTATTGGTACAAAACTAGCTACTTGGGAAAAGTATCAAGAGAGCCACCCAGAAATTTGGAATACAATACAATCTATATTTTCTGGTGAACAGGATGTAAAACTACGCAGGCAAGACCTCAAAGACATCGCAGACACTCAGGATTACAACAAGTTAATAATATCAACGATTCTATGGGGCTACTCATCAGGCATGAGAGGCAACAACTTCTCAAAGATTATCACGAAATTGCCTGAGATAGCCTCTTTATTAAAGTGTGCATCGCAAGGTATTGATGACTGGGAAACACACTACAACAAAGTAAAAGAAATTAGTGGGTTAGGGTTGTCTACATACTCAAAATTTCTCTATTTTGTTGGAGGTAAAATTGAGGGGCATGAGCCACTAATTTTGGACATTCGTGTAATTGAAGCCATCAATACAGGTATTTATAAAGAGTTTGCTGGCATGAAGCGTATAACTTATACAAATGCGCCAAACCTTTATCCTGAGTATCTGAAAATTATGAATGATTTTGCATTATCTTCTGAGTGCACAGCAGCACAGGCAGAGATGTTTTTATTTATGTTTGGGCAAAACCTAAAACAACATACTTAACAAAGCATTTAAGAGTGATTCGCAAAGCTTGGCAGTTTCGCTTCGCTCAAGTACAGCCAAGCACCGCTCACACCTTAATACGGCGTTATATGTTTAGAGGTAAAAATGTACAATCCAGTTGAAATGCACGGACGATTTTTCGTTCTCAACTCATTCTTTCGCTCTTATTATCTGATGGGTGGCTTAGATAAATTATGCGGGGTATACGATGCTAGCTCCAAAGAAGAATCTACGTTTACTCATATTCACAATGTGATGCTATGTGACACAGTTATTAGTTGGTGTAAGTTATTTGGCAACGACACGGAAGAATGTCACTGGAAAAATCTAGTTACTGATTATGCGGACTTCAGGAAGCATCTTTTCTCTGATTTAGGTATTTCTGCAAAGAAATTTCGAGACTATCAGTTACAAGTCTTGGATTTTCGCAATAAGTGGGTTGTTCACTACGAGCCCAGTTACAATCACGACATCATTCCATTATTTGAACACATGTTTGCTAGTGCACTTTGTCTACACAACTATCTTCGAGAGCAAGTGGGCAATGATTATGGTGGTCCAGAGAGTATGGAAGATTTTGGCTCAAAGGTTGTGGAATCACTAGTTCAGCGTTTGAAAGAACCACACATATAACAAAGCATTTAAGAGTGATTCGCAACGCTTGGCAGTTTAGCTTCGCTCAAGTATAGCCAAGCGCCGCTCACGCCTTAATGCGGCGTTATGAGGCATAGGAAAACTAAACCATGGCTGGAATAGTTTCTAGAATTCATCAAGGACGATATGACTCTGAAAAGAGTCTTCTAATTTTAAGGAAAAATGCCTTAGAAAAAGATCGAGTTGATGTTTTAGATGCAGTGCATCAGCGATTTAAAAAAATTCATCCTAAAATATATCAACGCTTAGTCGGTCCTTTATATGAGCGGAAAAGAGATCCTAAATATAAATGTTATTGTAATTATCCAAAAAGCTTGTATGAGGTTTACGAGGATATAATGAACGGTAGCGTTCATTTTCATTCGTTGATGTGTGATGCTTGTTGGCAGGAAGACCTTGCGAAAACATGGGGCTATTATGGATGGGCGAGTAAACTTATTCCTAAGAGAGTATGGGATAGTCTTTGCGAAGAGCGGGCGAACGACAAGTTTGTTGAATAACCTTATAACAAAGCCAGCTAGTTGGGGCGCATTCTGCGCCCCTGCTGGCGGCGTTATATGGCATTGAAATCGCGTTCACTTGCAACTTATGCGGGCCTAATAAATTAAATATTCATGAGTTCATGATCATCGATCACTAAAAGGAGTAACTATGTCTGGTTGGCATGTCATGGAGAACGATATAAAGAACTGGACTGCTATAGATAAGCGCAGGTCAGAAGAGTTACTTCCTCAGCTTATATATAAACTTATACGGGCTTCATCCAATCCAAGAAAAATTGATTTTCCATTTGGGGACTCTGTATCCACCGGTGGTTGGGATGGCGAGCTTGAAGTTGATCAGGGGAATTTATTTGTGCCATCGGGAGTGTCGGCTTGGGAGTTTGGAACCGACAAAAGCGTCAACTCAAAAGCAAATGATGATTATGAAAAGCGAACCAAGGATCCTGACCCATTTGATAAAAATAACACTACCTACGTTTTTGTAACATCGAGACATTGGAAAGATAGATCCAAGTGGGAAGCCGAGAAGAACCTTGAAGAAGAATGGGGTAGCGTAAAAGCAATCAATGCAAAAGTTCTGTGTGACTGGCTGGAACAGTGCCCGGCGGTACATCGTTGGTTTGCAGAGTTAATAGGTAAACGGTGTCCTAATTTATGGGATATTGAACAGAGCTGGTCAAAGTTTTCCAATATCACAGAGATTTCACTCACTGATGATTTTTTTCTCCACAAAAGGGATGAGCAAGCTGATCGCTTAAAAGATTCTTTAATGGGCAACTCCGCCAGTTATACAGTATGTGCCAAGTCTATCAATGAATCTCAAGGGTTTATTCTTTCGGTCATTTTAAATGATGATTCACTAAGCTCTAAATTTCTAACAGTGCTCAACCAGCCGGCTTGGGACGATATCGCATCATCTAAATCTCCGCTCATACTAATGCCAATTAATTTCCAGCCAAACGGGGTCGGTGATGCAGTTAGTAATGGGCATACTGTGATATTGCCTACAGATGAATCAAGCCAGAAAACCCCTCTTATCCGTTTAGATAAGCGGCCTAGGTTAATTCAGCAGGAGGCGATTCAAAAACTCGGCTTTAATGATAGTCAGGCCTCTAAGTTATATTCTGATACTAAAGGCTATTTGGAGCCACTTCTGAGACATGAAATTTTAAGGCCTAGAGAATATATTGCACCAAAGTGGCCAACAGAGATTGACGCAGATGTATTATTTGCAGCCTTTTTTGCCACGGCGTGGAATTCGAATAATGACAGTGACAAAGATATTTTGTCCGCTTTATCGGGAATGGATTACGACCAGCTTGAAAAGCAACTAGATAAGCTATCCACTTTCTCTGATGCGCCTATCAGAAGAGTTGGTGCAGCTTGGCAAGTGATATCTAAGATTGACGTTTGGTTGAACATTAGAAGCTTATTGTCAGTGTCCCATATCGATAGGCTTGGTGACATTTGTGGCAAGGTGTTAGGTGATACTGATCCATCGTTTAACCTAGATCCAGATGAAAGATGGATGGCGTCTGTTAAGGGAAATATACCCAAATATTCTGGGCTATTGAAAAGAGATATAGCTGATACTTTAGCCTTACTGTCAACTTATAGTGATGATTATGTATCTCAGCTTGGTGGGATGTCGGTTAAGATTAAGATTGATACTTGGTTGAATCATCTTTTCAAAGATAATAACACGACGGAGTTCTGGTATTCACTTGGTAGATCTACATCACCTTTAGCGGAAGCTGCGCCAGAAGTTTTTCTAGATGCGGTAGATAGATCCTCTCTAGGTGAAAACTCACCTTTGCTTGGCCTATTTAATTCGGAAGCCGAAGATAGTTTTACTGGCGGGTGTTACCACTCTGATCTTTTGTGGGCTTTAGAAACCATATCCTGGAATAAAAACTACCTCACTAGAGTATGTCAGGCCTTAGCAAGGCTTTCAGAAATAGATCCTGGCGGAAGATACGGTAATAGGCCATTTTCTTCATTAGTCGACATATTTATTGGATGGGTTACATATAGCTCTGCTACGCATGATGAGCGGGCTAACCTTATTAAACAAGTCCTCTTAAAACAGTATCCCGAAGTTGCCTGGAGGTTGATGCGTGAATTATTGGTCGGTAATACCAGAACGACAAGTGGGATAGCTAGTCCAGATTATCAACATTGGGCTGAGGGGGTTGATAAAACTACTAAGCAAAGCGACTATTTTTCATATGTCGGAAAAATTGTTGATATGATGATCGCTGAAGCCGACAAAGACCCAGATAACAGATACATCGATTTAGCGAGTAACTTCGATTCCTATACCGTTACTCAGCGCGAAATAATCATTGATAAATTGCTATCAGTTGATATCGATAAGTTGTCTGAAGATTCTCGTAAAAAATTACTTAAGCGTTTAAGGGACTTAATCTCTAGGCATAGAGAGTTCTCAGGTTCCGATTGGGTATGGCCAGATGAAGTGATAACCAAATTGGAAGAGGTTTATCTGCACCTTGATTTTGATAGCCCCGTACTCAATGCGAAGTATCTTTTTGATGATCATTGGCCTGATCTGATTGACCCTGTCAAAAGAAGAAAAGTGCCCTATGATGAAAGGCAGGAATACTTAGAATATTTGCGAGTTGAAAAACTAGAAGAATTATATGATAAGTCTGGGTTTGAGGGCTTTAAAGACCTATTAGAAAACTGTCAGTTTCCTCGGCTGGTGGGTTTTTCATTATATAAGTCTAAACTAAAAGATTTATTCGTTGATGATTTGGTTGCCTGGTTAGGACAAGATGACTGTTATAAAGAGTGCTCAAATGGATATTTTTCAGCAATGGCACATTCCGACTTTACTAGTACCAAGAAAATAATTAGCGAACATCATTTGGTTGATGAAAACATTAAAAGCCAAATGCTAGTGAATTTCCCTGTTACCCAAGAAACATTCGATATACTTGATGCGTGTGAAGAGTCCGTACAAGAGAGTTATTGGCACAAGATCGCATATTACTTTGTTCAAGATAAAGATTCCTCCTTGGTAGAGTATATTTCTAGGAACCTATTGAAGAATGGCAGACCTCTAGCTGCCATTGATGCATTTGCCCAATATCTCCACCGTGGAAAAAGTGCTGGAGATCTAGATGCCAAGCTTGCTCATCAAATACTTATAAAGGTCGCTACTAACCCTGAAGATATAGATAGGGTTTCAATACAGGCTGTAAGCCACGATATTACTCAGGCAATAAAGTTTATTCAGGATTCTGGCCAGTGCAGTGACGAAGAGGTATTGCAGGTTGAATGGCTGTATGCAAAAGCTTTTCGTCATCATGATTTCTCACCAACTTTTATTCATAAGTCAATTGCAAAAGATCCATCGAGCTTTGTGCAATTAATAAAGTGGGTCTTTGTAAGAAAAGACGGTGTTGAAGAAGAGGAAACCATGCCTAAGGAACAGGCGAAACAAGTTGCTAGTGCAGCGTGGGATATACTTGATACTTTGCACCTTTTACCAGAAGATGACTTTATTGGTGAGTGGGTTTCATTGGCTAGGGAGCAGTTAGTTGAATGTGGCAGGTTAGATATTGGCGACCTATACATAGGAAAATACCTCTCCAAATGTCAGCCAGATGAAGAGGATAAAATTTGGCCGAAAAAGTCTGTTAGGGACACAATCGAATCTCTAAAAACGGAGTCTTTTGAAGACGGTATAATCAACGGAAAGCTAAATTCTAGGGGTGTTACTACTAGGCATCCACACGCAGGTGGAGATCAAGAAAGGAAGCTGGCTGAGGGGTATCAAAAGGATTCAGAGTCTGTACAGTTGATATACCCGCGCACAGCTAAAATATTAAGGGAACTTGCAGATCATTATCGTTCAGATGCAAATCGTCATGATCAAACTGTAGATTTGAATTAGCTAAAATCTTAAGTGCTATTTTCTATGGTTCCTTCGGGTGTCTAGCGACTAGAACCTAAGTACCGTTTAACAAGCGCATGTTGTCGGACTGGTTTTCCGCTGCGCTCCAAACCATCCGCAAATGCGGGCGTTAGCCGTCATGGGGCTTGCTATGCTCAAAGTGATAGAATAGTATCACTTTAGTATTCCTTTGGAGCGGCCCTCATGAAAGTAGAACTAGTTACATCACTTAAACGCCAAGCAACCAAGATCCTCGCCGATCTCCACGACACTAAAGAACCAGTGTTAATTACCGAGCATGGTAAGCCATCTGCGTATCTAGTTGATGTTGATGATTACGAGTTTATGCAAAATCGTTTGGTTATTCTTGAGGGGATCGCACGAGGTGAACGCGCACTAGCTGACGGTAAAGCGGTAAGTCATGATGAAGCCAAGGAAAAAATGTCAAAATGGCTGAAATAATCTGGACTGAGCCAGCGTTATCTGACCTCAACGATATCGCAGAATACATAGCACTTGAAAATATCGTAGCTGCAAAGCAGTTAGTACAAACGATCTTCTCCAAAGTCGAACGACTACAAACTTTCCCAGAGTCAGGTCGTATTCCACCCGAACTAGAACATTTAAATTATCGTGAAGTTGTCGTTAATCCATGTCGTGTTTTCTATAAGCAAGACGGCGACAAGGTGTTTATTCTTTTTGTTATGCGTGCTGAGAGAGATTTACGTAAATTCCTGTTGAGTAAAAAATAACCTTTGAGAATGAGCGGCTAACAAACGCTTTAAGACGGATTCGCAACGCTTCGCTGTTTTGGTTTGATTCGACTTTTGTGTTTACGGCGTAATAAACAAGTATTGTGGTAGCGTTGCTCACACCTTAATACGGCGTTAGCCTCTTCTTATTTATCTGACTACCGTATCTGGGTGGCTTTCGACGACGGCTCTAGGCTGACATCATCATTTCATGCCTGATCAGAGTTTAGTATTCTCGATATCTTTTCCTGCAAGATTGGCAAGACTTCGAGTTCAAACCACGGGTTTTGTTTAAGCCAGCGGTTATTCCTTGGGCTAGGGTGAGGCAGCGCGATTTTGCCTTGCTCTAGCCAATAGCTCCATCTTTTCACTTGTTCCGTTACTGTGCCTGAGTGGTTTAAATAGTAAGCTTGAGCATGGCTTCCCAAGACAATCGTTAATTCAATTTGGGTTAATTGATCAAGCAATCGCGCGTGCCAAGTGGCGGCGCATTCTGGCCTCGGCGGAAGGTCCCCAGAGATTTGTCCCGCTTTAGCGCCGCTTTTGAAAAATGTATTTCCAGGGAAGCAAAACCCCATCGGAACAATGGCCACTTGTTTGGCGTCGTAAAAGTCACTTTTGTTCAGTCCCAACCAGTCCCGCAGTCGGTCGCCGCTAGGATCGTCAAATGGGCGGCCAGCATGATGAGCTTTACGCCCCGGTGCTTGCCCTGCAATTAATAAGCGAGCGCTAGGATGTACCTGAAGGATGGGGGTTGGCGGTAAGGGCAGTGCAGCCGCACACATCTGGCAATTAAGTATGGCGTTGTGTAACTGTAAAAAAGGTTCCTTGCCCATGACTTCCCCGCAAAAGTGCTTATCAAAACGATTTACAACGAGGTTATTGTACCTTTGCTGATTATCAAAGGTGTAGGATTCCCGTTCAGTTGGCTCTATCTTGAGTAATCCACGAAGACGCACAAAGGATCTTATCCATATTTATTGTGTTGGTAAGATGTAGTGGAAGGTGATGTTTTAAGTTGCTGTCGGTGCATGATAACTCATCAGTGGTGGATGTAAGTTTGTCCTGTTTACTTTTAGGCATTAGCGCCCACAGTAGCCTTCCTATATATCTAAATGGAATAAAAACAGAGAAAGATATTATTTTATGGAATTAAAAGGCCAGCCCATAATGCCTCTTTATCAAGCATCAAAGGGACGTTTTCATGGAGTGGCAAGGTTGGTTTTCATTAGCCCTGACGGTTGGGGCGCTGGGTGTTTTGACGGTTACTCGGATTGCTCCGCACCTAGTAATGATGGGGGTGCTGACCATTCTCAGCGCCTTGGGTATTCTTTCTGCCAATGAAGCTTTAGCGGGTTTTGCCAATTCCGGTTTGGTTACTGTGGCGGCGATGTTTATCGTCGCTGCTGGCATACATGGATCAGGTGGAATTGATCTTTTGGTACGCAAGGTGCTGGGGCAACCCACATCGATCAGGGCGGCATTAGGTCGAATATTTGCTCCCGTC
Source organism: Marinomonas ostreistagni (assembly GCF_016888445.1). Taxonomy (GTDB): domain Bacteria; phylum Pseudomonadota; class Gammaproteobacteria; order Pseudomonadales; family Marinomonadaceae; genus Marinomonas; species Marinomonas ostreistagni. The sequence goes on from NZ_JAFEKF010000004.1 coordinate 151,268, forward strand.
ATTCTGTTAAGTGGTTTTTTAAATAACACGCCTGTTGTGGCCACGATGATTCCCGCTGTTCATGCTTGGTCGCGCAAAATCAAGATTCCGCCCTCTAAGCTGATGATTCCTCTAAGCTATACTGCGATCTTAGGCGGAACGATCACGCTGATTGGCACTAGCACTAATCTGATTGTGAATGGTCAGTATCAAAGCCTGACCGGCGAGACGGGCTTTTCTCTGTTTTCGATTACGGCGGTCGGTGTGCCAGTGGCATTAGCGGGGATTGCTTTTATCTGGATATTTCTTCCCAAGTGGCTCCCTGACCATAGTGACAAGAAAGCGTTTGGCAATTTGCGCGAGTTTACACTTGAAGTGGCCATAGATCCGAATGGCCCTTTGGTTGGACAAACCGTCACAGAGGCCGGTCTTCGTCATCTGGAGCGCGTTTATCTCGCGGAGATTGAGCGCCAGGGCACAATATTGACAGCGGTACCTTCCGAGCAAGTCCTACATGGCGGAGATCGCTTGGTCTTTGCGGGCGAAACGCAAGCCATCTCCGATTTGTTGAGGATAAACGGCATTAGCCCGTCTCCGGAAAATGGAGGACGAACCGTTTTAAATACGGACCGCGCCGAGCGCCGTTTGGTTGAAGCTGTGGTTTCGCCTCATTGTGCCGCCATAGGTCAGAAGATTCGTGATGCTAAATTCCGAGATCGCTATGGGGCTGTCGTACTCGCAGTGGCCAGAAACGGCGAACGAGTCAAAGGTAACCTTGGAACGATTACTCTTGAGGCTGGCGATGCGCTGTTGCTAGAGGCAAGGCCTGCGTTTGTTAGCCGACAGCGCTACAACAAAGACTTTCTCTTGATTAACGATATGGAGACGGAGGCACCCAGACACGAGCGGGCTTACTTGGCTTGGGGCATTCTGGTGACGCTGGTGATGGCTGCGGGTTTGGGCATTATCAGCATGTTAAATGCGGCTCTTATCGGTGCTGGCCTAATGATTCTTACCGGCTGCTGCTCCGTTAGTCAGGCTGAGAAAAGTCTTGATCTGACAGTGATTATTACCATCGCTGCGTCATTTGCACTGGGCACGGCTTTAAGCAAAACGGGGGTGGCAGACTTTCTCGCTAATAACATTATTGGTTTGAGTGGCGGCAGCCCTTGGTTAATGCTGATTCTTACCTATGTTGCAGTTTCGTTGCTGACAGAAAGCATCACTAACAACGCTGCGGCGTTGTTGATGCTACCGATTGTATTGGATATGACCGAGAAAGCTGGGCTCAATAATGAACCTTTCGTGTTTGCCATCATGATGGCGGCCTCGGCGAGTTTTGCGACCCCTCTTGGGTATCAAACCAATCTAATGGTCTATGGGCCAGGTGGTTATCACTTTAAAGATTTTTTGAAGGTAGGTTTACCTATGAATGTGTTTATTGGTGCCGTGACATTAGGTGTGTTGATGGTGGGGTGGCCGCTCGTTCAAAGCTAAAGATCAGCCAGTTCTGTGCGAGCTGGCTTATTTATATCTAAGGGTGTTTTTAATATAAGAAGCAATAGAATAGCTTTGCGGTACAGTCAATTGAGTAAAGGTTGGCATGTTCTTATCGTCTTTATGCTTGCGTCGAATGACATCGGAAATTTCACTGAGACTTAACTCGGTATCCTTGATACGAGGCACACCGATTAAAAACTGGCCTGTGCCCCTTGAGCGATGACAGTCTGCGCAATAGCTTTCATAAAGCTCTTTGCCACCCTGCATGGTGGTTGTTTCATCGTTGTAATCTGAGCAACCGGCCAAAGAAACAAGTACAAATATAATGATCCATAATTTCATGGCGCTTACTCCATACAAAGAATCTCAGCATTATCGTTGGGATTGTGTTGGTAAGATGTAGTAGAAGATGATGTTTTATGTTGCCGTTGGTAAATTATAGCTTATCAGCGGTAGATGTAAGTTTGCCTTGTCTACTGGCAGACATTAGAACCCTGACCAGCAGGCTGTCTCGTTTTACTGTTCTGAGGCTGGGGGTTATGGGTAAGTGCGTGTCTTGTTAAGACCGCTCTAGGTTATATTGACTTTTAAGATCAGGAGTTCAGGATGAAAACAATTGGGATGTTGGGTGGTATGAGTTGGGAGTCCACCGCAAGCTATTACAAAGCGATTAATGAAGGCGTAAAAGCTGAACTTGGTGGCCTTAACTCTGCGAAGATCTGCCTATACAGCGTGAACTTTAATGAAATTGAAAAGTTACAACATCAGGGAAAGTGGGATGAAACTGCATTAATCCTAGCTGAGGCCGCAAAATCGGTTGAAGCGGGTGGTGCCGATTTCCTAGTGATTTGTACCAACACAATGCATAAAGTAGCGCCCGAAATTGAACGTCACTTATCCATTCCAATTCTGCATATTGCCGACGCAACAGCCAATAAACTGGTGATTGATGGCGTTAAAAAGGTTGGGCTGCTGGGTACTCGTTTTACCATGGAGCAGGATTTCTATAAAAATCGGTTGGTCGAAAAGTTTGGCATTGAGGTGGTTGTGCCAGAAGAGAGTGATCGTACGACCGTTCATAATATTATTTACGAAGAGTTGTGCAGAGGGGTTATTAACTTTGACTCAAGAGAAAAGTATTTAAGTATTGTTGAAAGTTTGCATGAGCAGGGCGCTGAAGCAGTCATCTTAGGTTGTACTGAAATAGCACTACTTATCCAGCAAGCACATACAGACGTCCCTTTATATGACACAACTGACATTCATGCGGCGCAAGCTGTGCAATTAGCGATTTCAGGAATGGCGATATAAGCCTCGCATATTTAGCTACAAGGCTGATATTTTCCTCCATAGTTCTGATAAAAAAGTGAGGCAAGACAACAGCTTGCCTCACGTATTTTAGCTACACTAATTCTTTGATACTCGACCGGTGAGCATTTGGCGAATTAAGTTGCGCGGGCCAGCGATAGTAAACAAGACAACCGCGAAGACATGCACCAATGTTAACCCCAAGGTGAAGGAGGCGAAAAATTCGTGTAGCTCTTCTATCCAGTCTTCCCCCCAAAAAATCGTTTCCATGCCCCAGCCGCTGAGCCCCGTCGCGAGTAATCCGAATAGAAGGGCAAAAATCATCAGCGCTCCTACTGGGTTGTGGCCATTTTCTTCGGGGATCTGCTTGGCACGCAGCGCGTTCAAATGCGCTTTTACGCCAGCAAGGGTAGGGAAAAAGTGGCTAAAACGCCCATTTTTACTGCCCACTACACCCCAAATAAAACGTACCAGCAAAGCACATAAGATGTAGTAGCCAACTATTTCATGAGGCTCTCCCCCTTCTTCAAGGGCGAAGTAGTTTAATAGAAAGGCCACCGCCACGGTCCAATGAAACCCTCTGATGATCGGGTCCCAGATACGCTCTTCAACTGCCATGTCTCGCTCTCCGCTTAGAGTTAGTCGTCAATCTCGGTTTTTACCGCTTCGCCATTAACTGGGTTGAAGTAAATTTCTACGCGACGATCCGCTTGGTCATAACCGTAAATTTCGTAGCAGTTTTTGTCGGTGACTTTGAACTTTTTAATCTGGTACCCCTGATCGACAAGCTGTTGTTTTAGAGCATCTTGTGACATCCAAGTGGAGCGATCGGCTTCCGTACAGGTTGGCCCAGCCAAGGCTGAGCCTGCAAATGTGATAGCGATAAGAGCAGGAAGGGTAAGCTTTTTCATAGAGTTTCACCTTATTGGTAATGGGTTAACAACAAGGTGAGAATAGTTTGGAAAGCTTAACGAAGGCTTAACTCAGCTAAGCTTTTAAAGAAAAAAGAGGTGGCGATGTTTATTGCGGCTTGAAAGCGCTCACTCCTCATCCCCGCGCATGCGTTCTAATCTCTCTTGCTCTTCATTAAACGCTGCTTGGATCTCTACTAATACGCTGTCTACGTCCGCTGACTCGGTCGGCTCATCAAAATGGCCGGTCAACTCGGTATCAGGGGTAAGTTTGCCTGATTCGTAAATCTCCCAAATTTCTTTGGCGTATTGTGTTGTTAGAAGCTCTGGAGCGTATTGACCGTAGTAATCGCGCATGTTGTTAATATCGCGCTCGAGCATCCATTCGGCGTGGTTGTTAGCCACAGCATCGACGGCTTGTGGTAAGTCGATGATCACAGGGCCATCTTGGTCGACTAAGACATTAAATTCGGATAAATCCCCGTGTACTAGGCCTGCGCAGAGCATACGCACCACATCGCGGATGATTTGTGTGTGATGAGTGAGAGCTTCTGCCTGGGTGAGTTTGACATCATTAAGGCGCGGAGCCACATCGCCATCAGCGTCGGTGATCATTTCCATCAGTAGCACGCCATCGAAGCAGCCTTGTGGCTTAGGGACACGCACGCCTGCTTGCGCAAGTTTGTAGAGTGCGTCGACTTCAGCGTTGTGCCATAGAGATTCTTGTTCTTCGCGGCCGTACTTTGAGCCTTTGGCCATCGCACGGCTTTGGCGGCTGTTACGAACTTTGCGGCCTTCACGATATTGCACTGCTTGTTTGAAGCTGCGTTTGCCGGCGTCTTTGTAGACTTTGGCGCAGCATATTTCTGACCCACAGCGCACCATAAAAACGGTCGCTTCTTTTCCGCTCATCAATTGGCTGATCACTTCATCGATTAGGCCGTCTTCGATAAGGGGTTGTAGTCTCTTTGGGGTCTTCATGACATTCCTTTGGTGGTGGGAAAAGCTAAAGAGCAGAGTATCGGATGCTTAGCGTAGCGATACAAGCGTAAACAGTCGACAACCCAGCACAATTCGCGTAAACAAGAGCTTAATCAAGCGATAAGACGAGCAACGCGATGCAGCGCCCAAGTAAAGAGCAGATCAATCAATTACCCACTTATAAAGGGTTAGCGTTGGCCGATATAGCGGTCATTGAGACAGAGGAAGAGGCAGACGAGGCGCTGGCGGTCTTGCGCCAGCAAACGCACGTGGGCTATGACACCGAGAGTAAGCCGATTTTCCAGAAGGGCGAGGTGAGTCCTGGACCGACATTGATCCAGCTGGCGACGCTGACGCAAGGCTTTTTATTTCCGACGCGCTTTGCGCCAGCATTGGCTGCGGCTGGAGAAATCTTGGCCAACCCGCAGATTCAAAAGGTGGGCTTTGGCCTGAAAGATGATAACCGAGAGTTACGCGGCAAGCTGGGTATCAGCATCGTCAACACCGAAGATCTGGCGAAAACCTTAAAGCGCTTAGCGGGAGAGAAGAACGACATTGGCGCTCGTGCTGGCGTGGCGATGGTGCTAAAAGCGAGATTAGGCAAAGGTGCGCAAAAGTCCAATTGGGGCGCGTATCCATTAACCCAAAGCCAAATTTTGTATGCTGCCAACGATGCCCATGGCGCGATTTGCATACATCACAAGTTACAAGAATGATGGGCGCAGAAAGAATAAGGCCAGATGAAAGCGCGGTTTCATCTGGCCTTTTTTATGCGCTAAAAAAAGTACATGATCGGGCTGTATAAAAACGGCAGGCTAAATAAAGCCAGTATGAGCGCTACGCTTTCGACCGAGCGTGCGACGACGCGGTAGTTGAGTGCAAACCATAAGGCATAGGCACAAATCGCATACGGGATCAGCATCAGCGCGTACTCCAGCCATTCCCAGCGCCACATATAATCCTGACAAGCAAGGTATAGTGGGTAGATGGGTACGACAAGGGCGTAAAACGCTTTGGTTTTATCGTATTGAAGCGAGGTAAAGCCCACGAGCATGATGATATTCAGAAATATCAGTGTCAGTACCATGGAAAATCTTAAAATCTCCCCGAAAATATCGACACGTGGCAAATCGTCATACACAAACACGATCACAGCAAAACAAATGGCACAGATGATGGCGTGCCATAATGTTTGATTAAATCTTTCTCTGTTCATTTGTCTTGCTCCGAGTAGCCCAGTAGTTCCATCAAGCGGCGCGAGTTATATTCTTTGGCATAGTGTTTTTGGCGACCAAATGAGCCTTTGCGGCTCCATAAAATGCCGCCTAGCAGTGATAAAACGATGAAATCAAACAGCACATTGTGAGCGGTTACATTCAAGTACTCTTTGTTTACGTCTGTGAACTGCATTAAAAAGGCGCTAATAAATAGCGTGCCGAAGACATACCACTTCAGTATGCGCTTAACGGTCAGGACTTTATTGGAGCCAAATACTTTCATTAAGAGCATGGTGGGTAAGAATGCTATCAAGAAGAACAGCCACATTTGTATGTCTAGATAACCGTTAAATTGCGCCAGTGAACGATAGCCAATGGTGTACAGTATCTCGATGCTGTTAGCGATCATTGGGTAAATGCCAAAATTCAAATAGTGGCTGGCGATATCTAAGGATTTATAGCCAAAAATGATCCCTGCCAAAAGGACGCCAGAGAGCACACTGTATAGCAGTATTTTTAGCACAGAGATCTTTTCTCGCTGGCCTTTATTGAGCGCCACTAGCTCATTCAATAGACCTTGTAGCGAGGTGACGGTTTCTTTGCGCACTATATTCAGATACGGCATTTCGCCTCTAGGCACGTCCTCGCTCTGCATGTCCTCGACACAGTCATCGACCAGCTTGTTATTGAGAAGTGGGCTTAATGCTTCGCCAGTGAGAGGAATTTTGTCGCGCTTAGCGTCTGTCCAGCGTACATGGGGATCAAACACGTAGTCGGTATCGTATGGCATATTACCGATCGAGAGGAAGTCGCCCTCGGTCGGCTCTGAGAAGCCACTCTTAGCTTGCACTTTACATTGGGCGGCGCTCAGGGTGCCGGGCAGTTCGACGCGGTAGCATCCTGGGCGTTCATGCTCTTGAAGCAATTGCGCAGAGTAGTCCCAATCGGCCGCGTCGTGGATTTTTAATCGTTCTTGTTGGCGATTTTTGATAAAGGTATCTACCCAAGGCAGTTTCTCATAAGAACTCCAATGGGCTGTACGGTTTTCAGGTGCTGAGCCGAAGCGCACGTATTGTTGGTAGGTGTTTACGCCATCCCCATAACACGTGCCACATTGACGTGTGCCCGACCCGCCACAAGCACCACAGGTGACGGTGCGATAGCGTGTTTCGTAGACGGGCGAGCGTGAGACGACATTACCGTTTTGAGTGATAACCTCGTCGCGTACGTGAGCTTGGTAGGCTTCCTCCTGCGTACCCTTCCCGTGACATCTATAACAGCTGACCCTACCACTGCCATAACAGGTATCACAGGTGATAAGGCAGGAAAATTCGTATTCTTTTAAAGAAAGCGAGCCATTGTTATACAGCGTCAGTAAGGAGTTGGTCGCGAGTGTGTGTTGCAGCAAATTGTTCAACACTTCTGACTTGCCCGAGCAGCCACTGTCAGCAAGCTCTTTGGCTTGATGTTCTACGTCGGCTTTACTTGAGCAGTTGCAGCCATGATCGCCGCCTCGGAGATTGCTGATGATCGAAGCATCGATTTTAAACTCGGCGGAAATGCTGTAGGGATTGGTCTCGGTAATCGGCGAATCGATCGCTTCCAACGAGACACCTAAATTCGGTAGCCATTTATCACGCAAGGCATTAAAGGGCTGTAAAAAGGTAGTGCTGTCCATGTTAATTACGTCTCTCTAGCGTGATGCGGTAGATGGAATTATCCGTGTGATCAATCCAACCCCTTTGGGTGTAGTAGCCTTTGAGGCTCACTTTGACGTCGTATCTCCCTTTAGGAAGAATCATGCCTTTTGTATATTTGGGGCCTATGTTCATGATCATGACATTGGCGTGTGCGGGCGAAACGTCAACGACGAAAGGAAATTCATTTTGCACGGGCGCATCGGTAGCAGCGCTTGCTAGAAGGCGAGGGTTTTCAGTGACGATATCTTTGGCGACAACTGAAAACGCTAACGCGATCCAAATAAAGACAGCGTGTTTAAACTTAATTTTCATTTTTACTTTTACACCAATCCTTCAGTGGTTATGTAATCTGGCGCGGGTAAGTTCCCCAATTACCTGTTGGACCCAGATGTTGCGGGTCAATCGATAAGGTAGTGGGTGCTAAGGCCGAAAAAATTCAGGCGTTAGTGACAATAAGAAAGCTGCGTTTAGGTAGGTCGAGCATAGGCTCTAGATATGTCCTCCGTGAATGTCTGCGTCAAGTCCGTTGAGTAGTTCTGTATATTAGCAACAATCATGAAGTCAGCGAAGCACAAATGTCAGTATATTGTTGTATTTGAATCTAAAATCTTACATTTGAGGCGAACGGAAGTGTCTGTCGTGGTGCTCACTGAAGTGTCATAGTGGCCTTCCTAATAAGAATGTATTGTTATGAAAGCTAGCTTAAGTATCCGTACCTATACCAAACGCATGAGCAGCCATGTGCATCAGGATTACAGCCAATTGGTGTTTCCGATCCAAGGCAGTATTGATATGGCGATGGCGGGGTTGAAAGGAAAGGTTTCAGTGGGCAGCTGTATCGTGATTCGTAAGGGCGTGGAGCATGGCTTTCAGGCCGATGAGGCGTCGCGCTTTGTGGTCGCGGATATGCCTGTGTTACCGGCCGCATTGCAAGACACGTCGATTTGCGTGTTTTCGGTGACAGCGCCGCTGCTTAGCTTTGTGCAGTTTGTCGAGAAGCAGCTGGCCAGCCAAGTAAATGAAGAGATCGAACGAGCGCAGGAACAGCTGTTTACTTTGTTGCTGGACGAGCAAGAATTATCGCGCTCGCTAGATCCGCGTATTCGCGCTGTGCAAGCTCACATTGCCGAGCGATTGGATCAACCTTTGACCGTTGCGTACTTGGCCGAGGTGGCGCATTTAAGCCCGACGCAATTTAAGAAGCTGTTTAAAGACAATCTCAATCTTTCCGTACACCAATACCTGACGCTTGAGCGTATGGCGCAAGCCAAAGCCTTGCTCACGCACACGGATTTGCCGGTGCAGCTGATCGCTGAGCGTGTCGGTTACAGTGATTTGTCGGCATTTAGTCGACGTTTTTCCAAGCACTTTGGCATGTCCCCTAGAGCCTTTTCTCAGGCTTGATCAAATCGTCTCTTCAAACAAGTATTGCGTCTTTTTAGCCAACACAGCCCTTTGTTTCGCCATTATCATTGCTCCGGTTATGCGCTTTAAAGCGTCGTTTAAGTGAATTGATAAGAGAGTAGTTATGGAACATATCGAGTGGAGTGATTTTCAAAAGGTCGATATTCGCGTAGGCACTATCGTCGCGGTAGACGACTTCCCTGAGGCGCGTAGGCCGGCCTATAAACTACAGGTGGATTTCGGGCCTGAACTTGGTATTAAAAAGTCCAGTGCGCAAATCACTGACTTGTACAGCAAGGAAGACTTACTCGGTAAGCAAGTGCTGGCGGTGGTGAATTTCCCGCCGAAGCAGATCGGCCCGATTATGTCTGAGTGCTTGGTAACGGGACTGCATCGACCTGATGGTTCGGTGGTGCTCTCGACCGTAGATATGGCTTTGCCCAATGGCGCTAAGTTGGCTTAAGCGCTTTTTATGCGCTAGGTCTAATTTATAAAAACTTTATACATATCTGGTTTTCAATAAAAATAAACCTACATAACAATGGTTTACATTGACATTTCCTGAGGCTCTGGCATCGTCTCAGTGAAATTTAGTTGTAATAACATTGTAATGAGGTTTGCATGAAACACGACACTCCCTTCAAAGCCGGTGCATGGATCGCAACGTTACTGCTTGGCTCTTCAGCGATGGCCGCTGGCCAGTCGGTTGTCGCCGATGAAGTCATTGCTAAGCAGCGTGCGGCGCTTGCGATCAGTACCCAAGGCACAGGGATGGGCCCACAATCGCCACGTGATATCGACAGCAAAGCAGGGCAAAACACTGTGGTGTTTAGCCAAGCGCCGGCCGCTACAGAGATGAATCTGTGTAACATTCATCTGCATAAAAATGCCGAGCACAAAGGTGGTGAGTTCACCACTTATGCCGGCAACGGTGATGGTCACGGCTACAACACTGGCTATAAATATTCGGGGCAGTTGAGCGCAGCAGAGCGTCAGCCGCTGGCGGCAGCCGTGTGTGATAACGGTCATAGTGCGGTGCAATCTGGCGATACCATCGAGGTGCATTATGTGTACTCGACAGCGCAAGTGCAGCCAGGTGTGACCTTGGGTGCGTGTGTCAAAAACCCTATCTTAAACCCGCAATTGCGCGTGGAAGGTCAGGTGATGGTAGCGGTGAATGATCCAGAGGCGGCCGACTTCACTGAGCTGACGCGTTTTGAGATCCGTAATCATCGTACTCAGGCGACACAAATCCCAGCGGATACCGGCACGCCGGTGCAATACGCCGGCTCAACTACTGGCCCAAGCTTTAATGAAAAAGGCTCACCTTATCAGGTGACGTGGAGCGTGCGTCCGCAAGTGAAAAAGGTCAATATCGCTTCCCTTGGCAAGTGGTGCCAAAGCAATGTGTTTGAAGAAGATCATGCTCACGGCGTACGTAACTTGATCACCAATCCAGATCTGCTGTCTCCGATCCAGTAATGTTGCTAGGTAAGTTCGGGAACCAGTGCTAGTTTAAAGGGTCCATTCTCTATACAGAGGAGAAGCCCATGCTGATCAAACATAAGAAGCGCTCAGACTGTTCAGAACATGAAGTCACCGATCAAGCGGTGTACCTTAATCGTCGTCAGTTTATGAAAGTGACTGGCGGCGCAGCCCTAGGGCTTGGCTTTGGCAATGCCTTTGCCGCGTTGCAATCGGGCAATCCCTTAGCGCCGCCGGCACCTTGGCAGGCGGCCTTTAACAACATCCGCGAAACCGCTTACGGCCAAGGCGAAAAACCTGCGCCCTATGATGTGGCTACGACTTACAATAACTTCTATGAATTTGGCTATGGCAAAGATGACCCTGCTAAGCGCTCCGGTAGCTTAGAAACACGCCCTTGGAGCATCGCTGTCGAAGGCGAAGCCGATGTCACTGGCGTGTTTGATCTAGACGACATCATCAAAGAAGCCTTATTAGAAGAACGCATTTATCGCTTACGCTGTGTCGAGGCGTGGTCGATGGTGATCCCTTGGGTGGGCATTCCGCTGGCTGACGTATTGAAGAAATTCAAACCGACCTCTAAAGCCAAATACGTTTACTTTGAAACCCTACACGATCCCGCGCAAATGCCGGGACAGCGCCGCAGCTCAATTGATTGGCCGTACCGTGAAGGCCTGCGTATGGACGAAGCGATGAACCCTTTGGCGCTACTAAGTGTGGGCATGTATGGCAGCATCTTACCGAATCAAAATGGCGCTCCCGTGCGTTTAGTGGTGCCTTGGAAGTACGGCTTTAAAAGCATCAAATCGATCGTCAAAATTCGCTTTGTTGAGAAGCAACCGACGTCCACTTGGATGGACCTAGCCCCTAACGAATATGGTTTTTATGCCAATGTGAACCCAGAGGTCGATCATCCGCGCTGGTCACAAAAAGAAGAGCGCCGTTTACCCAGTGGCGTGTTTTTGCCCAATGTGATCGAAACGCAGATGTTTAACGGCTACCAAGAAGAAGTTGCCAGTCTGTATAACGGCATGGACCTTAAGAGACAGTTTTAACGCTATGGCATTTTGGGATCGTAAAGAAAAACCCCTCGTCTTAATCGTCTTTTTGCTACCGTTTGCGTGGATGCTGGGTAGTTTGCTGATGGGGCAGTACTTTCCGGACCCAGGCAAATTATTGATGCGCTTGAGCGGCATTTGGGCTTGTGTGTTTATGGCCGCGGCGCTATCCGTGACCCCACTTATGCAGTTCAAACGCTTCAAAGTTTTGACGCGTTATCGGCGCTTTGTCGGGCTGTCGGCGTTTTTCTATGCTCTGCTGCACTTAGTGATTTATCTAGTGTTATTTGCTGGACTAAGCTGGCGCTGGATTCGCACCGACTTGGTTGAAAAGCCCTATATCTACGCCGGTGTGCTGGCCTTGGTGATTTTATTGGCCTTGGCCCTAACCAGTACCAAAAACATGATGAAGCGATTAGGGCGCAACTGGAAACGCCTGCACCGACTGGTGTATTTGGCAGCAATTGCGATCGTGTTACACCTTTGGTGGCAGGTCAAAAGCGATACCTCATTGGCGCTGATCTTTTCTGCTGTTTTCGCGTTGCTATTGGGCTACCGACTGTGGCGCAAACGTAAGGCGAAAAGATAGGATTAGTCAGTAGTGAAATCCGTGAGCCATTTTTCAAGTTGTTCTGAGGTAAGCGGTTTGGCAAATAAATACCCCTGAAACACTTGGTAGCCGTAAGATTCTAATAACTCAAGCTGCTCTTTGGTTTCGACGCCTTCCGCAATCACGACTAAATCCAAGCTTTTACCTAGTAATAATATCGAGATACTAATTTCTTGGTAGAGCGTATCAGGAAGCTGGAAAACAAATGAACGGTCTAGTTTAAGCTGTGAAATCGGGAATTTGGCGAGACGATTAAAATTAGAAAAGCCCATGCCAAAATCATCTAAGGAAATATTAAACCCTGCCTCTTGTAAGGTGAGGAGCACATCAAATGTGGGCTCCGAGTTTTGTATTTTTTGGCCTTCGGTGATTTCTATGGTTAATGTATTGGGCGGGATTTGGTGTCGTTGAGTAATCGCTAATATATCACTGCACAAAGCGGGATAGTTAAAACTCGTCGGGGAAAAGTTGACCGCTAGCATCGGAATGTTGAGGCCTTTCTCGCGCCATTCGGCAAACTGCTGACACGCTTTATCAAATACCCATAGATCGAGCATAGCAATAAAGTTGTATTGCTCGGCGAGCGCGACAAAGACATCGGGGCTGATGAATTCACCGTTGCTGCGTTGCCACCTTGCTAAGGTCTCGATGCCGTACAATTGCTGTGTTTTCGTGTCTAGCTGTGGTTGGTAACACAAGGATAACTTGTCGTTTTCAAGATCAACGATCAGTTCTTCCAATAGTGATTTTGAGCTGTTTTCAAGCGCGCAATCAGGGCTTGAGTCGTCTTTGATCTCACGGATGAGCAGATAGTTTTGCTCAGCGATGGCCACTTCTTCGGCCTTCAATCTTAGCGAGAGACATTTACCTTGATGAGTGTTTACCAGCAGATCAATGGTCTTACCAACCAGCGTTTTAAATTCACTTAGTAACAGCGTGCGCTTTTCGGATTCGAGCCAAAAACAATCAAAAGGCGGGAAGTAACGTTTTAGAGAATCGGAATATACTGCTTGCAAGGTTTCATTACAAAACACCACCTGATCGTTACGGTCTAATACAAGAAAGCATCCATCTGTTTCTTGTAACTTACGCCATTGAGGATCAGAATTTTCACTATTACTTAACATCAATATATCCATCTAAGTGTTTGACGCTACGCTCAAAACCTCATCTGAGGTCAAATTCCACGCACTAAATAAACACCGTGGATAATCAATATTTCCAATATTGCCAAAGGGGCAAAAAATGTCAACTAATTTGCCTTGGTGGTTTTGTCGAGCGGACGAGAAAGTACGGATAATCCAGCTATGAATATTGGTTACGTTATCAAAGTTTTGCGTAAACAGCGCAAACTCACGCAAGAACAAATCGCACTGGACGCCGAGATTGCCACCAGCAATGTATCTCGTATCGAGAAAGGACTTCGACAACCTTCGCAAGCGGTATTACAGAAAATCTCCAAAGCCCTGGATACGTCTCCTGCCGTGCTTTATGCCGCCTGTGAATTGCCTCATGCTAGCATTCCAGATTTCCTTGAAAACGAGCAGCGCAAAGCTTGGGGCGATGCTGATCAAGATGATCTACACGCGGATATGCATACATTTATGCAGTTGTTCCAAGAACTAACGCCTAAGCACAAAAGCTTATTGTTTGAGCAACTAAAAGCCTTACACCGCTGGCAAACCATCGCCGAGCTTGGTTCGGATGGTCAGTACTCCTAAGTCACACTTAGGACAGAGTTTTGATCTGCTTTTGACACAGTTAAGGGCAGGTTTGGCGTAAGCTGTCATCTAGCTCTATGGGTAGTCGCAAAGTGCTAAAGCCCATGGAGCGAGCTGCTTGGCACAGGTTGCTGCGGAGTTGGTATTCGGCATGGAATACGGCTTTGCCTTGCTCAATAAAAGGCTTCAGCGCGTCACACTCTTGGTACTCTAAGCACTGCTCATTCACGGCAAAGTCAAACTCATCGACCAGCTCAGGCACAAGCCCCAGACTGTTTTTTAGGCCAATGCTAAGCTTTAAAATATGCGCACTTTGTGCCAAGAAGCGATTGTAGGTGATTTGATCGTCAGCACTTAGAGCAAAGCCAGTGGTATTTTGATAGCCATCTACATTATCTGGCTCTACGCCATTACAGCCTTTTTGCGCCGCTAGCTTTAGACGATTTTGCATGGTGCGCCACACTTGCTTATCGCGAATGTCTAACCAACGCTCACCCGCCCAACCATCTAATGGCTTGCCAATCGCACTGGTTGGGATCGCTTTAATGTCTGTGCGCCAATCTTCCAAAGACCCCGCTGAAAAGTAACAAATCACCTTACGGCCTTGCTGCTGCAGCGATTGGATCTGCTGAGTTGAAGTATCAAACAAATCTACATCATACACCTCGACATCGTAGCCTGTGTTCAGCTCACCCTGCAGCTGCCACTGCCAAGTCGTACCGACACTTGGCTGATACCAAGTCGGCGCCGCACCGGCACCCGTCGCCACCAAAGTCATACTTAAAAGAAGAGATCGAATCATAGAGACTGTCTGTTTGATAAAGAAAAGACATTCGCAGAATAGTGCCGACCTTGCAATCTTATTAAAGCGATCTCTTGTACGAGCGAAATCCTTTCGCGATAAGACCCGTAGCCTAGCGAGATCCCTTGTACGAGCGGAATCCTTTCCGCGATAAGCCCCGCAGTCTAGAGGAAGTATCGATGTAGCAGCCGATGGTCCTAGATCAACAACACCTAGCTTTTGGTCTAAGTGAGTGCACTTCTGCATTGGGCAAGGCACTGAAATGAGGTATTGTCAGGATAGTCAGCAAACAAGGTGCGGCATGCGTAGTTTATTAGTTAAATTCGCAGAGGTACTATTGGGCTGTTAAATGAATTTTCACATTATGGTTTTCAAGATTCGATCAATAATCTAGCAAAAGGAAGTGGTAAGTTGACAATAACATTAAGAGAAGATTCTTTAAAGTTTGGTAAGATTAAAGAGGTTGATGGGACCGCAATTTCACTTCACGCAGATTTTTTAGAGCGTGAGTTTAAAGATATAAAGTATTGTGCTGAAGTTGGCGCTTATGTTAACTGTGGTGGAGCACATGGAAATACAATTTGTACAATAAGCAAGGTTCAGATAACAGAAATAGAAAAAACAAAAAGAGCTAAAGATGGAAGTGGGTTCGAAATAGTTAGAGAAGAGAGAAAAGTGGTAACACTTTCTATATTAGGTTGTGCTATCAATGGTAAGTTTAATCGAGGTGCTAAGCGACTTCCTACAATAAATTGTGAAACATACTTTCTTACTAGTGATCAAGTAAACCAATTAATAGGTATAGATCTAGAAGAAGATAAAGAACATTTTTGTGTTACTGATGTAAGGGAGGATGATCAAACTTATTTAAACTTAGATAAGTTGATGGGCCGGCATACTGCTATATTAGGAACGACTGGAAGCGGGAAAAGTTGTACTGTTGCTTCGATTGTACAATCTATACTATCGAGTTATCAGTGCCCTAGAATATTGTTTTTTGATATTCACAATGAATATCCTTCAGCATTTGGTTATAATGATGAAGCCCCAAGTGAAGATTTTAAAATTAAGACAAATTCAATTCCATGGAGTGGTTTTAGACTTCCATACTGGTTTTTAGATTTGGAAGAGTTTTTTGGTGTTTATAATCTTGAGCCTGGATCTAATCAAAAAGCAATAATAAAGAGGCTTATAACGAAGCAAAAAGAGATAGAAGCTAAAAAGCAAAAAATTGATGATATAGTTGTTTCAGCAGATACGCCTATTTTTTTTAGTATTGATAAACTTTTAGATGAAATAGAGTCTGAAAAGGAATCTCAAGGTAGTGCTGCTAACAAGAAGCCATATGAAAGTATTGCTCTTAAAATTCAAGCAATACGTCAGGACTCACGATACTCATTTCTTCACCGAAATATTGAAGATGAAACTTCAATAGTTGAATATTTTGAGTTAATTTTAGGGTTGTCTGAATCTGATAAATATTTAAATATATTGGATTTAAGTGGCTTGCCAGCAGAAGTGAGAGCTGTTTGTGTTGGTGTTATATCACGGTTATGTTTCGATTTTAAATATTGGGATCTAGATCCTGAAAATATTCCTCTAAACTTAATACTAGAAGAAGCTCACACTTATATTCCAGAAGATAGCGACTCGAAGTTCAATATTGCTAAAGAGCGGGTTGAAAGAATTGCTAAAGAAGGTCGTAAGTACGGTATAGGCTTGACAGTTGTAACTCAACGTCCGTCAAATGTTTCTACAACAGTTTTATCGCAATGTGGTACATATATCGCGCTCCGACTTACCAATGATTTAGATCAAAACAAGATTAAAAGGTTGCTGCCAGATACATTGGCGGGTCAGGTTGACTTCTTACCTAGCCTTCGAGACGGTGAGGCATTTGTTTCTGGAGACTCAATTAATTTACCGAGAAAAGTTCAATTTAGGGTGCCTAACCCAATGCCTAGAAGTAATGACGTCAGATATCATAATTCTTGGAAATTAGGTAAGCCGGAAAACTATTCATTGAGAGCCTTAGTGGATTCTTGGCACAAGCAGGAAAAATCTAAATGAAGATTGACTCTATAAAACTTAGTGGTTGGCGCTCATATGACTTAAATGGCGTTTCTATAAAAAATTTAAAGTCAATCAATCTAATTATTGGGCCAAATAATTCAGGTAAATCTAATCTGGCAAAATATTTTAATTACTTGAAAAGCATAGCTAGTGAAAAACTAGCTGTAGGGGCAGCGATTTCATTTGCATCTGAACTTGATGAAAGCCAAACATGGAATTGGAGAAAGGAAAGAATTAACTGTGAGATCACACTTTCAAAAGATAATTTAATCACGGGAGATGAAAAAGTTTCTTATAAAGTAAATGAGAACGAGGTTAGATTGGACTGTTATCATGATGTTAATTCTAATACATCTTTTTTGAATATGAAAGTTAACGATAAGCCTCTCTTTAATGAAAGTAATTTAATCTGTTCAGATTTTGAAAACGGCAGCTGGATAGATCCGACTGACTATGTAGCAGGGTTTAATGATAACTATTTTTATTGGCGGGGGTTCTTAAATTCATTGGTTTTTGTTGACCCTATCCGACATCACTCGCGTAATTCAAAGAATGAGCACAGCTATTACTTTGATGGTGCGGAAATTATTAAAGAACTTGATAAGCTGAGATTAGACAGAGCAAACCCATCAAATTGGGCTGGATATAAAAAACAAATCAAGATATGGTTAACTGACATTCTATCTGAGCAAGTTGCTAACGTTGACGTTGTAGATAAGGATTTAAATCTTGAATTTGAGTCAGGATTATCTTTTTCTTTAGATCAGTTAGGTACTGGCGTCTCTCAGATAATAATGCTGTTATCACATCTATGGATTAACAAGGAAGTCAATTTAAACGTATTTCTCGAAGAGCCAGAAGCTAATTTACACCCAGAAGCAGTAGTTAAACTTATAAGTATTTTTGAAAAAGAGCTAATTAATCATAGGTTCTTTATTACCACTCATTCTCCATCCCTTATTGATTGTCTTAATGAAAAATGGGCTGTATACAGAACTTTAAAATTGCCCGATGGGTCAAGCTCAATTACTCCTAATGACAATGTAATAAAGTATTATGAAACGTTAGATTCATTGGGCGTGAAGGCTTCTCAAATACTTCAATCTAATACTGTCTTATGGGTTGAAGGGCCAAGTGATAGAATTTACTTGAAAAAATGGATCGATATTTATTCTGACGGAGAACTGAAAGAAGGAAAGGACTATTCATTCTTATACTTTGGAGGTACAAACCTAGCCTCTTTCACAGTTTTAGATGATATTGGCGATAATCTAATTAATATTTTAAGTACTAGTAGGAAGGCATGCTTGATAGCTGATTCTGATTGTTCCTCGCAAATTGAGCGAGATGATGAGGGTTTTAAAGCATATTTAAGTTCTATGTTAGACAAGCTTCGAACAGCTAATGATAATAATGCTGGTTTAGATTCAACAGTAGAAGATTATGTAAAGGTGTGGATCACGGAAGGGCGTGAAATTGAGAATTATATTTGCAAAAATTTACTCTTTGATATTTTAACTAGCAAAGGATTTAAGCGTGAATCAATTGGTCAGAAAGATAACTATAAAAAACTGTCGTTAAAAACAACTCAAGCTTCGGAATTTTTATTTGGGGAGTTTGATTCTTTCGATAAAGCTATCTCCAAATTTTATCAATTCGAAGATGGTAGTCAGCTAGATGATTTGTCACTTAATAATATTGCTTTGCATTACGCAGGTAAAAAAGTAGTTATTGCTAAGGCATTGGTTGATAGGCTAGATAAAACACATTGTTCGATACTTGATTTGGAAGATAAGCTCAAAGATTTAGTTGATTTTATTCGGCGATAGTTCTTTAGAATAGGTTGTTTGATATGGGTGTGGTTTTGAATTATTAATAATGATTTTTATAAAAGAATGACAAGATTTTAATAAAAAATATTGGTTTATAAATTAAAATTAAGGAAATAAGGTTTTCTAAAAAGGAAGGCGACTTAGCCGTTAAATATTCATATTAAAACTATATCTATTGCTTACGGTTTTAGGCACGACTTGCGCTGCGCAGTTCATAATTTAGGTATTGATTTAGGGCTTCAACACTAGTCTGCTTTTATGCGAATTATATGTTAACAACATCAACGCTTTCTTTGGTCTTGAGGCCATTTTCCCTTCCACTGTTGCAAAACACTTAATTAGAGTTTGCTAATGCTTGCCCCGAATGTATTCGTCGAGGAGCAAAGACAGCTAAGATGCTTCTTCTTTCTGTGCGTATTGCATGGCAATGCAGAGGCATCGAGCAAAAAAAGGTCTAAAAAAGGGTAGTTATAATCACGAGTCTTGGTATTAATTAGAAAATGGCATAGCTTGAATCCTAAGGGCAGGGGAGCAGTTTTATATGTGTGGTTCCTGCTGACTAATGGACTAATTGAAGCTGAGGTTTACTATGAATAATAAGATTATCGGGATTGTACTTATCGTTGTTGGCGCGGCCTTGGCGCTTTGGGGCTACAACGTTTATGACGCGGCAGGTTCTGAAATTGATCGTGCACTGACTGGCGATACACCAATGGAAGCGTGGATCGGTATGGTCGGCGGTGCTATCTTGGCGGCGGTAGGTTTACTGCGCTTGAAATAGTCAGGCATAGCGAGTCACTGACTTGATACAGTAAAAGGGGTTGCTTAATAGCAGCCCCTTTTTTGTATGTGTACATAATCTGATATGAGGCGCTGAGGCTAAGAGCGCTACGCCAGATTGACGCCCATCTTAACCATCGCAGGCTGTCGCTCGACAAGTACTTCCCCACGGCGAACCGAGTAGAGCACGTCGGCTTGTTCGCGTATCACTTCCACATCATCACGGCCGTTGAGCACGATAAAGTTGGCGGGCTTGCCGACTTCGATACCGTATTGATCCTGGATGTGCATGACTTTGGCGCCGTTGTCGGTGATGAAGTCGAGGGCTTGGCTAAAGTCGTCGTAGCCCATCATATGACAAGCGTGCAGGGCGAAGTCCACTTGGCGCAGGAGTTTGCCATTGCCAAGGCTGTACCAAGGGTCTTGGATCGAGTCTTGGGCGAGGGCGACGTTGATACCAGCGTTACGCAGCTCTTTGACGCGGGTAATGCCGCGGCGTTTGGGGAAGGTGTCAAAGCGGCCTTGCAGGTGAATGTTTTCGGTCGGGCAGGAGACAAAGTTAATACCAGACATTTTCAGCAAGCGAAACAGTTTGGAGCAGTAGGCGTTGTTGTAGGAGTGCATGGCCACGGTATGACTGGCGGTGACGCGATCGCCTAGGCCGCTCTCTAAAGCAGCGGTGGCAAGCACTTCTAAAAAGCGCGATTGCTCGTCGTCGATCTCATCGCAGTGTACATCCACTAGCTTATTGTGCTGTTGCGCCAGCTCGATCACCCAGCGCATGGATTCAACGCCGTATTCGCGGGTGAATTCAAAATGAGGAATGCCGCCGATAACATCCGCGCCGATGTCCAAAGCTTGCTCCATCAGCGCTTTGCCATTCGGATAAGACAGGATGCCTTCTTGCGGGAAGGCAACGATCTGTAAGTCTAAGTAGGGCGCTAAGGTTTCTTTTAACGGCACGATGGCTTTAAGCGCGGTGAGCTCTGGGTCGGTGACGTCTACATGGGTACGAATGTGCTGCACGCCATGGCTGATTAGGAGTTCAGCTGCTTTGCGCACGCGCTGTTGCACGTCTTCATGAGTTAGCATTTGTTTGCGCTCGGCCCAGCATTCGATGCCTTCAAATAGGGTGCCGCTTTTGTTCCAGCGCGGTTCACCAGCGGTTAATACCGCGTCTAGGTGAATATGTGGCTCGACAAAGGGCGCGCAGAGAAGCTTTTGCTGGGCATCAAGGTCACACTTGCTTTGCTCTGGGCCTACTTGCTGTTGAATACGGGTAAACACACCTTGCTCACATTCAAGCGTGTACAAAGCATCTGAATGGCGTAAACGTGCATTGATGATCTTCATGAAATCCAGCTCCTGCATAGTATTCTTCTCTCAGTGTACGAAGAAGGGCGTGGCGGCGCTAGTCGATAGGCTGTTACAAGGGCATATCTAAAATCACCATTAGATTATGTTATAACGTAACATTTTTGCGTATGATGCGTTTTTTCTTTTTACAATCAATGGAGAGATCGCAATGATCAAACGTATTGGCGGCGCAAGTTTGCTTGCGTTAGGACTGTCGACGCCTGTTTTAGCAGATCATCATGATGAACAAGATGTCACTTTGTACCGCGTATTTGTCGGCGACCATCAAGCCGCGCAAGTGACGGCATTTGATTTAAATGCCCCAGATAAACGTTGGACGTTTGACACCAAAGGCCAAGTCAAACTCTATCCAGTGGCGAACAATACGGCCGTGGCGGCGGTGCAATCGTTTGACGATCAAGTGAACTTTATTCAGACCGGTATCAGCTTCCATGATCATGGTGGTCACTCAGACATCGAGGTGTCAGAACCAAAAGCGATCGAGCCACCTTTAGAGGGCGCGCAGCCATTCCACTTGTTGGAGCATGCGGGAATGGTTTCCATCAATATGGACCAAGGCGGTTACTCGGTATTACTGGATAGCCATGAGTTGAGCGAAGGCGAGTTTGAAATGCGCCAAGTTGAGCAAAATCAAGCTCACCATGGTTTCGTGATTCCTTGGGGTGATGATTGGTTTGTCAGCGTTGCCGATGCCCCAGACGAAACGGGCAAAGCCCATCGTATTGGCGTGCGCACGCTGAACGCAGAGGGTGAGCCAAACAGTGAGATGGTAAAATGTACGAATCTACATGGCGAATCTTTTTCGGGCAGTTACCTGGCGCTCGGTTGTAAAGAAGGCGTGCTGACGGTTAAAGAGAGCAATAATGGCCCTGAATACAAGATGTTGTCGTACCCAGATAGCTTCCCAGAAGGTGAGATGACAGGTCAGTTTATCGGTGCTCAGTCTTACCAAGCTTTCTTAGGCAGCTACGGCAAAAAAGGCATGGTTGTGATCGATCCTGCTGATGCGCCGCATCTGCAATTGATCGAGCTACCGTTCCGTCGTGTTGATTTCGCGTTGGACCCTGTGAAAATCCAAAACGGCTACGTACTGACAGAAGACGGTAAGCTGCATAAAATCGATATGATGGATGCTGACATTGTGCAAAGCGCTAAAGTGACTCAGCCTTACAGCCTAGAAGGCCACTGGAACGATCCACGTCCGCGTCTAGCGATGGCGGGCGATGAAATTCTGTTAACTGATCCTAAGGCGGGCGTGATTCGTCGTATTAATAGCGCTGACTTGACCGAAGTAGGCACGATCGAAGTCGGTGGTATGCCGTACAACATGACGGTTGTCGGTGGCAGTGGCGTATCCCATTAATCCCTCCTGCACAACCAAACACGGTGCCCAAGGCACCGTGTTTTAATTCCTCGCATTACCTCAAGCATTAACGCTGCGGCACGGGCTCAACATAGGCTTGAGTGTTCCATAGCGGCACTGTTGATAGGCTGTGTTTGAAGCTGCCTTCCGTTTCTTTAGTGGTGTAAGACAAGTACATCAGTGTCTGGTTGTCGGCGTCGTAAATACGGCGCACCTTCATGGTTTTAAAGAAGATACTCTTGGACTTACGAAACACCACTTCGCCGGAGCTGCTTTTATCAATACCCGCAATCATCGCTGGGGTGATTTCGCCGGTTTGGCGACAGGCAATGGAGCTGTCACTTGGGTCGGAGAAGCTTAAATTGGCTTCCACTGAGGCAATATGACAGGTGACACCTGGGATTTTGTCATCGGTGAGTTTTTGGATTTTAATGTCTTTTAAGGTAAAGATACCTAGCGAGACATCGCCTACTTCATCATCGGAGCAACCAGCCAAGGCAAGCGTAGCGCAGGCGGCGAGCAGTAGTTTTTTCATCGTTTTTATCCTTCTTTAGTCAGTACTCAGAGCGTGATGCGTTGGCGCACTTGCTCCTTGCGTATAGCCGCAAGATAACGCCTTTTTTGCACGGAAAGCAATGCTTTGTCGAGCGCTCAACACACCCAGTGCTGGGCATTTGAGTTTTGCTTTCATGGTATTTCCATGGCTCCCGCTTTGCAGGCTTGCTCTAATTCGCTAGATTGGTCAGTCAATGTCTATTGTTTGATGTATTACTTGGGACACGCTGTTAGGAGCGCAACTTTTGGTCCACTTTACTGCTTATAAAATTCTCGCGCGTATGGGGTACGCTGCGCGCGGCATCATTTATCTCACCATCGGCGCGCTGGCATTTTTGTCGATCATGGGATTTGGCGATGAGCGCCCAGGCAGCCGTGGCGCGATTTTAAGTTTGCGCAGCCAGCCCTATGGTGAAGGTTTATTGATTTTGTTGGCAGCAGGTCTGGTGGGTTATGTGGTGTGGCGTTTGATTCAGGCCATTAATGATTCGGACGAGCATGGTTACTCTATCAAAGGCTTGGCGATCCGCGCAGGCTTGCTGATCAGCGCCGTGTCCCATGGTGCGCTGTGTTATTGGATCCTTAAGCTTTTATGGTTGACGCAAGAGGACTCGTCGAGCCGCTCGGCTTCGTCGGTGCTGAGTGATTATGTGGCGAGTGAGTTTCAGGTGGTGGTGTTTGGGGGGATTGGCCTGATTGTGATCGGCATTGGTGTGGCGCATTTGATCAAAGGCTTTCAGGGCGGCTTTAAAGACTATATGGAGTTTCCATCGACTAAGCGCTTATGGATGGTGCCGATCTGTCAGTTTGGTTTAATGGCGCGCGGAGTTGTGTGGGGCATCGTCGGTTGGATTATTTTGCGCTCGGCGTTTGAAGCGGGCACCAGTCGCGAGCAAGGCATCAAACAGGCGTTTGAATGGCTGAGCCAAGCGCCCTACGGCAACGAATTGGTGCTGGTCACTGCGGTAGGGTTGTTTGCCTTTGGCGCTTACAGCTGCCTTGAAACCTTGTATCGACGGGTCGAGAAATAGTGCGCCTAAGGCCTATTTAGACCAGACCTTACCACCGATAAACTTATACGCAGGTGTGCCACGCACCATGGTTTCGCGGGCAAACTCTTTGTCACAGTTTGGACACTGACATGGGGTAGTGGTGAAGTCCTCGACGATGCGCTCTTTGAAGCATTTTACCAGGGCGCCTTTGCCCCCTTTGCGGTATTTATAAAGCTGGGCCCCACAACCTTGGCAGAAGATGTCGATGGTTTTTGTGGGGCCTTTTTTGTTGGGTTTCGCCATGTGTCTCGCTCATTGTCGCCAAAATCTTATTAGCGGCACATGCTGACGACTCCCTTTACACCTGTCAACGATTGATCTCAGGTAGGATGAACTCGCCCATCTCATCGATCACAGATTCGGCGCTGCGGCGGGAGGGCTTGAGATTGACTGCGATATGGCGCACGCCCAGCTCACGATGATGCTGTAAACGCTCGATCAGGGCTTTGCGACCAATGCGCACAACATTATAAAAACGCTGATAAGGCGCGTCTGGGTTGGGGTCTAAGTCAAAGAACGTGGCGTAGCCGTAGTGTGTCGGAGTGCGTTCACCCGCGGCGGCTTTTAAGGTCGCGACGATTTCTTGGATGGCGCTTTCGTCGTCTACCGACCAAATCCAAGCGTCCATATTTTGTGCTAGCCAATCGATCGGCTGGCGCGAGCGGCCCACCGCCATCATCGGTACTCGACCGTTGACAGGTTTGGGGTGCATATCCAAGTTTCCGCGTAATTCACCACCATACTGGCTAGCAAAGCTCGGGAAAGATTGCTGATGTAGGGTGTTCATCAGCTCCACCGAGTCACGGTAGCGCTCGGCACGTTCGTTAAAATCAACGCCAAACGCTGGATACTCCACTGGGCGATCGCCCGTCGATAAACCCAAGACAAAGCGACCGTCGGTCAAATGGTCGACCGAGGCAGCTTGCTTAGCCACATGAATCGGATCACGCAGCGGCAGTACAATTCCAGCAGTGCCTAGGGTGATCGACTCGGTCACTGCGGCCATATAACCGGCGTAGACAAATGGATCCAGCATCTGCGCCGCATCACCAAAGTTGGGATCGTAAAACGGCACATCACGTAACCAAATGCTGGCAAAGCCTGCTTGCTCAGTTAGCTGGGCCATACGCTGATGCTGTTTAAGGGTAGGGAATGGACTATTGGGATACGCCTCAAGCGGCGTCAGCAAACCAATGGTGAGCTGGTCTTCGGCAAAAACACGGGTAAAGCTCGCAGGCATTTCAGAGGTAGACATACAGACTCCTAGCTCAGTAAATTGAATTGACGCTAGTGTAGGGGAATCTACTAATAAGATAATCGGCTTCAGTGTCTATAGATTGGCGAATTTGGTTCTACAGTGACCTTATGAGTTAGACGATTAGATGCTAGTTTTTGCAAGCAAAATGCGCGCATGTCTCTAGTGTTTATGTATACAATGAAGTACTTCTACAAGTGATTCATTACCTTTAGGTGTTGGCTTAATTAAGGGAATAAAACATGAAAAAGTTATTACTAGGAGCCGCGGTAGCTGCGGCAAGTACGTCTGCTTTGGCTGCGCCGATAGACAATTTAGTGGGCGGCTTTGGTTATCTGCATTACAACGAAGAGTTCAGTGGTCAAGATGTGACGCTGCATGGCGTGTTTGGCTCTTTAGGTTATAAGCACCGTGTGACACAGCAATTTAGCTTAGTGCCAGAAGTGCGCGTTGGCTTGGGCATCGGTGATGACACGGCGCGCTACAATAGCCAAGATTTGGATGTTGAGCTGGATGAATTTATTGCTCTCTCACTAAAAGGCCAGTTTGATATCAACCAGCAGCTATACGTGTTCGCTAATCCGACTTTTGCCCACGGTGGTTTCACCATTCGCGGTGATAACGGCTCGGTATCTGACAGCGATCATGAGCTGGGGCTTGGCTTTGGCGCAGGCTTTAAAGTGGCGCCTAATGCAGACCTAGAGCTTGCTTACGAGAATTTGGAAGGTACCGACCTGATCGGCGCATCGCTCAAAATCGGGTTTTATTGATTGATCAGGGCTGGAATCTGACCCCTTTTAAAGTGCTAGTAAAAAGCCCCTGTACCACGTGGTACAGGGGCTTTTTGCGTTTTGAAGTTAAGTTTTATTCTTGAGCAATTTCTGATTGATTAAAAAGTATTCTAATACTAAACTTGTTTTGTACCAATAATGGTACAAATAAGATGGAAGATATCTATGAATCGGAAAAGGATTTCGGCTCGTTTCTATCGCAACAAAAATCAGACTGAGCCGGTAAGAGACTGGCTCTTGTCACTGGAAAAGCATGATAGAACAGAGATAGGTAATGATATCAAAACAGTGGAATATGGCTGGCCGGTCGGCATGCCAATATGTCGCTCGTTGGGGAAGGGGCTTTGGGAAGTCCGAACAGACCTAACGCATGGACGTATTGCTAGAATACTGTTTTGTTTCCATGATGAAGCGTTAGTGCTACTTCATGGCTTTATTAAGAAAAGCCAAAAAGCTCCTAAGTCAGACTTAGAGCTGGCCAACAAGCGTAAAAAAGAGGTAGAAAATGGCTAACTCACATATTGGCTCTTCATTCGATGATTTCTTAGAGGCGTCTGGCACACTGGCAGAAACCAACGCCGTCGCCATCAAACGAGTGATCGCATGGGAAATTCAGCAAAAGATTGAGCAAGAACATCTATCAAAAAGTAAGATGGCTAAGCTAATGAACACTAGTCGCTCAGCGCTTGACCGTTTGCTTGATCCCAATAACACCTCAGTTACATTGCATACCTTAGACAACGCGGCCAAGGCGTTGGGAAAGACACTAAGAATAGAGCTGTCTTAAAATAGTAAGGGGTCAGATTTCAGCGCTACCGATGCTTAACTTGACTTCGGCAGAGCTGGAATCTAACCCCTTTTAAGTGCTAGTAAAAAGCCCCTGTACCTTGTGGTGCAGGGGCTTTTGCATTTCAGTTAGCGCGGTTTAGCCTTTACGCTTTCGGCGTAGGAACCAAGCAATCAAGCCAAGTACGAACACTGCACCGATGCCCATGCCCCAGCGTGCCAGTGGCAGAAGTGGGGAAGCGGGGCCGCCGCTGCGCAGGACGGCGACTTCATCGGCGGTTATGTCGGCCACTTCTTCACGGCCAAATTCACTTAGGATGTAGTTGGAGACGCGCGCCACTTGTTCGTCGTTAAACTCGTGCGCAAACGCTGGCATGTTGGTGCCGTGGCTTTCTTCGATATGGTTGCGGTATTGCACGCCTTCCAGGATGGCCATAACGACGTTGTCGGTGTTTTGACGACCTAAAACGGTGTTGTTGACCAGTGACGGTAAGCCGTTGTTGCCAGTGCCGTCGGCTTGGTGACAGCTGGCGCAGGCGGCGTTGTATAGCTGGGCGCCGCTCATGTCTGCTGTGCTGGCAGGCACGTCTTCAAGAAATACCGAGTCGATATTGTCGTTGACTTGGCCGTAGCTTTCCGACGGTTGCGTGTCGTTGGCATCGCTGACCGCTGGCACGGTTTTGAGCCACACCGCGATGGCGCTGAGGTCTTCATCGGATAAGTGCTGTAGCGAGTGGGAAATGGCTTCTGCCATTGGCCCCGCGGCTTGAGATTTATCCGGTGCGTAACCTGCTTTTAAGTAGCTAACGATGTCGTCATGCGTCCAAGTGCCGATGCCGCTGTTGTCATCACTGGTGATGTTTGGCGCGTACCAAGTACCTAAGCTGGCGCCGGCTAAGGCTTTGCCGCTGTCTTCGGCCATCAGTGGGTTACGTGGCGTGTGACAAGTGGCACAGTGCGTTAAGCCTTGGGCGAGGTAAGCGCCACGGTTCCATTCATCGCTCTGATCTGGGTCGGGCGTAAAAGGTTCATCATCAAGGAATAAACCATTCCACACGGCCATGGATTCACGGATGTTGAATGGAAACGGCAGTTCGGTTGCCTCAGGTTTGCCGTCTACCGGCTCCACGCCATGCATGAAGTAGGCGTACAGTGCTTGCATGTCTTCGTCAGTGACTTTGGCATAAGCCGTGTAAGGCATGGCTGGGTAGAGATTGTTGCCGTCGGCACGAATACCTTGGCGTACGGCTCGGTCGAAATCTTCGTAGCTGTAATCACCGATACCGTCTTTAGACGGTGTGATGTTAGACGAGATGATGTGACCCAGAGGCGTATCGATTGAAAGGCCACCAGCAAACGGTTTACCTTCGTGCTCGGCGGTGTGACAAGCGACACAGTCACCCGCAGTGGCTAGGTATTCACCGCGTTTGATCAGGTCTTGGTCGGCTGAGACAGCCAACGCCACTGGGCTTAGCATGCTACCAAGCACCAGTGCTGATGAAAGCATTACTGAGTGTTTCATACTAAGTCCTCGATGATGAATTCTGCGGTACGTAGGCCCACTGCCACGGCTGTAAGCGTTGAGTTAACGGTGGCAACCGTTGGTAAAACGCCCGTGCCGGCTAGGAATAGGTTGTCGTGGAAGTGGCTACGACCTTCGCCGTTACACACAGTGGTCGCGCGATCATCGCCCATACCTAAAGTACCGGTGATGTGGTTGGCCAGACTGAATTTATCTTCGGCAGAGAAGCTTAGTTCTTTGGCGCCTAAGCGTTTGGCAATTGTGGTGAAAATCTCACGGGCACGAGCGTTACCACGGCGAGTGTAGTCCGACACCGAGTAATAGAACTTCGGATTTGGGATGCCCAAGGTATCCAAGCGGTCGCCTAGCATAACGCGGTTATTCGGATCCGGTAGTTGCTCAACGATGTTTTTCATACCCATTGAGTGGGCAGATTTATGGCGGATTTGCTGCTCAAGTTCTTCGCCGTAGACCCCTTGTTTGATCAGTTTATCGGTGATGCCACGCACTGGGTTGGTGTTGGAAAAATCGATACGAAACGCGGCGGATTCGCTGCGCCATTCGCCATCACGCTCGCTTTGGATCGAGTATTCACTCATCGGCCCACGGCCTGGCCAGATTGGCTCGTCTACTTCAAAGCTGACTTTGGCGCGTGGGTGGTCACATAGATGACGGCCGACCATGTCGTTGCTGTTGCCGATACCGTTCGGGAAGCGGTCGCTCTTTGACATCAGCATCAGTTTAGGTGTTTCGATGGCGTTGGCGGCCAGTACGAAAGTCTTACCTGTGACGCGGAAGCTGTCTTTGTTGGGCGTGTAGTAGTGGATCGCTTCGATCTTATCGCTGTTTTTGGCGTGTTCGATCTTGTACACGATGGCTTCGGTGATGATGTTGACGCCGGCTTGTTTCGCCGATTGTGCTGAGATACCGCCGTGGTATTGGGCATCCACTGGGCACACGGGCATACAGTTGTTGTTGCCGACACAGGCAGGGCGGCCATCGTAGTTTTGGCTGTTACGGGCAGCGGTGTTACCAATGACTTTATAGCCGATGCCTTCTAGGCGATCACGTACACGCGATAAGGCCCAAGATGGCGCTAGCTCTGGCATTGGGAAGGGCTTGCTACGCGGTGAGCCATTGTCTTCTGGGCCAGATACGCCCATTTTGACTTCGGCTTCGTAGTAAAAAGGCTCTAGATCGTCGTAGCTAAATGGCCAATCACGACCGACGCCATATAGGGTTTTTAGCTTGAAGTCATTCGGAACATAGCGCCAAGCCATGCCCGCCCAGTGCCAAGTAGTACCACCGACGCCACGAATGTAAGACGCAGAGTAAGGTACAGGGCCTTCGTTTTGGAAGTAGTCGTTAAATTTGCGTGGCTCTGGTGCCCAATCATTGTATGGGTACGGCGCCATGTAATCGCCTTTATCGACCCCATGACGGAATTTTGCCACCACGTGGTTACGGTCGATGTTTGGACCGGATTCTAGGATCAAGACCGATAAGCCTTGTTGAGCAATTTTTTCGGCCATCAAAGAGCCGACGATGCCTGCGCCAACGATGACAACGTCAGCAGATGTTTGTGTAGTCGCCATGTTGTTTCCTAAACGTCTTGTGGTGGTTTGCTTGACCAGATGCCGTAGGCACCTAGGGCGTAGCTCGGTGGGGCTAATACATCCGCGACCGCGGCATACATCAGGGTGTTGTCGCTGTAGGAAATGGTTTTAGCGGCTTTGCCTTCACCAACGATGCCTTGGAACCAGGCTTTAGCAAGCTTGCGTGGTAAGTCGGCCACGTCGGGTTGTTCGGCGTCTAGGCGTGCTTGTAGGTTGGCGCTTGTGAGGTTGTGATCAGCGACAAAGGCATTAAGGGTTTTGATGCGTGCGGCAAAATCCTCATCCTGTTGTGCGAGCGACAGATAAATGGTGTCGGCTAGAGCTGGGTTTAAATCGCTCTTGGCGGTGATCAATTGTGATAACGCCATAAAGGCGTTAAATGCTTTTGCATCGGTGGCGGCTGCTTGGGCTTGGCTGGCAAATGGCACAAGTGTCAAGCCGCTAAGTGCCGCACTGGCGGTTAGAAAACCACGACGGCTTATACCTGCTTTTTCTTTGTATTGAGACATGTGAGTGGGGTCCTAGATGACTTTGAGTGTGCCAGTGAGCTGGAACACTACACGTCATTCTTCTCTCGTTAAGTAGATAACGCATTAAGGGGCAAATGGCGCTCTAAACTTCACTTGATTATTCATCGTACAGCATGATTCTGGCATACAAGCTGCTTTTGAAGAGGTGAATTAGAACGTTATTTGCGACTTACTCTGCTTAGTTATAGTAGATATGTGCAGTTAAGGCGAAGGTTAGCCTGATCAAAGGTATTTACAAGGTTCTTACCGACAAAGCCCGCAAATTTACACAGTCGTTCAGGGTTTGATCCGTCCTATTTGGCTGGGCGCTAAACAATCGTGCAGACAAGCTGTAAGGTAAAAGGATGTCATGTGAAGCCTAGTCAGACATAATGTTCTTTAGCTTTGGTTTTCTTTAGCTTTGTCATTAGGGATGACACATATAGGACAACATAATGAATAAGAATTGGACATTGGTAGCTGTCTTGGCTGCCTTAACTGGCTGTGCTCAACAGCCGACAGCATCGCAAGCGACAGAGTCGGTGTCACTTTCTGAGCTTTCAGGACAATGGCGTGTTGAAAGCATTGATGAAGGTGGCATTATCGACAGCTCCCATATCACTATGAACTTTAGTGGCGATCAGCGCGTCGCAGGCATGGCGGGCTGTAACCGTTACAGCGCTACGATGACGGAGCAGGGCGACACCATCATGATCGAGCAAGCGATCTCGACCAAAATGGCCTGTACGCCAGCCTTGATGAAACAAGAGCAGCGCTTTTTAGACGCTTTACATGAAACGGTCGCGTTTGAGCGCTTGGCCAATACGTGGTTGATCGCAGAAGACCGACAAGGCAAGCCACGCCTCAAGATGATCGAAATGGTGTCAGCGAGTGCTGCCGCAACGTCTCAATCTAATCAGACAAATATGCGTCAATTTCGATGCGGTACGGCTGGAGAGGTGGGCATTCGTCCAGTAAGCGAGGGCGTTGTAGAGCTTTCTGTGGCCGATCAAATGCTTATTTTATCGACCGTGCCGAGCGCTTCGGGCGCGAAATACGGAGAAGGTGAGGTGAGCTTTTGGGAGCATGGCAACGAGGCTATGTTTGAATCAGCTGGGCGTCGTTTTGAGTGTCAGCGTGCTGGTTAATTATCTTGGCTTTTAGGCTGTTAATAAAGCCCAAGCCGAGAATCTAAATTAGGGAAAATTGATATGCTCAAATGGATGTTGGTTATATAGATATTTTTTGATTTTTCTCCACTTTTAATGCTCAAAATGCTTGGGCAGCATCTTAAATTGGGGTAATGTAAGCTTTCTGTCAGGGATGATAAGAATGGCTTACTTTAGAGCGTGGTTTTGCTCTGCCTCAATAAGCCCGATTAAGGATGATTTTTCCCCTTCTACGCGTCTTCATTCTCCTTGGCAGGATTTGCTAATTACATTTGTCCACTCTTGTTTAAGAAATGGCAGTCCTTAAAAGGAATGAGGATGAAACGCTCAAAACTCTATTGTTCTGTTGCCTTGGCCGCAACAACTCCCATTATGCTTTCTGGTTGTGCCTCGCTGGCTGATACGTCTAAAACCGTAATGGGTTGTGTTGGCGGTACGTTATTAGGTGGTGCTGTGGGTTACCTGAGTACCGGCGATGCACGCGGCATTTTGGTCGGCGGTGTTGCGGGTGGTTTGATTGGCTGTGGCGTTGGTTCTTATCTGGATCATCGTGAAGAGAAATTAAAAAAGCTCGCAGAAGAAAGCGAGCTTAAACCCGAATTTGAACGCATCGTTGTCAATGATAAAACAGGGGCAGGCTTTTCCAAAGATGCCACCGATGATGTGGTGGCCTCGCAAGTTTCGTTAGCGGGTGATCGACCATTATTTGCCTCAGGCAAAGCAAAAATTACCGATCGCCAAAAACTAAAAAGCCTACGCTTCTTTTTAAAAGGTTATGTCGAAGGGCTGGCCGAAGGCTCAAAAATTTATGTAGTGGGTCATACAGATAGCTCCGGCTCAGCGAGCTATAACCAGCGTTTATCTGAGCAGCGTGCACGCTTTATTGCTGATCAATTAGTCGCTGTCGGTGCCAATCCTGAGAATCTTTTGTACGAAGGGGTCGGCGAATCTCAGCCGATTGCCAGTAATGAAACCGAATTAGGTAAAGCCAAAAACCGACGTTTTGAATTGGTCGATGTATTTGTCTCTGAGCAAAATAAAGCCAAGAAACTAAAGACGGTTTCTGATGAGCAGGTTGTTCAAGTCGCTGCGGCTAAGAAAACACGTCTTGAGAATGTCACCAATAATTTGCCAACCAAAACAGTGCAAAAAGGGTCGACTCAGCCTATCACTCAATTACCCGAGCCGAAGGTTTCAATCACTCATCGAAGCAATGAATCACTGGCACTGGGCGGTGTTCCTTTGGACAGCTTTGATACCAATTATGTGACCGCAGCGTTGGGCGAAGTGGAGCAAGATTATGGCTTCTCATTCTTTTCTCAAGCCATTGCTGATGAATCACCGCTATTAGGAAGTTGTGCTTACACGGCGCCGGTGGCGCAGTCTTATTTGAAAACCTACACCGGACGTAAAATTGCGGCTAAACAAACCAAAGTGGCGGACAGTGTTACTAATTTGTATGGCACGACTTGGTTTGGAATGGCCGAAAAGACCGGTGTGACGCTGGGCCCTGTAGGCATGAGCAGCGATACCTTAGCGCCAACGCACATGCCTGTTTTGCGCTTCTATAAAGACTATGACGGCACCGCTCTTAAGCCTGACTATGAGTACCCTGTTAATGTCGAAACTTACCGCGGTGAAAATGCGGTATTGGTCAGAATGTACGCCAAAGATGATGATGCTTTAATGAAATGTACCGATGTGGTGTATTCATTAGATGGTGATACAGCGACCAAAGCCAATGCAATAATTTATCAACAAGACCGTGATTTAATGGTCAAAGCATTCAAATTGAATTTAGTGAAAGGTTAAAAATGGACTTAATTTCTTTGATAAGTGCTTATCGCGATATTTTAGTAGTCATCGCGGCAACGTTAGCAATTTTATTTTATATCGCTTACACCAATTGGGACGCCGTCAAATTATGGTGGAAAGGCGTTAAATACCATAACTTCTTATTTGGTAAGCTGCGTAAGCTCGCTAAAAATCCTGATGTAAAAGATAAGTGGTTTCATTCTGAGTCGGCAGTTTGTCAAGATTACAATGAACTGTACGGTAAGATTCATAAAGACGGTGATTATTACGAAGCCTGTAAAAAGTATCTGTCTATTGTCGGTGAATCGGGTCGCAAACCTTTAGCAGCGATCATGATGATAGGCTTATTTGCCGTGCTGGTATTAGAAGCCTGGGGTTTCAGCTATACCATGAGTGGCTTTATTGACTTAAGTGCCTCTGAAAACACACGCGTGGTGATGACGTGGATCGTGGCGATTGCCTTTGCGGTGATTCTAGCGTTCTTAACGCACTTGATGGGCCATGAAATCTACCGCAATGGCATTTTAGGC
Organism: Marinomonas ostreistagni; assembly: GCF_016888445.1. GTDB lineage: Bacteria > Pseudomonadota > Gammaproteobacteria > Pseudomonadales > Marinomonadaceae > Marinomonas > Marinomonas ostreistagni. Next base: position 184,969 of record NZ_JAFEKF010000004.1, read on the forward strand.
CGCATCCGTAATAACTGGAAAGCAGACAGTCCGGAAACGCGCCCGAAAACGCTTGATGCGATCCAATTCGACTACGACATCGAAGATTTCTCTGATGATAATCAGCCGAATTACATGCGTCGTCTGTACCGTCTTGATGTTAACTCGCCGGTGAAAAAGCATACCTTTACGATTGCGGCGGTGATCGCCATCGTGGCCATCGGTATCATCATTACGTTTGTGCGTATAAAAACGCTACAAGTAGCGCAAACTCAGGATGTGATGTGTATTCCAGGTGAAAGTGCTGCAAGTGCTGCCGGCGGTCTTAGTTTAGATGCTTTGTACAGCGATACACCGCCACCACCACAAGCAGCGCAGCAAGCCGCGACAGAAGCCCGTGAGCGTGGTGAAACAGAAATCTGTCAGGCGACTAAAGAAGGTAGCTGGGCAACATTTGGTATGTTGGCGATCTTGTTCTTAGTGTTGCAGGCGTTTGCGACTTGGGTATCGTACAAATATGGTTTTGTTGGCAAGCACTCAAAAACTGCTTGGCAGAGCACTCATAAGTACAAAACTAAGAGCCAATATGAAATGGCCATGGATAGTGCGGCCAACAACATCGCGCAACGTGCCCAGAAAACCCTGAGTGAATTGCAATCACGTATGGCGAAAAAGCTGAGCGGTGAAACCATGAACAGCAGTGTTGATGTGCTGATTAACACCGCAGCAGGTCGTACATTTTGGGATTACGTGGAGCAAGACAGTGATCAGTCTTTGGCTAGTCGTAATCGACGTGCACGTACCACTCTTGGTCACGAACAAGAACACTCCAGCATCATGACCCAAGCAACGGTTGCTGAGGCACCGATGGCAGCTGCCGCAGCGGTCGCATCAGCCGTTAGTGCGCCAAGCACAGATGCGGTATCGGATGATGAATTAGAGCGCCAGCTTTTGGCGGAAGCAAAAGCCGCTTCTGATGCAGAAATTGAACGCCAATTGTTAGAAGAAGCGCAGCAAGCAAAGCAGGAAACTCCTGAAGAGCAAAAAGCACGCATCATGGCCAAGCTTAAAGCAGAAGGAAAGCTGTAATGAAAAAAGCACTTGTATTGGGCATGATGGCGTTGGCGAGTCAATTGGCCTTCGCCAGTGAGGCGCGCGATGATCTTAAATCTTGCTACGATTATGCGCAGATCACGGACATGAAGCCTGCCACGCCACTACGGGATATTGTGGTAATGGTGGATCAAACGGTGAACCTTGATACTAAGCTGAAAAAGACGGTGCACCGCCAAGTTCAGCAATTGGTTGAGCCTGGCGATCGTATTCGCATCGTATCGTTTTCTGCCAACGCTCAAGGGCGCTATACCGATGTCACGTTTGATGGGCAGTTTGATCAAACGTTAGCACAAGATCAACGCAACGCTGCCAATCGCCTAGCCCTGAATAAGTTTGATAACTGCATGGCAATGCAAAGCACCAAAGCAATTGAGCTGGTGCACAAGCAGCTAAAAGGCTCGTTTCACGACAGCAGTCAGCATTACCCTAAAACGGAGCTGGTTGGCTCTTTGCTAACCGTTTCAGAAGACGTGTTTGCAGATATTCAATCGGAGCGCACCATTTTGATTTTGGTGTCTGATATGATCGAAAACTCCGATGTTTCAAGCTTTTATAGCCAAGGTCACGTAAGACCGATCGATGCGAGCCAAGAGTTTGCTAAGTTTGCCGATATCATTCCACAGGGAGCATTAAACAACGCCGATGTGTTCGTGATTGGTGGCGGCTATGTACAGGGCGGTAAAGCGTATTCTTCTCAGGCGGCGATGCGTTCACTGGAGTCTTTTTGGCAGCAGGTGATTGCTCAAGCGGGCGGTCAGCTGGTGAAATTTGGCGCACCGCAACTGCTGACGGATATTCAGTAGTCGTCTTACTCTGCTAGTACGAGAAATCGCTCATAGGTACTCCTATGGGCGATTTTTTTTGTGTTGGTGAAATCTAGTTAACACGGTTCAGCCGTTGCTTGAGAGCTGGTATGCTACGCGTTTTACGCGACAATCGAGAGTGTTTGATGATTAACGATAATGAAGTAATTGATACCCTAGAAGAGTTGGAGTCGTTTTTGTTGGCGGTTGAAAGTGGCGCCTTCGGCCTGAATAACCCTGCTGGCGTGGCGTTGGCGACCAATAATTCTGACGGTCGTCCGTTTGTAGCGGTGCTGGACAATAACCATCAGTTACTATTAGGGCGTTGGGTATCACAAGAAGTGTTTGAAAACGGTAAAGACTTGGTGCGTAACGGTCCAAGTAAAACACATTAATTAGCAGATACACGCACAGCTCAGCAAAGATGGGGAATCAGGTTATGGATATTGTACAACGCTCAGATGAAGACATTCGCGTGCTGGCTGAAGCCATTTGGGATGACATGATCAAAGGGTCCAATAGTAAAGATTGGGCGCTGTTTGCCAAACACATGGCGGCAGAATCCGTCACCGATCAAGCCCGTGCCATGGTGGAGCATCAATGGCAATACAGCAAATTGTTTACCTCATTGATTGAGCAGCCTGAGTATATGGGCATTTTGCGTCAGACGGATCATGTGCTGGTGCTGTTTAAACAGTTAAGCTCTAAAGCTGAAGGTGAGTATCTTGCTATGCTGTATTTGAAAACCATCGACGATGAGGTCAAGGTCGTCGGCTCTTGGATTCGCTAAGCATAGTCTTCGAAACTGTCAGGGCAAATCAATGGCAGTTTCGAACTTATCACGCTTCATAGAAATCAGTGTGCGAAACTTACGCACATTGGTGTCTGAATAGAGTAAACGGTCGCATAATGCTTCATAGGCCACCATATCTGTCACCATCACCACTAAGACAAAATCCACTTCTCCTGTGACCTGATAACACTGCTTCACCTCTGGCGTTGCCTGTACGCGTTGTACAAACGCTTGAAACAAGTGCTTGTGATCGCGCTCCATAAATACTTCCACCACCATATGCAGCATAGGGCCAAGCTTGCTGGGCTCAAGTAGAGTTACTTGACGGGCAATGTAGCCCTCATTGGTGAGTCGTTTGACGCGCTTTAAGCAGGCGGGCGGCGACAGACCGACAACTTCGGCCAGTTGTACGTTAGTAAGGCGGCTGTCCTGTTGCAGTTGCCTTAAGATATTACGATCAATGTTGTCTAACTCTGCCATGATTAATAATATTTCTTAAATTGCTTAAAAAACAAATTTATCAGGCTGTCTTAAGCTATTAAAGAGAAATTATTTCGTCGCTGTGTTTTAGAATATCGGCCTAATCTATCGCAATTGAGCTTTTGACCATGAACAAGTTTTATCACGCCAGTGTGGCATTGGTGCGGGAATCCGTACGCGTTTACTGGACCTTATTAAAGGTCATGATTCCAGCCTTATTGATCGTCAAAGCGCTTGAATCATTTGGCGGTATTGATCTATTTGGCCAGCTGTTATCCCCCTTGATGCAATTAGTAGGGCTACCGGATGAGCTGGGCATTGTCTGGGCCACACTCATACTGACCAATATTTATGCTGGCATGATTGTGTTTTTTAACCTGGGCGTCTCGGAAAGCTTAAGTGTGGCGCAGGTCACAGTTTTAGGCGTGCTGGCATTGCTGTCCCACGCTTTGCCAGTAGAAGGTGCGATTGCCAAGCGTATGGGCGTGGGTTGGCGGGTAACCATTGCGTTGCGTTTTGGTGGCGCTTTGGTGTTGGGCTGTTTGTTGCACCATGTGTATCAGTACTTCGATCTTTTGCAGCAGCCAAGTCAATTATTGTGGCAGCCTGCCTTAAGCCAAGATCCTAGCTTACTGGCGTGGGCGTTGGGGCAAGTAAAAACCTTAGCCTCAGTGTACGTGGTAATTTTGACATTGATGACGCTGCTGCAGATATTACGCGTGTTGGGTATTGAGCGCTTAGTTCACATGCTGCTATATCCGGTGCTGCGCATGCTTGGCATCGGCAAAGAAGCGGCCAATGTCGCGGTGATTGGTGCTGTACTGGGATTGACCTTTGGGGCGGGGTTGCTGATTAAAGAAGCAGAGTCTGGGCGCCTTAGTCGACGAGATATTTTCTTGACCATTGGTTTTTTAAGTCTGTGTCACAGCGTAATAGAAGACACTATGCTGGTAATGCTGTTAGGAGCGGATTTATCCGGTGTGTTGTGGGCGCGTTTAGTCTTTGCATTAGTGGTGATCGGTATTTTGGCGCGGTTATCGTTCGTCAATAAGCGCCTTGCCGCCTTAGATTCTCAGTAACAAAGCTTGATGTCAGTTTGATGACCTATAAATGTATCGAAAAGATTGATTGATCATGTTCTATTTCTTTGATGTCAATTATGAAAGAGAGGGCGGTTTTACTATTTCATTTTAATACATAATAAGGTCATTATTGCCGCACTAGTGAATGGTTAGTGTCAAAAGAAGCAAGAATTAAGCTTTTCTGTACTTAATGTATGACGAATAGGTGCTGTGTATTTGACATTTTTTACGGTTTGTTTGGGAATATGGCTAGTATTACTAAATTGGTGCGTTTAGCGGCTATTTAGACGCATTTCTCTACTTGTAGTAAGCATTTGGGAACGCTTTTCTAAGCTCTTTTTTTATTTTTAGGGGGCGCTAATATTCATCTCATCGAAGCGCAGCGGACATCAAACAGAGTCCACTGCATGACAGACAAGGCGCTCACCACATCCGGTTTGAGCCCATAGATAAAAAGGTGAATAGTATGAACTTCAAAACTCCAGCATTGATCGCAGCTCTAGCTCTAACAGCAACTACATCTTTCGCTTCTAGCGACGAAAACAACCTTGTAGAAGATTACCTAAATGCACAAGCACATGTGAAAGCGATTTCAGCACAGCTTGAATCAATGGGTGTAGAGCACGATGCCAACGTTGAGTTTAACAACCCAACACCACTAACACTTAAGTTAGATGCTTACGAAGACAAACTAGCTGAGCTACAAAGCCAGTTCGATGTTGCGCACAACACAGTGACAACTGAAGCTAACTAAGCTTCAACCCTGATACTCTAGCCGAGTGAACGAAGCCCCGATTGGCATCAGCCATCGGGGCTTTGTTTTGTCTGCTTTGTTTTGTTCTGGTTAGCCGCTAGAAGCAAGACTCATTAGTAAGCCATAGGTAAGTGATCTGAATTAAGTAAGTGCCAAGCCAGCCAGACATTTAAATTCGATGGTCTATGCACGAAAACAGCGCAAGATGTGATCGGGGCTGCACAATTGCGTTATGAGGCATGTGTTTGGAAGTGATAAAAAGCTCTAGTGTGGATGCTTCTTATCACTTTAATTGGAATATTTATAGAATGTGCAATGGATGCATTATCGCTGCGTGTTCGGCGCAATTATGCGTATTTCATCGCTTCGGGGAAGAACTTTGGAATGGGCCATGAGCCTCTTTCGCTCTCCGATTTGAGTGGCTAATATTTAACCCATCGATCGGCAACATGCTTTGCCACGAAAAATAAAGAGACCTTATATAGGAGGTTCAAGATGAAAAAACTACTAACCATGACCACGGCACTTTTGGCCACTGCGACCATCTCTACTGCAGGTTTTGCTGAAGAGACTCGCGATGACTTGCGCAAGGCACAAGCGAGCAATGCTTCTTTGTCAGCGCAGCTTGAAACCATGGGTTATGAAGTGAATGAATTAGATCTTGATCGCGCCATTCCCGTCTCACGCAAGCTAGATATGGTCGAAGACCAAAATGATGAGCTACGCGATACGCTCAATGATTTGAAGCTTGAAAACTAATATTTGGCCTTGCCAAATCCCTTGTCACTAAGTAGAGAAAAGGAGAGCACCATGAACATTAAAACGACAGCCATTGCAGCCACATTAGCATTGACAGCATCAGCAGGTTTCGCTTCAAGCGATGAGAACCATCTGTTGGATAACTACCTAGATGCGAAAGCGAATGCTCAGCAAGTTTCAGAGCAGATCGAAACCAATCCTAATGTGAACTACAACACATCTGCGCCAATCAACCAAAAGCTTGAGGCGTATGAGACCAAAGTTGATGCGTTAGAAAATCAATTTGATGTAGAACGTAACACAGTTACTAACGAAGCCAACTAAGAAAGTCGTTTTGTCGGTTAACTGAGCATAAAAAGCCCCGATAAGGATTCCTTATCGGGGCTTTTTGTTGGTTTTTTCTAAAGCGCCGTAATCAGGTAGGCGCGACCGCTGATAGGGTTTGGTTTGCCTCAACACTCATAGGGTTAAAAACAGGGCTATCAACAATGATTTTCTCAAGACGTCGAGTGGCTTCGTTGACCTTGGGGGAGGTAAAAAGTGTGACTTCCATATCCGGCAGGGTTGGGAGCTCGCGGTGAATCACCAAATCATCCTCTAGGGTATGAAAAGGCACAATAGCGATGCCAATACCTGCACGCACTGCGGCTAGCACGCCTGCACGACTTTGACTGGTAAAGGCAATGCGGTAAGCAATGCCTGCCTTATCGAGTGCTTCGCAAGCGTACTGGCGGTGCTTACAGCCTTCATCGAACACCACCAGCGGTAATACCGCCTGGGTATGCACAAAGTGATCTTGGCTACCGATCCATACCAGTTCATCGCGGCGTAAGCGGATGCCGCCTTCGCTCCCCGCCACCATTTCCACTAGGGCAATATCCAGTTTGCCCTTGTCCATCAGCTCTACTAAATGATTAGGGCGATAATCACAAAACGCCTCTAGCTGTGCTTCTGGGTAACTAATGATGAAGTCCTGCAAAATCGGTGCAAGGGTGCGGCTGGCGTATTGATCATGGGTGCCTAAACGAACCACGCCATCGATGTCCATGTTTTGAAACGAACCGACGATCTGATCGTGCAGGTTCAGAAGCTGCTGAGCATGAGTACGCAGTTGATTGCCTGCTGCGGTCAAGCGTACACCGTGTTGGCCCCGCTCCATTAAAGGATTGGCCACTAAGTCCTCTAAACGGTTCAGTTGCATGCTGACCGTGGAAGGCGCTTTATGTAGCTGTTTCGCGGCTTCGGTTAAGTTCAAGGTGTCTGCCACGACCATAAAAGTACGTAATAAATTAATCGGTAAATCGTGCATGGCTTCAGTTTTCAATAAAGTTGAACGTAGAATTGAATTTTTATCGATTTACCGAACAAAAGCAAGGGTCTATTATCCTCTCATCGGCAGCACAGCTGTCATTCTTTTAATGTCGATACGAGCTAGGAGTGTTGAGATGCGCATGGCAATGACGTTTGGTTTTAATCAGGTGATCAGTCATGGCTTCGGCCTGTTTTTATTCGCGGCTATTTTGCCGCTGATGCAGGAGTCGATTGAGATCAGCAGTTGGTATTTGGCCGCGGCCGGTGCTTTAACGCAGCTGTCTTATTTGGCCGGCGCGATGATTTTAGGGGTGATTGGTCATCGCCTAGACTCAGGACGTTTATTGATTGCCACCGGTGTGCTGACTTCGAGTTTGCTATTTACCATGGCGTGGCTAGATAACCCAATGATTATGATCGCCGTATTGACGGTGATGGCAGCGAGTGCCGCGATCAGTTGGGGCGGTATTGTGGAGTTGACCACTAGCCTGGGCCGTTTGGATCGCACGGCAACTAACTTGTCGATCGCCTCCAGTGGTACCGCTTGGGGCTACAGCTTGAATGGTTTGATTATCCTATTAGTCGTGCCAATGTTTGGTTGGCGCAGTGGTTGGATGGTGGCGTCGGCATTGGGCTTAGTAACCTTGTTTGCCACGTTGAATCTATTAAAGCGCCTACGTGCACAAAGCCAAGAGCAAGACATCGAAGTAACCTTTGCACCAGAAGCGATGACCACAGGCAAACTGTTTAAGACCGTATTGCGTGAACGCACCGCTTTCTTGTCTTGCTTGGTATTGTTTTTAGTGGGCCTTTCAACCATGACGTTTTCTACTTGGTTGAACACCTTTTTGGCACAACTAAATTTACCGCCAGCGCTGGGTGGCTACACTTGGAGTGTGATTGGTTTTACTGGCATGGTGGCAGGTTTCTTTGTTGGTAAGCTAGCGGATAAGCGAGGTCATGGCGTAGCGTTACTGACAATTTTTGGCGCTTTCGCTCTAGGTTTGATCGCTTTTACTTACGATCCAGCGCGTTTTGTGATGTTGGCAGGCTTTGGTTACGGTCTGATGTACTTCCCAATTTGGGGCATCGTAGCGGGCTGGGTCAGCAAGCAATACAGCTCTAAAGCAACCATGCAAATCAATGGCATCGGCATGGTGACCTTTGGTATGGGTGGTGCGCTAGGTAACTTATTGGCGGGCGTGATCAATGATAAGACTGGCACCTTGCTCAATGTGTATTGGTTGATTGCTGCGATGGGCATCGTGTTGTTTTTTATCGCCGCTTACGTGTACTTGTCAGGCCGTAAAACCACAACACCAACACCTACGTTAGAAGCCTGCTAATCAAGCGACTGATTTAAAAGCTTCCACCTGCCCGAGTTGCTTTGCTTAGCGCTCGGGCTTTTTTATGTTTAAGGCGGCTTGGCATCTTTAAAGTGGCCATTTCGTCGCCATGATCTAAGAGTCTAAACACTTATTTATCTGCTAAAGAGAGGGTCGTATGTTTATTGCCATGAACCGCTTTAAAATCAAACTAGGATGCGAGCAAGAGTTTATCGATATCTGGAAAGGGCGTGATTCGTATCTGCACGAAGTGCTTGGGTTCAAGAGCTTTAACCTACTGCAAGGCGCGACCACTGAAGAGTACACCTTGTTTTCGTCCCATGCGGTGTGGGAATCACGCGAGGCGTTTGAAGGTTGGACTAAGTCGGAGGCGTTTCGTAAAGCCCACGCCAATGCGGGCAGCCGCAAAGAGATTTACATGGGGCCGCCGCAGCTAGAATGCTTCGAAGCGGTGCTTTAAGCCCCGCTTTGATCGTTTTCTTCTTTCATGTTTTTTAAGCGTTTGCTCAGCGCTGGCTGAGAGATGCCGAGCATCCGCGCCGCCAAAGACTGGTTTTGGTTGGCGCGCTTCATCGCTTCTTCTACCAATAGCTTACAGGCCTGGTTTAAGGTCGGCAGTGGCTGATCGTCCTGAAAGCCAAGTAAGCTATCGGGAGCGTCTAATTTTGCTGCGCCCAGTAGTTGCTGAAACACCGATGTGGTCAACAAGCTATCACTGCTTTGACTGACGGCATCGTACACTAAGGCTTTAAGTTCGCGTACGTTACCAGGGAAGGCGTAAGTCTGTAGCTGTAGCGCCAAACCATTAGGGATGGTCAGATAAGGGCGTTCTAATTCGTCACAGGCTTGGCGCATAAAATGATCCAGCAACAATGGCAGATCATTCAAGCGCTCGCGCAAGGGCGGAATGTGCACCATATGGGTTCGCAAGCGGTAGTATAAATCTTTGCGAAAATGCCCTTGTTGCTGTTGCTCCACTAGGTTTTGATGGGTGGCCACGATCACTCGCGCTTGGATGCGTTTTGGTCGATCGCTGCCGATCGGGTAGTATTCGCCTTCTTGCAAAAGACGAAGTAGTTTGACTTGCGAACTGGCGCTCAAATCGCCGATCTCATCTAAAAACAGAGTGCCGCCCGCGGCACTTTCGACGAGCCCTTGGCGCACCTTATCGGCACCAGTAAAGGCGCCGCGCGCATGGCCGAATAAGGTGTCGGAAAATATGTTGTCATCAAGCCCTGCCACATTGACCGTTACCAACGGCCCTTTGCGACCACTCAGTTCATGAATGGCTCCGGCAATCAGTTCTTTGCCAACGCCGCTTTCACCGGTAATCAGTACGGGTTGAGTGCTCGGCGCGATGGATTCGAGGTAACGAAACGTCGACATCATCTTATTATTAGCGGTGATGAAGCCAGTAAAGTGATCGGCTTTATTAAGCTCGCTCGACAGCAGTTGCGCCCGTAGAGCTTGGTTTTCAAGACTCAGCTCTTGGGTGTGAATGGCGCGCTTGATCGATTCTAAAATCTGTTCTTGATCGGTGGTTTTCACCAGATAATCAAACGCCCCTTGCTTGACGCAATTTACCGCGGCATCTATTTGGTTTAGGCCGCTGAAGATAATCACGCTGATGTCAGGGTGTTCTTGGGTGAACCATTCAAGTAGCTCTTGGCCCGATAAAGTAGGCATGGTCAGATCGAGCAACACCAAGCCAATGGTGTGTTCTTCGACCAAGCTTTTGACTTGGCGTGGATCTTGGCAGGTGACTAAGTTATTTAAGCCGTAGCGCTCTAGCGTCAGTGACATGCTGCGCAGAAATGACGCTTCATCATCGACCAGTAAAATCTTAAATTGTGGGTAAACTGTCGTGTTCATAATCTGCCTAGGATGAGTGTGAGTCTAAGGTCGTCGTTTCTCTGTGAGCAGGAAACGCAACGGTGACGGTCGTGCCATGACCGATAGAAGAGTCAAAGGATAAGTAGCCTTGATGCGCCTTGACGATACCAGCGGAAACCGATAAGCCAAGGCCTGTGCCGCCTTGCTCACGTTTGGTGGTAAAAAATGGATCGGTTAAGCGTTTTAAGTCCTGTGCTTCGATACCACAGCCTTGGTCTTGAATCATGATATAGACTTCGCGGCTGTCTAAACTAATTGCGGTGTGTACGCTCAACGCTTGCTGTGAGTCAGTTAACGCGTCACACGCGTTGAGAATCAAGTTAATCACCACCTGCTCAATGCGCTGGGCGTTGCCCAAAATGATGGGATGGCTACTGGCCAGTTGTAAGCTGAATTGCTCAGTAGCGGTGCGAATCGATTTATCGACAAGGCGCACGGCGGTTTCAACCACTTGGTTGATATCGACTTCTTGCCAGATTTCGTCTGGTTGTTCACGGGCAAAGTCTTTTAAGTCATCCACGATATTGCGGATGCGATCGGTGCTTTGTTGCATTTCGTTTAATAGGTAGGGGATTTCATCTTTTAAGCGATGATAGCTTAGGCCGCCCAGCATGATGCCTTGATGGTTTTCGTTGGCTTCATCTAAATAGGGCAGGGCATCTTCCCAGGCGGATTGCAGGATGGGCAAATTGAGTCGTAACAAGCCTGTTGGGTTGTTGATTTCGTGAGCCACCCCTGAGACTAATACCCCTAGGGACGCCATTTTATCTGCTTGGATCAATTGTTCTTGTTGGGCTTTCAGTTGTTGAGAGCGGCGTTCCACTTCTTTACGCAGCATGGCATTCCAAATTACGCTACCGCCTAAAACGAACAGCAGAATTAAGCTGCTATAAAACGCATACTGGCCAAGCGTTTTCCACTGCAGGCGCGATGGCTGATCCAAGGTGCCTAACCATTTATCGTAAATCGCTTGTTGTCTGCCAGTGTTTTTAAGGATTGCCAACCCTTCGCTAAAAAGCGCCAAAATGTCTTCATTTTCGGGCAGTGCGCCGTACCCTAGGCGTTGGCCTGCGACAGGTCGCGCGATCGGTTCTAAGTTACTCAACCCCATTTCTTGGCTTAAATAAAGTGATGGCAGATTAGCGGTCAGGGCGAAGTCATGCTGGCCGGAGGCAAGTAGGCGTAACGCCGCTGAATGAGTCGGCATCGGAATAATCTTGGCATCGGGTACGAAGCGTTTTAGGTATTCGTGCATCACACTGGCGTTTTGCACGATCACTTCATAGCCAGCTACCTGCATGATGTCGTCTACATGAGGGCCGTCTTTGCGGGCAAATAACGATTGATTGACGATTGAGTGTGGCGACGAAAACAGAATTTGCTCAGCGCGCTGGTCCGAATAAGCAATGCCTTGTAATGCATCGTATGTGCCGTCCATTAGGCCTGCGTAAGCGCTTTGCCAATCGGTCATAGTGAGGTCGATTTCAAAGCCCATGACCTCAGCAATGGCGTAACTGAGTTCTACGGTATAGCCTGCGGGTTGACCTTCGTCATCAAGAAACTCGTAAGGTGGATAGTTGTAATCCGCGGCAATATGGATAACACGCGGTTGTGAGGCTTCGGGGATCGCCACGCGTTCCGCTGCGCCCAGCAGGGAAGAGCAGATGAGTAAGGATAGAACAATAAATGGGCGCAATAGCATAGTTAACCAAGCAGACAAGACGGTGGCTAGGCATCTTAGCGAGATTCGCGCGGGATGAGAAGTCAACGCGCCAGAGTGAAGTCAAATGCCTATAACAAAAGTTATAAGTATAAGATTCGTTATAAGGCTGACGCTAGCCAAGTAAATAGCGTATTTCTCGGGTTAAAAAGGGATGGATTATCGCTGATTCTATAACTATAGTTATAACGCCTTGTACCTGTGGGTGCGACATGGAAAATATTAAAGTTCTTAAATTTCAATAGGTTAGATTGTTTTTAATGAGTTGGCATCCTATTTGCGATGTTCCACCATGATTTTGACAATCTCATAACAAGAAATCGACACAACGAGGAATTCTCAATGAAAAACATCATGCTTAAAACCACGTTAGCGGCGGGCTTCGCAGCAGCTACCACTCTAGCGATGGCAGACGACACACAATTTGTTTCCATCGGTACAGGCGGCGTGACAGGCGTTTATTACCCTGCGGGCGGCTCTATCTGTCGTATGATTAACAAAGACCGCAAAGAGCACGGTATTCGTTGTTCGGTAGAGTCGACAGGCGGTTCGGGTTACAACGTCAACAGCATCCGTGCGGGTGAGTTAGAGTTTGGTGTGGCGCAGTCTGATGTGCAAGCGGCCGCGATCAATGGTAAAAACCAATTCGAAGGCAATCCTTTCCCTGAGCTACGCTCTGTCTTCTCTTTGCATCCAGAGCCAATCCATTTGATGGCCCGTGCGGATTCTGGCATTGAGTCGTTTGACGATCTTGAAGGCAAGCGCGTCAACATCGGTAACCCAGGTTCTGGTAACCGCTCTATGATGGAACTACTGATGGCCGAAAAAGGCTGGACCACCGAAGACTTCGCTTTTGCTGCAGAGCTTAAATCATCTGAAATGTCGCAAGCACTGTGTGATGACAAGTTTGACGTGACCATCTTCGTGGCAGGTCTACCTAACGGTTCGGCTCAAGAAGCGACAACGACTTGTGACGTGCGCATGATCCCACTAGATGGTGAAGTTGCGAAGAGCGTTCAAGCGAAACACAGCGAATTCTCACAAGCGGTTATCCCAGGTGGCATGTACAACGGCAATCCTGAAGATGTTGTGACGTTCGGCCCGAAAGCGACCATCGTGACGTCTTCTGAAGTGTCTGACAAAGTGGTCTACCAAATGGCCAAGGCTGTGTTTGAGAACTTCCAGTCGTTCAAACGTCTACACCCAGCCTTCGCGCCGCTTCAGCCTGAAGAAATGGTGCAATCTTCGCTGGTAGCGCCACTGCACCCAGGTGCGGAAAAATACTACCGTGAGCAAGGTTTGTTGAAGTAACCGTTACTTTAATAAACGATCCTCTAAAGCGCTGGATTTTCCGGCGCTTTTTGTTCCAAGTCTTTTCTTGCTTAGGAATCTTCTATGTCTAATTCATCCAACTCCTTAGACACGGATAAGCTTAATGAAATGGTCGCTGAGGCGGATACCGGTAAACGGGTGCCCCATGGTCGATTTGCATTAGGCTTATTGTTTTTACTGCCGCTTTGTTGGTCTTTGTTCCAGCTTTGGATCGGCTCGCCATTACCATCGCAATTTGGCTTTGGCTTTTTAAACGATACTCAGTCCCGGGCTATTCACTTAGCGTTTGCGGTCACCTTGGCGTTTTTGGCGTTTCCTGCGTTTAGTAGCAGTCCAACGCATCGTATTCCTTGGCTCGATTATGGCTTTGCCATTGTCGGTGCGTTTTGTGCGTCCTACTTATTTTTATTTAACGACGAGTTAGCCATGCGCCCAGGCTTACCGACCACCATGGACTTGGTGGTTGCAGGACTAGGTTTGTTGCTGACGCTTGAAGCGGCACGTCGTTCGTTAGGGCCGCCATTGATGATGGTGGCGATTGTCTTCTTGCTGTATGTGTTCTTTGGTGATTCGTCTTGGTTACCAGAGATTCTACGCTGGAAAGGGGCGTCGTTCGAAAAAGCCATGACCCATATGTGGCTGACCACCGAAGGGGTGTTTGGTATCGCCTTGGGTGTGTCGTCTGGCTTTGTTTTCTTATTCGTCTTGTTTGGTGCTCTGCTTAACCAAGCTGGCGCCGGTAATTACTTTATTCAGGTGGCGTTTGCGTTGCTTGGTCACATGCGTGGCGGTCCAGCGAAAGCAGCGGTCTTGTCGTCGGCGATGACAGGTTTGATCTCAGGTTCTTCCATCGCCAATGTGGTGACCACAGGTACGTTTACTATTCCGTTGATGAAAAAGGTCGGCTTCAGCCCAGAAAAGGCAGGCGCAGTAGAGGTGTCATCATCGGTCAACGGTGTGATCATGCCGCCAGTGATGGGCGCTGTAGCCTTCTTGATGGTGGAGTATGTAGGGATTTCCTACATTGAAGTGGTCAAACATGCGTTTTTGCCAGCCACCATTTCGTATATCGCTTTGCTTTACATCGTGCACCTTGAGGCACTAAAAGCCGATATGCGTGGTTTACCACGTGTGACGCCTGCACGCCCTTGGAAAATCGCGATCTTGCGCTCGGGTATTATTTTATCGAGCATGCTGATCCTAGCGGGCGCTTTGTATTACTTGGTGCTGGGCATCAAGTGGTTGCTGGGCGATTTTTCTAATATTGGTTTGTTGGCGCTGGTGATCTTTGGTTACTTGGGGCTCTTATACGTCTCGGCGCAGAACAAAGATTTAGATATGGGTGATGGCAATGGCGAGATTGTAAAATTGCCGGTGTTTGCGGATATCTACCGCTCTGGCTTGTACTACTTGGTACCGCTGGTGGTGCTGGTTTGGTTCTTGATGGTAGAGCGCAAATCCCCAGGTTTGTCGGCGTTTTGGGCGAGTCTGTTGATGGCGTTTGTACTGCTGACGCAGAAGCCGCTAAAAGCTTGGTTCCGTAAGCAATCAGGTCTTGGTTCAAAGCTTAAAGAAGGTACTTGGGATCTGATCGAAGGTTTGAACACCGGCGCGCGCAATATGATCGGTATCGGTGTGGCGACGGCGACCGCGGGCATTATCGTCGGTACGGTGACGCTCACGGGTGTCGGGCAGGTGATGGCAGAGTTTGTTGAGCTGCTGTCAGGTGGTGTACTGATCATCATGCTGCTGATGGTGGCCTTGATCTCGCTGATCTTGGGTATGGGCTTACCGACCACGGCCAACTACATTGTCGTGTCGTCGTTGATGGCAAGTGTTGTAGTGGAGTTGGGCGCGCAGTCTGGCTTAATTGTGCCAATGATCGCTATTCATATGTTTGTGTTTTACTTCGGTATCATGGCGGATGTGACACCGCCAGTCGGTTTGGCATCATTTGCTGCGGCTGCTGTGTCCGGTGGTGATCCGATCAAAACTGGCTTTACGGCGTTCTTCTATTCGATGCGTACCGCATTGCTGCCATTCTTGTTTATCTTCAATACGGATTTATTGTTGATCGATGTGACTTGGTATCAAGGGGTGGTTGTCTTCATTGTGGCGCTGGCGGCGATGCTGATTTTCGCCGCGGCGACTCAAGGTTATTTCTTTGCTCGCAGTAAGCGTTGGGAAAGTGCGATCTTGTTGTTGGTGGCGTTTACTTTGTTCCGCCCAGGCTTTTGGTTGGATCAAGTGATCGCGCCTTATGAGCACTTTGAAGGCAGCGAGTTAACGGAATACATTGAGCAGCACCCTAATTTGGACAGTGTACGCATTGCGGCAGAAGGTGAAAACCTAGATGGTCGTTGGATTGAAAAAACCGTCGATCTACCACTGACACAAACGGGCAGTGCGAGCGACCGCTTATTTGAGGGGGCGGGGCTTGAAGTGCGTACCGAGGAAGGCCAAGTGTATATCGATAACCTAGCTTGGGGCGGCTATGCTGAGCAAATGCAGCTGGATTTTGATTGGGAAATCACAGGCTTTGATGTCGCCAATGAGCGTCCGGCAAAAGAGTGGTTCTTTATTCCTGCTTTCTTGTTAGTTCTATGGATCATTCGTCGTCAGAAAAAGCGCTTAGCGACGGCATAATGCTGAACTCTTGAGCGATTAAAAACCGGGCCTAGTGCCCGGTTTTTTTATTTACGGGTAGGGCGTTTTCAATGAGAGTGTTTAGGTCATTGTTTTTCGCAGAAAAATTGAAGAAATTAAGTTCTTTTAAGGTCGCGTCAGATTTTTTTTTCATACCGTGCTAAGTTTTTGGGGGTCGATAAGGAAATTTTAAGAGTCCCTATGTCATTTTATATTTTGTTGGTGTTAACGCTGTTAATGGTCATTGCCACACTAGGCCCTATGTTTCGGATCTCGCATTGGATTGTGCGCAGTGGTGACTTCCCAAGGCTGCAGCTGGCCATGTTGGCCGCTTTATTAGTGTTAGCGCAGTGCGCTTGGTTAGACCTTACGCAACTGTCGACGGGGATCATGATCTTAGCCGCATTGGGTTGTCTTGCCGTGCAATTGTGGTGGGTACTACCTTATACACCCTTACTGCCCAAAGAAGTTAAAACAGCTAAGCCTTCAGTGACTGAGGCCAAGATTACCATTTTGACCTCCAATGTCTTAACGCCAAATCGTCAAGCTGATAAGTTGATTGCGTTAGTCAAACAGTATCAACCTGATGTGTTGGTCACCTTGGAGTCCGATCAGTGGTGGGAAGATCAGCTAAGTGTGTTAGAAGAATCCATGCCTTATACGGTGAAGTGTCCGCTGGAAAATCTCTATGGCATGCACGTGTATTCAAAGCTACCCATGGCCGATACCTCGTTAAGCTTCTTGGTGGAGGAGGATGTTCCCTCAGTGCATACGACACTTAAATTGAATAATGGGCGTGTGATCCGGGCGCATTTTCTGCATCCTGCGCCGCCAAGCCCTACGGAAAATACAGAGTCAGATGAGCGTGATGCTGAGATCGAAATCGTGGGTCGCAGTGTCGCGGAGTCAGATATGCCGGTTATTGTGACAGGAGATCTTAATGATGTGGCATGGTCCAAAACCACGCGGTTATTCCGTAAAGTCAGTGGCTTGTTAGATCCACGTATTGGTCGTGGTGTATTTTGTACCTTCCATGCGGATTATGCGTTTTTACGCTGGCCGCTCGACCATGTGTTTCACAGTAAGCACTTTACGCTTGGTTTCATGAAACGTATGCCTTCTATCGGTTCGGATCATTTTCCGTTGTTAACTCAGTTGGCTTTGTCACCTGAATATGGGGCAGATCAGCAAGCTGTTGCGGGCGATGAAGAAGATGAGCAGCTGGCAAAAGAAATGGCACGAGAGGAAAACGTGAGTAAAGAGGATGTTCCTGAGCCCGGTAAACATGTTTGATCAGATAATAAGCTTTGTAGGATTATGCAATGTTACAGAAGCCAGCGCAAAGCTGGCTTTTTTGCGTTTGAATGCCCAAAAATAGTGCTTTACTGGTTTTTGTTACGTTTGTGTGGCTATTTTTTGCATATTTTCAGGAAAAGTAGAACTTGCCAAAAAAGTTGTCTTTTGCGGTAGTTTTGTAGTTTTATGCAAGGGCAAAAGAGTATTAGGCACACGCAAAACGTGTCAGTCGATTACACTATAAGAAATGCTAACAAGCGTTTCCAAAACCAATTAAAAATACTGGGAGTAGAAATTTATGAAAACCGTAGGCTATGCAGCACACGATTCTGGCGCAAATATGGTGCCTTACCACTTCGAACGTCGTGATCTTCGTGACAATGATGTGGCGATCGAAATTCTATACTCAGGTGTTTGTCACTCTGACTTACACACTGTTAATGGCGATTGGGGTCCACAACCGTACCCTCTAGTTCCAGGCCATGAAATCGTAGGTGTTGTAACGTCAGTGGGTTCTGATGTGAAAAAATACAAAGTAGGTGACCAAGTAGCGGTCGGTTGTATGGTGGATAGCTGTCAAGAATGTGACCAGTGTCACAACCATGAGGAACAGTACTGCCGTAACGGCATGACACCTACTTACGGAGCGCCAGATCGCATCTCTGGTGAAACGACTCAAGGTGGTTACTCTAAGCACATCGTTGTTCGTGAAGAATTCGTACTGAGCGTGCCAGAAGGCATGGATCTTTCTAAATCTGCTCCGATCCTTTGTGCTGGTATCACGACTTACTCACCACTGCGCACTTGGGGTGTGAAAGAAGGCACTCGCGTAGGTGTGATTGGTCTGGGTGGTCTTGGCCACATGGCAGTAAAACTGGCCGTTGCTATGGGTGCTGAAGTGACTGTGCTAAGCCGCTCTAAGAAGAAAGAAGAGGAAGCCAAAGCACTGGGCGCCAAAGGCATCTTGGCCTCTTCTGACGAAGAAGCGATGCAAGCGGCAGCGAACTCTTTTGATCTAATCATTGATACGGTTCCTGCTAAACACGATGTGAACGTTTACACGCCGACACTAGATGTCGATGGTACCTTGGTAATCGTTGGTCAAATCGGACCAATCGAAGAGCCAATCACTTGGCCATTGGTTGGCGGCCGTCGCCGTATCGCCGGTTCCCTAATCGGTGGTATCGAAGAGACTCAAGAAGTGTTGGATTTCTGTGCTAAGCACGATATCTACCCAGAGTGTGAAATGATCTCTATGGATCAAATCAACTCTGCATTTGAGCGTATGGCCAAAGGTGACATGGCGCACCGTATCGTTATCGATATGTCATCGCTAAGCGCTGAGTAATTGTATTAGCGGATCTACTAAAGGGCGGCCTGCGGGTCGCCTTTTTTGTGGACGTCTTATGACAAACGTTGGCCATAGACATCCATAAGCGTAATGCGCTGGATTGGTATGAAACTTAAAAAGAAGGATTAAAAAAGAGTCGCCATGATGAGCACATGGCGACCCAATGCAGGTTACTCTGCCATGAGCAAAACGCTAGGCGCTTTAAATAGGGCGCACGCGTCTGCACCTTCTTTAAGACCTAATTCTGCCACACTGGTGTTGGTGATGATGGCGCTGACCATTTTACCGTTGCCAATGTCTAGAGTGACGTCTGTGTTGACGGCACCTGGTACTAGTTTTGCGATTTTACCGATTAGTTTGTTACGCGCGCTGGTCACGACTGTGGTATCGGCGCTTAAAATAACAGAAGAAGCTTTGATCAGAGCGGTGCACGTGCCGTCAACGACAAGGCCCAAGGTCTGCGCACTTTCTTGGGTGATGATGGCGACCAGTGATTGATTGGCGCCAATGTCTAATGTTACCTCGGTATTGACTGCACCATCGGTGATGGCTGTGATCGTGCCCAGAAATTGATTACGAGCGCTAGTTTTCATGTGTGTTCTCTCAAAAATACATGCAAGACTGCATGGAACCATGGTAAAGCGAGTAGAGAAAGGTGATTGGCGCTATGTTATAGATGTAAGTGAGCATCCAATAAGTACACTGTTCCTTAAGCGTGTATCCCTACAACAAGTAACGATTAGGTGATGTAAACTCCTAATCGTGAATCATTTTAGCGCCCTTTTGTGGCAAGAGTTGATTGATTGCACCAATTTGATGCATCAATGCGACCAGTACCTTTTTCTTTTGTACTGCGCTTGTATGGTGCCCGCAATAATTTATCGGTGGCTCGGTGATGGCTGGGGTGTTTTGCAATATATTTGGTATATCTTGACGTTTTAACGGTTTTTTTCGTGTAAGTGATTTATCCTTATAAAACGAGTTTTAAAACCATGTGAAGTTATTATGCCACTTTCTGTCATCGGCTATACCAGCCGTTCCATCGTAGAGCTTTTGGGGGAAGCATTCCTCAATGAGCTAGTACAACGCTATCAGCGTATGACTGGCGTAGGCATCGTTTTAACATCCGTTGATGGGGCGTGTTTTACTCGTTTTGACGATACCTTTGTAGCGACGTGTTTACGACAGCAACCGGTTACCCAAGAAGGTTGTGAGCCATTCTTGATTGGTTTGCATAACCTTGCTAATTCAGCTCGACAGCGTTCTTCAGAAGATTTAGAGGAAGTACTCAACTGTATACGCGAGCATCTTATCTTGGCCGTACGTCAGAGTGTGGCCAAGCAATTTGATATCGAGTCACCACTTCGCTTAAAAGAAATACTTGATGCCTCGCCTACGCCTATGGGCTGGTCTAATTCATTGACCGGTGAGATCGAGTACATCAATGCGGCGTTTATCGAGCTATTTGGTTTTCAGCACGACGAGATTGCGACCTTAGAGCAATGGTTTATCAAAGCCTTTCCAGATGTCGAGTATCGTGAAAGTGTGCTGCGCCCTTGGCACATAGAGGCGCTACAAACACGTAAAGACGGTAATCCGACGCAAAGTCGCGAGCTTGAAGTGACCTGTAAAGATGGCGCGGTTAAACACGTACTTCTAACGGCCACATGGGTGGGTCATAAGCGTTTGGTCAATTACACCGACATGACCGACTATTGGCAGATGCAAAACCGTCTGTCGGCCCATACCCAAATGCTCGAGATGGTCGCGACCGGCGCTTCTTTAGAGAGTGTATTAGAGCGCATTGTCGAGCAAGTGCAATCGGAATCCAAAGATGCCCTATGCAGTGTTTTATTAGTAGATGATGAGCAGCGTCTGCGTAATTGCGTTGCGCCCAACTTACCTGAGTTTTATTTGCAGGCGATCGAAGGGCTCAAAATCGGCCCTAACATTGGCTCATGTGGCAGTGCAGCGTTTTTAAAGCAGCGTGTCATTGTCGAAGACATCAGTCAGCATCGTAATTGGCAGGGTTACACTGACATCGCTCGCCAAGCAGGTTTAGCTGCTTGTTGGTCGGATCCGATTATCTCCTCTGATGAACGAGTGTTAGGTACGTTTGCGATCTACTATCCGTATCCTGCTAGCCCGCAGCAAAATGATATCGATTTGATTACCTTTGCCAGCCAATTGGCCAGTATCGCGATCGAAAGTCGACGTTCTCGAGAAGCTTTAGAAAATCGTGCTTACTACGATGATCTGACTGGGCTGGCCAATCGTGGTTACTTTTTTGACTACGCCGATAAAGTGCTCAACACCTTGCGTTCAGAGCAGCGTTTTTATTGTATGGTGATGCTCGATATTGATCACTTTAAACAGGTCAATGACCGCTATGGCCATAAGACAGGCGATGAGGTGTTGAAGAGGGTTGCTCGTACCATGCAAGCGCATGTGCCAGCGGATGCTATGGTTGGACGCATTGGCGGTGAGGAGTTTGCCATTATGTTACCTAATGCTGATAAAGCCCATGGTTATCAAATAGCCAGTGCTATTCGCGAGGCTGTAGAAAGCTTAGATATCTACTTCCATGCGCAGCAGAATCACCTTAAAGTGACGATTTCAGCTGGGGTGGCTCAATGTTGTGAGGGCAGTGAGCCGGGCGTTAATATCGACCGCTTGTTTGGTCGCGCCGATGCCGCGTTATATGAAGCCAAAGCACGTGGCCGCAACTGCGTTATCACGTACTCTGGCTCTTGCTAACAAGTCTGATTAGACTTCAGTGTTGGCGTTGATGCTGCGCTGAATGATTGGTGAGATAGTTGAGCCTTGGATGATGATCGAGAAAATCACCACTGTGTAAGTCATAACAACGATAAGTGTATGCACATCGGCGCCATTAACCAAAAAGGCCCCTTGTGGCACCGAGGCCGCCATGGCCAACGCCAGTCCACCCCGTAAGCCTCCCCAAGTAAGGATCTTTACCGAGTGGGCATCGTATGTTCGAAAACGTCGGAACACGCTGTAAGCAGAGCCAACACTGACAAAACGGGCCAGCAATACCACCGGAATCATCAATAAGCCTAAGCCGACTTCTTGCCAAGTCACAGGCAATACCACCAATAGCAAGCCAATTAAGATGAACAATAGTGAGTTCAGGAAGGCGTCAATGGTATGCCAAAAGTGGTTCATGGTGGTTTGGCTGGTTTTTGAAAAGCCTTTTGCGTGCGTCACATTACCAATGAAAATACCGCTGACCACCATCGCCAATGGGCCGGAAATATCCAGTACGTTGGCTAAAGCATAGCCGGCGGTCGGAATACACAAGGTAATTAAGAGCTCGATGCTGGTATCGTGACTGGTGCGAATCAATAAATGGGCAATGCCTGCGATCACTAGACCAAAGAAAATCCCACCAATCGCATCGATGAAAAACAGCTCAGTGACACTTGCAAGGGTTGGTTCTTTGCCTGAAAACGCGAGCGCAAAAATAGTGGTGAACACCACCAAGCCAATACCGTCGTTAAATAGTGATTCACCTTCCACTTGCACTGAAATTTTCTCGGGTGCCTGCATCTTTTTAATAATGGCCAAGACCGCAATGGGGTCCGTCGGGCTGATAAGTGAGCCAAATAATAAGCAGTAAATAAACGGCACTTGCCAGCCAAAGGCATGCAAAATTCCGAAACATAAAGCGCCCACGATAAAGGTGGAAAGCAAGGTCGAGAAAAACGCCATAATGCCGATTTCCCATTTTTGTTGCCGCAGTAGTTTTAAATCAATCTCTAAAGCACCAGCAAATAATAGAAACCCGAGCATGCCGTTGAGGAGCAGCATATTGAAGTTAAGACTGGCGACAGAATCTGTCATTGTTTGCGTGAGATCGTTGTCGTAAAACTCAGTAAAACCCATCAATAACAGTGAGATGGCAACAGAGCCAGAGGTGATGGCGATGGTGGTTTGGAGTTTTAATACGTATTGATTAATGAAGGCGATGAAGATCGCGATGACAGATAAGAGGCAAAGAAAATACCAAGCGTTCATTACAATTCCCTAGGGTAAGCATGTTTACAACTAAGCGCCCACAAAAAAACAGGGCACGGTTGGCAGCATGCTGTCGACGCTTAGTTTTAAACACGAGAACGCGGCATAGTATATTCCTCTAATTTAGAAAAGTTTCTATTAGATGAACTAATCCTAAAAAAAGGCTTATTTAAGTTAAATAAGTAAAAACAATGCCTACTTATGAAAGGTTGCGATAGGTTTTGTAATAAGAAGAAATAGTTAGTACGGGGGATATAAGAGGCGAAATCAGCGCTGCTATGCAGCGCTGAAGGGAATCGGATTATGCGAATACGAAGTATTTGCGAACCGTTTCAACGACTTCCCATGTACCTTTCATGCCAGGCTCGATCACGAATACGTCACCGCCTTTTAGGTGTTTAGGCTCTTCACCTTCTGGCGTGATGATGCAGTAACCTTCTAGGAAGTGGCAGAATTCCCACTTGTCGTATTCCACTTCGAATTTGCCTGGTGTGCAGATCCAAGTGCCCATGATTTTGCTGCCGTCTTCTGATAGGTAAGCATTTAGGTTAACCGTGTGCGGTTCGCCTTCGATGCGTTTCCATTTAGTAGCGTCCACAACAGGTGTTGGGCAGGTTTCACGCATTACAGTGATAAAGTCTGACATGATAATTCCATATAGAGTAATGAATTGTTGAGGTTCGATTGTAGGTCTAGGCGCAGCTAGTCAGTTGCCCAAGCCCGACGCCGTGTCTCGGTATTCAGGTGGTTTACGTCACTCACGAGCGCTCAGTATCTCGCGCAACAGTGATTGCGCGGCTTGCTTAGGCGAATCTGCAGCACATAGGGCCGATACCAGCGCAATGCCCTGTACGCCTGTGCTGGCAACGTTAGCCAAATTGTCTGCACGAATGCCACCAATAGCGACGATCGGCTTAGGGTAGGCTTGTAGCGCTTTTGCTAGGCCATCAAGCCCCCAGTGGTGTTGTGTATCAAGCTTGGTTGGCGTCGGATAAATAGCACTTAAACCGATGTAATCAATCGGTAGTTGCTTAGCTTCTTCAAGTTGCTTCCAGCTCTCAATGGAAAGCCCTAACAGCTTATTGGGGCCAAGCAAACGTCTGGCATAGGTGGCTGGCATATCGCTTTGCCCTAGGTGCACGCCATCGGCGCCGACCGCTAACGCTACATCGACACGATCATTGATGATCAAGGGCACTTGAGCAGCTTGGCATATGGGGTGGATGGCATTCGCACGCTCGATAAAAGCGCGTACATCATGGTGCTTTTCGCGAAGCTGAACCATAGTTACACCCCCCGCGATGGCCTGTTCGACCACCTCTACCAGTGCATTAAGTGACAGGTGCTCGTCGGTCACGAGATAGAGTGTGTAGGGGGACATATGGGCTTCTCCGTTATGGGTGTTGGCGCAGTTTTAGACGCTGTAATACAGTGTCGCCATCAAGGTTATAGAGGCTATCGAGCAGTGCCATTTGCAGATTGCCAGGCCCTCGGGCGTGTTCTCCAGCCATTTCTCCAGCGATGCCCAGCACCGCAGCAGCGGCTAAGCCACTGGTCTCACCGATCGCAGCAAAGGCGCCCGTTAGAGCGCTTAATGAGCAGCCAGTACCCGTTACCAAGGGCATCATGGCATGACCATTATCTAAGGCAAAGGTACTCGCAGCTGAGACGCTATAATCCGTGGCGCCAGAGATAACCACATTGGCTTGATACTCTTGGACGAGCGCGTTGGCAGCAGCTAACGCAGCATCGCTGCTGTCTTGTGAATCCACGCCTTTGGCTTGGCTAATATGACCCGCCAGAGCGATGATTTCTGAGGCATTGCCGCGGATGATCAACTGCTCTGCAAGCTTGGCAAACTGGCGCGCTGTATCGGTACGAAACGTCGTGGCACCACAGCCAACAGGGTCTAACACCACAGGTATTTGGTTGGCATTGGCATGCTTGATAGCAAACGCCATACGCTCCACCCAAGTTTGATCCAAGGTGCCGATATTAATCACCAAGGCACCCGCAAAGGTCATCATTTCGGCCATTTCTTCACGCGAGTGCGCCATGATTGGCGATGCCCCTAAGGCCAGTAGTGCATTGGCCGTATTGTTCATGACCACGTAATTGGTGATGCTTACCACCAAGGGCTTTTGTTGGCGTAGAGTCTCGAGTGCTTTGACAATCAGTTCGGGCGTCATGCTTTGCTCCTATGGGATCGCAGGGATGTAGTCGGTGGCTTGCCGTGCAAACGATTAGCCACGGTGACATTGTCAAACACGCTTAACCACGGCAATAAAAGATCTTGCTGTGCCATGTAGGCGATACGTTGCTCAAGGCTGATTTGATCGCTGGTGCGGATGCTGCCTTGCCATTGGGCTTGTGTGTCTAATAGCCCCGCTAATTGGCGCAACACCGAGGTTTTACCACAGCCACTGCGCTCTAATAAGCAGGTCCACTGGTTCGGCGCAAAGGTTACCTTGAGATCTTGCAGCACGGCATGGTTGCTATTGTGATAAGACAAGCTACCGTGAGTGATCGTGATTTCGACAGCTGGGTTCATGAGTCGGTCGATGTTTGCTGATAAAAGTGATGAACCGGTCCATGGCCACGACCAACCGCTAACTCATCGGCGTGAGCGATGGCTTGACTGATGTAGTGCTTCGCCTGTTGCACGGCGGCTTCTAAGTCATAGCCTTGGGCTAAAAATGAGGCCAAAGCGGAAGATAAGGTACAGCCAGTGCCGTGGGTGTTTTGCGTCGCAATACGCGGACCTGCGTAGGAGATAGTTTGTGCGCGTGTAATCAGCCAATCGATACAGCTCGGGGTATCGCTAAGGTGACCTCCTTTCAGTAATACCGCTGGGGTTGGCAGTTGTTGCAACGCAGGAATTAGGGCAAGTGCTTGCTCGTGGCTTGTGGGTGTTGCTTGGCCAAGTAGGGCAGCGGCCTCAGGGAGATTAGGGGTGATCACACTTACATGCGGTAGCAGCTCATCAATCAGGGTTTTGACTGCGCTGTCATGTAGTAGCATAGCGCCACTGGTGGCGACCATGACCGGGTCCAAAACTACTTTTTTAGGCTGGTACTGACGTAATTTCTGCGCCACGACTCGAATAATCTCAGAATCGGCTAGCATGCCAATTTTTACCGCTTGTACGTCTAAATCGGTGAATACAGCGTCTAACTGAGCTTCAATGTGCGCAAGCGGAATAGCATGTACATCAGTGACGCCAAGGGTATTTTGCGCGGTCGTTGCCGTGATCACGGTACACGCGTAACCGCCGGTGGCAGAAATGGCTTTGATGTCGGCTTGAATGCCTGCGCCGCCGCCGCTG
Organism: Marinomonas ostreistagni; assembly: GCF_016888445.1. Taxonomy (GTDB): domain Bacteria; phylum Pseudomonadota; class Gammaproteobacteria; order Pseudomonadales; family Marinomonadaceae; genus Marinomonas; species Marinomonas ostreistagni. Next base: position 210,993 of record NZ_JAFEKF010000004.1, read on the forward strand.
TCTGAGCCGGCAATGCTTAGGGTAATGGGGGTAGACATAAACGCTCCTTTACGGCGTAAAGGAACTGGCGCGCGTAAGCTGAGAGTAGTCGCTCGCACTGCCTATAGTTCCCTCCGCCAGTGTTAACTGGATCAGGTTCAACGGGTCTCGCGTAGCGATCTCAGCAGTTACCTGCCCCCCGACTATGGTGAGCATCATAGCAATCATCGACGGTCATTGACCATCTTTTCGTAGCACATAAGGATTTGGTTAGAAGCGAGCTTATGGGGGACCAGAATAGGCGTAAAACTTTTTTAAATACGACAGATTGGCGCGCAGTGATGTCGTAATCAAAGAAATATGAACGTATTGGCTTGAGGAATTTCGTTGTATAGAAGATTATACAACGAAATTTCAAAGGGCCTATGGCCCGATCAGACGACATAACAATAAGTCATATAAGGAGACCTCGATGACAATGCTAAACAAACTACCTTTGCTGGTACTAGGGTGTGCCGCGACCATGAATGCATCGGCAGCACAAGTGCATGCAGCGGTAGCGGCTAATTTCACTGAAGCGATGAAATCTGTGGTGGAAAAGTTCGAAGCTGAAACCGGTCATGAGGTTGTCTTATCTTTTGGTTCGTCTGGTAAAATTTTGGCTCAGATCCAAAATGGCGCACCGTTTGAGGTATTTTTATCCGCCGATCAAGCCAAACCGAAAGCCTTAGAAGAAGCGGGCATGGTCCATTCTGGTAGCCGCTTTACCTATGCGGTGGGTGCGTTGGCGCTTTGGTCTACGTTGCCAGACTTTATCGAAGACGATTACAGCCGTTTAAGCTCAGGCGATTTTAATAAGCTGGCATTAGCCAACCCTAAACTGGCGCCTTATGGTTTAGCCGCAACCGAAGTTCTAGATGCGTTAGACTTAACCGATGCCACTAAAGCAAAATGGGTACAGGGCGAAAACATCGCTCAAACCTATCAATTTGTCGCGACAGGTAATGCTAATCTTGGCTTTGTCGCGCTGTCTCAAATCATGTCTGATGGCCACGTGACGGAGGGTTCAAGCTGGATTGTGCCGAGTGATTTGTACAGCCCGATTCGGCAAGACGCTGTGCTGCTCGAGCGTGGCGCTGATAACGAGGCAGCCATCGCCTTGCTAGATTACTTACAGAGCAGCTCGGTTGCTCATGACATCATTCACTCTTACGGTTACGAAACTGAGTAATAACCATTATGTTTACTGACGCAGATCTTGATGCGATTTGGCTTACGTTACGCTTAGCCACCACGGTGACAGTGCTACTGTTACTCATCGGTACGCCGATCGCTTGGTGGTTAGCACGCACACGCTCTTGGTTGAAAGGCCCCATTGGAGCGCTGGTGGCTTTGCCTTTGGTATTGCCACCGACGGTACTGGGCTTTTATTTATTGATTGCCATGGGACCAAATGGTTGGATCGGCCAGCTGACTCAAGAGATGGGGATTGGCTTATTGCCATTTACCTTTTGGGGGCTGGTGATCGCGTCAGTGTTTTACTCGTTGCCGTTTGTCGTGCAACCGATTCAAAATGCCATGGAAGCGCTAGGTGAACGGCCGTTAGAAGTCGCGGCGACCTTACGAGCAGGGCCATGGGATACTTTTTTTAATGTAGTACTGCCATTGTCAAAGCCTGGCTTTATCACGGCCGCGATTTTAGGGTTTGCCCATACGGTGGGTGAGTTTGGCGTCGTACTCATGATTGGCGGCAATATTCCTCAAGAGACACGTGTGGTTTCGGTACAGATTTACGATTACGTTGAAGCGATGGAATACGGCCAAGCGCATGTGCTGGCTGGCTTGATGGTGGCCTTTTCGTTTGTGGTGTTGCTTGGCGTTTATGGCTTTCAGCGTCGTGGAACCAGTGTGTGGGGGAGTCGATGATGTCTCAAACAATTGCAAGCGATAGCTGTATTCACGCACAATTTTCACTGACACGCCAAGCCAAAGGCCGTGAAGATTTTGTGCTGAGCGTGGCGGCCAAATTACCGAGTCAAGGAGTGACAGCGATTTTTGGTCAGTCTGGATCAGGTAAAACTACCTTATTGCGTTGTATCGCCGGGCTGGAAACGGCGCCACAAGGCTACCTTTCGGTGCAAGGTGATGTATGGCAAGACGATCGCCGCACGCTACCGACATACCAGCGCCCAATTGGTTACGTATTTCAAGAATCGAGCCTGTTTGAACACCTGACGGCACAGGCGAATATCGACTTTGCCTTAAAGCGTTCTGAGCAGCGCCCAAACGCAGCAGAATACCAACAGATCATCGATCTAATGGGCATAGAGCATGTGCTGCAGCGTTATCCTGCGCAGCTGTCTGGTGGTGAGCGTCAGCGTGTCGCGATTGCAAGAGCATTGTTAATTAAGCCGCGTTTGTTACTGATGGACGAGCCTTTGGCATCTTTAGACAGTGCTCGCAAGCAAGAAATTTTACCGTATCTCGCCAAACTACGTAGCAGCTTAGACATTCCTATTTTGTATGTCAGCCACTCTGTGGATGAGATTGCTCAATTGGCCGATCATGTACTGGTGTTAGAGCAGGGCAAGGTGGTTGCGCAGGGAGATATCAGTGATATTTTCGCACGTACCGATCTCGCGCAATTATCCGGATTTGATATGGGCGTGGTCTGGCATGGCCATTTGCAAGAGCGCAATGAGGCTTGGCATTTGGCACGTATCAAGGCGCCCGGTGGGTCGCTGTGGGTGCGGGATGGCGGTGATGCCATAGGTGCGGCGATCCGTACGCGCATATTGGCACGCGATGTCAGCATTGCTTTGTCTGCGGGTGAGGATTCTAGTATTTTAAATCGCTTGCCAGTCACTATTAGTCAGATTACACCTGATAAAGACCCTGCGATGCTATTGCTACGCCTGATCAGCGGGCGTGATTGTATCCTTGCGCGCTTAACTAAGCGTTCAGTTGAGCAACTGCATCTCTATGAAGGGCTTCAAGCCTGGGCGCAAATCAAATCGGTCGCTATTATGCGCTAACGCGCCCGCATCAAGATCACACTAGGCGCCTTAAACAGCGCCTGCATGCTTTGACCCTCTTGGATATCAAGCTCGCTGGCACTGGCGTTGGTGATGACGGCATTAAGAGCCTTATTATTACCCAGATCAAGTGTGATGTCTGAGTTTACGGCCCCCGTTATGACGCGACTGACGCGGCCTTTAAGCTGATTGCGTGCGCTACTGGCAAGCTTGTGGTCACCGCTTAATACAATGTCCGAGTCATTAATAATGGCGATGCAATCTGCGCCGTCAGTGAGCCCAAGCTGCTGCAAGCTGTCTTGGGTCACGATCGCGGTCAGTAGTGATTCGGCGCCAATATCAAGCGTCACCTCACTGTGGATTGCGCCAGCTTTAATGGTCTTGATGGTGCCACGAAACTGATTGCGAGCGCTGCTGCTTAAGCCTTCACGACTGACAAAACTGGCAATGTCTTGTAGCGAGTGCAAACGCGCACCCAGTTGATCGATAAATTGTTGGTGCTCTTCTAAGAGCGACTGAAACCCCGCAATAATGCGTTGCCCTAACTCAGTTAGCTGGGTACCGCCGCCTTTGGCGCCACCGCTGGCACGCAGCACAAGTGGCTCTGGCGACATATTGTTCATGGCATCGATGCGATCCCATGCGGTTTTATAACTGATGCCCACGGCTTTGGCCGCTTTAGAAATTGAGCCACATTGTTGAATGGCGCTGAGAAGTTCGACTTGGTGGGCTGCAAACGAGGTTTTGTTGCCAGTTAGCAGGAAAATATCACCTGCTAACTGGCCGTTTTGTTCAGGGTGTGACATGTAAGGGTTAGCCATCCTGATTAATTTTAACGATGATAGCGCTGAGTGCGGCGTCGGCTTGGTCGTTGTCCACTTGGCAGGTTCCTGCATTGAGATGACCGCCACCGCCATATTGCAAACATAGCTCGCCGACATTGGTATTAGAGGTACGGTTTAAAATGGACTTACCAATGGCAAATACGGTGTTTTGCTGTTTTAGGCCCCACATTTTGTGCAAGGAAATATTGCAGTCCGGGTATAACGCATAAATGACAAAGCGGTTGGTGGTGTAGATAGTCTCTTCATCGAGTAGATCAAGCACCACTAGATTGCCATGCACCGTGGCGCAGCGTTGGATTTGTTGTTTGGCCTTAGCATCGTGTTCAAAGTACAGGTCAACTCGCTCTTTAACATCTTCTAAGGCTAAGATTTCTTCAATGGTGTGATGCTTACAGTAGTCGATTAATTGCATCATTAGCTGATAGTTAGAGATGCGAAATTCTCGGAAACGTCCCAAGCCAGTGCGGGCGTCCATGATAAAGTTCAGTAACACCCAGCCTGTCGGGTTAAGCACTTCATCCTCAGTAAACTGGGCCGAGTCACCTTTGTCGACGGCTTCCATCATTTCTTCACTGATGTCTGCAAAGCGCTCTTTACCGCCATAGTAGTCATAGACTACGCGCGCAGCAGAAGGAGCATTGGCGTCGATGATATGGTTTTCGATGTTGCTGTCGTTGCGTACGGTTTCACTTAAGTGATGGTCAAAGGCGAGGTGACAGCCTGGTACATAAGGCAAGTTGGTGGTGATGTCTTTTGCGGTGATGTCGATTTTGCCATCTTGCATGTCTTTAGGGTGTACAAACAGGATCTCATCGATCAAATCTAGATCTTTAAGCAGCACAGCACATACTAAGCCATCAAAGTCACTGCGAGTCACCAAACGAAATTTATCATTGCTCATTTTACACGTCCGTCGCTAGGTCCATTAGAGAAATAAGATGCTATCAATCTAAGACCTGAGTTCGCCAAGTGCAACCTTAGATATGTTGGATATACGTAAATGCGAGGCACAATAATGACGCATTCTGATGCCTCTCGCACCAGAATGCGATGCGGTGATTAGGCTTCTGCTAATGCCGCGTAGCCCACCATAAAGGCGTTTTCTTGGAACGCTCTAAGCCCGGTTGCCGAAAAAGGAATCGGCAGTGGGTTGTGCTTTAAAATCTCTTTTTGTTGAGCGTTATGCAGCAAACTGACTTCAACTCCTTCGATCAGCTGTATGGCCGCCTCGATCTTAAAGCCGATAGCGCCACCTGCGAATTTGCCTTTGGTCGGGCGCTCTTTGATCACGACCTGAGTGACTTTGTAATCTTCAAACAGTTTTTTCAAAGCGAACTGATATTTTCGCAACGCTTCGGAGTCATTAGGATGGCTTAAGGCATGGCGCACTTGGCGGCAATCCGCTATCTGAAACAGTCCATCCTGCTTGGACAGTAAACACAAGATTGCTTCGCTGCCTTTAATCTCAATACCACATGTAATCATAACCGAGTCCTATGTATTCATTTTGCCGGCATTATCGCACAGTTTTTGCCTAGCGCTGAGCGCAACCCTTATTTCATTCGCCGCAACGATGTGTTGTAAGCTAATAATGGAAATTTGTTTAATAATGGGAATGATTCAAATACATAGATTAGGGAAAGGTTATGAATGTAAAACACTTACTAGCGGTAGGCGCTTCGGTTATGGCAGCGACAAGTTTCGCGAGCGAACGCATCGTAAGTTATGACTTGGGCAGCGTGGATACTTTGCGCGCGTTACAGGCGAAAAATCAGCTAGTCGGCTTGCCAAAGCAATCTTTGCCAACCTATCTATCAGAGTTTTCAAGTGCAGAATACGCCGATGTGGGCGGCCTTAAAGCTCCTGATGCCGCCGCTGTCGCAGCGACAGAGCCAACGGCTATTTTGATCACAGGGCGCCAAGGCGAGCAGGGGCAAGCGCTTTCAAGCGTTGCGCAAACACATACGATTGAATTAAGCGGTGACACCTACTGGCAAGGGTTTAGTGCTCAAGTTGAGGACCTGGCAGAGCTAGTTGACCAAGAGGCGGTTGCCGAACAAGCATTGAAAGCGCTACAACAGCATTTAGCCAGCTTGAAGCAGAAGGTCGAGGGTGGTGAAGTGCTCATGGTGACACACAATGCTGGTGGCTTTAGTGCGGGCCAAGCACCAATTGCGACCGAGCTTCTAGGTCTTAACATGGTCGAGCTACCAGACACAGTCAAGCCGGTACAGCGTGGTACTCGTACCTTTATGCCACTTGAAGTCAGCGATATCGTGACGGCGAATCCAGAGGTTGTATACGTGGTTGACCGTAGCCAAGCGATTGGTCAAGAAGATCAAGCACTGGATGTGGCACAGTTACAGCAGCAACTTAAAGAGCAGGGTGCGCGCACTCAAGTAAGCTACCTGACACCAAGTCTTTGGTACCTATCAGGTAATGGATTAGAAAGCGTACGCTTGCAAGCAGAAGAGTTGGCTTATCCGTTTTAACAATGGCTAACATCAAATGATTACAAAGGGGCCCAAGAGCCCCTTTTTTATTGCAATAATGGCATAATGGGGCGATTAAGATGGATTTCATAAGACATAGTGAGTGATGTATGGCCAGAGGGCGCCCCTCCAAAAAAGGTTTGATAGCGGAAGCCGCGCAAAAGCTGTTTCGTGTGTCGGGCTATCAAGGCACCAGTATTGACCAAGTGGTGATCGAGGCTGGTGTCTCCAAGCCCACTGTCTACAGCAATTATCCTTCTAAGTTATTGCTTTGGCAGGAAGTGTTGCAGCGCTTGATCGCACAAAGCCAAACGGAGCTAGAGCAACAAACACAACGCTTAATCGAGCAGAAAGTACCTTTCAATGAAGGCTGGTTGCAACTATGGCGTTGCTGGTGTGATTGCCCTAATCGCTTGTCTGCCTATCGGATTCATTGGGGCGAAGCTCACAAGTTAAGTGCGACGGAAAAAGCGCTTTTTAGTCAGCTTGAGCAAGTGCTCGCCGAACATTTACAAACATGGCTTAAGCATTGCCAAGTAGACGTGCAACACTACCTGGTTTTGTTTGCAGTGGCTCAGCAAACCTGTCTAATCGCGCAGCTGACTCCTGACTCGGCCTGTGATGTTGATCTCATGCCATTATTAGATCAACTTTCACAATAGCTACGTTCAACCTCCCATCCATTTGCGTATTCATTGCGTATCCTTAGGCATCAGTTACTGTTGCAAGGAATCTCACAATGAATCGATACGCTAAAATCTTAACCAGCTTGTCTTTAGCAGTGCTACTTACAGCCTGTTCATTAGGGCCGCCAAAGGGCATTGAACCGGTGCAAAACTTCGCCGTCGAGCCTTACCTTGGCACTTGGTACGAAGTTGCACGCCTTGATCACAGTTTTGAAGAGGGATTGTCTGATGTGACTGCGACCTATTCGATGCGCGAAGACGGCGGTGTTAAGGTCGTAAACCGCGGCTACTCAGAAGAAGAGCAGCAGTGGGATGAAGCTGAGGGCAAAGCGTATTTCGTCGAAGGGAGTGACGTCGGGCACCTAAAAGTCTCTTTCTTTGGCCCATTTTATGGTGCTTATGTGATTTTTAGCCTAGACGATGATTATCAAACTGCGTTGGTAGCAGGGCCAGACCGCTCTTACTTTTGGCTGCTATCGCGCACGCCTGAGATAGATTCAGAGCAAATGCAAAGCTTGCTGCAGAAGGCTGAGCAACAAGGCTTTGATACATCAAAATTGATCTATGTGGAGCACTCACGCGCAACCTTCTAACCACGGTATCAGCACGGACGATTATTCTGTCCGTGCTGCCATCCAAGCAAATACAGCCCCAAACGCACAAATCACCCAGATCATGCTGATCATGCCTGTGGCACCGTACGCCGAAATCAAAGCGGCAAAGCTCGGTGGCCCAATGGCGCCGCCTAAATTACCTAATTGAGCAATCAGGCCATAGCCATTGGCTTGCTCATCACTGTTGCGTGCTAAGCGTGGCACCATCGACAAAGCTGCGCCCGGAATCATGCCCAAGAAGAAAATCATAAAGGCGGCATTGATACTAAACACATGGTCGTAGTCTAGCGTATAGGGCACTGCTAAGGCCCCTAATGCCAGAGCAATGTAAGCTGTCCAAGCTACGTACTGAGGGCGCATCACATATTGGGCTAATGCGCCCGCGCTAAAGGTGCCGACGGTACTCATTAGCGGTAACACGACTTGCATGGTCAGCCGCAAGGTGTCTGATTGAATGAAGTTGGGGATATAGGTCAGCAAAGACACTAAGGTGCAGGTATAAAACAAAAAAACTAACGCTGGTAAGAACGTACGTGGCGTCTGATAAATACGTGCCAATTTACGAAAGTAAGATTCGCTGTCGTTGGCCTGAGGGCTGTTATATAGGCCTTCATCGTTATCAATTAGGCGCCAAACCAAAACAGCCATTAGCACGATGTATAGGGCATGGCTAAGGTATAAACCGCTGAGTGCATAGTGGGTTAAGATGAATTTACCAGCAGAGCCAGCAATCGCAAAGGCGACGCCAAAAAATGTGCCCCAGATGCCCATAGTGATTGAACGATGGTGAGGCGCACTCAGTCTTGCGATCATAGTCGGCGCGGCCACCACTACCCCTAGTTGTGAAAAGCCTTCTAGCACGCGAGTCAGTAAAATGATTTCAAACGGCGGTAACAGCGCTTGTATAAAAGACAAGAGGGCGCCAAAGAGTAAAGAGCCAATCAATACTCGGCGATAGCCGATACGCCCCGCCATGATGCCAGCGGTGGCCCCTAAGATAAGCCCGACAATGCCAACCACAGATAATGACGCACCCGTTAATGCTGGCCCCATTTGATAGTGCTCAAGCAGGTCATTATAAGACACAGAAAATTTGGCGAACTGCATGGCAGCACTGATGCCGGCAAACCAAAGCAAAAAAACCGCGGGCCAAGCAGTTGTTTGGCGATCTTGAGAGGTGGGGGTGTTAGGCATGAATACTTCCCTAGTGCCGTAAGAAACGAAAAGGAGGCAGTATAAACCGTTTGGTCAAACTAAGCGAAGCACTTGTAAGTAGGTTGAAATTTAATCTTTTTTGTAAGCGTTAATAGACTGTTTTGTCATAGTGCAAACGAACAGGCTTTGTCATGCTCAATACCTTGCATAAGTGGAGTAAGAGTATGGCACAGCCTAGCACCGCCCCCGCCGCTAAACATTGTTTACAGCCCTTGGATCTAGGGTTTACGCAACTAAAAAACCGCTTCTTAATGGGCTCTATGCACACAGGTCTTGAAGAATTAGACCAAGATGGGGAACGTCTAGCCGCCTTTTATGCGGAGCGTGCTCGGGGTGGCGTAGCCTTGATCGTCACCGGTGGCTACAGTCCTAATGCACAAGGTTCGCCTTATCCACTGCCATATCAAGCCCCCAAGCTTGCTGCGCATCAGAAAGTCACTCGTGCGGTGCATGAGGCTGGTGCTAAGATTTGCCTGCAGATTTTACATACTGGGCGTTATGCATTTCACCCCCATCTCGTGGCGCCATCTGCCATACAGGCGCCGATCAACCGCTATACCCCCCATGCCTTAAGCGCCAACGAAATCGAGCAGCAAATAGAGGATTTTGTGGCACTAGCACGTTTTGCACAGCAAGCTGGCTATGATGGCGTGGAAGTAATGGCTTCAGAAGGCTATCTGATTAACCAATTTCTTTGCCAGCATACCAATCAACGCCAAGATGCTTGGGGCGGCGACTACGCTGGACGCATGCGTTTGGCGGTGACCATTGTTGAGTGTATTCGTGCGGCTGTGGGAGAGGCTTTCATTATTATCTTTCGCTTGTCGATGCTGGATTTGGTGGCAGACGGATCGGATGCCCAAGAGATCATTGCTTTAGGCCAAGCGGTTGAGCGTGCGGGCGCCACCATGATCAATACGGGTATTGGTTGGCATGAAGCGCGTATTCCAACCATCGCTACCTGTGTTCCTAGAGCGGGATTTGCTTGGGTGACGGCGCACTTTAAAGCGGCGTTTACCATTCCGGTGATTGCAACCAACCGCATTAACACGCCTGAGACCGCAGAACAGATTATCGCTAATGGGCAAGCGGATATGGTGTCTATGGCGCGGCCTTTGTTAGCGGACCCTAATTTTGTTGAGAAACTTTCAACATCGCAAACTGAGTACATCAACACCTGTATCGCCTGTAATCAGGCCTGCTTAGATCACGTATTTGAAGGCAAAGTAGCCAGTTGTTTGGTGAACCCAAGGGCGTGTCATGAAACCGAGCTAAACCTGCTTCCTACTGAGCATTGCTTATCCATTGCAGTGATTGGCGCTGGCCCAGCGGGGCTCGCCGCCGCCGTGACAGCTGCTCAGCGAGGTCATAGGGTAACCCTTTTTGACAGTGCTGCTGAAATTGGTGGTCAATTTAACTTGGCGAAAACCATACCAGGCAAACAAGAATTTGCTGAAACGCTACGTTATTTTGAGGCGCAATTGCATGCCTATAACGTCGATGTACGCTTGCAGACTCAGGTATCAGTAGAGCAACTCAATGGCTCTGCCTTTGAGCACGTTATCATTGCGACAGGTGTGCAACCGCGCATCCCTGATATTGAGGGGATTGAGCACAAGTCGGTGGTTTCGTATCGAGATGTGATTGCTAAGCGTCTAACACTTGGGCCTCGCATCGCCATTATGGGAGCCGGTGGCATTGGTTTTGATGTAGCTGAGTTTCTATTGGAGCAAGGCAACCGTTGTTTAAGTGTCGCAGAGTTTGCAGAGCGCTGGGGAATCGATAAAACGTTGACTGCTCGCGGTGGTGTAAAGACGTCTAAGCCAAGCACAAAACCTTCGGCGTTAGAGATCACCATGTTGCAGCGTAAAACTACCAAGCCAGGGGCGGGATTGGGCAAAACCACCGGCTGGATTCATCGAGCCCAGCTCGCGCATCACGGCGTAAAGCTATTAGCGGGTTGTCATTATGTACGTATTGATGATCAAGGACTCTGGTACGAGCAAGCAGGCAAAGAGCAGTGCCTAGAAGTCGATCATATTGTGTTCTGTACGGGGCAAGAGTCAGAGCGTAGTTTGTGCGATGGCTTAAGTAAGCCTTACAGTTTGGTTGGTGGCGCGGATATCGCACAAGAGTTAGATGCCAAACGTGCCATTAAGCAAGGTACTCAAATCGCTGCACAGTTATGAAGCCAGCGGTTTAAATGTACTGCTGAAAGTCGAAAGCCATCGCATATTTGCCTGACAACAGGTAAGCTTCGCGCCTTTGTATCACTCTATTGAGAACCCTAATGAATTTTGAATCCCTTGGATTAGACGCGCGCATTTTGAAAGCCTTAGCGGAAAAAGGGTATACAACCCCAAGCCCTATACAGCAGCAGGCCATTCCGGTGGTACTGTCTGGGCAAGATCTGATGGCGGCGGCGCAAACAGGTACGGGTAAAACGGCGGGCTTTACTTTGCCTATGCTGCAAAATTTATTAGCGGGTCCAAGTGCACGTAACAATCAAGTGAGGGCGTTGGTGCTAACGCCTACGCGCGAGCTAGCGCAACAAGTGGCGGACAACGTCAGCTTGTACAGCAAGTATTTGCCACTCAAAAGCGCGGTGGTTTATGGTGGCGTCAAAATCAATCCGCAGATGCTTAAACTGCGCGGTGGAGCGGATGTGTTGGTCGCAACGCCAGGGCGGCTATTGGATTTGTATCAACAAAACGCACTAAAACTCGATCACCTTGAAATTCTTGTGCTGGATGAAGCCGACCGTATGCTGGATATGGGCTTTATTCATGATCTGAAAAAGATCGTGGCGCTGATGCCGAAGCAGCGTCAAACCTTGTTGTTTTCCGCGACCTTCTCTGAAGAGATCAAAGCATTGGCAGAACGTTTTGTGCAAGACCCTGCTGAAGTCTCAGTATCACCCGCGAACACTAAAGCAGCGACCATCAGTCACCAGGTGTTTGAGGTCGATAAGCCCAATAAAACCAAGCTTTTGATACAACTTATTAAGCAAGAGGGCTGGCGCCAAGTATTAGTGTTTTCTAAGACTAAACACGGTGCCAACCGTATTGCCCGCACGCTGACCAGTAAAGGCATCGAAGCGGCGGCTATCCATGGTGATAAAAGCCAAAACGCTCGAACTAAAGCCTTGGCAGACTTCAAATCTGGAGGCGTACAAGTGCTAGTGGCAACGGATATTGCTGCTCGTGGTATCGATATCAGTCAGCTACCTTATGTGGTGAACTTTGATCTACCTAAAGTGCCGGAAGACTATGTACATCGTATCGGCCGCACTGGGCGCGCAGGGGAGACTGGTCATGCCATTTCGTTTGTCACCGAAGAAGACATTAAAGAGCTGTTTGCCATTGAGCGTGTGATCGGTGAGTTAATCGAGCGTCATGTGGATGACACGTTTCCACCGACAGAACGCTTGCAAGCGTCCAAGCTTGATACGCGTCCGATCAAGCCTAAGAAACCGAAAAAACCTAAGCAACCCAAAGCCGAAGCGACAGCACCTGAGGGCAACAATCGCACGCAAACACCGCGCTCTGGGAATGCTCAAAAAAATCGTGCGAAACCGAATGGCAACCCTGCCAAGCGCCCAAAAAACAGCACGGAGCAAGCATCACAAAAGGCATCTGGCGACCGCCAGCCAGCGTCTAGGGCACCACGTAAACGTACGCGCCCAGACACTCCAAAGTCCGAGTAGAGAGTCCATGAGGATGCTTGTTGCAAAAAATGTTCAGTAAATATGGAAACTTTAGTAACTAAAGTATATTGATCGGTATTTACGACTTTAGTCGAATAGGGGAGCTATTCTTTGCAGGATTAACATTGCGCGCGGTAACCGTTCCACAATAATAATATCCTGATTAAGAGGCTCCCGATGAATGCAATCATCCTTATGCTCATGGGCTTAGTGGCCATGTTTTTGGGCTATGTGTTTTACTCAAAATTCATAGCCGAAAAGATATTCAAGCTAGACCCTAATTTCCGCACACCGGCACACGAATTCGAAGATGGTATCGACTTTGTGCCGACCAACAAATATGTCCTTTGGGGACACCATTTTACCTCCGTTGCTGGCGCAGCCCCGATTATTGGTCCAGCCATTGCTGTGATCTGGGGCTGGGTGCCAGCGTTTTTATGGGTTGTGTTTGGTACGATCTTCTTTGCTGGTGTTCACGATGCGGGGGCGATCTGGGCCAGTAACCGTAACAAAGCAAAATCCATCGGTGCCTTGACCGAAGATGTGATCGGCAAGCGTGCGCGTAGCTTGTTTATGATCGTGATTTTCTTAGTGCTATTAATGGTTAACGCCGTGTTTGCCACAGCCATCTCAAGCTTGTTAGTGAAGTTTCCAAGCTCTGTGGTGCCTGTTTGGGGTGCTATCTTTGTGGCTTTGATCATCGGCCAGCTGATCTTCCGCCGTATTATCGGTCTTGGCATGGTGTCGATTCTGGGTGTCATTGCCTTGTACGCACTGATTTGGGCAGGTCCTGCACTACCCATCGAAATGCCATCGGATATCCTTGGTTTGTCGGATAAGGCAAGCTGGATTGTGTTGCTGTTTATCTATGCCGCGATTGCTTCGTTATTGCCGGTATGGATGTTGCTGCAACCACGTGACTACATCAACGGCCTACAGTTGTTTATTGGTTTGATCCTAATGTACGCCGCGGTACTGATTTCAGGGCCAGATCTCGTTGCTCCTGCGATCAATATGGACACGCCAGAAGGCACGCCATCCATGATCCCGCTACTGTTTGTTACCATCGCCTGTGGCGCGATTTCTGGTTTCCACGGCTTAGTGGCTTCGGGTACGACCTCAAAACAAATCGAGAAAGAAACAGATATTCGCTTTGTTGGTTATTTTGGTGCCATCGGTGAAGGCTCTTTGTCATTAGCAACCATCATTGCCGTGACCGCAGGTTTTGCTACGTTGGCGGATTGGCAAGCGGTGTACTCATCGTTTGGTCAAGGTGGTGTCGGTGCTTTCGTAAGTGGTGGTGCTAATGTGCTAACCAACGGGATTGGCTTAGATAACACCATTGCACAAACCTTACTAACGGTTATGGCGGTGCTGTTTGCCGGCACTACCATGGATACCGGGATTCGCTTGCAGCGTTATATCTTCCAAGAGTGGGGCGAAATCTACAACTTAAATTGGTTGAAAAAAGCCGCGCCTGCGACGCTACTAGCAGTGGGTAGCTGTATCTTATTGGCATTTGGTGCTGGGGCCGATGGTTCGGGTGGTATGTTGATCTGGCCTCTATTTGGTACCACCAACCAGTTGCTCGCCGGTTTGACCTTGATGGTGATTACGGTGATGTTGATTCGCATGAAGCGTCCATCTTACTTCACTTTGATTCCATTGGTGTTCTTGTTGATCATGACCATTTTGGCGTTGTTGATTCAGCTGAAGGGCTTCTACCATGATCAAAACTGGTTCTTGTTTGGCCTTGATGGTGTGATTCTTGTGGCGGCTATCTTGATTGCCCTAGAAGCGGCCAGCACTATGATTCGCGTGCGCAAAGAAAGCGACGCTTAGCAAAGGAGCCAGTCATGAAAATAGAATCTGTGCGACAGTGGATGGGCAAGGCTAGCCGCTTACTTGAAGAAGCGTATAATGCGCCGTATCGATCTGCCATCGCACGCGCCAAGCGTGATGAGGATGATCTGTTTATGATGCTGGTGTTTTCTGAGGTGATGGGAGTGCCAAATCCGGCTTCCTATTACACTTTAGAGCTTCAGCCTTTGATGCTTGAGCGCTTTCATGACTGGCATTTACGCATGGGCATGGAGCACTCTCCATTGGATAACTTTCGCTGCTGTTAGGCAGCACACCCAAAATAATAAGAGTGATTTATGTCCCTAATTACGGATAAGCGTTTGATCTTGGTCGGCGGCAAGGGCGGTGTTGGTAAAACCACCGTTGCCTCTTCTTTGGCGTTATTGGCCTCACGTCGTGGCAAACGCGTATTAGTCGTCTCAACGGACCCAGCACACAGTTTGTCAGATGCCTTCAATTGGCATATTGGCAACGAAGGTGCCGTGGTGTGTGCGGGTGTACATGCTCTAGAGATCGACCCAGACCACGAAGTCTCCGCTCATATTGAGCGTGTTACAAAAGACATGAAGCGTTATACGCGCCCTGATATGTTTCCTGAGATTGAGCGTCAGATGCGCTTAACGCAGCAATCTCCTGGGGCGCAAGAAGCGGCGCTTTTGGAGCGTATCTGTCATTTGATCGAAGATGCCGAATCGCAATATGACTTAGTAATCTTTGATACCGCACCGACGGGTCATACGCTACGCTTGTTGAGCTTGCCAGAAGCGATGGCAGCGTGGACGCAAGGCATGTTAGGGCAGCAGGCCCGCTCTGAAAAACTTGCTGGTGTACTGGATCATTTAACACCTAAGGCAGGTAAAGATGTGGCCAATCCTATGGCCGATCCAGCCAAAGCGGCGACCGATGAAATGGACGATCGTAGCAAGCAAATTACCGAGAAGTTGCTCGCGCGTCAGCGTTTGTTTCAGCGCTGTCGTCGACGTTTTCAAGACGCTGAGCAAACCGCCATCTTGTTTGTGTTAACCCCAGAAAAACTGCCTATTTTAGAGACTCAACGTGCCGTTAAAGCGCTGAGCGAAGAGTCATTGCCCTTGCATGGTTTGGTGGTGAATCGCGTTTTGCCTGAAGAAGCCGATGGCGAATTCTTACAACAACGTCGCGTACAAGAGCAAAAATATCTGGCGGATATTGATCAAACTTTTGAGCAGACACAGTTTCGTGTGCCACTCATGCCGACCGATATTCATGGTATCGCGGCGTTACAACAAACCGCGGTGTTACTAGAAAAGGCTGGCCTTTAAGCGCTATTACATCGGATAGCTGGTTAAGGCATCAATAATGGCTGATTGATTTCAATAAATTGATCAGCCGCTTTAATCAGACTTGCGGCGGTTAAGCGCTCGACACCATACACCTCTACACGCTTATGATAATGCATGCGCAAGGTCTGCGCTAAGATATCGAAGTCACCATCTCCAGTGACCAAAATCACCACGTCTACCTGCTCAGCGTATAACATAGCATCCACAGTGATACCGACATCCCAGTCGCCTTTAGCAGAGCCATCTTGGCGTTGAATAAAGGGTTTTAACTTCACTTCAAAACCAATCGCACGCAGGATATTTTGGAAGCTTTGCTGTTTTGGATCTTGGCGCTCGATCGCGTAGGCAAGGGCAACATGAATCTGATAGCGGTGGCTGATATCTGCCCACAATTGGTTGTAATTAAGGTGTTTGGCGAAGGCATCCCGTGTCGTGTAATAGGCATTTTGTACGTCGACCAATACCATGGCACGCGGTTGTTCGTTAGACATTTATTACTCCAATCAATAAAAAAACAGGCCCATTAAGGGCCTGTTTATGATACCGAAATCACACCGCAAAAGGGCGTTTATTCAAACTTTAGAATTTATAGAACACTGATAGACGGCTGGCCCAAAAATCCGAGCGTTTGACAATCGTACTGTCGGCGATATCGCTACCTAGATGGTTGTAGCTGAATTGCGCTGAGGTGTGCCAATGATCAGTGATCGGGAATACGTGCGTAAGAGATACTTCGCTGTTGACGCTGGCATCCGCACTGTAGGCTTGAATGTTATTACTGTTGCGGCTTGCTTCCACGGCACTGACACCGTAGTAGTAATCCACTAGATCATCTGATTGATAAGCCAGCGATGCTGCCGGAATGAATAGGCCATAAGGGGTTTCCATCGCGCGTGAGACTTTTACTTTGGCTTCGTAGCCCTCGTGAGTGTCTGAAATATCCGCGGCGATCGAGCTTGTGACATCAAAATGTGTCGCCATATGCTTCCACTGTAATGCGACTTCAGTTGCGTCATCGCGCTCATCAAGACCACGCAAGACATGGTTTTCGGGCAACTCAAATGGGCTTTGACGGTATTTAAGCAACAGGCTGAATTGATCCAGCGCAGTGCTGTTAAATTGCGTACCAATGCCATCTGGGCTAGCGCTAAAAGAGCCATACTCTAAGTTGATGTAGGGAAATAGGCTGGTGTTGCTGTGCTCACCTTTGATGTGCTCTTGCTTCCAATGACCGCCTACACCAAGGCTGGTCGATAACTCAGCGGCGGCACTGTAAGACGCTATTGGTAGTGCGCTCATAAGCAAAGCGTATTTGAATAGAGAAGTAGATGATGACATGTCTAATCCTTAGATGTATGACTGAGAAGTGAATCTATACTAAAAGATAATCGCAATGAAAAAGTGTCAATAAGTCAGTATTTAAAAACGCGACGTTTATACCGAAAAAAGCCCACAATTGTGGGCTTTAGACGCATTAGCGAAAGCTAAGTTACTTCAGAGAGGCTTTTTGCCACGCACCACATGAATGATGACAGATAGCACCATAAGTACTAGGAAGACAAAGAATAGAATTTTGGCAATACCCATACTAGCACCAGCAATGCCAGTAAAACCTAGGGCGCCAGCAATCAAGGCCACGATTAAGAATAAAACAGTCCAACCCAACATAATGTACACTCCTTTACTGATTTAATTTGCTTCGACACCTTCAAGATAAAACAAAGGTTGCTTCCTTAGGTGCAGCAAAAGTGGGATCAATAGGGATATGATGTCTATAGCTGTAAAGAATATGTTGAGCTAGAAATACACCTTTAATGGACCTTAAGACGCTCGGCCCATTTACCACTATGAGTGCGTAAACACGCTTCTTCAGTGTCATAGAGGATTTGTTGGGCAGGTTTAGCCAGTTGAATATTGAGCACTTTAAGATGTTTTTGAAGTGTCAGTTTTAGCGCTTTTTCGTGCGTGCTATTGTGAAATGCTTGCAAATTAGCATCGGTATCGAACACGCAAATCACTTTTAAGCTTTGCGCAACACGATCAAAATCTATTAGATGAGTTAGCCACTTAAAGCCAATATCTAATGCCAATAATTCATCACATACTTGTGTGAGGTGCTCGATTAGTTGTTTCTCTAATTTTTTATCGCTTTTGCGCATGCAGTCCTCAATAAAATATCATCTGGTCTATCGTTCCAATATTGGGGTGATATTTTATTGAATGTGTACCAATCATGGAATTGTCATGCTTTTAATCTTATACTGATTAAATAAATCACAGCAAAGCTTAGTCGTTCAGCGTTGGATAAGGAGTAAACGTGCCTGACAAAGAGCCTAGACAGCCGAGTGAACATGAAAAGATCCAATTGGAGCATGAAGCGGCCAAACTTTTTATGCGCTGGTATGAAGCCAACACGGGCAAACCTATTCGCCATATCTGGCACAATCAACCTATCCGACCGGACGTTTCTTGCACCTTAGAAGGTGAAAAGCTGGATTTAGAAATAGCGCATTTATATGGCTCTGAAGCCGAAGCAATGGCCATACTTGGGCGAGATTTAAGCGCCCAAACCCACGCAGAACTACATAACTTAGAGCAAGAAAATCACGACGCTCGTTTGCTCCAAGCGCTCAATCGTATTTTGGCCAACAAAGCCTTAAAAACCTATCAAAGCGATCGTGTTTGGCTAGTCATACGCAATGCCCACCCGCAATGGACAAAAGAAGACATAAAAAATCTTGTCGGTCACATCAGTGTGCCTGAGCAGCATCCGTTTGAGAAAATCTGGATAGTGGGCGATATGAGCGGTCAGTCAGGCATTTTTCGCTTGTACCCTAGTTAACGAGCTGTATGCGGTCGCGAAAAATCAGAATTATGCTATACAAAAATATACCCACACCGTTCGAGTGTTTAATTAGGTAGAGATGATGTTATTAGGAACGAAAAAGCCTTCAGGCAAAATCTATAAGGAAGTGCTGGAACAAGCGCTCGATGCTGTGGTGAGCATTGATGAATACAATAATGTCACTTTCTTCAATAATGCCGCTGAGCGTTTTTGGGGCTATCAACGCAACGAAGTGCTGGGTAGAAACGTTAAAATGCTGGTGCCTCAAGCACTGCAGCCGAATCATGATGACTATGTCAACGCTAACCGTAGAACTGGCCAAGACAAAATTGTTGGGACCAGCCGTGAAGTAGAGGTTGAGCGTAAAGACGGTAGCAAGGTATGGGGCAGCTTATCACTGACCAAAGTGAAAGTGGGTCGTCATCTGCTGTATACCGCTTTTGTAAAAGACATTACCGCTGAGCGGCAGCAGCGTGAAATCATCAGTCAAACCCTTGAGCAAGCACTTGATGCCGTCGTCACCATAGACACCAATAATCTGGTCACCTTTTTTAATGGTGCCGCTGAGGCATTATGGGGCTATGAGCGACATGAGGTGATTGGTAAAAACGTTAAAATGCTGGTGCCCAAAATGATTCAGCCGCAGCATGATGATTTCGTCAATGCGAACCGCACCACGGGGCAAGATAAGATCGTTGGCACCAGCCGTGAAGTGGAGATAGAGCGTAAAGATGGCAGTAAAGTTTGGGGCAGTTTGTCACTTTCCAAAGTGCGCATCGGCGATGCTTATATTTACACCGCATTTGTTAAAGACATCAGTGCGCAACGTGAAAGCCAAGAAATCATTCGTCAAACGCTAGACCAAGCTTTGGATGCTGTGGTCACGATAGATGAAAATAACTTGGTGACATTTTACAACGCCGCTGCTGAGCAACTTTGGGGCTATCGTCAAGACGAAGTATTAGGCAACAACGTTAAAATGTTGGTGCCTCAGATCTACCAAAGCCAGCACGATCAGTTTGTGAATGCTAACCGTTCGACCGGACAGGATAAGATTGTTGGTACCAGCCGTGAAGTAGAGATAGAGCGTAAAGATGGTTCCAAAGTGTGGGGCAGTTTGTCACTGTCGAAAATTCGATTGGAGCATAAGATTCTTTATACGGCCTTTGTTAAAGACATCACCGCAGAAAAAGCCAGCCGTGAAATCATTAACCAAACACTTGAACAGGCACTTGATGCGGTAGTCAGTATCGATAGCGATAACAATGTGACCTTCTTTAACCGTGCCGCTGAAACTATGTGGGGTTACAAACGCGAAGAGGTCTTGGGTAAAAACGTTAAAATGCTGGTGCCGATGGAGATTCAAGCGAATCATGATGGTTACGTTAACGCCAACCGTCGCACCAAAGAAGACAAGATTGTAGGTACGACTCGGGAAGTGCCAGTGCACCGCAAAGACGGTAAAATTCTGTACGGCTCTTTGGCGTTATGTCGTATTCAAATTGGTGATTTAATTGGCTATACCGCCTTTATAAAAGACATCACACAAGACCGAGAAGCGCGCGAAAGTACCAACACTGCGATGGCATCGGTGATGCAATCAAGTAACCAGATCGGTGAGATCGTAGCGGTGATTAACAGTATTGCTGACCAAACGGGACTCTTGTCTTTGAATGCAGCGATCGAGGCGGCCCGTGCCGGTGAGCAAGGGCGTGGCTTTGCTGTAGTAGCAGACGAAGTCAGATCATTGGCGTCGAAATCGGCAGGTTCTGCCCGTGAAATCAATGAACTGGTCGATCAAACCAAGCAGCGTATCGGTGATTTGGCCGATGCTTTGAAAAAAACGCACTAAAGAACGTAGCGACCGACACATGTGTCGGTCGTTTTTTATATGGCTGCTTTTATAAGCGCGTATACGCTGCTTCACCAAGAATGTAAGTTGCCTTAATAGCGCGATCATCCGCTAGCATCATCAGGGCAAACACAATATCTTCTATGCTGTTGGCGCGTGCTAGGCGCTGATGTAACAGCGGCGTGGCTTGGCGATCGATTAAGACAAAGTCCGCTTCGGTTCCTGCTGCAAGATTCCCTACATGGCGCTCCAAACGTAAAGCTTCAGCTCCGCCAAGCGTCGCTAAATAAAACGCTTTAATTGGATCAAGATTGTGGCCTCTTAGCTGCGTTACTTTATACGCTTCACCTAGGGTCTGCCACATAGAAAAGCTCGTGCCGCCGCCGACATCCGTGCCCATGCCGACATTTACTTGGTGCAGCTGTGCCGCTTGTAAATCAAATAAGCCACTGCCTAAAAACAAGTTTGAGGTCGGACAAAACGCTATCGCTGAGCCAGTTTCGCTGAGGCGGTGATATTCATCGTTGCAAAGGTGGATACCATGAGCAAATACCGAGCGCTCACTGAGCAGCTGATGCTGATCGTAAACGTCTAGATAATGCTTGGCATCAGGAAACAGGGCTTGCACCCATTCGCACTCTTTGGTGTTTTCAGAGAGGTGCGTGTGGACATACAGGCGCTCGTATTCCTGCAACAGCTGGCCAGCTTTCTGCAGTTGTTCCGGGGACGAAGTCGGTGCAAAACGTGGCGTGATGGCATAATGTAAGCGGCCTTTTTCATGCCAAGCTTCGATCAGCTCTTTGGACTCCTGATAGCCCGTTTCTGGCGTGTCTTGAAGGTATTCTGGTGCGTTGCGGTCCATTAGCACCTTGCCACAGATCATGCGCAAATTCTGCTGTTCAGCGCTTTCAAAGAAAGCCTCGACCGATGCTTTATGGACCGTGCCAAACACCAAAGCAGTCGTGGTGCCATTTTTTAATAGTTCACTTAAAAAGCGTTGCGCGACATCTTGGGCATAAGATTTGTCAGCGAACTTGCGCTCTTCAGGAAAGGTGTAATTATTGAGCCAATCAAGCAGCTGCTCACCGTAGGAAGCGATCATATCGCTTTGCGGATAATGAATATGGGTGTCGATAAAACCTGGTAGCAGCAGTGCGTCTGGCTCTTCAATAAGTATGGTATCGGTATCAAGTGTTGCTAACAAATCGTCAGCAGGGCCGATGGCTTGTATCAAACCATCGGTAACCACTAATAAGCCATCAGGGTAGTATTCATAGGCGTTGGCACTGCCGACTTGGTCTGGGTTAGCGACACAGTGGAGGATGGCAGCGCGCCAAGCTTTTTTCATGGACATAGTTTCTCGTATTGGCGAAGGCCTCAAACATAACAGAGGCAAAATAAAGACAGCAGACTTTGACCGAATGTTTATCTTTCGTCAATGAAAACGGCGCGAAAGTCGCTAATGTCGGTAAAGGTCGGCCCAGTGGCCACTGCTTGGCCGATGCTGCTAAAAAATGTGTGGGCATCGTGACGCGTCAAATACTCTAGTGCGCGTAGCCCCTTCTCTTTGGCTTCGCTAAGGCTGTACTCATTGATGATAGCGCCAGCTTCGCCATTACCGTCTAAGCCATCGCTGTCACAGGCAATAGCGGATATCCCTGGGACGTCTTGTAGGGCTAGTGCCAATGCTAATAGATATTCTACATTCGGCCCTGTAACCCCTTGTTGTGCCGCGCTGACAGTGGCGTTACCGCCACTTAAAACCACACAGGGCGGTTTAATAGGTTGCTCATGATAGCGAATTTGACGTGCAATACCAGCCATCATGGTGCCCATGTCTTTGGCTTCACCTTCAAGGCTGTCGCTTAGTATCAAACACTTAATGCCCAGTTCGTGGGCCCGTTTAGCCGCTGCTTCCAAGGCCATTTGTGGAGTGGCGATCAACTGTGTATGGCAATGCTGTAAGCGTGGGTCCTGAGGTTTGATACTTTCGAATTGGTTGTAAGACAGTTGTCGGCGAATATTAGGGCTCAAGGTGATAGCGTAGCTGTCTAAAATAGCTAAGGCATCGGCACATGTGGTTGGGTCACCGACGGTAGGGCCGGAGGCAATAGCGCTGATGGCATTACCTGGTACATCTGAAATCAATAAGCTGGTGACCTTGGCAGGGTAGCAAGCGGCGGCTAAACGCCCGCCGTTGATTTTGCTCAGGTGACGACGCACGGTGTGAAGCTCCGCGACACTGGCACCACGCTGTTGAAGGGTCTGCTGTATGTGTAGTGACTCGGTGATACTCAAATCATCGACTGGCAATGACATTAATAATGAGCCGCCTCCCGAAAGCAGCACAATGACTTGGTCGCATGCCTCAAGCTGGCTCACTTGGTCTAAGATCGTTTGACTGGCGGCGAGGTTGCGTCGGTCTGGGAATTGGCTGCTGACTTCGATGACATTAATGCTCTGGCAGGGGCGCCCATAGCCTGACTCAGTAATCACAGTGCCACTTAGCGATGCATCGGGCCAGTGCTGTTCAATGGCTTGGGCCATAGCGGCAGCAGCGCGTCCTGCGCCAATGACTATGGTGCGCCCAGAGCAGGGCTGGGGCATATGTTTGGGTACGCAATGGGCCGGTTGGCAAACGTCTAAGGCAGCTTCAAACAGCGAGTGCAGCAGCTGGGTGTGAGCGGTCATCGAACTGGTCATGGCGGCATATCTCCCTATCGTCTGGATGCCCACCTATAAGAGGTGGGCAAGTTGACTAGGAGCTATGCACTATCTGTACCACGCGCTTTAATCCAGCAGGCAACCCCATGAACGATAAAGGCAAGCGCGACGCCCAAGGTGTCGGCCCAGAAGTCGTACCAATCAGCGTGACGATTAACGTAGGGCTGAATCAGCTCAATCAAGCCGCCCATCAACGCAATCACGATGGCGAACGCAACGAAGCGTCGAGTAGGGCCTAGGGCGCAGAGGCCTGCCCATCCTAAAAAGCCGAGAATATGGTGAGTTTTGTCATTGCCAGGAACCGGCACCAATTCCGCTGCCGGTGCCAATGTGCCTGCCAAGACGATCACAGCGCCTAAGCAAAAGCCCAGTAGTTGGGCTTTTGGAGTAAATAACCAAGCAATCTTCATGGCTTAGCGTAATACTCGCGACTTGATGTTTTTGCCTTTGATTTTTTTCTGGGCCAGGCCTTTGACTACATCACGAGCTAGATGCTTGTCGACGGCGACATAGGCTCTAAAGTCAAAGATGTCGATTTTGCCCACATCACTTTTCTCTAATCCCAAGCCTGCAGTTAAGGCGCCTAAAATATCGCCTGCACGCAGTTTATTTTTCTTACCAGCATCAAAGGCAATCGTTGCGACGTCAGGTTGAAGCTGGTAACTACTCGGACAATTGCGTAGCTGTAGGAACTCTGGTTCGATATTAAAGCGGGCAGCAATATCACTGAGTTTGTAATCCTCGCGCTGGGTAATAAAGCTCACTGCCATACCAGCAGCGCCAGCACGACCAGTACGGCCAATTCGGTGCGTGTGCACATCAATGTCGCGGGTTGTGTCATAGTTGATAACGAGATCAATCTCTTTGACATCAATACCACGGGCCGCCACATCGGTTGCTACCAAGACCGAGCAGCTCTTATTAGCAAAACGCACCAGTACTTGGTCGCGATCACGCTGATCAAAATCACCATGAATCGCCATGGCGCTGATGTTGTGCTGATTCAACCAATCGGCGACTTCATCACACTCTGCTTTGGTATTACAGAAAACGATGACTTGGCGCGGCTCAACATGAAACAGAGTATCCAAAATCGCTTGCGGTTTTTGATCGTTATTGGCGCGCACAAAATACTGATCGATATTGGGTTGTGTGTCTGGCTCAGCTTCGATCTTGATAAAACGAGGGCTGCGCTGAAACTCTTCACTGATCTGAGCAATATTATCGCTGTAGGTCGCTGAGAACAGCAGCGTTTGGCGACGCTTGGGCGTTAGCGCTACGATGTCACGGATACTGTCGATAAAGCCCATATCCAGCATGCGATCCGCTTCATCCAGCACCAAATTATTGAGGTTGCTTAAATCTAAATTGCCTTTACGCAGGTGCTCCATGATGCGCCCAGGTGTACCAACAACAATGTGTGCACCATGCTCAAGAGACGCGATCTGAGGGCCAAACGGCATGCCGCCACACAATGTCAGTACTTTGATGTTTTCACGGTAGCGCGCAATTTTACGGATTTCTTTGGCAACTTGGTCGGCCAGTTCACGGGTTGGACACAGCACCAAGCTTTGGCAACCGAAAAAGCGTGGATTGAGCTGCATAACTAAGCCAATCGCAAACGCGAGGGTTTTACCGCTACCGGTCTGAGCTTGTGCGATCAGATCTTTGCCCGCCAAAATATCTGGCAATGATTGCTGTTGGATGGGGGTAAACGAGCGAATGCCAAGATCGTTTAGCAAGCCGGTCAGCTGTTCTGGTAGCTCAATAGAGGCGGAAGCAAGGTTTGAGGTGTTCAATGTGAGGTCCAAAGCATAAAAAATGTTGCGCGCAGTCTAGCAAATTTTGCGCATCGTCACTATTTATAGATGATAAGTCGACTAATAAAAGCGTCAAAGAGAGGGATTGTGAACTATCTTGCCCACCTGCACATTGCCCACGTTACGCAAACCTCCTATGCGGGGAATTTGCTAGGGGATTTCCAGTGGTCGCCAGAGCCCTCGCAACCTGCCTTTTATCGAGGCTGGCGCTTACATCAAGCGGTCGACGTGTTTGTCGATGCTCATCCACAATCAGCTTATTTTAAAACTCTGCCGCGCCAAGGGCGGCGTCGCTTTGCGGGGATTATTCAAGACATTGTGATGGATTATTGGCTGATTCAGCATTGGCATCAGTATCAAACTGAGTCTTTTGACTGCTTTGCCGAGCATGCGGTAGCGGCATTGGTAGCCGAGAAGGGCGCTTGTCCGCCGCGGCTACAGAGTATGATTAGCTCGCTGGAGGCCCGCAATTGGCTTGGCGATCTTGGCACGCAAGCGGGTGTGGTACGAGCGGTTGAGTCGATTCAAAAACGCTGGCGTTTAGGGCATTACTTGACGCCCTTTATTGAAGAGATGCCCTATCTATTGGAGCACGCCGAGGCGCCTTTTGCGGCGCTTTATCCAGAAGTCTTAAAAGAAGTTCAAGCGGTGAGTAAAACGTTGTAGCAAGCCCCAGAAAAAGAAAAACCGCAGTGACACTGTCACTGCGGTCTAAGGGGCAATAGCCCGATCGAGAGAACACCCAGATAGAGCCTCAAGCGTCTCAGTAACACTGAAGTTTCTGGATGTTTTGTAGTATAGGCAGTCTTGATTTTAATGCGTTGACGCAGGTCAGCTAAACGGTTGGGTTTAGTTTATGGGTGATTTTTGAGCGTTGTCGTGGTTTTTGTAGGCTTTCTGTACGTGACCACAGAGTTTTTGCCAGAGTGCACTAAACTTTTATGGTAGACTGCGCGCCAAATTGATTAGCAGCAAACAAGAGGTGAAAGCGTGAGCGTTCAATGGTTCCCAGGGCACATGAACAAAGCTCGACGAGAAATCGAGAAAGTCATGACCCAAGTTGACTTGGTTATCGAAGTATTGGATGCACGTATTCCAGATTCTAGCCAGAACCCAATGCTGACCACTTTGCGGGGGGATGTGCCCGTATTGCGTTTGCTGAATAAAAAAGATCTTGCTGATGCCGAACGCGTCAATCTGTGGCTGGAACATTGGCGCGATCATGAGCAGATCACGGCCTATCCTTTTAGTACTAATGATAAAGCCGATTTGGCGAAGCTATCAAACTGGGTACAAAAGTTAGTGCCTCATCGTGGCAGCGCCGAAAAACCGATCCGTGCCATGATTGCTGGCATCCCTAATGTGGGCAAATCCAGTCTCATGAACGCACTGCTTGGTAAGCGAGTCGCCAAAGTCGGTAATGAGCCAGCGGTAACGAAAGCGCAGCAAAAATTACGTGTCCACGATGGCTTTCAAATTTTAGATACACCGGGAATTTTGTGGCCGAAAATCGAGAACCCTGATGCCAGTTATCGCTTAGCAGTGACGGGCGCAGTACGTGATACCGCGATTGATTACGAAGATGTGGCCATCGTCGGTCTGCAATTTTTCATCAAAGATTACAGTGATGCGCTGACGACGCGCTACAAACTCAAAGCCGCCCCTGAGGATGCTTGGGAGACGCTAAAAGTCATCGGCTCTAAGCGTGGAGCACTGCGCTCTGGTGGCAAAGTAGACATGCACAAAGCAGCGGAAGTGTTTTTGTCTGATGTGCGTAGCGGTGCGATTGGCCCTTATGTGATGGAGACGCCTGCCATGGTCGCAGAGGAATGGCAGAAGGTTGAGCAGGTCAAAGCCGAAAAAGAGGCCGCGCGTCAGGCGCGTTTAGCCGCGGCGGTACCACAACGCCAGCAACAAAGTAACGTCGAGTATCGCCAGCAGCATACCGATCAAGAACAACCTAATGAAGATGATAAGTGAGGTCTTACGCTATGGATTATGAAATAGCATTTGATCAAGAAGAAGGCGGATACCGCGTTTTTACCGATTTAGAATTTACCGCGATCGCTGAATGGGTAAGCGAATTTCTGAGCGATAAAGAGACTCTACAGCGGGTTTGGCAAGCGGCGACGCTGGCGGAAACCGAGCAAGAAATCAGTAACTTTAAACACGGGATTTTTGATGTGGTCATCAGCCCAGAAGGTGTGGCGGTGAAGCGTCGTATTGACATGAGCCAAGCAGAAGATGAAATCAAAGCCATGTTTGACACTCAACAGGGCTTTTACCAAGCATCAAATGACGGCGTCGAGGCTGAGTGTGGTTTAGACGATCTGATTGATTTGATTGAAAATTGGCATGATATACAGCAATAAGTTGTCCCTAGCGTAGACAGGGTTTACACTAGCAACTGTTTTTAATGATGTCCTTTAGGAGCCGTTATGCTCATTGAATTGGAAAAAGCCCGAGCGCGTAAGAATGTCGTACGTATCTTTCGCGAAGAAATCGATGGACCAGATAACTGGACGGACGGGTTTGTCATTGCCGCCAACGAAGAAATGGTGTTGTTGCAACTGGTAGATGATGGCGTTCATTTGAATGGTTATCAGATTCTGTTTTTAGAAGATATCAGCGACTTCATGCACCCGGCGCCGTTTAATGACTTCCAAAAGCGCGTGCTAGAGCTGCGTGACGAAGAAGTCGAAGATCCGGAAGTGGATCTGGATGACTTAGCTGTGCTGCTAATGGACATCAGTGAAGAATTTGGGTTGATTACTTTGCACCGTGAAGAAATCGATGCTGATGGTTGTGAGATTGGTCGTGTATTGCGTGCCGACTCGACGTCGTACGAGCTTGAAGAAATTGGCTCGGATGCGCGCTGGTTTGATGAAACCTTTGAATACGACCTGTATGACATTACGCGTATTGAATTTGGTAGCTCTTACGAAGAAGCTTTGTTGATGGCAAATGATGACATGGGCGAAGATTCTTATGAGTTAGCGGATTACGATGATGGTGAAGAGCCCGCGTAGTGAAGTGCTAGATAATTGAAAAAAGGGGGAAAGTAGACTTTCCCCCTTTTTTTGTGTTGAACCCAGGGTGGCCTGCGCTTAGCATGCTAAAAAGCTCTAGTTTAGGTAAAAAGATGAAATTTATGTCGAGATGGATGTGGGCATTGCTGTTTGTAGTGGTGTCAGGCTGCGCTGTGTATGCAACACAGGACTTAGATCAGGCCTTTGGTAAGCCTGACTTGGCGAACCGTAAGGTATCAGAGAACGTGGATGCATCTTTTTACCAAGAACAGGTAAAGCCTATATTGGAGAGTCGCTGTATTAACTGTCACGCCTGCTATGACGCTCCTTGCCAGATTAAACTTACCGCACCGGGTGGTATTGAACGCGGCGGAACTAAGCAATTAGTGTATGAAGGCGACCGTCTGCTCGCCACCGAACCTTCTCGCTTATTTGAAGATGCGCGCACCGCTGAGCAATGGCGCGAGAAAGGCTTTTATCCGATTTTGAATGAGCGCGAGCAGAGCCCAGCGGCAAACCTTCAAGGCAGTGTACTGTATCGTGCCATCGCATTGCGTCAGCAACAAGGTGACTTTGAGCACAAGATCCTGCCCGAAGACGATTACGACTTTTCACTTAATCGTGACCAAGTGTGTCCGGCCGTCGAAGAATACAGTGACTTTGAACGCTCCCATGCGAGCTGGGGTATGCCTTATGGTTTACCGCAGTTGACCGATCAAGAATACAATATCTTAACCAAGTGGTTGGTGCATGGGGCGCAAATGCCAGCGCCTGCCGACATACCAAATGAGATTGCCGCACAGATTGAGCGTTGGGAAACCCGCTTAAATGGTGATTCGCTAAAAGAGCGCTTGGTTAACCGCTATATTTTTGAACATATCTATTTATACAGTCTGTATTTTGATGAGCAGGCCAAGTATCGCTTTAAGCTGATCCGCTCTAGCACTCCGCCAGGGGAACCTATTGAGCGTCTAGCTACGCGTCGACCTTACGATGCGCCAGGCGTAGAGCGGGTGTATTACCGTTTATGGCTGGACCCAGAAAGTCGCGTTCAAAAAACCAATATCCCCATGCAACTGGATGACGCCCGTTACCAGCGCTGGCAGCAGTGGTTTTATGAAACCGATTATGAGGTTACATCCCTTGCTGATTACGAGCCGGAAACCGCTAGCAATCCGTTTATCACGTTTGAGCAGATTCCGGCCAATAGCCGCTATCGCTTTTTGCTAGATCATGCCCAAAACACCATTATGGCCTTTATCAAAGGGCCTGTGTGTCGTGGTCAAATTGCGGTTAATGTGATCAATGAGCAGTTTTGGGTGTACTTCATTAACCCAGATCTTGAGTTGCATAACGTCGGTAGTGAGTTTTTGCGTCAAAATGCAGAAGCATTATCCTTGCCTGCGTCGCTAAGCAGTAATGCGTTGCCGATTGCGTCTTGGGTAAGCTATTCGGAAAATCAGAAAAACTACTTGTCTTCTAAAGCGGGATTAATCGAAGAATTAGGCCGCGATGGTATGACGATCACGCCAGAGTTGATCTGGGATGGTGAGGGGTACAATGACAACGCAACGCTGACCATCATGCGCCACTTTGACAATGCTAGCGTCGAGAAGGGCAATGTTGGTCCGATTCCGAAGACCGCGTGGGTGATTGACTATCCGCTGCTAGAGCGAATTCACTATCTACTGGTAGCAGGTTTTGATGTGTTTGGTAATGTCGGCCATCAACTTGTGACGCGCCTTTATATGGACTTCTTACGTATGGAAGGTGAGATGAACTTCTTACTTTTCTTGCCTAAAGAAGAGCGCCAAGCTGTGCGTGAATACTGGTACCGTGATGCCGACCAGACGATTAAGGACTATATCTTTAGTGATATGTTAAAGGTCGATATTGCCTCTGGGGTTGAGTATCAGACTGATGACCATAAAGCGGAGTTGCTAGGGATTTTGGCTGAACGTCTCGGCCCTGCATTGAACACCAAGCATGCGATTGAGGCGGCTGATTTGACGCAAAAAGCCCAACAGGCCTTAAAGAACCTACAGCAATATCAAGGGCAGAATGTGACCTTTTTCCCAGAATTTGCTGTGCTCTTAGTGGAGCGTGATCAGCGCTCGCAGGCCTTAATGAGTGTGGTACATAATCGTGGCCATTCTAATATCACCAGTTTGTTGGATGAAGAATCGACCTTCTTGCCAGAAGAAGATACCTTGCTGGTCACCAATGGTTTGGTTGGCGATTACCCAAATGTCATTTTGCGAGTGGATGAACAAGCTTTACCAGCGTTTGTGGAGCAGGTTGGGCGTTTGCAATCTGAGCAGGATTATCAGGCACTGTTAGATCGATTTGGCGTACGCCGCACTAGCAGCGATTTTTGGGCGGTGAGTGATGAAATTGCACGCTTCAATCAGCAGCAAGAGCCAATTGCGAGCGGTATTCTGGATTATAACCGTCTGCAAAACCGTTAAATCCAAGTGCCATGCCCAGCATTCGTGTTGGGCATGGTGCTAAAGAAGCTAGTGGTGAAGGCTAGTCGGCGTGATAACCGGCAAGCAACTGCTGCCAATTTGCTTCGCTGAAGTGAAAAGTGCTTTGACGGCTGGATTCTTTATCAAACGAGCGCTTAAGGCGCTCAAGATTATGAGTTTGCCAGTGGCGTTGTTCAGGGTCTCGGTAGCACTTATCAAAATCAATTAACCACACTTTTTGTTGGTCATCGAGCATGATGTTGTGGCAATTTAAATCGCTGTGGTAAACATTGTGAGCATGCAATTGCTTGATGGTGGCGCCAATGTTTTGCCAGTCCGCTGCGTTGAGTGCCGTGTGTTGCAACACATTAAACAGGTCTTCTGCATTAGGGATCTGTTTGGTGAGTAGCCATGCTTGATAAAACAGCCCCTTTCGACGCACCATGCCTGCTACAGGCTGCGGTACGTGCAGACCTTTGGCATGCATAAACTCAAGTAGCTCAAGTTCTTGATACGGTCTTGTAGCGCTCAGTGGTTGCGTCATAAAGTGAAAGCGATTTACTTTGGCGACTAAGCCGCCGCGGCGATACTGGCGCAAGACCAGTGGTCCCAGGGTGCTGTCGACAAACCAAACGGTGCCGCGACCGGTGGCAGTTTTAAGCAATTTTTGCTGTGCTTGCCAATAGTCCGGCTTAAACCAATCCTTGGTCACCCCTTTACAGTTAGGGCTGATAAATACAATGTCACTTGACGCGGTCGGGTGGATGCTTGGCATGAGACTTTTCTAATAAAATGAATGAGATGTCTTATTTATAGCGGTATTTTACTGTCTAGGTATTTTATAATATTCCACCTATTTAAGCAGCCCCAGAGGAGCAAATGGATAACACAAATATGCGTATCGCTGTGATTCGCCTTTCTGCGATTGGGGACGTTTGCCATGCCATGGCAGTTATTCAAGCCGTACAGCAAAAGTATCCTAATGCCCACATTACCTGGATCACGAGCCCGCTCGAGGCTCAGCTAGTGAGTTTGTTGCCTGGTGTCGATGTGCGAGTGTATGACAAGTCGACTGGGCTTGCGGGAATGTGGCAGTTACGTCAAAGCTTGGCGGACACGCAATTTGACGTATTGTTGCATTTGCAATGGTCATTGCGTGCCAGCCTGTTGTCACGCATGGTTCGAGCGAAGCGCCGCATTGGTTTTGCAAAAGCTTATTCGCGCGAAAAGCAGCATTGGTTTGTTAATGAATACGGTCAAACGCCGCGTTCACCGCATGTGTTGGATTCTTTCTTGTCGTTAACGGCGAACATTGGCGTCGAGGCGGTGAGTTTACCGTTAGCACTGACTCTAGCTGATGCGCCGATTACGTTGCCAGAGCGTTATGTGGTGCTTAACCCCAGTGCTTCCAAAGCCGAGCGCAATTGGACGCAAGAGGGCTATAAGGCGGTCATAGATTGGTTATTAGAGCAAGGTTTTGAGGTGGTCTTAAGCGGTGGTCCAAGTGCATCGGAAAAGGCGCTGGCCGAATCATTGTCGCGCGCTGGCGTAATCAACTTAGTTGGGCAAACACAGCTATCACAGATGCTCACGGTGCTTAAACAAGCACAGTGGGTGATCAGCCCTGATACGGGGCCTGCGCACATGGCGACATTAGTAGGGACGCCTGTGATTGGTCTGTACGCTCACTCCAATCCACTGCGTACTGGACCATATCAAGATTTAGATAAAGTGGTGAGTGTGTATCAAACATTAGCCGAACAGGAATACCAAAAGCCTGTGGCGGAGCTACCTTGGGCATCGCGTGTGCACGATCCCAAGGCCATGTCGCACATTAGTACTGAGCAGGTTATTGCGACCCTGTCGCGGCTGATCAAATAAGATTTTGCTCAGCCAGTTTAAGATCCAATGTCGCCTTCAATAATTTGTATAAATTAATGGAGGCGTCGATCTCTTCCTTACGGTTGGTTAGGCTTTCGATATTAAGGCCTAGCGGAATACCCAGTGGTAACGCCACTTCAATAATCTGCTCGAGCGCCGAACGACAAATCTTGATTGATTCATCTAAGGGTGATTCCGCATCCAAAATACGATGTTTCGTCGCCGCTGGCACAGAAATCCCCAGCCATTCCATAAACTCCAGTGTTTTGATGCTGCCGCACGGCGTAAAGGTCAAAATGACACGTTTAGGCTCTTCGCCTTTTTCACGACAGGTGCGTGCGTATTGGCTCAGCATATCGACCGTTGCTTGCGGGTTGTAAACGGCTTGTGACACAAAGAAGTCACAACCTGCAACGCTCTTGTTGATCAAACGTAGGTGCTCATCACCTTTTTCGGCATGACGCTCGGCAATGGTAACACCACCCAAATGAAATGGGTGTGGGTGGCGATCTAGAGCAGCATATGCTTGTGCTAAGGGCAGCATGATTTGACCTTCAGATGACGGCGCACCAACGAGCACGATGTCGCGGATACCAAAGTCTTCCCAAGCGTCATTGAGCCATTGGTTGAACTCTTCTTCGTTGCGCGAAGACACACTTTTGTAGGTGATGACAGGCTTAAGCGCGAGTTTTTGTAAACGCTTTGACCATGCACGTGGGTCATGGGTCTGCATAAATGGGAATGGACGTGGCTTATCCGTACGGCTACTTTCATCTTGAATGTCGTAGACAATCAGGCCGTCCACTTCGATTTGACCGAGACGGTCTAAAAGTTTCTGTCCGATGGCATCCAGTTGGGCGTCTTCAATGGTGCTTTTCGGTGGAGTGGTACCGATAAAATACACGCCACGATTTGGGTCTTGGAATTTATGTGCTAATTCAGTGGTCATGTCGTTTGCTCGTATTATGCTCTATGGAAGCGTCGCTTCATTAATATGTTTTGTTGTAGCTATTCTAACAGTGAATTGAATTCAAGATCTCCCATAGAGAGTTGAATAATTTTATATTTAAATTGAGTAAGGTTAATCTGCTCAACAAAGGAGGGCGATGATGGCCAATATTAACCTAGATCCTATTCCCAAGGATGGCGGGTATCCGCCTGTAGAAATGTGGCATCCAGACTTTTGTGGTGATATGGATCTGATCATAAGCGCCAACGGTGACTGGGTACATGAAGGCAAAGTGATTGAGCGAGAGCGTTTGGTGACGCTCTTTAGTCGCATTCTCTGGCGCGAGGCGGATGAATATTTTTTGGTGACACCCGCTGAAAAAATGCGCATAAGAGTCGAAGACGTGCCGTTTCAAATCACTCAGTTTGAACACACCCAAGACGATCAGGGGCAATCTTTATGGCGTTTTTATACGCGCACCAATGATGTGCTGGAACTAGGTAAAGATTGTGAGCTTGAGCTATTTCAGTGCCAAGGTGAGTGGCGTCCTTACGTCAGTGTCCGCCACGGCATGTGGGCCAGCTTTCACCGTAACGTATTTTATCAACTTATCGAACAAGTGAGCTTAGTCGCAACCCCGTCAGGCACTTCAGCGCAGCTGACCAGCGCTGGCAAAGCGTATTGCTTAGGGACTTTTGACGACGATTAGTGTGTTTTTTGTGTCAGGATCTCGGTTGCCTACGTTATACTAGGGGTTCGAATTTTTATGTGTGTTTAAGGTGAAGCGATTGTTATTTTCTGAGTTTGATTTAGATAGCCGATTAATGAAGTCTTTTGGTCATTTGGGCTTTAATGAAGCGACCGAGATTCAAGCCCGTGCCATTCCAGAAGCGATGGCGGGTAAAGACTTATTGGCGTCCTCGAAAACCGGCTCAGGCAAAACCTTAGCGTACTTGTTACCCGCGATTCATCGCATGTATACCCGTAAGGCGTTAACCAAGCGTGATCCGCGCGTGCTTATTTTGGTGCCGACACGTGAATTGGCCAAGCAAGTGTTCGCAACGCTGCGTACCTTGATCGCCGGCACGCGTTTTTCTTCAGTGTTGATTCTAGGCGGCGAAAACTTTAACGATCAGCATAAAAGCTTTCAAAAAGACCCACACTTTATTGTCGCAACGCCTGGCCGTATGGCAGATCATTTGAAACAACGCCATGTGTTTTTAGAGGGCCTTGAGTTGTTGATTCTAGACGAGGCTGATCGCATGTTGGATTTGGGGTTTGCCCAAGATTTACGTGCCATCAATGAAGCAGCCAATCACCGCCGCCGTCAGACACTGTTTTTCTCGGCCACGCTAGACAACACAGACGTCAATGAAATGGCGCAGGAGCTTCTACATGAGCCTGAACGTGTTGCTGTCGGTTTGGGGATGGATGAACATTTAGACATTAGTCAACATGTCTATCTGTGTGACCACCTAGATCATAAGCAAGCATTATTGCAGCACTTTATCGAGCATTTTGAGATCAAGCAGGCGATTGTCTTTACCGCGACCAAAACCGATACCGTGCGCTTAGCACAGTTAATCAGCGAATGGGGCGTGACCACAGAAAGCTTGAATGGCGATATGAGCCAAGCGGCGCGATCAAAGGTCATGGACAGTTTTGCCCGCGGTAAATTTAAAGTGCTGGTCAGCACCGATTTGGCGTCACGTGGCCTTGATATTGCAAGTGTGTCGCATGTATTTAACTTTGATTTGCCAAAGCCTGCTGAAGAGTTCGTACACCGTACCGGTCGTACCGGTCGAGCAGGCTTCAAAGGCGATGCGATTTCTTTAGTGGGACCGAAAGATTGGTTTAACTTTAAAGATATCGAAGCGTACTTGAAGCGCTCGTTTAACTATGAAACCGTAGCAGGCTTAGAGCCAAGCTTTACCGGTATCGCACACAAACCACGCTCGACTGAGCAAAAGGCCAAGCGCAAAGCGCCCAAGAAACAAGCAAAATCGGGTGCGCAAAAGAAACCGACCGCACGTAAAAAGGTCGTGTTTCATGATAACGAGCAACAAGGTTTTGAGCCATTTCGTCTGCCGAAGAAGCCTAAAACCGAAGAGTAATCCTAAGTGCTGACCAGCGAGCAAGGCTTTTGCTGAGCGCATGTTAGGTGGATGATGATTGAGTTGGAGTGACGTTTATTAACAGATTACCGCCTTTGAATTCACTGAAATGTTTTGAGTCTGCTGCCCGCCATGGCAGCTTCAATAAAGCCGCTCAAGAATTAAATGTGACGCCGTCTGCGATCAGCCATCAAATTAAGGGCTTAGAAAGCTTTTTAGGCATCGAATTGTTTCGTCGTACCAAGCGTAAGGTGGTATTGACCGAGGCGGGTGCGAGCTACATTAAGCCTATCAAACAGATTTTTGAGAAGTTGGAACAGGCCACAGCGGATTTAATGAGTGCGCAGCATGCAGGCTCGTTGCGCTTAGCGGTTGCACCGGCTTTTTTGACCCGTTGGCTAATGCCGCGTATGGAGCGTTTTCAAGCGCGCTATCCTGACATCGAGATTGAGATCCGCTCATCCATGGGGTTACAGGATTTCTCCATCGGCGATATTGATATGGCCGTGTATTTCGGTAATGGTGATTGGGACGATGTTGAGGCTCATTATCTGCGTCCGATTAGATTAGCTCCGGTGTGCTCGCCTAAGCTGATTAAGCCTGAGCAACCAATTAATGAGCCAGAGGACATGCGCTTTTACCCATTACTGCACGTAAGCAAGCGCAGCGATGAGTGGCAAGATTGGTTGTTACAAAATGACCTCGACCCTAAGGCCTTTCGCCGTGGATTGATGTTTTCGAGTGGCTCTTTAACGGCAGGGGCGGCCGCGCAAGGGCTGGGTATCGCATTGGCGGATTTGAGTTTGATTACTCCAGAAATTGAGTCGGGCCAGCTGCAGGTGTTGTTTCATCAGCATTTGAATACCAGCCGTTCGTTTTATCTAGTATTTGAAAAAAATCGCGCTTTGACGCCAGCGATGGCCGCCTTCAAAGCGTGGATCATCGAAGAAATGCAAGACAGCTAGGTGACTAGCGGTTTTTAATTAAGTGACCGATACAGTGGTCAGTTTGAACAAAGTGAGTAAAAGATGTCTTTGAAAGTAAACAGCTATTTTGATGACGCAGTGAAGTCGATTGCCTTAGACAATAATGAAGGTCAGTCAACGGTTGGCGTAATGAGCGTGGGTGAGTATGAGTTTGGTACCTCGCAACGTGAGTACATGTCAGTGGTCTCAGGCTCTCTAACGGTATTGCTTCCTGGTGAAACCGAATGGCAAACCTTTGCTAAAGGCGAAACCTTTATCGTTGAAGCGAATCAGTCATTTTCAGTAAAAGTGACGGAAACGACGGCTTACTTGTGCCGCTACGAATAAGCTAATACGAAAGAACGGCTGTTAAGCAAACAACAGTAAGCAAAAAAAAGAGGCTCTTGAGCCTCTTTTTTTATGGGGTTAAACGTTAGCCGCCAACGACGTTGATCAACATGGTGACGCGGTCACCTGGCTGAACGAATTTTTGGCTGCCCACTTTAGGGTTCCATTTACGAATGTCGCTGACACTGACGTTAAATTTGCTGGCCACCGCAGCCAATGAGTCGCCGGAGCGAATCGTGTAGGTTACGCGTTTGACTACTGAGCGTGTGCTCTTAGGGGTGCTGCTTTTGGTGTCGGGTTGTGTCCACACCACCAGCTCTTTACCTGGCATCAATGGATCGCCAATGCCCATGTTGTTCCAACGAGCTAAGGTTTTGCTGTTGGTATTGTAGCGATTAGCGATGCTCCAGAAACTGTCGCCTTTTTTAACCGTGTAGCGTGTCTTTGTGCGGTTATTGCTTGGCGCACGCGACTGCTTGGCCAATAAGCGCTGGTGTGAGCTTAGCGTGTAGCTTTCTGAGCTTTTGCCGGCGATCGGGATCATCAGCTGCTGACCAACACGAATCAAAGAGGTGTCAATCTTGTTGATGTTTTGTAGCACACTCACCGCCGTGTTGTGATCGCTGGCAATGCTGCCTAGGTTGTCACCCGCGCGCACAGTGTAGCGTACCCAAGTGACACGATCTTCAGGCGCTACTTGTGCCAGTTGTGTGCGGAATTGTTTTGCTGTTTCCACGGGGACTAGCAGCTTGTGTGGGCCATCTGGGGCAGTCGCCCATTGATTATAAGCTGGGTTCAGTAGGTACAGTTCATCGATGCTAATGCCGGCCATTTCTGCGGCTTGAGCAAGATCGATTTGGCCACCGGTGTTCACTTCTTCAAAGTAGGGTTTGTTGGCAATGAATTTGGTCTCATAGCCGTACGCCGCTGGGTCTTTCATGATTTTGGCTAATGCCATTAACTTAGGCACGTAAGCGCGCGTTTCGCGCGGTAAGTCTAGGGACCAGAAGTCGGTTGGTTTGCCGGCTTGTTTATTACGGCGAATGGCGCGCATGACGGTACCTTCACCTGAATTATAAGAAGCTAGCGCATGCAGCCAATCGCCATCAAACATGTTGTGCAGGCGCTTTAAGTAAGCAATGGCGGCTTGTGTCGAGAGCACGATGTCACGACGACCATCCAACCACCAGGTTTGATCTAGGCCATACATTTGCCCAGTTGATGGGATGAATTGCCAAGGACCGGAAGCGCGGCCGTGGCTGTAGCCAAATGGATCAAAACCACTTTCAACGATCGGCAGTAGGGCAATCTCTAGCGGCAAGCCTTCTTTTTCAAGTTGCTCGACGATGTAGTACAGGTAGCGCTCGCCACGTTTACTGACACGGTCAAGGTAGTCAGGATGCGTGCGGAACCAGCGTAATTGCGACTTTAAACGGGGCTTGTCCACATCCAGATCCATTTGGTAACCGGCACGGATGCGCTCCCAAAGGTCTTCAGGTGGTAAAGCTTCTACTTTAGCGGCTTTGGCTTTTTTGGCTTTTGCCTCTTCGGAAACGACAGGATCGACCATGTCGATGTAGTCGATTTCACCGGCCTCAGCTTCTGGGGCGCCAATGGCTTCGTTTTCGGCGTCGATCTCGGCGATCTCAGCGGAGTTTTGGTTGAAGGACTGACAACCGGTCAGGATGCTTCCAGCCAGCACCGCGATGAGTAAATTTCTATTCATTCTGGTCACATTATATATAAGTTTGTCTGCATTCTAAGGATTGACCCAATGAGGTCAACTAAAAGCCATCTTTTGCACGTCGGATTTGGGCAAAAGCACTGACTAGATCAGAGGCAGGTGTTTCATTTAAAAGCTGCGCTGCATGGTCGATGACGTGCGGCACATCAAAGCGGAAAAAGGGATTGGTTTGCACCTCAAGCGCAATGGTTGAGGGCAAGGTGACTTGTTGGTCTTGGCGAAGTGCTTGGGCGTCTTGATCGGCCTTTTCAAGCGCTTGGTTATCAGGGTCAATCGCTTTGGCAAAACGGTAATTAGCCAAGGTGTATTCATGGGTGCCATAGACACGGGTGTCACCAGGTAATTCTCTGAGTCGGGTCATGGCGTTGAGCATTTGTGCAGGGCTGCCTTCGAACAAGCGGCCGCAGCCGCCACGGAACAGCGTATCGCCGCACAGTAAGATCGGCGCGTCGTGTTCTGGCTCACCGAAGTAGCAAAGATGATCCAAGGTGTGCCCAGGCGTAGCGATGGCCATTAATTCGACTTGATTAATGGTGATGGTGTCGCCTTGGCGTACTGGCACCGTGACTTTGTCAGGCGCAAGTGATTCTGGCCCGTATACTGGGCAATCGTAGCTATTGCGAAGTTCCGGGACACCGTCGGTGTGATCCCAATGGTGATGAGTCAAGATAATGCCGGCTAAGGTGACGCCATGGTTTTGACAGTAATCTTTGACAACGCTGGCATCGCCTGGGTCAACGGCCCAAATCTTTTTCTGTTCTGAATTTTCTGTGATCCAAATGTAATTATCATTCAATGCAGGTAACGGAAAAAATGTCATATGCCCAACGTTATGTTTAAATGTTGCTTTAAAGGACCACGTAACAATGGTTGATACTTTTCGGGTCCATGTCGTCTATTAAGATTGAGAGAGCATTGTATGTTGGATGATCAATCAAGACAATTATTCCAAGATTGGTATGCGACCGAGTTGGGTGAACGCCTGCTCAATCATGAGCATGAAGTGATTGAACGCGTGCTGGACAATATGGTTGGCTATTACTTGGTGCAGCAGTCACCGCTGTTGCATCTTACGCTGCATAACCATCGTATTCGTGAAACCATTAAGTTGGCACCAGCGCTTGAGTTGGGTGCGCCTGATACCACCGTAGTGGCGAATATGAGCGAATTACCGCTTGAGCCAGATAGTGTGGATGCGATGGTGTTACACCATACTTTAGATTTGTCTGCCAATCCGCATAAGGATTTGTACGAAGCGGCACGCACCTTATTGCCAAGCGGTAAGTTAATCATTGTTGGCTTCAATCCTTGGAGCTTTTGGGGCGTGCGGCGCTGTTTTAGTAAACGTCTCAAAGCACCATGGGCGGCACGTTTTATTGCTCATCGACGGCTCGAGGACTGGCTTAAAGTCGCAGGTTTGACACTTGAGCGCACTGAGTTTTTGAATTTTGATATGCCGTTGCAGTCGCCCCGTTGGCGTCAGCGCACAGGTTTTTTAGGACACTGTGCCCAAGCGATGAAATTGCCTATGGGCTGTATTTATGTGTTAACCGTAACCAAACAAACGCGACGTTATATTCCGACCAAGCCGCGCTGGAAAGCCACCAAAGTACGTGTCCCGTTAACCAAACCGACCATCAGAGAGATCAATTAAGCCTATGAAAGAAGTAACCCTCTATACCGATGGTGCCTGTAAAGGAAACCCAGGCATCGGCGGTTGGGGAGCTTGGCTAACATTCGGCGCACACGAAAAGCGTCTATGTGGCGGAGCTAATGACACCACCAATAACCGTATGGAGCTACAAGGCGCTATCGAAGGCTTAAAGGCGCTGAAAGAGCCTTGTAAAGTCGACCTCTACACCGACTCCTCTTATGTGCAAAAAGGTATCACTGAGTGGCTTGCAGGTTGGAAGCGTAAAGGCTGGAAAACCGCCTCAAAGCAACCGGTAAAAAACCAAGAGCTGTGGCAAGAATTAGATGCCTTGTGCCAGAAACATGACGTAAAATGGCACTGGGTAAAAGGTCACGCGGGCATTGAAGGCAATGAAATTGCCGATCAGCTGGCCAATCAAGGTATTGAAGAATTGAGGGCACAGGCGTGAGACAAGTCGTACTGGATACTGAAACCACGGGTATTGATCCCAAGCAAGGCCACCGTATCATCGAGATCGGTTGTGTTGAAATGGTGGGGCGAAAGCTGACTAATCGTCACTTCCATGTGTACATTAATCCGCAACGCGAAGTGGAAGAAGAAGCTTTCAATGTTCACGGCATAGGCGATGATTTCCTCGCGGATAAGCCTCTTTTTGCTGCGATAGCGCAGGATTTCCTCGACTTTATTAAAGGTGCCGAACTGGTTATCCATAATGCCCCGTTTGACGTGGGCCACATCGATAATGAGTTCTCTAAACTGGGTAACTTCCCGAAAGTCGCCGATGTTTGTACCGTTTTCGATAGTTTGGCTTATGCACGTAAAAAACACCCAGGGCAGAAAAATAATCTAGATGCTCTGTGTAAGCGTTACGGCATTGATAACTCTCACCGAGAGTTGCACGGCGCCTTGTTGGACTCTGAGATTCTAGCGGACGTCTACTTGTTGATGACCGGTGGTCAGATCAGCATGAATGGTTTAGGCGGCGCTGACAGTGATGATTATGAGGCGCAGTTAGCGGTTCGACGTTTATCGCCTGACCGTCCGCCATTGCGTGTATTGCGTGCCAGCGATGAAGAGCTGGCGCTGCATGAGGAGCGTTTGGATTTGATCGATAAAAAATCCGGCCTATCGCTTTGGCGCAAACTTGAGAACCCACCGCTGGAACACGAGTCAGACTAGTCAAGTAGGCGTACTTGGTTAAACACATCAGGGGCTGAGCGCCCCTTTTTTGTCTGCGCGCTTTCTACAAGGAAATAGTGCGCAAATACATAATCAAGGGCTATGGAAATACTGGGTGAATGTTAGCTTAGGCTATTGCGCTAAGCTATTTTGCCCCCATTACTTTGCAGACCCTTAGCGAAAAAATAATGCCTAATTAGGAGAATACATTGGAGTTTTTAGCAGATTACGCCGGATTTTTGATTCGGTTACTCAGTATTGGTGTTGTCATTCTTTTACTGGTGTCGGTGATTGCCAGTAGTAAAGGCAAACAGCAGCGTAAAGGGAACTTGTCTGTCACTAAGCTTAACGAAGGCTATCAAGCCATGAAGTCTGAGTTAAGTAAGCAGCTATTTGACAAGAAAGCCCTGAAGAAAGAGCAAAAAGCTGAGAAGAAACAAAAGAAAGCCCAAGCGAAGTCCAAAGATGAGACGTCAAACGACAAGAAGCACGTTTATGTATTGGACTTTGATGGTGATATGAAAGCCTCTGCTGTGGCGTCTTTACGTGAAGAGATTACCGCAGTATTGAGTGTGGCTAAAACGACCGATGAAGTCGTAGTTCGTCTAGAAAGCCCAGGCGGTGTGGTGCACGGTTACGGCTTGGCCGCCTCTCAGTTGCAGCGTATTCGTGACAAGGGTATTCCATTAACCGTAACGGTCGATAAAGTGGCGGCCAGTGGCGGTTACATGATGGCGTGTGTGGCCGATAAAATCGTTGCCGCGCCCTTTGCGATTTTAGGTTCGATTGGTGTAGTAGCACAGGTGCCCAACATTCATCGCTTGTTGGAGCGTAATACCATTGACGTAGAGCTTCATACGGCGGGTAAATACAAGCGTACCTTGACCATGTTGGGTGAAAATACAGACGAAGGGCGTGAGAAGTTTAAGCAAGATCTAGAAGACACTCACGATCTATTCAAGCGCTTCGTAGCCCAGAATCGCCCAAGTTTAGATGTCGATGCCGTAGCAACGGGTGAGACATGGTATGGCTCAGAGGCGCTTGATAATCACTTGGCGGATGTGGTCATGACCAGCGATAGTTACCTTGAGCAACTTTACCCAGAGGTGGATGTGCTACAAGTGAAGTACAGTGAGCCGAAAGCGTTAACCCAGCGACTGGGTTTTGGGGTATTGTCTGCGGTGGAGCAAAAAGCCACGACTTGGTTGTCCAAAGTTCTAACACATCGCGGTTATTGAATGATTAAACGCCAGCTGTAAAAAAGCCCTTAGCAGCGACTGCTAAGGGCTTTTTTATGTCTAGCGACCAGACATTTCGTCGATAGCGTCTTCCAGTGGCATTGGCTCGAAGTAGATTAGAGTGCCAATCACAGGGTGATCAATGTAATTGAGTTTTTTGCTGGCGGTTTTATTGTGGAACGTCAGCGACAACACTTGGGCGGGGCTGGCCTGAGCTGTGCCCTCTAAAGTGTCTGGCTCAATGGTGGCCTGATAGGCGTCATTAAAACGGTAATCTTGATAATGCAAGTTGGTTTCTAAGTAGCGTTCTAGCTTGAATGACACCGCGCCTTTAAAGTCAGCATAGCCATTGGTTTGGCTGTTGCTTTGGATAGCCTTATGAAATGATGCGCCTTTGTCTGGAAAGATTAGCGTCCATTCATTGTTGGTCAAAAGCTCGGTGCGAGCCGCTACGGTGCTGCGGAATTGTTCAAACGGTGAGCCTGACACACTCAGTGAGCGGCTTAAGTTTGGGTTGAACTCTGGCAGTGCTTGCGACGCTGGTAATGGTGCGTAGGGCACACTCTCAGAGCTCATGCTGCTGGACCACTTGAATGTCATGAGATATGCCTTGTAGGCACGTGCGGTATCGGGATTAAGGTCCTCTAAGTTCTGCGCACAAACGCTTGTACTTAGAATGCCTGCCGCTATTAAAGTGAATAGTTTCAATGTAATAGTTCCAATGTTTTGAGAGTGTGGTTAAAGC
This sequence comes from Marinomonas ostreistagni, assembly GCF_016888445.1. GTDB lineage: Bacteria > Pseudomonadota > Gammaproteobacteria > Pseudomonadales > Marinomonadaceae > Marinomonas > Marinomonas ostreistagni. The sequence goes on from NZ_JAFEKF010000004.1 coordinate 254,305, forward strand.
GCTCGTCAGCGTTTTGCATATTAGCAACAAAGCGCAAAGTATCCGACCCCGAAAGCTTAAATTGGTCAGGCTTAGTCTGTATCAGCGAGATCAGTTTCATTGGATCCACTGGTGTGTTGCTCTTAAAGTGTATCTTACCTTCGTGCTGGTTGGCTTCTATTTTACTGATGCCAAGCTGCTCGGCTTTAAACTTGAGACCAGTCTGGCGGAATAAGTTTTTGGTGGCGTCAGGCAGAAGGCCAAAGCGGTCGATCATTTCTACCTGCAGCTCCTTAAGGGCTTGCTCATCTTTGGCACTGGCAATGCGCTTATATAAGATCAGTCGGTTGTGTACATCGCCAAGATAATCCTCTGGGATTAGGGCAGGGATGCGCAAGTTGATCTCGGTCTGTTGGGGCGAGCTGATATCCACGTCCGGCGATTCGCCATTTTTCAACGATTTCACTGCGCGATCGAGCATTTCCATAAAGAGGGAGAAGCCCACGTGCTCGATATGACCACTTTGGCCCTCGCCTAATAGTTCACCGGTACCACGAATCTCAAGATCATGAGTGGCCAAGGTGAAGCCAGCGCCGAGTGTGTCGGCCATACTGATGGCTTCAAGGCGTTTTTCGGCATCAGGGGTGACTTTGCGATCGTCCGGCGTCAATAAATAAGCGTAGGCTTGATGGTGTGAGCGGCCGACGCGACCACGTAGTTGGTGCAATTGTGCTAGGCCAAACTTATCGGCGCGCTCAATGATGATGGTGTTGGCGTTGGGGACGTCGATACCAGTCTCAATAATGGTTGAACAGACCAATACGTTAGCACGCTTGTGGTAAAAGTCCGACATGACTTGCTCAAGCTCGCGCTCACGCATTTGACCGTGACCAACGATGACGCGTGCTTCCGGTACCAGTGATGATAGGTCTTCAGCCGTTTTTTCAATGGTTTGGACTTCGTTGTGTAAGAAGTACACTTGGCCACCACGATACAACTCGCGCAAGATAGCCTCACGGATTTGGTTGGCATCCTTTTGTTTCACGAAGGTCTTAACCGATAGACGTTTTGCTGGGGGCGTCGCAATGATCGACAAATCACGAATACCGCTTAACGACATATTTAAGGTACGCGGGATCGGTGTCGCGGTCAGTGTTAAGATATCAACTTCAGCACGCAGGGATTTGAATTGATCCTTTTGTTTGACGCCAAAGCGGTGCTCTTCATCAATAATCACTAGGCCTAAGTTGGCGAATTTTATATCACCTTGAATGAGCTTGTGAGTGCCAACGACAATGTCTGCCTTGCCTTCTTCGATGCGCTGAATCGCTTCATTGGTTTGTTTACCGGAACGAAAGCGAGACAGTAGCTCAATTTCTACTGGCCAGTCGGCGAAGCGGTCGCAGAAGTTGTCGTAATGTTGTTGCGCTAATAGAGTAGTGGGCACAAGAACGGCGACTTGTTTACCGTCTTGCACGGCCAAAAAGGCGGCGCGCATGGCCACTTCGGTTTTACCAAACCCTACATCGCCACAGACTAAGCGGTCCATGGCTTTCTTGGCGGACATGTCACGGATGACGGCATCGATGGCCAGTTGTTGATCAGGTGTTTCTTCAAACGGGAAGCCCGCGGCAAATTGTTTGTATGCTTCATCGGGTGAGGCAAAGGCGTGACCAATTTTGGATTCGCGTTTGGCGTAGATTTCAAGCAACTCGGCGGCTGTGTCGCGAGCTTTTTCGGCGGCCTTTTGCTTGGCATTGCTCCACTTATCAGTGCCCAATTTGTGCAATGGTGCATGGTCTTCATCGGCGCCGGTGTAGCGTGAGATCAGTTCTAGCGAGGAGACCGGCACATAAAGCTTAGCATCATTAGCATAACCTAGTGTGAGTAGCTCGGTTTCTTGCCCATCAATGGATAAATTGGTCAATCCGAGATAACGACCGACACCATGATCAATGTGCACCACCGGCGCACCGATACGTAGTTCGGTAAGGTTGCGAATGATGGCATCTTCGTCAATGTTAGACGCTTTACGTCGACGTGACTGAGTGACCCGCTCGCCAAGTAAGTCGCTCTCGGTAATGAGTGTGTAGGCATTCGGGGCTCTGAAGCCACCAGACACTAAGCCTTCGGTGATGCCAAGCGTTGGTAGTTGTTCGACAAAGTTATGCCAATCCAAGCATTGACTTGGGCGAATCTTGGCTTGTTGTAACAGCTCTAGTAGCGCTTCGCGTCGACCAGCGGATTCGGCGACGATCAAGGTGGGTTGAGTATCTTGCGCCAAGAATTGTTGTAACCGTGCCAATGGTTCAGCGACTTGATGCTCGATCGCAAGCTTAGGTAAAGTGACCTCAGGGTGTTGGCTTGTCGTAAAGACGACGCCCGTGAACTGATTTAACTTGGCGAAAAACTCGCCTTCAAGTAGGCACAACTCTTCAGGCTTTAGAATCGGTTTTTGAACATCATAGGCCAAGGATTCGTAACGTGTTTTGTAATCTTGTAGGGTGGCGCCAATGTACTCGTTGATCTGTTCGTTTCGGACCAGAAGGGTTTGTTCAGTTAAATAGTCGAATAGGGTGGCCGTGTGCTCGAAAAATAGTGGCAAGTAGTACTCAATGCCACCAGGGATAATGCCCTCGGTCACGTCTTGATAAATTGGGCTGCTAAGTGGGTCGGCTTCAAAGCGTTCACGGAAACGTTTGCGGAAGTGCGTAATCCCTTGCTGGGTAGTGGCGATTTCACGCGCCGGTAGAATCTTGATTTCACTGACTTTTTCAATGGTGCGCTGACTCTCAACATCAAACCAACGAATCGATTCAATTTCGTCGTCAAACCATTCAACACGAATAGGGTTGCTCACCCCCATGGGGAACACATCCATGATCGCGCCGCGAACGGCAAATTCACCATGGGTCGTGACGGTGTCAACATTGAGATAGCCGCCATTGCTAAGTCGATCAGAAAGCTGCTTTTGCTCGACGATTTGACCAAGCGTTAGATCGAAGCGCTGAGCATCTATATGTTCTTCAGGACAAATCCGAGTCAATGCTGACGCCGTAGTAGTTAATACAATGCCGCGTGACAGGTCACGGATCTGGGCTAGGGTGTTGAGTCGATCTGAAATGATATCTTGGTGCGGCGAGAAGCTATCATAAGGCAGTGTTTCCCAGTCCGAAAAACGCAACACGGGTAAGGTGTGATCGGTGAAAAAGCGAATATTGTCTTCAAGCTCATTGAGTTCAGTGGCGCTGGCGGCAATGTAAAGCAACGGCGCTGGGGCAGACTGGGCGATGTCGACCATGGACTTAGCTTTGTGGCTTAAGTTTTCGGCTTCTAGATGGTTTTTGAAACCAGCTTTAAAGTTTAACGATGTCGTTTTAGTCATGTGTTTGATTGGCTTGTAAAAATGTGTGGTTAAACGTTTAAGCGCGTGTTTTAAGTATTGTGGCGTGTAAAGGATGGGCGAGCAACTGAAAGGTGAGCATTGCGGTGCTTTTGTCTCAAATCGTAGCGCTTGGCAACATTGTGTAAGAAAATAACAGGCTATGACGCTCGGAAAAGACGTTTATACCAAAATAAACGTCGCTTATAGTTGTTATTTCTAGGTTTTTGCCCTTTCCCCATGCTTAAAGAAAGCGTCCGCTAGTAGTCAACGAAGGCAATGACCTCTATAATACGCAGGTTTTTTCGGTGAAGTGAGATTACGTTATAAAACTACTTTTCGAAGTGGCGAGAGTCAAAATGCTTTCCCGGAGGGGATTTGGCTCATAACGTAAGTACGCTTTGGTGTTCAATTTTTGTTGGGCAGAACATATGTATAAAATTACAAAAGGCCTAGATGTACCGATCAGCGGTGCTCCTAATCAAACGATTGAGGATGCTCCAGCCGCGAAATCGGTGGCGGTCGTCGGACCTGATTATCATGGTATGAAACCAACCATGTTGGTCAAAGAAGGTGACAAGGTCGTTAAAGGGCAGGTTATCTTTACGGATAAGAAAACTGAAGGAGTAAAGTACACCGCCCCTGCTTCAGGTACTGTCACTGCTATTAATCGTGGTGAACGTCGTATGCTGCAATCGGTCGTTATCAAAGTTGAAGGTAACGAAGCGGTTGAGTTTCCTAAACACGCAAGCTCAGAGCTAAAATCTCTAGGTCGCGACAAGGTGGTTGAAAATCTTGTTGAGTCAGGCCTTTGGACAGCTTTACGTACGCGTCCTTTCTCTAAAGTGCCTGCGATCGATGCAGTACCAAACTCGATCTTCGTAACGGCGATGGATACCAATCCTCTTGCCGCAGATCCTGCGGTGGTATTGGCGGATCGTGCGGAAGCGTTTGCAGACGGTTTGACGGTTCTTTCTCGATTGACAGAAGGCAAGGTCTACTTATGTAAAGCGCCGGACAGCAACATTCCGACGACTTCTGATGTCACGGTAGAAGAGTTTGCGGGTAAACACCCTGCAGGTCTTGCTGGTACACACATTCACTTCCTTGATCCAGTAGGTGAGAAGAAGTCTGTTTGGTCTATCAATTACCAAGACGTTGCCATGATTGGTGATTTGTTTGTTAAAGGCGAATTGAATACCACTCGTGTTGTTGCGCTAGGCGGTCCTCAAGTTAAACAACCTCGTTTGCTTCGCACAGTGATCGGTGCAGACATCAATCAGTTGGTTGCAGGTGAACTGGAAGACGGCGAGAACCGTATCATTTCAGGTTCTGTGCTATCTGGTCGCAAAGCAATGGGGCCTTACGCGTTCCTTGGTCGCTACCACACTCAGATCGTTGCATTAGCAGAAGGTCGTGAGCGTCAAATGGTGCATTACTTGCGTGCCGGTTTTAATAAACACTCCGTACTAAACGTGTTTATTTCTAAACTGACTGGTAAATCTAAGTTTGATATGACAACTACCACTAATGGTAGTGATCGTACCATGTTGCCATTGGGCCATTTTGAGCGTTTGATGCCGTTGGATATCCTGCCAACTCAATTATTGCGCGCGTTGGTAGTAGGCGACACAGAGACTGCCATGCAGTTGGGTGCTCTAGAGCTTGAAGAAGAAGACTTGGCGTTAATGACGTACGCGTGTTCTGGTAAGTTCGAGTACGGCCCAATTCTACGTGACTGTCTCACAACGATTGAGAAAGAGGGTTAATCCATGGGTCTAAGAACTATTCTAGATAAAATGGAGCCTGAGTTTCATTCAGGCGGCAAATATGAGAAATGGTATGCGCTGTACGAAGCAGTGGATACGATTTTTTATCGTCCAAGCAGTGTCGCTAAAGGCGGTTCTCACGTACGTGACGCGGTAGACATGAAGCGTGTCATGATTTTGGTATGGATGTGTACTTTCCCTGCCATGTTTTTTGGCATGTACAACATTGGTTTCCAAGCAAATACAGCACTAGATGCTATGGGTGCGGCCCCTGCTGACACTTGGCGCCAAGGTGTTATCGGTGCATTGACTGCGTATAACGTAGACAGCATCTGGGATAACATGATTTATGGTGCAATGTACTTCTTGCCAGTTTACCTAACAACGTTTGTTGTTGGTGGCTTCTGGGAAGTATTGTTTGCTGCTGTGCGTAAGCACGAAGTCAACGAAGGTTTCTTCGTAACCTCTATCCTATTTGCACTAACGCTTCCGGCAACGATTCCTTTATGGCAAGTTGCACTTGGTATCACCTTCGGTGTGGTGCTAGGTAAAGAGGTGTTTGGTGGTACCGGTAAGAACTTCTTGAACCCTGCACTAGCAGGTCGTGCGTTCTTGTTCTTCGCATACCCAGCTTCTATGTCTGGTGACGCAGTATGGACAGCGGTAGATGGTTACTCTGGTGCAACAGCGCTTAGCCAAGCAGCTGCAGGTGGTGTTGAAGCACTGTCTATTGCTTGGAGTGATGCATTCTTCGGTTTCATTCAAGGATCTATGGGTGAGACATCGACGCTGGCTATCTTGATTGGTGGCGGTATCTTGGTGGTGATGCGTATTGCGTCATGGCGTATCGTTGGTGGCGTTCTGTTGGGTATGGTTGCAACTTCGCTACTTTTCAATGCGATCGGCTCTGATACCAATCCTATGTTTGCAACGCCTTGGTATTGGCACCTAGTCTTGGGTGGCTTTGCTTTCGGTATGATGTACATGGCTACAGACCCTGTATCAGCCTCTATGACAAACCGTGGTAAGTTGTTCTACGGCGCGCTTATTGGTGTGATGGTGGTGTTGATCCGTGTGGTTAACCCGGCTTACCCAGAAGGTATGATGTTGGCAATCTTGTTCGCTAACTTGTTTGCTCCGTTCATCGACCACTTCGTAGTGCAAGCAAACATCAAACGGAGGATTGCTCGTAATGGCTAGCAGTAACGATAGCATTAAAAAGACCATCATCGTGGCGCTGTCACTGTGTTTGGTGTGTTCGATCTTTGTTGCCGGTGCAGCTGTTGGTCTAAAGCCAATTCAGCAAGAAAACCGTGACTTAGACCGTAAACGTAACATCTTGGCTGCAGCGCAAATGCTTGAGCCAAACGAAAGTATCGATGAAGTTTTCGCCACCGTTGAGAAACGTCTGGTGAATTTGGAAGCAGGTCGTTTTGCGACAGCTGAAGAGCTTGAGCAAGATAACGTTAGCGTTGATACCTACATCCAGCAAGATGCAGCCAAAGATCCTGATCTTTCAAAATCTCTTAAAGGTGGCAACGATCCAGCGAGTATTAAACGTCGCGCGAAATACGCTGTTGTATACCTTGTAAAAGATGAAAGTGAGAAAGCACGCATTATCTTGCCTGTTCATGGCTACGGTCTATGGTCAACTATGTATGGCTTCGTAGCTCTAGAAGATGACTACTCAACGATTGTTGGTTTTGGTTTCTATCAGCAAGCTGAAACACCTGGACTAGGTGGTGAGGTTGATAACCCGAACTGGAAAGCGCTATGGGAAGGTAAAGAAGTCTACAACGAAAACAATGAGCCGGTGATTCGTTTGGCGAAAGGATCTGTTGATCCTAATGAGCCGGATGCGGAGCATAAAGTAGATGGTCTTTCTGGTGCGACTTTGACAAGCCGCGGTGTGACGAACCTAGTTCAATACTGGTTTGGTGAAGAAAGCTTTGGTCCTTTCCTAACTAAACTGCGTAGTGAGGGAGAGTAAGCATGTCTGATGTGAAAAAAGTCCTGTTTGGACCGATTCTTTCTAACAACCCGATCGCCTTGCAGATCCTAGGTATTTGTTCTGCGCTAGCAGTAACAAGTAGCTTGAGCGTAAGTTTGGTAATGTCGATCGCACTAACGCTAGTGTGTGCATTCTCAAACTTCTTTATTGCGATCATTCGTAACCACATTCCAAGCAGCATTCGTATCATCGTACAGATGATCATTATTGCCTCATTGGTAATTGTGGTTGACCAGGTTTTGAAAGCGTTTGCTTTTGAAATCAGTAAGCAGCTTTCGGTATTCGTTGGTTTGATCATCACCAACTGTATCGTTATGGGTCGTGCAGAAGCCTACGCTATGAAAAATGGCCCAGGCATGAGCTTCCTAGACGGTATCGGTAACGGTCTTGGTTACAGTGCGATGCTGTTGATTGTCGGCTTCTTCCGTGAACTATTGGGTGCGGGTAAGTTGTTCGGTGTTCCAGTACTTGAGACAGTTCAAAACGGTGGCTGGTACCAGCCAAACGGTTTGATGCTTCTTCCACCAAGTGCTTTCTTCGTAATTGGTCTAGTGATCTGGGCATTGCGTGCCTACAAGAAAGAACAGGTTGAAGAGCCAGAGTTCAAGATTGCTAAAAACTCTCGTTCTCAGGAGGCCCTATAAATGGAACACCTAATCAGTCTTTTTATTAAGGCCGTATTTGTTGAAAACATGGCGTTAGCCTTCTTCTTAGGTATGTGTACATTTTTGGCACTGTCTAAGAAAGTTGAAACAGCGATTGGTCTGGGTATCGCAGTTGTTATCGTACTGGCGGTAACGGTTCCTGTGAACAACCTGCTATACCAAAACCTATTGGCAGACGGCGCGTTAGAGTGGGCTGGCCTACCTAATGTTGACCTAAGCTTCTTGGGTCTATTGAGCTACATCGGCGTTATCGCGGCGATTGTTCAGATTTTGGAAATGACTTTGGATAAGTACATGCCAGCGTTATACAACGCATTGGGCGTGTTCTTGCCACTGATCACTGTAAACTGTGCCATCATGGGTGCGTCACTGTTCATGGTTGAACGTGATTACAACTTCTCTGAAAGTTTGGTTTACGGTGTGGGTGCTGGTATCGGTTGGGCGCTTGCAATTGCAGCCCTTGCAGGTATCCGTGAGAAGCTAAAATACTCTGACGTGCCAGCAGGTCTTCGTGGTTTGGGTATTACGTTCATCACCGTTGGTTTGATGAGCTTGGGCTTCATGTCATTTTCTGGTGTGCAGCTTTAATCGCTGCACAGTTAGACAACCAAGAAAAAAGGTTAAACTAGCATGGACTTAGAAACAATTATTCTAGGTGTTGTGATGTTTACTGCTATCGTACTGGCACTAGTAGCAATCATTTTGTTTGCTCGTGCCCGTCTAGTAAGTAGCGGTGACGTAACAATCCGAATTAATGGTGAAAAAGAAGTGACATCGCCTGCCGGCGGTAAGCTTCTTCAAACCCTAGCGAACAGCGGTATTTTCTTGTCATCAGCATGTGGTGGTGGCGGTACTTGTGCACAGTGTAAATGTAAGGTGCTAAACGGTGGTGGCTCAATGCTATCAACTGAACGCTCTCACTTTACTCGCGGCGAAGAAAAAGAAGGTTACCGTCTATCTTGTCAGGTGTCTGTTAAGCAAGACATGGACGTAGAGGTTCCGGAAGAAGTCTTTGGTGTAAAAGCATGGGATTGTACGGTTGAGTCAAATCCAAACGTTGCGACCTTCATCAAAGAGCTAACGCTACGTTTGCCTGAAGGTGAAAACGTAGACTTCCGTGCTGGTGGTTATGTGCAGCTTGAAGCGCCGCCACACACGGTTAACTACAAAGACTTCGATATTCAAGAAGAGTACCGTGGCGATTGGGATCACTTTAATCTTTGGAAATTCGTTTCTAAAGTAGATGAGACCATCATTCGTGCTTACTCAATGGCGAACTACCCAGAAGAGAAGGGCGTTGTGAAATTCAACATCCGTATCGCTTCACCGCCACCAGGTAAAGACGATGTGCCACCAGGTCAAATGTCTTCTTACGTATTCAGCCTTAAGCCAGGCGATACAATCAAAGTATACGGTCCATTTGGTGAGTTCTTCGCTAAGGATACGGACGCAGAGATGGTATTCGTTGGTGGTGGTGCAGGTATGGCGCCAATGCGTTCGCATATCTTCGACCAGCTTAAGCGTCTAAATTCTACGCGTAAGATCTCTTTCTGGTACGGTGCGCGTAGCTTGCGTGAAGCCTTCTACACGGAAGAATACGATCAGCTTGAAGAAGAAAATGAAAACTTCGAATGGCATTTGGCACTTTCTGATCCTCAGCCAGAGGATAACTGGGAAGGTAAAACAGGTTTCATCCATAACGTATTGTATGAAAACTACCTGAAAGATCACCCAGCGCCAGAAGACTGTGAGTTCTACATGTGTGGACCTCCGATGATGAACCAGTCTGTCATCAAAATGCTAGAAGACCTAGGTGTTGAGAAAGAAAATATCCTTCTTGATGACTTTGGTGGCTAGCACTGAATGAAACACAGACCCACCTTTTGGTGGGTCTTTGTTTTTCGCTTGTTAAAATGTTGTGTGTCTATGAAAAATAAATTTCTACTGGGACTTGTTGTCGTGATTTTGGCGACGATTCTTTACAAGTCAGTATCTTTTTCGCCAGAACTTATTAGTTTCTCCGGCCCGACAATGGGCACCACGTACACCGTAAAATATGTGTCCACTGCGGATGCAGCCAATAAAGAAGAATTACAAACGCAAGTAGATGGTGTGTTAGCGAGAGTGAATCGCTTGATGTCTACTTACGATCCAAGCTCAGAATTGTCTGAGTTTAATAAATTGCCTGCGGGCTCGACCATTGAGATTTCAGATGATATGGCGTATGTGCTTGAAGAGGCGTTGCATATCAGTGATATCACTCATGGTAAATACGATGTCACGGTAGGACCACTGGTTAACCTGTGGGGTTTTGGCCCAGGGGTGCATCATGACCAGGCCCCTTCTGCAGAAGAGATTGCGACAACCAGTGAGCGAGTGGGTTTTCATTACTTAAGCTTGCAAGGTAATCAATTAAGTAAGTCACGTGAAATCTATGTGGATTTGTCATCGATTGCCAAGGGTTTTGGGGTGGATGAGGTGGCTCGTACCTTGAAGGAAGCGGGTATAAAGGACTATCTTGTAGAAGTCGGCGGGGAAATACGTGCTGCTGGACATAAAATCGACGGCAGTAGTTGGAAGATCGGTATTGAAAGCCCTGCTGGTGGTCACCAAGTGGCCCAGCGCATTATTGATGCTGATGATATTGCCATCGCTACCTCAGGTGATTACCGAAATTATTTTGAAGAAGATGGTGTGCGTTACTCGCATACGATTGATCCAACCACGGGTAAGCCGATTACACACCGCTTGGTATCGGTAACAGTGCTTGATAAGAGTGCGACCCGTGCCGACGGTCTAGCGACCGCCATTACAGTATTAGGCCCAGAAGATGGTCTGAAGCTTGCTAACGATGAAGGTGTAGCAGCTTATATGTTGGTGAAAGAAGATACAGGGTTTGTTGAGCAATACTCTGAGGCGTTTACGCCGTTTTTAGCCGACTAATTCATGAGAGGTTAATATGACTACGATTTTATTGGCATTTGGTTTGATGGTTGCCTTGGTGATTGCCATGGCTGTAGGTGTTCTGATGGGGCGTAAGCCTATTTCTGGTTCGTGTGGCGGTATGAGTGCCCTGAACATGGAAGTGGCTTGTGACATTTGTGGCGGTGATAAAGGAAAGTGCGAAAAGGAAACTAAAAAAGCACGTGCAGCTGACGCTTCTGATGATCAGTTTTATGACGCAACAAATAAATGAGGTAATAGAATCTTATGACGACTAGGCATTATGATGTCGTGGTACTAGGTACCGGTCCTGCTGGGGAGGGAGCTGCAATGAATGCAGCTAAAGCAGGCAAACGCGTTGCTGTCATTGAGGCTAGTCCGCGAGTAGGCGGGAGCTGTACCCATCTTGGTACAATCCCTTCAAAAGCACTTCGTCATGCGGTAAAAGAAATTATGGCCTTTAACACGAATCCCATGTTTCGTGCGATTGGCGAGCCACGCTTATTCTCTTTCCCAAAAGTCTTGGAAAGTGCGAATAAAGTGATTGATAAGCAAGTATTAGGACGTACCGAATACTATGCGCGTAACCGTATCGATGTGTACTTCGGTCGCGGTAAATTCAAAGATGCGAATACTATTGAAGTCAATACGTACGAAAAAGGCCCAGAAGAGATTCGTGCTGATCGCGTTGTGATCGCCACGGGTTCACGCCCATACCGTCCGGTCAATATCGATTTCAATCACCCACGCGTGTACTGTTCAGACAGTATTTTGACGCTGAATCATACACCACGTTCACTGATTATTTACGGTGCTGGCGTTATCGGTTCAGAGTACGCATCGATTTTTAGTGGCTTAGGTGTGCGTGTTGAGTTGATCAACCCAGGTAAGAAACTGCTTAGCTTCTTGGACGACGAAATTACGGATGCCTTGAGCTACCACTTGCGTGACGGCGGTATTTTGATTCGCCACAACGAGACGTATGAGTCAGTAGAAACGACAGACAAAGATGTGGTGCTGAACTTAGCGTCAGGTAAGAAGCTTAAAGCCGATGCTTTGTTGTTCTGTAATGGCCGTTCGGGTAACACTGAAAGTCTAGGTCTTGAAAATATTGGTTTGGAGACTAACTCTCGTGGCCAATTGGCAGTGAATGATACTTACCAAACTGCAGTAGAAAACGTTTACGCAGCGGGTGATGTGATTGGTTGGCCAAGTTTGGCGAGCGCTGCCTACGACCAAGGTCGTTCAGTCGCGGCGAATATGTTTGACCTAGAAGGTGGTCATTACATTTCCGAGGTGCCAACGGGGATTTACACGATTCCAGAGATCTCTTCGGTCGGTAAAACAGAAGCTGAATTGACATCTGAGAAGGTGCCTTACGAAGTTGGACGAGCCTTCTTTAAGAACACTGCGCGTGCACAAATTACCGGTGAAGCGGTAGGGATGCTGAAAATTCTATTCCACCGTGAAACGCTAGAGCTGTTGGGGATCCATTGTTTTGGTGACCAAGCTTCTGAAATCGTACACATCGGTCAAGCAATCATGAAGCAGCCAGGTGAATTGAATACGTTGAAATACTTTTTGAATACGACATTTAACTATCCAACGATGGCAGAGGCTTATCGTGTGGCAGCGTTGAATGGTTTCAATCGCGTGTTCTAGTATGTGATAAGTATAAAAAAGGCGCCTAGGGCGCCTTTTTTGTGTGGAATTGTATTGCAGTCTTATTTGCCCTTCACCGCATAGATCGCTTGCAAGTTGCGGAAGTAACCTTGGTAATCCATGCCGTAACCGAATAAAAATCGGTCTTCAACATCTAAACCGTTGTAGTCTGGGCGCATCTCAACTTTACGGTCGTGCAGCTTATTAACCACGGTTGCTGAGTAGACATTTTTAGCACCTTTCTCTTCAAACCATTTGATGATGGCTTCTAAGGTATGGCCTTGATCAAAGATATCGTCAACGATTAAGACTTCACGACCTTCAAACTCTGCTTCAGGAAAGCGGCTCCAGTGTAATGTGCTACCTTGTATTTCTTTGCCGTAGCGACTGGCTTGTACGTAGTCGATTTCTAGCGGAAACGTCAATCTTTGTAGTAGGGCAGCGGTAGGGATGAGGCCACCATTCATGACACAAACTACTAATGGGAGTTTGTCGCCAAGGTCTGCGGTGATTTGCTCGGCCATATTATCTAGCGCATCGTTAATTTGCTCAGCACTGATTAGGCAGTCTGCTTCGCTTAAGATAGTCTTGAGTTCGTCGATATTATGCATAAATGAGTACAGTTTCTTAGAAGTTTGACCGATCATTCTAACTCATCGGAGTCTTTATAGCGATTCAAATTGTGCAGCGTAGCGTTGAGGCTAGCGGACAGCAAAATGATGAGCCATGTGAACTGTAGCCAAACTAAAAAAATTGGCAAGGCAGCAAAGGTGCCATAAACAATTTGGTAGCTGGCAAAGAATTGCGCAAAGTTACCGAAGATGGAGTTAAGTGTGGCAATCGCGACACCACCTACCAAGGCGGCTACGGCAGTGGGTTTAATGCGTACTTCAGTATTAGGGATCAGAAAATTAATTAAAAACAATAATAAGAAATAAATGAGATAGCTAGCCAGCTCAACTAAGTTTTCAAAAATATTAGGAATGTATTGTCCAGTGATTTGCGACGATAATAATGTGCCGTAGAGGCTCATCATGACGGCCAGCATAATAGGGCCAAGTGTTAATACTGCCCAGTAGGTTAACAGTCGCTCACGAATTTTACGTTTCTGTTTTATTTTCCAAATAGCTTGTACAGAGCCTTCGAAACTATTGAGTAGTAACAGGGCGGTGAATATAAGCGTTGCCACGCCTGCTGCGGGTAAATTCTTTGTTTGGTCTGAGAAATCCAATAGATAAGGGATAACAGTACTGCTGCTTCCTGGGGCAAGATTTGCCTCAATAAATTCCATCAAGGTGTCTTGAATGGAATTGATGGCAGGGGTTAAGCGTAATATGCCGAATACAATCGTAATAATCGGTACCGCCGCCAATAAAGAGGCGAGCGTCAAGTGGGCAGCACGCAAAGACACTTGGTGTTTTTGGGCGCGCATCCAGACCAAGCGCACCAACTGGTAGAAAGAAGCAAACGCATTTTTTGCGGCGCGAAGCTGCATAGTCGATATCCTTATAAGTAGCCTAGTATTAGTTTAACGCTAAACGTGTTTGGCGGCTATTGTGCAAGTAATGAGGTAAGTGCACATATATAGTGCAAGGTCAATATTTGTGATCCAATTTGGTTGCAAAGCCGTAGGGCCGCGGATAAAATTCGCGGCGTTCCTTTTGTGATATTTGTACTGTTGAGTAACTGAGGTTATCACTAAGAAGCATTCTTAGAACCTTGGTGACGAAAAGTCATATATTATTTTTTAGCCCAGCTTTGCTGGGCTTTTTTATGTCTTTGAGTTGACGATTTATATTCCTTCCCTATAATAGCGCGTCACTATTTGTGATGTAGTCAAAGCGCCTGTAGCTCAGTTGGATAGAGCATCCCCCTTCTAAGGGGATGGTCGGGGGTTCGAATCCCTCCAGGCGTGCCATTTTTTCTACTCACGTTAATTTTTTGGTCTTGTTGACTGAGCTTTAAAGTAAGTCGTGATTCTTCGCGGCGGCGTCAACAAATGAAGCACGTTCCCAAGAGGAAGTTTTATGCAAGTTTCTGTAGAGACAACGTCTCCAATCGAACGCGTTCTTACTATTAGCGTTCCTGCTGCACGTATTGATGATCAAGTTAGCTCAGAAGTAGCTAAAACCGCTAAAACAGTACGTATCGACGGTTTCCGTAAAGGCAAAGTGCCAGTAAGTGTTGTGAAGAAACGCTACGGTCAAAGCATCCGTATGGAAGCCATTGAGCAAATCATGCGTGACGCATACGTTGAAGCGATCCAAGCTGAGTCTATCCAGCCTGCTGGTATGCCTTCAATCGAGCCAAAAACTATCGCAGAAGGTTCTGACCTAGAATTCATCGCGAAAGTTGAAGTTTACCCAACAATCGAACTTGCTGATGCTTCTGGCATTGAAGTAACTCGCGTTGTGTCTGAGGTGACTGAAGCAGACGTTGATACTATGCTTGAAACACTGCGTAAGCAAAACGCTGACTGGGTAGCTGTTGATCGCGAAGCGCAAGACGGCGACCAAGTAACTATCGACTTTGTTGGCTACCTAGGCGACGAAGCGTTTGAAGGCGGCGCAGCAGAAGGTCACAAGCTTGTACTAGGTTCTAACTCTATGATCCCTGGCTTTGAAGAAGGCATCGTGGGCATCAAAGCAGGCGAAGAGCGTACAATCTCTGTTACTTTCCCTGAGCAATACCAAGCTGAGCACCTAGCTGGTCAAGAAGCTACCTTCAAAATCACTGCGCAAGCAGTTGAAGCGCAAGAGCTTCCTGAGCTAAACGACGAGTTCGCTGGCAAATTTGGCCTAGAAAATGCGACACTTGAAGGTCTTCGTGCAGAAGTTCAGAAAAACATGGAGCGTGAGCTAAGCCAAGCAGTTAAAGGCAAGCTTAAAAACTCTTTGTTCGATCAACTATTGGCATTGAACCCAGTTGATGTTCCTGCGGCTTTGGTTGACCAAGAAGTTGATGGTCTACGTAAGCAAGCGGCACAGCAATTCGGTGGTGCACAAGGTTTTGACGCTTCTCAGCTACCAGCTGAATTGTTCCAAGATGAAGCGAAAAAACGTGCTGCACTAGGTCTTTTGATCTCTGAAGTGATCCAAAAAGAAGAGCTAACAGTAGAAGATGAACGCGTTCGTGCATTCCTAGAAGACATGGCGCAAGCTTACCAGCAGCCACAGCAAGTAGTAGACTTCTACTTAAACAACAAAGAGCAGCTTGCACAGGTTCAATCTGCTGTACTTGAAGAGCAAGTTGTTGATAAACTGCTAGAAAGCGCGAAAATTACTGAAGTAACTCTAAGTTACGAAGACGCTATCAAGCCAGAAGCTCAAGCTGCAGAAGCAGAAGAGTCTGAAGAAGCATAAGCTTAGCTTATAATTCTCATAGGCCGGTATAGCGCAAGCTATACCGGCTTTTTCGTTTTAAGGAATAGGATATGAATTTAATGACCCCTACAACTGGCCCAGTCGCGATCACTAGTAACGGTCTAGTCCCTATGGTTGTTGAGCAAACTGCGCGCGGGGAACGATCGTTTGATATTTACTCTCGCCTACTGAAAGAGCGTGTCATTTTCTTGGTGGGTCAGGTTGAAGATCATATGGCGAACCTAGTGGTTGCCCAACTGTTATTCTTAGAATCTGAGAACCCTGATAAAGATATCCATCTATACATCAACTCGCCTGGTGGTTCGGTCACAGCGGGTATGTCAATTTATGATACGATGCAGTTTATTAAGCCAGATGTAAGCACCATGTGTATTGGTCAAGCGGCTAGCATGGGTGCGCTACTGCTGACAGCAGGTGCAGAAGGTAAGCGTTACTGCCTACCGAACTCTCGTGTCATGATTCACCAGCCGCTAGGTGGTTACCAAGGTCAAGCGTCTGATATCGAAATCCACACGCGTGAAATTCTAGGCATCAAACATCGTTTGAATGAAATCATTGCTCACCACACTGGGCAAGATATTGAAAAAGTCGCACATGATACCGATCGTGATAACTTTATGAGTCCTCAAGCGGCTAAAGAGTATGGTTTAATTGACGACATCTTAGAGAAACGCGAAGTATAAGAAAGGGTGGACATTAATGTCTGATGATAAATTTAGCCGAGGCGAAAGCTCCGATCGCTTGCTGTACTGCTCTTTCTGCGGAAAGAGTCAGGATGAAGTGAAGAAGCTGATTGCTGGACCTTCGGTTTATATCTGCAACGAGTGTGTTGATCTGTGTAACAACATCATCACACAGGAGTTGTTGCAAGGTGACAGTGAAGCAGAGTCTAACGACGAACTGCCAACACCAGCGAAACTTGCAGCGGCCCTAGACGATTACGTTATTGGTCAAGATCGTGCCAAGCGTGTTTTAGCGGTAGCGGTTTACAACCACTACAAGCGCTTACGTCATCAAGGTCTAGCGAACACTGAAGTCGAGCTAGGCAAAAGTAACATCCTGTTGATCGGTCCGACTGGTTCGGGTAAAACGCTTTTGGCGCAAACCTTGGCGCGCGTTTTAGATGTTCCGTTTACCATCGCTGATGCCACTACACTGACCGAAGCGGGTTATGTGGGTGAGGACGTGGAAAACATCATCCAGAAGTTACTGCAAAACTGTGACTACGATGTTGAAAAAGCGCAGCGTGGTATCGTTTACATTGACGAGATCGATAAGATTTCTCGTAAGTCTGATAACCCATCAATCACCCGTGATGTGTCGGGCGAGGGTGTACAGCAAGCATTGTTGAAACTGATTGAAGGCACTGTCGCATCGGTTCCGCCGCAAGGTGGTCGTAAGCATCCACAACAAGAGTTTGTACAGGTAGATACCTCCAACGTACTGTTCATCTGTGGTGGTGCATTCTCAGGTCTTGAGCGTGTCATCAGTGACCGTACTGAGAAAAGTAGTATTGGCTTTAAAGCGACCGTGAAGAGCAAAGAAGAAGATCGTTCTTTCTCTGAGGCGGTGCATAAGGTTGAAACAGAAGACCTTGTGAAATTCGGCTTGATTCCAGAGTTTGTTGGTCGTTTGCCTGTCGTGGCGACGCTATCAGAGCTGGATGAAGAAGCGCTAATGACGATTCTTAGCCAACCTAAAAACGCTCTGACCAAGCAGTATCAACACTTGTTTGAGCTTGAAGGTGTGGAATTAGAGTTTACCGAAGAGTCGCTACGCGAAGCTGCGCATCTTGCGCTAGAGCGTAAAACCGGTGCCCGTGGTTTGCGCAGTATCTTGGAGTCAGCTTTGCTTGATTGCATGTATGATCTGCCGAACCGCTCTGATGTGGCAAAAGTGGTTATGGATGGTGCTTCAATCCGTGGCACATCAGCGCCTCTGATGGTGCTTGAAAACGAACAGAAAGACGCCTCAAACGGTTAATTTCTATACAATTTTCGCCTCCAGCACATGCTGGATGGCGAAAAATTGTCCTTCCCTGTGTTTTTCCCACATTTCCTCAGCGAATACGCTTGTAATTTTTGCCAATTGACCTTATCTCTTAATTAACACAGTTAAGTCATACACATGAGTGCCAATGGTACTGATGTCCAGTTGGAAGTAATTATGTCTGATTCTATATTTTTGCCAATGTTGCCGTTGCGTGATGTCGTTGTATATCCGCATATGGTTCTGCCGCTATTTGTCGGCAGAAAAAAGTCAATTGCTGCGCTAGAGTCGGCGATGGAAGGCGACAAGATGGTATTTCTTGTGGCACAGCAGGACGCTTCAAAAGACGACCCGAAACAAGACGATCTTTATGTCACCGGTACGGTCGCTAAAGTTATTCAATTGCTACGCTTGCCTGACGGTACCGTTAAGGTTCTAGTGGAAGGGCAATATCGTGCTGACCTTAAAGCTTTGGAAGAGGGTGATGAGTGGGTCTCTGCATCCATTGAAGCCCTACCTGAAGCTGAAGGCGATGAGTCGGAATACCCAGCCATCCGTAATGCTCTGATCAAACAGCTTGATGAGTACGTAGCGGGTAGCAAGCGTATTCCTAGTGAAGTCGTTACTTCCTTGAAATCCATCGATGACTTATCGAAGCTGATTGACTCTATTGCTGGTCACATGAGTCTTAAGCTTGAAGACAAGCAGCGTGCGCTAGAACTGAACTCTTTGGTTGAGCGTGGTGAGCATCTGATGGGCTTGATGGATGGTGAGCTGGATATCGCTCATTTAGAAAAAAGCATCCGTAGCCGCGTTAAAAAGCAGATGGAAAAGAGTCAGCGTGAGTACTATTTGAATGAGCAGATGAAAGCCATTCAAAAAGAGTTAGGTGATATGGATGATGGCAGTAATGAGTTGGATCAGCTGCAAGAGAAAATCACCGAAGCTAAGATGTCTCAAGAGGCCACTGAAAAAGCCGAAGCTGAACTTAAAAAGCTAAAAATGATGTCACCTATGTCGGCCGAAGCGACGGTTGTGCGTGGTTACATTGATTGGTTGATCTCATTGCCGTGGTCGAAGCGTTCTAAAGTGCGCAACGACTTAGCCTACGCGGAAAAAGTTCTGAACGAAGATCATTATGGTCTACAAGATGTAAAAGATCGCATTCTTGAGTTCTTAGCGGTGCAGCAGCGTGTTAAGAAAATTAAAGGACCAGTATTGTGTTTGGTGGGGCCGCCAGGTGTTGGTAAAACGTCTCTAGGGCAATCGATTGCTCGAGCGGTCAACCGCAAATACGTGCGTATGGCATTAGGTGGCGTGCGTGATGAATCTGAAATTCGCGGTCACCGTCGTACTTACATTGGCTCAATGCCAGGTAAGCTGATCCAAAAACTTGCCAAAGTGAAGGTTAAAAACCCACTGTTTTTGTTGGATGAGATCGACAAAATGGGTATGGATCAACGTGGTGACCCAGCCTCAGCGCTGCTAGAAGTGCTTGATCCTGAGCAAAACCATACCTTCAATGATCACTATCTTGAAGTCGACTATGACTTGTCGGATGTGATGTTCATCTGTACCTCTAATAGCATGAACATTCCTGGACCACTGGTTGACCGTATGGAAGTTATCCGTATCCCAGGCTACACCGAAGACGAGAAGCTTAACATTGCTAAGCGCTACCTTGTGCCTAAGCAGATTAAGCAAAGTGGTTTGAAAGAGGCTGAGATCGATCTTACCGATGAAGCGCTGATGGATGTGATCCGTTACTACACCAAAGAAGCAGGTGTGCGCGGTCTAGAGCGTGAAATCAGTAAAATCTGTCGTCGCGTAGTCAAACAGCAAACCTTGGCGAAAGGTAAGGGCACGGTTGAGGTCAACTCAGACAATCTAGAAGACTTCTCTGGGGTGCGTAAGTTTAGCTACGGTAAGGCAGAAGAGAACAACAAGATCGGGCAAGTAACAGGTCTTGCATGGACGTCTGTCGGCGGTGAGCTGTTAACGATTGAAGCCGCGGGTGTACCTGGTAAAGGTCGTCATGTCAAAACCGGTTCTCTGGGGGATGTGATGCAAGAATCCATCCAGGCAGCGCTAACGGTTGTACGTAGTCGTGCCGTCGGTCTTGGTATCGCTGAAGATTTCCATGAAAAAGTGGACTTACACTTACACGTGCCAGAGGGTGCGACACCAAAAGATGGCCCAAGTGCGGGTATCGCCATGTGTACCGCTTTGGTATCAGTGTTGGCAAAAGTGCCTGTTAAAGCTTCTGTCGCCATGACTGGTGAGATTACGCTACGCGGTGAGGTATTGCCTATTGGTGGCCTAAAAGAGAAGCTGCTTGCGGCGCACCGTGGCGGTATCAAAACAGTCTTGATCCCTGACGAAAATAAGCGTGATCTAAAAGAAATTCCGGATAACATCAAAGCAGACCTTGAAATCATCCCGGTAAAATGGATTGATGAAGTGCTAGATGTCGCATTAGAGTACGTTCCTTCACCAAAAAACGCAGAAACTGTGTCTGGAAAGGAAAAAACTGTTGATGAACAAGAATCTGTGAGTCATCATTAGTGCAAACCCTGTGTTGACAGGGCTTAAGACGGGCTTGTATAAATGCTCATCTGTGTCGGCCGTTTTATTTTGTTATTTTGGGCCGAATTAAAATACCAAGGAACCACGAGAATACTGAAGGGGTAGAACGTGAATAAATCAGAATTGATTGATGCTATTGCCACGTCCGCAGATCTGTCTAAAGCAGCGGCAAGTAATGCGCTAGACGCAACTTTGAAATCTATCGAAGAAGCGCTAGCAAAAGGTGACCAAGTAACTTTGGTTGGTTTTGGCACTTTTGCGGTTAAAGAGCGTGCAGCACGCACAGGTCGTAACCCTCAGACTGGTGAGGAAATCCAGATCAGCGCTGCTAAGGTTCCTAGCTTCAAAGCCGGTAAAGGCCTTAAAGACGCGGTAAACTAATGTATTTGGAGCGGTAGTTCAGTTGGTTAGAATACCTGCCTGTCACGCAGGGGGTCGCGGGTTCGAGTCCCGTCCGTTCCGCCATTAGAGCAAAGAGGTGTGTTCCCAGCGGAATGCACCTTTTTTGTTTTTCTTTTTATGTTTTTAGGGTGGAGGCAAGATGCTCCAGGATATTAGAGACAAGTCACAGGGTATTGTTGTTAAAGTAATCATCGGTGTGGTGATTGTGACGTTTGCTCTGTTTGGCGTCGAAGCGTTAGTACAAAGCTTTACTACTTCGGACACGGTGGCTGAAGTTGATGGTCAAGAAATTACACGTACGCAATTGATGCAAACCGCTGAAACTCAGCGTCGTCAGTTGATTAGCATGATGGGTGGTCAAATCGATCCAGCTATGCTGGAAGATAATGTGCTGCAGCGTCGCGCTTTGGATGAGCTAGTGCAGCGTGCCGTTTTATCTAATCAAGCTAAAGCTCTGAATTTGGGTGTCTCAGACGCGCAAATTGATGCGTTTTTAGTGCAGGTTGAACAGTTTCAGACAAATGGTCAGTTCGACCAAAATAAATACCTTAACTACATTCGCTCCTTAGCGATGACGCCATTGGCTTTTAAAGAGCGTATTAAGCAAGATATGTTGATTCAGCAATCACGCAACGCGTTGATTGGCTCTGAGTTTGTCTTGCCAAGTCAAATCGAATACGTTAGCCGTCTACAGAATCAACAACGTAGCTTTGATTTCGTGCGTTTTTCGCTAGCTGATCAAATGGAACAAATGGACGTTAGCGAAGAAGCTCTAGCCGCTTACTACGATGAGCATCAGCAAAGCTTTGTTTCACCTGAGCAGGTAAAGCTTAACTATGTGTTAATTTCGGCTGAAGACCTTGAGCAAGACATCGAGATTTCAGATGCTGAATTACAAAGTGCTTATGAGGCGTACGTTGGTAACTTCCAAAATGAAGAGCGTGAAGCGGCTCATATCTTGATCGATACGGCATCACGCAGTGATGACGAAGCCCAAGCTTTGGTGGAGCAAATCCAAACTGAGCTAGCTGAGGGGGCGGACTTTGCGGACTTAGCAGCCCAGTATTCGGATGACTTAGGCTCTAAAGATAATGGTGGTGATCTTGGCTACGTGACTCGTGGCATCATGGTTGAGCCGTTTGAAGATGCTTTGTTTGCTATGCAAGAAGGCGATGTGGAAACAGTCGAAACTGAGTTTGGTTACCATATCGTTAAGCTGAATGAAATCGTAGCGACCGATGCGCCATCTCTAGACGAAGTGCGTGCTGAGTTGATGGCTGATTTAGTGCCTCAAAAAGCTCAAGAGCAGCTATTGGCTGAGCATGAAAACATTACAGATCTTGCTTATGCGAGTGACGATCTTGACGCCTTGGCTGATGAGTATAATACCTCTGTACTGACTACAGACTTCTTTGGTCGCGATGGTGGCAGTGATGATATCACGACGGCGCCTGCTGTGATTTCAGCAGCCTACAGCCCAACCGTGCTAGAAGACGGTCACAATAGTGACTTGATCGAGCTAAGTGATACGCAAGTTGTAGTGGTGAATCTTAATCAGCACAATCAAGCGGCACAGCAGTCATTTGAGGAAGCCAAAGATGCGATTACTGAGATTGTGATGCAGCAGCAAGCGGCACAAGCGTTACAGCAAATGGCGCAAGCACAGTTGAACTCAGAGGATGCGGACTGGACCTCGGTGAATAACGCGGATCGTGGCCAAAATGAAGTGGCAAGCTTAGCTTTTGGTCTGGCTTATCCTGAAGACGGTAAACCAACGCTAGCGGTTGAGACGATGTCTAATGGTGATGTGGTGGCACTGCGTCTGCGTGAAGTGACACAGAGTGAAACACAAGTCAGCGACGCTGAGCGTGAAACCTATGAAAACTCATTGCGTCAGATCTTTTACCGCTCTACATTGCAGGCGCGTCAAGCACTGCTAGAAAGTAATGCTGAGATTGAACGTAATAACTAATCTTACGCTTCAATAGAGTCAAAAAAACCACGCCTCGGCGTGGTTTTTTATGCCCATAAGACAGCTCTGGATTAGTGTTTTAAAGCGGCTAGGAAGTCGAGCGTTGGCACAAAGAAGGCGCTGCCTTCAGTGGCATGGGTATATTTCATGAGATGATCAGCACGGCCTTGTTCATCGCCTTCGATCATACTTTGCAGCATCAAATTAAAGATAGAAGGGGTTTTTGAATAGCTGACAAAAACTAAACCTTGTTGGCTTAGGTCGCCAAACGGCATGCTGTGGCGCAATATTTCTAAAGAGTTACCTTGCGCGTCTTTTAGGGACGTACGCTTAGTGTGGGCATGAGGTGACTTTTCGTCCGAAGCGTATTCTTGGTTTTCATATTTAGTACGGCCAAAGGTGTCTTCTTGGGTTTTCAGGTCTTGCTGTTCCCATTTTTCTAAGTCGTGCACGAACTTGATGTAGTTCAAATACGAGCCACCTTGGTAAGCGGGATCTTCTGTGCCTACCAAGGCTACCTCTGCACGATCATCGCCTTCTGGGTTTTCTGTGCCATCGACAAAACCAGTAAAGTCACGGTTGTCTAAATATTTAAAGGTAGTGGTCTGTTCTACTAAAGTGACACTGTCGGCAAAGGCTTTAAACAGCTTAAGTGATAAGGCATGGACGGCGTCATGGCGCATCGCTCGTACGTGCAGCAGAATATCATGTGCTCCATCTTTTACCTGTAAAAACTCGCCTTTATAGCTTGGGAAAGGCGCCAGCTCTTGAGGCGGTGTTTGCTGTGTAATGCGTTGCCAGCTGTGGCTAGAAAAGCCTATGGCTGAATACAGCTGGCTATCAGGGAACTGTTGTTGTATTTGCGCAACGATGTCCGGCACTGCGGCTAACACCTCACGCAGCTGAGCTTCTTTGCCAGTGACGGCATTTAATAGAATAAAGGTGGCATCGCTTGACGCTTCAGCGGTGATGCTGGATTGATGGTCGTAAGACATATCTGGCAAAACTCCTAAATTATGCTTAAAAGTTAGGATATAAGGCCTGTAACTGGCTGGCCTTAGAGGGCTTGGCTTGCCCTGTCGAATATTCCTCAAGCGCATCCGCGAGCGCATCGCCATTCCACGAGTCAGAGGCGCTAGCTGAATACATGACTAGTTCGGCTTCCATTAGAAGCTGGGTTAAACGAGGATTGTTAGCGAGACGCTTAATATCTTCTACTCCACGGATGGCGTCATCGCCCCAGCGGTGACGGGCCCATTCCAACAGATTAGCACGCAGGGTGCTGAGGTCGTGTGCACGACAGCCGGCAATCAAGTTAATAAAGGCGCTTTGCTCATCTCCCGCCTGCAGCGGGGCAAATTCTTGTAGTGTCGGTACACTGTCGTCACCTTGTGACTGGCGCTGGCGACGGTATAGCGCAATCCAAGTGCCTAATCCTGCTATTCCCAGCAACAATAATGCTAAAGCAGCGTAACTTTGCCAAGCCCAGCTTGATTCTTGATTTGGATCTAGAACAACGTCCAGAGGCGTGGGAGCATTGCCTGCTGTCGTACTGCTCGTATCACTGTTTTCAATATTATTGCTAATGCGTTTGGCTAATGAAATCGGCGCTACGGACTCTGAAGATGAGCTGCTTGAGCTGTTATCGTTAGCTGCCCCCGCTTGGTTATTGCTGGTATTGTCAGTCGCATTGCCATTAGGTAGCCCGGCGATTTGGATAGCGTTTGTGCTAGCCGTTACGGTTTTGATGGCCCTTTCTTGAGGATCCCAATAGGTGACTTCTACGTCCGGTAACTGCAGCGTGCCAGATTGGGTCGGTACTACTTCAATGCTAATAGATTCACGCCCCATGACACCGTTCATATTTTTGCTGGTATCGTAGCTTGGGCTGGTCGGGTAAAGCTTGTAAGCGCGTGTACTGGCAAAGCTTAGGACAGGCAATTGTTCACCCAGCACGCCTTGCGCTGAAATGTCGATATTCCACATCAGGGTATCGCCAATGCGCGGGTTGCTAAGGGTGGTTGAAACGTTGGATTTAACTGCCAATGCTTGAGTGGGTAGCCAGTTGGTGTTGCCGTAAGACGCTGGAATTGGCAGCACATTGAGGGTAATAGGTGTGCTTTTGACATTGATTTTGCGACGGCCATTGCGACCATTGACCATGGCTTCGACACTTTGATTGGTCAGCTCGATGGTACCACTGCGTTGTGCAAAGCCCACGTATTCACGAGTGAGCACCTGATAAGACGTGCCGTTGACTTCTTCGTAGCGCATTTGATCGTCACTAAGGCGCTCAAGCAAAAGGTTAGGGTGGTTGGGCGTGGACAGCTGCGCGCTTTGCAGATCGGTGGCGGTGTATAATTCTAGGCTCAGCTTAACTTGTTGCTGTACATAGGGCTCAAGGGTGTCCGCAGTGAATTTAATCATCACCAATGGGTTGCCATTGGCGTCGGTCATTTGCTGTGCGGGTTTTACCTCTAAGCTTAATGGCTCGGAAGCTTGATCACCCACCTGAATCGGTGGAATGTTAAAGTTACCAACCGCTTTAGGCATAAGCGTTACGACCCAGAAGTTGAGTGCCTGATTGGTGCCAAGGTTAAAGCTAAATTGGCTATTTTGACTGCGGCTTAAAATCTCAAAGTCACGCTTTAAAACAGAGAAGTCAGGACCACCATTGGTATTAGCAAAGTCGGTGCGTACGGTGAGCTGTACGACTTCGTTTTCTCGAACGACGTTTTTATCAAGTGCGGCTGTCACTTGATCAGCATAGGCAGGTAAGCTGAGCAAACTGACTAAGCTTAGTAGTGCAAGCATGCTGTAACGGATAAAAATGGTTTGGCTTACCATGGCTGCTGACCATCCTCTTGGTTGTAGCGATTTTCATTGCGTCGTTGTTGATGTAAATGCCAGAGCTTGCGCTGCAATAACGTGCCTGGGTCATCCTGAATTTGACGCAGCCATTGCTCAAGTGCTTGACGCTCCTCTTGCTCAATGTCTTGTGTGCTTAAGGCGTCTTCTGAGCGCGAAGTGCTAGTCTGATTATCCGCATTTTCCGTGTCATTGTCTTGTTTTTGCTCGTTGGAATCGTCTGATTGCTGGGGATCCTCGTTGGACTGAGTTTGATCTTGCGCGCCGCTGTCGCTTTGCTGATCGTTGTTGGGTGAATTTTGCTCAGAACTGCCATCGTCGTTTTCATTTTGCTGTTTGGCTAAAAGCGTCTCTAGATAGTCTAGGTTTTGTTGTGCTTCTACAAACTCAGGCTGTTGCTCAAGAGCCGTTTGATAGGCATTTATAGCCCCTTCTATATCATTGGCTAAAGCTAAACTGTTGCCCAAATTATAGAAGTCAGCGGCGCTATGGGCGAGTGGTTGCAGCTTTTCAGCGGCGCCTTGGTAGTTCTCTAGGGCATAATCGCTAGCGGCTTGCCATTGAGGGTCTTCAAACAGCTGAGCCGCTTTTGACCAGTCGCTTTGGTCGGCTGCCTGTTGCGCTTTTTGGTCATTGGTTTTAAACCAGTCCCACATGCTTGCCTGTGACTTTGGTGCATAGGGCATAATGACCATTAGACAAATCATGAATAAAGCACTGCTTCTAAACTGCCAAAGGAGCCAGACAATAAAGGGTAAGGCAAACCAATGGCCCTGCTCGCGCCATGTACTGCCGGTGATGTCTGACTTTTGGGCGCGATCGACCGCTGGATTTAGGCGCGTTAATTGCGCCCGTTGTGAGGGCGTTAGATCTGTGGTGAAGAATTCTGCGCCGATGTCTTGGGCGGTCTGGGCAATAGTATCAAGGGGCACTTTAGGGCTGATGATTTGCCCTTGATGACGTAACATTTGTCCGTCAGGCAGGCTCACAGGGGCGCCTTCAGCGGTGCCAACGGCAATGATTTTTAGCTGAATATCGGTCGCCACGAAGGTGTCTTTTAAGTATTTAATATCTTGCGATTTCAGATCATCGGTTAACACCACAAAGGTCGTGTAGGGGTAGTCCACTGGCGCCACCAAATCGAGTGCAGTCGCTAAGCCTTGGTGCAACTGGCTACCGTAAAGCGGCATGATACGTGGGTCCAGCGCCACTAAAAAATGTGTCAAAGTAGACGTGTCCTGAGTGAATGGGCTGACCACATAGGCATCGCCAGCGTACGCAACGAGTGCTAAATCGCCTTCTAAATCACTGTTAAGGATGTCACGTAAAACTTGTTTGGCTTTGGTTAAACGGTTTGGCCGCACATCCGTGGCATAAAGCGATAAGGACTGGTCAACGACAAACACCGTCTTGTTAGTTGGGCTGTAAAGATCGGTCGGACGTTGATCAAAGCTAATCCCCGCTAAGCCAATAATGAATAGATTGACACTGATTAGCCCCAGCCACTTGTGCCCAGGAGAGGTATCTGTGCGCCCCGTCATATAGGGGAGCAAATGCTCTGCGACGACATTTTTGAGAGCTCGGTCCGGTGTTTTAACACTTACTAGCGTGATTAGCAGCCAGCTTATAGGTAACAGCAGTAGCCAATAGGGGCGGGTGAAATGCAAACTATCAAACAGTGTCATGATCGGCCTCGAAGCGTCCAGTGTATGCGCTTAGTCATGACCATGGCCAAGCTGAACAAGCCCAGAGCGAGTAAGCCAAGCCAGTGAAACAATGTGGTCTGCGGTCGCTGCAGTATCGCATCAGAGGGAGTAGGCTCTAGCTCATCCAAAATGCGATAGATGGCGTGTAATTCTTCTGTGCTGCGGGCGCGGAAGAAGCGGCCGCCGGTGAGCTCGGCGATATTGGTCAACAATGGCTCGTCCAAATCACTGGATGGATTGATGACTTTGGGGCCAAAGAAGCCTTGCACCGTCATAGTGTCAGCACCGATGCCGATGGTGTGAATGGTGACATTTTCTTTGGCGGCGAAGTTAGCTGCCTGCAATGGGCTAACGCGTCCGGCAGTGTTGGCGCCGTCGGTCATTAGAATCAAGACTTTTTGCTCGGCAGGTTTGTCTTCAAGACGCTTAATCCCCAAGCCAATGGCATCGCCGATGGCGGTTTGTTCGCCAGCAAAACCAATTTGCGTTTCTTGGATGAGCTGATTAATCGTATCGAGATCATAGCTTAGAGGTGCCTGAAGAAACGCTTTGCTGCCAAAGACAATGATGCCCACTCGATCGCCTTGACGATCCTTAATGAACGCTTCGAGCACGCGCTTAGCGGCCATCAGTCGATCGGCAGGTTGTTGCTCAAGAGTCATATCGGATATTTGCATGCTGCCGGATAAATCCAGAGCAATCAGTAAATCGCGCCCGGTCGGTGGAATACGTGTCGGCTCACCTAACCAGGTAGGGCGGGCGATGGCAACAATAAGGCACAGCCAAGCACTTAGTAACAACAGTAAAGGTATGCGCTGCTGAAATGCCGAACGGCTTGCGTGTGGGTCACGCAACGTTTGACCATAACGCCAGTAAAGAGGCGCGTGATGATCACTGGCAGGGCGACGCCACAGTATGAGTAGCGGAAGTGGAAGGGCAAGCAGTGCCCATGGCCATTGAAGCTCAAGCATGATGTTTCCTAATCCAAGTGCGCGTAGCGTCGAAAATTTGGCGTCGCTCATCAGCGCTTAGCTTAGCGTTTGCCTGATAGAGCCCCGTCTCGAACAGCGCTACTAAGGGTGTTAAGGAATTCCTGCGGTGGCGTACCTGCTGATCAAGTTTGGGAAAGAGTGTCGCCGCCGGTAGACTGGCCAAATGCTGTTGTCCTTCGGTTTGCAGACAGCGCTTGATACTTTCAAGGCAGCTTTTGACAAACGCTTGATCATTGCCAGATTTTTGGTAGTGCTGATTGACGATACATAGAGCTTCTCGGCGATATTGACGCTTATAGTGTCGTCTTAGCCAAAATGCCAACAGTGATAGCAGTCCTAGTAGCACAACGGCTAATACCAACCAAAACCACCAAGCAGGTGGCCAATCTGCGATAGGCGCAGGGAGGATGTAAGCGCTGTGCGGTAACTCTATCCGGTCTTCCATTAATGGATCACTCCACGAGCGAGTAAGGTGCGGGCGATGGCGATCGGTGAATCGTTCACATCAAAAGAGAGGTGCTGTACGCCTAGGGCGTGCAATTGTTGATTAAAGGCTTGTTGCTGTTGTTGATAGCGCTGTTGGGCTTGTTGCTTGCTGCGTTCATTAATATGGCTGGGGCCAGACTCTGTCTGGTGAGCAAAAGTGTACTGACCGTTTGGTAAAGCAAATAGGTTTGGGTCTTCCAGTGATATCCAGTAGACACGATTGTGTTGCGCTAATTGAGCAAGATGGATCTCTAGGGCTTTGTCGAACCAGATTTGATCGCTTAGGATCATGACGCTTTGACCACGTAACGAGGGCAGCGGTGATAAGGAAAAGTTGGTCGAGCTTGTGTCGCGTTCAGCAATATTAGTGCTTTGGCTTAAATGCATTGCAAAGCTTTGCCAGTCTTTAATGGTTGGATAACTGTATTGCTGTTGCCCGAACTGTAACTGTGCGCCGACCGTTTCTTTCCTAGCATGACTGCGCCAAGCAATGAGGGCGGCTAGTTGAGCGTAGCGGGTGCTAATAAACGTGGTTTGAGTGCCAAAGTAAGCGTCTTGGCTCAGCTGCAGGATGATGAAGCTGCGGTGCTCGATCTCTTCGCTGTAGACCTTGATGTGTGGCGTTCCGGTGCGTGCGGTGATGCGCCAATCCATGTGACGGACTTCATCGTGTGTGGTGTACGGACGAATCTCATGTAAATCTAGGCCGTGGCCCTTTTTTTTGCTCAACAAACTGCCCGCGAGAATATGCGCTTTAGTATGAGCCTTGGCGTGGCCAAGTGCTTTGGCGTAGGCGGCCAGCTGCTGAATGTGTTCGACCGACAATTGTGGCGATGAAGGGCTAGTTAAATGATCCATAAATCACAGCACCGGCACCTTGTTAAGAATCATATTGATGATTTGGTCGGCATCAATGTTTTGCGCCAGTGCTTGGAACGAGGTCACGAGGCGATGGCGAAAGACCGGATGAACCACTGCTCTGACATCGTCTGGGGTAACAAAATCCCGTCCCGCGAGTAGCGCATGGGCTCGTGCGCAGCGATCCAGTGCCAGCGTTGCGCGCGGACTTACACCAAAGTCGATCAGGGCGGCAAACTGACCATCGTCGTTGAAATAGGCACTAGGATTACGCGTTGCCATCACTAGATGCACAATATAGTCTTCGACGGAGTCCGCCATATAGATATCTAGAGCCGCTTGCTGCAGGGTACGAATATCGTCTAGCTGCACGTCTGCTATGTGAGCTTGGGACGTCTTATGTTTGTCTTGCTCGCGCACCAAACGTAGGACCGAGCGCTCGGACTCAAGATCAGGGTACTCAATCTGTACCTTCATAATGAAGCGGTCGAGTTGCGCTTCCGGCAATGGATAAGTGCCTTCTTGCTCGATCGGGTTTTGCGTAGCGATCACAAAAAAGAGCTCGGGCAATGGATAGGTGGTATTGCCCACTGTGATTTGGCGCTCGCCCATTGCCTCAAGTAACGCGGACTGCACTTTAGCTGGGGCGCGGTTGATCTCGTCAGCAAGCACAATGTCGTGCATGATCGGGCCAGGGATGAATTTAAACTGTCCCGTTTCCTGCTGATAAATATCTGAGCCAGTGACGTCACCAGGTAACAAGTCTGGGGTAAACTGAATGCGCTGAAAGCTGGCATGAATGCCTTGCGCTAGAGCTTTTGCTGCCGTGGTTTTGGCAATGCCTGGAGGACCTTCTAAAAGCACATGGCCGCGTGCGATGAGCGCAATCATTAGATCTTGGATCAGCGCCTCTTGTCCCACTACCGCTTGACGTAAATGTTTTTGCAGACGCTCGATTACCGTTTCCATACAACCTAAAGCCTTATAATTCTGTCAAATTACCGGATGAAGCAATATAATATTGGTCATAATATCCGAGACAAAAGCTACTCTACAAGTTCCGTCGAAATTGTGGGGTAAAACAAGGGCTTGCTATGGCAAAAGTCACCATTGATATCAACCTTCCAGCATACCAATATCAAGAAATGTATCGCGGCTCAAAAAAGTATCTTGTTGCCGAAAGCCGCGACGGAAGAAAAATTCAGTTACCGCTTTCTGTGTTTCAGCGCTTTGTGACGCGTAAAGGCGTTTATGGCACTTTTGAAGTAGAATTCGACGAAAACCGAAAACTGGTTAACATCCGCAAAACCTTTTAATCCTAACTGCTAAGAGAACTAGGCTACCTGTATGTATGATTTGGCGCGCTCGCTCCTATTTAAGCTCGACCCAGAAGTGTCCCATGAACTGTCGCTAGATGCCCTTGGTGCATCGGCACGTCTTGGTTTAACGTCGCTGTTTGCTCATCAGCCAGAGGCAACGCCTGTCAATGTCATGGGGATTGAGTTCCCAAATGCGGTAGGTCTAGCCGCTGGTTTGGATAAAAATGCGGACGCGTTCGAAGCCTTGGGTGCATTGGGGTTTGGTTTTGTTGAAGTGGGGACGGTGACGCCAAAAGGTCAGTCTGGTAACCCTAAGCCGCGCTTGTTCCGATTACCGGAGCATCAGGCAATTATCAACCGCATGGGCTTTAATAACAAAGGTGTTGAGCATATGGTTGCTCGCATTCAGCAGCATCGCTACAAGGGTGTGTTAGGTGTTAACATTGGTAAAAACCTGACCACATCAGTAGAAGGTGCGGCAGCGGATTATCTTGCTTGTCTTGAGCAGGTGATTCCTTATGCGGATTACATCACCGCAAACATTAGTTCGCCCAACACGCCAGGGCTACGTACTCTGCAGTTTGGTGATAGCTTGGCAGAACTAATTTCGCCGCTAGTAGAAGCCAAGCAGCGCTATGCCGCTGAGCATGGCAAGCATGTGCCACTGGCTGTCAAAATCGCACCCGATATGAGTGATGATGAAATCAAAATGGTGGCGGACACCCTAGTCGCACAAAAGGTAGATGGTATTATTGCGACCAACACCACCTTGTCGCGTGAGGCAGTGCAAGGGCACAAGCACGCTGATGAGGCGGGTGGCTTAAGCGGTGCACCAGTGAAAGATGCATCAACGCATGTGGTTAAAGTGCTATCTGAGCATCTGCAAGGTGAGCTGCCAGTGATTGGTGTGGGTGGTATTGTTAGTGGCGCGGATGCGGTAGAGAAACTGCAGGCTGGCGCAAGCTTGGTGCAGATTTATTCTGGCTTTATTTACCGCGGTCCAGAGCTTGTGCGAGAAGCGATCTCAGCAACCGATGCCTACATCAAACGCCAAGCAAACAAGTAAGCGTATTTATTTAGAGTGAAAAATAAGGCCAGTCTATGCTGGCCTTATCTTCTTAATAGGGGACGTTATTGAGAAAAACTGGCGGCTTTAAACGTGCCTTCGACCGGTGTTAGGCCGTTCCACATGTCTTCGCGACCTTCACGCCAACCGGCTAACCAATCGGGACGAGCGGTGACATGACACTGTTCTGAAAGGCCTTTGGAACGGCCTGCCATACCAGCACGGTAGCCACGAACATACGCTCTTTGATGAAGATCTCGTTTTTGTTTCTTCATAAATTCGTTCCTCTCAGTTCTCTTTTCGAAGTAAGTGAACTTTAATAAATAGTAGAGGGCATAGGGTTTGTCTAAAAACACTTTGCTCTAACGATATTAAAAAATTCATTAAAAAGTAATAAACATGACACATACCGACGTAACGCCCTCTAGTGATGATTCGCAGTCGATCGCTCTAGAGTTAACCTGTCCTATCGGACTAGAAAATATTCTTGAAAAAGAGCTTCACGAGCTGGGCCTTACACAGACGCGTCTAGGTGAGGCTCAAGTCAAACTAACCACCGATTTGCGCGGTATGTATTTGGCGTGTTTATGGTCTCGAGTGGCGACGCGCATCATGATGCCCTTGGCGACATTTCAGGTGACGACGGCCGAGGAGTTGTATGACGGTGTGGCGAGTATCGATTGGTCGCTGCATATGCATGCCGACAACACGATTGCCATTGATTGCCATGGCACCAACCACGCCATTCGCAATACTCAATTTGGTGCGGTAAAAACCAAAGACGCGATTGTCGACTACTTTACGAAGCAAAGTGGCCGTCGCCCGAGTGTCGAGAAGCAACAGCCAGACTTGCGCATTGCGTTGAAAATCAAACGCGATAAAGCCACGTTGAGCTTGGATGTATCCGGCGAAAGTATGCACCGTCGTGGTTACCGCCAGCAGGGCGCCATGGCGCCATTAAAAGAAAACTTGGCTGCGGGGCTTCTGTTGCGCGCCGGTTGGAGTAAAGACAGCCAGTATGGTCAGCTAGTAGATCCCATGTGTGGTTCGGGCACCTTTTTGGTTGAAGCGGCACTGATCTCGCTCAATATCGCACCAGGCTCACGTCGTCAGTATTGGGGCTTTAAAGGTTGGAAACAGCATGATCACCGTCTTTGGCAGCAACTAAACGATGTGGCCAAGAATGAGCGCATCGCGCCAGAAGATTTGCAGGTGAGCTTCCAAGGGACTGACCGTGAACAAAAAGCCATCGCCGCTGCCCGTGAAAACATCAAGCGAGCGGGCTTGGTAGGTATTGTTCAGGTGGAAATGTCGGCCTTCCAGCAGCATACGTTTGATTGGCAAAAACAGCCAACGTTGGTAATGGTTAACCCGCCTTACGGTGAGCGTCTTGGGGATGAAATGGCGCTAATTTCTCTGTATCGACAGCTGGGGGATTGGGCCATTGAGCACGCCCTAAATGGCGACATGATGCTACTGACCAGTAGCGAGAACTTAGCCCGTCAGATTCCGATCCGACCTGAGAAAAGCTCACGTGTTTTGAATGGTGGTTTAGAGTGTCGTGCTTATCGTTTCCCGATCGCTGACTCTCATATTAAAGCGGGTACTCGTGAGCAAGTAGGCTTATCGTCAGGCGCGCAAATGGTGGTGAACCGCTTACAAAAGAACATGAAGAAGCTGCGTAAGTGGATTGAGCGTGAGCAGATCAGCTGCTACCGAGTGTACGATGCGGACATGCCAGAGTATGCGGTGGCCATTGATATTTATAACGACTGGGCACATGTTCAAGAATACCAAGCGCCGAAGAGCGTGGATGAAAATAAAGCGCAGCAGCGTTTGTTTGAAGTGGTGAGTGCCATTCCGTTGGCGTTGAACATCCCAGAGACCAATGTGGTGGTTAAGCAGCGCTTGCGTCAATCCGGTAAGCAGCAGTATGAGAAGGTCGACCAATCACAGCATGAGATGGTTGTGGAGGAGCATGGTTGTGACTTTATCGTTAACCTCAAAGATTATCTTGATACAGGCTTGTTCCTAGATCACCGCCCTGTGCGTAAGTTGATTCAGCAAAAGGCCAATGGCACACGCTTTCTTAACTTGTTCTGTTACACCGCTTCTGGTTCTGTGCACGCTGGGCAGGGCGGTGCTAAAACCACGCTAAGTGTTGATATGTCCAATACCTACACTGAGTGGGCGCGTCGTAATATTGAGCTGAATGAATTCTCTGAGCGCGATCATCAGGTGGTGCGCGCAGACTGTTTCGAGTGGCTACGTAAATCTCAAGACGAATTTGACTTGATCTTTATGGATCCACCAACGTTTTCTAACTCTAAGAAAATGGCGGGTGTGCTGGACATTCAGCGTGATCATGTGGAGCTGATTGATCTGGCGATGGCGCGTTTATCGGCAGACGGTGAGTTAATCTTCTCCAACAATTATCGTCGTTTCGAATTAGACGAAGCCTTGCAAGCGCGTTATGAAATCGAGAATATAACTCGACAGTCATTGGGTCCAGATTTTGAGCGTAATCAAAAAATTCACCAATGCTGGATTTTGCGACATAAATAATCCCCATAACCAGAGCTCACTGATCGAAGGGTGAGTGGGCTCTTAGCGATAAGAAATTGCCATGAGTAAAACCTACCGTTTAGTTGTAAGTTGCCCTGATCAAGTGGGCATCGTCGCCGCTGTTAGTGATTATGTTAGTCAGCTTGGCGGCTCAATTTTAGAAGCCAGTCACCATACTGACCCGGAGCAGCGTTGCTTTTTTATGCGTCAGGTCATTGCGGCTGACAACCTAGAAGTGGACCTTGATACCTTTCGTGAGGGCTTTGCAGAAATCGCGGAGCGCTACGAGATGGAGTGGTTTATCAATGACAGTGATGAACGCCCTAAAGTCATGTTGATGGCGACCAAAGAGTCCCATTGCCTAAATGACTTGCTACATCGTTGGCACACGGGTGAATTGCCATGTGAAATTGTTGGCGTGATCGCCAACCATGAAGATCTACGTTCGATGGTGGAGTGGTACAAGATCCCTTATCACTGCATCAATGTGCCCAAAGAAGATAAGATGCCAGCCTTTCAGGCGATTGAAAAAGCCATCGATGCATCTGGCGCGGATACGGTGGTACTAGCGCGCTATATGCAAATTTTCCCAGAGTACTTATGTGAAAAATATCGCTTCCGTGTGATCAATATCCATCACAGCTTCTTGCCATCGTTTGCCGGCGCACGTCCTTACCATCAAGCTGCCGTTCGCGGTGTTAAGTTGATCGGTGCCACCTGTCACTATGTAACAGCGGATTTGGATGCGGGGCCAATTATCGAGCAAGATGTGATTCGTATCTCACACAATCACTCAACGGCTGATATGGTGCGTTTAGGCCGCGATATTGAAAAGCTAGTACTGTCGCGCGGCTTGCGTTATCACTTAGAAGACCGTGTTCTAGTGCACGGTAACAAGACGGTGATCTTTTCTCAGTAATGCTCAAAAAAGGGTAAGCTCTGTGAAATCTGCTTACCCTTTCCCTTCAATAATAAGATGTTATTTAATTTTTTGACTATAGTTACCTGAAACAAACTGAAAGTTGGTTGAGGGCTGCAATGAAATTAAAATTAACACCCACCCAAAACCTTTGTGTCGGCTTCCTCGAAACAGGTTTCGAGCTTGTACAAATTGGCGATCAATATTTCTTTGTCAAAGGCGAACGTCGACAAAAGGTATTACCCAAAACATTAGACGCGCTGGTCAGTCGCGGTGCGCTTAAGCACACGCGTGATGGCAAATATGAGTTGAGTGAAGAGTTCAAAGAACATCGACGTGAAATGCGCTCGGCGACCGTCGAGTCAAAGCATACACGCCACTAATTCTAGCCGGGGCAGCATTAGTGGCGGGCGTAGTGTTATTGCAGTGTTTCCGACGCCGGCGTAAATAAGCTTGCTGTAGCGTTTTGAAGGGCTGCGGTAGCATGCTCTGAGCGCAGCACTTGCCAGCATTGCACGCGCGTTTCAGGCTGCTGTGTCAATTCTGACACTATGTGTTTAAAGCCAATTAACCCATCTTGGCGATGCGCAAGCTTTTCTAAAATGATGCGCAGTAGCTGTGGTTGCTCAGTGACCCAGTGAGGGCATTTAGCGACCAGTGCTGCAATGAGTTCTAGTTGCTCGTCAGCACAATCGGAAATATCGCCTAACAAGGTAAACAAAGGGATAAATAGTGCCTGCGGGAAATCACTGCGCGAAATCGCGCGCACCCAATGGGCAGCACTCGCGGCATCCATTGTTGGCTTGGCAAGCTGTTGACATACAGCATCGACCACAGTGGGCGGCTGAACGTGATGCTCAAGTGCGTGACACAGTGGCAAGACGACTTCGCTTGGGCCTTGTTGTAAGGCCTTTATGACCAGCGAAGGTTGCTCTGAGCGCGCAGCCAGATCAGCCAGCCCTTGTAGTCCTAATTCTGACCAATTGGCCTCATCTTTTAAATCATCCAGCTTAAGGTAATCTTGTACAGCTGCGTAATAGTCTGACGCTGGCTGCTTTAAATCTCTGGCTAAAATGGCGTGGAAATTCGCAAGACGGTCTTGATCAGGTTTAAACGCGTAAGGGTTGTCTTCTAGGGCTTCATTTAGGCCCTGCTCTGTCCCTTTATGCATGATCTTGTCGACAATTGTTTTGATGAAGTGATCACGCGTGCCTAGGTTCAAGCACCCTGACTCATCTAACGGTAAGCGTAAAAACCAGACCACTTGCGCCTCTTTTGCGCTGTCCTCTTGTGCGCCCAGTACACAAGCTAACCATGCCTGTTGGCGAAACCCGTAAGGGTAGACTTGTTGCTTTTTGTCGAACTGAATGACTTGTTGTGGCGTGAGCTTAGTAATGTGGCGACCAACATCGTAGAATGTCGCGTGACACCCAACGGCACTAAAAAGATCGCTCAAAGATTCAATATTCTGCATAGGTTCTATTGGTGCCTAAACTGATGTGACTGAAAGCTCGCATCATACCGTTTTTTAGGAGAGAAATCAGTTGTCCCAATCGTTTCAACAGTACAGTGAGCTAGCGGATTTGATGTTAGAGCTACAGATGGCAATGCAAGAGGCTCATGTGTGGGAGTGTCAGCCACCGACGCCTCAAGCATTGGCATCTGACAAGCCTTTTTGTATCGATACCATGACGTTTGAGCAATGGTTGCGTTATGTGATGATCGAGCGCTTTAAAGACATCATTGAGCAGCAGCTGTCACTGCCAGAGCGTTGTCATATCTCGCCAATGATTGAAGAGGCGTTTCGAGGTTTACCTAGTGCACAAGTGAAGCATTTGATGCTGGTCGCCGACGCGTTGGATCGTTTTCTCACTCGTACGGCGACGGTATGAAGCCAAACCAATATCTCAACGATTTAGAGTGGCTCCTATCTGAGCGCGAAATGTTCATCTCAGATCGGCCGCTGGCAGATTTCTTGTTGCTGGACTGGCAACACAAGTTCAGGGCATTAACGCAACGGCCAGACGCCATCGTTGCTTATATGGCACAAGCCAAATCGCACTTTTTGGGGACTTACTTCGAGCAGTTGTTTTCGTTTGCGATACACCATTTTACCGATTTAGAGGTGTTAGCTGAGCACCAGCAGATTCAAGGTGAACGCCAAACACTCGGAGAGGTTGATCTCTTAGCCAAGGATCGAACTGGGCGTTGCATTCAATTTGAAGTGGCCATTAAGTTTTATTTAGAGCGGTCTGATTTGGCGCCCAATAACTGGATCGGACCGAATAAAAACGACAGCTTAAATAAAAAAGTGTCTCATGCCAGAGGGCATCAGCTGACAGTGTTAGATCAGGTGATGGGGCAGCAATGGTTACATTCTGTAACTGGAAGCACAGATTACAAGCCAAATCTGATGATTTTTGGTCGGCATTTTTATAACTTAAATGCTCGGGCTTGCATTTTTTTTGACGAATT
The DNA here is from genome assembly GCF_016888445.1 of Marinomonas ostreistagni. Classification (GTDB taxonomy): domain Bacteria; phylum Pseudomonadota; class Gammaproteobacteria; order Pseudomonadales; family Marinomonadaceae; genus Marinomonas; species Marinomonas ostreistagni. The sequence goes on from NZ_JAFEKF010000004.1 coordinate 292,302, forward strand.
TGAAATTCAAGGCGGATGGCTATATAAATATAACTTATCCAATTGGGCGCCGTACTTGAGTGATTTGGTACTGGCGGGTAAACCTTGCTGGATTACGCCCAACAGGGAAAAAGATACCATTAATCAGATAGATGGTACGTTCATTGAGGCTCTTGAGAAGTCCTTTAGGCATGACCAGCGACCACAGTTATACAGCTGCTGGCGTAGAGATAAGAACAACCAGCAACAAGCTTTTTGGCTTTTTATATGTCCAGAAGGGTGGTGATGCTTGAAAAGTGAATAGGGTTCAGGCATATATAAGACTAAAGTAGTAGTAGGCCATTTTGTGCTATGTCAGACGTTGCAGAATTTATAATGCCCAGCCCAGAGAAGGCTGCGTGGGTCATCGATATTGCACAAGGAACCGTGTCGTGGAGTAATGCCATCGCCAAACAACGTTTTGGCGATGCACTGGGCTATGATCGTAATGGCCTATTATTTATCGACCGTGCGTTAAAACAAGATCTACATGAGTTTTTGTCTCGTGCCAACGCCAGTGAGCCTTTGTGTTTTCATTGGTTGATGCGCGATGTAGATCAATGCTTACACCGCTGTGTTGCCAAAGTCATTGCTTTAGGTGAGAAAACCCATGGCTTCTCGGTTGAAGCCAGCCCTTGCCCACCCCATATGGCACAGCAATTACCCAGAACCTATGCTCATAGTAGCCTTTCAGAGCGTCTTAATTCTATTGTGTTGATGACCTTTACTGGATCAGGTCAGCAGCACTTCTTTAGCCAAAAAGCCTGTGCTTTATTTACCAATGTGGGACACGTAAAAGAGCTGTTTGCAGTAGCGAGCGCTGCCAACCATTTTTGGACGCGATTGCAATCTGGCACAGTCGTCGATCAAGAGATTCGATTGGCTACCGTCGAAGGTATTCGCTGGTTTCGAGTGGAAGCGCAGCGTAATCAGCAGACGGGGATGATCGATATTTATGCGCAAGACATTCAGGAGCTCAGGGATTACGAAGTAGCTCTTTATCGCTTGCAGAACTATGATGAATTAACCGATCTGCCTAATCGACATCTGTTGTATCAGCAACTTGAAAGAGCGCATAAGATGGCGACTCAGCGACAGCGTCGCTACGGTATTTTGTATCTAGATTTAGATGGCTTTAAGGTGGTTAACGACACCTTTGGTCATCGCCTAGGCGATCAGCTGTTGCAAGAGGTGGCGAATCGCATCAAAGCGACGATCCCATCTCGTTCGTGCCTGTATCGCCTCGGTGGCGATGAATTCGTCGTGGTCTTGGAGCACGTCCAAGGTGTAGACGAATTAGAGCGTATTGCGCATAGCATTAATGCGGCGGCGGCCACACCTTACCCCGTATCAGATTTGGAAATGATGATCACCACTAGCATTGGCATTGCCTGCTATCCAGAGCATGGCGATGGTATCGATGCTTTGCTCAAAAATGCCGACGCGGCCATGTATCGCTCGAAGAGCATTACTCACAATGGTTTTCATGTCTATCACAAGCAGCTGACTGATCGCTACAGTGCCTATATGACCTTAGGCGGTGGCTTGCGCCGAGCGATTGAAGAAGGGCAGTTTGAGCTCTATTTTCAACCCAAACTGCGCGCTAGTGATGAGGTAATAGTCGGGGCTGAAGCTTTGATCCGTTGGCAGCATCCTGAATGGGGCTGTATCTCTCCGGATCAATTTATACCGATTGCCGAAGAGAGTGGCTTAATATTGCCCTTGGGCGAGTGGGTGATTCGCCAAGCGTGTCAGCAAATCAAGCAATGGCGCGAGCAAGGTCTTCCAGCGCTTGCGATATCGGTGAATTTATCTGGTCGCCAATTTATGCAGCCAGACTTAGTCGAGATGGTGCGTAAGATTTTACAAGAGACCGGTGTCGACCCTAGGTACTTAGAGCTTGAGTTAACAGAAAGTATGCTGATGTCAGATGCCGATGAAACCATCGAAAAATTGCATGATTTCCGAAAAATGGGCTTAACACTGTCGATTGATGACTTTGGTACGGGCTACTCATCTTTAGCGTATCTGAAAAAATTCCCCATCCAAGCCCTGAAAATAGATCGTTCGTTTATTCAAGATTTAAGTCGTGACAGTGATGACGACGCGATCGTTAAGGCCACCATTGCCATGGCTTCGAGCCTTAATTTGAAGGTGATTGCCGAAGGCGTTGAAAATCGTGATCAGCTACAAGTGTTAACAGACTACCGTTGTGAAGAGGTGCAAGGCTATTTGTTTGCCAAGCCAATGAGCAACAAGGAGTTTGCGCATTACCTAGCGCAGCAAAATATTGTCCATAATGACGATCAAATAACCGATTCAGACGCTTAGACGCATCATTTCGTCTGACTTTTTGGTACTATGCAGCGCTTGAAATAATGCCTGCATAAAAGCCTTTGGAGTCTGTGTGTCGAATCTTGAGCATCTGCTTTGTCCACTGGATAATTCCCCTTTAACGCGTCATGAACGCACCTTAATCTGTGCTAATGGGCATGCCTTTGATATGGCCAAGACGGGTTATATTAATCTGCTGCCAGTACAAAATAAGCACTCCAAAGATCCAGGCGATAGCAAAGCCATGGTGCAATCGCGTCGAGCGTTTTTAGCACAAGGTCATTATGACCCGATCGTCACAGCCATCATCGAATCCATGCCTGATGCGTTAAAACAACGCACTGATTTGAATCTATTGGATGCAGGGTGCGGCGAAGGGCATTACTTGCGTCAGCTGGTAGCCTTGCTGGGTGTCAATCATCAGGTGGATGCAACGGGTTTAGATATTTCCAAATGGGCGGTTGCCGAAGCCAGTAAGCGTGCCAAAGAGATTGATTGGATTGTTGGCAGTAATGCGCATTTGCCAATCGAATCTGGGCGTTTTGATTGGGTGATGTGTGCTTTTGGCTTCCCAGTATTTGAAGAGTTTGCTCGTGTACTCGATACTTCGGGGTGGTTGCTGCTGGTGGAGTCTGGGCCCGATCATTTATTAGAGTTACGCAAGATTTTATACCCTGCCGTTAAACCGTTTAAAGAAACCTATGCCAACGGTATCGAAGGGTTTGATTTACAGCATAAAAGCCGTTGCACGTTCCGCTTCCATTTGCCTGATCAGGACAGCATTGGGCAGCTGTTAAGTATGACGCCGCATATTCACAAGGCGCCTTATAGTGGTCGCCAAGCGGCACAGGCGTTAGAGCAATTAGAGTTGACCGCGGACATATCGTTACGCTGGTATCAAAAGCAAGGAAATGAGTAATGTCGATGAAACTGGGGACGCTGTTTCAAAAAAATCGTGAATGGGCGGCCAAGGTGAATGCCGAGGACCCTGATTTTTTCCATAAATTATCGGAGCAGCAAAAGCCAGACTACTTATGGATCGGCTGTGCTGACAGTCGCGTGCCGGCCAATCAAATTGTAGACCTATTGCCTGGCGAAGTGTTTGTACACCGCAACATCGCCAATGTGGTGGTGCATACGGATCTTAACTGTTTGTCTGTTATTCAATATGCGGTCGAAGTGTTACGGGTGAAGCATATTATGGTGGTCGGGCATTACGGCTGTGGGGGAATCAAGGCGGCGATGGAGCCCAATGATCTTGGCTTGATCGAGAACTGGTTGCGTCATATCAAGGATGTGTATCGTTTGCACAAAGCTGAGGTTGATGGCATTACCGATGAGCGTGCACGTTTTGATCGCATGTGCGAGCTGAATGTGATCGAACAAGTTTCAAACGTCTGTCAGACCAGTATCGTGCATAATGCTTGGCAGCGTGGTCAGGAGCTTACCGTACATGGTTGGTGCTATAGCTTAAACAATGGTCACATCACAGATCTGGAAGTGACGGTTTCGAATGAAATGGAAGCTAAAGCTGCGCTGGATGCTGTGCTGCTTTAGGGACAATCCTTAGCTAATAAAAAAGCCGCGAGTAAAGATCGCGGCTTTTTATGGAAAGCTTCAGGCCTAGTTAAAGATCGGCATTTTCGGCGATGGTGCGAGCGCAGCCGGCAATGGTCGAGCGCAGCCAGATGTGGCCAGGATCGTGCTGGAGCAGAGGGCTCCAGAGCATTTTTAACTCGATCGGCGGAATCTCAAAAGGCGGTTGCACCACTTTTACCGTAGGGCTGTCATGCAACAGTCGAGTGGCCAATGATGGCAGAGTCGCGACTAGACCGAGCTGTTTCGTCGAGCGCATTGCGACATTGTAGCTGCGGGTAAAGAGGCGAATATTGCGCTTGTGTCCAAGCTCAGCCAGCGTTGAGTCAACCCAGCCAAGTTTTTGCACTTCTTCCGGTTGAATGCCGACACCCACACCAAAACCTGTTTTGCTCACCCAAACGTGTTGCGCTGCCAAATACTCTTCTAAATTGAGTTCGTCACCGTAGCGGCCATCATTCGGTACTAAGCACGAAAAACGGTCGACCCAAACGGATTTCTGGTGAAACGATTGCGGCAGTGTGTCAAAACGGTTGATGACTAGATCCACTTTGCCTTTCTCAACATCATGAAAACTCACATCACTTGGGTTCATGACATCCATAATGACGTGCGGAGCTTCGGTTTGCAGCTTTTGCATCAACGGTGGAATCAAGGTAGCTTCAGCATAGTCACTAGCCATGATGCGAAAAACGCGCGAGCTTGAGGCGGCTTCAAAATTATGACCTAGATGCAGCACTTCATCGACAGATTGCAAAATCGCACGAACTCTTGGCTGCAGCTGAATGGCGAGAGCGGTCGGCATCATACCGTCACTGGTGCGAACCAGTAGTGGGTCGTGAAACAAATCCCTGAGTCGACGTAAGCCATTACTCATTGCGGGTTGAGTAATGCCAAGCTGATTAGCTGCATGCGTGACATTTTGTTCACGTAGCAAAGAGTCTAGGTAGCGAAGAAGGTTGAGATCGATTTTGTCGAGCTGCATAGAGGGACCATTTCTGCGAATAATGGTCGGGCATGATACTTTATTTTGTACTTGATTAGAATGTTGTGGCAGTGATCAAGCTCTGTGTTAAATTGATTATTTTGCCTTAAGCGTGGTTTTCGGAGCAGAGATGCGACTAGAAGTGAGATGTGAAGATCGAGTCGGCATGGCGCGCGAGATACTCGACCTGTTGATTCCCTATCATATTGATATGCGACGCATAGAAGTAGACAGCCAGTTGGGCTGCTTGTATGTTGGCTTTGAAGATATTGGTTTTGAAAAGCTCACCAACTTATTAGCGGATATTCGTCGTTTGCGCGGTGTTTCGGACGTTAAGACTGTACATTTTACGCCTTCAGAAAGAGAGCAAAATGCCCTGCTGACACTGTTGGAAGCTTTACCGGATGGTGTCGTCGCGGTTGATTTGAAAGGGCGCGTTACCATGGCAACTGCGCAAGCGGCGGCAGATTTAAAAGTTGCTTTAGATGAGCTGATTCAGCAGCCTTTACAGCTTTTTATACCAAGTGTTGCCTTTGCTCGCATCGATTGGTCCAGCGGTAAGGGGGTAAGCAAACGTGTGCGTATCAATGGGCAGCTCATGCTGCTGGAGATGCAGCCTTTTTTTGTTACCAATGAGGCGGAGCAGCAAGTGTGTGCAGGCGCCATCATTCATTTACGCTCTGCTAAGCGCTTGGGTCGACAAACTTCAAATCTGCGCAAAGCCTCTCATGTGGACTCTGTCTTATCCGGTTTCCTGCAAAGCAATGTGACGAAGAGTGCGGCGATGCAACGTTGCTTGGCATTTGCTCAAGCCTACATCGAAAGTGATCAACCGATGCTGCTGACCGGAGAGTTTGCGGTCGGTAAAAAGCGCCTTCTGCAGGCACTGTTTCATGCTTGGCAAGAGCAGTTTTTAGAGCCGGAAGCGACGTTAAATGTTGTCTCTGCTAAATCCTTATCGAGTCAGTCTTTGATGGCTTATTTAGCGCAACCTGGTTGGTGTGCTTTGACGCACATTGAGGCGCTCCCCGTTGCAACACAAAACTATTTGAGTGAGTGGTTAGCCAATCAACCTAGCCAGCTGTATCAGGAGCGTGCCCCAACACGGGTAATCGGTCTATCGCTTTATGACAGTAATGCGCTGCAGCAAGAGCATCAATTAGGCGCTTCTTTTTTATATATGCTGCAAGGCTTCAACTTGGTTGTACCGCCGCTTCGGGAGCGAAAAGAAGACTTAGCCGGCCTAGCATGCGATATTCTGCAAGAGGCTGCCGAGCGAAAAGCAATAGCAGTACCGAAATTGACTAAAGAGGCCTTAGTGACGCTAAAAATGCATACTTGGCCGGGTAATTTAAAAGAGCTTGAATCTTGTTTATTGCAAGCACTCGACACGGTACAAGATGGAGAAATAAGTGCGCAGGCATTGCCTATTACAGTGCTGAGTGAAGAGAAGACAGTGGGGCTAATAGACGGATCTTTGGATAAAACGGTCAAAGCCTACGAAGCAGAATTGTTACGTAAGCTATATCCCCAATATCCAAGTACACGAAAGTTGGCTAAATTTTTAGATGTCAGCCATAGCTCAATTGCCAACAAGCTAAAAGAGTATGGCATCGTGTAGTTAAATTATGGGTAACGCTGGTCACGCTTACGGCGCGCTTGTTTCTGCGTATCAATTTTGATTGGCTGAGCCTTCATTTTAGGCTGTGATGCTTGATTGATTAGCGAACGTGCCATCAAGAATGCACCGACCATAGCGGCAGCGAAAAGGGCAAATTCAAACATAATCTCTCTCCAGTGGTTAAATCTTAGATTTACTATGGGCCAATCTTAGGGCGAGGTAAAGGGGCATTTGTTGCAAAAACGTAACGATACGCAAAAAACACGACCCATCGCTCAAAGATTGTACTTTTTCCGCAAAAACTCGGCGACACCATCTTGGTCATGATGACCGATCGCGGCGCTGGCTTGATCCTTTATATAGTAGGGAGCGTTATCCATGGCATAAGCTTCGTCAGCTAACTTAAACATGGTCAAGTCATTATCCCCATCTCCAAATACGACCAAGCGGTCGGCGTTTAGTTCCTGCTGTAAGCGCTTAATAGCCGAACCTTTACAAGTGCTATGATGGTGAATATCAATCCAATGAGTTTGCGGGTGGTAGATGCCACCACCGCTATAAGCGACTAGATGCTCTTGCTCATTACAGCCAGTGACAATGTTTGCCAGTGGATCTGGGTGACCCAAGGCGCTGATGTTGATGACATTCGCGTCAGCTGGTAATTGCTCTAGTGGTAGCAAGGTGAGATTGTCGTGCTTGGCCAGTTCTGCGACGACAGCTTCGCCATAATGGTCGTGTAGCTCTGGGTGATAGACTGATTGTTGACCGTCGGCTTCTATGCAAAAGATAAACGGTGTCACGCCTTGATCTTCGAAGTGTTCAAGGGCGGCTTTGATCATTTGCACATCCAGAATACCTTGATGGCGATAAACTTGATCCGTTGGGTGCCACCACTCGACACCGTTTTTGTAGATTTGCCAAAGTGGAAAGTCATGGCCCGTTAGACAGTCCATAGCAGAAAGATGGGTACGCCCAGTGGCAATGGTGTAATAGATTCCCGCCTGTTTCATTTTCTCAAGCGTAGAAATGGTCTTTTGTGACAAGCGCTGTTGCTTGTTTAAAAGTGTGCCGTCTAAATCAAATACTACTAAGTCCATTGTCTACCTCTACTACTCAAGCTTTGGGGATCACGCTCCATGTTATGTCATTGGAGCGCAGGATGCAGGAACAATTCAAGGTATCCAGAGTATAAAAAAGGGCCTTAGAGGCCCTTTTTTATTTAGCAACCAGCGCGGTTTGCTCAAATTTGACGCCATCCCAACCGTGAATAAGGAATTGGCGAATGTTTTGATGGTCTGTGCCTTCAGGGTGTTCAAGTACATCCTTACGGTAGAAATCACCAAATAGATGAGGTGTTTGTGCTTCGCTTAAATGATGAAGCTGTGCAAACGATAGAATTTTGCACGAGCCATTGTTTTCATTGGCTTGGTTTGACTGTTCACCATTTTTAAAAGCAGAAGGTGTGAACTCGTATTCGTTATCGATCACCGCAATAGTGTCTTGGAAGGTGACAGTTTCGGGTGCTTGGGTCAGTTGTTGCAGTAAAGATTGTGTCGTCAGCATAAAATAATACTCTTAGTCCTGTGCAGAAGTGGATGGGTACTTGGCTTCCAAGCGTCGTACGAAACGATAAATGGTGTACGTTGAGAAGCCACAAAACGCCATAATACCTAACATGGGCATATAAGTACCGTTGTGAATGGCACTTAATATAATTCCTGCAAACGCGCCCAGTGAAAAGCGAATCAAACCAGCTAGGGCGGCAACACTACCGTTTAACGATCCGGCGCGCCGCATCGCCCCACCCATGGTGCCACTGCCTAAAATGCCAATAGGACCGGTGAAAAACATTAAGCCCAATACAATCGCTGCCAGCGGAGGGTGCTCCATAAAGCACATGATGACCAAGCAGGTTACATCAATCAGTAAGACCGCCATGGCGTAACGCATCAAGGTATCGATGCCTAGTTTTTCGACAAAGCGACCGTTGATGGTGGTCGCGGCCATCATGGTTAAGACATTGAGGCCAAATAGGAAGCCAAATAAGCCTTCTTCGACGCCGTATAACTCGATATAGACAAAGGACGCGCCCGTAACAAAACACATCATGCCGGCAAAGTGTAATGATCCTGCGCTGATGTAGCCCATCACGATGGGATCTTTCGCAAGTTTAATATAATTGCGGATCGAGTTACGTAACGATAAAGGCGTACGCTTTTCAGGAGGCAAGGTTTCAGGGATCGTGCGTAAAAACAATACGATGCTTAACAAAGACAACAGGATCAAAAAGACAAAAATCGCATGCCAATTGAAGGCTACCAAAATGGCCCCACCCAGAATGGGAGCGACCAATGGCGCCAATGCCATCACCAACATCACCATCGACATGGCTTTAGCAAATTGATTGGTGGTGAGGTTATCTTTAACCAGCGCTGGCACGGTGACCGCCACGGCTGCGCCACCGATGGCCTGAACTACACGCCCCGTCATGAGTTGGGTGAAACTATCGGCAAAGGCACAAATCAAGCAGCCCGCAATAAATCCTGTTAAGCCAAAAACGATGACTTTGCGACGACCAACAGCGTCTGAAATCGGACCATATAGAATCTGGAAGCCTGCAAACACTAGAAGGTAGGTGCTTAAGGTCAGCTGCACCGTACTGATTTCTTGGTTTAGATCATCGGCGATCGCTGGGAAGCTAGGTAAGTAGGCGTCGATGGCGAGAGGGGTTAAAGCGGATAATAGACCCAATACCAAAATGATGGGTAGCGTAAGCTGCATAAGACTCCGAATGCGCGAATGAGAATGTGATTAGTTGATGTCATCAATTATAGTCATATGCCGTTGAGTTGATACGAATAATTGAGGAAAGACAGCTAAATTCGCCACTTAGCCTAATCGAAATAATAGTGATCTGCTGGCGAGTATGATTCACTAGAGCCCATTTATTGACCGCAAATTTATCAAGAGCGTTATGTTAAAACTATTTGAACGTTGGCTATCGGCTTACCCTGATATAGACCCAAAGCAATCACCTAAAACCCTATTTGCCTTTTGTCGCTATTATTCTAAAGGGGCGGAGGTGCCACTGATTCTGATGTCGCTATTGACCGCGACGATCGCGATACTTGAAGTGGTGCTGTTTAGTTTTATGGGGCAGCTGGTGGATTGGCTCGTGACCAAAGACCCTGATACGTTTTTAAGCGAAGAGTCTGGGCGCTTAATAGCCATGTCGTTGATGGTCTTGGTCGCTATGCCATTAGTGACCTTTTTGCATTCGGCGATTGTCCATCAAACCTTACTGGGTAATTATCCAATGCGCATTCGCTGGCTGGCTCACCGCTATGTGCTGCGCCAAAGTGTCGGCTTTTTCCAAGACGATTTTGCGGGTCGTGTTGCCACCAAGGTCATGCAAACCTCACTGGCGGTGCGTGAAACCGTGATGAAACTACTCGACGTATTGATGTACATCTTGGTGTACTTTATTTCGATGCTGGTGTTGATTGCTCAGGCAGATTTTCGTCTGGTGTTGCCAATGTTTGGCTGGCTAATCGGTTATGTAGCGATTCAATTTTATTTTGTGCCGCGCCTTAAAAAGATTTCGGAGGAGCAAGCCGATGCTCGGTCCAATATGACTGGGCGCGTGGTTGATAGTTACACCAATATTGCCACGGTAAAGCTCTTTGCCCATCACAAGCACGAAGTCGAATACGCCAAAGAGTCGATGAATGGCTTCTTAGGCACCGTGCACAAGCAAATGCGTATGGTCACCGGCTTAAACTTCTGTGTGCAGAGCTTGAACTATTTGCTCGCTTTCGTGATCGCGGCGGTGGCGATTGGTCTTTGGCTAGGCAGTGCTATTAGCGTCGGAGCGATTGCCATTGCGGTCAGCTTGGCACTGCGACTTAATGGTATGTCTCAATGGATCATGTGGGAAGTCAGTGCGCTGTTTGAAAACATTGGCATGGTAGCAGACGGTATGAAAACACTGTCTAAGCCACTTACCATTCAAGATGAAGAGCAGGCTGAGCCGCTGAAGGTTGAGCAGGGGGCCATTGAATTCGACCAGGTCGATTTCCATTATGGCAAAGACGATCTAAAAGTGATCGAGCAACTTAATCTCATGATCAAGCCTGGCGAAAAGGTGGGCTTAGTGGGGCGCTCTGGTGCCGGTAAATCGACCATTGTTAACTTGCTGCTGCGTTTTCATGATGTCGAGCGTGGCGCGATTCGTGTGGATGGCCAAGATATTAGCCAAGTGCAACAAGAAACCTTGCGTGAGCACATCGGCATGGTCACTCAAGATACGTCACTACTGCATCGTACCGTGCGTGAAAACTTGTTGTACGGGCGCCCGGATGCCCCGGATGAAGACATGATCGCAGCAGCGAAAAAAGCCGAAGCGCACGATTTTATCATGCAATTAACCGATCCTTACGGCAACACGGGTTATGATGCCATGGTAGGGGAACGTGGTATCAAGCTCTCAGGCGGACAGCGTCAGCGTATCGCTATTGCGCGAGTATTGCTAAAAGATGCACCGATCTTAATTCTGGATGAGGCCACCTCAGCGCTGGATTCGGAGGTGGAAACCGCGATTCAAGAAAGCCTGTATCGCCTCATGCAAGGCAAAACTGTGATCGCCATTGCGCACCGCTTATCGACCATCGCCGCGATGGATCGTCTGATCGTGTTGGACAAAGGGGCTGTTATTGAGCAAGGCTCTCACGCGGAACTGATCGCTCACAACGGTATTTATGCCAAGCTTTGGGCCCATCAGAGCGGTGGCTTTATCGCCGAAGATGTTGAAGATACCACCCCTTAACGGGGCGGTATCTAGGGGTGAGGATGGCTTTATTTGCCTGGTTTACCTGTCTTGTTAGCCAGCCATAAAAATTGATAAGGCATCAGTTTAACTTGCGCCAAACGGTCTTCGTACTTTTGTCCTGTTACGAGATCCGTCCAGTCTTCCGTTGCAAATAAGTTAAGCTCGGATAGGTTAAAGCTTTGCGGCTCGTCGCTGATGTTGTACACCGCAAACAGGCTTTGACGGCGATCTAGGCTCTGGCGCCAAAAGGCGAACAGTTTGTCCCCTGTGTGCAAGATGTACTGCGTGGCATTGGGGTGAAATGCTGGTTGTGCGCGACGAATTTGTATCAGCTCACGCATGCGATCAAACACTTTTTTATGATGCCCAGGGCCGTTTAGCTTGTGTTTTAAGTCATCCATTTGCCAAATATGGCGGTTGATGGAGCGTGGTTGACCGGTGTTATCCACTCGTTCATTGTCATTGCGCGTACCAAATAGTGAGTGAATGTAAAATGCAGGTAGACCTTCTAGGGCTAATTGAATGGCTGCAGCACAGATAAAGCGTGCGTATTGCCACTCATCTGGCCCCTTAGCGACCGATCCCGCCAGCGCATCCCACAGGCTAATATTGATCTCATAGGGTTTAGCTTCGCCGGTTTCAGTGGTACGCGAACTGATTTTGGCGCCGAAGCGTTTCATCGTATTGACTAAGTTTTCCAACTCCCATTCGCTTAAGAGCCCTTCGGTAGGGCGCAGGCCAACGCCATCATGCGAGGCGACAAAGTTTAAGTAAGTGGTACCGTCTTGCGCTGGTGGCATATGCATTAGCCAGTTTTTTAAGTGGTCGCAGCTGCCCGATACGAGGGTATTGATGAGTAGCGGTGGCAACGAGAAGTTATAGACCAAATGGGCTTCGTTAGCGTTACCGAAGTAGGTTAGGTTTTCGCGGTTAGGAATGTTTGTTTCGGTGATGATGACGGCATCCGGTGCATAATGTTCGATCATTAGACGCAACAGGCGGATCATTTCGTGGGTATTAGGTAAGTTAATACACTTAGTGCCGGGGGTTTTCCAGAGAAACGCAACAGCGTCTAAACGGAACCAGCGAATGCCTTTTTCAAGGTACAAGCGAATAATACCTAAAAATTCGAGTAAGACTTTTGGGTTTTCAAAGTCCAAATCAATTTGATCGTGACTGAACGTACACCAGACATACTTGGTGCCTTGCTTAGTTTGTACTTCACGTAGTAAAGGCGATGTGCGCGGGCGCACTACGTTGCTTAAGTCAGCACTTGGGTCGGCTTCGTAAAAGTAACTGGCACCCGGCTCAATGCCGGCTTTGAAGTTTTCAAACCAACGACTGCGGCTTGAGCAGTGATTGATGACTAAGTCGCCCATGACTTTAAAGTCTTTGGAAAGGTTGCTGACATCTTGCCATTGGCCATTTTTCGGATTCACCTCGGTGTAATCCATCACACTAAAACCATCGTCTGAGCTGTAGGGGAAAAATGGCAATAAGTGCACCGCCGAGATGCTATCAGCCAATTTCGTTTTTACGAATTGGTGCAGCGTCTCCAATGGTGCTTCATCTTCGCTGCGCAATGTATCAGCGTAAGTAATAAGCATGACATCAGTCTGATCCCACAGGTTTCTGTGGGGACTTGGAGAAGGTTCGCTACCATCCAAGCCAAACGTTGTCATACAGGTTCGAGCAAATTCGCCAGCATCCAAATGCGGGTAGAGCATTTGGATGTGACAGATCAATCGTTGTTCGAGTTGGGAATGAGCCTCTACTTCCATCTTAGTCTCCCTTATTCACAGTAATGACTGAATAATCACTCAATCATCGTTTATGCATTGGGGCCGAATTCAGCCATGTCTTCTGCTACGGCTTGCTGCATTTGCTGCATCACCTCTGGGAACGCACTCTCGATGCGGTTCCATCTCGGAATAAAAGGTGCCGCAATGGTGTTATCAAGGTAATTGGTGCCTGCTTTCATTAAATTGCTAGCAAACAATTCAACCGCTTTTTCTTCTGAATGCACATCCAGTTTAAGGCCATTGATCTCGGCATCATTGTGGTACATTTCGATGAAGTCTAGCGCGGCGCGATAATAGGTAGCTTTAATGGTGCGGAAGGTCTCTTGGTCAAATACCACTCCATTGGTGGCCAGCTTGCGAAAGATCGCTTTGCTGATATCGATCGACATTTTTGACAAACCAGCGTCTTCGTCATCCGCTGATAAATCTTGGTGTTTGTGATCGTAGGCATCGGCAATGTCCACTTGGCATAGGCGGTTGTTGGCGAAGTTACGGTACATTTCGCTGAGCACGCCAACCTCTAAGCCCCAATCACAAGGGATACGAATGTCGGTCATGACATCACGGCGGAATGAGAACTCGCCCGCTAGGGCATAGCGGAAGCTATCTAGGTAGTTAAGGTAATCATTGTGACCAAGTACTTTTTTCAAAGAGAACAGCAGTGGCGCGACTAATAGGCGATTAACACGGCCGTTCATTTTGCCGTTGGCGACTCGTGAGTAGTAGCCCTTACAAAACTCATAGTTGAAGTTTGGGTTCGCCACAGGGTAGATCAAGCGAGCTAACAGACTGCGGTCATAGGTGACGATGTCACAGTCGTGCATGGCGATGGCTTCCGCATTGGTGGCTCCTAGTGTGTAACCCATGCAAAACCATACATTACGACCTTTACCTGGGTCGCATGGCGATAGGCCTTCGTTTTTAAGTTTTTCATCGATGTCTTTAAGGCGTGGGCCGTCGTTCCACAGTACATGGTGCTTTTGCGGCAGCTCGGAGAAGAACTGCAGTGCGTGGCGATACTCTTCTTCTGTTGCGCGATCTAATCCGATAATGATCTCGGATAGATAGGGAACTTTTTTTAGGTGGTTAATGATATTGGGCATGGCATCCGTTTGCAGCTCTGAGTAGAGGCAAGGCAGGATCAATGCCATAGGGCGCTTGTCTGAGAACTCACACAGCTCGCGCTCTAGGTCTTCTAAAGAACGCTGTGAAAGGTTATGCAGGGTAGTAATAATACCGTTTTGAGAAAAATCGCCCATTGTGAATCTCCGTATCTAATCATTGACGCGTTGTTGCGTAGTAGCTTCTAAACATATCCATGATTTACGAGTGCTTTAGTGATGGCTTCATTCCAGCCCTTAGGGCCATAGGAATCGGTGATCCAGACATCCGTTCGGCCAGGGATTTCTGGCGGAACATGAGTTGGCGAGCGCACTACCACGGGGATGTTGGCGCTGCCAATCATGCTGACATCGTTTTCACCATCGCCTAAAGCGATGCAAGTAACCGCTCCGCCGATACTAAGCTCGTATTGTTCGGCGAGCCAAGCCATGGCGACGGCCTTGTCACAGTGTTGCCCCATTAAGTGGACAAAGCGTCCACCTTTTTGCGCTTTGACACCGTATTGTTCAAGTTCGTCCCTAAGTTGATGTAAAGCTTGGTTGGAATCATTCCAAATGAGAGGTTCTGTGAAAGATCGCTGTAAAGATAATTCAGCGGTTGCAATCTCAAGCCCTGTAAATTGGGCCAATTGCGCCGCCGATAAATCCGAATAACAGGTGAAATCATAGCGCTGTTTAAAGTCAGAAATGAGCTGAATAAGCTCCTCGCGATGAGGGCCAAAGCTTTTAATGTAAAAGTCGCCTTGGCAAGGAAGAGAACAGGCGTTACCGAGCGAAGAGTGCTTTGGAATGTATACTGCGGCACCATTTTCCACGATAAATGGGTCATGATTGCCCAGTGCTTGTCGCAACTCCAGAAGCTCTGCGTAGGTTTTACTTGTATTGAGAATACAAGGAATCCCAAGTGTTTTTAAATCGTTCAATGCACCTTCTGCTGGCGCATAGTCATAGGTGAAATGATCTAAAAGTGTTCCATCTAGGTCGGTAAATACTAATAAAGTCGACATCATTTTACAGATGGCCCAAATCGTATCTGGGACACCGTTACCTCCTTTTAATAATTATGTGGTCATGTTGCCTGTTCGTTGACTTCCTCTTACCCAGCTCAGTGATATTAATAGCAATTACCTTGCCAAACCCCTGAAAGCCAAGATCGAGATGCTAACAGTATGCGTATTTTTCAACACAATTTTATGACAGCAACCTTCCTTCAAAGCCTTGTCGTACTAGGCTTCTTACGAGTGTAGACGGGTTTCGGATTGCTGCTGTTGAAAAAGCCTAAAAGGTGAGAGCGGTAGGCGGCTTCTGCAGGGAGGAATCCGTATAAAAGCAGTGTGTGCACCTTATTGGTGCAATGCTTTGCAGGCTAAGAGTCTATTTAAGGGAGCGAATTTCACTGGCAATGATTTGCTCATCTGGTCGGTTATATGGGTTTGCGAAAGAGTTGTGGAGGATTCGACTCTTTTCAAAATCTAGACTCTCATATGGCGCAAGATTACAGTATGATTTCAGAATATTGTTTTGGAAAACGCTTTTTTACCGAGTTTTATTCTGTATAACGGCTAAATTTGGGGCTTGTTTTCTAAGGCAGTGGAGATGGAATTTTTAACAATCATATTTAAAGGCAGGCAAATATGGATTCTTCAACGGGTATTCCCGTCCCACAACTACAATCGCTGTACGACATTCTTCCTCAAGAGCCATTGCTCATGATGGGCGCTGGCCCTGTGCCGATCCCAGAGCGTGTTGCTAAAGCCAATTCGGTAGTCATCAACCATTTGGGCGGTACAATGGCGACCGTCATTGATCAAGTAAAACGCATGGCGCGTTATGTTTTCCAGACTCAATCCAAATGGGTGTTGGGTGTCGCGGGACCTGCCTCCGCCGCGATGGAAATGACCGCCGTGAATTTACTGCAGCCAGGTGAAAAGATTTTATGCCTTAACAATGGTTTCTTTAGTCATCGTATGGCTGAAATGGCGAGCCGTGTCGGAGCGGATGTGCATGAGTTACACATTCCTGTACATGAAGCAGCTAATCCAGATCGCGTGCGTAAGGCCATCGAGCAGGTGCGTCCAAAAGTTATCAGTATGGTGCAGGGCGAAACATCTAACACCGTGTGCAACTACACCCTTAAAGACATCGCGGCGATTGCCAAAGAATACGGCTGTTTAGTCGTCGTAGACGCTGTCTGTACGCTCAGTACCATGCCGCTGAAAATGGATGAATGGCAAGTGGATGTGGTGATCACGGGTGGCCAAAAAGGTTTGTCTTCGATCCCTGGTGTGTCACTGGTCGCTTTTTCTGATGATGCTTGGCACGCCATTGAACAGCGCACCACACCGCTGACCCATTGGTGCTTTGACGTGAAGCTCGCTGAAAACTTCTGGCATCGTGATGGCTATCATTACACGGCGCCAGTATCGGGCATTATGGCGTTACATGAAGCGCTTAAATTGGTTTGCGAAGAAACCCTTGAACAACGCTTTGCGCGTCACTTGCGTTGCTCGAAAGCGTTGCAAGCAGGCATCGAAGGTATGGGGCTGGAGCTGTTTATTGAGCCAGAAGCACGCCTTAATTCAGTCGTCGGCATCAGCATTCCAGAAGGACTCACGGCGAAGCAGATTTGTGCGCATATCTCTGAAACCTACCGTGTTGAGATTGCAGGTTCGTTTGGCCAGCCAATTGTGCGTATTGGGCAGATGGGCGAGCAATGTCGTGAGCACAACTTGTTCCGTACCTTGCACGCTTTAGGCAGCACCATGCGTGATCTTGGGGTAAAAGTTGACCAGCCAAATGGCATGGCGGAAATGGAGTCATTCTTACAGAGTACACCGCGTTTTATTCAGCAAAGCGTCGCTTAGCACTTCATCAAGTACTCTTTATTGTCAATAAAACCCTGCTCATCGTGTCGGTGAGCAGGGTTTTTTAAGTTTTGTGCAAAAAAAAAAGTTTAATGACAGGGTCATGACAGGTTAGCGGAGTATGTTGTCGGTATAGGAAGTTGCCTCGACGTAAACGTCCTTTTATATCCAACTACAAAAACAATAAAAGCAGGAGATAAAATCATGCTTAAAACCATGTCAGTAAAGTCTGTACTTATCGCGGGTACCGCAGCATTAACGGTTGCTGGTCAAGCTTACGCTTACGAGCCAGCGCGCAGCGCTGAGTGTATCGCGCCAGCAAACCCAGGTGGTGGTTGGGACTTTACTTGTCGTAGTGTCGGTAAAGTGTTAACTGACCTAGATTACATCAAAGGCAATGTACAAACCGTCAACATGCCAGGCGCAGGCGGTGGTGTTGCATTTGCTCACACCGTGAGTAAGCGTGCTGAAGACGAGTCTCTAATCGTCGCTGCAAGTACTGCTACCACAACACGTTTGGCGCAAGGCCAATTCCCAGGTATGAATGCTGACCAAGTAAAATGGGTCGGTACGCTGGGCGCTGACTACGGTGTTATCGCCGTAGGTAAAGATTCTGAATACACCTCACTTGCACAAATGATCGAAGCGATCAAAGAGAATCCAGGTTCTGTTAAATTCGCTGGTGGTAGTGCCTCAGGCGGCTGGGATCATCTTAAAGTGTTGATCACTGCTAAAGAAGCACAAGTTGCCAACGAAAAACTGCCTAAAATTCGTTACCTAGCGTACAGCGGTGGTTCGGAAGCGTTGGTTCAAGTTGTAGGTGGTCACGTGGATGCGTTCACGGGCGACGTGTCTGAAATCAAAGGCTTTATGGATTCTGGTGACTTGCGTGTTTTAGCGGTTTTGTCAGAACAGCGTCTACCTGAGCCATACGATCAAATCCCAACAGCATTGGAGCAGGGCGTTAGCTCGATTGCACCAAACTGGCGTGGTTTCTACGTGCCTGGTGATGCCAGCCAAGATTCTTACGACTGGTGGGTCAATACTGTTAATGAGCTATACGAAACTCAAGAATGGAAAGATGTGATGACCAAAAATGGTCTGATGCCATTCCACCGCTCTGGTGCTGAGTTCACTGAGTTTGTTCAGAATCAAACGCTGAACATTCAAACTCTATCTAAAGATATCGGTCTGATTCGTTAATTAGATCGGCTTTGAGGGAGCGTCCGCTCCCTCCGTTTTCCCTTTGTAATATTTGGAGCCGTACATGCGTATGAACGATCGTGTGTTTGGGGTGCTATTGCTTATTTTGGCTGTGACGTATGGCTATGAAGCAACGCAATTCCCTGTGCCTTTTGGCGGCCAAGAAACAGTTGGCCCTGAAACATTCCCCATTTTGTTGTCGATTCTATTAGGTATTGGTGCGATCTATATGATCATCAAGCCTGATGAAAATGCTAAGTGGCCAGCATTGTCGATGCTGCTTGAGTTAGCGGTTGTATGTTTGGTGTTGATGGCGTTTGCCTTCGCACTTGAGTACGCCGGCTTTATCTTGGCGGCGACACCTGCTGTAGCATTCTTGTGTTGGAGAATGGGCGCGACACCTTTGAAGAGTCTTTTAACAGGTGTGATTACCTCGGTTGTGATCTATGTACTGTTTACGCGCGTTCTCGAATTAGCATTACCTTCTGGCATATTTTAAGGCTGTAAGTTATGGGAACTATTGAATTATTGATGCAAGGCTTTGCGGTTGCACTATCCCCTGAAAGCCTTATGTTTGCTCTAATCGGTGCGATCTTAGGTACCTTAATTGGTGCTTTACCGGGGCTTGGTCCTGCCAATGGTGTGGCGATCTTGATCCCCTTAGCGTTTAGCTTGGGTCTGACACCGACGTCTTCTTTGATTTTGTTAACCTCTGTTTACGCAGGGGCGATGTATGGCGGTCGTATTTCTTCGATTTTGCTGAATATTCCGGGCGATGAGCCAGCCATGATGACCTGTTTAGATGGTCACCCTATGGCGCTCAAAGGCAAGGCGGCTGAAGCCTTGGCAACGTCTGCGATTGCTTCTTTTATCGGTAGCTTTTTCGCGACAGTAGGCTTGGTGATCTTGGCGCCGATTTTGGCGGGGTTCGCACTGAAGTTTGGTCCGGCTGAATACTTCGCTTTATTTGCGCTAGCGTTCGCCACTCTGGGTGGTATCACGGGTAAGAACCAGTTTAAGACACTGATTGCGGCGGCCTTAGGTCTGATGATTGCCACGGTTGGTATCGATTTGTCTTCTGGTGTGCAACGTTACACTTACGACCATTTGCACCTGTTCGAAGGCATCGACTTCTTGATTGCGATCGTTGGTTTGTTCGCTATCTCTGAGTTGTTCTTCTTCCTTGAGCAACATGCAGGTGATGGTCTTAAGCAAGTGGCGCTTAACAAGCTTAAGCTGTCGATGAAAGACATTCTGTTTATTATGCCTGCGTCATTACGTGGTGCGTTTTTAGGTTTCGTATCGGGCGTATTGCCGGGTGCTGGTGCCTCATTGGGTAGTTTTGTCAGCTACACACTTGAGAAGCGTGTGTCGGACAAAGGCGAGTTTGGTAAAGGTGATCCTCGTGGCGTTGCAGCACCAGAAGCCGGTAACAACGGTGCCGCCTCGGGTGCCTTGGTGCCAATGCTGACACTAGGTGTTCCAGGTAGTGGTACTACGGCAGTATTGCTAGCGATGTTGATTTCTTTGAACATCAACCCAGGTCCGATGTTGTTCCAACAAAGCCCTGATCTTGTGTGGGGTGTGATTGCGGCATTGTTCGTGGGTAACTTGGTATTGCTGCTATTAAACGTGCCGATGATCGGTGTGTTTGTGAAGTTGTTGAGCATTCCACCTAAGTATCTGATGCCAATCGTTACCTTGATTGCGTCGGTGGGTATTTACTCAATCACAGGTAGCACACTGGATCTGTACTTCATGGTTGGCTTTGGCATCATGGGTTACGTACTACGTAAGATCGAGATTCCACTGGTGCCAGTCATTTTGGGTATGCTGTTAGGGCCTGAAATGGAGAAGAACCTTCGTCATGCGCTAGTGTTATCTGATGGCGACTGGTCGATCCTTATTGGCAGCGGCTTGAGTATTGGTCTTTGGGCTGTAGCGGCAGCGGGTCTAATCCTACCGATGGTATTTGGTAAGGTGCTACGTGCCAAAATGAAACGTTCAAAAGATGGTTTGACTGACTAAGTCTTTGCTAAACTGCGAACACTGTCATTTACAAGTCCGGGCGGTCACCACCGCTCGGACTTGTTTTGTTTGAGTCTTAGGTAAGGAAAGGTCATGCGAATTTTGGTCGTAGAAGATACTGAAGTGTTGGGGCAGGCGGTGTGTGAGCGTCTGTCCAGTATGGGCCACGGGGCGGATTTGATCCAAGACGGCAAACAAGCTCAGGACTTTTTACGTTATCAAAGTGTCGATCTGATTATTTTGGATCTTAACCTGCCCAATGTGTCGGGCCTACAGATATTGCAAGGCTTACGACAGCGCGAAGACGCGACACCGGTACTGGTGTTAACCGCTCGTGATCAAGTAGATGATCGTATTCGCTTATTGGATGCAGGGGCGGATGATTATCTAACGAAGCCGTTTGATTTTGGTGAATTAGAGGCCCGTTGTCGGGCGCTATTGCGTCGCAAGCAAGGCTACGCTTCCAATGTGACCGAGCACGGTAACATTACGGTGGACCGTGATGCGAGGCAGGTGCTGGTTAATCAGCAAGTGACCGCTGTCACTAACCGTGAGTTTCGCTTGCTGGAAATCTTTTTAGGGCATTTAGGGCGCGTGTTAAGTAAAGATGATATCACTGAGCATCTATTTAACTTCGATGAGACTCCAGGGCCAAATGCTATTGAGTTGTATGTCGCACGCTTACGCAAAAAATTAGCCGGCAGTGATTTGGTGATCAGTACATTACGAGGCATTGGTTATGTGGCGGAGATCTCCTCAGCCGAGAAGCGTTCTTGAAGACTCCTTAGACTACGTGCATTCGCCCTCGCTGCGCGGGCGTTTTATTGTGGTTGGGGCGTTTACGATAGGCTTGATTGCCATGATCGCGATCAAGCTGGTGTTTGATTACAGTGAGCGCTTGGCGGATATCTCCTATGATCGCCTACTGCGTAGTGCCTTACTGCAGATTGATGAAAATGTGGGGCAAAGCCAAGGCGAAATCAGTGTTGATATTCCTTGGTCAGCCTTTGCAACATTGGCTCAGGCCAGTGATGATCGGGTGTTTTATAAAGTAGAAAGCTCAGATCAAGGTTTTATTACCGGTTATCATGATCTTGATGCGTCGCCGTTGTTGCCAGTGGAGCAGGGAACGGTGCAGTTTTTTGACCGTCGTTATTCCGGTGAGATCATGCGTTTTGCATGGCTTGAACGCTATATGACGGAGCCCGATGCTAGCGGTACGGTACGTATCGTGGTGGCACATACACGCTTATCTCGCGAAGCGATGGCAACCTCGATCACACAGCGAGCGGTGCATCTCATTGCGCTAGTGGCATTGGTGTCGATTGTGTTAATCGTTATTGGTAGTCAGCTGGTGTTAAGGCCGCTGCATCGTATCGAGCAGCAACTTGAAGATCGCACCCCTGGCGATTTAACGCCGCTAACACTCAAAACCCCTCGTGAAACTTACCACCTTAAAATGGTGATTAACCACTTTATGGAGCGCTTACAAACCAACTTGGCTGAGCTTGAAAATTATACCAGCAATGCGGCGCATCAATTACGTACGCCGATTGCGAGCTTAAAGGCTTTGGCAGAAAACGCCCGCGACATTGGTAAACCTGAAGAGCAGCGTGCCGCCCTTGAAAAGATCATCGGCCAATGCGAAGCGCTTAGCGACACGGTTAACTTTCTATTAAACCAAGCGGTCGTGAGCCATCGTTTACAGTCGCAAAATATGGGCTTGATCGATTTGGTGCAGCCGCTCCAAGAATCGTGTCGCGCTCAAGCGTTGGCGGCCTTTCGTAAGGGCGTCATGCTGTCGTTTGAGCAAGAAGTGGAGTCGGCGACGATCGTGGGCGATACCATGGCCATCGAGCAGATGATGCAGAACCTGATTGAAAATGCAGTGCGCTACAGTCTGCTTGAAGAAAGTTCCACACCACATGAGGTGGTCGTGCGCATTGTGCCGCGGCCCAATATTTATCGTGTGGAAGTGATCGATTATGGTGTGGGTATTTCGGATATCGACAAAGAGCGCGTGTTTGAGCGTTTTTATCGCGGCCGCTATGACATAACAGGCTCTGGCGTGGGCTTATCCATGGTGAAAGATATTGCCGATTACCATAAGGCGTCGATCCAACTTCAAGATACGCAACCTCAGGGCACGACTGTGATAGTAGACTTTCCAGTGTATGAAATGATGGGAGAGCAATGATGAAAGCCCGTTTGTTAATGCTACTGTGTTGTTTGTCGTTTCCTATTCAAGCTGCTGAGACTTTATGGTTTGGTGAGGCCAGTGCGCCGCGACAGCTTTATATTCATTCGACCTTGGATATGTCGTCGTTTCGGCCACTGCTCGAGCGCTTTGTAGGGCGTCATCCAGATATTCGCATTGGCTATGTGGATGTAAATACTCAGGAACTTTATTATCGCACTGTGTCGGAAAGTGACGCGCCTCGAGCGAGTTTGGTGCTTAGCAGTGCTATGGATCTGCAGTTGAAGCTCGTTAATGATGGCTACACGCAGGTCTATCAGTCGGATGAGACGGAGCGCTTGCCAAGCCATGCGAAGTGGCGCGATGAAGTGTTTGCGTTTTCGTATGAGCCAGTGGTGATGATGGTGAATAAAAACGCCTTTGCTGAGCGTGAGGTGCCACGGGATCGTCAAGAAATGCTCAGTTATATTCGCCAGTACGATGACTCGGTTACGGGCAAACTCGGTACTTATGATATTCGTCAAAGTGGGGTTGGCTATTTGCTGGCGAGCCAAGATGCGCGTCAGGCAGATGCCACGTGGGGGCGGATTTTAGAAGCCTTTGGTAGCCATCAGGTACGCACCTATTGTTGTTCAAGCGATATAATTGATGATGTGGCCAGCGGCAAGCTATTGCTGGGGTATAACTTATTGGGCTCTTATGCGGCGCAGCGAGCTAAACAAGACCCTGCATTAGAAATGGTGATTCCACAAGACTATACTTTAATGTTGATGCGTACGGCTTTGATCCCTAAAAATGCGCCCAACCGAGACGAAGCAGGGGCGTTTCTTGACTTTTTATTGTCCGATGCTGGGCAAGCATTGATGCGCTCAGAAGAGTTGCTGTATCCGATACATGGACAACGTCAAGCTAGCGACGAGGTGGCATTTCCGCTGGGTCCGACGCGGACCATTCGTACGGTAGATTTGGACCAACAATTGTTGGTTGGCCGAGACTTGATTAAACAGCGTCGCTTTATTAAGAGCTGGGAGCTTGCACTCGAGCTTAGCAGTGAGGATTAAATACACGGCTCTTTAAGCAGAAAAGGGCAGAGCGTACTCTGCCCTTGATTGGTTTAGTCCATGCGTTTTTGCTGCATGCGGCGTAAAAACTCTGACATGACTTGCATGTACAACTCATCGCCTAGGTACTTGTCTTCCACTCCGCGGTCAATGCTCGGGTTATCGTTCACTTCGATAACATAGCCGCGACCTTTTACTTCTTTTACGTCGACGCCATAAAGGCCGTTGCCGATCGGTTTGGTAGCTGCGATAGCGGCTTGTAGTACGCGTCGTGGCACTTCGAAGGTTGGTAAGGTGTCAAAGCCGCCGCTTTCACTTTTTGACTCGCCATGCTGGTAGATTTGCCAGTGGTTTTTGACCATGTAATAGCGGCAGGCATAAAGCGGTTTGTTGTTAAGAATGCCAATACGCCAATCAAATTCCGTGTAGAGGTATTCTTGTACTAACAGTAAGCTCGATTTTTTAAAGAGCTCGGCTAGGCAGTTACTTAGTTCCGCTCGGTCTTGGGCTTTTAGTACGCCTTTTGAAAACGCCCCATCGGGAATCTTAACCACCATCGGGTAGCTGATCGCCTGCTCAAGCGTGTCTTCAATATTGGCTTCGCCTTTATGAATAATGCGTGTTTTCGGGCTCGGTACCTTATGGGTGTTAAACAAGTCGGCTAGGTAGACTTTGTTAGTACAACGCATAATCGACTGTGGATCGTCCATCACGACCAGACCGTTTGCTTCGGCTTTTTTGGCAAACTGATAAGTGTGATGGTCGATGTTGGTGGTCTCACGAATAAATAAACCTTCGTACTCAGGTAAGCGTACGATGTCCTTAGGGCCAATCATGTCCACTTGAATGCCAAGCTGTTTGCCGGCTTGTACAAATTTTTTCAGCGCTTGCTTGTCGCTCGGCGGTAGCTCTTCTTCTGGATTGACTAGCATAGCTAAGTCGAACTTCACGCTGCGGCTCTTGCGGCCTTTGCTCCACACCTTATTACTAAAACCATCTAGCGCTTCGGCGAACAAGGTTTCTTCTTCGTCATTGAGTGCATGGTGAGAAACAGCTTTTAGGGATTTGACCTGCCACTGTTTTTTAAACACCAAGCTGAACTCGATCACTGGCGTGGGGAATTTTTCAAACAGCTTGCGCGTGAAGTCTTTGAGCTCTGGCGTTAAGGCGTTGCCAAAAATAGCATGGCCTTTAATCGTTGTCGGTTCAGCAGGCGTACCAAGTTTTTGCGCAACAGTCGGCAACCACTGAGACAGCTCAATGTCGTATAACGCTTTCTTGTTCAGGTCATTGAGTGTGCGTACGGATGGCATGACATTGTGGCCACGGCTTTCAGCCAGTAACGAGCAATAATAGCCATCCGACAGATAGCGACTACTCTTGCACAAATTAATAATGCGCACGCGTTCACTGGTTTTGGTGGTAAGCGATAGATACTCAGGAAAAGTGATCACATGATCGCTGGCGACGAAGGCTGACCAGTCTTTCTTCTGGTCAACGACGATGTAGGTTTGTGCCATAGAAAAATCCTTCTAATAGGGCGTAGTTATGTCGCCAATAGTGCGCTTTATTTAAGGCTTGTGGAAGTACTCACAAGCAATATTTTCTTATCGTCGACGACTATTTTTTTTCTAAGTTTAGCCCTAGAATCAGCGTTTTGTATTCCTCTCTTTTACAAGGCTTGAGGGCCTTATTTGTATGGCTGTTGAGTTCCAATTGCGCTTAGCGCAACTTGCTGATTTGGATGCGCTTGATGCGCTAGAAAAAGACGCCTTTAAGGGCGATCGTATGAGTCGCCGCAGTCTGCGTCATGCGATTAAGTCTGATGCATCGGTGATGCTGGTGGCGTTTGATGTCAACAATGCCTTGTTGGGCTATGCATTGGTGCACCTTTTTAAAGGGCGAGCTCATGCGCGCTTGTATTCGTTGGCCGTCTCGGCGCAAGCGCGTGGAAAGGGCGTTGGCAAAGATTTGTTGGCAGAGGCTGAGCGTCAAGCCGCTAAGCATGGCTGTATTTCACTGCGCCTTGAGGTTAATGAGTTCAACAAAACCGCCATTAGTCTCTATCAAAAGGCGGGTTACCGGCCGTTTGGTGTCTATAAAGGTTATTATGAAGACCACAGTAATGCGGTGCGGATGCATAAACGCATTCGCGCGTTTGATGATCAAAGCCGCTTATTGCAAGTACCGTACGTAGGCCAACGCACGCCGTTTACTTGCGGGCCAGCTTCTTTGTTGATGGTGCTGGCAGCGAAAGATGAGCAGCAAGCGGTAGACCTTGAGCAAGAGCTGGATATTTGGCGCGAAGCGACCACTATCTATATGACCAGTGGTCACGGTGGTTGTCATCCTACTGGATTGGGCTTGGCGGCTCAGCGTCGCGGATTGCAAGCTGAAGTCTGGCTTAATGATGATCAGCCGCTGTTTATGGACGGTGTTAGAGACGAGCTGAAGAAGACCGTGTTGCTCGCGTGTCATGCTAAGTTTCAACGTGAAAGCGACGCGAGTGGCCTAGTCGTGCATTCTGATCCACTCAGTATTGCGGATGTGATCGCGGCAGTGGATCGCAAAGCATGGGTGATTGTCTTAATCAGTACTTATCGCTTGGATGGTAAAAAATCGCCTCATTGGGTCGTAGTAACAGGCTACGATGAGCAACATATCTATGTGCACGATCCAGATTTTGAGGAAGGGGTGGCGCTGGTGGAGTGTCAGTACGTGCCAGTGCTTAAGGCTGATTTTGAAAAGATGAGCAAATTTGGCCGCTCGAAGTTACGAGCGGCCATCGTCTTGTCGTAATGCTTAGCGCAGGATAATCACTGGCACTTGGCATTTGGTCAGCATTTTAGTGGTGTTGCTGCCGACAAAGAATTGACGCACTTTAGAGTGTGCGTAAGCGCCCATGGCGATCAAATCGATTTGATTGGCACGCTGATAGCTTAACAAAGCTGCTTGAATGTCGTCGCCTTCGATCAGCTTAGCTTCGACTTCGAAGCCCAGATCGACAAGCTTGGCACGCGCTTGGTCCAGTTCTACTGCTTCGTTAGCTTTGTCACGTTTTACCATGACTAAGTGACACGGAATACCTTTTAGAAGTGGGCTTTGAGCGATGCGCTCCAGTGCCACTTTGGCGGTTTCGCGACCATCATAAGCCACCATAAAGCTTTGTGGCGTTTTGAACTCATCCGACACAACCAGTAGCGGCTGATGCAGTGAGCGTGCAGCGCTTTCAAGGTTGGAACCAATGACATCGCTGTCGAGGTGTCCGGTGCCTTGTTTGCCAACGACATAAAGGCGCGCATCGTCTGATAGATCTGTCAGCGTTTCGACAAAGTTACCATGACGTTGTAGTTGCGACGTCTCAAGGCCTTTATCAGCAACGAAAGCTTGTGCGTATTCCAGCAGTACTTTACCGTGCTCTAGGGCAAGCTTGGCACGCTTCTCGTCAAGCTCAGTGAGCTCTTCCAATAAATGCTCACGACTGCCAAGACCGATGGTGCCAGACAAATCCTGTTCGTTTGATGAGCTTTTTTCGAGCGCATGTAGCAGCACCAGCGGTGCTTGCATGCGTTCAGCCGCCCACGCAGAGGCGCTCAAAACATTTTGCGTCAATTTAGAGCCATCGATGCATGCGATAACATTTTTCATGTGCGTCTCTCCTTAATGGCCGCTTAGCAGCTTATCGGCTTCTTCAGGTTTGTTGTGGACTCCAAACTTATCCACTACCGTTGCTGTGGCTTCGTTCATGCCAATGACGTCCACTGTAGCACCTTCACGGCGGAATTTGATCACGACTTTGTCTAACGCGCCGACTGAGGTGATGTCCCAGAAATGAGCATGAGTTAGGTCAATCGTCACATGTGAAACGGCTTGTTTAAAGTCAAACGAATCGACAAATTTCTCAGTCGAAGCGAAGAACACTTGGCCAACCACTTGGTAGGTAATGCCTTGCTCAATCGGTTCTGTTTTAACCACCATAAAACGTCCCATCTTATTAGCAAAGAACAGTGACGCCAGTAATACACCGGCAAACACACCTAAAGCCAAGTTGTGTGTCGCAACCACGATAGCCACTGTGGCTAGCATAACAATGTTGGTCGACATCGGGTGATGCTTCAGATTGACAATCGATTCCCAAGAGAATGTACCAATGGATACCATGATCATCACCGCGACCAGTGCGGCCATCGGGATTTGACTGATAAGGTCATCTAGGAACACCACCATGATCAACAAAAATACACCGGCGACAAACGTCGATAGTCGACCACGACCGCCTGATTTGATGTTGATAACTGATTGACCAATCATGGCACAACCTGCCATACCGCCGAGTAGGCTTGAACCAATGTTGGCAACGCCTTGGCCTTTACACTCACGGTCACGATTACTCGTAGTATCCGTTAGATCATCGACGATCGTGGCTGTCATCATAGATTCAAGTAGACCCACCACAGCCAGACCAAGCGAGTAAGGTAAGATGATCATTAGGGTTTCAAGATTTAGTGGTACATTAGGCCATAAGAAGATAGGCAAGGAGTCAGGCAGCTCACCCATATCACCCACGGTACGAATGTCTAAACCGATCGTCATGGCAAAAGCGGTTAGCGCAACAATACATACCAGCGGGCTGGGTAGTGCTTTACCGATAACCGGTAGATAAGGGAATAGGTAAATGATACCAAGACCTGCGGCTGTCATGGCATACACATGCCACGTAACATTGGTCAGTTCTGGCAGCTGGGCCATAAAAATAAGGATAGCGAGGGCATTAACAAAGCCCGTTACGACTGAGCGGGACACAAACCGCATCAATCCACCGAGTCTTAGATAGCCTGCTGCTATTTGAAACACACCACAGAGCAAACTGGCGGCGAGCAGATACTCAAGACCGTGCTCTTTTACCAGAGTCACCATCAACAAGGCCATCGCACCGGTCGCGGCTGAGATCATGCCTGGGCGGCCACCCAAAAAGGAAATGATCACGGCAATACAAAAAGACGCATACAAGCCGACTTTAGGGTCGACGCCAGCAATGATCGAAAACGCAATTGCCTCAGGAATCAACGCTAACGCTACGACTGTTCCGGACAAGACGTCACCACGTATGTTTGAGAACCACTCTCTTCTTAATGTATCAGTCATGAATACCCTATATGGTTGGATGAGATTGAGCAGCAATGAAGCGTGACACCTTGCATGTCTGGGCGCTGCGTTTGGAAGCGCTGCATTATAAAGACTCGCCATTATGAAGGCAATTTGTGTCAAAAAAGTGGCTCATATGTACCTTGGTACAATAGTAAGTTGCGGGACACTGGTCTAACTTTCAAGATAGCGTAAATTTCATAGTAGGGAACCATCATGAGCGATATCCAATCTTTTGCAACACTAGGCAATCCTGTTGGCTTTGTATCACAGCTATCAGGGACCGTAAGCGTTCAATCCATTGACGGCCAAGAGCGTGTTTTAAGCTTAGGCGACCCGATTTATTTTGGTGAGACAGTTGTTGCCGCTGCTGAAGGCAGTGCCACGATTGGATTTACTGATGGTACCGAAATTTTTGTCTCAAGCTTGGCAGCTGTTGAAATCGACGAGCAAGTATTTAACTTTGCAAGCGTCGACAATGCCAGCGACGACACCCCACAAGATATAGACCCTGCTGATAACGCCACCGATATTGCTGCCCTACAACAAGCCATCTTAGAAGGACAAGACCCTACCTTAGTCCAAGAAGCGCCTGCAGCGGGTGAAGAAGCCGCTGCCGATGGTGGTGCGATCACCGCCGTGGATATCGAACGTACCGATGCCAGTGCAACACCAGAGTTTGGTTTTGATACACAAGCGGTGGGCACCGAATCGGCAATTGAAGCGCCTGAAGAAAATGATCCAGTGTTGCTAAATACCGCAGCAGCTATTGCTGGCCCTGGTGAAGGTGCTGTTACCGAGGATACGATTCTTAGTACCGGAGGAGCATTAACCATTGATGATCCTGATGCTGGTGATGAATCTTTCAATGCACAAACAAACACAGCTGGTGATTTCGGTACATTTAATATCAATGCTGCAGGTGTATGGACTTATGATCTAAATAACGACTTAGATGCAGTTCAAGAGTTAGGTGAGGGAGATACACTAACTGAGACCTTTACAGTTACTTCCTCAGACGGCACAGCAAGCACGGTTACGATAACTATCAATGGTACCAACGACGTACCAACCTTTGGTACAGGTGATGGTGTTGATGCGGGTGAAGTTACCGAAGATGCTGCGTTGACGACGAGTGGTATTTTGACCATTGATGATGTGGATGCAGGTGAGGAAACGTTTGCAGCACAAACGGGTACAGCAGGTAACTACGGTAGCTTTTCGATCGCTACCAACGGTGCTTGGACCTACACCCTAGATAATGATTTAGACGCCGTTCAATCATTGGGCGAGGGCGATACATTAACTGAAACCTTTACGGTTACGTCTGCAGACGGCACTCAAAACTCTGTCACTGTTACGATCAATGGCACGAACGATGCGCCAGTTGCGACAGCAGCGACGGCAGCGGTGCAAGAGGATGCGAGCGTATCTGGTACGGTTACGGCGTCGGATGTGGATCTACCAGCCGGTGCAAGCCTGACGTTCAGCACGACCTCAACGGCTACAGGCCTAACCTTCAACAGCGATGGTACTTACACGTTCGACGCGTCGTCTTACGACA
>NZ_JAFEKF010000005.1 GCF_016888445.1 Marinomonas ostreistagni
ACACAAATTATCTGATTATCTATTTTAAAGAGCGTCTGACTCGTTGTTCGCTTCGTTGTTGTGAAGCGTTGTCCGTGTCAGTGGGTGCGTATAATACGCATCAGAATTTTTGACGCAAGCACTTTTTGAATTAATTTTAAAAAAACGCCATTAAAGCGCCTCAACCCGCCAAACTGATTATTTATTGTTCAAAAACAAGCTTTTGACGTTTATTATTTAACCATCTCTATGAGTTTTCTGGCGTAAGTCACCCTCCCAACAATTTTCAAGCGACTATTCGCGCCTGCGCGTGGAGCAGAAAATTAGTTGGGTGGGTGACGCAACGCCAAGGTATAAGCCTAAAAACGAAAAAGCCCGCTACTGAAATCAGCAGCGGGCTTTTAAAGAGTCGGCTTTACTAAGCTTGTAGTAAGAAGTTACGGATTAAGTCGCGACCACCTTCTGTGGCAAACGACTCTGGGTGGAACTGAATCCCTTGAATAGGGAACTGTTTGTGACGCACACCCATAATCTCGTAATCACCACCCTGATGAATGACGGCGTGGTTATCAAAGTCTTGTACCGCCAAATCACCCACTACGGCAGTCACTTCGAGTACTTCAGGCAAACTTTCTGGCTCTGCCATTAACGAGTGATAGCGCATAATCTCCAATTGATCCGGTACGTCGTAAAACACACCTTCACCAATATGGGTAATCGGGCTGACTTTACCGTGCATTGGCACATGCGCTTTGACTACCTTACCGCCAAACACATGACAGATACCTTGCATACCTAGACAAACCCCCAACAGTGGAATGCTCTGCCCAAGCTCACGGATCACCTCCGCACAGACACCAAAGTACTGCTCATCGTCTGGACTACCTGGCCCTGGTGATATAATGATGCGATCAGGCGCTTCCGCTTTAATATCTTCAAGCGTCACTTGGTCATTACGCTTCACCACTACATCAAACTGACCGATGCCGCCTTTACTTTGCTCCGCCATCAGTACCTCGCCAATATATTGGTACAGGTTGTAGGTGAAGGAGTCATAGTTATCAATAATGTACACTTTCATCGCAATCACCCTTACTGCTTTGGTGCAAACTGATCTAACACGCGTTTGGTGCCAGCAAATTTACGTTGAATCTCTTCGTACTCGCCTTCGGCATTGGAATCGTAGACGTTACCGCCGCAGGTTTGCACATAAGCCTTGTTGCCGTTGACAAACACGGTACGAATCGGGATAGCGAAGTTACAATCACCATTAAAGGAGAACTGCCCCACCGCGCCGCCATATGGGCCGCGACCATCGTTTTCCATATCGTCGATGATTTTCATTGCTTCGATCTTTGGTGCACCCGTTAGCGTGCCGGCTGGGAAGTTACTGGCCAAGGCCGAAAACATATCTTGGTCATCTGCAATAATGCCGACGATTTCACTGGAAATATGCTGAACGTGGCTAAAGCGCTTTATATCCATTAGTGAGCGTACTTTTACCGTACCGAAACGCGCCACACGACCGATGTCGTTGCGGTGCAGATCGACGATCATATTGTGCTCAGCGATTTCTTTAGGATCGTTTAACAAAGCACGAGCGAGCGCCACATCTTCTTTCTCATCAACACCACGTTTTGCAGTTCCTGCTAACGGGAACGTTTCCATCTCGCCTTGGCGTAAGCGGAACAATAACTCTGGGCTGGCGCCAATCAGCTTTTGCTCACCAAATTTGAAGTAGTACATTTGTGGTGATGGGTTCACTTCTCGCATCTGCTCGTAAATAGCGATGGTGTCACCGTCTAGGTCAAACCACTTTTTAAAGCCGACTTCGGTTTGGAAAATCTTACCGTCGACAATATCTTGCTTTACTTTGGCTACCGCCTTGGCGTGATCTTCACGAGTCATCGACTCGCCCGCTGGCGTGACCGTCAACGGGCCATTATCCGGTGTCGGTGCATCTAATAAGGCTTGCACCTGCTCGACACGGTTGTCATCGTAATAGAAGTAAAAGACCTGGCCGGTCATTTTATCGAGGATCAAACCATCTTTATAAAGTCCGAAACGAAATGCATCAAACATATCACTGCGCTGTAACGATAAAGTTGGCTCGAAGTAATTCATCGCATCATAGCCAATGTAGCCAGTCAGCCCGCCCGCGTAACCGCGAGAAATAATGTTTTGCGGCACGATGCTGCGTAGCAGATAGTACGGATTGTCTGACTCGTAAGCCGCCTTACTGCCATCACGCTCTTCTATCCATAACGTATTGCCTTCCGCCCAAAGCAATTTCTCTGGATCAAATCCAATAATAGAGTGACGTGAGATATAACTCTCTTCACCCAGAGACTCCAACATGAAGCAGTTATCAAACTGCTTCTCTACTTTTTTAAACATGCCAAAAAAGTCACAGTCAGAGCTGATGTTCACGTATTTAGGTTTACGTGGTAGCTCGATGCGAGGCGGCACTTTATTACTTGGGCTCATTCTCTTTTAATTCCTTCAATGCGCGAGAACCGCGTGTGACGGTCGCAATTCCCACACCTAGTTGTTTGGCAATTTCGCGTTGTGAAACCCCAGCTTCTAACAGCGCAAAAATCTGCAAGCGACGCTGCATTTCAGCGATTTCATTCGGCGTCAGCAAGGCATTCAGCTTGCTTTCCAGCGCCGCTGGGTCATGGGTTTCTAATAAATAGTGAATCAAACTCTGCACAGAAGCGCACCTTGATGTATCAACGTACTAGTACAGTATAGATTTTGCTGTTTTATTGCAAGCACCACTACGCTCTGCGCTAGTCGTTAATGACTTCAATACGCACATCAATCACGCCTTCACTGGTGTCGGCAATACGCTGAAACGCCGACTTACTTAGATCAATCACACGCCCTTTTACAAAGGGTCCACGATCATTAATGCGCACCACCGTGGTTTTTTGATTGGCAAGGTTGGTTACTCGCACTTTTGCACCAAACGGCAGACGCTTATGTGCTGCAGTCAACGCACGCTGATTAAAACGCTCACCATTAGCAGTCGTACGCCCTTGAAACTTATCCGCATAAAAACTGGCACCACCTTGCTGAGCAAAGTCATTGGCATCCGCTCGGCTAATCGGACCCGATGAGCAAGCACTCAACATGCCCGCCATCAATAAAAATATGAAAGAGATAACACGCGTCATAAAGACATCCTTTTTGCGTAAACCGTAACCCCATCTCAATAAGCTCGCATTGGCTTTACATGCTTTTAACACAATCGTTGCAGTATCCTGCCGGAGCAAAACTCGACACGGCGGGTCTACTTAATTATAAAAACTGTGTGGATGGGAAAGCGAAAGGAAGCATTATGCGCATTACTGTTGAAATCACAATCAAAGCGCCACTTGAAGCGGTATGGGAAGCTTGGACCAAGCCCAGCATCATCCAACAATGGAACGGCGCTTCCCAAGCTTGGTATTGCCCACACGCCGCCATCGACCTTCACGAAGGTGGGCGCTTTGATTATCAGCTTGAGCATCAAGCAGGTGAACACAGCTTTCGCGCCAGCGGCACCTTCACTCGACTCAAGTTACTGCGCCTGATTCACTACAAATTGGACGATGGGCGCCAAGTAGAAATCGATTTTGAAGAGCATGACCAACATATTCGCATACGCCAAACCTTTGATATTGCGCCCCACACATCAATCGAGGCTCAGCGCGCAAAATGGCAGGACATTCTGAGCTATTTCAAAAAGGTTGTAGAAACCAATGCCCTACTCAGCTAGCCAGCAACAAAAAAGCCAGCATGAACTTCATACTGGCTTTTGCCTATTAACGCGCTAACTGATACGGCACATACAAGGCCAAATCAGGCCAGAACCACAATAAGATCGCGGTCAGTATCATAATGATGGCAAACGGCAACGCTCCTTTTGAGACATCTTGCAATGACGCCTTGGCCACTCCCTGAATAATAAACAAGTTCATCCCCACTGGCGGCGTAATCAACGCGGTCTCGATCAGCACTACAAAGAAAATACCAAACCAAATCGGATCAATGCCCATATTCAAAACCGCTGGTAGCAACACAGGTACCATAATCAGCAGCATCGACAGGCTCTCTAAGAAGAAGCCAATCAAGAACAACACCAACCCTACCGCCAAGATAAACAAGCCCGGCGTTGAGATGTTTTGCGTCAGAATCATACTGATGGTTTGCGGCAGCATGTACAGGGTAATCGCGTAAGAGAAAACCTTGGCTCCGGCGACGATCAACATCACCAACACTGTGGTTTTCAACGTATGCTCAACACTTTCTTTAAGCAACGACCAATTCATACGCCCCATAGCAAAAGTGATCAGCAGCGCAATGACAAAGCCAAGGCCAGCACTTTCAGACGGCGTTGCAATCCCCGCATAAATAGAGCCGATAATGCACATCGCCAACAACACTGTTGGCAACGCTTTTAACGACGCCTGCATGCGCTCAGACCACTCTACCTTCGGCATTGCCTGATATTGGCTGGAGAAACGAGAGAACAGCACACCGTAAATAATAAACGCCAGCGCCAAGAACAAACCTGGGCCCACACCTGCCAAGAACAAGGTCTTAATCGAAGACTCCGACACAATGCCGTAAATGATTAACGGAATCGATGGCGGGATCAAAATACCCAAGGTACCGCCTGCCGCCAGCATACCGAATACGAACTTGCGATCGTAGCCACGCTTGATCATCTCAGGAATCGCGATGGTACCAATCGTTGCAGCAGTCGCGACGGATGAGCCAGAAATGGCCGAAAACAGTGTGCACGATAAAATCGTCGCCACGCCCAAACCGCCAGGTAGATGCCCAACCCAAGCCTGCACCCCAGAATAAAGGTCCTTGCCAACACCGCCGCGTAGTAACACATTCGACATCAACAAAAACATGGGTACAGCTAACAGCTCAAAACTATCCATCGCACCGTAAAGACGCTGCGGCACACCCACCATTGGCAGCCCTTGTAGGGCCAACAAAATAATACCCAAGCCACCCAGCGCAAACGCCACAGGTGTGCGCAGAACTAATAACGCCAACAGCGCCACTAAAATAAATAATGCTTCCATTAGTGCGCCGCTCCTGTGTTAGAAGATGCTGCTTCAGGCACTTGGGTCCAAACGCGTACCAATTCTGCGATCCCTTGTAAGGTCAACAACCCAGAGCCCAACCATACGGGCGCATGAGTAAACCATTTGGGCAATGCCAAGTAAGTATCCGTGGTGTGCCCCGCCAGTGTCGATTTAAGCCACAACTCAAAGCCGAAGTAACAAGCCACCGTAGCGAAGACAAACATAAATACGATGGCAAAACTGTCACTCAGCTTACGCCCCAAGGTACCAGGCGTGCGAAAAGCGATTTCAATCACCACCATCTCTTTGTGCTTTAATGCAAACGCCGCCGCCAAATACACCGACCACACCATGATCACGCGGCTCACCTCATCGACCCAAATAGTGGGTGCGTTAAACACATAGCGCATCACGACTTCATAGGTAATAAAGCAGCCGACGGCAAACAAACTCCATGCGCACAGTTTCCCAGTCCATTCAGAAACCGCGTCAATTAAGCGCAACAACATTGTGTTACTCCTACCAAAACAAAAGAAGCTGCCTCTTTGCAAGGCAGCTTCTATCAAGATTACTGGACTGAACGAATAGCAGAGACAGCTTCAGCGCCCGTCTCACCGGTTTCTTTCACAAAACGATCAACAACCGTTTGTGTCGCTTGCTGCCACGCCGCGCGCTGGGCATCTGTCAGCTCAACCACATTCATGTATTGCTTCATTTCTTCAACGGTTTGCGCTTCTTCGGCGTACACACGGTTACGCAGTTGCTGCTCCACCACACGTGCAGCATCCATTACCGCCGCCTGCTCTTGCTCAGATAACCCTTCGTAGACATCATTGTTGATCACGGCCAAAAACTCGATCGCGCTATCAAAGGTCAGCGTCATGTTGTCCATTACTTCAAACAACTTACGTGACTTCACCGCCGAGGCACCCGTCATCCCCACATCTACCGCACCTTGCTGGTACGCCAAAAACTGCTTCGAGCCAGACAATAAGGTCGGCGCGCCATTTAATGCTTCAGCCGTCCAGCCGTGAACCTTGCCGTAGGTACGAATCTTTTTACCTTCGATGTCTGAAGGCTCCACGATCGCATCACCGTTACTTAGGTAAACGTTACGACCGTATGCCTGCCACCACAACACGCGAGCATTGGTTTCTTCTAGGATTTTACTGTCGATGGCCTTACGTAGATCAGAGCCCGGTGCTACCGAGGCACGAATGTGTGCTTCGTCATTGAAAATAAACGGTACCGCAATCACATCTACCGCAGGGACTGAGCCAGCAAAACGGCCAATAAAGGTAGAGCCGGCATCGATGGCACCCGAGCCCACAGCTTCAGGTACTTCTTTGTCTTTAAAAAGCTGCGCCGATGGGAACAGCTGAACACTTAACTCGCCGCCAGTTTTCTCTTTGACTAGCTTGCCGAACTCCAACCAGTTTTGGCTCACCGGATGCGTCTCTGGTAGCTGTGATGTCACACGAATCGTGTCTGCTAAAGCGTGAGCAGAAAGCCCCGCCACGGAAAGCGCTAAAATAGAACTGCTAATTAGTTTTTTCATGGATGCCTCATTAATATAAAACTGCCCGACTTCATTGCTGTGCTGCGAGCGCTACTTCTTGCGAGTATTTTCAATGCGCACCACCGCTCGGTGTCGCAGGCTGGAGGGTTTGTTAACTTAATCACCGATAAATTGCAAAAACCGTACAGGACAGCTTAACAATATCCTTTGTTTGTACACATTAGAGAAATTTGAGTGTAATCAAGACTTTCTTAAAGCAAATCTAATTGTAACGCGCCATATTCCAAAATTGTTGTTTTTTATGGATTGTAATAACCAAATCTTTTAAATAAGCTATCTCTAAACGAATAACTCTTGTCATACTCCAATTACGAGGCAGCTATGAAAACAACATCGAAACTTCTCAAATCCGTCGCCGGTGCACTGCTTTTAGGCTCTGCTGTAAACGCTTCTGCTGCGGATCAAACCATCTTAAATACGTCTTACGATATCGCCCGCGAACTGTTTGCCTCTTACAACCCTGTGTTCCAAAAACACTGGCAAGAAGAAACTGGCCAAACCGTCGAAATCAAGCAGTCACACGCTGGCTCTTCAAAGCAAGCACGTGCCATCTTGCAAGGCCTGCCTGCAGACGTGGTGACCTTTAACCAAGTAACCGACGTACAAATCCTAGCGGATCGTGGCAACATGGTAGCCGAAGACTGGAAAGACAAACTGCCGAACAACAGCTCGCCTTACTACTCAACGACCGCTTTCTTGGTACGTAAAGGCAACCCTAAAAACATCCAAGATTGGGGCGATCTAGTTGAAGACGATGTGGCACTGGTATTCCCAAATCCTAAAACATCCGGTAACGGTCGTTACACCTACTTGGCAGCGCTTGGTTACGCACAAGACCAGTTCGGTAAAGACGCGACGGAACAACAAAATGGCTTCCTAAAAACCTTCCTAGGCAATGTATCTGTATTTGATACCGGTGGTCGTGGTGCGACAACGACATTCGTCGAGCGCGGCATCGGTGATGTACTGATCACTTTCGAATCTGAAGTCAACAACATCCGTGATCAATACGGCGCGGATAACTACGAAGTCGTGGTACCAAAAACCTCAATCTTGGCGGAATTCCCAGTTGCTGTGGTTGAGCGCAATGCTAAGAAAAACGGTACGTTAGACGTCTCAACAGAATACTTAAACTACCTATACAGCGAAGAGTCACAACGCTTATTGGCAGGCTTTAACTACCGTGTTCACAACGAAACAGTGAAAGCGGAAAACGCCGAGCGCTTCCCTGAGGTCAAACTGCTAACGGTAGAAGAAATTGCCGGCGGCTGGCCACAAGCGATGCAAGATATCTTTGCCAACGGCAAGCAGCTAGATCAACTGCAGCGCCGCTAATTCACGTCTTATCGTGGGTGATCGCCGGGTGCTTAGCGCCCGGCGTTTGCGTTTTTATTGCTAAGCAAACTGATCCCTTTCGCTAAAGGAGCGAACCCATCATGTCGACGTCCTTAAACGCGACTCAGCGCAAACCGCGCCATAAACGAGTCTTACCAGGCCTTGGCTTAAGCCTGGGCAGCTCGTTGTTTTTTATAAGTTTAATTTTATTACTGCCGATGACTGGCTTGGTCATGCAAACCGCGCAAATGAGCTGGGCAGACTACTGGTACGTGATTACCGATGAGCGTGTCGTCGCTAGTTATCAAGTCACAGTTTGGGCTGCGCTGCTGGCCTCGATTTTCAATGGCGTGTTTGGCTTACTGCTGGCATGGGTGTTGGTGCGTTATGAATTCCCAGGCAAACGCTTACTGGATGCCCTAGTCGACTTACCTTTTGCCCTACCCACTGCTGTCGCGGGTATCACTCTGGCCACACTGTACGCCGAAAATGGCTGGTATGGCTCCTTGCTAGCGGAGCTTGGTATCAAAGTCGCTTATACGCCACTTGGCATCATTGTCGCCATGTCCTTTACCAGTATTCCGTTTGTTGTGCGTACCGTACAGCCCGTACTAGAAGAACTGTCTCCCGAGGAGGAAGAAGCGGGCATTACCCTTGGCGCATCTGATTGGTCGGTGTTTCGTCGCATCATCATGCCATCGTTATGGCCTGCACTAGTGACCGGCGTGG
The DNA here is from genome assembly GCF_016888445.1 of Marinomonas ostreistagni. Classification (GTDB taxonomy): domain Bacteria; phylum Pseudomonadota; class Gammaproteobacteria; order Pseudomonadales; family Marinomonadaceae; genus Marinomonas; species Marinomonas ostreistagni. Next base: position 8,713 of record NZ_JAFEKF010000005.1, read on the forward strand.
CGCTTTCGTTTACCCGCAGTTTGGGCGAATTTGGCGCGGTCATTTTCATCGCCGGCAACATGCCGTACGTCAGTGAAATCACTTCATTGATGATCTTCGTACGCCTACAAGAATTTGATTTCCCCGCTGCAAGCGCGATCGCTTCGGTGGTGTTAATCGTTTCCTTGGTGCTGTTGTTTGCCATCAACATCTGGCAAGCGCGTTATTTAAAACGTCTGCACGGACGTTAATCGGAGGATCGATTTATGGCCCCTAAACAAAGCCATCAACAACGCATTGGTGATCGACCTGCGGTGAAATACACCCTGATCACTCTGACATTGGTACTGACCGCTGTACTCCTGGTCGTGCCGTTGGTCAGTATTTTTCAAAAAGCCTTTATCGACGGTTTAGCCGTTTACTGGCAAAGCTTAGCGGACCCAGATACCTTGCATGCCATCTGGTTAACGCTGTTTGTCGCCTTATTAACTGTGCCGATTAACTTGGTCTTTGGTGTGATGCTGGCTTGGTCGGTGACACGCTTTGAGTTTCCCGGTCGTAAGCTATTAATGACCTTAATGGATATTCCATTTGCCGTGTCGCCAGTGGTCGCTGGCCTGCTGTATTTACTGCTCTATGGTAACAATGGCTGGATCGGCGCTTGGCTGTACGAGCATGATCTACAGCTTATGTTTGCTTGGCCTGGGATTGTCATGGTGACGGTATTTGTGACGTGCCCGTTTGTCGCCCGTGAGCTGATTCCACTGATGCAACAACAAGGCCGCGAAGACGAAGAAGCGGCGGTCATCCTCGGCGCATCCGGTTGGCAGCTGTTCCGTCGAGTGACCTTACCCAATATTAAATGGGCGCTGCTGTATGGCGTGATTTTGACCAACGCTCGCGCCGTCGGTGAATTTGGCGCCGTCTCGGTGGTATCAGGCAACATTCGTGGCGAGACCAACACTTTACCGCTGCATGTACAGCTGCTGTATGAGGATTACCAAGCCACAGCCGCTTTCGCCAGTGCTTCGTTACTGGCCGCTATCGCGTTACTGACCCTGATATTTAAAGCATTCGTTGAGTGGCGCCAAGAGCGTGCCCACCGCGCTGAGACCGATCATTAATAGGTGAACATCATGAGTATTCGCTTAGACAATATTTCTAAAACATTCGACAAATTCCAAGCCCTGTCACCTATGTCTTTAAACATCGAAGACGGTGAAATGATCGGCTTACTGGGCCCTTCAGGCTCAGGTAAAACAACCTTACTGCGTATCATTGCAGGTCTTGAAGGGGCTGATTCAGGGCGCATCCAATTCGGCCAACGTGACGTGACCAACCTGCACGTACGTGATCGTAACGTCGGGTTTGTATTTCAAAACTATGCCCTGTTTCGCCATATGACCGTGGCAGACAATGTGGCATTTGGTCTAGAAGTCATGGACGCCAAGCAGCGTCCTAACAAAGCCGAAATACAAAAACGCGTGCAACACTTGCTCGACATGGTACAACTGGGTCACCTTGCCAAACGTTATCCGTCGCAACTGTCGGGCGGTCAAAAGCAACGTATTGCCTTGGCCCGTGCACTGGCTACTAAGCCCGATGTACTACTGCTGGACGAGCCGTTTGGCGCACTGGACGCTAAAGTTCGTAAAGAGTTGCGCCGTTGGTTGCGCAACCTGCACGATGAGATTGGCTTTACCAGCGTGTTTGTCACCCACGACCAAGAAGAAGCCTTGGAGCTGTCGGATCGCGTGGTAGTGATGAGCAATGGCCACATTGAACAAGTGGATGCCCCAGCACAGCTATACGCTCAGCCAAACAGCCGCTTTGTATTTGATTTCTTGGGCAACGTTAACGTTTTTGATGCCGCCGCACAGGGCTCACGTCTAACGCATCAGGACGCTTGGCTTGAAACGCCTCATCAAGATGGCAAAACACAAGCAGGCCAACTCTACATTCGCTCCCACGAATTAGCGTTACACCCAGCGCCAACCACCCAAGCCCATTTGCCGCTGCGTGTCATCGCCGTCAATCCAATCGGCCCTGAAGTACGCGTTGAGCTAGCGCCAGATGGCTGGCAAACCGAGCAAGTCTGGGAAGCCGATCTAAGTCATGCCGACTATGAGCGCCACCCTGTACAGCGTGGTGATCAAGTTTTTGCCGCGCCTACCTCAGGTTATTTCTTCACCGCTGATTCACAAGGTAGTCCAGAGCGCCTGCACTGGTCCTAACACCGCCTCAGATATAACCCACAACGGTGTGGGTTATATCTCTCCTCAATCTACTACCATCTTCTTATGGGTTTTTAGCTACTTTGCCTATACTCTGTTAACTAGAGCGAGGATGCTCACCTAGAGTCCTCTGAATAACAACAAAGATAGATAGGAACTTTTCATGAAGATGACCAAACGTACGCTCGTTAAAGCCATTAGTGCCACCTTAGTATTAAGTGCTGCCGCTGGTACCACGAGCTTGGTTCACGCTGACGATCACAAACGCTCTTATGTGCTCGCAACGGCCTCCACTGGTGGCACGTTTTACCCTGTTGGGGTGGCACTGGCGACACTTACCAAAGTTAAATTAGAACCCACTCAAGGCATTTCCATCTCTGCGATTAACTCCGCAGGCTCAGGGGAAAACATCAAACTGATGCGCGAAGACGAAGCCCAACTGGCCATCTTACAAGGGCTTTATGGTGCGTGGGCGTGGGAAGGTGAAGGACGCCTCGCTAACGATGGTCCGCAAAAAACCTGCGTTCGGTCACCATGTTGTGGCAAAACGTTGAGCAGTTTGTCGTCAATGCCGAGTACGTCGACTCGGGCACCATTTCGGACATGAGCAACTTAGCGGGCGAAAAGTTCTCTATCGGTAAGAAAAACTCAGGCACAGAAGGCTCAGGCCTAACGATCCTCAACAACATGGACGTGCCAGTGGCCGATATCAACATGGCCTACATGGGCTATGCAGCATCTGCCGATGCCATGCAAAACGGCACCGTCGATGGTATGAATATCCCTTCGGGCGTACCGACCAGCGCTATTACTCGTGCTTACGCAGCCTTAGGCGATGACATTACCATTCTTAACTTCACCGATGAGCAGATGAAACAAGCCAATGGTAATTATCAGCTATGGACACGCTTTGAAATTCCGGCCAACACCTACCCTGGCCAAACCGAAGCGATCCAAACTATTGCTCAGCCAAACTTCTTAGCGATTCGTGATGATGTGTCTGAAGAAGACGTGTATCAGCTGACCAAAACCATTTATGAAAACCTACCTTTCCTAAACGGCATCCACAAAGCGACCAAAGCCATGGCGCTGGATAAAGCGATCGCAGGCTTACCTGTGCCATTGCATCCAGGTGCAGTGCGCTACTACCAAGAAGCCGGCATTACTATTCCCGATCACTTGATCGCCGAGTAATGCCCATCAAAGGGTGGCTGATCAGCCACCCTTTATTATATTGCTTAATGTCATTTTCTCGCGCCATGCCCGTGCGCGTCAGTACTGTATAAAAGGTCGTGCTTATGTCAGAGACGCAGGTTAGCCAAGACCAAGAGCTACAACAAAGCCTTAAAAGCTTGGAGCTTGAACAACGGGAGGAAAATAGCCCTGTTGGTCGTATTATTTATTGGGTCGGTGTGGTGTTTGCCTTGGCCCATATTTACTTCAACACCTTAGGCACCTTGCCCGAACTGTGGGTATCAGCGATCCACTTCAGTGGCTTTGCCTTTATCTGTGCCTTAATGGTGCCACTTCGTCACAGCGTTAGCTCATCAGGACAACGCTGGACACTGATCGCCGATATCGCCTTAGGACTGGTTGCCATCGCGTGTGCCGTTTATTTAATCCTATTTGAGGACGCGCTCTACGATCGAGGCGTCACCTTTATCACCAGCGACTGGGTGGTTTCACTCGTTGCCATCGGTATTGCACTGGAACTTGCGCGCCGTACCACGGGCTGGTTTATTCCGAGTTTGATTGTCGTCGCCTTGACCTATGTTTTTTGGTGGGGGCCCTACATCGACGGGATCTTTGGCTTTGCAGGGCTTAGCTTAGAAACCGTATTGTTTCGCTCATTCTTTTCTTCCGAGGGTATGTTTGGCTCCATCGCCCGCATTTCATGGACTTATGTGTTCATGTTTATTCTGTTTGGCGCCTTCCTAGTGAAGTCCGGTGCCGGTGATTTTATTATCGAACTGTCACGCTGCGCCGCCGGGCGCTTTGTTGGTGGCCCAGGCTTTGTCGCGGTCTTAGGCTCTGGCTTAATGGGCTCAGTGTCTGGCTCTTCGGTAGCCAACACCGTTTCTACTGGCGTGATCACCATCCCGATGATGCGTAAAGCGGGGTTCCCGGCGCGTTTCTCGGCTGGTGTCGAAGCCGCGGCCTCGACAGGTGGTCAGTTAATGCCTCCTGTGATGGGGGCTGGCGCTTTCATTATGGCTTCCTACACACAGATCCCTTATGTGGAAATCATCGCCGTCTCGACCCTACCAGCGTTGCTGTACTTCTTATCGGTGGGCTTTTATGTGCGCGTGGAAGCGATGCGTTCTCATGCTGATGCGGTGGAGCTCGAGTCACGTAGCGTTACAGAAGTCCTCAAGGAAGGCTGGCACTTTTTATTGCCGTTAGCCGTTTTGGTCGCGTTACTCATTTACGGTTTCACACCGACGTATGCGGCAGGCATTGCCATTATTTCTGTGGTCGCGGCGTCTTGGTTATCGAAAAATCCAATGAAGCCAAGAGACATCTTAGACGCGCTCGCACAAGGCTCACGCAATATGGCGACCACGGCGATTTTGCTGATTGCGGTCGGGCTAGTGGTCAATGTCGTCGCGATGACAGGGATCGGTAATACGTTTTCCTTGATGATTGCCGAGTGGTCCAACGGCAGTCTGCTGATCATGCTCGCATTGGTCGCTTTAGCCTCGCTTATTTTAGGCATGGGCTTACCAGTAACAGCCGCCTATATTGTGCTTGCGACACTCTCAGCGCCAGCACTGTATGGCCTGATCGCCGAGTCACAATTACTCGACTTGATCATGGCAGGCAATTTACCAGAGCAAGCCAAAACCATTTTTATGCTGATTGATCCGGACAAATACGCCTTACTCTCAGCACCTATGAGCCAAGCTGAGGCACAAGCACTGATCGCCCAAGTACCCCCAGACTTTAAGAGTCAACTACTTGAGCAGGCGTTAAATCCGATGACGCTTAGTGCTGCTCTGTTGTCCGCACATATGATTATCTTTTGGCTATCACAAGACTCAAATGTCACGCCTCCGGTATGTTTGACCGCGTTTGCGGCTGCCGCCATTGCGAAAACACCGCCTATGGCGACGGGCTTCACCGCGTGGAAAATTGCCAAAGGACTGTACATTGTGCCCTTACTCTTGGCCTATACCGACTTCATTGGTGGCGAGCCACAGGATGTAGCACGCATCTTTGTGTTTGCGCTGTTTGGCATTTATGCTTTTGTCGGCTTGATGGAGGGCTATCTAGAAGGACCGCTACCACTGCTGCTAAGGCTGCTTTGTGGCGTGGCCGCTGGCTTAATGCTGTGGCCGCATACTAGTATCCTAATAGATAGTGCTGGATTGGTGCTGTTCTTAGGTCTGTTTATTTACAGCCGCAAACGCCGCCAAGCGCTTTAAACAGTAACACCTGAGCGCCCAGCGCGCTCAAGGTGTTTATTGCTGAGGTCTTTGAGACTATAGCCCTGTCATGACTTTTAAATGGCTAAACACCGCACGGCCTGTGGCATCTGTGTTGTAGCCACCTTCTAATACCGACACCATGCGACCCTCACAATAACGCTCGGCAATGTCCAGCAAGTGTTGTGTCACCCAGACAATATCTTCTTCTTTTAGCCGCAGCTGACCCATCGGATCTTCAGCCAGCGCATCAAAGCCCGCCGAAATCATAATTAATTGTGGTTTAAATGCTTCCAATGCAGGAAACAAATCACGCTTATAGGCTGCGCGAAACTCTTCTCCCTTAGCGCCTTTTTCAAGTGGCATGTGCACAATATTGTCGTGCGATGCGCCTGGATCGGGGTAAGGGAACAATGGGTATTGGTAACTGGAGGCGTACAGCACGCGCGCATCGCTTTCGAAAATGCTCTCTGTGCCATTGCCGTGATGACAGTCAATATCAATGATCGCGATACGCTCCAGTCCATACGCATCCAACGCATGACGCGCGCCCACCGCGATATTATTAAACACACAAAAGCCCATTGCTTTATCGTATTCGGCGTGATGCCCAGGTGGGCGCACGGCACAAAACGCATTGTTGACTTCGTCTTGCAGCACCATGTCGACTGCTTTGACCACTGCACCACTGGCACGTAAGGCGGCTTCTAAAGTATTGGGCATCATCAGTGTTTCATCATCCAACGCCACATGACCTTCCTCTGGCGCTCGAGCAAAAATCGAAGCAACGTACTCTGGGCAATGGGTCGCATTAAGCTGCGCCAGCGTTGCGCTATCGGCTTCTCGCCAGCGTAAAAAGTCCATGAGTTGGCCGGCGATCAGACGATTTTGGATCGCCTCTAAGCGCTGCGGTGATTCGGGATGATCGTCTGCCAGCTTGTGTTCTTCACAGGCAGGGTGAGTAAGATAGGCCGTGGTCATGAGATATCCATCGCAAGTTGTCACCCAAATCAAAGGGCGCTGTTATTGTTATTCAGTCTGTGCCGAAGTCAGGCTACTATAGTAAACAGACTTAGCATCTGCCCTATATCAAGCCATAGCCAATACTGGGCAGCCAATCCGACATTGGTCTAGACTGCTATAACCATAATGCATTCTCTGTCGTTGAGCGAGGGCCGTGCGCCAAGACGTTCGCTACAGATTTTTCAGGGAGAACGTTGCATGCCAAATCACGCCCTTAAGTCCTTACTGATGCCTAACTCAGTATTGGTTTATACCGGTCAAGACAGCCAGAGTCCTCTGCTTCACGCTATTTTACGAGCTCTGTCTTATAGCGGCCGACGCGGCAGTGTATTTCTCTATGGTGCCGTTCCTGATGACAGTCTAGGTGTGTTGCCCTTTACCCAGATACAAGACTTTAGCGAACTGAGCAAAACCCCAGATCTTGCTATCGTCGCGGGCGATGAGCAGCGCTTTTTAAGCGAGCTAATCGCCGAGTGTGGCACGCTAGGCATTCCGGCATTACTGGATTTCACCGGTAGCCGTGAAGACAGCCATACGCTGTTTAAAGCCACGCGCACCCACAATGTGCGTCTACTCGGCCCCAATAGCTTTGGCTTATGTCGCCCCAAATTGGGCTTTTCTGCGTGGCTTGGGCTTACCCAACCCTTACCTGGGCGCTTAGCTCTGATCTCTCAATCCGGCACGGTCGCGAGTGCACTCGTCGACTGGGCCACTTGGCAAGGCATTGGCTTTTCCCAAATCGTGTCCATGGGCAGTCCGGTCGATGTGATGCCATCACAGATTTTGGAGTTTTTATCCAACGACTACGAAAGTCAGTCGGTGTTGATGTATCTGCAAAAAATTGGCTCAACCACACGCTTCTTAAGTAGCTTGCGCGCCACCAGTCGCACCAAACCCGTGGCGGTGGTGGCAGAGCATAATATGGGCGCCGACCCTCGAGTGCTGGATGCAGCACTGAGCCGTACCGGTGCGGTACGCGGACGTCGTCTCAATGACTTGGTCGCCGCCGCTTCTGTGATGACCAATGCCCGCCGAGTTAAAGATGGTTCGCTAATGGTCATCGGCAATGGGGCAGGTCCTGGGGAATTGGCTGCTGAACGCGCCAAAGAACTCAACGTCAGCCTGCTGACACCAGAGGAGGATCTGCGTCATACCCTTGAAGACATTATGGCGGGACGCGGTAGCGTCGGCAGTATTACCACCGCGTGGGCCAGCTGTGAAGCCAACTTGTTTGTCGATTTAGCCGAAGCCGCCCTAAGCGATAAGCACTGTGGTGCCGTATTACTGATGCTAAGCCCGACGGCACTGATCAATATCGCGTCTTTGTACGATCAAGTGTTAGAGCTGCACAAGAAGCAGAAGAAGCTGGTGATGGTCTGTTTGCTGGGCGGCGGCCATATGGTGGCGATGCGCACTCGCATCAATGAAGCAGGCATTCCGACTTTTCGTACGCCTGAAGCGGCGATCGAAGGCTTCCAGTTTTTGGTGCAATTCCAGCGTAACCAGTTACTGGCGAAACAAACCCCAGACAGCCACGCCTTTCGCTTTAATATAGATGTCGCCGCCGCACGAGAGCAGCTAAAAGCGATGATTAAAGCGGGCAACAAATCACCGTCGGCAGATGATCTTAAAGGCGTATTTGAACTGTTTAATTTCCGCCTCACCTCGCGTCGCCAAGCCAACTTCTTGCTGCAAGCGCCGATTCATTTACGCGCCTTCCAAGACCCAGTATTTGGCCCAACCATAGGCTTATCCTTAGAAGGCGCCAATCAATGGCATCACCAAACCGAAGCCGTCGCCTTACCGCCGCTGAATACTATTTTGGCCAAAGACCTTATTCATCGCGCATTTCCCAACGTAGAATCATTTGAACTAGAAGACCTTTTGCGCAGCTTCTCAACTATGATTTGTGAGCTACCAGAGTTTGAATACTTGGAGCTTGCTGATGTGCGAATCCACGAAAGTGGCAGTATCTTTGCCGACGTCAAAGCGACGCTAAAAGGCTGCGGCAAACTCAAGCGCTACGAGCATTTAGCCATCCAACCTTATCCGCGCCAGTGGGTCAAAGAGGTCACCCTACGCGATGGTCAACAGATTACCATTCGCCCTATCTTGCCACGCGATGCCTACATGATGGCTGACTTCGTTAAAAATCTGTCCCACGAAAGCCGCTACTTCCGCTTCATCGCCAACATTTCCGAGCTCACACCGCGCATGATCGCCAGCTTGTCCCATATTGATTATGATCGCGAAATGGCACTCATCGCGGTCGGTGATAAAGATGGCGAGCCAGTAATGATGGGCGCAGCGCGCTTTAGCGATAACTTCGACGCGCAAAGCTGTGAGTTTGCTGTGGTCATCGGCGACGAATACCAAGGACACGGGTTAGCGGCTTTGCTGATGCGTCGCTTATTTTTGGTGGCGTACTCGAAGGGGCTTAAAGAAATGCAAGGCACCGTCTTGTCAGAAAACAAACGTATGATCGAATTCTGCCGCCGTATTGGCTTTAGTATCAAGCGCGACCCTGATGACATCAGCTTAGTCACCGCCTATATACGCCTTACACCTAAATTCATCGACGAGGTCAAACATAAACTCGCGCCACAACCCGTATCTTAAGCCCTTCAAACAACAACGCCGCCCCTTATAAGGAGCGGCGTTAGTGGTATCGGGATAGCAGGCTTTATTACTTACGTAACTCCGCCAACACCATCTGAAAAAACGAACGCACCTGATCCCATTTTACGGGCGTCCAATCTTCCCCTAACTCAATGCTTTCCACTTTTTCGTGCTGCTGGTCCGCCTCACGCAGGGCAAGCTCAGCACGAATGTCATGGATCTGTTGCTCAGTTTCGTTCAGGATTGCCTTAAGCTCATCCTTCGACATACGCTCTAAATTCGACATCGTATTTCCCTTTGCAATGATTAAAACATCAAGCTCGCCGCAATCAGTAACAGCGGCACGACAATAAACACACCTAAGACCCAAGCTGCGGCCACTGCTTTGCGCTCAGAAGCTACCTGCGCCAACCACTCCGCACCTTTGATCGGCAGATTGCGCACCACTGGCACACTGAAAATCAGTAACACCGCAAACACGTTAAACAAACAATGTACTAACGCGATTTCCAGAGCCGACACCGCTAATGCGCCAGAAATAGCCGTCGCCGCCAACAACGCCGTCACCGTGGTGCCGATATTGGCTCCCAGCATAAAAGGGTAAATCTGCTTAAGACTAAACGTACCGGAACCTGCCAATGGCACCATCAAACTGGTGGTTGTGGAAGAAGACTGCACAAAGGTTGTCACTAAGGCACCGGATGCGATCCCAGAGACAGGGCCACGACCAATGGCCGAGTGCATCACTTCTTTTGCCTTGCCAACCATCAAAACCTTCAGCAACTTACCAATGTAGGTAATCGCCACAAAGATAAACACCAAGCCGACGACAATCAGAGCAATGCCTGCGAACGCTCCAGGCAACATGCTCGTCACGCTATCTACTGCACCAACAAACGGTTTGGTGGCAGACTTAATGATGTTGATATCTTTGATCGAATAACTGTCGCCGCCCACCAAAAACGTCGACAACCAAAGCGCAACATGCTCCAAAAAGCCAAACATGATTTCTAGTGGCAAAAAGATCGCAACTGCCATGAGGTTAAAAAAGTCATGCACCGTCGCCGCTGAAAACGCACGGCGAAACTCCTCTTTATCACGCACATGCCCTAGGCTTACAAGAGTGTTGGTGACCGTGGTACCGACGTTGGAGCCCATAATCATAGGTATCGCGATACTCACCGGCAAGCCACCCGCCACCATGCCAACGATCAAAGAGGTCACAGTAGACGATGACTGAATTAATGCCGTAGCCACAATCCCGATCACTAACCCCACATAAGGATTGGACGCAAACTCAAATAACTCCTGTGCGTGACCACCTGTGGCCGCTTTAAAGCCAGAGCCAATCATGCCCACCGCACTGATCAACAGATACACTAACGCAATCACTGCCAGCCACTGAGGCCAACGACTTCCGCTTGAAACCTGGGGCGCATGCAGCGCTTCAGAGTTATTCATGGCAACACCTCCATTAGAAAAATGTCATGCTAAAGAACACAAATGACAGAACCATGACGGCGCGCACGCTAGCAGGCGATAGGCATAAAAAAGGGAAGTCAACTGGCTTCCCTTTTGATACGTGGTATTTAATTCTCTAGGGCAAGTAAGCACCACCACAGACGGGATTATAGGTTCCCGTGATATGACCGCTGTTCTCGCTGGCTAAGTAACGTACCGTATTGGCGACGTCCTCAGGCTGGGCAATTTTCTGTGTCGGAGTGAATTGGCGAATCATTTCTTTAAACTCGTCTGGCGCGTCTTTGGTCGCATCCGTTTCAACTAATCCTGGTGCGACCACATTGGCAGTAATTCCAAATGGGCCTAACTCTTGTGCTAGGTATTTGTTGAAACTATCCAACGCACCTTTAGCGGTACCGTGTGCAATAAAGTTTGGCGCCGGCGCTTCAGATAAAGTACTAGAGATAAAAATCAGGCGGCCAAACTGTTTCGCCTTCATGCTCTTGGCGGCTAATTGTGCGGTCTGATACGCCGCGTGCATTTCATCGTTTAGCTTTTGTGAGAACTCATCCCACGTCTGCTCCATAAAAGGCTTCGGCACAAAATTCATATTGGCGTTTGAGACTAGAGCATCGACCCCACCATGCTCATCAATTTGAGCAAACATGGCGGCTAACTGAGCGTCATCACGCACATCGGCTTTAATGGTAAAGGCTTCGCCGCCCGCCGCTTCAATCTCCCGTGCCAACTGCTCTGCTACCCCCGTACTGTTCACATAGTTAATGAAGACACGATAACCTTCTGCAGCAAGCGCTTTAGCTGATGCGGCGCCGATACCACGTGCGCCCCCAGTGATTAATGCATTACGTTTTGACATACAGACCTCCTCTAATGATTGGATTCACTCTGGCTCTCGTCCGCTAAGGCACGCAAGTTAGTCACCACTTGAGACAAGCTTAATTTGCTCTGTTCAAGGGAAGTACTGGGCACATCGTGTTGTGCATCCTCCAGCACTTGCGTGGCAATGGCAGCGCATTGAGCCACTACCTCTAACGACTTAGGCGTCAGACTAACCAGCTTACTGCGTCGGTCTTCAGGTGCTGCTTGGCGCTCAATCCAGCCACGACGTTCTAAGCCATCGATCGAACGACTGACACTGGATTTTTCCAAATATAACCATTCGCTAAGTTGGCGCTGAGTAATCGGTTGATGTTGCTGCAAAAGCACAATGACTCCCCACTGCTCCGCCGTCATATCAATCCCTGCTTGCTTAAACCGCAACGTCAATAAACGGTTAAACAAGCGGCTGGCTAGACCCGTTAAATGGCCTAATGATTGTTGATGATTATAAGGTTGCACAAAACTCACCTTCGCTTAGGTCGTTTAAGTTGTATATACAACAATATACCTTGATTAAGCGCGAAGCAATAGTTAATGAAAATCGATTTCATTTAAAAAACTGATAATCGCAGCGAGAAGAGAAAAGATGAAAGCGGATAAGAGAAAGCAGGATAGAATGATAGAATGATAGAATGATAGAATGATAGAATGATAGAATGATAGAATGATAGAATGATAGAATGCCAGCACCTACACTGGGCAAGAGTGACTGGCAGAGCGCACGCCCTGCCAGTCGCATGATTACGCACGCTCTTTGACGTACGGCTTACCGATCGCTTTTGGACCCACGGCTTTGCCAATAAAGCCTGCCAACAGCAATACCGTCAGCACATACGGCAAGACCTCGATCGCCTGCACAGGAACCTCGCCAATCACTGGTAAAGATACGCCCTGCAAACGCACCGCGACCGCATCCAAGAAGCCAAACAACAAACACGCCAACAACACCGGCACAGGGCGCCATTTGCCAAAGATCAGCGCCGCCAAGGCCATATAGCCTTTACCTGCGCTCATATCTTTTAAGAAGCCTGCATTGTGGGCGGTGGATAAATACGCGCCCGCGATACCACACAGCACGCCACAAAGAATCACCGCTCGATAGCGCACCCACGCTACCGAGATCCCGGCGGTATCGACCGCGTGCGGGTTTTCACCCACAGCTCGCAGACGTAGACCAAAGCGTGTCTTAAAGACCACCCAATAGGTCAATGGCACCATCAAAAAGGCCACATACACCAAAATATTATGACCGCTTAGAAGCTCAGAATAGATCAGCCCCAACACTGGCACCTCCGCCACTTGATCAGCAAACGGTAAGGTAATCGGTGTGAAGCGCGCTGCACCAGTCAGTGCTGGGGTTTGGCCACCTTGGCTAAACCAGTCCAGACCTAAGGTAACAGTAAGGCCAGCGACAATCGTGTTGATCGCCACACCCGAGACAATATGATCGCCTCGATGTGTAATACAGGCAAAGCCGTGTATCAACGCCAAACTAACCGATGCTGCAATGGCAAACAGCAGACCAATCCACGCCGAGCCAAACACCGCTGCCGCTGCTGCGGCCGCAAACGCACCGCCGAGCAACTTGCCCTCAAGACCAATGTCGACGATCCCCGAACGCTCGGAAAACAAGCCTGCCAAGGCGGCCAAAATCAGTGGGGTGGAAACTCGCAGGGTCGCGTCCAGAATCAATATCAATGTTTCAAACATCATTGGCTCCTATGCCGCGGCTCGGCGTAAAAAGAATGCTTCAATCTTGCCCTTGAACATATTTTCCAATGCTCCCGAGAACAAGATCACCAAACCCTGAATCACCACCACAATCTCTGGGGTAATAGTCGGAATCTCAAACGCCAGCTCGCCACCACCTTGGTACAAAGCACCAAACAGCATGGCTGCCAAAATGATACCGACCGGATGATTACGCCCCATCAGTGCCACGGCAATACCAGCAAAGCCGTAGCCCGCAGTGAAGTTCAGCAACAAGCTATGATTGACGCCCATGATTTCATTCACACCAACCAGCCCCGCTAGAGCGCCAGAAATCAACATCACCCAGATCGTCACCTTAGCGTTATCAATACCCGCGTATTGGGCCGCCGTTGGATTTGTCCCTACGGTACGAAGCTGGTACCCCCAGCGGGTATGCCACACCAGAGCCCAATAAAAGACACAGCACAACAAGGCCAAAATAAACGCAAGATTAAGCGGTGAATCGCCCATATCAATGCCAAGCGGTGCCAGCAAATCATGTAGATACGGTAACCAAGCACTCTCTTCGAAAGTGCGACTGATGGGCGACATCAAGCCTTCTTGCTTAAGCCAGTTCACCATCAAATACACCATCAGCGAGGAGGCAATGAAGTTAAACATGATGGTGGTAATGACGATATGACTGCCGCGACGCGCTTGCAGATACGCAGGGATATACGCCCAGGCCGCGCCAAACAAAGCGCCACCGATAATCGCTAAGGGCGCAATCAACAACAACGGTAATGAACTGTCAAACCACAAACACACCAAGCCGACGCCCAAACCACCGATATAGGCTTGGCCTTCACCACCGATGTTAAAAAGCCCGGCTTTGAACGCTACGGACACCGCTAACCCGGTAAAAATCAGGTTGGTCGCGTAGTACAAGGTATAGCCAATGCCTTCGTCATAGCCAAACGCGCCATAGAGCAAATAGCCCGCCGCTTCGATTGGGTTTTCACCGATCGCTAAAAACACCAACGCCGACGCCAACAAGGCCAGCATAATATTAAACAGTGGGATCAAGCCCACATTCACCCAAACTGGGACTTTTGCCTGACTCATGCTGAGGCTCCTTGCGGTTCTTGCCATGCATTGGCCATCATCAAACCAAGGGTGCGCTCATCGGCCTCCTCAGCACTGACATGCCCCACCACAGCCCCATCAAACATCACTAAAATTCGATCACTCAGTGCCATAATTTCATCAAGTTCCACCGACACCAGCAAAATCGCTTTGCCTGCGTCGCGTAATTTCACAATCTGTTCGTGGATATTTTCAATCGCTCCGATATCAACACCACGGGTCGGCTGACCAATCAGCAGTACTTCAGGGTTTTGCTCCACTTCTCGAGCAATCACAATCTTTTGTTGGTTACCGCCAGAGAAATTGGCCGTCTTTAAATGCGGATTCAGTGGGCGCACATCCCATGCCGCCATACGGGCTTGGCACTCTTCGACCATCGCTTGGCGCTTCATCAAGATTTTGCCGTTGTAAGTATCGGCATCGTGATAGCCTAATACCGCCGCTTCATAGGCTTCAAAGCCTGTCACCAAGCCCATCTTATGGCGATCTTCTGGCACGTGCGCCATATGTAGCGCGCGCATCTGGGCAGCCGTTTTTGGCTGCTCAGCAGTAATCCTCTGTCCGGCAAAGGCAATACTGCCAGAGCTCATCGGCGTAATGCCCGACAACACATTGAGTAGCTCACTTTGACCATTGCCTGATACTCCAGCGATGCCTAGAATTTCGCCCGCTTTAAGCTCTAGAGACACCTTTTTAAGACGCTCTACCCCTTGGCTGTCGCTCACACAAAGCTGCTCTGCTGACAACACGGTTTGTTTAGGCTGGGCGGCCTCTTTATCCACTTTAAGGCGAACTTTTTTACCCACCATCAGCTCGGCTAATTCGTCTTTATCTGTCTCGGCGGTGACACGGTGTGCCACCATTTCGCCTTGGCGCATGACCGAGACATTATTGGTTGAGGCCAAGATCTCACGCAGCTTATGGGTGATCAGTAAAACGGTAACCCCTTGCTCGGTCAGCGAGCTAAGAATACGAAACAGATGATCAGCCTCTTGCGGTGTCAGCACACCGGTCGGCTCATCCAGTATTAGGACTTTGGCGCCACGGTATAACGCTTTAAGAATTTCAACCCGCTGCTGCAAACCGACCGGTAGGTCTTCAACTTTTGCGTCGATGTCGACGTCTAAGCTGTACTCTTGCTCGAGGCGCTTAAGCTCTTTACGTGCGGCATTTAAGCCTTGCTTGAGTAGCGCACCGCCTTCGGCTCCCAAGACGATGTTTTCTAGCACAGTGAAGTTGTCCACCAACATAAAATGCTGGTGCACCATACCAATGCCGGCTTTAATCGCATCTTGGGAATTGTGAATATCGACCGCTTGGCCATCGACTTTGATCACCCCAGCATCGGCTTCATAAAAGCCATAAATAATGCTCATCAGAGTGGATTTGCCAGCACCATTTTCACCGATAATCCCGTGAATGGTGCCCGCAGGGACGCGCAGTGCAATGTCTTTATTGGCTTGCACCGCCCCAAATCGTTTCGAGATCCCTTCTAACTCAATCGCGTAGGACTGTGTGTCTTGATTCATAGCTCGTTCTGCGTCTGAGGTTTACATACAAAAAAAGCAGCGGCCAACTGGATGCTCCTGTCAGCCACTGCTTCTAGAGTGAGATAATTAGTATTGGCAGCTGCTGTCTGACATGTAGTCGTGCACTGAGATCTCACCACTGATGATCTTGGCCTTGATGTCTGCCATAGAAGCTTTCATCTCGTCGCTAATCAGCGCCTGGTTGTGTTCATCCAACGCCCAATCTACACCACCATCGGCTAAGCCCAGTACTTCAATACCTGGCTGCCAAGTGTCGTTTTGCGCTTCTTCAAATACTTTGTACGCAGCCGCATCGACGCGTTTCACCATCGAGGTCAGCATAGTACCTGGCTGCACATGGTTCTGGTTAGAATCCACGCCAATGGCAAGCTTGCCTTCGTCTTTGGCCGCTTGGTAAACACCGATACCGGTACCACCCGCAGCAGCAAACACAACGTCTGCCCCTTGTGAGAACTGGCTTTTCGCCAACTCAGAACCCTTAGTCGGGTCATTAAACGCAGCCCCCGTCGAGCCGGTCATATTTTGAATCACGGTAGCATTAGGCGTGACGTATTTCACACCTTGCTCATAACCACAACCAAACTTACGGATCAGCGGGATATCCATACCGCCGATAAAGCCAACCGTATCCGTTTCAGAGGCCATCGCCGCCAACGCACCGACTAAAAATGAACCTTGGTGCTCTTTAAAGACGATCGACTGCACGTTATCAAGCTCAACCACTGAGTCGATGATGGTGAAATGCACATCAGGAAAATCTTGCGCGACTTTTTGTACCGCTGAGGTCATAGTGAAACCCACCGCCACAATCGGCGAGTAACCACGCTTAGCCAAGCGACGTAGATTTTGCTCTACCTGCGCTTCGTTCTTTGGCTCCGACTCACGAATTTTAATGCCGGTGTCTTCTGTGTACTGGGTAATACCGTTGTACACGCCTTCGTTAAATGACTTATCAAACTTACCGGCTTGGTCGTATACCACGGCAGGTTTGATGTCTGCAGCGTAAGCAGAACTCATGGCCACAGTCAGCGCTGTCGCCGAGGCAAGTAAGGCACCTTTCATTCTATTCCCCTTGATACTGATCAGGCTGCGGGCTTGACCCGGCAGCAAAAACTGGCTAATCGGTCAAAAATAAACTGATTAGTGTTTGAGCGCAATGGCGACGTGCACAATTGCCCCATAATTGACGTTTGTTACGTTTAAATAGAAATACGCTAATGGTTAAAAGTAGACGTTTGTGCAACATTTTGTCGGCACTAACCGACAAAATGTTGACTTAGAAAGGAGAGTGCTATTTTTGACAATGTGCACAGTAGACCGTACTGCGCTGGCCTTGGCGGATTTCGGTAAGCGGTTTGGCACACACGCGACAGGGCTGTTCGGCGCGGCCGTAGACCTTAAGCTCTTGTTTGAAGTAACCTGGCTTGCCTTCACCGCTGATAAAGTCTCGTAGCGTCGTGCCGCCTTGCTCGATGGCTGCCACCAATACTTGTTTGATGCAATCTACCAATAGCGCTAACCGAGCTTGGCTGATATTGCCTGCGGCTCGGGTTGGGCGAATCCCCGCCATAAACAAGGCTTCATTGGCGTAGATATTCCCCACACCCACGACCACTTTGCTGTCCATAATAAATTGCTTAATCGCCTGCTTGCGCCCTTTGGCTTTGGCGTGCAGATAGGCGGCATTAAATGCCTCAGTCAGCGGCTCTGGGCCCAAGTGCGCAATCAGGTCATGAGTTTGCCAGTCGCCTTCTTGCCATAACATCGCCCCGAAACGACGCGGGTCGGTGTAACGCAATACCTTGTCATAGCCTGCAAAATGCAAATCCACATGATCGTGAAACATAGGCGGCGTATCAGGATCGACAAAATACAAACTGCCCGACATACCAAGGTGGATAATGAGCGTACCGGCTTGGGTGTGCACACCGATGTATTTGCCACGACGGGTAACACTTTCGACCTTTTGCCCAGGCAGCTTGCGCACGACCTCATCGGGGATCGGCCAACGTAGCTTGGGCTGGCGAATCTCAATGCGTGCCACGGTTTGCTGCACAATATGCGGCGCAATGCCATTTTTGGTGGTTTCAACTTCGGGTAATTCCGGCATATAGACCTCAAATAATCAGTGGTTAGCATGTTATAGAGACAAAAAAGCCGGCACAAGGCCGGCTTCTTTGTTTACAAAACAAGCGAAATTATTTGATTTTCGCTTCTTTGTACATCACATGCTTACGTACAACTGGATCAAACTTTTTCATCTCCAATTTTTCTGGAGTGTTACGCTTGTTCTTGTCAGTTGTGTAGAAGTGACCAGTACCTGCAGAAGATACCATGCGGATTAGATCGCGAGCGCCTTTAGAAGCCATGATTCAGATTCCTTATACTTTTTCGCCACGGGCACGCATTTCAGTAAGAACTGAATCGATGCCTTTTTTATCGATGATACGCATACCTTTAGAAGATACACGTAGACGAACGTAACGGCTTTCACTTTCTACCCAAAAACGGTGCCAGTGAAGGTTAGGAAGAAAGCGACGCTTAGTGTGACGCTTTGAGTGAGAAACGTTGTTACCTGTAATAGGACGCTTCCCAGTAACTTGACATACGCGAGACATAATTAAATACCTTATGCTATCCGAAGATTATTGGAAGTTTGCACTTCCTCAGGCGGAGCGTGGGTCACTCTGGAACGCTTTAAGCCAAAACTCAAAGAGAACGCGGGGGCCACAAAATCCCGTACCGAGGATATAGCGGCGCGAATTCTCCCACACTCCCCTGTAAACAGCAAACGATTTGTTAAAAAATTGATCAATTATATCCTCACGCGAAGCTTTCCAGCATTCAATTTACTTGCGCCTGTCTCGTCTCGTCCCTCGACACCGACGCGTCTGCGTAAATCAAATATCTGGAAAACTTTTCATCAAGGAATTTAGACTAAACCTCGCTCTGCTAAAGACAAGGGACGACTATCGCCGACAATAAAATGATCTAGTAAGCGTACATCTATAAGATCTAACGCTTTGCGGATGCGTTCGGTGATATTGATATCCGCTTGGCTCGGTTCAGACACGCCCGAGGGATGGTTATGTGCCAAGATCACGGCAGCGGCATTATGGGTTAGCGCAGCTTTAACCACTTCCCGTGGATACACGGCGGCACTGTCGATGGTGCCCATAAAGAGCTCTTGATAGCGGATCAATCGATGTTGTGAATCGAGAAAGAGTACGGCGAAGATTTCCCGTTGCGAGTGTCGCAGTTGGGTGGATAAATAGGTGCGTACCGCTTCAGCGCTGTTAAAAATGGTATCGCGGGTGAGTTGCTCTTGTAGATGGCGTTTGGACATTTCCAACACCGCTTGCAACTGAGTGTATTTGGCATCACCTAAGCCAAAACCTTGGCAAAATTCCTCCCGCGATGCGGATAATAATGCCCGCAAACCACCAAACTCATGCAACACTTGGCGCGCCAACTCGACGGCACTGATGCCCTGCACGCCGGTGCGCAAAAAAATCGCCAACAACTCCGCATCGCTTAAAGCGTGAGCGCCTTGCTGCATTAGTTTCTCGCGTGGACGCTCGGCTTCGGGCCACTGTTTAATACTCATCACCACCTCCTTGTGGTAGGCTTTGCCCTATGATCAACCAAGCTTGAGCGACTTCCTGTCGCAGCCCATTGCTTGGCCCATTTGGCGAACATGTAACCAGAAGCTTATTATGTCCAGTCTTGTAAATAAACAGATTTTGGTGGGGATTACCGGTGGTATCGCTGCTTATAAAACCATTGAACTGATTCGCCTGCTCAGCAAAGCCGGTGCGGACGTACAGGTCGTGTTAACCGACGGCGCCAAAGCCTTCGTTACCGAAATGACACTACAAGCCGTATCAGGCCACCCTGTGCGCAGCAGCTTACTCGATCCGGCCGCAGAGCTGGGCATGGGCCATATCGAGCTAGCGAAATGGGCCGATCTAATCGTGATTGCGCCAGCCTCAGCAGATTTTATGGCGCGCTACGCCCAAGGCATGGCCAATGATTTGCTGACTACTTTATGTCTGGCGACCGACGCGCCCGTGGCATTGGCGCCCGCCATGAACCAAGCCATGTGGCAACATCCAGCGACGCAAGCCAATCTCACCACATTAATAAGTCGTGGCGTGCATATGATTGGCCCAGCGGCGGGCGCGCAAGCCTGTGGCGATGTGGGCCCAGGTCGCATGGAAGAACCTCAGGACATATACGCTGCCATAGACACATTGCTTAGCCCCGTTGCGCAAGACCTAGCTGGGCAACATTGGGTCATCACCGCAGGCCCTACCATGGAGGCGATTGATCCAGTGCGCTACATCAGCAATCACAGCTCCGGCAAAATGGGCTATGCTCTTGCCGCGGCAGCCCAAGCTCGCGGCGCCCGAGTGACGCTCATCAGTGGCCCGACACAGCTAGCAGCGCCTCAAGGCGTACAACGTGTAGACATCAAGAGTGCAGAAGATATGTTAAGCGCCTGCCGCACAGCCATGCTAGAGCAAGCCGATGTCTTTATCGGTGCCGCAGCGGTAGCAGATTTTCGGATGAAAGACGTCGCTTCGCAAAAAATGAAGAAGAGCGGCGACAGTAATGAAATGCAACTAACACTGGTGAAAAACCCTGATGTGATTGCCACTTTAAGCCAAGAGCAAGCCGCCAAATGTATGGTTGGCTTTGCCGCAGAAACCCAAGATGTGATCGCCTATGCGCAAAGCAAATTAGAACGCAAAGGCCTCGACCTGATCATTGCCAACGATGTCTCACGCACCGATATTGGTTTTAACAATGACGAAAACCAAGTCACCGTGCTATCCAAAGACCAGCAATGGACACCGCCAAAAGAATCCAAAGCCGCCCTAGCCGTCGAGCTAGTGGGGCTGATTACCCAATATCAAACCCAACCGTCATGAGTTAACTGATGAAACAACCTATTCAACTTAAAATCCTTAACCCTAAAATTGGCACCGAGCTACCGTTACCAAGCTACGCCACTGAAGGCTCAGCAGGATTAGATCTGCGTGCCTGTCTTGATGAAGCAATCGTGCTAGAGCCAGGTCAGACGACCTTGCTACCAACAGGCCTTGCGATCTACATCGAAGACCCAAGCCTTGCCGCAACGATTTTACCGCGCTCTGGTCTAGGTCATAAGCACGGCATCGTACTGGGTAACTTAGTGGGCCTGATTGACTCGGATTACCAAGGTGAACTGATGGTCTCTTGCTGGAACCGTGGTCAAACCACTTTTACCATCGAGCCTGGCGAGCGTGTTGCACAGCTTGTATTACTGCCTGTCGTACAAGCAGAATTTGATATCGTCGAAGATTTCACAGCCACCGAGCGCGGCATAGGCGGCTTCGGTTCTACTGGCACTAAGTAAACACTTACACTCTTAATAGGTGAGCCCAACTCACCTATTAAGCCTCTCTTTTATAAATATCTCATCCTTGCAGACTTGTGTTAATAAAGAACACATCGATTGGTCAAGTTTGCGTCAATTAATTCATTTTTTAACTAGAGTGAAAGCACAGATCACGTTATTATTTTCCACCATAAGTGGTCGCTTACCCTCACCGCATGGATAGCCCTGTCATCATTTTGCTACACCTGTAGCGTATTCTAGCGGCACCATCAGACGGACCCGATCACCCGCCCCTAACATCTGGATTAGGGCTATCAGTGAACAACAATAGGAGTGTTTCCACCGTGGCTTTTACACGTGAATCTGCTTTAGACGTCGCTCAGGTATTGAGTGAATCGCTACCTTACATCCAGCGCTTTGCTGGCAAGACATTAGTCATCAAATACGGCGGCAACGCCATGACCGATGAAACCCTACAAGCAGGCTTCGCACGTGACATCGTTCTTATGAAAGCCATCGGTATTAACCCTATCGTGGTACACGGTGGTGGCCCACAAATCGGTGATATGTTGGCAAAACTGAACATCGAATCTAAGTTCATCAATGGTATGCGCGTTACTGATACCGCGACCATGGACGTAGTGGAAATGGTTCTCGGCGGCCAGGTCAATAAAGACATCGTCAACATGATCAGCCGCGCTGGTGGTAAAGCGATCGGTCTAACCGGTAAAGACTCCGGCTTTATCAAAGCCAAGAAGCTATTTGTGAAGCAACAAGTAGAAGGTGGCGCGCCAGAGCAAGTCGACATCGGCCATGTGGGCGAAGTCGCAAGCATCGACACTAGCGTCTTGAAAGTTCTGGAAAACAGCGACCTTATTCCTGTGATCGCGCCGATTGGCATCGATGACGAAGGTAATGCTTACAACATCAACGCTGACTTAGTCGCAGGCAAAGTCGCTGAAGCAGTGAATGCTGAGAAGCTGATGCTGTTGACCAACATCTCTGGCGTACAAGACAAAGAAGGTAAAGTACTGACTGGCCTGAGCACCGCGCAAGTCGACAACCTAATTGCCGACGGCACTATCTATGGTGGCATGCTGCCTAAAATCAGCTGTGCCCTATCTGCCGTTAACGCCGGTGTAACCAGCGCGCACATCATTGATGGCCGTGTACCGCACGCCACCTTGCTTGAGATCTTTACCGATACCGGTGTAGGCACGTTAATTACTAACCAAAATAAAGACGCTTAATTCGCGCAGATAATGACGAACCAGCGATAGGCAGTGGTGACATGAGTACAAAGAAAAGCGATCGACGCACGGAAATTTTACAAGCCCTAGCAGGCATGCTGGAAAACAGTCATGGAGCGCGCATCACAACCGCGGCCTTGGCGAAAGAAGTGGGTGTCTCAGAAGCTGCGCTGTATCGACACTTCCCAAGCAAAGCGAAGATGTTTGAAGGGCTGATCGAATTTATCGAAGAGACCCTATTCACTCGTATCCATCGCATTGTGCAGGAAGAAGAGGACGTCAATACACGCCTAGAAATGATTCTCAAGCTGACACTGGGATTCGCTGAAGCCAACCCAGGCATGTGTCGCTTGTTGACTGCGGACGCCCTCGCAGGTGAGACCGAACGCTTGCGTGTGCGCATTGCACAATTGTTTGATCGAATCGAGACGCAACTGCGTCAGGTCATTCGTGAAGCAGAACTCAAGCAGGCGATGCGCTCGACCATGGGCACTACCGCTTGCGCAAACTTTTTGCTGACACTGCTAGAAGGTAAGATTCGTCAATACGTACGCACCGAGTATAAAGCCAAGCCACTGCAAGCTTGGCCTGAGCAATGGCAAACCATTGCCCCAATACTCATGCAAAGCCACGCCTAAGAGCGTGGCACACAATTAAACGCCAAATTGATCGCGGTACGCTTTGACCGCTTCAAGATGCTCAGCGAACTCTGGAGAATCCTGCTCGGCTAAGTAGGTCATGATATCGTTTAAGGATACGATGCTGACCACAGGCATGTTGAAGTCACGCTCAACTTCCTGAATAGCAGACAGCTCACCTTTGCCACGCTCTTGACGGTTCAACGCAATCAATACGCCGGCAGGTTTGGCACCAGCGTTATCAATGATGTCCATCACTTCGCGAATCGCTGTGCCAGCGGTGATGACATCATCGATGATCATGATGTCGCCGACTAAGGGAGCACCCACAAGCGTGCCACCTTCGCCGTGATCTTTTGCTTCTTTGCGATTAAACACGTACGGTGTATCTATAGCGTGCTCATCGTAAAGCGCAACAGCGGTAGTTGTTGCCAATGGAATACCCTTGTAAGCTGGTCCGAAAAGAACATCAAATGACACGCCAGCTTCAACCAAGGCAGCAGCATAAAAGCGACCCAATTTAGCCAACGCTTGGCCTGTACTGAAAAGGCCTGCGTTGAAAAAGTAAGGGCTCACACGACCCGATTTAAGTGTGAACTCGCCAAAACGCAAAACATTTTGCTCAATGGCGAACTCAATAAATTCTCTTTGGTAAGGTTTCATGCCGACTCCAGAAAGATGAAATAACTACAAATAGATTGCCGCTCGCAACAGGATAACCATTTCCTAACGAGCAATGGCGCTAATATAACACACGCCTAGGAATTGTAGGGACCAGAAATGAAGGTCATCAGCCTTAATGTAAACGGTATAAAGCAAGCAGCAGAGCGCGGCTTCTTCGAGTGGATGGTACGTCAGAACCCAGATGTAGTGTGTCTGCAGGATATTCAGGCAGATGAACGCAGCTTAAATGACAGTGTCTTTTTCCCACCCGGATACAACGCATATTTTTTTGATTCGATGGACAACCCTGATGAAGCAGGCGTTGCGATTTATTGTAAAGCCATGCCTAAAGCCATCATGACGGGGATGGGCTTCCCTGAATGCGACTTTGAAGGACGCTATATCCAAGCCGACTTTGATAAAGTCAGCATCGGCTCGTTCCTGACACCGCACGGCTCCAACCATGAAGAAGCGCTACAAGAGCATAAGTATCGCTTCATGGAAGGCTTCAAGAATCACATGATCAAAACGCGTCGTAAGCGTCGTGAATTTATTTTTTGCGGCACCACCAACGTGGCACGCTCACCGATCGATGTCAGTAGCTGGTTTGTGAATCAGCGCAACTCAGGCTTTCTGCCAGAAGAACGCAAATGGATTAATGAAATTTTCAACGATCACGAGTACATCGATGCGTTTCGTCAGGTTAACAAGCAAGACAAGCAATACACTTGGTGGCCAGATTACGAACGTGCTTGGAAACTCGACGAAGGCGGACGTTTGGATTACCAAATCGCCACCCCGGGCCTCAAGCATGTGATCCAAGGCGGCAGTGTCTACAAAGGCCAACGCTTCTCAGATCACGCGCCACTGATCATGGAATACAATCTTGACTGATAAAAAAGCCCAGCATTGCTGGGCTTTTTTATGTGTGGTCGTGTAAACACTCAGTCGAGTGACTCGGCGCGCACGGTGAGGCGCAGCTGATGCATATCACCCGCAGCGATCTGGTATTGATTGGCTAAGGCGTTGGCGGTTTCGACACAGACAAAGTGGCTCTGATCGCCCTCTTCCATATCGGCACGCAATTTAGCCAAGGCTTCGCCAGGATTCCACAGCACAGTTGAGCGTGCCCCTTGTGATTCGATCAGCAAGGTACGACCCAGTTTAGGGTCATGCAGACGCACTTGCTCAGGTGAATTGATATAAACGCGATCTAGCTCTTCACAAGGCGTCACATCGCCCTCTTGGGTGCTCTGTTTGCCTTCATTGAACTTATCGATGTAGGTCACACCGTCTAAACCACTGACACGCGCCGCTTGGTTATCCCCCACACGGAAATACGTGTGCAGTGCCTCGGACACAGGCATGGCTTGATCGGATAGATTGGCTGCTGAGAAATTGATGCTAAAGCCTTCGCCCAAACGAAAGACTTGGCGCAACTCAAACGCATAGGGCCACATTTCTTCTAGCAACGGATGATCTTCAGACGCCAGACGGATAACCAGTTTCACATCGCCATTTTTGAAACGCCCAACTTCGACCAGCTGCCAGCGAAAATAGCGCGCTAAACCATGTGCAGGCAAATCATCATCGTCTTGATTGGCACCAAACCAAGGCCAGCAAACCGGCACACCAAAATGACGGCGGCCAAAACGGGTTTCCACGCCTTCATTGTCAGACTGAAATAACCAATCGGTTTGCTCTGCTGGTACAAAACTTACTAAGTGGCCGCCCCATAAAGCGATACGCGCCGAAAAGCCCGGTTGATCAATGATAATTTCATCACAGTCTCGCAAGCTTGCTGGACGAATTTCGCCACCAAGCTCCTCCAGCTCGCGCATTAGCTGAGCATCCATCAATCACTCCAAATATTACCGTTATTAGACGTCATATTAGCCCTTCAGGCGGGTATTACAATAGTTTGACGTAATGCTGGACATTCAGATTAAAAAATAGCATTTGATCTGCAAAATATTACTTACTAAATCGCTAACTTTGGTCTATAAACAATCTCAGAGCGAACCTTTAATTAGACCGTTTTACTACGCTCTTTTTCTTCTTTTTCTGATGCCAGACAAGCGCTGGATGCTATGAGATTACCCCGATTATGAGTGATTTTTTTGAACACAAAACCGTCATTGGCAATGCTGAATGGTGTGCGTTCCCATCGCTAAACATTCCTGCGATTAAGGCGCGTGTCGATTCCGGCGCCAAGACGTCGTCGTTGCACGCTGTGAATATTCAGACTTTCCAACGTGCCGGACATTTGTGGGCAACGTTTGAGGTACACCCACTGCAAGACAGCCGCAAAGTTGTGGTCCACTGTGAAGCCGAAGTGGTGGATCAGCGCGTGATCAAAAGCTCCAGTGGTGATCGAGAAAAGCGCTACGTGATCCAAGTGCCACTGCAATTAGGTGATCAAGTTTGGCCTGTTGAGCTCACACTAACGGACCGCGACAGCATGGGTTATCGCATGCTACTTGGTCGAGAAGCCATGAATGGCCGACTTTTAGTCGACCCTGAAATCAGCTGTATTTTGGGCGACCGCTTACAGGATAACTTAGCCACGCTGTACCAAGTGCCTGAAATCAAATCAGGCGGTTTAAAAATTGGCGTATTGGCGAGTAATCCAGATCTATACAGCAACCGCCGCATCATTGAGGCAGGTGAAGCACTGGGCCATGAAATGCAGTTTCTGAATGTACGCCATTGCTATATGAAGCTCGACGCTACGACCCCCGAAATTCATTATCGCGGCGGCCGTATTTTGAACGACTTAGACGCTGTGATTCCACGCATTCGTCCTAGCATGACATTTTATGCTTGTACGTTATTGCGCCAGTTTGAGTCGCTCGGCATCTTTTGTTTAAACGACTCGGTATCGATCACTCAGTCGCGGGATAAATTGCGCTCACTGCAGTTGCTGCTCGAGCATGGCTTAGCGATTCCGACCACAGGCTTCGCTAATTCACCGTTAGACACTACGGATTTGATTAACATGGTTGGCGGTGCGCCGCTGATCATCAAGCTGCTAGAAGGCACTCAAGGCAAGGGCGTGGTCTTGGCGGAAACCAAAAAAGCCGCCGAATCGGTGATTAATGCGTTCAAGAGCTTAAACGCCAATATTTTGGTGCAAGAGTTTATCAAAGAAGCCAGCGGCAAAGACCTACGCTGCTTTGTCATTGATGGCAAAGTCGTGGCGTCGATCCAGCGCGTCGCGGCGCCTGGCGAGTTCCGCGCTAATATCCACCAAGGTGGGCGCGCGGAGCTGGTGAAGATTACCGCCGAAGAAAAACGTATTGCCATTAAGGCTGCTAAAGCGATGAATCTTAAAGTCGCCGGCGTGGATTTGATCCGCTCTAATAATGGCCCGCTACTACTTGAGGTCAACTCGTCTCCAGGACTTCAAGGCATTGAAACAGCGACCAACGAAGACATAGCCTCAATGATGATCAAAGCGGTCGAAAAACGCTTACTGAACCGTTCTTAATGCAAAAAGCCCCACCTAGTCACTAGATGGGGCTTTTTGTTGTCTGAACACTGGCGTTACTGCGACACAACCGTCTGGTTACGGCCATTTTCTTTGGCTTGATAAAGCGCTTTATCGGCGCTCTCAATCCAGTTCGCCAAGCTTGAATATTTATCGCTCAATTCGCTACAGCCCATACTGATGGTGATATTGATATCCCCTTTGGCCGTGGTGATGACCGCTGCTTCGATTTGCTGACGGATTTTTTCGGCATAGACCCGCGCTCCTTCGGCGTTGGTATTGAGCAACAAGACACAGAACTCTTCGCCACCATAACGGCCCACAAAGTCCCCTCGGCGCGAGCCTCCAGACAGAATTTTAGCGACCTCTTGCAGCACTTGGTCGCCGATCAAATGACCATAGTTATCGTTTACTTTCTTGAAGAAATCGATATCGGCCATAACCAGCGAATGTGGGCCACTGTTGCCAGAAATATAGGATTCGTAAGTCAGCTTCAATGCTCGATCCAAACTGGCTCGATTATTAAGATCCGTCAGACCATCGGTTTTGCTCATCTGATCAAGCTTACGATTGGCTGCAGATAAAGCGGCTTTATTGACCGCTACATCGGTCACGTCGTACACCACCAAACATAAGTGCGTCACAGTACCGTTGGCGTTATTGATCGGTCGAATCACCAAGTTTTGGAACATCTTCTCAGAGATACTGGTGATGGAACGATAGGATTTGAATGGAAAAATATGCGGGCGCTGTTCCCACGATACATAGATCGGGGTACGCAGCGCCAAGACATTGTCCAGTTTGCTTTGTAGCCACTGCTGGTTCAAGGTTGGGAAGAGATCAAACAAAGATTGCTCTTTGGCACTGGTGGAGCTGATACCAGAGTGATTCTCCATAAAACCGTTCCACAGTTGCACTTGGTACTGATCATTGATGACGACTAAGCCCACATCAATATGCTGCAGCATATCAAACAGCCAGTGCAGTTCGGTCATATCGTTTTGTGACATCTCAGTCTTCCTCCACCAAGTACGACAACAAATTCTGTAAGACGGGTAAAGAGTCTTCGGTAAAGAGCAACATTAAGTCACAGTTGATCTGATAATTATCCACTTCGTAGACGATTTCCACGGCGAGCGTACGCTTCCATTTGGCCCGCTTAACATTGATCAGATCAGACACTTTTATATGCTGTCCAAGCACCACAGGATGACTGTAGCTAAAGTCGATATTGAGCTGATCACCTAGAGCTTTTATAAACGGACCGATCAAGACCGATGAAATGTCCATCTGTAGCTCTACTTCTAAACCACTATCGATGTCTTCGGTCACATTGAGGAGTTTCGCCATGTCTGGGAAGCTCGAATCCGAAAAGATCAGTAGCGCTTCCATTGCAATGCCTGCGCCAACAAAACCTTGCGATACGGCTGAACAACGATCGTTATTCATGGCACCGTAGGTGAGCGCCATCTGTAATTCGCTCACTTCAAGAATGTTCACCTTTGGCACTGGCAACTTCACAAACACGTTCAACATGTCCGCCAGCACACTGGCAGCACGCCCCATGGCCACGTTGGATACTTCTTGTAAGCATTGATTAAGACTGAAGTCTTCGGCGGCGTCTTTTTCTACTACAAGGCCGGAATCGCCATCTTTGCTTAACAGCTGATGTTGTGCGAGCACCTGTGCTAACTGTTCGCCGTCTACTGGCTTCTTAAGGAACTCCACCGCACCAAGGGCTTTCACTCGTGCGATGGCTTGTGCTTGCACGTCGCCCGACACCACGATGACCTGTGGCACATCTGTTAATGATTGCAATGCTTCTAAGGTCTGATAGCCGTCCATGACCGGCATATTAAGATCCAAAAACAGCACATCCACTGTACCTGCTTTGATGAACTCAACTGCCTCTTGGCCATTCGTCGCAAACTCGACCTGAGCATCCCATTCGCTAGGAAGAACTCGCGCCAGCTGCTTGCGGGCAATACCGGAGTCATCACATATTAGAATTTTCTTACTCATTTGGATCTCGTTAAAAAGGAATGGCGGAAATACCATTTAATAATGAAGAAGAAAATAGTAGCGTTTTTGATCAATGAATGACAACACTTAGACGCTAAGCAAAGGATAATAGCGCCTCGGTGACACGCTGCTCATCGTATCGATCTGGCTTTTCTTCACGCAGTGGCGCACGCACCACTTGTACTCCCCACTGCTGTAGCTGAGCTTCGTCTACAGGCCCATAGTCATAACCGTCATCCAACAACACCCAATTAAGTACCGCAGAGGTTTTATTGCGCTCAGGGTGTTGCAGCATCAGTGTTAGCAGATAGCGAATTCGCGCCATCAAAGGCCAGCCCAACTGCTCTGGATCAGTGCCTAAGTTGGGCAAATAGACTTTTGGATTAGGATTCGCCTGCACCGCTTGGGCCACACCATCGACCAGCAAGTTGGCGACGATACTGGTAAAAAAACTACCTGGAGCATAGCAGATTAAATCTGCCTGACCGATCTGCTGGCGTCGATCTTCTGGCAAGGCCACCTTCACCGGCCGGTAACGATCTAAGCCATCATTTAGCCAAATAGCCTCGATCGGCACCGTAAGTTCGGCGTTTTCCTTACCGGTAATTAAGTGCTGCCCCAGCACTTGTTCGCCACTCTCTAAGCGCACGCCCAAGTGATAATCGCCGTTGGCGATGGTGGTTACTTGGCCCAAGGTTTTAACCAAGCGTGAGAACAAAAACGTAATGGGGTCGAGCAAATGCTGATGACTGAGATACCCTCCCGCAATAATCAGATTGCCAATGCTGGCACCGCGCAAGTCGAATTGCACTGGCAATTGCTGCTGCAACAGTGCAAGCGGCGTCTGAATAAGCGTTTTCATCGGCGCCACAATGGGCTGCATCAGCGGATGGCTACCTGCGGCCAAAGCGGCTAACTCATCTGCTAAGGCTTCTGGCGAACCATCGTGACTGAGTCGATAACTAAATAAATCGTAGATATTAGGTTGGCCTAACACGGTTTCATCCGCTAGCGCCATGATGCGACTGCGCAAGTCGCCTACCGCAGGCATATCAAACGCCGAACGCAGTTTCGCTGAACTGCCACCGGAGTCAAACGGCGTCACCATGTGAATAGAGTGATGGGTATAACCTTTCAGACAGCGGGCAATCTTATTCAGCGCCGAGCCGCCACTGAAGAATAAAATAGAGGGCGCCAGTTCCGGCAAACTCTTATAACGGTGTACCCGCACCATATCTGGCACAACCAACCGTCTTGAAACATTAGACATGGTTAGACTTCTACTTTTATCCCTAAGATCTTAGATACTAGGCCGCCTGCTTGTTTAACAACACACAGTTACGCCCACAATGCTTAGCTTTATATAGACTTTTATCGGCTTGATCAAATATGTTCAGCAGCGCTTCACTGCTGTCACAAGAGACACTCACACCACAACTTAAGCTTAAGAACTGATGTGGTGAAGTCGGATGTGGCACTTCTTGTGCGTACACATCTTCAATGATGGTCTGGGCAATATTCACCGCTAATTCCGCTTCCGTCGCGGGCAAAAGCACCACAAACTCTTCGCCACCATAGCGAATGGCTAAGCCATTTGTCGGCGTATTACGCTGGATCACATTAGCCACCATCTGTAACACCTTATCTCCTTGTAGATGCCCCAAGCGGTCGTTATAGCCTTTGAAGTGATCAACATCAAACAGCAACACAGCCATAGGCTGCTGTGCATTAGCGTCATACAAGGTAACTTGGCGATCAAACATTTTTCGATTAAACAACCGAGTCAGCGGATCGATATACGCTTCGCTTTCTACTTCGATTAAAGTCTTCTCGTACTGCTGCGCCGCCTGCACACGCTCGGTTGCGTCGATAAAGCTCACCAGCAAGGACGCCTGACCGTTCCAATAAATCGCATCGAGCGTAATGTCGTACCAACGCTGATGCAGCCGATCAAAATATGCCTCAGGCAGCTGCTTGATCTGCCCCGCCTCAGCAATCCGTAGCTGCTCTATCAAGGTTTGCGGAAAGTCCTCTACCGCAGACAAGTTATGCTCTAAAAAGATCTGCCGCAGTGATTCGCTACAATACAGTAAATGCTCATGATCCATCACCGCGACCTTCATCTGCGAGTGCTTAATAACCGTTTGCAACTGCTGACTGGTCAATGCAATTTGCTGCTGTTGTTGATGAATAGTGGACAAATATTGTTGCAATTGTTTGACCAAAGCGCCCACTTCATTGCGCTCATCAAAATGATCCAAGTCTTGACTAGTAATGTTTTTTTGGCGGCTAACCAACCCGTGAAGCGCCTGTAAGCGTTTAAACAATTGCTTGTGCAAAAATACAATCAATAGCAGTGCAATGATCAACTGCAGCACCAAGATGGCGACTAAAAATTGTGCAAACAAGGTCGCCTGTTCAGACGTACGCCGTGCTTGCTCAACAATATCATCTTGCATATCGTCATAAACACGCTGGCCAAAGTCCACCACATTGCCAAGTAGAATACGGTTTTGCGTATCCAAACCGTGCATTTCTGCGCGATATTGCGCGCGCTGCTCAAGCGCACCCGCCACGCCATCCTCCCCTAAAATTACCAATCGCAAATACACATGCGTTGGCACAGCCTTGGCGGCAAACGGCGCCATAGTTGTTTCGATGGTGGATATGATTTGGCTTTCTGCATAATGTGTGTCTGCGGTGAGCAACTGGCTTAAATTAATCAATAGAATATTAAGCTTGGCCAAATCCTCAGGCTTGTCTTGCGCACCGACGATCGCGCCAGTGGTCAAGCGAATCGCTTGGGCAAGCTTCTCTCCTAGCTGATGTTCCGCTTGATCCAAATGATCCTTAGCAATGGAAATGCGCGCCATACTGGGGACCACAGAAGCGACGATTTGTTTTAAGGCCTGGACTTGCTCTCCTTCACCAAGTGCATCGAGCCCTAGTTTTACCTGATTCGCTTGCCGCGTCACTTGCGCCATTAAAATACGACTGTGCGCAGGGGATTCGCTGCGCGACAGCATGCTCGACAAATTCGCTAAGCGGGTAATCCCCAATTGGGTTTCATTGAGTACTCTTAACGTTGGCAGCTTTTGTTCGGCTTGCGCTTTTACCGCGTTATTTAACGCGCCAAAGTAGTACAAAGATAAGCCACCCGATGCTTCGAGCAATAACACAATCAGCAAAATCACCAAACTGATGCGCACGCGCAAGCTATGAAACCACTTTGTTTTTCGACTCATAAGTTACTCGGTACAAGATGGGACGCTGGTGACACAGGAATAATGCGGCCCTCGATTGCTGGTGTGACGCTTGGCCTATTGGCTAAGTAATCCGACACGATATTCCAAATCAGTCGCTGCTGACTCGCCTCATTAAGATAAGCTTGCGCCTGATCAAATTGATAGTCATCACCGCCACGCAACATATAATCCGAAACAGCTAAGCGATAGACGCGATCGTCCAGCGGATGACCTTTTGCGTCCGTCAGCGTCACAATACGCTGCCCAACTGGCCGACTCGAATCATAATGATAAATTAGCCCTGAGACCTGCAAAAAACGCCCATCTAAAGCAGCCACCTTAGACACGCCATGTTCGAGCATTTGCTTAAGCTGGCTTAACGTAATATCCACCACATGAATCCTACCGCCAAACGGTAGTTCTTTTTGTATATCACGGCGCGTCAGCTGATAGCCAGCAGGGTAAGAGCGATCGCCACGAAAACTGCCGCCACCTAACGCCGCAAAATCAGCATGGCCGTAATCCCGCACCGCATCTAACACCAAATTCGCCCAGCTGGACTCGCCGCTACGTAGCGTCGTTCGATAAGAATCCATGGGCGCAGACAAGGTAGTGATAGGCTGTTCTAACACGACATTTAATTGGCTGGTATAACGGGCAATGACCGCTTCTAACGAACGCAAAGGTGGCTCATCCGCGGTCTTTACAATGCTGCCAGAGACTTGCTGATCACTAAAATCAAGCGCGACCATCTCATCGTCTATGCCGCCAGAGCGAATCACTAACGGCTGCTGAGACACGATTGTATCTGGGCCTTCATAGGTGATGAGCACCACATCAATACCTTTTAGCTTTGCTAGTGGTACTTGTTCAAGGTAATCGGCCTCCGTCACCAATACGGTAAAGTCCGCCCCTTGAGATTTGAGCCCAGCGGCCAATCCATTGAGGTGTTCTGCGCTTTGCTTAACCCTTGCTTGATCAAACAAATAGGTCGAGTTTATCGAATCAGACACCGCTGACAGTATGCCGATCCGATATCGGCCAAGGGGCATCAAAAGGTGTGTTAACACGCCTGCTACGGGTTTATTGGTGCGTTTATCCCTAAGGTTTGAAAGCACCATTGGAAAGGCGGACTGACCACTTAACAAGGTTACCTGATCAATACCGTAGTTAAATTCACGTCGATTTAGCGCCAGCACATCCACAGACATTTCATTAAAAATCGCCACTAAATGCGCGCCGTGATCGTAAACAGATAATGGATTAGGTGACAGGCTATCGCCACCATGCAGTAGCTTCACTGCCTCGTCCTGCTGCTTCAAACGTGCCACGTAATTCGCCATTTTAGCCAACGAGTAACCATTATCTTGTGGGTAAAGCTCTGGCGTATTAGACGTAAACAGCAAGGTTTCAGCACTTACTGGCCATGCTACTAATACCAGCATAAAGCGTAGCCATGTTTTCAACCGCATTGAAACAGCTCCTGTGGCGACATCCGAGACGCTACGGAACGCCATGTTACTGCGCTAACCATTGCTTGAGCACTTCCTCTAAACGTGGTTTGGTCACGGGTTTGGCCACATGATCATTCATCCCTGCGGCATAGCACAGTTCATCATCGCCCTTCATGGCATTAGCGCTCAAAGCGATAATTGGCACCGTCGCAGGTGTGGCCGAATCGGCACCCAACAAGCGCACGTGTTCAGTGGCTTCATAACCATCCATCACCGGCATCTGACAATCCATAAAGATCAGATCGTAACGCTGTTGCTGCACCTGCTCTAAAGCCTCAGCGCCATTTTGAGCGACATCGACATCAACATCGAGCAATGCCAACATGCCTTTGGCAACAATTTGGTTAGTTAAATTATCTTCCACCAGTAACACTTTCGGTTTCGATAAATGGCTTTGCTCAGCTGGCACACCAGCTGACGCGCCTAAGACTGTCGGTTGTGCATAAGCACTCTCTAACGCATTCAATAATGCGCGGCGATGCACAGGTTTGTATAGAGAGGCAACAACGTTATCTAGCTCGATTGTGCTGCCCTGTTCACATAGCAGCACAATCGGTATCGCTAAGTCTCGTAAACGCTGCGCCTGATCTGGCTGCGCTAACAGCGCTTGATCGACTAACAACAGCTGAGCGTTGGCTAGCGACTCTGCGTTCACATTGATTAAATGCTGCCATTGAATGTTTAAGCTCACACAGATGGCTTGCAAATAGGGCACATCGGCATCGTCTTGGCTGATCAAGACAATCTCAGTTAACGCCTCTGCTGCCTTTGGCAACTGTAACGGCGCCTGCTTGGTTAGCGTCACAGGTAAACGAATCCAAAAGGTCGATCCCTGCCCTAACTGGCTCTCTACACCGATCTCACCCCCCATGGCCTCGACCAACTCCTTACTGATCGCCAAGCCTAACCCTGTGCCCCCATAACGTCGCGTGGTGGACGTATCAGCTTGTTTAAAACGTTGGAATAAACGGCTTTGCAGACCTTCAGAAATACCAATACCAGTATCCTGTACCGCTACCAGTAAGTGTGTTTGCCCTGCATCCGCTTCCAAACGAGCGCTTAAAGACACCGCATCTCCAGCTTCACTGAATTTAATGGCATTGCCTAGCAAGTTCAAAATGACTTGGCGCAGACGCAGACGGTCACCCTCAAGCAATACTTCTGGCAACAAGGTTTGCGGAGCAAAGAAACGCACTTCTCGCTCTTGTGCCTTAACTCGCATTAGGCTGGACACATCTTCGAGCAAGTCCTGCACATTAAAATCGTGGTATTCAAGCTCCAGCTCGCCGGCTTCGATTTTGGACAAATCTAAAATATCATTCACCAAATCCAGCAACGCATCACCACTTTGCAGAGCCAAAGCGACGAGGTTCTTCTGCTCTGTGGCTAAGTTTTTCTCCTGCAACAGCGACATACTGCCCAACAAACCATTCAAAGGTGTACGAATCTCATGACTCATATTGGCCAAAAAGCGGCTTTTGGCCAGATTGGCTTCTTGGGCACTTTCCGTGGCTTGGCGCAGCTGCTCACCGTAATCGCGTAAGGCAGCGTTGGCTTCAGACAACTCGCGGGTACGAGCCGTCACCTGACGTTCAATCTGTCCCGCATGACTAAACACCAAACTCAAAACCCAGCCCAATAAACCTGCGACGAATAGCCCTGCCACCAATACGAAATGAGTGCCCCAAGGCTGCTCAATAAAACGCGTCGGGCTGACATGTATTAACTCCCAGTGATGAGCTCCGACAGGGATAATCGTTCTCGCCATGACCGGAAAGGCTTGCGTCTCTAGCTTGGCAAACAGCGCCTCATCGACCAGTGTGGCATTGTCACTTGCTGCAATCACATAAGGGTCTTGGCCAGTGCGACGATCGACCAAGTAGACTTCCGTGGTGCCATCACGATGTCGTCCTAGTACTCGTTCGGACAAATCACTAATGTCAAACAACGCCGTCGCCATAGCGGTCAGCTGCTGGCCTTTGTAAACCGGTAAAAATACTAGGATCGCTAGAGAATCTTGCACCAGACGTATAGCTGGCGTGGGGTACGCAGCATTTAATCGGATCGCCTGATCAATCGTTTGACGGCGCAAGCTCTCGGAATAGACATCGTACCCCAGCGCTTTAAGGTTGGGCTCAGACGGATAAATAATGCCGACTGAAACATAGCGCGAATGCTCACCCGCAGGCACCAACTGCCCGTCGGCATTGCGTTGCATGATTTGGAAAGGACGCCCATACATATCGCTCATCAGTGCTTCATAGGATGGACGCTCATTTTCCAGCACCACATGATTCAGCGACAGTGCCTTGATAGCACGATCACGACGCAGCAAGTTTTCACTGTAATCGTAAAATTCGTAATCATAAATCTGCCCGCTGCCGCGAATATAACCCGCCATACCATAAAGAATATCGACCGAGTTTTTCACGCGTTCACTGAGCAAAGTGGAATCCAGCTCGGCGCTATTATTAAAGGCTTGGCGCTGTTTGTTAAGCTCGAAATAGGCCGTAGAAGAGGAGATCAACGCCGTCGTCAGAGCAACAATGAAAAGTGCCGAAACTACGCGCCACGGATGATCGTAATACACCTTAAAACGCTTACGAAACAACACCACAAACCAAGGAACGGTGACGATCACCCCTACTGAATCACCCAGCCACCAGCTGAGCCAATTTAACCCTGCTTGAGCATCAGGCAAGATATCAAAGTACAGCAGCACACTGGTACCGACACTAGCACTGACCAAACAGCCAAAGGGGCCTGCCAACAATAAGAAATATAAAACGTGACGGATGTTGTGAAATTCGATGGGGAAGCCAATAAAACGGCGTACTAAGGCATAACTGACAAAGGTTTGAATACTGGAGCCTAAGGCGATTAACGCTGGCACTAAAAAGACCAGTTGCTCGGTATTGCCATAGGTGATGCTAATGTTGACCAGCATGGAGCCAATAAATACCCCAAGCACGGCACGGTAACCTGATAGCAAACAAGCGGCAATAGCCACACCAGAAGCGGGCCATATGACGGTCGCGTAGCCTGGCGGTACGGCAAAT
This sequence comes from Marinomonas ostreistagni, assembly GCF_016888445.1. Lineage (GTDB taxonomy): Bacteria > Pseudomonadota > Gammaproteobacteria > Pseudomonadales > Marinomonadaceae > Marinomonas > Marinomonas ostreistagni. Next base: position 46,006 of record NZ_JAFEKF010000005.1, read on the forward strand.
AATTGACCCAACCAGCCTGCAAAGAAATAGCCTAATGCCGTTACTAAAACTATCTTTGCTGATCGTGTCATTGTGCCGTCACCTTGAGTCCCATCGCCAGCCACTAGCGCCACAGGCAGCTAACCTGCAACCACTACTCGCTCGCCCTAATCCAATTAGATGTATCTACTTAAGCATTAGATAAAAATACACCAAAACGCGGCAACGAAATATATAAAGTTTAAAAAGTGTGCAGAATGAAACAATTAGACACAAAAAAGCCCCGCATTAAGCGAGGCTTCTTGTAGCAATGGTGCCCAGAGGCGGAATCGAACCACCGACACGGGGATTTTCAATCCCCTGCTCTACCGACTGAGCTATCTGGGCAAACTGGCTAACGGTTAAGACACCGTAATTCTTGCTAAAAAGCCAACATAGCGTTGGCTTTTAGAATAATGGTGCCCAGAGGCGGAATCGAACCACCGACACGGGGATTTTCAATCCCCTGCTCTACCGACTGAGCTATCTGGGCAAGTGCGGCGTATTATAAACAAGCGTATCTAGTCGTCAATAGATTTTTTAATTTTTTTCGAGTTAAGTTAGTTAATTAGCCAGCTCTGGTATGATGGCTAGATGTCTAGGAGAAAGTGTCATGCTGCATATTGTTTTGTATCAACCAGAGATTCCACCGAACACAGGTAACGTTATTCGCCTGTGTGCCAACACCGGTTTTCAGCTGCATTTGATTGAGCCTTTAGGCTTTGATCTGGATGAAAAAAAAGTCCGTCGTGCAGGCTTGGATTATCACGAGCTAGCTCGCGTCAAACGCTACCCAAACTGGGATACCTTTGTCAGCGACAATGAAGGCCAGCTTGGAACCATTTATGCTCTGACGACTAAAGGCAGCCGACCGCACAGCGAAGCGCGATTTCAAGCCAACGACGTGCTTGTGTTCGGCCCCGAAACCCGTGGCCTACCACACGAATTTATTACCGCTCTGCCGCTAGAGCAGCGTTTGCGCTTGCCGATGCAGCCAGGCTCCCGTAGTTTAAATCTATCTAATACGGTTGCCGTCATGGTCTATGAATCGTGGCGCCAGCTAGGTTATGAGATGCCTGACATAGAGGGATAACTGTCACATGTTGCTCGGCAAGATGATACACCGTCAAAACAGCACTCGCCGCCGCTACCGTAAGCAGGTGCACCTGCATGCGGTTAAGGACCTGCGCCACCGCTTTATGATGCTGGCCAGCGTCGTGGCAGCACACAGCGTGGCGATGGTGTACTTTGAAGATCTAGATTGGTGGCAGGCCTTTTGGCTCACTATGACCTCGGCCAGCACCACAGGTTATGGTGACCTGTCAGCTGGCACATTTTGGGGCCAACTGACTACCATCGTCTTAATTTACAGCTTAGGGATCACGCTACTGGCACAGATTGCGAGTGACTATGTCGAGATCCGTATTATGCGCAAAGAAATGAAAATCAAAGGGCGTATGGAGTGGAGTTCTATGCAAGACCATCTATTGATCATCAACACCCCCACCACGAACACTGAGCGATATCTCAATCTCTTGGTGCAACAGGTATGCAATACGCCAGGGCTTGATGATGTGCCAATCCAAATCCTGACGCCCAAGTTTCCTGAAGGGCTGCCTGAGACGCTGCGCGCACAAGGGGTCGTGCATCACACTGGCGATGCTACTACGCCAGGCATGCTTAATACGGCTGGTGTCGACAAAGCTAAGTACATCGTAGTGCTGTCACCAGACAGTCTAGCCCCACACAGCGACAGCTTGGTGTTTGATACTTTACATCGTATTAAAGAGATCGGCACCGATGCATTTATCCTGACCGAAGCGATCGACGACGCCAATCGCGAGCGTTTTCGCTGCGCCGGCGCCAATGCCGTGATTCGCCCAATTCGTGCCTACCCAGAAATGCTGGTGCGTTCTTTGATTGCTCCTGGAACAGAGCAAGTATTGGAAGATTTGTTCCGCTATCAAGGAGATCATACGGTGCGCGTGGATGTGTCACTGTATGATGTGCGCTGGGCCGATGTAGTGACCAAACTGATTCAGCAAAACATCGGCACCGCCATTGGCTACCAAGACACCATGGGGCGCATTATTACGCATCCGAGTGCATCGCATCACTTAAGCTTAAATGCTTTGATTCTATTGGTGGGTGAAGAGCAAAAAACACCGACGCCAGAGATGATAAATAAAATCTTTGCCGACTAGGACAGGCGCTTAGCGTGACTTAAAGCCATAAAAAAGCCAAGCATTAAGCTTGGCTTTTTTATTACAATTGTCCGGTCAGTACTAAGTACTTTTCCATCAACTGCTCTTCTGACTCTTTGTAGTTAGGGTCATGAGGGATACAGTCAACTGGACACACTTGCTGACACTGTGGCTCATCGTAGTGACCGATACATTCCGTGCATTTCGTTGGGTCGATGACGTAAATTTCTTCGCCCTGACTGATTGCTTCGTTGGGACACTCTGGCTCACACACATCACAGTTGATGCATTCATCAGTAATGATTAGAGACATGGCTGCTCTCCTAATAAATCCAATGCCAAATGGCACTCATAAAATCAAGAACGCTTCGCGGCTGCCGCTGCTTTATAGTGTTCTGTTAACACCTGCTCCACTTTGGGGTGCACAAACATGCCGAAGTCCCCATTAAGTGACGCAATTTCGCGCACCAAGGTTGATGAGATATAAGAGTGCTTCTCTGATGGCGTCAGAAATAAGCTCTCAACATCCGGTGCAATAACACGGTTCATGTTGGCTAACTGGAATTCGTACTCGAAGTCAGACACAGCACGCAAACCGCGCACCACCACTTGACCATTGACCGAGCGAGTGAACTCCGTTAATAGGTTGTCAAAGCCCACCACTTCCACGTTAGGTAAGTGTGCCAACACTTCTTGGGCCAGCTGAATACGCATATCATGAGCCAAAGCTGGTCGTTTCTTAGGACTTGCCGCTACTGCCACAATAACCTTTGAAAACAGTTTAGCCGCACGCTCCACAAGATCTGTGTGACCGTTTGTGATTGGGTCAAAAGTGCCTGGGTAAACTGCGATTGTACTCATAGCTCTAGTCCAATTGTTGGTATTAGTTTGAAGAACCGGACGATTCTCGGCCTGCCTTACGGCTGCGCATCATATAAGAATATCCGGTTGTTCTCAAATAAGTCGCTCCAGTTGCGCCAAATATTTGCTTAGATCACAAATGGCGCAAGGAATTGCTTCAACACCGTAATCCCTAAGAAGATAAAGATAGGCGATAAATCCAAGCCTCCCAAAGACGGGATAAAGCGATGACAGAAGCGGTACAACGGCTCACAAATCTGCATCACCAACATCGCGCCAGGGTGACCAGAGCCTGGCGCTACCCAGCTTAAAATCACCGAAATCAGCATTGCCCAGAAGTATAGGTCTAGCAGCTGATAGAGCACGCCGCCCAGCGTATAAATGACATACTGTTCAGGACGCAGTGCATAACCAACGATGCTCATCAGAGCAAAAATGATCAACGCCTGCACCACGAGTGCCAAGACAATCGAAGACGTATCAACGCGCCCTATCGAAGGAATCACCTTGCGCAGCGGCTTCAAAAACGGGCTAGTGGCCTTCACCACCGCTTGGCTAATGGGGTTATAAAAATCCGCACGACTCAGTTGTAACACCAAACGCAACAACACAATCGTTAGATACAAGCCACCTAGGGTTTTAACGACTAGCAGCAAAGGGTTATCCATCATGTGTGTCATCTCCTCTATTATTCGCCAGCGAATTCTTTGCCAAGCTGTTTCGAACGCTCAGCACAAGATGTTAGCGCGGCATTGATAATGCCTTCGATCCCTTGCTCTTCTAAGGTCTCAAGAGCGGCTTGTGTAGTGCCATTAGGAGACGTGATGTTACGACGTAATTGCGCAATATCGTCCTCTAGTGTGGTGGCCATAGCAGCGGCCCCCTTCATTGCTTGCGTCGCTAACTTGCGGCTCGTCTGCTCATCCAAACCTTGCGCCTGACCTGCTTCGATCATGACTTCCAAAATACGGAAGAAGTACGCTGGCGCACTGCCTGACAGTGCAGTGACCGTATGCATCTGCTCTTCGTTATCAACCCACGCATGGCTACCAAAGCTATCAAACGCCTCAGACACCCACTGTTGCTGCTCGCTTGTCGTGTGCTGGTTGGCGATTAAGCCGGACATACCTGCACCGACCAAAGCCGGCGTATTAGGCATCGCACGAACCACCGCGACGGGCTTGGCTAACCAGCGCTCAAGTGCCTTAAGCTCGATGCCCGCGGCAACGGAGATAAACAACTGATCGTCACGCACGACCTCAGCAAATTCGCTGACCACTTCGCCTAGAAGATTGGGTTTCACACACAAGAACACCACATCCGCTTGCGCCACAGCGTCTTTGTTATCTTGATACATGGTGATACCAAAACGCTGCTCAAGCGCCTCGTGCTCAGCGACATTGATGGAGCTGCCGACAATCGATTCACCAGCGTAGCCACTCGCTCGAAGTCCGCCAATAATGGCTGAGGCCATATTACCCACTCCGACAAACGCGATTTTTAAACTCATTAATCACCTGCTAAAAATATGTTGTATAAATGTATACGGGTTACGCGGAATAATCACGCGCACCAAATATTGCTGTGCCCACACGCACCATGGTACTGCCCGACGCGATCGCCGCCGCCAGGTCATTAGACATACCGATGGACAGCGTATCGATATCCGTCTGCTGTGCTTGCAGCGCTTTATAGGCCTCAAACAATGGCTCATACACCGCCACTTGTGAGGCGTAGTCGGATTGCGGCGCTGGAATCGCCATCAAGCCACGTAAACGCAAGTTAGGCAGACTGGAGACTAAAGCGACCATCTCTGGCAGCTGCTCAAGACTGATACCAGATTTAGAGTCTTCATCACTGATATTAATCTGAATCAGAACATTCAAAGGTGGCAAGTCCGCCGGACGTTGCTCACTTAGACGTCGTGCGATTTTCTCGCGATCGATGGTGTGCACCCAAGCCATTGTCTCAGCAATTTGACGTGATTTATTCGATTGCAGTGGGCCAATAAAGTGCCACTCAATATCGTCTAAATGAGACAGCTGCTGATGCTTTTCAACCGCTTCTTGCACGTAGTTTTCGCCAAATAGGCGCTGCCCAGCCTCATAAGCGGCCTGCAAATCCGCCACGGGCTTGGTTTTACTCACTGCTAATAAACGTACACTCTCAGGTGCTCGATGAAAGCGTTGTGCCAACGCAGCCACATCTTGCTGCACCTGTTGTAAATTTTCTGAGACCGACACCTAATCACTCCTCACGGATGGTTATGGGCTTTATTCTTGGTACGCTTCATCAAGATTGCGCACAAATTTACCGTAGTACTCAAGACGATAACCAAGTTTTTCTGTGACCGCCCCAGCGGCCGCTTTGGATGCAAAATACAGACGGTTTTGATCAGTATGTTCTGGGTAAAACGCCACACCAATGCTCACACCATTTGCCAGCAGCGAAACTTCATTTGGATCCGTCTCTTGTAACGCCGTCATGATTTTAGTCGCCACCACTTCAGCATCGTCGAGCTGACCAATGCGCATCGCCATCACGAATTCACGTTCACCAAAGCTAGACAGTAAATCATTGTCTCTGAGTGTGGAGCGCAACGTATCTGACAACAACTTTAACTCCGCAGCTTCCAGCTCATCTTTGACCGTCACTGTCGCAAAAGCCAAACGCAAGAAATAACGACGCGCATCACGCAACATCATGCCTAAGCCATTTTGGAACGCATGAGGTTGCAACAAACCGGTCTGCTCATCCGTATGTTCTTGTAGCTTTTCGTCGGCCGCTCGACGCACCACTAAGGCATTGATCCAGTGGGGCAGTGAGGCCAAAAACTGCTGCACACACCAGTTAAGATAGGACTGCTCGGATTCTGACAATGTCTCGAAAAACAAACACATGGTCAGCCAATCGCCATTTTCGTCGGGCACGCTGACCAGCGCACAATGATCCAAGTTATGCTGTGCCAAAAAACCATGCCAATGATGCCAACTGGCGCGACTACTGATTGCGGATTCATGACCAAATTGACGCGACGGGCTAGCCACAAACGTCATTAAAGATTGCGGCACATGCTCTAAGTGACCCATGGCATCCGCCATATCCGCTTGCCAGTCTTGGTGATTTAAGATGCGCCACCGAGTTTGCTCTTGGTCACACCATAAAAAGCACGGGCGCACCGCTTGAGGAAATAGCTTCCAAGCGCTTTGAACCAGTTGCTCTATATACATAAGTGAATGCGTGCTCTGCGCAATGCAATCCAGCAAACGCGCATCGACTTGACGCAGTTGTAACAGAAACTCACACTGACGCTCAGCTTCAGATTGCTCTAATACTGGCGCAACATTGTTATTTGAATTGAGATGATCGCTGCTATCCATACGTTTGGAAACTCAAAAAATTGATACCCTTGTAATAAAACTGCGCCCCTTGTGGGCGCAGTTGAAACGGTTTCAGTTACTCTATCACAAAGTTGTGACGAGTTTCTCCACCCTAGCTGAGTTGGTAGACACGCTGACCCGAGATATAGGTCTGCAATACTCGACCACTCAATTGCTCACCCGCAAATGCAGAGTTCGAGCCTTTTGACTTACGTGTGCTGGCGTCCCATGTCCAACTCATCGTGCTATCAAAGATGATAAAGTCTGCAAAGCTACCCACTGCTAAGGAGCCGGCTTCTAGGCCAAAGCAAGCGGCAGGACCTTGCGTTAGACAGGTTAACAACTGACCTAATTCAAGATCGCCCTCATCCATTAAGCGCAAAGCCAGCGGCAATAATACTTCGACATTCGCCATCCCAGGTTCGGTCGCGGCAAACGGTGCGATCTTAGCCATTTTTTCGTGCGGCTGGTGGTCTGAACAGATCGCATTAACAACACCCGTTTTCAAGCCTTCGATGAGCGTCAAGCGATCATTTTCTGAGCGTAGTGGCGGTAACACATGATATTGGCCATTAAACTCTTTAAGCACTTCATCGGTCAGCAATAGATTATGCAATGCCACATCACAGGTCACATCTAAGCCTGCAGCTTTAGCATTGGCAATCATCTCAACCGACTTGGCGCAAGATAAACGCGCAAAGTGAGCACGCACGCCACTCTTCTCCACCAGCAGCAAATCACGCATCAGGGCAATGGTTTCCGCCGTTTCTGGAATACCAGCCAAACCGTGCATCGTCGACATCACGCCTTCATGGGCGCAGCCGCCCTGAGATAGGCCGGAATCGTCAGGGTGGAACACCACAAGTAAATCATGGGTTGCAGCGTATTCTAGCGCACGCGATAAGACACGTGTGCTGGCCATATCACGACCTTGATTTGATAAAGCCACACAGCCTGCATCGGTCAGCGCCACCATGTTACTCAGCTGCTCACCTTGCAAACCTTGTGTCAGTGCACCGATCGGAAACACATTCGCCATGCCCGCTTCGTCGGCTTTATCTTGGATCAGCGCCGCTACAGCTGGGGTATCAACAATCGGCTTAGTATCTGGCGGACATACGAGCGTCGTCACGCCACCGGTCACTGCCGCACGACCTTCACTAGCGATGGTGCCTTTTTGCGTAAAGCCAGGCTCACGCAACGCCACGGCCGTATCCACTAATCCTGGTAACACCCATTTGCCGGAGGCATCGATGACTTCGGCATCCTCAAACCCCAGCGGAGCTTCGCCTAGCGCAACAATACGGTGATCTTCCACAAATAGATCTACGATAGCATCGAGGTTTTGGCTCGGGTCGATTACACGACCATTCGTTACACGAAGTTTCATATTACGCTTCACCCTCTGCTGCCGCTTGTTGCTCTTGAACTTGTCCACTCATCGCCATCGACATCACCGCCATGCGCACTGCGATGCCGTTGGTCACCTGATCAAGAATCACCGAATGGTCGCCATCCGCAACTTCTGAGGAAATCTCAACGCCACGGTTAATCGGACCAGGATGCATCACGATTGCATCCGGCTTGGCCCAAGACAGCGACTCTTCAGTAAGGCCGTATAAGCGATAGAATTCGCTTTCACTTGGCAACAGAGCGCCTGCCATACGTTCTTTTTGTAGACGTAACATGACCACCACATCGACATCATCAAGACCTGCTTTTAGGTCATGACAAATCACTGCGCCCATGTCCTGAAAGAAATCTGGTACCAGCGTTTTGGGGCCGACCAAACGAACTTCGTCCACACCTAACGTTTGTAAAGCATGCAATTCAGAACGAGCCACACGCGAGTGTAGGATATCCCCCACGATCGCGACTTTAAGCCCTTCAAATTGACCTTTATGGCGGCGAATGGTCAGCATATCCAACATGGCTTGTGTTGGATGCGCATGACGGCCGTCGCCAGCATTAATAATAGCGACGTTAGGAGTGCAATGTTCGGCGATGAAATGCGGCGCACCGCTGTCTTGGTGGCGCACAACAAACATATCACTTTGCATGGCTTGTAGGTTTTGCAAGGTGTCCAGTAGTGACTCACCTTTAGACGTGGCGGACGTGGCAATATTAAGGTTAATGACGTCTGCTGATAGACGTTTCGCTGCTAGCTCAAACGTCGTGCGTGTGCGGGTAGAATTTTCAAAGAATAGATTAACAACGGTTTTGCCCCGTAATAATGGGACTTTCTTAACAGATTGTTCGCCCATTGACAGGAACGACTCTGCGCGGTCGAGAATCTCTGTCAAAATATCTTTACTCAAGCCATCCAAGGTAAGGAAGTGCTTCAGTTGACCTTGTTCGTTTAACTGTAACGCCCGAGGGTCGGATCGCATCATAGTTTGCTTTCCTCAATCACTATGTATGATAGGAAAATGCCCGATGTAGACATGGCTACATCGGGCATCCGTGGGGCTAGGCAGATGTTATGGCATGCAAAGTCGCCAATCTGCTGTCTCAGCGAACCACTGTATCCAAGCTCTAATTGTCGTATGACTTGTTGAAAAAATAAAGCTTCTAGGGAAATTTAGTCGGTCTCAATCAGCGCTACTTGCAATGGCTCTGGGCCCGTCAGCTTAACACGCTGATTATCCGCCAAGGATAACTGCTCGCCGATGATATCAGCACGGATTGGCAATTCACGTTTATTTAAATCAAATAAGATCGCCAAGGTGATGCTTGCGGGACGGCCGAAGTCAAAAATCTCGTTCATCGCTGCGCGAATGGTACGCCCTGACATCAGCACATCATCAACTAAAATCACATGACGCCCTTCGATAGCCGGTAACTGTGTCTGACCCACAGTTGGGTGCAGTCCCGCTTGGGTAAAATCATCACGGTAAAATGTAATATCCAGTGTTGCTAACGGCTCAGTAGTCGGCACCGCAGCAAAAATCTCATTGGCGACCCAGACACCGCCCGAGTGAATCCCGACAACAATCGGGTCTTCAATCTGATGTTGCTGACAATACTGGGTCACCTGCTGCTTCATCGAAGCCAGCGCTTTTTCTAAATCCAACGTCATCTGTGTGGCTTACCCTTCTATGCGTCGGCTTGGGCAGCAAACCATGATTCTAGGATCATTTGCGCCGCCAAACCGTCGACTGAATTCTCTTTAAAATTGCGATTACCACCTTGTGCAATCACCTGGCCTTTTGCCTCATAAGAAGACAGGCGCTCATCCATCATATGGTAAGGACGGTTGTAACGTCCATGCAGACGTTTGGCAAATTTGCGTGCACGCTGACACATCTCATTTTCGCTGCCATCCATATTAAGAGGTAGGCCGACCACAAAAGCATCTGGCTGCCACTCTTCGACCAAGGCTGCGATGGTATCCCAATTTGGAATGCCTTCATTGGCCTTAAGTGGTGCAAGTGGGCGACCAAGCCCGGTCAGGCTTTGGCCGATGGCGACCCCTATACGTGTGGTTCCAAAATCAAACCCCAATACCGTTTGCACAGTATTGGGGTTTGTCGACGTGTCAGAAGTTGACGGTTGCGTCATTAAGCGTGTCCTATATCCGGCGAAAGTGTACTCATATCTAAACCCAAGACTTTAGTCGCTGCGGTTAACTGCATATCACTGGGCGTATTAAATAATACGTCTAAATCCGCCTCACACACCAGCCAATCATTGTTGGCGATCTCCGCTTCAAGCTGGCCTTCGTCCCAGCCAGCACATCCTAGCGTGATACGAAATTGCTCCGGCCCTTCACCGGCGGCAATGTGTTCCAACATTTCTAACGAGGCAGACAGACACACTTCGTCGGTAACATGTAACGTGTTGCCCCATTGCTTATCGGAGGAGTGCAAAATAAAACCGCGCTCCGACTCCACTGGACCGCCCACATAAATAGGCTCTGAGGTTAATTTAGGCGCCTCTATTTTCATACCCAGATGCTCAGCTAAGTCCGCAAAATCAATACTTGATGGGCGGTTGATAATGACGCCCATGGCTCCTGATTCAGCGTGTTCGCAAATATAAACCACGGTATGTTCAAAATTTGGATCGTTTAGGTGTGGCATAGAAATCAAAAAGTGGTTCTTTAACGATTGCACTGTATTCGTCATAAAATCGCCCTCTATTTGAGATCGACGCTAGAGCTCGCGTCAGTCTTCCTCGATCAGTATGTGTACGCTCAAATTAGTTCTTCTATCGAGGACCATATTTGCCAGTATAGGACACGCTTGGCATTTGCCCAGCCAACGGCGCATATTTTCTGAATTTCACTTCAATTTGCAAGAAATGCTGTTAAACTCTTGAAAAATAGACCATTTGGTTAAGTTTCTTTTTGTTTATTGCAAACTTTGCTACGTACCCAAGCGAAGAAACGCGCCAACCTGCTCTGGATAAGAACAAAATTCTACAATTTGGTAGGCATGCGCGATGCCGCCTAAATAACGTAATGGGGACAAATTCATGACCTTACAAGCGGTAGACTATCAAGCGCCGGATGCAGCGCAGGCTTTTGTGCAATCTCTGCGCGACACGGGCTTCGGCGTTCTCAAGAATCACCCGATAGAACAAGCCTTGGTGCAGCAAATCTACCAGCATGGCCAAGCGTTCTTTGCCGGCGAAGATAAGCAAGCCTACCTCTACAATGTCGGCACTCAGGACGGTTTTTTCCCTGCACAAGTCTCCGAAACGGCCAAGGGTCACCAACATAAAGACCTTAAAGAATACTTTCACTATTACCCTTGGGGGCAATGCCCAGACAGTTTGCGCCCGCTATTACAGCAGTACTACGAAGCAGCCAATCAACTCGCCGTAGAGCTACTTGGCTGGATCGAACACTACACGCCCCAAGACATTGCCGCACATTACCGTGAGCCGCTGAGTGCAATGATCGAACACAGTGACCAAACCTTATTGCGCTTGCTGCATTATCCAGCACTAAAAGGTGATGAAGAGTTAGGCGCCATTCGTGCTGGCGCTCATGAAGATATCAATCTGATTACGATTTTGCCTGCCGCCAACGAGCCTGGGCTGCAAGTCAAACTCAAAGATGGTCGCTGGCAAGATGTGCCATGCGATTTTGGCAATCTGATCGTCAATATTGGCGACATGCTACAAGAAGCCTCGGCAGGCTACTTCCCTTCGACATCGCATCGCGTCATTAATCCTGAGGGCACCGACAAAACCAAAGCGCGCATCTCGTTGCCGTTGTTCTTACATCCGCGTCCAGAGGTCGTGTTATCCGAGCGTCATACCGCAGGCTCTTATTTGCACGAACGGCTGGTCGAGTTAGGCGTACTCAAGTAACCCCGATGCGCTAGGGATGGTTTTGCGCATCCAAGTCATACTAGATAAGTAAATTGGACACAGGGACAACTTTTCTGGACTGGCAAGCAAGCTTTTTACCAGCATTCCCCTAAAGTCTTTAGACCAGTTGAGAATATTTCTTAATAACTGGGCTAAAACAATAAAGAGGGAGTTTACTATGAAAGCTGCTGTTGCAAACAAATTTGGCGACATCTTAAAAATCGAAGACGTCGCCAAACCGAGCATCGAGCCCCATCAGATTTTGGTCAAAATTCATGCCTGTGGCGTCTGTCACACCGACCTGCACGCGTGCCATGGTGATTGGCCGGTTAAACCCACATTGCCCTTAATTCCTGGCCACGAAGGTGTTGGCGAAATCGTCGAAGTCGGTAGTGCCGTAACACACTTAAACCTTGGTGATCGTGTCGGCATTCCATGGCTGTATAGCGCCTGTGGCCATTGTGAATATTGCTTAGCAGGCAAAGAGAGTCTGTGTATGTCTCAAGAAAACGCTGGTTACTCAGTGGCTGGCGGTTACGCTGAGTATTGCGCAGCACACGCCGATTACGTGGTGAAAGTGCCAGAAGGTCTTAACTACGTCGATGCGGCGCCTTTATTCTGTGCCGGTGTCACCACCTATAAAGCGTTAAAAGTATCCGAAGCCAAACCTGGTCAATGGGTTGCAATCTTTGGTGTCGGCGGCTTAGGCCACTTAGCCGTGCAATACGCCGTGGCGATGGGCCTACGTGTGGCGGCCGTGGATACAGGTGCTGCTAAACGCGACCTTGCGTTGTCATTGGGCGCCGAATGCTTCTTTGATTTCAAAACCGACAATGTTGTCGAAGACATTCGTGAAACCACGGGTGGCGTTCATGGCAGTGTCTGTACCGCGGTCAGCAAAGCTGGCTTCCGCCAAAGCTATGATGTGGTACGCCGTGGTGGCAAATGTGTGTTGGTAGGTCTACCTCCAGAAGACATGCCGCTACCGATCTTTGACACAGTGCTCAATGGTGTCAGCGTCGTCGGTTCGATCGTCGGTACCCGTAAGGACTTAGAAGAGTGCCTAGAATTTGCTGCGCGCGGCAAAGTCAAAGCCATCATCAAAGAGAAAAAACTCGACGACATTAACGACATTTTTGCCGATATGGAAAAAGGCGAAATTACTGGACGTATCGTCATGTCACTTTAATATAGATCCTTTACAACGAAGTGCACTCTGCACTTCGTTTTAGGAGGATCTATGCCGATCAGGGAAATGACCACCGACGATCTGACGCGTGTCAGTCAAATCTGTTACGACGCTTTTAATCACAGCGTCGCCAATACGGTACTCGCTGAGGGCCGTGATAATTTTTATCACATTACCGCTCCAGATACGCTTGCCAAACTGATCGCTGAGTCCAGCAACACTGCGCTCGTTTACGAACAAGATCAACAGCTACTGGGCATACTATTACTCAAACAAGGCCGCCACTTATCCTTGCTGTTTGTCGACCCCAAGGTTCAAGGCCAAGGCATTGGCAAAGCACTCATCCACGCCATGCTCCCCTACTGCAGCGACACCTCCGTCACAGTGCGAGCTTCTCTGCCTTCGGTGAAGGCTTATCAGCATTACGGCTTTGTCTGCACAGGCGTTGAGAACATCGAGTCAGGGCTGACTTATCAGCCGATGGAACGCCTTATTTAGAGCAAATAAATAGCACACAAACTCCTTATTGTGTGTTATATTGCGCACCAATATGAACATTATATGCACTATCTGAGTGTGATTTAGGTTTCTTAACTGTGGAAAACAGTCATTTTGGAGGCGGTGTGCGCGCTCACCCATTCATTCGAACGACCCTTCTATCATTAACACTTTTGTTAAGTTGCTTTGCTTGGTCGCAAAGCGAAGCGGTGACGCTGTACGCAGTGGATTACCCGCCTTACCTAATTGTGTCTGAAGATGAGCAGAGCCAAGAAGTGTCAGGAATGGATGCCGAGATCATTCGTGCCGCCTTTGCTGCGGTAGATGTGGATGTGCATTACCAAGTGCAGGCTTGGGATTCTATCCTCACGGGCATGGAGCATGGCCAATTGCTTGGCACAGCCTCGTGCATGCGTCGCCCTGAGCGCTTGCCATATATGTTTTACAGCGATGAAATCAGCACCACGAGCCAAGTCTTTATTAGTCGCCGTGAGCTTGAGATTTCACCAGTACAAACCTTAGAGCAGTTACAAACCTACAATATTGTTTCAGTAGCGAATTGGGCGCCACAAAAGCTTATGGAGCAACTGGGTATCCGTCATCAAGTCGCCGCGTCCTTAGACGAGGCACTGTTGAAAATTGAGGATGGCAGCGCGGACTTGTTGTACATTGCCGAATACCCAGCCCTAGCACAAGCCAAAAAGCTGGGCATTCACGACCATATCAAAGCGACGCCACTGGCTTCGCAACCGCTGAACACCCAGCATTTGTGTGTCAGCCGTCAATACCCGCATGCTCGTACCGTGGTCGACCAGTTCAACCTTGGTCTGCGTGAAATCAAACGCAACGGCACTTATCAAGCCATCCGTAACCGCTACCTATAATATCCCCAAGCCATGTGCATTACACATGGCTTGGCGGTAACTGCCAAATCTCGTCGGCGTATTCTTGAATGGTACGATCAGAGGAGAACTTCGCCATCCGCGCCGTATTCAAAATCGCCATTTTGGCCCAGCGTGCAGAGTCTTTATACGCCTCATCCACACGCTCTTGGCACTCTACATAGGCACGATAATCCGCCAACGCTTTAAATTGATCGCCATGCTCTAGTAAGGCGCGACGAATATCATCAAACGCATGCGGATCTTGCGGACTAAAGTAGCCCGAGCATAACCACTCAATGGCATTTCTTAGCTCGTCATCTTGATGGTAGTACTGGTATGGGTCATAGCCCTGCTGATCTAGCGCTTCGACTTCATCCACATTCAAACCAAAGATAAAGATGTTGTCATCGCCAACCTCTTCTTTGATCTCAACATTGGCGCCATCAAGCGTACCGATCGTCAAGGCACCATTGAGCGCAAGCTTCATATTACCGGTACCCGAGGCCTCTTTGCCCGCCGTCGAAATCTGCTCCGACACGTCTGCAGCAGGGATAATACTCGCCGCCAAGGACACGCGATAATTCGGCAAAAACACCACCTTAAGCTTGTCTTTGATACGTACATCTTGGTTGATCGCGGCAGCGACGCAGTTGATGGCATAAATAATGGTCTTGGCCAGTGCATACCCAGGCGCAGCTTTAGCACCAAAAATAAACACCCGCGGTGCAATGTCTAAATCCGGCTCATTCAATAGTCGATGGTAGAGCGTCAAAATGTTCAGCAAACTTAAGTGCTGGCGCTTGTACTCGTGCAAGCGCTTAATCTGCACATCAAAGATCGCACTAGGATTTACGTCTACCCCGCATTCGTTGGCAATCACTTGGGCCAAGCGCTGCTTATTGTCGTGTTTGACCTGCATAAACGCTCGCTGAAAGTCTGGATCCTCGGCGTACTGCTCAATATGACGCAAACGCTCTAGATTTTTTGGCCAATCAGACTCCACGCCATATTTAGCAAACAGATCAGCAAGGCCTGGATTACAGTTCAGCAACCAGCGCCTTGGAGTAATGCCGTTGGTTTTATTGGTAAATTTGTCTGGGTAAAATTCATTAAAAGTGGCAAACAGCGAACGTTTAAGAAGCTGAGAATGCAGCGCGGCGACACCATTCACCTTATGACTGGCGACCACTGCCAAGTGCGCCATACGCACCATTTTGTGCGCGCCCTCTTGGATCAGCGATAGGCTCATTTTAATGTCATCCCGTCCCGGCCAGCGCTCTTCTACCTGCGCCAAAAAGCGCTGATTGATTTCGTAGATGATTTGCAAATGACGCGGCAGCACCTTGTGCATCAAGGCGACACTCCAAGTCTCTAGCGCCTCTGGCAATAAAGTGTGGTTAGTGTAAGCGAAGATTTGATTCACCAAAGACCACGCTTGATCCCAATGCATGCGCTTGTCATCCACCAAAATACGCATCAACTCCACCACCGCAATCGCAGGGTGAGTGTCGTTAAGCTGGATCGCTGCCTGATCAGCCAGCTTCGACCAATCCTGACCATTATTGCGCTCAAAGCGGCGTAAAATATCCGCCAGCGAACAGGCGACAAAAAAGTACTGCTGGATCAGGCGCAGCTCTTTACCGTTTTCATTTTTGTCATTTGGATACAAGACCTTAGAAATGGTTTCGCCAATGGCTTTGGAGCGCACCGCTTCAACATAATCGCCATTGTTAAACTCATCCAGATCAAAGTCTTCGGTCGAACGTGACGACCACAAGCGCAAGAAGTTGACCGTCTTGGTGTCATAGCCAGCCACGGGAATATCATGGGGAATGCCCAGCACACTTTTGGTATCCACCCAGCGCGGATGGTAATTGCCAAAGCTATCGAAAGCCTCTTCCACGCGCCCATAAAACTGCACCGTCTGCGCGTATTCAGGACGCACTAACTCCCAAGGGGTACCGTAGTTGATCCAAGTATCGGGGTGCTCTACTTGCTGGCCGTTTAGAAACTCTTGTTTAAACAAGCCAAATTCATAATAGATGCCATAACCTACTGCTGGCAGATCTAACGTCGCCAATGAATCTAAGAAACACGCGGCCAGTCGACCTAAACCACCGTTGCCCAAGCCCATATCCATTTCTACATCACAGATAGCCTGCCAATCTTGGCCAAGCTCTTCGAGGGCTTGTTTGGCTTCATCATAGACACGCACATTGTGTACGTTATTGATCAACATCCGCCCCATCAGGTATTCCATCGATAGGTAATACACACGGCGCACATTGTCTTGATTATGGCGTTCTTGGGTCGCCACCATATCGTCGATGATGCGATCTCGCACCGCGAGGGATAAACACAGCCACCAATCACGCTTAGTCGCCTGCTCAGAACGCAGCGCTAAGGTATAACGCATGTGGTAAAGAATGTTTTGCTTAAACTCCTGACACGAAGCGATTACCTGATCCGAAAGTTGTTGTGATGCGTCAGCCATGCCTATCGTCCTCTGAAAATGGGGGTCTATCATCAATATAGCGTCTCTATGTTGCAACGCCATGTCGTTGGCTGTCTAGCGTACAATGGGGAGCAATGGTGCGTTGTTTGGACAAAAAAAAGCCAGCCCCAAACGAGGCTGGCAAAAGGGAAGGAACCGATGAAAAAAACTGCGCTACCAAATAAAGTGACGTGCTTCGACTCCAAGCGCAGTAAATGGAATCGAACGCCCTTGGGATTGGGCGATGGCATGACACACAATTAACGGAATCAGATGCTCTTCACGTGGGTGACAAAAACGTCCACCCTCGACTTTGCTCCACTCAGACCAGCGCTGCTGCGCCTGCTCAGGCTTGATGTCGACCGCGGTGACCGTCTCATCAAGCCAGCTTTGGAACGCATGTACATCGTGATTTATTTGTTCGGTTTTCGGCGCAAAAAAGGTACGCATATTGTGGAAACTAAAGCCTGACCCGATCACCAGCGCATCTTCTGGTAAGACCTTGGCTAGCTGCTCTCCAAGCTGCCAGTGCTGACGTGGATCCAGCGAGCTCGCCAAAGAAATCTGCAACACTGGAATATCCGCCTCTGGGTACATCAACATCAGCGGAATAAACATACCATGGTCAAACCCACGGCTGGCATTAGCCTTGATCGCAACGCCAGCAGCATTGAGCTGCTCAGCCATCCGTTGCGCCAGCTCAGGTGCGCCTGGCGCTGGGTATTGCAACTGATACGACTCTTCAGGAAAACCATAATAGTCGTAAATCAGCTCAGGTTTTGCAGCACTGGTGATTTCAAATGACGCGGTTTCCCAGTGAGCACTGAGCACGACAATCACTGATGGCTGCTTAGGTAGCGCCTGAGTTAGATCTTGTAAGGTTGATACCAGCTCTTGGTGTCCGGGATCACCTAACACCGGCATTGGGCCACCACCATGGGAAACAAATGCAACAGAAGACATACACACTCCTTAAACAGGTCAAAGCGCTTGGCTTAATCAATGGCTCACATATTAGACCCAGCAAGGAGCGCAATAAATACACAAAACAAAAACTATTTATTCACAAAAAAGAAATAATTTAATAATTATCCCTCGCTAAAGCTGCCTCAAAAGCATCTGCTTTATCTCAATATAACGTCAAATAGTGCTATTAGAGCATCAACTAGCATCCGAATAAGACAATTAGCTAAATGTTTTTCCCTTCTCTGCTGTGTTAGATTCGGTAGTCTGATTTACACAAGTCGTACGCATTGTGTGATTAAGTTTGCACAATTTAACGCTACAGCGGCTGAAATCTTCTGAGTCATGCCAATGACTCGCCATTTTAGAAAAATAATCCTTCGTTCAACGAGCGGATATCACTGGAGAACTTTTTTATGCAAGCATTCATTGATTTCCTCAATGGAGTCATCTGGAGCCCTGCATTGATTTATCTTTGCTTAGGCGCCGGCCTGTTCTACTCAATTTTGACCCGTTTTGCACAAGTACGACACTTCAAAGAAATGTGGTCCTTGCTGTTTAACTCAACGCCATCTGAAAAAGGTATTTCATCGTTCCAAGCCTTAGCAGTATCTCTTTCAGGTCGTGTCGGTACTGGTAACATCGCAGGGGTTGCTGCGGCGATCGGTTTCGGTGGCCCAGGCGCGGTATTTTGGATGTGGGTGGTGGCGTTCTTAGGCGCAAGTACCGCTTACGCAGAATCCACACTCGGTCAGATCTACAAGGTTAACGACAACGGTCAGTACCGTGGTGGTCCTGCGTATTACTTCGAGAAAGGCCTACGCCTTAAGTGGTTAGGGGTATTGTTTGCTCTAGCTTCAATCATCGCATGTGGTGTGTTCTTACCTGGCATTCAAGCCAACTCAGTGGGCAACGCTGTGGCACAAGTATTTGGCCCAGGCGAGATCATTGCGACATCATTTGGTGAAGTGGGTACCACTAAACTGGTGGCCCTAGCGGTTATCCTAGTGGTATTGGCATTCATCATCTTTGGTGGTATCAAGCGTATTGCCAACTTCACACAGATCATCGTGCCATTTATGGCGATGGGCTACATCGTGATGGCATTGATCGTTGTTTTCCTAAACGTTGATCAAGTACCTGGCATTTTCGCCATGATCATCTCTGATGCGTTTAGCGCTCAGGCAGGCTTTGGTGCCGCGATCGGCTGGGGTGTAAAACGTGGTGTTTACTCTAACGAAGCTGGCCAAGGTACTGGCCCGCACGCTGCCGCTGCTGCAGAAGTTAAACACCCTTCACAGCAAGGTTTGGTGCAAGCGTTCTCGGTCTACGTTGATACTCTATTCGTATGTACCGCAACAGCCTTGATGATCCTGATCACACAGCAGTACAACGTACAAGGCACGCTACCAGATGGTCAATTCATCACACAAAACGTTCCTGCGGATGTGATCATCGCCTCACCTGCATTCACGCAGATGGCTCTGCAAAGCATCTTTGGTGACTTCGGCTCTGCGTTTGTCGGCATTGCGTTGTTCTTCTTCGCCTTCACCACCATCTTGGCTTACTACTACATTGCTGAGACCAACGTCGCCTACTTGCGTCGTGCGTTGAAGCTAAACGTACCGCTAACCCTAGTGAAACTATTGATCATGTTTATGGTGGCTTACGGCACCGTCAACACAGCTGGTTACATCTGGAACCTAGGTGACGTGGGTGTAGGCTTGATGGCTTGGTTAAACATCGTCGGCATCCTAGCGATCTTCTTCATGGCACGCCCAACCATGCGTGCGCTAAAAGATTACGAAGATCAAAAAGCCGCTGGTGTCGAAGAATACACCTTCGACCCGAAAGCCCTTGGCATTAAAGGCGCAGACTTCTGGGAAAAGCGCCTAGAAGAGCAGCAAAAGAATAAATAAGGCGACATTTTCGTCTTATAAAAAGGCCGCTTAGGGAAACCTAAGCGGCCTTTCTTTTACTGGGCAAAAAGTGCTTAACGTACTCTATTCTAATGAATCCAAGCCCAGCTGATCCTGTACGATTTGCCCTAATGACGGCAAAATATCACGTGAGGTAAAGTGCTCACTGTCCCAAATATGACTGACTAGCATGGCTTTAGGGCAATGGAAAAACAGCTCACTGATGGCAATCTTAACCACCAGCTTCGGACGTTTTTTGCCCTCTAAGCAGCGCTCGATCAAATCTTCATCATCGTGCAAACTAGCACGGCCTTTCACACGCAACACTTCGTTAATGCCCGGGATGATAAACAGAATACTGATTTCTGGGTTATGTAAGAGGTTGTGCAAGGTATCCAAACGATTATTACCTGCATGATCGCCAAACACTATGTGCTCGTTGTCCAATACCTGTACAAATCCTGCCGGGCCACCACGCGGCGAGATATCCATCTTACCTTGAGCCGTTTGCGTCGATAGGACGATGAAGGAACTGTGCTGGATAAACGTCTGTGAATGGGGCTCTAATGCGCTAATAGCCTTCTGCGCCACAATCGGATGCGGCGCTTTATACAAAGCTTCTAACTGGTCAAGGGTGGTAATCTGCGCCATAAAATTCTCTCGTAGCGATTCTCTTTTGTAGTTGAGAATCATTAGTTTTACAGCACATTCTAAATATCTGACTTACGCAATACAACCAAGCGTTACGGCGAATACGCATGCACCCTCGCATGTGACGGCAGCTCACCAAATAACATGCGGTAATCTTTGGCAAATTGACTCATATGCCAAAAGCCCCATTCCGCGGCAATATCCGCCACGTTCACGCCCTCTTCGGCGACAATCAACTCACGGCGTACACCATTCAAGCGCGACATTCGCAGATATTGAATCGGACTAATAGAGAGGATGCTTTCAAACGCGTATTGCAGGGTACGACGACTGACATTCGCCACTTCACAGAGATCCGTTACCGTTAACGGCGTATCAGGGTGATCGTGAATAAACGCCCGCGCGGTATCCACCACCTGCTTGCGGTGATGGTAACTTTGCGTTTGTGCTGGGGCAGGCTCTTCGGCTTTGAGCACTTCTAAAAGCGCCATCATCAACAAATCATGGGCTAGGCGCTCTGGCATCGCACTGATCGCCTGACCATTAAGTAGACGCGTGAGTACATAACGTACATCCGTCAACGTTTTCTTTGGCAACGCTAAACGACCATGTTCAGTCAGCTCTGACCAATTCAAATCCACACCGTGGATCTTCGCCATACGCATCAAAGCAGGCAGTTTCACTACCATACCAAACAGTTCATAGTTCTGTGGTGTGGTCAGCTCAAATTCACAACCGCCGGGGCGGCACATAATATGCTGCTCACGCACAGTCAGTCCGTTGATACGACTTTCCTCTTGGCCGTTCAGTGGAATGCCCAGCCAGACAGAATCCGGCCACACCACACACTTTTGCTGCAGCGCTTGGCTGGTCACTTCCTTGAATACTTGCAGATCGCTAAATGGCAGCTCGACAATCGCACCGCGAAAACCACCGCGACTGGTTTGATCGTACTCCTGTTGCCAATTGGTGAGGTTACTGGCGTGTAAATCCGCATCAAAGGCCTCTTTAAAGGATACTTTGATGCTCTTTTTTGGTGCATTTAGTGCTTCTATCCCTGTCATCTTTGTTCTCCGACTATCAAATTTGCGCAAAACGCAAACCTGAAATCTTTATAGTTATTTGATTTATAAGGATTTTTAAATATTGCCAAAATTCGATAACGCCTTTTCATACACATTTAACAAAATGTCATAACTTGCTGAGTGTTCTAGCCAGCAATCTTCATGCCCATAAGGCAGCGTTATCAAACAGGCTTTTAACAGTAGACGGAAAAGTTTCACTATGACAAATGCACAGACTCAATTTCGCTTTCGACATACGGTGGGTGAGCGAACATTTGGCTTTAAAAGCTTGGCCGAGTTGATGGCCAAAGCCACTCCCGCACGATCCGGTGATCGCCTTGCAGGCGTTGCTGCTGAAACAGCGGAAGAGCGTGCCATTGCACAGATGACGCTGGCCGATGTGCCACTGAAATTATTCTTAGAAGAAGTCGTCGTACCGTATGAAGACGATGAAATTACTCGGCTTATCATCGATGAACACGACAAGCTAGCCTTTGCACCAATTTCTCATCTAACGGTGGGTGGTTTTCGTGATTGGCTACTAAGCGATATGGCGACACCTGCCATGTTGGAAAAAGTCCGCGACGGTATCACGCCAGAAATGGCCGCGGCGGTGAGCAAGATTATGCGTAACCAAGACCTGATTTTGGTCGCTAAAAAATGCCATGTGAAAACCGCGTTTCGTAACACCATCGGCCTACCAGGGCACCTTTCAACGCGCTTACAGCCGAACCATCCAACCGATGATCTAACAGGCATCGCGGCCAGTATCTTAGACGGTTTGATGTACGCCAACGGCGATGCAGTCATCGGGATTAACCCGGCTACCGATAACGTGGCACAGGCATGTCGCTTGATGAAAATGATGGATGAGGTGATCCAGCATTATGAAATCCCAACGCAATCCTGTGTATTAACGCACGTTACCAACACTATCGAATGCATCGAACAAGGCGCGCCAGTTGACCTTGTTTTCCAGTCCATTGGCGGAACGCAAGCCACCAATGACAGTTTTGGTTTTAACCTCGCTACCTTGGCCGAAGCTCGCGAGGCAGCGCTTTCCCTAAAACGCGGCACCGTGGGCGATAACGTCATGTACTTTGAAACCGGTCAAGGTAGCGCTCTATCTGCTAACGCTCATCACAATGTCGACCAACAAACCTGTGAAGCGCGTGCCTACGCCGTGGCACGCAAATTCAAACCACTGTTGGTGAATACCGTGGTGGGCTTTATCGGTCCTGAATATTTGTTCGATGGCAAAGAGATCACTCGCGCGGGGCTTGAAGATCACTTCTGTGCCAAGTTACTCGGTCTGCCAATGGGTTGTGACGTTTGTTACACCAACCACGCGCAAGCCGATCAAAACGATATGGACAACTTGATGACGCTGCTCGCAGTAGCAGGTTGTACCTTCATCATGGGCATCCCAGGTTCTGATGACATCATGCTCAACTATCAAACCACCTCATTCCACGATGCTATGTATGTACGCCAAGCGCTGGGCTTAACCCCTGCACCCGAGTTTGATCAATGGTTGAAGCACACAAACATCTTCAATGACGATCAGTTCACTTTGAATCACCAGGTTCCGTCAGCGTTTGAAAAGTCGCTAAAACGTATGCTGGGAGGCCAATAACATGAAACGTGTGTTCCCAACTCACCCAACCAACGATCCAGTAATTGAAAACCCATGGCAGCGTTTGCGCGAATTTACCGATGCCCGTATTGGCCTTGGCCGCGCGGGCGTCAGTGTGCCGACAAAGCATTTACTAGCCTTTCAATTAGCACACGCGCAAGCCATTGATGCCGTGCATACACCGCTCAATATCGACGGTTTGATTGAAAACCTTACAGCCCAAAGCTGGTGTCCGAAAGGCCAGCCCTTGCGATTACATAGCCGTGCAGAACATCGTGACATGTATCTGCAACGCCCAGACTACGGGCGCCTATTAAATAAAGCCTCCGAGCAAACCTTAGAAGACCACGCCTACCTCAACGATGATCCATACGATCTCGCCTTTGTCATTGTCGATGGTCTATCGGCGCTCGCGATTGAAGAAAATACGCTGCCGTTTCTCGGTGAATTAATTCCACAGCTGACCAGTGGCCCTGAGCCATGGTCGATTGCACCACTGTGTTTTGTCGAACAGGGCCGTGTCGCCATTGGCGATCCTATCGGTGAGTTATTGAATGCCAAATGTGTGGTGGTTCTCGTTGGTGAACGCCCAGGGTTAAGCTCCCCAGACAGCATGGGCTTGTACCTGACTTGGGCGCCTAAGTCGGGGAAAACCGATGCCTACCGAAACTGTATTTCCAACATCCGTACAGCAGGATTGAACTACCCCGAAGCCAGCCGCAAAACTCGCTACCTACTCAATGAAGCGCGAACAAAACAGCTGTCAGGGGTGCAACTGAAAGACCGTACTGACGAATCAGCGCTTGAGCATGAAAACGATAACAACAACTTCCTTATCTCAAAAAGCTAGACCTTAAACATTAGAACTCTCAAAAACCATTTAAAAACATAACCGTACAGACACATGAGGAACACACATGGCTGAACAAATGGATCAAGAATACCTGGCAAAACGCCAGCTCAAACGCGGCACCGCAGGCTGGCTTTTGCTAGCAGGGTTAGGTGTTTCCTACGTTATCTCTGGTGACTTCGCCGGCTGGAACTTCGGTATAGCCGAAGCGGGCTGGGGTGGCTTTGCTGTGGCTGCCGTATTGATGGGCATTATGTATTTAACGCTGGTTTTATCTTTGGCAGAAATGTCGGCATCGATCCCTGCTGCCGGTGGCGGTTACAGCTTTGCGCGCCAAGCAATGGGCCCAGTGGGCGGCTACATGACCGGCCTTGCCGTGCTGATCGAATATGCGCTTGCCCCTGCAGCGATTGTGATTTTTATTGGCTCCGCGGTCGAAGAACTATTGGGCTTTAATGGCCCTGTGGTTTATGCCTTATTCTATTTAGTGTTTATTGGCATTCACTTAGCAGGTGTAGGTGAAGCGTTAAAAGTCATGATGGTAATCTCTGGTCTTGCGGTACTTGCGATTCTCGGCACAGGTGTTGCGCTGATTGGTGATTTTGATGCCTCACGTCTGTTTGACATTGCACCAACGTCAGCAGCAGGTGCTTCTGAGTTTATGCCATTTGGTTGGTACGGTGTCTGGGCGGCGTTGCCGTTTGCGATGTGGTTATTCCTTGCGGTAGAAGGTGTGCCGTTGGCTGCAGAAGAAGCAAAGAACCCAGCGAAAGACGTACCTAAAGGCATCATTGGCGCCATGATCTTCCTACTGTTCACAGCGACTCTAGTGGTCTTTTTGCTAGCCGGTGTGACAGGCGCTGAAGCGATTGGTGGCAGTGCCGTGCCGTTGGTGGATGCACTGAATGTAGCAGGCAAGCCAACTCTTGCGACACTGGTGAACGTGCTTGCTCTAGCAGGCTTGGTTGCGTCTTTCTTCTCGATTATTTACGGCTACAGCCGCTTGGTATTTGCGCTGTCTCGTGCAGGCTACTTGCCAAAGAGTCTATCGCTTACCAACGAGCGCAAAGTGCCAGCCCGTGCCTTGATCGTACCGGGTGTGTTTGGTTTCTTGGCTTCTCTGACAGGTGAAGGTGATTTGATGTTGGGCATGGCGGTTGTTGGTGCGACTGTATCTTACGCACTGATGGCATTGAGCCACATTTTACTTCGCGTCAAACAACCTGACCTTGAGCGCCCTTATAAAACACCAGGTGGCGTGATCACTTCGGGGATTGCCCTAGTGCTGTCGATCGTTGCGCTGACAGGTGTTTACGCTTACGACCCACGTGCCTTTATGTACACCTTGGCGTTGTTCGTGATCGGTGCCGCTTACTTCTTCTTGTACAGCAAAAACCGTCTGGTCGCGAAAACACCAGAAGAAGAGTTCAACATGCTGGCACAGGCTGAAGCAGATCTATCCACACAGTCTTAAGTATTGTTAGCGTTTTTTGTCCGACCTTAACTTTGTCTCACGTTGAGACATTCTCCCACTTAGGGACGCCCTTCGCAGTTTTACTGGGTTGGGCGTTTTTTTGGCCAGTAGGTATGAGTTTTTTAAGTATGCACAAAACCCTCGCAAAGCAGTCTTTAAACGGTTGTAGCCACTGACCGAGTAGGCCCATCTCATCAATGTTTTGCCCTGTGCCATAACGGATGACTTGGTCATCGTGGCCTTTATGCCAACTGCCAAATAAACGATCCCAAATGGCTAAGGTCACACCAAAATTACGATCGTAATGCTCGCGCGCCACAGAGTGATGCACTTGATGCTGCGCAGGTGAAATCAGCCACTTTTCAATGCGTGGGCCGTAGCTCAGCGCCACGCCAGAGTGTCTTAGATTGGCGCCTAATACGTTAAAGATAAATGTGGTCACCAATACGCCAAATACTTGCCACAGGCTGACCTGATTGGGAAACGCGACCAGAAAGACGCTTACGACGAGACTTTGGGCAGCCATTGAGCGCAAGAAAAACAGTAGCCCTTCGACTGGATGCGTACGAAATACAGTAAAAGGCGTCAGTACTTTGGCACTGTGATGCACCTGATGAAACGACCATAAGGTCGGGCTTTTATGCATTGCCCAGTGCACCAAGAAGCGTGAAAAGTCATCGACCAAGAAATAACATAGGGTGAACAGCCCAATCACGATTGAGGTAGGCCAATGGAGCCCAAGACTGGTAAAGCCTTGCTCTTGCCAATAAAAATAGAGCCAGCTAATCCATACTGCTTGGGTTAAGGTTTTCGGGATAAGGACGGCCAATAATAGACGATTGGCTAGCCAGAGCTGGTAATCAGTGCGTGCAGATGGATGCCACCAAACCTGCCAAGATAGATAGGGTTTTAGACGCTTTACGCCCTTTGAGCCATAACGCCAAAACATCATCAGCGCTGCAAACAGGAGCGCTGATAATAAATAAAACACTGAGACGCGTTTCGTCGCGTCCAGTAGAGACGAACCAGCAGATACCAGTTCGCCTCCTAACCATAAGACAAAATTCTCAAGCATCGCTGCTTATCCAAATTTGTCGGTGCCACATATCAATCGTTTTCAGCACTTTGGCCAGCGGCATTGATTTGCTTAAGCACATCGCTCATACCGCCAGTCATGTCTTTTTG
This sequence comes from Marinomonas ostreistagni, assembly GCF_016888445.1. Lineage (GTDB taxonomy): Bacteria > Pseudomonadota > Gammaproteobacteria > Pseudomonadales > Marinomonadaceae > Marinomonas > Marinomonas ostreistagni. The sequence goes on from NZ_JAFEKF010000005.1 coordinate 72,595, forward strand.
CTTGGCCTTCAGGTCAAAGCTCTGCGCCAATAGGTTTTGTACCTTGATCATGTTTAGCTTGTACTCTTGCATAGAGCCAGCATTTGCTTGCACGAAACCACCTTGGCCGTCTTGAGCAACCACTTGCGCGCCACCGAATAGCACTGGGCTAAAGCCAATTAAACGATCTAGCCCTGCTTGCGCATTACCCAAATCACGACCCGCTGCCTCTAACGCCATGGCAAAGCCTTTTAGCTCGCCCCAGTGCTTAACATAGTCACGGAAAGCTTTTGACACATCACCGTGAGCTTCTTCGATCACAGCAATTTTCTCAAGGTCAGCGTAGACGCTACCCGCGTATTTGAAGGCAGCTTCGGCAATCACCTGCTGCCAAGCTGTAGCGATGGTCGCTGCGTAGCCTTTCAGCTCAGTACGCTGCGCATCGCTTAGACGCTCGCCATCGGCGTCAGCAATCAGCTGGCGGCCATCAACGAAGGCTTGCATGATGGTGTGAAAGTAATCCGTGCCGGCACTCGCATCGACGCTGGCAGCGTAGTAGGCATGAGCAAACGCCATTTCGGATTTCAGATCCACGACACCGTCACCGTTAGCATCGGCTTTGGCAAAGTAGTCTGGGTTCTGTTTAGTGATCTGTACCACTTCTTCAGGTGTCAGCTCAAGACCGTGCGCTGGTGCACCGAAGTAACCAAACGCTTCATCCCACACATGCTCTTTGCCTGTGTAAGGTACACCATCTTTGTAAGCTTCATTGTTCGGGTGCTGATCTGCTTCGAGCTTTTCTTCTAGATAGTGGTTCACCGCTTTGTTGTAAAACACCGCGCCCATTGCAAACTTAGACACCAACTGTACGTAGTCGTAGCCGTTGACAGGATCGTAACCATTTTTAGTGTTACCCGCTTGTTCCACTAGCTGTTGCAGTAGCTCTTGCCCAGTTGGGTTACCTGGCCAACCGGTGATGATGCCATCGTAAGCGCTTGATAATAGGTCTTTGCCTTTTGATAGCTCATCAATCGAAGATTGCTTAATCGCAAAGCCGTCTTTGCTCGCAGGATCAATAATCGCAAGACCGCTGGCTTGGCTAGAAAGGTATTGTTCCATCTTCGCTTGATCACCTTGACCCACGACTTTCTTCAGTGAGTTGTGCAGCGCATGACGAGCGATCTGGCCAGAGTAAGCCACGGATGACTCAGCGTCGCCGTCATAACCTTTTAGCGTCACATCAAATTCATAGGTTGGTGCTGCCATGGCGCTGGTTGAGCAGGCAATCAGAGCGGCTAGAACGGTTTTTTTCATTATCGGTTCCTTATATTTTAAGCGTAAAAGTAGTTGACATAATCAACAAGTTTAGAATCTTCTAATATAAAGAAAGTTAACAAGGGTGATAATTATTATCAATATATACCAAAGAAATTGTTGTCATATGGTTAGAACATGAGCCAAGCACTGGATATATAAAAAAACGAACTTATAATTGTGTCTCTTTTTTATACTTAGACCGTCGTACACGGTGGCCTTTTTAACATAGCGGTTTGGAGCGCGATCATGAAAAAAATAATCTTAAGTGCTTTTGCAGGGTTAGCTCTCTCTTCAGCAGCCATGGCAGATTACCCAACGAAAGACATCCAAGGCATCATTCAATGGGGCGCTGGCGGCTCAACGGACACTGTAATGCGTTCAGTATCCCCTCACGCAGAGGAAGTATTGGGCACTGATATCATCCTCACCAACCGTACCGGTGGTGTCGGCGCGATCGCTACTAAGTATGTCAACGCTAAACAAGCCGACGGCTATACCTTGTTGATGGGCGCTGAAAACCCACAAATGTACAAAGTCTTAGGTCTTGCGGACATTGATTACAGCGACATGATCCCTGTGAACGTTTTAGCGCGCGGTATCCCGTTGCTCGTGGCACAAAACGATGCGCCGTTTGACACCATGCAAGAAATGATCGACTACATCAAAGCCAACCCAGGTGCGGTAAAAGTCGGCTCGACTGGTAAAGGTGGCTTGGCGTCGATCGTCATGGCAATGATCCAGTCAGAAGTTGATCTTGATGTGACAACGGTCCCTTACAATGGTGATGGCCCTGCTCTGACCGCCCTACAAGGTGGCGCTATTGATGTGATGCCTGCGGTATTAGGCGCAGCCGTCCAGCATGTTAAAGCCGGTCGTATGAAAGCCATCGCTTTGGTCGACAAAGAAAGCAACCCTGTAGTACCTGACACCGCGCCAATCGTAGATGCATTGCCAGGTCTTTCTACTTACCTACCGTACGGCCCATTCTTCGGTGTCTTCGTGAAACAGGGCACACCTGATGACGTGGTCGCTAAGCTAAGTGAAGCGTTCTCTGTGGGTGCGGAGTCAGAAGACTTCCAAAATCTGATGCAAAGTCGTGGTTACGGTGTGATGAACCTAAGCGGCGATGCGGCGGTAGACTTCCTAGAAAACTACCGTTCTGTATCTTCTTGGTTGGTCCATGACGCAGGCTTTGCTAAGCATTCGCCAGAAGAATTCGATATTCCTCGCCCTTAATTTAATTCGTGTTATTGCAATCCATACGTCAGGCAAACGCCTGACGTATTTCTCTTATCGGAGCCCCTATGTCTAGCCTCCCCCATCGCTACCCAGGCGAAAGGCTGTTTAGTTTCTGTTTAATCGTCTTCAGTATTTTTATTTTTTGGCGTGCCTATCTCATCTCTGGCTTCAGTGAATTGAGTTCACCAGGCGCCGTGCCCATGGGTGCCAGCGCCGTCATGGTGTTAGCCGCTTGTATTGCTTTTGCACAAAGCCTGAAAACGCCAGCGGTAGAAGGCGCACGCTTCTTTTATCACTGCTTCCCCGTGGTAGTGGGCGTGATGATGGCCTTTATTGTGCTGTATGCGGTGTTACTGGAACAGCTGGGCTTTTTGGTCACTTCCGCGCTCTTTCTATTTATCACCCTAAAAGCGCTATACGGCCGCTCCAGCCTTTGGACATTAGGCTTAACCCTAGGCGCGTTGCTGGTGATTTACGTAATTTTCCGCTTAATTTTTCAGATTATTTTGCCTGAGGGCATCATTCCTGAGCGTGAGATTTTGGCCAACCTAAGTCGCTTATTTGGGGGCGCCTAATGGATTCGTTGAGTTATTTTGCCCTATCTTGGATGTCGCCTGAGCTGCTTGCTCTGACCGCATTGGGGACTTTTTTAGGCATTTACGTTGGCGCTATTCCTGGTCTTTCAGTGACCATGGCGGTGTCGATTTTGATTTCGTTCACCTTTTCGTGGGACGTTAATCACGCGCTTTGTTTAATGGTCGGCATTTTTATGGGCGGCGTCTACGGCGGTTCACGAACTGCTATCTTGCTTAACATTCCTGGCGCGCCATCGGCCATTGCCACCGCATTAGATGGTTATCCGCTAGCAAAGCAGGGACTTGCCGGAGAAGCCATTGGCTTGTCTACCGTAATGTCAGTGATTGGTGGTTTTGTCGGTATTTTAGTACTGGCATTGGCCGCACCAACGATTAGTGAATTTGCCATTACCTTCCAGCCACGTGACTATTTAATGCTAGCGATTTTAGGCATTACCTTGGTGGGTTCGCTATCCACTGGCAGCCTAGCCAAAGGTATGTTTGCAGGCGCCTTAGGGGTGCTGGTCGGTACCGTCGGCTTAGACCCGCTGACAGCGGAAGAACGCTTCACTTTTGGCGTAATCGAGCTCTGGGATGGCATCAATGTGATCGCCGCTATGATTGGTTTATTCGGCGTTTCCGAGGCGCTACATCAGCTGCATCACCTTGATAAAACCATCATCAAGCAAAAAATCAATCGCATCATTCCGCCGTGGGCCGATGTGCGTAGGTACTTACCGTTAAGCATTCAATCGTCCTTTATCGGCGTCATCATTGGTGCTCTACCCGGTACAGGTGGCGATATCGCGGCCTTGATGGCTTACGACCAAGCTAAGCGTTCGACTAAGAATCCTAAAGTCCCCTTTGGCAAAGGCGCTAAAGAAGGTCTGATCGCGCCAGAGGCTGCTAACAACGCGGCGGTGGGCGGTGCCTACATTCCGATGCTAACGCTAGGGATTCCTGGGGATGCCGTGACAGCGGTATTTATCGGTGCGCTGTTTATTCACGGCTTGAACCCAGGGCCTTTGCTACTGGTAGAACAACCACATATGTTTTGGTTCACGGTCGGTAACCTAACCCTAGCCAACATCTTTGTGTTGATCTTTGGCCTGACTGGCATTCGTATTTTCTCTAAGATTGTAGAATGCCCCAAGGCGGTGATGATTCCATTAATCTTACTGCTGTCGATTGTCGGTGCTTATGCCATCAACAACTCCGTGGTAGATGTTTGGTGGATGCTGGCCTTTGGTGTCTTGGGTTACTTCATGCGCTTATACAATTACCCAGTAGGTCCTGTGATTTTAGGGCTTATTCTAAGTAAGCTGATGGATGAAAACTGGCGTCGTGCCATTCTGTCTGAGCGTGGTGATATGGGCAGTTTCTTTGCCAACTTATTCACCAGCCCACTGTCTTGCGTGTTGTTAGCGGCCATCCTATTTGCCTTCTTTTCACAGACTCCGATCTGGCAACGTTGGCTTAAGCCTAAGTTGTTGTCTCGCTAATATCTTTCTAATGCTACCGAATCCAACCCTCGTGGGTTCGGTAGCGCATAATGTTATAGCCTACCGCATATTATTTTATGTAAATAAGCGTTGCCTTATGTAACCTGTATCCTATATTTAAGAAGATGACAGGTGCTCGGCTGCGCTCCATAACATGCACTTTTTGTCCTAAAGCTTGGAATAAAGCCGTCCACAAAATTTTATGTGCAAAAGTAATGTAATTGATTGGTGTTTTTGCAGGGTCTTTTCACTCCCTTGCGACCTACCAATGTGTAAAGACGGGGCTATATGTAAGTTTTTTGTCAAAACTCAGCAAAACCACTACGCAATCCAACTTTTATGCACCTTTAGACTGGATAGATTCTTTCGAAAACTTGGTTAGAATGAAGTCATCAGTTGAAGTGACATTCCCATTAAGGAGAGAGACAATGTCGAATATGTTCAAAAAAACAGCCGTACTAAGCAGCATCCTAGCAGCCACTGCGACAGCATCAATTGCTCATGCAGATCAGCCACAGCCAGGATTTACTCTAACACCTAGTATTGGTTACTCAGCACCAGCGGGTGAGCGTGATTTGGAAGATGATCGTGCTCTAGGTCTAAGCTTCGGTTACCAGTTCGACAACCCATTCGCAGTAGAGTTCACTTACCTGAACCTAGACAGTGAACTTGAAAGCACAGGCTCTGATGTAGACGTTGATCAGTACCGCATCGACGGTCTGTACCACTTCGTCAATAACACAGCGATGACTCCTTATGTAGCGGCTGGTCTAGGTACAACAGAATACAGCAACGGCATTGAAGGTGACGGCAACACTCAGCTAAACGCTGGTGGTGGTGTTAAATTCGCGATGAACGACAACCTAGCACTACGTGCTGACTACCGCTTGATCGATGATCTTGAAGGTTCACGTCTAGACCAAGTAGCTACTCTTGGCCTACAAGTAACATTCGGTGGCCCAGAAAAAGCAGAGCCAGCGCCAGTGGTTGAAGAAGAGCCAGTGGTTGAGCCAGAGCCAGTAGTTGAGCCAGAACCAGCTCCAGAGCCAGTACCTGTGAAAACTGTTCTTCCTTACCAAATCCACTTCGGTTTTGATTCGGCAACAATTTCTCAACAGTACTACTCTGAGATCCAAGAGATTGCTAATTACCTAAATGAGAACCCAACTCAGGTTGCTCAAATCCAAGGTTACGCAGACGGTATTGGTGAGCCATCTTACAACAAAGAGCTTTCTGAAGAGCGTGCTGAAGCCGTTGCAGCGCTTCTAACAAAAGAGTTCGGCATCGACGCTAGCCGCATCGATACTATCGGTTACGGTGAGCAGTACCCAGTAGAGCCAAACACTTCTCCAGAAAACCGTGCTGAAAACCGTCGTGCTACAACTGTTGCCTTCACTTCTCGTGAAGCGATGGAAAACGACACAATGAACTAATACGTATACCTTATACGTAGCAAAAAAAACCAGAGCTTAGGCTCTGGTTTTTTTATGTCTATTAACTACTAACAATTGCCTTTCTTAGCTTGGCCTGGCGGACAAAAATCGCCGCCACCGTCATGATGCTTACCATCGCGGTGCCCATCACGACTTGCTTCAACATCCACACCAGCAACTTCACCCGCAACACGATGCACTGAACAGCCCGTTAACGTTAGCGCCATCAGCGCTACTGCCATCATTGTTTTCATACCCACTCCTCCAGTAAATCAGTAAAGACTAATCAATACTAAGCATAGCTGTCTTGCCCTTTTACAGCCTACTGAAAAAGCTTTGCATTTCCACAACAACCAAGAATCTTTGTCAGCAATTCGCATAAAAAAAGGCGATGCTTAATTAAGCATCGCCTTTTAATTAGCCTATTGGCTGATTACGCTTCGAAGCGGTTTAGATTCGCAAGCGGGTAGAAGTCAGGGTAAGGCAGTGAAGCCACACCCGAATCTACAGCAGCTTGTGCCACAGCAGACGATACATTGGTTAGCAGGCGAGCGTCCATTGGTTTAGGTAAGATGTACTCTTTGCCAAATTCGAACTCTACATTGCCATACGCTGCCACGACATCAGATGGTACAGGCTCTTTCGCAAGATCTTTCAGGGCGTGTACCGCTGCTACCTTCATTTCTTCGTTAATCGCTGTCGCACGCACGTCTAGCGCACCACGGAAGATGAAAGGGAAACCTAGTACGTTGTTCACTTGGTTCGGGTAATCCGAACGACCTGTTGCCATGATCAAGTCATCTCGAGCCGCCAAAGCGACTTCTGGATTGATTTCTGGATCAGGGTTTGAACACGCAAACACCACCGGGTTAGCAGCCATTTTCTTCAACTGTTCAACCGATAGTAGGTCTGGACCAGACACACCGATGAACACATCAGCACCATCAATTGCGTCATCTAACGTGCGCGCAGAGGTTTCGGTAGCAAATGTCGCTTTAAACTCGTTCAGGTCATCACGGCCTGAATGAATCACACCTTTACGGTCTAGTACGTAAATATTTTCACGTTTAGCGCCACAAGCGATGATTAGGTTCATACAAGCGGTTGCGGCTGCACCCGCACCTAGACATACGATTTTCGCGTCTTCGATGGCTTTACCTTGAAGCTCTAGCGCATTCAAAAGACCTGCAGCTGTTACGATTGCCGTACCGTGCTGGTCATCGTGGAATACAGGAATAGAGCAACGCTCGATCAGCTGACGTTCGATTTCGAAACATTCAGGCGCTTTGATATCTTCAAGGTTGATGCCGCCGTAAGTGTTAGCGATACGAGCGACTGTGTCGATAAAGGCTTGTGGGTTTTCTGATTCCACTTCAACATCTACCGAGTTAATTCCCGCAAAACGCTTGAATAGGACACCTTTACCTTCCATAACTGGCTTAGACGCCAATGGACCAATGTTACCAAGACCCAATACCGCAGAGCCGTCTGAAATAACTGCCACCAAGTTACCTTTACCAGTGTAGCGGTAAACGTTTTCAGGGTCTTTGGCGATCTCACGGCACGGCTCTGCCACACCTGGGCTGTACGCCATAGAAAGGTCACGTGAAGTCGCAGTAGGTTTACTGATGGTGACGTTTAATTTGCCTGGTACTGGTTTCTCATGGTACTCAAGCGCAGCTTGCATTAAATCTTCTGCCATTTTCTTATTCCGTCTATTAGTAAGTGTTGTTCGTTAGCTTATGCAGCAATTGGCCCTTATTGTTGAGGTGCGTCATCACGATTACCGCGTGCGCCCTTCTTTTGGTGCCTTATATAGTTATAAATGTGTCGTTTTTACGACGACTTAATTCTACGTAAGTCTTGCGGATGTTTCACTGTTAATACGAAAGTTTTATAGCGATCGTCTGCAGAGCGCTTACGCTGGTACTGCCAGCCGCGCGCCTCGATGACTTTGCCCTGTAGATAAAAGAGCTCTTTTTCAGTCCAATAGAAGGCTGCGTAGGTGGGAATTCTAAGTACCAAATCTTGATCGGTTTCCAACCACCAGCCACCGCGGTTATGGGTGACGGACGTAATTTTGGATTGCACGATTGCGAAACCAGCTTGTGGCTGCCACGCGATCGGCTGTTGCCATATGCCTAACTGAGCTTGGCGGGCCTTTTGCTCTGACTCTGCTAGACAGTCCTGATACTTAACATTGGGCGGCACAGCAATACGATATCCCAAGCCATCCGATAGTAACTGACTTGATATCGAGGCTCGATCTTTCGTAAATAAATAATACAGTTTGCGACCATAGTGGTCTTCTGTTTCTTGGGCGGGTTGCCAGTAAAGCTGATTTCCATCAGGCTTTAGCATCTGCACTAGGCGCTCTCTGGCGGCCACGGCGAAGGCTTCATGCTGACCATGTTGATGATCTAACTCTGGCGTATTGATACCGACGAGACGCACTTTGCGGCCATCAGTGAGATGTACCGTATCGCCATCAACAACCCGTTTAACCTTAGCAAGCTTGAGCTCACCTTCAGCCAAGCATTGTGCTTGTGAGGCAAACGATAGGCATAAAAAAAGCGCCAAGAGAGCTTGGCGCTTTTTCAGAATAAGCATACGTGCCATCCACCAATTACTTAGTAGAACGACGAGCTCCGAAACGCTTGTTGAAGCGATCAACACGACCACCTGTATCAACCATTTTCTGTTGACCAGTGTAGAAAGGGTGGCAGTTGCTGCATACGTCGATGTGCAGGTCGTTGCCTAGTGTTGAGTTTAGAGAAATTGTGTTACCACAAGTACAAGTTGCAGTCACAGCAGTGTAATTTGGGTGGATATCTTTTTGCATCGTTATTTACCTTAAGGTTGGTGTGCCGCCACTTAGTCGGAATTTGTGCTAAGCACCGCACGATTCGTTGTACATCTAGTGTACAGTGGTACCAAGAGTCGCGTATTTTAGGGCCCATAGCGCCGTTCGGCAAGCCTTTTTGCGATATTTTCCGCACCTCAATCGCAGTGAAAAACTCAGCATTTCCTGTCAGACTCACGTACACTTAAGCTAATCACAGTTAGCAAAATGTTTTTTATCGGTAAATCAAGGTATTAGTCAGATATGGACGAAACACTCCTGACCCAAGACGCGTTTGTTAAAGTGGCCCTTAATGTGCCGCTGCGTAGCACGTTTGACTATAAAATCCCCAAAGCCTTGGCTTATCGACATGCTATTCGTCCTGGTATGCGCGTTAAAGTGCCGTTTGGCAAAGGCGATCGTCATGCTATCGGCTTAGTCATCGCCACCAGTGCCAGCAGCGATTATCCTGAAGCACAAGTGAAACCGATCACCGCGTTGCTAGATGACAGCCCGATTATCAGCCAAGAGCTGTTTGACCTATGCCATTGGGCCGCGCGCTATTACCATCACCCGATCGGCGAAGTATTTTTCCACGCGCTCCCCGTCAGTTTGCGCAAAGGCGAACGCCCAGAATTTCGTACCGAAACCTGGTGGTTTGTCACCGAGCAAGGCCTGCACACAGAGCTTGAAAGCCTTAATCGCGCTAAGCTGCAAAAAGCCTTTTTAGAAGCGGCCCAGCAACACGCCGATCACGGCTTAAGCCCACATCTTATGAGCGTGCTGGAGCTTAATAACAACACCGCCAAAAGCTTAGAAAAAAAAGGCTTACTGCGCAGCGAACAGCGCAGTTTCAAACACGCACCAGAAACACACGCACACCAGCGCCAAGTACCACCGACGCTCAACGAAGAGCAAACCGTTGCCACCAAAACCTTGCTTGCTCACAGCGACGAATTTCATGTGGCATTGTTAGACGGTATTACGGGCAGTGGCAAAACCGAAGTGTTTTTGCGCGTCATCGATGCGCTACTGAAAGCGGATAAACAAATATTAGTGATGGTGCCAGAGATCGGCCTCACACCGCAGACCTTGCGTCGTTTTGAAAGCCGTTTTAATACCGATATCGTCTTGATGCACTCCAATATGACGGACCGCGAACGCCTCGACGCTTGGCTGATGGTCGAGCAAGGCGATGCCAAAATCATCATCGGCACGCGCTCGTCGGTATTTATCCCTACGGCTAAGCTGGGCTTGATCATTATTGATGAAGAGCACGACGCCTCCTACAAACAACATGAAGGCTTTCGCTATCATGCCCGCGACTTGGCGATCAAACGCGCCCAAGGGCTTAATATTCCGGTGCTGTTAGCCTCAGCGACGCCGTCTTATGAAAGCTTGGCTAACGCCCTGCAAAAACGCTATCACTGGCTTAAGCTGCGCCAGCGCGCTGGCGACGCCCAAGTGCCAGAGATGGAACGCGTCGACTTGCGCGGCCAAGTTCTTAAACAAGGCTTTAGCGAATACACCTTAGAGCGCATGCGCCAGACGCTTGAGCGCAAAGAACAAGTATTGGTGTTTTTAAATCGCCGTGGCTATGCGCCGACCTTGATGTGCCATCAATGTGGCTGGATCGCTGACTGTGACCATTGTGACGCCAATCTCACGGTACACAAGCGCGCCAACAAACTGCATTGCCATCACTGTGATAGCCACAAAGCGCTGTTACATCAATGCCCAGAATGCGGTAGTGACGAACTGTTTACCGTCGGCGAAGGCACCGAGCAGATTGAAGGCGTGCTCAATCAGTACTTTAAGCAAACACCTATTTTGCGCATCGACCGTGACAGCACCCAGCGTAAATCAGCACTGACGCAAATCACTCAGAAGATCCACGAGCACGATCAAGCCATCTTAGTGGGCACGCAAATGCTCGCCAAAGGTCATCACTTCCCCAATGTTACCTTGGTGGTCATTATGGATGCAGACGTTGGTTTGTTCTCATCAGATTTTCGCGGCATGGAACGCACCGCACAGCTGATCACTCAAGTCGCAGGTCGTGCTGGTCGTGCATCCAAACGTGGTCATGTGCTACTGCAAACTTATCATCCAGAGCACAACGCCATCGAATGTCTGTGCAGCCAAGGCTACGAAGCGTTTGCCATGGATGGGTTAAGAGAGCGCCAACAACTCGCGCTCCCGCCGTTTCAGCATCAAGCCGTCATACGTGCCGAATCCCAGCACGAACAACAAGCCATGGGGTTATTAATGCAACTGCGCAACGACCTCAGCGTGCACCTGTCTGATGATCTGCAAATGGTCGGCCCTTACGCTGCCATCATCGTGCGCAAAGCCGGCCAACATCGCGCTTTGTTGAGTCTTAAAAGCCCACAGCGAGGCAATTTGCACGCTAGTATTGCGCTGGCGGCCCAATGGCTCGAACAAAACACCAAAAATCAACGAATTCGCTTCGCGATCGACGTCGATCCGCTGGAAACTTTTTAACTCTCTGCGCATAATGTGCGCACCGATACTATAGCGATACGTGACATGTTAAATTTAATGCTGTTAGCCGCCAAAAATACCCGCCCTAGAAAAGGCGCCACCCGTAAAGCACCACCGCCACCGCCAAAGCGCTCGGTACCCTGGTGGATGTGGCTTGCCGTCCCGGTATTAGTCATCGGCTTCATCTTTATCCTCATCCAGTTATCTGATATCGACTCGAAGCAGCCGACCAAAGTCGTCGCGCCCAAGCCTGCACCTGTGGTACCGGCTGAGCCCAAAGCCGCCGCTAAACCAGCGCCGAAAGCCCCAGAAAAGCAAGGCGATAAGTTCGAGTTCTACCAACTGCTGCAAGACAGCGAAGTTGATACCAGTCATGTGGACGCGTACGAGTACCAACCACGGGAAGAAGAAGACTTTAACTACATGATCCAAGCGGCGTCCTTCCGCTCCAGTAGCGATGCTGACCGTCTGCGCGCTAAGCTGATCTTGTCAGGTCTAGATGCGTCGATTAAAGCCAGCAGCAGCGAAGATCGTGGCACTTGGTACCGCGTCATTGTTGGTCCGTTTGAAACTCGCTCAGCAGAAAGCCGCGCGCAAGACAAACTGGCCGAAATGGGCATGAACTCTTACACCTACAAAGTCAAAAAAGCCGAATAACAAGAAAACGTCAGAAAATGCAAAGCGCCTAATGATTCGGCTTAGGCGCTTGAAATCCCCGCCCTTACCCCCATTTTGATAAGTAATCGAATGTGGAGTAAATCATGACTACGATTCTAACCGTACGCAAAGACAATCAAGTCGTCGTTGGTGGCGATGGACAAGTATCCCTTGGCAACACTGTAATGAAGGGCAATGCCCGCAAAGTACGCCGCCTCTATCACGGCGAAGTCATCGCAGGGTTTGCTGGCGGTACGGCAGATGCCTTCACCCTATTCGAACGCTTTGAAGGTCAGCTTGAAAAGCACCAAGGTCATCTGGTGCGCGCGGCCGTCGACTTAGCCAAAGACTGGCGTTCTGATAAAGCCCTACGCAAACTAGAAGCCATGCTGATCGTGGCCAATAAAGACAGCACCCTAATCATCACGGGTAACGGTGATGTGGTTGAACCACAACACGGCGCCCTTGCTATCGGCTCTGGCGGTAACTACGCCGAAGCTTCTGCGCGCGCCTTGATCGACAACACCGATCTCACCGCCCAAGAAATTGTTGAGAAGAGCCTAAACATCGCGGCCGACATCTGTGTCTTCACCAACCATAATCTGACCATCGAAACCATTAACATCGATGCTAAGCTTGAAGACAATTCTCAGTAACTTATTTAAGAGACCCTATTTATGAGCAACATGACCCCAAGAGAAACGGTCAATGCCCTAGACCAACATATTATCGGGCAACAAAGTGCTAAACGTGCGGTCGCGATCGCCTTGCGTAACCGCTGGCGCCGTATGCAACTGGACGAAACCATGCGTCCAGAAGTTACGCCCAAGAACATCCTTATGATCGGTCCTACCGGTGTCGGTAAAACTGAGATTGCTCGTCGTCTAGCCAAGCTTGCGAACGCACCTTTCATCAAAATCGAAGCAACTAAATTTACTGAAGTAGGTTATGTTGGCCGTGATGTTGACTCGATCATTCGTGATCTAGTGGAATCCGCGATTGCCATGCTGCGCCAGCAAGAAACAGAGCGCATGAAAGATAAAGCCGAAGACGCGGCCGAAGACCGTATCTTGGATGCGCTATTACCACCAGCGCGTGGTTTTGAAGAAGACTCAGCGTCCAACTCGACGCGCCAAGCATTTCGTAAGAAGCTACGCGAAGGCCAACTCGACGACAAAGAAATCGACATCGAAGTGTCTGACGCGCCATCCGGCGTCGAGATCATGACACCGCCTGGCATGGAAGAAATGACCAGCCAGCTGCAGAGTCTATTCTCTAATATGGGCGGTGAGCGCAAGAAAAAGCGCAAACTAAAAGTGAAAGACGCCCTACGCCAGATCCGCGAAGAAGAAGCGGCTAAACTGGTCAACGAAGAAGAGCTGAAAGCCCGTGCAGTAGAAGCTGTGGAACAACACGGTATCGTTTTCCTTGATGAGATCGATAAAGTGGCGAAAAGCTCTGATCGCTCAAGCGGCGAAGTCTCACGCGAAGGTGTTCAGCGTGACCTACTGCCTTTGATCGAAGGCAACACTGTCAGCACTAAATACGGCATGGTCAAAACCGACCACATCCTATTTATCGCATCGGGTGCGTTCCACTTGTCTAAACCATCGGATTTGATCCCTGAGTTGCAAGGTCGTTTGCCGATTCGCGTTGAGCTAGATGCGCTGACGGTTGAAGACTTCAAGCGCATTTTGACCGAGCCAAGTGCTTCACTGACGAAGCAATACGTTGCGCTCGCCAAAACCGAGAACATTCACCTAAACTTTACCGAAGAAGGCATTACTCGTATCGCCGAAATCGCTTGCCAAGTGAATGAGCGTACGGAAAATATCGGCGCACGTCGTCTGCACACTGTGCTGGAGCGTCTGCTCGAAGAAGTGTCTTACTCTGCGAGCGACATGCCAGATGGACAGCAAGTGGATATCACGGCAGGCTACGTCGACCAACAACTAGGTGAAGTCGCTGAAAACGAAGACTTAAGCCAGTACATCCTATAATTAAGAGAAGAGAACGAGCCATGGCGACGCCAGTACCAACAAAAATTCACTACCATAAGCAATCCCGTGAACTGGAGCTGGTGTTTGACGATGGCTCGAACTTCCGCCTCAGCGCGGAATATCTACGTGTCCATTCGCCGTCGGCAGAAGTGCGTGGTCACGGCGCGCAGATTCCGATCTTGCAACACGGTAAGCGTGACGTGATGATTTTAAACATCGAGCCTGCTGGCAACTATGCGTTAAAAATCACCTTCGACGACGGCCATGACTCAGGCATCTACTCATGGGAGTATTTGTACAACCTTGGCAAGAACCAAGGTGAGCTGTGGCAGATGTACCTTGACCGCCTTAAATCTGAAGGTCGTACGCGCGATGCGTCAGCGATTCAGATTCACCAAGTTCACTAAATTGGATTGCTACTATGTCATTTAGCTTGGCCGCCATCGGCTCGATCGAACACGCTGTAAACTATGCACTGAAGCAAGACCCGCCTTCGCAACGCCACTTGGCTAAGCTTGCGGGCCAGCAAATCTTCCTCGAAGTCGAAGACTTTAACCTGATTCTACAGATTCATATTTTAGAAGAAGGCGTCATGCTCGACCGTCCTGAGAGCATGGACGAGGTAGAACTGGATGCCAAGCTAGATACCCATGTTAAAGGCCCTTCCAGCGCTTATCGCAAGTTACTCGAAGGCGATGGTTTCTTTGATGGCGACCTGCGCATTCGCGGTAATGCTCAAGCCCTGATGACACTGCACAAAGTCATGCAGCAGTTTGAGTTTGATTGGGAAGGTATTTTAGCGGATAAAATCGGCGATCTACCGGCTGCCACATTTGCCCGCTTAGTGCGTACCCAATGGTCGCTAAGCAAAGAAGTCGCGACCAACGCCCGCGTGCACTTGATCAACTACTTACAGTCCAATAGCGAACTACTGCCAAGCAAAATCGAATTCGACCACTTCGTGGACGAAACCGAACGCCTCGGCATGCAGCTAGAGCGCTTTGACGCCAAGCTAAAACAAGCCGAACGCAAGCGCGGCTAAAACAACACGCTTAATGTACGGCGACAGCCAAGCGCACACTGTGCTCCTTTGACCACGCTTTAAATTCATTGTTAGGCATTGGGCGAGCATAGTAGTAGCCTTGAATCGCATCACAACCATGCTGCGCTAAGTATTGTGCTTGCGCAGCGGTTTCTACGCCCTCAGCAATCACTTTCATATTCAAGCCCTTGGCCATTGCGATGGTCGCATCGACGATGCATTCATCCGATTCATTGTTGCCAATACCATCGGTAAACGAGCGATCGATTTTTAAGAACTGCGCGTCAAGTTCCTTTAAGTAACTTAATGAGCAATAGCCCGTACCAAAGTCATCAATCGAAATGGCTATCTGGAACTGCTTCAGCAGTGCCAAGTTGCGTAGCAACTGCGTCGAGCGCACCATCAGGGTGGTTTCGGTAAACTCTACCGCAATCATATGATTGGGCACGTCATGATGTTTGAGAAGTTCAATCAGATCTCGCGCCACATCAGTATTAGACAGCTGAGCTGCCGAGAGATTAATGGACAACTTACCCACATCAATCCCTTGATCCATCCATTCACGTAACTGCCCCACTGCTTCGCGAATAATCCACTGCCCAAGTGCAACGATCTGGCCGCTGTCTTCGGCGATCGGGATAAAGGTGGCTGGCGAAATCCACTCGCCTTGGCGCTGCCAACGTAACAAGGCTTCGACGCCAACGATGGCCTGTGTCGTGGCGTCTATCTGCGGCTGATAATACAAACTTAACTGCTCGGTTTGCTCTAAGGCCTGGCTCAGATAACGCTGCAGACGCACGCGGTGCTGCATGGTTTCGTCCATCGATTCATCAAAGAAACGATAGGTGTTTTTACCCGACTGCTTGGCACGATACATGGCCAAATCCGCTTGGCGCAGTAATGACGAAGCATCGCTTTGGGCAATATCGGCCAAGGTCACACCGATACTACAACTGACCGAAAACGTGGTGTCCAAATAATGAAACGGCTTCACCAATGCATTGACGATGCTTTGCGCGATCATGTGAATTTGTGCCTCTTCCATGGCAGGATAAATATACAACGCAAACTCATCGCCCCCCAAACGAGACAGCAAGGCATTGTCTGGCAATGTTTGCTGTAAGGTTTTTGCGGTGCGCTTCAGCAATACATCACCCGCATCATGGCCTAAGGTATCGTTGATTTCCTTGAAGCGGTCCAAATCAATAAACATCAGCGCAATCTTGCCGACTTCAAACGTGCTGGCGCACTGCTCTAGACTGGTTTCAAAGAAGCGGCGATTTTTCAGCTGAGTCAGCTCATCATGCTGCGCCAAATACAGCGCTTGCTCTTGCGCCGCCTTGCGCGCGGTGATGTCTTCATGAACGGCGATGTAATATTCCACATTGCCACGCTTATCCAGCAACGGTGTGATGGTTTGATCCACCGAGATTAAATGGCCATCGCGGTGACGATTGATCAACTCATCGCGCCAGCTGTTGCCTTGCGCAATCGTACGCCACAGGTGCATATAAAACGATTTACTGTGAGTGCCAGAATTTAAAATACTGGGGGTTTTGCCACGCACTTGTTTTAGCGTATAGCCTGTCAGCCGCGTAAAGGCTTCGTTGACCCATTCAATGCGCCCTTTCGGGTCGGTGATAAAAATAGCATTGGCGGTACTACGCACCGCCATACTTAATAAATGATTACTACCTAAGACTTGTTCGCGCTTGTATTTATGTACCGAGTACATAATCAGCATGATCAAGATCAGCACCCCAAGTGCAGCGAAGACCGCCTCCATAATATTGGCATCTTGACGCCAATCCGCCAGGGCATGCTCATTGTACGAGCGCAAAGTGATGGCCAATGGAAAAAAAGAAGTCGCGCGGTAGCTGTCTACGTAAGCACGCCCGGTCTCGTCCTCGGCGCGTATCTCACCCCACGCGCGCTGCTGCACACGCGCCTGTATCTTGTTGGATAACTGTGGCGCACCTTCCCCAAGGATTTTCTCACCCGAATACAAATACAAAGACACTTGGCGCTGACCTGACGCCACCGATTGAAACAAACTTTGATAGTAATTCAGATTGATGGAGCCGATCACGTAACCCGCGACTTCGTCGCCCAGATAATAAGGCGTACATAACGGCCAGTAGTGCAACCCATCAAGCTGCACATCGTCGCCCCAAAAGCGCCCTTGCTGCACCGGCAGAAATACCATATCGCCCAAGTTATCACGCTGGCACTCGGACACCGCAGCAGCTGGCACTATGTGGATGTTGCGCAGCTGCGGTAATCCGCGCAGCAAACGTTGGCGCAAAGTCTCGGTCGACTGTGGAGAGCGTTGCATTAGATTCATCGCCAAGCTTTGCATGGCGCCAGAGACCGCCTGCAGTGAGCGCACCACCGAATCTTCTAGCACGTAAGTTAAGGCTGAGTTGGTCGATGCTTGCTCTTGCATGGCGCGTGCCTGTCCGCGCTGCAAAATTTGCTGCAAACTGAACGCCATCACAAACAGCAACGCCAGCACACAGGCCAATACCACAGGCTGCTGCTTGATGAATTTTTGAAGCACTTTAAGCATTTTTGTTAACACAGATCAGTTCACGCTCGGCCGAAGTTTGCATAATAAGCGTAGCTTATCGTTTATAACCGTCTGAGGTTTTGATTTATGTCGTCAATCTGCCGTTTGTTTAAGTAATTGTGACCCGCAAAGATCATCAGCGAGGCGGCGACGCACAATGGCTTCGGAGCCATTATGATCAGCGACTGACTTAACCATCCCTCCCAAGAGACATAAAAAAAGCCCGAGCATGCGTCCATGCTCGGGCTTTAAAGCATCTAATGCTTGGCGCTATTACATGCGCTCTAGGGTTTCGATACCCAATAGCTCCAAGCCTTGTTTCAGCGTAGACGCTGTATTCAAGGCCAATTGTAGACGGCTGAATTTCACTTCGTCTTCGGCATTCAAGATTGGACACGCTTCGTAGAAGCTCATGAAGATACCAGCTAATTCATACAAGTAAGCACACAAGAAGTGCGGCATACCATCATGAATTACCTGCTGGATCGCTTCTTCAAACTGGCACAGTTTCACGGCCAACGCGCGCTCTTGATCTTCGACCACATGGATCGGCGCTTGGAAGTTCGCCACGTCCATTTCTGAGCGACGTACAATGCTGGCCACACGCGAGTAGGCATACAACAAGTAAGGTGCAGTATTGCCTTCAAAGCTCAGCATGTTATCCCAGTTGAACACGTAATCAGAAGTACGGTTCTTAGACAAATCCGCGTACTTAACCGACGCCACACCCACCACACGGCCGATGTTGCGCTGCTCTTCTTCTGGCATATCAGGGTTCTTTGACGCCACCAATTGGAAGGCACGCTCTTGCGCTTCTTCCAATAGTGCCGACAGCTTCGCCACACCACCTGAACGTGTCTTAAATGGCTTACCATCACTGCCCATCACGGTGCCAAATGGCATGTGCTCAAGGCTCGTCTCTGGTTTTACAAAGCCTGCTTTGCGCGACAAGGTAAAGATCTGCTGGAAGTGCAACGATTGGCGGGCATCGACAAAGTACAACACACGATCAGCATTTAACTGGCTTTGACGGTAACGCAGCGCCGCTAAGTCTGTGGTCGCATACAAGAAACCACCACCGGTTTTTTGTACGATGATCGGCGTGATGTCACCGTCTTTGTTGGCAAACTCTTCTAAGAAGACACACTTCGCGCCTTGGTCATCTTTGATCAAGCCTTGTGCGTCTAGATCTGCGATCACTTTTGGTAGGTCTTCGTTGTAAGCACTCTCTGGTTTCACGTCTTTACGTGCCAGTGATACGCCTAACATATGGTAGGTTTCTTCACAGTGCTGCAACGAGACTTCGATGAACTCGTTCCAAAGCTTCAAGCATTCTTCATCGCCCGACTGCAACGACACCACAAGCTCACGTGCACGCACTGAAAACGCTTCGTCTTCGTCGAAGCAGATTTTCGCTTCACGATAAAACGTCTCAAGGTCCGACAACGCCATGCTGACTTGCGCATCTTGAGCACGCAAACGCTCCATATACGCTAGCAACATGCCAAACTGCGTGCCCCAGTCACCCACGTGGTTTTGACGCACGACATTGTGCCCCAAGAACTCCATGGTACGCACCACAGCATCACCGATCACGGTTGAACGTAAGTGACCGACGTGCATTTCTTTGGCAAGGTTTGGCCCTGAGTAATCCACGACTACGGTTTGTGGCTCAGCGACAACTGTCACATCCAAACGATCGCTATCACGCAGATCCGCTAGCGTCGCGCCCAACCAGTCATTTTTCAAAAAGATGTTGATAAAACCTGGGCCTGCGATTTCGACTTTATCGGCCACATCAGACAGATCCAATTGCTCTAGCACTTTGGCAGCAAATTCACGCGGATTAGTACCGATCTTTTTCGCCGCGCCCATGATGCCATTGGCTTGGTAATCACCAAATTGAACTTTAGCCGACTGACGTACCAGCGCTGGCGCGTCTTGTGCTGCACCCGCAGCGACCATAGCAGAATGAATACGTTGATTTAAAAGCGTTTGAATATTCACAAAAAACCCATTTTAAAATACAGAACCCTCTGGTGAAGCAGTCGTTGACCCACGATTTTAAGGAGGAAAGCAGACTACCGATCACAGCACCGCCCGGGCGGGCATCCATGCCCGCGACGGGCGTATCGCCCATCCATGGGCTTAATGCTTGTGATCAGTAGTTGCTTTCTAAATACCCTAACTTAAGCGACTGACATGTCTTCACCAGAGGGTTGAAGTGTCATTAGAAGTTGGCGCTATGATAACCGATTTTCGTGCAATTAGCGAAAGAACAGCTTGCATGCAGGGTTATCGTTTTCGTCTTGGTACGGGTAGTCTAGCTCGTCTAAATAACGGGTCACATCGGTCTCTTCGCCGACCGCTTGTAAGCCCACCAAAACTCGACCGTAAGCATCGCCATGATTACGGTAATGGAACATGGAAATGTTCCAGTGTCCGCCCAAGGTGTTTAAGAATTTCAACAACGCGCCTGGGCGCTCAGGGAATTCAAAGCTGTATAACAGCTCGCCTTTATCACTGCGCAAGTGACCGCCAATCATATGACGCACATGCACCTTGGCGGTTTCGTCGTCGGTTAAATCGACGATCTCGTAATCACGCAAGTCATGCAGTAGCTCTTCACGGCTATGCGGACTACCACCGAGCGCCACACCGACAAAGATCACCGCTTCTTGGTCATCGCCATAGCGGTAGTTAAATTCAGTAATTGAGCGGCCCACCAACGCTTGGCAGAAGCTCTTAAAGCTACCTGGCGCCTCTGGGATTTTCACCGCTAAGATAGCTTCACGTTTTTCACCCAACTCAGCACGTTCAGAGACGTGACGTAGACGGTCGAAGTTAACGTTGGCACCGGAGTTAATCGCAACCAGACGCTGGCCTTTCGCGCCTTCGCGTTCGATGTATTTCTTAAGGCCCGCTAAGGCACAAGCGCCCGCAGGTTCGGTGATCGAGCGAGTATCGTCATAGATGTCTTTGATCGCCGCACACATCTCATCGGTGCTGACGGTAATCACTTCATCGACGTTGTCTTTAGCGATCGCAAAAGTATTTTGGCCGATTTCTGCCACTGCGACGCCTTCAGCAAAAATCCCCACTTGCGCTAGGCGCGTCGGTTTGCCGGTATCCAATGCTACTTTAAGGCAAGCCGCATCCGTTGGCTCCACACCAATCACCTTGATGTCTGGACGCAGGTATTTGATGTAGGCCGATACGCCAGCGATCAAGCCGCCGCCACCAACCGGAATAAACACCGCATCGATGTCGCCTTCGATCTGACGCATGATTTCCATACCAATCGTGCCTTGTCCGGCGATGGTATCAATGTCATCAAACGGGTGAATGTACACTTGACCCGTTTGCGCCATGATTTCTTGGGATTTGGCAAACGCGGCATCAAACGCATCCCCCGCCAACACCACTTCTGCGCCACGGGCACGCACAGCATTCACCTTCACATCAGGCGTGGTTTCTGGCATCACAATCGTCGCCTTGATGCCGAGTTTCTTCGCTGCCAGCGCCACACCTTGAGCATGGTTACCTGCAGACGCGGCAATCACACCTCTAGCGCGCTCTTCTTGTGAAAGCTGAATAATCTTGTTATATGCGCCACGAATCTTAAACGAGAACACTGGCTGTAAGTCTTCTCGCTTCAAAATAATGTCGTTGCCCGTGCGCAATGACAACTGCGTAGCACGAGAAACGGGCGTTTCTACTGCGACATCGTAAACCGGTGCCTGTAGAATTTTTTTGATGATCGTGTGAGGCATATACTTTCCTGCTTTTTTCTATGCAAAGAAACACCAAGCTGTGGTGTGTTGAGATAGGATACTGCTTAAAAACGAACTCGAAATATACTCTTTCCAGCCCTTATGAGCAAAGCCCTAGGCGTGATTTGACGGCTTTTTGCGTGAACACGGCAACTTCGTCCTAGAGGGGTAACAATGGCCAAATTTACTGTCTATAATGAAGCCACCCACACGGGTCACCATTACTCATAACTACAGTCATAGGTTTGCTCAGCATGACGCAAGATGAATTAAAACAAGCAGTGGCGATTGCCGCCGTCAAATACATTCTGCCCCTTCTTGAAGAAACGACCATTGTCGGTGTCGGTACCGGCTCTACCGCCAATATGTTTATTGATGAATTGGCCAAGCAACAACATCTTTTTGACGGCACGGTCGCCAGCTCAGAAGCGTCTGCCGAGCGTCTTAAAGGCCATGGCATTCCGGTCTATGACTTAAACTCTGTTGCCTCAATTCGTGTCTATGTCGACGGCGCCGATGAGTCCAATGACAATCTACACCTAATCAAAGGCGGCGGTGCGGCGTTAACACGTGAGAAGATCGTTGCAGCGGTAGCAGAAGAATTCGTTTGTATTGCCGATGAGTCTAAGCTGGTAAAAGTACTGGGCGATTTCCCACTACCAGTAGAAGTCATCCCAATGGCGCGCAGCTACGTGGCACGTGAGTTGGTAAAACTTGGCGGTGATCCAGTTTACCGTGAAGGCGTGGTCACGGATAACGGCAACCACATCCTAGATGTGTACAACATGCAGATCGTTGATCCAGTGAAACTGGAAACGCAGATCAACGCAATCGTTGGTGTGGTCACAAACGGCTTGTTCGCCTCGCGCCCAGCCAACGTTTTATTGCTTGGTACTCAGTCTGGTGTAACCACGCTGAAGCCTTAAGCAATCAGCCTGACTCAACGAGTCACCCATCATTATTTTTCGCTCCACGAGCAAGCTCTGGAGATCGCTACAAATAAGACGGGTGACTCGTTAGTCAACTACGGCTAAATCTTTAAAACCAGCGACTCTTGCGCATAACCACGTATTGGCCAATACCCATCAGTACTAATACGCCGACGAAGATCCAAAACGCACTACCGTTCTCGACTCCTGGCAAACCACCCACGTTGATCCCAAACAAGCCTGTTAAAAAGCCCAATGGCATAAAGATACCGGACAAGATCGATAGCACGTACATGCGCGCGTTCATTTTCTCTGCTTGGTGGTTAGCAAACTCTTCTTGCATCAACAAGCAACGCTCACGCAGTGATTCCAGCGCTTCCACATAACGGGTGATATCGTTGGCGGCTTCTTGAATTTGCGCCAGCTGATCTTTGGTCGCCCACGCTTGCACTTCACTCGGCAGGCGCGAAATGGCTTCTTTTTGCGGCACCAAGAAACGTCGCAGACGCACGGTCTGCAAACGACGCTCAACCAAAATGGCACGCTGCTCTGGCTGGACTTGCTCGCTCATTTCTTCTTCCAGCTCGCCCAATGTATCTTCTAAGCTGTCGATCACGCCTGCCATACGTGCGGTCAGTGTTTGCGTAAGCGTCGCGACCAGATCGGCGATATTTTCAGCCCCTTCGCCTTCTTCGAGCTGGCGCACTTGATCGACCACCGATAACAGGCGGCGACGGCGACAAGATACAATAAAGTGAGGGGTGATCCATAAGCGTAATGCCACCATGTCAGAAGGGTCTGAGTCAGGGTTTAGATTCACGCCACGCAACGTGACCAACACCCCTTGCCCCATTTTGACGGTACGCGGGCGCGTTTCATCAGCAAACAGCGCATCGACCACCGCTTCCGGCACACTGTCGATTGCGTCTAACCAGTCACGACCGTCTTCATGGGAGCAATCTAAATGCACCCAGTGAGCGCCCTCATTAGGGACTTCTGTCGGCAACGTGGTAAGACGTTCTGCGCCACCATTTCCATCTAATTTCAGATAATGCAGTAAGTAATCCATCAAGGTTTCCTTATGGCCACGTCAAGGGCTCAAAATATATTCGCTTTTTCATCGCTGTTGGCTGACGCGACAGGCGCGGGGTGGCATAATTTCGCCCATACGAATAATTAGTAAAGGACCTTATGCTATGCAAAGCCTGTCTCAGTTTTTAGCGTCTGATTCTTCTTCCGCATCATTGCAGGAAGTTTTGTTAGTCACAACACAAACTTGCATTGAAATTTCCAGCGCGCTGAAGAAAGGCTCACTGGCCGGCATTCTAGGAATGGCTGGCAACGAAAACGTTCAAGGAGAAGAGCAGAAAAAGCTCGATGTGATCTCCAACAACATGCTTAAGAGTTCATTATTGGCCTCGCCAGCGGTACGCGCCATCGCCTCGGAAGAAGAAGACGATATCGTGCCAGCCAATACCGACGGCGAATACTTGATTGCCTTTGACCCGCTAGATGGTTCCTCTAACATCGACATCAACTCCATGGTCGGCACGATCTTTTCGATCTACCGCCAAACCGGTGATGAGCCAGCCACTGAGCAAGACTTCCTAAAGCCTGGTAAAGAGCAAGTGGCGGCAGGCTATGTCCTTTACGGCCCATCGACTATGTTGGTATTTACGACAGGCAATGGCGTAGCCATGTTTACCTTAGATGTGGATCAAGGTGAGTTCATCCTAACCCGTGATAATGTGCGCGTTGCTGAAGAAACCCAAGAGTTCGCCATCAACATGTCGAATCAGCGTTTCTGGGCTGAGCCAATGCAAAGCTACGTGACTGACCTCGTTGCGGGTAAAGACGGCCCACGTGGTAAAAACTTCAACATGCGCTGGGTTGCGGCAATGGTCGGTGATGTACACCGTATCTTGTGTCGCGGTGGCATCTTCATCTACCCATGGGACAGCAAAGACCCGGCTAAAGCCGGTAAGCTGCGCCTGATGTACGAAGCCAACCCAATGGGTATGCTACTCGAACAAGCGGGCGGTAAAGCCTTTACCCATACTCAACGCATCCTAGACATTGAGCCAGAAGGCATCCACCAACGTGTGGCCGTGGTGTTAGGTGCGGCAAATGAAGTGGATAAGTGCTTAAGTTATTAACACTCCCCTCTGTGTATTTGCCTATTAAGCAAAATAATGGATTTCAAAGCCTTTAGAGGCATGGATGCCGATACAGAGCTTACATGGATGTACTAGTAGCGTGCTTTGAACACCATTTTTGCTGAATACTTTACCGCAGAAATTTTGCTATAAAAAAACCAACCTAAACGGTTGGTTTTTTTATGTGTATAAATTAAGCGCTTATCAACAATTAATCAGGCGTCATCCCCGAGATAAACACCTGCACTTCTTGATGCTTATGGCCCCAAATATGTTCTTTGACGTTATTTAAGAAGGTTTGCGCTTCTTGTAGTTTCACGATGCCTTCGACCAACTCGACCCCGATGCCTTCGTGGGTAAAGAAGAAGCGCCAGATATGGCCATCTATTTTGACCGCCCCTTCACCATTATTATATTCCACTTGCTCAAAGTCATAGTCCGACGGTACAAAGCAAGCCAACTCGCGGCCGCTGCTACCGTAATTCATATCCGGAACATACCCTTGGCGATCGACTAATCCGAATTTCATACTGCACTCCTATGGTTGTTTCTTACAGCATAGACGGCACCTGATCACTTTGCTCTGATTTTAGTCAGTCAAGCTCCCGCTAGCTTGAGACAGCATGAGGTTAAGCCTAGACAAAACACCTTATATTGCACATTTATTGCAAGTTAATCGCGCCTTGTTAATCATTCATCATCAATCGCCGCCTAAGGTTCTGCCCTGATGCGTTAAAACGGCTTAATAAGAGCCCATTACAATCCGTAATAAAAACAATACACAGGCAGAATCTTATGCAATCCAACGAACGACAGCCTTTCGTTTATGCCAACATGCGTTTGGCATTTATCCTCTTGATCACATGTTTCGCTGCATGGGGTGTGGCGGCCAATATGACCGATCCTTTGGTAAAAGTCTTCAGTAAGATTTTTACCATGAGCAATTTCCAATCCGCACTGGTGCAATTTGCCTACTACGGCGCTTATTTCTGCTTGGCGCTGCCAGCTGCCTTTATTAACGTCCGTTACTCATACAAAACCGGTGTTTTGACAGGTCTAGGCCTGGCCTTCTTAGGCGCACTGGCGTTTTACCCAGCCAGCATCTCGATGACCTACGGCTTCTTCTTAGCGGCGCTATTCATTATGGCAGCGGGTATGTCGATCTTGGAAACCTCGGCCAACCCCTTTGTGATGGCTATGGGGCCACGCGAGAACGCCACTCGCCGTTTAAACCTAGCGCAAGCGTTTAACCCAGTGGGCACTAATATCGGTGTTTTCTTGGCCGGTGCCTTGATTCTGCCAAACCTCAACACAGCGAGCGCTGAAGAGCGTGCCGCGATGACACAGGACGCACTCAACGCCGTACGCGCTGCAGAGCTGCAAGCAGTGATGACACCCTATGTCGGCATGGCTTTGGTATTGCTGGTGATCTGGCTGCTGATTGCCTTCATTAAAGTGCCACGCACCGAAAACGCGGGCACCAGTGCCGAACAAGAAACCCACGATGGCTTCACGCATACGCTGAAACGTCTTATGAAGCTGCCACAGTACCGCTGGGGTGTCGTCGCACAATTCTTTAACGTTGCCGCACAAACCTGTGTTTGGACTTTTACTATTCAATACGTGCAAGAAGCAATTGGCGGTAGCGAAGCCAGTGCCGCAGACTACCTGCAATACAGCTTGATCGTATTCTTGATTTCACGCTTCGTCATGACGTGGTTGATCAGCATCTTCCGTCCGACCGTACTGCTAAGCCTATTGGGCTTTGCGGGTGTCGCACTGTCTTTATACGCAGCACAAGCGGCGGATATGAGTGGTGTGTGGGCAATTGTGGCACTGTCTGCGTGTCTATCTTTGATGTTCCCAACCATTTACGGCATCGCGCTTAATGGTTTAGGTAAGGACACTAAATTTGGCTCAGCGGGTCTAGTAATGGCCATCTTAGGTGGTGCGATTATGCCAATGGTACAAGGCGCCGCGATCGATGCTTACGGTGCGACCGTGTCGTATGTTGTGCCTGCAGCGTGTTTCCTAATCGTCGCAGCCTACGGCGTATTTGGTGTGCGTCATATTAAAGACTAAGTTGCATTCTCTCTTAGCACTGTAAAACGCCTCCTTGTGAGGCGTTTTTTGTACGCACACGTCTCACTTCTTGATCTTTCCCATACTTGAGAATCACATTTATTCTTATTTGCTGCTCGCTATGACCAAAGTCCTGCAAGCGCCAATTTTTGCTGACAATTGATACGCAGCTAATCAACTTTCCTGAAGCGGTTTTTGGGTTACATTGAACCTATCGAATCAAACAGCGCGGAGGGCCAGATGATGACACACCAAACCAGTACTATTTCACTCAATGCACAGCGTCACCAAGACACACTAATCTTAAATATGAAGCCATCTGGCCAGCCAACCGATGCCGACTTTGAAAAGTTGTCTTCTATGCTGGAAGCGGCCGTCTACTCGATCCAATCTTCACGCATTGCGCTGCTGGTCGACCTAAGCGACTTACAAAGCATGAGTGCTAAAAGCGCTTGGCACGAGCTGGTACACGGCTTAAAAATTGGCTCGGAATTTGATCGCATTGCGGTGTTCGGCAAACGCCGCTGGCAAAACTTGATGATTAGCACCATGAGCTGGCTGATCTCACCAAACCTAAAAGTCTTCAAACGCAAAGAAGAAGCGACTAATTGGGTGATGGCGTCGTAATTTGATCAAATTACCATTGGTCTAACCGCGTAAATTCGTTACTCTCTTGCTACTAAGACATTGTGTAAGGAAGAGAGTATGAATTCCCCTGTTGTGCAGCAAGAAGCCTCTGGCTGTGGTATCGCCGCAGTCGCTAATATCTTGGGCAAGACATATCCGGAAATGAAAACCATCGCCAACGATCTTGGCATCTACGCTGACGACCCAGCGCTCTACTCTGACACTCAATACGTTCGCACTCTATTACGCCAAGCAGGCGTCAGCACATCCGACAGCGAACAGCCCTTCACCCTATGGGATGACCTACCAGATACTGCCTTACTGGCGATCAAATACAACGAAGAAGGTGAGCAGCCTTGCTGGCACTGGGTAGTATTTAAACGCGTCGACGGCGACGCCGTGGTACTCGACTCCGCCGCCTATCTAGACTCCAACGTCCGCACCGACTTCTTTGAAATGGAACCCAAGTGGTTTATTGAAGTGGCCTCTGCTGCTTAATGGGGCTTAGCCCAGTTTCACCGTGGCAGCGATGCCAGGCTCTGGGCTCCACTTACGCATTTCAGCAAACACTTGTGGATGATCGTCGAGGTATTTTTGCGCTTCGGCGATGTCGACAAAGGTAATTTTGGCTTTGTCAGTCATGATGCGATCGCTGATATCCAGCAGCTCGGCTTGGTTAAAGTACCCAATGCCATCCACGACAGTGACTTGAAATTCGACGCCTGCGAAGGCTTTAGTTTGGATATCTAGGTCCATGATGCATCTCTTTATAGTAAGTGTGATCGGTTAAGCCACATAGTAGGTGGCCTTGATCGTCATAACAATCAAAACCTCACCCATGGGTTAACGACGACGCGGCTTGCCAGTTTTGGACTTGCCACTTCCGCCTTGGCCTAACGCTTTAGCACGCAGTGCTTTTTTTGAAGGTTTGCGCTTCGAGCTAGTGCTCTCTTCTTGCGCCATTAAGTTTGGCTCGAAGCCTTCCAGCCATTGCGGCACAAAGTGTTCGCCAGTGAGCTTTTCAATGTCTTCCAGTAGGTACTTCTCTTTTGGCGCGACCAGAGAAATAGCTAAGCCTGCTTTACCCGCACGGCCAGTACGACCGATACGGTGAATATAATCTTCGGCGTTGTACGGCAGCTCATAGTTGATCACGTATTGCAGCTGCTCGATGTCGAGCCCGCGAGCGGCCACATCGGTCGCGACTAAGGCGCGCACTTGGCCGGTTTTAAATTCTTCTAGGCCACGATCTCGTGCCCCTTGCGATTTGTCCCCATGCACGGCTGCGGCTTTGATGCCATCTTTGCCCAGCTCTTTAGTAAGCTCATCGACTGCTTGTTTGGTGCGCGTGAAGATCAGCACCTGTTGCCAATTTTTAGAGCCGATTAAATACGCCACTAGGCCTGCTTTGCGTTTGCTGTCGACTTCGTAGATACGTTGCTCTACCTGCGCGGCCGCCGCGTTACGCTCGGCGACTTCGATCAGCTTTGGCTGGTTTAACAGAGTTTTGCTTAAGGCAAACACGTCATCATTAAAGGTCGCTGAGAAGAACAAGGTTTGGCGCGTGTCAGGCAGGCGTTTAAGGATGCGCTCGATATCGATGATAAAGCCCATATCAAGCATGCGATCGGCTTCGTCTAATACCAATGTCTCGACACTACTCAGATCAATCAGCTGCTTTATCGCCAACTCCAGCAAGCGCCCGGGCGTTGCCACCAAGACATCGCAGCCAGCATTCAGGGCCTCGATCTGCGGATTAATGCTGGCGCCACCGTACGCCACCACAGCATTAAGACCTAAGCCTTGGCTGTATTTCACAAAGCTTTGGTGCACTTGCTGCGCAAGCTCTCGCGTCGGAGTCAGTACTAACACACGAATACTTTTTGGCGCTGGCCCACGCTCTAGATGACGTTGAATCAACGGCAGTGCAAACGCCGCGGTTTTACCGGTCCCCGTCTGCGCGCCCGCCATCACATCATGACCCGCGAGTACGTCAGGAATCGCCGCTTGCTGAATCGGCGTTGGCGTTTCATAGGCAAGCGTATCAAGAATAGACAGCACATCCGCGTGCAAACCTAGGGTGGAAAAACTCATACAAAAGCACCGTGTTAACAAACATTAAGACGGCGCTAGTGTAGCATCTCAGAGATTTTCTGCTTGCTTTAATAAGGTGCTGTAAGCCACCTCTTCGTACTTAGCAAAGCTTGGCTGCTGACGCGCCTTGAGCTTGGTAAACACAGGCTGTGTCAAACCTGCCATAAAGCGGGCTAACAGCACTGGCGTCACTTGGTTCTGCGGCAGTTTCTGCAACAACCAAAGTTTGGCAGCTTGCATGTCTGAAGCGAGACTATCTATCACTTGATAGTCTTCATTTTTCACCAGCGATAGCACATTGCCACGACAGACAGAGCAATGCCCGCAGTGCTCCGGTGCGTTCGCATCGCCAAAGTAGCGCGCCAAGTTATGATTCAAACAACGGTTCAGTTCAAAGAAGCGAATCATGGTGGCGATGCGCTCAATTTCAGAGGTTTCCTTTTGCGCCACATAGTTTTGCAGCGCCTCTGCCAACGTCGGTGTTAGCAACTCTGTGCGCACGCCGTACACTTCGGTCAGCCCTTTGGTTTCTAAGGTAATCAAGTCACGATCCGCAAGCTGCTCTAGTAAACTCAAGACTTGGCCACGCTCTACACCTTGTTGCTGCAAACGCTCAAAGTCTGGCACGCCCCAGATCTTCTTAAATACTGTGTGCTGCGCAACTTGCTCAAACACGGCTTGCTGCTCGCCAGGCAACGCTGCGCGAATTTGCTCAAGGCTTTGATTCCATTTGAGTTTTACATCACTGTAGTAGCTATAGCGCGGCATAATCGCACCTGCGAGCTCCATTTGTACTAACAGAGTTTTCAGCGGCAGCGCTCGGATATTCGTGGTCTGGGATAAGCCGTAGGCTTGGGTTTCCCATTCACCGTTGACCGTATTACTAAAGATTTCTTGCAGTAACGCTTGGATGGCATGGGGCTCTGGCGTGTCGCCATAAACGAAGTTTTCTAAGACATGAAGCCCATCGAGACTCGCTAACATGACACAACGACTCGGCTGGCCATCACGCCCGGCACGGCCGATTTCTTGGCTGTAGTTTTCGATCGATTTGGGTAAATCGTAATGTACGACAAAGCGAATATCAGACTTGTCGATGCCCATGCCAAAAGCAATGGTGGCAACGATGATACGCGTTTGCCCAGCCATAAAATCGTTTTGAATCGCAGCCCGTACTTCGTTACCCAACCCCGCATGGTACGACACCGCTGAGTATCCGGACTGCTGTAAGCTTGCGGCCAACTCATCGGCGGTTTTTTGTTGCGTGACATAGACAATGCCCGCGCCGTCCGTTTCATTGAGCACTTGGCGCAACAACGCTTGTTTGTCTTGGCCTTGGGCCGAGATCAAGTCGATGTCCAAGTTTTGACGATAAAAGCCAGTCTGCACGATGTGCTCTGGGGCGATGTTGAACTTAAGCGCCATGTCTTTTTGCACGCGACGTGTCGCGGTCGCCGTCAGCAACAGTACCAATGGGATGTTGAGCTCTTGCTGGTATTGCGGCAGCTTTAAATAGTCTGGGCGGAAGTTATGGCCCCACTCAGAGATACAGTGCGCTTCGTCCACCACCAGCATGGAAATCGGCACCCCCTGGATAAAGCGACGAAAGCGTTCGTTTTTAAAACGCTCCACCGAGATCATCAAGATTTTGATCTGCCCGTCGCGCACCTGCTGCATGACGGCTTGGCTTTCTTCTTTGGTTTGCGTCGAATCGAGACTCGCACTAGGAATGCCCTTGCTTTGCAAAAACGCCAGCTGGTCATGCATCAAGGCAATCAAGGGTGAAATCACCAAAGTCAGGTGCGGCAGCTGCGTCGCGGTGAGTTGGTAGCACAAGGATTTACCTGAGCCGGTGGGAAATACTGACAAGGCAGAATGCCCTGCCAACAGTTGTTCGATCGTTTGTTGCTGTCCTTCGCGAAACTGATCGAAGCCAAAATATTGTGTTAGCAATCCTGCTAATGTATGCATAAATCATGGCCTTTATTAAATAACAATGGAAGCCCGTCGTAGGCGCTACCATTTTGGCGGATTTGATGATCCAATAACACCCTCAAGGACGTATAGTATCTTTCTTCTACTTACCTATTTAGGCTACGGATAGCACCCCAATGAAAACGGAACTAAGCCACCCAGTGATTGATTCAGGTATTGAGCTTAACGTGGAACGTCACCAACAGACGTTGTTATTGCGTTTTAAACCATCAGGTAAATTAACACCTGCAGATTACTTAAGCATCGAACCACGCCTAGTCGCTGCGCTGTATTCCATCAACACCCCCAAAGTGCGCGCTTTGGTTGACCTGAGCGATTTAGGCCAAATCGATGTGCGCAGTGCATGGGAAGATATTATCTGGATGCACAAACACAGCAGTGAATTTGAACGTATTGCGCTCTATAACCCACGTCCGTGGCATCATTTGATTGCTCGCGTCGGCAACTGGTTTATGCAGGGCGAAATCAAAACCTTTGACCAGTTTCAAGATGCGCTGCAGTGGAGCCATGCTCATTAAGCGCTGATCTCTGTTACACTTTGCGTTTCTAATCAATCCTTGTGAATGCCTTATGGAAACGCCAACCATCGAAACCTTCAATACTTGGACCACGCCACTATTTGTCACTCAGCTGGCTGACCATGAATTTCTAAAAGACGCTTTGCTGGCACACATTTATCAGCGCCAGCAAGATCAAAATAATGCCATCGACAGTGCCGTGGCAGTACAAGCCAAACATAACCTTTCTGAGAGCCGTCTGGATTTCTTAGAGGACGACGTACCAGAAGTGATGGAGCTACGCCGTAGCGTTGAAGAGCTGGTCGCGGACATCGCCCTGCAGGTGAATCATGCACACTGGCCCGAAGAGTGTGACGTGTACGCCCATGTGATTGAGTCTTGGTACCACATTACCCAAAACGGCGGCTACCACGATGCGCACTCGCATCCGAACTGCTCATGGTGCGGTATCTATTATTTAGAACCAGGCGAAGCCAATCTTGAGCAACGCAATGGCGTCAATCGCTTTTATGATCCACGAGTTAATGCCGAGCACTATGCAGACCCTGGCACGGCGTATTTAGGCGGTCAAGGCTTCTGGGACTTTTCACCGACCGAAGGCCAAGTCGTCATCTTTCCATCCTACCTTAAGCACTCGGCGTTGCCCTATTTTGGCCAGCAAGATCGTGTTGTCGTGGCCTTCAAT
Source organism: Marinomonas ostreistagni (assembly GCF_016888445.1). Lineage (GTDB taxonomy): Bacteria > Pseudomonadota > Gammaproteobacteria > Pseudomonadales > Marinomonadaceae > Marinomonas > Marinomonas ostreistagni. The sequence continues at coordinate 105,114 of NZ_JAFEKF010000005.1, forward strand.
TGTGTGATTGACTTGGAATAACAAGGTTCATAACAGGAGTTATCATGTCGTTAGACCCGCAACAACCTTTAACGCCCTACGATGAGCAAGCCAAAAGCAATGTGTTGATCGGTTATCTACTGATGATCGTTGGTTTGTTTACCGGTATTTTTTGGCTCGTGGGGGCCATCTGGGTGATGGCCAAAGCAAGCGAAGCTCGCGGCAGTGTCTTTGAAGGACACTATCAAAACATCAAATCGATTTTTTGGTGGGGCATCGGCATGACCATCATAGGTGTCTTACTTGCGGTATTTTTGATCGGCTACCTATTGGTTTTAGGTGTCTGGATTTGGTCAATCGTAAAGCTGATTAAAGGCTTCGTACTACTGCTCGACAATCAACCCTATCAATAAAAGCTGTGACGGAAGTCAGTCAATAAGACTTTCGTCATAACTCTCCCCTAAGCGATGCGTTAAACTATCACTCTTACACAATGTTTAAACATTACCCACCCCATGCTTAGGGTATCGTTACGCAAGCTTGAACCTCAATGAGAATTACTTCTATCCTGATAAGGACCATGGCGCTGTGAACGAAACGTCCGTCAACATCGTGAACCAAAACTTTCGTAAAACCATCCCGCTGATGGTCGGCAACAATATTCCTGTTACCCCTCCTTATTACACGCTTTGGTACAGCTATGTTACCAATGCGATTCCAGCCCTGACGCAACGCATGGATGAGATCCTAACGGGCCAACAACGCTGTGATCGCTATCTATGTGACAGTCTGCTCGATGAATTCATGGTCGGCAATGCCAAGACTCAGCTGGCTGATATTCAAAACAGCATCCACCAGGTGGTCAACTCGATCGGTGATTCGACCGAACATGCGATGAACAGCGCTGATCATCTCAATGAGTCGCTCTCTGAAGACATGGCCGTCATGGCCCAAGAAGCTCGCCAAGGCAACCACCCAACGGCCCATAAAATGGTGCGCTTGGCGCAAAATTTCATGAGCAAAACCGAAGACTATCGCGCTCAATTAGCCCAACAAAACGCTGAGATTCAAGCCCTTAAAAAGCGTATCGCTGAAACTGAGCGCCAAGTGTTTACCGATGGTCTTACCAGCATTTTTAATCGCAAGAAATTTAATGAAGACCTCAGTGTTTACATGGCGACCAGCGCCACCACCTGTGTCGTCTTAGTCGATATCGACCACTTCAAGCCCTTCAATGATCAATACGGGCATTTAGTCGGCGACAAGGTGATTCAAACGGTGGCTCAAGCCCTGAAGAAGACCTGCGAAACCTCACAAAAAGATGCCCAAGCCTATCGCTTTGGCGGTGAAGAATTTGCCGTGCTACTGCCGAATACCAATATCGAGGTGGCAACACGCTTTGCGGACAACATTCGCGACCGCGTCAGCCGCTTAAATCTCACCAATAAAAAAACCGGTGAAAAGCTTCGCCCTATTACCACTTCGCTAGGGGTGGCCCAATGCCAACCTGGCGAAACCATCGAATCTTTATTAGAGCGCGCTGACCAACGCCTTTACGATGCCAAAAGGTCAGGTCGAAATTGTGTTCGGCCAGCCCTTGCCAGCTAGGTGTCGCCACCGCTAGAGTAGTTCTACATTTTTATTGAAGCGACGGCTTTAAGGAGCACTCTATGACGCATCCATATCATCCTCTTGGCTTCACGGGTTCACGCCTTGCCCAAGGTTATTGGCGCTTGGCCGAATGGGGCATGACTGATCAAGAGTTGGTGCGTTTTATCGAACAGTCGATTGAAGCAGGCATCACCACAGTGGATCACGCTGATATTTACGGTGACTACCAATGTGAAAGCCTATTCGGCAAAGCCTTAGCGCTCAAACCTTCGCTGCGTGACCAACTACAAATCATCACTAAGTGTGGCATTACCCTACCTAGCCAACACCGACCTGAGATCAACTGCCATCGCTACGACCACAGTACTCAGCACATCATTGATAGTGTCGATGCGTCACTTAAGAGCCTTAATGTCGACAGCTTAGACATGCTACTGCTGCACCGCCCGAGTCCGCTGATGGACGCTGACCATGTGTTTGAAGCGTTTGAGCACTTATATACCGTGGGGAAAGTACAGCACTTTGGCGCATCTAACTTTACCCCCCAGCAATTTGATCTGCTGCAGTCGCGCTTAGATATGCCACTGATGGTCAACCAAGTGGAGCTATCGCCACTGCAGTTAAAGCACTTTGAAGACGGCACTTTAGAGCACGCTCAACAACATGCGATCACACCAATGGCTTGGTCACCCTTTGCCGGTGGTGACCTGTTTCGCCTTGAAGGGATCAACCCAACGCTGCACAAAGCACTGACCGATCTGGCTGAAGCGCATGGGGCAAGCTTAGATCAAATCGCCATCGCTTGGTTATTACGTCATCCTTCTGGCATCGTGCCGGTGCTAGGTTCTGGACGTATTGAACGCGTGCAATCCGCTTGTGCCGCACAAAATATCCATTTAAATGATGATGAATGGTTCAAAGTCTGGATTGCCTCAACGGGCCATCCAGTGCCTTAATTGTTTCGTTTAGATCAACTGGCTTAAAAGGAGCCTCTCAATGTCATCGCGTCCATTTGTTCCACAAAAATTACAGCAAGCCCTCATTGCTGGCATCGGTGCCGCACTGTGTATCAGTTTAATCGCCATGGGCGGTACCATGACACCGGATTATTTAGGCGTGATGGCACCGTTTGGCGCGACTATGGTGATTTTGTTTGCTCTGCCACAAAGTCCATTAGCGCAACCTAAAAACATTATTGGCGGTCATTTACTGACCGCTGCATTAGGCCTTGTCATGGCGCATTACGCTGATATCACGCCCTACACCTTAGGTCTTGCCGTTGGGCTTGGCGTTGCCATCATGATGCTCACTGGCACACTGCATCCACCCGCTGGCGCTAACCCTTTGCTGATCATGCTTACCCAAGCCCCTTGGTACTTTTTTATCACGCCTGTATTAACTGGCTGTCTATTTATTGTTGCGTTTGGCTGGTTTTACCATCGTTTTGTATCAAAGTCTGAATACCCTAAAAAACAAGGATGATACGCGCCATGGGATTGCGAACCCCTATGATGGTCCCCATGCTAGGAGCATTAGGTAACCGTTGGAGGACTCTATGTCGATCCCATTTTCAATTTTAGACCTTGCTCCCGTCGGCGAAGGCTACAGTGTCGCCCAAGCTATTCAACATAGCCAAGCACTCGCTCAATGTGCCGAGCAACATGGCTATCAGCGTATATGGCTCGCAGAACACCACGGCATGCGCGGTGTATCCAGCGCGGCCACCGCGGTGATGTTGGCGGGTATTGGTAACGCAACACATAAAATTCGTATTGGCTCCGGCGGCGTCATGCTGCCTAATCATGCGCCATTAGTCATTGCTGAACAATTTGGCACACTGGCCGAAATGTTCCCCGGACGTGTTGATTTGGGCTTAGGCCGTGCCCCGGGCACCGACATGGCGACCGCTCGCGCGTTGCGACGTAACATGGGCGGCCAAGTGGACACCTACCCTGAGGATGTAGAAGAGCTACAAGGGTATTTAGCGTCAGAAAATAAAGTGAAGCCCATTTTGGCTGTGCCAGGACAAGGCACACAAATCCCTTTATGGTTATTAGGCTCAAGCTTGTACTCCGCGCAACTGGCCGCTCATATGGGTTTGCCGTTTTCGTTTGCGTCGCACTTTGCCCCAGACATGTTGCTGGAAGCGATCAATATTTATCGCGCCAATTTCCGCCCTTCTGAGCAGCTAGACAAACCTTATGTCTCTGCTGGGGTCATGGCATCGGTCGCTGAGTCTCAGGCCGAAGCTGAGTATCGCTTCACCTCCGCACAGCGCCAGTTTGCCAACTTGCGCCGTAATGCTAATCGCCCGTTTCCTGAGCCAGTGGAAGATTTATCCAGCGCCATTGCCCCAGCGGAAATGCCAATGATCAACCAAACCTTGCGCTATGCCATGGTGGGCACGCCTGAGCGTGTGGAGCAAAAGCTACAGCAATTTGTGGAACAAACCGGCGTCGACGAGATGATCTTCTCCTTCCCTATCCACGACCCGCAAGCACGACTTAAGGCCGTCGAACTGACCGCCAGCTTAGACTTAATGCAAGCCCAAGATTGGTGCTAACTCATTAGCGCCAATCTCATTGCTTGAAAGTTATTGAGCTTGCGCCATTGCTGCATCAGGGTGCTGCAATGGCAACCGGATTTGAAAGTGCACGCCTTGGTGACCATCGTTGAGCACTTTGATCTCACCTTTTAGCTTTTGCGTGACTAGGTTATAGGTGATCGACATTCCCAGACCTGAGCCGCCTTTCGTGCGGCCAGTGGTGAAGAAAGGTTCAAATACTCGCTTGGCCACCTCGGCGGTCATACCTTTGCCATTATCATGATAATCCAGCACGATCTCATCGCTCTCTTGCGTTGCGACCAATGAAATTTCATTGTCATAGCTGGCACTCTCAAAGCCATGAATACAGCTATTGTTGACTAAGTTAGTAATGATCTGATCGATAGCGCCAGAATAAGTAATCAGCCTTAGATGCTGTGGTACATCACAGGTCACAGTAACTTTTTTGGGTTTATAAATTGGCTTCAAACTGCTTACTAGTGCGTCTAACGAGCGGCTTAGATTCACCTCTTCCATTACATTTGACGCCTGATCCACAGCGGTTTTCTTGAAGTCAGACACGAGTTTAGCCGCTCGCTCCATATTGCTTTGAGCAATATCGTGGGCCGAATCAAATTCATGCAGAAAGCGAATAAAGCTGTTTTCATCCAAACGCCCGTGGGCGTAATCATCGCGCAGTGTGGTTACTTCACCTTTGATATGGCTCAATGAGGTAATCGCTACCCCCAAAGGCGTATTCACTTCGTGAGCGACGCCTGAGACTAAGCCACCTAATGCCGCCATTTTCTCTGACTCCACTAGATGATCTTGGGTACTTTTGAGCTCATCTAAAGCTTGGTTTAATTCCTTGGTACGCTCTTTGACTTTTAATTCGAGCTTGGCATTCGCATCACACAATGCAGCTTCGAATTGGGCGCGTTGGTAAGCGGATAATGCGCGACCATAAAGGTCACACAGTGCCCCTGAAAACGAGGCTTCATCATCACTCCAGTTACGTCCACGAGTGGTTGATTCCGAGCTGATGACACCGATCATTTTGCCACGGTGACGAATCGGTGTATCCAAGCGTGAGCCAATACCACGAGGCTTAATATAAGGCTCTAAAAACTCTTGGATGACCGTGCAGTAGTAAGCATCATTGGCGCGAATCGTGCGCGCCTCATCTAGCGCTTGAAAATACTTGGGGAACTCTCGACGGGTTAAAACGCGCTGCTCTTCTTCAATATTGTTATAGACATCAATCAATACATGGCATTCGATCGATTCACTGTCCTCAGACATAAGCCATAATCCGGCGCGATCAACATTTAAGCCCTCGACCAAAGAGTCGAGGATCAAACGAGCTGATCGCTCCAGATCACCCTCATCAATATATTGCGACTGAGATACGCTAAGCAGAATACTCTCTAGCACGGCATTCATACGTTCTTCTCCGACGCCAATTAATCTGGATAAATACTACGCAGTGCCATGATCTTATCGAAATGCTCAATTGCCAAATCACAGATATCGGGATCAAAGTGTCGGCCGCGTTCTTCTTTCAATAGCCCGAGAATTTTCTCTTCGCTCCATGGCTCTTTGTAGGCGCGTCGAGCGGCCAACGCATCGATTACATCGGCGATCGCCATGATGCGCCCTTCTACCGGAATCTCTTGTCCTTTAAGCCCCGATGGATAGCCCGAACCATCCCATTTCTCGTGGTGGAACAACGCGATACGAGCGCCAACTTGTGGCAAAGCACGCTTCGAGTGGGTTAATAGGTCATAACCAATTTGCGCGTGAGTTTGCATGGTCGACCATTCGTCCGCATCTAATTTCGCAGGCTTATGCAGAATATGTTCAGGAATCGCGATCTTACCAATGTCATGCATGGGGGTCGCATGCTTAATCAATTGCACGAAATCTTCTTCAAGCCCATAACGCTGCGCTAAAAACTCCGATATCAGCGATACGCGGCGCACATGGGAGCCAGTTTCTTTACTGCGCTGCTCGATCGCCTCGCCCAAGACAAACATCAATTCTTGCTGGGTACGTTCGATGTCTTCACGGCGTGTGAGACTTTCAAAAATAATCGATACTTTGGTAAGCATCACGCTTAAAAGGCGCTGAGTTAAAGGCGTCATGCTACGGTTTAACGACACGCATGCAACACACTCACTGGTGCCAGATAGCGCGGTATAACTTAAAAACTGGTCATCGGTTTTGATATCCGCTTTTTGCTCTAAGGCTTGGTTTACTTGGACTCTCAGATCCTCAGGCAAAATATCCCGCTCAAAAGACGTCTCGATCTGGTAACGCGTACCATCCGATGCCAACAGAATCTGCTCGCGCTCGTGCAGCGCATTGGTTTGCTGATAGTGCAGGTAAAACGCTACGTTGTCTTGATTAAGTAGAGCCTTGGCCTCTTTGACAACTTGGGCACAAAAAGCTTCACTGCTATTGGCTTGCAAGACACGTGTGGTGGCCGCAACCACATCTTCTAAACCTTTGTGACCTTGCTCGACCTGTTTAATGTCACGGTACGAACGAATCGCCGCATAAATAGTGGTTTTTAAACGAGTGGAATTAAGCTCGGTTTTGTTTTTGTAGTCGTTGATATCGTAATCACGGATCACGTTTTCTTCGGGTGCTTGGCCTGGTTGTCCGGTGCGCAGCACCAAACGTGTGGTAGTATTTTTATTGCTCTCACGAATCCATTTCACCAGGTCCAAACCAGCATGATCATCCTCCATCACCACGTCTACCAAGGCGATGGCAATATCAGGATGCGCTTGGAAAAGCTTGCGCGCCTCTTCTGCTGAATGAGCTTTTAAAAATTCTAATGGGCGATCGTCCACTTGAATACGCTTAAGCACCATTTCAGAAACGGCAATGACATCGTCTTCATCGTCAATCAAAGCCACTTTCCAAGGCATAAGTGCATCCTCAAGCTTGCTATCAATGGCTTGTGACGAAACTTTCGGTTGAGAAGCTTGTTTAGAGAAAAGTGGGTTTTGCATAGTAGCCTTCCATATCTGTGTCGATGCACGTTGCACCTCTTAATATTAAGATAGGCCTTTTATTAGGTTTTGTTCAATTTACAAACAGCATTTTATCGTAGCAAAAGGTAGCCAAGTGTAGCTTTATGCATTCCCAAATCTCCCTTTGAAGCGCTTGGAAATCCCACACAGTACCCCCATTATTCGAGTTTCTAGTTACGACAAACAGATGCTTGAAATGGCCATGCCTCACACTCAAGTATTTAATCTCGTATCCTAGGCGATTATCATTCGGACTTTATATTTTTTACATTATGGGAGCCTTTGCCATGAGCCAAGCGACTGTTGCGTTACTGCAAAAATACTACGAAGCCTTCAACGCTCAAGACATGGATACCTTCTTGTCTCTTTTGACCGATGATGTCGTGCATGACATCAACCAAGGTGACCGTGAAGTCGGTAAAGATACTTTTGCTGCATTCATGGAGCGCATGAACAAGAATTACAAAGAAACCATCGTTGATATTGTCGTCATGTCAAACGAAGCCGGCGATCGTGCCGCGGTAGAATTCACCGTACTAGGCGAATACCTAGCGACAGACGAAGGTCTGCCGGAAGCCAACGGCCAAACTTACAAACTACCAGCAGGCGCTTTCTTTGATATCCGTGATGGCAAAGTGGCACGCGTAACCAACTACTACAATCTAGAAGACTGGATCGCTCAAGTTTCAGCGTAACGTCTTATCTCGTTCAAACATCACCGATAGACAGGAACGCCAATGCTGACTTTTCAACGACTTTCTGGCCCAGCACTCAATCAATACATTGATGAGCTGGCACAGCTACGTATGCAGGTATTTCGTGACTTCCCTTACCTTTATGATGGGGATTTGGCCTACGAAGCGCGCTATTTAAAAACCTACATCGAAGCCCCAGACAGCGTCATCGTATTGGCGTTCGATGGTGATAAAGTGGTTGGTGCATCGACTGGCTTACCGCTACGCCACGAAACTGATGAGGTGCAACAACCCTTTATCAATGCTGGCTACAACATCGACGAGATCTTTTACTGCGGTGAATCAGTGTTACTCAGCGAGTACCGCGGTCAAGGTGCTGGCGTGGCGTTTTTTGACTACCGAGAAGCCCATGCGCGCACCCTCTCAGGTATGCAATATGCCTGCTTTTGTGGCGTACAACGCCCCGCAGATCATCCGGCACGCCCGGTAGACTTCGTGCCACTTGATCAGTTTTGGCAAAACCGCGGTTATGCCGAACACCCTGAGCTGACGACCCACTTTAGCTGGAAAGATGTGGGCGACCAAGACGAATCTCTAAAACCCATGACCTTTTGGATGAAGCCTTTATCATGAGCGCCTTTACCGTAGCGACCGCACAATACGACATTAGCTTTTTTGAACAATGGGAAGCGTTCGTCGATAAACTCGATAGCTGGGTAGCAAGCGCGGCACAACAAGGTGCAAAGCTGCTGGTATTCCCCGAATACGGCAGCATGGAACTCGCTTCTCTGTTTGGCCAAGAGGTCTACAGCGACCTGCAAAAACAACTGCACGCCATGCAAACGCTGCTACCTAAATGGCACGCGCTGCACGAGCAACTGGCCAAACGTCACGACGTCTTGATTTTAGCGAGCTCTTTCCCGACCGCTCAAGCCGATGGCACTTTTGTAAACCGTGCCAACTTATTTGGCCCTGAAGGTTTATTAGGCTTTCAAGACAAGCTCATCATGACGCGTTTTGAAGATGAGCAATGGTTTATCACAGCAGGGCAACAGATCAATGTCATTGATACGCCGCTGGGGCGTATTGGCATCCACATTTGTTATGACTCTGAGTTCCCAATGATTGCCAATCAGCAAGTCGCAGCAGGCGCTGATTTACTCTTGGTGCCTAGCTGTACCGACACGCAAGCAGGGTTCTACCGCGTCCGTATTGGCTGCCAAGCTCGTGCTTTAGAAAACCAATGTTACGTTGTGCAGGCACCTACCGTCGGTCAAGCCCCTTGGTCAGAGGCTGTCGATATCAATACTGGCCGCGCCAGTGTTTACACGCCAGTGGATTATGGCTTTCCTGATAATGGCATCCTTGCCGAAGGTGAAGACGGTTACGTCGGTTGGGTTTATGCTGAGGTCGATCTCACCGAAATCGCCCGCATTCGTGAGCAAGGCCAAGTCTTTAATTACCGCGACTGGCCCAAACAGTTTGAGCGCCAAGCGCCAAAGTCATAACGTTTACTTCTCACAGTCCTAAAATTTGTACGCCCGTCGTTCGCTTTGGGCGTACAATACCTGCTCTTTTTACGTTTAGCAGAATTCAACAATGGCTCTTAAAGCAACGATTTACAAAGCATCGGTCCAAGTGTCTGATATGGACCGCCATCATTACCAAAGTTACGACCTAACACTAGCACTGCACCCCTCAGAAACAGAAGAACGCATGATGGCACGCTTAGCCGCCTTCGCCTTATTAGCGGATGAAAAAGAAGGGGATGAACAGTTAGCATTTTCTAAAGGCCTGAGTACCGAAGATGAACCGGATCTGTGGCAAAAAAACTTTTCCGATGAAGTGCTGTTGTGGGTCGAGCTTGGACAACCAGATGAAAAGCGTTTACGTAAAGCGTGCGGCCGCGCTCAGCAAGTGGTAATAGTAAATTACAACGATAAGTCAGATATCTGGTGGGATCAGAGCAAGGGCAAATTGAGCCGCTTTGACAACCTGCGCGTGTTGCAGTTTGCCGAAGCCGAGATTCAAGCACTAGAAGCTCTGTGTGCTCGCACCATGCAACTAAACGTGACCATTCAAGATGGCGAAATGTGGGTCTCGAGCGAACTGGGCGAATGCGCCCTGCACCCAACTTGGCGCTAACGTTATAGGTTAAACTTCTTGGCTGCGTATTCTGATGCAGCCTTGACCGCTTCCACTTGCGCGGCTTTAAGCAACGTCTTACGGATGCCAACTGCGGCGTCTGTTTGCGTGGTCATTCCCAAAGCAAAACTAGTGATCAGCCCTTTCGTACTCGAAATACTGTCTAAGATTTGCTGTTTCATGTTTTCGCGATCGCTTTGTGCGCGCATCTCATGGCGCTTACAACGCCAATACATACGATCTCGCTCCGCGTACATTTCTTTTAGACCAAACATTAATCCTCCTCATCCGTAGGGATAATAGCATCGAGTGTGCGCGTGATATCCATGCGCTTTAACGTCCGCTTAATCAAATACACCAAGCCCAAAGAACTTAGAAGTGTAAGCAGTAGCGCGACTATTAAAATGCCTAAAAGCGGAAAACCCGCGGCGTAAGCGGCCGTCGCCGCCACCGCGATCAATAGTAGCCAACTGGTGACCAGCAGGAAAACAACCCCTGTCACAAACGCAACTAGCTGAGCACCCGATGCCATCCAAATCTTAGCTTCAATTGCACTAAGTCCTAGCATGGTTTTAAGCCACTTCCTGTGACTATTGGTAAGCTGAGCTAAATCAATTTCCTCTTCTTTAGAGGGCGTTGTGTCGTTTGCTGTATTGGGCGTCGCTTCCTGCTCTGTCATGCAGTTATCCTATTATTTGCGTTTGCAAAGAAGGCTAGCAGCTACTGCGCCTGCAAGGAAAGCAAAACCAACGGTTTTGATAGGATTTTCTTTAGCGTACGCACCGACAGCCGAAGATACACGTTCAGACTGCTCTTGCGCCGTTTCAGCAATCTTGTGCGCTTGCTCACTGATCTGATGAGCGACCGCTTGAACTTGCTCTTGACCATAGTCTGCCGCAGAAGCGGCACCGTCTACACCTTTATGAGCAGAATCTACGGCCTTATCCACTGCTGCGTGTGCTTTTGCAGTGGTGTTGTTTTTCTCTTGCGCTGCGTTGTTTGCGTTTGTTGCTGCCATGTCGTGTACCTCCATTTCGTTTGATTTGATTCTAAGGTAGACACTTTCAGGCAAGAAAAAAACCTTTGAACTCTATTCTTCCTTTTGTTTGCAAGTTCACAAAAAGCAGACACCAATACTGACTATTTCATGCTTTTTAGACTAAGCGTGCGGGGCTAAGCGCCGTCGTCAATGAACTCACCTGACCTGCAATCAGCTCACTCAATAGCAGTGCTGTAGTCGGACCTTGGGTAAAACCTTGGTGTCCGTGACCGAAATGAAACCACATGTTTTGATGCTTTGGCGCCGCACCGACAAGTGGCAACATATCTGGCATACACGGCCGTGTGCCATACCACTGAGACTCTCGCACACGCGCCCCAAGTGAGAGCAGATTGCCCAGTTGCTCAACACCACGCTTTAGTTGCTTCGTATTGGCTGGCGCTGCCATATCAACCAAAGCCGCCCCAGTGGTGACACGAATCCCCCCCGTCATGGGTGCTGCTAAAACACCGTTGGCCACATCTAAAAATGGACGCTTTAAAGGCTGTTGCGGTTTGTAATGACCGTGATAGCCGCGTTTGTATACCATCGGAATATGATAGCCAAACCGCTTAAGAAGTTGCGGTGACCAAGGTCCCAAAGCAACCACCACATGCGCAGCACTCAAGCGGCCATCTGTTGTGTCGACCGACCAGCCTAACGTGCTTTGCTGAAGGCTATTCGCATCACCTCGAGCAATGTGTCCACCACGTGCAACAAACAGTTGTGCATAGGCTTGAGTTAACGCCCCAGGATCGCTACAGCTCCAGCTCTGCAGCCAGTGTACAGCACCAATCGGCGCCTGCTTCAAGGCTGGCTCTTCGGCCATATATTGCAGCCCATCCACAATACGCGAGGTCACACCATACTCGGACAACATACGCTCAGCACGTTGTGTCGCCTCACGAAAACTGGCTTCATCTCGATACAACATGGCCAAACCATCGCGTTTGATCATCGCTTCTGACTGAGAAGCCTCGATTAACGGCTGATGATCGGCGGTGGCTCGCGCGGCCAGCTGTGCATAAACCTTCGAAATTGTCTGATAGCGCAGACCACTGGAATTACGATAATAGCGCCATAACGCGGGGGCCATTTTTAAGCTAGCCGCCAAATCCCACGTCACATCATTGCTTTTGCCGGTGGCGTAGCGCAGTAATGTGGCCATATCTTGAGGCAGTGCGTACGGTTCAGCCGCTTCTGTCTGGATGATGCCGGCATTGCCAAAGCTGGTTTCAAGCCCTGGCTCAGTACGATCGACGATCACAACATCATGACCCGCTTGCTGTAACGCCAAAGCGCTAGAAACACCGACCATGCCAGCGCCCAACACGATAAATTCCGCCATACCACCTCCCTTCTGAGCTTTATTTAAGTGTCAGCATTTTTTGATCGTTACGCAAACTCGTCGCAACCAGATTATTTTCTCGCTTGTTAAGCGCTCAAGATGACTTGGCTCAAGCCTTGCTTCCATGAGTACCAAGGGCTGTCGCCAGCGCAACAAAGTTGGTCGCTCTGCGGTGGCTTTCACAAAAAATTACACATATAGTAAAAACAGATTCACGGAACAAGGAACACATAGAATGATAAAAACAGCAGGCGCTTTGGCCACCACACTCCTCGCATCTCAGGTCATGGCAGCGAATTTTGACTTTTCAAACGAATACAACACCAACTCGATTCACGCCCAAGGCGATCAATACTTTATTGAAAAAGTGGCTGAGTTAAGTGACGGTGAAATCGATATCACTCTGCACTCTGGTGGTGCATTAGGCTACAAATCCGCTGACCATTTCTATGCGGTAGCAGACAATGCGGTACAAATTGCCGACACGTTGGCTGGTACCATGTCTGGTATTGATCCGATCTTTTTGCTGTCCTCTTTACCTTTCTTAGTGGAAGGCGAAGATCAGGCAGAGCTGCTTTATAACATTGCTAAACCTTACTATGCCGAAGTGTTTGAAGATAACAATCAAGTGCTGCTGTACGCCTCACCTTGGCCTGCCAGCGGCATTTGGTCTAAAGAAAAAGTCGATTCGGCTGAGTCACTTAATGGCTTAAAAATCCGCTCCTACGATAAAAACGGCACGCTAACGTTACGTGAAGCCGGCGCTTCTCCAGTGAAGCTTTCTTGGGCTGACGTGGTGCCACAGCTTTCCACCGGTGGTATTGAAGCCGTACTGACCTCGGCAGATGCCGGTGCCAGTGGCAGCTTCTGGGAGCACCTAGACCACTACAGCGCCATCCAATATGCGATCCCATTAAACATGGTGCACATGAACCGCGATGAGTTCGAAGACCTCTCCGACGCTGAGCAAGATGTCATCATGGAAGCGGCCAAGTTAACCGACGCTCATAACTGGGAAACGGTGCGTCTGCGCGTACAAAACAACTACCAAGAGCTGACCGAGCACTCTGTGGCGATTCATGATGACTTACCAGATAGCTTCATTGAGCATCTACAAACCGCAGCCCAGCCTGCTCTTGAAGAGTGGCTTGACGATGTCGGTGAGCGCGGTGAAAACATCCTAGCGGAATTCGAAAAAGAGAAATAAATGCTGTTGAACTTTTTATTGGCATGCTCCAGACGCCTGAATCAGGTTTCTGGCGCCATCGCCATGCTGCTTATTGTCTATGTGCTTGGGCACATTTTATTAGAAATCGTACTACGCCTGTTTGGCACCTCAACCTACGTGTTGGATGAGTTTGTCGGCTATGCAGTGGCGACTCTAACCTTCTTGGGTTTGGGTTACAGTTTAGAGCGCGGCGGTTTGATCCGCGTCGGGCTAATCATCGAACGGTTACCTGTTAGTAAGCGTTGGCTGTTTGATTTGTTCGCCTACCTTGTGTCGCTGGCGATGTTTAGTTGGTTGTTTAGCTATTGGCAAACCAATGTCTGGCGCAGCTACAAACGCGGTATCACCAGCGAATCCATCATGGAAACGCCGCTTTGGATTCCGCAAGGGTTAGTACTCGTCGGTTTAGGTTTACTGTGTTTTACCTTGCTAACCCACGCTTTGATTTTGCTGTTTCGCCAACAATCCCCCGAGCTAAAACAGGACGTGTAGTATGGACATTCTTTTCTCTGCTTTGGGCGTGATTGGCCTGATTTTAATCGTGCTTGGCTTAGGTGTCTGGGTCTTCGCAGGTTTAGCGATTGTTGCTCTGCTATCATTGGTGATGGTCGGTGATGTCAGCATTGATCGTGCCGGCGCCATTTTAAGCCGAATCATCTTTCGGGCAGGTAACTCGTGGGAGTTAGCCGCGATCCCGCTGTTTATTTTGATGGGCGAATTGATCTTTCGCTCAAACATTTCCGATCGTTTATTCCGTGGCCTAGAGCCTTGGACACGCCACATCCCTGGCGGCATTTTGCATACTAATGTGTTTGGTTGTGCCATGTTTGCTGCAGTCAGTGGTTCGAGTGCAGCCACTACGGCGACCGTCGGCAAAATTACCACTAGTGAGCTACAAACACGCGGCTATGATCGTCAATTATCGATTGGCTCGTTGGCAGGTGCTGGTAGCTTAGGTTTGTTGATCCCGCCATCAATTGTCATGATCGTTTACGGGGTTCAGGCCGAAGTTTCAATCACCAAATTGTTTATGTCTGGTGTCTTGCCTGGCTTACTAGTCGCGGCGCTCTATACCGGTTACTTAATGACTCGGGCGCTGCTCAATCCAAGTATTGCGCCCAAAGAAACCGGTACCACGGTCACTAAGCTACAAAGTCTAGGCTTGCTGTTTCCGGTGATTCTGTTGATCAGCATTGTCATGGGTGCTATCTACTCAGGCATCGCTACGCCGTCTGAAGCAGCCGCTGTGGGTGTCTTGGCTACCTTGGTCTTATTACTGGTAGAAAAGCAACTGAGCTTTGCCATGCTCAAAGAGGCCTTGGTTGGCACGCTATTAAGCTCGACCATGGTGTGCAGTATTTTGATTACGGCGGCTTTATTGTCGACCGCAATGGGCTATTTGCACTTGCCTGCTGACTTGGCCAGCTACATCGCCAGCCTTGATCTATCACCGGCTTGGTTGCTGTTGGCTCTGGCACTCTTTTACGTCTTGCTGGGGCTCTTTTTAGACGGTATCTCGATTACCGTTATGAGCTTGCCGATTACCTTACCGATCGTTATCCAAGCGGGCTTTGATCCACTTTGGTTCGGTGTGTTTTTGGTGATTATGGTGGAGCTTGGGCAGATTACACCACCCGTTGGCTTTAACCTGTTTGTGTTGCAAGGTCTGACGGGAGAAAAAATTGGCCGCGTCGCCAAAGCGTCGTTCCCGTTCTTCATTTTGATGTGTGTGGCAGCACTACTGCTGTGTCTATTCCCAGACATTGCTCTGTGGCTACCCAATCAAGCGTCTTAATGTCTGCGCCCGCTAATAATATCCATTAGCGGGCTTTTTAACCCTCAACTGGTCGAACTTTGCTCTAGATCAAATATAAAATTCCATCGTTGGCTAATCTTAAGGGCTTAATATCGCCTTGAGTGCTCACAATATGGACCTTTCCACCGCTCTACAAACCCCATCACTACTGCTTAGTCGCCCTGTCATCGACTTATTTCGTGATGCAGTTGTGATTACCGATCACCAAGGCTTGATACTTGAGGTCAATCAAACCTATTTAGACATCACGGGGTACACCGAGCAAGAGCTGTATGGCGAACGGCCAGCCAAAATCCAATCCGGTCATCACAGTAAAAGCTTTTATCAAGCGCTATGGCACGATCTGACACATAAGGGAGTTTGGGAAGGCGAGATTTGGGACCGACGTAAAAATGGCGAAGCGTTTCCTAAATGGTTAAAAATCCAAGCTATTCGCGCCCCGCAAGACGGCAGCATTACTCATTACATTGGCGTGTTTTACGAAACCCAAAGTACGCATCCAGATCTCGATGAACGTGATCGCATTGCCAATATTGACCCCCTCACGGGGCTCTATAATCGGCGCAGCTACCGCGAATCACTTACCCGCGCTATTCGCTTACATCCTGAAGGCAGCCAAATTGTTCAGCTGTTTATCGATATTGATTGTTTTAAACTGATGAACGAGCGGTACAGCTATGTGGTAGGTGATGATCTCTTAGCGGCTTTTGCCAAACGCCTGCAACAAGCTTGGCATGCCTGCAGTCTTGAACTAGGCGCGTTATTACCCTATCAAGAGCGTCTACTGGCGCGCTTTAGCGGGGATGAATTTGCCTTTGCCTGCTGCCTACCCGCCACTTATGCATTAGATACTGAGCAGTTCATGATGCAGCTGTCAGCCCGACTGAGCGAGCCTTATGTGGTACGCGGCCATACAATTAAGATCAGCACCAGTATTGGCATGTCGCGTTTTACGCAAGATGCTCACTGTGAAGAAGAGCTGATCGCTCATGCTGAGTCGGCCATGTACATTGCCAAGCAAAATGGTGGCGATTGCTCAGTATTGTTCACCCAAAGCATTCAAGAGCAATTGGTACGCCGCAAACAAATTGAAGAAAGCTTGCTCGAGGCCATTCGCGATAATCAATTTGAACTGTACTACCAGCCCAAAGTGGGTGGTTTGTCACGTCAAGTCTGTGGTTATGAAGCCTTAGTGCGCTGGCGCCATCCTCAGTTGGGCCTCCTCTCGCCAATTGAATTCATTACTATTGCCGAAGAAACGGGCGCGATTCTGCCCCTTGGCGATTGGGTCTTAGAACAAGCTTGTTTATACGCCAAACAAATCAACGATATGGGGCTGACCAACCTGCCTGTCTCGGTCAATGTATCAGCGGCGCAAATGGCCGATCCAAGTTGGCTGGATCGCCTGCTCATGGTGTTGGAGCAAACTCAGCTTCCTCATCACTTGATTGAACTTGAGTTAACTGAGAGCCAGCTGTTAAAAGACATCGAAAACTCTACGGACATCATTCACTACATTCGCTCCCTAGGCATAAAAGTAGCGTTAGATGATTTTGGCACGGGCTATTCGTCATTGAGTTACCTACGCAATATTCCTCTGGATACTCTGAAAATTGATCGTTCATTTGTGGCACAAATCCAAGAAGGCAACAATGATTACGACATGGCGGTTATTAAAGCGGTCTCAATGCTGGCGAAACAATTGGGCATGCATTTGGTCGCCGAAGGCGTAGAACAGCTCGATCAAGAAAAAATTCTCGCTGAAATCGGCTGCGATCAGCTGCAAGGCTATCTCTACAGCAAACCCGTACCAGCAGACGAGTTTTTGGCGTTATGTCTGGACAACCTAAAGCTGGACATTCGCTCTGAGACATAATTATTTTTCTATGCGGTGAAACTTTCCTGAAATGCCATCGTGAATAACAGTACTGACACCACAAACGAGTGTCATTTTTGTTGATCTCTCACGCACACAGGAAGGTAACTATGAACGCTTTATCACTAAAATCTTTGACTTGCGCTACATTAACTTTCGCTGCTTTAAGCACGACTTCTCTGGCGCTTGCAGGCCATCACGAAGTCAGCGTAAAAGCGATGGATCAAGATGTATCAGGCGGCACAGTAACAGCGAGTTCGATTACAGCTGATGCCAATGGCTGGTTAGTTGTACACCGCACCGACAGCAATATGAAACCTGGCCCTGTAGTTGGCTATGCACCGCTCAAAAGCGGTAAAAACAAAGAAGTGACTGCTATTTTGCAAGAGCCTGTCGCATCAGGTGATATGTTGATGCTTATGCTTCACGGTGAAGAAGGCGGCTCGCGCACCGGTATATTCGAGTACACTCTAGGTGCTAAAGAAGACGGTCCAGTTCGCATGGATGGCAAGCTAGTGATGGATATCATCACCGCTAAATAATCCGTACCGCCCTATCATGCTCAAGGCCCTATACGGGTCGCTGGGCATTGGCTTTTTCCTACCAAATACGTCTAACCCGTCTACACTCATAAATGAGCTACCCGCTTAATTAATAATCTGAAGCGTTGCGCACGATCTGCCAACGACTAAGGAGGATATGACCATGTTGACGACAAAATCGGCACAACAAGCCTTTTGCCTTGAGCTTGGGCAACTGACTCATGACGCGGTGGATCATCTCGCGCCATCCTTTGAAAGCCTTCCTGATAACCCATATGCAGACGGACACTATCGCCTGCGCCGCTACTCGCGTTTTGAATTTCGCAACGATACGCTAACGCGCTTGCCTACTAGAGCTTTTGTACAGGATGCCAGCATCAATCACTTTCAAGGCGACGTAAAACGCACCTACCCAGAAATCGAAGACGCTACAGTGGCAGACAACTGCTTTGTGGAGCTGTTTGAGCACTTCCAAAAAATGGCCGACTTACCTGAAGGTGCCACCATTGAAGTCCATCAGATGCGTATTTTTGCTGATCATCATGAGGTACAAGTTGCGCCCGAGGGTATTCACCAAGATGGTTTCGACCGTATCGGTATTTATGTGATCCAGCGTTGTAACATTCGTGGTGGTGAAGTCAGTGTGCATACTGGCGAGAATGCACCGGCACTGCTCAAGTATCCGTTAGATCATGGAGAATTTGTCGTGCTCAACGATAAGAAGTTTTATCACTATGCAACGCCAATCGTCCCTAGAGATGGCGAACTAGGCTATATGGATGCTTTTGTCCTGACAGCCAACTTCAAGCATTAAGTTAAGTGAGTCGCTTAGCGGCTCACGACTCCCCAAAATCTCGTTACGAATCTTTACCGTTTTACGTCAATGAAAGAGCCATTTCCTTGCGCGAGCATTGGTTTTCAAGCTTCAAGTTAGATATATTAAAACACTCTAATAGCTTGCTTCAGGAAGCCTACATGAGCCGATTTTCCTTGATTATGTCCCCTTTTGCTATCATCTTAGGACTAGGTCTCATCGCCAATACGGCCCCAGCAGCCACGCTGGATGATGTTCGCCAACGTGGTGATTTAAACTGTGGCGTCTACCCAGATGACCCAGGGCGCAGCGCCTTAAATAGTGAGGGACAATGGCAAGGCTTTTACGTCGACTTCTGCCGTGCCGTCGCAGCAGCGGTGTTTGACACCCCAGAGTATGTCAATTACGTCGAGGTAGGCTCCGCTTCACGCTTCACGTCCTTGGTCGACCGCTCCACCGATGTCGTCATGTACAGCTCAACTTGGACACTCGGTCGCGAGCATACCTACCAAGTCTCTTTCCCAGCCCTGTATCTTTTTGACGGCCAAGGCTTTGTAGTGCGTAAAAGTGCCAATATCGATTCGCTCGCCGAGCTCAATGGCAAAACCGTGTGTGTTACCGCGAACTCCACCACCCAACAAAACCTTGAGGACTACATCGCAGCGCATCAATTTGATACCGAAGTCGTGTATGCCAATGGCGATCAGTTTTTCCGTGGCAGCGTGTGTGATGCTTACAGTGCCGATCGTATGAACTTAGCAACTAACTTAGCCAATCGCGTTGGCCACCCAGAGGGCTATAAAATTTTACCGGATACGTTATCACGCGAGCCGATAGGACCCACGGTACGCAATGATGATGCCCAGTGGGAGCGCATTGTACGCTCGGTCGTTCATGCGACGATTTTGGCCGAAGAGAAAGGTATTACTCAGGCCAATGTTGATCAAATTCGTGAAAATAGTCACAACATCGAAACCCAAAATCTATTAGGTGTGCATGGCGATATTGGTGCGCAGCTTGGCTTAGGTGATGACTGGGGCTATCAGGTGATCAAAGCTGTGGGTAATTACGGCGAAATCTACAACCGACATTTTGGCCCAGAGACACCGATTGGCCAAGAGCGTGGTTTAAATGCGCTATGGCGTGATGGTGGCGTACTCTATGCTCCGCCCTTTAAATAACGGCGAACTCACATGAAAGTACGGCCTACTCTGTCTGCTCCAGGCTTTCATCGTATTGGTGTACGTCTCAATATCGTGTTGCTGGGGATTATCAGCTTCTTTTTGATCGCCTGCGGCTACGGTATTTGGACTCTGAACACCCAAGCAGAACAGTTTCGCTCATTGACCAACACCTACTATGATCGCGCTATGTTGGCAGCCGAGCTGTCACGCGATGCAGAGCTGATTGCCACACAAGCGATGGAAAAGGCCGTCACCCAACGCTTAGGAAACATCGATGCCAATATTTTACAGTCTGATATCACGCGTATGTTTAGCGTCGCGCGCAATAAGTTAACCACCAACGATGCTCAAGAAGAGCAAATCCTCCAAGAGATTGATCGCCTCACTGAGCCCTATTTCAGTAAACTGACTGAGTTTTACCAAACCATCGAACAACAGCAGCGCCTCAAGCGCTCGATGGATCAAATCATTCGTGCCACGGAACAAGCTCAGAACCAATTAGCCGAGGCATCGGCCTCAGCTTTTAATAAGCATTTACAGCAGCTTAATGGCGCTCTTTTGCTGATGTTCCAAGCGGACCGACCAGGCTTGCTCGCACGCCGTCAACAGCAATTGGAGCAGGCGCTGATAAACCTTAATAACCTGTCGGATTTGACACCTTCACAACAAAATCTTCGTACAGTCGCGCAAGGTTATGTCGCCGAGGCACGTTTACTACAAGAGCAACTGAGTCAAGCGGACCTGATTACTCTAGCAGCCATGCGCGAAACACGCTTGTACGCGCAACGCCTGAGTAGTGCCTGTTATGATTTCTATCTGCTGGTTAAGCAAGGCGCCGAAAAAGCTGCATTGCAGCATACCCAATACACAGACTCAGTCACCCGCAACATGGCTATTTTAAGTGTACTGTTAATCGCCTTAATCGCACTTGCATACTGGCTTATCCAACACTTTATTATTCACCGTCTCAACCACTTAAGCACTGTGATGCTGCAACACAAAGAAGGGAATCCTCAGCCTATTCCCTTGGCAGGTAATGATGAAATAACGTTAATCGGGCAAGCGTTTAAAACCTTTGTCGACGCGACTAATACCGCGCGTCGTGATGCCAACCTCGCGCAACAAGAAGCGGAGCAAACCAATCAAAAGTTAACTGAATTGAATGCATCGTTACGTCAGCAGAGCAACACCGACGAACTGACACAAATCGCCAATCGCCGCGCATTTTTCCACTGGCTAAATGATGTCTGGCCACAGCGGCAAAAATACTTGAGCATCAGCATACTGATGATCGATATTGATTGGTTCAAAGCCTATAACGACCATTATGGCCATCAGCAGGGTGATATATGCTTGCAAAAGGTCGTGGCACAACTGAAAGCAGCCTGCGCGCCTTATAATGCGCATTTAGCGCGCTACGGTGGTGAAGAGTTTATTGTCGCCGTCTTAGACATTTCTTCAGAGCAGGCCCATACCCTAGGAGATGAGATCCTCAAACAGGTTGAGGGAGCACACCTGCGCCACGACTTTGCCCCCAAAGGTATCGTCTCGGTAAGTATCGGAGTCGCAACCCAAGATTGCGACTCTCCAAACTTGTCATTCGAACGTTTAATCTCTAAAGCCGACCAAGCCCTTTATAACGCCAAAGATCGAGGTCGCGATCAAGTGATGGCAATGCCTGAAACTACTGCTTAAGCACCCATTGCTTGATGCTTTCGCGCTGTGTTTCATTGGCTTGTAAATACAATAGCTGTATCGACTTCAGTAGATCATTATTGACTTCCTTTTGCTCTACCTTACGCACAAACTCCGTACCTTTGGACTCATTGTATTGATCCAAAATATCCTGCACACCCTCTTTGGGTAAACGCTCCTCCGTCAACGGCTCAAAGTCTACAGTTTTAACCGCGCCATTACCGTACTTCACCCGCCAAACACTGCGGTTCTCAAAATACAGACTGGCTTGGCTTAAGGTATTCAGCTCAGGGGCTAATAATTCAATTTCATCACTGGCTAAGGTGTCGATATGCATGAGTAACGGCGGTGTCTCATACTCTACCTCGCGCCCACCATCTCGTAAGTGCTTACTGTAACGAAAGACAATCTGATGCCCCCCAGAGCGCAGGTCGCGCGGGGTGGTATTAACGGCTTTAACGACTTTGCCATCTAATGCTAATAGCTCGATATTTTTATCCAAATACAAGGCACCAGCACTTGCCCATGAAGACATGCTGACTGCCATCGTCAAAGCCACACTCTTTATTCGCCACATCATTATTCTCCACTGGCTCTTAATCGCTTTACTGTAGCGCAAACCCAGACAATTAGCTTCCCCCATAGACAGTGCGATTGGTTAAGGTATAATCAGCGCCCTGTTTGACCATTCGGTTGAACTCAACAATCAACTTAACGCTCGATTTGGGTTCCCTTACCCCAAACCAACCAAAAAGGTATCACCATGAGTTCATTCACGCCTCAGCAGCAGGCTAAAGCGCTGCGTTATCTCGTCGCCTTCCATCTGTTAATCATTGCCAGTAGTAACTACCTTGTGCAGCTTCCCTTCACAGTATTGGGTTACCACACCACCTGGGGAGCACTGACATTTCCGTTTATTTTTCTGGCAACCGATCTCACCGTACGTATCTTTGGGCCAGCCCTAGCACGTAAAATCATCTTACTGGTGATGTTTCCGTCATTGCTGGCCTCTTATGCGCTCTCAGTTCTGTTTTATCAGGGGCAATTCCAAGGCTTCCAAGCATTAAGTGACTTCAACTTGTTTGTCGCACGTATCGCTATTGCAAGCCTAATGGCCTACTTACTGGGGCAAATTTTAGATGTATATGTGTTCAATAAACTACGCACACTGCGACGCTGGTGGGTTGCACCAGCAGCCTCTACTGTCGTTGGCAACGGTCTTGATACGTTAGCGTTCTTTGGCATTGCCTTTTACCAAAGCCCAGATGCATTTATGGCAGCCCACTGGCAAGAGATCGCATGGGCTGATTACGGCTTTAAACTGATTATCAGTTTAGGGTTATTCATTCCCATGTACGGTGTACTACTCACCTACTTAGTGAAAAAAATCACCGCCACCCAAACCGATTTTAAGCTTGCAAACGTATAACAGATACGCAAAAGCCGCGTTTTACAACGCGGCTTTTTTGTCTGCAATAGATACAAAGAGGCTTGAAGATGCGAGCAACACACACTGTCGAGCAGCTCAATGCTGAATCACAATCTCGTCTTATTGAAATGGCTTGGGAAGATCGAACACCATTTGAAGCCATCGAGCATCAATTTGGTTTGGCAGAACAAGATGTCATACGCTTCATGCGCGCCCAGCTAAAACCAAAAAGCTTTCGCAACTGGCGTGCGCGAGTCTCGGGGAGAGCGACTAAACATAGTCACTTAAGGAGCTCTGAGGTGCTTAGAGGCTATGCTAAAGCACAATACAAACCCAAGCATGGTCAGAAATAAGGCTTCTCTGAAGCGATCACAAGCGCTCTCATCAGCGCTTGTGATTAGCATAGTTAAATCTCAACTAACTATTATTTAGCGGATAACGTTGGCTTTAAGGCAAACTTGCCATCGCCCGCTAACGCCAAGACCAATAACGCCAGCGCCCAAAACGCGGGGAACTCCCAGCCACCGTTAGGACTATCAAAATAGAAACCCGCTGCACCATGCACCATAACAATTGAACCTAGCAGAATAGGGATCAACGTAATCGCAAAGAAGCGAGCGTAAACACCTAGAATCAGAGCAACACCACCAATCAACTCCCACCCCATACCAAGGTATGCAGAAAAACCTGGCAAGCCTAAGGACTCAAAAAACTGAGCCGTACCCGCAGGCGTAAAGACAAAGAACTTTAGACCGAAGTGCATTAAAAATAAGCCACCTAGAGCGATGCGCAATAGAAACAAAGCATAGGGAGCAGTACGTTGATCAACCATCATATTATCCTCAATAAGTGAACTAATTGAGAGCATCATAGCAGTAAACTAATAAATTATAATTACACCAAAAAACACTTATTTATTTCTTGAAAAGAAATAGTTGTTTTGCAATCAAGTACACAATATGACCCCTTATAAGCACTGTTTGAAGAGTAAGAAACAAACGTCACGAAACTGTGTAAAGCCCTTCGTCAGCCTTGCTAATAAATGCTTTAAGAGCCAAAGTAATAGGTACGAGATGATCATTCACCGCGAGAGAGGAGAGCTTCACATGGATTTAATTCGTATTTTGTTTGCTATTTTACTACCACCACTTGGCGTCTTTCTTCAAGTTGGTATCGGTGGTGCTTTTTGGTTAAACATCTTGCTAACGATCCTTGGTTACATACCAGGTATCATTCACGCGGTCTGGGTGATCGCTCGCCGTTAAAGCGTGCAACGCTTTTTCATGATTGAGTTCCTTATTTGCCCAGCTCCCCGCTGGGCTTTTTTTATCTGCACAAAAACATACCGCACATAACTTTTTCGCTAATAAACTAAACACACCTACTAAGAAGCTGTTACGCCCAGCAAGCGCTGCTTGCGATCGCGCGTGAAACGCCCTCGTACAAGAACCGAAGCCCTGAAGAAACTTTGAGGTAGGGGTCATAACCCTTTTGCAGCGCCCATTTCATATTGGCGCGTGGTGCCGATATGTGGCGCGCAAAAGGCGTTATGACGCCGACTTTTACTGATAGACGGTATCGCGGCCTATTTTCGCCAGACGTAAAAAAGCCCTGACCGACGATACTCGAAATGATGAAGGGTTATGAGACGACGACCACAATGATCTGAAGCTTCGCTTCATCCCCTGCGGGCATCCTTCGGATGTCTGCCACTGGCTCCTTCGGAGCATCGTGTCATCACATGGATCCGTTGTAGTGGACAGATAGGTGACGAGGTTCCACTTTTTAATTCAGGAAAGTAAAAAACCCCGCCCTGCTTCGCAGGACGGGGTTCTTTTAATTTAAAAGCTTGACGACGACCTACTCTCACATGGGATCTCCCACACTACCATCGGCGATGGCGCCTTTCACTTCTGAGTTCGGGATGGGATCAGGTGGTTCAACGCCTCTATGATCGTCAAGCAAACGGGTTTGCGTTCGTTTTGGGTAGCTTGTTGCTTTTTCCAAAACACGCAAGTTCATAAACTTGATGTCTTCAACAATTGTCTTTTGAAACAG
>NZ_JAFEKF010000006.1 GCF_016888445.1 Marinomonas ostreistagni
TGTTACCGCTCGACTTGCATGTGTTAAGCCTGCCGCCAGCGTTCAATCTGAGCCATGATCAAACTCTTCAGTTTAAAAAGTTTGCTCAAACTCGTGAATCACGTCTGACTTTAACTATATTCTTCAACCCGAAGATTAAAGAACGTAAAGCGAATTGACATGGTCACTTGCTTAAGACTTCAAAGTTTTTGAGAAGTCTCCAGCGAGCGCCCACACAAATTATCTGATTATCTATTTTAAAGAGCGCCTGACTCGTTGTCCGCTTCGTTGCTGTGAAGCGTTGTCCGTGTCAGTGGGTGCGTATAATACGCATCAGAATTTTTGACGCAAGCACTTTTTGAATTAATTTTAAAAAAACGCCATTAAAGCGCCTCAACCCGCCAAACCGATCATTTATTGATCAATAACAAGCTTTTGACGTTTATTATTTAACCATCTCTATGAGTTTTCTGGCGTAAGTCACCCTCCCAACAATTTTCGAGCGACTATTCGCGCCTGCGCGTGGAGCAGAAAATGAGTTGGGTGGGGGACACAACGCCACGGTATAAGCCTAAAAACGAAAAAGCCCGCTGCTTATTTATAAGCAGCGGGCTTTTATACACTTAAACACTAAACAGATTAGCCGCCTACGTAACTTAGCATCACACCTGCCGCTACAGCAGAGCCGATTACACCCGCTACGTTTGGACCCATTGCATGCATTAACAAGAAGTTTTGCTTGTTTGCTTCCAGGCCAACCTTGTTCGCTACACGTGCAGCCATTGGTACAGCAGAGACACCTGCAGCACCAATTAATGGGTTAATCGCGGTCGATGAGAATTTATTCATCATTTTCGCCATTAGTACGCCCGTTGCCGTACCGATAGAGAAAGCGATCAAGCCTAACGACAGAATACCCAGCGTTTCGATATTCAAAAACGCTTCGGCACTTAATTTCGAGCCAACACCCAAGCCTAAAAAGATAGTTACAATATTGATCAGTGCATTTTGTGCCGTATCACTTAGACGATCAACTACACCACATTCACGCATCAGGTTACCAAAACAGAACATACCTAGCAGCGGCGCTGCTGAAGGTAAGAACATCGCCACCAAAATCGTTACCACGATCGGGAAGATGATTTTTTCCGTTTTAGATACTGGGCGCAGCTGCTCCATTTTAATAGAACGCTCTTCAACACTCGTTAGAGCACGCATAATAGGTGGCTGAATCAGTGGCACCAACGCCATGTAAGAATAAGCTGCTACCGCAATAGCCCCTAATAGCTCAGGCGCTAGACGACTAGCAACGAAAATAGCCGTCGGACCATCGGCACCACCGATGATACCAATCGCTGCCGCATCGGCGAGCGTGAAGTCCATAATACCAAATGCACCCAACAGCACTGCACCGATCACCGTAGCAAAAATACCGAACTGTGCGGCAGCACCTAATAATAGTGTCTTAGGGTTAGCCAACATCGGACCGAAGTCCGTCATAGCACCAACACCCATAAAGATGATTAACGGAAACAGTCCCGTCTCGATACCACCATGGTAAATGTAGTACTGCAAACCACCCGGTGAAACCATATGCCCTGTCGCGTCATACACTGGAGCGGCCATGAAGCCAGCTCCAGGAATGTTCACTAAGATTGCACCAATACCGATCGGTAACAGAAGCAATGGCTCAAAGCCTTTCTTGATTGCCAAGAAAACCAACAGTAAGCCAACCACGATCATTGCCGCCTGCCCCAACTCAAGTTGGTATAAGCCTGTATCGTGGTAAAGGTTCAGTAATTTTTGTTCCATGTTCTAACTACCTATCCTTACATCGCTAACAAAGGCTGACCGACTTGCACGGCATCACCTTCTTTGACATGTACTGCTGCGACGGTACCAGCTTTTGGCGCTGAGATTTCAGTTTCCATCTTCATCGCTTCCATAATCATCAAGGTTTCACCTTCATCAACTTGCTGACCAGGAGACACTAGAACCTTAAAGATATTACCCGCTAGTGGCGCAGGCACATCTTCACCACTTGTCGCTGGCGCAGGAGCGGCTTGAGGCGCTGATGCAGCACTTGTCGCCGCTGGCTGGATATCGCTGACATCGCCACCTTCACTGACTTGCACTACAAAGTTCTGCCCAGACACATTAACAGTGTATACAGCTGGGCCTTCTGTTGAAGCAGCTTTTGCCGGTGCTGGTGCAGCGCTCGCCTCTTCTAAAGTAGGCGCTGGCTCAAATGCCGATGCATCACCACGATTCTGTAGGAATTTAAGGCCAATTTGAGGGAATAGCGCGTAGGTTAGAACGTCATCGATTTCGTTAGCAGCCAACTGAATATCTTTTTCGCTAGCCAACTGTTTCAACTCAGCCGATAGCTTATCCATCTCCGGCTCAAGTAGATCAGCTGGGCGACAAGTAATGGCTTCAGCACCATTTAATACACGTGCTTGTAAGTCTTTATTAAACTCAGCTGGCGCAGCACCGTATTCGCCTTTCAGTACACCGGCGGTTTCTTTCGAAATAGACTTGTAACGCTCGCCCGTTAGAACGTTCAATACCGCTTGCGTACCTACGATTTGAGACGTTGGCGTTACCAGCGGGATCATACCCAGATCTTCGCGCACGCGCGGAATTTCTTCTAACACATCATCGAATTTATCGGATGCGCCTTGCTCGCGCAGTTGGTTTTCCATGTTCGTTAACATGCCACCAGGCACCTGTGCGATCAAAATACGTGAATCGGTACCACGCAAAGAGCCCTCAAATTTAGCGTATTTCTTACGTACACCACGGAAGTAAGATGCCACTTCTTCTAGTTTAGCAAGATCAAGACCCGTATCACGCTCGGTACCTTGCAACGCGGCAACGATAGATTCTGTTGCCGAGTGGCCATAAGTCATCGACATCGAAGAAATCGCAGTATCGACACGATCCACACCCGCTTCAACGGCTTTTAAAATCGTCATGTCTGACAAACCAGACGTAGCATGCGCATGCAATTGCACTTCTAATTGGGTTTGCTCTTTTAACTTGCCGACTAACTCGAACGCATCGTAAGGCGTCAAAATACCCGACATATCTTTGATAGCGATCGAGTCCGCACCCATATCTTCAAGCGCTTTGGCGTAATCGATCCAGTTTTGTAGCGTATGCACACGGCTCTTAGTATACGAGATCGTGCCTTGAGCGTGCTTACCTTCACCTTTAACGGCTTTGATTGCTGTTTCGAGATTACGCGGATCGTTCATCGCATCAAAGATACGGAATACGTCCACACCGTTTTTAGCAGCACGCTCAACAAACTTCGTCACAACATCGTCGGCGTAGTGGCGGTAACCAAGAAGATTCTGACCACGCAACAACATTTGTTGTGGTGTGTTTGGCATCGCTTTTTTCAGCTCACGAATACGATCCCATGGATCCTCACCGATAAAACGGATACATGAATCAAACGTTGCACCACCCCATGACTCTAATGACCAAAAACCAATCTGGTCTAACTTCTCGGCAATTGGCAGCATGTCGTCAATACGCATGCGCGTCGCGAACAAAGATTGATGAGCGTCTCTTAATACGACATCCGTGATGCCAAGAGGTTGTTTATTGTTTGACATGGTGTGACCTCTTAATCTTCTTGATTAAAATTAACGATTACGATGTTGGTGAATCGCCGCAGTGATGGCAGCGGCTACTTTTGGATCTGTCCCCTGAGCACCTATTGGCGTTGGCGTCGAGACAGTCTTTTTAATCACAGGGGCAGCTTCAGGAAAATAACGAGCCACTAACTTTGACATGAAAGTCGTAGCCACGATCAAAATACATAGGAACAAGAAGACAAATCCCATCCCCAACAGCATCAAGCCTAAGCCGTCGTTTATTAAGTTATTCATAGCACTTTCCATAAAAATCTGAATAATTCAGACGCAAGATTACAAGGGCGCAAACGCATATAACTATGCACAATAGGTCCGTAATATGTGATTATTTGTATCACAAACCATAACAGTTTCATATTTTTTTTGCAGAACAGTTGATCCCGTGACTTCACTTAAAAACCAATCAGATACACCTAGCACTGCTACCACTATACTCGCCGTTGCCCCCATGGAAGGTGTCATGGATCATACAATGCGAGCGCTACTTTCCAAGATCGGCGGCATGGATTATTTAGTCTCTGAGTTTGTACGTGTGACATCCCAAAATGCCTCACCATTGGCACTTAAACGATTGGTCCCAGAACTGGCTCACGATGCCCTTACTTCCTCTGGACACCCAGTACACGTGCAACTACTTGGCTCCAACCCGACCACTATGGCCGCTACTGCACAAAATGCAGTGGCGGCTGGCGCAACACATATCGACTTAAACTTTGGTTGTCCAGCCAAACGCGTCAACGGTCACGGTGGCGGCTCTTTTCTACTACAAGAACCGACAGCGCTTTTTAATATAGTCGAAAGTGTCAGAAAGGCCCTACCCGATAACATCCTTTTATCTGCCAAAATGCGACTTGGTTATCAGGATGAAGCATTATTTATGGACAACTTGATGGCCATAGAGCAAGCAGGCGCCGCAAAGTTAACGATTCACGGTAGAACCAAAAAGGATGGCTATGGGCCGCCAGCTCGTTGGGAGAAAATCCGCATGGCGCAACAATGCTCATCGATGGAAATCATCGCCAATGGCGATATTTATGATCTAGACAGCTTAGATCGGTGTCGTGATATCACTGGTTGCCAGCATTTTATGATCGGCCGCGGTAGTTTGGCTAATCCATTCATATTTCGTGAGTTAAAAGGTGGAGAGCAAGGCTCTTATGATGAGCTGTTTGACGTAATGACGAGCTATATGGAAACACTCAGCGAGCATTATGATGATTTCGCCACCCTAGGTCGTATTAAACAGTGGAGCGCGCACTTGCGTCGCCAGTGGCCAATTATCGCAGACAACCTAAAAGCCATTCGCAGCACACAGACAATAGGTGAGCTGAAGCAGCTTCTGACAACAATAAAATAAAGGGAATAAAAAGTAAGGAGGAAGGGAATTGATGGCGCATCCGGGAGGATTCGAACCTCCGACCGCTCGGTTCGTAGCCGAGTACTCTATCCAGCTGAGCTACGGATGCCTATCAAAATGGCGGAGAGTGAGGGATTCGAACCCTCGATGAGTTTCACCCCATACTCCCTTAGCAGGGGAGCGCCTTCGGCCACTCGGCCAACTCTCCGTCGATGTGGGGCGTATTATGATGGTTTAATGCGATCAACGCAACCCATTTACATTTATGAGTTCAAAAAAAACTGAATTAAAACAA
Source organism: Marinomonas ostreistagni (assembly GCF_016888445.1). GTDB lineage: Bacteria > Pseudomonadota > Gammaproteobacteria > Pseudomonadales > Marinomonadaceae > Marinomonas > Marinomonas ostreistagni. The sequence continues at coordinate 5,300 of NZ_JAFEKF010000006.1, forward strand.
TCACTCGACGCAATACTAACGAATCAGTCGAAATAAAAAACGGGGGAATAAAGCGATAAAGATATTGGGAAAGATTGCTGAGGGAAGCAAAGAAGTAATGGCGCATCCGGGAGGATTCGAACCTCCGACCGCTCGGTTCGTAGCCGAGTACTCTATCCAGCTGAGCTACGGATGCGTAACTACTTGAAATGTTTAGATGGCGCATCCGGGAGGATTCGAACCTCCGACCGCTCGGTTCGTAGCCGAGTACTCTATCCAGCTGAGCTACGGATGCGTAAATCTAAATTTCTTATGATTAACTAAAAGGATAGTTTTAGTTAATTGTACTTGTGATTTGTTAAATGGCGCATCCGGGAGGATTCGAACCTCCGACCGCTCGGTTCGTAGCCGAGTACTCTATCCAGCTGAGCTACGGATGCACATTTAAAATGGCGGAGAGTGAGGGATTCGAACCCTCGATGAGTTTCACCCCATACTCCCTTAGCAGGGGAGCGCCTTCGGCCACTCGGCCAACTCTCCGTAACAAGTGCGGCGTATTATAGAGCCCCTATTTGTTATGTAAAGGCTTTTTTCAAAAAAAATTAATTTTCTGAATCTTGGCCGTCTTGTTCTTTTTGAATACGTAGGTAGATCTCTTCACGGTGAACAGATACATCCTTAGGCGCATTGATACCGATGCGGACTTGGTTACCTTTAACGCCTAGGACTGTCACAGAGACTTCGTCACCAACCATTAATGTTTCACCAACACGACGAGTTAAAATAAGCATTACACTTCTCCTTAAATTTCCTTGTGAGAATAGGAAATCCCTGACACTTTTGTAGGGATTTCCTGACAAGTGAATTGTAGCCGCTCTCTTATCTCGAATCTAGCTAACTAGGCATAGAACTTGTATAAAAGTGTTACGCTTCGCTAACACCTGCATCCGGCTCGTTAAGTTTGAATGCAGAGTGTAAGGCACGTACGGCCAATTCCATGTATTTCTCATCAATTATGACAGATACCTTGATCTCGGATGTGGAGATAAGTTGTATATTTATTGATTCTTGTGCAAGCGCCTTGAACATTGAGCTCGCCACACCAGCATGAGAGCGCATACCAACGCCAACAATGGAAACCTTGGCAATTTTGTCATCTTGCAAGACTTCTTTGGCACCAAGGTCAGCTGCTACAGCGTGCAACTCTTTGCTGGCCTTTTCAAAGTCATTGCGATGCACCGTAAAAGTGAAGTCTGTGGTGCCATCAATCGATACGTTTTGTACGATCATATCCACTTCGACATTCGCATCACTGATCGAACCTAGGATTTTTGACGCCATACCAGGTACATCTGGTACACCCTTAATCGTTAGCTTGGCTTCATCGCGATTAAATGCGATACCCGAAACAGCTGGCTGCTCCATACTTTGCTCTCCGTCAGTCGTAATTAGTGTGCCCTCGCCTTCTGTAAAACTTGATAGCACACGCAATGGCACTTGATATTTTCCGGCAAATTCAACGGCGCGAATTTGCAACACCTTTGAGCCTAAGCTCGCCATTTCAAGCATTTCTTCAAAGGTTATCTTTTCCAGTCGACGAGCACTATCAACCACTCTAGGGTCAGTTGTATATACGCCATCAACGTCTGTGTAGATCTGACACTCATCAGCTTTTAAAGCTGCCGCTAGGGCCACGCCTGTGGTATCCGAACCACCGCGACCAAGCGTGGTAATATTGCCAAGTTCATCGGCCCCTTGGAAGCCAGCAACCACTAAGACATTCCCTTCCGCCAAATCAGACTTCATGGCTTCAGTGTCGATATCTTGAATACGCGCCTTGCCGTGAGCATTGTCCGTCGTGATACGCACCTGACTGCCCGTATAAGACTTAGCCAACAGACCGCGTTTCATTAGCGCCATACTTAACAACGCGATCGTGACTTGCTCACCTGTAGACAGCAACACATCCATCTCTCGTGCATCAGGCGTTGCCTGTACACTTTTAGCCAATTCGATTAGACGGTTCGTCTCACCACTCATCGCTGAGACCACCACAACAATATCATCACCTTGTTGCTTGTGCTTCAGCACGCGATCCGCGACTGCTTCGATACGCTCAACTGAGCCGACTGAGGTGCCACCGTACTTTTGAACTAACAATGCCATCGTTACACATTCCCCAAATAAAAAGCGCCCCTTAAAAGGGGCGCATCAAAACTAAACTCGTTCGTTGACCCAGTCAGGTACCAGCGCCAGCACTTCTGCGACACCTTCAGGTTTGCTACCACCTGCCTGCGCCATATCAGGACGGCCACCACCGCGACCATCCACATAAGGCGCTGCCATCTTGATTAGATCGCCCGCTTTGACTTTAGCTGTCAGCTCTTTGGTAACACCAGCAATCAAACTTACCTTGCCGTCATTAACCGCCGCCAACAAGATAACTGCAGACTCAAGCTTACTCTTAAGTTCATCTAGAAGATCACGCAGACCTTTTGGATCTTCGATCTCTACTTGTGTCACCAACAGCTTACCACCATTGATATCCACCGCCTGTGACGCTAAATCCGCACCCGCTTGCGCCGCTAGCTTAGACTTCAATTGCTCGATCTCTTTTTGCAAAGCGCGAGCTTGATCATTTAAAGCAACAACTTTATCAAGCGCGTTTTCTTTGCTGGCTTTAAACAACCCCGCAATTTGCGCCAGTGATGCATCAGTTTGACGCGTTGCATCGATCGCAGCTTTACCGGTCAGCGCTTCGATACGACGAACGCCTGCGGCAATACCGCTTTCTTGAACAATCTTAAATAGACCGATGTCACCCGTGCGCTTAACGTGCGTACCACCACAAAGTTCGATTGAGTACTCAGACCCCATCGTCAATACACGCACTTGTGCTTCGTATTTTTCACCAAACAGCGCGTGCGCACCTTTCGCTTTCGCCGCTTCGATATCCATTACCTCGGTAACGGTTTCATGGTTCAAACGAATCTGCTCGTTCACCATATCTTCAACTTGCTCAAGCTCTGCTGCAGTCAGACCTTCAAAGTGAGAGAAGTCAAAACGCAAACGCTCAGGGTTCACCAATGAGCCTTTTTGTAGCACGTGATCACCAACAACACGACGCAATGCTTCATGCAGTAAGTGTGTGGCAGAGTGATTAAGGGCCGTTGCATTACGCAATGAACGATCCACCTCAGTCGTCACAACATCGCCCACTTTAAGCGTACCTTCGCGCACTTCAACATGGTGCAAATGCACTTTGCCTTGTTTAGTGGTGTTGCTTACTTTGACTGCTGCTGGGCCACGGAACCAACCTTGGTCACCGACTTGACCACCAGATTCGCCGTAGAAAGGCGTCTCTTGTAAAACGACTAAACCAGTTTGGCCTTCTTGCAGGGCATCAACTGATTCGCCGTCGACTAAGATTTGCTCAACTGGACTTTGGCCTTCAAGGTAGGTGTAACCAGTAAATTCAGTTTTGCCGTCAACGCTGACCGAGCCCGACATATCCATACTGAAGTTGCTAGCAGAACGCGCACGAGCACGCTGCTCTTCCATAGCTTTTTCAAAACCTTCTTCGTCGATCTCAAGCTCAGCTTCGCGCGCCACATCGTTAGTCAAATCAGCAGGGAAGCCATAGGTATCATAAAGCTTAAAGATGGTTTCACCTGGAATGATTTTGCTATCACCTAGATTAGCGATCGCTTCGTCTAGGATTTTCATACCTTGATCCAGAGTTTTAGCGAACTGCTCTTCTTCTTTAAGTAGAATCGACGCAACGCGATCTTTAAGTTTCGTCAGTTCTGGGTAAGCAGTGCCCATTTCAGCATCTAACGCTTCCACTAGCTTATGGAAGAACGGTTGCTTTTGACCCAGTTTGTTACCGTGACGCACGGCGCGACGAATGATACGGCGCAATACATAACCACGACCTTCGTTAGCTGGCACCACACCATCTACGATCATGAAAGAACACGAACGGATGTGGTCAGCGATAACGCGTAGAGACTGCGACGACAAATCGTCTGTTCCAACGACGTCAGCGGCTGCTTTGATTAGGTTCTGGAACAAGTCGATTTCGTAGTTTGAGTGCACGCCCTGCAGAATCGCTGCAATACGCTCAAGCCCCATACCAGTATCGACCGATGGCTTCGGCAAGTTCGCCATTTCACCGTTAGCAGAACGGTTGTACTGCATAAATACAACGTTCCAAATCTCGATGAAGCGATCGCCATCTTCTTCTGGAGAGCCTGGAGGCCCACCCCAGATGTGTTCGCCGTGATCGTAAAATACTTCAGTACAAGGGCCACACGGTCCAGTATCACCCATCGCCCAGAAGTTATCTGACGCGTAACGAGCGCCTTTGTTGTCACCGATGCGTACGATTTTATCTTCTGGCACACCAATCTGATCTTTCCAAATGCCGTAAGCTTCGTCGTCTTCAGCGTAAACAGTGACCAACAGTTTTTCTTTCGGCAGACCTAAGACACCGGTCAAAAACTCCCAAGCAAACGCAATCGCGTCTTGTTTGAAGTAATCGCCAAAGCTGAAGTTACCCAACATTTCAAAGAAGGTATGGTGACGCGCAGTGTAACCTACGTTTTCTAGGTCATTGTGCTTACCACCGGCGCGCACACAACGCTGTGAGGTTGTCGCTCGTGTGTAAGGGCGCTGCTCGGCACCAAGGAACACATCTTTAAATTGCACCATACCGGCGTTGGTAAATAACAAAGTCGGATCGTTGCTTGGTACCAAGGAACTGGATTCGACGATCTGATGCTGCTTGCTTTCAAAGAAAGACAAAAATGACTGGCGTAACTCAGAACTCTTCATAATCGGATGAGACTCTATCTCTATAAATATCTGGCGAATTGAATGAGGCGAAAAGCCTTACCACAAAGACTTGTCGGCACAATAAAAGGAGAAAATAGTACACGCAAAGTGTAGCTTTGATCAAAACCTAAAGAAAGATTTTGCCACGCAATATGAGGAAATCACTCATTGTTTGCACCGCAGGCAAACAATGAGTGTGAGGATCAGAAAGGTAAGTGACTAGTCTGCATCACGGTAGACTAAATGTGGGCGAGCCGTCATACGTGTTACTAGCTCATAGCCAATGGTGTCTGACCAAGTAGCGACACGCTCCACCGGTACCCCCTCGCCCCATAGAACAACTTCATCACCCAAGGCAATCGCCGCATCTGAGTGACTTAGCTTAGCAGTGATCATATCCATAGAGACACGCCCTGCAAGCTCAGCAGGACGACCATTGATCAACATCGGCGTACCTGATTCTGCCGCACGGGGATAACCATCGCCGTACCCTACCGCAATGGTCGCCAACGTATGTGCTTCAGGTGCTGTATAGGTATAGCCATAGCCTACGTGATCGCCCGCCTCAACTTGGCGCACCGAAATTACCTTCGATGTCAGCTGCATCGCAGGCTTTAAGCCCAGCTCAGCACCACTTAATTGCGCAAACGGCGAAATGCCATACAGCATAATGCCAGGGCGAATCCAGCCACCTTCCGGCACACTCCATTTCATAATGGCGGCCGAATTAGCAACACTCGAACCAATCTCACCGATCAACTGGCGAGTTTGTTCAAAATACCCTAACTGCTTCATAGTGGTTAAATCAGCCAGATCGTCGGCACAGGCAAAATGCGTCATTAGAATCACTTCACCTACTTTGCCAGACTCGCGCAATGCCTTAACGTATTCAGGCGCTTGCTCTTTGGTGACACCTAAACGGTGCATGCCAGAATCCAGCTTAAGAAATACTTTTTCGATAAAGCCCTCTTGGGCTAACAAACTGTCAAGCTGCATGCGGTTTTCGAGGGCGCTCCACAAACCATGCTCAACGCATAGCGCCCACTCTTGCGGCTCAAAAATACCTTCAAGCAACATGATAGGCGATTCGATATCCGCCTCACGTAACTCCAATGCTTCCTCAATAGTCGCCACGGCAAAGGCGTCGACATCACCTTCCAAATGCTGCGCAACACGCACGGCACCATGCCCATAAGCATTACTTTTTACAACAGCAAACGCATTACACGTAGGATGTAACTGCTTTGCATAACGATAATTTGACAGGATCGCCTCTAAATCGACGGTCGCTGTAAGTGGCCTTGACATCTATGCCCCTTAGTGTGCGTAACGTTTTATAGCTAAATCAGACGTATCAATCGCCGTCTGCTTACCCAGTAGTATATCAGCAATAACGGCTGCTGAACCGCAACTCATCGTCCAACCCAATGTGCCATGGCCCGTATTAAGATAAAGCCCTTGAATCGATGTCGCCCCAATGATTGGCGTACCATCTGGCGTCATAGGGCGCAGACCTGTCCAATACTCCGCTAGCGTCAAATCAGCCCCTTGTGGAAAGACATCGCCCACCACATGAGCAATGGTATCTGTACGCGCCTTCGGTAGATCAAAATTATAACCGGCAAGCTCCGCGGTTCCCGCGGCACGGATGCGATCGCCTAAGCGCGTCACAGCAACTTTGTAGGTCTCATCCATAATGGTCGAGGTTGGCGCACACTGAGGGTTGCTAATCGGCACGGTCAAAGAGTAGCCTTTAACCGGATAAATAGGCACATCCAAGCCAACTGCTTTAAGCATTTCTTTAGAGTAACTACCTAAACAAACCAGTAGCTGGTCACAATCGATGCGCCCTGCTTCTAACGTTTCTACTGCGGTTACTTTATTGTGCTCTACTACCAAGCGGTCAATGCTAGTGTTGAATTTAAACTCGACACCTAGCGCATCACACTCTTTTTTCAACGCCTCACAAAACATCAAGCAATCGCCGGTCTCATCGCCCGTTAAGCGCAACGCGCCCTTGAACTTATGAATCGTCGGCGCCAAACCTGGCTCTGTCAGTAGAATCTGCTCTGGTGTCAGCACTTCATGAGGCACACCTAGTGCTTCTAAGACTTTAATATCTTTGATCGCCCCTGCTACCTGCTCATCACTGCGAAACAGCTGCATAGTGCCGCCTTGGCCATCATCGTAACGAATGCCTAGCTCTTGGCGCAGATCGATAAAACAATCACGACTGTACTCTGCCAACGCCATCATGCGCGATTTATTGGTGTTGTACGCCTTTTGTGTGCAGTTAGCTAACATCTTCGATAGCCAAGCAATTTTCTTGCCCTCTAGCTCAGGGCTTATTTTTAGCGGGGCATACTTTTGAAACAACCATTTCACCGCCTTCAGCGGCACACCCGGCGCAGCCCATGGCGCAGAGTAACCTGGTGAGACTTGCCCTGCATTGGCAAAACTAGCTTCTAGTGCAACCCCAGGCTGGCGATCAATCACAGTAACCGACACGCCTTGCTTGGCCAAATAATAAGCTGACGTCAAACCAATAACGCCAGCACCTAAGATAGAAACTCTCATAAACAACTCCACAAAAGAACTATCCACTATTATCACAAAAGATTTGCAGTTTTTCTCACTATTAATAATCAATTAAACAGAATAAGTGAAAACAAAAATATAAATTTTCAAATTTTTCTATTCCTGCAATTTCATGCTATTTTGCTCGCTCAACACGCAATCAAGACAGGCTTTATGACCCAGCAAGATAGTTTCAATTATGCGCTCTGGCTTTTGGGCGCCCGAGAGCATTCCGTCAAAGAAATGACGCAAAAACTGACGCGCAAAGGCTTTGACGCCGAGCAAATCGCAGCCACTATTACGCGACTAGAAGAATACAACTATCTAAGCGATCAGCGCTTTGCCGAATCATTTGCCCGCAGCAAAGCATCAAAACCATTAGGCCGTCAGCGCATTCAAAACGAACTGCGACAAAAAGGCATCAGTGACGAAATGGCGCGCATAGCGCTGGATCAATTAGAAGTAGATTGGTTTGAACTGGCACTCGAACTCAAACAGCGAAAGTTTGGTGAGAACGTAGAAAAAGATTTTAAAGCCAAAGGCAAACAGACCCGTTACTTGGTCTATCGTGGTTTCAATTTTGATGAAGTGCGCTACGCGATCGAATTCGACCCACTCGAAGATTAAGACATCAATGAGTTTAAGTAGCGCTCTTCCATATTAACGTAGTTAGTCTGAACCGTTTCAATTTTTGCATCCAGCTCGGCAATGCGTTGCTGTAGCTGCACCACATCACGATTATTTTCACTGGCGTTGGCGATTTGCTCCTGCAGACTGCGCTTTTCATTTTCCAACTCACGGTTCACTTCGCGCAAATTTTCCATTTCCTCCTGCTCATGCGGAGACAATTCATCGCCTTGAGACTCTTGATTTAAGCGGCTGAGCAATTGCTCATGCTCGCTCTTTTCTTTATCTAAATCCTGCTCCAGCACATTCACGTAAAGTTCAGACTCATTAATTAGCTGCTGCAACTTGGCCAATTTACCAGACTGCGCCTCTTCAAACTCCGCTAAATCTTGATCTAAAGGCGCCGCATCCATCAAGTCAGCTAAAGCATCGACCGAATTTTGCTCGCGTGCCAAGGCGTCTTGAGCATTTTGTGAAGCACTGGAGATTTTGAGCGCTTGGTCTTTTTTCTTAAGCTCTTCTTCACGCTTACGCACGTCTACATTGAGGTTATATTTGATCGTTTGCAGACTTTCCAACTTGTGCTCTAAGGCTTTAATGACTTTATTGCTCTCAAGTAGATTCTTCTCCATACGAGCAAACGCCACATCGTACTCAGCAAGAAAATCCTGATGACCATCTTCTGAGCCGCGTTGCTCTTTAAGACGCGTTTTTAGCTCCTCTATTACCTGGCTGCGATATTGTGCCAGATGCTGTAGTTCTTCTACTTTTTCGTCCAGCTCTGTCTTCATCGGCGCCAAGAAACTATCGTTTGGCGCACTTCCCAAAAAGTCTTCTAACAGGCCCAGGTAGCCATCATCTTGGGCAACATTGTTCGTCTTGATGCTCTCACGCAAACGCTCAGCAAACTCATACATAGTCGCCAATTCAACACGAATCTCAGATAAGGCCGTATCCAGAGCAGGCTCCTCTTGCAGCTTAGCCTGCAACGAATCAAGCTTAAGGTTGAGATTTGCTGTGATGTTCATCTGTTTAAAAACGGTTTCATCGGTTTTTTGGACAACTTTATTTAGCTCTTTCAACAAACTGTTACTGACCGACAATTGCTTGAGCAAGGCATCGATTTCCTGAGCCTGCTTTAGACGCTCGAGGACAAAATCAAAGTGTTCAAGATAAGGCGCCACATCACGCTCATTGGCCTCTAACAACGCCCGCTCAACTGCTAAAAAAGCTTGCCAACAACGTAAAGCAAGATCATCTTCACCTAAAGCTTGCTGCTCACTGATGAGTTCTTCACAAAGCTCAGCTTGTTGATCCAACAGCTCAAGCCACAGTTGCTGCGGTGATGACTCATGCACAGCAGTGTCTTGCACTAAGGCAGGCTCAGTAGACGTTGCTTGCTCAGCAGCAGGCGCCGGATGCTGACGGCGTGCACGCATATACCACCACGTACTGGCCAGCAGCATCACTAAGGACACACCTGTTGCAATCAGTAGCATGGTAAAAAGCGTCATCAGCATTCCTTATCTTTCTGTTATTTAAATTTAAGAATAGTTGTTCAAAAATTAAGACACCATAGCCCATTACGCTTTTTAACACGCCTAAACGTAAAAAAGCAGCCAATGGCTGCTTTTTAGCGTTACTTGACTAGCAATACGCTGCGACTTAGAAATCCAACTCTTCTTTTTCAGGCGCTTCAGCCGCTTCTTTGCTAGCGTCTTCCGCCGCTGGCTTCGCTTTTGCCAATAAGGTTTCGCGAATTTTGGTTTCCACTTCAGTCGCGATCTCAGGGTTATCCGCTAGGTATTGCGCCGCATTGGCTTTACCTTGACCGATCTTGTTACCGCCGTAAGCGTACCAAGCACCCGACTTATCGATGAAGCCTTGCTTCACACCAAGGTCGATGATTTCGCCCATACGGTAAATACCAGCACCGTACATGATTTGGAATTCCGCTTGTTTAAATGGTGGCGCAACTTTGTTCTTCACCACTTTCACTCGGGTCTCGTTACCAATAACCTCATCGCCCTGCTTCACTGAGCCGATACGACGGATATCCAAACGTACTGAGCTGTAGAATTTCAGCGCGTTACCACCAGTTGTGGTTTCAGGTGAGCCAAACATCACACCAATCTTCATACGAATCTGGTTGATGAAGACCACTAGACAGTTAGCATGCTTGATAGAACCGGTCAGTTTACGCATCGCTTGTGATAGAAGACGCGCCTGTACACCGACTGACGAATCCCCCATTTCACCTTCGATTTCTGATTTAGGTACCAAGGCTGCTACCGAGTCAACAATCACCACATCGACACTGTTTGAACGTACCAACATGTCACAGATTTCTAGCGCTTGCTCACCCGTATCTGGTTGAGATACCAACAATTCGCCAATGTTAACGCCCAGTTTTTCTGCGTACGAAGGATCTAGTGCGTGCTCCGCATCAATGAAGGCACAAGTCTTACCTTGCTTTTGTGCTTCGGCGATCACACTTAGCGTCAAAGTCGTTTTACCAGAAGACTCTGGTCCGTAGATTTCACAAATACGGCCGTACGGCAGACCACCTGCACCCAGCGCAATATCCAAACCTAGAGAACCTGTTGAAACTGTCTCAATGTCTAGCTTTGCGCCTTCGCCCATCTTCATGATGGCGCCTTTACCAAACTGACGCTCGATTTGAGAAAGCGCAGCGTCGAGCGCTTTTTTCTTGTTGTCTGCTGTAGATGCCATATCTATGTCCTACTGATAATTGTCCAAACTGTAATCTGCGGATAATGTAACGCGTTTTATTCAGCCTCTCAAGAAAATACTGTATAAAAACACAGATTTTTTATTTCGTAAGCTCTAAGACGCCTTCTAACGCTCGCGCCACAGTCGCTAAACGTATCGCGCGGCGAGTGCCATCAAACTGGCATCGTTCCACCACTGCCGCACCACCACGCTGCTGCCAAGCAATGTAGACACAACCAACTGGCTTCATCACACTGCCACCGCCAGGGCCCGCTACGCCGCTGACCGCCACAGCCACATCGCCACCTAATGCCAGTGCACCCGCGCACATTTGCTTTACTGTAGCCGCACTGACAGCGCCTTCGGTATTCAGCGTCGTTTCTGAGACCCGCAAAATATCGCGCTTAGCTTCGTTGGCGTAGCCCATGATGCCGCCATAAAACCAAGCTGAACTGCCGGCCATCTTAGTACAGTAAGAGCCAATCAAACCGCCCGTACAAGACTCCGCAGTGATCAGCATCTTTTGTTGTTGCGTCAATCGCTCAGCAACGTCTTTCACCAGTTCGTTAAGGAATTTCTCCTGCACGCTTCTGCTCCCTTAAATCTCAATACATTATCGCTTAGAATATCCGCCCTGTTTCATCCACACAACGTGAGCATTCGCATGAGTCAACTCGAGAAAGACAACCACACTCCGATGATGCGCCAATATTTTGGCCTCAAGTCACAGCACCCCAATCAGATGCTGTTTTATCGCATGGGTGACTTTTATGAGTTGTTTTATGACGATGCCAAACGCGCCGCAGAATTACTCGACATCACACTGACGGCACGCGGACACTCGGGCGGCAAACCCATCCCGATGGCTGGCATCCCCTTCCATGCTGCGGAGAACTACATCGCACGCCTAGTTCGCATGGGGGAATCCGTCGTCATTGCCGAACAAACCGGTGACCCTGCGACCAGCAAAGGTCCCGTTGAACGCCAAGTGGCACGTATTGTGACACCCGGCACCATCAGTGATGAAGCTTTCTTAGAGGAAAAGCGTGAAAACCTGCTGCTATCGGTCGCCCACGTGCAACGCAAGGGCTTAGATGTGTTTGGTTTCTCTTACCTGGATATGGCCAGCGGTCGCTTTTGTGTGTTTGAAGTCGATGGTTATGAAGCGCTAGCCAGCGAGCTGCAGCGTTTAACACCGAAAGAAATTTTAGTATCGGAGGACTTCCCGGCACGTGACGCCATTACTTTAGAGCGTGGCGTCAGCGAGCTTGGCCCTTGGCACTTCGACTTCGAGTCGAGCTATCGCCAGCTAATCCAGCAATTTAACACCAAAGATTTATCAGGCTTTGGCTGTGAAGCGTTAACCGCAGCCATCGCTTCTGCTGGCGCGCTGTTGCAATACGCGAAGGATACTCAGCGCTCGGCGTTACCCCATATTCAAGCGATCAGCGTTGAGCAACGCGATCACTCGGTACTGATTGACGGCGCCACACGCCGTAACCTAGAAATCGACCAGAATCTCAACGGCACCGCTACCAATACGTTAATGTCGGTCATCGACAGCTGCGCCACACCGATGGGCTCACGTTTACTGAAGCGTTGGTTACATACTCCTATCCGTGACCTAAACGAGATTCACCAGCGCCAAGATGCGTTAACCACCTTGATCGATAGCTTCAACTTCGAGGCCTTACACGCCCCAATTAAGGCCGTCGGCGACTTAGAGCGTATTCTATCCCGTGTCGCGCTGCGCTCAGCACGCCCGCGTGACTTAGTGCGCTTACGACTCGCACTTGAAGCCATGCCTAACATCCGCGAAATTCTAAGCAGCATGAGCACCAGCGAGCGACTAACACAACTGCAAGAACGCCTCGTCGAACTACCGGAGCTGACCGAAGAATTACAACGCGCATTGGTGGAAAACCCACCAGCGGTGGTGCGCGACGGCGGTGTCATCGCCGATGGCTACGACGAAGAGCTAGACGAACTGGTCTCACTGTCTACCAATGCCACTGATTATTTGGCGGAAGTTGAGCGTCGTGAAAAAGAACGCACTGGCATCAGCTCCTTGAAAGTAGGTTACAACCGAGTACACGGCTATTATATTGAGATCAGTCGTCTACATTCGGACCTTGCTCCTGCTGAGTACATTCGTCGTCAAACTCTAAAAAATGCCGAGCGTTTTATCACCCCTGAACTTAAAGAGTTCGAAGACAAAGCATTAAGCGCCAAATCCAAAGCGCTAGCGCGCGAAAAACAGCTTTACGAGCAGTTATTGGACAAGCTAAACGATGTCTTAGGCCCATTGCAGACAGGTAGCCAAGCGGTTGCCCAACTGGACGTTTTACAGTGTCTTGCTGAGCGCGCCAATCGCCTTGGCTTCTGTCGCCCTGAGGTACACACCAACGGTGGTATTAACATTCAAGCCGGTCGTCACCCAGTGGTGGAATCAGTCATTAGCGATCCGTTCATCCCTAATGATCTGACGCTTAACAAAGAGCGTAGCCTGCTGATGATCACTGGTCCTAACATGGGCGGTAAATCGACCTATATGCGTCAGATTGCCATCATCACCTTACTGGCTCACACGGGTAGTTTCGTACCAGCAGAATCCGCATCAATTTCGGTGGTTGATCGTATCTTTACCCGCATGGGTTCTTCTGATGATTTGGCCGGCGGGCGCTCTACTTTTATGGTGGAGATGACGGAAACAGCGAACATTCTAAATAACGCCACCCAAGACAGCTTAGTATTAATGGACGAAGTGGGACGCGGCACCAGTACCTTTGATGGCTTATCGCTGGCATGGTCGGCAGTTGAGTATCTCGCTAACCAACTTGGTAGCTATGTGCTGTTCGCCACGCACTACTTTGAATTAACCACCTTGGCAGAGCAGCTACCGAATGCTGCCAACGTACACCTGACGGCTACTGAGTATGAAGATGAGATTGTCTTTATGCACCAAGTACACGAGGGCCCAGCCAGCCAATCTTACGGCTTGCAAGTCGCCCAACTTGCCGGCGTGCCGCGTAGCGTTATCACTGATGCACGCCATAAGCTTCAAGAATTAGAAACTCACAGTGTCGGCAACGAACCCCAAGAGGCGACTCAGCACACGGTTAAAGAGCCTGTCACAAAATCTAGGCAAGCAGCGCCTAGCCAAGTGGTGCCACAGCAGGCGGATCTTTTTGCCGTAGATGAAGGCAAGCAGTTAAAAGAAGCGATTGCGAGCCTAGACTTAGATCATACTTCACCCATTGAAGCATTAAACCTACTGTATAAGCTCAAGCAGGAGCTGTAGTCGCATAAGCTAATATCAGATAAATTTAGGGTAAGGGGCATTTGTCCCTTGCCGCTAAATAGCCTATGCCTCTAAAATACTGGCAAAATTCCAAACTGTTTCTAGGAGAAGTCGAAATGGCTTTTATCGTCACTGACAATTGTATCCGTTGCAAATACACAGACTGTGTGGAAGTCTGCCCTGTAGATTGCTTTTACGAAGGCCCTAACTTTCTAGCCATCAACCCAGACGAATGTATCGACTGTGCGCTATGTGAGCCAGAATGTCCTGCTGGAGCCATCTTCTCAGAAGACGAATTGCCAGACGGTCAAGAAGTGTTTGTTGAGCTTAACCAAGAGCTTTCGCTTATTTGGCCAAACATCACTGAACAAAAAGATGCTCTTCCAGATGCCGCAGAATGGGATGGCGTAGAAGATAAGCTTGAGCACCTAGAGCGCTAAGCATAACTCTACAGTGATGTCTAAAAAGCAGCCTCGGCTGCTTTTTTTTATGCGCTAAAAAAGTTACTGCAACTGGGCCAGTATAACCGACAAAAAAGAGAATGGAAACAATTATCAATTATAGCTTTAATTATGGGATCAGCGTTTACTTGTCTAGAAACAGAAAAGGGCAGCCGAGGCTGCCCATCTTTGCTTTTTAATCCGTTAAAAGCGCTCAATTCCCTAAGTGCTATCCGTCTGCGTCTGTCCCTAACCTGCCCTACCTTGGCATCCAGACCTCATCCTAAGATCGATTCCCTAAAGCAAAATCCATCTATGGGGCAACCCTTACCCTTTTCCTAATTTCCTCAAGACTCCTAGCCTTGCCGCACTCCTGTGCATCTCTTTCCGTGAGCTCCTTTCGAATGGCTATAATTTACCTAACTAAAGATAAGATGCAAACGGTCAAATCAGTAAGAAAAAATCATAAAATGCTTAAAAATCAGCACTTTAGAAAAAGTTATAGTAGATTTTTCTACTATTCCTTGAAAAACGCAGAAACATCTTACGCTAGCGTCAGGAAAGCCTTACAAAGACAATTAAGATCGCAAAAAGTACGAACGGAGCGGAGTTAGAAAACTAACGGTAGAAAAAGAAAAGCAGAAAGCCAGAAAAAGAAAAGGGCAGCCTAAGCTGCCCGTTTATTTGCCTCTAATCCGTCAGAAGCCTTCTATCCGTGAATCCTGATCCCTTTGTGTTATCCATAACGCGCCGAACCTTGGCACAATGACTTAATCTTTAAGTCTGTCTATCCTTTATTGAGCGATCCTGCTCAGGCAGCCTTTGCCCTTTTCCTAATTCTACAAAGCATCCTTCGCTTTGCTGCACACTCCAGTGCTACTCAATCCGTGAGCTCCTTTTGAATAACTGTAATGTACCCTAACAAAACGCTTTTGGAAACTTTTATTCAAGGCACTCAAAACAGAAAAAATCCATATAATACAATAACTTGGAACTTTCCTAGCGCTATTTTCCGGTTATTCCACTAGCATTACCGAAATCCCCTACACCCATGTAGGAAATCCCTTACAAAAAGACCCTTTTTAATTGAGCCACCGGCCTATTGAGCGCATAAAAAAAGAGGTTATCGTTGCCGATAACCTCTTTTCATGCTTTTAGTCCCTTAAAAGCGCCATGAAATTTTGCTCATCCTTTAACAAAACTTGCATGGTATCCGCCCGACCTTGGCTGCGCCTCCATCCTGGAGGTTTGATATCAGCGACACTCTATGTGCATCCTGCAACGTCCTATGCCGCTGACAAAGCATCCTGCTTTGCTTTATATCTTGCCCTCAATCCTTTGAGTTGCGATTGGATGAATTCAATATACGCGAGACTTCCTCTGATGGGAAATTGCCCAACATTGTCATAAAAAAGACATATTTCTAGTTAAAACATAGAGTTAAAGTTAGATTGAAGCGCTTCGTGGGGTATTCGACAGGAAATTAGAGAAAACCCTGACAAGTCATGTAAGGGCTTTCCTACAAAAACTAGAAAGATGAGCGGAAGCTCTCCACCCAAGCGATGGCTTCGGTGTAGGTTTGCGCTAATAATGCCGCATCCTCCTCTGACTTAATCGGGCGGTTTTTCTCATAGGCTTCGATCAAATCTAGGGTGTAGCCGACCCGACCAGTGCGTTCGATGATGGCATTGGTGAACTCAAGCGGTAGTGGCAACTCTGCTAAGATGTCGTCCAAGTTGACACCTACACATACATCGATCAAAGACAACATACCCGCTAAGAAGTAGCGATCTTCATTCGCGTATTGGCGAGCCTTGGCAAATAATTCCGCATGCTTAGCACGCAATAGAACTTGGGCCTGCAACACCTCTCGATCCGCAGTCATCTCTGACATCAAAAGTAAATTAGTGATGGATTTGAGCTGCTCTAAGCCGATCAACATGATCGCCAAACGAAGCGAGTCAACTGACGCCACTAATCCCATTAGCGGAGAGTTCAAATACTTGAGCAGTTTATGCACGAGGCCGATATCTTGACTGACAATGCTTTCCAGCTCAGGGATGGTCATTTCATCCGCTTTCATCAGGCCCGCCATCAACTGCAGTAAGGTAAGCTGATTGGCACGCGAGGATTTTTTCGAAATAGACTCAGGCTTTTCAAAGAAATAGCCTTGGAAGAAGTCTACCTCTAACAGTTTGGCAAAATGGTACTCTTCCCACGTCTCAACTTTTTCAGCAATGATTTTTACATTGTAAGGCTTAAGCAGCTCTACTTGCTGATGAAACGCTTCTTTGCCGAGATCTTTGATATCGAGTTTGACGTAATCCGCCACTTCTACAAAAGGCGTCAACTTTGGCTCGAATACAAAATCGTCTAAGGCCAACTTAAACCCAGCGTTGCGCCAACGACGTAGTGCAGCTAACAAAATCGCATCAAAACCAGAGTTCTCGAGCACCTCAATGACGGTATGCTCTTTTGGCAAAGGGACACCGCTTGGATTAATTAAGTAGGCTCTAGGGAAATTCACAAAGGCTTTACCAGTGCCCACTATGTTGTGCAGCCCAAGATCCAAAAGACTCGTAGTAATAACATGGGCCGTTGCCCCCACTTGATCGTATACATCCGCGCCAGCGGACTGGATATCGCGACGATACAAGAGTTCATAACCAAAGGTAGACAACTTACTGTCAACAATCGGTTGGCGGGCTAAGGCAACGTTGTGATACATCATAGGTATGGAAACCCTTATCGTTATAACTAAGTGAGCTGCTATAGAACAACTGGTTCCTAAGGATTGACAGTATATTGCCAAATTTGTCTTTGGGCGATAGCAATAATCTTGGTAACATGAGTCTATAAAGAAAGCAAAATAATTTGTGGGGATACAAATGCCAGAATACCGCTCCAAAACATCTACCGGCGGCCGTAATATGGCCGGAGCTCGCGCCCTTTGGCGTGCGACAGGCATGAAAGATGATGACTTTCATAAACCGATTATCGCGGTTGCGAACTCGTTCACTCAGTTCGTACCAGGTCACGTCCACCTAAAAGATCTTGGTCAGCTCGTCTGTCGTGAAATCGAAGCATCTGGCGGTGTAGCAAAAGAGTTCAACACTATCGCTGTAGACGATGGTATTGCTATGGGCCACGACGGCATGCTGTACAGCTTGCCATCACGTGATCTAATTGCCGATTCGGTAGAATACATGGTCAACGCACACTGTGCGGACGCGCTTGTTTGTATCTCTAACTGTGACAAAATCACACCGGGAATGTTGATGGCGGCTATGCGTCTTAACATCCCAGTTATCTTCGTCTCAGGTGGCCCAATGGAAGCGGGTAAAACCAAGCTTTCTGAGCACAAACTTGACCTTGTTGACGCTATGGTCATCGCCGCTGATGACAGCGTGTCTGACGAAGTAGTTGAAGAGATCGAACGTTCGGCTTGTCCGACCTGTGGTTCATGCTCAGGCATGTTCACAGCCAACTCTATGAACTGTTTGACCGAAGCTCTGGGCCTAAGCCTACCTGGTAACGGTACTGTCGTCGCGACACACGCTGATCGTAAGCGTCTGTTCCTAGAAGCAGGTCAACGCATCGTAGAAATCGCTAAGAACTACTACGAAAAAGACGAAGAGAAATGGCTGCCACGTTCAATCGCTACCTTTGAAGCGTTTGAAAACGCCATGACGCTAGACATCGCCATGGGCGGTTCGACCAACACTATCCTGCACTTGCTAGCTCTAGCTCGTGAAGCAGGCGTGGACTTCACTATGAAAGACATCGACCGTCTATCTCGTAAAGTACCACAGCTGTGTAAAGTGGCGCCGAACACGCAGAAATACCACATCGAAGACGTACACCGTGCCGGTGGTATCTTCGGTCTACTGGGTGAACTAAACCGCGCTGGCATCCTGCACAACCAAGTTCACACCGTCCACTCTACGACGATGTTAGAAGGTCTGAAGACTTGGGATATCATGGAATCTCCTACACCTGAAGTCGTTGAATTCTACAAAGCAGGCCCTGGCGGCGTACCAACACAAGTTGCCTTTAGCCAAGATTGCCGTTGGCCAACTCTTGATGGCGACCGTGAGCAAGGCTGTATCCGTTCACTAGAAAACGCCTTCTCTTTAGAAGGTGGTTTGGCCGTGCTGTACGGCAACATCGCACAAGACGGCTGTGTTGTGAAAAGCGCGGGTGTCGACGAGTCGATTCTAGTGTTCGAAGGTAAAGCGCACGTGACAGAGTCACAAGACGAGGCTGTGAAGAACATCCTTGACGACAAAGTCGAAGCGGGTGACGTTGTGATCGTACGTTACGAAGGTCCTAAAGGCGGCCCAGGTATGCAGGAAATGCTATACCCAACGTCTTACATCAAGTCTAAAGGCCTAGGCAAAGCCTGTGCCCTACTGACTGACGGCCGTTTCTCTGGCGGTACGTCTGGCCTATCAATTGGTCACGTATCACCAGAAGCCGCTGCCGGTGGTGCTATTGGTCTAGTACAAAACGGTGATCCGATTCGTATCGACATCCCGAATCGTACGATCGACGTCATGATCTCAGTAGAAGAACTTGATGCGCGTCGCGCTGCGATGGAAGCCAAAGGTACGGATGCGTGGAAACCTGTTAAAGAACGTCCACGTAAAGTATCACCTGCACTTAAAGTGTACGCTCACTTTGCCACCAGTGCCGACAAAGGCGCGGTACGTGATTTAGATAAGCTCGACTAAGCTTATCATTCATGCCAAAGCCGCTTCTTTGAAGCGGCTTTTTTGATTAACCGGATACTTTTATATGCTCAGTTATCGCCATATTTACCATGCTGGCAACCACGCCGACATTCTAAAACATTTAGTCGTCAGCCAAATCTGCCGTCATTTGACCAAAAAAGAAGCGCCCTTCTTTTATCTTGATACTCACGCCGGCATCGGCCTGTATGAACTTGGCTCGGACCAAGCACAGCTGAATCAAGAGTTTGATACCGGCATCAGCCGCTTATTGGCACGCCAAGACCTACCTGAGCCGCTAGAGCAGTTTGTCGACATCGTGCGTGAGCTCAACCCTGATGGCGGCTTAAGCTTCTACCCAGGCAGCCCAATGGTGGTGGATCATTACACGCGCCAAAAAGACAAATTGCACCTGTGCGAACTGCATCCTAACGATTACCCGCTTCTTGCTGCACTTTTCCCCAAAAAACGTAAAGCGAATGTGGTAAAAGATGATGGTTTCGCCGCAGTCAAAGCCATGCTGCCACCGCCACAAAAGCGTGGTTTCGTGTTAATGGATCCACCTTACGAAGTGAAGAACGACTACCAAAAAGTAGTAAAAGCACTCGAAGACGGTCACAAGCGCTTTGCTCAAGGCACCTATGCGATTTGGTACCCAGTGCTCAATCGTCGCCAAGCAGACGATTTGCTTAACGCGGTCGAAGCGACCAAAATTAGAAACACGCTGTTATTGGAATTAAACATCCGCGGCACCGAAACCAAACGCGGCATGGCTGGCAGTGGTATGATCATTGTCAATCCGCCTTGGACACTTGCTAGTGAAGCAGAGACCTTTTTGCCTTACTTGCGTGATGCTCTTGCCGAAGATCGCGATGCCCATTTCCAATTACGTTGGATCACCCCAGAATAACGCTCAAGCGAGCTGTAACGACTTGACCAAGGAGTCTGACATGTCTGTCCCGTTTACCACCGCATTTCACCATATGCCAACCCCAGCGTTTATCGCGCATATCCCCTCTGGCGAAATCGTGGCGGCAAACGAGCGCCTAGAAAGCCTCTATTTAAATGTCGGGGCCGCACGTCAAGAGACTTGGCAAGATTTGATCAATGACCAAAACTCTATTTTGGCCGAAGTCGTCGCTCAAGTGGAACGTGGCTTATTAGAACAAGTGAGCGCCAAGATGCACGTGGGTGATCGTACCATCGCCGCCGAAGTGTCGCTGACCATCCTCGACGATGAGCACGTGTTAGGCTATATCTCACACACCGAGCACCTAGACTTCTCTGTGGCTGAGAACACCTTATTGAAGTTTGCTCTGACCGAATCTTCTGCGGGTATTTGGATGTGGGACGTGGAAGACGATACCGTATCGTGCTCACCATCGATCACCACACTGCTGGGCTGCTCATTAGAAAATACGCCGCACAGCACCGTAGCCTGGCACGAACGTGTTCACCCAGACGATCTGCACAAACTATCGCGCACCGTTGAAGAGCACGTTGAGCACAAACAGCGCTATTACGAATGTGACTACCGCCTACGCCGCGCCAACGATGAATACATCTGGGTGCGTGAGCGTGGCCGTACTTATAGCCAAAGCGCCGATGGCTCCGTGCAAAAAATCATTGGCTTTGTCGAAGACATCAGCCATCAAAAAGCGTTGGAAGAGCACCTGCGCTCGCAAGCCACGTTTGATGAACTGACTGGATTATTGAATCGTGGCGCCGCACTGACGCACTTCACTAAACAGCTTGGCTTAGCACGTCGCCAATATACGCCGCTCACCATGGCCAAAATCGACCTCGACTGTCGTGGTCTGTTAGCAGATATGCCACTTGAAAAACGCAATACTGCGATTCATACCTCGGCGCGCTTTATCTACAAAAAGATTCGCGAATCGGACATTTTGGCCCGTGTTGCCCATGACAAGTTACTACTTCTTTTACCTAACACCAGCCTAAAAGATGCTGAGAAGTTAATTCAAGGCATCATCAAGCCGACCGAGGAAGAGCAAAAAGTCCTAGAATTTAGTGACGCCAGTTACCGTAACCTATGTGTCGGTCTAGCGACGTTCCCAGAGGATGGCGAAACCATTGAAGAGCTGGCACAAAGCGCTAACTCAGCAGTCGAAAAAGGTCGCTCACAAGGCGTTGCGGTATCCTTAATGGACTAGCAACTCCCTACTAACCCCCATTAAAAAAGGCGCTCAGTGAGCGCCTTTTTACGTTATTCGCCTTGCAGTGTTAACACCAGCGTACGCGATCCCGCACGATTGCGATGCTCACACAGGTAGACACCCTGCCAGATGCCTAAGTTGAGTTCGCCATTGGTCACGGGAATAGTCACGCTCGAGCCCAAAATACTGCTCTTAAGATGCGCGGGCATATCATCACTGCCCTCATAAATATGCTGGTAGTACGGCTCATCTTCTGGCACCGCATGGTTAAAGTAGCTTTCAAAATCCACCCGCACCGTTGGATCGGCATTTTCATTGATGGTCAATGACGCGGATGAATGCTTAATAAACACATGCAGCAAGCCCACATCCAAGCGGCGTAATTCAGATAACTGCTGCTCAATTTCATCAGTAATCAAATGAAAGCCACGCTTACGCGGTGAGAGGCGAATTTCTTTTTGTAGCCACATACTAGGTTAGACCTTTTCGTACACGCTGAAACGGTAGTCGTAAGGGTTTGGACCTTCGGCTGCGAACGCTTCTTCGCCGGCTTTACGGTACTGCTGCCAATCCACTTCAGGGAAGAATGCATCGCCTTCCACTTCAGCGTCCACATGAGTGATATACAAACGATCCGCTTGTGGCAAGGTCAGTTCGTAAATTTGCGCACCACCGATCACCATCACTTCTTCATGACCATCGATCAAGCAGATGTCTTCACCTAGTTGAATCGCTGCCTCTAGGGACGATACCACATCAATGCCTTCTGCTTGGTAATCAGGGTTACGCGTGATGACGATATTACGACGCCCAGGTAAAGGGCGACCGATGGATTCAAAGGTGTTACGCCCCATAATAATCGGCTTACCCATAGTTACTTGCTTGAAGTACTTAAGATCGTTTGGCAGGTGCCAAGGTAATGCATTGTTAATACCGATCACTCGGTTGGTCGACATTGCCACAATCAGAGATAGCATAGTTGCTCCCGTGTATATTCATTCTCGATCTAGGTCGCCACTCAGCTTTGTTTTTAAGTTCAGCCTCGGCTTTAGTACAAGATCTGCTATAATTGCCGCCATTTTACCCCAACAAAGGGCTCAATTACATGAAACAATATTTAGACCTTTGCCGCCGCATTATCGATGAAGGCGAATGGGTTGCCAACGAACGTACCGGCAAGCGCTGTTTAACCGTGATCAATGCGGACCTCACTTACGACGTCGGTGCCGGTGAATTCCCTCTAGTCACAACACGCAAAAGCTACTGGAAATCTGCTATCGCCGAGATCATCGGTTATCTGCGCGGCTACGATAACGCCGCTGATTTTCGTGCCCTAGGCACCAAAACCTGGGATGCCAATGCCAATGAAAACCCAGCATGGCTCGCCAACCCTCACCGCAAAGGTGAGGACGACATGGGACTTTGCTATGGCGCCATCGGTCGTAACTTCCCTAAGCCTGACGGCGGTAAAGTAGATCAGCTACAAAACATTGTCGATGACCTAAGCGCTGGTATTGATAACCGTGGTGAGATTTTTACCTTTTACCACCCAGGCGCATTGGACCTAGCTTGCCTGCGCCCATGCATGTACAGCCATCACTTCTCCTTGCTAGGCGACACCTTGTACCTTAACAGTACCCAGCGCAGCTGTGATGTGCCTTTAGGGCTGAACTTCAACATGGTGCAGGTGTATTTTTTATTGGCGATCATGGCACAAATCACTGGTAAGAAGCCTGGTAAAGCGTTCCATAAAATCGTTAATGCGCACATCTATGAAGATCAACTCGAACTGATGCGCGATGTGCAGCTTAAACGTGAGCCTTTGGCAGTGCCGACATTTAAAATTAACCCTGACATCAAAACCCTAAAAGACCTTGAAACCTGGGTCACCTTAGACGACTTCGAATTAGAAGGGTATGAGTATCACGCGCCCATCGCTTACCCCTTTTCGGTGTAAGCCAAGCTCGCTGAGCTTGAGTCACAAAAAAGCCGCTGTCTGATACCAGACAGCGGCTTTTTAACTCTACAGCCCTTACTTTTGCGGATAGCGCTGCAACTTAAAACCAATCAGCAGTAGCGCGATGCCACCCAAGACCATCGGTAATGACAGTAGCTGACCTTGGGTAAGCCAGCCAAAAGCAATGTAACCCAGCTGCGGATCCGGCTCGCGTACAAATTCCACCAAGATGCGAAAGATGCCGTAAAACAACAGAAACATACCCGACACGCAGTAGCGCGGCTTAGGCTTACTAGAGAAGAACCATAAGATGGTAAACAAAGCCACCCCTTCTAGGGCAAACTGATACAGTTGCGAAGGATGACGCGCCAGCTGCAGTGGATCACCAGGGAAAATCATGGCCCAAGGCACATCCGTGGCTCGACCCCAAAGCTCACCACCGATAAAGTTACCCAAGCGACCGAGCCCTAGCCCAATCGGCACAAATGGCGCGCCAAAATCGAGGATATCCATCATGTGTTTTTGCGTTTTACGAGCGAATAACGCCATCGCCACGATGACACCGATCAGGCCACCATGGAACGACATGCCGCCCTCCCATATGCGTAGCAACACCATAGGGTTATCGGCAAACGCGGGGAATTGATAAAACAGTATGTAGCCAATACGACCGCCCAGAATGACACCGATAGCGCCATAAAAAATCATGTCGCTGACTTGCTCAGGCGTCCATAGGCCATTTGAGCGGCGCGCTCTATAGACACCTAAATAGTACGCTGAGACAAAACCAATTAAGTACATTAAGCCATACCAATGTATGGCGATGGGACCAAGGGACACCGCAACCGGGTCAATATTTGGGTAGGCAATCATATGCGATCTTATGTGAGTTAAGTAGGTTAGAGATCAGCCGTCTTAGAAGGGCGAATCAAGCGTTCGACACCGGCTTCACGCACGAGTTTCATCATTGTTTGCTTAACCGCATCCGAATGCGCCAACGGCATAACTTGAGCAAGCATGTCTTGCGCCTGCTGCATGGTTAGCTTACGTAATACAGCTTTCACTTTCGGCAAACTGGTCGAGCTCATGGATAAGGTGTCATAGCCCATTGCCATGATCAAGATAGCGCCGATAGGGTCACCGGCCATTTCACCACAAACACTTAGCTTAACGCCCTCCCCTCGAGTACGCTCAACAATGTCGGCTAACGCACGCAATACCGCGGGATGGAAGTTATGATAGAGGCCAGCTACGCGGGAGTTGTTACGATCAACTGCGAGTAAGTACTGCGTCAAATCGTTACTCCCCACTGACATAAAATCCACCATGCCTGCTAACTCTTTGGCTTGATAGACTGCACTTGGCACTTCAATCATGACCCCTACTTTGGGCATGATGACATCGTATCCCTCTTCTTTGACTTCCGCATAGGCACGGCGAATCAGCGCCAACGCTTCTTCGACTTCGGCAATATTAGAAATCATCGGCAGCATGATTTTTAGGTTGTGCAAACCAGAGCTAGCTTTGATCATGGCACGAATCTGCGCCATGAAAATTTCCAAGTGATCGAGGGTCACACGGATACCACGCCAGCCAAGGAAAGGGTTTTCTTCTTTAATAGGGAAGTATGGCAGCGCTTTATCACCGCCGATGTCCAGTGTACGAATAGTCACTGGCGCTGGCGCAAAGCCTTCTAATTGCTGGCGATAAATCTGCTCTTGATCGGCTTCAGTTGGGAAGCGGTCACGGATCATAAATGGCACTTCGGTGCGGTATAAGCCCACCCCTTCAGCGCCACGATCAAGCGAACGATTAATATCGGCTAATAAGCCTGTGTTGACGTAAAGACCGATACGTTGACCATCTAAGGTTTCGCAAGGTAAATCTTTAAGCGCTTCGTACTCGCTTTCGAGTTCACGCTCTTCATCCACGATTTGCTGGTAGCTTTCGGTAATAGCCTCAGAAGGATGAGTGTAGATTTGCCCTGAGTAACCATCGACAATCATATCGATCTTATCGAGCTTGGCGTAAGGTAAATCGACCGCGCCCATCACTGTTGGGATGCCCATCGCACGCGCCAAGATCGCCACATGAGAGCTGCTAGAGCCCATCACTGACACTAAGCCTTTGACCTTGTCGAGCGGGAATTCACCCAACATCGAAGCGGTCAGCTCTTCACTCACCAAAATCACTGGATCGACGATTTCTTCGCTCGCGGCAGGATTCTTCTCTTGTAAGTGGGCTAAAATACGACGCCCTAAGTCACGAATATCACTGGCCCGCTCACGTAGGTACGGATCGTCCATCTTCTCAAAAAAGGAGATATGCAGCTTCACAACTTGGCGCAATGCACCAGGCGCCCAGTTACCGTCTTTAATACGGTTAACGATTTCAGCGGCTAATGAATTGTCATCTAGGATTTTGAGGTACACATCAAATAAGGCTTTTTCATCATTACTGATGTGCTTACTAAGGCGTGAGCTGACCTTGCGAATATCTTTGCGCACCGCATCCAGGGCTTGGTAGAAGTTATCCACTTCATCGTCAACACTTTGTGGCACACGATCAGGAATCGCATCAAGATCTGCTGGCGGGAACACCACCTGAGATTTACCGATCGCGACCCCAGCACTGCCTGGAATGCCTTTATAACGCAAGTCGGCACCAGGAGACGGCGCATCAGGCGTTAACGACTCCATTGCCCCAGTCGCTTCAGCATGGGCAATAACACCCGCTAACTGGGCCGAGAGGGTAATTAAAAAGGCTTCTTCGCCTTCGTCGAATCGACGACGATCTTCGTGCTGTACCACCAATACACCCAGTACTTGGCGATGGTGGATAATCGGCACACCTAAGAAAGACTTGTAACGCTCTTCACCGGTACCACTTAGGTAGTGGAACGATGGGTGGGTATGCGCATCTTCAAGGTTAACTGGCTCTGCACGACGCCCCACTAAGCTCACCAGACCTTCGTCTGCTTTTAAACTTAGCTTACCTGCGGCATCGGCATTCAAGCCGCGCGTCGCCATTAAGATATAATCTTGGCTATTAGGATCCACTAGGTAAATTGAGCAGACTTCTGAACGCATCGCCCGTCGCACACGGCGAACAATGATGTCCAGTGCAGCCTGAAGTGACTGTGCGCCAGTCACTTCTTGAGTAATTCGTCTCAATAAACTTAGCATGATTCCTCTTCTATCCAGCAGGCGGAAGCCTAAGCTTGCTTATTCCTGCGATTAAGCCATCGGTGTGCATTGGGCACTAATTCTTTTAACGCACGTCGATAGACATCCTTTTTGAACGCGACCACTTGTCCCAGCGGATACCAATAACTCACCCAGCGCCACCCATCGAATTCCGGACAATCACTGCCGTCTACACATACGCAGGCGTCCGCGCAGCGAATGGATAGCAAAAACCATTTCTGTTTCTGTCCGATACAAAGGGGTTTGCTGTTATGACGCAACATGCGCTTGGGCAGGCGATAACGCAACCAACCTCTTGTCCTACCGACTATTTCAACTTGGTGTGGCTCTAAGCCCACCTCCTCTTTTAGCTCACGGTAAAGCGCTTGTTCTGGTGTTTCATCCGCTTTTATGCCGCCTTGGGGGAACTGCCACGCATTTTGACCTACGCGTCTTGCCCAAAGTAGCTGGCCTCGCTCGTTCATCAAAATGATGCCTACATTCGGTCTATATCCGTCTGCATCAATCACGAGCCTTCACCTTATAACTTAAATCTAATAAAGATCATTGTTCCATAATTCCTTGTTTTGCACAATTGACTGGGCTGTTATTTGTCAGGCGCGCCGCTATACTGGGAGGGCAGTAAACAATTAAAAGGTGATGCAGTGACACTGGCGATTTTTGACTTAGATGGCACGCTATTAAGCGGTGACAGCGACTACAACTGGGGACAATTTCTAGTTGAGAAAGGGTTAGTAGACGTTAATGTCTACAAAGAAGCGAATGATAAGTTCTTTGAGCAATATCAAGCAGGCACCCTCGACATCCATGAGTACTTAGCATTTAGCCTAAAGCCACTCACCCAATTCAGCAAAGCTGAGCGTGACAGCTTGCACGCTGAATTTATGGCGACCAAAGTGCGTCCGATGATGCAGGAAGAAGCTCATAAACTATTGAAATTCCACAAGGATCAAGGCCACTTCTTATTATTGATCACTGCCACCAACCAGTTTGTCACAGGCCCTATCTCCGAAGAACTGGGGATGGACCATATCATTGCCCCGGTGCCAGAAGTGATCAACGACGAATACACCGGCAAGATTGTCGGTGTGCCAAGCTTCCAAGGCGGCAAAGTGACACGTCTTAACCAATGGCTAGAAGAAACCGGCCACTCTATGGAAGGCAGTTACTTCTACAGCGACTCACGTAATGACTTACCGCTATTAGAGTTGGTTGATCATCCGATTGCAGTTGATGCCGACCCAATTTTGACCGACATCGCCAAAGAGCGCGGCTGGCCACACATCTCCCTACGTGGCAATTCGATGTAAGCCTCTCTTTAATAGAAACGCAGCCTTGAGGCTGCGTTTCTATTTATGCTTTATCGGCGCTTAGTCAGTGCCGCAAGCCTGTTTCAGAGGCTCAGACAGCTCGGCAACGCTGCCATAATAATCCACTTGCTCAATACGGCCTTGATCTACACTGAGTAAAGTCACCTGCCCCGCTTGAGTCGGTATTTGCTGACTGACCGTACCGTCTCGATCTAACCAAATAGGATATGGCTGCTCCTGCATCGATGGAATCGCCACCAAATTAGAGATCAAGCTTGGCATGCCACTGATATCAGCCAAATAAACTAACTCCCCTGACTGCATACAAGCTGTGTTGATCGTTTGCAGACTGTCACGCACAATATCTTTAGCGCCCATGCCTTCAACAAAAAGCAGCGTTTGCATCGTGTTCTGGTGATCAAAACCATTGCCGTGCTGATCTTTGATACCCGCCAGCGAAATAGTCTCACCTGTTGTCAAAGGTGGTTCCACTGTTTGTGTGGCACAACCAACCAGCGGCAGTACTGCAGTTAAAGCCAAAGCAATTAGTGTTCTTGTCATTATTAGCTCCATTCCTTGTTAATACGGTGAACGCTGAACAGAATAATTGAACCTACTAAACCTAGGTTAATTACTCACTCTTAAGACCAGCTTACAGTAACGTCAAGTACACACAAGGTTTCGCTCATTTCTTCGCTTAGGAAGCTCTTCATGACGTTCGCTGATTATTTTAAGAATCCCATCGTGCAATCTATTACGGCTGCCCTACTCTGGGCATGGCTGATGGCTTCATCGTTTGTGGTCTCCGCTTATGTCACGTCTTATGCTTCTCCATTCGCTACCACGGGGCTACGTTTTATCATGGCATTGGTACTGATGACCCCCATATATTTTTGGCTGCCCAAACGCCCAGAGGATTCGCTTGGTGCTGTGCTCAGTAGCCGTTCGTTAACGATGAAATATTTGCTCATCAGTGGCGCCTTGGTCGGTTTTTTTATTGGGCTATTCAGTGCACTTAAGACGACCTCGTCGCTAAACACTTCTGTCATGTACACGCTAGTACCACTCCTAGGAGCGATACTCATGCTCAGCTTTGGTCAACGTACCTCCTATAAACATTGGTTAGGCTATATGGTTGGCTCCGCTGGCGCTATCAGCGTACTAGTCTTTACCCGTGAAGGAACACTCTCATGGCACGTTGGTGATGGCATTTACTTCTTTGCCTGTGGCTTATTGGCGCTGCATATTATTAGCGTGCAACACTGGAGCAAAACGGTAGCCGCTTTTACAGGCGCTTATCGTATTATGTTTTTTGGTAGTCTCTGGTTGATTCCGATCACTCTGATATGGGGGGATTTAGGTAGCGTTGCTTGGCAAAGCTCAGAGTTTTGGCTCTTGTTACTCTACTTAACCTTGTTTACCACCTTGCTGACCTTTGTATTGCAGCAGCTAGTGATTCGCTTTGGTGGGGCTTCACGTTTATTGGCTTTCAGCTATACCATACCTATTTGGGTTGCCCTGTATCAGGCCAGCCAAGGCCAAGATATCTTGCTATATTCCTATGGTTTTATGATCGGCTGCGGTATGGTGCTATTGGCCCTATTTATGATCGACAGCCAACCTAACAAAACGTCGGAACCGTGTGATGGATAAGCAATATTTAACTCGACAATTAATGCGCTTCTTCGATCAATATCAAGCGGGAATTGATTGGCGTCCGTGCAATACAGAGTTCAAAGTCCATACGTTAAATAAGGGCGATTGTTTACTGCAACAGGGCGAACCATGTAGCAACATGTTCTTTTTATGCAGTGGTTTAGTACGCTATTACAGCGTTTCACAAAACGGCAAGGAATACACACAGACCATTGCCAAGGCGCCTAAGTTGGTGGGTTCTACTCGCGCTCTAGGTCTTGTTCAACCCGCGCTCTTTAATATCGAAGCGGTCTGCCCTAGTGTGGCGATTTCATTTCCGTGGCAGAGCTTTTATCAACAGATGAGCCAAGACTTAGCCTTTACGCAAGCCTATGCCAAGTTCTTAGAAAGTATTTTTATTGCCAAGGAGCAAAAAGAATACGCCATGGTGAAGCACTCCGCTACGCAGCGCTATTTGGACTTTTGTCGTGACTTCTCAGAGCTGAAGGACGTACTGCCGCAACAACATATTGCGTCTTATATTGGCATTACTCCCATTGCCTTGAGTCGTATTCGCGCCCAATTAAAAAACAATGCCTGCTGAGCCATAAAAAACGCAGCCTAGGCTGCGTTTTGTTAAGATCTTAAAGACCCATATTATTGTGCACGCGATAGAACAGTGCTTTAAGGTATTCCGTCTCAGGAATCGCTGGGTGCACTGGGTGATCCGGCGCTTGCGTACCGCGATAAATCAGCTGTGAGAAGCGCTCTAGCTGACGGCTGTTGCTGCGCACGATGTCATGCAAACGGCCCGTTTCTAGGTGCATCGAGCAAGAGCCTGATACCAAGATACCGCCTTTGGCAACCAGACGCATGGCTAGCTGGTTGGCGCGATGGTAGGCCCCTTCACCGGCTTTAATGTCTTTACGGCGGGCGATAAACGCAGGGGGATCCATGACCACAACATCAAAGCGCTGCTTCTCTTCGATCAGAGATTGCATGGCTTCAAAGGCATCGCCCTGCATCAGGTTGGCTTCACCTTCGTATTGGTTCAGCGCCAAGTTAGCATCCACATGATCCAGCGCCGCTTCTGAGGCATCAATAAAGGTCACATCCGTCGCACCCGCTGCGGCGGCTTGTACGCCCCAACCACCGACATATGAGAATACGTCTAGGACTTTCTTACCCGAGCAGAACTGCTGCATGGTCTTGCGGTTTTCACGGTGATCGTAGAACCAACCGGTTTTCTGACCATCCCAAACTGGCGCTTGGAACAAAACATCGTTTTCTTTTAGGTAGACCACTTCTGGCACATGCCCAAAGACTTCTTCGACATAAGTATCCAGACCTTCGATGTTGCGCATTTTGCCATCGTTTTTCATCAAGATCGCACTCGGCTTCACCACTTCTTGGAGTGCCTCAATGACTTCTTCTTTGATGCGCTCGATACCTGCGGTCGAAATCTGTACCACCAAGATATCGGCAAAACGGTCGACAACCAAGCCAGATAAGCCATCCGAGTCACCAAAAACAAGGCGGTAATACGGCTCTGGATAGCTCATTTCACGTAGTGATAACGCGATTTTTAAGCGATGTACCAAGGTCGATTTGTTCAGTACAGTGTCTGCACTACGGCTGATTAAGCGTCCACAAATCAGTGTGTTAGGGTTGATCGTCGCTACACCTAAAGGCTTGCCTTGCGCTGTTTCGACCACCACTTGATCCCCCGCATTGAATTGCTTCAACGGCGTGGCATCGGTGTTCACTTCATTGCTATAAATCCACTGATGGCCCGCACGAAGTCGTCTATCTGCTTGCCCTTTTAACCGAATTACACTCAAACTTATCACCAAGGTTACATTTAAAAACGCTATTATAAATGTTCACTGAGTGATTTCTATGGCAACACTCGAATTCGCTGACTTTTCATACATTACGCAAGGGTTAAAACGCGCATATGTCGACTGGACTTAACGATGAACAAATCCAACGTGTGCTACAAGGCATTACGATCCCACCACAGCCACAAGTGATGGTCGATTTGCATATGGAACAAGCCATGCCAGAGCCAGATATGAGCCGTATTGCTGATATCATTGCTCAAGATGTAGGCTTATCGGCGGCCGTACTGAAGTTTGTTAACTCGGCTTACTTTGGCCTACCGCGTAAAATCTCATCGATTCAACAAGCAGTCATGATGCTAGGGATTAACGCCATTGCCAACATCGTTAATGGGTTAGCGGTGAAGAGCGAATTGTCTGATGGCGCCATTGAGTCACTGCATCATTTCTGGGACAACGCCATGGATGTGGCGGCCGTGTGCGCCAGTATCGCCAATCAGATTGGCTTTAAGTACGGCGACGAATGTTACGCTCTTGGCCTATTCCATAACGCAGGCATTCCATTGATGATGAGCCGTTTTGAGGGCTACAAGCAGGTATTAGAGTCAGGTTATCAGTCGTCGAATTTTGAGCTGACCGATCTTGAAAACCGCACTTTTAAAACCAACCACTCAGTGGTGGGGTACTACCTTGCCAAAAGTTGGGCACTGCCAAAAACTTGCTGTCATGTGATTGCCCATCAGCATCGAGCTCATAAGCTTTACACCAACCGTATTGCGGGTGACAGTAAACATCTGACTTTTTTATCTATCTTAAAAATGGCTGAGCACATTAGCGGTACCTATAAGCATCTAGGCAAAGCAGCAGAAGATTACGAGTGGATGGATATTGGTCATTATGCGTTAGAGCATTTAGAGCTGACCGAATACGATTTTGAAGGCATTATCGACGTCTGCCGTGAGCAAGGCATCGGCATGGTTTAACTATGTAAGAGCGCCATGCGCTCTTACATAGTTAATCTCTAAGCGGCTTTAGCCTCAGTTGGGAACATCACCAAGTGATCCAAATGCACACTCAAGCCAATCTCTTGACCGATGGAGTGATTATGGTGCGAGGAAGCAAAACAGTAGATCACCTTGCCCGAGCTCAGTTTCACACGATACAAAAAGTACGACCCACGAAACCACTTACTGACAATCAAGCCCTTAAACTCGCTGTCGTCATCATGCAAAATATCATCTGGGCGCACCAATAAGTCGACCTTTTCGCCCGACGCAAAACCATGATCCAACTCGCCTTGGATTTCGCCAAGATCAGAGTGCACGCAGTTTGAGCCACAGACTACCGCTGGCAAAAAGTCACCTTGCCCAATAAACATGGCGACAAAGCGCGACACTGGCTCATGGTAAATTTCATAAGGCGTGCCCACCTGCAAGATTTGCCCAGATTCCATAATGGCCACCTGATCGGCCATGGCAAAGGCTTCCGCCTGATCATGCGTGACTAAGATCGCGCTGACCTTCTCATGCAATAAAATCGCACGGATATCTGGTACTAGCTCTTCGCGCAGTTTCGCGTCTAAACCGGAAAAAGGCTCATCCATCAGTAACAATTTTGGCTTTGGCGCAATCGCACGGGCCAGCGCTACGCGCTGCTGTTGACCGCCAGATAAAGAGTGCGGATAGCGCTCTTTGTAGCCAGACAAGCCAACTAAATCCAGTAAGTAATCGATGCGCGCTTCAGTGTCCGCTTTTGACCAGCCCTTTAAACCAAAAGCAATATTGGCGCCGATCGTCAGATGCGGAAACAAGGCAATGTCTTGAAACACCATACCGATGCTGCGTTTTTCTGGGCTGACTAGCTCATCTGGCGATGACAACACCTCGTTGTCCAAACAAATACTGCCGGCCATGAGGGGCTCAAAGCCAGCGATGGCGCGTAGCAGAGTCGATTTGCCACAGCCACTTGGCCCTAGTAAACAACCGATCTGGCCTTCAACGATACGAAAGTTCGCGTCTTTCACCACAGGCTCACCTTGGTAGCCTACCGCGGCATTTTCTAGCTTCAGTTCTTTTAACATTTTATTAGGTGGCATTGCTGTCATTGTAACACTCCACGAACTCTAGTGATTGGCTGAGGAAATCGAGCGACTCAACAGAATCACCGGAATCAGCCCCACCGCCACGATCATTAAGGATGCTGGCGCCGCATCGACCAATCGCTCGTCTGATGCCAATTCAAACGCGCGCACCGCCAAGGTATTGAAATTAAAAGGACGTAAGATCAATGTTGCTGGCAGTTCTTTAAGCACATCCACAAACACAATCAGTAACGCCGTCAGCACTGAGCTTCTTAATAACGGAACATGAATACGACGCAACACCTGCGCGGGCGTACAACCTAATGATCGTCCTGCCATATCCATACTCGGCTTCACTTTGCCTAAGCCGCTTTGAATCGAGCCCAACGAGACCGCCATAAAGCGAACCGTGTAGGCGAACAAAAGTGCCACGATCGTGCCAGACAGCACCAGCCCTACTCGGTCACCGGTCAGATGTTGTACGCCATCGATGATACGATGATCAAGCCAAGCCAAAGGCACAATCACGCCAATCGCAATAATTGTCCCTGGTAAGGCATAACCAAGCCCTGCAGTCACCACAGCAGTTTGCACGCTTTTCTGCTTATGCAAGCGCGCCGCGTAAGCCAATACCAACGCTAACGCGACCGTAATCAAGGCCGCTAAAGCCGCCAAGTAAAACGAATTCCAAGATAAGGACACAAAATCCCAACCAACAGATTGCGCTTCAAATACTGCCCAATACAGCAACACTGCTGCCGGGAGTACAAAGCCGCCCACGATTGGCAGTAGACACGCCAAGAACGCCAAGACCGCCGACACACCCTTTAACTGTATCTTACGCTGACTGGCCTTGCGTAGGCCTGAAGCATGATATTGAATCTTACGCCGCGAATAGCGCTCGGCAAAAATCAGCACTGCCACAAACAACAGCAATATACCCGCCAGCTGAGACGCAGCTGCCAGATCACCAAAACCATAGAAGGTACGCATGATACCGGTGGTAAAGGTTGTTACGCCGAAGTACTGCACCGTGCCATAGTCAGCCAAGGTCTCCATCATCGCCAAGGTGACGCCCGCCACAATCGCTGGGCGCGCCATCGGCAGCGCTAAACGAAAAAATGCTTGCGGCGCCGAATAGCCCAAGGTACGGCACACCTCTAAGGTGTTAGCGGATTGCTCAAGAAACGCCGCACGGCTCATAAGATAAACATAGGGATACAGCACTAACGCCAGCATCACAAAGGCGCCACCTAAAGAGCGCATCTCAAAGAACCAGTATTCGCCATAGCCTAAGCCTGTGACATCACGAATAAACGTTTGCACGGGGCCGGCGAAATCAAACAAGCCAGTGTAGGTGTAAGCAATAATGTAAGCAGGCATCGCTAACGGTAACAACAATGCCCAAGAAAACACCGAACGCCCTGGAAAGTCACAAGCACTGGTCAGCCAAGCCGCTGGCACCCCCATCACCAAGGTGCCCAATGTCACCCCAACCATCAACAGTAAGGAGTTGGATACATAATCAAACAACAAGGTGTCATAAAGGTGTTGCCAGACATCACTGCCGCCCAAAAAGATATTCACCACGATGATAAATACCGGGATCGCCAGCAAAATTGCCACACCCAGTGCGGCAAGCTTTAATAAAGAAATCCCACTTCGTGAAGACGAAGTGGGATGAGTGCTCGTCAGAATTGACATGTCACATGTGGTCTCGCGATTCGTTAGCTTATTTCCAGCCGGCCGTATCCATCATCTCAACCGCCATACGGTTGTTGTCACCAAGTACGCTCAATGACATAGAATCGGCTTTAAACTCGCCAAATGGCTGTAGGCTTGCGGGTGGTGCAACGCCTTCTACCACTGGGTATTCGTTATTGACTTTAGCGTACCACTCTTGGCTTTCGTGGTTCGTTAAGTATTCGACCAACAGCTTAGCATTGTCAACATTCGTCGCTGACTGAGTCAAACCAATGCCACTAACATTGACGTGGGCACCACGATCATCTTCTGCTTGGTTGGGCCAAAACAGCTCTAGCGCTTCGTACACTTCACGATCTTGTGCGTTGTCGCTCTGCCCTAGACGTCCAAAGTAGTATGTATTGGCAAGTGTCACATCACATACGCCCGCTGCCACAGCTTTAAGCTGATCGGTATCGCCACCAAATGGTGGGCGTGCGAAGTTCGCCACAAAGCCATTTAACCATTCTTGCGTGGCTTCTTTACCATCAGCTTCGATCATAGAAGCGACCAACGACTGGTTATAGATATTAGACGAAGAGCGTGCACAGATACGTCCTTTCCATTTTGGATCGGCTAGATCTTCGTAAGTCGATAATTCGTCTGCATCAACGGTTTCAGGATTGTAGAAAATCACGCGTGCGCGCTGCGATAGACCGTACCAGTAACCATCACGATCGTGCAGGTGATCTGGCACAACATCGTCTAGTACAGGGGTTTCAAAAGGCTGTAGTACACCAGCGTCTTTAGCACGGTATAAACGACCGGCGTCGACCGTAATAAATACATCTGCAGGGCTGGCACTGCCTTCTACTTGCAAACGACGTAATAAAGCATCAGCGCTACCAGTCACTAGGTTAACCGTGACATCGTGCTTTTCTGAAAATGCTTCTAAAGCGGGTGCGATCAAGGCTTCTTTGCGCGCCGAGTAAACATTCACTTCGCCTGCGGCGCTAGCCAGCATTGGTGCCGCCATGCTACCAGTCACAAGCGTTGCTAGAGTCGCCTTCATAAAAGCGGAAGGTACAAAAGAAGGGTTGGTCTTTTTATTGGTCATTATTGACACCTTAGCTGCGTGTTGAATATTGAAGTGCAGTGGATAAAAAAGCTTATAAATCTCACTATAAATGAAAACAGTTTGTGTTTACATAGCTTTTCCAATACCGCTGTCGTGTATCAGCGAAAAAACGGCACTTGAGCCTGTTACAGACAAAAAAAGAGAACCGAAGTTCTCTTTTTACTTATCTTAATAGAGCTAAAGTCGCTATCTCTAGCGCAGTCCCGCGGCGTGGGCCACCAATTGACGCTTGATCATAGAAGACTGATGACACAGTTTTAGACCAATATTGCGCAGCTGTACGATCGCTGGTTGCTGAGTACTGAAGGTGCGCTTGAACGCTTCCATGGATGCTGACATCGCGATGTTGTCGAGCATGCGCGCCCGTTGATAACGGCGTAAGGTCTTAAGGTCACCTAGCGCTTCGCCGCGTTGATGAGCTTTCACCAAGATGGGAACTAAAGCGCTGACATCGGCAAAGCCAAGATTGGCGCCTTGGCCTGCCAATGGATGGATCGTATGCGCGGCATCACCAATGAGAGCAATACCCTCTTGAACGTATTGCTTAGCATGACGCTGGCGCAGTGGAATGGCTTGGCGTGGTACCGTGAGTGATAATGCTTCAAATGCACCGTTCATAGCGTAGGTCAGACGACGACAAAACGCCGCTTCTTCAAGCGCCACGAGTTGCTCCGCATCACTTGGCGCTACCGACCAAACAATCGAGACAAAATGGCGGCCATCCACACTAGGCAGCGGCAAAAAGGCCAAAATGCCTTCTTCACCAAAAGCTTGCCAAGCTGTGTCTTGGTGGCTGCGATCGATTTCGACTGTAGTGACAATAGCGTGATGCCCATAATCCCACTCGACCGTATCAAAACCATTGTCATGACGCAGTTTTGAGTTGGCGCCATCGGCGGCAATCAATACCGCCCCTAAAAGTTGGCGATCCGAGCTTAGGTCGATTTCGACTCCCCGCTCTACCTGTCGCTGCGCTTGGACGCTATCGTCAAAGTACAAATCAATGCCACGGGTATCATGCACGCTTTTCATCAAGGCATCGCACAACACCGCGTTTTCCACAAGCTGACCTAAGTAAGGCGGCTGTTGATAACGACTGTCGAAATCCACATAACCATCCCCAAGACCGTCCCACACCGCCATACGCTGATAGGGTGCCAAACGCTCTTGAGCGATACGCTGCCAAGCACCCGCCTGCTCTAGCAATTGCTGAGACAGGGCCGAGATAGCACTGACACGCGCATCGTACGCAGGTGGCGTCGACAATGGATAACGCCCTGAATGCTTATCAATTAATGCAACCGTTAAACCCTTTTGTGCGGTCAGCACAGCGGTTAACGCTCCCACCATTCCAGCACCTACAATGATCACATCGTATTCGCGCGCCATAGCCACCTCTACTTCTATGCGTTTGCTGCCATTAAGGCTTCAATTTCGTCAATTTCTTTTGCTAAACCATGCGTCAGTACGTATGGGCCTTGTGCTTGGATGAGTATATCGTCTTCGATGCGAATACCAATACCACGCCATTTGGGATCGACACTTTCATCATCAGGGTTGATGTACAGTCCTGGCTCCAGCGTCACCACCATACCCTCTTGTAAAGGACGCGACGCACCATCGACTTTATAGCGTCCACAGTCGTGTACGTCTAATCCTAACCAATGGCCAGTATTGTGCATGTAAAAGGCGCGGTAGGCCTTGCTCTCTATCAGCTCCGCAACAGAACCTTGTAGCAATCCAAGCTCAACCAAACCTTGGGTCAATACTTCTACGGCCGCATTATGAAACGCTTCGTAAGGTTGGCCGACAGTCATAAGCTTTAAGCCTGCGTGATAAGCATCGAGCACTAATTGGTACAGCTGAGCCTGCGGTTCACTGAATTTGCCATTAGCTGGAAACGTGCGAGTAATGTCTGAGGCGTAGCAACCCAGCTCGCAACCTGCGTCAATTAGGATCAAGTCGCCGTCTTCGATTTGTTCGTCGTTTTTAATGTAGTGCAACACACACGCATTACTGCCCGAAGCAACAATGTTGTTATAGGCAGGTACGCGCGCGCCCTGCTTCATAAAGACGTAATTAAGCTCCGCTTCCAGCTGATATTCCATCATACCTGGGGCGACACTTTGCATGGCTTGGGTGTGCGCTTGGACACTGATTTGTGCAGCACGCTCCATGAGTTCAATTTCTGCACTGTCTTTGATCAAGCGCATTTCATGCACCGCATCGGTCATATCCAACAAGGTAACAGGAGCTTGTGCCCCTTGGCGCGCTTTGGCTGCCAATTCATCACGCCAGTTTAGAACCTGATCACGTAACAGTGCGTCATCAAACAAGAGTGCGACCTGCTGCTTGCCATCGAGAAGCTCTAGCGCCAAATCATCCAGCTCATCAAGCTCCACCGCGCCATCCATAGCAAAGTCTTGCATCGCTCCGGTCATACCATGACGAAAGCCATCCCACTGCTCACGCTCAGGATCTTTAGGCAGCACGGCTAGGTGACTGGCACCATCAGGTAACATAAACAGCACAGCGCTAGGCTCATTAAAACCCGTCAAATAAAAGAAGCTGGAGTTTGGGCGAAACTCGTAGTCACAGTCATTATTACGTGTGCACAGCTCACCTGCGCGAACCACAGCCACAGTATCGCCGCCCAATTGCTGCATTAAACGCTGGCGACGAGCGCGGTAAATATCAGGCGATAAAGTCATATCAAATGTCCTCTGAAGTCACACGTAATAACGTTGATAGATTAATGGAAAAGCGTCGCAGTGCTGTTATCGTCTTGCTCTGGATTAACGCCATGATGCTCAGAATACAACATCATCGCTGACAAACGCACATACTCGATCAACTCCATTAGATCGGTTTCGTTGTCGTTGTTTTCTTCTAGATCGTCCATTTCAGACTGCATCGCAGAGATGTTGGCAAAGTCCTGTAATACTTGCTTGGTTTCATCCGACAGTTTTTCTTTACGACCGGATAAACCATAACCTGCCAAGAAGCCGTGCGCCCATTGCGCGAGCGTTTTACCGCGCTCATTAAGAGGCGCATCGTCATCACTCATACAAGGTTTTAGGGCGTATTCGCCATTTTGGAACAGCGTTTGCGTCGCCTGATACAGCTCAACGATCGCCGCACGACTAGCGTCTTCTTTCCAGCCTTCAATATCACACGTCTCAGCGACCATTGTCAGCCAGTCTTCCAATGGCAACGCCACGCCCGAAGCTAGGTAGCCGCATAATTGACCGTGTAGCTCAGCAGGCGACATAGAGATTGATTCGGTGACAAATACGTCGGCGATTAAGTCAAAATCCAGTGCATCAAGTAACATTTCTGTGGACATAGCAAGCCTGCCTTTTTCTTGAGATTAAAAAAACAAAGCCGCACCCATGGGCACGGCTTTTATGATCTTTTATATGAGGATCATATGCAGCAAATTCAAGTTTAGCCGAGTTGTTTCAGGCCAGACTCTAGGGTTTGCAAAATAAGCGTATTGATAGTCATCGGACCCACACCACCAGGCACAGGTGTAATGGCAGATGCGCGCTCGTATAAAGGCGCTAGCTCAATATCACCGATGCCGCCTGGGTGGTAGCCAGCGTCAACAACGATGGCGCCATCTTTGATCCAGTCTGCTTTGATTAGCTCTGGCTTACCTACCGCACCGACAATGATATCGGCTTGCTTAACGATGTCTGCCAAGTTCTGCGTACGTGAGTGACACATGGTCACAGTTGCGTTGGCATTAAGCATCATCATCGCCATAGGTTTACCCAAAATTGGGCTACGACCAACCACTACCGCATGTTTGCCTTCAAGCTCGATGTCATAAGCTTCCAGCAAACGCATGACGCCAGCAGGGGTTGCTGCACCGTATGCAGGCTCTTTCATTGCCATACGACCGAAGCCTAGGCAGGTTACACCGTCTACATCTTTGTGGGCTGCAATGGCATCAAAGCAGGCACGCTCGTTGATTTGCTCAGGCACAGGATGCTGCAGCAAGATACCGTGCACATCCGCATTGTTATTGAGCTCATCAATTTTTGCTAACAGCTCTTCGGTGGTGGTGGTTTCAGGCAATTCAATCGCAAGAGAGTCCATACCTACACGGCGACAAGCGTTTCCTTTCATTTTCACGTAGGTTGCAGAAGCTGGATCTGCGCCTACTAGAATTGTTGCCAAGATTGGGGTACCGCCGGTACGGTCTTTGAGTTCAGCAACTTGTTTTGCCAAACGCTCTTCGGTCTCTTTCGCGCATTGTTTGCCGTCAAGAACCAGTGCAGCCATGAATGAACTCCTGCAAAAATATTCGGTGTTTAAGTGAGGGACGCAGATTATATCCTATAATCAGCAGAATGCCGCCCCTATCTATGCAAATAGCCGCTATTTATTCTTTCAATTCCTTGCAATAGGCTCGATATGATCTACCAAAAGCTGCAAATTGCGCTGTCCTCGAAACTCGTTAACGTCTAATTTATAAATTAAGCGCGCCCATTGTGCCGCATTTGGCCACTGGTTTAAATCGACAAAGAAATGGATCGCATCGACCAGCAAACCGGATTTTGGCTCTTTTAGCGTCATTTTAAGATGTTTTTGCCCAACGATACGCTGCTGTAACACCTCAAACTCGCCATCAAAACAAGGCTCAGGAAAGGCCTGTCCCCAAGGGCCTGCCAAGCGCAACTGCTCAGCAAACTCTAAGCTAAAATCCTCTGGCGCCAGCTCACCATCGGTGTAGACGCTCGCTTCTAGCTGCTCTGGCGTCACCCACTCCGTAATGATGTCATTAAAAGCTTTAGCAAACGCTTGGTAATCTGCTTCTTTGATCGACATACCGGCGGCCATGGCGTGACCACCAAACTTGCTCAGCAAATGTGGATGGCGTTTGGCTAACAAGTCCAACGCGTCTCGAATGTGTACACCCGGGATCGAGCGGGCTGAGCCTTTAATCGTATCAGCGTCGGCTTTCGCGAAGGCTATCACTGGGCGATGGCATTTTTCTTTCATGCGTGACGCCAAAATACCAATCACCCCTTGGTGCCAATCGGCTTGATAAAAACACATGCCATTAGGCCAATCTTCGGCGTCATCGAGCTCGATTAGTGTTTTTTCCGCTTGCTGCTTCATGTCCGCTTCAATGGATTTGCGCTCACGGTTCAAAAGATCCAATTGCTCGGCATAGGAGCGCGCCAGCATTGGCTGCTCGCTTAGCAAACACTCAATGCCGATGGACATATCATCCAGACGCCCGGCAGCATTTAAGCGCGGGCCGACCACAAAGCCTAGATCGGTTGCCTTGATACGGGCGCGATCGCGCCCGCCTAACTCGAGTAAAACCAGAATCCCTGGGCGGGCTTTACCTGCTTGAATGCGATGTAATCCCTGCTGCACCAAAATACGATTGTTACGGTCCAGTGGCACCACATCAGCAACAGTGCCTAGCGCCACTAGATCCAAGTAATCAGCCATATTAGGCGTCGGCAAATGCTCGCGTTCAAACCAATCCCGACGGGTTAACTCTGCGCGTAAGGCCGACATCACATAAAAGATCACACCAACACCGGCCAAGGCTTTACTTGGAAAGCCACACTCAGGATGATTGGGATTAATGATGGCGTCGGCTTGCGGTAGTTCATCGCCCGGCAAATGGTGGTCAGTAACAATCACCTTCATGCCAGCGGCTTTGGCCGCAGCGACGCCCTCTAAACTGGCGATGCCATTATCGACCGTGACCAAGACATCAGGCTCGACTTCTAGCGACAATTCGACGATCTCAGGTGTCAGACCATAACCATATTCAAAACGATTGGGCACGATATATTGTGGGTCAATCGCTCCCATAGCACGTAACGCCAGCAACCCTAGAGTAGTCGACGTAGCGCCATCGGCATCAAAGTCACCGACAATCAGAATCCGCTGGCCCTGCTCTATGGCATCCGCCAACAAACAAGCCGCATTATGGATATCAAAAAATTGCTTAGGGTGTTCCAAGCTCGCCAGTTTATAAGCCAATTCCTCTGGGCCAGTCACGCCACGAGCCGCATATATTCGTGCAAGGGTCGTCGGAAAAGTACTTGGAAATTGATGCTCTAATGAAGCGGATAAAGATCGATTGATAATACGCATGCAACACTCTAATTCTGAATCAGCCCAGCACTGTATCATAAAAGTGCAGTAGCACTGTGCTGTGCCACCGACAAGTGCTAAAAAATCGCCTCTCTTTAAGGTAAGAAAGGCTACGCAAGGTAGCGTTACATAAACATTTGCATTATGCACAATAAATGGATTTTCGTGCTTTATCGCCCGCTTTTTCGTCTGTTTTCTAGCCTACTCGGTTATTATCGCCGCCCTATCTTGTAGCTATCCCATTTCATAAATATTAAAAAGGTCGGTTTTATGAGTAGTCAGAACCCAGCGTCTGGTCAGAGCTCTTCTGGTCAACGTTTTGCCTTAGTTGCACTTACGTCACTGTTCTTTATGTGGGGCTTTATTACGTCGCTTAACGACATATTAATCCCTCACTTGAAATCCGTTTTCTCGCTTAACTATACGCAAGCCATGTTGATTCAATTTTGTTTCTTTGGTGCGTATTTTCTAGTGTCTGTCCCAGCGGGCAACCTAGTCAAAAAAGTGGGCTTCCAACGTGGTCTAGGGATTGGCCTAATGATTGCCGCAGCCGGTTGTTTGCTATTTATCGCCGCTGCTAAAGCACAAACTTACTGGATCTTCTTGAGCGCTCTGTTTGTCTTAGCCTCTGGTGTGACCATTCTTCAAGTGGCTGCCAACCCACTAGTCACCGTTATGGGACCAGCGGATACTGCATCAAGTCGTTTAACCATGACCCAAGCGTTTAACTCCTTGGGTACCACAGTAGCACCGATTATCGGCAGTATTTTGATCTTCTCCGCTACCGCTGAATTTGCTACGGATGCCGCTGAAGCTGAAAGTGTGATTACACCTTACTTTGGTCTAGCGGTGACATTGATTGCCCTAGCGCTGATCTTCACCCGTATTTCACTACCGACACCGAACCTTGAAGAAGACGAAAGTGCCATCGGTAATGCGCAAAGCAGCTTGATGGAATACCGTCACCTGATCTTGGGTGCCGTGGCAATCTTTATGTATGTGGGTGCTGAAGTGTCGATTGGTAGCTTCCTTGTAAACTACTTTGGCCTTGAGCATATAGCTAATATGCCTGAATCCGAAGCCGCGCATTACATTGCTTACTACTGGGGCGGTGCGATGGTTGGTCGTTTTGCAGGTGCCGTACTGATGCAGAAAATTGCTGCAGGCAAGCTGCTGGCGTTTAACAGCATTGCAGCGGCAGCTCTGATTGCACTATCTATCACCAGCGAAGGCGCGCTGGCCATGTGGTCGATCTTGCTAGTAGGTCTATGCAACTCCATCATGTTCCCAACTATTTTCAGCTTGGCGCTAAAAGGCCTAGGGGTAAACACAAGCCGTGGCTCAGGTCTTTTGTGTCTTGCGATTGTCGGTGGCGCGATTGTGCCTGTAGTACAAGGTGGTCTAGCCGATACAATT
Organism: Marinomonas ostreistagni; assembly: GCF_016888445.1. Taxonomy (GTDB): domain Bacteria; phylum Pseudomonadota; class Gammaproteobacteria; order Pseudomonadales; family Marinomonadaceae; genus Marinomonas; species Marinomonas ostreistagni. Next base: position 49,095 of record NZ_JAFEKF010000006.1, read on the forward strand.
GGCCTACAGATTTCCTTTGCTCTGCCAGTACTGTGTTATCTATACATTGCTTACTTTGGTCTGATTGGCTCAAAAGTACGCGCTAAGTAATCCTTAGCCAAGATAGCAAAAAGCCCAGTACAGAGACCTGCACTGGGCTTTTTTTATGCTCGCTACACACACTGTCTGCTACGCCAAAACCACCTTGTTACGACCACTGTTCTTCGCTTCGTATAACGCTTTATCGGCGCGATTCAAAGCTTTTGACATACTCTCTCCAGCCTTCATGCGCGATACCCCCATGCTCACAGTCGTACTGATTTCATCCCCTTCTCGGGTATTCAAAACGACTTGTGCCAGCTCTTCACGCAGTTGATTGGTGAGCGCTTTTAGTGAATCCTGCTGTTTCATCACGATCAAAAACTCTTCCCCACCCCAGCGCGATAAAATACACGACTCATTGGCCAGCTTAGCTTTCAACGCCTGTGACACTTCAACAAGGTATTCGTCACCATAGTCATGACCATATTGATCATTAATGCGTTTAAAGAAATCGATATCGAGCAAGACGATAGAGGGCGACATCCAATCCGTCTCGGCTAGCTGCTGCTCGAGGCCACGACGATTAAGTAGCTGAGTCAAAGGATCCGTCGTCGCGGCCACTTCAAGCTGGTGTGAAAGCTCTTGTAATGACTGATTAAAGCGTGAAGAAATGTACTCATAGATGGTCGATAAAAAACCCACCAAGATAAATGAATAGACAATGCGTGATTTCAAATCAGGGTGATACCCTAACTCATCAAAGGGTGATGGGATCAAAAATAGAATAACCACCAAAGCGGCTAAAAATGCCCCCACCTCAATCAGACCACGGCGCAGCCCATGCAAAAACAATGACACAGGCGGAATACAGTAGATCCACACATGTCCCGTGCCGTTGACGCCACCACTGTAAACGAGATAAAGCATCAAAGCATACAAGGGATACAAAATGACGTTGGCAGAAAACAAATAGTTGTGCGTCGCACGAAGATACAGGTGATTGATAATATAAATCACCGCGATGGTCAGCAGCACTGAGCCGACCAACCAATAGCCCTGCACCAAGGAGACAATGCTCAGTGGAGCGGTAAACAAAACCCCGACCAAACAAAAAAGATTGATGATAAAAGCGCGACGTGATGCATTGGTAAAGGAGTGATCTCCTGCGCCAGCATTGAGCGTTTTATTTAGCCACTGCTGGACTTTGATATACCAAGCCACTTTAGTTGGGTTATCACCCGAATTTGTCATTCTTTACTCACACCGCAGTTTCAGTCGTTCACCATCACAATAGCTCAAATAATAAACTATTGAACAGTAAAGTTTTATTATTTTGCTGGGTACAAGCGTGATAGAAGCACAGGAATAGCTGTTTCAACTTTTAGGATACGCTCACCTAGGTGAACCGCTTGCATACCGGCAGAGAGCCATTTTTCCACTTCAAACTCGTTCCAGCCACCTTCTGGTCCGATCGCTAACACACAGCTTTCATCTAGATCCACAGGGCACGCCGCAGCGTTATACGGATGCGCCAGCAAACCTAGATTATTTTTTAATAAGTTTGGCAAAATATCTTCCACAAAAGGTCGAAAGCGCTTATGCATATGCAAGACTGGCAGCTGCGTATCACGCGCTTGCTCTAAGCCTTCTAATAAGAAGCCATGTAACGACTCTGGCTGTAGCACTGGGCTTTGCCAGTAACTCTTCTCTACCTTAGCGGAATTGAGCAAATGGATGGATTTCACGCCCATTGCTGTCGCATTCATCAAGGTACGCTTGAGCATATTAGGACGCGGCAATGCCATCACGAGTGTCATAGGCAAAGCACTGGGTGGTGCCTGATCTAAGGTTTCTAACACAACCTGACGCGCAGGTTCGTCAAAACGTGCCGCGCCGATCTTTTGATTAAGCACACCAACACGTAAGTGCTCGCCATCGGTCTTTTTTAACACTTGAGTGATGTGTTCAAATTGACGCTCACTAAGCTGATAACGATCCTCAGCAAGACGCTGTTCTGGCACGAGAAGGATAAGATTCATAGTCCACGACTTGGGGTAGCAAAAGGGAGAGAAATAACGAGCCGGCAACGCCAGCTCGTTAGCAATCACTTAGATGTGATCCGCCACGTACGACTGCACCGTTAGCAGATCGTTCGGCAATACTTCATAAGCTTCTTCGCGCTCAAACAAGTCCTTCATGTGCTCAGGCAAACTTGGCGTAGCACAGTTAGCTTTTTCAACCGCTTCAGGGAACTTCACTGGGTGCGCCGTTGCCAATGTGATCATTGGTACTGACTTATCTTTCCAGCATTTACGTGCCGCTTCAAGGCCAATCGCCGTATGTGGGTCAAGCAAGTACTGAGTCGAGTTGAAGACTTCAGAAATCACTTCACAGGTACGCGCGTCATCGACTTTGTAGCTGTCAAAATTGTCTTTTACAAATGACCAAGCTTGATCGTTCAGCGTCACGTCACCGTTGTTGAAACGTGCCATTAGGTCAGCAAGCTCAGCGCTGTCACGACCGTGGGCATCAAACAGTAGACGCTCAAAGTTACTTGAAACCATGATGTCCATACTTGGCGAAAGCGTCACGTTAAGCGCCTGACGGCTCATATCGTTGGTCGCAATGGTGCGGTGTAGGATATCGTTTTGGTTGGTCGCGACCACCAATTGGTCAATCGGCAAGCCCATTTGCTTGGCCAAATAACCAGCAAAGATGTCACCAAAGTTACCCGTTGGTACAGAGAAAGACACTTTGCGGTGAGGGCCACCGACTGCCAATGCAGAAGAGAAATAGTAAACGATCTGCGCCATGATGCGCGCCCAGTTGATCGAGTTTACTGCGCCTAGCTTGGCACCTTTCAAGAAATCTTGATCAGCGAAGCTTGCTTTCACCATCCCCTGACAGTCATCAAAGTTACCTTTGACAGCAATGTTAAACACATTGTCATCAATCACTGTGGTCATCTGGCGACGCTGCACTTCAGATACACGTTGATGTGGGTGCAGGATAAAAATGTTTAGGTGCTCAGAGTGGCGGCAACCTTCGATCGCCGCAGAGCCTGTATCACCTGAGGTCGCCCCCATAATCACCAACTTCTCATTGCGCTGACCTAGGACGTAATCCATCAAGCGGCCTAGCAACTGCAGAGCGAAGTCTTTAAACGCTAGCGTCGGGCCACGGAACAGTTCCAGCACCCACTCGTTGTTGTCGGTCTGTACCATTGGCGCAACCGCAGAATGATTGAAGCCCGCGTAGGCTTCATCGATCATGCGCTTAAATTCTGCCTCTGGAATGTCTTCTTCTACAAACGGCCACATCACTTTGAAAGCCAGCTCTTGGTAGCTTAACGACGCCCAAGAGGCGATCTCTTCAGTGGAGTACGTTGGTAGCTTTTCTGGTACGTAAAGACCACCATCGCTTGCCAAACCGGCCAGCAGTACATCACCGAAACCCAATGCTGGCGCTTGGCCACGAGTCGAAATGTATTTCATTACCTAATCCTCTTACGCCAGATTTTCAACACGGATGCGCTGCACCGTGCCGGCCACATCTGGCAAAGCTTCAATGGCTGCAATCGCAGCATTCATATTGCGTTCTTTGACATCGTGCGTCATTACCACCAATGGCACTAAATCACTGCCCTCGCGCTGAATCACAGACTCAATGCTGATGCCATTGTTAGAAAGAATTTGTGTGATATTGGCCAGCACGCCAGCACGATCTTGCACCATCATGTTTAAGAAGAAACCACATTCGACATCTTCCATGGCCAAGACATCTAGGTCTGACAGTTGCTCTGGCTGGAATGCCAAGTGTGGTACACGATTGGTTGGATCAGCCGTCAGCGTGCGTGCAACATCAATGATGTCCGCTACTACAGAAGAGCCGGTTGGCATCGCACCAGCGCCAGCGCCGTAAGTCAGCGTTGGGCCAACTGCATCGCCTTTCACCATTACTGCGTTCATCACGCCGTTAACGTTAGCAAGCAAGGCTTTTTGAGAAATCAAAGTTGGATGCACACGCAGTTCAACGCCCGCTTTCGTGCGACGAGCAATGCCTAAGTGCTTGATTGAATAGCCTAGCTCGCGTGCAAACGCGACATCTTGTGCCGTGATGCGGCTAATGCCTTCGGTGTAAGTCTTTTCAAACTGCAGCGGGATACCGTAGGCAATGGACGCCAAAATCGTCAGTTTATGCGCCGCGTCGATGCCTTCGACATCAAATGTAGGATCGGCTTCAGCATAACCAAGCTCTTGTGCTTCTTTTAGCACGTCCGCAAACGCACGGCCCTTCTCACTCATTTCGGTCATGATGAAGTTGCCAGTACCATTGATGATACCTGCTAGCCACTCGATCTTGTTCGAAGACAAGCCTTCACGTAGGGTTTTGATGATCGGAATGCCACCAGCTACTGCGGCTTCAAAGGCAACCATAACGCCCTTTTCTTGAGCTTTGGCAAAGATTTCGTTGCCGTGTTCGGCGATCAAGGCTTTGTTGGCGGTTACCACATGCTTGCCATTTTCGACAGCAGTCAGGACCAGCTCACGAGCCACGGTGGTGCCACCGATCAACTCGATCACAATGTCGATCTCAGGATTGTTAGCGACATCAAAAATATCGCTCGTCATATCAATGTCAGTGGTGTCACAGGTAGGGTTAACTTGGCGCGCGCCAATTTGTTCAACCACAATACTACGTCCAACACGTCGTGTAATTTCTTCTGCGTTATGACGCAGGATGTTAAACGTACCGGAACCTACTGTTCCAAGACCACAAATTCCGACTTTTACCGGTTTCAAAACGATACCCCACAACTGACGGTTTTAATTTTATTGCTATTAATGATGCATAGCATTTGTCTAGCATTGATTATACCGTCAGTCGCCCCTAAACCCAACGAAGAAAAGCCTGAACTAAGCTCATGTTTAGGAGAATATTACGAGAATTTGCTATAGGTTTAGCTCTTTTGCTAATTCCGCTGCAGGAAGATAACCAGGAATAAACTTACCGTTATCCAAAATAATGCTTGGCGTACCACGCACCCCTACGCTATTGCCTAAGCGGTATTGACTGGCCACAGGATTAGTACACTTATTATCCGGTACCGATTTACCTTGTTTCGCCGCTGTCAGCCACTTTTTAGGATCGTCCGAGCACCAGATATTGACCATTTCGTTGTAAGCATCTGAACCCACACCCGCACGCGGGTAAGCAAGATAGCGCACCGTAATGCCTTTATCGTTAAGCTCATCCACCTCTTTGTGTAGCATGCGACAGTAGCCACACGAAATGTCGGTAAACACGGTCATGTGCGCTTTTTCGTTCTTCGCCTTAAACACCACCATCTCAGATTCAGGGATGTTTTCTAACTGGGCCAGTTTTTTCTGCTCAGTTTCATTGACCAATTGCTGCCCATCGATACGATACAAATCACCAGCAACAAAGTAGCCGCCATCTTGAGTCACATGCACGACTGGACCATTTTCCAGTGTCACCGTATACAGACCACTGCCTTCATGCGCGTCGATTTGATCAATCGTGTACTGCGGCAGAGCACTGGCCATGGCGTCACGCACCTCTTGCTCACCGGCTTGCGCCTGAGTCATACCAATTGCTGCCAACGCGCTCAGCGACATACCTTTTATAAACTTTTCCATGCTTACCTCTGCATCATCATTCTGCTTATTAGGCCATCATACCCTGATGAAGTTCCATAAAAAAAGGCGACCGAGGTCGCCTTTCTTTATCACTACGAGAGAGATTAGCGCTTAGCCAATTTCTCTTTGATACGTGCAGATTTACCTGAACGCTCGCGTAGGAAGTAGATCTTAGCTTGACGCACGTCACCGCGACGTTTCACTTCGATGCTATCAACTAGTGGGCTGTAAGTTTGGAACGCACGTTCCACACCGATGCCGCTAGAGATTTTACGTACTGTGAAAGCAGAGTTTAGGCCACGGTTGCGTTTTGCAATGACAACACCTTCGTAAGCCTGTAGACGCTCACGAGTACCTTCTTTAACTTTTACTTGAACAACAACAGTATCACCAGGACCGAAGGCTGGGATCTCTTTTGTCATTTGTTCTGCTTCTAGCTGTTGAATCAGCGTAGTTTTGTTGCTCATGGATGTGACTCCTAATGATAATGGTTTCTTATCAGCGCGAAGGTTTAACGTTCTGATAAGCTCGCGATTCTTACTCTGCCGAGGTTGAAACTTCAGTCTCACGAATAAACTCTTTTAACAACTTCTGCTGTTCCTTGTCCAACTCAAGGTCTTGCAGAAGGTCAGGCCGGCGTTGCCAAGTTCTTCCGAGCTTTTGCTTTAAGCGCCAGCGCCGTATCGCCTCATGGTTGCCACTAAGTAGTACAGGTGGTACAGGTTCACCTTCAAGTACCTCGGGGCGAGTATAATGTGGGCAATCAAGTAATCCATCAGCAAACGAATCTTCATCAGCCGAGGCTTGCTTACCAAGCACACCAGGCACCATGCGAAAGACAGAGTCCATCAACACCATAGCTGGCAACTCACCACCACTTAGGACAAAGTCGCCAATGGACCATTCTTCATCAACCTGAGATTGAATCAAACGCTCATCAACGCCTTCATAACGGCCTGCTACCAGAATAAATTCTGCTTGTTTAGCAAGCTGCTGCACGCCTTCCTGCGTTAGCGTGCGCCCCTGAGGGGATAGATAAATAACTTTTGCGTTGGGCACCCATTGTTTGGCACTCTCAATCGCATCTTTTAGGGGCTGAACTTTCATCAGCATCCCTGGGCCACCACCGTAAGGACGATCATCAACCGTATTGTGGCGATCATGTGTGAAGCTACGTGGATTGAAAAAATCAATCTCTATGGTTCCAGATTTGACCGCTCTGCCCGTCACACCATGCTGGGTGATGGCTTGAAACATCTCTGGAAACAGCGTGACTACACCGATTCGCACAATTTAGGCCTCGTTATGATCTTAAAAGTCCGGATCCCAGTCCACGACCATCTCTTGCTTTTCTAGATCAATGTCTAGAATAAACTGATCAGGTGCGTAAGGAATCAGACGCTCTTCGCGATCGTAACTACCTTCACAACCTTTAACCACAAGCACATCATTAGCACCTGTTTCCATTAGCTGTGAAACCTTACCTAGAAGAACACCCTCTTTGGTAATAACCTTTAGACCTTCTAGCTGACTCCAGTAAAATTCACCGTCCTCAAGCTCAGGAAGATCTTTTGCATCAACATAGATATCAAACCCACAGATTTCTTTAACCTGATCACGGTCGTGATACCCTTTAATTGCTGCAACCAGCCCGCGCCCTTGGGTGCGACCTTGGCTTAGTTCTACGACTTTCCACCCACTAGGAGTTTTCAGCCACCAATGCTTGTAATCAAAGATTCCAGTCATTGGCTCGGTATGGGAATACAACTTAACCCACCCTTTAACACCATAAACTGATGTAATGCGTCCCACCACAAGCGCCTGCTCGGGAGCTTTCGCCTGCTTTAATGTAGACATAGCATTACCTCAGTATTAAGCGTTTTTGCCAGCTTCTTTAACAAGCTGAGCAACACGGTCAGAAAGCTGAGCGCCTTGGCCTACCCAGTGATTAACACGGTCTAGGTCAACACGTAGACGTTCTTCTTGACCACGAGCAACTGGGTTAAAGAAACCTACGCGCTCGATGAAACGGCTATCACGGGCACGACGGCTGTCTGCCACACTTAGGTGATAAAATGGGCGCTTTTTAGAGCCACCACGAGAAAGACGAATAGTTACCATATGATTGGTTCCTTATTGCTTAACGAAACACCCCTTGTTAGGCTCTTTATGAGACCTACTACAAGAAGGCGGCATATTCTAGTCGATTCGACACCAAAACAAAAGGGCGAATTGATCGCCCTTTAAACATTTTTTCGCTAAATCCGAAGATTTAGAATTTTGGGAAGTTTCCGCCACCCGGCATACCGCCACCGCCTGGCATCATCCCGCTCATTCCGCGCATCATTTTCTTCATGCCGCCTTTAGAGCTGAACTTCTTCATCATCTTCTGCATTTGCTTATGTTGCTTCAGCAAACGGTTAAGATCTTGGACCTGCAAACCCGCACCGGCGGAAATACGCTTTTTACGCGAGCCATTGATGACATCTGGGTTACGACGCTCGGCTGGCGTCATAGAGTTAATCAAGGCTTCCATTTGCACGAACATTTTGTCGTTCACTTTATCTTGGATATCACCCAGCTGCCCCATGCCCGGCAGTTTGTCCAACATGGACGTCATGCCGCCCATGTTTTTCATTTGCTGCAGCTGCTCGCGGAAGTCTTCCAAGTCAAAGCTCTTGCCTTTCTTCATCTTGCCGGCAAGTTTTTCGGCTTTGTCTTTATCGATCTTTTGTTCGGCTTGCTCGATCAGCGACAACATGTCTCCCATGCCCAAGATACGTGACGCTAAGCGGTCTGGGTAAAATGGCTCCAGTGCCTCACTCTTTTCACCAACACCTAAGAACTTGATCGGCTTACCAGTAATGTGACGAACTGAAAGCGCCGCACCACCACGAGCATCACCGTCGGTCTTGGTTAAGATTACACCCGTTAACGGCAGCACATCACCAAACGCTTTCGCCGTATTGGCAGCATCCTGACCTGTCATAGCATCGACTACGAATAAGGTCTCAACCGGATTAATCGCACCATGTAGAGCTTTAATCTCAGTCATCATGTCTTCATCGATGGCCAAACGACCCGCGGTATCGACAATCAAGACATCTTTGTGGGATTTCTTCGCGTACTCGATCGCACCGTTAGCGATATCGATCGGCTTTTGTGAGGTATCGCTTGGTACAAAATCGACACCGATATCATTGGCCAGCGTTTCTAACTGTTTAATCGCCGCTGGACGATAAACGTCGGCACTGACCACTGCCACAGATTTTTTCTGGCGCTCTTTTAAGTACTTCGCGAGTTTACCTGCCGAAGTGGTTTTACCCGCACCTTGCAAGCCTGCTAACAGGATGATCGCTGGCGGTGTCGCACGTAGGTTTAGCTCGTCATTCTCTTGGCCCATCACGGACTCAAGCTCTTGCTTAACGATCTTAAGGAACACTTGTCCAGGACTTAGACTGCGTGTTACTTCTGTCCCCACCGCACGCTCTTTGACAGAGTTAATAAAGTCTTTGACAACGGGCAACGCAACATCGGCTTCCAAAAGCGCCATGCGCACTTCACGTAGCACATCTTTAATATTGTCTTCGGTGAGTTTGGCACGACCACGGACGCGATCTAAGGATGACGTTAAACGTTCTGATAAATTGTCAAACATGTTGCCCTCAAAATTTGCTTTAGATGGAAAAAACCGCTTTATTCAGTTTATCCAAGGTGAAATTGAATTTATTATAACGAAGATTTGATCGTCACCCTATAGTTTTAACCAGTGGATCGGCTTATACATGACTCAACTATCTCTTTGGCTAGCATGCATTTTAGCACTCGTCGCCGGCGCAACCTATTACCTGCGCCCGAAATTTCGTGCCGCGCAAACGCTCGGAGCCATAGCGATTGTTGTGCACACCATGGCCTTGATCCAATTGCTCGGCAGCAAAGACGGCTTTGACTTCCTCACTATTGGGCTGCTGATCGCACTGATCGGCAACCTTTTGCTTTGGTTTAGCAACCGCGATAAGGACCTTTCGCTACTATTAAGTGTCGCCTATCCGATGGCGGCGCTGATTATTGCTCTTAATGCGGTCGAACCTTGGCATTTGCAACAGTTGCACAGTGCCTCTTTAGGCACCTCGATGCATATCTTAATCGCTTCAGTCGCTTACAGCTTGTTTACAGCCGCCTGCGGGGTTGGCATTTTATTGGCGATTCAAGAGTACCAACTCAAACATCATCGCCTCAAACAACTGCTGCGCGTGCCACCACTACAAACATTAGAGCGCTTAATGTTTGAATTTATTTGGGCGGCGTTTGTCTTACTGAGCATCACTATTGCCACTGGCTTCTATTTTATTGAAGACATGTTTGCGCAACACTTAGTGCACAAAACCGCATTTACCATCGCATCTTGGTTTGTGTTTGCAGGCTTGCTAGCTGGTCGACACTTTGTTGGCTGGCGCGGTCAGCTGGCGGTTAAGTTGACCCTGAGTGGCTTTATTCTGCTTATGATTGGCTATTTTGGCTCACAGATCGCCATGGAAATACTGAATAAATAAGCGTGGCATTTGACACTCGATGCACAACCCCTAATAATCCGATCAGATCTAATAACTGAGGCATTTTTTTCTTGAACGAAGTTCCCTTAAGTATTCTCTCTGGAATACTGTTTTTCTTAATCATTTTATCTGCTTTCTTCTCAAGCTCAGAAACCAGCATGCTGTCGATGAACAAATATCGTCTCAAGCATTTGGTCAAAAGTGGACATAAATCCGCCAAAAAAGCGAGCAAATTGCTTGAACGTCCAGATCGTCTGATCGGCGTTATCTTGATTGGTAACAACTTCGTTAATATCCTTGCTTCGGCGATCGCCACTATTATTGCTGTGCGCATCTGGGGCGACGCCGGTGTCGCCATCGCGACGGGCGCATTGACCTTAATCATCCTGATCTTTGCCGAGGTTACTCCAAAAACCATGGCGACGATCCACCCAGAAAAGATCGCGTTCCCAGCCTCTTGGGTACTGACCGTACTGTTAAAAGCACTTTACCCTCTAGTCGTGATCGTCAACACCATGTCCAATGGTTTGATGCGCTTACTTGGCATCAAACAAATCCATGGCAACCATGACAAACTTGGCTCAGAAGAGTTGCGCACCGTAGTGAACGAAGCCAGTGGTTTGATTCCACCCGCCCACCAAGAGATGTTGCTATCGATCCTCGACCTTGAAAACGTCTCCGTCGAAGACATCATGGTGCCACGTAACGAAGTCATCGGTATCGATATCGAAGACTCGATCGAAGAAATCATCGCGCAAATCTGTGAAACCCGTCATACCCGTATGCCGGTTTATAATGGCGAGATCAACAAAGTCATCGGCATCCTACACGCGCGCCATGCAGCGCAGTTTTTGCGTGAGCCCAATCCATCTAAAGCGGCTTTATTAAAAGCAACGCTGGAGCCTTACTTCATTCCAGAAAGCACGTCGATCAATACCGTGTTATTAAACTTCCAGAAAGATCACCAACAAATGGGGATCGTGGTCGATGAATATGGTGATGTGCAAGGTATTGCGGCACTGGAAGACATCTTAGAAGAAATTGTGGGCGAGTTTACGCCGCCACAAGAAGACGAAGAAGAAGAGATCGCCCTACTTGATGATGGTTCATTCCGCATCGAAGGCTCGACTCATATTCGCGACATTAACAAAACTCTGAGCTGGCATTTACCGACTGACGGCCCGAAAACGTTAAATGGCTTGATCATTGAAACACTGGAATTCATCCCAGAGCACCCTATCAGCTTATGGGTCGACAACTACATGATCGAGATCCAAGAAATCGAAGACAAGGTTGTCAAATACGCCCGCTTAGAGCACAAACGCTAACGAGGAGTTGTCATGAGATTCTGTCCAAAATGCGGTCACCAAGTAAATATGGAAATCCCTGAAGGTGACAATCGCGAGCGTGCTGTTTGCCCTAACTGCGCCTTTATCGACTACGATAATCCGCGCATGATTACTGGCACCATCCCTATGTATGAAGGCAAAATCTTACTCTGTCGTCGTAATATAGAACCGCGCTTTGGCTATTGGACACTACCTGCTGGCTTTATGGAAAATGCCGAGACTACCTTACAAGGCGCACTGCGTGAGACGCTAGAAGAAAGCGGTTCAGAGGTTATTGCTAAGCAACCTTTCTCTATGATCAGCATCCCTCACGTCAATCAAGTACACTTGTACTTCCTTGCTGAGCTGGCGCAAGCGGATTTTCACCCGACCTCAGAAAGCTCAGAAGTCGCACTGTTTGCGTTAGACGAAATTCCATGGGATGAAATCGCCTTCAGCAGCGTCACCAAAACTTTAGAATACTTTATCGCGGACCACAAAGCTGGCCATTACGGTTTCCACGAAGACAGCATTATCGTTAACTCTCAACCGCAATAAGATGATAGGCCACCTCTTCGTAGGGGTGGCTTTGCTGCAAAGCCTGCACCACCACTTCTTTAAGCTCTGCCAACAGCACCATTTCCACACGGTATTCCGCTACCGACTCAAGTTTGCCCGACTCACCAATAAAAGGGTTCGCGTCCGCTGACGGGCGAAATTGTCCCAGACCTTTGACCTGCCAACAACACGCTTCATAGTCACCAATGCGTCCAGCACCAGCAGCGAACACCGCCTCTTTCACTTCCTCTAGATGCGTCTCAGGCACATAAAATACTAACGAATACATAATTGATCTCTCTTACTCTACAGAAGCCCCATTTGCTCATGCTGCACAGGTAGTTGTACCTGCGCCACATAATCTGGCAGCGCTTGCTGTAATTTTTGATCCAACCAACTGGCCAGCGTCGGCGCGGCAATATTATCGGAGGAATGCACAAATACCGTTGGCTCACGCCCTTCCTGCAGCCACTGACTTAACTTATGACCCCACTGATCCAGCCAAACATGATTGCGCTCTAATTCTGGGTGGCCAATAAAGCGCACCACCGGATGCTCTGCGGTGGCGATTGCATGACACGGTACCCGAGGCTTTTTCTGCTGCGCATCGACCAAACTTTCACAATATGCTTGTGTCGAAAACACCGGCCGCGAGTCCATTACCACCTTGTTGCATTGAGTATCTGCCAATAATCTTAACAACGCCGCTTCTTGATCACCTTTATCAAAAAAGCCCACATTGCGCACTTCAACACCCAAAGCAGACGACAGGCTCCAGCTTTCACAAAGCTTCGCAATAAGCGGCAAATGCCGCGGCTCTACGGTCGCCGGAAACTGCAACATGGTAGGCCCCAGCAACGACTCAATGGGTTTAAGTAGCGATTGGAAAGCACGCCAAGCCTGTAAGCATTCTGCTTCACTTAGCTCATTAAATTGATGCGCCACCGCACGGGGCACTTTGAAGCAAAAGCGAAAGCTGTCCGGCACTTGCACTGCCCAGCGCTCAATTTGCTCCGGCGCCACATCTGTATAAAAGGTGCTGCCAACCTCAACGCTGCTAAAAAACTTAGCGTAATGCCCCAAGCGCAAGCCTGTCGCCTCAGAGCGAGGGTAGAGGTAATCCACCCAAGCAGGATGCTGCCACTGCGCCATACCAAAGCGAATCTTAGACATCAGGGCTCTACATACTCAATCGCTTCGATAAAGAATGTACGCTCACCGCCTGCACGGCGTAGCGTGACCTCATCACCTTCGCGGCGTTTGAGTAGCGCCTTAGCCACCGGTGAATCCATGCTGATGTAGTGCTCGTGGTGGTCAATTTCATCCGGGCCGACAATGCGAAAGCGCTCTTGCTGACCGTCGTCATCTTCAAGGGTTACCCAAGCGCCAAAAAATACCGTGCTACGGTCGATCGGTAGGCGATCTACCACGGTGCACTGATCTAAGCGTTTTTCGAGATAACGCACACGACGGTCGATTTCACGCAGTTGCTTCTTGCCGTAGATGTACTCTGCGTTCTCTGAGCGGTCACCAAGCTTAGCCGCATCGCTAACACTTTGCGTCACCGCAGGACGCTTCTCTTTCCAGAGGTATTTAAGCTCGGCCAACAGTTTGTCAGCACCTTCTTTGGTGATGTAAGCCGCTTTGGGCGCGCCAGGGGGACGATATCGACTCATACTGATTCACTTTCACACACGGTTTAAACAAAAAAAAGGCGCTTGGGAAACCGAAGCGCCTTGCTTGCTAAGCGGTAATCTTAGCTGTCTTTAGACAAATGTACATCCATTTGTGGGTATGGAATACCAACACCGTTCTCATCAAAGGTGTACTTAATTTTTTCTAGCAAGTCAGACTTAAACTGCAGCAAATCGCCAGAGTTAACCCATACACGCACACTAAAGTTAACCGAGCTGTCTGCTAATTCAGAGACAAAAATCACAAACGCAGGATCCGGTAACACACGCTCGTCGTTCTCTAAAATGCCTTTCATCAGCTCACGCGCTTGGCGAATATCGGAATCGTAGCTAATGCCTACGGTTAAATCCAAACGACGCGTCGCTTGGGCTGAGTAGTTGATAATAGTGTCGTCCATCACCGATGAGTTCGGTAGAATCACACTGCGGTTATCCAAGGTTCTTAAGTACGTATGAAACAGCTCAATACGATTAACCGTACCCATTTGACCCGCCACTTCAACAAAGTCGCCCGTTTTGAAAGGGCGCAGCAAGATAATCAAAACACCTGACGCGAAGTTCGACAAAGAACCTTGTAGTGCCAAACCAACGGCAAGACCGGCGGCACCTAAAATGGCGATAAAGGACGTCGTTTCAACGCCAATTTGCCCCAGCGCCATCAACACCACACCGGCAAACAACAGCGCGTACAAAATGCTCGAAGCAAAGCCTGCTACAGCACTGTCTACTTTTGACTTAAGCATGCGCGCTTCCAGCCAATCCGCGACTTTTCTCGCGATAAACTTACCAATAAAGAAAATCAGAATGCCGACAATGATCGACACACTCTTTTCAGTTAACCAAGGTAGCCACTGACTCCCTTCATCCATCCATTGCTCTAATTCATTCATGCTCTACTTCCTCTCGATTTTAAGCTAGGTAATCTACCTTGTGCTGCCACTCATCTAAAAGTTCAGCCAATTTTTCTAAACCCGCCTGCGAGAATACGACATAAACCATACCTTGGCTTACACGAGTATTCATCGCATGCAGTTCGTCTATCGCAATACACTGCCCACGCAGCGTTTCAATTTCATTATCGTAGCGCACTTGCATGCCGATAAAAATATGCCACTCACGCTCTAAGAGCTCTTGCTCTACAGCCTGACGCAAAATACGTACACAAGCCTCTGCGTCCATTTGATAATACGGCACACGTTGCTGATGCTTGATAAAAAACACGACAATCACTGCAAACAGCACAAAGCTGATTAGAAACGCCAGCAAGGCCTCTACGATCATTGTTCAAACGAATACGCAAGTAACGTCTGCTTCGCTTGGCGCAGCTGCTCAATATGTTGCGCTTCCAAGGCTTCCATTTCATCACGATATTTACGGCGCGCCTTCAGTGGCAAATTGTTCCATTGATCATGGGTTGGGATGTGCTGGGTATTCTCTTCTACCACATAGATCGCACTAACATGTTCGTGCTCAGACAGATCAATACCCAGTTGGTCGAGCAAGTTTTTGACCCGAATGGCCGCTTCGGTCCACGTCAGCTTCTCGTCTTCCTCAACCGCTTTCATCAATATACGAATACTTTCAATGCGCTTCGCGCGCTCTTCTTGCAAACGATCTTCGCCAGCTTGGATACGCTCGGCTCGCGCACGGTTTTGCTTCAACTGTTTGGTAATTGCAATCAATGACACGACGATCACAACAGCTGAAACAAGAAGGGCAATAACAAAAGAATCAATAGACATAAGTCCCCTATCTTTTAATGGAAGATTAGAACTTATTCTACACAGGGATGATCAATCGATCAGCAAAAGAAAGGCAAATGGGCACTGCTAGAGGCGCAATGCCCAAGATTTTCATTTTTTGTCGCGTGTAATGTGACGATACGCCAACACGCCAAACCACACCATGATCGCAGTTGTTACTGCAATCACCAACAGTCCCGCAATCACAACATCGTCCATAAACATCATAGCCACTCCTCAATCAGATAAACAACACCAAGGTAGAAGAGAAGCGGATAGACAGTGCTGACACATGTCAGGCTAATTTTTAGACAAGGTTAAGACCTCAAACAAAGGCTGATATAAGTCAGGCGAGGCGACTAATAGGTGCTCACCATCGATGGCTAATGGCCATTGTCCAGACGTATCAGCAAAGTGCCCCACTCGCGCGCCCGCCTCTTGCGCAATCAACGCGCCAGCGGCCATATCCCAAGGTTTAACACTTTCGTAGTAACCATCCATTTGTCCGCAGGCAACCGCGCACAGGTCTAACGCCGCCGAGCCGTTACGGCGGATATCTTGGCAATGGCTTAGCACCGATGACAGATAACCCATTAATTCCGGCAATGCGTCTTTTTGGTACGGAAAGCCAGTGGCGATAATCGCGTTGCGCAGCGCATCACGCTGACGTACCTGAATCACCTCATCGTTAAGCCAAGCCCCTTGGCCTTTGGCAGCGGCGTAGGTTGCCGCCAAAAACGGTGCATGCACCACGCCAACCCAACGCTCACCACGATAAAACACCGCAATCGACACCGCCACATGCAACAGCCCTTGCGCATAGTTAATGGTCCCATCAATCGGATCAATCACCCACACCGGCACATCACTGTCGTGCGCCAGTGCCAAATCAGGTGATGATTCTTCCGACAGTATCAAGTGATCAGGAAAGGTATAGCGAATTTGTCGGCACAAATACTCATCAATAGCCACATCGGTCGAGGTGACCAACTCATGATGATCTTTATATTCGGCAGAAAAGTCCGCTTGCTCACGGGCTTCCACCATAATAGCCCCAGCGTGCTTGGCCCAGCTTTTAGCGTAGCTTAGCCACTCATCAACCGTTACTTCATCCATGATCTGGCTCCTATGATGCAAACCGTTGGGTTAGCCAAGCAGCAATATCCTGTACTTGCTCTGGGCAAACCGCATGCGGCATATCGTAAACCTGGTATTGCGTGGTAAAACCCCGTGCCTGTAGCTGCTCATTGGCACGACCGCCCAAGATAGGCGACACGACGTTGTCTTGGTTGCCATGGTGAATCAAAAATGGCGCGGCGCCATTGCTGTGCGTCGCCGCTTCAGGCAATGCGCTCGCGTCGGCCAAGTAAGTGGATAGCGCCATCACGCCAGCCAGCTTGTAATTACCACGCAGCGCTACTTGATAGGCAATCACGCCACCTTGAGAAAAACCGGCCATAATGACGTTATCAGAAGAAATTCCCTGTGCCGCCAAGTCTTCGATAATCTGCTCGATTTGCTCAGCAGACTCCTCGATATTAGCCATATCGACTTTACGCTCAAGGGTCATTTCCAAAATATCGTACCAAGCACGCATCGGCATACCGCCATTAATCGTCACTGGACGCATCGGCGCATTAGGAAGAATAAAGCGCACCGCTTTACCGCCAAGATTAAGCTGTGGCACCAACCCTTCAAAATCATGGCAATCTGCTCCTAGCCCATGCAGCCAAATCACAGCGACTTCAGGGCTGTCGCCAGTGTCTACGGTTAAATATTGCAATGCTTCACTCACGGATACTCTCCAAAAAAATAGGCCATCGAATACACGATAGCCTATCATAAAGCACATCCGCTAAGGCATTAGTGCGCCCTAGGTAATTTCGTCTTAATCACCGTTTGATGCTCATCGAGCATAAAGTGTACGTCAGCACTTTGGGCCATAGAGCAAATCATATGGCGCGTAATCCGCTCGTAGTATTGCATAAAGCCTTTCAGCGCTTCGGGCGACATCACTTTAATGTCTAACGTGTCTAACACACCGCCATGGATATCATGCAAATGCGCCTCAAGTACACGCTCCTGCTTGTTGCGCCAATCGTACACCACATCAAAGCTAGGCGGCTGCATCCACATCTGCACATCAATCAACTCAAATAAGCGTTTATAATCTTGCTGCAATTGCTCATTCACCGCATGTCGCCAGCTCGCATCGGCATCTTTATCCGCCTCTAGGCGGTTTATTGGCTCGTTCAGACTCTCTTCAGACATAGGCGATGCACCAACACACCAACCTTCGAAAAAGATCACATCAACAGGGCCTGCAACCTCCTGCCAGCGATGCACCGGCTTACGGTCGTCCAAGGATTTATCAAACTTAGGCACGTACATGACCTCACCTTCTTGCAGGTGTTTTAAGCGATCAAATATGGTCAGTGCTAATTGCGTATCATGGGTACCAGGAACGCCACGCGTAGCAAACAGTGGGTGGGCAGTTTCGGCATAAGCCAGGCGGTCTTTTTGCGTTAAATACAAATCATCCAAACTGACCACCACGGCATTTAGATCAAACCCCTTGGCCAAGATATGGCTAACAACTGCACAAAAGGTAGTTTTCCCGCACCCTTGCGGCCCGCCCATCCCCAGCACCAAAGGCTGATGCTTGGGTCTAGAGTACTGGCTGACCCAGCGGGCAAACGGCAAATAAAGGTCGTCTAGTCGGTCCGCCAATGACTCATCAGCGTACAATCCTTTCAGAGTTTGCTCGACGTCAAAACGCAAACGCTCGGCTAATGAGGCAGGCAGATTATGGGCTTGGCTAAGCAAGCGTAATTCTGTGATATTCATAATTCGCTACCTCCAATCGGACAAGGCTAAGTATAGACGCTGTGTTTTTAATCACCAGCTCCGACCTTTACAGGCAATTTGTACGCAAAGCCTGCTCCCTGCGCTTGAATCCGTTCTGTGAACTGATGTAAGTTTGTGCAAATATATTTAAGAATTAGCGCAACCTGCCGTTACGCTGATTATTACTGACGTTTAAGGCTTATTTGCTATGAATAATAAATGGATTTTTGCGTTGCTCGGTGTTGTTTCAGTGGCTCTATCAGGTTGTACCTATAATCACTTCTATCAACATGAACCTAACAGTCGCGTCATTATTCCTTATCAGCCAATGTACTCACCGGCACCTGCACAAGCCGCTGAGCCGATCGAAACCACTGAAAAAACCGTTATTTACCGCGTCCACTAACAGGTAATTCACGAAAGTATTAGCAACAGGAGTTCCCATGAACCTTTCCCTCAAACTGCTTACTATTACTGGCGCAGCATTACTTGTCAGTGCTTGTACGACTAGCCACTATGGCTCTAACTGCCGCACGAGTGCGCCATGCAGTGCCGGTCAAAATCCTGACATCATCGTACAGTCAGCCGCCCCCATGATGCAGGCCCAGCCACAAGCGCAACAACGTAAAGTGACGCGTGAAACGGAAGTGATTGACGTTATGCCTCGTGAGCCGATTGTGGTGCGCACCACAGGTTACTCGGCACCGATGACCAATAGCTCTTTTAGTCCAGCGCAGCGTCGTCTGATGACGATGCGTGGTTCTAAGCTGGATGCTTACCGTAACCTTGCTGAGCGTGTGTACGGTATCGATATCAGCAGTAACAACTCGGTCAGTAACATGGTCGCACAGCATGATGAGATTCGTGCCTATGTTGATGCCTACCTAGTGGGCGCCAAAGTCGTTTCGCAACGAGAACTAGCCGATGGCACCTTTGAAACCGTGGTTGAGTTAGCGCTGAAAGAAAACTTCCGCCAGTGTGTTAGCTCTGTCGCAGCGATGCGCTCTGATCCAAATTGCTTAATGAACAACAATTACAGCACCAGCGCGAGCGTGCCAAAACCGGAACGTCCGTCTTCATTCTATAGCGTGCAGTAATGCTAAAAATTCTTCTCTCTAGTGCACTACTTGTGCTGAGCAGCGTCGCGCTCAGCCAAGTCATCGAGGCCCAAGGTGAAGCGGTGATTTATGATAACGACATCGACGATGCTCGTTATCGCGCCACCCAGCAAGCTATCAAACAAGCCACCTTACAAGCCAGCGCTCGAGTGCGCTCCAACGACCTACTCAGCAATACCAGCGTTGACTCCAAAATGTCGATGCAGTCCGCAGGGCGCGCCAACAATGTCAAACTGATCAATGAGCGCATCATCCACGATGATTTACTGGCTGTCACCATCCGCACCAATATTACGCCTGAGAGCATGTGCGATAATGGCACGCTCAACCCATACATCAAATCCGTCGGCGTCACAGGTTTCGCCCTGCAAAAAGTACAACAAGCACGCCTTGGCGGACTGGACAACATTGGCCGTGAACTACCTAAAAGCTTTGCCGCTGAAATCAATCGCCAAGGCTACCTGCGTGCGCTGACGTCAACCAACCTGCGCATCTACCCTGACCTCATCAACGCCCCCACTTCGACTAACAACGATGGTTCCCTAACTGACGTTGCCCGCATTGGCGAAGAGCTTGGCGTACAGTACGTGGTCAGTGGTGTAATACGCGATATTAGCGAAGTCTACGAGCAGCACCCGGATCAAAAAACACCGCTCAATTCCCTTATTGGTTGGGCCAACAAAGAAGATGGCCAGCGTATTTTTGACATTGACCTATATATGTACGATGGCTTTAGCGGTGCCCTGATTTTTCAGCACAATTATCGTGAAGTTGGCAATTGGGACATTAATGAGACGCGCAAAGTTGGCTTTGGCAGCCCACGCTTTTGGTCAACCCATTACGGTAAAGTCGTCGCACAAACACTAAGATCCATGGCCCTAGATGCCAGCGAAGACCTAAACTGCCAACCTTTTGTCGCCAACATCTTCCGTACCGAGGGCACAAAGATTTATATTAACGCAGGCGCAACCTCAGGCCTGAAAAAAGGCGACCAGTTCCAAGTGTATCGTCGCTATGAGATATTTGATCAATTACAAAATGCGCAAACACAGCTCAACAATGCCAATATCAATGTTACTATTACGCAAGTTCAGCCTAACTTCGCTATTGGCGAACTCGCGGTGGAAGCGCGAATTTTAAACGTACAACAACAAGATGTTGTGATTGCCTGGTAAATACATAAAATCAGGGCACCACGCATCGAGCTAGGATTAGAGTTTTTATGAACAACGAATTATTACACCACCTTGAGCAACGCATCACTGCTGCTGTCGAAGAAATCGCGACATTGCGTCAACGCATCCAAGAGCTTGAAATGCAAAACTACGAGCTATCTGAAGAGCGTGACGAGCTAAATAACAAGCTAAGCCAGAGCAGTGAGCAACAAGCGAACTGGGAAAACAGCCTAAATGACATGCTGAATAAGCTAAACCAACTGGATCAGTAGAGCTCTCATGAAAAAATTTGTTACAGCGGCACTTCTTCTAGCAGGAGCGACCAGCGCAGTGGCCGCTGGACAATTTTCGCCTCTCGTCTCCTACGAAAACATTTTCAGTGAGCCAAGCGACAGCGTCGACAGTACCTCAGGCATTGTTCGCGCCAACATGGAGTACAGCTTTCCAAGAAGTCTAGCGCTATACGGTGGCTTGGCTTTTGCTGATCGCGACAGCGTAGAAACCGCCGTCAACGTCGGCGCCCGCTTCTATAGCACACAACCTCTACTTAATAACCAAGTGCCGGTTTGGGGTTACTTGGGTGCCGGGGTAGATTTTTGGGATCACGCCGCTTTTTATCCAGAAGTTGGCCTACGCTTTGGCATTACCGACCAAGCCCGCTTAGACGTATTTGTTCGCACTTACAATAGCAATGATCTAGGCATCGATGATCACACCTCACTTGGCGTTGGACTGACTTTTTAAGCGTCATGAAAGTGTTTTCAATATTAGTCACCAGCACAGTCCTTTGCGTCGTTACCGTTGCTTTATTTAGCATGTATCGCTTAGGTCAGGCTTCTGCTCCGGTAGACATCGTCTTACCCACCACTGAGCAGCTAAATGAAATGGTTGGCCGCACCAACACTCCACGCATCCCAATTACGCCGACTGTAGCAGGAAACTAACCTATGGATCGCCTAATACAAGCTCTTGAGGAACAAGTGGATCGCTTGATGCAGCAATTAAAAGACGCTCATCAAGAGATAGAGCGTTTAAAAAGCACGCAAGCATCCCCATCTAGTTCCCCAAGTGATGCTACATTGGATTTACTGTCATCCATGTCGAAGCATTCCACTGAAGAGCAATTGCAATTGTATATTGAAGACTCTTTAGATTTATTGTCACCGCCAGCAAACACACAAGCGCATGACGATTTAGAGCAACAACTGAACTTTGACCTTCTTCATCATGAAGTAGACCCTCAGCCAACTGAAGATAACGAAAAAACGAAAGAATCTCCTATGACTACTGAACAAAACCCAACCTCTACCGCTGAACACCAAGAGACCGCTGCTGCGACTGACGTTGAGCAAACTCAAGCTAGCGCACCAACAAGCGACACTCCTGAGAAACCAGCACTCAGTGCCGAGGAGAAACGTCGTCAAAAGAATCAGAAGAACAACCGTCGTCTGATTCGTCTACTAGAAGAGCGCTACCCGAAAGCGTTTGACTGGAACAACCCACGTCCTCTTAAAGTTGGCATCGACAAAGACATGGTATTGGATGAAGAATTCAACGCCAGCAAACAAAAGCGCGCTATGGCTGCCTACGTGCGCTCAGATCGCTACAAAAAATGCTTACAGTCTGGTCAACCGCGTATCGACCTTGAAGGTAACCCAGTAAGCGACGAGCCAGCACTACCAAATACTCAAAAGCCAGCTGAGACGAAAAAGCCTGCACCTAAGAGCAAACCTAAACAAGCTCGTCCACAAGGTGGCGCACAAGGCAAAGGCAAGCCTAAATCAGGCAATCGCCCTAACAACAAACCAAAAGCACAGCCAAAAGAAGACGCGCAATTTGAGAACATGAGCCAAGAAGAGCGCATGCAGGCAAAATTATCGCAACTTCTTAATAAAAAATAGAAAAAAGGGTTTACAAGGGGCGGGGCTATAAGTAATATATGCCTCGCTGCTGTGGAGGGGTTCCCGAGTGGCCAAAGGGAGCAGATTGTAAATCTGCCACGAAAGTTTCGGTGGTTCGAATCCACCTCCCTCCACCATTTTTCTTTTCTTCTTTATTCCGTCCGGAATAACTATTTTCCAAACCTATTATTAATGCACGCAATTTACAGTCACTACTGTATCTTCTACTCTGCCTCTTAATCTCTTGCAACTACAACAAACACACCACCACAAACCGAATACAGCCCACATACAAACGTCAGCCTAAAGCTTTCTGACAAGCGCCATAAACCATCTGCACAGACAACCACTACCCAGCAATAAATCACTCACACAACTTATCTCAGCCCCACTCACACCACAAAAGCTCCCTCAAACCAACAAGGCCACAACACTTTTTAAAGCCACATTAAAGCCATTCCAGGCAAGCGTTAGAGCGTTAGAGCGTTAGAGCGTTAGAGCGTTAGAGCGTTAGAGCGTTAGAGCGTTAGAGCGTTAGAGCGTTAGAGCGTTAGAGCGTTAGAGCGTTAGAGCGTTAGAGCGTTAGAGCGTTAGAGCGTTAGAGCGTTAGAGCGTTAGAGCGTTAGATAGGATCAAAGAGATTTGCACGAAAAAGCAAAGGAAATTAAATAAAGAAAGATAAAACAGGAAAAGAGAGAAACTAAGAGAAGAGATACTAATGGGGTGGACGATGGGGCTCGAACCCACGACCGATGGAATCACAATCCATAGCTCTACCAACTGAGCTACGCCCACCATATAGTATTAGTAACATTGGCTCCCTGAACTGGACTCGAACCAGTGACCCAATGATTAACAGTCATTTGCTCTACCAACTGAGCTATCAGGGAACAGCAAA
Organism: Marinomonas ostreistagni; assembly: GCF_016888445.1. Lineage (GTDB taxonomy): Bacteria > Pseudomonadota > Gammaproteobacteria > Pseudomonadales > Marinomonadaceae > Marinomonas > Marinomonas ostreistagni. The sequence goes on from NZ_JAFEKF010000006.1 coordinate 72,590, forward strand.
ACCCGCACAAGGGCAGGTAAATGGCGGAGGAGGAGAGATTCGAACTCTCGGAAGGCTATTAACCTTCGCCGGTTTTCAAGACCGGTGCATTCAACCGCTCTGCCACCCCTCCGTATATCAAAGTGGTGGGTCGTACTGGATTCGAACCAGTGACCAATTGATTAAAAGTCAACTGCTCTACCAACTGAGCTAACGACCCGCACATTTGAATTTTTACCCTAATTTGACTGGTCGGAGTAGAGGGATTCGAACCCCCGACATCCTGCTCCCAAAGCAGGCGCGCTACCAGACTGCGCTATACTCCGAAATGGCTCCCTGAACTGGACTCGAACCAGTGACCCAATGATTAACAGTCATTTGCTCTACCAACTGAGCTATCAGGGAATAGTCAAAAAACAGAAATAAAATTTCTGTATCATAACTTGGTGGGTCGTACTGGATTCGAACCAGTGACCAATTGATTAAAAGTCAACTGCTCTACCAACTGAGCTAACGACCCAAGTTATGCGGTAATGGGGTGGACGATGGGGCTCGAACCCACGACCGATGGAATCACAATCCATAGCTCTACCAACTGAGCTACGCCCACCATTACCATTAGATTTTAAAATTAGTGGTCGGAGTAGAGGGATTCGAACCCCCGACATCCTGCTCCCAAAGCAGGCGCGCTACCAGACTGCGCTATACTCCGAATGGCTCCCTGAACTGGACTCGAACCAGTGACCCAATGATTAACAGTCATTTGCTCTACCAACTGAGCTATCAGGGAATTACTAATTTTTAACTCGCTTCAGACCAGATCCAAATAGGAAATGGCGGAGGAGGAGAGATTCGAACTCTCGGAAGGCTATTAACCTTCGCCGGTTTTCAAGACCGGTGCATTCAACCGCTCTGCCACCCCTCCGTTGCGAGCGAGGTGTATATTACGGATTCTAAATTTCAGTGCAACACTTTTTTTAATTTTTTTTAATTTTTTCCGTCACATAGCGCTGATCATCGCCAGGGGTAATCCAGACGTTGGAGAACCAATAGTACTGCTGCCCAGTCACATCCGGCATGGTGCAGTTAATACGGCCTCGACCAACCGGAAAGGCCTGCTCAGCATGCACCTCAACGACATTCACTTCAGGCCAATCCAGCGTTGCCTTGCCCTGCCCTGACACATAACAAGCCAAGTCTTTTAAACGATAATTGCCTTCTTTAAAGTTCAGCGTCATCGATACAGGCTCACCCGAAGCAAAATCACCACCATCGCTAAAGGATGCTAACGGCATCGGTTGCGCATTGAGCTTCACTTTTAAGGTCGAGAGTTTGGCGTAGTTACCTGCAGCAGGGAAACGCGGCAAATTAGTAAAATCAGAATCCTTGCTCACTACGCCCGATTGCTGCCCAAAGGCAATCATGCCCTGCTCTGCCATACGCTCACGCAACAGCTCATTGGATTCACCATAAGGATAGGCCAGCATGTTCGGTGATTGGCCGAGCTTCTCATTAAGCAGTGTCTCGACACTAGACACTTCCTTTTCCATACGTGCTTGCCATTGCTCTAATGTTTCTCCTTCTAAGAGGCGCAACATATAAGGATGGCTCACAGTATGATTGGCAAACACCGCACCAGATTGCTGCATTTCCTGCATTTGCGCCCACGTTAAAAAGCTACTGTGCCCTTGCTCGACCGGTCCAGTATTAATAAAAACAGTAAAAGGAAAGTCATGCGCTTTTAACACGTCAAAGCCGTTGCTATAAATGTTGCGATAAGCATCATCAAACGTAATAGCAACCGCTTTCTCAGGCAGCGCCACACCGGCTTTTATGTCCTTTAATGCTTGCGCTAAATCGACCACCTCAAAGTTAGCTTCTTTAAGGTAATCCATATGCTGGCGAAACTCTTCCGGTGACACGGAGGTTGAGCGCGGCGTATTGGCATCCACATGGTGATATTGCAAAATCGGTAGATAGTCCTGCGCCACCGTCGTACCCGACACGCCCAGCGCCACACATAGCCACGAAATCTGTTTAAAAGAAGACATACTTCACCCTTCATCGCATAAAATTTATTCAGATTGTACGTCAATCCCGCCCCGACAGATAGCGCCCGCGGTGTAGCGGTTGCACCAAGCCCGCACTCAGAGTAGCTTAGAGCATTCATAGAATGAAACGAGTTTCTCATGGTTGAAATAGGCACAAGCACCCACCCTACACCGCACGCCGAAGCGCGCTATATTTTGCTGGCCAAACAAAAGATCCTCACTCACCAAGGTAACTTCTTGTTCACCTTGGCAGACTTTCACCCCAGTGCTGACATGCACAGCGTCTTTTGTGGTCAGTTTGAAGGCAACGATATTTTCGTCTGTCGTTTTCCCCACACGCCCAAAGGCTTTCAAGAGCAAGGCCTACGTGACATGCTGTTTGAGTTAGATGACTACTATTACGGCCTACTAAGTCGCGCCCATCAATTAGCCACTTGGGATGCAGATCATCAGTTTTGCGGGCGTTGCGGTCATCCGCTGACAACCAAGCATCATAAAGAGCATGCTAAGTTATGTGGTAACTGTAACTTACGCCATTATCCACGCATCTCGCCTTGCATCATTGTGTCGGTGCGCAAAGGCAACCAACTGCTACTGGCGCGCTCATTTGTCATGGAAGAAGGTCGCTATAGCAATATCGCGGGGTTTGTTGAAGCAGGCGAAACACTCGAACAAGCAGTGCAGCGTGAAGTCATGGAAGAAGTGGGCATTGAGATTCACAACATCCAATATATAGGCAGTCAGCCATGGTCGTTTCCACATCAACTGATGGTGGGCTTTTACGCTGAATATCGCTCTGGCGAGCTATTCCCTGCGCCTGATGAGATCGCCGAGGCTGGCTGGTGGGATTACAACGACCTACCTAATATTCCTAATCCGACCAGTATTTCTGGTCAGCTGATCTTGAGCCACGCTGAGAAAATCGCTCAAGAAGCGTGATGCTAAGATGCTCACCCACAAAAAAGCCCAGCCTAAGCTGGGCTTTTTGATCCTATATCAGACTCAGTCAGTGATGACTTTATAACAAGGTACGTATTCAGTACCTGGCAACTTCATGCGTTGCTGCTTCACAAAGGCTTCAAGCAACTCATCAAGACGCTTCATCAGCGAACGATCGCCATGAATCTCAAACGGACCACGCTCACGAATACTGGCTACGCCTTGCGGCTTCACATTACCAGCCACGATACAAGAGAAAGCGCGACGCAAATCCGCCGCTAATAAATGAGTCTCTTGATCGAAGTGCAGGTTTAAGCTGCGTACATTTTCGTGGGTTGGCTCAAAAGTACGCTGAAACTCATCAGGAATGAACAGCTTCCAATTATAGTAGAAAGCATCATGATGGGCTTTACGGTACTGACGCACCTCTTCCATCCCAGCCTTCATCACACGCGCTACTTCCACACCATCATCGATAATGATTCGATATTTCGATTGCGCTTTTTCGCCCAATACCGCACCAATAAATTCGTGAATCTGCTCAAAATACGGCGCGCTTTCTTTTGGTCCAGTAAACACTAATGGAAACGGCATACCCTCGTTTTCAGGGTGCAGCAAAATACCCAAGATATAGAGAATTTCTTCTGCCGTGCCAGCGCCACCAGGGAACACGACAATGCCGTGACCTGTGCGCACAAACGCCTCTAGACGCTTCTCAATATCTGGCATGATCACCAGCTGGTTCACAATCGGGTTTGGTGACTCGGCGGCAATGATGCCAGGCTCAGTCAGACCAAGGTAGACACCATTTTGAATGCGCTGCTTGGCGTGGGCAATCGCCGCCCCTTTCATCGGCCCTTTCATGGCTCCAGGGCCACAACCCGTACAGATATTCAGCTCACGTAAGCCCAGCTCGTGACCCACATGCTTAGTGTAATCATATTCATGACGGGCAATGGAGTGACCACCCCAACACACCACCATGTCAGGCGATTGAATACGGCGGAACACATTCGCGTTACGCAACAGTTCAAATACCACGTTGGTGATTTTATCGGATGGCGCGTCATTCAAGCCACGTGCCACGTTGTATTCATGGTAGGTAAAGATAATATCGCGCAAAACACTAAACAGCATTTCGCGAATACTGCTGATCATCTTGCCATCCACAAACGCACTGCCTGGCGCATTGGTCAGTTCTAGCTTAACGCCACGCTCTTGCTGGATAATACGAATTTCAAAGTCTTTAAAAATAGACATGATTTCGGCAGGATCATCTGAATCACTGCCACAGTTCATGATGGCGAGCGCACAGCGACGAAACAATTCATGTAAGTCGCCCGTGTCTTCTGACATTCGCGCAATTTCTTCCTGTGATAACATTTCTAATGCGCCCTTTGGGGATACCAGCGCATCAACGCGATCTTCATACATCATGATCGCCCTCCTTATTGTCTATGTGCTTGTCTTATATCTATATTGATCCGACTAATTTAAAAAGCAAGCTAAATTAAACACGTGACTACAACATGACACAAAACGTAAAAAAGCCGCAATAGCGGCTTTTCTATAATTGGCTCAGTACGTATTCAGCGCCACTGACCTCAAATTCCCCTGGCGCCTCCAACCACAATTGTTGGATCACGCCATTGACGACCAACATGGCATAACGGCGACTACGTATGCCCATATTGAGTTTGGCCACTTCCTGCTCAAGACCCAATGCTTGAGTAAATTCTGCCAAGCCATCCGCTGCCATAATCAAACGTTCTGCATTGTGTGCCTGCCCCCACGCATGCATCACAAACACGTCATTTACTGAAAGACAGACTATTTCATCAATGCCCTTCTCTTTAAAAGCATCGTAATGCACCACATAACCTGGCAAATGACTCGCACTACACGTCGGTGTAAACGCCCCTGGCACAGCAAACATCAAGATCGTTTTATCTGCAAAAAGCTTCGTCACATCAACGGCTTGAGGGCCATCTTCTGACATAACATGGAGCGTGCCATAAGGCAGCATATCGTCCATTTGTATCGCCATAGCGCATTCTCCTAAATCTAAGGTCTCCTCCTAGCTTGCCATAGACACTGCAAGCTTTACCACTACGCCGTTTTAAACTGCCCGACGAGGCTGCGTTGATGCTGGGCTAATTCATTCATATGCTGGCAATTACGCTGGCCATCCAGCGCATCTTGCGCCGCTTGCCTTGAGCTATCGGAAATATCATGCACGCTTTGATTGATATCTTGCGAGACATGGGATTGCTGTTCGGCAGAGGTAGCAATTTGCATGCTAAGATCACGGATTTCGCTCATAAACTCGCGCAGACCTTCTAACACCTGCCCTACACTTTGTGCTTCTTCCATACTGTCGTGAGCACTTTGGCGACTTGCTTCCATGGTTTGCACCGTCTTCTGCACACCGCCTTGAAGCTCAGTAATGACTTTTTGAATTTCTTCAGTAGAGGTGTGGGTGCGATTGGCTAAGGTGCGCACTTCATCCGCCACGACCGCAAAGCCGCGCCCTTGCTCTCCTGCACGTGCCGCCTCGATCGCCGCGTTAAGCGCCAATAGGTTGGTTTGCTCGGCGATTTCCTGAATCACCTCAAGGATGTTACCGATGTTTTGCGAGTACTGATTAACTTGCTGCACCACCTGCGCCGAGTCATCTAGTTGCGCTACGAGCGCCTCCACTTGATGGATGCTATTGGTCATGCGCTGCAAGCTGTGCTCGGCATTTTCATCGACTTGGCGCACCTTCTCGAGCGTCACTTCGGCATGTTGCGCGACTTCACGTACGGTTGTCGACATCTCGTTCATAGACGTGGCCACCGCCATGGTTTTATCGCTTTGCTCTTGCATCATACTTTGTGTGTGACCGGATGAGGCATACACAGTATCTGCCGAAGACACCACCTTGTTCGAAGCGTCATCAATATCTTTTATCACGCCATTCAGCTTTTCTACCAAGGTGTTGACCCAATGGGACAGTTTTCCAAACTCATCATTGCTGGTGACTTGTAGACGCTGGGTCAAATCACCTTGAGCAATCAAGTCTAAAATTGTCAGAATTTTAGCCAAAGGACGGCGAATACTGATACTGACCCAATAAGCGATCAATAATGCGATCACCACAGAGATCGCCACCACCAGATAAGAAATGCCTTTGGCCTGGCTCGAGGCATCGAGGGCTCGTTGTTTGGCCTGTTCACGCAGCTCATTCACACGGCTAAGTAGCTGCGCTTGCTCCGCCTGCATTGCCTCAAGCCCCGCCAACAATGCTGTGGCAGCACGTTCAGAATCCACTTCTATCTGATTAAGCTCAAGATATTGCGCTACGACACCATCGTCCGCCTCAACCCACTGTCTGACACGAGCAATATTGGCGGCCAATCCGTCATCGCCCAAACGCTCGCTCACCTTATCAATCGGGCCGAACGCTTTGCTCATCTCATCGCGAATGTCCTCTAGGGCTGAGATCGACGCCGAGTCAAAATAATCCCCTACCAACAGTGACAAACTCTCCATTTGAGTTTTTGCTAGCCCTGCCGCAAAGGCTTGCTCTTGAGTGTCAGGAAAGCTCTCAAGCGACTCCAAATCCTCTATTAAAAAGCTTAGTTCGTCTTTTAGATCGAGCTTTAAATCAGCCAATGTACGCTGTAGTGCAATCATACGATTGTGATCAGCAATGGCACGATCAGCCACATCAAAAAAGGTTAGTGCCTGCTGGTCGATCGTCTTTACCGACGCTGACACATCGGGGTATTGTGCCACGCTTTCTATTAAGCGTGCGCTTTGCTGCTGTACGTTTTGCTGACCCGTTTGATACTGCTCTTGCGCGCTGTTTAAAGCCTCATCAGAGGAAGCCACCAAATATTGCAACACGGCGCTACTGGTCTTAGCCAACTCCGCGCTTAAGGCATTACTGCCATCGGAAATGGCAGCAATCTTCCCTGTCACCACTTCGATGCGCTCTTGCACGGTGTTTAAACCGCCCACACCCGATGCTGCCACGATAAACAGCAGCACCAGCAATACGCCAAAACCCAACAACACGCGTTTGACCACCGATAATGACATCATCCCTCCTGCAGACTCTTGCTTATTCACTTAGCCTGTTTTTATTAAACGCCCTTTTAATATAACTTTGCCTGTTATTTGCACAGGGTGCAAGCTTCTTGGAAACCCGCTTAAGTTCGCCGCCGCAATCTGGTAAATTGTCCAACCGCAAACGTTAAGGCCATGCCAGATCAATGGATCAAACGCTCTATTACAAAATCGCTGAGCAGGTGGAATCACAAATCCAAGAGGGATTGTTTAAGGTAGGGAGCAAAATTCCATCTGTACGCAAAGCCAGTAGCATGATGGATGTCAGCATGGCCACAGTGCTGCAAGCGTATCGCTTACTCGAAGATCGTGGGGTGCTCAAAGCACAACCGCAAAAAGGCTATTTCGTTCAAGCGCTACCGCCCACCCCAGATGCCAAAACAGTATCGGCAGATATCACTAGCCAGCAACAACCCGCATGGATGCAAACAATGGCTAGCGCCACCAACAACCCGGAGCTACTCCAGCTTGCCGGCGCTACACCCCATAGCCAATGCTTACCGACGCGCCAACTGCAACGTGCGGTAGGCCGCGTGATGCGCCTTGAACCAGAAGCTTGCAGTCATCATTTTTATGACCAGGGTTTGCCTGCGCTGCGCCGCCAGATCGCTATTCGCATGCTGGCCACAGGCTGTCAGCTCACACCGGATGACATCTTCATCACCCATGGTTGCCAAAATGCTATTTTATTAGCCTTACAGGCTGTCACTCAGGCAGGTGATAAAGTTGTCATTGAAAGTCCCACCTATGACGGCCTGCAGCACATAGTACAGGCACTAAACCTGACGGCATTCGAATTACCCTGCACGTCGCAGGGCTTGGACTTAGACGCTTTGGCAACTCTTTGCCAGCAACATGACATCAAAGCTTGTGTGGTCACACCAGAGCATCAAAACCCGACAGGGGCCAGCATGCCATTGGCACAGCGCCAACGCCTACTGGCCCTAGCCCAGCAGCAAAGCTTTCAAGTTATTGAAGATGATGTGTTTGGTGAACTTGGCCATCCGGCACACACTCGCCTGCCAGCATTAAAAGCATTAGATACTGCTGGCTGTGTCAGTTACTGCAGTTCGTTTTCAAAAACCATCGCCCCCGCGTTTCGCGTCGGCTGGGTCATATCCCCCGCTGACCAAATAGCGGCAATCCAAGCCTACGCTTATGCTCACTCTTTTGCCGTTGCCGCCTTACCGCAACATGCCATTGCTAATTTTTTAGCCAACGATTCTTATGAGCGGCACCTACGTAAAACTCGGGCGTTTTACGCCGACAACTTGGCACAGTTTAGCGCCGCCATCAGACGCTATTTCCCGAGTACAACGGAGCTATCAAGTCCTCAGGGCGGCTATCTTATTTGGATTACTTTGCCTTGTAATATCAATGCATTAGAGTTTTTTAACCGCGCTTTAGAATGGGCTATTAATGTCTTACCTGGATGCGCATTAAGTCCATCGACACAGCCTAATCACACATTGCGAATCAACTGTTCAACACCTTGGAGTGCAGCAACTGAACAGGCAATTAAGCAACTGGGGCAGCTCTGTTATGAAATGTTGGACTGAAATATGCATAGCCTTAAAGACATCGGCTGCATACAGCGGTAAACGCTAAAGTAGTAATAGGTAATAGTTAAAAGTTATGTAGAGATGGGAATTTATCCTAAATTTCGTCTGTACAGCCAGAGTAAAAAGCGTACAATTCGCTTTCTTTTTAAACCATCTGGCTGTCCGGCCGATATACTGATTAACTGAACGAAACTGGCTTGTTGCGATGGAATTTGTTGCGCATCCTAAAGACTTACCTTTAGACATTAAAATTGTCGAAGATCAGTCTTTTCCGACTGTTGGTACAGAACGGCTTGGCTTTGTAGGCATTACCTACCTAGCGACCGACCCTTATCTGGCGGGCACGTCTGTACGCATCACACTCGAAGAAATTGACCCACACTTTTGTGTCACGGGTCGGATTGCTTGGTGTGACAAAGAACGAGATGAATACCGCATTGCGATCGAATTTCCGGTGGAAGAAGATTGCTACTGTGTGCGTATGATCGAACAATTGTCCCAAATAGAACACTATCGACGCCAGGCCAAACATCAGGGCCGACGCTTAAACTACAACGAAGCTGCAGCCGAATGGATTCAACAATTTGCCGCTAGCTTCCCTGCATTCACACTTTAATACCACATGACCAATTCCCTGTCGCAAGCTGATATCGACATTATTACTCAGCAGCTAGGCCGCACTCCAAGCGGTATCCGTAGTGTTGCTCACTACTCACCTCAAGGCGTGCCACAAGTTCTCGAAATGGAAACTTGGGTGTTTGACCAGCCTTTTCCAACCCTTTACTGGCTTTCAAGTAGCGCGATTGATAAAGCCCTTGCTCGGATTGAGAGCCAAGGCGTCGTGAAAGAATTAGAGCAACGCATCAAAGACGATCCAGAATTGCGTGCCGCCTACCACCAATCACATCAAGATTATGTCGAGCGCCGCTGGGCCGCGATGAGCGATGAACACAAGCAGATCATTGAAGCCAAAGGCTTTACCCATCTGTTTGAAACATTGGGCATTGGTGGCATCAAAAACTGGGACCAAATTCGCTGCTTGCACATGCAGTACGGCCACCACTTAGCTGGCAACAATGTCATTGGTAAAATTCTTGACGAAGAATACGGCATCCGTGCCATTGCCGATGCCGAAGCGAAATAAGCTTTGCTCTACAGAAAGCTAACAGCCAGACACAAAAAAGCCCGCTGCTTAAGCGGGCTTTTTTACATTCTTAGCAGTTAAATACTGCCTTTTAGAAAATCTCTCAGCTCATCCGCAGATGACACCTGTGGCAAACCTTTGCGAATTTTATTAAACGCATCCGCTGCTACCACTGGGCGCTGTGCGTAGGTCGTCAATGCGCCCCCTGTCCAGCCCGCCAGCTTCAACGCTTCTTTTTTGAACGCACTACCGGCGACACCATGACCACCAAGACTCATCAGCTCGTCTTCAATATCCAGATAGCTAGGACGCTCTCCGCCAAACTTCATAAAGTCATCTTGATGCACTTCTGTGTATTCTTTCGCCATCAACCTTTCCCTCAACAAACAACCGTACTATTTCCATAAGTTAGCCAGAAAGCGACCTGTTAACAAGCTAAGGAGCGTTTCAATACGTAACCAGTTTGTTAAACACAAACAATCTTTCGGCCTACTTTGATTAACATACTTTATGATATCAGCCTAATTCCAGCTATTTTTTGATCTACATGGGCTATTAGTAAAATTAATTACCAATGCATGCCCTAGTATTTAAAAAACAGCATCTTCAGGCGAATACTCGTAACATTCATGGATCAGCCACTTCAGTAACTGCTGTATCGCCTCACGATCTTTATGCTCGCGCGGGCAACTAAAGAGATATGAGTGGCCATTATCGTAGACTTCACTGAAAGGTTTAAGTAAACGCCCTTCACGAATATCTTCCATCACCAGTGGCGTACGACCTAGCGCAACGCCCTGCCCAGACAGTGCCGCTTGCACCGCCAAATCGCCGCGGTTAAAACTCATTGCACGGCTCGGACGTGCTCCCTTTACCTTAGCTAGCGCTAACCATGCTTCCCACTCAGCATAGGGACTAAAAAAGCGCCACTCAGAGTCATCATTGATCAGCGGTACACGCGCCAAATCTTGCGGTTGTTGCAGTTGATTTTGCTCTGCAAACGCTGGGCTGCAGACAGGAAAAACATGATCACGCAACAAAGGATGCGTAAAAGAAGAACCCGAGTGCAAATGTGAATGGATAATCGCCGCATCAATGCGATCCCGACTAAAACGCACCTCCCCTTCATTGGCTTGAATACGCAGCTGTAACGCTGGAAACGCTTCTTTGAGGCGACCTAAGCGCGGGATAAGCCAGCGCGTGGCAAACGACGGCATCACCGATAACGTAATGATATTGGAATCACGCTCATCTCGAAGCTCTTCAATCAAGCTGTCTAGATCAGCAAAAGCATGGCGCAGGTGCAGGGCCAAACGCGCGCCCATGGTAGTCAGCTCTAAGCGTCGATGATGGCGGATAAACAAGGCAAAGCCCAAACGCTCTTCAAGCTGGCGGATCTGCTGACTGACCGCCCCTTGGGTTAAAAACAATTCTTCTGCCGCCTTGGTAAAACTCAGCCATTTGGCCGCCACGACAAAGGTATGTAAGTAAGGTAACGCGGATTTGATCATAAGCTCCCTTGCATTAGCTTAACTAATCCAAAAGCTTAAATTATATCGTTTGTCTCTGCGCGCGCAATCCCTACAATAGGCGCCATGTTTTTGGGCTGTACTGCATCCTAAAATCCACATCAAGTTTGTATGTTGATGTACTCCTAATACATGCCCCCACAGCCATGTATTAGATGTGGTGATGCGTGATGCCGTCATCACACGAAACTGCTAGTTACCTTGCGGGCTTTTATAGCCCGCTTTTTTTTGCCTATAATTTTTACCTGTAGAAAACGCAAGGCAAAAAAAACGGCGACCCGAGGGCCGCCGAACTAACACACATGCTTAAGTGTATAAGTCTACTTAGGCTGCAGCAGACTCAACTGCGTTTCCCTCAGCCATTGCCATTTGCGCAAGCTTTTCCATTAAGCGCACAACCTGACAGCTGTAACCGTATTCGTTGTCGTACCAAACGTATAACGTCGCTTGGTTACCACGTACTTTAGTAGATAGTGAATCCAGCACACCTGCTTGTTCACTACCGATGAAGTCTGAGCTCACCGCATCTGCTTCGGCACTGAAACCGATCTGGCCAGCTAGCGCTGCACTAGCAGACGCTTTTTGTAGCAATGCGTTAATTTCTTCTACTGAAGTTTGAGCTTTAAGGTTCAAGCTTAGCACTGCAATCGATACGTTGATCACAGGTACACGAATCGCACTACCACTTAGCTTGCCTTCAAGAGAAGGAATCGCTTTAGAAACCGCTTTCGCCGCCCCCGTTTCAGTCATCACCATGTTCATCGCAGCCGCACGACCGCGACGATCACCTTTGTGTACGTTGTCGATTAGGTTTTGATCGTTAGTGTAGGCGTGTACCGTCTCTACGTGACCTGATTCGATGCCGTACTGGGCTTCTAGTACAGACAGAATAGGAGTGATTGCGTTGGTGGTACAAGACGCTGCTGATAGGATTTGGTCGTTGCCATTGATGTCACTGTCGTTTACACCGTAAACGATGTTTTTCATCTCTTTGCCTGGTGCAGTCAGCACTACGCGATCGATACCAGGACGGTCAAGGTGCACGCTCAGACCGTCGTGATCACGCCAGCGACCAGTGTTATCAACCAATAGTGCATTGTCGATGCCGTGCGCTTTGTAGTCGACAGTGCTTGGATCAGAAGCGTAGATCACTTTAACTGGCTGACCGTTAATGATTAGCTGAGAGTTTTCCTCATCTGCTTTCACTACACCTTCGTAAGTACCGTGTACTGAATCAAACTTAAGCAAGCTGGCACGCTTAGCAAGATCTTTATCAGATGCTTTACGCACGACGATAGCCGCTAGGTGCATGCCTGGCGTTGTATGGCCTAGGGTACACATACGACGCGCTAATAGACGACCGATGCGACCAAAGCCGTACAATACAACTGGCGTAGTTGAGCCATCTAGCGACAAACCTTCAAGCGAAGCAAACTCTGCATCCGCTAGGGCTTCTTCAAGCTCAACCGTTGCGTTGCTGGTTTGTTGCTCGATCAACTGCTCCAACACTTGATAGACACGCGCTAGATCTACTGCAGGATATTGATCAAATAATGCCACTAATCCTGTGACGGAGTCTGACATCAATGTCTGGCCCGCTAGTTGAACCTTAACCGATTGCTCACGACCTAACTTACCCAAAAGTGGAATCATTGACTCAACTTTTGAAACCGTTTCTAACCAAGTGTTTGCCATGGATCTGCCCCCGAAAAAACAAACGTTTCGTATCAATTTGGGCGCAGTTTACCCATACCATTGAGCAAAAACAAATTGTAACAAGGCTACAAAAAACCAATAAAATCGGGCATTTAGGGCATTTTTTTATGAAAACAACGTAACTTTGATAGGCTTGTCATTAAATAACAACAATCATAAAAATAGCGCCTTAATATGACCGTTTTTCTAATTAAGTTACGTAATTTACCTACGAAAACTGGTATAAAATTTCTTTATTTTTTTTTACATATAGCGTTTGCGCTCGGCCAAAACACCCAATAAACCAAAGCTAAACAGCACCACAATAGGACGCCATGTAGAATCTAAATGGGTTAGGCACCACAGCACCAATGGCTGTCCCCACAGGGTCAACAAACCATAACCAAAGGTACACATGAGTACAAAGGCCGCTACACGGGCAATAAAGATCCAGCTAGACACCGCACGCTTGAGCGTGCCGTTGACATGATCACCAAAGATCACTAAAAAAGTGGCCACAAAGGCAAGGGAGATTTCATTAAGATGCGGGCGCAGCGTGTCCGCCGCTGAGCGGTTGATTTCCAGCAATAAATCCATGGTTACTCACTGATTGCGTTTTAACAAAGCTTCGACGTCGATACGCCCAGATGGGCTTACCGCCTTCGGTACACGGTCTATATATACCACAGACACGTCAAAGGTAGTGTTACGCAACTCTATGTCCGTATTATCTGGTAACTGCCAACGCGCACGGCCATAGCCATCACGCACAAAGCCAACATCCGGCTGGCCATATTTATGCAACAGCACAGAGCCTAGCTGAGCACGCAATTCAGGGCTTTCGACCACACCAGAAAGCGTTGCCTTCTCCACATATTGATGCTGGTTGTAACGTACCGTTAGCTCTTTGATACCCAAGATGCCATTTTTACCAAGACTGTAGCTGGCCACCCCTTCACGATAAGAAGGATAAGGCTCCAAGCCCATTTTCTTTAAATGCATCTCAAACTGCGCTTTCGATAAATCATTGAAAGTAATACCAAAAAGCTCCGCCCCTTTGGCATAAACGGGCGCTGGAGGCGTTTCTTCCTCAGTCACAGTTTCATTGGCATAGCTTTGCGAGAGTAATAAAAAGCTCAAAAAAATCCCTTTTAGAGCGTGGCGATAAAGCAACATTGCTATCTCTTTCTTAAAATATTAACCAAAAAGTCAGGAAGCAGTTTTTATGCTTCTCTGGTACACTAAAGCCTAATTCTTCCACCCAGTATTGCAAATACAAATTCACTTGAGGTAGTCCCCCATGGCGCTTGTCATCGGCGTTACCGGTATTTCCGGTAGCGGCAAAAGCCGCTTATGCTCACTGTTAGCAGAAGGCTTACAACAAAAATTGACCATCATTTGCCAAGATAGTTTCTATAAAGGCTGCGGTCATACCGACCCTGAGGTCTACAACTTTGATGACCTCGAGTCGCTGGATCTAGAAAGCATCCTACTGGCTATCCATAACTGTAAAAATCAGCAACAGCCCAACGAGATCCCAGTTTATGATCACTCGCAACACAAACGTGTTGGCTATCGTAATCTAGCGCCTACTAAAGTGGTATTAGTCGAAGGTCACATGATGTTCCAAGACCCAGCAATCCGTGATGCAGTCGATTATTTACTGTACGTGGATACCGATATGGACATTGCCGTGGTACGCCGTCTAAAACGAGACATTGCCGAGCGTGGTCGCAATGTAGATGAGGTGACAGGACGCTACATGCGTCATGTGAGACAGGCGGCTCTCAAAACCATCAATATCCGCAACAAAGCAGACTTCATCATCCCTAACAATCAAAGCTTCACCAATGCAGCGAATCTGCTGCGTCAGTATATCGACAACCTGATAACAGAAAAAGGGACCTAATTAGGTCCCTTTTTGATTTAGCGCGCTATAACGATTACTTTTTAATGTCTTCGAAGAATCGTTTCACACCGTCGAACCAGCTTTTTTGCTTAGGCGAATGCTGCTCCGAGCTTTCTCCCATGCTTTCTGCCAATTCTTCTAGCAACTCTTTTTGGCGATCGGTTAGGTTCACAGGTGTTTCCACCATCACCTTACAGATCAAGTCGCCCACTGGGCCACCGCGTACCGGCTTAACACCTTTGTTACGCAAGCGGAACAGTTTGCCGGTTTGACATTCTGGCGTCACTTTCAGGCGCACGCGGCCATCAAGCGTCGGCACATCGATCTCACCACCTAGTGCTGCGGTCGCAAAGCTGATCGGCACTTCGCAGTATAGGTTAGAACCATCACGCTCAAAGATTGCATGGGGTTTCACCGATACCTGAACAAACAAGTCGCCTGCAGGGCCACCGAAAGTACCGGCTTCACCTTCACCTGTTAGACGGATACGGTCACCTGTATCAACGCCCGCTGGGATCTTAACATTCAGCGTCTTGTACTCTTGCTTGCGGCCTTGACCATGACAAGAATCACAAGGATCAGACACAATCTGACCCGCACCATGACAGTGTGGACAGGTTTGCTGTACTGAGAAGAAACCTTGTGACATACGTACTTGGCCAGCACCATTACAGGTTGGACAAGTAGTTGGCTTAGTACCAGGTTTGGCACCTGAGCCCTCACATTTCTCACAGTCTACGGCCGTTGGAATGCGGATTTTCTCATCGCACCCCCAAACCGCTTGCTCAAGATCCAGCTCCAGCGTGTAACGCAGATCTGAACCACGACGGGTACGACTTTGGCCACCGCCACCGCCGCCACCAAAGATGTCACCAAAGACATCACCGAAGATGTCACTGAAGCCACCAGCGCCGCCGCCAAAGCCGCCACCACCGTAGCCGCCACCTTGACCGTTGACACCTTCGTGGCCGAAGCGGTCATACGCAGCACGCTTGTCTTCATCAGACAGCACTTCGTAGGCTTCACCGATTTCTTTAAATTTGTCCAGTGACTCGGCATCATCCGGATTTTTATCCGGGTGATACTTGTTAGCCAGCGAGCGATAAGCTTTTTTGATTTCTTTCTTATCGGCGTCTCGGCTTACCCCAAGCACCTCATAATAGTCACGTTTACTCATTGCAGGTGTTCCTGAATATGTAGAGTGAATTCAAATCCCTAGATACAGCAAAACACGGTTGCGTCCCGTGTTTTGCATAGGTCCCTAGGGACGACGACTGATTAAGTGTTTAGCTTATTTCTTGTCGTCTTTAACTTCTTCAAACTCAGCATCAACTGCGTCGTCTTGCTTTTGACCAGCGGTCGCGTCTTCAGCACCTTCTGCTGCGCCTGCGTCTGCTTGCTCGTATAGTTTCTGAGCCAATGAGCCAGATGCTTGAGTCAACGCATTAGTTTTCTCTTCGATCTGATCTTTGTCGTTAGACTCTAGCGCTGCTTCAAGATCGGCAATCGCTGTTTCGATTGCTTGTTTCTCTTCTTCAGTCGCTTTGTCACCGGCATCAGTCAGTGTCTTACGAGTCGCGTGGATCATGCCGTCCGCAGTGTTACGAGCTTGTACAAGCTCTTCAAACTTACGGTCTTCTTCAGCATTCGCTTCCGCGTCTTGTACCATTTGCTCGACTTCTTCATCGCTTAGGCCAGAAGAGGCTTTGATCACGATAGATTGCTCTTTGCCAGTCGCTTTATCTTTCGCAGAAACGCTCAAGATACCGTTGGCA
This sequence comes from Marinomonas ostreistagni, assembly GCF_016888445.1. GTDB lineage: Bacteria > Pseudomonadota > Gammaproteobacteria > Pseudomonadales > Marinomonadaceae > Marinomonas > Marinomonas ostreistagni. Next base: position 89,286 of record NZ_JAFEKF010000006.1, read on the forward strand.
TCGATGTCGAAGCTTACTTCGATTTGTGGCACACCACGTGGTGCTGGCGGAATGTCTGCCAAGTCGAAACGACCTAGTGACTTGTTCTGCGCCGCTTGCTTACGCTCACCTTGTAGGGCGTGGATCGTTACCGCGCTCTGGTTGTCTTCTGCTGTAGAGAATACTTGCGACTTCTTAGTTGGGATAGTCGTGTTTTTCTCGATCAGCGGTGTCATCACACCACCCATTGTTTCGATACCTAGAGACAATGGTGTTACGTCTAGTAGAAGAACGTCTTTTACGTCGCCTGCTAGTACCGCACCTTGGATAGAAGCACCGATCGCAACCGCTTCGTCTGGGTTCACATCTTTACGAGGTGACTTGCCGAAGAATTCAGTTACTTTGTCTTGTACTAGTGGCATACGCGTCTGACCACCTACCAAGATAACTTCGTCTATGTCAGAAGCAGATACGTCTGCATCTTTCAGTGCTTGGCGGCAAGGCTCTAGAGACTTAGCCACTAGGTCTTCTACCAATGACTCAAGCTTAGAGCGAGTCAGTTTAACGTTAAGGTGTTTAGGACCCGACGCGTCAGCAGTGATGTACGGAAGGTTAACTTCTGTCTGTGAAGAAGAAGACAACTCAACTTTGGCTTTTTCACCCGCTTCTTTTAGACGCTGTAGCGCTAGTGGATCGTTGTGTAGATCGATGCCAGTCTCTTTCTTGAACTCTGCAGCCAAGAATTCGATAACGCGCATGTCAAAGTCTTCACCACCTAGGAAGGTGTCACCGTTAGTAGACAGTACTTCGAATTGCTTCTCGCCATCTACGTCTGCGATTTCGATGATAGAGATATCGAATGTACCACCACCCAAGTCGTATACCGCAACTGTAGAGTCACCTGTTGCTTTGTCTAGACCGTAAGCTAGTGCCGCAGCCGTTGGCTCGTTGATGATACGTTTTACTTCAAGACCAGCGATTTTACCTGCGTCTTTAGTTGCTTGACGCTGTGAGTCGTTGAAGTAAGCCGGTACGGTGATAACCGCTTCAGTTACTTTCTCACCTAGGTAGTCTTCCGCTGTCTTCTTCATTTTCTTAAGAACTTCAGCAGAGATTTGTGGTGGCGCTTTCTTGTCGCCTTTCACTTCTACCCATGCGTCGCCATTGTCCGCTTCAAGGATTTTGTATGGCACCATAGAGATGTCTTTTTGTACGACATCATCTTTAAAGCGACGACCGATCAAACGTTTAACCGCAAACAACGTGTTAGTTGGGTTCGTCACCGCTTGGCGTTTCGCTGATTGACCGACCAGTGTCTCACCATCTTCGGTGAATGCCACGATAGATGGGGTGGTGCGATCGCCTTCTGCGTTTTCAATTACGCGAGATTTGTCACCGTCTAGGACAGCAACACAAGAGTTGGTTGTACCTAAGTCAATACCAATGATTTTGCCCATGGTTTTATCTCCAGTAAAAATTGTATGTTCGTTTCGATAATTCTGTATTTGGGTACTGCGTTTTGTATTTCAAGGGCCCACTGTCAAAAAAATGACAGTTTTTTAGGCCGCGCTTGAAACCACTACCATTGCTGGGCGCAGTAGACGTCCGTTCAGCGTGTAACCTTTCTGTACCACATCCATCACAGTGTTTGGTTCCATGTTTGGATTTGGCACCATCGTCATCGCTTGGTGTAATTCTGGGTTGAATGGTTCGCCCTGTGGATCAACAGCCACCACTTCAAAGCGAGCCAATGTTTCCACTAGATCTTTGTAAGTCAGCTCAACGCCTTCACGCATTGGGTCTTCTTCAGACGCCTCAGTAGAGGTCAACGCGCGCTCTAGGTTGTCTGCCACCGTAATAATCGATTTAGCAAACTTCTCTAGTGCGAATTTATGAGCTTTCTCTACGTCTAGTTCAGCGCGACGGCGAATGTTTTGCGCATCGGCTTGAGCACGTAAAGCGGCTTCTTTGTATTGAGCAGCTTCTTCTTGCGCTTTGGCCAATTCGTCAGAAGTTTCTTCTTCTACCATACCTTCAAGGACTTCCTCGGCGATGGCAGCATCGGCTTCGTTTAGCAATTCTTCTTGCTCGACTTCTTGCTGTGCTTTATTCGTTTGATCACTCATTTCTATCTCCAAATAACAGAAAATAACCTGTCTGTGAGCGATATATGGGGACACCTTTTAGCCTTTCAACACCCTAATCCACAGAAAATGTGCGCAAATATTTTCTTTTGCCTACACTTGTCAAAAAACAAACAAATACTGTATAAAGACACAGATAAAGTACTGTATAAATAACCATGCTTTTATTTTTTGTCAGGAGCGCGTCATGCTAACCAGTATCGCTATTTCAAATTTTGCCATCGTCGAAAGCCTCGAACTTGAACTCAAGCACGGCATGACCGCCATCTCAGGAGAAACCGGTGCCGGTAAATCCATCATGGTTGATGCCCTGTCCCTGTGTTTGGGTGGTCGCACCGATGCCGGTGTTGTGCGCCATGGCGAAAAAAAAGCCGACATCAGCGCCACCTTTGAAATCAGCGCTTATCCAGCGGTACAAGAATGGCTCGAAGAGCGTGATCTAGAAAACGATCACCTGTGCATTTTACGCCGCGTCATCAGCAAAGAAGGCCGCTCTAAAGCCTACATCAACGGTCGCCCTTGCACTTTGGCCGATCTTAAAGAAGCTGGTAGCTTCCTAGTCGACATTCATGGTCAGCATGAACACCAGTCTCTAATGAAACGCAGCGCCCAGCGCCAACAGCTCGACGAATACGGTCAACTGACCGACCTCACTCGCCAAGTACGCGAAGAGTACAACGGCTGGCGCAAACTCAAAGAAGAACTGCACGCCAAGCAAAACCGCTCCGCAGAACTTGATGCCCGCATTCAGCTGCTATCTTACCAAGCCGAAGAGCTGGCCACGCTAGATCTGCGCGCCGGTGAACTGGAAGAGCTAGAAAACGAACAAGCGTTTTTATCTAACATCGCTGATGCGCAATATAAGGCCTACAGTGCTAGCGCCACCTTACGCGACAGCGACGAAGGCAACGTCTGCTCGCTATTACATCAAGCCATTCAACAAGCAGGCAACATTCACCCTGCCACTAAAGAGCTTGAAAGCGCGCTTGAGATGATGCACCAAGCCTTGATCCAAGCCGAAGAAGCGGCGGCCAGCTTAAGCCACTACCAAGACACGCTGGAACAAAATCCAGAGCGCCTACAAGACGTTGAACAACGTTTAAGCGATATTTACGATACAGCCCGCAAACACAAAGTATTGCCCGAAGGCCTGATTAGCTTACGCGAAGAAGTCGAGGCCGAACTTGATGGTCTAGCCGGTGGCGAAGAAAGTTTAGAGGCCCTAAAGCTTAAAGAAGAGCAGGCTTACCAACAGCTTACCACTAGCGCCACCCTACTGACCGAGAAACGCACTCAAGCCAAAGAAGAACTGGCTCAGCGTGTCGAAGAGCAAATCCATGGTCTTGGCATGCCCCATGCTCGCTTCTACATCCACTGTGAACCCTTGGAACAAATCAGTGCCCATGGCTATGAAGAGATTGAATACATGATTGCCTCAAACCCAGGGCAACCAGCGCAGCCATTGCGCAAAGTGGCCTCAGGCGGTGAGCTATCGCGTATCAGTTTGGGCATTCAAGTAGTCACAGCACATACCTCAGTCATCCCGACACTAGTATTTGACGAAGTCGATGTCGGCATCAGTGGCGGCACCGCCGAAGTAGTAGGACGCATGCTGCGCTCGGTTGGTAATCGAGGCCAAGTCTTCTGTGTCACTCACTTAGCGCAAGTAGCAGCACAAGGCCATCAACATTTCCGCGTCAGCAAAGAAGTGTTGAACGATGCAACCATTTCAAAAGTGGAAACACTTAAAGAGAAAAATCGCACGCAAGAAATCGCGCGCTTATTAGGAGGGATCGAACTTACCGAACAAACCCTTGCTCACGCGCAAGAGATGCTCGGCAATGTTCAGCTTCAGTAGCCTGGCTACTGAAGCGTTTTAGCTCTTCTTTGGACGTACGTAGATGATCAGGTTGTGATCTTCGATGTCGTAACCATGCGCTTCAGCGATTTCGTGCTGACGCTGCTCAATCACATCATCAACAAACTCAATCACTTTACCCGTTTCTAGACAGATCATGTGATCGTGGTGATCACCTTTGGCCAATTCAAATACCGCCGTGCCCGCCTCAAAGTGATGACGCGCCACAAGACCCGCGCTCTCAAATTGCGTTAGCACACGGTAAACCGTCGCCAGACCCACATCTTCGCCTTGATCCAACAAAGTACGGTACACATCGTCCGCACTCATATGATGATCGCCAGCGTTCTCTAGAATTTGTAAAATTTTCACACGCGGAAGCGTTACTTTAAGGCCCGCTTTCTTTAGTTCTTGATTTTCACTGCTCATGAGTCATTCTCTATTTCGATCTCGTTAATAATTACTTTATCATTGACCTAACCAATTAAGGAAAAGACCAATGAAGAAAACGATTCTCTTACTGACCACACTTATTACCTTAAGCGGGTGCAGCCTGCTGCCAGAGCCTTATAAACCGCCCGTTGTGCAAGGTAACGTCATTAAAACAGAACAGGTACAACAACTCCAACTTGGGATGACCGAATCTCAGGTCATGTATGTACTGGGTACCCCAATGGTGCAAAACACTGTTCAACCAAACCTGTGGCATTACCTATTTACCAGTCGTTACACCAATAAAGACAGCATCGTCAGTGAAGTTAAGCACCTGACGCTGACGTTTGACAACGGCCGCTTACAAAACATCCAACAGAGATAACGTTTTCTTTATTTCTCTGTTTTAGCCGCACGGTTGGCCCGAGCTTGTTTCGGGTCAACCTTCAGCTCACGGTAAATCTCCACACGCTCACCAGCACGCAGCACATGCTCTTCTGGCTTGCGGATCGCCTTACCAAAAATCCCTAACTTAGGCGCCGTCAAATCCAGCTCTGGAAAAAACGCATCGATATTCGACATGCGTACAGCTTCCATCGCGGTACAACCCTCGGCCACATCTAAGGCAACAATTTTTTGCTTCTCGGGCAGCGCGTAGGCTACCTCCACACGGATTTTATCCATAGACAACCTTCGCTCGTTCACTAAAGGCTTCAACCATCGCATTGGCAACCTGTCCAAACACGCCACCAAAGGCAAATTTCAACATACCGCTTAGCTCAAAGTCGATGCTTAACGCTATTTTACACGTTGTTTCGGACAAAGGCTCGAACGTCCACACACCATGCAGGCGTTTAAACGGACCTTCGACCAATTTCATCTCCACACGCGACGGCTCGGTCAAAACATTGCGCGTGGTAAACGACTGACGCACTGGGCCTTTGCCCACATCAAGCGTCGCGACGATTTCATTATCGGTGCGCTTAAGCGTACGCGCGCCCAAACAACCGGGGAGAAACTCTGGGTATTGCTCAAAGTCATTAACCAAGTCAAACATCTGCTTTTGACTGTAATTTACGTGAGCAAACTTCTGAATATGGCTCAAACTAAACTCCTATCCATCCCGCCAGCGTAATCAAAATGGCTGCCGGAATGCTGACGTATTTCAATGTAGTGTACCACCAACGGAAATGGTTCACGTTTTTGGCAATCATCTCGTTTTTCAGAATGGGCTCAGGCACCACCCACGCCACCAAAATCGACAACGCAATCGCCGCAATCGGTAGCAAAATCAACGAGGTCAGATTGTCCAGCAATTCAAAGGTGTTAAGACCAAACAAAATCTTGGCATTCCAATGGCTAAACGACAGCACAATGGCAATACCGATAAACCAGATTGCCGAGCCTAGAATAAAGGCCGCCTTCAGACGACCGATGTAAAAGCGCTCATGCATCCAAGAGACAAACAGCTCCATCATCGAGATCGCCGACGTCAACGCCGCCACGGCCAACAAGACAAAAAACACCAAGCCAAACACCTGACCACCCGGTAACAAACCAAAAATGATCGGCAATGACACAAATGGCAAACTTGGCCCCGAATCCACCGCCACACCAAACTGGAAAGTCAGCGGAAAAATAATCAAAGCGGCCAACACGGAGACCAATAAGTCTAACCCAACGACAATCGTGCACGCTTTTGCAATCGACATACGCTTGCTCATATACGCACCATAGGAAAACATCGCTCCTAGGCCCACACCCAAGCTAAACAACGCATGACCGATGGCCGACAACGCCACCTCAAAGGTCACATCCTCCCAGCGCAGCTGCGTAATAAAGCCCAACGCCGCACCACTCTCACCGGTCGCCAATGCATACACCGACAACAGCACCAACATAGTAATCAATGCCGGCAACAAGATACGCACCACACTCGATAAACCACGCGTCACCGCTTGCCCAACCGTTAGAATCACTAGCGCCATAAACAGCGTGTGCCAAAAAATCATCTCTACCGGTGAAGATAGAAACGTCTGAAACAGCACTTCAGATTCAATTTTGTCCAAACCCTCTAACACGCCCGTCACCGAACGCTGGGCGTAAGCAAACGCCCAACCAGCGATAACACTGTAAAAGGTCAGAATCAAAATACCAGTGATACCCGCCAAATACGGCACCGCGACCCAGTATTTTGGAACCACTTTGCGCTCGGCCAAATCATTGACCGTATCCACAGGGTTAGAGCGCACCGTGCGCCCCAGCGCCACTTCGGCCATCAGCATCGGCAAGCCCACGCCCACCAAGCACAAGCAATAGATCAGTAAAAATGCACCGCCACCATTGGAGCCCAACATGTAAGGGAACTTCCAGATGTTGCCCAAGCCGATAGCGGACCCCGCCGCGGCAAAAATAAAAATCCAAGGGCTAGACCAAATGCCTTGTAAACAGCGACTCTCGGGCATACATTAAGCTCTCAAGTTGTGTATAGCGATTGTTGAAGTCTTGCAGAACAACAGCCTGCACCGAATTTACTTAAATACTCAAAGTTCTAAATTTTCTTACATTAAAGCGCATAGCTCAAGAAAAGCATGGGCTTTTCAATTTATCGACCGTATAATTTCTATCTATGAGTAAAGCAAAGAAAAAATCAAACAGCTCTGGCACGATCGCTCTCAACAAGCGCGCGCGCCACGATTACTTCGTCGACCAGAAGTTTGAAGCGGGTTTAGAGCTATCTGGCTGGGAAGTCAAAAGTCTACGCGAAGGCAAAGCGCAGCTTGTGGATAGTTACGTCATTATCCACCAGAACGAAGCCTACCTGATCGGCGCACGCATCACGCCACTACTAAGTGCCTCGACACACGTAGTGTGTGAACCTGTGCGCATGCGTAAACTGCTGCTTCACCGCCGTGAGATTGATCGCATCATTCAGGTAACCGAGCAAAAAGGTAAAACCTGTGCGGCCATGGCTCTTTACTGGAAAGGCAACAAGATCAAATGTGAAGTCGCGTTGGTTACGGGTAAAAAAGACCACGACAAACGTGACACCGCAAAAGAACGCGATTGGGCCCGCGATAAAGAACGCCTAATGAAGCAAAAAGTCTAGTTTCCACACTGTGGAAACTAAGCGCCTCTCTAGCTAATCGTTAAAGTATTCGCTAGAATGGCCACAACTTCGGGGATGACTTGGTTTCGACGCCGGTTACAAAACCTGAGGTGCATGTCGAGAGTGATACGTGATCTCGTAAATCCACATGTATCATCTATATAGTCGCAAACGACGAAAACTACGCTCTAGCAGCTTAATAACCTGCTAGTGTGCTGCCCCTAGGTTGCTTGTAGCCCAGGATTCCGCAGTATCATAAATTACAAGATGCTATCCGATGCCCTGCCTGGGGATAAGGATCTAAGATCAAACAGGCTCGCCGACTACACCCTGTCCTTCGGGCGGTAGTTGGTCAAACAATAGAATGGACTAAACATGTAGATCCGATGGCAGAGGACTGGCGGACGGGGGTTCGAATCCCCCCATCTCCACCAGACGTCTAAAAAAGGCCGCTTAGCAATAAGCGGCCTTTTTTGTGCCTGCAAAAAATAATCGAAATGCGTATCTGTACAAATTGCAACCAGCACCAAACCCTCCTACAATAGTAATAACATTGTTATTACACTCTCGGTGACACGCTATGCACACCACACTACGTAAAATAGGCAACTCAAAGGGCATTATTATTCCCGCACATATTATCGAAGCGCTACATATCGATAACGACGTCGATATGTTTATCGAAAATGGTGCTTTGGTACTCAAGCCCACTCAGCAACCTCGTCAAGGCTGGTTTGAAAACTATGACGCGAATAAAGACGATGAACCACTGGCTGAGATGACAGACTTAGAATCCGAACAAGAGGATTGGGAATGGTAAAACGTGGCGAGGTCTATTGGGTCGAGCTTGACCCAACTGTGGGCAGCGAGATCCGCAAAACTCGCCCGTGCTTGGTCATTTCACCAGACGATATGAATCGTGCCCTCCCTAGAGTGATCGTTGCTCCGATCACCTCAAAAGGCCAACCGCTTGGTTGCCGCCCTGACATCGTCTTAGATGGTAAACCCGGTCGCATCTTACTCGACCAGATTCGTACTGTGGATAAAAAGCGCCTTAAATCACAGCTTGGTACCCTTCCATTAGAGCAATGGCACGATACACTGTTGCAGATGCTGGCTTAAGTGGTTAATAAACTTTCGCGAGTCACTTCATAATGAACGGCGGCAACATACTTACCCTGCAAAAAATACTCGGTCACACAGATATAAAAATGACTATGCGCTATGCACACCTAGCGCCAGATTATTTAGAAGAAGCCACGAGATTAAATCCACTATCATCATTAATACAAGGAAAGTCATGAGTCTCTATAAGTATTATCAACCAGAGTCGGTAGGCTTCATCTTAACAAAGAACGGTGTCAGCGTTAGGCTCTCGCAACCAGAGTTACTTAATGATCCATTCGAAGGAAAACCGGCTCATTCTCATTTCTTTCTAGAAAGAGATGTCTATGAAGTTTTAGATAATTTCATTTCTGAAGATGCCGCCGAAGTTACTGATGAAGAACTATATCTAATTAAAGAAATACCTAAATTTTATCAAAAACAAAAGCATACCAACTGGGCAGTGAATAATACATTCGGAATATCCAGCTTTAGTAAAAATGAAAAATCAAACCCCATGTGGGCCTATTACTCAAAAGACCACACCGGATTTTTAATAGAGTTTGAAGATTTCAATACAATGAAACCATACTTCCATCATGCTGGACATGGCATATCTGTAAAGTACACAGCTAATAGATACGACCAGAAAGAACATAAAGAATCTTGGCTGAAGTACATAGTTAACTCAATGATAAGAAAAGATTCCGCTTGGACTCACGAAAGAGAGTTTAGAGTCATCTCTCACCTTGAAGGTGCGCAATACGATCAAGTTGATGATATGGGGTTTCCCATCTATTCAATTGAGATTCCGAAAAAACATATTAAAAGAATCATTTTGGGTTATCGATCAAGCAAATCTTTAGCAAGAAAAGTAATGCTTTGGAAGTTTAAAACTTCTCCTGAAACCCTAGTAGAAAAAGCAACTCTTAATGATGAAAAGTTTTTATTAGACTATGAGCCATTCTACCCTCACGCGTAAACAATTTGACACACATCCGACACACAATAGACCTAAAATCACCACAAAATACTGTACAAACATAAATATTAAAATGCCATAAAAATCAATAACTTACTGTATTTCCCAGCCTTTTAGACAGGGTTATAATCCCCCATCTTCACCAGACGTCTAAAAAAGGCTGCTTAGCAATAAGCGGCCTTTTTTGTGCCTGTCTATCAACCTCAATTCGCCTCCTTCACGCCCACTTCCCTGATATCTGTAACCTTTTGTCCTATTTCTTGTTTTATACTGAGGTAAGCTTGTGCGTAGATCGAGCAGTTGAGTGGACGCGATAAGAAAGGTTGAGGTGGCCATATGTTTCAAGAGTTAGCATTGGGTGGTTTGTTGTTTAGCCCGTTGGTGTTGTTTGCTCTGTTGGCGTTTGGCTTGTCTTGGCTGACGCGTCTGGCGCTGTATAAAACAGGTCTTTATCTAAAGATTTGGCGTGTGGCGTGGTTTGAGGTGGGCTTGTATGTCTGCTATCTCGCGCTGGTGGTTTTTTGGCTTGGGAGTTAATACCGATATGAAACATTCCTTACGCATCGGCTTGACCGTGGCGGTGGTACTGCTGGCGATTTTGGCAGGTTACTGGGTCTGGCAACATTATTTGTATTCTCCTTGGACCCGTGATGGCCGTGTGCGGGCGCACGTGATCACCATTGCACCGGATGTATCGGGGTGGGTCACTAAGCTTCATGTGCGTGATAACGAAGAAGTACGTAAAGGCGAGGTGATTTTAACCATTGATGATGCGCGGGCCCGTACCCAGGTGGCGCAATTAGAAGCGCAAGTAGAGAGTAATCGCTACGCCCTCGAGTTAGCCCAACATCAATACGAACGTCGCCAAAAATTGAGCCAGCAAGGCCAGTTGGTGTCCGACGAAACCACTGAAAGCGCACGTATTGAGGTGCAACGTGCTCGCGCCGCATTAAAGTTAAGCCAAGCCGAACTGCAAGCAGCCGAGCTTGATGTAGAACGCTCGGTGGTACGCGCCCCAGAAGATGGCTATATCGTTAATCTTAACCTGCGTGAAGGCAACTATGTCAGCCAAGGCAATGCCGTATTGTCGCTGGTACAAAAAGGCTCGCTCTATGTCACCGGCTATTTTGAAGAAACCAAACTGCCACGCATTCACGAAGGCCAGGCAGCTAAGATCACTTTAATGAGTGGCGGACACACGCTAACGGGCACAGTCTCAAGTATCGGGAAAGCCATTGCCGATGCCAATACCACAGGCAACAGCCAATTACTGCCGCAGGTACAACAAACGTTTAACTGGGTACGTTTGGCACAGCGCATTCCAGTGGATATCACACTCGATCCCGTTGATGACGTACATTTAAGCGCTGGCATGACAGTATCAATCCGCTTAGAAAGCGACGAGTAAACCGCCCATGCAGGCGCTGCTTAACAGTTTTTTTAGCCCAAGCCGTGCGGCGCTGCAGTTTGCCATCAAAGGCATCTTGGCCATGGCACTGGCGCTGTATGTGGCGATGTTTTTTAACCTTGATCGCCCTTATTGGGCGCTGATCGGCGCGATCTTTTTACAGATCCGCCCCGAAAGTGGTTTGGTGATCGAAAAAGGCATCTATCAAATCCTCGGTACTCTGATCGGCGGTACCGTGGGCGTAATCTTGCTAGAAAACTTTTCGGGCGAGCCCATTATAGCGATGGCCTGTCTTGCGCTTTGGTTAGGCGTTAACTCAGGCTTATCGGCACTGGTGCGTCGCGTCAATCTGATCTACGCCTTTGCTATGGCCGGTATGACTGCAAGCTTGGTAGTGCTGTTAGTCATGGTGCAGCCTGCTCAAGCCAGCAGCGCCAGTATCTTTGATATTGCCCAAGCTCGTGTCAGTGAAATCATTGTCGGCGTGGTGTGTGCCGCATTGGTCAGTACTTTAATTTGGCCAGTAAAAGTCAGCACAGGATTACGCACCAGCGCTCGCGACACCATTAACCAGACGCTTGCTTATCTAGCCCTTGAACTCGATCCTAAAGGCTCCCACGAAGAGCGCCACCAAGCCATCGATAGCATTCTTGAGTCGCTCTCAGTGGTCAACGATGATTCTACCGCGGTACGTTTTGAAGGACCGCTTGGGCCGGGACGCAGCCGTGCTTCGAATCTGTTAACCAATAAAATCTTGTCTCTGTTGGCCTTGGTGCAAATTTTTGGTCGCTTGCGACGCAAACACCCTGAGCTGATTTCTACGCGCTTAGGCGAGATGATCGATGATATGTATCAAAGCTTTGGTGACATCGCCAGCGCCACTACCTTTCAAGACAGCCACGCGCTTGCGCAAGCATTGCGCCGCCGCCAAAGCCAGTACGTTAGTCAAGCCAACGATGAGTCGCCGTTATGCTTACGTTTATTTAAAGTCGCCCAAGAGTTGACCGCCGATCTGGTGGTGATTTTGAAAAGTTACGATGCCTTAAGCAGCGAACATCAGCCGCGCCTTAATGCACCACGCATCAAACCCCACCACGACCCATTAGTGGGACTCACAACCGGGCTTCGCAGTGCGGTGATGTTTGTCGTCGGGGCGACACTTTGGCTCGGCACCGGCTCCAGCGCCGTGTTGATGATTATGATTTTACCAGTGGTGTTCTCGATCATGATGGCGCGCTTGCCAATGCCGATTTTGACGGTGGTACTGCGGCGTATTTTAGTCGGCGTGGTCATCGCTGTGATCTTGGCCGTGTTTTATGCATTGCCTCTGTTGGCACAAAGTACCGGCGATTTTGAGCTGCTGGTGCTCATTTTGGCAGGACCGTATTTTGTTGGTTTGCTGTGCATTGCCAATCGCCCGACTTTGCCTTACGGCTTGGGTATCGCCATTCCGTTTACCATCTTTGTCATGCCAGGGCCCGATATGAGCCGCGCCTTTCAGATCGATTCGACCATGAGTAATGCACTGGCGATCTTCGTCGGTATCACAGTGCTGTACTGGCTGTTTAAACTGATTACTGGGCCAAGCCTTGAGTTGATGATGCGCCGCCTAATACGTAACACCCGTCAAGATTTATTGGCGCTCCCCCATCGACGCCAGCCTGATCTTTGGTTCAATGCACGCATGGGCGATCGCCTATTGCGCGTAGCAACCTATGAAAAAGGCATGACCAGTACCCGTAATGTCATCGACTTGGCGCTCACGGGGCTAAATCTAGGCCACGTCTCGCTACGTTTACATAGCATGATTCGCACACGCTATGGCAGTGCAATGGACGCAGAGCTGGATCAGTTACAAGCAGCCCTAGCAGAGGGCTTCTATAAAAGCTTTGAGGGGCACACTACATCGGTGTTTGAACAAGCCGCTGAGCGCTTTTTAACTCAGCTCCCCAAAGATGGCTTGAGTGCCGAAGAAGTGGAATTAATTCGCGGCAGTTTCGAGCGTTTATCGATGTCGCTAGATCGCTCACGTAATATGATCGCCGCTAACCAATCGTCTAACACCATTAGTTAAGTTTAATGCTGTTGCATTTTGGTGCATTATACCCATATTACTCATGTGGTTTTTGAAGCATTCGCTTTACTTCATTATTAAGGACGATAGAAATGACCTACAAAGTAACGCCATCCGATTTGAACTCAACACTCTACTCTTACACTTGGTCTCGCGATGCTGGCGATGGCCCTCAACGTGACGGCCGTGATCGTACCAAGCTGGATAAGGACGAAGGTTACGAAGTGCTGCATATGATTCAGCGTGTCTACGATTACTATGCGTGGGAAGTCTCGCGCAAAGTCGCTCAAGTAGAAGATCACCTGCATTCGCACGCCTTAGCCGATGATCAAGATTCCGAGACGATTTATCAAAAGCTAATCCAGTTCACTTATAACTAATTCACTTCTTAGACTGTGGCGTGATAAGACGTGGCTGCGCAATGATGATGCGTGGCATTCGCGCCTTCGGTCTGATGTTTGCTTAGATCCTTGGCCGTTTTGTTTATATTTTTCAGCAAAACAATGAATTAGCCACGTCAGATCACATTTCTCCTAGAATTTTTTACTCTTAAAACAGTGCCCTACACGCTGTTTTTGTCACGCTTTTGCACAAAATATTCTTGTGCTGACAGTAAATCGTCTTGATATAACACTCCTGTCTAAAAAACATACTCTCTAGAACAAATCATTATCATCCAGCCGTTTCAGTGGCGCGTATGCATCTATACTGAAAGTTATTAGCGATGTTTCAACACATGCTGTGACGTTTAAAAATTAGAACTACTCATAAGCAAATCAGCGAGGAGGATTCCATGATTAATCATGTTTGGGGACTGTTACACCATCCAGATAAAGAGTGGCGTGAGATCAATAAGGAGCACGAATCGGTGAGTCATATGTATGCCCACCATGTGCTGATCCTCGCCGCGATTCCGGTGGTGAGTAGCTTCATTGGTACCACTCAAGTCGGTTGGACGCTCAATGGTGAGGAAGGTGTAAAACTCAGTCTAGGAACGGCCTTTGCACTGGGGATTGTGTTTTATGCCTTGATCTTAGCCGCAGTGGCGGCGGTCGGCTCAGCGATTCACGCTTTGTCACGCCAATATTCACACCGCCCTAGTCGCTCAGAGAGTATCGTCTTCGCGGGCTATATTGCCACACCGATGTTTTTAAGTGGCCTTTTTGCTATCTATCCAGTTGCCTGGTTGTGTGTGCTCGCCGTCTGTATCGGCTTAGTGTATTCAGGCTATTTGCTTTATAAAGGCACGCCACGCTTCCTAGGTATTAGTCATAAAGAAGGCTTTATCTTATCGACAGGTACCTTGGGTATTGGGGTGTTGGTGCTGGAGTTTTTGCTAGCCGTGGTTGTGTTGCTATGGAGCATGGGCTCTGACCACAGTCCATTGTGGGCATTCTTTGGCTAATAGTACGGCTATTTAAGTTACTAAGCATTGCATAGGTTCGGGCCAAGCGTCTTTAGATGCTTGGCCCTTTTTAGTTTGATTACCGCTTGTAACAAACTTTGTACACACAAGAGTTCCAATATCGATTAGTCTGGATATCCGTATCCATATTATTAATGGATTGCCTCTTCATGCTGGAAGCGAGTGACTTTATGTTTTTTACGCAACACAAAAATCGCATTACTGAACTTGAGCAAACATTAGAGCAAGAGCGCGCTCAATATCAGCAGCGTATCGCTGCGCTAGAAGCCGAACTGCACGCCACTCAGACTCAGTTAGAAGAGACCAAGCCGTCACAAGAGCATTGCGCAGATTTACTCAGCTACCAGCTTAGAGGTGGTCAGATGCTTGGCTCTATTAGACAAGGTTTGGCTGACAGCGCCGAAGCCCTGATTCATGAGCGACAAAACTTGGCGCAGGTCGACACCTTATTCAGCGATACTCGCTCAGCACTGTCTCGCTTAAACGAACGCGCCACCCTGATCAATGAAGAAGCCAGCTCCAGTATGGAGGCCGCCAACGTATTGGATAAAACGGCAAGCGGGATCAGTCAGTTGGTGTCGAGCATCCAAGAAATATCAGATCAAACCAATTTATTAGCACTCAACGCTGCCATCGAAGCGGCGCGTGCCGGAGAGGCAGGCCGAGGGTTTGCAGTGGTAGCCGATGAAGTACGTAACTTGGCTAGCAAAACCCATTCTGCCAGTGAACAGGTCGAAGACCTAGTGCGTAAGGTGCTCGACCAAACCCATCAAATCAAATCTATGGTCGATAAGAACCAAACCAGCGCCTTAGATGTGGCTTCTTCTTCAAGTCAGATCGACAGTATTGTGGGCACTGTTATCAATACTTCTGAGAGCATGCAAAATGTCATCGAGCTGGCGGCTACCCAATCATTTCTGGATACAGTGAAGCTTGATCACGCGGTGTGGAAAAACCAAGTCTATACCAAGATTGAACAGCAGGACTTTCGAGAAGTCGTGAATGCCCATACTGAGTGCCGTTTAGGCAAATGGTATTACGAAGGCCAAGGTCATAAACACTATCAATCATTGCATAATTTCCGTGCGATTGAAGCGCCCCACAAAGCCGTACATGATGCGGGACGTGCCGCTGTAGCAGCGGCAGAACAAGGACAGATGCAACAAATGCTTAGCCAGCTAGACAAAATGGAAAGCGCCAGCTTACAAGTGGTTGTTTCGATTGAAGCTTTGATGGAAGAAATTAAACATCGCTGAACTTCGTAACGACTGTAAAGTCTACTGTATGCGCCGGATTCTCTCCGGCGCTTTGCTGTCTGTCGTTCAAGACATTAATTTTGTTACTTTTTATAGCGCGATTTTTAAAGAAAATATTGAGTTATCACGTTATCCTTACAAACTAAATACACTTTATTTCTGCCACACAGAGTGATGTGGTGACAATATTGAATGGAAGGTGATCTATGGGATTGAGTGCTTTCGCCCCTAACAAGACGATTGTTCATGCTACGAAGGAGCGCATCCGTTGAATACTCTATTGTGCATACCTCTGTTGGTGCTGCTTGGAACCATCGTTCCGCTCTGCAGTATGCGTTATAGCCGCACGGCCTGTGCGTTTCTGACTGCCGCCCTACCGGCGCTAGCCTTATTCTTAATTCTGGACTTGGCCCCAGCGGTCATCGCCGGAGAACGGTTTAATGTAGCCGTTGACTGGGTGCCCGCTATCGACCTGTCATTGGCGTTTCGCTTAGACGGCTTGGCCTTATTGTTTAGCTTTTTGATCTTAGGCATTGGCTTACTGGTCATTCTCTATGCCCGCTATTATCTCTCAAAAGAAGACAACATTGGCAAATTCTACTCCTATCTGATCCTGTTTATGTTTGCCATGCTTGGCGTGGTGATGTCAGATAACTTGATTCAGCTGTGGGTATTTTGGGAGCTGACCAGTATTAGTTCGTTCTTGCTGATCAGTTTTTGGGGTCATAAGAGCGAGGCGCGTAAAGGCGCTCGTATGGCGCTTACGATCACAGGTGCCGGTGGTTTATTCTTGTTGGCCGGCTTATTAATGCTGGGCGATGTCGTTGGCAGCTACAGCTTGCAGACGGTCTTAGACAGCGGCGATTTAATCCGAGCGCACAGTAGCTACCCTATCATCGTGGTGCTAGTGCTAGTGGGTGCCTTTACCAAGTCAGCACAGTTCCCATTCCACTTCTGGCTCCCTAATGCTATGGCCGCACCGACGCCAGTAAGTGCGTACTTACACTCTGCAACCATGGTAAAAGCCGGTATCTTTTTGATGGCGCGCTTTTACCCTGCGTTAGCGGGTACCGATCTGTGGTTCTTAATCGTCAGCATGACGGGCCTGGCGACTTTCTTGTTGGGTGGCTACTTGGCACTGTTCCAACACGACTTAAAAGGCTTGTTGGCAAACTCAACCATCAGTCACTTAGGCTTGATCACCTTGCTGCTCGGTATGGGCTCAGACCTTGCTCTGGTCGCAGCGGTATTCCACATTATTAACCATGCAACCTTCAAAGCGTCACTGTTTATGGCGGCGGGGATTATCGATCACGAGTCCGGCTCACGCGATATGCGCCAGTTAAACGGTTTATGGAAGTACATGCCTTACACCGCCACGCTTGCCATGGTGGCGTCGATGGCGATGGCCGGTGTGCCATTACTGAACGGTTTCTTATCCAAAGAAATGTTCTTCAATGAAACCCTGCATCAAGATTCCCTTGGCTCTTTGTCTTGGATGGTGCCCGTGATGGCTACGCTTGGTGGTGTGCTGTCAGTGGCTTACTCGCTACGCTTTATTCACGATGTGTTTTTCAACGGTGAGCCGATCAACTTACCCAAAACGCCTCATGAGCCGCCGCGTTACATGCGCGTACCAGTAGAGATTTTGGTGGCCTTATGTTTGATCGTAGGTATCTTCCCAAGCTTCATCGTCGGCGATCTGTTGCAAAGTGCTTCTTTCTCAGCATTAAACGGTCCGGTACCGGAGTACAGTCTGGCAATCTGGCATGGCTTTAACTTACCACTACTGATGAGTGCGATCGCGTTGGTCGGTGGTTTGATGGTGTACTACAACCGTCGTCATTTATTTAAGTTCCAAGCGCAGTTCCCAGCTAAAGATCCAAAGGTCATTTTTGAGCGCGGCATTCAGCAACTGGTTGCTAAATCGGCAAGCTTTATCAATTTCTTTGAAAACGGCTCGCTGCAGCGCTACGTCTACTTTGTTATGTCGCTGACGATTGTGGTCAGTGCTTACCCATTGCTGGATTTGGATGCGACGGCTGGTCGTCGCCCTGAGATTCCGGTGGATGCGCTATCGATTACCGGTGCGGTACTGCTGACTTTAGGCTCGCTAGGTACAGTGATTTGGCACCGCCGTCGAATGGTGGCGCTGCTGACCTTATCGGTCGTCGGTTTGATTGTAACGTTAGCTTTTGCACGCTTCTCAGCACCTGACTTGGCTCTGACGCAATTGTCAGTAGAAGTGGTAACGGTCATTTTGTTGATGTTGGCGTTGTTCTTCTTGCCACAAAAAACCCCTAAAGAATCGAGCCCGCGCCGCGTGGTTCGTGACTTAGGTATCTCGGCCATGATCGGCGGTATTGTTGGTACGGTGATCTACGCCATGATGACACGACCGCTGGATACGATTTCGGATTTCTTCCTTGAAAACAGTAAAACCGGTGGCGGTGGTACCAACGTGGTCAACGTAATTCTGGTCGACTTCCGTGGTTTTGATACCTTGGGAGAAATTACCGTACTCGGTATCGCGGCCTTGGGTATCTTTAAGCTGATTTCACGTATGCGTTTGTACATGCCATCGGGCAACGAACAAGGTCGTGCTTGGTCAGAGGATCGACATCCATTAATGCTGTCTGTCGTGTCACAGAGTTTGCTGCCATTGGCACTGCTGGTGTCGGCTTACATCTTCTTGCGTGGCCACAATATGCCAGGTGGTGGCTTCATCGCTGGCCTGATCACTTCAGTAGCGATTATCCAGCAGTACGTGGCACACGGTGTTGATTGGATTAAAGAGCGCTTGAAGCTTGATTACCAAATCATGATTGGCTCGGGGATTGGCATCGCAGCTCTTACCGGCTTAGGTAGCTGGGCTTTCGGCCATCCATTCTTAACCTCATGGTTTGATTATTTCTCCTTACCAGTAATCGGTAAGTTTGAGCTGGCCAGTGCCATGATCTTTGACTTGGGCGTGTACCTAACCGTTGTGGGTGCGACCATGTTGATCCTAGCTAACCTAGGACAGCTAACGACCAGTGAGCGCGCGACATTTGAGGAGGATGCATAATGGAAGGTATTTATGCTTTTTGTGTAGGGCTAATGACCGCGTGCGGTATTTTCTTAACACTGCGGGGGCGCACGTTCTCAGTAGTGGTTGGTCTGACACTACTGTCTTATGCAGTAAACTTGTTTCTATTTGCCAGTGGCCGTTTGCGCTTGGATGCAGCGGCGGTATTGGGCGAGTCAGAAAACTACGGTGACCCATTGCCTCAGGCATTGGTTTTGACCGCGATCGTAATCGGTTTTGCGATGACAGCATTTGCCGTTATTTTGGCGATGCGTGCTCGCGCTGATTTGGGTAATGACCATGTGGACGGGCGTATTCCACAAACCAAAGAGTCCGCTCGTCAGAAGTCTGGAGGTCAGCGCTAAATGCAACACTTATCGATTCTGCCGATTTTATTACCGTTGTTTACCGGCGCACTGCTGCTGTTACCACCTCTTTCTGGCACTTTAAAACGCCAGCGTGTGTTCACTCTGTTGTCGATGTTGGCTCAGGTGGTCGCGGCATTTATGTTGTTGGCGCAAGTCTACAACGAAGGGGTCAACCAATATATTTTGGGCGATTGGCGTCCGCCATTTGGTATTGTGCTGGTAGCCGATCCATTGTCGACTGTAATGGTAGCTCTGACGACCTTCCTAGGCTTTGGTGCACTCAGCTACGCCACGGGCTCTCATGATCGTGCCGGCAGTTACTTTTACCCACTGTTTATGTTCCAAGTCATGGGTATCAACGGTGCCTTTCTAACTGGCGATGCATTCAACCTATTCGTATTCTTCGAGGTACTGTTGATCGCATCTTACGCTTTGTTGGTACATGGCGGCGGTAAGCAAAAGACGCAAGCAACGGTACACTATGTAGTCTTAAACCTTGCTGGCTCAAGTATCTTCTTGTTTGGCTTGGGTATCCTTTACGGTACCCTTGGTACGCTAAATATTGCCGATATGGCGCAAAAAGTCGGTCAGCTAGACGAAACGGTTGCCATCATTACGAAGATCGGTGCCTTGATGCTGTTAGTGGTGTTTGGTCTAAAGTCAGCCATGCTGCCACTGCACTTCTGGCTACCAAAGACTTACTCCAGTGCCAGTGCGCCTGTGGCTGCCATCTTTGCAGTCATGACTAAGGTCGGTATTTACAGCATCCTGCGTATTCACGGGGTAGTGTTTGGTGACGACGCGGGTGAGCTCGCCAATGTGGCACAAGCGTGGCTTTGGCCGCTAGCCTTAATGACGATTACGATTGGTACGATCGGCGCCCTCGCCAGCCCAAGCTTAAAACTGCTGACCGCAAACTTAGTCATCTTATCGGCGGGTACGCTGATGGTGTGTGCGGCGTTACAAAACGAAGCCGCCACCAGTGCAGCGCTGTACTACATGGTACACAGTACGTTAGTTGCAGGTGGCATGTTCTTGTTAGCGGATGCCATCGGTCGTCAACGTGGCAAAGCAGAAGATCGCTTTGTGGTAGCCAAACGCATGGATACGCCCATCTTTTTGGGGATATTCTTCGCCGTATCGGCTGTGGCAGTGATCGGTATGCCACCGTTCTCAGGCTTTATCGGTAAAGTGATGGTGCTACAAGCGGTCGAAACAGCAACTGAGCAAATGTGGGTGTGGCCCGTTATTCTGCTGAGCAGTCTAGGTGCCTTGATTGCTCTATCTCGTGCTGGTACGACTTTGTTTTGGCGTCATTCATCAACTAAACAAACAGAAGACAGCCCCAAAATACACTTTGGTGAATGGCTCGGTATTGTCTTGCTGTTATCAGCCTCACCATTACTGGCAATGTTTGCTGGCCCATTCTCAGAAATGACGGTCGAGGCGGCTCGTTTCTTACATGATCCAGCGCTGTCTGTGGAAGCGTTACTAACCAGCCCACTGGCTGATGGAGGTCTTTAATGTCATTTTTCCCTATGCCATTTCATAGCCTCTTACTGTTTGTTGTTTGGCTGTTATTGAATAACTCGGCAAGCCCTGGACAGATTGTGCTGGCGACGTTTTTCGCGATTTCGATCCCATTGCTGGTCAATGGCATGCGCGGCGAGCAACCTAAGCTGAAAAAACCTTGGCTAGCGTTTCGCTATCTGCTGTTGGTGATTTACGATATTTTGGTGGCGAACATCCAGGTCGCAGCACTCGTGCTTGGCTCAACTAAGAAACTACGTCCTGGCTTTGTGGCCATTCCGATTGACCTATCAACCGATGTTGGCATCACTCTGCTTGCCAGTACGGTGTCTCTAACACCCGGTACCGTGAGCACTGAGGTGTCTGAAGATAAGCAATGGCTCTACGTGCACGCGCTGCACCTAGAAAGCGAGCAGGAACTTATCGATGAAATCAAACAGCGCTACGAGCGCCCTATTAAGGAGATTTTAGGATGCTAAGCTGGGCGTTATTTTTCGTCACCATCTGTATTTGTATCGCCTTGTTTTTGAACCTTTGGCGACTCTTGGTCGGACCACATATCTCCGATCGAATTCTCGCGCTAGACACCATGTACATCAATGCGATCGCATTGATCATGCTGTATGGCATGTACATGGGCACAAGTTTGTACTTTGAGGCTGCCTTACTGATCGCCATGCTTGGTTTTGTCAGTACGTCCGCTTTATGTAAGTACTTACTACGTGGCGACATCATCGAATAGGAGTGGCGAGTATGTCTATTTATATTGAAGTATTAATTAGCGTCTTCCTGCTCATTGGCGGTGTATTTCTACTGATTGGCTCTATTGGCTTGGCGCGCTTACCGGATATCTTTACCCGTTTGCATGGTCCAACAAAGGCAACCACTTTAGGGATTACTGGTATTTTGCTGTCTTCGATGCTGTACCAATCTTTCAACCAAGGCACTTTATCGGTGGCTGAGCTTTTGATCACACTGTTCTTGCTCATCACAGCGCCTGTAGCGGCTAATATGGTAGCCAAGTCTGCCCTTCACCGTGAAAATCCTCCCCTGCCTCGCACGACAGGTCAGGACCTTATCCCTAAAGCTCGCGAACGCAAGCCAGCGGATGCGGTAGAAGAAGACGCGTAATCATTAGTTCTGCACAAAAAAGGGCGCCTTATCGGCGCCCTTTTTATTGGTCATCTCTGCAGTCTATACAGAGCTACCTAACACAAGCTGTGCTAGAGCCACAGATGCGACATAACCGATGGCATAGACAATTAGTAAAACAGCACTGTAACGTGCGTAAGAGCCAAATGTGAGCCCCTCTACCTTGCTCATGGCAACGATACCGGCCGCCGAGCCAATTACTAATAACGAGCCGCCCACACCAACGGCATAAGTGAGTCCAAGCCACTCGGCTTCTGTCATCACAATCCCCGCTTTTAACAGCGCGGCAGTCAGCGGTACGTTATCGATTACCGAAGATAAAACGCCCATTAGGAAGTTAGCCATCGAAGGTGGTAAGACTTCGTACATACGTACGATCGAATCCAACACCTCAATTTCTTTCAGCATGCCAACGAGTAATAAGATGCCTAAGAAAAACAGCAAGGTTTCAAACTCGATGACCCGAATGTATTCCATGATGGACTGCTCTTCCTCTTCATCATCATTGAAGAAGCGCGCGATTAAAAACATTGTCGCCATACCCATCAAAAACATTAACACCGGCGGAATACCGAACAGCACATTCGCAACGATAGTACTAATAATGGTACTTAAAAAAGCCACCGCAATTAGAATATCGACGGTGCGTACTTCACTTTTCTTGATGTTGATGTCTACCGTATCAGACATACCACGGCTCAATAGAACCGCCAACATCATTACCGCGATAAACGACGGCAGCGACAACATCAATAAATCTAAAATATCGACCTTACCGTCCAAGAAAATCATCAGCGTAGTGACATCACCCGTGATTAAAGAAACACCGCCAGAGTTGACAGCAAAGACCACCAGCGTGGCAAAGCGGATGGTTTTCTTGGTCGATAAGTTAAGCGATAAGATCAGCGTGACAGACACAAGTGTGGCAGTGATATTGTCCGCCAAGGAAGAGAACACAAAGCAAAAGATAGCCGTCAAAAATAACAGCGAGCGCTCAGTGATATGTTTAGGCATAAACAAATGAATCACATTTTCTATCATGCCCTTTTTATTGAGGTAAGCCACGAACGTCATCGCAGCCACGAGGAATAACCAAAGACTGGCAATCTCCCCCACATTTTCTTCAAAGCCGCGCGCAATCGCCTCCGACTCCTCAGACGAACCACTATGAAACACGTACAATAAAAACCATGAAAAAGTTCCCAGGAACAACGTCACCTTGGCTTTATTAACGTGAATCACGTCCTCTAAAACAACCCCAAGCAAAGCGATCACCGCTAAACTTATGAGCACAACTTGCAGTATTTCTGGCATAACCAGCCCCTCGATTGGTAAATGTAAAAGCTAAAAATCTGATAGCAGAATTTTATACCTCTTTACACAGAGGGCATACCAACCGAGTCAGTGTTTTTGAAATTTAATTACATAAACACTATTCACTGGTTTAATAATGATCACCACAGTGGCGCAAATGCTAAAACTCAAGTCGCTTAATTACAAATGAGAGATATTTCACTTACTTAAGCTACATAAGCTTATCAATTTGGTAAGTACCAGTACTACTGCTGATAACCGCCCTCATTGTTTTGCTGTTGGCGTGGCACTTTCACTGACCAAAGGTCCACCAGCAAACGTCCTGTAGAGCCGATCAACATGAGAAACGAGCCTCCAATAAACAACGCGATACGGGCCGCCTTGTATTCCTCCAGCATAGGTAAAAACAACAGTGAGCCACACAGAAACATGATGTTACCGATCAGTCCCAGCGATAAATGAATCCACCCATACTTGTTCACGATTAACTTTAATGTTGCCTTAAAACCCATCACGCCCTCCTTCGCATTGCGGTTACTTCAAACAGCTATTAAGGCTAACGAACTTAAGGCAAATCACCAGCGCCCAGTTGTAACAATCAAACTGATTACATGATTGCTACAACAAAGGCCTAACAACGCAGGGATTATGAGCAGGAAGCTTTATACGAAGGGAGTCTTGTCCGTGACAGGCGGCGCTAGCCGCCTTGTTTAAGCCAAGCAAGCGTTGCTTGCGATCGCGCGTGGAACGCCCTCGTACAGGACCCGAAGGCTAGAAGGAAACTTTCGTTTAGGAAGAACTCTGTACGAAGGGGCTATTGCCCGTGACTGGCGGCGCTAGCCGCCTTGTTTAAGCCCAGCAAGCGTTGCTTGCGATCGCGCGTGAAACGCCCTCGTACAAGAAAAGAAACTTTCATCGAGGCGTCATAACCCTTTTGCAGCGCCCATTTCATATTGGCGCGTGGTGCCGATATGTGGCGCGCAAAAGGCGTTATGACGCCGACTTTTACTGATAGACGGTATCGCGGCCTATTTTCGCCAGACGTAAAAAAGCCCTGACCGCATCAGCGATCAGGGCTTCTTAATTAAAAGCTTGACGACGACCTACTCTCACATGGGATCTCCCACACTACCATCGGCGATGGCGCCTTTCACTTCTGAGTTCGGGATGGGATCAGGTGGTTCAACGCCTC
>NZ_JAFEKF010000007.1 GCF_016888445.1 Marinomonas ostreistagni
CAATCTGAGCCATGATCAAACTCTTCAGTTTAAAAAGTTTGCTCAAACTCGTGAATCACGTCTGACTTTAACTATATTCTTCAATCCGAAGATTAAAGAACGTAAAGCGAATTGACATGGTCACTTGTTTAAGACTTCAAAGTTTTTGAGAAGTCTCCAGCAAGCGCCCACACAAATTATCTGATTATCTATTTTAAAGAGCGTCTGACTCGTTGTCCGCTTCGTTGTTGTGAAGCGTTGTCCGTGTCAGTGGGTGCGTATAATACGCATCAGAATTTTTGACGCAAGCACTTTTTGAATTAATTTAAAAAAAACGCCATTAAAGCTACTCAACCCACCAAACTGATTATTTATTAATCAAAAACAAGCTTTTGTCGTTTATTATTTAATCATCTCTATGAGTTTTCTGGCGCAAGTCACCCTCCCAACAATTTTCAAGCGACTATTCGCGCCTGCGCGTGGAGCAGAAAATTAGTTGGGTGGGTGACGCAACGCCACTCTGTCAGCCTAAAAACGAAAAAGCCCGCTGCTTGGATAAGCAGCGGGCTTTTAAATGCTTTTAAGCTAAGCGATTAGCCTAGGAACTTGCGTGCATTTTGGAATAGACGCAACCAAGGACCTTGCTCTTGCCAATCTTCTGGCTTCCAGCTGTGTTGTACCGCACGGTAAACACGCTCTGGGTGAGGCATCATGATAGTCACACGACCATCTTCAGATGTTAAACCTGTGATACCTTCAGCAGAACCATTCGGGTTGTATGGGTAACGTTCAGTTGCCTGACCGTAGTGGTCAACATACTGAAGGGCTACTTGGCCATTCGCCTGAAGGATTGCTTTGTGTGCATCATCACGGTATTCCGTGTGACCTTCACCATGAGCAACTGCGATCGGCATGATCGAGCCAGCCATGTCTGCTAGTAGAACAGAGTTAGACTCTTTCACTTCTACTTGCACTAGACGTGCTTCGAACTGTGCTGATTGGTTACGTACAAACTTCGGCCAGTTTTGCGCACCAGGAATCAGGTCATGCAAGTTAGATAGCATCTGACAACCATTACATACACCTAGAGAGAAGGTTTCTTTGCGGTTGAAGAAGGCTTCGAACTGCTCGCGTGCACGTGAGTTAAACAGGATAGACTTCGCCCAACCTTCACCGGCACCTAGTACGTCACCGTAAGAGAAACCGCCACAAGCGACTAGCCCGTGGAACTCTTCTAGTGAAATGCGACCAGACAGGATATCACTCATGTGTACGTCAACAGGGTTGAAGCCAGCTTTATGGAAGGCTGCTGCCATTTCCACTTGACCGTTAACACCCTGCTCACGCAATACCGCCATGCGAGGTTTCGCGCCAGTATTGATGTAAGGGGCTGCAACATCTGCATTGATATCGAAGCTTAGCTTGGCAGATAGACCAGGATCTTTTGCATCTAGCAAGTTATCGAATTCTTGCTGCGCTGATTCTGGGTTATCACGTAGCGCTTGGATACGGTAGCTTGTTTCAGACCAAGTACGTTGCCAAGTCACACGGTCTTGAGAAAGCACTTGCTCACCTTGGAAAGCGAAGTTCAAGGTATCGCTATCGTTTAGAGTTGCAATCGCTGTCGCAGAGACGCCTGCCATTTGGTAAGCCGCTAGTACTGCGTCCACTTCGCTGTTCGCGACTTGAATCACTGCACCTAGCTCTTCGTTGAACAATGCCGCCGCTAGAGACGCTTTGTCTTTCGCTACGTTTGTTAGGTCAACATCTAAACCGATGTGGCTCGCAAAAGACATTTCTGTCAGTGTTGCGAATAGACCACCGTCGGAACGGTCATGGTAAGACAGTAGCTTACCTTCAGCATTCAAGGCTTGAGTCGTATCGAAGAAACCAGCCAGTACTGCTGCACTGTCAACGTCAGGAGTTGCGTTACTTACTTTGTTAAATACTTGCGCAAGTACCGAACCACCTAGACGGTTTTGACCCGCACCAAGATCCAACAGGATCAATTGGCTGTCAGCTTTCTTAAGCTCAGGAGTAAGAGTCTTACGAACATCTTCCACTGGCGCAAACGCTGAAATCACTAGAGACAATGGTGAAGTAACCGCTTTTTCTTCGCCGTCTTCTTTCCATACTGTCTTCATCGACATAGAGTCTTTACCAACAGGAATCGCGATATCCAGTGCAGGACATAGTTCCATACCGACTGCTTTAACCGTTTGGTATAGCTTCTCGTCTTCACCAGCATGACCCGCAGCCGCCATCCAGTTTGCTGATAGCTTAATGTGGTTACGTTTGGTGATTTTCGCTGCCGCAAGGTTCGTTAGCGCCTCACCTACTGCCATGCGACCAGATGCTGGTGCATTCAATAGCGCTGCTGGCGTACGCTCACCCATAGTCATTGCTTCACCAGTGTAGCTATCTAGTGACGAAGTCGTTACCGCTACATCTGCTACAGGTACCTGCCATGGACCGACCATTTGGTCACGCGCCACCATACCTGTGATAGTACGGTCACCGATGGTGATCAAGAAGCTCTTAGACGCAACCGTTGGTAGGCTCAGCACGCGTTTTGCTGCTTCTGCCAATTCAACTTCAGAACCGTCAAAGTCATCGCCTTTTACATCGGCTTTAGTCGCTTCACGGTGCATCTTAGGTGGCTTGCCAAATAACACAGACATTGGTAGGTCAACTGGGCTGTTGTCGAAGTGTGGATCTTCCACTTCTAGGTGCAGTTCTTCTTTCGCTTCACCAACCACAGCAAATGGACAACGCTCACGCTCACAGATCGCTGCGAACTCGTCAATGCGGTCAGCAGGGATCGCCATTACGTAGCGTTCTTGAGATTCGTTACACCAGATTTCTAGCGGTGACATGCCTGGCTCGTCGTTCAATACTTTACGTAGATCGAACTTACCGCCACGCTCGCCGTCTTTTACAAGCTCTGGCAAAGCGTTAGAAAGACCGCCCGCACCCACATCGTGGATGAAGCTGATTGGGTTCTTGTCACCAAGCTGCCAACAACGGTCGATAACTTCCTGACAACGACGCTCCATTTCAGGGTTGCCACGTTGTACAGAAGCGAAGTCTAAATCTTCGTTGCCGTCTGCAGAGGCCATAGAAGAGGCTGCGCCACCGCCAAGACCGATCAACATCGCAGGACCACCTAGTACTACTAGTTTAGAACCTACTTGGATCTCGTCTTTTTCAACGTGCTCACGACGGATGTTACCGATACCGCCTGCAAGCATGATTGGCTTGTGGTAACCGCGAACTTCGTCACCCGTTGGGCCTTCTACTTTCTGCTCGAAAGTACGGAAGTAACCTAGTAGGTTTGGACGACCAAATTCGTTGTTAAATGCTGCGCCACCGATAGGACCTTCGATCATGATGTCCAGTGGTGTCACGATGCGGCTTGGTTTGCCGTATTGGCTTTCCCATGGTTGTTCAAAACCAGGAAGTTTAAGGTCAGAAACCGTGTAGCCTGTTAGACCCGCTTTAGGCTTAGCGCCGATACCGGTCGCGCCTTCGTCACGGATCTCACCACCAGAACCTGTCGCTGCGCCAGCAAATGGGGCAATCGCGGTTGGGTGGTTGTGGGTTTCAACCTTCATCAGAATATCGATGTTCTCTTGCGAGAAATCGTATTCACGTGTTTCAGAGTTCGGGAAGAAACGACCTGCTTTGTGACCTTCCATAACCGCGGCGTTGTCTTTGTATGCTGACAACGTGCCATCTGGGTTATGTTCGTGTGTGTTCTTGATCATCTTGAACAAAGAACGCTCTTGCTCTTCGCCATCGATAGTCCAAGAAGCATTAAAGATCTTGTGACGACAGTGCTCAGAGTTTGCTTGAGCAAACATCATTAGCTCTACGTCATTTGGGTTACGACCCAATTCTTTAAACGCTTCGACTAAGTAATCAATTTCGTCTTCCGCCAACGCCAAACCAAGTTTTTGGTTCGCCTCGACTAACGCCTCACGACCACCGCCAAGAATATCCACGCTTGTCATCGGAGTTGGTGTTGCGTGACTAAACATAGACTCTGCTGCGGCAACATCTAGCAACACGCTTTCTGTCATGCGGTCATGAAGTAGCGCTGCGATCTCACTGCGCTGAGCATCTGAGAAAGTTTCGCTTGCGTGAATAAAGTATTGCACACCACGTTCAACACGCTCGACCAACTCAAGGCCACAGTTATGCAGAATGTCCGTCGCTTTAGAAGACCATGGCGAGATGGTACCTAGACGTGGCACTACTAACACGTAGTTGTCAGATACTTGAATCGGCGCAGACTTAGCCCCGTAAGTCAGAGCCTGTTCTAGCACACCCTGTTGTTCTGCAGTCAGTGCCTGATCTGACTTTAGCTCAACAAAATGTAGAAACTGGGCATCGATATCTGTGATGGATGGGTACAGGTCTTGTAGACCGGCTAAAAGCTTAGCTTTGCGAAACGCGGAAAGCGCTGCGGAACCATGCAGAGTCAGCATGTCGAGTTTTGCCTCATATGGTGGTTTGGGGAAAAATTTGCGCACATTTTAAATCATTGGGGTGTTTTGAAGCCAGTATAGACTGCATATATTCGTCACTTTCGTCACTCGGATGTCGAACTTATGCCTTTAGCTTGTTGTTTTAACCGCTTTTTTTGCTCGCGACGGTACTGAAAAAAGTTTGAAAGCTGGGTGCTCGCCTGCTCTGCTAAGACCCCACCGGTCACTTCGACCCGATGATTTAAGAAGTCATGCTCAAAAAAGCGCTGCTGGCTTTCCACCACACCGCTTTTAGGTTCTGTCGCACCATAAACCACCCGCGCCACTCGACTGTGAACGATCGCTCCCGCACACATAGAACAAGGCTCTAACGTGACGTATAGCGTCGCGCCAGGCAGCCGGTAGTTATTGGCTTTTTGACAGGCATCGCGGATTGCTCGGATTTCGGCATGAGCCGTTGGATCACAAGTATGGATGGGCGAGTTAAAGCCTTGGCCAATAATCTGCTCATCTTGGACAATCAGTGCACCCACAGGAATTTCGCTCTGTGCGGCGGCCGCTTGCGCCAGTTCTAGCGCTTTACGCATCCAATATTCATCACGTGCTGCGGTTTGTGCATCTATATGATGCGGGTCTATTGCACTGGGCATTTCAAATCTCCTAAACTCAGGTTAACCATTATACAAGGAGTTTTGAGTGTGCAAACTGTAGCAGACCTAATGATCACGGACTTAATCACGTTAAAAGAGAGCGATTCGCTGGCGAAAGCCAAAACGCTGATGGCACAGAAAAATATTCGCAACCTGCCAGTGGTCGATGAAGAAGGCAACTGCCTCGGCATGCTGACCCAACGTGAATACCTAAAACACGCCTTTTATTTAGTCAGTCAATTCGGCACTCAGCAACTGACCAAAAAAGAAGAGCAAACGCCTGTACGCAACGCCATGAACAAAGATATTTTGACGGTCTCGCCATCACAGTCTCTGAAAATGGCAGCAGAGTTCTTCATCGAGAATAAGTACGGTAGCTTACCTGTGGTCGAAGATGGCAAACTAATCGGCATTTTAAGCCCGGTGGATTTTGTCAAACTCGCCTACGACATGCTTGAGCAGTAATTGCAGACACAAAAAAACCAGCACTAGGCTGGTTTTTTTAGGCATTAATTAGATCGGCTTTTTTTCCAGTTTGACCTCTGCGGCTTGGGTGCCAAAGTCGGTTTCAGTGATGGTAAAGCTGACGGACTGTCCCTTTTTAAGAGTCTTGTGCCCGTCTGCTAAAATCGCACGATAATGCACAAACACATCATCTGCGTCATCTCGTTTGATGAACCCCACCCCTTTGGTATCGTTAAACCAGCGCACTTTGCCAAATAACCGTTCTGTCATGCATGCCTCTTATTATTGTTGGCAAACAATACGCCCCGTCACTAGGTACGGGGCACTGTTTGTTACAACGACGCGATACTTGCTTTTTGCTCTTCTAAACGAGCAACAACTGACCTCAAGTCCTCGCATTTCGCCTTTTCTTTCTCGACTACGGCGGCTGGCGCTTTAGCAACAAATGATTCATTGCCTAGTTTGCCTTCAATACGCTGTAGATCTTTACTCGCTTTGTCGATTTCTTTTTGCAGACGCGCAAGCTCAGCTTCTTTGTCGATTAGGCCTGCCATAGGCACCAAGACTTCCATTTCACCTACTAGTGCTGTCGCTGACATTGGCGCCTCTTCACCTGATGCCAACCAAGTAATGGATTCGATCTTGGCCAATTTCTGCAAGAAGGTTAAGTTCGCTTCCATACGTGCTTGGTCTTGTGCTGAACCACTGCGGAAGAACACCTCAAGTGGTTTAGATGGCGCAATGTTCATCTCACCACGGATATTACGTACCCCTTCGATGACACCTTTTAGCCACTCAACATCTGCTTCCGCTTCAGCGTTTTTCTTCGTTTCTTCAGCAGCAGGGTAAGCTTGCATCATGACCGTATCGCCCGCTTGACCCGCAAGTGGCGCAACACGTTGCCAAATCTCTTCAGTGATGAATGGCATCATTGGGTGCGCTAAACGCAAGAAGGCTTCTAGTACTCGTACCAAAGTACGGCGCGTGCCCGCTAGCTGTGCTGGAGTGGAGTTTTCATCCCAAAGAACTGGTTTAGAAAGCTCTAGGTACCAGTCACAGTATTCGTGCCACATGAATTCGTAAATGGCTTGTGCCGCCAAGTCGAAACGATGAGTGTCGTAAGCTTTATTTACCGCATCTTCAGTATGCTGCAGACGTGAAATGATCCACTTATCCGCTAGCGATAGCTCAACCTCAGTGCCGTTTTGCGCACAGTCTTGACCTTCTGTGTTCATCAACACGTAGCGCGCTGCGTTCCAGATCTTGTTACAGAAGTTGCGGTAACCTTCTAAGCGGTTAAGGTCGAACTTGATATCACGACCACCCGATGCCAATGAGCACAAGGTAAAGCGTAGCGCGTCAGTACCGTACGCTGGCATCCCTTCTGGGTAAGTTTCGCGTGTATTCTTCTCAACTTTTTGCGCCAAGTGTGGCTGCATCATGCCGTAAGTACGTTTCGCAACCAGTGATTCGATATCGATACCATTGATCAAATCCAATGGATCGATCACGTTACCTTTAGATTTCGACATCTTATCGCCGCGCTCATCACGAATTAGACCAGTGATGTAAACCTTCTTAAACGGCACTTTATTGGTGAACTTCAAGGTCATCATGATCATACGAGCGACCCAGAAGAAAATGATATCAAAGCCGGTCACTAGTACATCAGACTCAGCAAATAGCTCAAAGTCTTCTGTTTCTTCTGGCCAACCTTGCGTCGCAAAAGTCCATAGCGCCGATGAGAACCAAGTGTCTAGCACGTCTTCATCACGAGTCAGTTCGACATCACCTGCAAGGCTGTATTTTTCACGTACTGACGCTTCATCGTTACCTACGTAAACATTGCCTTCGGCATCGTACCAAGCAGGAATTTGATGGCCCCACCACAGCTGACGCGAGATACACCAGTCTTGTAGGTCACGCATCCACGCGAAGTAGGTGTTTTCCCACTGTTTTGGCACAAACTCGATCGAGCCGTTTTCTACCGCTTCAATGGCTGGCTTCGCTAGTGTTTCTACCGCTACGTACCATTGCTTGGTTAGGTAAGGCTCAACCACTGTGTTACCGCGCTCGCTGCGCGGTACTTTCAGTTTGTGGTCCGCAATTTTCTCAAGTAAGCCCAACTCTTCAAAGTCAGCCACGATCGCTTTACGCGCGTCAAAACGATCCATACCTTGGTATTTTTCTGGCGCGACATCATTGATCGCTGCATCATCGGTAAAGATGTTGATCATTGGCAAGTCGTGACGCTTACCGACTTCGTAGTCGTTAAAATCGTGCGCTGGCGTAATCTTCACACAGCCAGTACCGAATTCTTTATCCACGTATTCGTCAGCAATGATCGGAATACGACGACCCACTAGAGGCAACTCGATTTCTTTGCCCACTAAATCCGCGTAGCGCTCATCATCTGGCGCCACAGCAACCGCCGAATCACCTAACATGGTTTCTGGGCGCGTAGTGGCAATAACGATGTAGTTGTTACCTTCAGCTGTCGTCGCGCCATCCGCTAGTGGATAACGGAAGTGCCACATGAAGCCATTTTCTTCTTCTGACAGAACCTCTAAGTCAGAGATGGCGGTATGTAGCTTAGGATCCCAGTTGACTAGGCGCTGACCGCGGTAAATGATGCCTTCATCAAATAGGCGCACAAATACTTCTTGTACCGCCGCAGACATACCAGGGTCCATGGTGAAACGCTCGCGACTCCAATCTACTGAGTCACCTAAAACACGCATTTGATCGGAAATGGTGCCGCCCGATTGGCTTTTCCATTCCCAAACCTTTTCTAGGAATTTTTCGCGGCCAAGCTCGGTACGCGTTTGGTTTTGTGCTGCCAACTGACGCTCTACTACCATTTGTGTTGCGATACCGGCGTGGTCACTGCCTGGCTGCCACAAGGTACGCTGACCTTGCATACGCGCACGGCGAATCATGGCATCCATCAAGCTGTGCTGGAACGCGTGCCCCATGTGCAGGCTACCGGTGACGTTTGGCGGCGGAATCATGATCGAAAATGGTGAACCGTCTCCGCTTGGTGCGAAATAGTTATTTTCTTCCCAGCGTGCGTAGATAGGCTGTTCAATGCTTTGGGGTTGGTAAGTCTTTTCCATTATGGTGTCTTAAAGCTCTTGGATGGCAAAATTAAGTTGCTGGAATTATAACGCTTAGCGGGCGACCGAGAAAGTCGCACAGCGTTACCTTTGCTCTCGTTTGGCGATTTCTAGCATCACTTCCTCGACAATTTCTGGAAGTTTGCGTTCAAGTACGGTTTGGATCACTTCACTGAGCAGATTCGAGCTTGGCGAAGCTTGAGCAGCTGACTCAGAATGAGCTTCAGTCGGCGCTGCTTGATCGGTACTGTCTGCAGCCGTTTGTGGTTGCTCTAGTGCGCGTTTGGCTGCATGAAAAGCGGCTTGTTCGGTCGAGATAGTAGGAGTAGCAGTTGTCGTCGGCACAACAGGACGCTTAAGCATCGTGTCTTTTTTGGCGGAGACAGCTTTAGCCGTCACTGGGCGCACTTCAGGATCAATCGTTACTGAGCTTTGCAGATGCTCTTCTTGACTGACTAAAGGCGTATCGTCGCCAACAATATCCATCAGAATGGGAATATCGTCTTTGTTACGCAAGGCCGCCGTTAATACGGTTTCATCCGGCTCGGATAAATACATATTTACATCAGAAAGCACGTCAGACATAAACACCACAACTTATACTATTAATAGATACCACCTACTGCCGAAACAGGGTGTGCTCGCTTGGCCATCGAACCAGATAATTGTACAACTTTCGCACTGCCGCCCACAAAAGTCCACCCTAGCCGCCGTAAAGCCACTTTACACGCCATAAAAAAAGCCCAACTAGCAGGCGCTAGCTGGGCTTGAATATTTGACAATATTGCTTACTAGAAGCTTAGTTCGCCTTAGCTAACAGGTATTGTGTTAACAACCCTACAGGGCGGCCACTAGCACCTTTGGTTGCACCACCAGCCCAAGCGGTACCGGCGATATCCAAATGTGCCCATGGGTAACTTTCGGTGAAGCGCGATAAGAAACACGCCGCTGTCACTGAGCCTGCTTCAGGGCCACCGATGTTGGCAATATCAGCGAAGTTGCTGTCTAGTTGCTGCTGGTACTCTTCATCCAGCGGCATCTGCCACAATTTGTCAGCCGCTTCTTTGCTGGCTGCTTTTAGTGCGTCTGCGACGTCTTGCTTATTGGCATACATACCAGAATTCACACTACCCAGAGCCACAATACACGCACCGGTCAAGGTTGCGATATCAACCACAGACTGCGGCTTAAAGCGCTCAATGTAGGTCAACGCATCACACAACACTAGACGACCTTCCGCATCAGTGTTCAAGACTTCTACGGTTTTACCCGACATGGTTTTCACGATGTCACCAGGCTTAGTGGCACGACCACTTGGCATGTTTTCCGCTGCTGCAATCACAGCGGTGAAGTTCAGGGCAGGTTTCAACTCACAAATGGCTTTCATGGTGCCAAATACGCTCGCTGAGCCACACATGTCGTATTTCATTTCATCCATTTTTGCGCCTGGTTTCAAGGAAATACCACCGGTATCAAAGGTAATACCTTTACCTAATAATACATGCGGCGCTTCGTCTTCTTTACCACCACGGTAATGCATCACAATTAAGTAGCTTGGCTGATCACTGCCGCGACCGACAGATAGCAGACAGTGCATACCTAGCTCGTCCATTTTGGTCTCATCAAGCAGTTCAATCTCGATGCCGTATTCTTCGCCTAGTTGCTGCGCCTGTGATGCCAAGTAAGATGGCGTACATACGTTGCCTGGCAGATTGCCTAGCTGACGAGTAAACGCAGAGCCGGCGGCCGTGGCAGCACCGACTTTAACCGCCGCCTCGTTATCACCTTCGATCAGCAAAGTTTCTACTTTGGTCGTCTTTTCAGCATCGTCTTGCTTAAAGCCTTTAAACTCATAGAAGCTTTCGTTTAACCACTGCGCCAGCAAGGTATTCACGTTATCACTGCCACGCTCGTTGACTGCCAGACCTGATGCGGCCAGCGCCACGTTGGCATACGGTAGGCCTTTGATTTGGCTACCGATCGCGCCTACTACTTTTTTCAGTTTCATATCAGACAAGGCGTCTTTGCCGGTGCCGACTAACAGCACTGCTGGTTGCGCAGCATCAGTACTTGGCAATAATAGCGTTTGTGCCACACTGGCTTTGAAAACGGCTTGTTCACGCAGCGCCAAAATTTGACCGTTGAGTTTTTCATCCCATTGCGCAGTCGCAGCAGGCAGCTCACCTTCGCTTGGCACAAACAGCACTAGCAGGTCAGCGTCGACCGTCGCAACGTTGTTGAACAATTCTGTCTTCATAATTCCCATCCAATTCAATAATCTTTCTAAAATATACTGGCTACCTTCGCCAACTAACGAGATAATATTGGCCAAATTTTTAAGGTAGCGGCTGCCTGAAGTCACGCTAGAACTCCAGAAGAGGTTCCTTTGAAACTATTCAGATACTTGGCTAAAGAAGTGTTGGTGTCAACCGCAGCGGTGACCCTCGTCTTACTTCTTGTCATTTTAAGTGGACGCATCGTCAATTACCTCGGCCGTGTCGCCGAAGGTAAAATGAGTTTTGATTTTTTATTCGTCATCCTAGGCTTGCACATCCCAAGCTTTATACAGGTGATTTTACCGCTCGCGTTTTTCCTCTCGCTGCTATTAGCCTACGGACGCCTATACATCGAAAATGAGATGTCGATTCTCTTTGCCAGCGGCGTCAGCAAGGTCAAATTGGGCGTTTACACTCTTGGCATCGCGCTTTTTATCACGCTTTTATCCGCTCTCATCAACTTTTGGGTCGCCCCATCGTTTGAATATCAAGCCAAGGAGATGTCACAAGAGCAAAGCCGCCTAACGGTATTTGATCTTCTACAGCCCGGCACCTTCGAAGGCTCAGGACAAATGTCTATGTATGTTGAGCGCCTTACTGAGGAAGAAGGCTGGATGGAGAATCTATTTGTCTCCGATGTGGTGGTGAAAAATGGCCTTTCGACCCCCACTCAGACGCTCGCCCAATACGGTGAATTGGTGCGTTTTGAAGAGCACGAAGGCCTGCAATACTTGGTACTAAAAGATGGTATCCGTTATGAAGGTACGCCTGGCTCAGCTGATTACCGTGTGACGACGTTTGATACGTATGCGCTACGTATGGAAGAAACGCCGGCACAAACCATTACCGCTCAAGAAGCACAGCCAACCACAACCTTACTGCGCTCGAATAATCCAACTTACATTGCCGAATTACATTGGCGTATTAGCCTCGTGGTGATGGTGCCGATCCTAGCCATTATCGGCTTATCGCTCAGTCAGGTGAATCCGCGCCAAGGCCGCTTCTTTAAAATGCTCCCCGCTATTGCTCTATTAATTGGCTATCTCGGGCTTTTAATTTGGGGCAAAACAGCACTTGAGAAGCAACAAATCCCGATTAACTTGGGCCTATGGTGGATTCACGCTTTATTCGCTCTTATCGGTGGCTACCTATTTTTAGTCTTTAATCAGACGTTTTCTCGAAAAGCGGCCAAATTGCCTTCAACAACAGGAGCGTC
Source organism: Marinomonas ostreistagni (assembly GCF_016888445.1). Taxonomy (GTDB): domain Bacteria; phylum Pseudomonadota; class Gammaproteobacteria; order Pseudomonadales; family Marinomonadaceae; genus Marinomonas; species Marinomonas ostreistagni. The sequence goes on from NZ_JAFEKF010000007.1 coordinate 12,193, forward strand.
CAATGCGTAAGCTTGATCGTTATGTCGGCACATCAGTATTGCTGGCCGTGTGCTTAGTGACTTTTGTCTTGCTGGGGCTGGATTTTGCCATCACCTTTATTGAAGAAGTAAAACGCATCAATGAGCAGTACACCGCTGGCGTTTTGATGCAAGTCTTGGCTTTAAAGATACCCGGCAAGCTAGCCGAATACCTGCCTGTCGCCTCTTTGATCGGCACCCTAATCGGCTTGGGGGCATTGGCTTCTACCTCCGAAATTACCGTCATGCGTGCCGCGGGTATTCCGCTATGGCGTCTTGGCTATGCAGCTTGTAAGCCTATTCTTCTATTAGCCTTAGTCGGCCTGATCGTGGCCGAGTTTGTCTCACCTATCGCCGAGCAAAAAGCCAATTTAGTAGATAAAATTCAACATGGCAGCGGCCAGAGCTTTGCCATCAGCGGCGGCAGCTGGCTCAAGACCAATGGCGATTATGTCTACATTGATGCAGCGGATACCGATGGCAACCTTTACCGTATGACCATCTATGATCGTGAAGGCGATCAGCTGCATGCCATCATTACTGCGCAACGAGCGACGCAAATCGCCGATAACCGCTGGCAGCTTCACGACATCGAAACGACTACGTTTACCCCTGACCAAGTGATTGTTGAGCAAGCCGACACCGTCGAGTGGCGCTCTTCTTTGCGCTCGGACTACCTTTACTTATCCACGCAAGAACCAGATAGCTTATCGCTGACTCAGCTTTATCAGTATCAATCCTTTTTAAACAGCCAAGGCCTGAATGCCGACAATTATGAATTGTCCTTCTGGAATAAAGCGTTACGCCCTTTATCCTCTTTGGCGCTGGTCATTGTTGCTATTTCCACCATTTTTGGCCCACTACGCTCGTCTACCATGGGTGCGCGTATTTTCTCTGGGGTTTTGATTGGTCTGACTTTCCAAAATACTTTGTACATGACAGGACGCTTTAGCTTGGTCAGCAGTTTGCCGCCACTGGTCGGCATCCTAGTGCCTATTTTGGTGTGTTTTGGTATCGGCCTCTACTTACTCAAGCGCCGCCATTAACGTCTATTTCAGACATAAAAAACGCGATCTAAGGATCGCGTTTTTTATGATCGATAAACTCGAGTCGAGTGTCGGTGAGCTTGTCGTGCCAGGTCGCGCCGTCTTTGTCCAGCAAGGCCCACCAAAAACCTAGCCCGGCGCATGCCCAAGACACCAACGCTAACAGATAACGCGCCGTCGCTTGGCGCAACGTGACCTGCGTACCATCCGTTTGCACGAGGCGAAATTTCCACACCTGCATCCCTAACGTCTGCCCTGGATAACGCCAGAATTTGACAAAAAACCCCCATGCGATCAGCAACAACAGCCAAAACAACCAGCCCGCTTCAACGGCTTCGCCATCGTTGGCCATCACGGCAATCCAGCCCACCACAAAATACAGAGCAATTAACAATAACGAATCATAAAACGCCGCCGCCAAGCGACGCCAAAGCTGAACCTTTTGCTGCATCAGTTTTATCGCCTTAGATCTCAACACAAAAAGCCATAATGCAGAGTAATAGGTTGCTTTTAAAGGCAACCGTGTAAAAACCGCCAGCAAACCCGATAGAGATCAATAAAAGCCAACTAGGCAGCGATAAAACGCTCAATCCGCTGCAGCGCTTCTTCGATGCGCGCATCATCACAGGTATAGGCGAAGCGCACGTACTTATGAGCATCGCGTTGGCCAAAATCCGCGCCTGGCGTTAACGCCACAAATTCTTGCTCCAAAAGATCAAGCGACCACTGCATAGCGTCATCGGTCAGCGAAGAGACATCAACATAAATATAAAAGGCCCCTTGCGGTGACGCCGCGACCGGCAAGCCTAGACGCTCGATGCCCGCTATCAAGGTCGCACGACGCGAAGCGAGCGTCTGGCGTCGCGCTTCACATTCAGCCAACACATCTTGATCAAAGGCTTTCAACGCCGCGTATTGCGCGATCGAGGGCGCCGAAATAAATAAGTTTTGCGCCAATTTAGTGGCGCCCTCTACCGCCCACTCCGGCACCACAATCCAACCCAAGCGCCAGCCTGTCATAGCAAAGTATTTGGAGAAGCTATTCACGACAAAAATATCTTCACTGACACTTAACGCAGTAAAGTCTTCACCTTCAAACACCAAGCCTTGATAGATTTCATCGACCAACAAATGACCGCCCTGCTGCTGCACGATTTGCCAGGCCTTGGCCACGTACTCTTTACTCAACACAGAACCTGTCGGGTTCGCGGGCGAAGCTAACCACAACCCCGTGGTATGCGCTTGCCACTGCTGTGCCAAGGTATCTAGATCAATTGCAAAGTCAGGATTAGCCGAACAATCTAACATACGCGCCTGCGCGCCTACCTGAGTCAAAAAATTACGATTACAGGGATAACAAGGGTCCGGCATCAACACCTCAGAGCCCACGTCCGCCATTAATGAGCTCAGCAAAATCAACGCCCCCGATGCACCTGGTGTGACGATAATGCGCTCCGGCGCAACGTCCACTTGATAGCGCGTTTGGTAAAAGTCGCTGATCGCTTGACGCAACTCAGGCAAGCCAGTGGCGGCGGTGTAACCAGTTTGTGCATTAGCGATAGCTGCTTGTCCAGCGTCATTGACGGCCTTAGGCGCGACAAAGTCGGGCTCGCCCACTTCGAGGTGAATAACGTCTTCACCTTGCGCTTGTAACTGTTTGGCACGCGCCATCACCGCCATGACTTGAAACGGAGCAATCTGCTCCACCCGCTTGGCTAAACTCTGGGTCATAATCAAAGAAGTCCTTGCTATGCTGGAAAAAGAAATAATATTTTTGCGCAAAAATTGTGGTTATGCTGGAAATTATCTGATAACTTTCCGCCCGAAAATTTAAACCACATTAACTTAATGTAAACAGGTTACCACAAGGAACACCTGGGAAGTGAGGCAACGCTATGCCAAATACAAACCCTGAATCATTGATGAAAGACTTTACTCCTTACGTTGCGGCGGAAGGGGAAGAGTACATGAACGAACAACAGTTGGCGCACTTTAAAAGCATCCTTCTCAATTGGAAGCAAAACCTAATGGAAGAGGTTGATCGCACCGTTCACCACCTGCAAGAAGAGGCGGTTAACTACGCGGATCCGAACGACCGAGCTAGCCAAGAAGAAGAGTTCAGCCTGGAACTGCGTGCTCGCGACCGTGAGCGTAAACTGGTGAAAAAAATCAATCAGACGATCGAGCGCATCAACGAAGATGACTACGGTTTCTGTGATGAGTGTGGTATCGAAATCGGCATCCGCCGTCTAGAAGCTCGCCCGACAGCGACCATGTGTATCGATTGTAAGACCCTTGCCGAAATTAAAGAGAAGCAAATCGGCAGCTAATCTATGGCCGATGCTTATCGCGGCCGGTTTGCGCCCTCGCCAACCGGCCCACTTCACTTTGGCTCACTACTCAGTGCAGTCGCCAGCTACTTAGATGCTCGTCAGCAGCATGGCACTTGGCTAATTCGCATCGAAGATGTGGACGGCACTCGTTGCTCGCCTCGTTTCCAAACCAGTATTCTTGATACCTTAACCAGCTATGGCCTGATTTCTGATGAGCCAGTACTGGTGCAATCCGAGCGCCATGAGCTTTATCAAGCCTATCTACAGCAATTGATCGAGCAAGACCTGGCTTACCCATGCAACTGCACCCGTGCTGCATTGGCTTGCTACCAAGGATTGCATCCGCACCGTTGCGATAGCCACACAGACCAGCCACACTCGTGGCGAGCGCATTGCGATCAAGGGCAGTTTGAGTTCTTTGATCCCATTCAACAACAGCAGCGCTTCGATCTAGCAGAACAACCCAACCACCCTGTCCTCAAACGCAAAGATGGCTACTTTTCTTACCAGCTTGCTGTCGTTGTGGACGATCACTTACAAGCCATCAGTGACATCGTTCGTGGAGCTGATCTACTCGACACCACGGGCCAACAGCTCTGGTTGTATCAGCAATTTGACTGGCAAGCCCCCAAGCTATGTCACCTGCCATTGATCGTGAATGAGCGCGGCGACAAAATCAGTAAACAAAATCATGCCAAAGCCATCGAAAACGGCTGCTGCCGCACTTTAAAAAGCGTCTTGCACTACCTTGGTTTACGCGACATCCCCCACGATTACAGCCTGTCACAGCTACTTGATTGGGCCAGCACACACTGGCAGCGCCAACACCTGACACAGCAGAACTTATCCCTCGCAGAAAAAGACCTCGACCTAATTGGCTAACACCTATTACTCGCCCAGCTAAAGTGAGTATAATCGTTACAACCAGTTACAAGGGGTGACAGCATGTATCATATTATGGTCATTTGCGGCGATCAGTCGCCGTTAAAAGAAGTCGATCGCTGGCTTAGTCGCAATGGCTTTCACGTCAACATCAGCCAATCTATCGACCAAGCGCTCAAGTACTATGAACTGAGTGATTTCGAGCTCTTACTAATTGATGCCGATGCTGCCTCTGATGACGCCCTCAGCTACATCAGCGAGCAAGCCTTTATCATCTTTGACCAACGCCCCAGCCTCAATGCTGCCATCGAATACATGGCCAAGGGCGCGAGCTACTTTATTCCGCTGCCCACCGACCCTGAAACGGTTTTGGCGCAAGTCATCGACGCCTTAGAAAAGCGCCAACAGACGCCAACTCAAACGGCCACAGCAAGCAATCACATCAGTTTGTTCGCCGGAGAAGATCAACCCACGCCTGCAGAAATGACACTTGGCACCCCCGAGAGTGGCATCATCGGCAATAGCCCAGCCATGCATGTGTTGTTTGATGAGTTGGTAAAAGTCGCCAAAACCGATGCCACCGTCCTGATTCACGGAGAATCCGGTACTGGTAAGGAGCTGGTCGCTAAGTCGATTCACAATTTATCCAAGCGCAAAGATCACCCGCTCATCAGCGTCAACTGCGCCGCTATCCCAGAAAACCTGATCGAATCCGAACTCTTTGGTCATGAAAAAGGCGCCTTTACTGGCGCGGTATCGGCCCGTGATGGCTTGATCGTTGCTGCCGACCACGGCACGCTATTTTTGGATGAGATCGGCGAGCTACCACTCGAAGCTCAGGCGCGACTATTACGTGTGCTGCAAGAAGGTGAGATTCGTCGCGTCGGCGCTGTTAGCTCAACCACCGTGGATATTCGCCTAGTAACGGCCACCCACCGCGACTTATTACACATGGTAGAAACCGGCATGTTCCGTGAAGACTTATACTACCGCTTGTATGTCATGGAGCTTGAGGTGCCACCGCTGCGCGAGCGTGGCGATGACATTGCACTGATCGCTAAGACCTTATTAGAAAAAGCCTGCCACAAGCACGATAAGAGCGTCCCTAAATACACTAAGGCATTTGATCAAGCGATCCGTGAGCATGACTGGCCAGGCAACGTACGTGAGCTTGAGAACGCGCTAGAGCGTGCCATCATCCTAAGCCCTGAAGGTAAGCTGGAAGCCAGCAACCTTAAACTCAAAAGCAAACGTCGTCATACAACTGCAATACAAAGCGACGATACTAATGCCGCTCCGCTCGAACCGTCATTTGCCATCAATGGCACCACCATGGACGACTACTTCAAACATTTTGTGTTGACGCACCAACATAAAATGACCGAAACACAACTCGCACAATCACTGGGCATCTCTCGAAAAAGCCTTTGGGAAAGACGTCAAAAGCTTGGCGTGCCCAGAAAAGTAACGGAACAAAAGTAACAAATGTTACTAAACGAATCATTCAAAGCCTTGCAAATTGTAAAAAAAGTGCACAGGTTTTCTAAAATTGTCTTATTTTTCAAGCTATTGAAAGAATTGGCACAACAAATGCCTTATATAGAGCACAACGATAACAAGATTGACGATAATAAAAATAAGTTGATCATGTGAACGTTCCTACAAATAAAAATAAAACATTAGGAACACCGCAGCCTCTTCAAATAAAAATAAAAATTTGAGGCTGTGGATGGAAAAATCGCTTTGGATAATTGATTTTTTTAGATATGCCAGCCGTTAGGCGATGAAAACATTGCAAAAATAAAAATAAAACTTGAGTAGAACTGCAGAAGCAGCACCAACTTTGTTTTCGGAACTAGTATCTTCGATGTATCCAAAGCGATTATTTTATTTTCGCCCTTCTTAGCTATACACCCTTCTCCTTAATTCTTTACTATTACTTCTTTCTTTATCGTGTAACTTCTACGTTGCCCGTGTAGAATATCCACACCGTTAATTGTCGAAATTATATTAATAATGCTTGCAGGTTTTAGGTCTTTGGTTCGTAAAGCGACTTCACTCTTTGGCTCAGACGAGTCTTCACAGCTCCCTCTTGAGATTCCCCGAGATGAACACACTTTTTCGCGGAAAAACGTCAGCCCGAATGCGCTGAAAGTGCTCTATCGCCTGCATGAAGCAGGGTTTGATGCCTATCTCGTAGGTGGCTGTATTCGTGACCATTTGATTGGTATTGAGCCGAAAGATTTCGATGTCGTTACTAATGCCACGCCTGAAGAAGCGCACGACTTATTTTCCAACTCACGCCTGATCGGCCGTCGTTTTAAGCTAGTTCACGTCACCTATGGCCGTGAGATCATCGAAGTTTCTACCTTCCGTGCCAACAGCGCCGCACAGCAGAGCGAGGCACCAGCCAAAGCCAACACTTCGCTAAAAGGCAAAGATACCGCTCGCTCGACGCACGGTATTTTATTACGTGACAACGTCTACGGCAGCATTGAAGAAGACGCAGAGCGCCGTGACTTTACGTTTAATGCGCTGTACTACAACATTGCCGACTTCTCCCTACACGATTACTGTGGTGGCTTAGCCGATATCGAACAGCGCCAGATCCGCATCATCGGTGATCCGCGCCAGCGCTACCAAGAAGACCCTGTGCGCATGTTGCGTGCCATACGCTTTGCGGCCAAGTTGGATTTTGAAATTGAAGCCGTTACCGCAGCGCCCATTAAAGAAATGGCGCACCTACTGGATCACATCCCACCAGCACGCTTGTTTGAAGAAGTGCTGAAGCTTTTAGGCAGCGGCAATGGCGTCACTACCTTTAAACTGTTACGTGAATACGGTCTATTCAAATATCTGTTCCCTGATTTAGATGCACTGCTGGACAGCGGCTGGCAGCGCAAAGACATCCAGCCCGACGCGTTTGTTATTCAGGGCTTAGAAAACACCGACGCTCGCATCCGCGAAGGCAAAAGCACGGCGCCCTATTTCTTATATGCAATCCTGCTTTGGCCAAGTGTGACCTTGCGTCATGAAGAGTTCGAACAGCAAGGCTTACCTGCCCTGCCAGCGCTGCACCAAGCAGCCAGCATGGTGCTAGACAACCAAGTGGCCTCTACGGCAATTCCGCGTCGTTTCTCAACGCCGATGCGTGAAATTTGGGATCTGCAGTTCCGTTTACCTAAACGTTATGGCAAACGTGCTTTCACGCTACTGCAACATCCACGTTTTCGCGCCGCTTATGATTTCCTATTGATTCGTGAGCTAAGTGGCACTGAGCTGGGTGGCTTGGGCCAATGGTGGTCAGAATTCCAAAAGGCGCCTGAAAATCAGCAGCGCGCATTAATCAATAAAGCCGACGCACGCCAAGGCGACAGCGATACCAGCAAACCTAAACGCCGCCGTCCACGTCGTCGCAAGAGCAACTCCAAACGCTCACAAGAATAGTGAGGCATGACTATGAATACGGTCTATATTGGCCTAGGAAGTAATCTAGAAGACCCGCTGGCGCAACTTAAAAGCGCCATCAGCACATTACAACAGCACCCAGACATCGCCCATTTTACGGTGTCTGAGATCTACCGTAGCAAGCCTGTTGGCCCACAAGACCAACCTGACTTCATCAACGCTGTGGCACGCTTTGACACCGAGCTTAGCGCCATCGCCACACTCGACCTGCTACAAAGTATCGAACAAGCCCAGCGCCGTGTACGCGAGCGCCATTGGGGCCCACGCACCCTTGATCTTGATATCTTATTGTTTAATCAAGAGCTGATTGATGAGCCTCGACTGAATGTGCCACATCCGTTTATGCTAGAGCGTGGCTTTGTCATTCGCCCGCTATTAGATTTAGCGCCACAGCTACGCTTGCACAATGGCAAAACCGTTGCCGAGCATGTCAATCAACTTGATACCAGTGACCTGGTTGCGATCAAAGAAGCCTAAACTATGTACACAGATACATCCGTGAACCAGCCGCGTCGCCCTATCACCTTATCCAAGCTGCGCAAGATGAAACAAGCAGGGGAAAAATTCACCTGCCTGACTTGCTACGATGCCACCTTTACCTACGCCATGAACCAGGCAGGCGTTGAGACCATTTTGGTCGGTGACTCCTTAGGCATGGTGGTACAAGGCCAAGACAGTACGCTACCGGTTACGATTGATGATATGTGTTATCACACGGCCGCGGTAAAACGTGGTAATGGTCACGCTTTTATTCTCGCCGACATGCCCTTTATGAGCTACAGCACACCCAACCAAGCCCTAGAAAACGCGGCTAAGTTGATGCAAGCTGGCGCGCATATGGTCAAGCTAGAAGGCGGCGCATGGCTGGCCGACACGGTAAAATTATTATCTGAACGCGGCATTCCAGTCTGCGCGCATTTGGGTCTGACGCCACAAGCCGTACATAAGCTAGGTGGCTATAAAGTACAAGGCCAGGATCAAACCCAAGCAGAGCTGATTCACCAAGAGTCACTGGCATTGGTCGAAGCAGGCGCTGATATTTTATTGTACGAATGCATTCCCAGTGCATTAGGTAAAACCCTGACTGAGGCCATGCCTGTCCCTGTGATCGGCATTGGCGCTGGGGCCGCGACCGACGGCCAAGTTTTAGTGATGCATGATATGCTGGGCGTAAACATTGGCCGCCCTGCCCGCTTTGTGAAAAACTTCTTAACGGACGGCCGTACTATTGAACAAGCCTTCGCGGCTTACGTGGCCGCCGTAAAAGACGGCTCCTTTCCTGCACCTGAACATACTTTTGACGCATGAAAACATTCCATACCATTGCTGAGCTTCGCACAGCACTAAAAAGCGAGCGCCTACAAGACAAACGTATCGCCTTCGTCCCTACCATGGGCAATCTACATGATGGACACATGGAGCTGGTACGCCGCGCTCGCCAAGCTGGCGATGTGGTGGTCGCGTCTATTTTTGTCAACCCAATGCAGTTTTCCGCCAACGAAGACCTTGAGCGCTACCCGCGTACCCTAGCCGAAGACCAAGCCCTGCTAGCAGCCAACACCTGTGACTACCTGTTTGCGCCCTCAGCGCTGGAAATGTACCCTGACGGTAAGCGCAGCCAAACACAAATCGAAGTAACAGGCTTATCCGACATCTTGTGTGGCGCTTCGCGCCCTGGTCATTTCGTCGGCGTGGCCACCGTAGTCACCAAACTTTTTAATATTGTCATGCCAGACTGCGCGATTTTTGGTAACAAAGATTATCAACAATTGAAAGTCATCGAAGACATGGCACGTGATCTAAGCTCTAACGTCGAAATTATTGGCGTCGATATTGCCCGTGCCGAGTCAGGTCTGGCGATGAGCTCACGTAATGGCTATCTAAGCCCTGAAGAACTCGCTATCGCGCCGACTATTTATCAGACCCTGCAATGGGCGAAACAGCAGATTGAAGCGGGCAATAGCTCTTACGAGACCATCTGCGAACAAGCTCAACAGAAGCTTGAAGCCGCTGGTTTTAGCCGCGATTATTTCGAAATTCGCGCGCAACATAATTTATTAACACCATCAGAGAAAGAGACGCAGCTGGTTATCTTAGCTGCCGCCTATTTGGGCAAAGCACGATTGATCGACAACATCACCGTTGATTTATCCTAACTCTTAACCTCAACCAAGGGAGATTGTCATGAGCTCACCAACGCAACTACCCGCGTGGCAAGCATTGGCACAACATCAGCAAGAGATGGCTGACGTACACATGTCAGAGCTGTTTGCCGACGATGCACAGCGTGCAGAATCTTTCCAAGCCAGTGCGGCTGGATGGTCATTGGATTACTCGAAAAACCGTGCCTCCAAACACACCCTGTCACTACTGCAACAACTGACTGAGCAAGCCGGCATGTCAGCGGCGATTGACGGTATGTTTAGCGGCGAACACATCAACAACACCGAAGATCGTTCGGTATTGCATGTGGCGCTGCGCGCCAGCAAAGCTCAACAGACACTAATGGTTGACGGCGTTAATGTACTAGACGAAGTCCGCGCTACCTTGGCACAGATGGAAAAGTTTGTGGCCGAACTACATGACGGCACTTGGCGTGGCTACTCTGATAAAGCCATCACAGACGTCGTCTCGATCGGTATCGGTGGCTCTTACCTTGGTCCTAAGGTCGTCACAGAAGCGCTGACACCTTACCAAAAAGACACGATCAAGGTGCATTTTGTTGCCAATATTGATGGCTCAGATATTACCGGCAAATTGAAGCAACTAAATCCTGAAACAACCGTCTTTATCGTCTCGTCCAAATCGTTTGGCACCCTTGAAACCCTATACAATGCCAACGCGGCACGTGCTTGGTTTATCGACAATGGTGGCCCAGAGCAAGATGTGCATAAACACTTTGCGGCTGTGAGCTCTAATGTTGATAAAGCGGTGAACTTTGGCATCGCCGAAGAAAACATCTTCCCTATGTGGGATTGGGTCGGTGGTCGCTACTCACTGTGGTCAGCGATTGGCTTACCGATTGCGGTTGCCGTCGGCATGGATAACTTCTACGAGCTACTAGATGGCGCACGCGCCATGGACGAGCACTTTAAGAGCGCTCCTTATGAGCAAAACTTGCCAGTGATCATGGGCGCCCTAGGAGTGTGGTACAGCAACTTCCATAATGCGCAAACCCATGCACTGATCCCTTACGATCACTACCTACGTGCTATGCCTGCTCATATTCAGCAGCTAGACATGGAAAGTAACGGTAAGAGCAACTTGGTCGATGGCTCAGGCGTAGCAACCGACACAGGCCCAGTCATCTGGGGCGGCGCTGGCACCAATGGTCAACACGCTTATCACCAATTGCTACACCAAGGCACACGCCTGATCCCGGTGGACTTTATTGCACCGCTGAAAAGCCACAATCCGGTCGCTGATCATCACGCGCAGCTGTTTGCCAATTGCCTAAGCCAGTCACAAGCACTGATGGTCGGTAAATCCTTGGCTCAAGCAGAGCAAGAGCTGCGTGACGCTGGCGCGAGCGAAGCACAAGTTGCAGACATCGCTCCGCATAAAGTCATCCCAGGCAACCGCCCGAGCAACACGCTATTGACCGAACAACTAACGCCTTTCACCACTGGCTCTTTGATTGCTTTGTACGAACACCGTACCTTTGTTCAAGGCACTATTTGGGGCATCAACTCCTTCGATCAGTGGGGCGTTGAGCTAGGCAAAGTCTTGGGAACAGATATCTATAATCGCTTAGTCACTGACAGTGACAACAGCCAATTAGATGCTTCAACCCAGGCATTGATTGCGGCGTTTAAACAAGCGCACGGTTAATACCAAAGACACAAAAAAGGCCTTCAGATGAAGGCCTTTTTTATGCTGCTCAATTTTTTTGCTTACAACTCTTGAATATCGCCTGGGTCAACATAGCCCTGCAAACGGTCCGTTTCTTCGTTATTAAAGAACTTATCCATTTGCTCTAGCAAATATTTACGCGTATCAGGCTGCATCAAATTCAAGTGCTTTTCGTTGATGATCATGGTCTGCAGTGCTTGCCATTCTAGCCATGCTTGCTTAGAAACGTTTTCAAGCACTTCTTGGCCCTTTGCACCCGGCAAAGGCGCGCGCTCCAAGCCTTCCATTTCTTTCTGGTATTTTTTACAGAATACGGTATTTGCCATGCTGGCCTCTCAATTGTTCATTTGCTAACTATATAGGCGCTCACGTTACAGGTTTCAAGCGCTTAGAACAACGCTATTGCAACACCACCTAGTACAAACACTCCCACCAATTGCCATATGGGCGGTCTTTTTAGACGCAACCAAACAAATGCCAGCAATACCACCAACGCTTGCCAGACGTTATGAATCGCACTAGGAATAATCGGATCGAGCAAAGTGGCCAGCAGCAAGCCCACAACTGCGGCATTGATCGCCGTAACCGCACCTTGTACACGCGGCATATGCGCGACACTTTGCCAATACCTTTGCCCTACTAACATCAATAACAAACCTGGCAAAAAAATCGCCAAGGTCGCAATCAACGCCCAGACAATCAGCCCCTTCTCTGGCGCAAGCACGGCACCAAGATAGGTCGCTAAGGTAAACATCGGCCCTGGAACAGCCTGCGCCGCTGCGTAGCCGGTCAACAAGTGATCAGTCGAAATCATGTGCGCCAGCTGCTCAGACATCAGTGGTAGCACCACATGACCACCACCAAACACTAAACTGCCCGCTTGATAAAGCTCGCTAAACAGAGCCAACCAACCGCTACCATGAATCAAGCTGGTCAAGACAAACAGCGTTATAAAAATCACCAACGCCCCATAAGCCACTGGCTTAGAAATTTGGCTAGTCAGCGCCATCGGTTTACTGTCTTTAAAGTAATAAGCCCCGGCCAGACCAGCCAACACCACTAACAGCAAGCTACTAAAGCCCCATGGCCAAAGCAGCACAAACAGCGCACCGGCCAAGGCCACCATACGAGTTGCCAAGCTCTGACAAAAGCTTCCCGCCATAGCGTAAATCGCATCCAGCACCACGACGATCGCCATCAGCTTCAGCGCGGCAACCACGCCTAAGAACACCTCATGATTGGCGAACTGCATGCCAAGCATGACAAACGCGCACATCAACACCACAGAAGGCAAAGTAAAGCCGACAAAGGCGGCCAACGCCCCAGCTAACCCCGCGCGATGATAGCCGATGGCAAACCCTACTTGGCTTGAGCCTGGCCCCGGCATAATCTGACTTAATGCTATCCACTGAGCGTAATCTGCTTCGCTTGCCCAGCCTAGGCGTTCGACAAACTCTCGGCGAAAATACCCTAAGTGCGCTGCTGGGCCACCAAAGCTAGTGCACCCAAGCAACAAGAACTTGCAAAAAATACTCCATACCATGATGTCCAGTGGCCTCTTGTAGTAATCAGCGGCTAGATAAGTTGACGCATGTGCGGGTGAGTTTCGAGTAAGGTCCGTACTGGTGCCGGCAAACCAAGCGTCAGCGCCGTTGCCAAACTAAACCATTGATATTTACCTGACTCTTGCACCTCGACGGTCGGCGTCACCGTTAATTCAGCCGGAACAATGTCTAAATGGTAATGGCTAAAGGTATGACGAAAAGGTGACAAACTTGTGACAGCGGCAACACTGACCGCTAAGCGCTGCTCTGCCATTTGCACTGCATCTTCTGACACATCCACCTCAGGCAAACTCCATAAGCCCCCCCAAATACCTGTGGCGGGACGTTTCTCAAGCAGCACTTGATCATCGTGACGCAGCACCAGCATCTGCGTAGTACGCACTGGCTTAGCGGGCTTTTTCGGTTTGGACTTAGGAAAATTCGTCGGCGTACCTGTGGCATACGCTTCGCAATCTGACTGCAGCGGACATTCATCACAACGTGGCTTAGAGCGAGTACACAAAGTCGCCCCTAGATCCATCATCGCTTGCGTGTAATCACCGCAACGCTCCTTGGGACCATAGGCTTCGGCAAGCTCCCACATCGCCGCTTCGGTTTTGCGCTCCCCAGGCCATACAGGGATCGCGTGAAAACGCGCCAGTACGCGTTTTACATTGCCATCCAAGATAGCCAGCGGTTCATTGCGGGAAATCGACAGAATGGCCGCGGCGGTGGAGCGCCCGATACCAGGCAACTCACACACGCCCTCTTGTGTCGCAGGGAATTCGCCATCCCAATCGTCGACCAGCTTTTGCGCGGCTTTATGCATGTTACGGGCACGCGCGTAATAACCTAAGCCACTCCAGTGTGCTAACACATCGTCTTGTGGCGCACTGGCTAAGGCGTAGACATCCGGAAACGAGCTCATAAAACGCTCGTAATACGGGATCACTGTGGTCACTTGCGTTTGCTGCAACATGATCTCAGAAATCCAGACTCGGTAAGGGGTTTTGTTTTGTTGCCAAGGAAGGTGCTTGCGCCCGTGCTGGTCAAACCAATCCAGCACGCGGGGCGCAAAGTTGTTTTTTGGGATCATTAATTCTGCTAACTGCTTTAAAACAGACCGTTAAGTTTACTTTTAAGCTTGTCTTCAAGCTCTTGTTTCGCCTCTTCCTTTTTCTCATCCAAACGGGCTTTTTCTTCTGCTAATTTCTCTTGCGCGCGCGCTTTTTCAGCGTCCAGCTTTTCTTTAGCGCGGGCTTTTTCAGCGTCTAGTTTTGCTTGGGCCGCTGCTTTTGCCTTAGACAGTTTCTGGTCGGCGAAGGCCGATACAAAACCTTTAAAGTCTGGGCGACATAGGCTTGCTGCATCATCGGTGAAATTCCCTTCACACATAATCGGGAACTCAATGTTGGCAACGTCCTCATCAACAATACAGCTCTGATCAAGACCACTACCCACTAGGGATACGCGGGTTTCATAATCAAGATGGTTATTTGGCAGTGAGATTTTACCATCACCGGTCACACCAAGCGTTAGTGAAGTTAACGTCAGACCTGGCGTGGAGATTTCACCATTGACGATTTTCGCTGGGATACGCATGATTTCAAAAGGTGTATTAGGCTCAAAGGCACTTTCGTTCAGGTCTTCTGAGCGTACAAAAGCGATCCCTTTACAAACCATTTTGGTGTAGTTAGTACCAATTAAAGCGCCATCATTGATGTTGACCAACAAGTCACCGTTTAGGTTTCTCATCAGCGCATCCACTTGATTACCACGAGTGGTAATCTCACCAGTCAAGTTGGTCGCACCTTGGACTTTCTCAAGATCCATAAAGTCTTTAAGGAATGGCAAGATTTGTACACTGTCGATACTTGGCATCACATTTAGCTCAGGCGTATTACCTGTGACATCAAGCTGTGCTTGCACTTCAGCGGTGCCATCGTACAACACGACCTGCGCTGGCGCGATCATCACTTTGCCATTGGTCTGAGTCGAATCCAGCTCCAGTTTATCAAGCTGTAGATTTTTCACTTTGACGTTTTCAAACACTATGCCCACGTGGCCGTTGAGCGTACGAATCAACTCTACTGGGAACAACTCTTCGCTGGCAGCGCTTGCTGAATCCGAGGCAACGCCAGTATTGCTAGCGTTTTCGCTGGCAGCAGGCTCGGCGTCGCTTTCAGGTGGCAGGTATCGGTCCAGATCTAGATTAGCGCCAGCAATACTGATATCCCAGTTTAATGGCGATAAGTGCACAAGCGCATTGGCTTCAAGGGTGGTATCGTCCAAGGTCATTGAGATTGGCTGAGCCTTGATGGTTTCAGCGGAACCCTCTGCTGCCAGACTTAAGGTCGCAGATTCCAACACACTGTCATCGGCCATTTCTGGTAGTTCAATGTTTAATTGGTTGAGCACTTCTTTAGGTGAAAATTCTGCGATGTCCATCACGGTAGTGAATTCAGGTGAACTCATCACTTGATACGCTTGCAGCTGACCACTGATATTCATGCCCAGCGTCTCGATCACCAACCCTTCCAGCGTGGCATTCTCTTGTGGCATATCAAAATCCAGCTGAGCAATGCTGACATTGGCATCCAGTGGTGAAGTCGGCAATGCATTTCCTGTTAGTGAAGTATTCAGCGCTACATCTTCTAGGGAGAAGCTTTGGCGCTCAGCAAACAGGGTGAAATTGGCATCAAAGTCGATCTCGGCGGTCAGTGGGTTCTCACCCTGCATATTGGATTGCACAATGGTCGCATCCATTTGCATCGGCCATGCTTGGTCAAGACGGACATCGGTAAACGTAATGTCCGAGTTAACGCTGGCACGCATATCTGCCGTCGCGTCTTCATAGTTAATCTGAGCGTTCACAATCGCCAGTTCATCTAAAGCAATATCCGGCATGGTAAATGGCGCATCTGCTGTATCGCTTGAACTATTGTCGTCCGTAGGTTCTGGCGTGTTTTCATTCTCTGAAGTCGAGGCTGTTTGTAGTTGCCAATTCGGCTGCCCGTTTTCATCCACCTTAAGATCCGCCACCAAATCTTCTAAACGCACGGTCGTCACTTCGATGCGACGCTCAAATAGCGGCATGAGAGCAACACCAAACTCGGCTTTGGAGAAGCTTAAGATTTCTGGATCATCGGCCAACGCCACACCAATATCTTCCAGGCTTAAACCGATACGCGGGAAGAATGACCAGCTAATGTCACCATCCAAACGCAAATTAACATTGGCTTTATCTTTGGCGACTTGCTGCAACTCTCCCTTGAACTGATTAGGATCGACAAACACCACAACATATATGATCGCCGCTACCAAAAGCGCGAATACAGCAGCAACAAGAATTCCTAAACGCTTTACCCAAACCATCTTCATCCACCTCTGGCCATACGAGTATTTGATCAATTCTAAGATCATAGCATCTTAATTGTTTTTTTCGATCACGCTAATAGGCGTGAAAAGAATAGATGCGAAGCATGCATCGTTTTATAATAGTACTCAAAACTCATTTACTGAGTAGAAAACTGATCAAAAAAAGCGGAGAGCCCCTTACATGTCCAACCGGATTGCAACCGTCGAACGTAATACGCTCGAGACGCAAATTAAAGTCACTGTGAACCTTGATGGCACAGGTAAATTTAACTGCGAAACAGGCGTTCCTTTCCTTGATCATATGCTTGATCAAGTTGCTCGCCATGGCCTTATAGACCTTGATATTCATGCGGTTGGCGACCTTCACATCGACGCGCACCACACGGTAGAAGACTTGGGGATTACTCTGGGTCAAGCGTTCGATCAAGCGGTTGGTGATAAGAAAGGCATCCGCCGTTACGGGCACGCTTATGTACCACTTGATGAAGCTCTATCACGTGTTGTGATCGACTTCTCTGGTCGCCCTGGTCTAGAGATGCACGTACCCTTCACACGCGGCTCTGTAGGCGGTTTTGATGTGGATTTATTTTCAGAGTTTTTCCACGGTTTCATCAACCATGCAAAAGTAACGCTACACCTAGATAACCTACGTGGCAAAAACACGCACCACCAAGCCGAAACTATCTTTAAAGCGTTTGGCCGTGCGCTACGTATGGCACTAGAAGTAGACGAGCGTATGGCAGGTCAAATGCCATCGACTAAAGGTTGCTTGTAATAGGACACCCCTACACATGAGTACAGAGAACAAATCGATCGTTGCAGTGATCGACTATGGCATGGGTAATCTACACTCGGTTGCCAAATCCCTTGAGCACGTGGCCGACGCTAACACTGAGATTGTGGTCACCAGCGATCCAAAGGTGATCGATGCCGCAGATCGAGTGCTTTTACCTGGCGTTGGCGCAATCCGTGATTGCATCGGGGAAATGCGCAAGCAAGGCCTAATCCCGACGATTCAAAAAGCCATGGCTGAGAAGCCTTTTTTGGCCATTTGTGTCGGCATTCAATCCTTGATGGCACACAGTGAAGAAAACGGCGGTGTTGACTGCTTGAACCACTTCCAAGGCAACGCCTACTATTTTGGTAATGACCACCGCGATGTAGACGGTACGCAGCTTAAAGTGCCACACATGGGCTGGAACCAAGTTAAGCACACCATGGATCACCCGCTTTGGCAGGGGATCGAGGATGGCGCGCGTTTTTATTTCGTCCACAGTTTCTACATCTTGGCTGAAAACCAAAGCGAAGTAGCTGGC
Source organism: Marinomonas ostreistagni (assembly GCF_016888445.1). GTDB lineage: Bacteria > Pseudomonadota > Gammaproteobacteria > Pseudomonadales > Marinomonadaceae > Marinomonas > Marinomonas ostreistagni. The sequence goes on from NZ_JAFEKF010000007.1 coordinate 30,030, forward strand.
ACCTGCAACTATGGCCATGACTTCTGTGTGGCGCTGGCACGCGATAACGTGTTTGCCGTGCAATTCCACCCAGAAAAGAGCCATAAAGACGGTTTGCAACTGTACAAAAACTTCATCCATTGGGATGGCAAGCCTTAGTCCACTAGATAGGAAATAACAATGGGATTAGCTAAACGTATTATTCCGTGCCTAGACGTGGACAATGGCCGCGTTGTTAAGGGTGTTCAATTCGTCGACATTCGTGATGCCGGTGACCCAGTAGAAGTCGCTAAACGCTACAACGAGCAAGGTGCTGACGAGATTACCTTCTTGGACATCACGGCAAGCTCTGACGACCGTGAGACTACAGTGCACATGGTCGAAGCCATTGCCGCTGAAGTGTTCATCCCGCTTACCGTAGGCGGCGGCATTCGTACTTGCGAAGACATTCGTCGCATGTTGAACGCAGGCGCAGACAAAGTCAGCATCAACACCGCTGCGATCTTCAATCCTGAATTTGTGCGCGAAGCCGCAGAACGCTTCGGCTCACAATGTATCGTAGTTGCCATCGACGCTAAAAAAGTGAGCGCTGAAGGCGAACCAGACAAGTGGGAAATCTTCACTCACGGTGGTCGTAAGCCAACGGGCATCGATGCGGTAGAATGGTCGAAGAAAATGGTTGAACTGGGCGCGGGTGAAATCCTACTGACAAGTATGGACCGTGACGGCACTAAAAATGGCTTCGATCTTGGCGTCACACGCGCCATCAGTGAAGCTGTGCATGTGCCTGTGATCGCTTCAGGTGGTGTGGGTAATCTACAGCACTTGGTAGATGGCGTAATAGAAGGCAAAGCGGACGCAGTCTTGGCTGCTAGCATCTTCCACTTCGCGGAATACTCAATCCAAGAAGCGAAAGAAACTATGCAGGCTGCTGGCATCGAAATGCGCCTATAAGCGATAGAGCTTTTCTGTTTGCATAAAAAATGGCCGCATCATGCGGCCATTTTTTTATTGTGTTTGTAGCAGCGTTTTCAGCGCCTCGGCAATCTCTTCTGAAGACGAGTCATGGTACAGGTACTGCTCGATCTCGTTATCTTTGCCAATCACGTAAAGACGTGCACTGTGGCTCACAGTGTAGTTTTCATCCTCTTCTGAGGCTTTATCAAGACGGTAAAAAGCGCCGTATTGACGCACAACTCGATCAATTTCAGCCTTGCTACCGGTTAAGCCGACAAAGCTTGGATCAAAGAAATTTACATACTGCTCTAGGTGCGCCAGCGTATCGCGCTCTGGATCAACGCTGACAAACAAGGTTTGCACTTGTTGACGTTCGTTTTCAGTTAACTGCTTAAGCGCCACCTTGATATTGGCCATCGTTAGTGGACACACATCTGGGCAGTGAGCGTAGCCAAAAAACAGCAATTTCACTTGGTTGTCGTAATCACTTAGAGTCACCGGACCTTGTGCACTTGATAACGTGAAATCACCGCCAATTTTACCCGATTGAGCCCCTGAATCGTTGCTTTTCTGCATAAATAGCAATGTGCCTACGACGGCCAGAATGACCACCATGGCGAGTATAAAAATAGGTTTTAGCTTCATCGGGATACCCTAAGGAATTGCGTGGTTAGAACTAAGCTTGAGCGTTTAAGGCTCATAACAGTGTGCTTAGTGTACTGAATGGAGCATAAGATAGAAAATAAGTTCCGCGGTTTTTAGCGTAAAGTACGCGTTAGCGACTGAAATTCTGTAATCTTTGCGCAACTGCCCTGAGCTTTTCTTGCCGAACTTTAGAATTGCCTTGTACAATCAAAGGATTATTTCTTTCCTGAATTAGGATGACTCTCCTTGTTGCGCAATATACATGACGCTCTGACGAAGCTCGATCAGTGCATGATTAAAAGTGGCGATCAGTCCGCCATTACCTTTCATCGTGGCGTAGAGCGGGAAGCGCTGCGCGTTTCGCGTGCCAATGGCAGAATCTCTCAAGAGCCTCACCCGAAGGCGCTTGGCTCCGCACTGACGCATCCCTCTATCACCACAGATTACTCTGAAGCACTACTAGAGTTCATTACCGGTGTACATGACTCAGTAGAAGGTGTGATCAGTGAACTCAACGACATCCATTTATACAGCAACCAAGTATTGGCGCCGATGGGCGAATGCTTGTGGCCTGGCAGTATGCCCTGCCAACTAGACAGCAATGATGAAGTACCGATTGCCTACTACGGAGAATCCAACTCCGGCAAACTAAAGCGCATTTATCGCGAAGGCTTGTCGAATCGCTATGGTCGCATCATGCAGTGTATCGCTGGCATGCATTACAACTTCTCGTTTAGCGAAGCCTTTTGGGATTACCTAGCCGAACTGCGTGGCGTTACGTTAGACAGTGCCGAGGCGCGTCAAGCGTTTAAATCAGAGCAATACTTTGCCCTGATTCGAAACTTCCGCCGTAAATCTTGGTTACTGTCGTTACTGTTTGGTGCTTCTTCAGCGATCGATATTAGCTTCTTACCCAGCAAACCAGAAAAGCTTAAAGAGCTTGGTGAGCGTACTTGGGCGGGTGACAGTGCGACATCACTGCGCATGAGTGATATTGGCTACCAAAACAAAGCCCAAGATGGGCTTAAAGTTTGTTACAACGACGTCAAAACTTACATCGATACCATCAAAGGCGCCTTGAGCACACCTTACCCTGCTTACCAAGCACTAGGTGTTAAAGTGGATGGCAACTACAAACAGCTAAGCCACAACATTTTGCAAATCGAAAACGAGTATTACAGCGATATTCGCCCTAAGCGTGTTACTGAGTCCGGCGAACACCCAAGCGCTGCACTACAAAAACGCGGCGTGGAATACATTGAAGTGCGCATCATGGATTTGGACCCAAGCTCGCCGATTGGCATGCAGCCTGAGACCTTGTACTTCCTAGATACCTTCTTAATGTGTTGTATGCTGCATGGTGATGAACAGCTAAGCGTAGAAGAATGCCAACAGCTGCGCAAAACCCAGCAAGAAATCGCCACCCACGGCCGTGACCTAGACACGCAATTTGATTTTGGCTTTGGCCCGGTCACCTTACGCGAAAAAGGCACTGATTTGCTGGCACAAATGCAGGAGATCGCGCAGTTCTTATCGAATCGCACAGATAACCCAGCTTATATCGACAGCCTAAAAGCCCAGCAAGAAAAGCTGAACAATCCAGCGAGCCTACCTGCGGCGAAGCTGATCGAGCAATGCGAGTCAGCAGGAAGCTACCAAGCCGCCATGCTTGAACAAGCGAAGCGTCAGCAAGACATGTGGCTTGGGCAAGAGTTACCGGCACCTGCTCAAGAAGCCTTTGCGCGTTGGGCGACCGAATCACTGGCGCAACAAGAAGTGATCGAAGCTAATGAAACCGTGCCGTTTGACGAGTTTTTAGCGCAGTACATGCAACCGCAATAAATCGATCTTTAAACTAAAAAGGGCTTCACAAGAAGCCCTTTTTTTATGCTATCGCCAACCTAAAGATTCACTGGAATCTCATCCGGATTATCAAGCTCAAGCCAAGCGGCTAATTGCAGGCGCAAAGCATCCACTCCATCGTTATTTAAGCCAGAAAAAGTCTGCGCCGAACCTTCTACGCCGCGCTTGGCCATTTCCTGTTTAACTTTAAGCATGGTGGACTTAGCTGGACCACGCTTTAGCTTGTCGGACTTAGTCAACAAAGCGTGGACTTTAACGCCATTGCTTGCCGCCCATTCCAGCATCATCTCATCGAACTCTTTCAACGGGTGGCGAATATCCATCACCAACACCACACCAGCCAATGAGCGACGGTTCATTAAGTAATCTTGCATGTGCGCTTGCCAGTTTTGCTTCATGGCCACAGGCACTTTAGCAAAACCGTAACCTGGCAAATCCACAAGACGACGATCTTCAATGTTTAGACCGAAACAGTTGATCAGCTGCGTGCGACCTGGCGTTTTAGACGTGCGCGCCAGCTTGCGTTGGTTTGCCAGTGTGTTCAACGCAGTTGATTTGCCGGCATTGGAACGCCCCGCGAACGCCACTTCCAAACCTTGGTCTAGAGGACATTGAGAGAGCTTTTCAGCACTTTTGATAAAGTAAGCTGATTGGAAAATAGAGTCGAATGGCGTCATAGATTGATATCAGTCAATGGGAAATTGTATCGCGTTATAGTTTTTTGCACAGTTGTATATAATGCGAGCCATCTAGCTTACTGGCTACATTTGGCTGTGCCCTCTTTTCATAGCCGTAAGCATAACAGAAAACGAACATCTTTTATGCCAGAAAAAAGAAGTTCACTATCTTCGGTCAAGCACATCAGAGGCAGCGAATGAAAAAAGTTCTTATCGGTTTGTTAGTCACAGTCGGAGCAACATCCGTTGCCTACGCTGAAGGAAACCCAGACGCAGGTAAGCCACTCACCGCAGTGTGCAGTGCTTGTCATAGCGCAGATGGCAATAGCCTTGCGCCGACCTTCCCTAAGCTTGCCGGGCAAAATGAAGCCTACCTACTTAAGCAGATGACAGAAATCAAAGCTGGGGTGCGCCCGGTGGCGCAAATGACTGGCATGCTCGACGGTCTATCTGAGCAAAACCTAGCGGACATTGCCGCTTACTTTGCCAGCCAAAACACCGCCATTGGTCAAGCTGCGCCTGAGCTTGTGGCTCAAGGTGAAGCCCTATACCGTGACGGCAATCCAGCCACGGGCGTTCCTGCCTGTACTGCGTGCCATGGCCCTGCGGGTAAAGGCCTTAACTCTGCGGCGTTTCCAAGCTTAAGCGGACAACATGCAGACTACACCGCTTCACAACTAAAAATGTTCCAGTCGGGCGAGCGCAGCAACGACACCGCCAAAATTATGCAAAACATTGCCTTTAAGATGAATGACCAAGAAATCCAAGCGGTTTCAAGCTACATCCAAGGTCTGCACTAAGCAAAAACCTCACATTCTGTGATCAAGTCCCCCTTTCTGGGGGATTTTTGGTTGTCAGAGCGATGTAAACTTGCTGGAATAAACGAACTTTTCGTAAGTATCAGCATCCTAGCTCTATCCACAGCAATTGGATGCATTTAACAACGTTAATTCTAGGAGCATTACATGAAGAAATTGCTTACGGCGTTTGTCGTTGCCTTACTACTACCGCTCACCTCTGCATGGGCGCAGGAGTACAGTGACGGCAATGGTTACACCACGATTAAAAATCCAGTGCGCACCGCCGATCCAGATAAAATCGAAGTGGTTGAGATCTTTTGGTATGGCTGCCCACACTGTAATGCGCTTGAGCCTTTGACCCAAGCGTGGAAGCAAGACCTTGCTGACGATGTCGACTTCAAATACATGCCAGCCGTATTTGGCCGTGGTTGGCTGGCGCACGCTAAAGCGTTTCACGTCGCGGACATTCTAGGCGTTGAAGAGCAATTACACAGCGATCTGTTCCATGCGATTCATCAAGAAGGTCGCCGTTTAAATAATGAAGATGACTTGGCCGAATTCTTTAGTAACTACGGCGTGTCAGAAGACGAGTTTAAAAAACAATTTAACTCTTTTGCGGTAAATAGCCGCTTGTCTCAAGCAGATGCTAAAATTAGAGCTTATGGCGCACGCGGTGTACCAGGTTTGATTGTTAACGGAAAATACTTGGTGACAGCCTCAACCGCTGGCGGCAATAATCGTATCTACGACGTTGTTGATTACCTGATTGAGCAAGAGCGTCAAAATCAATAGCTAAACATAAACAGGATATAGTATGGACTCAGCTCAGGATCAGCTAATACAAGCCCTACTTAAAGCCATTTCGCGAACCAGCATTTTGGCCGAAGGTAATAACCCTGAGCTGGATGCTTTGCTACAAAGCCTGCGTGCTAATGTCGCACGCACTCAAGACCCACAAGTGCTGCAGCGCGACCTGCAAGCGATTGAACCCTATGTCCTAAAGTTTGATGACGAACGCCTAGCCCACGCGCAGGCGTTTCGTAATCAACTGTTTGACCTACTTGATTCTCTCGATCAAATTCCAGGCAAACAAGTACCACTGCAACGCAAGAAGTTAGTACAGGCCGATATCCGTAGTCACTGGCAGTCTATCTCCCAATGGCCCACGCTTTTAGGTCAAACAGTCGAACTTCTTAATAGCACCCTAAGCCAAGACACAAATTCCACTAAACCCTCGTTTTTAGGACGTTTGTTTGGCAAAAAAACTGAGCGCCCCGCACTCACCTCTGACAACGACATCATGGCTCATGTCAGCCACACCCTGGCTGGATTGCTCTCGGACATTGCCTTACCGGATACCTACGAAGAGCAAATACTGGATATTAAGCAAGCCCTAACCGGCAACAGCAACTTACATCACTTACCCGCTTTGCTCGATGAGGTCATCAACTTGATTATGGTCGCAGTGGGTAAAACCCAAGCCGACCTCACTAGCTACCTAAACCAATTGAATGACCAGCTGGCCAGCATCAATGCCTCGATTGTGACCAACTACAAAGCGCAACGCGGCATGAGCAGTACACGCAAGGACTTCAATGAAACACTGCAAGACCACGTGACCAATACGCACACAGACGTACGTAACGCTACTAATCTGGACTCACTTAAAGGCTTAATTGATGAGCGCATGCACACCATCACCGAAGCCATGAAGCAATACCAGAGCAAAATGCTGGCGCAAGAAAAGCAAGCCGCGCAGTCAATTCATCACCTAAAAAACAAAGTCTCTAAAATGGAGCACGATGCGGCTACACTGCGCACACACATGCAACAAAAAGCCGCTCAAGCTCTAGCCGACTCACTCACAGGGCTACCGAACCGCGCCGCTTATCAAGAGACCATCTTTCCACTGCTGACCTCGGCAGCACAAAATCAATTACCTTTGTGTGTGGCCGTGTGCGATATCGACCACTTTAAAAACATCAATGACACTTGGGGACACTTGGCGGGAGACAAAGTGCTGCGCCTGATTCCACGCCAAATACAGGCGGAGCTTAAAAAAGAACATGTCATGTTCCGCTATGGCGGCGAAGAGTTTGTCATCGTCTTCCCGATGACCGATCTAGAAAAGGCTTATGCAATTTGTGAGCGAGTGCGTCAAGCAGTCGAAAAGACACCATTTAACGTTCATGGCGAGCCAATTTCTGTGTCAATATCCATTGGTGTCGCCCAATTTAATTACGTGGAATCTCACGACGACCTATTTAGCCGAGCCGATAAGCATCTTTACCAAGCCAAAGGACAAGGCCGGAATCAGGTTATTCGTGACAATTAGTCGGCTTTATCGTGCAACCAGAGCACAGTCACGGTTACAATAAGAGCAACTAATGAATCCCAGTCAATCGCCTACCTAAAGGTGTATTAGGAAAGAGATTATGCAAGACGATCAAAACACCACACATTTCGGATTTAAAGAAATTCCCGCTGACAAAAAAGTGGAAGCGGTGGCAGAAGTTTTCCACTCAGTCGCTGCCAAATACGACATTATGAATGACCTAATGTCGGGCGGTATTCACCGACTATGGAAACGCCACACCATTAGCCAATCTGGCGTACGTGCGGGCCAAAAAGTGCTCGACATTGCTGGCGGTACTGGCGATTTAACGATGAAGTTCTCTCGTCTTGTTGGTGCCTCAGGCCAAGTAGTGTTAGCAGACATCAATGACTCTATGCTTAAAGTGGGCCGCGACAAGCTGGCCAATAATGGCATCGTTGGCAATGTGCAGTATGTTCAAGCCAATGCCGAAGAGCTGCCTTTTCCAGACAATACCTTTGACTGCATTACAATCGCTTTTGGTCTACGCAACGTCACTGACAAGTCGAAGGCCCTAGCGTCAATGAATCGTGTATTAAAACCAGGTGGCCGCTTGCTGGTGCTAGAGTTTTCTAAGCCAGAAACCGAATGCCTTAGCCAAATTTACGACCAGTACTCGTTCCGCTTACTACCCTTCATGGGCAAAGTCATTGCCAACGATGCCGAAAGCTACCGTTACCTAGCAGAGTCGATCCGCATGCACCCAGATCAAGAAACTCTGAAGGGCATGATGGAAGAGGTAGGCTTTGAACGCGTTACTTACCAAAATATGACTGGCGGCATCGTCGCGCTACATAAGGGATTCAAATTTTAACCATGTGGAAAAACGCTACCCGCTCTCTGCGTATCGCAGCCACTGTGCTGCGCTACCGCTTGGATGTGTTTATTCCCATCCACCTATTGCCTTGGTATCTCAAATACACTGTCGGGATTCTGTTATCGCTAGGCCGCAAAGGTGCGATGCACAACCGCGGTGAGCGTCTGCGCTTAGCCTTAGAATCCCTCGGGCCAATATTCGTTAAATTCGGACAAATTCTGTCTACCCGCCGCGATTTATTACCTGACGACATCGCTGATGAGTTAGCGCGCCTACAAGACAAAGTCCCGCCCTTCTCTGGTGAGGTCGCTACCAAAATCATTGAAAGCGACCTTGGTGCAAGCGTTGACGATATTTTTGACGAGTTTGACCGCACGCCATTGGCCTCTGCATCGATCGCACAAGTTCATACGGCTACCCTAAAAACCGGTGAAGCTGTCGTAGTAAAGGTCATTCGTCCGAATATCGAAAAAACCATCCGCCAAGACATCAGCTTGCTATACATGCTAGCGCACTTAGTCGCTAAAACCAGCGCCGATGGCCGCCGACTGCGCCCTGTGGAAGTTGTTAAAGATTACGAATACACCATTCTAGATGAGCTCGATCTTGCTAAAGAAGCCGCCAATACTGGCTTATTACAGCGCAATTTCACCGATTCAGATTTACTATATGTACCGCAAATCTACTGGGACTACAGCCGTCGCCATGTCATGGTAATGGAGCGTATTTCTGGCATTCCAGTGGCCGACATCAGCGCCTTGAATGCTGCGGGTGTAAACATGAAAGTGTTGGCCGAACGCGGAGTGGAAATCTTCTTCACCCAAGTCTTTTCACACAGCTTTTTCCATGCGGATATGCACCCTGGCAATATTTTTGTCGACCCTTCTGACCCAGAGCGCCCCAAATACATTGCCATCGACTGTGCCATCATGGGTAGCCTAGACGATGCCGATAAAAACTACTTGGCACGTAATCTACTGGCGTTTTTTAAACGCGATTACCGTCAAGTTGCTGAGCTGCATGTGGAAAGTGGCTGGGTTCCAAAAGGCACTCCCGTGCACGCGTTTGAATCAGCGATTCGCAGTGTCTGTGAGCCGATGTTTGCCAAGCCGCTGAAAGAAATCTCGTTTGGACAAGTCCTACTTGGCCTGTTCCAAACGGCACGCCGCTTCAATATGGAAGTACAACCACAGTTAGTGCTACTTGAGAAAACGCTGCTTAACATCGAAGGTCTAGGGCGTCAGCTGTACCCAGACTTAGATCTTTGGGTGACTGCCAAGCCCTTCCTTGAGCGCTGGATGAGCGAACAAGTCGGCCCGCGCCGCTTGTTAGAAGAAGTGAAAAAACAAGCACCAGATTGGGCTGGACAACTGCCGCAGATTCCAAATCTCGTATTCTCCACTATGACGCACCTGTCACATCAGGAAGAGCGCATGCGCGAGCAAAACCAAGCCTTGGAATCATTGCGCAAAGAGTTACGCCGTTCGCGTCGTAATCAGCCTTTCAAGCTGCTTGGGGTACTTGCCCTAGCCAGCGCTTGGTTGACCACGGATTCTATTGCGCTAGAACATTTGGCAAAAGCAGATATATTGAGCTTGGTCCTATTTCTGGCCGGCATTTACCTGCTAGTATTAAAACCGTAACAGTAGAGAGACTATAATGAAAATTGATGTGTTGGCAGAACTTGCCACTACGTTAGAAGAACGCAAATCTGCGCCAGCCGATACTTCATACGTTGCTAGCCTGCATGCAAAAGGCCTCAACAAAATTCTTGAAAAAGTCGGTGAAGAAAGCGTAGAGACGATCATTGCCGCAAAAGATGCTGTCATTTCTGGTGACAAGCAAGACGTTATCTACGAAACTGCAGACCTTTGGTTCCACACATTAGTTATGCTGTCTCACCTAGACCTTGAGCCTCAAGCCATCCTAGATGAGCTGGCACGTCGCTTTAATTTATCTGGCCTAGAAGAAAAGGCCAACCGTACAAAGTAGGAGTACTACAATGGGTGTCAGTCCTTGGCAATTATTAATCGTCCTAGCGATCTTGATCTTAATCTTCGGTACCAAAAAACTGAAAAGCCTAGGCTCTGATCTAGGTGGTGCTGTGAAGGGATTTAAAGAAGCCGTCAATAACGACGAAGAGGACAAAAAAGACGGTCAGCAACAAGCTAAGACCATCGAAAACGATCCTAAAAAAGACGATAAGAGCGCCTAATCTGTGTTCGACATTGGCTTTGCAGAATTGCTGGTTGTATTCGTGGTCGGTTTGTTAATACTCGGCCCCGAGCGTTTACCTACCGCAGCGAAAACAGCTGGCTTATGGATTCGTAAAATCCGTCGTAGCATTCAGTCGGTTCAGCGTGAGATCAACGCGCAACTAGACCAAGAAGAGCTACAGCGCTCTATCAAAGAAACCAATGAGCGCATCATGCGTGAAACCGCAAAGTTTGAACAAGCAGCAGAAGCGGCCACTCAAACCTCTGCGACCTCAAGCACGAATACCCAAGCGGATCCGTCAAATGAGGCTAACTCGAGTGGTTCAACGCAAGATTCCGCTACGGCGAACGACCACCCACAGTCTCGCACTTAATCTGTATTCGGATAGGTCTACATGAGTCAAGAAGAATCTTCTCAAGCGCCACTGGTGGCGCATCTCGTTGAACTGCGCAATCGCTTATTAAAATCAGTACTGATTGTAGTGCTGATATTTGGCGGCCTTTACACGCTTGCCAACGAACTGTATCTGTTTATCTCTGAGCCCTTAAGAGCGCTACTTCCTGAAGGCAGCTCACTGATCGCGACCGAAGTCGCATCGCCATTCCTGGCCCCATTGAAGCTAACGTTTGCGTTAGCCTTTTTGATTGCCGTGCCTTATATCTTATTCCAAGTCTGGTCATTTATTGCACCGGCACTTTATAAAGAAGAAAAGAAAGTCGCCATTCCCTTACTGATCTCAAGCGTGATTTTGTTTTATTGCGGTGTCGCGTTTGCCTACTATGTGGTGTTGCCGTTGATCTTTGGCTTCTTCACGTCAGTCGGACCTGGCGAAGTCACGGTAATGACCGATATTAATCATTATCTCAACTTTGTATTGAAGTTGTTTTTTGCCTTTGGGGTAACCTTCGAGATTCCTGTCGCCACCTATTTGCTGGTCAAAGCAGGCGTCACTACGGTGGCCAATCTTTCTAAAAAACGCCCATACGTTTTCTTAGGCTGTTTTGTGGTGGGTATGCTGATCACACCACCCGATATTTTTTCACAGACTCTACTGGCGATTCCAATGTGGCTATTGTTTGAAGTGGGCTTACTGGCTGCCCGAACAGTGCCGGTTGAAGCAGAAGACGAAGAAGAAACTGAGGCGAGTAACGCCTAATCGGCTTTTCCCTCGGAAGCCGCAGCCCTACAAGGTGATACTCCTGTAGGAGCTCGGTTCCCGAGCGAAATATCCCACAGAAACCGCCCCCAGAGTATTAGTCCAACATAAAGGTCACAGGGCCGTCGTTGGTAAATTGAATCTGCATATCCGCACCGAAGCGACCTGTCTCAACTCTGTCATATTGCGCTTTGACCTTAGCCACAAAATCATTAAACAAGCGCTCCCCTTCAGCAGGCACTGCCGCACTTGAGAAGCCTGGACGCAGGCCTTTTTTCGTTTCCGCCGCCAAGGTGAACTGAGACACCAGCAAAACACCGCCGCCTACTTGCTGTACGTTTAGGTTCATCTTGCCATCTTCGTCACTGAACATACGGTACTTTAGTAGCTTGTCTGCTAGACGCTGGGTATCCGCTTCCGTGTCGCCACGCTCAATGCCCACTAGCACCATCTGCCCATGATCAATGGCACCGACTACTTCGCCGTCCACTTCGACTTTGGCGGCTAATGATCGCTGTACTAAGACTTTCATCTGTTCACTCCTATTACTTCATGCGCAGACTGTTCTACACAAATCACAGACAAAATAAAAGCGCCCGAAGGCGCTTTCATTCCGCTCAAGACCTTGCGGTCTATTTGCTGCTGCTCGATAACGTATTAGCGACCTGCGCGTTTACGCTCGTTTTCAGTCAACAATTTCTTACGTAGACGGATGCTCTCTGGTGTTACTTCTACCAGCTCATCGTCTTCGATAAACTCAAGCGCTTGCTCAAGTGTGTGGCGAACAGGTGGCGTTAGTGTCAACGCTTCGTCCGTACCAGAAGCACGTACGTTGGTCAGCTGTTTCGCTTTCGTCGGGTTAACCGTTAGGTCGTTAGCACGTGAGTGCAGACCGATGATTTGACCTTCGTATACTTCTTCGCCGTGACCTTTAAATAGACGACCACGATCTTGAAGGTTGAATAGGCCGTAAGACAATGTCTTACCTTTCACCATACTGATCAATACACCGTTTTGACGACCAGACATATCACCTTCTTTCACTGGACCGTAGTGGTCGAAGATAGAAGTCATGATACCTGAACCAGACGTCAGCGTTAGGAATAGACCACGGAAACCGATCAAGCCACGAGAAGGCACGATGAACTCAAGACGTACACGACCTTTACCGTCTGGCTCCATGTTAGTTAGCTCAGCTTTACGCAAGCCTAGCTCTTCCATGATCGCACCTTGGTGCTGCTCTTCTACGTCAATAACCACTTGCTCGTAAGGCTCTTGGATAACGCCATCAATTTCTTTCTGAACTACTTCAGGACGAGATACACCTAGCTCAAAACCTTCACGACGCATGTTTTCGATCAATACCGATAAGTGCAGCTCACCACGGCCTGATACGATGAATTTGTCAGGAGAATCACCTTGCACTACACGAAGTGCTACGTTGTGGATAAGCTCTTGGTCTAGACGGTCTTTAATGTTACGAGAAGTAACGAACTTACCTTCTTTACCAGCAAATGGTGAGTCGTTCACCATGAATGTCATGCTTACTGTTGGCTCATCAACGGTTAGCGTTGGTAGCGCTTCAACACAATCAGGGTTACATAGCGTGTCAGAGATCGCTAGACCATCGATACCTGTAATACATACGATATCACCCGCTGCCGCTTGCTCTGTGTCCACACGTTGTAGGCCATGGTAGCCCTTAACGTTTAGGATACGACCCTTACGCTCTTTACCATCACGTGATTTGATCACAACTTGCTGGTTTGGTGACAAAGTACCACGCGTGATACGGCCGATACCGATAACGCCTACGTAGCTGTCGTAGTCTAAGGCAGAAACCTGCATTTGGAACGGTGCTTCTGGGTCAACTTCTGGCACAGGCACGTTGTCGACGATCATTTGGTATAGTGGTTCCATGCTGTCTTCTAGCGCTTCTGGATCGTTACCAGATAAGCCGTTAAGAGCTGAAGCGTAGATCACAGGGAAGTCCAACTGCTCTTCTGTCGCACCAAGAGAGTCAAACAGGTCAAATACTTGATCCATTACCCAGTCAGGACGTGAGCCAGGACGATCAATCTTGTTGATAACAACGATTGGCTTAAGGCCACGCTCGAATGCTTTAGACGTTACGAAGCGAGTTTGCGGCATTGGGCCGTCCACTGCGTCAACCAATAGCAATACAGAGTCAACCATCGACATTACACGCTCTACTTCACCACCGAAGTCGGCGTGTCCAGGGGTGTCCACGATGTTGATGCGGTAGTCATTCCATTTAATAGCGGTGTTTTTCGCTAGGATGGTAATACCACGCTCTTTCTCTTGGTCGTTTGAGTCCATGATACGCTCAGAGCCTAGCTCTTTACGATCTAGCGTGCCTGACTGGCTTAGTAGCTGGTCAACAAGCGTTGTTTTACCATGGTCAACGTGCGCGATGATGGCAACGTTACGTAACTTACTGATATCAATAGACATTAATATTTCTCTGCATTTAGCGACAGGGAATGAGAGCGCCCAGACAAAGCGGGATAGCAGAATGCTGTCAGTCTTCTTGCTCTGCATTCGGAGTAAAATTCGCGCAATTGTACCTTTATCTTTGTGAACTTCCTATTAAGATCCACAAAAAATACAAAAAAAGTGCTGCAGTCAGGTCCAAAAATTGCTTTAGAAATTAGCTTTTCGGTGCCGTTACTTGCGTCCAAAACTGTGTTGCCAATCCACGCATCTTTTCCGATAGCACACTCATCTCATCACACGCTTTAGAATTCTCGCGACAGGTTTCGACGATCGTCGAGGTGACCGTCACCGCACTGGCAATACGCTTATTAATTTGCTGTACCGACTCGCTTTGCTGAGTCATCGCAGCAGCAGTCTGTAAGGCATTTTCATGGATTTGATTAAGCCCCTCACGCACCTTAGCAACAGAATGATCGACGTTAATCGACTGCTGATGGCTGTCTTCAACCGCTGCCACGGCCATTTCCATCTTGCCATAGGCATTATTCGAACCGATCTGAACGCGCTCAATCGCACTGATAATATCTTCCGTCGATTGATAAGTACGTGTTGCCAAGCTACGTACCTCGTCTGCTACTACCGCAAAACCACGCCCTTGCTCACCTGCTCGCGCCGCCTCGATAGCAGCATTAAGCGCCAATAAATTGGTTTGTTCGGCAACTTCTTGAATCACTTCTACCACGGAGCTGATTGCGGCACTGTCTTCTTTAAGCTTCGCCAACTCTTGATTGGCTTCTTTAATGTGATTGCGTACCGAGTCCATACTCGAGCGTGCCGTCGCGATGGCCTCTTGCCCCTCTTGCATCGCATCAGATGCTTGCTTGGTAACCTTGGTGCCATCGTGGGTTGCTTGGCTGACTTGCTCGACCGCGGATACCATTTCATCTGTCGCTTGCTCGATGGAGCTAAAATCTTGTGACAAACCATGCAGCGATTGCTCGCCGGCCAACACGCTATCGTGTACATGCTTCTGTTTCGCACGCAGCATTTCGGAAAAGTTTGTGATCCGCCCAAGTACCGCAGCGGTCTCACCACGCAAGCGCGTAAACGCTAAGCGTATAATCCCAGCTTCATCGGTACGTCCTGTATAAACATAGGCGGCCAGCGCGGAATCAGAAATGGTTCGCGCACGACGCACCGCTTCATTAAGGGGACGATAGTTAAACCAGGTCAATAACAGCAACACGGCAAACAGTGCACCATTAGTGAGCATCGCCATAGAAGCTGGCAAGGCAGTTATGCTCAGTACGGACAGAAACCCCATAAGCGTGGTCGTAAGACATTGTTTTTGAAGGAAGGACAAGCGAGGCGCTTGGGGCAGTTTGCTGTGCGGTTTGGAACTCGACTGCATACTGTCATAGAGCGCTTGAGCGCGAGCTTTAACTTCTGGCTCGGGCGCGCGGCGCACAGATTGGTATTCAACGGTTTTACCGTCTTTTTTGATCGGACTAGCGTAAGCATCAACCCAATAATGACTGCCATCCTTGCAGTTATTTTTAACAATCCCCATCCACGACTGCCCCGACTCAAGATGCTGCCACATATCTTGAAACGCAAGTTTCGGCATATCTGGATGGCGGATTACATTATGGTAATGATCAAGCAGCTCTTCTGACTCATAACCGCTGATGTTTTCAAATTCTTGATTGACATAGGTAATTGTACTGTCGAGCTGGGTAAGAGATAAGATATTGGAATGCTTATCCAGTAACCGCTCGGTTCCTTGTTGTGTATATGTCATGTCCTTGCCCTCAATAGTTGAGAAAGTGAGGGCAAGATTCTATCGCGCACAAACTAGGCTTTTTTGACCTAGATCAATTGCCTAATAATCAACCAATCTTACAAAACGGCTTTTAGATACATTTCATTACATTACCAATATAAACGTTAACTTTTGTAAAAAGTGTTACGGTAAGTAAACGCCTACATTTGCATACCCTTTCGACATCAAATGTGAAGCATGGATACGACTCATTACCCCTTTACCACAGTACAGTAAATACTGGGCGTCCTGATCTAATTCCGGCCATTTGGTGCCCAAAGTAAAGAAAGGAATATTAATAACTTGGCGCCCCGCCACTTTAATCGGCTTACGCTCCGCTTCATCAGGATGGCGAATATCAATGATGATTTCATCCGCTACCGGCATACGCACGATAGACACTTCGCCTTGGTATTGCTTTTCTACATCGGCTACCACATCCTGAATCGACATGACCTGAGCACTATTAACCGCACGCTCTAATACATCAAAATCAAAGCGCGACTCCTCACGCTCTACACGATGCATTTTGGCGCGCGTGGTTGGCTTCACCGAGATCACACCACAAAACTCCGGCATGCTTGCCGCAAACGGCGCTGTGCCGATTTCTTTGGCTTTATCAATAATCTCTTGCTTATTCATTGTTACCAATGGGCGCAACACCAACTCATCCGTTACTTGATCGATGACTTTTAAGTTAACCAGTGTCTGGCTCGATACTTGAGCCACGCTTTCACCGGTCACCAAGGCTTTGGCACTGACGCCTTCCATCACTTGCGAGGCCGCACGTAACATCATTCGTTTTAGCACCACACCCATTTCAGAGTTATCGACGTTGTTAAGAATTTCACCAACAACCTCTTCAAAAGGAATAGTAATGAACTTCACACCTAGCTTTGAGCCGTACTTTTCCCATAAGAAATGAGATACTTGCTTCACACCAATTTCATGGGCATCGCCGCCTAAGTTAAAGAAGCAGTAGTGGGTTTTCAGACCACGACTCATGGTTAAGAAGGAACTCACGGTAGAGTCATAACCACCTGAAATCAAAGACAATACTGAATCTTGCGAACCTAATGGGTAACCACCCAGCCCTTCAATGCGTTGCTCAATCATCCACACACGATTGTCACGAATATCGATCGGCACTAATACTTCTGGGTTTTTCAGGCGCACCGCTAAGGCACCACAACGGGCTTTAAGTGAACCGCCAATATGGCGCTCTGCTTCAACCGAGGTAAAGTCATGATTACCGACTCGCTTTACACGCACCGCGAAGATCGCATCCTTAAGAGCATCCCCATAAGACTTCACAGCCTCATCCACAATGCCATCTAAATCCGTCAACGCGAACTCGCGCACGTATTGGAAATGGGCAATACCGGTAATACAAGACAATGACTCGATAAACTCCGCCCGCAGATCATCGCGCTCAGATAGGACTTCGATAAAGTCCCAATTACCCGCGACGGTCACATTTTCATCATGATCGCGTAATACTAAGCGAATATTTTGGCGTAATTGTTTAACGAAGCCTTTGCGTACAGGGCGGCTCTTGATGGTAATCTCAGGGAAGAACTTAACAATAAATTTCATTGGGTGCGTATTTTTCGTACAGGTGACTTGAAAGGGCGCACAGTATAAAGCATACAGCACTGAAGCCAACCCCAAATAATTGCACCAAAACCAAACAAATACCGAGAAAATCGCACCATTTTGATACACAATATATTTCTCATGGACACATTAGTGTGCAGCGTTGGCGGCGCCAAGCCACATCCAACTCTCAACACACTGATTTAAAAGGACTTTTAACAGCGCCCAAAATTCTGGCACAACTTATGCTTTGTAATCCGGCATATACGCTTCATCTTGAAGCAACATTGAATTCCGAAAGAAATTTCGTTTAGACAACATTGGAGAACAAATATGTCAAACAAGACTCTTGGTTTGATCGCAGAGTACGACGTACGTTGGGTTGACCTTCGCTTCACAGACTTTAAAGGTAAAGAGCAGCACGTTACGATTCCTGCTTCAGAAGTAGATGAAGAATTCTTCGAAAACGGTCAAATGTTTGACGGTTCTTCTATCTCTGGTTGGAAAGGCATCAACGAGTCTGACATGATCATGTTGCCTGACGACGAAGCTTCTGTAATGGACCCTTTCACTGAAGAAGCGACTGTAATCGTTCGTTGTAACATCATCGAGCCTTCTACAATGCAAGGTTACGACCGTGACCCACGCTCTGTAGCACTACGCGCTGAAGAGTTCCTAAAATCTACTGGCCTAGGTGACACTGCGTTCTTCGGCCCAGAGCCAGAATTCTTTATCTTCGACGACGTTAAATGGCACGCAGACATGTCTGGCTGTGGCGTTGAAATCAACTCTGAAGAAGCAGCTTGGTCTTCTAACAAGTCTTTCGAAGGCGGCAACACTGGTCACCGTCCACGCGTTAAAGGCGGTTACTTCCCAGTACCACCAGTTGACTCTCACCATGAAATCCGTGCAGCTATGTGTAACGCAATGGAAGCAATGGGTCTTGCTGTTGAAGTACACCACCACGAAGTTGCGACTGCTGGTCAAAACGAAATCGGTGTTAAATTCAACACACTAGTTAAGAAAGCCGACGAAGTTCAAATCCTTAAGTACTGTGTACACAACGTTGCACACGCTTACGGCAAAACAGCTACATTCATGCCTAAACCAATCGTTGGTGACAACGGTACTGGCATGCACGTTCACCAATCTTTCTGGAAAGGTGGCGAAAACCAATTCGCTGGTGATCAGTACGCTGGTCTATCTGAAATGGCACTGTACTACATCGGTGGTATCATCAAGCACGCTAAAGCTTTGAACGCGTTCACCAACGCTTCAACTAACTCTTACAAGCGTCTTGTACCAGGCTTCGAAGCACCAGTTATGCTTGCTTACTCTGCACGTAACCGCTCTGCTTCTATCCGTATCCCATACGTTTCATCACCAAAAGGTAAGCGTATCGAAGCTCGTTTCCCTGATCCAACCGCGAACCCATACCTATCATTCGCAGCAATGCTAATGGCTGGTATCGACGGTATCAAAAACAAGATTCACCCTGGCGATGCTGCAGATAAAGACCTTTACGATCTTCCACCAGAAGAAGGTAAATTGATCCCGACTGTTGCTAGCAGCCTTGAAGAAGCACTTGCTTGCCTAGATGCTAACCGTTCTTTCCTAACGGAAGGCGGCGTATTCTCTGACGACATGATCGATGCTTACATCGAACTTAAGCAAGCAGAAGTTGAAAAAGTAAACATGACAACTCACCCAATTGAGTTCGACCTTTACTACAGCTGCTAATTAGGCAAACGCCGATATTTAGACAAAAAAGTCCTGACCTAAGTTAGGGCTTTTTTTTGCGCCGAAAAAAGACAAAAAATACCATTTTGCACCATAATGGAGCATGCTTAAGTACTAACTATGTGAAAAGCCTAGATAAATTGTCGCCTCACGAATTGCCCAATGTTGGTTCGCTTTTTGCAAAGCAACTAAACGAAGTTTGTGCAGTGTTGCGCCAATCTCTGGCAAACATCCTGTCACACCTAAGAACCAAGAGGCCTGTCTTGTGTACAGTTTACTGATCGACCATTTATCCACTGCAGTTTTACAGCTCAACCGTGAGCTCTGTATTGAATACCTTAACCCTTCTGCAGAGATGATGCTGGAGGTCAGTCGACGTCGAATTTATGGCCAGGACTTAAGTGCTGCCCTGAGCGAGGACGATGAAAGCCGTGCCGCGCTCGTCGCTGCCATTCAATCTGGTCATGCCTTTACCAAACGTGAAGCCGAAGTGACACTCACCACCGGTAAGGTAGTGCTTTGTGATTACAACGTCACACCAGTCATGGGCGCCTTAAACAATACCGATAGTTTGCTGATTGAATTACACCCGCGTGATCGCATGAAGCGCATCTCCCAGGAAGACGAACTGATTGCCAATCACCAAACCAGTAAAGAACTAGTCCGCGGCTTAGCCCACGAAATCAAAAACCCATTGGGTGGCATTCGTGGTGCCGCGCAACTGATCAGTCGCGTATTTGATGATGAAGGCCTAAAAGACTACACCCAAGTCATCATCGAAGAATCCGACCGCTTGCGTGATCTGGTGGATCGTTTGCTCGGGCCGCGCCAATTACCTCAATATCAACCGGTGAATATTCACCGCGTCACCGAGCGGGTCAACCAACTGATTAGCGTTGAGTCCGGTGAGCACATCAAAATAGTTCGTGATTACGACCCAAGCATTCCCGATTTAATCGGCGATGAAGATCAGCTGATTCAGTCCGTGCTAAACGTCATGCGCAACGCCATGCAGGCATTGCTCAATCAAGAAGACAATCACGATAAACAAATTACCGTCTCTACACGTACCTTGCGCCAATTCACCATCGGTGCCAAACGTCATCGTTTAGTATGCCGTGTCAGCATCACCGACAACGGTCCAGGTATACCAGAAAGCCTTTTAAAAACACTGTTTTACCCCATGGTTAGCGGCCGTGCCGATGGCACTGGCCTTGGCTTATCCATTGCACAATCCGTCGTTCACCAACATAACGGCATCATTGAGTGCAACAGCCAACCACAATGTACAGAATTTAACATCCTAATACCGATCGAACAGTCGGTAGCAGGCTAGGAGGAACACATGTCACAACAAGAAACTGTTTGGATCGTCGACGATGATCGCTCAATCCGTTGGGTGCTCGAAAAAACATTAGAGCAAGAAGGCATCAACTGCCGCTTGTTCGAGTCGGCCGAAGCCCTAGCCAACATGATCGGTAAAGAGCAACCGACCGTCATCATCAGCGATATCCGCATGCCTGGCATGGACGGTCTAACGCTGCTTAGTCAATTACAGCAAGAGCATCCCTACATCCCAGTGATCATTATGACGGCCCACTCTGATCTTGAGAGTGCGGTAGCGTCTTACCAAGGCGGCGCGTTCGAATATCTACCAAAGCCTTTTGATGTAGAAGAAGCGGTCAGCTTGATTAAGCGGGCGATTTTGCACCATAACAAGTCCAAGCCTGAGACGATTGTTGAGCTAGATGAGCCGCTGGCACAGACCGAAATCATCGGCGAAGCGCCAGCCATGCAGGAAGTTTTTCGTGCTATTGGCCGCTTAGCAAATTCTAACATTACGGTATTAATTAATGGTGAATCGGGTACTGGTAAAGAGCTAGTCGCACAAGCCCTGCACCGCCATAGCCCACGCTCAGCCAATCCATTTATTGCGTTAAACATGGCAGCCATTCCACATGACCTAATTGAATCAGAGCTATTTGGTCATGAAAAAGGTGCTTTCACAGGAGCCAACACACAACGCCGAGGGCGCTTTGAACAAGCCAATGGCGGCACCCTATTTCTTGATGAAATCGGTGACATGCCCGCCGAAACGCAAACACGCTTGCTGCGCGTACTGGCCGATGGCGAATTTTATCGCGTCGGAGGGCACACACCCGTGAAAGTAGACGTGCGTATTATTGCGGCCACGCACCAAGATCTAGAAGGTCTCGTTACCAAGGGAGCCTTCCGAGAAGACTTATTTCACCGCTTGAATGTCATCCGTATCCACTTACCGAAACTGGCCGAGCGCCGCGAAGACATTCCCAAGCTTGCTCGTCACTTCTTAAGCCGAGCGGCTGAAGAGTTGCATGTGGAGCCCAAAACACTCACCAAAGACACTGAAAATTACATGAGTCGTTTGGATTGGCCGGGGAACGTGCGCCAGCTGGAGAACACCTGTCGTTGGCTGATTGTCATGGCGTCTGGGCGCGAAGTATTAGTAGAAGACTTACCGCCTGAGCTGATTAACACACCGCCATCAGAGCAACCATTTGGCTCGTGGGAAGACGCCCTAAAAAACTGGGTCGACAGTGCGCTCACCAGTGGTCAAAAAGGCATTCTCGAACAAGCAGTACCTAAGTTCGAACGCATCATGATCGAAACCGCCCTTAAGCATACCGCTGGGCGCCGCCGTGATGCCTCATTATTACTTGGTTGGGGCCGCAATACCCTAACCCGTAAGATCAAAGAATTGGGAATTGATAACCTCGATAGCGACGACGATTAATACGACGCCCTGCTCATGGCTGCGAAGCGTTACCGCGGCCATGAGTTTTTTCTGCTCTGCCCTTGCTTTTGCCCTACCCTTGCCCTACTAATGGTATGAGAACTCGCTCTTATATCGAAGGAATTTGCTATGTATCTAACTCTTGAGTCCATGGGCATTACCAGCTACGACAACATCGAAAAATACACCTTGCGCTATGAAGGTGGCTTTGACGTGCTCAAAATATACTACCGTCGCGAAAAAGGCTCGTTACTGTCGAAAAGCAAAAAATTCAAGTTTGGACGTGCCACCCGCACGGTTTTAGCCGATGGCGGCACCCAGCAATACCGTGAAATCAGCGAACCTTCATTGGTGGTGTTGCGCGCCGTCGACGAGCTCAGTCAATTACTCGGCCAAGAGCATGATAGCCAGCCTAGTAAAGAAGAGCTATTGCAAGAGCTTGAGCACCTTGAACGCGTTGTTTCGCAAAAAGTGGCAGAAATTAAAGACAAAATCGAAAAAATGTCCTAATTCCTCCAAAACGGCCATATCTCCTATGGCCGTCTTTGGGCGAACTCGCTACACTGCCAGCGATTTTTGATTGGAGATACTTTATGCTGATTACGTCTGATGCGACCGAAGTCGCTGCGATCTTGCGTGATGGCGGTGTAGTGGCTTACCCCACCGAAGCGGTTTGGGGCTTAGGTTGTGATCCGTTTAATAAAGCGGCGGTAGAACGCATCTTAACGCTCAAGTCTCGTCCTGTAGAAAAAGGGCTTATCTTGGTTGCAGGCGCCGCCCAGCACTTAGAGCCTTGGCGCGAGATTTTAGAATACCCTGCGTTTACACGCCTGATCGAAGTCACCGAGCGCCCCACTTCTTGGGTGGTACCCGATACCCTAATCACCCCAGACTGGGTACGCGGCCAGCACTCAGGCGTAGCGATTCGTTTGAGCCAGCATGAGCCTGTACAAACCCTTTGCATGGCCTACAACGGTGTACTTGTTTCAACCTCTGCCAACCCTGCAGGGCTTGAGCCAGCACGCTCTAAAGAAGAAGTAATGACTTACTTTAGTGACCAGCTAGACGCTATTTATGACGCTCCACTGGGCACTGCTGAGCAGCCTTCACAGGTACTCGACTTAATGACTGGCAAGCAGTTTCGCGCTTAGCAAGCTCACTCTAACAAGCGCTCAACTTCGACTAATTGCGCCGACAGCGGCTCAGCCAAACGACGCTTTAGATAGGCTGTGGTTTCTGGGTAAGGATGCCCAATCGCCAGCGCGTGACCATACTTATGCGCCTTTGCTAGCAGGCGTTCAAATTGTTGATTGATCGCTTCGTCAGTACGCACATTGTCTAAAAACACATCCCGCGTCAGGGTTTTAACACCACGCTCTTTTGCTGTCTGATAAGCCACGCTGTCAGCACTGGTCAAACTGTCGATAAAAAACAGTGAACGCTCCGCCATAATGTCCATCACCCAGTTCATATGGTCTGGACGCGTGGTCAGCAAACTCCCCATATGATTATTAGCGCCACGCACATGGGGGACATTATCAAGATCTGTGCGCAGGGCTTGCTTGAACGCTTGCTCATCCATGGATTGATACAAACCACCGGGCCCTAGTTTCAGAGCGCGTTGATTCTCCATCGGTGCATGTAAGATCGTTGCGCGCTGCTGCAAGTAAGCCTTATGAGCCGCTTTTTTGGCGTACGGCGTTTCTGGCAAAATGGCCAACACCACCTGCAGCGGCAACGCCAAGGTTTCTTCCATACCACGTCGGTTGTAGCCGACATCATCAATCACAATCGCGATTTCTGGTACGGGCGGTAGCTGATCCATCTCTGATACGTGATGACTTGGTACGCGCTTAGGCCCATCAGAGAGCACTGGCTCTGGCTGTTTAAACAATGGTGGCCAATCGATTTTATCGTCCGTCACGGGAGATAAATAAGGGTAGCGTGGTGCCTGTTCAGGGGACGCTGACTCTAACACAGGAAACGGGAAGTCCTCTGCCGCTTGCTCCACAGAAGGCAAGTCAGACGCTTGGGCGCCACTTAAAAAAGACGCCAGCACAAGGCTGGCGCAAAAAGAGTGTATTGCTCGTTGTCGCATTATCGAACCAAAAATTGCTGCATACTCTGTAAAACAGACAATGCTTGAAACAACTGGAAGTCACTGCCCGCCAGTTCATTCAATGTGTTATTAACATCGGAACTGGTACGTTCCTTACCACCAGTGCCATTACCTAGATGGCCTTTGAGCTCCGCTTCTTTAATAAAGAAACCGCCCTTTTCAACTTCCACTTTCGCTTGCGGAATCACCATATCTGGCATGATCCCTTGCGCTTGAATAGAGCGCCCATTTGGCGTGTAGTAGAGTGCCGTGGTCAATTTCACTGCCGCGCCAGTGGTCAGCGGTACAACGGTCTGCACTGAGCCTTTACCAAAGGTTTCGGTACCCAAGATCATGCCACGCTGGTGATCTTGAATCGCACCCGCTAAGACTTCTGATGCTGAAGCAGAGCCTTCATTGACGAGCACCACCAACGGAACATCCGGTAGCAACGTGGTCTCGCTCGACGCTCTAAACTCACTTTTAGAATACTCATGACGACCGTCGGTATACACAATCAGACCATCACTGACTAAGGTATCCACGATGGCGACCGCACTTTGTAACACGCCACCTGGGTTATTACGCAGATCTAGAATTAAGCCATTGACCACCGCTTCTTGTTTAAGCTGATCAATTTGCTCTTGGAACTGCTCATCGGAGTTGCTTAAAAACTGGCTAATACGTACATAAGCGATGCCGTTACCAAGCCATTTTGAGCGCACACTGTTGTCTTCGATTTGAGCACGCTTTACCGCAAAGGTTTTAATCTCGCCATCACGGTCAATATCCAAATTAACGCTCGAGCCATCTTTACCGCGCATCAGGGTCACAACTTCTTGCAAGCTCATGCCCGACACCACTTTATCATCGATGCGAATAATAACGTCACCGGCTTTGATACCCGCCTTAGCGGCCGGCGAATCATCGACGGGGGAGACCACGGTTAACTTATTATCCACCATCTCCACTTCAACGCCGATGCCAGCGTATTGGCCAGAGGTATGCTCATCAAAGTCTTGTACTTCCTGCTCAGTTAAATACTCTGAGTGTGGATCCAGTGCTGACACCATGCCCTTGAGCGCTTTATTTAAAATCGCTTGATCATCCAGCTCTTTGACATAACCTGCACTAATGGTTTCAAAGGTCTCAACAAACGTCTGAATTTCATTTAATGGGACCGTGGCAGGCTCACGCTCTGGGGCTGCCCAAACGGTATGAGACAGTGCGACCCCTAGGCCCAACACCATATAACGCTTCAAACCTAGCATACTGTATTCCTTTTAAATTAAGAGCCTGACTAGCTTTTACTTAGCCATCTAAGCGCGGCAATAGGTTCACCATTGTGACGAATCGCGAAGAATAACGCCGGAATCGCACGGCCACCTGAACTGCCTGCAGTTGCAATAGTATCGTTGGCGTTAACCCATTCACCGACATCTTTAAGCAAACTCTGGTTGTAGCCGTACAAAGACATATAACCACCACCGTGGTCGAGAATGATTAAGAAGCCAAAACCACGCATCCAATCAGCAAATACCACACGGCCATGATGTACCGCACGCACCGCATCTCCAGTATCAGCTGCTAAGGTTACGCCCCCTAGATTCACCTGAGCATTAGTAGAAAGCTCTCTAATCTTTGATAATGGCGGGATTAACTTACCTTTTTGTGCAGCAAACGGGGTATCTTGGTCAGGAATGCGTACATCTGCCAACGCCTTCTCAAGCTGCTTAAGCAGCGCTTGCATTTGCGCTTGATCTTTTTGCAACTGCTGAGCTTTTCGATCACCGGAACTTAAATCGGTTTCAATTTTCGCTAATAATTTTTTACGCTGCGCCTGTTCTTGCTCCACTCGACGCTGCTGCTTGGTTAACTCTTCTTGCTCTTGAATCATCTGCGCGCGCTGGCTGCGGATACTTTTTTCCACTAAATTCAGTTCACTCGCTTGCGCAGCATAACCATTAATCAAAGATTGGCGGGCATTAGAAAAATAACGATTGTAATGAATCAAGCGCATCGATTCATCAGCGGGGAGATCATTCAGTAGGTACTGTAAGCCTTCTTCACTGCCAGAACGATAAACCGCCCGTAATTGGGCGGCTATCTGTGCATTTTGCTGTTGAATGCTACGCTGCAAATCGCGTTGCTGTACTTGCAGATCCTCCAACTGAGCGGCGCCCTGTTTAAGGCTTTGCTGCAGTTCAAGAATACGCTTGGACAAATCTTGGATGACCTGCTCTTTACCTTCTAGTTGTTGCTCCACACTAGAACGCTCATCCTTCAGGTCTTCAAGCCAACCATTAAGTTCTTTAAGGTCGTCTTTTAGGGCTTCGATTTGTGCACGCGCCTCTTCTGGGGTTTGTGGCTCTGCCGCCCAGCTTACGCTGGACAACAATGCCATCATCAACAGCAGACAGGCTTTTAGTCCCATAGGGATTCCTTCTTATTTAAGCTTTGACCAACAAGCTATGACCCGTCATTTCTGAAGGGATATCCATGCCCATCATTTCCAACAAAGTTGGCGCGATATCACACAACGCACCTTCTTGGATTGACCAGTCTGCATTAGGTGTCACCATGATCAGTGGCACTGGTTCTAATGTATGAGACGTCAGTGGTTGTGATCCATCATCGCTGAGCATTTGTTCAACATTACCATGATCGGCAGTAATCAGACACTGTCCCCCATTGACTTCCAATGCAGCCATAATGCGACCAAGACATTCGTCGACCGCCTCTACCGCTTTGACCGCCGCATCAAAGATACCACTGTGTCCGACCATATCACCGTTGGCAAAGTTACAAATGATGGTGTCGTACTTACCTGCTTCGATCACTTCGACCAGCTTATCAGTTACCTCAGGGGCACTCATTTCTGGCTTAAGATCGTAGGTTGCGACATCAGGTGACGGGATCAACTCACGCTCTTCGCCTTCAAATACGGCTTCTTCACCACCATTGAAAAAGAACGTTACGTGAGCGTACTTCTCAGTTTCTGCGATACGCAATTGTTGCTTGCCAGTTTTTGCCAGTACTTCACCCAATGTATTGCTTAGGGCTTCTGGTGGGAAGGCAACGGCTGCTTTGATGTCTGCCGCGTATTCGGTAAAAGTAACAAAGCCTGCTAGTTCAGGCGTCGCTTGGCGCTCAAAGCCATCAAACTGTGCCTCAGTAAAGGCTCGCGTTAACTGGCGCGCACGATCTGGACGGAAGTTAGCGAAAATCACCGCATCACCGTCTTCAACTTTGACCGCTTCACCGATCACTGTGGCAGATAAAAACTCATCGTTTTCATCACGATCGTAAGCATCGTCGATGGCATCAAATGCACGACTGGCTTGGTATAACCCTTGTCCTGAGACAATCGCATCGTAGGCCTTTTGTACACGGTCCCAACGATTGTCACGATCCATGGCAAAGTAGCGCCCTGTTAGGCTCGCAATGCGACCCACGCCGATTTCTTTTAGCTTCGACTCTAGCTGTGCAACGGGCTCATGGGCAGAGCGCGGCGCGGTATCACGTCCATCAGTAAAACCATGTACGTAGACTGCTTTAGCGCCACGCTTGGCGGCCAATTCACACATCGCCATGATCTGCTCATGGTGACTGTGTACACCACCCGCTGACAGTAAGCCCAATACATGCACGGCTTTGCCTGCAGCAACCGCTTTATCGACTGCTGTTACCAAGGCCTCATTCTCGAAGAAACTACCGTCTTCGATAGCCTTACCGATACGAGTAAAGTTTTGATAGACCACGCGCCCTGCGCCAAGGTTCATATGACCAACTTCTGAGTTACCCATTTGGCCTTCTGGCAGCCCCACCGCCATGCCCGATGTTTTAATCAAGGTATGAGGGCGCTCACGCCATAGCTTATCCCAATTTGGAGTATTGGCCGCGGTAATCGCATTGGAAGTTGAGGTCTCGCTGTAGCCCCAACCATCTAAAATAAACAGTGCCGTGGTTTGTTTGCTCATGTTTGCTCTTCCCGATCTGTAACTAGGCAGTTAATGGATACTACCATAGGCTCTATTATGCTTCACTGCGCACAGTGTGAATCTTGGTATAAAGTTTCAGCAACAATACGTCAAGCATGCTCCTTTGTAGGGCATCATTAAGGTTGACATCTATCGACGCAACAAGAGATCCGAGTCGCGTTGCAATTCCTTCAATACGGGCCTAAATTTAAATCAATCTATTGGTATTGATGAGGCCTAACCGCTATGCAAATCGAGCATTTTTTTCAATCTCTCTGGTCTGCTTACATCAACGTAACGCCACAAGCACAACGTATTAAATCGTTATTTGAATCTCTTAATGAATCCGTTATAAACGACCATGTCGCGTTTCGCACCTTCGCCGATTCACCTATCGCCTTAGCCAAACTCGAACCGATACTCAATGATCTCGGCTATCAAGCTTACGGCGTCTTCACCTTCGCAACCAAACACTTGAATGCACGCTGCTATAAACATCCTGCCCCAGAGGCACCTAAGATATTTTTATCTGAGTTACGCTGGCATGAACTAGCGCCAGAATGTCAAAACGTGATCCAACAACTGATCGCCAAAATCCCCACCAATATTGTTCAAGGCCCAGAAATCTTTTGGCAACAACGGCTGTGGCCTGCCCCAACCTTAAGTGATTACCAAATTCTGCAACAGCACAGCGAATACGCAGCATGGCTCAGCACCATGGGCATGCAAGCCAATCACTTCACCGTCAGCGTCAACCATCTAAAAAGCTTTGCTAGCCTAGAAGCAGTCAACCAGCGCTTACAGCAGGAAGGCTTTGTATTGAACTCTTCCGGTGGGTTGATCAAAGGCTCACCAGAGCTATACCTAGAGCAATCTTCAACCATGGCCGACAAGATCTGCTTTAACTTTGCTGATGACCAAAAACAGAACATCCCTAGCTGTTTTTATGAGTTTGCTTTACGTTATCCACAAGCAGATGGCACTTTGTTTGACAGCTTTATTGAAGGCAACGCTGACAAAATTTTTGATTCCACCAATCACTGAGTAAGCCTGTCATCAAAATTACGTGTTTGGCCGCTAAGCTGATCATTTGCGCTAGCACAGTGCTCGAGTGTGTACCGATAGCCCGTGCCGTGTATAATGCTTCGCAGTTTTTTGACAGGCTTGAACCGTTATGATGAATCAACTTATTGAATTTGCTTTAAACCATTGGGAAATGGTGGCTGTATTTTTAGCCATCGCTGCGACATTAATTTTTGTTGAAACGCGCGGTGGGGCACGCAGTGTCACAACCTCTAGCGCCACCAATCTTATTAATGATAAAGATGCGGTCGTGGTGGATATCCGTCCTGCCAACGAATACAGCAAGGGCCATATCACAGGCTCAATCAATATCCCTGCAGCGAAGCTAAAAGACTCAATGGGCACGCTTGAGAAGTACAAATCTGTCCCCATTATTCTTGTATGTAAAACAGGCATGACAGCTGGCTCAAATGCCAAAGAGCTTATCAAAGCAGGTTTTGATGTATACAAACTGCAAGGTGGTATCACCGAATGGCAAAGCGCCGGCCTACCACTGGTTAAAAAGTAATAGAGGCTACACATGGCAAACGTAACGATCTACTCTAGCAACTTCTGCCCTTTCTGCTTTCGTGCGAAGCAGTTGCTGGAATACAAGCAAGCCGCATTTGACGAAATTAACGTCGACGGCAATCATCAGTTACGCCAAGAAATGATGGAAAAATGCGGTCGCCACACCGTTCCTCAAATTTGGATTGGGGATCGCCACGTGGGCGGTTGCGATGATTTATTTGCTTTAGAAAGCGCTGGTGAGCTTGATGCGCTCCTAGCTGCTTCCAATTAAAACACCAAGGAACTCACATGGCTGAAGAAAATAACGCAGTACAACCACAACTACAGATTCAACGTATTTTCCTGAAAGATATTTCTTTTGAATCACCACGTTCACCACTGGTTTTCCAAGAAGAGTGGAAACCAGAAGTCGGTCTTGAGCTCAACACCAAGAGCCGCCAAGTGGGTGAAAATCTGTATGAAGTTGTGCTTGATATCACAGTGAATGTGAAGAACAACGACGAAGTCGCTTACCTAGTACAAGTGCAGCAAGGTGGTCTATTTACCATTTCAGGCTTTGAAGAGCGTCAATTGCATCACGCACTAGGGGCTTTCTGTCCAGGCACCTTGTTCCCTTATGCACGTGAAAACATCGATAACGTGATCACTAAAGGTAGCTTCAACCCAGTGATGCTAGCGCCAATTAACTTCGATGCGCTATACATGGAAAACTTACAGCAACAACAGCAGTCTACTGAGACTGAGCAGTAAGTACACCTGCGCCGACATCATCGCAAAAGGAGGCTTCGGCCTCCTTTTTTATCTTTGCCCTTAGGAGCGTCTTATGTCGAAGAAAAAACGAAAGCCTTGTCCTTACTGCCTCAAGATGCGTTGGATGGTGATTTATTTGGCCTGCATGGGCATGCTTGGGCTACTGTTTGTACAGCAATTTCTTGAACAAAGTTAAGCTGTTGAAAAGTCACCAAGTTGTTCACAGCACAAGCTATTGACTTGCTTGATGACCGATGGCTTACCCGGCCTATTAACACTAAAAGTTGAGTTTTTCTCACCTTTTTACTGAGAATTGATCGTTTGTCTAGTTTCTAGTCAGTCGCTACCATTTACCTATTGAAAATTCTTGTAAAAACCAATAGGAGCAACACGATGAACCGATTCGATTTTGACAACCTAGACACTGATTACTACGTAGAGCGCGGCTACGAACTACGCCGTCAATACGTTGCCCAAGCCAGCAAAAGCTTAGTGGCACGCATCAAAGCCTTGTTCACAAGCAGCACTCCTCGTCCAAGCACACCACTGCAAGGCACCCCGGCGCACTCATAATAGCCCTACGCCTATTTTCGTTACTGATCGCAGTCTAAAAACAACACCCGATCAGCACAACGAATCCTCCCTTTCAACACCTTTGACTTCTATCAAGCCCCGCTGATTTACTCCTTTCCCTTAACAAGAACCATTTTCACTGTCATCTAATTGTCATCATTTGGTCATATCATAGCCGCACTTACCCGCTACCACGCGACAAGGCAGAGATATTATGATGCAACAAGAACGAGCGAAGCTATTACACAGCATTCTCACGGAAGGCCTTATCACGCCCCTTTTTCAGCCCATATACGATCTAAAAAGCGGCGCAATTTATGGCTATGAAGCGCTCTCAAGGGGCCCTGAAAATACTGAATTATTTACCCCGAGCATTTTATTCCCTTACGCTCAGGCACAAGGTCGCCTCCACGAGCTTGAGTTGCTTTGCCGTGAGCGCGCCATCTCACGCTTTGCCGAGCTAGGCTTACCAGGGCAATTGTTTCTAAATGTCAGTGCCTCATTGCTAAGCTCGCCAGATCATCAAAAAGGCATGACGCTGTCGATCTTGAATGAGCTCGGGCTCAACCAAAAAAATATCGTTATCGAGCTGTCTGAACAGCATCCTTATGATCAAAATGGTCTGTCACATAAGAGTGTCGAGCATTATCGTGATATGGGCTTTCAGGTGGCCATCGATGACTTAGGTGCGGGTTATTCAGGTCTTAGACTCTGGTCAGAGCTACGCCCTGATATCGTCAAACTAGACAAACATTTTATCGAGGGAATTGATCGCGATGAGGTCAAACGCGAGTTTGTGCGCTCTATCATTAACATCGCTCACCGCCTCAAATGCGCTCTAATAGCCGAAGGCATTGAGCGCCAGCAAGAGCTCGATTTATTACTCGAGCTAGGCGTCGAATACGGCCAAGGCTTTTACATGCACCGCCCAGCGCTGAACCCAAGTACTAACCCTAATAGCTATTTAGCAGCACATGCCAGTCAAAAAAGACGCTTTGACTACGAGCACGGCGAAACCGTGCAGACCTTGTGCCGTGAGTCTACTTTTATCGAAAGCACGCGGCCGCTGTCAGAAGTGGCTACTCTCTTTAAGCAAAATAAAAGCATTACCGTACTACCTGTCCTCGACAATGGCAAACCACTGGGGGTGATTCGCCGCCATGCTTTACATGAGTTGTTTTCCACACCTTATGGCCGTGCCCTGTATGAAAACAAACCGGCCGTCACAATTGTCTCACAAGAAGTTTTGATCGTGGAAAACACCGTGTCGCTATCCAGTGTATCGACCATGTTTACCGACCAAGAGGCCGACCTCCTTAACAATGAAATTTTGATTGTTGAAGATGGCTTATACTTAGGCATCGGCCACTTAAAAGATCTGTTAAAACGCATTACCGAGCTGAAAATTCAAAACGCGACCTACTCCAACCCGTTGACGCTGCTGCCCGGTAACGTACCGATCAATCGCGAAATCGATCGTCGTATCCAAGAGCAGGAAGACTTTTATGTCGCGTATTTTGACCTCAATGAATTCAAGCCATTTAACGACCGCTACGGCTACGCAAAAGGCGATGCCATTATCCAGTTAGTCGGTAGTATTATTCGTAGTGTCGTGAGCAGTGAGCAAAACTTTATCGGCCATGTAGGCGGTGATGATTTTGTTGTGGTATTTGGCGAACAAGACTGGTGCGAGCAATGTCAGCGTATTTTGAACATGTTTGCCATTGAAGTGCAGCAATTTTATGAACCCCAAGCGCTTGAAGAAGGCGGTATCTGGAGTAAAACTCGCGAAGGCGAACCACAGTTTTTTGGTCTACTGAGCCTTGCCATCGGTGTCGTGAATCCTAATCCCCATGCTTGTGACAGCCACCACTTTGTTGCTGAACTGGCCGCACAAGCGAAGAAGTCGGCGAAGCAGCGTGGTGGCAACAGTATTTACCAACAACCTTACCAATACCATTATGAAGACACAGCTCAAGCAAAGCCTTGCTGTAGCTAACGTTCTCATCAATTCGTTACCCAAACGTCACGAAAACGTCACTTAGCCTCTCTAGCCTAAGGTTATTCGCTAGAGAGGCAATCATCATGAATACTCAATTTCGCGCTGTTTTTATCTCCGATGTTCACTTAGGCACCAAAGCCTGCCAAGCAGAGCACCTGCTAAGCTTTTTAAACCGTATTACTCCGCCCGAGCTATACCTTGTTGGCGACATCATCGATCTGATTGAGATGCGCAAGCGTGCCTATTTCAACGATGTACAACAACAAGTGGTCAAACGCATCTTAGAAATGGCCCAAAACGGTACACGTGTGGTTTATATCCCAGGCAACCACGACGCGTTTTTCCGCCAATTTTGTGGTCAGCAGCTATCAGGCGTTGAGATCATGCAGCAAGCGATTCATACCACCGCCGACGGCCGGCGCTTTTTGGTCAGCCATGGGGATGAGTTTGATCAGATGGTAAAAGTCAGCCCTGTGATGCTGGCCGTCGGCGATAAAGCACATCATTTGATGCTCTCTCTAAATCGTCATATCAATCGTGTGCGCCGTTGGTGTGGCCGCCCTTATTGGTCACTGGCAGGTTACATCAAGTCTCATGTCAGCAAAGCTCAGGAATTTATCTCGCGCTTTGAAAGCGCAGCGATTAAAACCGCGCGCAATAAAAAGCTCGATGGCTATATTGGCGGTCATATTCACTTTGCCCGCTTTCAGCGCCAAGAGGATATTTTATACTGCAATGACGGTGATTGGGTCGAACACTGTACTGCGCTAGTAGAGCATGAGAGCGGTGAGTTACAGCTGTTACACTGGTCTGAACAACCGGTGCTACTGGCACGAGAACCGGAACACTCAACTCTTGCTGCGACGCCTAGTTTGGCTTCTTAATGTCTGGCGTTATACGTTTATGGGTAGCTAAGCGCACTCGGCCACCACCGGTGCGCAGTAGCGCCTGCAAACTCGGATCGTGATGATTGTAGTGCGCCATTTGCGCCAGTAACAATTCCGCCGTCGCCATGGCATCGGTTAAGGCATCGTGTCCTGGGTACTCAGGCAACCCATAGCGCTCACGACAAGGCCCTAAGCGATAGCCACC
The DNA here is from genome assembly GCF_016888445.1 of Marinomonas ostreistagni. GTDB lineage: Bacteria > Pseudomonadota > Gammaproteobacteria > Pseudomonadales > Marinomonadaceae > Marinomonas > Marinomonas ostreistagni. The sequence goes on from NZ_JAFEKF010000007.1 coordinate 63,991, forward strand.
TTCTTGAATCACTTCTTGCGCCCGCGCCCGACGCTGCATTTCAATTTGCATGGTATCGAGCCAATGCAAACTTAGGGCTGGCATCGGCTGGGTTTGCCACAAGGATTTTAAAAAACCTAACTCTAAGGGCGCATAGTGTGCCACTAATACTTTGTCCTTCATGATTTGGCGCAGATAGCGCAACACACTGGCATGGCGACGCCCTTGCTCCAGCACGTCGGCATCAGTGATCATATGGATACCGACACTTTCATCGTCAATTTCGGCACTGTCGAGCAGCAAGTGTTGTGCTGTATCCAGCTGAATAGCACCATTTTCAATCAACACCCAACCCAAGCTAATGACTTGATGCTGCTTGGGATCCAAACCCGTTGTCTCCATATCTAGCACTAAGTATGAGTTCTCTTGCCATGGTCTTATTTTATCTTCACGTTGGCCACGCCAGTGCTGCCAGTGTTTGAGCCATTGCTTAACCATCAAGCATACCCTCGCGCATAACGCTGCAGCGCTGCCGTCTGACCGTCGGCAATGATGGCAAAGGTTGATTTGAGATGTTTGCGCTCTAATGAGCTTAATTTACTTGGGTCGAGATAAGCACTTGGCTTACCCGTATTCTGCCAATGCTGACGCTGTACCTGCAGTCTCAGTTCATTTAACTCATCCCAAGCGTCCATTAAATTGCGCGCGATATCAGCACTCATCAGTCGCTCGCGAGCGGCCTGCTCTAAGCGCTCTTTGGTACTCACGCGATACTGCTTACAGCCTAAGCCATAAATACGCGCTAGATCGTTAATCAAGGCTAATCCTTGATGTTTCAAATCCAGTTGATGCTTGTGCTCGCCTGATGACTCTAGAAGAAAATTGCGGAAGAAACCCAATGGCGGCTTAGTCGCGGTGGCCGTGCGTGTCAACGTCGCTAAAAACAGCGAACTCTTAGCCACACGCGCCTGCATAGCACTGATCAAATCACTGATAGCGCGATCATCGCCATAGACACAGCGAATATCAAAAAAGATGCTGGCGTTGAGTAACGACGACGGCGAGCTGGCCTCGATCCAATGGGCAAATGCCTCACTCCAACCTTGCTGGGTTAAGCGCCACTTTGCATTGGACGCCATAATGTCCCCTGGACAGGTGCGAATACCACACTCGGCCAAGCCCTCACAGACAAACGCTCCGAGCTTAGCGAAGTACTGGCTTTCTTCAGCGTTAGGCGTGCGTGATAACATCAAGCCGTTATCCTGATCACTGCCAAGGGATTGATCCTTGCGAGCTTGCGAGCCAAACACGATAAACTGAAACGCCATCGGCGGTTCGCCATAATGCTCAAAGCCGAGTTCGATCAGGCGCCGAGTCAAACTATCGCTAATCGCGGCAATGACACTGCCAATATCGGTGGTTTTCATGTCTGTTAAGATCAAGTTGACAATCAACGTCGGCAACTGCTGACACACCTCACGCAAGCTATCCACACTGGTCTGACGGTTAATCTGGTTAATCAGTAACAATGGACTTAACTCTTGATGACGCAACAAGTCAGCCGCCGTCACCATACCGACAGGAATCTGATCTGTGTCTACCACCGGTAAATGGTGAATGTTGCGCTCGCTCATGAGGGTCTGGGCGTGCATCACCAAACTGCGCGGGTCAATCGAGGCGGGGTTAGCAGTCATAATGTCCGTCAGTGGCAATTCACTAGACGCGCCCACCGCTAAGACACGAGAGCGTAAATCTCGGTCCGTTACAATCCCCACCAAACGCTGCTGATCGACAACTAAAATCGAGCTCACGCGGTGCTCGGTCATACGAGCCGCCGCTTGTTGAACGCTTTCATTGGGGGCGGCACTCACTAATTCGCGCGACATGATTTGGCTAATAGACGTGGATAATTGCAAGGCAGGAGTTGCTAAATCTGTGGCATGAGCACGAGATAGTTTACGGATACGACTGCTGCGGGTGTGGGCAAAAAACAAGGCGAAGTCTTCACTTTCTTGTACGACGGCTTGAAATCCAGACTTCTGAAAGCGATAGATTAGGCTATCTTCGAGCACCACTACTTGAAGGCCATCAGGGTTTTGCGCGAGGACACTGGACACACCAAAACAATCACCATCGGCGAGCTTATCGACCAATCCCCCTTTATCGGAGCGAATCTCACAAGCACCACGGCGGATCAGATGCAATGTGGCATGGCTACCTTGCAGGTCTAGCTTTTCACCTTGGCGGGCGTAAGTTAATTCAACACCGGTAAGCAATTGCTTTTGTTGCGCTAGAGTCAGTGCGGAAAAAGGTGGAGTCGTGTCGATGAACTTGAGGACTTCAGGGATATCGATAGCAGCCATAAGCGATGTACCTAATCATTATTGTTATAATGTAAAGATACGATGGCTTCGCGATCGTTACCACTCACTCAAGTCAATTTAGACCAATGTATTACATTGCTAAATGGCAATAACCTGATTTCGGCCAGCGTGCTTGGCACGATACAAAGCATCGTCCGCGCGGGTGATCAGGGTATCAATAGTATCGCCTGACTTAAAACGTGATAAGCCAATGCTGATAGAGGTTTTCACGCTGCGACCGTCATAGCCTTCAAACGTCTCTTGGGCAATCGCATCAATCAACTGTTGCAGGCATTTGCTCACCTGGCTGGTATCTTCTTGGGCAAACACGACCAAAAACTCTTCGCCACCCCAGCGAGCAATGTGCCCCATCTCTCCGACTTGACGGTCAATCAACTGACCGATGGCGATTAACACCTCATCGCCGACCAAGTGACCATGTTCATCGTTGATACGCTTAAAAAAGTCGACATCGATCATGGCCAAACTGATGATCTCGGGGCGGGTATCAAACTCCATTTTCAGACGGCGTAACATCTTACGACGGTTAGGCAGCCCAGTCAGAGCATCGACATAAGAAGCCTGCTCAAGCTCCAAATTGGCCTCACGCAAGGAGGTCTGATAGCGGTCTGAAATACGGGTAATTTTTTCCAGTTGGCGCAGATGTTTATCAAAGCGTTCACCTAGCGTTTTTTCACGCTGTAAAATCATGTCTTGGTACGAATCCGAGACACGAATCAGCTGCTCAACCCGCGACCAATGATCTTGGTTATATTCCCACAATTGCGCTAATACTTGGTGCAGTGGGTGATCTTGATACTCGGGTGTCGCAAGAGCCTGCTCTACTTGCTGCTCTAACGCTTTGATATCTTTTCTCATTCTTGGCCTATAATGTTAAACGCAAAACTGCAGTCTTCCTTAAACTCTTCCGCTAGTTCTGCAACACGCTCATTGTCCACGTCATAACGCCAGTTCACCGTAATATCACGGCCGCCCTGATGGGCTTCTTCAAGCTCATCAAAAATATCCATCATGACTTTGATGCTACTGGTATTTAAGTATAGAAGTGCCAACTCGAGCACCAACGGACGCTGGCTATCGTTTAAGTAAGCACTCACCCAATTGACCAAATCGGTATAAAACTCAAACGAGTTTTCTGGGTACGAGTCGCCTTCCATATAGATCACACCACGACTACTGTCTGTCTCAATTAATGGTGTCGATTGCGTAGAGACTATTTTTAAATCATTCATGTTCGGTTTCTCAAATTTGTACGCTCAAACTAAAATAGCCAGTGCCATTTTCTAAATCTTTTAAGGCGGGCACCATAGGTGCGGTCGCTTTGCGAGCAATATCAATCAGTCCAAGCCCTGCGCCGCTCACTGCGTCTTCATCTCTTGGCTTACGTAACTGTTGCTTGTACAACTTCTTAAGTTCTACTTTGTCCATGTGTGCCAGCCCTTGCACATTAGCGAGCAAGGCTTCACCGTCAGCTAAGTGAACAACGTTACCAGCACTAATGTGATAGTGACCTTCGTGGAAGCTTACTACGACGGTAGCGGTATCCGCACCAGACAACTCTGCTTTCATGGCGTAATGACGAATGTTCTGCGTTAACTCAATATATACGGCAAATACATCAATTGCTGAGGCTGGCGACGCCTGCTCGCTTTTTAAATAGTTGCGTAGCGCGTTACCAATTTCTTCAATTAAGCTGCGAGAAATAGGCCCATTGAAGCACAACAAAATCTTTTCGTTATCAAAACGCTCTCTCAATCCATAAAGGTCTGGTACAAACATGATTACGCACTCCAGTCATCTTGAACGTGTTCAAAGCGAAACGATAACAAAGTAATGTCATCGCGTTGCGGTAAATCGCCCATATAATCATCCAACACTTGCGCAAAGCGCGTGCTTTGTTCCGCCAGTGGACGCTGGGCGTTTTCCACTAGTAGTTTTTCAAACCGTTTATTACCAAAGCCAAAGCGTTTTTCGCCACCGGCTTGATCCAAATAGCCATCCGTTGTCATGTAGAATGTCCAACCGGCTAGTGGTAAATCTCGGTTTTCAAATTCACCTTGCTTGCGATCGCCCAAGGCACGCTTGGACGATGCATATTTTTCCACCGATTCGCCATCACTGGCATACAACGCAATTTTAGCGCCACTGAAGCGCAGCATGTCACCCGTCTTAGGAATATACACCAGTCCAACGTCAGCGTTGGTAGCCACATCATGGCTGCTGGAGTCTTCATGCAGCATGGAGCGCACGGTTTGGTCTATAGCATATAGCAGTTTGGCGGGATCATCGATACCTAATTCGTTGATCGCTTTATCAATCGCTGCGCGCATGAGCATTGTCATAAGAGCACCCGGCACACCGTGCCCAGCACAGTCTACAATACCTAATAAACAGCCCTGATCATTGGTGTGGAAAACATAAAAATCGCCGCCAACAATGTCTCTTGGACGCCACATCACGCTGTGATGATCACCCAAAAGCTGTTGCATTTGTCGATCAGGTAAAATCGCTCGCTGGATCAGGCTAGCGTAATCGATCGAAGCACCAATCTGACGGTTGGCCTCTTTGATACGCTCATGACTTTGCTCAAGCTCTTGGGTTCGCTCTTTGACACGATACTCAAGTTCTTGGGTATGACTTTCGACCTGATGTGCCATGTGATTGAAAGTACGACTAAGATCGCCAATTTCATCGTCGTATTTCACCGGCAAACGCACCTCGTAAGAACCCTGTGAGATCGCCTTAGCTGATTGTTGTAGCTGACGTAAAGGCTGCAATACCAGACGATCGACGGCAAAACCAAAGAACACCAGCACAATCATCAACAACAACGCAAACACCACGCCCACGCCCATGATGAGGTCAGTATTCAGTAAGCGTACTTCATCAAGATTGACACTGGTGGTGATCAACCAATTCAGTTCCGGCATATAACGCATGGACAGTACGTAGTCTTCACCACGCATACGCAGCTTCAGCGTCTCGACTTGATCAGATTGTTTGGCTGTATCTACCGCCTTACGCAGTGCCGCTTTGGCGTCCGCTTCTTCGACCAAGTCAAAAATAGACGCGCCATCGCCGCTACCGCCGATCCCTGCGACAGAGACTAAGTCTGAATTAGCATGCGCTTCGATGGTGCCAGTCGTAGCATTAACCACAAATGGCTCCACCCCTGGCTGTGGTGACGTAGCAAACGACTCAATAAAATCCCCCAATCCAAAGCCGGTGCCAGCGATACCGAGAAACTCACCGTTTTCGCGCACCACGACGTTGATCCAGATTTTGGTTTTGTTGAGGTATTCGCTTAAATCTACGTTAATGTTGTAGGGCTCTTCTTGCTCACGCGTAAGGCGATACCAACGGTTGACGTCGAGACTGTCGTCCATGTAATAGCGCGGCGTACCGTCCACCGGCAACTGACTGTCGTAGTAGTGGTATTCAAAACTTTTATCGGAGACAAAAAATATCGCCTCGTCCTCAAACGCTGTTTTGAACGAACGCGTATCTTCTAAGGCGCGCGCTTTTAATTCAGCATCGCCAGGAGATTGGAACCAAGCCTTCAGACTGCCTAAATTGGCAAAGCGTTGTGCCAAAGCCAGCTCTCGGGTCATGGGCGTGAGGACTTTTTGATAGTTCAGCTCGGTATAACTTTGCGCGTAGGTCGTCGCCGAATACTGACGCCCTTCAGACACCACAAACCAGCCCATGATCACGGCGATGATAGAAGCGACGATCCCCGCTAATACCAACACCAACAATGATTTCCACCTTAATCCCCAGCGTGCCACTGTCTTGTCCTTTCTAGTCGTTATGTACTTGATTTAAAAGTTGCGCCAAACTGTCTACAGGGATTGGCTTGGCTAAACCAAAGCCCTGGAATAAATCGCATTGTCGTGCAGCGAGCCAATCAAACTGCTGCTGTGTTTCAACCCCCTCGGCAATCACCTCCATGCCAAGGTTGTGCCCCAAGCTAATAATCGACTCGGCGACAGCCGCGTTTTTCGCTTGCGCTTCAACATTCACAATAAAGGATTGATCGATTTTGAGCTGATCAATCGGCAAGCGATGCAGATAACTCAGCGATGAATAGCCCGTGCCAAAATCGTCCAGTGATATTAGGACGCCAAGGGTTTTCAATGCGGTCATCTTAGTAATGATATCTTGCTGATCATGGGCCAACATGCTTTCAGTCAACTCCAGCTGCAAGCGTCCGGCATCAATGCGGTGCTCAGTAATCGCCTGCTCAACTTGTGCGACAAAATCCTCTTGCGCAAACTGCACGGCGCTGACGTTAATCGACATAATAAGATTTTGCATGGCTGGATCGTCTTGCCAATCGGCCAACTGCCGACAGGCACTATGCAACACCCAATCACCGATGGGTAAAATTAAACGTGTCTCTTCGGCAATCGGTATAAATTCCGCTGGAGACACCATGCCTCGTACCGGATGCTGCCAACGTAACAGCGCCTCGACACCAATCACCTGACGCGCTCCATTCCACTGCGGCTGCAGATACAACACTAACTCACCGTTATCGATGGCATGGCGTAGATCATTTTCTAAATGCACTCGTGCCAGCACCCGCTCCTGCATACGCGCTTGATAGAAGCAGAACTGCGAGCGACCAGAAGATTTTGCTTCATACATAGCCAGTTCTGCTTGCTTGATCGCGTCTAATGCATCTTGGCTATACTCATCAATCACAGCGATACCAATACTGGCTGATAGCTGGTATTCGATGCTGTTCACCGAGAAGGCGCGTGTTAGAGTATTTAACAGCTTTTGTGCCACACGGCTGGCACGATACAAAGCACGCTCAGGCTTAGCAGAAACATCCACCTCTTCAAGCAAAATCAAAAACTCATCACCACCATAACGCGCCACCAAGTCTTTGGCCCGTATCGCTTCGACTAAACGCGATGCCACCTGCTGTAGCAGTTGATCGCCAATATTGTGGCCCCACACATCATTGACGTCTTTAAAGTGATCAATATCGATGAAGAGAATAATACTTTGGTGCTTGTGCAGCCCCTTTTCTTGAATCAAGTAATTGATTTCCTCAAGCATTAGGGTGCGGTTAGCAAGGCGGGTTAAGGTATCGTAGTAATGTAACTGACGTATTTTACGTTCCGAAGCCTTACGCTCAGAGATGTCTTTAAAGGTCGCGACATAATGGCTGACATCACCAGAGTGATCATAAACAGTTGAAATACTCAGCCATTCGGGAAACACTTCACCGTCTTTACGACGGTTCCATACCTCACCTTCCCAACTCCCCTGCTCTTGCAGTTGAGTATAGAGCAGCTGGTAAAACTCTTTACTGTGGCGGCCAGAGCTTAAGATGGCTGGCGTTGCGCCAATGACGTCCTGTTCGCTGTAGCCAGTAATGTGCTGGAAGGCGCGATTGACGCGAATGATGCGGTTATCCTTATCACTGATCAGGATCCCATCTTGGGTTTCAAAAGCAGTTGCCGCAATACGCAATTGCTCTTCGGCATCCTGTCTTACGGTGATATCACGCAATAACACCACAAAACGCCCTTCTTCCTGTGGCGACACTTTGCTGTACACCACTGAAATCTCAAACCAGATCACCTTGCCATCGAGCGCTATCTGGAAAAAAGCGCCACGATCTACAGACTCTGCTCGGGCGTGGTACAGTGCCTGCTCAAATACTGTGACTGCGGCTTGACTCAAATACGCAGAAAAGGCCTCACCGACCACAAAACACTGCTTCACTTCGGTTTCATCTTCAGGGGCGTGCAACTCGCGTACAATGCCATTCCCATCGATTTCGATCAGTGGATCAGGAACCGCCTGTAACGTTGTCAGCAGACGTTTTTGCGTGGCTTGAGTTTGCGCCGTTTGCTGCGACAAAAGCTCAGCCAACAATTGTTTTTGCGCTCTGATGCGATAAGCAAGAAATACCAGTCGAGCGACCACTAGGGCGACGATCAAACTGGCCAATATATAGAATCCCAATAGGGTATCCGGTAGCCACCCTTGCACCGGTGACACCGACAAACGCCATTGAGCATTCGGCAAGCTAATCAGATGTTCGACAGGATCCTCTAAAAGCTCGGCTTGACTACTGGAAATAACGATCGCCTGTTCGGCATCCACACGCTCCAGAGAGACGGCATAGCCCTGCTCGGCAAGCCCGGAAAACTTAATACTTTCTAATAGCGGCTCGATACGGATAACCACATTGGTAAAGCCCCAAAATTGACCAGCGCCGCCCCAACGATCTTCCAAGGTCACTGGCAAACGAGCCACCAAACCTTTACCACCCTGCACCAAATCCACAGGACCTGCCAGAGTCAGCTCTTGTTGAGTGAGAGCGTTCCACGCCTCCGAGCCCTGCTCCGTATCGGCTAGCGCATTAAAGCCCAACACTTGCTCATTGCCTTCTAAAGGATAGGTCTGCGTGACAATACCATTGGGAGATAAAGCAAAATTATTTACGATGGGATAAATTTTATGCAGTGACTCCGCCACCTCAGGGAACCAGCGCGTAAAGCCGCCAAACTGTCGCACCAAACCCGCCAAAGTATAGTTACTCGACAAAGTGTGCTCTAAGGAGTTTTGTAGATGATAGGCATAAGATTGGGAGAGCGCCGTCACACGTGCTCGCTTAGTCTCATCCTGTTGTGACTGTAAAGCAGAAGAGCCCAACAGTCCGATGACAAACACCACCACAAAAACCATGGCGCTAATCATGAATGCTCGCTGACCGACTTGTTTATGTGCGGGTTGGATACTCATATAAAACGACTGTACTTACTCTTCTCTGATCAGCGACTCTAACTGAAAACGTTGTTTGCTTATTTTTAAGCTCATTCGTTACCTGCAACACCTAGGCCAATGATTAGCCTGTCCACACTATAAACTAAAATTTATGCAAACTCTCGTGTCATATAAATCCTATAACGCAAATTCTATCTGCATTTTTCACGTGCAAGCGCCTCCTTATTCACACCGCAACGCTAAGATTACGACGATAATTTAAACGCTTCGTGAAGTAAGCGTGCAGATCCACCAAATCTTCCCTCTGACGCTTGAAAGTTGCTCTCGCAAAAGCCAGTTTAATTACCAACACGTTGTGACAACGCCTACTCGAAATTGAATGACACAAAGGAGAGTAAAAATGAATCAAACAGCAGATATGAACCAAGTAAAACATGTAGCAGACATTGTTAAGGTCATGAACGGCGGGATCGATTTCTACGAGAAGGCAAAACAGGAAGTAGAGAGCACACGTATCCAACGTATGTTCAACAAGATGATTGAAGCAAAAGAACAAGCGGTTCGCGAGCTACAACCATTTGTGATTGAAGAGAAAGGCAGTGCCGAGACAGACAACAGCTTTGAAGTCGAAGCGCGCGAGAAATACACCAAATTGCTCGATAAGGTAAACAGCGACTCTACTGAGCATAACTACGTAGACCAGCTAGAAGAAGTCGAAGATAAGGTGCTTGAAGAGCTTGATAACGCACTACAGCACACTCAACCAGCAGGTTGTGAAGCAGCGCTACTGAAAATCAAAGCACAGATGCGCGAGTGCCACGATGAGATGAAAGCGCTACAAGAAACGACACATTAATTCGTAACTTCGTATGCGATTTAGACGGCTTCCTTCACGGAAGCCGTTTTCGTTTACCACTCTTTCTGCCCTGCCCTTTCACCACCGCCATGGCCCCCTAAAATGGTCAAATTGCACACACTAAACCTAGTCACAAGATGCCCTTTCTACTAGAATACCGCCTTTTATAATTTCGGGGCTGGCGGCCATGTTACAGACACCTTACTACCTCATCGATAAGGCAAAACTGCTCAAAAATCTTGAGAAGATTGCTTATGTTCGTGAGCATTCTGGCGCAAAATCTTTATTAGCGTTGAAGTGCTTTGCAACATGGTCGGTATTCGATCTGATGCAAGAGTACATGGACGGCACCACTTCCTCTTCTTTATACGAAGTACGTCTTGGCAAAGAGAAGTTCGCCGGCGAAACACACGCTTACAGCGTAGCCTACGCCGACAACGAAATCGAAGAAGTTTTAGCCCACAGCGACAAAATTATCTTCAACACCATCGGTCAATTTGAACGCTTCAAAGAAGCGAGCAAAGACAAAACTCGTGGTCTGCGTGTCAACCCACAGGTGAGCACGTCTGAGTTCATCATTGCTGACCCAGCGCGCCCGTTTAGCCGTCTTGGCGAATGGGACCCCAAGCGCATCGAAAGCGTGATTGATGAGATTTCTGGCTTCATGTTCCACAACAACTGTGAAAACAATGATTTCGATCGTTTCGATGAAATGCTGACACTGATTGAAGAACAATTTGGGCACCTGATTGCCAAAATGCAATGGATTAGCCTTGGTGGCGGCATTCACTTTACTGGCGATGATTACCCAATCGACAAATTCTGTGCGCGCCTAAAAGCCTTCTCGGACAAATACGGTGTGCAGGTCTACCTAGAGCCAGGCGAAGCGTCTATCACCAAAAGCACCACGCTTGAAGTAACCGTATTGGACACTCTGTACAACGGTAAAAACCTAGCCATTGTCGATAGTTCCATCGAAGCCCACATGCTAGATCTTTTGATTTACCGTGAGAGCGCTCGTATGACGCCTTGCGACGGCGATCATGAATACATGATCTGCGGTAAGTCTTGCCTTGCAGGCGATATCTTTGGCGAATTTAAATTTAACCATGAACTAAAAGTTGGCGACCGTATCTCCATCGAAGATGCCGCCGGTTACACCATGGTCAAGAAAAACTGGTTCAACGGCGTCAAGATGCCATCCATCGCGGTGAAACAATTAGACGGCACCATTGAGCTGGTTCGAGAGTTTGATTACGACGACTTTATGCACAACCTATCTTAAGGCTGCATCATTTCTAACTGGAGATAGCAATACCATGAAAAAGAACGTACTAATTATTGGTGGCGGAGGAGTAGCCCGCGTAGTGGCTCACAAATGCGCCCAACACAATGACACACTGGGCGATATCACCATTGCCTCACGCAGCGTTGCGAAATGCGAAGATATCGTGGCCAGTGTCATCGAAAAAGGCGCTATGAAAGTTGAGGGCCGCATTCAGGCATATGCCCTTGACGCTCTGGATGTTGCCGCAACAGTTAAACTGATCAAAGACACTAACTCTGAGATCGTCATCAACGTGGGCTCTGCGTTCATCAACATGTCTGTTCTTGAAGCCTGTATGGAAGCTGGTGTGGCTTACTTAGACACGGCGATCCACGAAGATCCAACAAAAATCTGTGAAACGCCACCATGGTACGCTAACTACGAGTGGAAACGCCGCGAAGCCTGTAAAGAAAAAGGCATCACAGCGATCCTTGGCGTAGGTTTTGATCCGGGTGTGGTAAACGCTTACGCAGCCCTTGCATACAACCACTACTTCGACAGCGTAAGTGACATCGACATCATCGATATCAACGCCGGTAGCCATGGCAAGTACTTCGCGACTAACTTCGACCCAGAAATCAACTTCCGTGAATTTACCGGTGTTGTGTACTCTTGGCAGAATCGCGAATGGAACGTCAACAAGATGTTCGAAGTAAGCCGTACGGATGACCTGCCTGTTGTAGGTAAGCAAACGTCTTACATGAGTGGTCACGACGAAGTGCACTCTATTTCACAAAACCTAGACGTGCCAAACGTACGCTTCTGGATGGGCTTCGGTGAGCATTACATCAACGTCTTCACCGTACTTAAAAACCTAGGCCTATTGTCTGAGCAGCCAGTTAAGACTGCGGAAGGTCTAGAAGTAGTACCACTTAAAGTCGTAAAAGCTGTACTACCTGACCCATCTTCATTAGCACCAGAATACACAGGTAATACTTGTATCGGTGACAAAGTGAAAGGCCTTAAAGACGGCGTAGAGAAAGAAGTCTTCATCTACAACGTTGCCGATCACAAAGACGCTTACAACGAAGTGGGCAGCCAAGGTATCTCTTACACAGCAGGCGTACCACCCGTTGCCGCGGCGATCCTTGTTGCCAACGGTACTTGGGACTGCGCAGAAATGCGTAACGTTGAACAACTAGACCCTCGTCCATTCCTAGGTTTATTGAACGAGATGGGGCTACCAACTCGTATCAAAGACGAAGACGGCGACCGTCCATTCGAGTACAACGCGTAATCTATCCGTTATAGATAACGCCCGCTCGCACCAAAAAGGCCCAGCAATGCTGGGCCTTTTTATTAGCGCTCCCTGGCGCATCACCTGACGTGAGCAAACATCTCCTTAAGGGTAGCCAAATGAGGCGCTTGATCTTCTGGCGCTAACCAACTGCCGGTAAACGCATTGCATGCCAGTGCATACAACTCCTCTTTACCGATCTGCGTATCCTTTACTAAAGCGGCATAGTTATCGTTCATGTAGCCACCAAAGTAAGCCGGATCATCTGAATTTACGGTCGCTTTTAACCCAAGCCTTAACATAGCGCGAATGGGGTGCTCTACCATGGTATCGACGACACACAGTTTCAAATTTGATAACGGACACACCGTCAACGTCAGACCTCTGTGCTTAATCGTAGCGATCAAGTCTTCGTCTTCTAGTGCTCGATTACCATGATCAATCCGATCTACACCAACCACGTCTAACGCTTGCCACACGTACTCTGGCGGCCCCTCTTCACCGGCATGCGCAGTAACGGGTAGGCCTAACGCCTTACAAGCTCGAAATACATTGGCAAACTTCTCAGGTGGATGACCGACTTCAGAGCTATCCAAGCCGACGCCGTCAATCCATTCTAAATACGGCTTCGCCTGCTCAAGGGTCTCAAAAGCACTTGCTTCATCTAAGTGCCGCAAGAACGACATAATCAATCGATAACTCATGCCAAACTGCTGCTGGGCGTCCGCCAAGGCATTATGAATACCTGTGACCTGCGTCGCAAAAGACACACCTCGGCTTAGATGCCCTTGCGGATCAAAGAAGATCTCTACATGTACCACATTATCCTCATGGACACGCTTGAGATATGCCATGGTCAAATCGTAGAAATCCTGTTCTGTGAGTAATACCGACATCCCTTGGTAATATAGATCCAAGAAATCCTGCAAGTTCTCAAACTGATAAGCTGCTTTTAAGGCATCGATGGAGTCATACTTCAAAGCCACCCGATTGCGCTGTGCAATAGCAAACATCTGCTCTGGCTCAAAGGTCCCCTCTATATGCAAGTGCAGCTCTGTTTTTGGCATCTTCATGGCCAAATCTAATAGGGAATCAGAGCTTGTCATAGCACCTCTCTCTTCTCTTAGGAATGTGATCAACCTTGGTCACCTATTCGTTATTATGGATGCTTCTCTCTTTAAGTTAGCAAGGCTTTACTTATTTGGAAACTTAACTAAATGGTCAGTATGCTATTTTAATAGAAACAACCAGCCATAACAGCGACTAATTCCACCGTAAGGAAAGAACTTTGTACCAGGAGAGATTTTGATAGATCTGTGCCATGACTCGCGGCGTTAGCCGCCTTGCTTAAGCCCAGCAAGCGTTGCTTGCGATCGCGCGTGAAACGCCCTCGTACAAGAACCGAAGGCTAGAAGGAAACTTTCGTTTAGGAAGAACTCTATACGAAGGGGCTATTGCCCGTGACTGGCGGCGCTAGCCGCCTTGCTTAAGCCCAGCAAGCGTTGCTTGCGATCGCGCGTGAAACGCCCTCGTACAAGAACCGAAGCCCTGAAGAAACTTTGAGGTAGGGGTCATAACCCTTTTGCAGCGCCCATTTCATATTGGCGCGTGGTGCTGATATGTGGCGCGCAGAAGGCGTTATGGCGCCGACGCTCAACCATCGATCTCTCAAGCTCGGGCTTTTTCGCCAGACGTAAAAAAGCCCTGACCGCGTTAGCGATCAGGGCTTCTTAATTAAAAGCTTGACGACGACCTACTCTCACATGGGATCTCCCACACTACCATCGGCGATGGCGCCTTTCACTTCTGAGTTCGGGATGGGATCAGGTGGTTCAACGCCT
>NZ_JAFEKF010000008.1 GCF_016888445.1 Marinomonas ostreistagni
AGGCGTTGAACCACCTGATCCCATCCCGAACTCAGAAGTGAAAGGCGCCATCGCCGATGGTAGTGTGGGAGATCCCATGTGAGAGTAGGTCGTCGTCAAGCTTTTAATTAAGAAGCCCTGATCGCTAACGCGGTCAGGGCTTTTTTACGTCTGGCGAAAATAGGCCGCGATACCGTCTATCAGTAAAAGTCGGCGCCAAACACCTTTTGCGCGCCACATATCGGCACCACGCGCCAATATGAAATGGGCGCTGCAAAAGGGTTATGACGCCTACCTCAAAGTTTCTTCAGGGCTTCGGTTCTTGTACGAGGGCGTTTCACGCGCGATCGCAAGCAACGCTTGTTTATGTCATAAAAGTAGCAATTGTGCGCCACTATAGTGCCAATCCTTAATTCAGTACTGTGTAATTCAACTTTCTTTACCTAATGTCCGCTGTATGTGTGAGGCTCAAATAAGTAGCATTATCACTAATATCGGCTGTTACTTTGAAGGGTGTGACTTTGTTTTCTTATCAAGATTTCAAGCAAGGAATGTTAGTGGGTCAGTGGGCAAAACGCTCCGCTGTGTTGGCAAGTAAGACGGCACTGATGGTAAGCGCTTTGGTGAGTGTGACAGCATGCGCTGTGACGCCCTCTGTGAACCCTCAGGACGGCGAAAAGTTTGATTATGCATGGTTGAAGGGTTACGCCAAAAACCTTTCTGAGCAGCCTTATGAGAGTCATCAAGGTGATGTGCCAAGCGTATTGTCTGGTCTGGACTGGGATGAGTATCAGCAGTTGCATTTCAAACGTGAAGAAAGTCTGTGGCAAAAAGAAGATACTGCTTTTCGTGCGGGCTTTTTCCACTTGGGTCAGGGTTTTGTGACGCCGGTACAGATCAATGTGATCGAAGATGGTGAAGCAGAGCCTGTAGAGTACGATGCAGACATGTTTGATTACGGTAAGACGCCTGTGAACGGTAACTCGTTACCTAAAGATTTAGGCTTCGCGGGTTTTCGCATGCAATACGGCACGGATTGGGAGCGTGATATTGTCGCTTTCTTAGGCGCGAGTTACTTCCGTGCGGTGGGGGCAGAAATGCAGTATGGCTTATCGGCTCGGGGACTTGCGATCGATACGGCCATGAACAAGCCTGAAGAGTTTCCTGTGTTCACGCATTTCTGGTTTGAGAAACCAAAACCAGGTGCTGATGAAGTGACTATTTATGCGTTGATGGATTCAGATAGCATCACTGGTGCTTACCGTTTTGATATTAAAGCTGGTGAGCCGCTAACAATGCGCGTTGATTCAGCTTTATACCCTCGTAAAGAAATCGAGCGTTTGGGTGTTGCGCCACTGACGAGTATGTACATGATTGGTGAAAATGACCGTCGTACTAACTACGATTGGCGTCCAGAGATTCATGACTCTGATGGTTTAGAAATGTTAACAGGAAACGGCGACTGGATCTGGCGACCACTGGGTAACCCTGAGCAACTGCGTTTTAATGCCTACATGGATGAGAACCCGCAAGGCTTTGGCTTGATGCAGCGTGATCGCAACTTTGATCATTACCTAGATGATGGTGTGTTTTATGAGAAGCGTCCGAGCCTTTGGATCGAGCCGATTGGTAACTGGGGTAAGGGCTCAGTACAGTTAGTGGAGATTCCAACACTGGATGAAACGTTCGATAACATCGTCGCTTTCTGGAACCCTGCTGAAGAAGTTAAGCCTGGCCAAGAGTTGCTATACAGCTACAACATGTACTGGGGTAGCGAAGCGCCATTCGAATCAGGCAAAGCAACGGTACAAAGCACCTACACAGGTATCGGTGGTGTAGTAGGTAAGAAGCGCGAATACTACAGCAAACGCTTCGCGATCGATTTTGAAGGCGAGATCTTTGATATGTTAGGTCAAACCGCGAAAGTAAAACCTGTGATCGAAACGTCTCGTGGCCGTGTCGAAATCACCTCCGCTCGCCCACAGCATCATATTGGTGGCTACCGAGCTATGTTCGATTTAGTACCGCTTGATGAGTCGCAAGAACCGATCAATATCAAGGTTCACCTAGAAGCAAATGGTCAGGTGTTGTCTGAAACTTGGCAGTACCAGTGGACACCACCGGCTGCTGAAGATCGTGAGCTGTATAACGCGGGCCACTTAAAGTAGCGCCCTCTAGATTGAAAAGCCCCTTAAGGGGCTTTTTTTATGACTGATTAAATTGCATCAGTATCAAGTTGGGCTGTTTTAAACAGTAGCGTTGGAAGCGTCCTGTGATGTCATCAGGAAGGTTGCTAAGCTGATCGGCTGATACTTCGCTGAAGCCGCACTGTTCATAGAAGTGCTTTAAGTCGCGATGATTCATGCAAAAGCTTGGCTGTGCTGTTAGTTGTGGTTGCAGGTGCTGTACCAATTGGCGTGCGTAACCTTGACCACGAGCTTGTGGATGAGTAACGAGGGCCGTTAGTAATTGGCAGTCTGCGAAGGGTTTTAAGCGCACGGCGGCGATAATGGTTGCGCCATCTTTAATCGCCCACATCGGTTCGGCTTTATTGGGTTTGCCGCTAGGGTAGTAGGCTTGGTAGAACTTTTTAACCAGAGGAAACCAAAGTGGCTCTACGGCAATCGGCTGGATTATAGGTGGCAAACTTGTGCTCCACGCTAGTGATTTAGTGTATATCCGCTATGATAAGCGTTTTAAAGACTGACTCAATGGGAGAGCGACATGTTGTCACGCTGGCTGGCGATTGGACTAATGGCCATGAGTGCACTGGTATCGGCACAAGATGATGTGGCCGTACAGCAGACGGGGGAGCCCTTTAGCGAATATCGCGAGCGTCTTAGTGACTATTTTTGGACGCATAAGGCGTGGGTTGACGCTAATAACAAAACTACGGAAGTGGCTGCGGTGTTGCCGTTTGAGTATCAGCCTGATGCAGAGCGCTGTGCGACGTCCGATAGCGTGGGTTTGTTGTTGTTTCATGGTTTATCGGACTCACCATTCACGTTACGTGATCCTGCCAAGGCGCTTTCTGAATACTGCGTACATACTCGTGTGATGTTATTGCCAGGCCATGGTAGTAAGGCAGAAGATTTGATTGACATTGAACGTGATTCTTGGCGTAAAGCAGTGGCTCAGGCGGTCAAGGAGTTTGCTGGTGAAGTCGATCAGGTTTATCTCGGCGGCTTTTCTACTGGTGGAGCCCTTGTAACCGAGTATGCGTGGCAACATGCGGATGACATTGAAGGTGTGGTGCTATTTTCTCCGCTGTTTAAAATCAATAGCGGTATTGATTGGCTGGCACCTTGGTTAGCGCCTTTTATTGATTGGCTCGATCATCACCCTACGGATGATTACGCCAAGTATGCATCCATTCCGGTGCCTGCTATTGCGCAGGCGTACTCGCTAGCCAAAGAAGTGCGACAAACGGTAGCGACCTCCACAGCGCCGTTGCCGGTGTTCATTGCTTTGTCGGCCGAGGATGCGACGGTGGATTCAGAGGTGACACTGGAGGTTTATCGTCAGTCTATGGCGGTGCATTCCGGTAGTCGTTTGACACTCTATAGTACGCAAGCCTCTCAGGCTGATAATAGTGAATATGAAGTGGTGAACAGTGTTTTGCCTGAGCAGCGTATTCATGGCTTGTCACATATATCGGTGCATGGTGCGCCGGATAACCCTTATTACGGAGCGCAAGGGAGTTACCGACAATGTGGTTGGTATCTTGACGATAAAGCTCAATATGATGCTTGTCGGCATACGCCGCATAATTGGTTTGGTGAGCGCAGTGCGGCACTAACTGAGCGCAGTAATAGCGCCGCGCGATTAACTTGGAACCCCTACTTTGCTGAGTTGATGCAGCAGGTTGCGACCTTTATGGAAGTGGCAGACGTACGCTAGCTTCCGGTTTTAAAATGATATGTATTTGTATAGGACATGCCAATGCGTGATGTGCTTGCCTTATTAAGTGACAGTAAATTCCACTCTGGAGAGGAGTTGGGAGAGGCATTAGGAATTACCCGAGCTGCAGTTTGGAAGCGACTTAAGAAGCTTGATGCGGCGGGTATCACGGTTCACTCAGTGAAGGGGCGCGGCTATCGTATTCCTGCCCCTATTACCTTGTTGTCAGAGGCGCGTTTGCGTGCTGCAGGTGTGGCTTCCAACATTGGTATTGATGTGCCGTTTGATACGCCTTCGACCAATGACATACTGAAGCAAAAAATTGCCTTGGGCAGCAGCCTGCCAGCTCTGGTCGTTACAGAGCATCAGACCCAAGGCAAAGGTCGTCGCGGGCGCGTCTGGGAAAGTGGTGTGGCCAAAAACATCACTATGTCGTTTGGTTGGAAGTTTGATCAAGGTCCGAGTGTGATTGAGGGGCTGAGTCTCGCGGTAGGTGTTGTGATTGCGCAGGTGTTGCGTCAGCTTGGGATTCCCAACCCTGGCCTAAAGTGGCCCAACGATATCCATATCGATGGGCAAAAAATTTGTGGCATTTTATTAGAGATGGTGGCTGATCAAGATGTGTGTCGGGTGGTGATCGGGATTGGTTTAAATGTCGAGTCAACGCAAGAGCAAGAAGAAAAGGTCGATCAGCCATGGACAGATTTAGCGCGTCGTTTGTCTAGCGTGCCAGATCGTAATCAGGTGATAGCGGCGATCGTGCAGGGGTTACAGGAAGTCTGTGAAGTGTTTGAGCGGGGGCAAGGGCTGAGTCATTACTTGCCTCAATGGCAGGCGTTTGATGTGCTTTATAATCAGCCTGTCAGGGTGTTCAGTGGTACTAGACAGCAAGAAGGCATCGCTCGCGGTGTGGATGAAAGTGGTGCGCTGCGCTTGGAGACAGAGTCAGGCATCGAGTTGCTACATGGAGGAGAAATTAGTGTCCGTAAACAGTAAGACGCTGGTGCTGGATGCTGGTAATACAGCGTTGAAGTGGACCTTGTTTGACGCTGGAGAAGTGTCGCAAAAGTGGACGTCAGACACTCCACCGGATGTAACACCTGAGCGAATTATTATTGCTAGTGTGCGCTCTGCAGCGCAAACGCACGCGCTGCAACAGCTGCTGAGCTCGACTTATGCCAATATTAGTCAGACGCAGGTGCATACAGAAACCGCTGTGTGCGGTGTACAGAATTCTTATGCCGAGCCGGAGCGGCTCGGCGTCGATCGATGGCTAGCCGCCATCTCGGCGTATCGTGATTATGGTGGCCCGTGTGTGGTGGTGGATGCTGGGACGGCAATTAAAGTCGAGTTTATTGATGCGAAGGGCCTGCACCTAGGGGGCTACATCGTGCCAGGTTTAGAGCTAATGTCCTCAAGCTTAGTGGCCAACACGGCGCGTATTCGTTTCACTCAAGCAGAAATATCGGCCAACAACAGCATTCCAAATTCGACCGCGGATGCCGTGAGTCAAGGCTGCTTGCAAATGGCGTTAGGCTTTTTGCAACGGATCTATGCGCAGCACAGCGAGGCTACATGGTTGGTTACGGGGGGCACCGGTAGAGAATTGATGTCGTTACTGAATTTGCCATGTATCATGGATGAACATTTGGTCGCCAAAGGGGCTTATTATGTGGCGAATGGACGTTAATACAGTGAGTAACGTATGAAGTGGTTGTTTTTACTGCTGGTATTAGCAAATGCTGGCTTTATCGCATGGCAGGGATTTTCGGGGGCGGATAATACGGTAGCTGAGGCACCGATTTATGGCCCGCCTGTTAGTGAGAAAATTTATCTGGTGGATGAGGTGAGCGGTGAAAGTGCCACGCCAGTCGCGTCAGCGCCAAGTATTAGTCAAAGTGAGCGAGTCGCGTCAGAGATTAATCAAGCGGTGGTACAGACTTCGAGTAATGAGTCTCAAACTTCCTTGCTCTGTCCAGCCATTGAAGTTGAGCGGTCACAAGATCAAGGCGTCGTTGAGGCGGCGTTAGGGCAAGCTGGGTTGGCGTTTACGCGTCAGCAAAGTGATGTGGCGCGTGAAAAGTATTGGCTCTACATTCCTGCGCCAGGGTCGTCGGCTAGGGCGCGTAGCATGGTTAATCAGCTAAAGCAGCAGGGCATCGATAGTTATGTGGTCGGCAGTGGTGAGATGCAGGGGCGGATTTCCTTGGGTTTATTCTCTTCACAGATGCGCGCGCAGCAGGCGCAGGAGTCGATTGCTGATCAGACCAATATGCTGGTCAGCATTTATCAGCATCAACGCACAGTGAGTGTGACGGAGTTGCTGTTAGACGAGCCGATTGCGGTCACTGACTGGGAGGCGTTCTTGTCGCGTCTAGATTTGTCCAAGCTGTTAATAAAAATAGAAAAAAATCCTTGTTAACGCTTGCATTTGAAAATTCGATTCATATAATGGCTTCCACCTTTTGGGGCGTTGTCGCAATGCCTTGAATCCGTGGAGGGGTTCCCGAGTGGCCAAAGGGAGCAGATTGTAAATCTGCCACGAAAGTTTCGGTGGTTCGAATCCACCTCCCTCCACCACTTTAGCGGGTATGGTATAGTGGCTATTACCTCAGCCTTCCAAGCTGAAGAGGCGGGTTCGATTCCCGCTACCCGCTCCAAGTTGCTCATGTAGCTCAGTTGGTAGAGCACACCCTTGGTAAGGGTGAGGTCGGCAGTTCAAATCTGCTCATGAGCTCCAGCATTTCTCAATGCTAAAACTGGCGAATTTCAAGTAGCCAATTTTATTGTCTGATTTTTGGGCAAATACCACTTGCTAAATATTAAACAAGTCGGTATCATCCTCCGCCCATACGAATGTAGGCCAGTAGTTCAGCTGGTAGAGCGTCGGTCTCCAAAACCGAATGTCGGGGGTTCGAATCCCTCCTGGCCTGCCATATTTCGTATCCAATTTCTTAGCTAGGGATCACCTGAAGTATGAGTTCGAGTGCTGAAACTCAAGAGTCTCGCGGAGACGTTTTTAAGTGGGCGGTTGTTGTCCTTCTTGTAGCCGTAGCGGTAGTCGGTAACAACTATTTTTCTGCTGAGTCGTTGCTGTATCGCTTGATTGCTGTTTTGGTTCTGGCTGGTATTGCTGGCTTCGTTGCGCTAAATACGGCTAAAGGGCGTTCTTTTGCAAAGCTTGCAAAAGAGGCAAAGACAGAAATTCGTCGTGTTGTATGGCCAACGAGACAGGAAACGGTTCAAACAACGTTGATCGTTTTGGCGGTTGTTATTTTTATGTCTCTCGTACTGTGGGGAGTTGATTCGCTCCTTGGCTGGATCGTTTCTGCAGTAATAGGTTAGGAGTTGCTCGTGACGAAACGATGGTATGTGGTACAAGCGTACTCAGGTTATGAAAAGCACGTAATGCGTTCGCTGAAAGAGCGTGTTGGCATTATGGGCATGGAAGATTATTTTGGCGATATCCTAGTTCCGACTGAGGAAGTAGTTGAGATTCGCGATGGCAAGAAGCGCAAGAGTGAGCGTAAATTCTATCCGGGCTACGTGTTAGTTCAGATGGATATGAATGATGACTCTTGGCACTTAGTCAAAGGAACAGCGCGTGTGCTTGGCTTTATTGGCGGCACAGCGGATAAACCATCACCGATCACTGACCGTGAAGCGGATGCGATTCTGCAGCGTGTTACTGAAGGTGTGGATAAACCTCGTCCTAAGACATTGTTTGAAGTGGGTGAAGTGGTTCGTGTTAACGAAGGTCCATTCGCAGACTTCAACGGTGTGGTTGAAGAGGTTGATTACGATAAAAGCCGAATCAAAGTGGCCGTGCTTATCTTTGGGCGCTCTACGCCAGTTGATTTGGAATTTAGTCAGGTTGAAAAAACCTGATCACGTACTAATCGGGTAGCCTTCGGGCGGTGACCCATTTGGAGTAAATAATGGCTAAAAAAGTCCAAGCTTACATCAAGCTACAAGTTAAAGCGGGTCAAGCGAACCCAAGTCCACCAGTTGGTCCAGCTCTTGGTCAACACGGTGTGAACATCATGGAATTCTGTAAAGCGTTCAATGCCAAAACTCAAGGTCTTGAGCCAGGTCTTCCAACACCAGTTATCATCACTGTATACAGTGACCGTAGCTTCACATTCGAAACGAAATCTACTCCGGCTTCAGTTCTTCTTAAGAAAGCTGCTGGCCTTAAGAGTGGTTCACCACGTCCAAACACTCAGAAAGTTGGTACAGTAACTCGTGCACAGCTAGAAGAGATCGTTAACGCTAAGCAGGCTGACTTGACTGCGGCGGATATGGATGCAGCTGTACGTACTATCGCTGGTAGTGCGCGCGCAATGGGTCTAGATGTTGAGGGTGTGAACTAATGGCTAAGCTAACTAAACGCGCTCGCTTGATCGCTGAAAAAGTAGACGCAGCAAAACTGTACTCTGTAGAAGAAGCAGTAGCTCTTCTATCTGAACTTTCAACTGTTAAGTTCAAAGAGTCTGTAGACGTATCTGTTAACCTAGGCGTTGACCCACGTAAATCTGATCAGGTTGTTCGTGGTTCTACTGTTCTTCCTAATGGTACAGGTAAAGACGTTCGCGTTGCTGTATTCGCACAAGGCGCTAACGCTGAAGCAGCGAAAGAAGCCGGTGCAGACGTTGTAGGTTTTGAAGATCTAGCTGAGCAAGTAAAAGCTGGTAACCTAGACTTTGACGTAGTAATCGCTTCTCCTGATGCGATGCGTATCGTTGGTCAACTAGGTCAGGTACTTGGTCCACGTGGTCTTATGCCGAACCCTAAAGTTGGTACTGTAACACCTGACGTTGCGACAGCGGTTAAAAACGCTAAAGCAGGTCAAGCACGTTACCGTACTGACAAAAATGGTATCATCCACGCTGGCGTTGGCTCTATTGATTTCGCTGCAGATGCTATCAAAGGCAACCTTGAAGCGCTTCTAGCTGACCTACGTCGTGCTAAGCCTGCGTCTTCTAAAGGTGTCTACATGAAGAAAGTGACTTTGTCCTCTACAATGGGACCTGGTCTAACAATTGATTTAGGTGCGTTAAGCTTCTAAGTCAGAGCTTTGGGGCCTGTACATTACGTATAGGCCGTCAAAGACCGCAGGAATCTAATGATTTAATCAGACCGTTGCGAAACGTTTGTCCTGCGCAGATGGTGTGGCCCGATTCAGATATAGCTGGATCCAACTCACCAGTAAGTACTCCGAATATTCGGAGAGTTGGTAAAATTAGGGGTGTTTATGCCCCGGCTAATCCAGGAGAAAACCAATGGCATTAGGTCTAGAAGACAAAAAAGCCATTGTCGCCGAAGTTAGCGAAGTTGCCCAAAGCGCATTGTCTGCTGTAGTAGCTGATTCACGCGGCGTTGCCGTGCATGATATGACAGCTCTACGTAAGCAGGCTCGTGAAGCGGGTGTATACGTACGTGTAGTACGTAACACTCTAGCTCGCCGCGCAGTTGAAGGCACTGACTTCGAATGCTTGACAGAAAGCTTCGTTGGCCCAACTCTTATCGCATTCTCAAACGAGCACCCAGGTGCGGCTGCTCGTTTGTTGAAAACATTTGCGAAAGAAAACGCCAACCTAGAAGTTAAAGCATTAGCGTTCAACGGTGAGTTGATCGCAGCTGGCGACATTGATCGTTTGGCAACTTTGCCAACATACGACGAAGCAATCGCGAAACTAATGAGCGTTATCCAAGGTGCGACAAGCAAACTTGCTCGTACACTGGCAGCGATTCGCGATCAGAAAGAACAAGAAGCAGCGTAATTTTAAAACGCGCTTACTTGAATTCAATTGGTTTTTGTTGCCACTTATGGCAACTACAAAATGTTAGGAAATCTGAGTCATGGCTCTAACTAAAGAAGATATCATCAATGCAGTAGCAGAAATGTCTGTAATGGACGTTGTTGAACTGATCGAAGCAATGGAAGAAAAATTCGGCGTAACTGCTGCTGTTGCTGCTGCAGCTCCTGCTGCTGGCGATGCTGGCGCAGCTGCTGAAGAACAAACAGAATTTGACGTAGTTCTTACTGCTGCTGGCGATAAGAAAGTTAACGTTATCAAAGCTGTTCGTGGCGCAACTGGTCTTGGCCTTAAAGAAGCGAAAGCTATGGTTGACGGCGCTCCAGCGACTGTTAAAGAAGGCGCTTCTAAAGAAGAAGCAGAAGAGCTTAAAGCTGCTCTTGAAGAAGCAGGTGCTTCTGTCGAAATCAAGTAATGCTACTTGTTTCAAAAAAGTTCGGCATCTAGTCGAAATGGCTGGTGGTTTTTTGCCACCGGCCTTTTTGGGTTTGTAAAACCCTATTAAAATTTGAATATATTTCTGAGAGAATACTCTCTCGTTTCGGTAAGGCCTGACTAAGAGGCCTTTTGCGTCAATGTGCACAAGCTGGGGAATGCTGATGGCTTACTCATACACTGAGAAAAAACGTATCCGTAAGGATTTCGGTAAACTGCCGCCCGTTTTGGATGTGCCATACTTGCTGGCAATTCAGCTTGAATCCTACCGTAACTTCTTGCAGGAAGGTAAAAATCCTGCAGAGCGTGGGGAACTAGGTCTGCATGGGGCCTTTAAATCTGTCTTTCCAATGGTCAGCTTTTCCGGCAATGCGGCGCTAGAATACGTCGATTACCGATTGGGCAAGCCAGTATTTGATGTAAAAGAGTGTCAGCTACGTGGTGTTACGTATGCCGCTCCTTTACGTGTTCGTGTACGTCTTATCATTTACGATAAAGAATCAGCGAACAAGGCAATCAAAGACATTCGTGAGCAAGAAGTCTACATGGGCGAAATCCCATTAATGACTGAAAATGGTACGTTTGTAATCAACGGTACTGAGCGTGTAATCGTATCTCAGTTACACCGTTCTCCTGGTGTGTTCTTCGACCACGATCGTGGTAAGACTCACTCATCAGGTAAACTGCTGCATTCAGCTCGCGTAATTCCTTACCGTGGTTCTTGGTTGGACTTCGAGTTTGATCCAAAAGACTGCGTTTTCGTTCGTATCGACCGTCGTCGTAAGTTGCCTGTAACAATCTTGTTACGCGCACTAGGTTTTGATACTGAGCAAATTTTAGAAAAATTCTTCGATACTACCCACTTCTACCTAAGTCGTGATGGCATCGAAATGGAGCTTACTGCAAGCCGCCTACGTGGTGAGACAGCTCTATTCGATATCACTGACCAAGAAGGTAATGTGATCGTTGAAGAAAGTCGTCGCGTCACTGCAAAACATATCCGTCAGATGGAAAAAGTTGGTCTAGAGCGTCTCTCTGTACCACTTGAGTACCTGTTGGGTAAAGTGACTGCTAAAAACCTAGTGCATCCAGGTACGGGTGAGCTGATCGCGGAAGCGAACACAGAAATGTCTGTGGATCTATTAGAAGCACTTGTTGCGGCAGGTATTACTGATATTGATGTGCTCTACACCAACGACCTAGATAACGGTCCGTTTATTTCTGACACGCTACGTATTGATCCAACCAATAACCAGTTGGAAGCGTTAGTCGAAATCTACCGTATGATGCGCCCTGGTGAGCCACCAACCAAAGAGTCTGCTGAAGCACTGTTCCAGAGCTTGTTCTTCTCTGATGATCGTTACGATCTATCAGGCGTAGGTCGAATGAAGTTCAACCGTCGCTTAGGTCGCGATGAGGATGAAGGCCCAGGCATTCTAGATAATGACGACATCATTGATGTACTGAAGACATTGCTGGACATCCGTAACGGCAATGGCATGGTCGATGACATCGACCACTTAGGTAACCGTCGTATCCGTTCTGTCGGCGAAATGGCCGAAAACCAATTCCGTGTTGGTTTAGTACGTGTAGAGCGTGCCGTAAAAGAACGTCTGTCTATGGCAGAAGCGGACGGCCTAATGCCACAAGATCTATTGAACGCTAAGCCTGTAGCGGCAGCGATCAAAGAGTTCTTTGGCTCAAGCCAATTGTCTCAGTTCATGGACCAAAACAACCCGCTTTCTGAGGTCACTCACAAGCGTCGTGTGTCAGCGTTAGGACCTGGTGGTCTAACACGTGAGCGCGCTGGCTTTGAGGTTCGAGACGTTCACGCAACGCACTACGGTCGTGTGTGTCCAATCGAAACACCGGAAGGTCCAAACATCGGTCTGATTAACTCGCTTTCTACTTATGCGCGTACCAACAGCTACGGCTTCTTGGAAACGCCTTACCGTAAGGTAGTAGACGGCAAGATGACGGACGAAACGGTATACGTTTCAGCGATTGATGAAGCGAAATACGTTATCGCCCAAGCGTCGGTAAATGTCGACGAAGAAGGCCGTTTGGTGGATGAGTTGGTGCAGGTTCGTCACATGCACGAAACCACACTTATCCCGAAAGAAAAAGTAAACCTAATGGACGTGTCACCACGTCAGGTTGTGTCGGTAGCGGCATCGCTTATCCCATTCCTAGAGCACGATGACGCCAACCGTGCCTTGATGGGATCGAACATGCAACGTCAGGCTGTACCAACGCTTATCGCTGAAAAACCAGTGGTCGGTACCGGTATGGAGAAGAACGTCGCGAAAGACTCTGGTGTTTGTATCGTCGCTCGTCGTGGCGGTGTGATTGAGTCTGTGGATGCAAGCCGTATCGTCGTACGTGTGAACTCGGAAGAGACCGAAGCCGGTGAAGCGGGTGTAGATATCTACAACCTGACTAAATACGTTCGCTCGAACCAAAACACATGTATCAACCAGCGTACTTTGGTACTCAAAGGTGATGTGGTAGGTCGCGGTGACATCATGGCTGACGGTCCGTCTGTCGACATGGGTGATTTGGCCCTTGGTCAAAACATGCGTATCGCCTTCATGCCTTGGAATGGTTACAACTTCGAGGACTCGATCCTAGTATCTGAGCGTGTAGTTGAAGAAGACCGTTTCACGTCGATTCATATTCAAGAGCTAACGTGTGTGGCTCGTGATACCAAGCTTGGGCCTGAAGAAATCACATCAGACATCCCGAACGTAGGTGAGGGTGCGCTATCGAAATTGGATAACGCAGGTGTGGTATACATCGGTGCAGAAGTTGAACCAGGTGACATCCTAGTTGGTAAAGTAACGCCGAAAGGCGAGACCCAGCTAACGCCTGAGGAAAAACTTCTACGTGCCATCTTCGGTGAAAAAGCGTCTGACGTAAAAGATACGTCACAACGTGTGAAAACCGGTACGCGCGGTACAGTTATCGACGTACAAGTGTTTACACGCGATGGTATCGAGAAAGATGAGCGTGCTAAGTCAATTGAGAAAGCTCAATTAGACGAAGTTCGTAAAGACTTGAACGAAGAGTTCCGTATCGTCGAGAAAGCAACGTTTGAACGTCTAGCGGAAGCGCTAGTTGGTCAACAAGCAGAAGGCGGCCCTGGTCTTGCGCGCAATGCAGTGATCACTGAAGAGTATCTAGCGAACCTAGATCACCCAGAGTGGTTCAAAATTCGCGTAGCGAACGAAGAAGCGAGCGAGCAGCTTGAAAAAGCGCAAGCGGCTTTGATTGAGCGTCGTAAAGATCTTGATGCGAAATTCGAAGACAAGAAACGCAAGCTACAAACTGGCGATGATCTAGCACCTGGTGTGTTGAAGATCGTTAAAGTTTATGTGGCAGTGAAACGTCGTATCCAGCCTGGTGATAAAATGGCCGGTCGTCACGGTAACAAGGGTGTAATCTCTAAGATCATGCCTGTGGAAGACATGCCGTACGACGAAAACGGTGATCCGGTTGATATCGTTCTAAACCCACTGGGTGTACCGTCACGTATGAACGTGGGTCAGGTACTAGAGACTCACTTGGGTGCAGCAGCGAAAGGCCTAGGCCGTAAGATCGACGAAATGCTCAAGCTTGAGCGTGAAAAAGCTGACACAGTTAAAGAGCTTCGTGCGTTCCTAAACGAAATCTATAACGGCTACGAGGGTGATCTTCGTCCAGCGCGTACAGAAGACCTAGACAGCTTCTCTGATGAAGAGATCCTTGTATTAGCGTCTAACCTTAAGAAAGGTGTACCGATGGCGTCTGGTGCCTTCGATGGTGCTAAAGAAGCTGAGATCAAGCGTATGCTGCGTCTAGCGGGCATCAACGAAAGTGGACAGGTGAAACTGTTCAACGGCCGTACTGGTGAAGCGTTTGAGCGTCCTGTAACCGTTGGTTACATGTACATGCTCAAGTTGAACCACTTGGTAGATGATAAGATGCACGCTCGTTCTACTGGCTCGTACAGCCTTGTTACTCAGCAACCGCTGGGTGGTAAAGCACAATTCGGTGGTCAGCGTTTCGGTGAGATGGAGGTATGGGCACTTGAAGCATACGGTGCAGCATACACACTACAAGAAATGTTGACTGTTAAGTCGGACGACGTGAACGGCCGTACTAAGATGTACAAAAACATCGTAGATGGCGATCACCGTATGGAGCCAGGCATGCCTGAATCCTTCAACGTATTGGTGAAAGAAATCCGTTCTCTTGGTATCGACATCGAGCTAGAAAACGAATAAGCACGAATCACATTTGACCTGCTGGGAAGGTTAAGCCTTCCCAGCCTTACGAGTGGGGCGAATATCCATGAAAGACTTATTAGGTCTTCTAAAAACACAGGGACAATCAGAAGAGTTTGATGCGATTCGCATTGGCTTAGCTTCTCCAGATATGATTCGTTCATGGTCTTATGGTGAAGTTAAAAAGCCAGAAACCATCAACTACCGTACGTTCAAGCCTGAGCGTGACGGTCTGTTCTGTGCCAAAATCTTTGGTCCTATCAAGGACTACGAATGTTTGTGTGGTAAATACAAGCGTTTAAAACACCGTGGTGTCATTTGTGAGAAGTGTGGTGTAGAAGTTGCGTTGTCAAAAGTGCGTCGTGAGCGCATGGGACACATCGAACTTGCATCGCCAGTGGCTCACATCTGGTTCCTAAAATCTCTACCATCTCGTATCGGTCTTATCATGGATATGACCCTACGTGATATTGAGCGTGTGCTGTACTTCGAATCATTCATCGTAATTGATCCAGGTATGACGACCCTAGAAAAAGGTCAGCTACTGAACGATGAGCAATACTTCGAAGCACTAGAAGAATTCGGTGACGAATTTGACGCGCGCATGGGTGCGGAAGCGATTCAGTGCTTGCTACGTGATCTTGATCTTGCTGAAGAGATCAACACGATGCGTGAAGAGCTAAACGCAACCAACTCAGAAACACGTATTAAGAAGCTTTCTAAGCGTCTTAAACTGATTGAAGCGTTCCATCATTCTGGTAACAACCCAGAATGGATGGTATTGGAAGTTCTGCCAGTATTGCCACCTGACCTTCGTCCTCTAGTGCCACTAGAAGGTGGTCGTTTTGCAACGTCTGACTTGAACGATCTATACCGTCGCGTTATCAACCGTAACAACCGTCTAAAACGTCTTCTTGAGCTAGCTGCTCCAGACATCATCGTACGCAACGAAAAACGTATGCTACAGGAGTCTGTTGATGCGCTACTAGACAACGGTCGTCGCGGTCGTGCGATCACAGGCTCTAACAAGCGTCCTCTAAAATCTTTGGCAGATATGATCAAAGGTAAGCAAGGTCGTTTCCGTCAGAACCTTTTGGGTAAACGTGTAGACTACTCTGGCCGTTCTGTAATCACAGTAGGTCCATCTCTACGCTTGCACCAGTGTGGTCTGCCGAAGAAAATGGCTCTTGAGCTATTCAAGCCATTCATCTTCTCTAAACTAGAACTTCGCGGCATGGCAACAACCATCAAAGCAGCGAAGAAAATGGTTGAGCGTGAAACACCTGAGGTGTGGGATATTCTTGATGAAGTTATCCGCGAACACCCAGTGATGCTTAACCGTGCACCAACGCTTCACCGTTTGGGTATCCAAGCGTTTGAGCCGATCCTGATCGAAGGTAAAGCGATTCAGTTGCACCCACTTGTGTGTGCGGCCTACAACGCCGACTTCGACGGTGACCAGATGGCGGTACACGTACCGTTGACCATCGAAGCACAGCTAGAAGCTCGTGCCTTGATGATGTCGACAAACAACATCTTGTCACCAGCAAACGGCGAGCCGATCATCGTGCCTTCGCAGGACGTTGTATTGGGTCTGTACTACATGACGCGTGAGAAGATCAACGCGAAAGGCGAAGGCATGGCCTTCTCTGATATCAAAGAAGTACACCGTGCTTACGGCGCGAAGCAAGTTGAGTTGCACGCAAAAATTAAAGTGCGTGTAGATCAGGTTGATACAACGTTGGAAGGTGAGAAAATCCCGTCTACGTTTATCGCCGATACTACCGTTGGTCGTGCGTTGCTATTTGATGTGGTGCCTGATGGCCTACCGTTCTCGGTAATCAACCAGCCAATGAAGAAAAAAGCGATCTCTAACCTAATCAACGAGTGTTACCGTAAAGTTGGTTTGAAAGAGACGTGTATCTTCGCTGACCAATTGATGTACACAGGTTTCCAATACGCGACCGCGTCTGGTTCTTCTGTAGGTGTTGATGACTTCGTTATCCCGCCAGAGAAAACAGCGATCATCGCGCAAGCGGAAGAAGAAGTTAAAGAAATCGAATACCAGTTCGCTGACGGTCTTGTAACGCAAGGCGAGAAGTACAACAAGGTAATCGACTTATGGTCTCGTACCAACGAAACCGTTACCGAAGCCATGATGAAAAACTTGGCGAAAGAAACGGTTATCGATAAAGACGGCAACGAAGTTGAGCAGCAATCATTTAACTCTGTTTACATGATGGCCGACTCTGGTGCCCGTGGTAGTGTGGCTCAGATGCGTCAGCTAGGTGGTATGCGTGGTCTGATGGCGAAACCGGATGGTTCCATCATCGAAACGCCGATCACTGCGAACTTCCGTGAAGGTCTATCAGTACTTCAGTACTTTACCTCTACTCACGGTGCGCGTAAGGGTCTTGCCGATACCGCCTTGAAGACAGCCAACTCTGGTTACCTAACGCGTCGTCTAGTAGACGTAGCGCAAGACTTGGTTATCACAGAAGTAGACTGTGGAGCGAAAGAAGGTCTTCTAGTAAGTGCCTTGATCGAAGGTGGTGACGTTGTTGTGCCACTAGGTCAGCGCGTGCTAGGTCGTGTGGTTGCACAAGATGTTATCGACTCTAAAGGCGAGCTAGTGGTTGAAGCGGGTACGCTGATTGATGAGCACAACGTGCGCGCAATCGAAGCAGCAGGTGTCGACGAGATGATCGTTCGCTCTGTTATCAGCTGTGAAACGAAGCACGGTGTCTGTGGTATGTGTTACGGTCGTGACCTAGCACGTGGTCACTTGGTGAACATCGGTGAATCTGTGGGTGTTGTTGCTGCACAGTCTATCGGTGAGCCGGGTACACAGCTTACCATGCGTACCTTCCACATCGGTGGTGCGGCCTCTCGAGCGTCTGCAGTAGACAGCGTTCAGATCAAGAGTGCCGGTACGGTTCGTTTCCACAAGATGAAGAGCATCGAGCGTGAAAACGGTCAGCTAGTTGTGGTATCGCGTTCTTCTGAATTGGCGATTGCTGATGAAGCAGGTCGTGAGAAAGAGCGTTACAAGCTACCTTACGGTGCGGTTCTAAGTATTCGTGAAGGCGAAGAAGTGGCAGCTGGTCAAGTGGTTGCTAACTGGGACCCACACACTCACCCAATCGTATCTGAGATGCAAGGTAAGCTTGAGTTCTCTGGTATGGAAGAGGGCGTAACGATTCGCCGTCAATCGGATGAGCTAACAGGCCTGACAACGATCGAAGTCCTAGAGATGAAAGATCGTCCATCATCTGGTAAAGACCTGCGTCCAACTATCTCGGTAGTAGACGAAAATGGTGCGCCAGTGATGATTCCGGGTACGGAAATGCCAGTACAGTACATGCTTCCTGAGAAGGCTCTATTGAGCTTGGATCACGGTGCAACGGTGAAATCCGGTGAAGTACTAGCGCGTATCCCACAAGAAACACAGGGTAACAAGGATATCACCGGTGGTCTTCCACGCGTGGCAGACTTGTTCGAAGCACGTCGTCCGAAGGATCCTGCTGTCATGGCAGAAGCATCAGGCGTAGTAAGCTTCGGTAAAGAGACAAAAGGTAAGATCCGTTTGGTGATTACTCCACAAGATGGTGGTGACCCAATCGAAACCTTGATTCCAAAATGGCGTCAAATCAACATCTTCGACGGTGAAGAAGTTGAGAAGGGTGAGATCATTGCCGACGGTCCTTTGAACCCACATGACATCTTGCGTCTTCAAGGTGTAACAGCGCTAGCTGACTACATCACTAACGAGATCCAAGAGGTTTACCGTCTACAAGGTGTAGGCATCAACGATAAGCACATCGAAGTGATCGTGCGTCAGATGCTGCGCAAAGTAGACATCACTGATTCAGGTGATACCAACCTGATTCAGGGTGACCAAGTAGAATACACGCAAATGCAAGAAGCGAACGAAGCTGCTGAAGCTGAAGGTCGTTTCCCATCTAAGTTTGAGCGCGTTCTACTGGGTATTACTAAAGCTTCTTTGGCGACTGAGTCATTCATCTCTGCGGCATCGTTCCAAGAGACGACTCGTGTCCTAACAGAAGGTGCGGTAACTGGTAAGAAAGACCACTTGCGTGGTCTGAAAGAAAACGTTGTGGTAGGTCGTCTGATCCCTGCGGGTACAGGTTTGGCATACCATAGCGGTCGCAAAGCTAAGAAAGAGCTTGCGCAAGCAACGGCAGAAGGTAATGCATCAGTAAGTGCTTCGGATGTAGAAGAAGCATTAAGTGCCGCATTGAAAGACTAGACGTCATTGTATTAGCACGGGAGGTGAATTTTTGTTCGCCTCCCTATTGACTGTTTTATAGGCGCAAATTACACTTGCGCCTCCTTATTTTTGGCGATTTCCGCCAATAGAATTGGATGTGGAGCTTGTTAAATGGCAACCGTTAACCAGTTGGTTCGTAAACCACGTAAACGTAAAGTGGCAAAAAGTGACGTTCCTGCGTTACAAGCTTGTCCGCAACGCCGCGGCGTCTGCACACGTGTATACACTACTACGCCTAAGAAGCCTAACTCGGCTTTGCGTAAAGTATGTCGTGTTCGCTTGACGAACGGCTATGAAGTTACTTCCTACATCGGTGGTGAAGGTCACAACCTGCAAGAACACAGCGTAGTGCTGATTCGCGGCGGTCGTGTAAAAGACCTTCCAGGTGTTCGTTACCACACAGTACGTGGTAGCTTGGATACTTCTGGCGTACAAAATCGTAAGCAAGGCCGTTCTAAATACGGTACTAAGCGTCCTAAGTAAGCTAGCACAGCTACTTAACTCGTTTAGACATAATTTTTTAAACAGTAAGGCCGAGCACAGAGATGGTCTCGGACTCACCTGAAGAGGATATAATCCATGCCTAGAAGACGCGTCGTCGCTAAGCGTGAAGTGCTTCCAGATCCGAAACACGGAAGCCAACTTCTTGCAAAATTCATTAACCACGTAATGGTTAGTGGCAAGAAATCTACAGCTGAAAGCATCGTTTACAATGCGCTAGACACAGTTGCAGAACGCACTAAATCTGAAGATGCTATGGCTATCTTCGAAAAAGCACTAGAATCTATCCAGCCAATGGTTGAGGTTAAATCTCGCCGTGTTGGTGGTGCGACTTACCAAGTACCTGTTGAAGTACGTCCAGCTCGTCGCTCAGCGCTATCTATGCGTTGGTTGGTAGACGCTGCTCGTAAACGTGGTGAGAAGTCAATGGCACTACGTCTTGCAGGCGAAATTCTAGATGCGTCTGAGAACAAAGGTTCAGCTGTTAAGAAACGTGAAGACGTTCACCGTATGGCTGAAGCGAACAAAGCGTTCTCTCACTACCGTTTCTAATCATCCGGAGAAGCTTAAGTGGCACGTAAGACACCCATCAATCGTTACCGCAATATTGGTATTTGTGCGCACGTTGATGCGGGTAAGACGACAACTACTGAGCGTGTTCTGTTCTACACCGGTCTTTCACATAAGATCGGTGAAGTCCATGATGGCGCAGCCACCATGGACTGGATGGAGCAAGAACAAGAGCGTGGTATCACGATCACTTCAGCGGCAACAACTTGCTTCTGGAATGGGATGAATCAGCAGTTTGATCAACACCGCATTAATATTATCGACACCCCTGGGCACGTAGACTTTACCATTGAAGTAGAGCGTTCATTACGTGTACTTGACGGTGCTGTTGTCGTGCTGTGTGGATCGTCTGGTGTGCAGCCACAAACTGAGACCGTCTGGCGTCAAGCTAACAAATATGAAGTGCCACGTATGGTGTTCGTCAATAAGATGGACCGTACCGGTGCGGACTACTTCAGTGTCGTAAGACAGCTTGGAGAGCGCTTGAACGCAAACGCTGTACCGATTCAAATTAATATTGGTACAGAAGACGAGTTTGCCGGTGTGGTAGATTTGTTGCTAATGAAAGCCATTATGTGGAACGACGCTGATAGCGGTATGACGTACACGTTGGAAGATATTCCAGCGGATCTCGTTGCTACTGCTCAAGAGTGGCGTGAAAAAATGGTTGAGTCGGCAGCAGAAGCAGATGAAGAGTTAATGGATAAATACCTTGAAGAAGGTGATTTGTCTGTCGAAGACATCAAAGCAGGCTTGCGTGCACGCACACTGGCCAACGAAATTGTTTTGGTGACTTGTGGTTCTGCCTTTAAAAACAAAGGCGTACAAGCGGTACTTGATGCCGTTGTAGAATACCTACCGTCTCCTTTGGAAGTTAAAGCAATCGAAGGCACCCTAGAGGATGCTGAGACTGTGGTTACCCGTGAGGCAGACGACGACGCTCCATTTGCTGCATTGGCGTTTAAAATCGCCACTGATCCATTTGTGGGTACGCTGACCTTTATACGTGTATACTCGGGTATGCTAAATTCTGGCGACGCGGTATACAACTCGGTGAAACACAAGCGTGAGCGTGTGGGTCGTATGGTGCAAATGCACGCGAATAGTCGAGAAGAAATCAAAGAAGTACGCGCAGGCGATATTGCGGCTTTGATTGGTATGAAGGATGTAACCACTGGGGATACCCTATGTGACGGCAAAGATATTGTTGTCCTAGAGCGTATGGAATTCCCAGAGCCAGTAATCTCTGTCGCTGTAGAGCCTAAGTCTCAAGCGGATCAAGATAAAATGGCTGTGGCTCTTGGTAAGCTGGCGCAGGAAGATCCGTCTTTCCGCGTTGAAACGCACGAAGAGACAGGTCAAACCATTATCTCTGGTATGGGTGAGCTTCACCTAGATATTCTCGTCGACCGAATGAAACGTGAGTTTAAAGTTGATGCAAATATCGGTAAGCCTCAGGTATCCTACCGAGAGAAAATTCGCAAAGAAGTGGAAGTTAACCACAAATTTGTGCGGCAATCTGGTGGCCGAGGACAGTATGGCCACGTTGTAATGAAGCTGATTCCAACCGAAAATGAAGGTTTGGAATTTGTGAATGAGATTGTCGGTGGTGTTATTCCGAAGGAATACATCCCAGCTGTCGAACGAGGTATTTCAGAGCAAATGAAGAACGGAGTTATTGCCGGCTATCCTTTATTGGGATTGAAGGTAGTATTGTTCGATGGTTCTTACCATGATGTTGACTCTAATGAAATGGCCTTTAAAATTGCAGCTTCTCAAGGGCTTAAGAAAGGTGCTGCAGATGCAGAACCTTGTGTTCTTGAACCGGTGATGAAAGTAGAAGTTGTAACCCCTGATGAGTACATGGGTGATGTGATGGGTGACCTGAATCGTCGTCGTGGACTTGTACAGGGTATGGAAGACTCCCCATCCGGGACGATAATCCGAGCAGAAGTGCCGTTAGGTGAAATGTTCGGTTATGCAACGGATGTGCGCAGTTTGTCGCAAGGGCGTGCAAGCTACGCAATGGAATTCCTAAAATACGCTGAAGCGCCAGCTAGTGTGGCAGACGCGATCATCAAAAATGAAATTTAATCATCATACTTACTATTCATAAGGTGTATGTATCATGGCAAAAGAAAAGTTCGACCGTAGTAAACCACACGTAAACGTTGGTACTATCGGTCACGTTGACCACGGTAAAACTACTCTAACTGCAGCACTTACTCGTGTATGTGCTGAAGTATTCGGCGGTACAGCTGTTGCATTCGATGGTATCGATAACGCTCCTGAAGAGCGCGATCGTGGTATCACAATCGCAACATCTCACGTAGAGTACGATTCTCCAACTCGTCACTACGCACACGTAGACTGTCCAGGACACGCCGATTATGTTAAAAACATGATCACTGGTGCTGCACAGATGGACGGCGCGATCCTAGTATGTGGTGCGACTGACGGTCCTATGCCACAAACTCGTGAGCACATCCTTCTTTCTCGTCAGGTAGGTGTACCTTACATCGTTGTATTCCTAAACAAAGCAGACCTTCTAGCTGAAGACTGTGGCGGTGCTGACACTGAAGAATACGCAGAGATGCAAGAGCTTGTAGAGATGGAACTTCGTGACCTTCTTTCTGAGTACGACTTCCCAGGTGATGACACTCCAATCATCCCAGGTTCTGCCCTAATGGCATTGAACGGCGAAGACGACAACGAAATGGGTACTACTGCAGTAACTAAACTAGTTGAAGCTCTAGATTCTTACATTCCTGAGCCAGAGCGTGCAATCGACGGTGCATTCATCATGCCTATCGAGGACGTATTCTCTATCCAAGGTCGTGGTACTGTAGTAACTGGCCGTGTAGAGCGTGGTATCATCAACGTTGGTGAAGAAGTTGAAATCGTAGGTATCAAAGAAACTACTAAGACAACTTGTACTGGTGTTGAAATGTTCCGTAAACTGCTAGACGAAGGCCGTGCAGGTGAGAACATCGGTGCACTTCTACGTGGTACTAAACGTGACGAAGTTGAGCGTGGTCAAGTACTAGCTAAGCCTGGTTCTATCAACCCGCACACTGACTTCGAAGCAGAAGTATACGTTCTGTCTAAAGATGAAGGTGGTCGTCACACGCCATTCTTCAAAGGCTACCGTCCACAGTTCTACTTCCGTACAACTGACGTAACTGGTGCTTGTGAGCTTCCAGAAGGCGTTGAAATGGTTATGCCTGGTGACAACATCCAGATGACTGTATCTCTAATTCACCCAATCGCGATGGACGAAGGTCTACGTTTCGCGATCCGTGAAGGTGGTCGTACAGTTGGTGCTGGTGTAGTTGCTAAGATCCTTAAATAATTTTTGCTTCGGCATAAATTAGATCTAACTGCATGAAAAAGGTCGCTCGAAAGGGCGGCCTTTTTTTGTAATGAGGGTTTTTCGAATTGGTTACTTGACAACCAATTTTTAAGACGCTAACATTCGCCGTCCTTAAATAAGGATGGTAGGTCAAATTCTGTACAGGTGACCTATCGAACATAGTATTTGGAGTTGGAAATGCAAAGCCAAAAAATCCGTATTCGTTTGAAAGCTTTCGATCACCGTCTGATTGATGCTTCAACGCAAGAGATTGTGGACACTGCTAAGCGCACTGGTGCTCAAGTACGTGGTCCTATTCCGCTTCCTACTCGCAAAGAACGTTACACAGTACTGATTTCTCCACACGTAAACAAAGATGCGCGTGACCAATACGAAATCCGTACACACAAACGTGTTCTAGACATCGTTGAGCCAACAGAAAAAACTGTTGACGCTCTAATGAAGCTAGATCTTGCGGCAGGCGTGGAAGTACAAATTTCTTTGGGTTAATCCCCAAAGGTTTAGGGGTGCGATAACCAGCAGGTATCTGTTGGCCTAAGCACAATCGTGGAATGATCTGGAATGATCAGCCGTAGCGGGTGACAGCCCCGTACACAACTGGCAATTGAGGTATAAAATGGCTATTCAATTAGTCGGACGTAAAGCCGGAATGACACGTATCTTCAATGAAGATGGTGTATCCGTGCCAGTAACCGTCATCGAGGTTGAACCGAACCGCGTAACACAAGTGAAAAATGCAGACACTGACGGCTACTCAGCTGTTCAAGTAACTGTTGGCTCACGTCGTGCTAACCGTGTCACTAAAGCAGCTGCAGGTCACTTTGCAAAAGCTAACGTTGAAGCGGGTCGTGGTTTGTGGGAGTTCCGCCTTTCTGGTGACGAAAAAGAAATCAACGTTGGTGATGAGCTAACAGTAGCTGATTTCGAGTCTATTTCTAAAGTTGACGTTATCGGTCAATCTAAAGGTAAAGGCTTCCAAGGTGGCGTTAAACGTCACAACTTTAGCACGCAAGATGCTACACACGGTAACTCATTGTCTCACCGTGCTCCTGGTTCCATCGGTCAATGTCAAACACCTGGTCGTGTTTGGAAAGGCAAAAAGATGGCTGGTCACATGGGCGCAGCTCAAGTAACAACTCAATCTCTAGAAGTTGTTCGTGTTGATGCTGAACGTAACCTTATCCTTGTAAAAGGTGCGGTTCCTGGCGCTGTAAATGGTGACGTAATCGTTCAACCAGCAGTTAAAGCTCGCTAAGAGGGGTAGACAATGAACTTGAATCTAACAGGTGCTGAAGGAACTGTAGAAGTTTCTGATGTGACCTTTGCGCGTGAATACAACGAAGCGCTAGTTCACCAGGTTGTTACTTCTTACCTGGCTGGTGCTCGTCAAGGTACTCGTGCTCAGAAAACTCGCTCTGAAGTAGCTGGTGGTGGTAAGAAGCCATGGCGTCAAAAAGGCTCAGGCCGTGCACGTGCTGGTACTATCCGTAGTCCTCTATGGCGTACTGGTGGTGTGACTTTCGCTGCGAAACCACAAGACCACTCTCAGAAAGTAAACAAGAAGATGTATCGTGCAGCAATGCGCACCATCTGGTCTGAGCTTGCTCGTCAAGACCGTCTTGTTGTAGTTGAAGAGCTTTCTATCGAAGCTCCGAAAACTAAGCTATTCAAAGCTAAAA
Organism: Marinomonas ostreistagni; assembly: GCF_016888445.1. Lineage (GTDB taxonomy): Bacteria > Pseudomonadota > Gammaproteobacteria > Pseudomonadales > Marinomonadaceae > Marinomonas > Marinomonas ostreistagni. The sequence continues at coordinate 24,813 of NZ_JAFEKF010000008.1, forward strand.
TGGCTGAATTGAATGTTGAAAACGCGCTTGTAGTTGCGCAAGAGCTAGACAACAACTTGTTCCTAGCTGCGCGTAACATCCCGAACGTTGACGTTCGTGATGCGGCGTCTGTTGACCCTGTTAGCTTGATTGCATACGACAAAGTGTTGGTGACAGTTGGTGCTCTGAAACAAGTTGAGGAGGCACTAGCATGATCGGCGAACGCATTTATAAAGTGTTGTTAGGTCCACACATCTCTGAAAAAGCGACTATCGTTGCCGAAGGTAACGGTCAGTACGTATTCCGCGTAACAAACGACGCGACTAAACCAGAGATTAAACAAGCAATCGAAGCGTTGTTTGAAGTCAAAGTAGAATCTGTTCGCACGTTGAACCACAAAGGTAAAACTAAGCGTACAGCTCGTGGTCTAGGCAAGCGTAACGACGTTAAAAAAGCGTACGTACGTTTGGCAGAAGGCCAAGAAATTGATTTCTTGGGCGCTGAATAAGGGGAGATAGGTCAATGGCTGTTGTAAAAAGTAAGCCAACGTCTGCAGGCCGTCGTCACGTTGTTAAAGTTGTTAACAGTGACTTGCACAAAGGTGCGCCTTACGCTCCTTTGCTAGACAAAAAAAGCAAGTCAGGTGGTCGTAACAACAACGGACGCATCACTACTCGTCACGTAGGTGGTGGTCATAAGCAGCATTACCGTATCGTAGATTTCCGTCGTAACAAAGATGGTATCCCTGCGGTAGTTGAGCGTTTGGAATATGATCCAAACCGTTCTGCACACATTGCATTAGTAAAATATGCTGATGGTGAGCGTCGTTACATCATCGCTTCCAAAGGTATGGAAGCGGGTTCTGTTGTTTCCAACGGTGCAAATGCCCCTATCAAAACAGGTAATACTTTGCCTCTGCAAAACATCCCTGTAGGTAGTGTGGTTCACTGTATCGAGCTTAAGCCAGGTAAAGGTGCACAGGTTGCACGTTCTGCTGGTGCTTCTGCTCAGCTTGTTGCTCGTGAAGGTCGTTACGTTACTCTTCGCCTACGTTCTGGCGAAATGCGTAAAGTCCTAACTGAGTGTCGTGCTACGCTAGGTGAAGTTGCTAACTCTGAGCACACTCTACGTGTTCTTGGTAAAGCAGGTGCTAAGCGCTGGCGTGGTGTTCGCCCAACCGTTCGCGGTGCGGCAATGAACCCAGTAGATCACCCACACGGTGGTGGTGAAGGTCGTAGCTCAGGTGGTCGTCACCCAGTTACTCCTTGGGGTGTACCTACTAAAGGTTACAAGACACGCAAGAACAAGCGTACTGATAAACTTATTGTACGTCGTCGTACTAAGTAATAAGAGGAAACGACTGTGCCACGTTCACTAAAAAAAGGTCCTTTTATCGACCTTCATTTGTTGAAAAAGGTAGAGGCTGCGGTAGAAAAGAATGACCGTCGTCCAATTAAAACTTGGTCGCGCCGTTCTACTATCTTCCCTGAATTTGTAGGGTTGACTATCGCTGTCCATAATGGTCGCCAACACGTCCCAGTACTAGTATCTGAGGACATGGTCGGTCATAAATTGGGTGAGTTCGCTCCGACCCGTACCTACAAGGGTCACGCTGCGGACAAAAAGGCCAAACGGTAATTAAGGGGTATTAATCATGAGTGAAGTAAGCGCTTCATTGAAGGGTGCTCGCCTCTCAGCGCAGAAGGCCCGTTTGGTAGCAGATCAAATCCGCGGCAAATCTGTAAGCGAAGCACTGAACATTTTGGCGTTCAGTCCTAAAAAGGCGGCAGCAATTGTCAAGAAAGTACTAGAGTCTGCTGTAGCGAATGCTGAGCATAACGAAGGTGCTGATATCGATGACTTGCGTGTGTCTACGATCTACGTTGATGAGGCTATGACTCTAAAACGTATCAAAGCTCGAGCTAAAGGCCGTGCCGATCGTATTCTAAAACGCGGTTGCCATATTACAGTTAAAGTCGCTGACTAATTAGGAGAAACCCAATGGGTCAGAAGGTTCATCCAACTGGAATTCGCCTAGGGATAGTTAAAGACCATACTTCTACTTGGTATGCGAACAACCAAAACTACTCTAAGCAACTTTTAAATGATCTTCAGGTTCGTAAGTACCTAGAAGACAAACTTGTACAGGCTTCTGTTTCTCGCATCGAGATCCAGCGTCCTGCGCAAACAGCTCGTATTACTATCCACACTGCTCGTCCGGGCATCGTGATTGGTAAGAAAGGCGAAGATGTTGAGAAACTACGTAACGCTGTCTCTAAAATGATGGGCGTGCCAGTTCACATCAACATCGAAGAAATTCGTAAGCCAGAACTAGATGCTAAATTGGTTGCGCAAAACATTGCTGGCCAACTAGAGCGTCGTGTTATGTTCCGTCGTGCTATGAAGCGTGCAGTGCAAAATGCAATGCGTGCAGGCGCGAAAGGTATCAAGGTTCAGGTTAGTGGTCGTCTTGGCGGTGCAGAAATCGCTCGTGCAGAGTGGTACCGTGAAGGTCGTGTGCCTCTACACACACTACGTGCTGACATCGACTACGCTACTTATGAAGCAAGCACTACTTACGGCATCATTGGTGTCAAAGTGTGGATCTTCAAAGGCGAAATCTTGGGCGGTATTGAACAAGTGCGTGCTGAAAAAGGCGCACAGAAGAAGAAGTCTAAGTAGGGGGTAGTAAATGTTACAGCCGAAACGTACTAAGTTCCGTAAGACGCAGAAAGGTCGCAACCGCGGTCTAGCGCTTCGCGGCAACCAAGTTAGCTTTGGTGAATTCGGATTGAAAGCGACTGAACGTGGTCGCATCACCGCTCGTCAAATTGAAGCGGCGCGTCGTGCAATGACTCGTCACATCAAGCGTGGTGGTAAAATTTGGATCCGTGTATTCCCAGACAAGCCGATTACTCAGAAGCCTCTAGAAGTGCGTCAGGGTAAAGGTAAAGGTAGCGTAGAATACTGGGTGGCTCAAATCCAACCAGGTAAGATGCTTTATGAAGTTGAGGGCGTATCTGAGTCTCTAGCACGCGAAGCGTTCGCGCTAGCGGCGGCTAAGCTTCCTCTATCCACAACTTTCGTAACGCGTACGGTGATGTAGATGAAAGCTAAAGAATTGCAAGAAAAGTCTGTAGCAGAGCTACAGCAGACCTTGATCGAACTGCTACGTGAGCAATTTACACTGCGCATGCAGAAGGCCACTGGTCAGTTGGCTCAAACTCATTTGCTCTCGCAAGTTCGCCGCAATATCGCACGTGTTAAAACCGTGCTAAATGACAAGGCAGGTAACTAAGATGGCAAGTGTAGAAACTCAAGCTCGTACAGCTACTGGTAAAGTAGTAAGCGATAAGATGGATAAGTCCATCGTAGTACTAGTTGAGCGTACTGAACGTCACCCTCTATACGGTAAGTTCGTTCGTCGTTCAACTAAACTGCACGCTCATGATGAAAACAACGAGTGTCAAGTTGGTGATACAGTTAAGGTTGTAGAAACACGTCCTTACTCTAAAACTAAAACTTGGAAACTAGCTCAAGTTGTTGAGAAAGCAGCTGCTGTATAAGCAGCTCCTTCCTTCATGAGACTTGTTATCTAATTTGATTGGAGAGCAGTAATGATTCAAACAGAATCGATGCTTGATGTAGCAGATAACAGCGGCGCGAAGCGCGTTCAGTGTATTAAAGTACTGGGTGGCTCTCATCGTCGTTATGCTGCAATCGGTGACATTATCAAGGTCACAGTTAAAGAAGCGATCCCACGTGGTCGTGTTAAGAAAGGCCAAGTTATGAACGCAGTTGTCGTTCGAACTAAGAAAGGTGTGCGTCGTCCTGATGGCTCTGTAATCCGTTTTGATGTAAACTCAGCGGTTCTACTAAATGCTTCAGGCCAACCGATCGGTACTCGTATCTTTGGCCCTGTGACACGTGAATTGCGTACAGAGCAGTTCATGAAAATTGTTTCTCTTGCGCCTGAAGTGCTGTAAGAGGGAGGGGACAGAATGCGTAAAATCAAACGTGACGATGAAGTCGTAGTAATTGCTGGTAAAGATAAAGGCAAACGCGGCAAAGTTGTTAAGGTAGTAGACGAAACTCGCGTCATCGTTTCTGGCATCAATATGGTCAAGAAACATGAGAAGCCAAACCCTATGAAGGGTACGACTGGCGGTATCGTTGAAAAAGAAGCACCTATCCAGGTTTCTAACGTAGCCATTTTTAACAATGCTACTGGTAAAGCGGATCGCGTCGGCTTTAAAGTGAATGAAGACGGTACTAAAGTACGTGTTTTCAAGTCTAACAGTGAAGCGATCGACGCCTAAGAGCGAGAATTATAGCCATGGCGAGACTTAAACAAGTTTATAATGATCAAGTAGTAGCTAAACTGACTGAACAGTTCGGTTACAACAACGTAATGGAAGTGCCTAAAATCACTAAAATTACGTTGAATATGGGTGTTGGTGAAGCTATCGCAGACAAGAAACTTCTTGAAAATGCGGTAAATGATCTTACAGCACTTAGCGGCCAGAAAGTGGTAGTAACGAAAGCACGCAAATCTGTTGCAGGCTTCAAAATCCGTGACGGTTACCCGATCGGTTGTAAAGTTACTCTACGTGGCGACCGTATGTGGGATTTCTTCGACCGTTTGGTTGATGTTGCTATCCCACGTATCCGTGACTTCCGTGGTCTAAACCCGAAGTCATTTGACGGACGCGGTAACTACAGCATGGGTGTTAAAGAGCAGATCATCTTCCCAGAAATCGAATACGATAAAGTTGATCGTGTACGTGGTCTTGATATCACTATCACAACAACTGCTCGTACCGACGAAGAAGGTCGTGCTTTGCTAGCCGCCTTTAGTTTCCCTTTCAAGAAATAAGAGGTAGGAATCATGGCTAAAATTTCAATGATTCAACGCGAAGCTAAGCGCGCAAAATTAGTAGCTAAGTACGCTGAAAAGCGTGCTGCTCTAAAAGCGATCATTAACGACGTTAATGCATCGGATGATGAGAAATGGGAAGCAACGCTTAAATTGCAAGCGCTTCCACGTGACTCATCTTCTTCACGCCAAGTAAATCGTTGTCAAGTGACAGGTCGTCCACACGGTGTTTACCGTCGTTTCGGTCTATCACGCATCAAGCTGCGTGAAGCAGCAATGCGCGGCGACGTACCAGGCTTGAAGAAAGCTAGTTGGTAAGCAAGTAGAGCACGATCATAATACATGGCAGTGAGAGGGTGTCTAAATACTGGACATTCTGCTCGCTGCTGTGTACTATGCGCGAGCTCTATTTGCTGCACAATGGTTTTTTCTATTAGGAGCTCTTAAATGAGTATGCAAGATACAATTGCGGATATGATCACTCGTATTCGTAACGCACAGTTGGCTGCAAAAACAACTGTGTCTATGCCTTCATCAAAAATGAAGGTGTCTGTTGCTAACGTTCTTAGCGAAGAAGGTTACGTAACTGGTTACAGCGTAGAAGAAGGTACAAAACCGACTCTTACTATCGAACTAAAATACTTCGACGGTAAGCCTGTAATCGAAGAAATTAAACGCGTTTCTCGTCCAAGTTTGCGTCAATACAAAGCATCAGCTGAACTACCTAAAGTAGAAGCGGGCCTAGGTGTGGCTATCGTATCTACTTCTAAAGGTGTTATGTCTGATCGCGCTGCACGCGCTGCAGGCATTGGCGGCGAAGTAATCTGCACAGTATTCTAGGAGTTAGTATGTCTCGAGTTGCGAAAAGCCCTGTGACGCTTCCTAGTGGTGTAGAAGTTACTCTAAACGGACAATCTGTTGCTATTAAAGGCGGCAAAGGTTCTCTAGAGCTTAACGTACACACAAGCGTTGAAGTTAAAAATGAAGAAAGCGTACTGACGTTTGCTCCACGTGATGGCAGCAAGCAAAGCATGGCCCTAGCTGGTACTACACGTGCCCTAGTCAACAACATGGTTGTTGGTGTGAGCCAAGGCTTTGAAAAACGTCTACTACTACAAGGTGTTGGTTACCGTGCTGCTGTTAAAGGTAACGTATTGAACCTTTCACTAGGTTTCTCTCACCCAGTAGATTACGAGTTGCCTGAAGGCGTTACTGCTGAATGTGCATCTCAAACTGAAATCATTCTTCGCGGTATCGACAAACAAGCAGTAGGCCAAGTGGCTGCTGAAGTTCGTGGCTTCCGTCCACCAGAGCCATACAAAGGCAAGGGTGTTCGCTATGCTGATGAAACTGTTCGTCGTAAAGAAGCTAAGAAAAAGTAGTAGGTAAGCATTCATGAACACTAAGAAACAATCTCGAATTCGTCGTGCTCGCCGCACGCGTTTGCATATTCGTGACCTAGGTGCGAACCGCCTTACCGTAAATCGCACACCTCGTCACATGTATGCGCAAGTTATTTCGCCATGTGGTAGCAAAGTGCTAGCAAGCGCTTCTACTCTAGATGCGAGCCTACGTTCTTCTGCGACAGGTAACAAAGACGCAGCGGCTAAAGTGGGCGCTCTAATCGCTGAACGTGCTAAAGAAGCAGGCATTAGTGCTGTTGCTTTCGATCGTTCTGGCTTCAAATACCACGGTCGCGTTCAGGCGTTAGCAGATGCTGCGCGTGAAGCTGGTCTAGAGTTCTAAGAGGTAGCAAATGGCAGTTAACGAACAACAAACTAGCGATCTACAAGAGAAGCTAGTACAAGTAAACCGCGTTGCTAAAGTAGTTAAGGGTGGTCGTATCTTCTCTTTCACTGCTTTAACAGTTGTTGGTGATGGTAACGGTAAAGTAGGTTACGGCCGTGGTAAAGCACGTGAAGTACCTCAAGCTATCCAAAAAGCGATGGAGCAAGCTCGTCGCAACATGGTATCTGTTGCTCTAGATGGCGACACTCTTCAGTACCCAGTTAAAGCGGTTCACGGTGCATCTAAAGTGTACATGCAGCCAGCTTCTCAAGGTACTGGTGTTATCGCAGGTGGTGCGATGCGTGCGGTTCTTGAAATCGCAGGCGTACATAACGTACTAGCTAAGTGTTACGGTTCAACTAACCCTGTAAACGTTGTACAAGCAACGATCAAAGGTTTGGCTGACATGCGTGCACCAGAGCAAATCGCTGCGAAACGCGGTAAGTCTGTCGATCAAATTTTGGGGTAATGTGAAATGGCTAACAACACCATCACAGTTGAATTGACTCGTAGCCCTATCGGTCGTCTTCCAAAGCACCGTGAAACAGTTAAAGGCTTGGGTCTTAAAAAGATCGGTCAGCGTCGTGAACTTGAAGATACTCCTTCAGTTCGTGGCATGATCAATAAAGTTTATTACATGGTTAAAGTGGTAGGAGAATAACATGTTCCTAAATACTATTCGCCCTGGCGAAGGTAGCAAGCATGCTCCTAAACGTGTAGGCCGCGGTATTGGTAGCGGTTTGGGCAAAACTGGCGGACGTGGCCATAAAGGTCTTAAGTCTCGTTCAGGCGGCTCAGTTAAGCCAGGTTTTGAAGGTGGTCAGATGCCTATCCAGCGTCGTCTACCAAAATTTGGTTTCACTTCACGTCAGGCTCAGTATGTAGCTGAAGTTCGTCTAAACGAACTGGCCGCAGTAAATGCAGAAGTTGTAGATTTGGCTGCTCTTAAAGGCGCCGACATCATTGGTGACAAATTTAAGTCAGCGAAAGTTATCTTGTCTGGTTCTATCGACAAAGCAGTAACTGTACGCGGCCTTAAAGTTACTAAAGGTGCTCGTGCTGCTATTGAAGCAGCTGGCGGAAAAGTCGAGGAATAGATGACAAAGCGTGGCTCACTACCAGCAGGTATGCAAAGCGGACTTGGCGAGCTTTGGGCTCGAATCCGTTTTGTTTTCTTAGCAATTATTGTATATCGAATCGGTGCACACATTCCGGTTCCGGGTATTAACCCAGACCGTCTGTCTGCATTGTTCGACCAGAACGAAGGCACAATCCTGAGTCTATTTAACGTATTCTCAGGCGGCGCATTGGAGCGTATGAGTATTTTTGCTCTAGGTATCCTGCCTTATATTTCTGCCTCGATCATTATGCAGTTATTGACCGTGGTGAGCCCACAGCTAGAGCAACTTAAGAAAGAAGGTGAGGCGGGTCGTCGTAAGATCACCCAATACACGCGTTACGGTACAGTACTTCTTGCTTTGGTCCAATCTGCTTCTATGGCGGTTGGTCTTGCCAGCCAAGGTATCTCGTTCAGTTCAGGTCTAGAGTTTTACGCTGTTGCAGTCGTTACTTTAGTCGCTGGTACGGTATTCCTTATGTGGTTGGGTGAGCAAGTAACGGAAAAAGGCATTGGTAATGGTATTTCGATCCTTATCTTCGCCGGTATCGTAGCTGGTCTTCCTTCTGCTCTAGGTCGTTCCTTTGAATCGGCCCGTCAAGGTGATATCAATATCCTTGCACTGCTTTTGATTGGCATTTTGGCAATCGCGACGGTTGCGTTCGTTGTTTTCATCGAACGTGGCCAACGCCGCATTACTGTCAACTATGCTAAGCGTCAGCAGGGCAAAAAGGTGTTTGCCGCACAAAAGAGCCATTTGCCACTAAAAGTGAACATGGCGGGTGTTATCCCACCTATCTTCGCTTCTAGTATTCTTCTATTCCCAGCATCGATCGGCCAATGGTTCGGTCAAGGCGAAGGAATGGAATGGTTGCAAAATATTTCTTTGGCTCTAGCTCCTGGGCAACCGCTCTATGTGCTGTTGTTTGCGATAGCAATTGTTTTCTTTTGCTTCTTTTATACAGCGCTGGTGTTCAACCCTAAAGATGTGGCAGATAACTTGAAAAAGTCCGGTGCGTTTTTGCCGGGCATTCGTCCAGGCGACCATACAGCTCGATATATCGACGGTGTTATGACTCGTTTGACGCTATTCGGTGCATTGTATATCACGCTAGTGTCATTGATGCCTCAGTTCTTTGTCGTGGCATGGAACGTTCCTTTCTACTTCGGTGGTACTTCGATGTTGATCGTAGTCGTAGTAGTGATGGACTTTATGTCTCAAGTACAAAGTCACTTGATGAGTCATCAATACGAATCATTAATGAAAAAGTCTAATCTGACTGGATATGGTCCAAATGGCCTAATGCGTTAAGCATAGGTTGGAGTTGAACATGAAAGTACGTGCATCTGTAAAGAAAATCTGTCGTAACTGTAAAGTCGTTCGTCGTAACGGCTCAGTTCGAGTGATCTGTACTGAACCTCGACACAAACAGCGTCAAGGTTAATAGTCGGATTATTCGATGATGGGAGGGTGGTTGATTTTTGTCCGCTATGCTGGCATAATCTGCCACCCTCATGAAAGCAAAGTGATGAAGTAATTCATCCATAACAACGGAGTAAAGTGAATGGCCCGTATAGCCGGTGTCAATATTCCTGACAATAAACATGCGGTCATTTCTCTAACTTACATCTTCGGGATCGGTCGCACACGCTCACAAGAAATCTGCCAAGCGGCAGGTATCGCAGAAACTGATAAAATCGGTTCTCTAAGTGATGAAGTGCTTGACCGTCTACGTGGCGAAGTTGGTAAGTTTACTGTAGAGGGTGACCTCCGCCGTGAAGTCAGCATGTCTATCAAACGTCTGATGGACTTGGGCTGTAACCGTGGCATCCGTCACCGCCGCAGCCTACCTGTTCGTGGTCAACGTACCAAAACGAACGCTCGTACGCGAAAAGGCCCTCGTAAGCCTATTCGTAAGTAATTCAACGCGTTTCGCTCTAGTGCATTAAGTCTGCTAGAGCTGAGCATTAGATTTAGGAAAAGTGCAATATGGCTAAGCCAGCAACGCGCAATACCAAGAAAAAAGTCAAAAAGACGGTCGTCGACGGTGTTGCTCATGTACACGCGTCTTTTAACAATACGATCGTGACTATCACCGATCGCCAAGGCAACGCTTTGTCTTGGGCGACTGCAGGTGGTTCTGGTTTCCGCGGTTCTCGTAAAAGTACCCCATTTGCGGCTCAGGTAGCTGCAGAACGTGCCGGAGCTGCTGCTCAAGAGTTCGGCCTAAAGAACGTTGACGTTATGATCAAGGGCCCTGGTCCTGGTCGTGAATCCGCAGTTCGTGCATTAAATGCATTGGGTCTGCGCATCAACAACATCACAGACGTGACGCCAATCCCGCACAATGGTTGCCGTCCGCCTAAGAAACGTCGCGTTTAAGAGGAGACAGACACATGGCTCGTTATTTAGGTCCAACTTGTAAATTGTCTCGTCGTGAAGGCACAGACTTACAACTTAAAAGTGGTTCACGCGCTCTAGAATCAAAATGTAAAGCAGAAACAGTTCCAGGTGTGCACGGTGCACGTCGTGGTCGTCTTTCTGATTACGGTCTACAGCTTCGTGAAAAACAAAAAGTTCGCCGTACTTACGGCATTCTTGAAAAACAATTCCGTAACTACTACAAAGAAGCGGCTCGCATCAAAGGTGCTACAGGTGAAAACCTTCTGCAACTTCTTGAGTCTCGTCTAGACAACGTAGTTTACCGTGCAGGCTTCGGCTCTACACGTGCGGAAGCTCGTCAGCTAGTTGGCCACAAAGGCATTCTAGTTAACGGCGAAACGGTTAACATTCCGTCTTACCAAGTTAAACCTGGTGACGTTGTGTCTATCCGTGAAAAAGCTAAGAAGCAGTTGCGTGTACAAAACGCACTAGAGCTATCTAAAAATCGTGCACCGATCCATTGGGTCGAAGTTGACACAACTAAACTGGAAGCAACTTACAAAGCTCTTCCAGAGCGTGCCGATTTATCAGCTGAAATTAATGAGAACCTAATCGTCGAGCTTTACTCTAAGTAATAGCTAGATGGTTAGGATTAAGAAATAGGTGGATCTATGCAGCGTTCAGTGAGCGAATTGTTAACCCCACGCAACATCGAAGTACAAGAGTTAGGCCAGTCTCGCGCCAAAGTGACTCTGCAACCACTAGAACGTGGTTTCGGACACACTCTAGGCAACGCATTGCGCCGTATCCTTTTGTCTTCTATGCCTGGTTGTGCAATTGTCGAAGTAGAAATCGACGGTGTATTGCATGAGTACAGTGCGATTGAAGGGGTAAAAGAAGACGTTATTGAAATTCTTCTTAACCTAAAAGGAGTTGCGATCGCTCTACACGGGCAAGATGAAGCAACTCTAACACTAAGTAAGAAAGGTCCTGGTGTCGTAACAGCTGGAGATATCCAACTTGTTGCTGACTCTGAGATCGCCAATCCAGATCACATAATCTGTCACTTAGACGATACTGCTGAGCTAAATATGCAGATCAAAGTGTCACGTGGTCGTGGTTATGAGCCTGCTGACGCTCGTGTTGCTAGCGACGATGAGACTCGTCCTATTGGTCGCTTGCAGCTGGATGCCTCTTTTAGTCCTGTTCGCCGTGTTGCTTACAGTGTTGAAAATGCTCGTGTAGAGCAGCGTACTGACCTAGACAAACTTGTCATCGACATTGAGTCTAACGGTACTATCGACCCTGAAGAAGCCATCCGTCGTGCAGCGACAATTCTTCAACAGCAAATTGCTGTATTCGTTGCGCTTGAAAGCGAAAGCGAGACAGTGGTTGAAGAAGAAGAGGATGAGATTGATCCGATTTTGCTACGCCCGGTTGATGATCTTGAGCTAACCGTTCGCAGTGCTAACTGTCTGAAAGCAGAAAACATCTACTACATCGGTGATTTGATTCAGCGTACAGAGGTTGAGCTACTTAAAACGCCTAACCTTGGTAAGAAGTCATTAACTGAAATTAAAGATGTTTTAGCACAGCGCGGTCTGTCTTTGGGAATGCGTTTGGAAAACTGGCCACCAGCTAGTTTGAAAGACGATAGCAAAGTTCTAGCTCGCTAGATCATTGTTCCCTGACCACCGTAGTTTGGTAAGGAATGTAAAATGCGTCATCGTAAGAGTGGACGTCACTTAAACCGTACTAGCTCACATCGTAAAGCGATGTTCAAAAACATGGCTGCTTCTTTATTCGAGCACGAAGTTATTAAGACTACGTTGCCGAAAGCCAAAGAACTTCGTCGCGTTGCTGAGCCTTTGATCACATTGGCGAAAGAAGATTCGGTTGCGAATCGTCGCCTAGCCTTTGCACGTACTCGTAGCAAAGATGCAGTAGGTAAATTGTTCTCTGAGCTTGGTCCTCGTTACCAAGGTCGTCCTGGTGGTTACGTTCGCATTCTAAAATGCGGCTTCCGCGCAGGTGACAATGCACCTATGGCTTACGTTGAACTGGTTGATCGTCCAGTTGCGGAAGCTGCAGACGCTGAGTAATACAGCATTTGCGTAAAAAAGCCGGGCCACAAGCCCGGCTTTTTTCGTATTAACTCAAGACCTCATTAAGTGTGTTCTAGAGTTAAAAAAAGGAGCCAAAAGGCTCCTTTTTTTGTTTTTGTGATGTTGCGCGTTTACAGCATTGGCTTCAAGAAACGTGCGGTATGTGAGCTTTCATGCTCGGCTACTTGCTCCGGTGTGCCCTCAGCAATGATGTAACCGCCGCCGCTGCCACCCTCAGGACCTAGATCAACAATCCAGTCTGCGGTTTTGATCACATCTAGGTTATGCTCAATGACGACAACGGTATTGCCGTGATCGCGTAGACGATGCAGTACCGACAACAATAGCTCGATATCCGCAAAGTGTAGGCCAGTCGTTGGCTCATCTAAGATGTATAGGGTTTTGCCAGTGTCGCGCTTAGACAGTTCTTTGGCTAGCTTCACGCGCTGCGCTTCACCGCCCGAGAGTGTGGTCGCGGCTTGCCCTAAGCGAATATAGCCTAAGCCTACATCCATAAGCGTTTGTAACTTGCGTGCGATCGATGGCACGGGGTCAAAGAATTCACGGGCTTCTTCGATGGTCATCTCTAAGCATTCGTGAATGTTTTTACCCTTATAAGTGATTTCTAGTGTCTCACGGTTGTAGCGCTGCCCTTTACAGACATCACATGGCACATAGACATCTGGTAAGAAGTGCATCTCTACCTTGATAACGCCATCACCCTGACAGGCTTCACAGCGCCCGCCCTTGACGTTAAACGAGAAGCGGCCTGGTTTGTAACCACGCGATCGTGCTTCTTGAGTCGCAGCAAACAATTCTCGCATCGGTGTGAAGATGCCTGTATAGGTCGCTGGGTTTGAACGTGGCGTGCGCCCGATAGGACTTTGGTCAATGTCGACACACTTATCAAAGTGCTCCAAGCCTTCGATCTTGTTATAGCCTGCAGGCTTTAAGGTGGTGGCACCATTGAGGACGGTCGCCGCTAATGGAAACAGTGTGCCGTTGATCAGGGTTGATTTACCTGAGCCTGATACGCCAGTTACGCAGGTCATTACGCCCACTGGGATATTCAGTGTGACATCGTTTAGGTTATTGCCGTTGGCCCCTTGCAGGCTGATCTGTTTGCCTTCGTGAGCGCTATGGCGTACTTCGGGTACTTGGATCGCACGTTTGCCGGTAAGGTATTGACCAGTGATCGACTCTGGACACGCCATAATGTCTTCTGGCGTACCGTCAGCGATCACGCGACCACCATGAACACCCGCGCCAGGGCCGATGTCGACGATGTGATCAGCGACACGAATAGCGTCTTCGTCGTGCTCAACCACAATCACAGTATTACCCAGATCACGTAGGCGTGTCAGGGTGTTGATTAAGCGTTCGTTGTCACGTTGGTGTAAGCCGATTGATGGCTCGTCCAAGATATACATGACACCGACTAGGCCGGCACCAATTTGACTGGCCAAACGAATACGTTGGGCTTCACCACCAGAGAGCGAGTCCGCTTTACGGTCTAGGGTTAAGTAATCGAGTCCGACGTTCACCAAGAAGGTTAAGCGATCGCGAATCTCTTTTAAGATCTTTGAGGCGATTTCGCCTTTAGCGCCGGTAAGCTCAAGCTCTTCAAAGTACTGTAAGCACTCGGCGATTGGCTTTTTGACGATATCTGGCAGTCTTTCACTGGCAATAAAGACGTTACGCGCGGCTTTATTCAGTCGGCTGCCATGACAGGTAGGACAAGGCTGAACACTGATGTACTGGGCTAAATCCTCGCGCACGCTGTCGGACTCGGTTTCGTGGTAGCGGCGATTAAGGTTCGGAAGCACCCCTTCAAACGCGTGCGAGCGAGTCATCTTATCACCGCGCTCATTGATGTAGACAAAGTCGATCTTGTCTTTGCCTGAACCATGCAGGATTTTTTGCTGGTACTTTTCCGGGATGTCTTTGAACTTAGCGTTGATGTCGAAGCCATAAAAGTTTGCCAGCGCGTTAAGTTGCTGATAGTAGAAGATACTGCGACGACCCCAGCCGCGGATAGCACCTTCGCCAAGCGTTAAGTTTTCGTCTTGGATTACGCGATCGGCATCAAATACTTGATGGGTGCCAAGGCCGTCACAGGTCTGACAAGCGCCATTAGGGTTGTTAAACGAAAACAAGCGTGGCTCTAATTCGGTGATCGCATAGCCACAGACTGGGCAGGCAAATTTGCTGGAGAACACCAACTCATCGCTTTCGTCGTCCATATTCAAGACTTTGGCGATACCGTCAGACAATGACAGACAGGTTTCGAACGATTCAGCTAAACGCAGCTGCAAATCTGAGCGCACTTTAAAGCGGTCCACGACGACTTCGATGGTGTGCTTTTTGTTTTTCTCAAGCGCTGGCGCATCGTCAAGGTCGACCACAATGCCATCAATGCGAGCACGTACAAATCCTTTTGCTAGCAGCTCACTGATGGTGTGCAGATGCTCACCTTTGCGATCTTTGACAATCGGTGCCAGCATCATCATTTTGCTTTCTTCTGGCAGCGACAGTACTTTATCCACCATTTGGCTGATGGTCTGCGCTTCTAAGGGTTCACCGTGCTCTGGACAGCGTGGCTGACCTGCTCGGGCAAACAATAAGCGCAAGTAGTCATAGACTTCGGTGATGGTACCGACGGTCGAGCGTGGGTTGTGTGACGTTGATTTTTGCTCGATGGAAATCGCTGGAGACAGGCCTTCGATATGATCGATATCGGGCTTTTCCATCATGGACAAGAATTGACGCGCGTAGGTGGATAAGGATTCCACATAACGGCGCTGTCCTTCTGCGTACAGGGTGTCAAACGCTAGCGATGATTTGCCCGATCCTGACAGCCCAGTAATCACTACCAATTTGTCGCGAGGAATGTCCAAATCGATATTTTTTAGATTGTGGGTCCGCGCACCGCGAATGGTAATAGTGTCCATGTGTCTCCAAAAATGTAATGCAACCAAGGAAAAAGTCATTCAAAATACAATAACTGTCTATTTTTACAGTAGTTAAAATAGAGCTTCAACGGTATTTTTAGTAAAATCTGCGATCTTTCAACAATCACTTCAAATTACGTAAGTAGTAGCCTTTATGGATGTTATTGAACGCCGTTCTGTCTTTGCCCTAGCTATGGTGTATTTGTTCCGTATGCTGGGCCTGTTTCTGATCATGCCAGTCATCAGTGTGGCGGCAGATGGACTGGACGGAGCCGATGCAGCATTAATTGGTGCAGCGATCGGTATTTATGGTTTTACCCAGGCATCGCTACAGATTCCGATGGGCATGATCTCGGATCGTGTGGGCCGTAAACCTGTGATTTTATTTGGTTTGGTGCTGTTTGCCTTGGGCAGTGTGATTTGTGCCAATGCCGATAGTATCACAACGTTGATCATCGGGCGGGCGATTCAGGGCGCCGGGGCCATTGCCAGTACCCTCATGGCGTTACTAAGTGATGTGACCAAAGAACAAAACCGCACCAAGGCGATGGCGATGGTGGGCATCAGCATTGGTGCGTCGTTTATGTTGTCGTTGATTCTTGGACCGATCTTGTTTGAATGGCTAGCGCTATCGGGTCTGTTCTACTTGTCGTTTGCTTTTTCCTTGATGGGCATGGCGTTGGTGTATTGGGTCGTGCCGAATGTTACGCAGCATGCCTTTCGCCGTGATACGACGCCTAGTAAAGTGGCGTTGGGTGCGGTGTTAAAAGACTCGGGCTTGCGCTTTTTAAACATCAGCATTTTCTTACTGCATGGCAGTTTGACCGCTTTGTTTGTAGCGATCCCGACGATGCTGATTGCGCGTTATGATTTGGCGTTAGGCCAGCATAGTATTTTATATTTGATCATTATGGCGGCGGCGTTTGTGGCCATGTTGCCCTTGATCATTGCGGCCGAGGGTCGTGGTAAGATGAAGCAAGTGTTAACCTTAGTGATTCTAGTATTGGGGTTAACAACTTTAGTGATGGAGTGGGCACAACAGCTGTGGCTATTTGCTTTGGCCGTGTGCTTTTTCTTCGTTGCGTTTAATACCTTAGAAGCGACGCTGCCATCTGTGGTCAGTAAGCTTGCGCCGGTGGGCTACCGTGGTACGGCGATGGGAGTGTTCTCGACGCATCAGTTTATGGGAGCATTTGTCGGCGGTGCCGGTGGTGGCTGGTTGTTACAGCAGACCTCAGTGGAGGTGCTGTTCAGCGTCATTGGCGGGCTTTGGTTACTATGGGCTGTGGTCAGTGCCAAGCAACCTGCACCACGCCAATTGGGCAGTATGGCATTTAGCATTGCCGCACACAGTGAGGCCGATGTGGCTCACTTGAAACAACAATTAATGTCGATCCAAGGAGTGGAAGATATGCAGATTTTTACCGATGAGCAAACCGCTTATCTAAAAGTGGATAAGAAGCAACTTGATAAAGAGGCGCTTCAACGCATCGCGCCTCAAGTGAAGTAATACGAATTACCTTTAAAATTGGAGTAACGTCATGGCACGTGGAATAAACAAAGTAATCTTAATAGGTAACGCTGGTAGCGATGCGGAAGTACGTTACATGCCGTCTGGCGCAGCGGTTGCCAATGTCAGCTTGGCGACATCAGAGAGCTGGCGTGATCGTCAAACTGGTCAAATGCAAGAGCGCACCGAATGGCACCGCGTGGCATTTATGGACCGTGGTAATTACCGTCTAGGTCAAATCGCAGGCGATTTCATTAAGAAAGGGTCAAAAGTTTACGTCGAAGGTTCGCTGCGTACGCGTGAGTGGGAAAAAGACGGCATTAAACGTTACACCACTGAAATCGTGGCGAACGAAATGCAATTGCTAGACGGCCGTGCCGACGGCCCGCAAGGCCAAGGCGGCGGTTTTGGTGGCGGCCAGCAACAAGGTGGCGGTTACGGTGCACAGGGCGGCTACGGCAATGCGCCGCAACAGTCTGAACCACAGCAAGGTAACTACGGTGGCGAGCCACAACAAGGCGGCGGTTTTGGCGGTCAACAAGGTGGCTACGGTCAACCACAACAAGCGCCAGCGCAACCTCAATCATTCGGCAGCTGGGGCAATCAGCCACAACAACCAGCACAGCCACAGCAACCGGCGCAACAACCACCTCAGCAGCAGCCTGCGAAGCCGCAGCAACCTGCGCCAAACTTTGATGACTTTGACGACGATATCCCGTTCTAACGCTTACTTAAGCGTCATAGTCTTCGTATCAAGGCCGCACATTGTGCGGCCTTTTTCGTAGCTAACAAGGAAAAAACGGATGCTCAGTTGCTTGGTGACTTACACAGCGCTAGCTTAAAGCAAAATAATAAAACAGGGAGTGGCCTATGTTGGACTTGGATTTTGATTTGATTTTTCATCATCTAACGCAGATGGGAGTCGCGTTTTTGTTGGCGTTACCGATTGCACTCAACCGTGAGCATCACGATGGTGGGGCTGGTCTGCGTACTTTTCCACTGGTGACAATTGCCTCCTGCGCTTTCATGCTGGTGGGCATGAGTGTCTACGAAGGGTCAGACGCTGAAGCGCGAGTGATGTATGCGGTGATCACTGGCATGGGCTTCATCGGCGGCGGTGCGATTTTTAAAGGCGGCGATTCTGTCTCCGGTACCGCCACAGCCGCGGGTATCTGGAACACTGGGGCAATTGGCGTTGCCGTGGCCTACAGCCGTTATGAATTGGCGATTTTATTATCGCTGATGGGTTTTTTGATTTTCCAGTTTTCTGGCACGGTGAAAAAGTTCGAGCGACGTAAGCGTTAACGGTGGAAGCGCCGTAGATTAGTGGTTCGAGGCAGATTGCTGTTATACTCACGGGATTCGTTTTTAATTTCACTGGGTTAACCAGAAGCCCACCCTACAGCTTGCACGGGGCTCCCACGGGAGCCTTTCCTGTCTCTAGCTGTCATAAATACGGTATGGGGTGCACAGTTTGAGGTGACGTATGCAAGAGGATGATGATTTCTCTTTGTTCGCGCAAGAAGTACAAGGGATCCGCCCGCTGCAAAAGACCGAAGTTTACCTCGGTAAAAAGCAGGGCGAAGTGGATTATCAGGAGCGCAAAAAAGCCGCGCTGCTAGCAGAGGTTGTAGACCGTAACTACCTATCCAAAGATTATGTCGAGCGTGTCGATCCCAATGATATGCTGGAGTACAAAAAGGATGGCGTGCAAGATGGCGTATTCAAGAAGTTACGCCAAGGTAAGTATGGCATTGAGTCGCGCCTAGATTTGCACCGCCGTACGGTAGAGCAGTCGCGCGTAGAAGTGTTTCAGTTTGTCGAGGACTGTATGCGCCACGACATTCGCGTCGGTATTATCGTGCATGGCAAAGGTGACCGTACACCGGACCCGCAAGATCAAGCGACGATTAAAAGCCACATTAATAAGTGGCTCAAAGACTTAGATGATGTCATGGCCTTCCATACGGCTCAGCGACATCACGGCGGCCTCGGCGCCGTCTATGTATTATTTCGTAAAAGTGAGAAAGCGCGCCTAGAAAACTGGGAGCGTCACCAAAAACGCTAGGGCTGAGACCATTAGTAAGGTCCTTGTAAGCAGCGTCTCTCTTACTTGAGTTTGCAAAAAAAATTCCCAATCATTCTAGTTATAGAACGAGCATTTTATAGGGGTAACACATGACACAGAACACCGCACACCACCCAGCATTTACGGCGGTTCGCAGCGAATTTATCGAGGCACTTAATGTTACTGTTGAAGAGTACGAACATAAGGTAACCGGTGCCAAGCACTTTCATATCGCCTCTGACAACGATGAAAACGTCTTTTTGGTGGGCTTAAAAACCGTGCCGACAGATTCCACGGGTGTTGCGCATATTTTGGAGCACACCGTGTTGTGTGGCTCTGAGCGTTTCCCAGTGCGTGATCCTTTCTTCATGATGATTCGCCGTTCTTTAAATACCTTTATGAACGCGTTCACCTCGTCTGATTGGACGGCGTATCCATTTGCCAGCAAAAACAAAAAAGACTTCCGTAACCTGTTGGATGTGTATTTGGATGCAGTGTTCTTCTCGCGCTTAGATCCGCTTGATTTCGCCCAAGAAGGCCACCGTGTGGAGTTTGCCGAGCCGACTAACCCAGAGTCTGAGCTGACTTACAAAGGGGTAGTGTTCAACGAGATGAAGGGCGCAATGAGTTCGCCCACGTCGGTATTGTGGCAAGCAGTGACCAAATATCTGTGCCCAAGTAATACCTACCACTTTAATTCAGGCGGTGAGCCGTCTGATATCCCAGATTTGTCATACGATGACTTGTTGGCGTTTTACCGTAAGCATTACCACCCATCCAATGCGGTGTTCATGACCTTTGGTGATATTCCAGCTCAAGAGCTACAAGCTGAGTTCGAAAGCAAAGTGTTAAGCCGCTTTGAGCGTTTGGACGACCAAGTCAGCGTGCCGAATGTGAAGCGTTACTTCTCGCCTCTGCGTGTGGAAGAAGGCTATGCCGCAGACGAAGCCAAAGAAGACGGCAGTCATGTCGTGGTGGGCTGGTTATTAGGCGAAAGTACCGATTTGGCTCAACAATTCGAAGCGCATTTGCTGTCGAGCGTGTTACTGGATAACTCGGCTTCGCCGCTACGTCGTGCCTTAGAAAACTCCGAGTTGGGCTCGTCACCGTCGCCACTTTGTGGCCTTGAAGACAGCAATAAAGAGATGAGTTTCATGTGTGGTTTAGAAGGTGTGCGCCGTGAGCAAAGTGCGCAAGTAGAAGCCTTAATCCTACAGACCCTCGAAGACATCGCCGACAATGGCGTCGAGCAAGAGATGGTTGATGCCATGTTGCACCAGCTAGAGCTGAGCCAACGTGAAATCGGTGGCGACAGCTACCCGTATGGTTTACAGCTGATTTTGACGGCGCTATCGACCGCTGTGCACCAAGGTGATGTGATCGCTCAGCTTGATCTAGATCCGGTGATCGAACAGATGCGTGACAAAGTGGCAGAGCCAGATTACATCCCAACTTTGGTGCGTGAGCTGCTACTGAACAACGCTCACCGTATTACGCTGACTCTGAGCCCTGATGAAGCGCTAGAGGCGCGCCGCAACCAAGCTGAAAAAGACCGCTTGAGCAAGATCAAAGCAGGCCTTAATGAAGAGCAAACGCAACATATCATTGAGCGTAGCCAAGCTTTGAAAACGCGCCAAGAGCAAGTCGATGACATGAGCCTGTTGCCCAAAGTTGGGCTAGAAGATGTCCCTGCACGTCTTCCAGAGTACGATCATGAAGCGCTAGAGCAAAGCTTGCCGATTACCTTCTACCCACAAGGTACTAATGGTTTAGTGTACCAGCAACTGGTCACTGAGCTACCTGCTCTGACAGAAGAAGAAACCAAGCTGCTACCGATTTACTCGTACCTAATGACCGAAGTCGGTCTAGGCGAGCAAGATTACTTGGCAATCCAATCGCTGCAAGCACAGGTGTGTGGTGGCCTTGGTGCGTCGACATCGATCCGTACTGAGCTGGCTGATAAGCAACAAGTGCACGGTTACTTCGTGCTGAGCTCCAAAGCCTTGGTGCCAAACGCTGCAGCGATGACCGAATTAATGGCGCAGACGTTTAATCAAGTTCGTTTTGACGAAGCGGGTCGCATCAAAGAGCTTATCGCTCAACGCCGCGCCCGTCGTGAGCGTTCGATCACGGGTCAAGGTCATGTGTTGGCAATGAGCGCCGCGTCGGCAGGTATGTCTGGCTTGGCTGCTCAGCAAGAAGCGTGGGGTGGTATGACAGGCATCCAAGAGCTGATCGCATTAGACGATGCGCTGCGCAACGATGATCAGGCTATGGGTGAGTTACGCGACACGTTAGCGTCGATTCATGAGAAATTAATGGGCGCTTCTAAGCAAGTGCTGTTGGTAGCGGAGCCGCATTATAAAGAGGAAGTGTTGGCGGCAATTACACCAGCGTGGGACGCGGTTAACAACCATGCACAAGCGTCAAATTTCACCCTGCCCGCTGTTGAGCAGACGGTGAAGCAAGCTTGGGTTACCGCGACACAGGTGAGCTTCTGTGCTAAGTCTTTTAAAGCCGTCGCAGGTGATCATCCAGATGTGGCTCCACTAACAGTACTAGCTGGTTTCTTGCGTAATGGCTTCTTACACCGTGCTATCCGTGAGCAGGGTGGCGCTTACGGCGGTGGTGCGACGTTTGATGCGAGTGCGGGTGCATTCCGTTTCTTCTCATACCGTGATCCACGTCTACTTGAGACATTGGCAGATTTTGATGCGTCGATTGAGTGGCTGATCAACAGCGATCATAATTATGGCGCGCTTGAGGAAGCGATTCTTGGAGTGATTGGTTCGATGGATAAACCTGGCTCGCCAGCGGGTGAAGCTCAGAGTGATTTCTTCTTGCAGCTACATAACCGTAGCCAAGCTTACCGTGAAACCCTGCGTGCTAATATCTTAGCGGTGACGCTCGAAGATCTTAAACGTGTGGCGCAGTTGTACCTTACTCAAGCAAACGAGAATACGGCCGTTGTGACATCTTCGGCCCACAAACAGTTGTTAGCCGACCAAGGCTTCGACGTTTGTAATTTATAAACACAACGATAATTTAAACCCAAATGGACAGTTCAATGGATCAGTTTCATGATATACGCCCTTACAACGACGATGAGGTCGCCGGGGTGTTACAAAATTTGGTAAATACACCGGACTTTATCGATACGATTGTCGGTTTTAAATTTGCTAAATGGCCTAAATGGAGCCGTGGCCCACTTGCTATGGTGGTTAAACATGTCTTGCAAAAGGAAGTGCGTAAAATCAGCGATGTGCGTGCTTTCCAGACGCAAGTGGCCAATTACATGGAACGTATGATCAAAACCACGACCGCGGATGTGGAGTATCGTGGCATTGAAAAGCTAGCGAAAGATGAGGGTTATTTATTCCTCTCTAATCACCGTGACATTGCTATGGATCCAGCCTTCGTAAACTACGGTTTATACAAAAATGGATTAGATACAGTGCGCATTGCCATTGGTGATAATTTGCTGCGTCGACCGTTTGTGTCGGACCTGATGCGTCTTAATAAGAGTTTTATTGTGAAGCGCTCAGCCAATGGTATTCGTGAAATGATGGCAGCCTTTGGCCAGCTGTCGGATTACATTACTCACTCGTTGACCAAAGAGCACTGCAATATTTGGATTGCCCAAAAAGAAGGTCGTGCCAAAGATGGTATCGACCAAACTGATCCGGCGATCATCAAGATGTTTTACATGAGCCAAAAGAAGCAGAAAGTTAGTTTTGCCGAGGCCATGAAAAATCTCAAAATCGTGCCGGTATCGATTTCTTATGAGTATGATCCATGTGCCTTTGAAAAAGCGCATGAGTTACATCAGAAGTCGACCACAGGGCGTTACGAAAAAACCGAATTTGAAGACATTGACAGCATTCGTAAAGGTATTGTGGGTCGCAAAGGGAAGGTCATTGTCACCTTTGGTGATGTAATCGATGCAAGCTGCGAAACTCCCGATGAGATGGTCGCCGAAGTGGACCGTCAGATCATCAGCCAATATGCGATTCAGTCGACCAACAAGGCCGCCTTAAAAATGCTGAATGGTGAGCCGTGCGATGACGCTGTATTTGAAGAGTACATGGCGACTTGTCCTGATGCGTTGCGTGAAACGGTGTTGCGTATGTACGCCAACCCACTATTGCAGCAACAAGAACGTCAGACTGCCTAATTTACACTGAATACGGAGATGCGCTTCATGACACCGCATAATTCACTGCGCTCATTGATTGGCTCGGTACTGTTTGCTGTATGCTACGGCATTCTAACGGGGTTTACAGGATTGCTTGCGCCCCTAGTGGCGTGGATGTTACCTAAAAAATGGCGCCAGCCGGTATTGAACGTTCACAATCATATCTTACTGTTTTTATTTCGCGTCATCTGTGGCGTCAAGGTCGAGATTATTGGTCGTGAGCATTTGCCTGAGGGCCGCGCCGTGGTATTGGCGTCGAATCACCAAAGTGAGTGGGAAACCTATTTGCTGCAAGTGTTGAAAACCCCCATTTCGACGGTGCTGAAAAAAGAGCTGTTGTCGATTCCATTTTTTGGCTGGGGGTTGCGCATGGTGCAGCCGATCGCCATTGATCGTGCGAAAAAGGCGGGTGCTCTAAAGCAAATCTTAAAGCAAGGCAAAGAGCGTCTTAAAGATGGTCGTTCGGTGCTGATTTTCCCAGAAGGTACGCGTACGCCGCCAGGCTCTGAGCGCGCCTTTAATAAGGGGGCTGCGATGCTAGCCGCGTCGGCGCAGGCGCCTATTTTGCCATTGGTGCACAACGCGGGTCATGTTTGGCCGGGCCGCACGTGGCGTCGTTATCCTGGCACCATCACGGTGGTGATTGGCCCCTTGATTGAGGTGGATGGCAAAGATACTGGCCAAATCCATGAAGAGATGGAAACTTGGATGCGCGCAGCGATGCGCCAACACCCTTAAGTTCAGGTCTTTATGATAGGCATAAAAAAACCGCACATTGTGCGGTTTTTTTGTAGCATTAATTACTCGGATTAGCCTTCAAACTTTTTGAATACTAGGCTGGCATTGGTGCCGCCGAAGCCGAAGCTGTTAGACATAACGTGTGTCAGTTCGACGTTGTCTTGGCGTGTTACCGCTACCGGAATATCACCTGCTTCAGGGTCAAGCTCTTCAATGTTGGCAGACGCTGTGATGAATTTGTTTTCCATCATTAGCAAGCTGTAGATAGCTTCGTGAACACCCGCCGCACCCAGTGAGTGACCAGATAGAGACTTAGTTGAGCTGATCGCTGGGATCTCAGAACCGAACGTTTCACGTACGGCTTGTAGCTCTTTCATGTCGCCAGCAGGGGTACTAGTACCGTGAGTGTTGATGTAGTCGATCTTACCGTCAACAGTGCTCATGGCCATTTGCATACAACGAACAGCACCTTCACCAGATGGCGCTACCATGTCGTAGCCGTCAGATGTTGCACCGTAACCTACGACTTCAGCGTAGATTTTCGCGCCACGTGCTTTAGCGTGCTCAAGTTCCTCAAGCACAAGAATACCGCCGCCGCCTGCGATAACGAAGCCATCACGTGTCGCATCGTATGCGCGAGAGGCTTTTTCTGGGGTGTCATTGTATTTAGAAGACAGTGCGCCCATTGCATCGAACATGCATGTTTGCGTCCAGCTTTCTTCTTCACCGCCACCTGCGAACACAACGTCTTGCTTACCTAGTTGGATAAGCTCCATCGCGTTACCGATACAGTGTGCACTGGTTGAACACGCAGAGGTAATCGAGTAGTTCACACCTTTGATTTTGAACGGTGTCGCAAGACAGGCTGATACGGTGCTACCCATCGTTTGGGTGACACGGTATGGGCCTACACGCTTAACGCCTTTTTCACGTAGCGTGTCAGCAGATTCCACTAGGTTACGTGCAGACGCACCACCAGAACCTGCAATCAATCCAGTACGGATGTTAGAAACTTGATCTTCGCTTAGACCAGAATCAGCAATGGCTTGTTCCATAGAAACGTATGCGTAAGTCGCAGCATCGCCCATAAAACGACGCACTTTACGATCGATCACGCTGTCGTCTAGGTCAATACGGCCACATACGTGACTGCGGAAGCCTTTTTCTTGGTAGTCTTCCGCGAAGCGAATGCCAGAACGGCCTTCACGCAGTGACTCAAGAACAGTTTGTTTGTCATTGCCAAGGCAGCTAACAATGCCAAGGCCAGTTACAACTACACGACGCATATTATGTGCCTCTTATACTCTTAATCTGTTAGAAGTTTTCAGTTGAAGTGAACAAGCCTACGCGTAGGTCTTTAGCAGTGTAAATCTCACGGCCATCAACAGAAACACTTCCGTCCGCAATGCCCATAACCAGCTTGCGTTCGATCACACGCTTAAGGTCAATTCGGAACGTTACTTTTTTAGCGGTAGGTAGGATTTGACCTGTGAATTTCACTTCGCCAGAGCCTAGTGCACGGCCGCGGCCATCATTGCCTTTCCAACCTAAGAAGAAGCCAACCAGTTGCCACATTGCATCCAAGCCTAGACAGCCAGGCATGACAGGGTCACCTGGGAAATGGCATTCAAAGAACCAAAGGTCTGGGTTGATATCCAATTCAGCAATGATTTCACCTTTACCGAAAGCACCGCCCTCTGTGGAGATATGAGTGATTCGGTCTAGCATTAGCATGTTGCCGACAGGTAGCTGTGCGTTACCTTCGCCAAACATTTCGCCGTAGCCGCACTTTAAAAGTTCGTCTTTTTCAAACGATGAAGCTGTAGTCATTATAGTCCTATTTCCACCGCCCCTGCTTTAGTCATCTAAAGGAGTGAAACGTGTGGTCCAGTTAGCAGTATGAAAATCCAAGCGATTATATCGGTTCAGGCAAACAATATGAATGTTTGAGCGGAAAAAAACCAATTTGGAGTCGGTAAATGGCCGTTTTTTTTGTCTATTTACGCATTCAAAAGCGAAAATTTACAATGCCCGCGCTTCTATAGCGCCTAGACTGAGTAGCTTGTAGAATTTCATACTCGATGTATTGGTTAACGTTTAGGAGCTGTCAGTGTCCACTTTGTCCTTTGAACAGTCTTATATGACCGCCCAAGATGTGGTGCTCTCAGCTCATGTTCATCGCCAAGCCTGTGCGACCAAGAATGTGCATTTTCTTCATGGTAATGGCTTTGCGGTACGAACTTACGAAGCCATGTTAGAACAGTTCGCAGACGAGCTCAATCTCATTGTTCAAGATGCGCAAGGGCATGGCAAATCGCCTACGGGGGCGCGCTTTTTAGGTTGGAATAAAGCTGCCTCTAATTTTCTTAATGTGTTGCGCCAATATCATCAGGTCTATCAAGATCAGCCATTAGTCGGTGTCGGGCATAGCTTTGGTGGTTGCATGACTTTGTTGATGAGTGCGCGAGACCCTGAATTGTTTGAGCGTACCATACTGTTGGACCCAGCATTGTATCCGCCGAAAATGATTTGGTTGCTCAACAGTATTCGCTGGTCAGGCTTGAAACGTAAATTACCCTTAGTGCGCCAAACGGAGCGCCGCCGTACGACTTGGCCAAGTCCGCAACAGGCGTTTGCTAGCTTGCAGGGGCGAGGTACATTTAAGGGCTGGCAAGATCGCTGCTTATGGGATTATGTGCGCTACGCCATGCACCAAGAGGATGATGGCAAGTGTCATTTGAACTGCCCAACTTGGCTTGAGGCGGCGGTATTTGGTAGCGCTCCCAAAGGCTTGTGGCGGCTAGTGAAGTCCGTGACGACGCCGACTTATATTGTCTACGGGGATGAAACCTACGATATGTTTAAGGCAGCGTACCAATTAGCCGAGCAGCTTAATCCCAATATTCGTTTGATCAAGGTGACGGGTGGTCACTGCTTTATGCTGCAGTATCCAGAGCAAACTGCTGCCTTGGTAAAGTCGATTATGGTAGAAGGGGAGGCCGGCGCACAACAAGCAGTGCACGCCGGATTCGTCGTTAAGGATTAGGTGCGACGGTGTACCGCAGCATTGGCCAATGCAATCAGCGCAGCTTTGTAGTCTGATTCGGGTAGGTCATTGATCGCGGCGATAGCCAATTCTGATTGGCGTTGTGCTTCGCGCTCAGTGTACTCGATGGCACCACAAGCGCGGACGTCTTCTAGAATCTCTTCAAGATGATCAAGGCCGCCTGTTTCGATGGCAGAACGCACGCGGGCGCTGGCTTCTGATGTGCCATGCTTCATGGTAAAGATAAGCGGTAGCGTGGGCTTGCCTTCGGCTAAATCATCACCGACGCTTTTGCCCATTTCCTCAGCGGTGGACGTGTAGTCCATCACATCATCAATCAGCTGGAAAGCGGTACCGACATACATGCCGTATTGGCGTAAGGCTTCTTGGTAGTCCGTGTTGCCTTCGGCAACGACTGCGCCACACAGAGCTGCGCCTTCAAACAGTTTGGCGGTTTTGTACTGAATGACTTTAATGTAGCTCTCTTCGGTAGTGTCAGGATCGCCACAGTTAATTAGCTGTTGTACTTCGCCTTCGGAAATGATGTTGGTGGTGCCGGACAAAATTTCCATGCATTGGAAGCTGCCAACATCGACCATAATTTGAAAGGCGCGCGTGTAAAGGAAGTCACCGACCAATACGCTGGGTGCATTGCCCCATTCCTCGTTAGCCGTCTTTTTGCCACGGCGCATATCGGATTCGTCGACCACATCATCATGCAATAGAGTAGCAGTGTGGATAAATTCGATGATCGATGCCATTTTGACGGCATTGGTCAGCGCTGCTTCAGACAAGCCTGTACTAGGTTGTGCGGCACGCGCGGCCAGTAGAACCATCAGCGGGCGTAAGCGTTTTCCGCCATTACTGATAATGTAGTAACCGATTTGCTCAATGAGCGGGATTTCGCTTTTAAGTTGCGAAAGGATATAGTCATTTACCTGACCGAACTCATCGGCCACCACATCATGTATTTTAGTTGGTTGCATGGAACTTCCGAAGCCAAAAAATAGTCAAGCTGAATAGCAAGTGGCGTCAATGCTAGGTAAGCGCCCACACGGGGTCAACCCAAAACTGTAAAAATCCTGATCACAAGGCGATTTGGCTTGTGTTTGCTGGTTCTCTTTTGTACAATTCGGCGTCCGATTTACCCACATTTTGCTCCCTATCATATGGTGAAGTGTAAGTCTTTGATTGGCTTACCATTAATTAGCCACTAGAAGTAGGTCAAATACAATCCAGTAGCCGGGTAAATTTAGTTGGAGAGAAACAATGTTTGCAGTGATCAAAACCGGCGGTAAACAATACCGCGTACAAGAAGGTCAAACTCTTAAAGTTGAAAAACTAGCTGTTGAAGCTGGTTCTGCTGTTGAGTTCGACGACGTTCTTCTTGTAAGCAACGGCGACGACGTTAAAGTTGGCGCACCAGTTGTTGAAGGCGCTAAAGTAACAGCTGAAGTTGTTGCTCACGGCCGTGGCGATAAAGTTAAAATCTTGAAGTTCCGTCGTCGTAAGCACTCTATGAAACGCGCGGGTCACCGTCAGTGGTTCACAGAAGTTAAAATTACTGGTATCAAGTAATTTAAGCCTCTACAGATTCAATATTTAGGAGTAAATCATGGCTCACAAAAAAGCTGGTGGTAGTACTAAGAACGGTCGCGATAGTCAGTCGAAACGCTTAGGCGTTAAACGCTTTGGCGGCCAAGTTGTTGTACCAGGTAACATTCTAGTTCGTCAACGTGGTACTGAATTCCACGCTGGTGAAGGCGTTCGTGTTGGTAAAGACCACACTCTATTCGCTGTTGCTGAAGGTCAAGTGAAATTCGAAGTGAAAGGTAAGTTCAAGCGTCGTACAGTTTCTGTCGTTGCTGCTGCCTAATCGCTAAGCGAATGATCAAAAAGAGCTCCGCAATGCGGGGCTTTTTTTTTGGAAAAATTCTATAATCAGGGCACTGAACTCTGATAACGCACCTAAGAGGTGATGCTGTGAAATTTGTTGATGAAGCCACGATCTACGTTCGCGCAGGTAAAGGTGGTAATGGCTGTTTGAGCTTTTGGCGTGAAAAGTTTGTCGCGAAAGGTGGACCAGACGGCGGTGATGGTGGTGATGGCGGTAGTGTTGTGTTGGTGGCGGATGAGTCATTAAACACACTGATCGATTTCCGTTTTACCAAAAAGTACATCGCTGAAAATGGCCAAGGCGGTATGGGCCGTGACATGACAGGCTCCAAAGCGCCTGATCTAGAAATTAAAGTGCCTGTTGGTACGACCGTGATCGACGAAGATACCGGCGAAACACTTGGCGACTTGGTACAAATTGGTCAGCGTCTAAAAGTTGCGCAAGGCGGCCACAAAGGCTTGGGTAACACGCGCTTTAAATCGAGTACTAACCGTGCGCCGCGTCAGACCACCAAAGGTACGGTCGGTGAAGAGCGTAACTTGAAGCTTGAGATGAAAGTGCTGGCCGACGTGGGTTTGCTAGGTTTACCGAATGCCGGTAAGTCGACGTTTATTCGTTCGGTGTCTTCTGCCAAGCCAAAAGTAGCTGATTACCCGTTTACGACCTTGGTACCAAACCTTGGCGTGGTAAAAGTGAAGAAGCACCAGAGCTTCGTCATTGCTGACATTCCAGGCATCATCGAAGGTGCTGCGGATGGTGCTGGTTTAGGTATCCGCTTCTTGAAGCACTTGGTACGTAACCGTATTTTGCTGCACATCGTTGATATGGCGCCGTGGGATGAAATCACTCCTGCAGAAGCGGCAAAAATTGCCGTGAATGAGTTGCACGAATTCTCGCCAGCATTGGCGGAGAAGCGTGAGCGCTGGTTGGTGCTGAACAAGCTCGATATGGTGCCAGAAGAAGAGCGTGAAGCGCGCTGTCAAAGCGTTATTGATGCGTTGGGTTGGGAAGGTAAAACCTATCGTATCTCGGCCATCTCTGGCGAAGGTACAGAAGTACTTTGTCTGGATCTGATGACGGCGTTGGATGAAATGCGTCAGAACCTTATCGATGATGAAGAAGCGCAAGCACAAGAACGTGCGGTACGTGCCTTGATCGACGAAGAAGGTCGTGAACGTATTCAGCAGCTACGTAAGAACCGTCGTAACGCTGCTCAGGGCGATGACGATGATGACTTTGATGATGACGATTACGATGTGGACGTAGAATACGTTCAATAAAACAAAGCGAGAAAAGCAGTAAATGGAAACGAGAGAGAAGATTGCGGCCGCCCAACGTGTGGTCGTAAAGATAGGCAGTGCATTGCTCACTAATGATGGCCAAGGCCTAGATGTGGGGAATATTGGTCAATGGGTGGCGCAGATCGCCCAGTTGCGTGCACAAGGCAAAGAAGTTGTGCTGGTGTCATCGGGCTCCATTGCAGCTGGCATGAAGCGCCTAGGCTTCTCTTCACGACCGACACAGGTAAACGAGCTACAGGCGGCCGCTGCGGTTGGGCAGATGGAGTTGGTAGGCGTTTACGAATCTCACTTTGAAGTACACGGCCTATGTACGGCACAAATTCTGCTAACGCATGAAGATTTGTCTAACCGTCGACGCTACTTAAACGCTCGATCTTCGCTGCGTACGCTGCTAAGTCTGGGTGTTGTACCCATTGTTAACGAAAACGATACGGTTGTAACCGATGAGATTCGTTTTGGTGACAATGATACTTTGGGAGCGCTTGTCGCCAATTTGGTGGAAGCGGATGCGTTGATTATTTTGACGGATCAGCATGGATTATTTGATAAAAATCCGCGTGATCATAAAGATGCAACATTAATATCCCATGCTTCTGCTAGCGATGAAAGCTTAGATGATATGGCAAGCGGTGGCGCTGGCGTATTGGGCAGTGGCGGTATGTTGACCAAAGTGCGAGCGGCACGCTTAGCGGCGCGTTCAGGGGCGGATACAGTGATTGCTTCTGGTCGTGAAGGTAGTGTGATCTTGCGTGTGGCTCAAGGTGAAAACCTCGGGACATGGCTGCAGCCAGAACACGGTCGCTTGGCCGCGCGTAAGCAGTGGTTGGCTGGGCATCTTAAGACCCGTGGCACGTTGTTTTTGGACGATGGTGCAGTGCGAGCCTTACGTCAGTCAGGCACCAGCTTGTTGCCGGTGGGCGTGAAGGATGCCGAGGGAAGTTTCTCTCGTGGTGACATGGTCAAGTGTGTTGATGGCAACGGCCGCATTGTGGCGCGAGGCCTGACCAATTACACCATTGCTGAAACGCTTAAGTTGCTGGGTAAGCCGTCTAGTGAGCGTGCGGCTATCTTGGGTTATGAGGGAGAGCCGGAGCTGATTCATCGCGACGATTTGGTCATAATCTAGCGAGCAGAGGAAACATGGCAAAGCCAGGTAAAATTGGTTTGGAGCGCGTCCTACATGCGTCGCGCTATTCTTATCAAGGATTGCGTGCGCAGTGGCGCTACGAGGCATCATTCCGCCAAGAAGTGTGGTTGTTTTTAGTGATGGTGCCGTTGGCGCTATGGCTGGGCGATAATGCACTGGAACAGGCAATGATGATCTTTTCGGTCGGTATGGTGTTGGTCGTGGAAACAGTCAATTCCAGCATTGAGGCGATAGTGGATCGCATCAGCGATGAAAAGCATGAGTTGTCAGGGCGAGCAAAAGATTTGGGGTCTGCAGCGGTAATGCTGAGCTTAAGTCTGGCGGGTGTAGTCTGGCTGTTCTTGTTGTTTAACTAGGGTGATTCCTAGACATAAAAAAACCGGCTCGCGCCGGTTTTTTTATGGGATTAGGCCAACGCTTTGATTTTAGCGTTCAAGCGGCTCTTATGACGAGCTGCTTTGTTTTTGTGGTATAGGCCTTTGTCAGCTGCTTTGTCTAGTTTAGACACTGCAACAGAGTATGCTGCTTGAGCTTCTTCTTTGTTACCTGCTTCAATAGCTGCATCTACTTTTTTCAAGTATGTGCGCACCATAGAGCGCAGGCTACCGTTATGAGCGCGACGCTTGATCGCCTGGCGCGCACGTTTTTTTGAACCGGCGGAGTTTGCCACAGTCTGGCTCCTTCAATCTTTCAATAATTAAAACGACAAAACGGGCTGTTAGGTCGCTTGTGAATGTCAAGTTAAACTTGAAAATCTCGCGGCGGATTTTACCAGCTTTTAGCATTGCTACAACCCCAAACACAAATAATTCCATGTGAAAAGTGTATTTTTTGGCTGTTTGACCACCAGCTAAATGCTATTCTTGGGCAAATTTTTTGTTAGATCATGATCTTATGGCCGCCTCTCAATCGAACAAATCTCGATCACTTTTACGCTCTGGCTTGCTGGTGTCTGTGTGTACTTTCTTGTCGCGCATCTTGGGCTTGGCCCGCGATGCGGCGTTAGCGTCCGTATTGGGGGCCAGTGCTGGGGCCGATGCTTTTTATGTGGCGTTTAAGATCCCCAACTTTTTTCGGCGCTTATTTGCCGAAGGGGCGTTTGCACAAGCCTTTGTGCCAGTGTTAAGTGATTATCGTGTTAATCAGGGACACTCAGCCGTGCGTGAGCTGGTGGCAGTCGTAACTGGCTCACTGTCACTGGTGCTGTTGTTAGTGACGGCGGTGTTTATGGTGGCGGCGCCGTGGGTGGTGTATGTGTTTGCACCGGGCTTTGCCGACAATACTGAGCAGCTGTCTTTGGCGGCGACCTTGTTGACGGTAACGTTCCCGTATTTGTTGTTTATTTCGCTGACCGCGCTCGCCGGCGGGATTTTAAACGCTCACGGTGAGTATGGTGTACCTGCGATTACGCCGATCTTTTTAAATGTGTCACTGCTGGTCGCCACGCTTGGCTTTGCGGTTAATAGCAGTCAGGCTGAGCTGGCGGTGGCCTGGGGTGTGTTTGCGGCAGGCTTGGTGCAGTTGCTATTCCAAGTGCCGTTCTTGGCAAGATTGAAGCTGCTGCCAAGGCCGCGACTCGGATTTCACCATCCTGGTGTGAAGCGTATTTTAAGTTTGATGGGCCCCGCTTTGTTTGGTGTGTCGGTCAGTCAGATTAATCTCTTGCTCGATACGGTGCTGGCGAGTTTGCTCGAGACGGGCAGTATTACTTGGCTGTATCTATCAGATCGTCTGTATGAGTTACCACTGGGGATTTTTGCTATCGCCATCAGTACGGTGATTCTGCCGTCCTTGTCGCGCAGCTTTGCTGGGGAGCGTGGCGAGCGCTTTGCGCAAACTCTGGATTGGGGGTTACGTTTATTGCTGTTGATTGCGATCCCATCGTCGATTGCACTGTTTATGTTGGCGGAGCCCTTGATTGCGACGATTTTTTATCGTGGCGAGCTGACGGTCGAGGATGTGCAAATGGCAGCGCAAAGCCTGCAAGCGTATTCGCTAGGGTTGGTGTTTATGATGCTGATTAAGGTATTGGCGCCGGGTTATTACTCGCGCCAAGATACTAAGACGCCAGTTAAGATTGGCATCATCGCGATGGTGGCCAACATGGTGTTTAACCTGATCTTGGTGTGGCCACTTGGGCACGTAGGCTTAGCCTTGGCGACCAGCTTATCGGCGGCGCTGAATGCAGGCTTGTTGTGGGTTGGCTTGCATCGTGGCGGTTTTCACCGTTTTTCCATCCAGTGGTGGCTGCTGTTGCGTGTATTGTTGTTAGGCGTGGCGCTACTAGTTGGCTGGCTATTGTATTACCAGAGCTTTGACCTGGCCTGGACACAGTTATCCGATTGGCAGCGTGCTCAGCATATGGCGCTGATCGTGGCGGTCGGTGTTGCTGCCTATGGCGTGGGCTTATTGGTCGCGGGCTTGCGCATGCGCCATTTGCGCGCGCAAGATTAAGATCGATCGTCTTTGCTCCCTACCTTTGCGAAGGGGAGTGCTATATAATCGCGGTTATTTTTTCAGCGGCTTAGACTTTTTGCCGGTACGAGGTGGTATGGAACTGGTTCGGGGTATTCACAATATCCAAGCAGCACATCAAAAGGGCGTGCTGACTATTGGCAATTTTGATGGTGTGCATTTGGGGCATCAGGCGATCTTGTCACGCGTCAAGACGTTAGCAGAACAGTATGATGCGCCGTCAGGGATTATGATCTTTGAACCGCAACCTCGTGAGTTTTTTGCACCAGAAGAAGCGCCGGGGCGTTTAGCTCGTTTGCGTGACAAGGTGGCGCTGTTGAGTGGCTTAGGTATCGACTATGTGTTGTGTATGCCGTTTAACAACCGCTTACGCAATTTGGATGCGCAAGCCTTTTGTCAGCAGATATTGCAACAAGGTCTAGCGGTACAGCACTTGGTGGTGGGCGATGATTTTCGTTTTGGCTGTGATCGCCAAGGCAATTTTGATTATCTAGAAGCCTTCGGTGCGAATCATGGCTTTGATGTGGAAAACACGTCATCCATCTTAAACGCCCAAGGGTTGCGTATCAGTAGCTCGTTGGTGCGCGAATGCTTAAACGCAGGCGATATTGTCGCGGCAGAAGCTATGTTAGGTCATGCTGTGAGCATGCGTGGACGCGTAGTGGGGGGCCAGCGTTTGGCGCGTAAGTTAGGGTTTCCAACTGCTAATGTATTTCTAAAAGGGGTGACACCAGCTCTGTCAGGCGTTTATGCCGTGACGGTACCGATCGCTGGCAAGCTTTACCAAGGCGTAGCCAACATCGGCGTGCGTCCGACGGTAGAAGGTAAGACACCGATTTTAGAAGTGCACTTATTCAATTTTAATGGCGACTTGTACAACCAGTATCTGGATGTAACCTTTCGCCACTTTGTTCGTCCAGAGCGCAAAATGAGCGGCCTAGACGAATTAGAACGACAAATTCAATGTGATAAAGAAGAGGCCATGCGCTTCTTTTCCAATCAGTGACCGATGATCTTTGAGGATAAATCGAAAAACCATGAGTGATTACAAATCAACGCTGAATTTGCCAGAGACCGCATTCCCAATGCGTGGAGATCTGGCGAAACGTGAGCCAGCAATGCTACAGCGCTGGCAAGATATGGACTTATACAACAAAGTACGTGCAGCAAGTAAAGGGCGTAAGTCTTTTATTCTTCACGACGGCCCTCCATACGCCAACGGCAGTATTCACATTGGTCACGCGGTTAACAAAATCCTCAAAGACATTATTGTTAAATCTAAAACCGTTAGTGGATTCGATGCGCCGTACATTCCTGGTTGGGACTGTCATGGCCTACCGATCGAGCACAAAGTTGAGCAGATGATTGGTAAGGCGGGCGATAAAGTGTCGTTCAAAGAGTTCCGTGCTAAGTGCCGTGAGTACGCTTACACGCAAGTCGAAGAGCAAAAGAAAGACTTTATCCGTCTAGGTGTGATGGGTGATTGGGAAAACCCATACCTAACGATGAACTTCGTAACCGAAGCCAACATTGTTCGTGCGCTGGGTAAAATCGCTGAAAATGGCCACCTAGTGAAAGGCTTCAAGCCTGTTTACTGGAGTGTGGTGGGCGGCTCTGCACTAGCGGAAGCCGAAGTGGAATACCAAGACAAAACCTCTTTGTCTCTAGACGTGCGCTACGCACCACAAGACGAAGCCGCTTTCTTGAGCAAATTCTCAGACGTAGAAGGCGAAGGCAATGTTTCTGTAGTGATCTGGACAACGACACCTTGGACGCTACCTGCAAGCCAAGCGGTATCGATTCACCCAGAATTCAACTACGCCCTAGTAGAAGTAGACATGGGCGCAGGCAAAGAGCGTCTAGTGTTTGCAGAAGACATGGTCGACGGCATCATGCAGCGCTATGGTCATGAAGATTACCGTATCGTTGGTCGCGCAGTCGGTGCAGACCTTGGTGGCCTAGTGTTGAATCACCCATTTATGGAGCGCGATATTCCTGTGCTTCTAGGTGATCACGTTACGGCTGATGCGGGTACGGGCTGTGTTCATACCGCACCTGACCATGGTGTAGACGACTTTAACGTAGGTCGTGCCAACGGTATCGGCACGATCAACCTAGTACAAGATAACGGTGTGTACTCAGAAGCTGCCGGTGAATTTGCTGGTTTGCACGTCTACAAAGTGGACGACGCAGTGCTTGAAGCGCTAGGTCGTAACAATGCGCTGGTATTCCAATCGAAGATTTTCCATAGTTACCCACACTGCTGGCGCACCAAAACACCTTTGATCTTCCGTGCAACACCTCAATGGTTTATCAGCATGGACGAAAAAGGCCTGCTAGACGACGCCAAAGCGGCAGTGAAAGGTGTGCAATGGACACCTTCTTGGGGTCAAAACCGCATGGAAGGTATGTTGAACAACAGCCCTGACTGGTGTGTATCACGTCAGCGTACTTGGGGTGTGCCAATCGCGTTGTTTATCAATAAAGAAACGCAAGAGCTTCATCCAGAAACACCACGTCTGATCGAAGAAGTGGCGCAACGTATCGAAAAAGAAGGTATGGATGCGTGGTTTGAGATGGATGCTGCCGAGCTACTAGGTGACGAAGCGGATAAATACAGCAAAGTCACTGATACGCTAGATGTATGGTTCGACTCAGGTGTGACGCACTATTCGGTGATCGACCAGCGTGACGAGCTTAGCTTCCCAGCCGATCTTTACCTTGAAGGTTCGGACCAGCACCGTGGTTGGTTCCAGTCGTCTTTGAAAACATCGATTGCGGTACGTGGTGTGCCTCCGTACAAAGGCGTACTAACACACGGCTTCACGGTAGACGGCGACGGTCGCAAGATGTCGAAGTCATTGGGTAATGTGGTATCGCCACAAAAAGTGATGCAAACCTTAGGTGCAGACATCATTCGTCTATGGGTTGCGGCAACTGACTACACTGGCGAAATGACAGTGTCAGACGAAATCTTGAAACGTGTCGCAGACGGTTACCGTCGTATCCGTAATACGGCTCGTTTCATGTTGGCGAACCTGACAGGCTTCGACCCAGCTAAAGATTTGGTCGTGTCAAATGAGATGATTGCGCTGGATCGTTGGATCGTAGACCGTGCGGCACAGCTGCAAAAGGAAATCGACGAAGCGTACAACGATTACCAGTTCCACGCTGTGGTACAGAAGGTTCAAAACTTCTGTTCATTGGATCTTGGTGGTTTCTACTTAGACGTCATTAAAGACCGTCAGTACACCACACAAGAAGACAGCCTAGCGCGTCGTTCTGCGCAAACAGCCCTGTACCATATCGCTGAAGCGTTCACGCGTTGGATCTCGCCGATCTTGAGCTTTACCGCAGATGAAATCTGGCAAG
The DNA here is from genome assembly GCF_016888445.1 of Marinomonas ostreistagni. Classification (GTDB taxonomy): domain Bacteria; phylum Pseudomonadota; class Gammaproteobacteria; order Pseudomonadales; family Marinomonadaceae; genus Marinomonas; species Marinomonas ostreistagni. The sequence continues at coordinate 61,761 of NZ_JAFEKF010000008.1, forward strand.
CATTGCCTGGCGAGCGTGGTGAAACCGTATTCTTGGAAACATGGTACGAAGGTCTAGAAGAGCTAAGTGGCGATGAAGTGCTTGGCCGTGAGTTCTGGAAGCGTGTACTGGATGCCAAAATGGCAACCAACAAAGTGCTAGAAGCGGTACGTAAAGAAGGTAAGATCAAAGCGAGCTTAAGTGCTGAGATCACTTTGTACGCAGATGCGACGCTTGAGGAAACACTTGCGAAACTGGGCGATGAGCTGCGCTTCGTATTGATCTCTTCTGAAGCAAAAGTGGCGCCGCTAGCCGATGCGCCAGCTGACGCGGTGGAAACTGAGCTGGAAGGCTTAAAAGTACGAGTTGCTGTGACGGAAAATGAGAAGTGTGTGCGTTGTTGGCACCACCGTCCAGAAGTCGGTCAGCGTGAAGCACACCCAGAGTTGTGTGATCGTTGTATCTCGAACCTGCCTGACGGTGAGGGCGAAGTACGTCACTTCGCGTAATGCTGATGCGTAGTTTTATGCAACACGTCCAGCGCTGGTGGGCGCTGGCGATTGCTTTGTTCGCCTTGGATTGGATTACCAAGCAAGGCGTGGAAGCAAACCTATACTATGGGCAGGAGATTCCGCTTCTGCCATTTCTAGATTTAACGCTGCGTTACAACACAGGTGCCGCATTTAGCTTTTTAGCGGGTGCCGGCGGCTGGCAGCGTTGGTTCTTTTCAATAATCGCCTTAGCGGTCGTGGTTGGCATCAGTTGGCGCTTGGCTAAGATTGGCCGATCCAATCGCCTTGAGGCGTTATCACTGACGCTGATTATGGCGGGCGCGATCGGCAACTTATACGATCGTTTGGTCTATGGTCATGTGGTGGACTTTATACAGGTTCACTGGCAATCCACTTGGTATTTCCCTGCGTTCAATGTAGCAGATAGCGCGATTACCATCGGCGTTGTCCTGATGCTCGTTGAAGGGCTCTTCAGCAAACACCCAAAAGGTACAACCCATGAAGATTAACGAACAAAGCCGCATTACCTTGCACTTTGAACTGGCGCTAGAGGATGGCCAGCTAGTCGACTCAAACTTTGAAGGGAATCCCGCGCAGTTTACATTTGGTGATGGCAGTTTATTACCTGACTTCGAAGCTGTGTTACTTGGAATGGCGCCTGGCGATGAGGCCAGTTTTACCATGGCGCCAGAAAAAGCCTTTGGCGCACACAATCCGAGTAATGTTCAGACCATCGCGCGTAGCCAGTTTGGTATGGACATTGAAGAAGGTATGGTGGTGTCGTTTGCAGACTCTGCTAAGAATGAACTGCCAGGCGTGATTAAGTCGATCGGTGAGAATCAAGTGGAAGTTGATTTTAATCATCCGCTATCGGGTCATACGTTAACGTTTCGCGTGAAAATCATCGCCGTAGAGGAGGCCTAATGTCTTTTACTATCCAGCTGGCTAATCCGCGCGGCTTTTGTGCCGGCGTTGATCGTGCGATCGAGATTGTTAAACGTTGCCTAGATATCTTTGAAGCGCCTATCTATGTACGCCATGAAGTTGTGCACAATAAATTTGTGGTGGAATCATTAAGAGAACGCGGTGCTATCTTCGTTAATGAGTTAGACGAAGTGCCGGACGATCAAATTGTCATCTTTAGTGCTCATGGTGTCTCTCAAGCCGTGCGCAATGAAGCTGACCGTCGTGGTTTAAAAGTGTTCGATGCCACATGTCCTTTGGTGACCAAAGTACATATGGAAGTCGTGCGTTACTCCCGTGATGGCATGGAGTGTGTCTTGATCGGTCATAATGGCCATCCAGAAGTCGAAGGCACCATGGGGCAATACGACGATTCTAAAGGTGGCGCTATCTACTTAGTCGAAACACCTGAAGACGTCGCGCAATTAAAAGTTCAAGACCCAAGCCAATTGGCGTTTGTCACGCAGACAACTTTGTCTATGGATGATACCTCAGTAGTGATTGATGCCTTGCGTCATCATTTTCCTGAGATTCGTGGTCCGAAAAAAGACGATATTTGTTATGCCACGCAAAACCGCCAAGATGCAGTGAAGACTTTGGCACAAGAGTGCGATCTAGTGTTAGTGGTTGGCTCAGTGAATAGTTCTAACTCTAATCGACTGCGTGAGCTTGCCGAGCGCATTGGTACGCAAGCCTATTTAATCGATAACGCACAAGAGATTAAGCCTGAATGGTTAAAGGGTATTAAGGCTATTGGTATTACTGCCGGTGCCTCTGCACCAGAAGTATTGGTCAATCAAGTTATCGAACGCCTGATGCAAGAGGGCGGCACTGCTCCACAAGAGCTTGCTGGCCAAGAAGAGAATGTCTCTTTCTCTATGCCAAAAGAATTGCGCATCATCGAAGTCTGATGATGTTTACCGCAAGCGCTGAGAAAAATTTAAAATTTTTTAAAAAAGTGCTTGCGTCAAAAATTCTGATGCGTATTATACGCACCCACTGACACGGACAACGCTTCACAACAACGAAGCGAACAACGAGTCAGACGCTCTTTAAAATAGATAATCAGATAATTTGT
>NZ_JAFEKF010000009.1 GCF_016888445.1 Marinomonas ostreistagni
CAATCTGAGCCATGATCAAACTCTTCAGTTTAAAAAGTTTGCTCAAACTCGTGAATCACGTCTGACTTTAACTATATTCTTCAATCCGAAGATTAAAGAACGTAAAGCGAATTGACATGGTCACTTGTTTAAGACTTCAAAGTTTTTGAGAAGTCTCCAGCAAGCGCCCACACAAATTATCTGATTATCTATTTTAAAGAGCGTCTGACTCGTTGTCCGCTTCGTTGTTGTGAAGCGTTGTCCGTGTCAGTGGGTGCGTATAATACGCATCAGAATTTTTGACGCAAGCACTTTTTAAATTAATTTTAAAAAAGTTCGAATTATTACGAGAACACACTAACTCTGCTTAATTTATAAGCAGAAACACAGGCAAAATGGTCACGAGATAGACAATTACTCTATTACGCCAGCTCAACCGGTAGTTTTTTTACTATCTCGATACGCTTAGACGAGATGTCTGCTTGATAAGCCAGCACTTCAACGCCTAGCGCTACGACCTCTTTAATCGCCGCCGCATACTTAGGGTCAATGTGCTGTGCTGGCTTGACTGACTGAATGCCTGTATGTGAAACACAAAACATCAATACCGCTCGATGACCTTGCGACACCACATCCGCCAGCTCATATAGATGCTTACGCCCGCGCTCCGTGACCGCATCAGGAAAATACCCCTGACCATCCTCTTCGAGCAAGGTCACGTTTTTCACCTCAACATAACATAAGGGCAGATTATCGCTGCTTAATAACCAGTCGATACGGCTACCGTTACCATACTTCACTTCCGCTTTCTGTTGGTCGTAACCCGTGAGCTCAGCAATATTGCCATGTGCAATAGCCTCGCCAACCACTTTATTAGGCAATCCCGTATTAATACAGGCGAGGTACTGATCATCTACTTCAACAATTTCCCATGTATAGGCGAGTTTGCGCTTAGGATTATTGCTTTTGGAAACCCACACGCGCGCACTGTCTTGCTGACAACGACGCATCGACCCAGTATTAGGACAATGAGCAGTAATGAGCTCTCCGTTTGCTAGCTCAATATCCGCAAGAAAACGTTTATAACGCTTGATCAAACGCCCTTCTATTAATTCAGGGAATTGCATAACACCTTACTCCAACAAAAATGACCTCACACGAATGGGAGGCCATTTAAAATTAAGCGATGTTGTTTTACAAGCTACTCGGCTTTCGAATGAGCCTTAGCCACCAGTCGCCATGCCACCATTTACATGTATGGTTTGCCCAGTAATAAAGCTACTGTCACGGCAAGCTAAAAACACATACGCTGGACCAAGCTCATAGGGCTGACCAATACGCCCCATTGGCGATGTCATGTTATCCAAAACATCTTGATGCTCACCTTTAAAGACTAACTGAATTTCCGTCGCGATTGGACCAGGAGCAACTTGGTTAACTCGAATACCGCGCTTAACTACTTGTGCCGCCAATGCGCGAGTAAAACCAACGATTGCGCCTTTGGTTGCTGTATAAGGTACTAAGGTGTCATTACCGACAAACGCATTTACCGAAGTGGTATTAATAATGCTCGCGCCCTCTTCCATATGCTCAAGGGCAGCCTTAGTGATATAGAAGATGCCAGAGCTGTTTACAGCAAAGTGCTGAGCCCAGTCGTCATCACTGACTTCGGACAAATCACCATAAGGCTTCTGCATACCCGCATTATTCACCAGCACATCAATACCACCCCACTGCTCAACCACCTCAGCTACCACTTGTCGGCACTCATCTGCATTCGCGGTATCTCCCTGAAGCACTAATGCTTCAGCGCCTTCCTGCTCAATACCACGACGCGTTTCTACGGCGCTGTCTTCATCAGAGTGATACATAATGGCGACCTTCGCCCCTTCACGGGCCATATGTAAAGCCACTGCACGACCAATACCGCTATCACCGCCAGTGATAAACACACGCTTCTGCTTCAGCTTATCGGCGCCTTTATAGTCCGCCGTAATGTACTCAACCGATGGCAATTGCTGATCTAAGTTTTCTTGACTCGACATCCTCTTCTCCTTGGCTGGTTAACTAACGCTATATCTGAAGTTTATCGTTTCGCTTTTCATCCATAGCCGCAAGCAGCCGATGCACCCAAATACTCACTTTCATGATCGATTGAAGTTGCTTACACACTCACTTCTACATGACATAGCCAAACACCGGGCACAAAAAAGCCCGCTAGATAGCGGGCTTGTAACTAGTATCGACAAAATTGTCATTAAGCGTCTTTGCGCTTACGAATCATACTGCGCACTAAAACATAGAACACACCCACCATACCGCCAAGAACAATGGATAGCGCTAAGATTAGTGGCACTTTCGGCGCCGTTTTAGCAATATTAACAGAACCAAAGCTTACTACTTGCTGACCGTTATCGATCATTTGCAACGTTCGCTTTGCGTTCAACATATTTGTTGCTACGCGCTCAGTATTGAGTAATGCCTCATTAAGGTCATTTTGAATCAAGTTTAACTCTACTGTCGCCTCGCGATATACCTCTGAGGTTATCACCTTCTGATACTCGCTTAGCTCTTGCGCGTAAACACTCGCAGCAGCGGGCGCCGTAGTAGAGATCGAGACACTTGCATTCTGCAGACTCCACTTACCTTCAGACAACGCCGATAGCCTTTTATTTACTTCGCCTTCAATACAACTAACATTGCTATCGCAAATTTGCTGCGCACTCACCGGATAAATGTTGATCGCGTAAGGAACGGAAACGTTAAACTTTGGCTGAGCTAGATACGCATAGCTACCGCCAGCCACTAAGGCAAGCACAACAAATGCAGTGATTAGCCATTTGCCCTCCCAAAGCGTTTGAAAAAGCTCAAATAAGTCTATTTCATCGTCCAACGGCTTTGACTGTTCCATTAACTCTATCCTTTATAACTGTGTGTTAAATAATGCATTTTTCGCATTATCCTTAATCCACTCTGAAAAGTGAACCCAATCAGCTAGACAACTCACTGCAAGGCCTTATTTCAAACAAAAAAGCCCGCTAGATAGCGGGCTTGGGAGTGTTTATTGCGGTTCAGTGCAAGGTGTTACCTAACGCTGAATTATTCCCACTCTATCGTCAATGAGGGCCGTAACCCCTTTAACTACGGCCGTTTGGGGCTTGGTTCTGCCGTACTACCATTATTAGTACCATGTTCAGCATTTTGTTTCGCCTTTTCTTCCCGACGACGCTTCAGCTCGGCACGCGCCCAAGCAGAGGACTCAGCCATGTCGCGACGAAGCTCCTTACGCTCTTCATTTGTTAATTGATACACAAGCATTCATCACTTCCCACTCGTTGTCTCCTCTCAAAGCACCTTTCATCCTGGCTGAAGGAACCAATGAGGCAAATCTACCTTTCACATTAATAGTAAGCGTAGTTAAACAAAAACATAGTATCTTTATGCTTAGCAATGCAAGTAGCACTATTTTTACTCGCAAGTAAAACAAGGAAAGGAGAGAAAAGTGACGCCTATAGAGCAAATTCAAGCATGGATTCAAGACAAACCAAACTGGTGGAAGCATAGTATCAAGCTTGCTCTTGATCACGGAGAGTTAGAACAGAAAGACTTAGCAGATATCTATAAAATGGCTCGAATTGAGCATAAATTAGAAAGCGTAACAGGAATTACTCCCCCTTATACTGACCAACAAATAGATTTCACCGGGCATACAAGTGAGCAAGAGGAAGTGAAATTGCTCTCTTTGTCTAATGTCACCGGGGTTGGTTCACTCATTGCGGACCAAACGCTTAATTTCTCCCAAGAAGGTCTATTCATTGTGTATGGCGATAATGGAGCGGGAAAGTCCAGTTATTCCAGTATAATGAAGCATGCATGTCTTACTCGTGGAACATTTCCCAAAATATTAGGGAATGTATTCGAGCCAAGCCCTCACTCCTTACCTAGTGCCACTCTTAGCTTACTTGTTAATAGCAGAAACGAGCAGCACCACTGGACCTCAAACTCTTCAAGTATCCAATCTTTAAAAGCTATTAGAGTTTTCGATACCGAATCTTCTCACCATTACGTTAACAAAGAAGATGTTTTAGGATTCAAGCCATCAGGTTTGAATTTATTAACGGAATTAACAAAGGCCATTTCGTATGTAAGAGATGCGGTCGATAAGGATTTAAAATCTGGTCAGGGGCTAGTTCAGATACGACCATTACAATCAGGCACTTATGTATCACAATTTCTCGCAAATATATCATCAAACACGAAAGAAGATGATGTACACGCTCTCAAAGCAACGGCGGAAGAGCTTGCATATATAGAGCCTTTACGACAAGAAATAGCAAAAGATAAGCTTCAGACCCCCGAAAGTTTAAGAACAAACCTGAATCAACAGCTGCTTACCGTAGAACCGCTTCAACGGTTTATGCTCAATACCCTCAGATATTTGGGAGATAAGGCTTTTGATAGGCTAAAAGAGCTACAGAAGGACTACATTACAAAACAAAGAGCTGCCGACCAAATAATGCAAGCCACCCTGAAAGGCTTACCTTTAGAATCCGTAACAGGCATAAACTGGCAAAATCTGTGGCGTGCGGCGAGAACATTCATAGAAAGTGAACCAAACTCCAACAACTTTCCACCCATCGAGGGTGACTATTGCCCTCTTTGTCTTCAAGAGATATCAGAAAGCAGCGGCGAAAGACTAGGCTTATTGAACAAGTTCTTAGCTGATAATGCTGCTAAGGATGCAGCAGCTGCTTATAACGACTTTAATAATGCGCTAAGAATGATTTCATCACAGACACTTAGCTTAGAAGATTACAAAGCCGGGTTAGAAGATGCTAATAAACTGAAGCCAGGTATCAAAGACAGAATTACATCCCTGTTTGAAGAGCTCAAAGTACGACAGAAGTTGTTTACAACATCCTTAGAATTACCCGACATTCAATCGAGCTTAGATGTATCCTCAACTACCGACATAGCAGCACTGACTCAACACTTAAACGAGCAAATAGCAAAAGTTAAGACGAACCAGGACCTAACTAACCTTATCAATAAAAAAGAGGCACTCTTACAGGAGCTCATAGACAAAAAGTACATTCTTGAAAATAGCGACCCAATACTTCAAAACATTCGCCAGTATAGAATTGTAGATAAGTTGAGTGAGATAAAAAGAGAATGCAACACCCGTAGAGTTTCAGACCTTTCCTCTACAATCTATCAGCAAGGTGTTATAGAACCGATTACTGAGGCATTTAGCAACGAACTAAAACAGTTCGGATTCACTAGGTTCTCTGTAAATGTACAGACAAGGAACTCTGGTGGTCATCAGCAATTTAAACTATCAATAGCAAATTCTGGTGAGCCAATCGTTGCTAAAGTCGCGAGTGAGGGCGAACAGAGATGCATTGCTATAGCTGCATTCTTAGCTGAGATGAAAGCAGATAAACGTCTTTCTGCCATTGTATTTGATGATCCAGTAAACTCTTTAAGTCATCAGTGGAGTAGCAAAGTAGCCGCAAGACTCGTCAAAGAGTCTCTTTCAAGGCAGGTAATAGTATTCACTCATGACATTGTATTCTTCAAGCTTTTACTCGAACAGGCTGAGATTCATAATGCATTGCATTCAAGTCTCACGTTAGAGCGATCAAGGCAATATTCAGGAATAGTAAGGGATAGTGCCCCATGGGAAGCACTTACTACCTCCAAACGGATAAAGCGCTTAAATACAAAGTTGAGAGGCTTAAGGAAGACTTATCTCGAAGATACTGAAACAGTATTTCGCCAAGAAACTCAGGGATTCTATGGCTTATTAAGAGAGGCATGGGAGCGTCTAGTGGAAGAGAAACTACTAAATAAGGTAGTCAATAGGTTTGAGCGCGGAGTTTATACGCAACGCCTGTCACGCCTTGTTGATATATCCGCTGCAGATATTTCAGTAGTTGATAATGCGATGAGTAAGTGTAGTACTTATTTTACAGGCCACGACAGTGCTCCTGCTATGGGTACCCCATACCCTACAATTGAGGAAATCGAGTCTGATTTAAAAGCTATTCAAGACTTTCTCGACGAGTTACAACAGAATCGAAAAAGAACCTAGAAGACATAAATTAATGTCTATTAAATAAGTTAAAGCCCACTGATAAGCGGGCTTTAACTATCTATATAACTTTATATTTTTAAAGAACTTTGTAATGAAAATTCTGACCTAGTTATATATAGCCTGTTCAAAGAACTCTCGATCGAAATCATTCATCGACTCTACCGAGATGTTTTCTCTAAGAATTGAATTACATATTTCTCGCGGGCTAGAATTGTTGCTCTGCAAGTTATGGGCAGTTCCCCACCAAGTGGATTTCCTTCCTGCTTTCCTCTCCATAATATCATGCTCGTTGGCAACCTGATTAGCCAATACACCACAATCTAGGTCATACTTTTTAGATACTTGAATGACAGAATTTTTCAGCCAAGCGATATTCCCTTTAGCATTTGCAAAGCATTCTTGTACGTATTCCTCAGCGTCTAGGCCCAAAAGAACTTTTGAAGCAAATACGTTTGCCTCCAGTTCTTCAGCATCTAACCGTCTTTCATCACTAGTTTCACTGAGCTCGATCAAAGAGAACTCTGACAAGCCAGGCTTTTGCGTAGCATGATAAAACTCATGTAATAGATCGAAGGACCAACGAGAGGAGTGTGAAGTCTTTTGCTTAACGACTATTACATTTCGACTTTCAATTCTCCATGTAGCACCATGGAACGCGCCAGAGTCATTCAAACCTAATACAATAACGCCCTTACTGTATACATAGGATAAAAGAGATTCAAAGCTAAGATCACCATACTTCTCTTGCACCTCTTGTCTAACAACATGAGGATCATCCGAAAGTTTAAGTTTTGGTTTATCAAAATATTTAGCAGCTAATCTTGCTACAGTATAGGCATACTGAGTATACGCACTTGCATATTGTTGATTAGCACTTGCAGGCATTTTAAACCTAGCGACTAAAGCCCCATCACGTCCCATCGATAGTGACTCATCGCCTAATAGCTGCTCTTTGCTCCATCCAAAGATAGCTTTAACCTTCTCACAGACACGATCAACCCAAGTATCACAATCAAAATTGATTATATCTCTTGGAGCAATACGCTTTTCAATAAAGGCTTTATCTAAGCCCGCATCAGATAATTTACTAATTAAAAGGTTTTGCGTTCTTGACGCCTTTGGTAAAAAAACATCCTCAGTAACCTTTAAATCCAAAGCATTAATCACTGATAGCAAGGTCGAAAAGCTCGCAGAAGAATATTCTAAGTTTTCATAGCGCTGTATTTGTTGCTCTTTCATCCCAAGCTTATCTGCTAAGTCTTTTTGCGTTAGACCTAGATAGATTCTTGACCGAATAAGGGCCTTTGGTAAGTCGGCAATGTTATCGACATCAAAAACAGCAAACTCACCAGAAAGAAGCTGTTCGTACTCTTCAATATCACGCACCAAATCATCTCTTTGAAATATAAGAGCATTTTTTTGAGCCTGCATTAACAGAGGATGAATATCGCTACTGCCTTCACCGATTTCTTGGATAGCAGCATCAAAATCTCTAACTTTACTCCGCGTAAGAGCTAGTTGTTTTGAGTTCTTAATCATTGCTTACCTCCAATTTTAATTGCCACAATCCCTTTCTTTTCACCTGTATTCTTATCTTCTTGAAAAAAATTAAGGAAGGTCTTTCCGCTTCGACCTTCGGGGATTTCTGCAGGAAAAACATCGCCTCTATATCTAAGCTCAATCTCGTCTCGGTCTTTATCCGACGAGAGTAGTAAACAGGGATCAAGCTTACTGGGATCAACACCTGCAATACTCCAAGCCATATCGTAGTCGCCAGGAAACTCCTTCTCCGTCACGAAACTACCGTCGACATAAATGAGTGTGCATCCTGCAGCTTCTAAGTTTTTAATTAACAAGCTAAGCCCGTCTAGTAGCCACGCTCTTTTAGCGTTATAGCCGAATCGGCCGAAGAGCTCCTGAGCGGAACAGTAATGAATGCCTGCTGGCAGATTACCATTATCATTAAAATCCGGAATCATAACCCAACTTTATTGTTGTGTAATAAAAGTTTAGCTCTTTTACCTAAGTAAGCAACCTAAGTCAATAGGTGCACCTATTGTCATATGTAACCAACTCAATGGTTACCTCCCCACAAAGCTCGCTATCTCTTCGTTCCGCTCCCTTTGCTTCTCTTGGGCGTAGTCAACGTAATCCTCTACATCAAATGTGTGTTTCTCGGGATCGCGTTCTTGCCAGTCGGCGTGTGCTTGGCGAGCTTCTTCCTGGTCTGACTCAGATAGCTCATTAAAGCCGCCACTTTGGTTTATCCAGCCTTCTTGGCCGCCGAGGGACTCACTGCCGAAAGATGGTGATTGTTCATCGCTGGAGCCTTCCCCTTCTTGGTGTCCCATCGAGTCAATACCTGTGTCCATGCTTTCGCGGATAGATGAAGCCAAACGGCCACCGGCGGTTTGGCTGACTTTGTTCTGGAAACCACCCATTGCTTTAGAACCCATACCTTTAGCAAGAGCTGATGCTGTACCGGCAGCGACACGGCTAGCGTTGGCCGCACCAGCCACGAAGCCACTTGATGTTTGGCCCTGCTCGCTGGAATGGGTGTCGCCAGCACTTTCAGAGACAGCCTCTTCACCAGGAGCGTGAGACTCACCGCCAGAGAAGCCAGCGGCTTGAGCAAAAGGCGTTTCACCCGTATCACTGCTGCCAGTATCCCCACTTGAAGCGCTAGAGCTAGAACCACCAAACTCAGGCATCGGGCCTTCTGACATACTCATTTGAGCTTTCTCAAAAGCCGCCTTCACGGCACTGGCTCCACCGGCCATATTGGTCGCTCCAGACATAGCCGCTCCGCCAAGTGCTGCGCCGCCAGACATAACCGCTGCACCTGCTCCCACTGCCCCACCGATCAAGGCACCTGCACTAAATGAACTACCTGAGCTGGCCGCAGCTCCGCCGCCAGGAATCAAACTCGCAATCACATTCGGCACAGAGTTGATCAATACCACCATGACCAGCGACACCACGAAGATCACTAGCAATTCATCAAGGGGCGCGCCTTCCGATAAATCGGTGTGGTAGCCATCAATAATGGAAACAGCGATGCCTACTAGCAGCGTCATAGTCATTAGCTTTAACGCGATACCGGCCACACTGCGAAAGTAGTTCACCGCAATATCAGAGGTCCAACGAGAGCCACCAAAACCCAAGACAAAGATACCGGCGTAAGCAATGATCCAGGCAGTGATCAATGCCAGTAAGACGTTCGCGGCCACGATGGCCATACAAGCTAAGATGGCGAACGAGGTGAGAAAGATAGATAAGTTGTCGATTGGACTGGTGACACTGTAGCTATCCACCGCCTTTGCCAGAATATCGAAAGCAATATCTATCGGCGTCGAGGGATTCAGCCCCCTAGACATTCCCGACGCCTCAGCAGCAACGTTACGCAATGAATCAATGATCGACATAGCGAACGCCGGCCCATTAATCAACAGCCACCAAAAGAAACCGGTTGTGATTGTAAAGCGGACAAACTCGGCAAAGAATTCGCCGATATCCGCTTTACGTAATGCCATCATGCCAAAGGTCCAAACCATCGAGATAACAACGAGCGTCCAAAATAGCCAGGTCGCATGACCGGTAATTACAGACGCCCATGCCTGACTTGCCGCAGCGAAGCGGTCCGCCACATCATTTAGCACACCGCCTCGCTCTACTGCGGCTGAGGCATGTACCGACACCGTTCCCAAGGAAAGAATTACCGCTGATTTTGTTGTGAATCCTCTCATGATTAGTACTCCTTACTCTTCGAGCGATCCACCGGACCTTCTAGGCTTTGATAAACCGAGCCATCTTGTTGCTCACAGTTTTGCGTGCATGTTGCTTCAGGCTCCGAGCAAGCCACTAAAAATAACGTTGTTAACACTATAACCAGTGTTTGCATCATCCATTTCATGGTCAGTACTCCTTACTTTGTGAACGGTCGACCGGCTCGCGTAAGCCTTCATAGAGGTTGTCTCGGCTCGCCTGATACTGAGCGTTAAGATCAGCGTCAGCCTGCATCTTGGTAGCTAGGGCATTTTGTTGGGCGATCAATAAACTGCGGATTTGCAGCAACTGGTTTGCCTGATTACTCGCCAACTGATTAGCGTAACCAATCGCTTCAAGTTGGCCTTCTGCGCCTTGGGCGGCGGACTGGAGTTGCAGTAATTTGCCTGCGTCACTCTGTAGGTTCTGTTGCTGGAGTTCTAAACCACGAAAGACAGCATCGTTGGCCTTCTTCTGTGACTCTGATGCTAAGCGGCGGTTTTCATCCATGGCCGCCCATTCGGCGGCGCTGCAACCACTGCGGGAAAAACAAGGGGAACTGCGGTAATAGGCCACATCTTGGAACCGGCTAAGATAGGCGTCGATACTGCCCAACTGGTTTTGGTAATACGCCAGCGTATTCGTTGCCTGGTTTAAATCATGAATCGTTTGCTGGGCTTGGTCCCAAATATGAGCCGCTGGGGCCATGGTGTTTTGCAGCATATTTTCGTACTGCTGGAGCTGAGTTTGGTACTGCTGGATTTGTTTTGCTGTCTGCGCAACGGCTTCCATTGCCGACATGATGTTCTGTATTAGATTCGTACCATCAGCAACCGGAATACCGGCATGAACGGGATTAGAAATGTTTAACGCCAAGGAAATGGCGAGCACGGGAATTTTAGCCGCTAAAATTTTGCGTTTTAGCATGGTCATTTACTCTTAGTTGTTATGACTAAAATTTGCATTCACCAACCTGTAGAAACTTGATCTCTACTCCTGCCGTTACCAGCGGTGAATGTGGGCCTGTACAGAGCTAGCTCGCCACTTACTATCTCGGCGCCCGACCTGCGCGACACCGTTAAACGCGCGGCCGAATAGGGTTAAACATCGGTGTCATTACCAACCGAAGCGGTTAGGGCTTCAGTCGATTCCTTTGCCATCACATCAACGTGATCGGCTCTTATGTTGTCGTTTCGCTTTTTTAGCTGCCTGCTCAGCTTTTAGCTTGGCTTTACGTTGCTCTAACACTGGCATGACCACCGCTTTTTCAGTTACAGGAGCTGACTGAATAGCTAAAACCTCTAACTGAGATAGATTCTGCAACCGGCCACAACGTGAAGGTGGCACTTTGCCAATCGGTAACACGCCAGGCTTATCAGACCGCTTGGCCCTTTTATTCTGAGCCATTAATGCCTGACGGCGGCGCTCTAGCCCTTGGTCGGCAAACTTTATAGACAAGTTGCCATCTACTGCTGCCTTGACTACTCGTGCCTTGAACTCAGGCGAGCCATTCACGGTAATGCGATTACCGTAACGCTCCATTGCTACCTTAAGCGCAGCTAAGACACTGGTTTGGTTAGAAGCCGTCGCCACTTGTAGACGATCACCATCATCACGAACAGCGCTGTTACCTGCTCGATAAATAATGGTGCCTTTTTTCGTAATCGTATCGACCGTTACTTTGGACTCGGTCTGAACTGTATCTCCTGTAAGTGTGTTCCCTTTAAGCTTTTGTGCCGCTTCTCGGCTGCGTAGCGCTTTGAGGGCTTCGCTATCCCCCTGCAATGCTTGGCTTTTTAACCAATCCGCCCAGGCTTGGCGTTTATTACTTTGATATATCGTTTGCCGTTGCTCTTGGTAACGTTTTTGGATGCGTTCAAGATCGCTTTTCAACGCATCACTAGCCTGTTTGTACAAAAGCTTCTTCGTAAGCTTATTGCTGCCGGCTAACTTAATCGCTGCGCGACGGCCACGCCCTTTTCTCTTGGCGTTTTCAACCTGTCGATCTTTATCACGGCGCGCCTGTTCAAGGGCTTGTGACTTACTCGCTGCGGCACGTTTCTGCTCTGCTTGATAACGGGCATATAGCTCGGTGGTATTCACCTTCAAGCGAACCGGTCGATGTGTGTATTGGCGGCTCGGCTTAACAGAATCCGTCGCGGCCGCTTCAAAGGGACCAAGGCGCGCTTCGAGTTTGGGTTTAGAAAACTCACGCCCCAAGGTGCTCGCTTTGATGATCGACTCACCCTCGGCAACGATTACTAGACCATTTCCTCTGGTCCTTAACTGCAAACCGTTGTCCTGCATGACCTGATGCAACGCCTGCCAGCTATTGGCTGATGTAATCTCATCCATACATTCGCGCTTCATCCAACCGACTAAGCTTTCAATGCCTGAATGCCGTTCCATATCCATCGCACGTGATTCAGCCCCGCGCTTGCGCGGTATGTGATTATCCGGCTGCAAACCAAAGTCCTGCTCGATGACCTCGCACATTTCCGCTAGCTTCTTATGCGGGTAATACGGTTCATGGATTGTGTTGCGTGTAGGATGAATCTTATTGATGGCGATATGGATATGTTGATTGTCCGTATCGTTATGTACCGCACTGACACGTTGATGCTCGCCATAACCTAAGCCTTGGCAAATGCGCTCTTCTATCGATGCCAAGGTATTTGCTTCTAACTGTTCACCGCTTGGGAAGCTCACTATCAGATGATAGGTTTTATCACTCTTCGCTCGGGTGTTCGCAAACTGCGTCGCCAACACCTCACTGATCGCATCGCGCACGGTCTCCGCTTCACAGTTATTTAAACGAACGCTACCAAGTCGATGTGCTTTGCTCTGGTGATCGGTGATGTAATTCACTAGGCCTGCAAAGTCAGATTTGCCCTGTGAACGCATCGGTACATGCTTGACGATCATTGGTCTGCCCTCGGACGAAGAATGGACTCCATCAGTGAACTCATTTGATCTTGTGTCGTCTCGATACGATTAAGCACTGCCAAGATGGTATTGGCCCCAACATGTGCCACCTTGGCATCATTGCTAAGCCATAACTTTAGCAATCCACCTAAACGCCCTAAGTCACCATTAACCCGCACTAACTCGCGTACTTGCTCTGCATCAGTAATTCCCTGGATACGATAGCCTTGGCCGACTTCACGCAAATAGGTCGAAGCACTGAGCCCTGCCCGTGCTGACATGGATTCGATTAGCGCACGCTCTTCCGGTAGGCAATAGACCTTAATCGGTGGGCTGCTCTTTCTCGTCGCCTTATTTGTGTTGTTCTCCATCTGTGCATCCTCTCTTTCGCCCCGCAGGGCAGGATCAACGTTGAGCGCCGAAGGTGCGAATAAGTCACATAAGTGAAGAGGCTTCACCATGCTTGCATGGTGGGCCTACTTCACACATCCTGCCCGCATATCAGCATTGTTTTTAACAAGGTAACCTCTGCATAGAAGTCTGCATTTCCCTGTTTTCTTTTGTATTTCCCTGTTTTCATCTGTTTTTGCCTGCTCAGCACTCTTTTCGTTTTAAAAACCGTTAGTTACAGCACACTTATAACGACTGAATAGCGCTAAAATAGCGGTCTTACAGCGATTTACGTGTGATCGCTTTACTCACCATCACGACACCGAAAAACACAGCTTTCCTACTACTTTCCTGCCCACCTAAGGCCAATCAGCCGGTTTTGAACAGTGCCCCTCATATATCAATAAAACGCCCTGTTTTGTGTGCTGCCCCTCAAGTGTCAACAAAGTGCCTTGTCTTGTGCTCTGCCCTTCATATGTCAATAAACACGGTTTAACTCCATGCAGGTGTTTATCTGCGGCAAAGTCTTAGCCCTACTAGGGCGTTAAAGACTACGCCTAGTAGAAAGATCTTAGAGAGATCTTAGACCGTTTTTTAACTCACTCCCTGTAGCTCTTTAATATCAAGGCTCACAGCGACTTTTCTCTTTCACAAACGTGACTGTTAATGGGGGAAAAAGTGACTGTTAATGGGACAGATTGTGACCGTTAATGGGCCCCTATGGTCGCTGTATTTCAAACATGCCCTGACGGTACTCGACAATTAGCCACCCTATGCTTTGTATTTCGCTTAACGTATCTCTTAAACGACTATGACGCTTACGCAACGTTGCACCAGTAGCAGGGTTTTGATGCAGATAGCCACTTAGCGTTTCTAAAGCAACCTTTCCCCTTTGGCCTGGGTTGATCCAGGCACATAGCCTTTGATGAATTAATAGCGCGTTGTGAGTACGCAAGGCCCGAACCTCGTCCATATCAATGCGGACATGCTGACCGTCTGGAAGAATGGCTTCAGCAATCATTGGGTTTAACGCCACATATAGATTTTTCGCTGAATCATCACTTTCATACTCAGCCAGCAAACGAAAACCTTTACGCTTACCTCCGTGTTGAACAATAATCGACACTTTCCACATCCGCTCAATACAATCTTTAATGGTTTTAGTGTTATTCGACGTTGTTGCATAACCAATCTCTTGCGCTAGATTGCGGTAACTACATTTCACCACCATGGCATCCAAATCTACCGCTTCCCATTTTGGCTCTAGAAATAGCCTCAGCTGCTGTCCACTTTCTGTGGCAGGCTCCGGTTTTAATAACAGACCTGTTGGGCCAGCCATCGCTATCAAGCCCTGAAGTACACGCAAATCATCCGCTCCTAACGGCTCAGGTCCGCTGAACTCAATCAAGCGCCCTTTGCCGTAGTCGTATACCACATCCAACTTGGACTTTTTACGTTCACCTTTTTGCAGCGCTCGAAATAAACCTGGAGCCAAGCAGTGCGATGGAGCATGCCTAACATGTGTTAGCTGATGCCTAAGCTTCTTCACGCGATCGACCATTAGATGACTTGTGTGACTTCTGTAGTGTCGTTTGTTCCAACAGCCCATTCTCACGTCGAATTAGCCAGCTCCCGTCGTAACATGGCCCATAGTTGGCTTTATTAACGCCATAGCGTAGGTAGTTCACACGCTCTGTCTCCTCCAAACCAAACGCCTTGGCCTCGCTTTTCGTCATTTCGCTTAACACAGACTGCCAGCGGCAGTGATAAACGATTACAGAAGAGCCTCGACCCGTATGTTGACCGTCTGAATCTTTGCTGGTGTGATGGATAAATATGACCGCCGCGTCAGTTCTAACAGCGATGTGCTCAAGACGGTTTAATACCTGGGACATGGCACTACTTGAGTTCTCATCTTCGGTGCTAAACCGGCGTAAAGTATCCAGGATCAAAAGCCTTTGGCCTTCTGATTGTTTCACCAAAAGTTCAACACACTTTTCATCCAGGAGATCTGGAGCGAGACCTGCAACCGACTCGATCACAAGGTTTTTGCTGACGACCTCTATCTGCTCCTGGCTTAGATGCTGTCTGATAGCTTGCAGACGATGCATGACGACCTTTACTGGGTCTTCGGCAGAGATGTACACCACCGGCCCTTGTGTCAGCGGTCCAACGCCTAAAAGGTCAGGACCACCCGCAATATGTACCGCTAACTCTAAGGCAAACATCGACTTTCCCGTACCACCCGGCGCAACGAATGCGCCGACCGTACCTGCCAATAAGCTTGGTAAGACATAGTCCAATTCCGGGGGCTGTTCTGTGAAGGCTTTGAATACATCGATTCGCATAATCAGTTACCCCCGAAGTATCCAGGGCGAGCCGCTTTAAGCGCACTCTTACGGCGTTGTTCGATCCACTCTTCAATCTCGGCAAGATCCCAAGCCACACTGCGACTAGTTAGGACAATACGACGAGGGAACTCACCTTGCTGCTCTAGGTTGTAAATGGTCCGATCCGATAGCGGAACCATTCGTAAAAGCGTTTTTCGATTAATTAGGGTTTTATGTGCCAGCTCCTGCATGTCTTGGCCTCCTCTTAGTGACTGAAACCTGACTATGCCTGTATTCATTCGAAGCTTGATTGGACCTTGTGGAGGAAAAAGTTGAAAACTCTATTTATTTTCAGAATTCCCCCCTAGAACAGCAGCCAAACATTGCGACTAGTTGCTAATAGACTCAATATTTAACCAGTAGTAACATGACCTAAGGCTATGGGTTTGAAGGTGTGGTAATGGAATATGCGGAAATCGAAAAGGAAGCTAGTGATCGCCTAGGCAGACATTTTATCTCTGTCTGGGAAGACTGCGACACCCTTGTTGCCGAGGGCATACGAGAGTTTAGAGATCGTTGGGCGAACTATTCCGTACACTCTCACAGAAAAGACCCTAGAAACCATCTAAAAGATGATCATGCAGACATCAAAAAAGAAACGGATAAGCGCCCTATTGGCGAGCTTATCCTAGAAGCCCTTGATCCCAAGGTATCAGTGTTTCTAAATTCTCTGCCAGATACCCATTTGTATTTCTTCCCGAACCCTTACCTAAATATTGATCATTCGCTTTTACAAGCTTCAAAATCTCAACTAAATATTCCAGAAAAAATAGCTCGCGAGAGGACAATTAAATTCGGAACCAAATTCAAAGCAGAGACGCCATTGACCAACTTGGTCATGATGTTGGGCTTTAAAGATACTCATGACGCGATCAAGCAGCAGCTTAGACACTTTCTGAAAACAGAGCACCAATGCCGACCGATAGACTTCCGGTTTCAGGCAACCGTCGATAACCTGCTGGAACTTCTATGGATGCTACACCTGACACCAACACGTTTTAAGCACCACAGCCCAGATATAAAGATCAATGCTAGACGTAAGCAAACCTATTGCGAGCTATGCGGCCAAAGAAATGAACTGGCCGAGTACTTCTATCGGCTAGATAACAACCTGTTAGACCCCAACGACCTGCAAGAAGCGAATGATCAGCAAAAGACAAAATTGCAACTTAGTCATAGATATTGCGCTCACCATCGACCCAGAAACAAAGATGGCCGAACTTGGAATCCTGCTTACAAGAGTGCTCTGCAATCAAAAGGACAATTTGAAAAGGAACTTAGACGCTTACAACTTCATGTTGCTAGTGCCGTGAAGTATAGGCCGGTGTTAGATGACGAAGAACTAAGATCCTTATCAGCAGATGAACTTATTGATCGCTATTTCTATCTTTTTTTAGAAGGTAAGACGGTTACACAAGAACATGCTCAGGCATGTTTCGATTACGTAAAATATAACTTTAAGTGCCCAATAGAGGTTGAAGGAGAAACCAAACGGCTCATTGATGAGGCCATCGTACGCTTAACAGGAGCTGGTACATTGCTGGGGGCTGATGATGAAGGAAAGCTGCGGGACATCGCTCGTCAAATGGTTGACTCAAGACTTACGGATCGTAAGAAGCAAATACTCGTGCTTAAACAAGGACTCAATCAAACACAAATTTCAGAACGATTGACGGAGATTGAGGAAAAGAAGATTTCACCTCAAGCTGTTTCTAAGACAATAAGATCAATTCCTGAAGAGTTTACGCTGCTTGGCCTTAGCGCTTTTAAAATCTTTAGTCATTAATAAGTCCCCCCATCCAAGGAGAGTTGGCCTTGCTTAATTTAATATTACTAAGGAAAGAAAATGTGGTCTGATAAAGAATCAAAAATAGACTTCCTTAACTTTAATGAAATTGCAGAATCGATCAAAGACCTCATTATTGAACGAGAATTAATGCCAATTTCTATCGGTGTATTTGGAGATTGGGGGGCTGGAAAATCTACTATTTTGGAACTGACAGCCAAAGCTCTAGAAAAAGAAGAGCAAGACTATATCCAAATCCATTTTGATGCATGGACGTTTCAAGGATACGATGATGCAAAAGCAGCACTGCTAGAAACAATAGCAACTCAGCTAGTTGAGACAGCCAAAGATGATGAAGCACTACTAGCCAAGGCGCTAGACTTTGCAAAGCGAATAGACAAGGTCAGATTTATGGGGCTAATGGCTGAGGGGGCAGCTGCAATTTCAGGTATGCCAACGTTTGGTGCTATTCAGAATTTTTTTGGTTGGGCAAGCGATTCTTCAGAAGATGAAGAGCTAGAGTTTGAAGATATTCAAAAAGACGGCAAAGAAATTGGAAAGCTAGGTAAAAAGGCAAATGGCCTTGTCAGAGCTAAGAAAAAATTTTCGCCACCTAAAGAGATTCACGAGTTTAGAAAGTCATATATTTCACTCTTAGAGGCTTTTAATAAACCCGTTATAGTTTATGTAGATAACCTTGATAGATGCTCTCCTGTTAATACCATATCAACCTTAGAAGCAATAAGATTATTTTTATTCTTACCTAACACAGCATTTGTCGTTGCCGCTGACCCAGACATGATTCGTTTAGCCATTCCCCATTTTCATAAGGGTGCATCTACACGTCATCAAACAGACTACCTTGATAAGCTAATACAGATACCTGTCCACGTTCCAAAGCCTGGTATGTCAGAGGTTAGAGCTTACTTAACAATGCTAATTGCTCAAGATAGAGGAGTCCCTCAAGAAGCATTTGAGCAGCTTAGAGTCAGGTTAGAGCGCTCACTTAGACTTGCATGGAAACAAGAGCAGATATCCGTAGATAACTTATTGGAAGGTTGTGATTTACCAGATAAAGCAGAACTACGTGAAGAGTTTAAGGTAGCGGAGCAGCTCGCTCAAATTATGGCAGAGTCCGCCAATATTAATGGCAACCCAAGAATTGTGAAGCGCCTTTTAAACCAAGTAAGAATGAGAAAAAAGACGGCTAATCGACGAGGGATGCAACTAGATGAGAGAACAATTACAAAGCTTGTGATATTTGAACGTTGCATGGGGTTACAGGCAACAAAGAAACTTTATGAGCTCATTGATGCGGAAAAAGGCAAACCATCTTTCATTGCTGTGATGGAAAACTCTGAGAGTGAGTTTGACCTCGACACTCTTCCTGAAGAGTGGAAACACGATTTGTCATTTTTGGATAAATGGTCACGATTAAAACCAAAATTTTCAGGAATAGACCTTACAGCTGCTGCATACTTGAGTAGACAAAATATCCCCATGGGCTCAGTTAACTCCGTAATGTCAGGCGCTGCTCAAAGACTGCTAGAGGGCTTAATTAAACAAAAAACACGCACAAGTAACGCAACAAGTTCACTGTTAGAGTCAACAATTTCAGAGGAATATGTTTCGGTAATGGATGGACTTATTGAGCACTTACGACAGCTAGAGGATTGGCAAGTGAAGTCGCCAGGTATTTATGGCGGGTTTACGCTGGCTCAGCATGACGACAAGTGCAAAGAGATTTTCCTTGCCTTTGTTAAAAAAGCACCGAAGAAAAGATGGCTTACATCAATGATTAATGAGTTAGAGGGAACTAAATAATGGGCACGTCAGCATCTAGCACAGGACC
This sequence comes from Marinomonas ostreistagni, assembly GCF_016888445.1. GTDB lineage: Bacteria > Pseudomonadota > Gammaproteobacteria > Pseudomonadales > Marinomonadaceae > Marinomonas > Marinomonas ostreistagni. The sequence continues at coordinate 19,185 of NZ_JAFEKF010000009.1, forward strand.
TAATAATAAAAGTCCACTGTTACCTCCTTGGGCAGAGCAAGGCACTCCTATTGAAATTGGGGCAGGCGGTGGAGATCAAGGTGGAGATGACAACCAACAAACACCGGATAAAGCTGAAGTTGATAACGGCAAGGTACAACAACAAATCCTTGGCCCCAAGCCAGACATTCCTTCAGCCAATCGCTTGGCTGGAGCAAGGAAGTTATTTGGTGATAACGCGAAATCGGGTAGCTCTGAAGCTGGCTTGAAAAGCTCTCTTAAAAGATATTCTAAGAGCTCTGGTGGCGGCTCAGGTACAAGTAGACGATTAGCTAGCGGAATAACAGCGGGCTCTGGTCTTTTAGGAATTATGCAAGGTGATAGTGTTACGTCTAAGGGTCAAACTCTTTCACTATCAGACTTAAACGGCTTATCAACAGACCAAGTTATTGATCGAATTGCAGAGCACTTGACTCCAGAAAATGGTGATGCTGACGCTGTACGCCTTGCATTAGATTTTGCGTTAGCAGAAGTTTTACCTGAAGACGAAGCCTTTGACGCTTCAATGTTCACTGGTGACGTAGTTCAAGAGGCTATTTCCAATTACTTAACCGACTTAATATTTCAGGATGTAGTCAACGGTATGGGAAAGGCTTGGTTCCATGTTGAGCACCCAAGCACCCACCACAAAATAGAAGAAGAGATAAGAGATCTAGTAAAAGTCATAACAGACTCGAAACTGGATAACTTGATGCGTGACAATGCCGGTAAAATATCTCAGGAGAATATTATACAGATTCAAATCGATGTAATTTCGCAAACTGTAAATGAGTGGGAGAATTTTGATGACTAACTTCTATTTTAATGATGATCCTACTCAGTTACCTGAGTATTCAGAAAGCTGCCATCCAGTTCAAATTTTTAATACTCACCCATACGATAGTTCTAAACACAGTAGGGCTTCAGGTAGTTTATTAAAGCGTGTGCGTGAACTCGGAATCAGTGTCGATGCGAAAGCAATAGATTTGATAACGATAGCTACTGCAGTAACTGCTGCAGAAACATTTGAGCGCAGAATGGACGCAGCAGATGCATGGTCTAGAACCATGCATCTTCACATACCAGTAGCCAATGACGAAGTTTGGAGTAAGCTATCAGGCCGCTTGAGCTCTATCCTAAATTTCTTAACTGGTGATCAATGGCAATTCACGTTTTCTAAAACGTCATTTCAGATGCCAGCCCCCATTACTAGCAAGAAGTCCAAGGCTAGATTGAGTAGTCTTAAAGGACTAAATTCGGTATGTCTTTTCTCTGGTGGTTTAGATAGCGCAGTGGGTGCAATAGATATTCTAAACGGTAGATCATCATACAAGCCTCTGTTATTAAGTCATGCTTACCGTGGAGATGGCGTGAAGCAGAGCGATATTAAAAAGCTTCTGAAAGCTGCTTATGGAGAATTGTCTTACAGCATTTCTCCACGGCTAATGACAAGGTTAAAAGGAAAAACTGATGTTACAATGCGGGGAAGAAGTTTTAACTTTTTAGCGATGGCAGTTCTCGGTATTTCTGCGATCCGTAATGCGAATAGTGACAATAGTATTTCAACTATCCTTGTTCCCGAAAATGGTTACATATCTATAAACCCACCGCTTACAAGACGAAGAATTGGTAGTCATAGCACTCGAACGACCCACCCATACTTTTTGAATAGCCTTGAAGAGTTATTAGATGATGCAGGTCTTCATGTAAAATTTGTCAATCCATACCAGTTCAAGACAAAGGGAGAAATGCTTTCGGAGTGTGTTGATCAAGAATCAATATCCAAAGCGATACCATTAAGCGTATCTTGTAGCCATTGGCATCGAAAACATATGCAATGCGGACATTGCTTGCCTTGTGTAATTCGACGCTCTTCCATTCATCATGCAGGGTTTACTAAAGATGCGAAATATGTAAACCAAAACCTACAGTTTGTTAATAAAGAGAAAGACACTAGGGATGACCTTCAAGCCATTCAGACTGCAATAATAAGACAGTCTAATGTAAAGGACTATAAAAGCTGGATTAGACAAAGTGGGCCCTTACCTAAAAACCAAGCAACACGAGATCAGCTTGAATCTACAATTAAACGTGGCCTGAAAGAAGTGGAAGCTTTTCTCAAAGCAAGCGAAATCTTATGATGGATTTGCACTGTCATGTCGACCTATATCCTGACTATAACCGGATACTAGAAGACATAAAGAGTACAGGGTTTTATGTACTATCAGTTACTACAGTACCTTCGGCTTTCGAAGGTACATGTAACTTAACGCGCAATATAAAGCATTGCCGAACAGCCCTAGGCTTACACCCTCAGTTAGCCCACCAAAGAATAAACGAACTCCCTCTTTTCGATAAGCTTATACCTGAAACTAGATATATAGGAGAAATCGGGCTTGATGGCTCAAGAGGATATAAAGATCATTTCAATGACCAACTGTTTGTATTCAATCACATCTTAAAAAAGTGTGAGTCGTATGGTAATAAGATACTTACTATCCACAGCCTCAACGCAGTCGATGAAGTCTTAAACTGCTTGGGTACACACCCTAAAGCAGGCACTGCAATTCTTCACTGGTTCTTAGCAACAAAGAAACAGGTAGAAAAAGCTATTGAACTAGGATGCTATTTTTCAATTGGACCAGCGATGTTAAGCTCGAATAGAGCAAAAAAAGTTATCTCTTGGTTACCGAAAAACAGAGTCCTTCTAGAAACCGATGGCCCTTTTGCTAAATTGGAAGGGAATATAGTTTACCCTTCCAATGTCATTTCGGTCCTTACATACTTATCTGATATATGGAATATACCTTATGATGAAGTAAGATCTGTAATGAAGCTAAATTTAGTTAAACTATTAAAGTAAAGAAAAAAGTACCTTAGGAAAGACATTTACTAGGCTGCATCAACGATTTAGTCAGACCTTAACCCACTCATCAATCATATCCGCCCAATCCTGCAACATGGCCGCGCGCTGCTCTCGGTACTCGGCTTTGTTGTAGATAGCTCTAACGCCTTTCTGTTCGTGGGCTAGGCATTTCTCGATCCAGTCACTGTTATAGCCCGCTTCATGGAGCAAGGTACTTGCTGTACGGCGTAGGTCGTGTGGGCCGAACTTTTCCATCGGTATACCGTCTTTCTGGGCAGCCTGGAAGGTGTATTTCAACACTAGGTTAATCGTGGCGTTACTCATAGGTTGGTCGGTGTCATAGCGTGACGGTAGGACATACTCTGAGCCACCGGCAAAGGTCTTTAACGCAACTAACAAATCTATCGCTTGGTGTGATAGGAACACCAAGTGAGGTTTGCGGCGTTTCATTCGCTCTTTCGGAATACTCCATAGGGCTTCACTGAAATTGATCTCACTCCATTTTGCCTGGCACAACTCCCCTTTGCGCACCATGGTGAGCAGTAGTAGTTTAGCCGCAGCACGGTTAACTGGGCTGGTGCCTACCTTCTCCAGGTATTTGTACATCACGCCGATCTCTTCTGGCGTTAACGAACGGTCCCTTGGCTGGAATCGAGCAATAGAGTTTGGCCGTACATGATCAGCAGGGTTCTCTACCTTCTGGCCACGCTCCATGGCCCAACGAAATACCTGCATCACGATCTCTCGGGTATGCACTGCCGTGGCCGGTGCGCCTCGATCCACGATGCTGTTAGTCAGCATGCGCAGGTCTTCATGAGAGATTTCTGGTAGCTGTAGATTGCCAAACTTGGCTTTGAGTTCACGCTCATAGATCGAGCGGCGCATATCTCGGGTGGATTCTGCCATTTGATAACCACGCAACCACTTATCTGCCCAGGCTCCAAATGTTGCCGCATCCTTCACACGAGCTTTGCTACGCGCTTTTTCCTTTGCGGGAGACCTTCCGTTCGCAATTAGTTTCTTAGCCTCTCCAAGCAGCTCACGGGCTTCTGCGAGGCTGATGCCACCATTGCCATAGCGGCCAAAGGTAATCGTTTCCTGGCGTCCATTGATGGAATAGTTGTAGCGAAAGGACTTAGTACCCGCTGCGGTGACGGCTACGTACAGGCCATCACGGTCGTTTACTTTGTAGAGTTTACCCTTGGGCTTTAGGTTTCTGATCTTGGTATCGGTCAGCATGACTATGGTTCTCCGTTGAGTTTAATACCATGCTGTAAAACCTATGTTTTAGAGTCTATTTTCTCTTTTACTTTCATGCAGTTAGAGAAAATCCATACCATGTGTCGTAGAAACGTCGCGTTATGGTATCGGGATTGAGCATGGTGTTTGGAGAAAATAATACCCACCGCTATACCCCGGTCAAACCGTGCTTGAAGCTGCTAGACAGTGCCAAATGATTTGGCTGTTAGACAACAAAAAGCCCGCTAGATCGCGGGCTTGGGAGTGTTTATTGCTGTTCAGTGCAAGGTGTTACCTAACGCTGAATTATTCCCACTCGATGGTCGCTGGTGGCTTAGACGATACGTCGTAAGTCACGCGTGAAATGTGTTCGATTTCATTGATGATTCGACCCGACACTTTCTCTAGTAGCTCGTATGGTAGGTGTGCCCAGCGCGCTGTCATAAAGTCGATGGTTTCTACTGCACGTAGTGCAACTACGTATTCGTAACGACGGCCGTCGCCTACTACGCCTACAGATTTAACTGGCAAGAACACAGCGAAGGCTTGGCTTGTTTTCTCGTACCAGCCAGCGTTGCGTAGTTCTTCGATGAAGATCGCATCCGCACGACGTAGGATGTCAGCGTATTCTTTCTTCACTTCACCAAGGATACGTACACCTAGACCTGGTCCTGGGAATGGGTGACGGTAAACCATGTCGTAAGGAAGGCCTAGCTCTAGACCCAGCTTACGTACTTCGTCTTTGAACAACTCACGTAGTGGCTCAACCAGCTGCATCTTCATGTCTTCTGGCAGACCGCCCACGTTGTGGTGTGATTTAATCACGTGCGCGCCACCAGTTTTGCCCGCCGCTGATTCGATTACGTCTGGGTAAATCGTACCTTGCGCTAGGAACTCAACGTCTTTCAGCGTCGCTGCTTCTTCGTCAAATACTTCAATGAAGGTGTTACCGATGACTTTACGCTTCGCTTCTGGGTCAGAAACGCCTGCTAGTTTGCCAAGGAACAAGTCTTCAGCGTCCACACGGATCACGTTGACACCCATGTTTTCGCGGAACATCGCCATTACTTGATCGCCTTCGCCTAGACGCAGTAGACCGTTATCTACGAAGACACACGTTAGCTGCGTGCCGATCGCTTTGTGCAGTAGCGCTGCGACAACAGAAGAGTCTACACCGCCAGAAAGCGCAAGTAGCACTTTACGGTCCCCCACTTGCTCTTGCATACGCTCGATAGCGTCTTGAGCAATGTTGGCAGGCGTCCAAAGCGTTTCACAACCACAGATATCCACGACGAAGCGTGACAAGATACGGCCACCTTGAAGGGTGTGCGTCACTTCTGGGTGGAACTGCAGACCGTAGAATTTCTTCGCTTCATTGGCCATCGCTGCGATAGGGCAGCTATCAGTAGAAGCCATTAGCGAGAAGCCTTCAGGCATGTCGTAGACTTTGTCACCGTGACTCATCCACACATCAAGCAATGGTACGCCGTTGTTGGCGATATGATCTTCAATGCCTTCTAGCAACGAGAAGCTGCCATGCGTGCGAATCTGCGCGTAACCAAACTCACGAATTTCAGATCCTTGAACAGAGCCACCCATTTGCTCGGCCATGGTTTGCATGCCGTAACAAATACCTAGTACTGGCACGCCTAGCGTGAAAACGGCTTCAGGCGCACGCGGAGAACCTTTTTCCGCAACCGATTCAGGACCACCGGCTAGGATGATACCTTTCGGAGCAAAGTCGATGATCTCTTGATCGTCCATATCAAATGCACGAACTTCACAGAAAACACCAATTTCACGTACACGACGCGCGATTAGCTGCGTGTACTGTGAACCAAAATCAAGAATAAGAATTTTATGAGCGTGGATATCTTGCGACATTTTTAGCTAGTCCTTCGCTCCTACCCAGTAAGAGCTTTATAAAAAAAAAAGAAGATGGGGCGCCAAACGCCCCATCTTGGTTTTTAATCTATCAGCGCTTATACGTGATAGTTCGGTGCTTCTTTAGTGATCGTCACGTCATGAACGTGGCTCTCACGCATACCAGCACCGGTAATTTGCGAGAATTGCGTCTTAGTACGCATAGTCTCGATGTCCGCAGAGCCAGTGTAGCCCATTGAAGAGCGTACGCCGCCCATCAACTGATGTACAACGACAGCCATTGGACCTTTTGAAGGTACGCGACCTTCGATGCCTTCTGGCACCAACTTCTCAACACCACTGCTTGCGTCTTGGAAGTAACGGTCAGAAGAGCCTTGAGACTGAGACATCGCACCTAGCGAGCCCATACCACGGTACGCTTTGAATGAACGACCTTGGAACAGAACTACTTCACCAGGAGCTTCATCAGTACCGGCTAGTAGACCACCAACCATGATCACGCTCGCGCCCGCTGCGATCGCTTTAGCGATATCACCAGAGAAACGTACGCCACCGTCAGCGATAACAGGAATGTTACGCTCGTTCATTACCGCAGCAACATTTGCTACCGCACTGATTTGCGGTACACCCACACCAGCGATGATACGAGTCGTACAGATAGAACCAGGGCCGATACCCACTTTAACGCCGTCAGCACCTGCGTCTGCTAGAGCAATCGCTGCTTCTGCAGTCGCGATGTTACCGCCAACTACTTGTACTTTAGGGAAGTTTTCTTTCACCCAACGTACGCGATCGATAACACCTTTTGAGTGACCATGCGCTGTATCGACAACGATGACATCAACGCCCGCTTCCGCCAGCGCGGTAACACGATCTGCTGTATCAGCACCCGTGCCAACTGCAGCGCCCACACGTAGACGACCGTGCTCGTCTTTACATGCATTAGGGAAGCTTTGTGCTTTATTGATGTCAGTAACAGTCACCATACCGCGTAGTTCAAACTGCTCGTTTACCACTAGCACTTTTTCGATGCGGTGTTCGTGTAGCAGTTTACGGATAGAACCGGCAGAAGCACCTTCTAGTACAGTGACTAGGCGCTCTTTTGGCGTCATGATGTCTGCAACAGTTTTGTCGTAGTCTTTAATGAAACGCACATCACGGCTCGTCACGATGCCAACAAGGTCTTTGCCTTCGACAACAGGTACACCAGAGATGTTGTTTGCAGAGGTAAGCTCCATCAACTCGCGCACGGTAGCGCTTGGGTTAATGGTCACAGGATCCTGAACGATACCGCTTTCGAACTTTTTCACGCGACGAACTTCTGCCGCTTGTTGCTCAATCGTTAGGTTTTTGTGGATAATGCCCATTCCGCCTTCTTGAGCCAGCGCAATCGCCATGCGGTGTTCTGTCACCGTGTCCATGGCAGAAGAAACTAAAGGAAGGTTAAGTTCGATGTCCTTTGTGATACGAGTTTTAAGGCTCACGTCCTTAGGAAGAACTTCGGAATAGCCGGGGATAAGCAATACGTCATCAAACGTTAGAGCTTCTTGTGCAATTCGTAACATAATAGGGAATTTCCAATGCCAACTGGGTTTAAGATGGCAAGTAATTCTACTCCAACATTATGAATCGGTAAATCAAAACCAAGTGAGATTGATGAAAAATTTTACAACTTTGCACAGTTCAGAGCCGAGTTTCACGGTCTCAGAATTAAACCGCCAGATTCAGCAGCTGTTGGAAGCCAGTTTACCGTCGATTTTAGTCGAGGGAGAGATCTCAAATTTGGCGCGCCCGGCCTCGGGACACTGGTATTTTTCTCTCAAAGACGATCGAGCTCAGATTCGTTGTGCCATGTTCAAAGGTAAAAACATGGCGGTCAAATTCCGCCCTAAAGATGGCGACATGGTCAAGTTGCGTGCCCGCGTCACCTTTTACGGCGCCCGTGGCGACTGTCAGTTGATGGTCGAAAGCATGGAAGCCGCCGGCGAAGGTGCTTTGCAAGCCGCATTCGAACGTCTCAAAAACCAACTGCAAGCCGAAGGCTTATTCGATCCTAAACACAAAAAGCCGTTACCGACTCGACCTGAACGTGTTGCCATCATCACCTCCTCCAAAGGCGCTGCAGTGCGCGACATGGTGATTGCGTTTAAACGTCGCTTTCCGCTAACTGAATTAACCATCTTACCGACACTGGTTCAGGGCGAAAGCGCGGCCACCAACATCCGCCGTCAGCTTGAGCGCGCCGATGTAAGTGGTCACTTCGATGCCATCATTGTCGGCCGCGGCGGTGGCTCATTAGAGGATCTGTGGAGTTTTAACGACGAAACCCTAGCGCGCGCCATTTTTAACGCTCAGACACCGATTGTGTCCGCCGTGGGTCATGAGGTGGATTTCACCATCGCCGATTTTGTGGCGGATGTCAGAGCCGCTACCCCAACCGCAGCGGCGGAATTACTCAGTCCAGACGTACGCAACCTACAGCAAAAAATTACACATTTTGAGCACCTCTTTACACGTCGTTTTGAGCAGACATTACAACAGCACCAGCAGCGCTTGGACTTTTTGATACGTCGTATTCGTCACCCTAAAGAGCGCATCGAACAGCAACAGCAGCGCCTCACTCAAGCGCAAAACGGTCTTCAAAGAGCACTCTTTAGCCAGCTTGAGCAACGCCAAGTGCGCCAGCAATATCTCGCGCAACGCCTTGCTGCCGCTACACCACTAAAAACCGTACACGCCAAGCAAGAGCGCATTAACGCCCTAGAACAACGCTTGCGCCAAGCACTTAGCCACACCGTGGCACGTAAACAAGACCGCTTCGCCAGCCTAGCCGAAAAGCTGAACCTAGTGAGCCCCCTGAACACCCTCTCGCGTGGTTACGCCATTGCCAGCAAAGGATCACAAGTGATTCGCTCAGTCGAAGAAGTCGAACCTGGTGATGCACTGCAAGTGCGTGTCAAAGACGGCGTGATCGATTGTGAGGTCAAGTAAGGACTTGTCGAGCGCCGGATGCAGCCGTTACAGTAGCCTCTCATTGCATTAGGACGCGCTACTATGACCGCAAAAGACTTGCTACTTGGCCTCGCCATCATCTTTATCTGGGGCTTTAACTTTGTGGTCATCCGCTGGGGGCTCGATGCGATGACGCCGATGATGCTCGGTGGCGTTCGCTTCTTGCTGTTATTCTTAGTCGGCATCGCTTTTTTTGCTCGCCCCAAAACGCCATTAAAATGGTGCCTTTTGTACGCTTTGTCACTGAACTTCGGTCAGTTTGCATTCCTGTTCAGCGCCATGATCTTTGATATGCCAGCAGGGCTCGCCTCGTTGGTATTGCAGTCACAAGCCATCTTCACCCTACTGTTCTCGGTTTTATTGCTCAAAGAAAGCGTCCGCCCTTATCAGATTTTAGCCGTCGCGATTGCCTGCGGTGGTTTGGCGATCATTGGTGCCGCCAATGACGACACCCGTATGACGATACTCGGATTTGTGTTGACGCTCGCCGCGGCCTCTAGTTGGGCGCTGGGCAATATTGCCACCAAAGCGATTATTCAACGCGGCTATCAAGCCGATTTGGGCTTTATTGTCTGGAGCGCCAGTCTCGCTGCAGTCCCCTTCTTTATTTCGGCGTATTTTGTCGATGGGCCTGCCACCATGTGGGCCAATCTCACTGCGATTAACTGGCAGACACTGGCTGTGCTTGGCTATTTGGCTCTGATTGCTACGCTAGTGGGTTACGGGCTTTGGAGTGATTTGATGTTGCGCTACAGCGCTGCAACCGTCGCACCACTGTCGCTGGGTGTGCCAATCGTCGGGCTGACCTCTGCCAATATTGTGCTGAACGAAACCATCAGCGCACAGCAGTGGCTTGGTATTGCGGTTGTATTAGGTGGGTTAATGCTCAATACCTTTGGCGGGCGCCTGCGCCGCCAAAGGTAAATACGAACCGCTAGTCTTTGCGATCCAGCTTATCGCTAAGCGCCTGCACTTGCTGTTGTAGCTGGGTGATTTGATCCACCAAGGCTTGATGGTGGTCTTCTTGGTGTTGGTGTTCTTCGACCGTGGTTTCACGGCTCATCACTTCCAGTACCACGCCAACCATCATATTTAAAAACACAAAGGCGGTCAGGAAGATAAAGATGACGTAGTAAATCCAGCTTAATGGATACACTTCCATGGTCTCGTACATCACATCGGTCCAATCCTCAAACGTAGCAATGCGAAACAGCGTCAGCATCGAGATGGCGATATCGCCCCATAGATCGTCATTAATGTGGCCGAAAAAGATCGCACCTGCGGCACCAAAGATGTAAAACAAAATAAACATCAATAAGGCGATGTAGCCCATCTTGGGGATGGCTTTCATCAGCGCGTTAATCAACATGCGCAGATCTGGGATGATCGACACCAGACGCAACACCCTTAGTACGCGTAACAAGCGCGCCACCAGCACCATGTCGGTATTGGAAATCGGCACCAAACTGCCGATCACGATCACCGTATCAAAGATGTTCCATGGATCTTTAAAAAACGCTCGCTTGCGCTCACAGGTGATAAAACGCAGACTGATTTCAGCTAAAAAGAAGAAGGTAATAAAGCTGTCTAAGTAATTAATCACCAACTCGGCTGAATACGGCAGCGGGTAGGTTTTCGCACCCACGGTCAGTGCTGCAACGATAATGATGCTGATGATAAAACTTTGGAACCAAACACTGCGTTCGATACGCTTGATGGTATCGAACCAAGTTTGTGAACGGGCGGCGGTAGTCATTGACGTGTTGTTCTCCTAAACATGATCGCTCAAGCGAGCGAGTTTAGAATGAGACAATGACGAAAGGAAGATGCTCCGTAGTTAACTGCGTTTAATTCGCACCACTTTCATAACTTCCATGTCGATGCCAGCGACTGACTCTTGGGCAGGGTAATAAGTAAGATTGACACGGGCGCCTTGCAACGAGTGGTATTTCGCATGCCGTTTGAAACGAAACGGTACATCGTACCCTTCAATCATCAAGGTGTGGAGAATCCAATCTTCTTGAGCGCGCTGGACATGCGACTTCACCTTCACAGCATCGCTGTGCACCAGGCCTGGGTGTTTTGAGATTAGCGCATCGGGATTGGATTTCATCACACTCTCCTAACAAGTTATTGAGCATTCAAGTCAGTTGGCCCTACAGTATGCCATACTCTCGGCCAATAGAGTGTTTTTTGATCAATCTTTACCCTTTTGCTCAGCATTGTCATCCGCCGTCAGCAAAGCAGAATAACGTCGCGCTTCGGCTTCATCGTGATAACAGATCACCGCCTTTTGCAAAATCAAGCTGTTAGGATAGGTCACGCGATCACCCGACAAGCGGGTGATAATCACGTGAAAGGTCGAGATCTCATGAATTTGCCCCAAGATCTCCTCGTCTTTATCGACCACCTTGATCCAGTCGCCGACACGATAAGGAAAGCTAAAAAAGATAATCAGACTCGCGGTGATGTTACTGAGGATCGACCATTGGGCAAACAGCGCTACCCCCACGACAGCAAACACCGAAGAAAAGAAAACTGCTAGCTGACCATAGCCGACACCCAAAACCACACAGAGCAGTAAGATAAACACTGCTGTCAGCCCTAGATTTAATATTTTTGCCACCACGCTCATGCGCAGCTCATTAATGCCTTGGCGCAGCCCTACCGCGCGAATTGCCGTCGATACTAAACGCATAGCGATCACATACACTGCAATCAATAACGCGACCAATCCAATATGGGTCCACATACTCTTGCTCCGCTACAATACGAAATACAGCGCCACTGGAATGCACACCAGTGACAGTAAGTTACCTAGTAGCACAATAGATGCCACTTTTTGCGGCTCCTGCTCAAACATCTCCGCCACCATATAATTTAAGACCGCCGGTGGCAGACACGCAAAGATCACCAAGTAGCCAAACCAATCTTCGCGCAAACCAAACAGCCAATAGAAGACATACGCTGCCACTAAGCCACTGATCGGGCTAACAAAACCACTGACCACCCCGATGCGCCACTGGCCAAAGTCGACATCCTTCATACGCACGCCCAACGCAAACAGCATCAGCGGAATAGAGATTTGCCCCAGCATATCGATGCCCGTGCCGATCGCCTCTGGCATCTGCAAGCCTTGCCAACTCCAGATTACGCCCACGGCGGTGGCAATAATCATCGGCATCTTCAGTAAGTTCCTCAACTGTGTGCGTGGGTTCAACAAATACATGCCGGCGGTAAAATGCAGAAGATTTTCGATCAAGAATAACACCACGGCAATCGGTAGTGCTGCTTCGCCAAAGGCCAACACCATCAACGGAATGCCCAGATTACCGCTGTTGTTAAACATCATCGGCGGCACAAAGGTTTTGAATTCATAACCTAACAAGCGTGCGATCGGCCAAGCAACAAGGCCAGAGCCCAGCACGACAAATGCTCCTGCCGCCACCAAAGGCAGATACGCTTGAATATGAAACTCTTTTGAAGCCATGACTGAGAAAATCAGCGCGGGGATAAACACACTCATATTGATGCGATTGGCCACACTCATGTCTGTAGGGCGCGCACGAGCGTAGAAAAAGCCAATCAAAACAATGATGATCAGAGGAAAAACAGTATTGAAGATTTGTTGAAATAGACTCGCGGTATCCATGGGGCGTCCTTGATGATGAAGACGCTAGAGTACCGAGCTTAACGACGTGCGCCAACTAGGCGCGATAAAATTACTCGCTCTGTGCGCGATTCTTTTGCGCTAATTTGGCGGGGATCAGAATAAAACGCTGACGCACTTCTTCGCCGGACAGCAACGCCATACCGATCTCGACCGCGCGTTCGGCCATTTCTTTAGGTCGCTGTACGGCGGTCGCGAGCCAAGCGTTGGGCTGTTGGATATGCGCTACGGCAAACGCCGAACCATCCACTGATGCCAACACAAACTCGTCTCGGCCCGCCTGCTCTGCTGCCAATAAAGCGCCGTGAGCCGTTGGATCATTGATGGCAAATACCGCATCGATATGGTCGTACTCTTCCATCAAATAAGTCATGGCTTCCATACCGCCTTCTTGGCTACCCGTGCCATTAAGGCGATCGCTTAGCAGATTGATATCAGGGTAACGGTTTAGAGCCGATTTACAGCCCGCCACGCGCTCTAACACCGAGGACACCGATACGCCATTGATGATGACAAACTGCCCTTGGTAACCAATTTCTTGCGCCAAGCGCTCGCAAGCCACCACGCCCGCTTGAACATTATCAGTGGTAATCGTCGCGTCGGCCCCTTGGGCATTCACATCCACAGCGATGACTTTGATCCCAGCACGTTGTGCTTTCGCCACGGTCGGTGCGATCTGATACTCATCGGCCGCGGTTAGGATGATCAGATCCACATCACGCTCGATGAAATCATTGAGCTGTTCGATCTGGCGCTGCAAATCGTAAGCATCCGAGCGTACCACTACTTCGACAGGCTCGTCGTTTAACGCTTGGGCTCGTGCGCTGGCCGACTCGACCAACTGCACAAAGAAAGGGTTACCCAAATCCGCCACACTGATACCAATCGAGCGCAACGGCTGCGCTTGCGCCACAGAAGCCAGTGGCCATCCCAACAAAGCACTGACACCCAGTAGCGCAAGCCAACGTGCACCAGGCGCTAGATACTGTTTAAGATGTGTCATACTGTCTGCTGTGATGCCCATAACCTGTCTCTTAACGAAAACCTTAGCGGCGTGGCTACGCCGCTGCGGAATCCGAGTTTACTTCCATTGCGCCGGTCATGATAGCCACCGCTTCAGACATGGTGTGCGTCTGCGGGGTAATCGTCGCCGCACATTTCCCTAAACGGTGAATATGAATGCGGTCAGCGACTTCAAACACATGCGGCATATTGTGACTGATCAAGATGATCGGCAGACCGCGGTCACGCACTTCTTTGATCAAATTCAACACTCGTCGAGATTCTTTGACCCCAAGCGCAGCGGTCGGTTCGTCCATGATCACCACTTTGCTACCAAACAGTGCTGAGCGTGCCACCGCCACCCCTTGGCGTTGACCGCCAGAGAGTGACTCGACCGCTTGCGAAATGTTTTGGATGGTCATCAGCCCCAGCTCTTTCATCTTCGCTTGGGCTCGCTCCTCCATAGCTTTTTTGTCCAACATGCGAAACACCGACCCCAAAATACCAGGCTTACGAATCTCGCGCCCTAAAAACAAGTTGTCAGCGATGTTCAGTGCTGGCGATACAGCTAGGTTCTGATACACGGTTTCAATACCCAACTCGCGAGCCTCCATCGGCGAGCCAAAATGCACCGCTTTACCGTCCAACAAGATTTCCCCTTCATCCGGCACTAAGGCGCCCGATAGCGCTTTGATAAGCGACGATTTACCCGCACCATTGTCACCAATGACCGCCAAGATTTCGCCTGGGTAAAGGGTTAAATCGGCGTGATCGATGGCCGTCACACTGCCGTAGCGTTTGACCAAGCCACGCGCTTCTAGAACAGGTTGTTGATCGTAATGTGCTGTCATTATGCTGTCCCCTTTCTGATCCATTGATCGACGCCTACCGCCACGATAATCAAGATACCGACGGTAAACTCTTGCCATAACACATCGACGCCTGCGAGCGCCAAACCATTACGGAACACCCCGACCACTAATGCGCCAATCAAGGTGCCAAAGATAGAGCCACGCCCGCCAAACAAACTACAGCCACCAATGACGACCGCGGTGATACTGTCCAAGTTAGTGGTGTAACCTGCCTGTGGACTGACCGAGCCGATACGACCGATTAACACCCATGCGCCGATGGCACACACCACGCCGGCCAATACATAAACCGATAACAAAATGCGATCGGTACGAATACCAGCAAGTTTCGCCGCGGCAGGGTCATCGCCCGTGGCATAGACATGACGGCCCCACGCGGTCCAGTTTAAGGCGTACCAAATCAACACAAACAAGGCCAACATCAGTAACGAGCCGTAGGTGAGCCGCGCGCCAAAGAAAGACACGGTTTCGCCCAACCATTGTAACAGCGGTGCGTTGTTGGCAATCTCTTGCGAACGAATGGTCTCACTTTTTGAGTACCAAAGATTCAAGGCGAAAAAGACGTTCCAAGAGCCCAAAGTCGCGATAAAAGGTGGCAACTTAAAGCGTGTGATCAAAGAACCATTGATCAAACCCGTTAATGCCCCGACACCGATACCAATGAGCAGCGCCAGCCAAGCTTCCAAGCCATGGTCAATCGCCATGCGCCCCATGACCACCGAGGCCAGCACCATGATCGCGCCGACCGATAAGTCGATCCCCGCGGTTAAAATGATCAGTGTTTGCGCCACACCAATGACGCCAATAATCGTCACCTGCTGCAACACCAGCGACAGGTTAAATGGATGCAAGAAACGGTCACCAATGATCGCACTAAAACCAATGATGGCTAAGATCAGCACAATGGTCGGTGCGGCAACCGGGTACTTATGAAGAAACTTTTTAAAGCGTGTCAGCGGACTGTCTTTGGCTTCGAAATTCGCTACATAACTACCGCTGCCAGCCTGGTCAGCGACTTTATCGTGATCCAGCACAGGCGCAGACGGTTTCGGGTTAGCAGAACTCATACGGCATACTCCAAACGTAATAACAGCACCGCTAACCTAGAAAGACGGTTAGCGGTGTTAAGGAAGACCCTTAAAAGATCAGTGGAACAATTAACTTAGCCCCAGCACATGGAAAGGCCGGTTTTTGAGGAGACGTATTCGATACCTGGGGCTGGATTATCAGTCACCAGCTGTACACCAGTATCGTAAAAATCTAAGCCATCAGACGCTGTCGGGCGTGAGCCTGTTTTGGCAAACTCAACGATCGCACTGACGCCTTCAGAAGCCATACGCAGCGGGAACTGCATTGACGTAGCACCAATCACGCCGTCTTCGATATTACGTACACCAGGGCAACCGCCGTCGACGGATACGATCATCACGCCGTCTTCCATACCAAACGATTTCAAGGCTTCATAGGCACCGGCTGCGGCTGGTTCATTGATGGTGTAGACAAGATTCACTTCAGGATTTTTTTGCAGTAGGTTTTCCATCGCACGGCGACCACCTTCTTCAGAACCTTGGGTGACATCATTGCCGATGATACGTGGATCGTCTTCGTCGCCAATGTCATTGGGATCATTTAAGTCGATACCAAAGCCTTGTAAGAAGCCTTGGTTACGCGCCACATCGACCGTAATTTCGCTGGTGTTGAGATCCAGCAACGCAATTTTGGCATCGGCTGCGTCATCGCCCATTTTGGCTTTGGCCCATTTACCGATCATTTCACCTGCTTTGAAGTTATCTGTCGCAAACGTCATATCCGCCGCGCTGGCAGGAGACAAAGGCGTATCCAACGCGATCACCAACAGACCCGCCTCACGTGCACGCTCAATGGTTGGTACGATACCCGCTGGGTCACTTGGCGCAATCAAGATGCCTTTGGCACCTGAAGCGATTAAGTTTTCTACCGCTTGTACTTGGGTTTCGTTGTCGCCATCGTAACGACCCGCAAACGTGCGCAGCTCTACGCCAAGCTCTTCGGCTTTTTGTTGTGCGCCTTCTTTCATTTTGACGAAGAATGGATTGGTGTTGGTTTTGGTGATCAAACCAATGATTGGGGTTTCCGCCATCGCAGCGGTGGATAACGCGCTCGCCGCCACAAGGCAGGCCAGCTTACGGTAAGGGAATTTCATGTTATGTGACTCCAATATTGTTTTTATTGTCGGCTGGTGCCGTGAAGCTAGGTAAATCCTACTTCATGAAGTCACTATGTAAGACGAAAGCTAACGGAAAATTTCAGAAAATAAGCACCTTTTGTAACTTTTGTAATATTTGCTTATTCAAACTGAAACACCTTTTCTAATTCATTGATAGTAAAGGGTTTTGGTAATAATACATCGCTGTCGCGTAAGTCGTAATGTTGACGCAATTCGCTTCTAGGTAAGCCTGACATGAGCAAGATTTGCCCACCCCATGTATCGAACTCTTGCAGTTGATGCGCCAGCGCCACACCATTTAGTTCGCCCGCCAAGTTAACATCACTGACCAATACATCGGGTAAAAATGGCCCCGCAAAGGCGTTTAATACCTGCTCTGCCTGATCAAATGTTTGCACGATGCAACCGAGCTGTTGCAGTTGCTCAGCAATCACCTGACACACTGAAGGATCGTCTTCGACCAACCACACCAATGCTTCGTGTGGCACTGTCAGCGTTGGTAAATTATCCCACTTAGACAGCTTACGCGGCGTCAGCGGCTGCGTCAGAATGGGTAAGAATAAGCACACCTTGGTCCACTCGCCTTGTTGAGAGGTGACGCGAATCTCACCGCCACTTTGCTTCACAAAGCCATAGATCATACTAAGGCCTAAACCACTGCCCTTGCCGACTGGCTTGGTGGTAAAAAAGGGTTCAAAGATGCGCGCCAACACCTCTTCAGAAATACCGTGGCCCGAGTCTTCTACTTTGATGCGTACCGCCGCCGTGTCAGATTCGGGTAGCGTGGTACGCTTGGTCGAAAAGCTCAGCGCACCACCTCGCTCCATGGCCGCCGCACTGTTTAGCGATAGGTTGAGTAACGCGTTCTCCAGTTGCGATGGGTCAATCAAGCAGTGCTCATCGGGACAGTTAAGATCAACGCTGACAAGGATATGATTGCCAACACTGTATTCGACTAAATCGAGCATACCTTCGATAAGATCGTCTATGTGGGTGGCTTCTGGGAATAATTGCTGGCGGCGACTAAACGCCAGCAGACGATGCACTAGGCTGCTGCTTTTTTCCGCTACCGCCAACGCACGCTCGACGTAGCGGCGCTGATCGTCGGTTTGTGGACTGGAGTCCGACAGCATCTGCAGGTTGCCCATAATGGCTGCCAGCAAGTTATTAAAGTCATGGGCCACACCACCGGTCAGCTGCCCCAACACTTCCATCTTTTGCGCTTGGCGCAACTGGCTTTCGACACTCTTACGTTCGGTTAAATCGGTATACAAGGTGACGAAGCCGCCTTCGGGCATCGGCTTAGAACGAAACTCGATGACCTTGCCTGAGGCAAAGTGACGCTCAAAACTTTGACTGCGTTGGTGCCTAGACGCATTTATCTCGTCCATCTCCACCTGTTGGTTTTCCAAGTTCAAGTTTTTATGTGAGCGTTGGGTAATCAGCTGTTGCACGGCACTGATTGGCATACCGCGATACAGTTGGCTCGACGACAAATCGAATAAGGCTTCGTAACCTTTGTTCCAAGCGATCAACTGGCCTTGCTCTGAAAATACGCTCAGGCCATCGTTCATATTGTCAAAAATAGTCTCAAGCAGGCGCTTTTGTTCACCTAATTCAGCGGACACTTCCAGCCGTCGAATAGCGTCTCGACGAAACACCTCAAAGGCGTCTGCCAATGTGCCGATCTCATCATTACGTTTGACCTGCGGTCGACGTGAATCCACCTGCCCCAGTGATAGCTCTTTCATATCGTGGGTAACGGCCTCGAGATCACGCGTCATACGGCGACTAGAGCGATACAAGCGTGTCAGTCCGAGTATCAAAAACAGTGCAATGCCCACCAGCCAGACTTGCCCAGTGGCTACAACTTGCGCCACATCGGCGCGCTGACGCGACACTTGCCGCTGCAAGGTGCCGACAAACTCACTGACTTGGGCACTCAATTGTTCGGATTTCGCGCGCAGTGAAATCAGTAAGTAGTTTTTACGCTGCTCGATCGCATTCAAACGCGCTTGAGCTTGCAGCAGATTATCGGCGATGTCTGCCACTTGCGGTGATGCTTGGGCTAAGGCAAAAGTCTGGGCCATGGACTGAGCAACCTCACCAGGCGCTTCGATGAGCTGTAATAGCCAAGTGAGTAATTGCTGCTGCGATACGGTTTCATCTGCTAGGTTTTGCTGCATGAGCTGACGAATGGCAAACTGTTGCGCTAGACTGTCTTCACGGATGTACAATTCTTCGCGCACCAGCGCCACCAGCTCGGTTAGGGTGGCTTCAAAACCATCTAAACGCCCAGCGATTTGTTGACGAAAGTCACGGTTGTTCAGGTTATCCGCCACACCACGTAACTCTTGTATCCGGCGATTTAGGCGCTCGGATTCGGCTTGTAATTGAAACGGTCGCGCGGAGCCTGCGGTATAAGGCGCCGCCGCGGCAAGCTGCGCGACACTCTCGGCTAAGGTTAATGCAGTACTGATTTCGGGAAGGGTTTGCGCTTCAAACTCAGACAGTGACGCTTCACTGATGCGCATCGACTGCCAGCCAATCGCCACCATAAACGCCGCCACCACGGCAATGATAAAAATAATCAGCGAGGCTTTTTGACGAATGCTGACTAAGCGCATGGTTAGGCGCTCTTAGTCACTGGGCCTTGAAACAGATAACCGAGTCCACGCTGGGTTTTGATAAATTCAGGCGCTTTGGGGTTGTGCTCAAGCTTACGACGTAAACGCAAAATCAACACATCCACGGTGCGGTCAAACACTTCTGTTTCTAAGCCACGGCTCATATCAATAATTTGTTCGCGGCTCAGCACTCGATCTGGGCGTGTGGCTAACGTTTCTAATAATGAAAACTCGCCTAGGGTAAGCGTGACCTCTTCGCCAGCTTGATTACGTAGTTGGCGTGAGGTGAGATCCAGCGTCCACTGGCCAAAATACAAACACTCGTGTTCGCTGTTTAAAGTCTGAAGTGGTGCGGTGGTTGCGCTACGGCGCAACAGCGCATGGATACGGGCGGTTAATTCTCGCAAGTTAAACGGCTTCATCATGTAATCGTCAGCAGCCAGCTCAAGCCCCAGAATACGATCGGTTTCATCGCCTTTGCCGGTGAGCATCATGATCGGCATGACATAGCGCTCGCGTACTTCACGTGCCAACTGTAAACCGTCTTCTTCTTGCAGATATAAGTCCATTAACACCAAGTCGATGGTATGCTGCGCTAATAAGCGCCACATATCGCTGCCTTGCTCAGCTTCAAGGACTTGATAACCTTTCTGCGCTAGGGCATCGCTCAACAAATGGCGGATGTCCGCTTCATCATCGACAATCAGCAAGGTTTTTTTGCCCAGCTCATTCATGGGTGTCTCTATCCTTTTGTTATCCTATTCTCGTGGGCAAGCCGTGCACCACCTTGGTGAGAGTATTGTTCATCAAGCCTAGGCCCGTGACAAGCAAAGAAGTGTTTAGGTTTCACTGCCAGCTGAAACCCAAGCTTATTAGCGGTATCATGCTAGCCATTACTACCAGAGAGTTTATATGTCATCTTCGCTCCCTATCTACGCCATTTTACCGGCCCTACAGCAACAGCTTATACAGCGCCATGAAGCCATTCTTGAGGCCGCTCCGGGGGCAGGTAAAACCACCGTGGTGCCGCTGGCCTTGCTGGACGCACCTTGGCTGGGCGAGCGTAAGATAGTCATGCTTGAGCCACGACGCTTGGCAGCTAAAGCCGCAGCCCAACGCTTAGCCGAGCAATTGGGTGAGCCGCTTGGTCAGCGAGTAGGCTATCAAATCCGCCAAGAAGGCAAGCAGAGCAAGGCGACTCAGTTATTAGTTGTGACTGAAGGCGTTTTAACGCGCATGCTGCAAGATGACCCAAGCCTAGACGATGTCGCGCTGATCATTTTTGATGAATTCCACGAGCGCAACTTACATTCTGATTTTACTTTTGCACTAAGCCTACAAGCCCGAGAGCTGTTTCGAGATGACGACCCGCTTAAGCTTCTGGTTATGTCTGCCACACTCGACAGTGAACGCTTACAAACGTTACTCGACTGTGAGCCAATCATTAGCGAGGGGCGACAATTCCCGATTGATGTACGTTATGACAATTTAGCTCTGAAACAAGCCGATGTACCCCAACAGGTCGCGAAGCAGGTGCAGCGCGCGCTACAAGAAGAACAGGGGTCAATCTTGGTCTTCCTACCTGGCCAGCGTGAGATACATGCGGTGCAGCAACAGCTTATAGATCGTTTACCGGCGCAAGTTGAGCTGCTGAGCCTATATGGCGATTTAACCCTAAAAGAGCAGGAACATGTCATCGCTCCGGCAGCACAAGGTTGGCGCAAGATCGTGCTCGCCACCAGTATTGCCCAGACCAGCTTAACCATTGACGGCATACGAGTGGTCATCGACTCAGGCCTTGCACGCGAAGCACGCTTTGATGCCAAAACCGCCACGACACGCCTACACACGCGCCGCGCCTCTCAGGCAGAAACCATTCAGCGTATGGGCCGCGCCGGACGACTGGAGCAAGGTGTGTGCTATCGCTGGTGGTCAGCAGATCAGCAACACCGACTGAGCCCACAAAGCGCGCCACAGATTGAGCTTGAAGATCTTAGTAGCTTAGTGATGGACACTGCCCGTTGGGGCGCGACCGATGTGTCAGAGCTGCCATGGATCAGCTTACCGCCAGCCGCTCATTGGCAGCAGGCACAAGATTTACTGGCCCAATTAGATATCTTAACCGATGCCAACTCGCTGACTCTGACCGCACTTGGTGAGCGTTTGAGTCACTACCCCCTACCGCCTCGTTTAGCGCGACTCATACAAGAGGCCAGCGAGCAACATTTAGTTGAGCAAGTGCTGCCCATTGCCGCGCTACTGTATGAAGGCGCACCGTCGTCTCAAGCAGACACCGATGTGTACGCAGCGCTCACGCGCATAGAACGCTCGCCACAAGCAAAACGCTGGCAACGCACACAAGCGGCGCTAAAACAGCTTTTGCCTGAAGCTCAACCTAGCTCACCTAAATCGACACTCGCCACACTTCTGGCTCAGGCCTTTCCAGATCGTATCGCCCGTCGCCAGCGTCAACAAGGCGACCAGGTACTCTATAAACTCAGCAATGGTCGACAAGTCACACTGTCTACGTCAGATACCAATAGTCAGCAAGACTTTTTGGTGGTGTTGGACTTAGGTGGCCATGCCGAGCAAGACAGTGATCGCGTCTACTTAGCTTGCCCTATTAATGAGTCGCAGATCGAAGAGGCCCTGCTGACACACATAGAAGAAGTCGAGCATTGTGAATGGGATAAGCGCAGCGGCGGCCTCGTAGGAGAGCATCAAACTTGGCTTGGCAAGTTATGCCTTAAACGTGAAAAGCTGTCCGCGTTACCAGAACACGCCATCACCTTGGCGACGCTCAATTATATTCGTCAGCAAGGGCTTGATTGCCTGAATTGGAGTGATGACAGTCGCCAGCTGCGCGCTCGTATTCGCTTCGCCCATCAGCATCTTGATTCTGATCTGCCTGATGCCTCAGATGCATGTTTACTCGAGCGTTTAGAGGATTGGCTGGCACCGTTTCTGAATAACATTACGCGTCTTAACCAACTTGCCAAAGTCGACCTTGTTGAGCCATTAAAAGCCCTATTGAGTTACCCACAGCAGCAACTGTTAGAGCGCTTACCGACTCGCATTAGTGTCGCATCCGGATCGCGCATCAAAGTCGACTACGAAAGCGGTGAACCGGTTCTGCGCGTCAAACTACAGGAGATGTTTGGCGAAACTCAAAGCCCCGCTATTGCAGGGCAAGTCGTCAAAATAGAACTGCTCTCACCAGCACAACGGCCTCTTGCCATTACCATGGACTTGGCGTTCTTTTGGCGCGAAGCTTATCCAGATGTGCGCAAGGTGATGCGTGGGCGTTACCCGAAACATCCATGGCCCGAAGATCCATTAAGTGCTGAAGCGACACATAAAACCAACCGAGCATTACGGCAAAGCTAATTACCCAGTGCCGCTAGCCCCTGCTGCGCTAACGCTTGGCTAAAAGGCGTGTTCTTTTTGTGCTGTGGGCTCCACCCCAAAATAAAGCGATGAAAATCGGCCCATGCCACGGCAAATAAATCTTGCCACGCGTTGGCCACGCTTTCGGCCAGGTCAGGCGACTCACCACTGGCGACCAGACAGCGAGAAAGCTCGCTAAAGTACGCCTCGAGCAAATAATCTAGATGTGTTGTTAGTTGACTCTCTGTCAGGCAGCTTCCTAAGAAATACGCCACGTCTTGCACTCCGACGCCACCGCCCACATACTGAAAATCAACCGCCGCCACCTGCTGGTCATCATCACTAAAGCAAAAGTTGGCCACTTTGGCATCGCCATGCACTAGGGTTTGATATGGACAGGCTCTGAGGGCTTGATCGAGCCCATGGGCGCTTTCCTTCAATGGACTTGGGGCCATCGCCTGCCATTCATCAGGGCGCGTAGCTAGGTGCCAGTAAGTGCCCTGCTGCCAAAGCCCTTGCGGCCAATCATCATTATGAGGGGGCGTGCGTAAAAAAGTACTGTGAAAGCACGCTAACCAATGCAATACCGTTAGTGCTTGCGACACATCCAGCTGCACATGTCTATTGGCATAACCACTCTGATCTAAGTCTTCTAACAATAAATAGGTAATATCTGTGTCTTCATGCACCGCCAATAAGCGCGGTACTCGGGCATCGTCTGGGCAGCGCTGCGCCCAATGCTGATACCAGAGTGCTTCTACCTGATAAGAACGTATCTTGCGCTGATGTGAATGCGTCGACTGCCATCCTCTAGGGTGCGGCGGAATATGCGACCAAGAGATCGCTTTGAGAATCACCTGAGCAGGAGCAGCGCCTTGTATCTGGTAACGGGCAATCTCACCATAGCCACTCCATAACGCCTGCACTTGCTCCATACGCGTTACCTTAGTGGCCCGTAAAGCACGCTTAATAAATAGTTCTGGCGCTATCATTGTCTTGGTCTGCCTTAGCCTGAAGTGAAAACATACGCTCACTCAATAAAGTGGTCGCGAACGTATTGTATTACGAGCTTTGCAAATTTGTAGAGAGAAGGCAAAAACACCTTAAAAGTCGTAAAAAGCCGACCTTCCAGTTCTCGTTCTCTAAAGCTGATTACTATACTCATTGTACATTCACTAGATTCTCGCCTTCACAGGCAAGGAAGTTGATATGAGTATTGATGGCATTGGTTCAAACTACGTTAATCGCTCGGCGACCCAATCAGTAAACAGCACACAAGAAAGCTTAGCCAGTGGCCAGCGTATCAATGGCGCGGCAGATGATGCAGCAGGACTGCAAATTGCTAATCGCCTTACCAGTCAAATAGATGGTAACGGGCAAGCGATCGCCAACAGTACTGCAGGTATCTCCGTCACCCAAATCGCCCAAGCAGGCTTAAGCTCTATTAATGACAACTTAAGCTCACTCAGAGACATAGCGGTTCAGGCAGGTAATGGCGCTTATTCTGATAGTGACCGAGCGGCACTGCAGCAACAAGCCAACGGTCTCATAGAGTCGATCCGAAGCACCGTTGCCGATACGTCGTTCGCCGGGCAAGAGCTGTTGACGGAAGACGGCAGCCTTGGCTTTCAAGTGGGCGAGGATTCGGACAGCTTATTTAATGTCGCCACCAATGACCTTAATGGTGCATTGACTGCCTCTGGTCTGTTTGCCTTTGACGTCAACGATCCCACGAATCTAAGTACAGCACTTAACGCTGTCGATGAAAGCCTCGCCAATGTGGCAACCCTGCAAGCCGACTATGGCGCAACACAGAATGCTTTTAGTAGTCGGGTGGACAGTTTGCTCGCGGCTCAAGTAAATGAATCAGCGGGACGCTCGCGGATTGCTGACGCTGACATTGCCAGCACGGTCAGCAGCAAAGTCGTAAACAGCATTTTAGAGCAATCCTCCACTGCAATTCAGGCACAAGCGAACGCTGATGCTGGACGCAGCTTAAGCCTACTAAGTAGTTAATGCTCGAGGGTTAAAAAAGGAGAGCATGAGGAGCTTATTAGATAAGGTTAACGCTAGCGCAATGAGTGTGGTATTGATAAAGCATCTTTTAAGATCATCAAGGACAAGACATTGCCGTTACCTATTTCACAGAATAATAAGCTTCTAAAAGCATACGATATCGTACGAACCAGCTACTGGTTCGTACCGACGCTGATTATATTCGCCGTCTTGGCATTACTGGCCTTGATGCTCTGGGTAGATCGCAACTCAGGCTTGCAGGAAGTGGATTGGTTGGCATTTCTGTATCATGCCGATGGCGAAATTACCCGTGATCTTTTGACTACCATTGCGGGTAGTGTAATGACGGTTGTCAGTATCACCTTTTCCATTACCATGGTGGCCTTAACCAACGCGTCTTCTCAGTTTGGTCCACGACTGATTCGAAACTTCATGAACGACTCCAGCACACAAACCGTGTTGGGGACTTTCATCGCAATTTTTCTCTATTGCCTAGCGCTCGCACGAGCCACGGACGATTTCGCTCAAGGCGACTACTTACCTGGGTTAGCGTTCGGTGGTGCTATGGTGCTGACCCTGACAGGGATCTTTCTGCTGATCTATTTCATCCACCACGTCGCAACTAACCTACAAGCCGATAACATCATCGACAATGTGTACGAATCGTTGCAAACCAATGTCCAAAGCATTTTTGAAGAACATAAACATAAAGAAGCGGCAGGTTGTACCCGCGAGGATGTACGCCAACACATTCCAGAACAAAGCCATATATGGCTCAACAGCGATCACGCGGGTTATGTTCAGGCCATCAACTACCACACCTTAGCTGAGCTGATGAGCGAAGAAAAACAATACATGGAATTAATCATTACCTCGGGTGACTTTGTCACTAAGAACATGGCAATACTCAAACGCTCAGACCAAATACTGACCAACAACCAACGCGATAAGATTTTGAGCTGCATCACGCTTGGCGCAAAGCGAACACCGATTCAAGATCCAGAGTTTGCCATACTACAGTTAGTCGAAATCGCCCTGCGCGCCCTGTCCCCCAGTATTAATGACCCTTATTCAGCGATCGCCTGCATCGATAAACTCAGCTCAACACTGTGTAACCTAACCAGCAAAACCTTCCCTGAGGGCATTGCTTGCGATCAGAATGATGAACCTCGTATTGCCTTTAAGACCGCCACCTTCACTGGCTTGGCAAACACAGCCTTTGATCAGATTCGCCAACACTCAAAACTCAACTTGGCCGTACAACTGCGCTTATTAGAAGGTTTGATTCGCATTGGTGAACAAGCCAACAGTGAAGAGCAATGGCAATTTATCCAACAACAAAAACAGCTCATTGAACACGACTTGAAACAGCAAGAGACTATTGGCAATGATCAAAAAGAGACATCAGAGCGATTAAATATTTTGAATAACTTAATCGCTACTAAGGCTTAAGCCCAACATATCCAGAAGGGCTCTTGCCAGTGACTGGCGGCGCTAGCCGCCTTGCTTAAGCCAAGCAAGCGTTGCTTGCGATCGCGCGTGAAACGCCCTCGTACAAGAACCGAAGCCCTGAAGAAACTTTGAGGTAGGCGTCATAACCCTTTTGCAGCGCCCATTTCATATTGGCGCGTGGTGCCGATATGTGGCGCGCAAAAGGTGTTTGGCGCCGACTTTTACTGATAGACGGTATCGCGGCCTATTTTCGCCAGACGTAAAAAAGCCCTGACCGCGTTAGCGATCAGGGCTTCTTAATTAAAAGCTTGACGACGACCTACTCTCACATGGGATCTCCCACACTACCATCGGCGATGGCGCCTTTCACTTCTGAGTTCGGGATGGGATCAGGTGGTTCAACGCCT